>NZ_FTMO01000059.1 GCF_900156025.1 Allobosea sp. TND4EK4
GCGGGAGCTGCGGCCTTGGTCTGTGCGAAGGCGGCTTCGGCGAGCTGGCGCAGGCGTTCGGGTTCGCCGCCGCCATCCTGCGTGGTCATGCCGGCGGGCCTCGCCTGGGCCGCGACCGGGCGCGGGGCTTGGCGGGCCGGGGCAGGCCGGGGGGCCGGGCGCGGGGCGCTGCGGGCCGAGCCGCCGCCGGCCGCGGCATAGGCGGCCGGCGCGGCATAGGCCTGGGCCTGGCTGGGCCTGCTGGCCCTGCGCCTGGCGGCCGGTGCGGAACTGCGCGACGAGGTCGTTGAGCTGGCCGATGCGGCCCGACAGCGCCCCGGCCGAGGCCGCGCTCTGCTCGGCCAGCGCCGCGTTCTGCTGCGTCATCTCGTCCAGATGCGCCACCGCCTGGCTCATCTCGTCGATGCCGTTGGCCTGCTCGCCCGAGGCCGCCGAGATCTCCGCGATGGTCGAGGCCACCTTCTGCGAGGAGTCCAGGATCTGGCTGAGCTGCTCGCCCGCCTGGCGCACCAGCTTGACGCCCTCCTCGACCTCGCCATTGGAGGAGGAGATCAGCGCCGAGATGTCCTTGGCCGCGTCGCTCGAGCGCTGCGCCAGCGTGCGCACCTCCGAGGCCACCACCGCAAAGCCCTTGCCGGCGTCGCCGGCCCGCGCCGCCTCCACCGCCGCGTTCAGCGCCAGCAGGTTGGTCTGGAAGGCGATGTCGTCGATCACCCGGATGATGTCCGAGATCTTCTGCGAGGCGCTCTCGATCCGCGCCATGGCCTCCACCGCCTGGCCGGCGATGGCCCCGCCCGTCTGCGCCGCCCGCATCGCATCGTCGGCGATCCGGGCCGCATCCTTCGAGCCCTGCGCCGAGGCCTTCACGCTCGCCGCCAGCTCCTCGGTCGTCGCCGCCGTCTCCTCCAGGCTCGAGGCCTGCTCCTCGGTGCGCTTCGACAGGTCGTCCGCGCCCATGTTGATCTCGCGCGCCGCAAGACCGACATCCGCCGCCGTCACCTGGATCGTCGCCACCGTCTCCGACAGACGGTCCACCGTCTCGTTGATCGCCGCCTTCAGATCGGCGAAGCGGCCGCGATAGCCCGTCTCAACCCGGCTCGTCAGATCCCCGCCCGCAATCGCCTGAAGCGCCCCGGCAAACTCCGTCGTCGCCGAATCCACAACCGCGTTGATCTCGTTGAT
>NZ_FTMO01000058.1 GCF_900156025.1 Allobosea sp. TND4EK4
AGCTGGACACCCGCAAGAACCCTCCGATTTCTGGCGCTCTGATGGGTTCGGTGCAATGTCTGCCTGATGATCGGCTTCGGGCTGCCTGAGGGCCGGCGCTTTGTGCCGATTTCGGCGATTTTCATCCGCCCTGGGCAGATTCATCCCATGGCTTTTGCCCGTTCGTGTAAGATCAGGCGGTCGAAGTTGTAGGCGATGTTGGCGAGCGTGAGTTTGGCCTCGGCGCGCGCCAGTCCGATGGTGCGGATGAAGAGGCCGAACCTGTTCTTCTGGTGGGCGAAGACGTGCTCGACGGCAGCCCGGATCGCCGACTTGCCGGCATTGGCGCGCGCGACATGCTTTGGCATCGGCCGTCCTGGCGGCTTGCGGCGATGGATGCGGCTGACCAGCATCTTCGCCGCCAGGCTTTTCTCATTCGTCTGTGACCGGTAGGCGCTGTCGGCCCAGACCTCGGAGGAGGTGTTCTGTGTCGTCACCAGGCGCGGCAGCATCCGCCCATCGGCCTGCGCCGCCGAGGTCACCGCGCTTTCCCGGATGAAGCCGAAGCGTCGGTCGATCGCGATATGGGTCTTGTAGCCGAACACCGGCAAGGCGATCTGCGGCAAGGGTGTGCCGTCGGGCCGATATCGGATCTTGCCGCCGATCTTCAGCGTCCAGCGCGCGTCGACGTCCTTCTGCGCCGCCTTGCTGGGTTCGTCGGGCCAGATCTCTTTTGCCGTCTTGCCCGCCTTGATCGCCTCCTTCTCCGCGTCCGTGTTGCGCTGCTTGGGCGCCGGCACGAGGGAGGCGTCGACGATCTGCCCCGACATTGGGATGTAGCCCTTCTTCTGAAGCTGCCAGTCGAAGGCCTTCATCACCCGCCGCAGCGTACCGGTCTCGGTCAGCCTGTTGCGGAAGTGGCGGACCGTGTTCTCGTCGGGCGTCGGGCCGCCGAGATCAAAGCGAAGGAAGCGCATCCAGGACAGGCGATCCCGGATCATGAACTCCATCTTCGCGTCGCTGAGATTGTGCTGCGCCTGAAGGATCAGCGCCTTGAACATCGAGACCGGATCAAAGGGCGGGCGCCCACCCTTGGCGCCATCGCCGTAGCCAAGGCCCTCGACGAGCCAGCCACGGAAATACTCAAAGTCGATCGTCGCTTCGAGCGTCTCCAGCGGATCGCCGATCTGGCTCAGCAACTCCAGATGCTCAGACAACCCGAAAAACGACCGCTGTTCCATCGCAATCCGCCCCGTGCGCCGAGGGGAGATGGAATCATAAAATCAGCAAGCGCGGTAGGTTCTTGCGGGTGTCCAGCT
>NZ_FTMO01000054.1 GCF_900156025.1 Allobosea sp. TND4EK4
TGTCCGCCGTCAGCACCAATGGCACAGATTTGAGGTTGTGATTTAAGGAGGATTTGGGCTTCGTCGTAGTGACGAAGGAACGAAGATGAAGCCCAAATCCTCCTATTCAAAATCGCCGTCGAAGGCCCCTGCGGAGCAGGTGGTGAAGGATATCCGGCGGCAGACCCGGCGGCACTTCTCTGCCGAGGACAAGATCCGCATCGTGCTTGAAGGCCTTCGCGGCGAGGACAGCATTGCCGAGCTGTGCCGCAAGGAAGGCATCGCGCAAAGCCTGTACTACACCTGGTCGAAGGAGTTCATGGAAGCGGGCAAGCGCCGCCTGGCGGGCGACACTGCCCGTGCCGCGACCACCGGCGAGGTGCAGGATCTGCGCCGCGAAGCGCGTGCCCTGAAGGAATGCGTGGCCGACCTGACACTCGAAAACCGTCTGCTGAAAAAAAGCATGATCGCGGATGGGGGCGACGACGAATGAGGTATCCCGCATCCGAAAAGCTCGAGATCATCCGGATCGTCGAGCAGTCGCACCTGCCCGCCAAACGCACGCTGGACAAGCTCGGCATCGCCCGCCGGACGTTCTACCGTTGGTATGACCGTTATCTTGGGGGCGGGCCGGAAGCGTTACAGGATCGGCCATCGGCGCCGAGCCGCGTGTGGAACCGCATCGGTGACGACATCCAGAACCAGATCATCGAAATGGCGCTGGAAGCCGACGCGACCAATCTCAGCCCCCGCGAACTGGCGGTGCGCTTCACCGACGAGAAGCGCTACTTCGTATCGGAATCCACGGTTTACCGCCTGCTCAAGGCGCACGATCTGATCACCAGTCCGGCCTATGTCGTGATAAAGGCCGCCGATCAGTTCCACACCAAGACTACCCGCCCGAACGAGATGTGGCAGACCGACTTCACCTACTTCAAGATCATCGGGTGGGGCTGGATGTACCTCTCGACCGTGCTCGACGACTTCTCGCGCTATATCATTGCCTGGAAGTTGTGCACCAACATGCGTGCCGAGGATGTAACCGAAACGCTGGACCTCGCCTTGGCGGCTTCCGGCTGTGACAGCGCCACGGTGCTGCACAAGCCCCGGCTGCTCAGCGATAACGGCCCCAGCTACATCGCCGGCGAACTGGCCGAATATATCGAGGCCAACAAAATGAGCCATGTCCGCGGCGCTCCCATGCACCCGCAAACCCAGGGCAAGATCGAGCGCTGGCACCAGACTCTGAAAAACCGCATCCTGCTGGAGAACTACTTCCTGCCCGGCGACCTCGAAGCCCAGATCGAGGCCTTCGTCGAACATTACAATCACCAGCGCTATCACGAGAGCCTAAATAACGTGACGCCCGCCGACGCCTACTTCGGCAGGGCCCCGGCCATCATCGAACGACGAGAAAGGATCAAGCGACAGACCATCGAATATCGGCGCTTGCAGCACCGCAAGCTCGCCGCCTAACATCAACCCCCAGACGAGGCCCGCACTCCGCTAATCTACGCCGCGAGTTGTGCCGAATGTTCTGACGACGAACA
>NZ_FTMO01000053.1 GCF_900156025.1 Allobosea sp. TND4EK4
TGGGCTTCATCTTCGTTCCTTCGTCACTACGACGAAGCCCAAATCCTCCTTAAATCACAACCTCAAATCTGTGCCATTGGTGCTGACGGCGGACAGTCTCGACGTGCCGGACCGCTCCATCGAAATGCTGGTGGACGAGGCCGAGCTCACACGCCGTGCCGCGGAGCTGCCAGCGGTCGAACGGCCGGAATGGGCGCAGCGCGGTTATGCCCGGCTCTACCATGATAGCGTGACCCAGGCCGATGAAGGCTGCGATTTCGACTTCATGATGCCGGTCAGGCGATAGCGGAGGACGTCTGTGATGTGGCAGCCTGCGGAGCGTTATCCCGATCCGGCCATCGAGATCCTGCATCCATCCTTCGAGCGCTACCGGCTGTTCAACGCGGCGGTGGAGCGGCTCCATACCGGCTGCCGCTGGAGCGAAGGCCCGGTCTGGTTCGGCGATGCCCGCCATCTGCTCTGGAGCGACATCCCCAATGACCGCATCCTGAAATGGGACGAGGCCAGCGGAGCGGTCTCAGTCTACCGGTCGCCATCGAACCATGCCAACGGCCACACCCGCGATCTGCAGGGCCGCCTCGTCAGCTGCGAACATGGCGGCAGGCGCGTGACCCGCACCGAAATCGACGGCTCGATCACCGTCCTGGCGGAGCGCCATGACGGCCACCGTCTGAATTCGCCCAACGACGTGGTGGTGAAATCGGACGGATCGATCTGGTTCACCGACCCCGTTTTCGGCATCGCCGGCGACTATGAGGGCGGACGCGCGGAGCCGGAACTCCCTCAGAATGTCTATCGCATCGACGGCCAGAGCGGCGAACTCACGGTCGCCGCCGAGGATCTGCGCGGGCCCAACGGACTCGCCTTTTCGCCTGACGAGAAGACCCTTTACCTCGTCGAGTCGCGGGCCACACCGAACCGGGTGATCCTGGCCTTCGATGTCGCAGGGCGGACGCTCGCCAACCGCCGGCTCTTCATCGATGCAGGAGATGGAACCCCGGACGGCTTTCGGCTCGACGTCGACGGCAATCTCTGGTGCGGCTGGGGCATGGGCCGTGACGATCTCGACGGCGTGATGGTCTTCAACCCTCAAGGTCAGGCGGTCGGCCGCATCCGCCTGCCCGAGCGCTGCGCCAATCTCTGCTTCGGCGGCGCCAAGCGGAATCGTCTTTTCATGGCGGCGAGCCGGTCGCTCTATGCGCTCTACGTGAACACGAGAGGATGTCGTTCGTCGGCGTCTTGACGAACGAGCAGGCCCCGCAGCCGGCTTTGGCGCCTCGGGCATGTCTTGTCGGCAGCGTGCGCAGCACGCGCGGTGGCCGTGAGGGCGCGCTGGAACCCGACACAGCGGCGGAGAACATGGCGATCGACCATGGCAGCCGGACGCTGCGCCGTCGCGCCCGCCAGCCCTGTCCTCTCGACAGGGGGAGCAGGACGCCGCCGCGGCCGGGCTATTTCGGCGGCGCGGCCTGCATGTGGGCTTCGACGAGCTCCGAGGTCTTGCGGTAATGGGCGGCGAGCAGTGCCGCCGCCTCGTCGGCGCGCCTTGCCAGTG
>NZ_FTMO01000050.1 GCF_900156025.1 Allobosea sp. TND4EK4
GGGAAACGACCCCCAAATCCTCGGATGCAGCGCCTCACAGGCGAAATCTCAGCGACCCCGCGCCGCAGCACCCTGCCGCGAGAGCGGCTTAGTCCGTTGGCGCTAATTGCGCGGGGAGCAATGGCATTTACCCTCAACAAGCACCTCGAACCGATTGACCCTTTAGTCGCGCCTGCGAGATGTTGGCCGGCTTGTCCAGCCAGCTCACTCGACTGACAGGAACGGGCGGAGGGGCGAAATGGCGGACCATCCAATTTGGGTTCGGGCGGGCTTCACGAGACGCGCTGCTGCATTCCTGATCGATCTCGTTATCGTCATGTTACTGACGCAGGCTTTGGTGGCCTGCATCTACGGGATGTCGGGCGGCCGAGTCCAAGACAGCAGTGCGTTTGTGAAAGAGTGCGTACCCGCCAAACAGCGCCCGGCCGGCCTGTCGTTGCCAGCTGGATTTATTCCAACCGGTGAAGCCGTCTGTACATCGTATCTCATGAGTAAGCCGGTGGCGCGGTACTATGTCTTCGAGCACAAAGCTCCGGGCTCGCCATTGAAGCAGACTATCGGGTTTCCCCTCGACACAGCTGACCAGCCGACCAAGGCCTTCGATCTTACACTTGCTCAATGGCCGCTGCTTGCATTGCTGCGGTGGGCGCTCGAGAGCCGTGGCTGGAGATCGCCGGGCAGATCAGCGGCCGGGCTTTTGGTCCTGTCGTCCCGGCATACAACCAGGGACCTTTTGAATCAAAAGCTAACCACTCGATATCTTGGGTTTGCAGCTGCGGGGTTACCTGCGGTCGTCTTCGCAGCGTTCGCCGTTTTCGCCGCATGGTCAGATTTCCCAGCCCTGAGTGCCGTCATGCTGTGGCTGACCGGCATTGCAGGTTGGCTGCCGTCAATCGCGCTCGTTGCCGCGACGATCTCAGTCTGCAAGCAGCGCGACACGTTCTACGACGAGGCTGCGGGAACACGTGTGGTCAGACTCTTCGATCCTCAAATGGACGAGGCGCCAGCCGCGGAGGCGCCATCGATCCAAGAAGACCGGTTTCCTTCTCTAGGCACCGTCGTAGCAGGCGTTCGGGCCGGATTTGCCTTGTCCGCTGTGCTTCTAGTGATGTTCGCTGCAGAACTCGTGACCGCGCATTCGGCTGGCCGGGTGACGGGCTTCATGGTCGATTGGCAATCAGGCGTTCAGTTTGGCGGTGTTTCCTCCGAGCTCGTTGCCCAAGGCGGTCAATGGTACAGGCTGGCGACGTCATCGTTCCTGCATTGGAGCCTCAACCACCTAGCCTCAAATCTCGTCGCACTCCTTCTGATCGCAGTCCTGCTCGAGCCCGTCATCGGAGCTGCCTGGTTCATTGCAATCTTCCTCCTCAGCGGTTTGGGGGGCGCTGGGCTTTCGATCGTGCAGAACCCGCCCATTGTGATGAGCATGGGTGCCTCTGGTGGAATCCTGGGCTTGATGGCTTCAGGCTTGATGATCTCGTTTCGGCTAGCACCGGGATGGCGTCGGCTCTGGCTTCAGGCTGTGACAATCGTCATTCTGACGGGCACTTTGACACAGGGGAGCTGGTTGCCAGCCTTGGGCCCGGATCACGCTGCCCATCTTGGGGGGATGTTGGCTGGAGGCGCCACCGGTTTCGTCTCCACAGTGTTTTTCGGCTCGAAGCGATACCCATCAATCGGCAAGTACGTGATGGGCGCTGCTTTGCTCGCCTCCAGCTTGACGGCAGCATCCCTCCCGATGGCAGGCTTCGGCGACTTCCCGCTGGATCGTTTGCTCGTGCCGCCTAAGGCCATGCCGAGAAATGATCAGGAATGGGCTTCGCAAGCATCCGAACTGGCAAGGCGTTACCCGCGCGATCCCCGGCCTTACATCGGGCTCGCGCTCGCGGCTGGTGCAGACGTCGAAAGTAGGGAGCGCGCTCTGGATCGGGTGAAGCTTGTCTCTGCTGCGTTGAAGCCAAATGATCAGGTTTTCGTCATGGCAACCTATCGCAACGGATTGAAGGCTGTCGTGCGCGCCCGCATTGCGGCACGCGACTTCACGGTCGCCCAGGCGAAGCTGGATGAAGCTTTAGCGCTGCAGCTTCCGCTCGACCCAGATCTACTCTACCTGCGCGCTGAAGCCGAGCAGCATTTGGGCGATTGGGCTTCCGCCAAGGCCGATCTTCAGAAGCTCGTATCGGCTAAACCTACCAATGCACCCGGCTGGATATCGCTCGCATTCGTGACGTCGGCGATGGGGGATCAGACTGCCGCTATCAACCTGAGCGGCATTGCTCTGCTCCATGACCCGAAGAGCTTCATTGCCTATCGCCAACGCGGATGGTTTTTCGTAAGCGTGATCTGACGCCCGCCTGTTCGGAAGCATTTGTAGCGGGATAGGTGTCCACCTGATGATTTGGTGGACACCAGATGGCGATGATCGA
>NZ_FTMO01000048.1 GCF_900156025.1 Allobosea sp. TND4EK4
GTAAGCGTGATCCGATAGCCGCGTGTGGCTATGCAGCCGCGGTTTGGGGCGGGTTTTCGGCCCATGCCCATGGCAGCATTTCGTCGATCTTTGAGATCGGGTGATCGGCGATGCGCGCGATGACGTCGGTGAGCCAGGCCTCGGGGTCGATGCCGTTGAAGCGGGCGGTCTCGATCAGGGTGTAGAGGATGGCGGCGCGCCGGCCGCCGGCGTCGGAACCGGCGAAGAGATAGTTCTTTCTTCCGAGCGTCAGAGGTCGGATGGCGCGTTCGGCGGCATTGTTTGAGATTTCGAGACGGCCGTCGTCGAGGAAGCGCGTGAGCGCGGCCCAACGCGATGTGGCGTAGCGGATCGCCTTGGCGAACTCGCTCTTGCCGCTGATCCTGGCCAGCATCGCATCGAGGAAGGTCCGCAGATCGGCCAGCAGCGGCGCGGATCGACGCTGCCGCACCGCGACGCGCTCGTGGGGCGAGCGCCCACGGATGTCGGCCTCGATTGCAAAGAGGTCGCGGACCAGACCGAGTGCTTTTTCTGCCGCCGGCGACTGCGTGGCGACGTGTATGTCGTAGAGCTTGCGCCTGGCATGGGCCCAACAGGCGACCTCGATCAGTGGCGCGGGCCCGCCGGTCGAAGCGTCAGGCTCATAGAGGCGACCGAAGCCCGCGTAGCCGTCGGCATGGAGATGGCCCTTGCATCCCGCGAGCAGCGTATGGGCGTGAACAGCGCCGCGATCGGGCGAGTAGAGATAGAAGGCCGCGGGCGGCGCGGTGGAGCCATAGGGCCGTTCATCGCGAACCGCCGCCCATAATCGGCCCGTCTTCGTTCGTCCGCGTCCCGGATCGAGCACGGGGACGGTGGTGTCGTCGGCGTGAACGGCGGGACCGGCGCGGACATGGCGCGCGATGCGCTCGGCGAGCGGTTCGAGCAGCGCTGCCATATGGCCGACCCAGCCCGCCATCACCGAGCGGTCGATCTCGACGCCCTCGCGGGCGTAGATCGCCGACTGGCGATGCAGGGGGAGATGGTCGCAGTATTTGGCGACGATCACATGCGCCAGCAGCGCTGGTCCCGGTCGGCCTTTCTCGATCGGCAGCGTCGGCATCGGCGCCTGCACGATGGTCTCGCAGGCGCGGCAGCTCATCCTCGGGCGCACGTGCAACACGCGCTTGAAGTGGGCCGGGACGTATTCCAGCACCTCGCGCTCGTCCGCGCCGATCCGACCGAACTTCGTGCCGCCGCACGCCGGGCAGACGCAAGGGGCGTCATGCATCACCGTCTCGATCGGCAGGTGCGATGGGAGAGGCGCGCGCACGGACGGCTTTTTCGTCGCCGGCGGCATGGCGCTTGCGCGCCCGGATCGGTCGCCCAGCGCGGATCGTTCGGCCTCGGTTTCCTCCAGGTCGCCGATCAGCAGTTCGAGTTGCTCGATCTGCGCGTCAAGCTTCTCAGACGAACGTCCAAAGCGAGCACGCCGCAAAACCGCCAACTGGAACTTCAGTTTCTCGACCAGCAGCGACTTGGCCTGGATTTCAGCTTCGAGCGCGACCAGGTTGCGCTGCAACTCGCTCGCAAAGCGGCGAAGCTCAGCAGGATCTTTCGGCAAATCAGCTGCGCCGCGCGACATGCCTCAGATTACCAAAAACACCTGATTTGCATAGCAAAGACAGGGCGTTCTCACGCAAAAATCGGCTGTTTCGCCTCTTCGGCCGCGATGGTTCTGCGCCAGTCGATCCCCTCGATCAGCAAGGCCAACTGGGCTGCGGTCAGGCGCATTCCGCCATCCACGATCGGCGGCCAGACGAAGCGTCCCTTCTCCAATCTCTTGGCGAACAGACACAGCCCAGAGCCATCCCAGGTCAGGATCTTCACATAATCGCCGCGCCGGCTGCGGAACACGATGACCGCGCCGGAATAGGCATCGACACGCAAGACCTGAGCCGCATCGGCGGCAAGACCGTCGAAGCCGCGACGCATGTCAGTCGGCTTGCAGGCGAGATAGACCTTCACACCCGGGGCTATCGCAAGCATCACAGATCGCCCAGAGCCGCCAGGACCCGGCGCAAGGCCTGCGCATCGACATCCGCATCGAGCGACACCCGCGCGCCGTTCGGCAGCGTGATCTCCATCGCGCCGCGACGTCCGCCCGAGCGCCGATCTCGCGGAGCACGCGACACCGGGACCGCCGGCGTGGTCAGCGCAGGCGTCGGCGCGACGATCTCCACCGGCACGAAGCCCGGCGTGGCGGCGGGCGCCAAAAGCAACGCACTGCTCCGCGGCCCGCGACGCCGGTCGAGCCAGCCTTCCTGCCCGCGACGGATCCACTTGAAGACCAGATTGGCGTTCACGCCATGCTGCCGCGCCGTCGCCGCCACGGACGCGCCAGGCGACAGAGCCTCGTCGACGATCCGCTGGCGCTCCTCAACGCTCCAGCTGCGCCGCTTACCCTCGATCATCGCCATCTGGTGTCCACCAAATCATCAGGTGGACACCTATCCCGCTACAAATGCTTCCGAACAGGCGGGCGTCAGATCACGCTTACG
>NZ_FTMO01000051.1 GCF_900156025.1 Allobosea sp. TND4EK4
GTAAGCGGTGTTCTTAGGCCACGGCCTTAAGCGGCTGTGAGGCGTAGGCCCAAGGCAGCAGGTCGTCGAGTTGGCTTTGCGGGTGGCCGGCGACAATGCGAGTGATGACGTCGACGAGGTAGGCTTGCGGATCGACGCCGTTGAGCTTGCAGGTTTCGACGAGTGAGGCGACGACGGCCCAGTGCTCGGCGCCGCCGTCTGATCCGGCGAAGAGTGCATTTTTGCGATTGAGGGCGATCGGCCGGATGGCGCGCTCGACCACGTTGGAGTCGATTTCGACGCGGCCGTCGTCGAGGAAGCGACTGAGGCCTGCCCATCGCGAGAGAGCGTAGCGGATGGCGTCGGCCAGCTTGCTCTTCTGGCTGACGAGGCCGAGCTTCCCCTGGAGCCACGGCTCCAGCGCCTCGACGATAGGGCGGCTTCGGGCCTGGCGGGTGTCGCACCGCTCCTCGGCGGAGCGCCCGCGGATATCTCCCTCGATGCGGTAGAGTTCGGCGATGCGCATGAGCGCTTCCGAAGCGATGGGCGCGGGCCCGCCCTGCGCGAGATCGTAGAACTTCCGCCGGACGTGAGACCAGCAGAATGCCAGGCTCACGGCATTCTTCCCGGCCAGCGTGTTGTAGCCGGCATAGCCGTCCACCTGGAGTACGCCGGCGAAGCCTTGAAGATGCCGGATCGGCTGCTCGGCCTTGCGGTCGGGAGCGTAGAGATAGGCCACGCCCGGCGGATCGGCGCCGCCCCAGGGCCGTTCGTCGCGGGCATAGGCGAAGAACTGGCCGGTCTTGGTCCGGCCGCGTCCGGGATCGAGCACCGGCGCCGTCGTCTCGTCGGCGAAGAGCTTGGTCGACGCCTTCAGACGCTCGAACAGGCGCTCATGCACGGGCCGCAGAAGGAAGGCCGCCTTGCCGACCCAGTCAGCCAGGGTCGAGCGGTCCAGGTTCACGCCCTGCCGGCCATAGATCTGGGCCTGGCGATAAAGCGGCAGGTGGTCGGCGTATTTGGAGACAAGAACGTGGGCGACGGTCGCCTCGGTTGGGATACCGCCCTCAACGAGCCGGGTGGGTGCCGGCGTCTGGACTACGACCTCCTCGCAGGTCCGGCAGGCGTATTTCGGCCGACGGGTCACGATCACGCGGAACTGGGCGGGGACGATGTCGAGACGCTCGGAGACATCCTCGCCCATCGCATGCAGCGAGCCCCGGCAGCACGGGCAGGTCTTGTCCTGGACGTCGATGATCTGCTCGACCCGCGGCAGGTGCGCGGGCAGCGCCCCGCGGTTGGCGCGACGCTTCCTGGCCCGGTCGGCATGCTTGGCGGCATCAGCCGCTTCCTCACCCGCGAGGCCCTCGGCCTCGATCTGCTCGGCCTCCTCGAGCCCCAGCAGCAGCTGATCGACAGGCAGGCTCTCGGCCCGGCGCCCGAAGCGATGGCGCTGCAGCTCCTTGATGATCTGACGCAGCCGCTCGTTCTCGGCGCGCTCTTCTGCGAGCATCGCCCGAAGCGCGATCGGATCGCTGGTCAGTGGGTTGGCCGCGTTGCTCACGAAGCCGATTCAATCATGGATTACAGTGGCTTGCCAGAGAAAAGGCGATCAACTTGCAGCGACTGGGACCCGCGTCTCGCGCCGCTCATGCACGCGTCGCCAGTCGAGGCCTTCGAGCAGGGCCTGAAGCTGCGCCGCTGTCAGCCGCACGACACCGTTGGCGATCGCGGGCCACTGGAACTTGCCGTCTTCCAGCCTCTTCGAGAACAGGCACACCCCCGTCCCATCGAAGTAGACCAGCTTGATCCGGTCGGCGCGTCTCGCCCGGAACACATAAACCGCGCCCGAGAACGGATCGGCGCCCATGCTCTCGCGCACCAACGCGGCCAGGCCCTCCGCACCCTTGCGGAAGTCGACCGGCTTCGTCGCGATCATGACGCGGACCGCGCCGGTCGGGCCGATCACGAGCCGCCCTTCAACGCGCCGATCACCGCGGCGATCGTCTTAGGGCTCGCGCCGGTTC
>NZ_FTMO01000047.1 GCF_900156025.1 Allobosea sp. TND4EK4
AACGACCGCTGTTCCATCGCAATCCGCCCCGTGCGCCGAGGGGAGATGGAATCATAAAATCAGCAAGCGCGGTAGGTTCTTGCGGGTGTCCAGCTAAAGGATCTGCGCGGCCCAATGCGTGATCTGCTTCGGCTTCCAGTCAATGCGAAGTTGCTCGAAGACGGCGCTGAGAACTTCAAGGTCGACGTGAAACTTGAACGATGGGCAAAACGAGCGAGCACCGCTTTGCGTAATGCGCCCTCCCCTTGGCGAGCCCCACTGTCAGAACGGCTGCTGCTGTACAGTGCAACGCTCCCGCCATTCGCGGAAAATGACGTTCTCGACAAGGAAACGGTTCTGACGGCTCACAGGACAGACCTGCTGAAATGGACGTTCTATTCTCTTTTCCGCACCAAGCACTGGCGGATCGGTCGCAACTTGATCGAGCGATTCAACATCAGGGATGACAAATTCCCTAACTGCGATGAAGACGATCCGACCTCAGAGACTTTCACTGTCCCAAGGATTCATCATGAGGTCGCAGGCTCCGCCAAGTTTCAGAGGATAACGGACCTGCCCCTCGAGAAATTGCTGATGGTCTCGATGCACGCCCGCACGAACCTGTTTCTCATCCAGCACGATCTGCATTGGGCGGTCCCACTGGGTCACTGGGCGATGGCGATCGCCGATCTCGACGCGGGGCGCGAGACCCATATCACGATGTGGATGGCCGAAATCTACGAAGAGCAGCGACTACGGCAGCTCTGCGATGACAGCGAGAACCCTTTTACCAGCCCATCAAACATGATCTTTCAATGGCTGCACAGTGTCTGCGGCGATGTTGAGAATTTTGCGGAGCAGATGGCCAAGATATGCAAGGGGGTAGTTCGAGGGTTTCCGGCCCGCAGCGGATGCCTCGTGAAGGTTGCGATCGATCGTCCAGGCATCAGGACGTTGGTTCAAGAAGAGCTGGAGGATGAGGAAGACGAAGCACTCCAAGCGACGCAGTTCGCCTGAGTGCATGGGCGTTGTTCCCAGATTCGGCTCTAGCCCCCTTGGATAACATGGTGAACTTGGAAGGCCTCCCCTTTGGAGGTCGCCATGGCCAAACGGCCGAAGTCAAATCCGGGTACCCCAGCTTCCGAAGCTGTAGTCGTCGGCGAGGGCTTGCCGATCAACGCCGATCCCGATCGGCGCCAAGTCGTCTCTTCTAAGGCCGAGCACGCCATCATTCGGCTGGCTCGCCTGCTGGGGCGCCAGATCGCGCGCGAGCAGCATGAGAATGTGACGGAGGGATCATCGCCCCCTATTGGAAGGCAACTCCTTGAAGGGGGCGGCCGCGATATCGATCTTGCTTAAGCCAAGCAGCGGCTTCATGCTGAGGCTCCTCCCCCACCCGATGGAATCCTGACGATGCGCGTCGCCATCTACGCCCGCTACTCGTCGGACCATCAGCGCGCAGCGTCGATCGACGATCAGTTTCGGATCTGCCGGGAGCAGGCGAAGCGCGAGGGCTGGCAGGTCGTGGGCACCTACAAGGACGCAGGGGTTTCAGGCGCCAGCATGATCCTGCGGCCCGGCATCCAGATGCTGCTGCGGGACGCCCAGTCCGGTGTGTTCGATCGCGTGCTGGCAGAGGCGCTTGATCGCATTTCGCGCGACCAGGCCGACGTGGCGACCTTCTACAAGCACCTTAAGTTTGCCCGTGTGCCGATCGTCACGCTGGCCGAGGGCGAGATCAGCGAGCTGCATGTCGGGCTCAAAGGCACGATGAACGCACTCTTCCTCAAGGATCTCGCCGAGAAGACCCGGCGCGGCATGAGCGGGCGTGTCGAGGGTGGCAAATCGGGCGGCGGGCTCTGCTTCGGCTACAAGGTGGTGAAGCAGGTCGATGGCCGCGGCGAACCGGTCCGAGGCCACCGCAAGATTGACGAGCGCGAGGCGGAGATCGTACGCCGCATTTTCCGGATGTTCGTTGCTGGCGTCGCCCCGCGCACGATCGCGCGCTCGCTGAACGATGAGGGGATTTCCGGTCCCGGCGGCAAGCCCTGGGGCGACACCACGATTCGCGGCCATGTGAAGCGCGGCACCGGCATCGTCAACAACGAGCTCTATGCCGGCCGGCTGATCTGGAACCGGCTGCGCTATGTCAAGGATCCCAAGACCGGCAAGCGTGTCTCTCGTCTGAACCCGGAGACGGACTGGATCGTGAAGGACGTCCCCGAGCTCCGTATCGTCGATGGCGAACTCTGGCATGCAGCTCGAGCGCGCCAAAGCGAGATCGCCGAGAAGTTTGCGAAGGTCACTGAGGGCGTGCGGAAACATCACCGGCAGAACCGTCTCAATGGCGCGAGGCGGCCACGATCGCTGCTCTCTGGCCTGATCGCCTGCGGCTGCTGCGGCGGCCCGTACGCCCTCCGTGGCGCCGATCGCTTTGCCTGCTCGAACCATGTCGGCAAGGGGACCTGTGACAACAGCCGTACGATTCCGCGCATCGACCTGGAGGCCCGTGTCGTGGCCGGGCTGAAGGACCGGATGCTGGCGCCGGAGGTCGTCGAGGAGGCGATGCGGGCCTATGCTCTGGAGACCAACAGGGTGAACCGCGAGCGGCGCGCCAATGGCGACGCCTGGCGCGTCGAGATCGGCAAGGTGGAGAAGCAGATCGGACAGATCGTCGAGGCCATTGCCGATGGCATGTATCACCCTTCGATGAAGGCGAAGATGACTGGGCTCGAAGCGCGCAAGCAGGAGCTGACCGCCCTGCTCGCGGATGCGCCTGCGGACAAGCCGGACCTGCTGCCGAACGCAGCGGCGATCTACGCGCAAAAGATCGAAGCCCTGGCGGAAGCCCTGAACCAGTCAGAAGAGCGAGCCGAGGCCGCTGAGGCCCTTCGCATACTGATCGAGAAGATCGTGCTGACGCCGGGCCCGGCGCGCGGCGAGGTCTATGCGATGCTGCATGGAGAGTTGGCGACCATCCTGGAGTGGACGGAGCGGCAAGCCCTTGGGAAGGCTCCAAAAACAAACACTCCCGGAGCTGGGCTCGCGGGAGTGTCTGCATCAGTGGTTGCGGGGGCCAGATTTGAACTGACGACCTTCAGGTTATGAGCCTGACGAGCTACCGGGCTGCTCCACCCCGCGTCAACGTTTTTGGC
>NZ_FTMO01000020.1 GCF_900156025.1 Allobosea sp. TND4EK4
ACCGCAAGCTCGCCGCCTAACATCAACCCCCAGACGAGGCCCGCACTCCGCTAATCTACGCCGCGAGTTGTGCCGAATGTTCTGACGACGAACATTGTCTAGCTCGCCGACGAGCATGTCGATCAGAAGCGGGATGCTCTCCTCTTCCTCGAAGATCGGTACGACTACGGAAAGATTCACGGCCTCCGAAATTTTCGGAACGTCCTCAAGCACAGAAAATTTCTCCGTTTGCGCCGATTTTGCGCCTCGATATAGAGGTGGCCGCATACACTTGGCAATGAAGGAAGGGGCACTTCCTTCGGCCGGGAAGTCAGGATTGATCCGACGCGACATGCAGCCCGGCGCGGCAGGCTCGCCGGCGACTTTACCGAGCGTCGTAAACGGCTAGCGGAGCGCAGCCGGCATACTTTGCAACAGGCCTTGGGCTAGGCGTGACTGCCCAGACCTGATATGCGGCTGCCAAAGTAAAAAACTGACACTTGAGCGTCTCTGGCATGGAGCACGCCTGTAGAGGATTTGCCCCATGCTGCGCCTTGCGACGCACGCATCTCTCCCTTTCGAACTCAATCTGATCGAACTTGTGGCTATCCTGCTAGTCATGGCCGGCTTGGCGCAACTGGGCAGGCGCCTGGAATGGCCGCGCCGAAGCGTTGCGATAGCGCTGCTACTGGCAGCGCCGGTGCTCATTTTGACCGCCGCAGAAACCACGCAGTTCATGACCATGGACGAATGGGGCATGTCGCTGTGGTTGCTAGATCCGGCCAACCGCCTCTCGTCGGCTATCGTGATCGGCCTCTATGGCACCGGCGCGGTGGTTCAGTTGCCGATTGCGTTGTTTCTCAACGCGCTCGGCGCCGAGCGCGACACGATCCTCATGCTGCTGAAGGCGTTTTGGTGGATGCTAGCCAACGCGATCTTCCTGGTCATCGCGTTCAACATCCTGTGCCTGGCAAATGTGCGCCGCAACGCCATCAATCTGGTCCTCGTTTTCGCGGGCCTTGCGCTCATTCCGACAAGTCAGCTTGCCGCCAAAACGTTGAATTACGACCTGCTGTCCATGTCACTGGCCGTGCTTGCCGTGATCCTGGCGCTGCGCGCCATCCAGGAGAATAGAGAGCGCCTTTTCTTGGGCGCTGTTGCCTCGGCCTCCCTTGCCGCCCAGGAGAAATCGCTCGTCGGCCCCGTCTTGATCCTGCTGCTGGTGGTCTGGCCCGTCTGGAAAGCACTTGCGGTCGTCGACTTGCGCAAACGCGTGAGGCACGCGGCCTGGACAGCCCTCTGGGCGCTCGCCGTCCCGCTCTGCATCAGCCTCTTGTCACGTCTGCTCTTTGCTTTGCTCGCGCCTTCGGCGCGCCCGGCCGGGCTCTTCGCCAGCAGCGTCGACGCAATGTCTTCCTGGTCCTGGTTTCTCATCAGTCTAATGCTGCCCGTCGCAAAGCTGCCGAACAGCACCGTGGGGCTGGCGGTTGGCAGTACTTATCGCGTCACGATCGCCATTGGCGCCGGCTTGCTGATCATCTTCGCCTCGGTGATCGCGGCCGCGGTGGCTCCCCCGCTCGTCGCACGGTTCAAGAACTGGTCCATCGCGCGGCGGGACGCTCCATTTGCGCTGCCGGCGGGGCTGCTCGTGCTGCTCTTCGTAGGCGGCGCCATTGCGGTCAATCATATTCACGCCTATTGGGCGCCCTATCATCCGAGCCGCCTGCCATCGTCGGCGTTGGTGCAGGCCTTCGGCGAGACAACGCTACATTTTGATTCGAGTACCGCCATTGGGCACGCGCTCGCCGCCGCAGCCCATGCCTTGGCCGTGCTCGTCGTGGCGATTCCAACGGCGCTTTGGCTCGTGCTCGCCCTGGCCATCGTGGTGGCCTGCTTCGCAACGCGAAAGAAGGCCTTGCCTGGCGCTCGGCCTGAACCCTTCGTCAACTGGTCGGTGACGTTCCTCATCGTGATCAGCGTCGCTCTTCCCGTCGCTATCGCCATGGTCGGCATTCCTTTCGCCCACCGCTATTTCAACGTTTGGCTGCTCCTGCTGGCCAGTTCGATCATCGTTCTGGGCGTCCGCGGTTTCTTGCGGGCCGAGTGGCCCCATGCGGCGCAGCTGGGCGTCGGTTGTATCGTTCTCGCTGGCCTGGTTGTGGGACTGGCGCCGTTCAGGCCGCTTTTCGCGGCTTATCGCCCGTTCTGGATCACCTATGGCGACGCAAGGGAGGCCGAGAGCGGACGGCTGAACGCATCATGGATGGGATGGGGCGAGGAGATCATGCGACTCGGCAAGGAGATCGAGCGCGCCTGCCTGACGGGCGATACCCGCTTCGCCGGAACGCCCTGCAACGAGGTCACGTTGCAGGTGATGATTTCAGGCCGCTGGCTGCCCGGCCCCAGCACGATCCAGCTCAAGGCATTCGGCGAACCCGTCTTCGACGCCAAGACCTTCATCGCACATAACCGGCTTATGCTCATCCAGAATGCCTACAAGAAGCCGGCCATCGAGCCGGACTTCGTGGCGGCTTATGACGGATATGCGCTGGGCTGGGCCTATCGCGGCGACAAGCTCGCCGCGTCCGGATACACGCTCAAGTGATGAAACGACCGCCATGCGAGTAGACGGCTGTACGCCCCGTTGCATCGGAGTCTCGCGAAGGATCGATGCCGCTCTCTCGACCGCCAGGCAGATCAGCCACACGCTGCGGCCGGGCACCCGCAAGCAGTGAGCGAGTGATAAAATGGGAATAAAGAGCGGGTGGAATCGAGCCTGTGCTGAAACCATTGGCAGTGACGTGTTCTGGGATATCGCCGTCGACCACCTGTCGATCAGGCGCGAACTGGTACCTCTCATCGAGCGCTACACGCGGGGGCGCGTGTTGGACGCAGGCGCCGGCCGGATGGCATGGCGCTCGCTGCTCCAGGCTCGCGCTGATGAATACATGTCGATGGACTACGAGCCCACGCATCCCGACCTGAGCTTTCAGGGCGACCTTCGCGGCGGTTTGCCGATCGACGATGGCAGCGTCGATACAGTCTTCTGCTGCTCCGTCCTCGAGCATATTCCCGAGCCGTGGCTCGCTTTTGCGGAACTCAAACGGATCATGCGGCCCGGCGGACATATCATCCTTTCCGTGCCATTCATCTACTATCTGCATGGAGCGCCGCACGACTATTTTCGCTTCACACGCCACGGCGTGATCGCGATGGCAACGACGGCCGGCTTCGAGATCGCTGAATTGCGGACGAGCGGCGGTATTGCGCATATGCTTCTGCACGCCGTCTCGATGGTATCCACCTCGGTACTGTGGCATCGGCGCATACCCCGTTTGGCTGCGGCTCCGGCTCAACTTCTCTTTGGCACAGCAAAGCTGATCGACAAGCTGGATCGCGAGGGCTTGTTCGCGCAAACCGTCAACGTCGTCCTGCGCCAGCCGCTCGACACCCCATGAAACAGACAGATGACGTCATGCATGAGCATTGGCTTGTCGGGAGCTATCGCATTTTGAGAAATGCTGCCGGCAGGCTGCAGCGATTTTTCTCCTCGCGGGCTGGCCTTTTCACGCAGTTTGCTGTGTCGGTGCTCTTGCTGCTCTGGCTCGCAAGCGCTCTCGACGCACGCACCTGGACGGCCATCCACCGCATTGGTGTTCAGGGACTGGTGCTGGTGACGTTCGTCTTCAGCACCTCACAAATCTTCTCGGGGCTTCGTCTCGCTTGCCTGCTTCACAAGCCCAGGCCCTGGCGGCTGGCCATCGTCTCTACCTTCGCGGGCTTCTTCTGGTCCACGTTCCTCCCGGGCACCGTCGGCGGCGATGTGGTGCGTATTGCGAAGCTGCGTTCCGCTCACATCGAGCTCACGAGAGCCACAGGCGCCATTTTCTTTGACCGGCTTCTGAATACTCTCGCGGTAGCGGTGATCCTTGCCGGCTCGTCAGCGGGACTGATCGCAGGGTGGGCGCTGGAAAATAAGGGCCCATTCCTCACCATCTTTCTGCTGGTCCTTGCTGCGGCCGTCATTGCTGTGCTGGCTGGCCGAGCTCTGACCAGGCGTGAGTTGCCGGAGTTCCTGACATCGTTTCTCGCCCCCATCCGCCAACTCCTTTCGGATCGGGGTTTGCTATTGGCAGTCGGCCTGCTGACGCTTTGCAATATTGGCTCATCGATCGTCGCCCAGTGGCTGCTCTCGAATCTGCTCGATATGAATGTGAGCTTCCTGACGCTCACCAGCATCATCTGCCTTGTGACAATAGCGACCATGCTGCCGATCAGCCTGAATGGCATTGGGCTTCAAGAGGTGAGCTTCGTCTATCTGCTCACAGCGGCGGGGACGACATCGGAGAAGGCCATCGTCTTTTCGCTGCTGGTGCGAGCAATTATCGTCGGTACGAGCTTGATCGCTGGTCTGGCCATGCTTCTGAACCGCGCCCTCGTCTCGGAGCCGTTGGCGAAATAGGCTGACGCTCGGCTCGGCGTTTAGCCCAGCCGTTATCCGCCTAGGCGCGCTTCCGGAAGGTCAGGACGAGCGGCGTCTCCCAATGGAGCGCTTTTCCGAGCCAGACTAGGAGCGGAATGACACCAAGCGTGTGCATCGCGCGCAGAATGCCCTTGAGGCGCGCCAGGGCAGAATATTCGGAAAAGTTCAGGCTCCGTACCCGCTGCTCCCATAGTGCGACGCCCCAATCGAGAACCTCCACCCGATCGCTGTGCGGACGAAGCCAGCGTTCGAGCTTCCCACGCGAGACCAGCTGCAGCGTATCGATGAACTGCGCATCGCGCCCGAAAAGCCGCACATAGATCTTGCCGAGCCAAGCTGGCATGTGCGGGAACCAGGGCAAGCCGTAATGCCCTTCCCACCAAGACCCGTAGTTCGGAACGATGATCTGGGCGGAGCCGCCGGGCTTGAGAACCCTGACGATCTCGCTCACGACCTGCGCCGGGTCGGCCACATGCTCCAGGACGTTGGTCGAGAAGACGATGTCGAACGTTTCGTCAGGGAAAGGGATCGCTTCGCCGAAGCCGTGGCGAATGAACTCGGGATCAAGCCCGGCGTTGCGCAGGACATCCTTCGCGACGGCCAGGGTGCCGTCATATTCCGCCTCGCCCGGCTCGATTCCATAGGCTTCGACGTCCATGAACCTGCGCGCGATCGCGACAGTGAGGCCTGTTCCGGCGCCCACTTCCAGCATCTTGGCGCCGGCCAAAGTCTGGCCGGTCATCTGCTGGAGGCGCTCGAGCTGCTCCACAGATCGTGACTCGTCCGCGCCGTCGATCGCCATCTGCTGGAGATGCTGCTCGTGGGCAGCGACACCGCCGAATGCCTGCCGATAGAGCGTCAGCAGGCGTTCACGTAGCTTTTCACGAACGTCTGGGCCATAGAGTGGCGGCATCGTATGTCTCACAGGCTGGCGTCGAGGACGACGCGGCAGGGCGATTGAATAGGGAAGCTCAGGGAAATGGCGAGTCCAGAAACTCGCGCGACCATTGCTCGAGCACGGCGAGCGCATAACGGAACTTGGCGCGCCGGCGGCTCTCGATCGGATGGAGCCTGATCGCAAAGTCCGATTGCGCCGCCAGATAGGCCTGCACCATATCGGATCTAAGCAGGCCACGCCTGGCAACCGTCCTTGGAGCGACATGGTCCGCGAGAGGACCTTGCATCACCACCGAGTTCAGGTACGGCAGGAGCGCCTGCGTGCCGCGGCGCCCGGTCTTCGGCCGATGAACGATCGAGCCCGGCAGGCGATCGGCGACAGCCTCGCGCAGAATGATCTTGGTTGCGTTGGACGAACGCTTCCAGGCTGTCGGCAAGCGCTTCGACCAGGCCGCAAGCCGATTGTCGAGGAACGGAACACGCGCCTCGAGGCTGTGCGCCATCGTCAATTTGTCGATGCGCATGAGCTGGTTTGAGACCAAGGGATAGTCAAATTCGAATGCGGCAACGCCTTGGGGGCCACCTGGATCGGAGAAATAACCGTCGAAGCGATGCGAGGCTGCCTGGAACGCATCATGGTCGAGGAGGTCGGGGTTCAGCAGGCCGGAGAGCTGCCGGGCCGTCGGCATCAGGCATGCCACCGCCATGAACGTCTGCTGCTGCAGCCGGCGTGGTGCGAAGCTGTATGGCGGCACCATGAGCTTGAACTGAGGGTAGCCCAGAAAGAGCTCGTCGGCTCCCTCGCCGATCATTGTCACCTTGACGTGGCTTCGGGCGAGCCTGGCGACCTCGAACGTCGTCTGCAGCACCGGGTGCCCGATCGGCTCCTCCAGCGTCCGAATGATGCGCGAGAAGTCTTCCTCGATGCGTGACGGTGACGCCAAGGCGGTGTGGTGTCGCACGCCGGCGTGCTCGGCAACGGTCCGCGCGAACGGCAGTTCATCGTCAGGCAAGCCAAAGCCGATCGTGAACGCGTCGATTGCTCCGGGATCGACCTCCCGGATCATGCTCGCGAGGACGGCGCTGGAATCAAGGCCACCTGAGAGGTTGATGCCGACCGGCACGTCGGCGACAAGATGAGACTTGACCGCGGCATCAAGCAGGCCGCGCAACTCCGCCGCCGCCTCAGCAAAGGTGGCAGGCACCGAAACAGTGTCCCGTCCGGTCACGTAGGGCAACGGCTTCGGCATCGGTGCATCTGGCCGCCAGCGCAGCCAGGTGCCGGGGGGTAGGCTCAAAACGCCATCAAACAAGGTCTGGGGACCCGGGATCCAGCTGTAGAGCAGGAATTCATACATCGCCTGCCGGTTTGGGCGTACCCCGCCGACGAGCGGCAGGAGCGGCTTCACCTCGGAGGCAAAGGCCAGGACTCTAGACGCCGGCTGCGCATAATAAAGCGGTTTGATGCCGGCTCGATCGCGGCAGAGAATCCATTCATTGGTGCGTCCGTCCCAGATGCCGAACGCAAACATGCCCGAGAGCGCTTCGAAGATCTCCTCGCCGCGCAGCCGCCAGCCTTCGAGAATGACTTCGGTGTCGGAATTGGTGCGGAAGCGACCGCCTTCCGCGATCAGCTCCGCCTTCAGCTCCCGGTAGTTGTAAATCTCGCCATTGAAGGTGATGCCGATCCGGGCATCTTCGCTCCACATCGGCTGGATCCCGCCGGCGAGATCGATGATGGCGAGGCGCCTGTGACCAATGCCGACAGCTTCGCCTTCCTGCAGACCAGGGCGCCAATCATGGCCTTCGCCATCCGGGCCCCGGTGCGCGATCGCCTGAGTCATGCGCCGCAGACGTTCGGATTCGAAGCGCCCGTAATATCCCGCTATGCCGCACATGCCCCTAGCTTTGCTCGACTCGACGCATGGCCGCGGTCAAGGCCGCGCCGTTGGTATCCACGATCTTGGCCACGGCATCCCGGACCCGCGATCCGCTCGCCGGGTCGCCGAGGACACGGGAGGCAAGGTCGACCAGGGTCTGCTGCCCTTCGAGAATTCCCTCGATCGGAACTACCCAATCCGACAGGCCGAGGTCGGAATAGATATCGTGCCCCTTGAGCGTATAGGCGAGATGAATCGCCGGGACGCCTGCCCTCAAGGCGAGCAGCGTCGAGTGCAGGCGCATGCCGATCATCAGATCGAGCTCCGAAAATTGCCGGCAGAGTTCGACATGGCTCGGATTTCCGCCGGCTAGTTGCACGTCTCCATCCCCCGCAAAATTGGCCTTCACCTGATCAAGAAGCCAACGATCGTCTTCCCAGTTTTCGACATCCGGCTCGTACATCGAGAACAGCACGATCCGCGCGTCGTGACGCTCGCGCAGAGCGGCAATCGTCGAGGACGCGGCGGCCACCACGCGGGCCATCGGCTCACGTGCGCGCTCCATATAGCGACGGCGCGCGAATTGGTAGGGTATCCAGCTATTGCTGAAATGAAACCAGAGACGCAGGTTCAGGCCGATGACGGGCCGGCCGCCCTGGCGCGCGCGCCTATCCCCGATCGCAAGGGAATGCCAAGGCTCGGCAAGGAAGATGCCGTCTGCGCCTAGCATCAGGCGCCTTTCGTCCATCAACGCTCGCAACAGTTCGTAACTGCCCTTGTCACGAACAAGAGCGACGCTGACCTGTCGCAACACCTGCTTGGCGAGCCAGCGACCGGCACCGGTCGACAACGGACCAGCGCCCTGGTTCGCGAGCAGGATCTTGAGGCCGAGCAACCGATAGCTGAGAAAGACAAACCAGGTGTGGATGAGCTTGATCAGGCTCGAATCGTCCTGGAGATCAAGGCCGCCAGTCCAAATCACCGCCCGGGCGTTTCGCAGGGCCCGCAAACCCTGCCAGCCCGGCCAGAAATTGTACAGTGGACCATATGGGACCAGCTTCCCTCCGAGCTCGGTAGGCACGTGCAGACTGTTCTCTGCAAAAACAGCGCTGACAGCAGAGCCATTCTCGCTCGCATGGCTGAGAATGCTATAGCGGCTGGCGATGTCACCTCGATTTCCGCGGATGACGCGTGCGCTTACCCAGTTCACTTGGACCCGCCTGCCGCTCGAGACAACAGCTCCTCATAGGCGTCGATCATCCGCTCGGCATCGTAGAGCGGGGCCCTGGCCAGAGCCGTGCGCCGCATGGCGTCCAGACGGTCCGGACTTCCGATAAGATCGGCCAGCGCCCTCGCGTAGGTCGCCGGGTCTTGGGGATTGCACAAGATGCCGTTCTCCCCGTCGACCACCACATCGTCGATCCCGGGAATGCGGCTGCCGACAATGGCCAATGCATCACGCAAGGCCTCGATGGTCACCAGCGAGAGACCCTCGCTCAGCGAGGGCATGAACAGGACGTGCGACTGCCTGAAAATGTCTCGAACGCGCTCGGCCGGCAGCCAGCCATGGATCCGCGCCTTTTCGGTAAGGCCGGCCTTGCGGATGCTCTCCTCGACTTCTGCTCGCAGAGGGCCGTCGCCAATCAGATCGAGCGTCCAGGGTAGGTCGGCCAGTGCACCAAGGCCGAGCAGAACCGGAGCGAGATTCTTCTGGGCCTGCATTCGCCCGCACCAGAGCACGCGCACCGGCCCGTCGACGGGCGACGGCGCGCGCGCAGCATCGCTCATATCGATGCCGTTGCGAATGACCACTGGGCGCTGTCCGTAGGCCTTGTCAGCCAGCTCGACGAGATGGGGCGCGACCGCGGACGAAGCTGCGGCCCCGCGCCAGATCGGTCTCGTCATAGGCTTCGCGAAGCGAAACAGCAGTTCGGTCTGTTCTGGCATCGCACCGGGAACATCGGCCAGATGGGCGGTGATCACGTAAGGCACCGGCCGCAATCGAGTCGTCAGCCAGGCGACCGCGCCCGTGGGCACGGCAAAATGCGAATGGATGACATCCGGTTTGAAACGGGCGATTTCCGCAGAGACGATGAAGCTGTGGCTCGCAACATAGGCAGCCATCTCTGGGACGGTGCAACGATCCTGCCGCAGCCTGCCCGCAAAGGCGCGCCGCAGCGATACGCCCCTCGTGCTTGTTTCCTCGTGGGGCAGCGCACCCGTGTGCGATGTAACGACGCGAACGGTATGGCCCCGCGCCGCCAGCCCCTCCGAAACAACCGCGGCAATGCGGCCGCCGCCTCCGCCTACAGGCGGATATTCATAACAGAGCACAAGAATCCGCAAATGCAGCCCTCAGACAAGACCATGATGGAGATGCTTGCGCGCCAATTTCAAACACGAACTCATATCGCCATCACCCAGGGGTGCATATCGAACACGTCATGTTCCCGACAGATGCAGCAGTCGCTTGAGCTTCGGCATCGGATCAGCGAAACCTGCCAACCCTGTCTGCGCCAGGAAGGCCGCATGCATCCCCGGCCGCGTGATCGCCGCGGACAAGGCGACGACGCAAACCCCGATCGCGATCCACCTGCGAGCCCGTTCAGTTTTCAGTTCCGCGATCTGCCACGCCATATAGCCGATGAGCGCTGTCCATGCACTAACACTCATGATCACTTTGTAGGGTAGGTTGGGCGTCGAGTTATAAGGACGCATCTTGATCGACAGATGCGTCGAGAAGCCGCCGACGACCATCAGGGCCAACGCGACGACGACTGCCGGAGCAATGTCCTTCGTTTGCCAGCTACGGCGCAGCATCCAGATCAACGCCACAAAAAACAGCGCAACTAGTACACCGGCATGGAATCGCCACATGTACAGATGGTTCATTACGATCAGGTTTTCGTATTGGGCATGGTATCCATGCTGAGATGCAACAATATCTGCGGGTTGCAGCGAAACAAGAGAATTTGATCCACTCAAGAATGATGGCAGATAGTTACTCAATGACATATATAGAAGTGTAAAGAAATTCGTAATAACGTCGTCTATAAAAAGAGACAAGTGATGATAGGTAATAATCAATTCTTCTTCCGCCCCAGGCTGCACGTACTGACTTGCAACGCGAATGCGGATAGTAAGGTACGCGATAAGGACCATGAGCAGGGTTGCTGCCGCGAATTTGCACCGCCGCGACAGGTCATGAACTCGATGCCGCCTTGACCAAAAAATGCCAAAGACCAACGCGCAAAACAGTCCGGTAGCATAGTTCAGCCACATCTCGTTCGATAAGGCGACAAGAACCATACTGACCGCGAAAAAAGCGAGCGCCCGCCAATCGTCGTCCGCTGTGCTCAGGTATCTGATCAGGAAATAGAAATTGATCACCACATAGGTCAAAACAAGGTACAAAGCGATTAAGTTTCCGAACGTAAAGAGATAATCGAGCTGCGTTCCAAAAGAGAACAAAAACGTCACGATCCCAGCAAAATACCTCGACTTTGTTATGTTAAAACTACAGAAATATACAGAAGTGACAAATAATGAGAAAAATATCGCGAAGGAACCGGCTCCTCCGAACAGGCGTTCGGCCCAATAAACCAAGAATATAACGCTGGGGCACCAATAAAATCGCCCTACCTCATATTCGAACGGCAGAAGCAGTCGGTACCAGCCATCGGCCAGCGCCTTTGTGATAGACGCATAGATCTCGTGATTCATTGTCAGGGCCGGATAGCCCGAGGGTGCATTTGGCAACAATACCAGATTGTAGACTAGGCCGGCCGCGATCAACGCCAGCACCAGACCGACATTGGGCGCCAGCTTGGTGCCGTCCCCCATGAGCCGGAAATTCCGCGCGACGAATGGTGTGACTTTGGGGAGCGACATGAAGGGAGCTTACAGTCCTGGCGATGCCGGTGGATGAAAGAGCGAGCAGCAGCAAATTCCGGCTGCCATTTCAGGTCTTGACAGAGGTCTGTCAAGGCGCTTGCCGCGTGCGGTAAATGGAGGCGGCCTCTTCCGTGCGCGTCAGGGGCCGTCGGGAGCAGATGCTCTATGGGCTATATTTGGAGCGCCGACGATGCCCTGCGCCAAATTGGCTTGTGACCAGCTAGGCTAACCCGTCCAACCGCAATCGAGTGGGCGCTGATCGTGTCAGTCCGGGAGCCTCACTCGGTATATTTCTTCACTTCAGGCACGAAATGAACGTGCTGCGTCATGCAGCGCAGGACGGTGGAGCGGTTCGCCATCGTCCACTGGACCGTACGCCTGATCCCCTCCTCATGCGAAACCTCCGCGACAAAGCCGAGCTTTTCGCGGGCCTTGTCGGTCGCCGCGAAGCGCTGGCCCGAGCGGTCCCAGTCGCGCGCCGGCGTCAGGGCGATCGGCGTCGCATTCCCCGTCGCTGTGTTGATGCGCTCGGCGAGCTCGCGGATCGAGATCTCGGCACCGGAACCGAGATTGTAGATCTCCCCCGGCTCGCCCTTCAGGCCGCAAGCCATCAGGCCGCGCGCCATGTCCTGGACGAAAATGAAGTCGCGGGTGGCGATGCCGCCGTTCTCGACGGGCAGGGCCTCGCCATGCAGCGACTTCCAGATGAAGGTCGGCGTCACGTTGCGCCAGACCGTCGCCGGCGTGCCGCGCCAACGTCCGGCCCCCAGGATTTCGCCCGGCCCATAGACGTTCTGGAAGCGCGCCTTGACGAAAGGCAGACCGTAGCGCGTGAAATAGTAATTGCCATACATCTCGCCGATCAGCTTCGAGATCGAATACGGGCTGTCGTGGAACAGCGAGACGGGCGCATCCTCGGTGGTCGCCGTGGCGCCGTCGAAGGTCTTGGCCGCGACGGCGCAGCCGGCTGCCGAATAGACGACCTTCTGGAGCGACTTGATGTCCTTCAGGCGCTCGAACAGCTTCAGCGTGGTCAGTGTATTGTTCTCGTGATCCATCAGCGGATCGTGGATCGACGACTGGTTCCCGTGGAAGCAGGCGAGGTGATAGGCATAGTCGAGGTCATCATCGAGGCCCGCGAGGATGCGCTCGTTGGTGATCGGGCCCGAGATCAGCTTCACGACCGGATCGTCCGGAACGTTGACCGGGTCGGCTGACAGGAAATTATCGACGATGGTGAGCTTCCGCGGGTTCTCCCGCAGGATCTGCTTCACCAGGTTTGAGCCGACGAAGCCGGCGCCGCCGACGACCAGCACGTTCTTGCCAGCGAAGCTATCGGTCATGGGTAAGTCCGTCCGGAAGAGAGAAGAGAATGGATCGGCGCGAGGCCTTAACGGCGGTCATGCCTTCGTGGGCGGGGCCTTGAGGTGGCTGTAGATCGCCGTGACGCCGTGGGCGTCGTACCAGTCGAGCATGCGCCGGATCGTCTGCTCGAAGGAGTAGCGCGGCCGCCAGCCGAAGGTCTCGATGGTCGTCGAAGGGTCGAGCACGACGGCGGGCACGTCGTCCGCCCCGGGTTCCACCTCCGGCACCGGCTCCGAGAGCGTGATGCCGAGATGGTCGACGACGATGTCGAAGATCTCCTTGATCGTATGGCCGGTTCCGGTCGAGACGTTGAACACGCCGGTCGGCGCACCATCCGCCATCACCGCGTCCATGACCGAGAAGAAATCGTCCATGTCGACGAAGTCGCGCACGGTCTTGGAGCAGAAGCAGCCCTTGCCGGCCTTCAGGCGGGTGTAGAAGGTCGGGATTGGGCCGATGGCCAGGCGCGGGCCGGTGACGTTGGCGAGCCGCAATGAGACGAAGGGCAGGCCCGACATGGCGAGGTAATTCTCGCCAGCCTGCTTGGAGATGCCGTAGCTGGTGAAGGGGCGCGCCGGGGCATCCGCCGGGATCGGCACGATTTCCGGCCGGCCATAGCCGAGCGCTGTATGGAAGTTCACGAAGCGCCGGACGCCGGCCGCCTTCGCCGCCTCGACGACCTGGATCGTACCCTCGACATTGGTGCGCGTATCCTCGAGCCAGTCGTCGGGGTCCTTGTAGGCCGCGGCCGAATGGATGACGTGGCTCGGCCGAAATTCTGCGAACAGATTATCGACTAGCGCACGGTCCTGGACCTTGCCCTCGACGACGCTCAACCCCGGATGCGCCTCCGGCAGCGAGCCTTGATGGCCCGTTGCGAAATTGTCGAGCACCAGCACCTGGTGGCCGGCCTCGAGGTAACGCTCGGTCAGGTTCGAGCCGAGACAGCCTGCCCCGCCGGTGATGAGGATACGCATCGCTCGCCTCAGCCCTTGGCCGGCGTCTTGATGTCGGCGCGCGCTTCCTTCAGATGGGTGTAGCCTCCGACGACACCTTCCCTCTCCCAGCGCTCGACCGAGAGGCGCGCAATCTCTTCGAGCGGCGTGAACTCGATGTCGCCGAAGTCGGCAAAGGTTCTCGAGGGATCGAGCAGGATCGAGGCGGCGTCATCCGGCCCGAGCGGCTTCACCTCCGGTTCGGGGTAGTCATTGAGCTTCATCGCCTTTACGACCGCGTCGTACAGTTCCTTGATTGCCACGTCCTTGCCGGACGAGAAGTGATAGGTCCCGTTGCCCCTGCCGTCAGCGGCCTGGACCACGACGCGGGCAAGGTCGCCCGCATAGCAAAAGTCGCGCCGCGCCGGGGTGACGAAGCATTTTTTCCCCTCGGCCAGACGGCCGTAGAAGATCGGCAGCGGGCCGGAAACGTTGCGCGGGCCGATGACGTTGGCGAGGCGGAAGGTCACCCAGTCGATGCCGGAGAACTGCACATAGTGCTCGCCGGCCGTCTTGGAGATGGCGTAGCTCGAATTGACCGGGTTGATCGGGTGGTCGAGCGTGATCGGCTGCTGCAGCGGCTTGGTGCCGTAGCACAGCGCGGTCTGGAAATAGATCAGCCGCCCGACCTTATGCAGCTTGCAGGCCTTGGCGATGTTGGCGCCGCCGACCGCGTTGACGAGCGCGTCGGTCTCCCAGTCCTCCGGGTCCTTGTAGGAGGCGGCGGTGTGGACGACCACGTCGGGCCTGAAGTCGGAGAAGAGCTGGTCGACCAGCTTCCAGTCGGTGATCGAACCCTCGACCTGGGTCAGGCGTTCCTGGTCCAGCAGGTTGTCACGCCGGCCAGTCGAGAAATTCTCGAGCGACATCACGGTGTCGCCCCGCGCCAGGAACATGTCCGCCGCCGTCGAGCCGACCTGGCCGGAGCCGCCCGTAATGAAGACCTTCATCGTCTGGTTCCTGTGAATGCTGGGGTTACTGGGCCGCGACTTGGGCGGGCTCGACCTCGTCGAGCATGCGCTTGTAGGACGCGGCGCGGTCGTGGAAGATCTGTTGCCAGAGCTCGAGGCTGAGCAGCCCCCAGGTCTTGCGCGAGAAGCGCTCGGCCTTGTCGAAATTGGCGAGGATGGCGTCCGAGTTGAAGAACTCGCGATGGCGAGTCTTCTGCGTCGAGAAGATGTCGGCAACCATGTCCTTGAGCTCGCCGGAGAACCATTCCTTGAGCGGCACCGGAAAGCCCATCTTGTCGCGGCGTTGCGCCAGTTCCTGCGGCAGGTCGCCGGAGAAGGTCGACTTGATGAAGTGCTTCATCTGGCCGCCCTTGAACTTGAGGTCCGCGGGGATGGTCGCGGCGAACTCGACGACGGAGTGATCGAGCAGCGGCACACGCGATTCGAGCCCATGTGCCATTGACATCCGATCCTCGACCTGGAGCAGGGCGGGGAGGAGGCACTTGAAGTCGAAATGGGTCATCGAGTCGAAATAGGCTTCCTTCTTCACGTTCCGCTCGGAGTTGAAGATGGCCTGGAAGCGCGCGAACACGCCGGCCCGGTCCAGCGCCGACCAGTCGACCTCGTTCTCCATATCGGCAGAGCGGTCGATCAGGCGGAAATAGCGCTCGTCCAGCGGCCCGAACAGGCCCTTGGAGAAGAGCTGGCGGATCAGCGGCTTGTATTCCTGCAGCACTGTCAGGTGCGGAATGATCGATTCCGGCGTCACCACGAAGTTGCCGTTCCGCTGGGTGCCATCAATCGACGCTTTCAGCGCCTGCTCGAGATAGGCGATCAGATAACGGGCATAGCCACCGAATATCTCGTCGCCGCCCTGGCCGCCGAGCACGACCTTGACGTGGCGGGCCGCCAGTTCCGACACCATGTACTGCGGGAAGGAGCCCGGGCCCCCGACCGGCGTGTCGAGATGGTAGAGTACCTTCTCGATATTGTTGCGGAAGTCGCTCGCCGTGATGTCGATCTGGTGCAGGTCGATGCCGCCGTCCCGGCAGGCCGCCTCGGCATAGACGCTTTCGTCATAGCCCTCGAATTCGGTGAACTTGCCGTGGAAGCCGATGCGGCCGGAGGCCTCCTCGCGGCTGGCGAGGATGCCGATCAGGCTCGAATCGATTCCGCCCGAGATATAGGCGCCGACCGGCACGTCCGAGCGCAGATGCACCTTGATCGAATCCGACAGGCGGGTCCGCATCTCCTCACCGAACCAGCGGGGCGTGTGGTCCCAGTCAATCTCGTAATGGACATCCCAGTAGCGGAAGACTTTGACCTGGCCGTTCTCCACCGTCAGCGCATGGCCGGGGAGAAGCGTCTGGACATGCTTGAAGAGCGTATTCTCGCCGATGGTGTACTGGAAGGTCATGTACTCGGCGAGCGCGTCCGGATCGGTCGCGACCTCCGGGAGGATCGGCAGCAGCGCCTTCATCTCGGAGGCAAAATAGAGCACGTCGTCTACGATGGCGTAATAAAAGGGCTTGATGCCGAAACGATCGCGTGCTGCGAAGAAGCGCTCGCCATCCCAAAGCGCGAAGGCGAACATGCCACGCAGATGCTGCAGGCAGTCGATGCCCCATTTCGCATAGGCGGCGAGCACTGTCTCGGTGTCGGAGGCCGAGCGGAAATTCCAGCCGGACTTCAGCTCAGCCATCAGCTCGACGTAGTTGTAGATCTCGCCGTTGAAGGTGATGACAGCACCGCTATCTCCAACCATCGGCTGGTGGCCGGCAGGCGACAGGTCGATGATGGCAAGGCGTCGATGGGCGAGACCGCAGACGTCCGACGGCGCGCGCCAGAAGCCGTGCCCATCCGGTCCGCGGTGCGCGATCAGGTGGTTCATCGTGGCCAGGGCGCGGTCGAGCTTCGGCACAGGCTTATGCGCCAGAGAGATGGCTCCCGCGATTCCGCACATTTTGAAACGACATCCTCAATTCAAGGGTGTTTGCTGACGATAGGCGATGGCCTTTAACAGCAACCGCTCGCCCTTGTCAGCAACTAGCTGCGGGGAGCCGGGATAATCCCGACCGCGGGCTGGCAGCTTCGCATCAAGCTGTGCTAAGGCCAGCGCACCGGCGCCGAGAAGCTGCAAAATCTTGATTAAATGACCCTTTCTGCGACCTCCCCTGCCGGTGGATTGAACATCCTCATGTTGGTGCCGCACGAGCCTTCGCTCGACCCGCGGATCCATTACACGGCTGCCGGTTTGGCCAAACGCCACACGGTCAAGGTCGTCTCCACGACGCGTTCCCGTGACAAGCGACCTGCCGCTGCGGCAAACACCCAGCACGGCTACGAGGTGGTCCGCCTGCCTTACATGATGCTGCCATGGCCGGACATGGCGTGGCAGGCCTTCTCCATGCAACGCGCGGCCGGAAGCAGCGCCCATGGTGGGCGCGAACCGGCGTCGGTGGCAGCCGAGGCGTTTCGCTTGCCGCTTTATAGAAGGCTGCGGACGAATGTCGCGTATCTGCTGCAGACGCTGGCCGTCAATCACACGCTGCAGCGCTACTTCGCAACCAATCCCGTCCGGCCCGACATCATCTTCTGCCACGATCTGTATGTGCTGCAGACCGGCGTCCAGCTCAAGCAGCAGACGGGCAGCCCGCTTGTCTACGATTCCCATGAGTACTACGCGATGCAGTTCGTGCATCCGACCTTTGTGGCGTCGACGCTCTGGTACGAGCGGAAGCTTGCGAGCCACACGGATCTGCGTTTGACCGTCAGCCCCCAGCTCGCGTCAGAACTGGCAGCGGTTCTCGGGACAGAGGCTTTCGAGGCCATTCCCAATGCCGAGCCCCGCCCGAGCGCTCGCGTCAGGCCGCTCGGAACCGAGATGGCGTCATTGGCCAAGGGGCGCGTCAAGTTTCTCTACCAGGGCAATTTCGTCGAAGGCCGCGGGCTGGACGATTTGCTGCGCGAATGGCTGGCTGTCGATGGCGATCGCGCCACCTTGTTCCTGAGAGGGCCGGAGAATGCGGTCACCGCAGCACTCAGAAGCCAGGCCGAACAGCTGAAGCTCCTGGGCCGCAGTGTCTATTTCCTGCCGCCCGTCTTCGAGGCGGACCTGATCGCGGCGGCGGCCGAGGCCGATATCGGCATTATTCCTTACAAGGGCGACCTGCCGTCCTATCGTTTCGCTTGTCCCAACAAGCTCTCGCAATACATGCATGCAGGGCTGGCTGTCCTGACCAACGACATCCCCTTCGTCGCCGACATGGTGCGCAGCCATGAGATGGGTTGGGTCTACAACGTCAGCCGCCCGGGCTCGCTCGCCGAAGCGGTCGCCAGCGCGCTGGACGCACCGGCACTCGAGCTGTGTCGCGCCCGGGCACACGCGGCAGCGGATACCGACTATTGCTGGGAGGTCTATGAAGACAAGCTTCTGGGCTTGGTCGACAAGGTAGCGGCCGCCCGATAGCACCGGCCATGCCGTGCGCCGCAGAGCCGCCGGCCGACACTCAGGACTAGGAATGAACGAAAGCCGCCTCAGAACACTCATCCTGGCGCTGATCTACCCCAATCGCGTGTCCTACTACGACGACTGGCGGGACGCCTTCGAACAGCATCTGGGCTATGATTGCTCGGTTCGCAACATCATGACGCTGACGCCGGAGCAACTGCGGCAGGAGATCGACCAGTTCGACGCGGTCATCCTCCTGCATAGCTGCAACAGTGACACCCTCGACTATTTCGCCCCGTTGGCTCCGGTTCTCGCCGAACGCCGGCGGGCCAAGGTCGCGACTTTCGTCGGGAACGAGTTCAATTTCCCGTATGTTTCGACGGCCGAGCGCGTTCGGCTGTTCGCGACGGCTCGTTGCGACATCGTCGCGACGCAGCTCCTGCAGGAAGCCGGCGACTATCTCTATGCGGCGTCGGGCGCCCGCATCGTCTCGATGCCTCACGCCCTGAACCCGGTCGTCTTCACCCCCGGCCCGGAAAAGCGCGAGCGCGACATCGGCGTGCGCGGCTACAAGTACCCGCCTTATCTCGGAGACGACGACCGCAACACCATGATGCGCTTCTTCAGCGACAACGGCGCGCGCCTGGGATTATCGATCGATGTCGGCGAGGACAAGCGCCTCGACCGGGCCCACTGGGCCCGCTTCCTGCAGACCAGCTACGGCACCATCACGACCGAGACCGGCAGCTGGTACATTTCGCCGAACGACGAATTGATCGACCGCATCTACGCCTACCTCAAGAGCAAGCGCAGCGGCATCGTGATCAGCAACGAGAGCCCGCTGCGCCGCGCGGCGCGCCATCTGCCGAGCCCGGTCAAGGCCGTGCTCTGGCGTCTGCTGCAGAAGGGGCCGATCGGGTTCGAGGTGCTGGACGATTACAACACCAGCTTCGAAGAACTCAATGAGGCCTTTTTCAAGAAGGAGCCGCGAGCGCCGGCCTACGGGAAAGCCATCTCGTCCCGCCATTTCGACGCGATCGGCACCGGCACCTGCCAGATCGCCTATCGTGGCCGCTTCAACGATATCCTCGTGGCGGATGAGCACTATTTCGCGCTCGAGCGGGATCTGTCGAATGCTGATGCCGTCATCGCCCGCTTCAAGGACCGCGGAGAGCGCTCGCGAATCGCCACAGCTGCCTACGAGACGGTGATGGCGGGCCATACCTACAGGCACCGGGCCGAGGCAATGCTCGCCTGCCTGAGCTGAGCGGCCGCGAGCGGCGGACTAGCCCCTCAGGCGACCGCGGCGGTCGGCGCCGCCAGAGCCTCTCGGACCTGCGCGATGATATAGTCCTGCGTCTCCTGGTCGAGATAGGGGTGCATCGGCAGGGCGACGACCTCCTGCGCGGCGCGCTCGGAGATCGGCAGGCCGTTGCCGGCGACGGGGAAGTGCTTGTAGGCGGTCTGCTGGTGCAGCGGCTTGGGGTAATAGACCGTGGTCGGCACGCCCTTGGCCTTCAGCGCTGCCTGGAAGGCGTCGCGGCGGTCGGCGGCGACGCGGATCGTGTACTGGGCCCAGGTCGAGACGCAATCTGCCATGACATGAGGCGTCACGACGACGTCCTTCAGTGCCGCGGTATAGCGCCGGGCCACGACCTGCCGCTTCTCGATCTCCTCGGCATAGACCTTGAGCTTCTCGATCAGGACGGCCGCCTGGATGGTGTCGAGCCGCGAGTTCACGCCCACGCGGACATTGTCGTATTTGTAGGAACCCTTCCCGTGGAAGCGCAGGGAACGCAGCAAATCGGCCTGAGCATCGTCGTTCGTAAGGATCGCACCGCCGTCGCCGTAACAGCCGAGCGGCTTGGCGGGGAAAAAGCTGGTCGTGGCGAAATCGCCGATCGCGCCGGCGACGCGGTCCTTGTAGCGCGCGCCATAGCCCTGCGCCGAGTCGGCGATCAGGATCAGACCGTTCTGCTGGCAGAAGGCCTCGATCGGCTCGTAGTCGCAGGACTGTCCGAAGAGATCAACGCTGATCAAGGCGCGCGGCGAGAGCTTGTGCTGCCGCGCAGTATCCAGAGCCGCTGCAAGGCTTTTCGGATCGAGATTATAGGTCGCCTCGTCGATCTCGGCGAAGACCGGCGTCGCGCCCATCCAGGCCACGACCTCGGCGGTCGCCGCGAAGGTGAAGCTCGGGCAGATCACGGCGTCGCCGGGCCCGATGCCCAGAGCCTCCAGGACGAGGATCAGCGCGTCAGTGCCATTGGCGACGCCGATGGCGTGCTTGGCACCGCAGAAATCCGCCAAACCCTTCTCGAACTGGCCGACCTGCTCCCCCAGAATGTAGTTGCCGTCGCGGACAACCTTGAGGATCGCGTCCTCCATGGCTTGCCCGATGTGACGGCGCTGGGCCTTGAGGTCGATGAACTCGATTGTCGGACGCTCGCTCATCAGACGATCTCCTCGAGCTTGTCTGGCCCTGTTTCGCGGTAGCGACGCCCGGTTTCCGGGCAAACCAAGTCGGCCCCGAGCTTGGCGCCATTATGGCTCATCCAGCCGATCCGGCGGGCTGGAACGCCAGCCATCAGGGCAAAGTCCGGAACATCCTTGGCGACCACGGCGCCGGCGGCGATGAAGCAATAGGCGCCGAGCGTGTGCCCGCAGACAATGGTCGCGTTGGCGCCGATGCTGGCGCCGCGTTTGACCAGCGTGCGGCGGAACTCGGACTTGCGGTTCAGGAAGGCCCGCGGATTGTTGACGTTGGTAAAGACGCAGGATGGACCGCAGAACACGTCGTTTTCAAGCTCTACGCCATCATACAACGCGACATTGTTCTGGATCTTGCAGCCGTCGCCGATCGTGACCCGCGGCCCTGCCATCACGTTCTGGCCGAGTACGCAGTCGCGGCCGATTGTGGTCTGGCCCAGCACATGCACGAAATGCCAGATTTTGGTGCCGGCGCCGAGAGCCGCACCCTCGTCGACATAGGCGCTCTCATGGACGAGCGCGCCGGGAAAGCGCGGATCCTCCCGCATCTGCGATGCGCCGGCCATGGCTCAACCCTTGCGATACTTGGCGACGAAGGGATGCGTCTCGCCGGCCGTCACCACCGGAGCATTGCGGAATTGCGAGACCACCTCGATCGAGAAGCGCACGTCTTCCAGCCCATAACCCTTGCCGGCGATAATCTCTTCATAGCTGCGGGTGTGAAGGTCGGTGAAGCCGTCCGAGAACTCGACCTCTTCGCCGTCCATCGTGATCGAGCGGTAGGTCGTCTTTTGGCCCTTCACGCTGTCCGGCAGGTCATTGGAATCGACCGACAGGAACCAGCGCACATCGGCCTTCTCGTAGGAGAGCAGGCCGCCGGCGCGCTCGGCCTCGCGCAGGTTCGCGGTCTGCGACTGCAGCGGCCCGAAGACATAGGCGAGCATGTCGAAGAAATGGACGCCGATATTGGTCGCGACGCCGCCGGACTTGGCGTCGTCGCCTTTCCAGGAGGCGTGATACCAGCGCCCCCGCGAGGTGATGTAGGTCAGGTCGACCGAATGGCGCTCGTTGGAGGAAGCGATGCGCTCCTTGAGCGCCTGAATCGCCGGGTGCAGCCGTAGCTGCAGGATCGTGTTGACCTTGCGGCCGGATTCGCGCTCGATCTCGATCAGCCCGTCGATGTTCCAGGGATTAAGAACGAGCGGCTTCTCGCAGATCACGTCGCTGCCGGCGCGCAGACCGAAACGGATATGCGCGTCGTGCAGGTAGTTGGGCGAGCAAATGCTGACATAGTCGATGCGCTCACCGCGGCGACGCAGCTTGTCGACATGGCGGTCGAAGCGCTCGAACTCGGTAAAGAAATGCGCCTGCGGGAAATGGCTGTCGATGATGCCGACGGAGTCATTGGGGTCGAAGGCGACCTTGAGATCCCCGCCGACAGCCTTGATGGCCTTCATATGGCGCGGCGCGATATAGCCGGCGGCACCGATCAGTGCGAATGACGTCATGGCGTTGGTCTCTGGCGTTTCCCCTGAGGCGTCCCGGCTCAGGCCTTGACGATATTGTCGCCGGTCAAGCCAGCCTTGGCGCAGGCATTGCGCGTATCGACGACGAGGCGGGCTGCAGCGACGAGCGCCTTGTAGTCGACCGCGTCATGGTCCGTTGCGATCAGCACCGCGTCATAGCCGGCGAGCACATCCGCGGAAAGGGGCACCGACGCGCGGCCGGTGAGGTTTGCATGCTCACGGGTTGGCGGGATCACCGGGATATGCGGATCGTGGTAATCCGCCTTAGCTCCGCGCTCTTCCAGAAGCTCGATCAGGCGCAGCGAGGGGCTTTCGCGCATATCGTCGATGTTCTTCTTGTAGGCGACGCCCATGATCAGGATCTTCGCATTGTTGAGGCCACGGCCCTGCCGCCGGTCGAGCGCTTCTGCAACGCGGTCGACCACCCAGTGCGGCATCGCCGTGTTGATCTGGCCGGCAAGCTCGATGAAACGGGTGGTGACGTCGAATTCCCGCGCCTTCCAGGTCAGGTAGAACGGGTCGATCGGGATGCAGTGGCCGCCGAGGCCAGGGCCCGGGTAGAACGGCATGAAGCCGAAGGGCTTGGTCTTGGCGGCATCGATCACCTCCCAAACGTCGATACCCATCTTGCCGTAGATCACCTTGAGCTCGTTCACGAGCGCGATGTTGACAGCGCGGAAGATGTTTTCGGTCAGCTTGACGGCTTCGGCCGTGGCCGAGGACGAGACCGGCACGGTCTTGACCACGAGCCCGCTGTAGACGGCATTGGCCAGCTCCAGCGCATCCGCGCCGTCACCGCCGACAACCTTCGGAATCGTCGAGGTGCCGAAATCCGGGTTGCCGGGGTCCTCGCGCTCAGGCGAGAACGCCAGGTAGAAGTCGACGCCGCTCTTCAGGCCGGTCTTCTCGAAGATCGGGCGCATGATCTCGTCGGTCGTACCAGGCCAGGTCGTCGATTCCAGCACGACGAGATGGCCCTTGCGCAGGCGCGGCGCGATCGCTCGTGCGGTCGCCTCGACATAGCTCAGATCCGGCTCGCGATGCTTGGTCAGTGGGGTCGGCACGGCGATGATGATCGCGTCGACGTCGTTCAGTTGATCGAAGTCCGTCGTCGCGCGGAAACGATTTTGCTGCAGCGCAGCAGCAATCGCCTCGGTCGGAATATGCTTGATGAAACTCTCGCCGCGATTGATCTGCTCGACACGCTTGGCATCGATATCAAAGCCGACCACCGAGAACCCGGCCTTGCAGGCCGTCAGCGCCAAGGGAATCCCGACATAGCCGAGGCCGATGATGCCGATCCGGTATTGTCTGCCGGCGATGCGAGCGAGGAGATCGGTCAAGCTTTCGCTTTTGCCGGCGTCGGACTGGGCCATGGAGAACTTCCGCGAAACGGGACTTCGGGTAATGAAGCGATCTGAAGTCGAGGCTTTGCTTCCAAGGTCCGGAGAAGTCAACCACCAGGCTGGCGACATCCGGATGCTTGCGGGCGCATGCGGCTGTTTCAGAATTGAAAATACAGGAATTCGCTGGTGCTCATGAACAGCGTCAGGCTGAAAGCGACGGCCAGCCCCATCGCGGCCCCCCATGCCCAACCGGGTTGCCAGCGCAAGGACAGCAGGGGCAAGCCGGCCGCATCCTTGCCGTAGCGCTCCGGTTCGACGATCGCTTGACTGTTGGGCAGGAAGAAAACGATCGCGAGCCCGCCGATATACAAGACGATGTCGTTCCAGAACGTGATGGCGCTGGGCAGCTTCGTCATCATCAGAAACAGGTCGATGTCGCTGAATGTGCGGGTGGGGAGCGTGCCGAGGCCGTGGAAGCCGGTCATCGCCTGCAGGATCAGCAGCGCGGTGGTCGCGTCCGGCGCGCGGAAGAAGACCCAGGCGACGACCACGGCCAGGAATGTGATCAATGTCGCAACGGTTATCCGGATAGCGGGCGGTATGTGTTGAAGCGCCGAGGTCGGCTTTACATGCTGCCACGCGTGGTTGATGATCAGATAGAGTCCATGCAACCCGCCCCAGATGACGAAGGTCCAGCTCGCGCCGTGCCAGAGGCCGCCGAGCAGCATCGTGATCATCAGGTTGGCATAGCGCCGTGCCGTGCCGCGCCGGTTTCCGCCCAGCGGGATGTAGAGATAGTCCCGCAGGAACTGCGACAGTGTCATGTGCCAGCGCCGCCAGAAATCGATGATGTTGGCGGCGCGATAGGGCGAGTTGAAGTTCAGGGGCAGTCGCACGCCGAAGCAGAGCGACAGGCCGATCGCCATGTCGATATAGCCGGAGAAGTCGAAATAGAGCTGTAGCGTATAGGCGATCGCGCCTTTCCAGGCTGCGGCTGCCCCCAGTGTCGCTGCGCCGGCCGTGGCGAACGCCGCCGCCGCATCGGGGGCGAAGCTGTCGGCGAGTAGGCATTTCTTGAGCAGCCCGATGGTGAAATAGGCTGCGCCGATCGCGAAATTGGTGCTCCGTGGGACATAGGTCGCGGAATCCGCGAATTGCGGCATCATCTGCTTGTGATGCAGGATCGGGCCGGCGATCAGATGCGGGAAATAGGTGACGAAGAGGACGTAGTTGATGAAGTTGAATTCCCTCGCCTTGCCCTGAGCGGTGTCGACGAGGAAGGCGATCTGGGTGAACGTGAAGAACGAGATGCCCAGCGGCAGGACGACGTTGACGGCGGCAAGCTGGATGCCTGACAGGTCTCCGGCGATCCCGATGAAGAAATTGACGTATTTGAAATAGCCCAGCGCGGCGAGGTCACCGGCGATGGCGATCAGCAGTATGAACCGTTTCAGGCCGCCTTGCCGTGCTTCGGCCAAATGGTTCAGCAAGCAGCCTGCGCCGAAGTTCCAGATGATCGACAGGCACAGAACGGGCAAGAAGCGGGTATCCCACCAGGCGTAGAAGCCGAGGGAGGCCAGGGCCAGCCAGCTCGCGGCGAAGCGCTGGCCGAGCCGCGCCAGCCCGAAATAGCCGGCAAGCGCGATGGGCAGGAAAACGAAGAGAAAAGGGTAGGAGTTGAACAGCATCGAGCGAACTCGGAGGGGACGATCCCGAACTGATGACAAGGGCGGCGGCCTGCTTCGCCCTCCGCCCCGTCGGTTGCCAAGCTACGCCGCGTGATACTCCTTGAACCACGCGATGAAGCGGCCGATGCCGTCCTCGATCGTGGTTTCAGGGCGGAAGCCGACCGCTGCCTCGAGATCGGCGACATCGGCATAGGTCGCCGGCACGTCGCCCGGCTGCATCGGCAAGAACTCCTTGACGGCCTTCTTGCCGAGCGAGCGCTCGATCTGCTCGACGACGTACATGAGTTCGACGGGACTGGAATTCCCGATATTGAAGACGCGCCAGGGTGCATAGCTCGTCGCCGGATCGGGGCTGTCGCCCGACCAGGCCGGGTTGCCGGCCGGGGCCTGCGGCACCAGCCGGACGATCGCTTCGACGATATCGTCGACATAGGTGAAGTCGCGCCGCATCTGGCCGTTGTTGAACAGCCTGATCGGCTGGTCGGCGAGGATGGCCTTGGCAAAGAGCCACATCGCCATGTCCGGGCGTCCCCACGGACCGTAGACGGTGAAGAAGCGCAGTCCCGTCGAGGGAAGCTTGAACAGATGCGCATAGGTATGCGCCATCAGCTCGTTGGCCTTCTTGGTCGCGGCGTAGAGGCTGATCGGATGATCGACCGAGGCAGAGGTGCTGAAGGGCAGCTTCGTGTTCGCGCCATAGACCGAGGAGGACGAGGCGTAGATCAGGTGCTCGCAGCCATTGTGCCGGCAGCCTTCCAGGATGTTCTCGAAGCCCCGGATGTTGGAGTCGATATAGACGTCCGGATGGCTCAGCGAGTAGCGCACGCCCGCCTGCGCTGCGAGGTGGACGACGCGCGCGAAGCGTTCCCGCTCGAGCAGGCCGGCGATGCCCGCCCTGTCGGCGAGATCGAGCCGCTCGAACCGGAAGCCGGCCTGCTGCTGGAGGATCGCGAGACGGCCCTCCTTGATCCGGGTGTCGTAATAGTCGTTGACATTGTCGAGGCCGACGACCGACCAGCCCGCCGTCAGAAGACGCTTGGCGACATGGAAGCCGATGAATCCGGCGCAGCCCGTGACGAGAATCTTGTTTAGCATGAGGTTCATCTGTGAGAATTTGCCAGCGGGGTCAAGCCGTTCCCTTGGCTTGCACGAATTGAAATCTTGCTGTTGCAACGTCGCGTGAATCCGTCGATGTCGGATTGAGTCTTGCCTGGCCGTCATCCGCGCGGGCCGCTATTGAGGATCGTCTCCATGAACGATGAGGTGGCCGGCCGGTCTCGGAAGTTCCTCGTCGCTTTCCTGGCGGTTCTCGCATTGTCGGCGGCCGTGATGGCAACGTTCAACTACGTCATTGATCCGTTCCAGTACTATCGCGCCGCAACTCTGTACAAGCCGGTCCTCTGGGGCGGGATGCAGCGCTACCAGAGCGCAGGTCTCGCCCGTAATTTTGCCGAAGACACCGTCGTCGTTGGGTCTTCGGTCACAGAGAATTTCCTGCCGCGCGACATTCGCGCCCTGTGGGGAAAGCCCGCAACCAAGCTCTCGGTCTCGGGGTCGACGGCGCATGAGCAATTTCTCGTTCTGCGGACGGCGCTCGAGAGCGGGCGTGTCAGGAACGTGTTTTGGGGGATCGATACGGGCGCCTTCTACCTCGCGCCTGCCGCAGTTCGCGACGATCAGGCGCCGTTTCCCTGGCACATGTATCGCAATATCCCGATTCCCAATATCGAATACCTGCTCGCTCTCGGCACGTCCCGCCTCTCGATCGCCGCCCTGAAAGGCTATGGCGAGACGGATTTCGATGCTTACCATGCCTGGTACGACAAGTTCGAGTTTGGGTCTGCCGTCACGGTCAAGGCCTGGGGCGGGACTTGCGACAGTTTCAAGGAGAAGTATGCGGGCGCTCAAAGTCCTTTGGCGGCGGCTCTCGTCGAGAAGCGCGAGCAGTCGATCCGGCAGAACCTCGTCGAGCTGATCCGAACCTATCCCGAGGTGAGGTTCCATCTTTTCCTGCCGCCTCTGGCGACACTGATCTATATCCCCGGCGCTACGCGCTTCCTGCCGGTCCATCTGCCTTTCCGGGAGCGGCTGGCGGAAGAGGTGCTCGGCTTCCAGAATGTCTCGCTTTTCGATTTCCAGGCAGACAGGTCGATCTCCGATGATCTGTCGCGGTACAAGGACCCCTTGCATTTCGATCTGGCGACGACACGCCAGATCATAGCCTCGATACGGGATGGCCAGCACCGGGTCAGGTCGGTCGCCGATATGGCCGCCAACAATCGAAAGCTGGTCGATGTCGTCAATGCCTATGATTTGTGTGCGGATGGAAAGGCCTTGCCGAAGTCCTGATGGAATCGCGAGTGCTGTCTTGCCCGGGAGGCGTCTTTTGCGCGAAAAACGACGCGCCGCAATCGCGACAGCCAGTTGGCAGGGGCTCGATGGGTTTTCGCAACATCAACGCCCGCGGACGGGGGGTGTGCTTGAGGAGGCTCTCGCCCCGATTGATCTGCGCTATGCGCCTGGTGTCGATGTCAACGCCGATCACGGAGAAGTTGGGTTGCAGGTGATCAGAGCCAGCGGGATGCTGAAATAGCCAAGCCGATGATGCCGACCCGGTACTGCCTGTCAGCGATGCGAGAGAGAAGATCGGTCAGAGCCTGGTTCGAGACGGTCAGGCAGAGGCCAGCTACGAGGGGCACGAACGGCATTCCCTTAGTGCGCACGAAGCGGTCCTCGAGAGCGGACGATGACGCTGATTTGGAACGATGGCGCCCTTGCTCGGCATCAAATGCTCCATCAAGGCAAGCTGGGAATGCCCCCCAAAGCGGATATACCATCCGTGTTCCATCACCTTGCCGGAGGGCCTGAAGCCATGGGCCCATGCGCTGGCATAAAGCGGCGACGTATCGACAGGCGTCCTGTCGCAGCCGAAGATCAAGCCCCCCGCAGCGGGGCTGGCTCAACAGTCCGATTCATGACTTGGTTTTATATCCGGGCAAGGCCTTCTCCAAGCCGGTGAGCTACTGTTCTGGCAGGTGATCGGAAGCCGCTGGGGTGCACGATGACATTTGCCGGCTCCACTTCGTCGCCATGCGGGAATCGCCTCAGTGTGACGTGAAAAAAGTCAGCCTCCCTGACGATCGGCCGGTGGTACCTTGCCTTCGCAGTCGCAGATGCGACTGGCCGGTGTCGTATCCGGCAATGCCGGGACGGAATGAAAGCCGCAGGAGATGATGGTGCAGAATACCGAGGAAATCTGGTCGATCGTCGATGGCAAGCAGGACGCATATATCGCGCTGAGCGACCGCGTCTTCGAGATGCCGGAACTCAATTACCGCGAGGTGAAGTCGGCGGCGGCCCATGCCGAGCAGCTCGCCCGGGAGGGCTTTCGCGTCGAGACCGGCATCGCCGGATTGCCCACCGCGGTGATGGGCGAGGCGGGCGAGGGCGGGCCGGTCATCGCCATCCTCGGCGAGTATGATGCGCTCCCCGAATTGTCCCAGGCGCCCGGCGTCTCCGAGCATCAGCCGCTTCCGAATCAGCCCGCCGGCCATGGCTGCGGGCACAATCTGCTCGGCGCCGGGGCCATGCTGGCGGCGGCCGCGGTCAAGGATTATCTGGTCCGGCACGGGCTGAAGGGGCGCGTCCGCTACTATGGCTGCCCGGCCGAGGAGGGCGGGGCGGGCAAGGCTTTCATGGTCAAGGACGGCGCCTTCAAGGACGTCGATGTCGCGATCTCCTGGCACCCGGCCGCTTTCGCCGCCGTCACCGCGCCGGTCGCGCTCGCCAACACCACCATCGATTTCGAATTCTCCGGCAAGGCCTCGCATGCGGCGGCCGCGCCCCATCTCGGCCGGTCCGCGCTCGATGCCGCGGAACTGATGAATGTCGGCGTCAACTACATGCGCGAGCACATGCCTTCCGACGCCCGCATCCACTATGCCTATCTCGACGCCGGCGGCATCGCGCCGAACGTCGTGCAGGCCAAGGCCAAGCTGCGCTACGTCGTTCGCGCGATCGCGGTCTCGGAGGTGCACGAGCTGCTCGCCCGCGTCCGGAAGATCGCCGATGGCGCGGCGCTGATGACGGAGACGAGCGTCACCAGCGAGGTCGTCAGCGCCATGAGCAGCCTGCTGGGGAACACGCCCCTGGAGGATGCGATGCAGCGCAATCTGGATCGCCTGGGGCCGCCGCCCTTCGACGCGGAGGATGTCGCCTTCGCCCGGCGCATGCAGCAGACCGTGACGCCGGCGCATATCGAGACGGCCTTCCGCCGGGCCGGCCTGCCGGTCTCGGATTTCCCGCTCTGCGACAGGATCGGGCCCAAGGACGTGCCGGGGCCGACGATGATGGGCTCGACCGATGTCGGCGACGTCTCCTGGGCCGTTCCCACGGTCCAGGCGCGCGGCGCGACCTATACGATCGGCACGCCCGGCCATTCCTGGCAGCTCACCGCCCATGGCCAGTCGCCGCTGGCGCATAAGGGCATGGTCCATGTCGCCAAGGCCATGGCCGGCGTGGCGGTGGATGTGCTCTCCGAGCCGGAGCTGCTGCGGCAGACCAGGGCCGATTTCGAGGAACGGCTGGCGAAGACGCCCTACAAGCCGCTCCTGCCGGACGACGCCAGGCCGCCCTTCCATCTCTTCTGAGCGGCGGCCAGCCCGGCCGGCCACCCGGTCGGGCTACGCCAATGCCGGCTTCCAGATGAGCACGTTCGCGGATCGTCGCACCGCCGAACACCGCGTCGATCTCCGAGCTGGTGGTGAATTGCGGCTACGAGGCGATGTACTGAGCGTCCAGCCGCACGGGCCGCGCGGCCTCTCTGCCTGCGATCTCTCCGAGGCAGACGGCGGTGAGCAGGCCGTTGCCCGAGAGATAGCCGGAGGCGCGGGAGCCCGAGACCCCGACCGCGGCTCCGCCGCAGGCGAAGAGGTTGGGCAGGGCCGCCCCGTCCGGCCGGAGGACGCGCGCCTGCGTGTCGATGCGCAGCCCGCCCTGGGTGTGGAACAGCGCGCCCGTGACGCGCACCGCGCAGAAGGGCGCCTCCAGGGCAGGCGCGTTCCGGAAGTCGCGGCCGAAGCGGTCGATGCCCTCGCCGCGCTTCAGCGCCGCGACCTCGGCGGCGGTGGCCGCAAGGCTCGTCGCGGGCAGGCCGAGCGCGGCGGCGAGGCTCACCATGTCCTGCGCCCTGACGATCGCCCCTTGCGCTTCGGCCTGGCGGAAATCCTCGAACTGCCGGGCGATGCCGGCGATGCGCTCATCGAAGATCGTCCAGGCCTTCCCCGCGGGCTGGGTAAGCACGGTCGCGGCCTGCTCCGAATAGCCGTGGCTCTCGTCGGAGAAGCGCTGGCCGGCGGTGTTCACCTGGAAGCCGCCCTCCATCACCGTCGCCCAGCTGATCAGGATGCCGTGCGGCTGGGCGACCGAGCCATGGCCCTGGTGGCCGGACATGTGGACGAGCTCGGCGCCGAGCGCCTCGCCCCAGAGCACGGCGTCGCCCTCATTGCCGGAATGGCCGAACCAGAGCGCCTCCGCCAGCTGCGGGATGTGCCGGGCGACGAGCCCGCGATGGCCGCCATAGCCGTTGCAGGCGAGGATGAGGGCCTTGCAGCCGATGCGCTCCTCGCCGCCACCGGGGCGCGTGCCCGCGAGGCCCGCGACGCGGCCGGCGTCGTCGGCGAAGAGCGTGGTGGCGCGAAACTCCGTCAGGATCGGGATGTCGCGGGCCTCGACCGCCTCGCGCAGCCGGCCGATGAGCTCCGAGCCGGTGCGCTTGGGCAGGCCGTGCATGCGCCGGGCGGAATGGCCGGGATAGGAGAAGTTCGTCACCACGTCGAAGGGCAGGCCGTGCGCGTCGGCGAGCCATTCCAGCGCCGGGCCGATATGCTCGCTGAGGCGCCCGACCACCGCTGGGTCGGGCTCGCCCTCGGCCTTGGCCATGATATCGGCCGCGAAGAGCTCCGGGCTGTCCTCGATGCCTGCCTCGCGCTGGAAACGCGTTCCGGCCGCGGGAATGAGCCCGGCCGAGAGCGCTGTCGAGCCGCTCGGCACCGCGTCCCGCTCCACGACGACGACCTCGGCTCCCGCCTCGCTGGCGGCGAGCGCCGCGACGAGCCCGGCCGCACCCGCCCCGACGATCAGGACATCGGCCTCGGCCTCGAAGGCGACGCCGGCCGCGGGAAGCACCCGGTTCATAGCGCCTCGACCTCGGCCAGCACGGAGGCGATGGTCGCGATGCGGGCGACCGGCTTCAGGGCCGCGATCGCCTCGGCATGCATCGCCGGCGTCGGGGCCGCGCAGCCATCCTCCAGCACGGTGACCTCGAGGTCGCGGACATGCGCGTCGCGCACGGTCGAGGCGACCCCGCCATTGGTGACGATGCCGGCGACGACGAGGTGCTCGATGCCGAGCTTGCGCAGCAGCCATTCGAGTCGCGTCTGGTAGAAGGCGGAATAGGCGATCTTCTCGACGCCGACGTCGATGGGCTGCAGCGCATCGACGACCTGGTGGCCCCAGCCGCCGGGCAGGAAGTCCCCGCGCTTCAGGAACGGCCGCATCTGCTTGAGATGCGGCGAGATCAGCGGCTCGCCGCCGCGCCCCGGCACGAGCGTGAACTGGGTTGCCGCGACCAGCCCGCCGCGCGCGCGCAGGCTGTCGGCGAGCGGCTTCAGCTTCGCCGGCAGCGCCTGGGCTTCCGGTGCGGCGGCGCCGCCCTTGGCATAGGCGCCGTCGGGATGGATGAAATCGTTCTGCAGGTCGACGATCAGCAGCGCCGTGCTGGCGAGCGAGGCGAGGGGGCCAGCCATGGTCAGCCTCTCATGATCACGAGATTGCCCAGCGCATCGACCTCGGCGGTCAGGCCGGGGTCGAGCAAGGTCGTGGCGTCCGGCTGCTCGAAGATCGCCGGGCCGTCGATGCGGGCCCCGACCGGCAGGTCCAGCCGCGACCAGATCGCCGTCTCGCGCCAGGCGCCGTCGAGATAGACTTTCCTGGTGCCGCGGCGCGCCGTCTCGACAGCGGCATCGGCCGGCGGGGCGAGCGCCGTCAGGTCGAAGGCCGGGCGGCGGCCGATGGCCGCGGTGCGCAGCGTCACGATGCGAACCGGGATGCCCGGCAGGAGCCGGCTGAAGGCGGCGCCATAGGCCGCATCGAAGGCCTCGCGGATGATCGCGGCGCTGATGCCGGTGCTCGCTTCGCCGAGGGTGATCGGCAGCGGCACGGAGACGGTGTGCGTCTGCCCGAGATAGTGCATGTCGAGCTCGTAGAGCACGTCGATGCGCTCGACCGAGAGGCCCGCATCGGCGACGACGGCATGAGCCTCGCGCCCGGCCTCGACCATGCGGGCGTCGAGCGCGGCGGCGTCCAGCCCGTCGAGCATCAGGTTCACCGTCTGCACGCCGTCATGGCGGATGTCGGCGATGACGCAGCCCAGCGCCGAGGTGACGCCCGGAAAGCGTGGCACGAGCGCGCCCTTCAGCCCGACCTCGTGGATGAGCGCACCGGCATGCAGCGCGCCGCCGCCGCCGAACGGCATCGCCATGAACAGCGCCGGATCATGGCCGCGCTCGATCGAGACGAGGCGGATCGCGCCGGCCATGCGGGCATTGGCGATCTTCACGATGGCTTCCGCCGCCGCCATCACGTCGAGGCCGAGCGGCTCGGCGATTTCCCTGGCGATGGCGGCCCGGGCGGCATCGACATCGAGCCGCTGCAGCGTGCCGAGCGGCTTCGAGCCGTCGATGCGGCCGAGCACGAGATTGGCGTCGGTCAGCGTTGGGCGGGTATTGCCCTGGCCGTAGCAGACCGGGCCGGGCCGGGAGCCCGCGCTTTCCGGGCCGACTTCCAGCAGGCCGCCGGCATCGACGCGGGCGATCGAGCCGCCGCCGGCGCCGATCGTGGTGATCTCGATCATGGGCGTGCGGATGACCATGCCGAAATCAATCGTCGTCTGGGCCGCCAGCGCAGCCTGCCCGCCGGCGATCAGCGAGACGTCGAAGGAGGTGCCGCCGAGATCGCCGGTGATGATGTCGGGGTGGCCGGCGGCGCGCGCCACCGCCGCCGCCGCGATCACGCCCGCGGCCGGGCCGGAGAGGGCCGTGCGGACCGGCAGGCGCCGGGCGGTGGCGGTCGACATCACGCCGCCATTGCTCTGCACGATGTGGAAGCGGCCGGTGAAGCCGTCGGCTTCCAGCGCATCTTCGAGCCGCCGAAGATAGGAGCCCACCACCGGCTGGAGCGTCGCATTGAGCGCGGTGGTCGAGGCGCGCTCGAACTCGCGGATCTCGGGCAGGATCGCCGAGGAACAGGCGATGTTCTCGTTTGGCCAGACCTCGCGGGCGGCGTCCAGCGCGTCGCGCTCGTTCTGCGGGTTGGCATAGGCGTTGATGAAGATGATCGCCAGCGCCTCGCAACCCTTGGCGATCAAGGCACGGGCCGCCTCGCGCACGGCCTCGCGGTCGACCGCCGTGCGGATCGTGCCGTCCGCGAGCGTGCGCTCGGGCACTTCCAGCCGGCAGTCGCGCGAGGCGGCGGGGGTGAAATCGCCCCACAGCCCCCAGGTCTGGCGCCGGTCGCGGCGGCGCATCTCCAGCGCGTCGCGAAAGCCGGGCGTCGTGATGACGCCGATCTTCGCGCCCTTGCGCTCGAGCAGCGCATTCGTGCCGACCGTGGTGCCGTGGACGATGGAGGCGAGCTCCGAGACCGGGCCGAAGGTGGTCAGCCCCGCGATGAAGCCCTTGGCCTCGTCGCCGCGCTGGGAGGGAACCTTGGCGGTGCGGAAGCGCTTGGCCGCCTCGTCGAACCAGAACAGGTCGGTGAAGGTGCCGCCGACATCGACACCGACGACGGCTTTGGCAGGGGAAGTCGTCATCAGCCGATCTCGATGTCCAGCCCGTAGGTCTCGCGCGCCGCCTCGGCGCTGATGTAGCCGTTGGCGACGTCGCGCCGCACGGCCTCGCGATCGCGCGCTCTGGCGTCGCCATAGCCACCGCCGCCGGGGCTTTCGAGGCGCACGCGCTGGCCCTTGGCGATGTGGATGTCGGCGATCTTGGTGACGAGCGTCGGGGACTTCGGCCCGTCATCGGTATCGTAGACGAAGCGGTTCATGGCGGCCGCGCTGCCGCCGGCGACGCCGAAGGGCGGGAACTTGCCGCGCTCGCCCAGCAGGAAGACGTCGGCGCCGCTTTCGCTCAGCGCCTCGATCTCGTAGATCGCGCCGCAGCCGCCGCGATGACGTCCCGCCCCGCCCGAATCCGGTCGCAGCGCCCATTGCGTGAACATCACCGGATAGGCGGCCTCCAGGATTTCGGCCGGCGGGATGGTCGCGGTCGAGATCGGGTTGTTGCCGTGGTTGAGGCCGTCGCCTTCCGGATTGCCGCCGAGGCCGCCGCCGAAGAAGGAGAACATCACGAAGCGCGAGCCGTCGTCGCGATGGCCGGCCAGAGAAAGCGCGTTGATCGTCGCATAGGGAGAGCCGTTGGCCCGCTCGGGCGCGATCTGCGCGAAGACGCCGAACACCGTGTCGATGACGCGCAAGATTGTCTCGGTATAGCCGCCGACGGGCTTGGGCGCGGTGACGCCCAGCAGCGTCGTGTCCGGAATGATGAAGGTGATCGGCTTCAGCACGCCGGCATTGGCCGGGACATGCGGAAAGATGTGCTTCAGCGCGACATAGCAGCAGGCGACTGCTGTCGAATAGGCGATGTTGAGCGGCCCGCGGCAGGGCGGAGCGGAGCGCGAGAAATCGAGCGTCATCGCGTCGGCCTCGACCGTGAGATCGAGCGCGATCCGCAAGGGCTCGTCGCTGATGCCGTCATTGTCGAGGAAGTCGTCGAAGGAGTAGCGCCCGTCCGGCAGGGCCGCGATCTCGGCGCGCATCAGCGCCTCGGCGCGGGCACTGAAGGCATCGAGCGCTGCATTGACGGTGCCGGCGCCGTAATCGTCCAGCAGGGCCGAGAGCCGCTGCTCGCCGAGATCGAGCGCGTTGAGCTGGCCGTTGAGATCGCCCCAGTTCGACTGCGGCAGGCGCGAATTGGCGTTCAGGATCTCGACGATGTCGTGCTGGAACTCGCCCTTGCGCACCAGCTTCACCGGCGGGATGCGGAAACCCTCCTGGAAGCTCTCGGTCGCCTTGGCGTTGAAGTTGCCGGGGACATTGCCGCCGACATCGAGCCAGTGCCCGACCGAGGCGAGCCAGCAGAACAACTGCCCGTCGCGGAAGATCGGTCGCACCAGGCGCATGTCGTTGAGATGGGTGCCGCCCTCATAGGGATCGTTGAAGAGCCAGGTATCGCCGGGCTCGTTGGCCGCGCCCGCCGCGACGCGCGCGATCACCGCGCGCACCGCGAAGGCCATGGCGCCGACGAAGATCGGCAGGCCCGAGGTGCCCTGCACCAGCGTGTCGCCGGTCGTCGCATGATAGAGGCCGTGGCAGGCATCATGCGCCTCGGCGATGATCGGGTTGAAGGCGGAGCGATAGAGCGTCGCGTCCATCTCGTTGGCGATCTGCTCCAGACGGCCCTTCAGGACCGCGAGCGTGACGGGGTCGAGGGCTGCGGTCACGGCTTGCCCTCATAGGCCTTGCCGGCCGCCATCATCTGCGGCGTGCCGATCACGGCGTTGAGCTGGTCGAAATCGAACATGCGCTCGCGGAACGGGTCGGTCGTGCCGTTGGCGTGGAGGCTGGCGTAGAAATCCTGCGCCGCCCGGGCGAGCGCCCGCACGATCCCGCCCGGGAAGATCACCAGCGAAAAGCCGAGCCCTTCCAGCGCGGCGGTGGACTTGATCGGCGTGCGACCGCCCTCGACCATGTTGGCCATCAGCGGCAGCGTGCCTTTCAGCCCGGCGACGATGCGGGAGAGCTCCTCGGCCGAGCCCGGCGCCTCGACGAACAGCATGTCGGCCCCGGCTTGCGCATAGGCATGGGCCCGCTCCATCGCCTTGTCGAAACCTTCGACGGCGATGGCGTCGGTGCGGGCGATCACCAGCGTTTCCGCGGAGACGCGGGCGTCGGTCGCCGCCTTGATCTTGCCGACCATCTCGCCGGTCGGGATCACGCCCTTGTCGGCCAGATGGCCGCAGCGCTTCGGAAAGCTCTGGTCCTCGATCTGCAGGGCGTTGGCCCCGGCGCGCTCGAAGAGCCGCATGGTGCGCTGCATGTTGAGCGCGTTGCCGTAGCCGGTATCGGCATCGACGATGAGCGGGGTCGCGACGCGGTCGCGGATCATGGTGATGGTCTCGGCGACCTCGGCCATCGAGACCAGCCCGATATCCGGCCGGCCGAGGCGGGTATAGGCGATCGAGGCGCCCGAAACATAGAGCGCCTCGAAACCGGCATCGGTGGCGAGCGAGGCCGTCAGCGCATCGTAGACACCGGGTGCCAGCACGATCTGCGGCTGGCCGAAGCGAGCCTTGAGCGAGAATGTCATCAATCAGGTCCTGGTGATGGGCGCAGCGGCGAGCAGGGTGTCGAGCGCCGAAAGATCGGTCGCGCCCGGCAGGGCATCCACGGCGGCGATGATCGCCTCCGCATGGGGCTGGCCCCAGACCGGAACGGAAAGATCGAAGTATTTCTGGCGCACTTCCGCGGGCGTGTACGGGTCTTCCGTATCGCCGCGATTGGTCATCGCCTGTGCCTCGAGCAAGCGCCCATCCTTCAGCGCGATCGTGACCCTGGCCGGGCGCAGCGCCGGCAGCTTCGCCGTCGCGGCGGGATCCTCGCGAACGAAGACCCGGCGCGCCAGCGCGCGGATCGCCTCGTCGGTGCGGGCGGGCTCGCGGAAGGCGGGCACGGTCGCCGCGCCGTGGACGATGGTCGTGGCGATCGAGAAGGGCAGCGAGAACTTCGCAGCCAGCATGTTGTGCGGCTCCTGGCCGGCAAGCTGGGCCGCCCAGATATAGGTCGCGACATCGACGCGCTCGATGGCGGCGGGGTCGATCCGGCCGCCTTCCTGCGAAACGATCTCGGCCAGCGCGTCGAGCGCGCCGTGGTTGTAGCGGCAGCAGGCATGGCGCTTGAAGTAGTTGCGCGCGACCTCCCAGCGCTGGCCAAGCTCCGCGACCATGTCCTCCGGGCGCCAGTCATCGGCGATGACCGTGCCGTAGACGGTGCCGAGCCCGTCCGCCTCGCCGGTGAAGCCGGCGGCGACGAGATCGGACACCATCAGCCCGATCTGGTTGGAGAAGCCGGCGAAGCTGTTCCGGACCGTGCCGCCTTCCAGCATGGTGCGGCGGCTGGTCGAGAGGCCGAGCGAGGAAGCGACATTGATCGTCTCGATCATGCCGGCCGGATCGCGGCGCTCCAGCCAGGCGACGGCGACGGCCGCGCCGACCGTGCCCCAGGTTCCGTGCGGATGCATCGTGATCCGCAGCTTCGAGGCGATGCCGATGCGCGCGCCGATCTCGTAGCCGAGGGCAATGGCCGTGATGATGTCGCGGCCGCTGGCCTTGAGCCGCCCCGCCGCTGCCAGCACCGCGGGCACGACATGGATTCCGGGATGGCCGCGGCAGAACTGGTTGCCCTCGTCGAGCTCCAGCATCGTGCCGGCCGTGCCGTTGAGGAACGCCGCCAGGCTCAGGCTCGCACGGCGGCCGGCGCCGATGACGGCCGCGCCGGTCGCCTCGTCTGTCGGCGCCATGCGGCGGGCGAGCGCGATGGTCTCCGGCTCCTGCGCGCCGGCGGCGATCGCCGCGATACAGTCGCCGATCACCTGAAGCGTGCGCGCGACGACGGGCTCGGGCAGGTGTTCGTAGCGCAGGCCGGCGCAGAACCGCGCCAACTCGGTCAGCCAGGCCGGGGTGCCGGGCCGGTGCATCACGGGTTCGGCTTTGACGTGGGCGGTCATCGGGGCCTCACAATCCGAGATAGGCGTGCTTGAGGGCCGGATCGGCGGCGATTGCGGCTGCAGGGCCGGCGACGACGATGCGGCCGTTCTCCATGACGTAGGCGCGGCTCGCCAGCTCGAGCGACTGCACCACATTCTGCTCGACCAGCATGACGGCGAGCCCTTCGGCCGCGATGCGGGCGATCAGCGTGAACATCTCCTCGACCAGCAGCGGCGAGAGGCCGAGCGAAGGCTCGTCGAGGATGATGAGCTTCGGCTCGCCCATCAGCCCGCGGCCGATGGCGAGCATCTGCTGCTCGCCGCCCGAAAGCGTGCCGGCGGCCTGCGCCGAGCGCTCGCGCAGGCGGGGGAACAGCGTGAAGATGCGCTCCAGATTGGCCAGACGGCCGGGCTTGCCACGCCGGTAGCTGCCGAGCACGAGATTGTCGCGCACGCTCATGTTCGGGAAGATGCGGCGCCCTTCCGGGACATGGATCAGCCCGGCGGAAACGATGGCGGCGGGCTTCTTGCCGCCGATCGCCTCGTCGAGGAAGCGGATGGCGCCGGCGCGCGGCGCGATCAGCCCGGAGAGAGCCCGGTTGAGGGTGGTCTTGCCGACGCCGTTGGCGCCGAGGACGGCGACGATCTCGCCGGGAGCGACATCGAGATCGATTCCGCGCAGGACATCCGTGCCGCCATAGCCGGCGACGAGGCCGCGAACCTCAAGCATGGGCGCCTCCGGTCGGCGCGGCCTGCAGCCGCTTGGCGGCGCCCTGGCCGAGATAGGCCTCGATGACCGCGGGGTGCGCGGCGATCTCGGCCGGCTTGCCCTCGGCGATTATTTTGCCCTGAGCCAGCACATGGATGTGTTCGCACAGGCTCATCACGGCCTGCATCACATGCTCGACCATCAGGATGGTGACGCCCCGGCCGCGGATCTGGCGGATGACCGGCAGCATGTCGCGGATCTCGGACGGGTTGAGGCCGGCCAGCACCTCGTCGAGCAGCAGCAGCTTCGGCTCGGTCGCGAGCGCACGGGCGAGTTCGAGGCGCTTGCGCCCGGCGACGGTCAAGGCCGCGGCCGGCTGGTCAAGCATGCCGCCGAGGCCGACGAGGTCGGCGACCGCCCGCGCCTTGGCCTGCGCGTCCACCCGGCGCGGATGGCGCAGATAGGCGCCGACCGCAATGTTCTCGACGACGGAGAGGCCGGCGAAGGGCTGGACGATCTGGAAGGTGCGGGCGATGCCGCGCTCGGCGCGCCGATGGGCGGGCAGGGCGGTGACGTCGGCGCCGTCGAACAGGATCGTGCCGCTGCTCGGCGTTTCGAAGCCGGCGATCAGCGTGAACAGCGTCGTCTTGCCGGCGCCGTTGGGGCCGATCAGCCCGGTGATCGAGCCCGGCGCGACCTCAAGGCTCGCGGCATCGACGGCGACCAGTCCCCCGAAGCGCTTCGTGGCGGCGTTGACGGTGAGCATCAGCGCGTCTCCTGCGCCTTGCGGCGGGCCAGCCGCTTGAGCAGACCCATGAGACCGTCGGGCGCGAAGGCGATGGTGGCGACGAGCAGCAGGCCGTAGAGCACGAGGTCGATGCCGGGGATGCCGCCAGCCACGGCCTTGGCGACTTCGCCGAAGACATGCAGCGCCACGGCGCCCAGCACCGGCCCGAAGGCCGTGCCGATGCCGCCCACGATCGGCGCGATCAGCGCCTCGACCGATATCCAGGCGCCATAGGCGATGCCGGCATCGAGATAGAGGTAATACTGCACGTAGAGCGCCCCGGCGGCGCCGGTGATCGCCGCCGAGAGCGTGATCGCCTTGAGCTTGACCGAGAGCGTGTCGACGCCGAGGGCGCGGGCAGCGTCCTCGTTCTCGCGCACGGCCGTCAGCCAGGCTCCGAAGCGCGAACGCGAGATTGCGATCGTCATCAGCAGGACGAAACCGACCAGCGCCACCGCGATCCAGACGAAGGCGCCCCGGCTGGCGAACTGGAAGTTTTCCGGCCGTACGTCGAGCTTCACCAGCGTTCCCGCCGCGCCGCCGGTGACGGAGGAGGCATTGGCCAGAATGCGGAACACCTCGGCGAAGGCGAGCGTCACCAGCGCGAAATAGGAGCCGCGCAGCCCGGAGCGGAAGCTCAGGAAGCCGATGATCCAGCCCACCGCGCCGGCCAGCGCGATGCCGCAGGCGAAGGCGGCCCAGGCGTTGACGCCGTAGCGCGTCTGCAGGATCGCCGCAGCATAGGCGCCGGTGCCGAAGAAGGCGGCGTGGCCGAAGGAGAACTGGCCGGCGAGCCCGCCGAGCAGATTCCAGCCTTGCGCCGCCAGCGCGATGATCAACGCGAAGACGACGAAGTTCAGCACCGTGTTCGCCGAGACGGCGAAGGGCACGAGCGCGGCGAGCGCTATCAGGGCCAGAGCAGGGCCATAGGCGCGGATCATGCGCGGGCTCCGAACAGGCCCGTCGGCTTCACCAGCAGGACGAGGATGAAGATCAGGAAGATGCCGATCTGGCCGAGGCTCTCGCCGAAGAACAGGCCGCACAGGCTCTCGACCACGCCGATAAAGAGCGCCCCCAGCAGCGCGCCGGGGATCGAGCCCATGCCGCCGAGCACCACGATCGTGAATGCGACGAGCACGAAGGCGTTGCCGGCGCGCGGGGTGACGTAGAAGGTCGGCATCAGCAGGCAGGCGGCGATCGCGACGCAGGCTGCGCCCAGCCCGAAGGTGACGGCGTAGATGTGCGCGACGTCAATGCCGGCGAGCGCGGCGCCGGTCTTCTCCTTCGCGACGGCGCGGATCGCCTTGCCGGTATCGGTTCCGGTCAGCAGCAGCCCGAGCAGCAGCGCGACCAGCAGCGCCACGCCGAAGGCCGCGACGCGCGGCAGCGCCAGGAAGGTGAAGCCGAGATCGATGGATTCGAAGGCATAGGGCACGTCGATCGAGCGCGTATCCGAGCGGAAGATCGAGAGCATGGCGTTCTCGATCACGATCGACAGGCCGAGGGTGACCAGCAGGATGTTGCGATCCTCGCCATGGCTCGCCGGGCCGATGACAAAGCGCTGCACGATATAGCCGAGGCCGAAGAACAGCAGGGTGATCGGCAGCAGCGCGAGATAAGGGTCGATCCCCAGAGTCGCCTGCGCCACATAGACGGCGAACATCGCCGCCGTCAGCGTCGCGCCATGGGCGAAGTTGATGATGTGCAGCACGCCGTAGACCAGCGTCAGCCCCAGCGCGATCAGCGCATAGACCGAGCCGGTCATCAGGCCGTTCAGCACGGCAGCGAGGATGATGTCGGGTGCGAACATTCAAGTCCTTCCCTTCTCCCCTTGCGGGAGAAGGTGGCCCGCAGGGCCGGATGAGGGGTCTCGCTACGTTTCCGCTGGAGACGACAGGCTGGCGGACGAGGGTCGGCGCGCCCCCCTCATCCGTCGGCTTCGCCGAGCCACATTCTCCCGCAAGGGGAGAAGGGAGCCGCGGCCGTCATCGACGCCTTACGCCGGGCGCGGGAAGACCGGCTTGGCGTCGGCGAAGTCGGACGGGAAGATCACCTTGATGTCGTTGCCCTGGACCTGGGTGTTGACCGGTGCGCCGCCCTGGTTCTGGCCATCGACGAATTTGGTCGGGCCATAGGGCATGATGTGGCCGGCATAGGTCGAGGCAGCGAGCGCTTCGGTGACCTTGGCCTTGTCGGTCGAGCCCGCCTTCTCGATGGCGTCCGCCAGCAGGCCGACGCAGGAGTAGTTGAGCGGGATGTTGTAGGTCCAGAACTTGCCGGAGGCCTCGACCTGCTTGCGCAGCGCCTCGGCGACGGGCTTGCGCGGGTCATGCCAGTGGTTGCAGTCCATCACGAACTGGGCGGCCTCGTTAAATTCCTTGACGAAGCGGTAGTTCGAGGCGGCGCCGTTCAGCACGGCGTAGATGCCCTTCGGCTTGATGCGCTGCTGCTGCATGGTGCGGGCCAGCAGGGCGAACTCGCCATAATAGCTCGAGGGGATGACGAGGTCGGGGTTCTTCGAGCGGATCTGCAGCGCGATGTTCGACATGTCGCGCGCCGGAGTCGGGTGGGCGATGGTGTCGAGGATCTCGAAGCCGAGCTTGGGCAGCTCCGCCTGCATCAGCTTGGCGAGACCGGCGCCGAACAGCCCGTCCTCATGGACAAGCACGACGGTCTTGGCCGGCTTTCCGGCCTCATCGTTCAGCTTGGCGAGGTTGGCGAGCGCGGTCTTGGTGACCATGCCGAAGCCGGGGCCGAAGCGGAAGGTGTTCTTCAGCCCACGGGTGACGATGGAATCCGCCACGCCGACATCGACGATATAGGGCAGGTCGTAGCGGGCCGCGGCCTGGCTGGCGGCGAGGCAGATGGGGGAGGCGAAGCCGCCGACGATGCCGACGACGCCCTCGGCCTGCATGCGCTCGACCTCCGCCGTGCCGCCTTCCGGCGTCGAGCGCGCATCGCCGAACACCATCTCCAGCTTGGCTCCGCCCAGCGACTTGATGCCGCCGGCGTCGTTGATCGCCTTGATCGCCGCCTCGGCGCCGATCTGGCCCTGCTGCCCGTCATAGGCGAGCGCGCCGGTGACCGGCTGCAGGATGCCGATCTTCACGGTTTTCGTCTGCGCGCGCAGCACGCCCGGCACGGCGAGCGCGGCCGTTCCGGCAGCTGTGCCAGCCAGAACGGCGCGGCGGGATACCTCGGTCTTCATGGTCATGTCGTTCTCCTCTGTCTCGAAAACCCGGTCTGGCGCCGGGCTGGTCGCTGGGTCGTCAGTCGGCCTTGAGGCCTCGCTCGCGGATGAGGCCACCCCATTTGGTGCGCTCGGCGTGGATGAACCCGTCGAGCTGCCTTGGCGTCATCGGCACGAATTCCACGCCGAGCGCGGCAAGCTTCGGCTTGACCTCCGCCGTCTGGAAGGAGGCCGTGACGAGCGCGTTGATCCTGTCGACGATCGGCGCAGGCGTGCCGCGCGGCGCCATCAGCGCGAGGAAGCTCAGCGCCTCGTAGCCCTTCACCGTCTCGGCGATCGCCGGCACGTTCGGCAGGCTCGAGAGCCTGTCGGCGCTGGTGACGCCCAGCACCTTGACCTTGCCGGATTCCACCTGGGGCAGTGCGGTCTGGAGATTGTCGAACATCAGCTCGACCTGACCGCCGAGCAAATCCGTCATCGCCGGGCCTGCGCCGCGATAGGGCACATGGGTGATGTCCACGCCGGCCATTTTCTTGAACAGCTCGGGCGCGAGATGGCTCGTCGCTCCGGCGCCGGAGCTGGCGTAATTCAGCTTGCCCGGCTTCTGCTTGGCGATCTCGATCAGCTCGGCGACACTCGTCGCCGGGAACGAGGTCGTCGCGAGCAGAAGGAGGGGGCTGCGGGAGAGCAGGACGACGGGCTCGAATTTGTCCGGATCGTAGAGGAGCTTTTCGCGCAGATACTGGTTGGTGACATGCGTCGCCGGCGTGGCGACGAGCAGCGTATGCCCGTCCGGCGCTGCCCGCTCGACCTCGGCGGAGCCGAGTGCGCCCGAGGCGCCAGGCCGGTTCTCGACGATGAAACGCGGACTGGCACCCTGCGTCAGCGCCTCGGCGGCGAAGCGGCCCATGACGTCGGTGGCGCCCCCCGCCGGGTAGGGCACGACGATGCGGCCCGTCCGGCTGGGCCAGGCATCCTGCGCGGCGGCGCCTGTCGCGGCCAGGCCTGCAGCGAGGCCGAGCAGGCCGAAGCGACGGCGATCGATCGAGAATTCATGCATGCGCTTCAGCCTCCCGCCACGGCCGATGACGGCCAGCCACTCGCCTCGCCATTCTGGTCTGCGCCGCGACTCGGCACCGGCGACCAGCGCCTCTCGCCGTCTGCGCCAGCGCGATGCAGCTCCATCTGGAAAGAGTAGCGATCTGGCCGGTAGAGCGCGTGCAGATGCTCGACCCCATCGCCATCCGGCCCGAAGACCACGCGCGTCAGCGAGAGCAGGGGCGAGCCGATTTCCAGCCCGAGAGCCTCGGCGACATCCGGGCTCGCCAATGTCGCGCTGATCGTCTGCGAGGCGCGCTCGACCGCCGCTCCCGAGCGTTCCAGCAGCGCCAGCAGCGGTACGCTGGCGAGATCGCTCTCGGAATAGGTCAGTCCGATCCGCTCGGGCACATGGGTGGTGAGATAGGAGAAGGGCTGGCCGTCGATCAGGCGAACGCGCACCGAGCGCTGCGTCCGCTCGCCGGCCGCGAGCCCCAGGGAATGGGCGACCGCTTCTGGCGGATGGACATAGGAGAAGGAGAGCAGATGAACCCCGGTGCGACGCCCCATCTCGACGAGATGGGTCAGCATGTTCGCGAAGTCGGCGACGATCGGCTTGGGCGCTTCGGCCTCGCGGACGAAGGTGCCTGCGCCCACGCGCCGGTCGATGAGCCCGTCTGAGGCGAGGCTGTCCAGCGCGCGGCGCACGGTGACTCGCGAGACGCCGTGTTCCAGCGCCAGCGCCGGCTCGCTCGCCAGGCGCGAGCCGGGAGCGATCTCGCCGCTGGCGATGCGCTCACGCAGCAGCAGCGCGAGCCGCCTGGCCTTCAGTGGTTCGAGCGATACGTCCAAGCGCCACCCTTGCCCCGACATCGATTGATTGCCTGATCGGACAGCTAGTTGTCTAGCGTATAGGACAACCGACTTGCGTCAAGTCGGTTTGTCGCTATGTTTTGCCAAGCGGAGGGCGTGCGATGGTGAGATCGGCAGGCAACGGACAGGCAAGGAGCGGGCCGCAGACCCTGTTCGACAAGCTCTGGGCCGACCATGTCGTGGCCGAGCGCCCCTCGGGCGATGCGCTGCTCTGGATCGACCGGCACTTCGTGCATGAGGGCTCGTTCCACGCGTTCAACCAGCTGAAGGCGCGGGGCGGCACCGTGGCCGAGCCCGGCCTGACCTTCGGCGTGGCCGACCACTACGTGCCGACGCGCGACCGCGACCATGTCGGCAATCCCGAGATCGCGCGGATGATCGACGATCTCGGCGCCAACACGGCCCGGCATGGCATCGAGCTCTTCGGCATGCATGACCCGCGTCAGGGCATCGTCCATGTCGTCGGGCCGGAGCAGGGCCTGACCCTGCCGGGGCTGACCATGGTCTGCGGCGACAGCCACACCTCCACCCATGGCGCCTTCGGCGCCTATGCCTTCGGCATCGGCGCTTCGGAGGTGGCCCATGTGCTGATGACGCAGACGCTCTGGCAGAAGAAGCCCAAGCGCATGCGCATCACCATCGACGGAACGCCCACCGCCGGCGTTGGCGCCAAGGATTTCATCCTCTCGATCATTGCGGCCATCGGCGCGGACGGGGCGCGCGGCCATGCCGTCGAATATGCCGGCGCGGCGGTGCGGGCGCTGTCGATGGCCGGGCGCATGACCATGTGCAACATGTCGATCGAAGCCGGCGCCCGCTGCGGCATGATCGCGCCGGACGAGACGACCTTGCGCTGGATCGAGGGCCGGCCCTTCGCGCCGAAGGGCGCCCTGCTGGAGCAGGCGGCCGAGAGCTGGCGGCGCCTGCCGAGCGACGCGGACGCCGCGTTCGACCGCGAGATTTCGCTGGATGCGAGCCGGATCGCCCCGGTGGTGACCTGGGGAACGAGCCCCGAGGATGCACTGCCGATCGATGGCACCGTGCCCGATCCGTCGCGCGAGGCCGATGAAGGGCGGGCCGCCGCGATCCGCGACGCGCTCGCCTATATGGGCCTCAGCGCCGGGCAGAAACTCTCCGGCATCGCGATCGACCGCGTCTTCATCGGCTCCTGCACCAATGCCCGCATCGAGGATCTGCGCGCGGCGGCCAGCGTGCTGGCAGGACGCAAGGCGAAGGTCCCCGGACTGGTGTCGCCGGGCTCGGCGCAGGTGAAGCGCCAGGCCGAGGAGGAAGGGCTCGACAGCATCTTCCGCGAGGCGGGGCTCGACTGGGTCGAATCCGGCTGCTCGATGTGCGTCGGCATGAACGGCGACAGCGTGCCGGCCGGCGAGCGCTGCGCCTCCACCACCAACCGGAATTTCCGCGGCCGGCAGGGGCCGGGCGCGCGCACGCACCTGATGTCGCCCGCCATGGCCGCCGCCGCCGCGGTCGCCGGCAGCCTGGCCGATGTCCGCCCGATGCTGGAGGGACGCTCGTGAAGCCGCTTGTCCAGGTCGCTGGCCATGCCTGCCCGCTAGGCCTCGCCAGCGTGGATACCGACCAGCTGATCCCCGCCCGCTTCATGAAGCGGCCGCGTTCGGAGGGCTATGGCGGCTTCCTGCTGCATGACCTTCGCCGGGACGAGGCCGGTGCGGAAAAGCCCGATTTCCCGCTCAACCAGGTTCCCTGGCGCGACGCCCCGATTCTGGTGGCGCGACGGAATTTCGGGTCCGGCTCCTCGCGCGAGGCGGCTGTCTATGCCTTGGCCGACCACGGCATCCGCGTCGTCGTCGCTCCGACCTTCGGCGACATCTTCGCCTCCAATGCCGTCAAGAATGGCCTGCTGCCGGCGGTCATCGGCGAGGCGGAGGCCGAGGAACTGCTCGCGGTCCTGACCGCCAGGCCCGATTGCCTGATGCTCGTCGACCTGGAAGCCTGCACCCTGTCCTGGGACAACCGCGCCGTGCCCTTCCGGATCGACCCGGTCTGGCGCGAGCAGCTCCTGAACGGCTGGGACGACATCGATGTCACCCGGTCCTTTTCAGCCGACATCACCCGCTTCAAGGCGGCGACCGGGCAGGCGCGCCCCTGGATATGGCCGGCGGACGCTTGAGCGGCCGCGCCGGCGCGCTTCGCGGCGAGCCGAACAGCCGCTGAACAGGGTTGGGGAACGCGGGGAGCGCGAGTCTAGCGGCAAGACGCCATAACAAGCTGAAGCTTCAAGGGAAATTGGAGCGGGCGATCGGGATCGAACCGACGACATTCAGCTTGGGAAGCTGACGTTCTACCACTGAACTACGCCCGCAGGCGGCGCCGGATGCGATCTCGCAACGGGCGCAGCGGCATGTTCTTAGCCTCTCGCCGCCGGCCTGTCATCCGGGATTTGGCGGAAACCCCCAGCTTTGGCCATGGCGGCCCCTCTCGCCTTGCGGTGAGCCATCTGCCAAGGAGGGCGGGTCAGCGGGCGGGTGGTTCGGATGAGCGGAATCGAGCGTTCGAAGCCGTCTCCGATCCGGAAGATGCGGCCGCTGGCCACCCACGCCCGCCTGATCGTCGACACCCGCAACGTCTTCGACAATGCTCTGCGTCTGGACCAAACACCGGGCTTGGAACTGAGATTCCGGAAACGCTTTACTTTCAAGGGGACAGGCTGGTGCTGCGAGAGAGGATTGAACTGGCTTAAGGCTGAGTAAAATCAATAGGTTAGTGGATGTCTTGTAACGATGTGACGACCGAAACAACGAGCCTTGGCATGGTCAGCTGGTAGCAAGAAGGGCGAGGGCATTGTAGCCTGACCCGCCAGCGGGGAAAGGCGGAGCCGACGAATCTCGCTTCCAATTCGAAGTGAACGTCACGCGGCAATCGCTACTGACCCCACTTTTTCGACAACATGCTGCGGCAGGGCTGAAAGTAAGCGCGTGCTTACTTTCTTCTATTATGAGCTTTGCCCGACAGCGTCCTCCCGACTTCCAATTCAAGCTGCTCTATGATCGAAAAGACCATCAGAGGGAGATCACCCATGCAGTCATACGAGATAGTGGTCCGCGTCCGTATGGATGCCGAGGACCCCAGAGATGCGGCACTGAGGGCATTCGGCTTGATGACCGCCAGCACGCCATTCCGGTTCGAGGTGCGTGACGAGGCGGGCCTGGTGCAGGAATTCAGTCTCGACCTCGATGAGCAGGACGAGGCGATCGCTCTCGACTGCGGCCGTAATAGCGACGGCGTCATGGAAGGGCGCCCGAAGGGGACGCTTTCTGCATAGCCCGACAGCAATCGACCGACTGCCGCTCCGCGTGGTGCGATTCTGGAGCATCAGCGAGCGGACCGGTGGCATCGTCACGGTTCTTCTCCCGCGCCGGGGGCCGCTCGGGCGCCGCTATAGGTGCGCTGGACACTAGGTTTCCGGCGCCAACGGAGCGGGAGATCTCCCAATCTCCGCGTGGTGGGCTAGTGCTAGGCCTTCAAGGGGGGCTGCGAGACGATTCGCTACGCGGGCCTTTGGAGTGGCGATGTCGTCTTTGGCTTGGATTGATTTTGATGAGGCGGAGCGTCAGCGGGCGCAACGCATCATGGCCTTGTTCCAAGAGCGCGAGAGCCGCGATGAGCTGGGACTTGGGGCGATCCGCGACTCGATCGCGGATCACCTGTTTCCCGGCACGAGCACGATCCAGACCCGGCTCCGCTACATGCTGTTCATACCGTGGATACTGCGGCGACTAGAAGGTCGTGACGGCACGGCGGCTCAGCTCAGCGCTGAGGGGCGGGCCATGGAGCTTCGCCTCACTGACGCATTGAAGGCAGGCGGTGAGACATCCGGGATCATCGGCCGAGACGCTGGGGTCCGTCTTCAGAGGCTGCCGAGCTCCGTCTATTGGGTCGGCCTTGGCGCGTGGGGGATCCGGCTTTTTCAGGGATCACGCGAAACCTACTACGCCGCCCTGCCAAACCAGCGGCGACGCCATCAGCGTCCCACCCAGGCCGAGAGCCTGGAAGTGGAGGTCCTGCATGCCGGCACCTGGCACGCGGGACTGCCACCGGCTCCGAGCGATTTTCTAGAGACCGCTTCTTTCACGCTCACGCCCGACGAGGTGCAGTTCATCCGCGATCGGCTAATCGCCGAGGCCCCTAATGCGCTTCTTACCTGGCTCGCCCGGCAAGCTCACAATGGCGATTGCGCCTATATTTGGCAGCATCCGGCCTATGGCGACTTTCCGCCCGCCGCCCGCCGGCTGGTGGAACACGCTCAGATGTTTTCGGGCGTCATGCACGGCGCCTCGCTGCTCTACAACCTACAGCTTGCTGAGCTCCGAGACCGCCAGGACTGGGTCGAGCTCTATCGCGCCCGCCTCGCGCAGTGGATCGCGGATCTGGACGAAGATGCCACCGCAACGTGGTCGATGGCTGACTTTTGGCGCGATGTTGCACACCCGGTCCATACTGTCCGCCCTCAGCTAGTCCATTTCGTGGAGGAATGGGTCGCGCTAGTTAGGTCGGGCGCGGAGGCGATCCCAGAGTTAGCGGCCGCCCGCTCCCTGGTGCGCGAGCGGGAACGGCGGCTAAAAACGGCGCAGTCGCGCTTTTCGAATCATGCGGCGCGCGACCGATGGGGCGGTGCTTCGGGCGCTGATCGGCTGTCGTTCCGCTGGAGCCAGGCGCAATCTCATCTGGGGGATCTGTTGCGTGGCGAATAGAACCTCCCTCGATCCTGAAGAGCGGGTGCTTTACGGCGAGAGCCTGGCGTCGCCATCGGGATTCATCTTCGACGCTGCCGTCGCTACGACCTATTCACTGGATTTCGAGACCGCCCTGGCCGCGCCGGTGAGCCTGGCACTGTTCGCCGCCGAAAACCGGGATGATATCCTCTGCCAACCGTTAGCCTTGCTGGAAGGTGCCGAGCGGATTGCGGACCGGCTCGCCGTCTACAGTGACGCGGGTCATATCCAGGCTCGAACGCAGCCGCAGTCGCGGCTTTGCAGTCTGCTGGAGCGTATGATCATCGAAGTTGCAGCTCCGCAGGGCGGCGCCTTCCACCCGAAGATCTGGGTGCTGCGCTTTAAGCCTCAAGACGGTGTCGGCTCTGGCAAGATGCGGCTTTTGGTGTTGTCGCGGAATCTAACCAGCGATCGGTCATGGGATATTTCATTGCGGCTCGACGGGGATATCACCCGACGCGTGGTCGCAGACAACAAACCCATCGTCGATCTCTTGAAGAGGTTGCCCAAGCTCGCTGTCTATCCCCCCTCTGAGGAGGCCATAGATCTGACCATGGCGGTCGCCCGTGACCTCAATCGCGCACAATGGGTGCTACCCGAGCGCTTTGATGAGCTCACCCTCGCGGTCAACGGGATCGGGAGCAAGGTCTGGTCGCCGCCGGCATGCGCGCGCATGGGGATCATCTCGCCCTTCTGCGACGACGCCACCCTCACGAAGCTCGCGGGCCTAAGCCGCGAAAAGCCTGTGCTGGTCAGTCGCAGCGACGAATTGGTGGCCTGCGCCCCGGACACGCTGGCGCGCTATGCGCGGGTGAGCGTGCTCGATGAGATGGCCGCCAGCGAGGACGGTGAAGAAGTTGAGCCCGAGAGCCTACAAGGCCTGCACGCCAAGGCCTTTATCCAGGAGATTGGCTGGAACACTATGCTCACGGTCGGCTCCGGCAACGCCACCCAAGCCGCAGTGGCCCACCGTAAGATGATCAACAACGTCGAGGTGTTCGCGAGCCTAACGGGTAAGACCTCCAAGGTTGGCAGCGTTGAAGATATCCTTGGACTGCATGGTTTCGGACGTCTATTGCGCCCCTTCGAGGCCAATGACGGCGCTGCCTTATCGGCGGAGGCCAAGGCAGCAGAACGACGCCTTGGGGACGCCAGGCGCATTCTTTGCAGGGCGTCTTTAGCTCTGCGCTGCGAGCGCGCGCCGACCATGAACGAAGATGCAGGCGGTTGGCGGGTTTGGCTAGACTGCGACAAGCCGCTGGTGATCGCCAATTTGGCGGCGTCTTACGTCTGGCCCATCACACGTGGAGAAGGGCACCGGCGTGATGTTCTGGCGGCGTTATCGTCCGGGGGTAGCGTCGACCTAGGCGTCATGCCGCTGGCGGACATAACCCGGTTCATCGCCTTCCAACTCACTGACGAAGAGAGCGACGCGCGGCTCCTGTTCAGCCTCGGTCTGCCAATAGAGGGGGTCCCGGCCGAGCGGCACGCCGCGATTTTCCGCTCGATCATCACCAATCGAGACACGTTCTTCCGTTACCTGAGGTTGCTTCTGTCGGATTTGGGCGATCCCTTCGCCGCGGCACTCGCGGCTCAGTCCAGCGCCGCCAAAGGCGCCTGGTCCCGTGGTAGAGGCGACGATGTCCCCCTACTCGAAGACATGGTTCGCGCCCTTTGCTCCGGTGACGACCGGCTCATCGCCATCGAACGTCTCATTTCGCGCCTGTCGGCGGAGGATGCCGCGGCAGATCCTATCCCTCCTGAGTTTCGCGCCCTTTGGGCCTCTTTCCGGTCCGCCATGATGCTGGACACCGCGCATGCCGGGTGAACCGTTCAGAGCCGGTGCGGCGATTGCTTCGCTGAAGGCCTTTCAGCGCCGCACGGTCGACTATGTGTTCGGTCGCTTCTATGACGCCGCGAGCCCGGCCTATCAGTTCCTCGTCGCCGACGAGGTAGGCCTGGGCAAGACGATGGTGGCCCGCGGCGTCATCGCGAAGGCGATCGAGCACTTATGGGACAAGACCGACCGGATCGACATCCTCTACATCTGCTCGAACCAGGCTATTGCCGCGCAAAATCTGAATCGGCTGAATGTCCTTGGCCGCGCAGCCTTGGCGCTCCCGACCCGTATGACCTTGGTGCCCTTGCAGATGCGAGGCGAACGTTCGCTCATTGCCAACAAGGTGAACTTTATTAGCCTGACTCCGGGCACGACCTTCGACCTGCGCTCGTCGACCGGCGTAGCTGAAGAGCGCGCTCTTTTGTTCCATCTCCTGCGGCCCTTGGTCAGCTCGCCGCGTGGCCTACAGAACCTGCTCCAGGTAGATGTCGGCACCGAACGCTGGGAGTCCTGGATTAAGCATGACATCTCCCTGAATGGGGTTGATCAGAACCTGATTGATCGCTTCCGTAAGGACGTTGCGGCGGAGCAGGCGCTCAATGAGCGCCTGGGCGCAGCCGTCGAGCGCTTCCGACGATGGCGCGATTACTACCCAGCGGATATGAAAGGGCTTCGCAATGCGACCATCGCTCGTTTACGCAGCAAGCTCTCGCATGCTTGTGTGGATGCCCTACAACCGGATCTCATCATCATGGATGAGTTCCAGCGCTTTCCAGATTTGCTGCATGGCGACAGCGACGCGGCCCATCTGGCGCGTGATCTGTTCGACTACCGCGATTCTCAAGGTAACGCAGCGCGCACGCTGCTGCTGTCCGCAACGCCATATCGGATGCTAACCCTTCAGGGAGACGATGCTGCCGACGGCGATCACTACCGCGACTTTCTGGAGACGCTGACCTTCTTGTTCGGCCAGGTGCGCGGTCGTCAGATGGTCAACGCGCTGGAGCTGGAAATGCGGGCCTTCCGAGTCGCGCTCCATGGCCTCCCGGCCTCGCAACAGGACGCCCTCGCTCAGAAGGCTAAGGTCGAAACCTCACTTAAGCAGGTGATGTGCCGGACCGAGCGCGTTTCGAGCACTGCAGACCGGGATTCGATGGTTTGCGAACCGCTCTCGGCGCTCACTATCCAAGCCGATGATCTTCGGCAGGCAATGCTAGTGTCGGGCGTGGCCAGGGCGCTCGAGGCGCCCGAGATCATCGAGTATTGGAAGTCGGCGCCCTACCTCCTGAATTTCATGCGCGACTACACGCTGAAGCGGCTGCTGATAGAGAAGGAGGGCGCCAAGTCCTCGCCGGCGTTGGCGTCTGCACTCTCGGCCGCAAAGGTCGCGTGCCTGGACCAGGCCAAGCTCGACAGCTACGCGCGGATCGAGCCTGCAAACGGGCGCATGCGCGCTGTGATGGGCGATGTCTTCCAAAATAACCTTGAGCAGCATTTGTGGATCCCGCCTTCGCTGCCCTACTATGGCGAAGGCTCTGCCGGCCCGCGTCCGACCAAGGCGCTGATCTTCTCCTCATGGACGATGGTCCCCGACGCGATAGCGGCGACGCTTTCCTATGAAGCCGAGCGCCGGATGGGCGCCGGCGAGACGGGCCGCGGCTACTTCGATCAAAAACGCCCGCGGCCGCTACAGTTTCGCCAGGTGGATGGACGACTTGCTGGGCTACGCGCGCTGCTGCTGATCTATCCCTCGCCACTATTGGCTGAACTCGGCGATCCGCTCGTGATCATGAGTTCAGCATCGAAGCAATTGTCATACGCCGCTACACGGGCGGCCGTCGCCAATCGTCTCCGGCCTTCCTTGACTGGGCTAACGGAGAGCCCGCCCGGCGACTTGGATATGGCATCCGCCGAGTGGGCCCTGCCGGCCGTCCTCGATGCTTCCGCCGGCAACAAGGCTTTATCCTGGATCGCAGCCTGGGATGGTATGGTGGCGTTGGCAAATGAGGTCGGCTTCAAGGACCATGTCGCCGCCCTGAAGGACGCAGCCAAGGGCGTTAATATCGGGCCGGTCTCAGATGAGGCGCTCGACCTCCTGGTCGATGTCGCGCTAGGCAGCCCAGCCGTCTGCGCCCTTCGCGCGCTGCGCCGCGTTGCCCCTGACCTTGCATGGGACGATCCGCGACTGCTTCGGGCCGCAGCGCAGGTTTCATGGGGTTTTCGGACCCTATTCAACCAGCATGACGCGGTGGCGCTCCTGCGCCGGGGCGACGAGGACCGCTATTGGCATAGGGTTCTCACTTTCTCGGCCCAGCAGAACCTTCAGGCTGTGCTGGACGAATACGCCCATTACCTGGTGGACGCCCAGGGCCTGAGCGCGGCCGAACCTGGAGACCGGGTCGCCGGGCTGGGCCAGGCCATGGCCGACACATTGTCTATCCGACCGTCGCAGATCGACGTCGACAACCCCACGCTGATCGAAGGCAAGCTCAAGGTTGGCAAATTCCATATGCGAGGCCGGTTCGCTATGCGCTTGGCCGACTATCGCGACGAAGAGGGTGCCGTCGCCCGATTGGGTGGGGTGCGTGACGCCTTCAACTCGCCGTTTAGGCCCTTCGTGCTGGCAACAACATCGGTTGGCCAGGAGGGGCTGGATTTTCATCCATATTGCTACCGCGTCTACCATTGGAACCTGCCCGGCAATCCGGTCGATCTAGAGCAGCGCGAAGGACGCGTGCATCGCTTCAAAGGCCACGCCGTCCGCCTGAACGTAGCGCACAATCATGGTGCCGAGCTGATGGGGCGGGGGGCTGTGCCCGCCGACCCGTGGGAAGAGATGTTCGCTGCAGCACGAGCGGCGACAATTTCCGACACTGATCTCGCACCCTACTGGCTTTGCGAGGGGCCGGTGAAAGTGGAGCGGCGAGTGCCGATCCTGCCCTTCAGCCGCGAGACCCAGCGGTTGGAGTGGCTAAAGCGAAGCCTTACGGTCTACCGGCTCGCCTTCGGTCAGCCTCGGCAGGATGATCTGCTCGGCTACCTGGGCGACCTGCTGGACCAGGACATGTCAATGGAAGAGCTGGAGGCGTTGCAAATCAGGCTGCAGCCATAATCTTGTTGCCGAGCAAAAATGCCGACTTGCCAAGCTTCTGATGGTCAACGCCCTCTAACCGCAGGAATGCTTGGCGTTCCGTCGTTGCTTTCAGTCTGAGACACCGCAAATCAGAAAGAGACCGAATGGTAGCTTCGCAGCTAGGCGATGCAATTATGTAAGCCCCATGACAGCTAGGGCGAACATTGCGAGGGGCGCGCCAGGTTTTGCGGAAACTCAGGCGATCAAGCGGCTATTTCTGCATCGCGTCGAGCGACGCGTTATAATGGTAATGCAGCCCGTAGCTGCGACAACTGCTCGACCAAGGTGACCGTTTCGCTCCATGCTCCGCATTCCGCTGCTCACAATCAAGTCCCCAGCCACCCTTGGCCATCTGCAATACGAACGAGCGCCGATCGAGAAGAAGCAGCGTAGATTCCAGGACCGTTACGTGCTCGTGCCTGGCGTGCAGTTGTATGAGTATGAGTGTCGTGCGGTGATCGATTGGATCAGGGTCCGGCTGGTATTCGGCAAGGCGACTCAGCATCAATGGATCCAGCAAGTTGTTAAGCCGGTCATCGGGCGCAAGTGCCATGTCTGCGTAGTCGATGAGACGCCGGGCCGCGTTTCGAGCGTGTTTGAGATCACGTTCCAAGAACCGGATCTTCGTCAGGTGAACAGCATATGCTGGTTATTAGACGCGAAGTTCGATCTTCAGGCCCTTCCGATCGTCGCTGCGATCGAGATCAGCGTTGATTTCCGGTCGCGGTTCCGGGACGCTCATGACCGAGCTAAGCTGTTCATGGCTCTAACACGGCACTTCGAGCCGTCCCGCGATGTAATCAGCAACCACAGCGACTGGCCGCGTTTCACGTTCGGCGAGGGCGAAGACGATACCGTTGGGGCGATTGGCCGGAAGAAGGGGTGGCCCGTTCTGGACGACGACTACCTTATGTCTGTCGACGCTGATCGACAGCCGTTCGTCGACGCCTGCTATTATGTCGGGGCGAGAGAGTCTGACATCCGATGGCGCATCATGGATAAGGTCGTTGACCGGCAGCATGTGGCGGCAGGCACCTCGGTCAGTCTGGACGACATCGATAAGCGGGTCCGGATCGAGGTCACCTTAAGCCGGAGCGCCGTTGCCGGACTGGGTATCGACTACCTGACGGATCTGGCGCACCTGCGGTTCGCCACGCTTCAGTCCAAGTTCTTCAGCTTCGTGCTGCCGACCTTCTCGGCCACGAGCCAGCTTTCCGCAGGGGCGATGAAAGCCGTCAGGCTCGTTCATGAGGAAAAGCGCGAGCAAAAATTCCTCGGCACCGGCGCGATTGGACTAGGCGCGATGAACACGGTGTGGGCGCGTCGCATGAAGACGGTCCGGAAGGACGTCAGATCTCGCTCACGGACGAGCGGGCGCACGATGACGCCAGCCAAGCGGGTGGGGAGAGGTGCGTCTGGCAGCTTCTTGGCCTTCGAGGAGCTGAACGAGCGCGTGCGCGTCGCGCTAAGGTGTCTGGGCGCGCGCGTCGCAGCAGAACTGACTGGTGCCTGAGGATCTGGTGTCTCGAAAGGGATAAGAGCTGGACGAGGGTGAGAAAGGCAGATGAAGATCGCGACCGGTTAGCAAGTTAGTAGGCCGGCATGCCCAAGGATCCGCGCGCGGCCCGACGCCATCGCGCGTTATCGCGCCTCTCGAGCGGGCGGTCTGCGAAATCCTGGTCGGAAAAAGTTGTCAGGTCGCATCGTCCTGACGGCGTCAGATCGCTGCGCTGGCCTCGCCTGCTCGCAGCCGCAGCGCCTCGTAGAGCTGCGCCGGCCCGAGGAGAACATCCTTCAGCCCCTCCTGAACTTTTTGTGAGCCCAATGCCTGCTTGCTCAGCGAGGTGTGAGCCTCTAGCGCATCCATGATCGCATTCATCAGCTCAGCCCGGAGCGTCGGAGAGTTGTAACCGTCCGGTCTCGGCCCTGTGAGCTTTAGCGCTCTCAGTTGAGACCGCAGCATTTTTTGTGTTTCTTGCCGGAGCCGCAGGGGCACGGGTC
>NZ_FTMO01000008.1 GCF_900156025.1 Allobosea sp. TND4EK4
GCCGACCGCGTCCCCACCAACGGCACACCTCCGGATGGCTGCCCCCCGGGGACGAGGTGGGGGCAGGTTAAGGGCGCGGCGGGAGGCGGGGATAATTTCTGGAGAGGCTGTGTCCCCTGTCATTCCGGGGCTCGCGCAGCGAGAACCCGAAACCCACGAGCAGGCTCCACCCTCTCCCCTCACGCGGACGGGAACCCCTCGCAGCGCTCACCCGGTCGTGGGTTCCGGGTTCGGCTTGACGGCCGCCCCGGAATGACAGGGGCGGGTCGCGAGGGCCGGCCGGTTCGCGAGGTCAGATATACTGGCCGTGGCAGTGCTTGTATTTCTTGCCCGAGCCGCAGGGGCAGGGCTCGTTGCGGCCGACCTGGCCCCAGGTCGAGGGGTCGTTCGGATCGCGCCCGGACTCCGCGGCCGGCGCGGCGAAGGGCGAGCCGCTGCCGAAGGGGTTTGCGGTCGCGCCGCCGTCCTGGACCTGCAGCGGAGCCTGCTCCTCCGGCTGGTCGAAGCGCACCTCGATGCGCATCAGATGGCCGGTGACCTGCTGGCGCAGCTGGCCGATCAGCCCGTCGAAGAGCTCGAAGGCTTCCTGCTTGTATTCCTGCAGCGGGTCGCGCTGGGCATAGCCGCGCCAGCCGATGACCTGGCGCAGATGGTCGAGCGTGACGAGGTGCTCGCGCCAGAGATGGTCGAGCGTCTGGAGCAGGACCTGCTTCTCGACATAGGTCATCACCTCCTCGCTGTTGCGGGCGATGCGGCCGGCATAGTCCTCGTCGGCAAGCTTGCGGATGCGCTCGCGCAGCTCGCTGTCGGCGATGCCCTCCTCCTTCGCCCAGTCCTCGATCGGCAGGTCGAGGTTGAGGTACTGGATCACCTCCTGCTTCAGGCCGGCGGTGTCCCACTGCTCGGGATAGGCTTCCTCGGGGATATGGCGGGCGACGAGGTCGTCGACGGTGCCCTGGCGCATGTCGTCGATGGTCTCGCGCACCGTCGGCTGCTTCATGAAGTCGCGGCGCTGCTCGAAGACGACCTTGCGCTGGTCGTTCATGACGTCGTCGTATTTCAGGATGTTCTTGCGGATGTCGAAGTTGCGCGCCTCGACCTTGCCCTGCGCCTTCTCGACCGCCTTGTTGATCCAGGGATGGACGATCGCCTCGTCCTCCTTGAGGCCGAGCTTGGTCAGCATGCCGTCCATGCGGTCGGAGCCGAAGATGCGCATCAGATCGTCCTGCAGCGACAGGAAGAACTTGGAGCGGCCGGGGTCGCCCTGGCGGCCGGCGCGGCCGCGCAGCTGGTTGTCGATGCGGCGGCTCTCGTGCCGCTCGGTGCCGACGATGTAGAGCCCGCCCGATTTCAGCACGCGCTGCTTGAAATCGGCGACCTCGGCGCGGATGGCGGCGGCCCGCGCATCACGCTCCGGACCTTCCTCCATGCCGGCGAGGTCGTGGCTGATGCGCATCTCGGCATTGCCGCCGAGCTGGATGTCGGTGCCGCGGCCGGCCATGTTGGTGGCGATGGTGATGGCGCCCGGCACGCCGGCCTGGGCGACGATATAGGCCTCCTGCTCGTGGAAGCGGGCATTCAGCACGGCGAAGGCCTTGACGGTCTCGCCCTTGCGGGCTGCCGCGTAGACGGGCTCCAGCGCCGTCGGGTCGGTGAAGTCGAGCAGCTGGTAGCCCGCCTTCTCCAGCATCTCGGCGATCAGCTCCGAGCGTTCGATCGAGGTGGTGCCGACGAGGACAGGCTGGCCTTTCTCCTGCGCCAGCTTGATCTCGCGGATGACGCCGCGGACCTTCTCCTCGAAGGTGCGGTAGACCTCGTCGTCCTCATCCTTGCGCGCCACCGGCACGTTGGTCGGGATCTCGACGACCTCCAGCTTGTAGATCTGGAAGAATTCCTCGGCCTCGGTCGCCGCCGTGCCGGTCATGCCGGCGAGCTTGGAATAGAGCCGGAAGTAGTTCTGGAAGGTGATCGAGGCCAGCGTCGCGTTCTCGGGCTGGACGGTGACGCCCTCCTTGGCCTCGAGCGCCTGGTGCAGCCCTTCGGAATAGCGACGCCCCGGCATCATGCGGCCGGTGAACTCGTCGATGATCACCACCTCGTCGTTGCGGACGATGTAATCCTTGTCCTTGGTGAAGAGGCTATGGGCCCGCAATGCCTGGTTGACGTGGTGGACGATGGTGATGTTGTGGGCGTCGTAGAGGTCGCCCTCCAGGAGGATGCCGGCCTCGCGCAGCAGCTCCTCGATATGCTCGTTGCCCGCCTCGGTGAGCGCGACGGTGCGCTGCTTCTCGTCGACCTCGTAATCGCTCGGGACGAGGCCCGGCAGCACCTTGTCGATCGAGACATAGAGGTCGGACTTGTCGTCGAGCGGGCCGGAGATGATCAGCGGGGTGCGCGCCTCGTCGACCAGGATCGAGTCGACCTCGTCGACGATCGCGAAATGGTGGCCGCGCTGGCTCATCTGCGCGACGTCGTACTTCATGTTGTCGCGCAGATAGTCGAAGCCGAACTCGTTGTTCGTGCCGTAGGTGATGTCGCAGGCATAGGCGCGCTGGCGTTCCTCGTCGTCGAGGCCGTGCACGATGATGCCGACGGAGAGGCCGAGGAAGTTGTAGAGCTTCGACATCCACTCGGCGTCGCGCCGGGCGAGATAGTCGTTGACGGTGACGACATGGACGCCGTTCCCGCCGAGGGCGTTGAGATAGGTGGGAAGCGTGGCGACCAGCGTCTTGCCCTCGCCGGTCTTCATCTCGGCGATGGCGCCCTCATGCAGCACCATGCCGCCGACGAGCTGGACGTCGTAGGGCCGCTGGCCGAGCACACGCTTGGCCGCCTCCCGCACCGTGGCGAAGGCCGGCACCAGCAGGTCGTCGAGCTTCTTGCCTGCCGCCAGCTGCTGCCGGAACTCCTCGGTGCGGGCTTTCAGCGCCTCGTCGCTCAGGGCGGCCACCTCGTTTTCCAGCGCGTTGATCGCCGCGACGCGGGGCTGGTAGCCCTTGACGCGGCGGTCGTTCGACGAGCCGAAGAGTTTCTTTGCGAGCGCGCCAAGCATGTTGGGCCTTTCAGGTGGTGTCTCGACGTCCGGCGGGCAGGGGCCGGAGCCGGCCGCGCCCGGGCCGAAGCGCGGGTATTCTCGAATGCGACCGCGTGTTTAGACGCGTGCGCGGGAAGGGTCCAGCGCGCGTTTCGCCTCGAAGAGCCCGAAAGGCGCGGATGAATTCGAGCCTGCATGTGGTGCGCTGGAGCAGCGCTTCCAAGAGACGGGCGCGAGGGCCGGCGCAGCGCCCGGCGCGGCCCGGCTGCCACGCGCTCCGGAAGCGCCGGATCCGCCTTGCCTTTGCCGCGTTCAACTGGCAGTGCAGCCGCAATCATTTCGGTTCCCAATCCTGCCGGTTCCTCTGCGAAAGGCCGTGTCCGCATGAAGTCCAACCGTATCGTCGCCGCGCTCGGTCTCGTCGTGCTGATGGCGGGACCTGCCTTCGCCCAGCCCGCGCCGGTTCCCGCCGACACCGTCGTCGCCAGGGTCAACGGCCTGCCGATCACGCAGAAGGAGGTCGATCTCGCCACCGAGGACCTCGGCGAGCGCCTGGCCCAGCTGCCCGAGGAGCGGCGCCGGGACGAAGTGATCAACTACCTCGTCGACCTGAAGATCGGCGCCAAGGCCGCCGCCGACGCCAAGATCGGCGATACGCCGGACTTCACCGCCCGCCTCGCCTACTATCGCGACAAGGTGCTGCTCGATCAGTACCTGACGAACGAGGGCAAGAAGGCGGTGACGGAAGCCGCGGCCAAAAAGCTCTTCGACGACACCACCAAGGCGATGGCCCCGGAGGAGGAAGCCCATGCCCGGCACATCCTCGTCGAGACCGAGGACCAGGCCAAGGCGGTCGAGGCACGGCTGAAGAAGGGCGAGGACTTCGCCAAGGTCGCGGGCGAGCTGTCGAAGGATCCCGGCTCCGGCAAGGAGGGCGGCGATCTCGGCTGGTTCACCAAGGACCGCATGGTGCCCGAATTCGCGGAAGCCGCCTTCAAGCTGAAGAAGGGCGAAGTCTCGCCGCCGGTGAAGAGCCAGTTCGGCTGGCACATCATCAAGCTGGAGGACAAGCGCTCGAAGCCGCTGCCGGATTTCGCGGCAGTGAAGCCGCAGATCGACCAGTATCTCGAGCGCAAGGCGCAGCAGGACCTGGTGCTGGCGCTGCGCGAGAAGGCCAAGATCGAGCGGCTCGACAAGCCGGCTGCTCCGGCGGCGCCGGCCACCCCCGCGGCCCCCGCCACTCCTGCCGAGCCGAAGAAGAACTGATTCAGGGCCGTCATTCTCGGGCCCAGCGCAGCGCAGACCCGAGAATCTCTCCCCGGAGATGCCCGGGTCGAGCCCGAGCATGACGGAGATCTTCATTTTATAGGGCGGCCCTTGCGGCCGCCCTTCTTGTTTTCGTCATCGCTCTGCGGCAGAGGGCAGGGCGGCTTCCAATGACGCCGGCCGCGACCGCGATACGGCACGGCCAAGCCCGCAGGAGAATGCCCGATGGCTGGCAAGGACGTTCCCGTTTCCCCGCTCGCGCCCAAGCGCCAACCCAAGGTGCCGCCGATCGCGGGCGTGCGCTTCGCCACCGCCGAGGCCGGCATCCGCTACAAGGGGCGCCAGGACGTCTGGTTCGCGCTGCTCGACGAGGGCACGCAGGTCGCCGGCGTCTTCACCCGTTCGAAATGCCCGTCCGCGCCGGTCGACTGGTGCCGGGAGAACCTGAAGCAGGGTTCGGCCCGGGCCGTCGTCGTCAATTCGGGCAATGCCAACGCCTTTACCGGGCTGAAGGGACGCGATTCCGTCAAGCTGACCGCCGAGATCGCCGCCAAGGCCGCCGGCTGCCAGCCGCAGGAGGTCTTCATCGCCTCGACCGGCGTGATCGGCGAGCCGCTCGACGCGACGAAGTTCGAGGGCGTGCTGCAGGACTGTGCCAAGCGGGCCGCGGACGGCCCCTGGATCGACGCCGCCAGGGCGATCATGACGACCGACACCTTCCCGAAGGCGCTGAGCCGCAAGGCGAAGATCGACGGCAAGGAGGTGCTGATCGCCGGCATCGCCAAGGGCGCGGGCATGATCGCGCCGGACATGGCGACGATGCTCTCCTTCGTCTTCACCGATGCGCCGATCGCGGCGCCGGTGCTGCAGGCGCTGCTGTCGAAGGGCGTGAAGGGCTCGTTCAACGCCGTGACGGTCGATAGCGACACCTCGACCTCGGACACGCTGATGCTGTTCGCGACGGGCAAGGCCAGGGACGTGCCGGCCATCACTCAGATCGGCGATCCGCGCCTCTCCGGCTTCAAGCGGGCGCTGAACTCGATCCTGCTGGAACTCGCCCATCTCGTCTGCAAGGACGGCGAGGGCGCGCGGAAATTCGTCGAGGTGCGGGTCACCGGGGCGATGTCCTCGCGCTCGGCCAAGCGCGTCGCGCTCTCCATCGCCAATTCGCCGCTGGTCAAGACGGCCATCGCGGGCGAGGACGCCAATTGGGGCCGGGTGGTGATGGCGGTCGGCAAGGCCGGCGAGCCGGCGGACCGCGACCGGCTCGACATCGGCTTCGGCGACATTCTCGTGGCCAAGCAGGGCGCGCGTGCGCCGTCCTACGACGAAGCCGCCGTGTCGGACTATATGAAGGGCGATACGATCGTCATCACGGCCGATCTCGGGCTCGGGCGCGGCAAGTCCACCGTCTGGACCTGCGATCTCACCAAGGCCTATGTCGAGATCAACGGCGACTATCGCTCCTGACGCGTCCTGAGCGCGCTCCGCAGTTGCGGGCTCGCGGCTGCGGCGGCATCATCCTCGCCGGGGCTGCCGGAGCCGGCAGGCGTGGGGCGTGAGATCATGAGACATGCGTTCGTGGCGGCGGGCCTGCTGGCCGCGGCTCTCGGGGCCTGCGTCGAGCGCAAGCCGGCGACGGTGGCGTTCTCGACCGAGGAGGCGGCCTTCATCAAGAAGGGTGGGACCGGGATCATCACCGGCCACGCCTTCCGCACCAAGGCGAGCGGCGTCGTCGTCAATGCGGCCGGGCAGGTGGTGCGGCTGATCCCGGCGACCGGCTTCGCGCGCGAGCGCTTCGCCAATCTCTATGGCCGGGGCAAATACATTCCGCACGCGGCCTATCCCCGCGAGGATGCGGTCGACCCGGCCTATTCCGACTACAGCCGCACGACCAAGGCGGAGGCGAATGGCCGCTTCGTCTTCCACAATGTCGCGCCGGGCACCTACTACCTGACCACACAGGTGATCTGGGGCGACGAGGCGGCCTTCTCCCGCGAGGGCGGTTCGGTCTATGACACGGTGACGCTGACGGGCAAGGAAACCGAGCCCGTCCATGTCATTCTCTCCGGCAACTGAGATCGCCCCCTCGTGAAGCTTCTCCTCGTCGTCGCCTGCGCCTTGATCGATGCCGACAACCGCGTCCTCGTCACCCAGCGTCCCGAGGGAAAGGCGCTGGCCGGCCTGTGGGAATTCCCTGGCGGCAAGCTCGAAGCCGGCGAGCGGCCGGAGCCCGCGCTGATCCGCGAGCTTCACGAGGAGCTCGGCATCACCGTGAAGGAAGCCTGCCTGGCGCCGCTGACCTTCGCCAGTTATGCCTATCCCGAGTTTCACCTGCTGATGCCGCTCTATGTCTGCCGGCGCTGGGAAGGCACGCCCATGTCGAGGGAGGCGCAGGCCCTGAAATGGGTCCGCCCCGGCAAGCTGCGCGATCTCGCCATGCCGCCGGCCGACGAGCCGCTCATTCCGCCGCTGATCGACCTGCTCGGCGCCTGAGATCAGTGGACGGCCGGCAGGCCGAGGGCTTCCCAGCGCTCCTGCGGGATCGGCTCGCCAACATGGAAGGCGAAGGCCGTGATCCGTGTCAGGTCAGGCGAGACCGTGCAGGCGAAGCGCAACCCGTACCAGCGCCGCTTGCTGCGAAAAGCCGCGCCTTCCGCGGTCAAGACCCGGCCCGAGAGCTTCGTGCCCGCCAGCGCATAGGCGGTGACGCGATCCGGCTCGAAATCACGCTGCCACTCATGGATCTGGCCCATCGCCTCCAGCCCACACAACTGTTCGACGCGCTCGCCCGGCGCGAGGCGCGGCAGCAACGCGACGGTCTCGCGACTGCGCGGATCTGACAGCACCCGCTGCGAGAGCATGCGCGGCGGATGGACCATGCCGTCGGCATCGACGGGGGCCGGTTGAGAAGGCCGCACCGGGGGCTGTGGCGAGGGTGCAGACGCATCCGGCTTTGGAGGAGCTTCGGGCAAGGTTGGCGCGGCAGGTACGGGGGCGACGGCCGGCGCCGGCTTCGGCCGGATCAGCGCCTCGAATTCCTCCTGAGTCCGCAGCTCGACCTCGACGCTCTCCTCCGCGATCGGAACGCTCTCGAAGCTCCGGGTCGCGACCGAGGCCAGCCAGGCCAACAGGGCCGCATGCAGAATCGCGGCAATCGGCAGGCCGGGGGGTGGCATCGAAGGCCGAGCCCGGATCGCGGCGGCCATGGTCAGGCTGAAGTCCGACCAGGGGCAGGTCCTGACGGTCGCGCTCTCCACATCATCCGCTTGCCTGCCCCCTTCCCCTGCCGGGCAACAGCGACGATCAAGCCGGCATTTCTGTGGTCTCGGGCTCAGACTCCACCGCCGCCTCGTCCAGTGCGAGCTGGAAACGCTCGAATCGCTGCAATTCCCCCTCGATCAGGGCCTTGCGTTCGGCGCTCTCGGCGCCCTCCAGCCAGGTCCATCGCTGGATCAGCAGCCGGCCGGCGGCGCGGTCGGTCTTGAGGTCGAGCACGGCGACGACCTCGTCGCCGATGAGCACGGGCAGGGCGAAATAGCCGTAGACGCGGTTTTCCGGCTTCAGATAGGCCTCGAAGACATGGCCGTAGCCGAAGAACAGGCTGGTGCGCCTGCGCTGGATCATCAGCGGATCGAAGGGCGAGAGGATGTGGACGAGCCCCGGCTCGGGCTCCGCCACGGTCTCCAGCGTCTCGGGAGCGGCCCAATGGGCGGTCTTGCCGGCGCCTTCGAGCATGACCGGCACGAGCGTCCGGTTGCGCAGCCGCGTGGCGATCTGCGCCGCGACGCCCTTCTTGGCGGGGGCGTCGAGATGGCAGATGGAGTCGAGGCTGACGATGCCTTGCGCGCGCAGCGCCCGGTCGAGCTTGTAGGCGGCGACCTGCCGCTCGGTCGCCGGGGCCGGGCGCTTCTCCCAGCCGAAATGCCGGTCGAAGAGCGCATAGGTCTTGAGCATGCCGGACCGGGCCGCGATCGCCAGCTCGCCATCGTAGAAGGCGCGCTCCAGCAGGCCCTTGGACGGTTTCCTGCTGGCCCAGAGATGCGCCTTCTCGACCGGCTCCTCCGCGATGTCCCGGATGGAGAGCGGCCCGTCCCGCCGGATGCGGCGCAGGAGCTTGCGCGTCTCCTCGCGCGCGCCGACCGCCGACCAGCGCTTCGGCTCCTCGCGATGGGCCTTCATCGCCGGCAGGGCAAAGCGGATGTCGCGCGTCGGCACATAGGACAGGGCATGGGTCCAGTATTCGAAGACGCTCTTCTCGACCGATTGCAGATGCGCGAGGTCCGACCGGCGATAGGCCGGGATGCGCGAATAGAGGATATGGTGATGGCAGCGCTCGATCACGTTGATCGTGTCGATCTGCACATAGCCGAGCTGCTCGACGGCGGCGCGGGCCGCCTCGGGGCCGCTGCCGAAGGGCTCGCGCATGTCGAGGCGCTGGGCTCGCAGCCAGATCTGGCGGGCCTGCGCCGTGGTCAGGGTCGGAAGCTTGCGCGGCGGCATGGATCGCAGGCTAGCCGGCCCGGCGGGCCGGCGTAAGGGGCGGGCGGTGCCGAGGCTGACAGGGCGTGGCGGGAGCGAGGGCGCCGCGCCCCGCTGCCGCCGGCCCGCTCGTCAGGGCGCGAGGATCAGCGCCCAGTAGACCTGATATTTCGAGCCAGGGGCATAGGCGGTGGCGAGGCCCATGCGCTTTGCGCGCGCATCCTTCATCACCCGGTCGTGCTGGGGCGAATCGCGCCAGCCCGAGAAGGCCTCGGCCAGGCGGCGATAGCCGGCCGAGAGATTGGCCTCCGCACCGGAGACGCCCTCCCTCGCCAGCCGGGCCTTCACGGCATCCGCCTGGGCCGGCCTGTCGGAACGGGCCATGGCGTCCGCCTCGCGCTGGGCGGCCTCGACCAGAGAAGGATCGAGCGTCAGCGCGCCGAGGCCGGCATTCAGGCGATAGGCCGAGATCATGGCGCGGGCCTGCTCGACATCGACCTGGGCGGCGGCGGAGCCGAGGTCGCGATAGAAGGCGGGCTGCTGCGCCTGGCGCTGCGGCTCGGTGCAGCCGGCGATGCCGAGCAGGGCGAGCGCGCCGGCAATGGCGGCGGGGCAGCTCATGCGGAAGCGGCCCGCATCGGGGCGTTGCCTGTGGCGGAGAAGCATGGCGTCATTCCTTGTCGTCCTTGGCCGGCTCGGCCGATGTCGCGGGGGCAGGCTTGGCGGCCGTCTCGGCTGCTTCGTCTCCGGTTTCCTCGGCGTCCGGCAAAGGCAATGGCCGGCGCGCCGCAGGCGCTGTCTTCGGCGCCACGCGTCGCGGCGGCTCGCGGCTTGAAACGGCGGCGGCGATCTCGCCCAGCGATTGCTCGACGCCGTCCAGCCCCTTGACCAGAAGCTCCGGCGTGGCCGCGGCAGGCTCCATCTCCGCCAGCCGCTTCTGGATCGCGAAGTTCAGGTCGCTGGTGACGCGGCCGACGATCTCGACATCCGCGACCACGCAGATCAGGTCGAAATCCATCGTCGCGGTGCCGAGCTTCTTGAACAGCACGGTCGCAGGCGGCTTCTGCATGACGTCGCCATGGTTGCCGGAGACCTCCGACAGCATGGCCCTGACCTCGCCCGCATCGAGCGTGCGCGGCACCGACAGCGAGATCAGCACGCGCCCGGTGCGGTCGTTGCGGACGCGGTTGCGGACGACGCCGGAGATCAGGTTGGAGTTCGGGACGATGACCGTGGCGCGGTCGAAGGTGGCGATCTCGGTCGAGCGGACATTGATCCGCTTCACGATGCCCTCGACATCGCCGACCACGACCTGGTCGCCGACGCGGATCGGACGCTCCCAGAGCAGGATCAGGCCCGAGACGAAGTTCGACACCACCGATTGCAGGCCGAAACCGATACCGACCGAGAGCGCGGAGGCGACGAGGGTCAGCCGCTCCAGGCTCAGGCCCACGGCCGAGACCGCGATGGCGACCGCCGAGGTGAAGCCGACATAGCCGGCGGCGGTGGTGATCGAGTTGCGCAGGCCGAGATCCATCGAGGTCGTCGGCAGGAACTGGTTCTCCAGCCAGCGCTGGATCGCCTTGGTCGCGGCGACGCCGAGCGCGAAGACGAAGACGCCGATGACGATGGTCGAGAGCGAGATCGTGACGCCGCCGACCTGGACGCCGAAGAAGGCGGCACGGACCGAGACGAAGAAATCCGTCGATTCCAGGCCCCATGGCGCGAGGACCAGCAGCACCGCGACGATGATCAGCAGCAGCTTGAGCAGGCCGACCGAGATGACCGAGATCTTGTCGAGCGTGGCGCTGCGCAGGCCGACGCCCGCCTTGAGCGTCATCGCGAGACGGCCCTTGCCGCTCAGCAGACGCGGAATGCCGAGATCGATGAACTGGTGGACCAGAAGATAGAGGCAGGCGATGACGCCGATCCACAGCGTCTGCTCGGCGAGGAAGGAGGCGAAGACGACGTAGCCGCCGAGCGCGGCCGCGATGATCGCGATGCCGATTATCCAGCCGATGATGCGCAACGGGCCGAGCCTGGCGCCATCGACCGGGACATAGGGTCCAAGGCACGCCTCCTGCTCGATCTCCTCGTCGTCGCGGATCTGGTAGAGGCCCGCGATCAGCGTCAGCGCGAACAGCATGGCGAAGCCGGCCTTGACGATGATCGAGATGGCAAGGCCGGCGGCGATCGCCTGAAGCCAGGCTTCGGAGACCTTGCCGACGGCCATCACCAGCGCGAGCGAGCTCGCGATCCAGACGACGCTGCGGGCGGTGGTGTCCATCACGCTGATCAGGCGGCGCTGGCGGTTGCCCGAGGCGAAGATCGCGTCGGCGAGCGCCTGCACGAAGGCGAAGAAGGCGAGCCCCACGACGAAGGCCCAGATCACGGGCTGGATGCGCGGCGGCAGCAGGCCGGTGGTGGCGAAGGCCTTGTAGATCAGCCAGCTCGCCAGGGCCGGCGGCGCCGCGCCCGCGACGATATGGGCGAGCGCCACATAGAGGCAGTGCAGCCCGCCCGACTCCGTCATATTGGTGTAGCGCGCCTTGAAGCGCGGCAGATAGCGGGCCCGTACCAGATAGAGCAGCAGCGCGACGAGCAGGGAGAGAAGGATGACGAGCCCGCGCGTGCCCGACAGGGCGTCGTTCACGCCCTCCAGCCAGCCGCCGAAGATATAGCCCGAGGCGCGCAGATCCTCGGGCGCCGTCGCCACCGCATTGCCCCAGACCTCGGGGTTGAGGATCGAGGGCCCGGCTGCGAACAACGCCTTGGCGAAGATGTCGCGCCGCTTGTCGCCGATCGCGGTCTGGAGCTGCTGGGCCTGGAGCAGGGCCGCCTTCGCCAGCCGCAGCGTCTCGTCGGCATCGCCGTAAGCCTTGATGCGAGCGTCGCGCTCGCGGGCGATGTCCGGGCTTTCGGGTGGCGCGTTGGCGTCCGGCTTGGGCCCGAGCTGGTCGAGCTTGGCCTTGGCCTGGTCGACGCGCGGCGTCTGCTCCTCGATCAGGACCCGGAGATGATCGAGCGACGGCTGGAGACGAACGCGCTGGCGCTGCAGATCGGCGTCGCTGGAACTCGGCGCGTCGACGACGACCTCGATCCCGGTCAGCTCGGTGCGGATCGAATCGAGCCTGGCCCGGACGCTGCCGGGGTCCGGCGGGGCGGACGGCGCCGGCTGCTGCGCGAAGGCCGGGCCGAAAGCGATGCCGACGATCAGCAGGAGCAGCGCCAGAAAGGCCGCTGCGCGGGAGGCGAGGCGGTTCAGCGCCCCAAAATGCTGTGGTTCCGAAGACTGGTATGGTTCCGGAGACTTGGCCATGGCCGCGTTGCCCTGCTCGGAATGATTCGCCCGCGTTGCGACACTCGGCATGCGCGCAGCGTGCTGGCAAGTCGCAGACGGATTTTGGAGAACCGGCAAGGAAGAGCTCCGGGACAGGCCAGCGGGGAACGGGGCTTCGACCCGCCCAAGCCTCTTCACCGGGAAAGGCGACCTCAAGATGGCACGGACTGCCGGCCGCGCCGTCTCACCCCTTCTTCGCCTGCTTGCCTTTTGGCTGGGGCTTCGTCCGGTTGCGATAGCTCGCATTGCCGAGGCCGGTGCCGATGGTCAGGACGCCCCAGTTCTCGACATCCTGCATCGCCGGCATCGCGCTGAGGCCCTGGATCACGGCGTCGTTGTGCATGACGATCTCGGTGTCGTGGCCGCCGATCTCCGGCACCATCTCGCGCACGCTCTCGACCAGGTTGAAGCGGCTGCTCTCCCAGTTGCCAGGCAGATTCTGCGCTCCGCGCTCGATGCTGCCATCCGCCTCGATCACGCCGGGGCAGCCGATGCCGATGAAGGGGGCGACCCGCAGGCCCTCCTCCTTCGCGGCGGCGATCTGCTCCTTCAGCATCTTGCCGAGGCGCTTGATCGCGGCGTCGCGGCTCGGCTCCTCATCGGCATGGCGCCAGAGTTCGGAGCGCCAGACCCGCGCCTTGCTGAGGTCGTCGGCCTTCTTCTGCCGCAGCTCGACAATGCCGGCGCGGATGTTCGAGCCGCCGATATCGACCGCGACGAGGCTGTCATAGGCCTCGAAGATCCATTTCGGGGCGAGGTGGGCGCTGCCGACCAGCCCGGCCTCGTCGGGGTGATGGCCGACGGGGACGAGGTCGATCTGCCGGCCTTCCGTCCGCAGGATGATCGCCGCCCGCGCGATGGCGAGCTCGCCGATCCGGCTTTCGCGGAAGCCGCCGCCGACGACAATGCGCTCGATCGCGGCCCAGCTCTTCAGCCGCATGAAGCGGCGGATGACGAAGGCGAGCGACTGCGCGAAGTTCTCGATCGCGCTGAGCACGATCGCCGCCTCGGCGGCGCTGCCATCCTTCAGCAGCGCGTCAAGCTCCTTCTTGGAGATCGCCGCGGTTTCGCCGTCGAGCGGGTCGTCGCCGCTGCGCTTCAGATGCGTGCGCAGGTCATCGAGACTCTCGACGAAGGCGCGCCGGCTGGCCTTGTCGCCGACGAAGCCCTCCTCGTCGCGTGTCTCAAGATTATAGCTCGTCACCACGACGGAGGGCAGTTCCTCGGCGCCGTGCGGTCCGGTCGATTGCCTGCCCGATGTCTCGGCCGCTGCGCCGCTCATGCTCTTTCGCCCCCGCTGTCGTCGAGACAAGGCAACCCCGCAACGGCATGCGGTGTTCCGCGACGGACGGAGCAGGCGCTGCGGAGGGGGCCGGGCCGCGCCAGGCCTGCTTGACGCGGGCTGCCGGCATCGCTCCAAGAGTTCAAAAGGGAAAAGCGCTGGGGGCGGATCATGCAGGACTTCATCGGCAGGGCCGTCGTGATCGGCGTCGGGGCGACCGTGCTGTTCGATCTGTGGTCCCAGTTCCTCCGGCTTTTCGGCCTGCCGAAGCCGAACTGGGCGCCGCCGGGGCGCTGGTTCGCGCATCTGCTGCGGGGGCGCGTCGCGCATGCGGATATCGGCAAGACGGAACCTGTCACCGGAGAGGCCGCCATCGGCTGGGCCTTCCACTATGGTGTCGGCATCCTGTTCGCGGCGGTGCTGTTGGGCGTCTGGGGCACCGGATGGGCGCGCAACCCGACCTTCCTGCCGGCCCTGATCGTCGGGCTCGCCACGGTCGGTTGCGGCTGGTTTATGCTGCAGCCCGGCATGGGGATGGGCATCGCGGCCTCGAAGCGGCCGAATGCGACGCAGATCCGCGTGCTCAACATCGTCGGCCACACCGTCTTCGCGGTCGGGCTCTACGGAACCGCGCTGCTGACGCGCTGACCTTGCGCGTCATTGCGAGCGCAGCGAAGCAATCCAGGGGCCGGCTGAACCGTTCGACAAGGTCCCCCTGGATTGCTTCGTCGCTTCGCTTCTCGCAATGACGATAGCACCCGCTGCCGGTCACTCGAGGATGCGCGTCTCGTAGGCGTAGAGCTCGCGGAAGCCCAGGCTGCGGTAGAGCTTGTTGGCCACCGCATTGGTCTGCTCGACCTGGAGATAGGCGCTGTGGCAGCCCATGGCGCCAGCCCAGCCCATCAGGCCGGTGACGATGCTGCGGCCGAGACCCTTGCCGCGGTGGCCCGGGTCGACGCAGATCAACCCGATCTCGGCCATGCCGCGCTCGGCGACGCCCATGCCGAAGGCGACCGCCTCTCCCTCGATCAACCATGTCGCGAAAGCGGCGGGCAGCCGGACCTTCTCGACGATGGCGGCGAGGTTGCCGGCATGGGTCTTCACGCCCGATTGCTGCGCGGCGACGCCGGCGATCCATTCGGCCTCGGGCCTCGCCTCGATCTGGAGTTCCCCTTCGCCGGCCACCGGCACGCCGTCGAGCGGCGCGATCATGCCGAAGGAGGCATCCTTGACGCGGTAGCCCCGCGCCAGCACGGCGTCCCGGGTCGCCGGCGCCACGAGCGGCGTCAGCCGGATGCAGGGCTGCAGGCCATCGGCGCGGTAGAGTTCCTCGATCAGGTCGAGCATCGTGTCGTCGAGCTCGGCTCCGTGGCTGAGCGGCGTCGCGGCATTGGCCCGGCCGGAATAGCCATTGGCGAAGCGCAGCACCCAGTCGCCGACGATCAGGGTCGACAGCGAGGGCCAGGCGTTGATGATGCGCCGCTCGCATTCCAGGGCGAGGGCGGCGTCTTCCTTGGTGATCGACATCGTCTCTAATCCCTGCGAATTCGTCATGCCGCCGAAGGCTTGCGCGGCGTCGGCCGCCAATCGGGCGGCGCCATCTCGAAGCCGGAAAAGGCGAAGCCCGGCGCGACCGTGCAGCCGACCAGCGTCCAGGCACCGAGCGAGGTCGCGCTCTGCCACCAGCCGGCCTCGACCACGAATTGCGGGCGCTGTCCGGCGGCGAGGTCGGTCCCCAGGCGATGCGCGGACGCGTCATGCCCGTTCGGCGAGACGGTGATCACCAGCGGAGCGCCGGCATAATGATGCCAGATCTCGGCGGCATCGACCCGGTGCCATTCCGAGGTCTCGCCCGCATCGAGCAGGTAGTAGATGGCGGTCGAGTGCCCGCGCCCGTCCGGGCCTGCCGTATCGCGGAAGGTTTCGCGGTAGTGCCCGCCTTCCGGATGCGGTTTCAGGTCGAGCAGGCGGATCACCTCCGCCGCGGTCAGGCCGTCGAGCCGGTGCGACATGATGCGGCGCCCGGTCAGAACTTGTTCTTGGCTTCGCGCAAGGCGGCGAAGACCTGCGCGGCCGGAGCGCCGACGCGGCCGACCGCGGCGGCGAGCGCGCCTTCCCCGGCGCGGAAGAAGGGATTGGTCGCCTGCTCCTCGGCAACCGTCGTCAGGGCCCAGAAGCGGCCCTCCGCCTTGGCCGTCTCGGCCTCGGCGAAGCGCGCCGACAGCGCCGCATTGGACGGATCGACCGAGCGGGCGAAGCGGGCATTGGCGAGGGTATAGTCGTGGCCGCCGACGAGGCGGATGTCGCCGGGCAGCGCCATGATGCGCGACAGCGAGGTCCACATCGCGTCCATCTGGCCGGGCTGGACGCGGCCGCAACCCATGACGAAGACGACGTCGCCGACCAGCGCGACCTTCGAGCCGAGGCCGATATAGCTCAGATGCCCGTCGGAATGGCCCGGCGTATGCCAGATCTCGAAGGTCTCCTGCCCGAGCGAGACGGTGTCGCCCTCGCCGATGACGCGGTCGAGCGGGGCGGCGGCGCGCGCATCCTCCGGGCCGACGACCCTGGCGCCCGTCGCCTGCTTCACCGCCGCGACGCCCTGGGTGTGGTCGTGATGGGCGTGGGTGATGAAGACGTCGCTGATCGTCCAGCCCCTGGCGCGGGCGGCGGCCAGCACCTCGCCGGCATCGGGCACGTCCACGGCAGCGCAGGCGCCGCTCGCCGGGTCGTGCAGCAAAGCCCCGGCATTGTCGCTGAGCGTTCGGAAGACGTGGAGATCGAGCGGCATGGATTCCTCCGGCTGACGGCGCGCGATCCCGGGGGCTCGCGGCTCCTGAATGAGCCAAGCGTGGCCCGCGATCAAGCCGGCACGGGGGCATCGGTTCCCCGCCCGCCACCGCCCGCCGCAGCATTCGCGCCCTTGCCATCCGCAGCCGCACCGGCCATCTCAGGCTCATGTCCCTCGACGTCGTCGACCTGCGCAGCTTCTACGCCAGTCCGCTCGGGCATGTCGCGCGCCGCTTCATCGGCCAGGCGATGCTCCGCTTCTGGCCCGACTGCGCCCGCCAGCGCGTGCTCGGCCTCGGCTTCTCGACGCCTTATCTGTCGGTGCTCGGCATGGAGGCCGAGCGCAGCATCGCCTTCATGCCGGCGGCGCAGGGCGTGGTGAACTGGCCCTCGCCCGGCCTCTCCGCCTCCGCCCTCGTCGAGCCGACGCTGCTGCCGCTGCCGACCGCCTCGATCGACCGCGCCGTCCTCGTCCACGCGCTGGAGGAGACGGAAAGCCCCGACGATCTGCTGGAAGAGGTCTCGCGCGTGCTGAACCCGGGCGGCCGGATGATCCTGGTGGTCCCGAACCGGCGCGGCCTGTGGGCCCGGATGGACGGGACGCCCTTCGGTCAGGGCCGCCCCTTCAGCCGCCGCCAGCTCAGCGCCCTGATGCGCGCGGCGGAGTTCTCGCCCGAGCACTGGACCGAGGTCCTCTACGTGCCGCCGCTGCACCGGCGGCTGCTGATGCGCTCGGCACCCGTGTGGGAGCAGGTCGGCGCCACGCTCTCGCTGCCCTTCGCGGGCGTCCACGTCATCGACGCGACCAAGCAGTTCTACCGGCGCGCACCGCTGCGCGCGACGCGGCGCAGTTTCGCGCTGCGCCCGGTGCTGCTGCCGCAGTCCGCGCCGACGCCGCGTCTTTCGAAGCCCGACGACCCCCCTCTCACGGGTTGACAAGCGCGTGCGGGCGCGGCCAAGGTCCGCCGCTTTTCATGCCGGGTTTCCTGAGAAACCACCGATCCGCCTGCCGTCACGGCGCGGAAGCTGAACTGGATCACGATGCGTAGCTATCTGGATTTCGAGAAACCGGTCGCCGAGCTCGAGGCGAAGGCGGACGAACTGCGGGCGCTCGAGGCGCGCGGCGACGGCATCTCGTTGTCCGAGGAGATCGGCAAGCTCGACGCCAAGGCGAGCCAGTCGCTGAAGGAGATCTATGCGGCGCTGACGCCCTGGCAGAAGACGCTGGTGGCCCGCCATCCGCAGAGGCCGCATTTCAAGGATTACTGCGCCGCGCTGATCGCCGAGTTCACGCCGCTGGCCGGCGACCGCGCCTTCGGCGAGGACGAGGCGATCGTCGGCGGCTTCGGCCGCTTCCGCGGCCAGCCGGTCTGCGTGATCGGCCAGGAGAAGGGCGACTCGACCGAGACGCGCATCCGGCACAATTTCGGCATGCCGCGGCCCGAAGGCTATCGCAAGGCGGTGCGGCTGGCGGAGCTCGCCGGCCGCTTCGGCCTGCCGGTGCTGAGCTTCGTCGACACCGCCGGCGCCTATCCGGGCATCGATGCCGAGGAGCGCGGCCAGGCCGAGGCGATCGCGCGCTCGACCGAGGCCTGGCTCGGCCTGCCGACGCCGAGTGTCGCGCTGGTCATCGGCGAGGGCGGCTCCGGCGGGGCGATCGCGATCGCGGCCGCAAGCCGGGTGCTGATGATGGAGCACGCGATCTATTCGGTGATCTCGCCGGAGGGCGCGGCCTCGATCCTGTGGCGCGACACCGCCAGGGCCCAGGACGCCGCGACGGGCATGAAGATCACTGCCCAGGACCTGCTGAAATTCGGCGTCATCGACAGGATCGTCTCCGAGCCGGTGGGCGGCGCCCATCGCGACCACGGGCTGGCCCTGGGCCGCGCCGGCGATGCCATCGAAGCCTCGCTCGGGGAATTGGCGAATCTCGATGCGCCGTCGCTGGTAGAAAAGCGGGCTGAGAAGTTCCTCGCCATCGGCCGCCATATCTGACGGCAGAAGGTGCGTGACCGCCCCTTTGTTCATCGTTCATTGACCATATGGCCAGACTCGGCACGGCCATGGTAAGGGACTGTCAAGGCTAACGCTTCTAAACCGGACGACCGGCACAATTCGGCCGTCTTGCGAAGTCACAGGTCGCGCACCCGGCCTGCCGTTCGATGGGAATGACGACGTGGCATTGAAGCAACTCGCAATCCTGGCTTTGGTTGCGCTGACCCTGGGCGCCTGCGAGGAGCAGCGCTCCCGCGGCGCCTCGCGGCACAACATCCCGATTCCGAGCGCGACCTACGCGCTGATGTCCGAGAAGGGCATGAACAAGGACCAGCCGGTCCTGATCCGCTCCTACAAGAAGGAGTCGGAGCTGGAGGTCTGGAAGCGCAAGGCCGATGGCCGCTACGCGCTGCTGAAGACCTTTCCGATGTGCCGCTGGTCGGGCCAGCTCGGCCCGAAGGTGCGCGAGGGCGACCGCATGGCGCCGGAGGGCTTCTACGCCATCACTCCGGCGCAGATGAACCCGAACTCCTCGTATTACGTCTCGTTCAACATGGGCTATCCCAACGTCTATGACCGCTCCCTGGGCCGCACCGGGGCGCATCTGATGGTGCATGGCGCCTGCTCCTCGGCCGGCTGCTACTCGATGACGGACGACCAGATCGGCGAGATCTATGCCCTGGTGCGCGAGGCGCAGAACGCCGGCCAGCGGGCCGTGCAGATGCAGGCCTTGCCCTTCCGGATGACGCCGGAGAACCTGGCGCAGCACCGGCTCGACCCCAACATCGCCTTCTGGAAGAACCTGAAGCAGGGCTCGGACTATTTCGAGGTCACGCGCGACGAACCGGCCGTGTCGGTGGCCGGCAGCCGCTATGTCTTCAACGGCGGCAGCGAGCCGGCCGAGGTGGCTCAGAAGGAGCATCAGGACGCCTCGCGGATCGCCGCGCTCGTCGCCAAGGGCACGCCGGCGATCCGGCTGGTCTATGACGATGGCGACCAGCACCCCTCGTTCAAGCGCGCGCTGGCCGCGGGCGGCGCCGAGGCCCTGAACCGCACCGCCTCCTGGGCCTCGCGCGATGTCGGCATCAGCCGGGAGGACGCGCTCGCCTCGGGACCCCGGGTCGTGGTGCTCGACGACAAGGGCCGGGCGAAGGCGACCGTGCGTGCCGCCTCCGCCGACGAGAACGCCATCCTGGCGGCCGTTTCCGCGGCGCCGGTCGAAGAGGCCGCCAAGCCGGAGACTGCCAAGACCGAGCCTGTGAAGGCGGAGGCTGCGAAGCCTGCGACGAAGCCGGTCGCGACTCCGGCCATGACGCAGCTCGCCCGCGTCCAGCCCGGAAATGCCGAGCCCGGCCCGGCGCTGGCCAGCGCGGGATCGGCCCCGGTCCAGGACAAGACGCTGCTGCAGCGGACACTCGGCTTCGTGCCCTTCTTCGGCGGCTCGGCGCCGGATGCGACGCAGAGCGCCGCGCCGGTCGCGGATGTCGCGGTGCAGGTTCCGGGTACGCCGTCCAATGTGACGGCGCCGCTGCCGCCCCGCCGCGCGACGAACCTCAGGACCAGCCGCCTCGATTCCTCGCCGGCAGCCTATGCCAGCCAGTTCGCGGGAACGCGCTGAAGGCGCAATCTCCTGCCCCCGAGAGTTGCCTAACATCGGCGCGATTTCCGCGCTGCCTAACGCAAAGGCTCAAAAGCCCCCGTTTCGGGGGCTTTTGCTTATCTGGCAGCCTTTTTCATGGGCGGGCGGAACGGATCGGAGCCCGGCTCAGAGCCAGCCCATCAACTCGCGCTCGACGACGGCCGTGATCGCATCGATGCCTTCGGTGGACGCGTTGAGGCAAGGCAGATAGGCGAATTTCTCGCCGCCATTGTGCAGGAAGATCTCGCGGTTCTCGCCGTCGAGTTCCTCCAGCGTCTCCAGGCAGTCGGCCGAGAAGCCCGGCGCCACGATCGCCATCGACTTCCTGCCCGCCTTCGCCAGCGCCTCCACCGATTTGTCGGTATAGGGCTGGAGCCATTCATCCGGCCCGAAGCGGGACTGGAAGGTCAGCGGGAACCGCTCGGGCGAGAAGCCGAGTTCCTCGCGCAGCAGACGCCAGGTCTTGGCGCATTGGCAGTAATAAGGGTCGCCCTTCAGCAGATACTCCTTCGGCATGCCGTGGAAGGAGCAGAGGATCACCTCCGGGTCGAAGTCGAGCTTGGCCAGCGAGGCGCGCATCGAGCGGGCGAGCGCGCCGATATAGGCCGGGTCCTCGTAATAGGGCGCGGCGACGCGGACGGCCGGCTGCCAGCGCATCTGCATCAGCGCGCGAAAGGCCTGGTCGCAGGCCGTCGCCGAGGTCGCGGCGGCGTATTGGGGATAGAGCGGCACCAGGAGGATGCGGTCGCAGCCCTGCTCGAGCAGGGCCTGGATCCGGCTCCTGGTATCGGGAAAGCCATAGCGCATCGCCCAGTCGACGACGACGCGGTCGCCGGCGAGCGGCTTCAGCCGCTCGGCCACCTGCTCGGCCTGCGACCGCGTGATGGTCTTGAGCGGCCCCTCGTTGCGCTCGTTGTTCCAGATGGAGGCGTAGTCCTTGCCTTTCCGGCTCGGCCGCACCGAGAGGATGATGAGGTTGAGGATCGGCCACCACTTCCAGCGGGGCTCCTCGATGACGCGCTTGTCGGAGAGGAACTCCTTGAGATAGGCGCGCATCGGCCAATAGCTCGTGCCCTCGGGCGTGCCGAGATTCATCAGCAGCACGCCGATGCGACCGTGCCGGATCTTCGGATGGTCCGGCGGAAGCGAGGCGGGTTTCGCGAGCGTGGCGATATCGACGGTCATCGGCGGGCTCTCCTTGCAGGCTGATTTAGACGAGTTCGCGGTTTCGTCCAGCCTCAAGGACCGAATGCCACTGCGGTGCGACAATGGCGTCAGGCACGGCCGCGCTCTGGCGCGAGGGGCGCAAGTCTTGCTAGTCTGGAGCGGTTCTCAGGATCGGGGCTTCCGCCATGACCAAGCTCACCCGCCGCAAGGCCCTCGGCGTCCTGGCGGCGCCGGCCACGCTCGCCGCGACCTCCCCCGTCGCGCAGGCCCAGCAGCCCGCGCCGGCCTTCACCCTGCTGCTCGTCAACGACATCTACAAGATGAGCGACGACAAGGGCCGCGGCGGCTTCGCGCGCGCGGCCGGCATCGCCAAGGCGGAGCGGGCGAGGGGCGTCCCGCTGCTGTTCTGCCATGCCGGCGACTGCTACTCGCCCTCGCTGATGTCGGGCTTCGACCAGGGCGCGCATATCGTCGCCATGCAGAACAAGATGGGGCTCGACGTCTTCGTGCCCGGGAACCACGAGTTCGACTTCGGCAAGGAGAACTATCTCAAGCTCGTCGCGGCGCAGACCTATCCGACCTTCGCCGCCAATCTGCGCGATGCGAAGGGCGAGAAGCTGCCCGGCCATGAGGACAGCCGCATCTTCGAGCTCGGCGGCATCAAGGTCGGCGTCATCGGTACGGCCTATGACCCGACGCCGCAGATCTCGCATTCGGGCGACCTGAAATTCTCCTCGACCATGGAGGCGCTCAAGCGCGAGGCCAAGGCGCTGAAGGGACAAGGCGCCGACATCCTCGTCGCGGTCGTCCATGCCGACCGGGCGATGGATTACGAGATCGTGCGCTCGCGCGTCGTCGACATCGTCCTGACCGGGCACGACCACGACCTCGCCATCGCCTATGATGGCAAGGTGGTGATGGTGGAGTCGAACGAGGAGGGCAATTACGTCACCGCGATCGACATCGCCGTTTCGGTGAAGGGCGAGGGCGCGGCCCGGCAGGTCGCCTGGACGCCGACCTTCCGGGTCAACGATTCCCGTTCGGCGACGCCGGACCCGGAGGTGGCGGCGATCGTGAAGGGCTACGAGTCCGAGCTGACGAAGGAGCTCGATGTCGATGTCGCCAAGCTCGCCGCCCCGCTCGATTCGCGCACGGGCGTGATCCGCACGCAGGAGACCGCGATCGGCAACCTGATCGCCGACGCGATCCGCGATGCCACCGGCGCCCAACTCGCGATCAGCAATGCCGGCGGCATCCGCGCCAACAAGCAGTATCCGGCGGGCGCGATGCTGACCCGCCGCGATATCCTCAGCGAGCTGCCCTTCGGCAATGCGACCTCGATGGTCGAGATCACCGGCAAGGATGTGAAGGACGCGCTGGAGAACGGTCTGTCGCCCGCGCCCCAGGGTTCGGGCAGGTTCCCCGTCGTCTCCGGCCTCACCTTCGAGGCGGACATCAAGCAGCCGCCGGGCTCGCGCATCATCTCGATCACCGTTGCCGGCAAGCCGATCGATCCGGCGGCGAAATACACCGTCGCGACCAACAACTTCATGCTGGAGGGCGGCGACGGCTACACCGCGCTCGGCCGCGGCAAGACGCTGATCGGAGCGACCGACGGCAAGCTGATGGCGAATGAAGTCATGGTCTATCTGCGCCGGCTCGGCACGGTCGATGCCAAGGTCGAGGGGCGGGCGGTCCTGAAGTGAGCTGCACGACGGCGCTCGCGGCCTTTCTGGCGAGCGGGGATTCTGCGGGCTGGCACGCGCTTCCGGCCTTTGCGCCCGGCGGCGCGGCGGCGCGGGCCTGCGCCGCCGTCGACGCCGAGCGTGCCGCCGGCCATGTCGTGGCGCCTTCGCCCGAGCGCGTCTTCGCCGCGCTGTCGCTCACGCCGCTTGAGAGCGTGCGGGTTGTCATCCTGGGGCAGGACCCCTATCCGACGCCCGGCCACGCCAACGGCCTCGCCTTCTCCTATGTCGGGCCGACGCCGCTGCCGCGCTCGCTGGTCAACATCTACAAGGAGTGGGGCGAGGATCTCGGGGCCACGCCGCCTTCCGACGGCGACCTGACGCGCTGGGCGCGGGACGGCGTGCTGCTGCTCAACACCGCGCTGACCGTGCGGGAGGGGGCGAGCAAGGCCGGCTCGCATCTCGCCATCGGGTGGCGGGAGGTCACGGACGAGATCATCGCCGCAGTCTCGCGGCAGCGCCCGCATGTGGTCTTCCTGCTCTGGGGCGCCCCCGCTCAGGCCAAGCGCGGGCTAATCGACGAGGCGAAGCATCTGGTCATTGCCAGTGCCCATCCATCGCCGCTATCGGCGCGGCGGGGGTTCTTTGGGTCGCGGCCGTTCAGCCGTGCGAATGCGTGGCTGGAGGGGCAGGGGGAGAAAGCGATCGCCTGGTGAGGGGCTCCCGCGCCTATTGCGGAAGGAGCTGCTCAGCCCACCGGCCGTTCGTCGGCGATGACCTTGCCATCGTTCGGCAGGGCGCCCAGCGGCAGAACCTCGACGCGGCCCTTGAGCTTGGTGACCTGCTGCAGGGTCGATGAGAGGGCATCGATCAGCCCCGTCGGCTCGGCATAGATCTCGGCCTTCAGCGTCATCGTGTCGGTCTCGTCGGCGCGTCCGACCACGAGCCTGAGCTTGGCGATCTCGGCATGGCGCCTGGCGATTTCGGCGACCTGCTCGGGGCGCACGAACATGCCCTTGATCTTGGCCGTCTGGTCGGCCCGGCCCAGCCAGCCCCTGATGCGGGTGTTCGTGCGGCCGCAGGCGCTCGTGCCCGGCAGGACGGCGGTGAGGTCGCCGACGGCGAGGCGGATCTGGGGGTGGTGCGGATCGAGATTGGTGACGACGACCTCGCCGACCTCGCCTTCCGGCACGGGATCGCCCGTGCCGGGGCGGACGATCTCGACGATGAGGTTCTCGTTCAGGACCATCCCCTCGCGCGCCGGCGTCTCATAGGCGATGACGCCGAGATCGGCGGTGGCATAGAGCTGGTAGGCATCGATGCCGCGCCCCCGGACCCAGGCCTGGAGCGAGGGCGGGAAGGCGGCGCCGGACACCGCCGCCCGTCTGATCGAGGTGATGTCGACGCCGCGCGTCTCGGCCGCCTCGATCAGGATCTTCAGGAAATCCGGCGTGCCGGCGTAAGTCGTCGGCCGGTAGGCGGCGATCACCTCGAGCTGCTGCTCGGTATTGCCCGGCCCCGCCGGGATCACGGCGCAGCCGAGCGCGCGGGCGGCGGAGTCCATGATGAAACCGCCCGGCGTCAGGTGATAGCTCAACGTGTTGAGCACGATGTCGCCCGGACGGAAGCCGGCGGCGAAGAGGCCGCGAGCGGCCGCCCAGGCGTCCGAGCCTGCGCCTTCCGGCTCGAAGATCGGGCCGGGCGAGGTGAAGAGACGGCCGAAGGAGCCGGGCGCGGCGGGGACGAGCCCGCCGAAGGGCAAGGCGGCCTTCTGCAGTGCCGGCAGATCGGCCTTGCGCAGGATCGGCAGGGTCGAGAGCGCGTTGCGGTCGGTGATCGCGGCCGGGTCGATGCCGGCGAGGCGCTCGGCATAGGCCGGGGCCTGCATCGCTGCGGCGAGGAGCCGGGGCAGCCTGGCGAAGAGATCGGCCTCGCGAGCGTCGGGCGCGCGGGTCTCGAGAGCGTCGTGATGCTCGGTCATCCGGACCGCTCCTGCTGAACTGAAATTGGGGTCATTCCGGGCAAAGCGAAGCGGAGACCGGGGATCCATGCCTGAGCCTTAAACGGCCATGCTCCGGCATGGATCCCGGATCGGCGCCGCTTTGCGGCTTGTCCGGGATGACGGCGTCGAGGAGCGTCGTCTGTCCTCACGACAGCCATCTCTTGCGGCGCTTGTAGCTCTTGACCTCGCGGAAGGACTTCTTGTTGCCCTCGGCCACGCCGAGGTAGAATTCCTTCACGTCCTCGTTCTCGCGCAGCATCGCGGCCTCCCCGTCCATCACGACGCGGCCGGTCTCCATGATGTAGCCATAGGTGGCGTAGCGCAGCGCCATGTTGGTGTTCTGCTCGGCGACGAGGAAGGAGACCCCGTCCTCGGCATTGAGGCGGCGGACTATCTCGAAGATCTCCTCGACGATCTGGGGGGCGAGGCCCATGGAGGGCTCGTCGAGCAGGATCATCTTGGGCTTCGACATCATGGCGCGGCCGATGGCGCACATCTGCTGCTCGCCGCCGGAGGTGTAGCCGGCCTGCGAGCTGCGCCGCTGCTTCAGGCGCGGGAAGGTCTCGTAGATCTTCTCGAGGTCGCGCTTGATCGCGGCATTGCCGTCGCGGCGGGTGAAGGCGCCGGTCAGCAGATTCTCCTCGATCGAGAGATGGCCGAAGCAATGGCGGCCCTCCATCACCTGGATGCAGCCGCGCCGCACCAGCTCGCTCGGCGACATCCTGTCGACGCGCTCGCCATCAAAGACGATCGAGCCCTTGGTGACCTCGCCGCGCTCGGCCTTGAGCAGGTTCGATATAGCCTTCAGCGTCGTCGTCTTGCCGGCGCCGTTGGCGCCGAGGATCGCGACGATGCCCTTGCGCGGCACGGTCAGCGAGACGCCCTTCAGCACCAGCACGACGTGATCGTAGATCACCTCGATGTTGTTGAGGGCGAGGATGGTGTCGGCGGCAGGCGCCGTCGCGGCTGGCTTTTCGAGGGTGGCGGTGGACATGGCGGTTCCCCGGCAGTGGGCAGTCGGCAGCAGGCAGTGGCGGCCGGCAGCCGCAGAACCGACTGCCGGTCGCCGACTGCCTGCTGTCCCTAACTCAGGACGATTTCTCGCAGGGCTCGGTCCGCTTCGGCCAGTTGCCGGCCTTCTCGGTGTAGTCCTTGGCGTTGGCCTCGATCAGCGGGCGCACCTCGTCCTTCATCGGCTCGATCCAGTCGCCCTTCTGCGTCCACTTCGTGCCGTCCCATTCGGCGACATAGGCCTTGTGATGGCCGGAATGGTCGGCACAGGTGATCTTCACCGGGGAGGCGAAGTTGGCCATGCCGATTTCCTTCAGGCGCGCCTCATCGACATTGAGGCTCTCCAGCCCGCGGCGCATGTCCTCCGCGTTGATGACCTTCTTGCCGGTGATTTTCTGGGCGGTGCGCATCGCCTCGACGACGAGCATCGAGTTGTAGACGCCGCGGTTGTAGAGGTTCTCGCCGACCTTCTCTTTCGGCGCCGTGCTCTTACCCTTGTCCACGACATGCTTGATGATGTCCTGGATCACGGGGAAGTTCTGGCCGGCCGCGTTGAAGTTCAGCGACCTGTAGCCCTTTGCCTCGGCTCCGCCGGCGCGCGCATCGTCGTCGCCGCCCGCCCACCAGACGCCGACCAGCTTGTTGATCGGGAAGTTGTTCTTGACCGCCTCCTTGACCGCGGTCGGGTTCATCGCCCCCCAGCCCTGGTTGTAGAGGTAGTCTGGCCGGTCGCGGCGGATCGAGAGCCAGAGCGAGCCCTGGTTCTGCATGTCGGCCGCCGCGACAGGGTAGAGCTTCAGCTCGAAGCCGTATTTCTTGGCGAGGTTCTCGAGCACCGGGATCGGCTCCTTGCCGAAGGGCGCGTCGAGATGGATCAGCCCAAGCTTCTTGCCCTTGAGCTTGTCCATGCCGCCGAGCTCGGCCGCCATGTGCTTCACCATCAGCGAGGCGCCGTCCCAATAGGTCAGCGGCGGAATGAAGACCCACGGGAAGCTGGTGCCGTCGGCCGAAGCCGAGAGGCCATAGGCCATCGACAGGATCGGGATCTTGTCGACATGGGCGCGCGGGATGGCGGCGAGCGTCGCGCCGGTCGACCAGGGCGAATAGACGATGGTGTTCTTCGCCTTGGCCTGCTCGTAGCACTCGATCGACTTCTTGGTGTCGTAGCCGGTCTCGCATTCCTCATAGACGATCTTGACGCCGTTCACGCCGCCGTCGCGCTCGTTGATCATCGTGATGTAGTCGCGCATGCCGTCGCCGATCGGGATGCCGGAGCCCGAGAAGGGCCCGGTGCGATAGGCGTTGTTGGCGAAATAGACGCTGTCCTGCGCCATGGCCGGGGCCATCGCGGCGGAGGACAGCAGGGCCGCCAGCGCGGTGCCCTTCATCAGCGTCGTCGTCTTCATCATGACCCTCCCAGGGTGCCTTGCCTTCGTTTCCTCGCCGGGCGGCTGTTGCCGCTCCGGTGCCGTTGTCCGCCGGCGCTTCGTCGTCGCCGGTCGTTCGTCGGATCGGGGCCGCTCAATAGGGGAACGGCCACGTCCGCAATTTCTGCTTCCCGATCTGCCAGAGCCGGGCGAGGCCGTGCGGCTCCGCGATCAGGAAGATGATGATCAGCGCGCCGACCAGCATGAAGGTGACATGCTCGGCGGTGGCGCCGCCGATCGGCACGCCGAGCGCCGGCAGGCCGAATTTCAGCGCGGTGGGCAGGATGGAGAGGAAGGCCGCGCCGAAGAAGGAGCCGAGCAGCGAGCCAAGTCCGCCGATGATGACCATGAACAGGATGTTGAAGGAGAGGCGGATCGAGAACACGTCCGCAGCCTCGCCGCCGCCATACCAGAGGAAGATCATCATCGCGCCGGCGACACCGGCAAAATAGGAGGAGACGGCGAAGGCCATCAGCTTGGCGTTGAGCAGCTTGATGCCCATCAGCTCCGCGGCGATGTCCATGTCGCGCACCGCCATCCAGGAGCGGCCGAGCTTGCCGTGCACCAGGTTCGAGGCGAACCAGGTCAGCGTCACCACGATGCCGAGGCAGACGAAATAGCGCGTTTCGGGGGAGGCGGAGGCGCCCGTCAGGGGAATATCGAACAGCGTGCGCTGCGGCACCTCGATCGAGCCCGAGGCGTTGTAGTTGAACAGCCAGGGCACGCGCACGAAGCACCATTGCAGGAAGAACTGCGCGGCGAGCGTCGCGACCGCCAGATAGAACCCCTTGATGCGCAGCGAGGGCAGGCCGAAGAGCACGCCGATGCCGGCCGAGAACAGGCCGGACAGCAGGATCAGCACGATGATGTTCACGCCCGGGAACAGCGTGGTGAGCTTGTAGCAGCCATAGGCGCCGACCCCCATGAAGGCGGCGGTGCCGAGCGAGATCAGCCCGGTATAGCCGGTGAGGATGTTGAGCCCGATCGCCGCCAGCGAAAACACGAGGAAGGGGATCATCACCGAGGCGATGAAGAAGTCGCTCCCGAAGAAGGGGATGGCGACGAAGGCGACCGCGAGGATGACGGCGATGCCGATCCTGTCCTCCCGCAGCGGGAAGACCGCCATGTCGCTGGCATAGGTGGATTTGTACTGGCCGGCCTCGCGGTAGAACATCGTCGCTACGCTCCTCTGGGCAGTCGGCAATCGGCAGTCGGCAGTCGTAGCCGCGCTTTCCTATTGCCCAGTGCCGATTGCCGACTGCCCATCTTCAAATCCGCTCGATGATCTTGTCGCCGAACAGGCCCTGCGGCCGGAACAGCAGGAAGGCGAGCGCGATGAAATAGGCCAGCCAGCTCTCGATGCCGCCACCCACCAGCGGACCCCAGTAGAATTCGCCGATCTTCTCGCCGATGCCGATGATGAGGCCGCCGACGATGGCGCCGGGGATCGAGGTGAAGCCGCCCAGGATCAGCACGGGCAGCGCCTTCAGCGCGACGATCTCCAGCGCGAAGGAGACGTCGGAGCGGGCGCCCCACATGATGCCGGTGATCAGTGCGACGATGCCGGCGGTGAACCAGACGATGACCCAGATCTGGTTCAGCGAGATGCCGACCGAGAGCGCCGCCTTGTGGCTGTCGGCGACTGCGCGCAGGGCCCTTCCGATGCGGGTGTACTGGAAGAACAGCGCCAGAAGCAGGATCATCAGCGAGGCGATGACCGCCGCGGCGATGTCGATCTTCTGCAGCGTCACCAGCCCGCCGAGGATTTTCAGGTCAATGGCGCCGCGCGGCAGCCAGAGCTGGTCGGCGATCATCTGCTTGGGGTTGCCGCCGAACAGCGCCTCGCCGAAGCCGATGAGGAAATAGGTGATCCCGAAGGTCGCCATGAACAGGATGATGTCGGGCTGGTTGACCAGCGGGCGCAGCACGACCCGCTCGATGGTCACCGCCAGCGCGAACATGACGCCAAGCGTGATGATGACCGCGAGGAAGGCCGGAACGCCCTTCTCGTAGAGCCCGACCAGTGTCAGCGCCGCGAACACGACCATGATGCCCTGGGCGAAGTTGAACACGCCCGAGGCCTTGAAGATCAGCACGAAGCCGAGCGCGATCAGGGCGTAGAGCACGCCGGAGACGAGCCCTTCCCAGACCGTCTGGGCCAGAAGGTCCGGCGCCTGGACCATCTGCTGGAACGGGTCGACGAAGATGGCGTAGAGGGTGTTGGTCGGGTCGAGCCGGACGCCGATCGCGATCGCCAGCAGGATGGCGACGAGGATCAGGCCGAACCTGACCATAGGGCTAGCCAGCAGGCTCGGCGCGGGACGGGTGGCGATGTCGCTCATCGGGCCATCTCCTCAGTGCGCCACGCCAAGATAGGCGTCGATCACAGCCTGGTTCGCCTTGACCTCGTCGGGCGTGCCGTCGGCGATCTTGCGGCCGTATTCGAGGACGACGACGCGGTCGGAGAGGTCCATCACCACGCCCATATCGTGCTCGATCAGCGCGATTGTCGTGCCGAACTGCTGGTTCACGTCGAGGATGAAGCGGCACATGTCCTCCTTCTCCTCGAGGTTCATGCCGGCCATCGGCTCGTCGAGCAGCAGCAGCTCGGGCTCCATCGCCAGCGCCCGGCCCAGCTCCACGCGCTTCTGCAGGCCGTAGGGCAGCTTGCCGACCGGCAGCTTGCGGATGTGCTCGATCTGCAGGAAGTCGATGATGTCCTCGACCACGCGGCGATGCGCGATCTCCTCCTGCATGGCGGGCCCATGGCGCAGCGCCTGCCAGAAGAAGCCCTTCTTCATCTTGAGCGTGCGGCCGGTCATGATGTTGTCGAGCGTCGACATGCCCTTGAACAGCGCGACGTTCTGGAAGGTGCGGGCGATGCCGCCGGCCGCGGCGCGGTGCGGGCGCATCTTGGCGCGGCGCTCGCCCTTGAAGACGATGCGGCCCTCCTGCGGCTGGTAGAAGCCGTTGATGCAGTTCAGCATCGAGGTCTTGCCGGCACCGTTGGGGCCGATGATGGCGCGGATCTCGCCCTTGCGGATGTCGAAGGAGACGTCACTGATCGCCTTCACGCCGCCGAATCGCAGGGAGATCGCCTCCACCGACAGCAGGACCTCGCCTGTGTCGCGGATGGGAGTGCCGGTCATGGTCATCGGCTCCGCATTCATGCCGCCCTCGCCGGCGCCGGCGCTCCCTCGGTGGTGACGGGATAGGTCCTGGCGTCGCGCACCTTGACGCGGGCCGAGATCACGCCCTTGCGCCCGTCCTCGAAGGTCACTTCTGTCGAGATGTCGGCGATCCGGGAGCCGTCATAGAGCGCCGCGACCAGCGGGGCGTAGCGCTCGGCGATGAAGCCGCGGCGGACCTTCTGGGTGCGGGTCAGTTCGCCATCGTCCGCGTCGAGCTCCTTATGCAGGATGAGGAAGCGCTGGATCTGCGCGCCGCCCATCATCGGCTCGGCGGCGAGCGAGCGGTTCACCTCGTCGACGTGCCTGGCGATCATGTCGTAGACGAGGTCGTGGCCGGCGAGCTCCTGATAGGAGGCGTAGACGACGTTGTTGCGTTCGGCCCAGTTTCCGACTGCCGTGAGGTCGATGTTGATCGCGACGGTGGCGTAGTCGCGGCCCTGGCCGAAGGCGACCGCCTCCTTGATGTTGGGATAGAATTTCAGCTTGTTCTCGAGATATTTCGGCGGGAACAGCTCGCCGCCGGCGAGCTTGCCGACATCCTTGGCGCGGTCGATGATCTTGAGGTGGCCGCCCTCGTCGAAGAAGCCGGCATCGCCGGAGCGGACGAAGCCGTCCGCCGTCATCGTCTCGGCGGTCTTCTCCGGGTCCTTGTAATAGCCGCCGAAGATCGAGGGCGAGCGGTAGAGCACCTCGCCATTGTCGTCGATGCGGATCTCGACCAGCGGCGCGGGCCTGCCGACCGTGTCGGCCTTGATCTCGCCATTGGGCTGCATGGTGATGTAGACGCCGGCTTCGGTCTGGCCGTAGAGCTGCTTCAGGTTGACGCCGATCGAGCGATAGAAGCGGAAGAGCTCGGGGCCGATCGCCTCGCCCGCCGTGTAGCCGACCTTGATGTTGGTCAGGCCGAAGCGGTTGCGCAGGGGGCCATAGACCAGGAGATCGCCGAGCTTGTAGAGGAGCCGGCCCTTCAGCGGCACGCTCTCGCCGTTGAGGATCTGCTCGCCATAGCGCTTCGCCACGTCGAGGAAATAGTGGAACATCCGGCGCTTCAGCGCGCCGGCATCCTCCATGCGCACCATGGTCAGGGTCAGCATCGTCTCGAAGACGCGGGGCGGGGCGAAGGCATAGGTGGTGCCGACCTCGCGGCGATCGTCGATCACCGTCTCGGGGCTTTCCGGGCAGTTGACGCAGAAGCCCGCCAGCATCGCCTGCGCATAGGAGAAGACATGGTCGCCGACCCAGGCGATCGGCAGATAGGCGATGACCTCGTCGGTCTCGCTCAGCCCGTCGAAGCTGCAGCCGATCTCGGCCGCGACGATGACGTTGGTGTGGCTGAGCATCACGCCCTTGGGCCGCCCGGTCGTGCCCGAGGTGTAGAGGATGATGCCGAGATCGGAGCCCTGGCCGGCCGCCATCTCCCGGTCGAGCACCTCCGCTGCGGCCTGCTCCCGCAGGGCGCCAGCGCCGTCCGCGATCACGCTCTCGATCGCATGGAGCGTGGCATGGTCGTAGTCGCGCAGGCCGCGCGGCTCGTCATAGAGCATCTGGCGCAGATGCGGCAGCCGGTCGGTGATGGAGAGGATCTTGTCGACCTGCTCCTGGTCCTGCACCACGGCGAAGGCGGCCTCGGCATGGTCCAGCACATAGGCCATCTCGTCGGCGACGCTGTCGGCATAGACCGGCACCGGGACGGCGCCGAGCCATTGTGCCGCGCACATCGACCAATAGAGCCGCGGCCGGTTGTAGCCGACGATGGCGACCTTCTCGCCGCGCTTCAAACCGAGCTGCTTCAGGCCCTGCGCGAAGCCGCGCACCTGCTCGGCCACCTCAGCCCAGTTCCAGGACTGCCAGATGCCGAGGTCCTTGTGCCGAAAGGCGATGCGCCCGGCGCGGTCCCGCGCATTGCGCATCAGCAATTTCGGAAAGGTGTCCGCCCGGCCTTCGATGCCGCTCGCCACGATCGCGTTCTCCCTGTCGAGCCACCGTGCATTGCGGCGGCTTCGCTCTCGGCCTTTGCGGCCTTGTTCTGATATGAGGCTCGCAGGCCACACCCAGCTTTGCAAGGGTGCGCTTGACAGACAATTCGTCTTTCGGCGACTATCGTCTTGCAGAATTGTGTGTCGCAGCAGAAAATCGAGATTCTGTTGCTTGGCCTCCCCCGGAAATGGCCGGGCACCTGCATCTCGTCAGTCGCAATGATCAGCCGCCATAGGCGGCGAGGCGGTCGAGGTCGCGGATGGTGATCTCGCCATGGCCGAGTTCGATCAGGCCCTTTTCCGCCAGCCGGGCCAGTCCCTGATTGGCGACCTGCCGCGAGATCCCCGCCAGCATGCCCAGTTCCTCCTGCGAGATCGCCAGCGTGCGGCCGAGGTCGGGATAGAGGATCGGGTTGAACAGCCAGGCGAGATTGCGCGCCAGCCGCCCCGTCGAATCCAGCGTGCGCTCGGTCTCGGCCAGGGCGATGAACTGGGCCAGCCGCTCGTTGAACTGGTGGACGAGGAAGCGGTTGAACGCCGCCGAATGCTCGAACAGCCACATGAAGGTCGAGCGCCGCATCAGGGCCAGGCGCGTCTCGCGCAGCGCGACGAGTTCGTAGCGACGCGGCTCGGCCTTGATCACCGTGCCTTCGCCGAACCAGGCGCCGGCCCGCATGCCGGCGAGGGTGGCGGATTTGCCGGTCTTCGACGTCGTCGCCATCTTGACCAGCCCCTCGGCGACCCCGGTCCAGGATTCCAGGCGGTCGCCGACATGGCAGATCGAGGCGCCCTTGCCGTAGCTCTTCAGCGAGACGCCGCGGCGCGCCTCCTCGAATTCCTCTTCCGCGAGGTCGCGCGACCATGCGGCGATCGAGCGCAACTCGTCGGCAGCGATCACGGGCTCAGCGTCTCCGGAAGAAGGCGAGGGGCAGGGTGGATCATCGCCTGTCAGGCTGTCACGGCGGCCGGTGCCCGGTCAATCGCGCCGCGGCTTGCCCCGAGAGGCGCAATGACGCGAGATGAACGCCGCGATTTGGCCCCGATTCGCGGCGATGGCTCGTGTGGTCACGTGTGCTCGGGTGACGTCATTCCTGCCCGGCCCTGCGGAGGACATGTTTCTTGACGGGACGCATCCTGCTCTCGGCGCTGCTCGTTCTCGCCCTGGCCGGCCCGGCGCTGGCCCATCCGCATGTCTGGGTGAAGGCCAAGGCCGAAATCCTGTTCGGCCCCGATGGCGCAGTGAAGGCGATCCGTCACCATTGGAGCTTCGACGAGGCGTATTCGGCCTATATCACCCAGGGGCTCGACAAGAATGGCGACGGCAAGCTGACACCGGACGAACTCGCCGACCTCGCCAAGGTGAACATGGATTCGCTGCCGGATGTCGGGTTCTTCACCCTCGCCAAGGTCAATGGTCGCAAGCAGGAGTTCGGCACGCCGAGCGATGCGGGGCTGGTCTTCGACAACAAGATCCTGACCCTGAACTACACCCTGCCGCTGAAGAGCCCGCCGGCGAAGAGCCGCTCCTTCGGCATCGAGATCGGCGACCCGACCTATTTCGTCGCCTTCGAGATCGTCGATGCGCCGGACGCCGTGGTCACGCGCGACGCGCCGGCCGCCTGCATCGTGCGCGTCAACCGGCCGCCCAAGCTCGCCGACGACGTGGCGCAGAAACTGGCGCAGGAGGATATCACCGCGACGCCGGACATGAGCGGGTACGAGGTGACGACGCGGGCGCTGGTGGCATGTCCCTGACCTCGGCGGCGGTGCCGGCACCACGAGCGCTTTCCGCGCGCATCCTGACGGCGGCCCTGGCGCTGGCACTGGTCGCGGGCGCGATCGGCCTCATCGCCTGGCTGATCGCGCTCCACAGCCCGCCGGCCCCGCCGCCCCCCCGCAATCCCTTCGGGACGGCGCTGCCGCGCGAGGCCCTGCCCTCGACCACCGGCATCGGAGCGGTGCTGATCGCCTGGCAGTCGAGCTTCTATCGCGAGCTGACCGCGACGCTGAAGGCGGTCGCGCAGTCGCCGGCCGCCATCTGGGGGCTTCTGGGCCTGTCCTTCGGCTATGGCGTGTTCCATGCCGCCGGCCCCGGGCACGGCAAGGCGGTGATCTCGGGCTATATCGTCGCCGACAACCGCAGCCTGTGGCGCGGGCTGGGATTGAGCGCGGCGGCGGCGATCCTGCAGGCGCTGGTCGCGATCGGCATCGTCTCGGTGGCGACGCTGATCTTCCGGACGACGGCGGCGCAGATGAACGTCGCGACCGGCCTGATCGAGCAGGGCAGCTTCCTGCTGGTCGCGCTGGTGGGGCTCGCCGTGCTCTGGCGCAAGAGCGGCAGCTTCGTCGCGCTCGGGCAAAGCGGGGCGGCGCATGACCCGGCGACCTGCGATCATGCGCATCTGCCCGATGCCGAAACCGTCTCGCGATTGCGGGACTGGCGGGACATGGCCGGCGTCGTCTTCGCGGCGGGCCTGCGGCCCTGCGCCGGGGCGCTGATCATCCTCGTCTTCGCCGCCTCCCAGGGGCTCTACTGGGCGGGCATCGCCTCGGCCCTGGCGATGGCGTTGGGCACCGCGATCACCACCGGGGCACTGGCGGCGTTCGCGGTCTTCTTCAAATTCGCGGCGCTCAGGATGGCCAGCAGCGGCAGCCTGCGGGCGGTGCGCCTGCTCGCCGGCCTCGAATTGCTGGCGGCGGCGTTCATCGTCGTGCTCGGCGTCGCGCTCTCGCTCGGCCTCTGGATCGGCGGGATGGGGAGCTGAACAGGGCGTCATTCTCGGGCGGAGCGAAGCGCAGACCCGAGAATCTCCCGGCACGAGAAGGCACTGGTTGACGAGATGGTCGGGTCAAGCCCGACCATGACGCGCTAGCGCAGCGGGTCGTTCTCCAGCCGGATCGGCGTGCCGTGCGGCGTCGCCTCGGCGGCGCGGGCCCAGGAGGCGGCGAGCGCGTCGACGCCCTCATGCGAGGCGAGGCCCTTTTCGATCAGCAGATGCTCCAGCGCCTCGCACCAGCGCTCGTAATAGTCCGAGCCGTCGCGGCAGCCGCCGGCCGCCAGCGCCTCGCGGATTTCGGCGCCCAGCGCCTGCGCCCATTCCTCCGCCGTGAAGACGCCGCGGTTCTGCAGCGCGACGACCAGGGCGAAGGCCTGCGCCTGCCAGGGCTCGGCGAAGACCGGTCCGTCCGCGTCGCGCGGGATCGGCGTGCCGGCGGCGAGCGCCGCCGCGAGATCGGATTCAAGCCGGCTCAAGATAGCTCTCCCAGGCCTCGATGCTGACGGTCGATGTCGGGTCGCCGTCGCGGCCCCAGAGTTCCTTGCCGGTGAAGACCACGGTGTAGAGCCATTGCGCCTCGTCGTGATGGCCCTCGGCCGAGCTGTCCGGGAAGACATGGCAGCCGGTGACGTGCTCGATCGTGCCGAGCTTTCCGCGGGCATAGCGCGGCAGGCGGGTGTGGTGCTGCGGGTGCATGACGAGGGTCCGGACGGCATCGCCCACGGCGAAGCGGGCGGGCGCCTTCGCCTCGCGATCATAGGGGAAGCCGCGGCGCAGCACCGCCGGCACCTCCTGCCCCTTGAGCACGCGCTTGGGCTCGCGGCGCTCCGCTGCGGGCGTGCCGGAGAGAAGCTCGGCCGAGGTCAGGAAGCCGTGCTTCACCAGTGCCTTGTCCAGGGCGGCGAGCCAGATCTCGTAATAGGAGGAGGAGAGATACTGCGCCGGCGGCAGGCTCTCGCGGTGATGGCGGATCTCGTCGATGGTCCAGGCGCCCATGGCGCCTGCCGCGACATTGATCGCGAGCACGCGCTTTTCCCAGTCGGCGTGGAAAACCGGCTCGTTCGGCTCGGGCACGACCGGGCCGAAGCCCATCTGGCCGCCGAGATCGTGGGCGCTGTTCATCGTGCATCCTCCACGGCGTCCTCGATGCGCGGCAGCCCGGTGCCGATCATCGAATCGCGGCTGACAATGCTCGCCAGCTTCTCCTCGCTCCAGCCTTCCGTGCCGGCCGGGCGCATCGGGATGACGAGGAAACGCGTCTCGGCGGTGGAATCCCAGACGCGGATGCGCTGGCCCTCGGGCAGGCTCACGCCGAAATCGGCCAGGGTCCCGCGCGGGTCGATCACCGCCTTGGCCCGGTAGGGCGGGGATTTGTACCAGACCGGCGGCAGTCCCAGCACCGGCCAGGGATAGCAGGAGCACAGGGTGCAGACGATGAGGTTGTGCTCCTCCGGCGTGTTGAAGCAGGCGACGATGTGCTCGCCGCCGCGCCCGCCATAGCCCATCTCGGCCACGGCGGCGGTGCCGTCCGCCTTCAGCCGCTCGGCATAGGCCGGGTCGGTCCAGGCCCTGGCGACGATGCGGGCCCCGTTGCGCGGGCCGACCTTCGTCTCATAGGTCTCGACGATGGCGTCCAGCGCCGAGGGATCGACATAGCCCTTCTCGACCATCAGCGTCTCGAGCGCCTTCACGCGCGCCTCGATCGGCGTGTAGTGGTTGTCGTGCGTATGGTCGTGGTCGTGATGATGTCCGCTCATGGCGGCCTCCTCTCACCTTGTGATCTAGGCGATCCGCAGCCTCGTTGCGCGCTCATAGGCCAGCGCGAAGGCGATCAGCGACTTGTCCGAGCCCTTCGGGCCGAGCAGCGAGAGGCCGAGCGGCGCGCCGTCGCGCTGCGCGACGGGAATCGTCACCTGCGGGAAACCCGAGAGGCCGGAGAGGCAAAGCAGGCGCAGGGCCCGGTTGCGGAAATCCTCGAGCTCCGACTCCGGCGCGCTGACCAGCGGCGCGATGTCCGGCATGGTCGGCAGGATCAGCACGCCGTCCTGTCCGAGCAGCCGGGCGAGCCGGGCGCGGAAGGTCTTCCGGGTCGCCTCGCCCCTGGCATAGTCCTCGTCGGTCACCGCCTTGGAGAAGGCGAAGCGCTCGGCCACGCCCGGGCCGAGCGGCGGGGCGAAGCGCTCGATCATCGCTCCGTCCGCGGCCCAGGCCTCGCGGCCCTGGATCCAGCGGAAGGCCCAGTAGAGCGCCTCGCTGTCGCGCACCACCTTCACCACCTCGGGCTGGCCCAGGCCCGGCATGGCGCGCTGAACGACGTTGCGCAGGATCGTCTCGGCCTCCGGCACCGCCTGCGCGAAGAGATCGTCGGCCAGGAGGAGGCGCGGCTGCTCCGGCAGCTCGAGGCGGTCCTTGCCGAGCAGGACCTGGCCGACGCGGGCGAAGGTCTCGCCGTCACGGGCGAACCAGCCGGGCGTGTCGAGGCTTTCGGCCAGAGGCCAGGCGCGCTTCAGCGAGAGCCGGCCATGGGTCGGGCGGATGCCGAAGAGGCCGCCATAGCTCGCCGGCGCGCGCACCGAGCCGCCCGTGTCCGAGCCGAGCGCGATGTCGGCGAGGCGCCCCGCCACCGCCGCCATCGAGCCGCAGGAGGAGCCGCCGGTGATGCGGGCCGGCGCGGCCGGATTGATGGGCGAGCCGAAATGGGCGTTCTTGCCGTTGAGCGAGAAGGCGAGCTCGTCGGTATGCGTCTTGCCGACGAAGCGCGCCCCGGCTTCCAGCAGCGCCTTCACGACCGGGGCCGTCTTCGGCTTGATCCCGGATTGCGCCAGCACGATCGGCGAGCCTGCCCCGGTCGGGTAGCCCTTGACGTCGAACAGGTCCTTCACTGCCAGCGTCAGCCCGGCGAGCGGGCCGGCCGGCGCGTGCTTCACCGCGACGTCGGGATAAGGGACGAAGCAGCGGAACGGGTCGTCATAGGTCATGCGTGTCAGATCCCCCTCGAATCCCCGTCCGAACGCGGGTCATGGACCGCTTCGACATGGCCGCGCGGATGCTTCACCAGCATGCCGGCATGGCCGAAGCCCTCCGAATAGGCCTCGCTCGCTTCTTCCACGGGATGGCCGGCGGCGTCGAGCCGTTCCAGCAGCCCCGGGTCGAAGCGGTTCTCGACCTTCAGCGCCGTCGAGGCCGAGCCCCAAAGGCGGCCATAGAGCCAGCGCGGCGCGTCGACCGCCTCCGCGAGGTTCTGACCGAGACGGTAGCGGGTCAGGATCTGCGCCTGGAATTGCGGCTGGCCGTCGCCGCCCATCGAGCCATAGGCGAGGACGCGGCCGTCGCTGAAGCGCGCCAAAGCCGGGTTCAACGTGTGGAAGGGCTTGCGGCCGGGCTGGAGCGGGTTCACCGCCGCCGGATCGAGCGAGAAGGAGGTGCCGCGGTTCTGCCAGTGGATGCCGGTCGCCGGGAGCACGCAGCCGGAGCCGTATTCCCAGTAGATCGACTGGATATAGGACACCGCCAATCCCTTGGCGTCGATCGCGCCCATCCAGACGGTGTCGCCGTGGCTCTGCTTCACCGGCCAGGGCGCGGCGCGCCTGGCGTCGATCAGGGCCGCCTCGCGGGCAAGCGCCGTTTCGCTCAACAGCTCGGCCGGGGCGATATCGGCATGGGCCGGATCGGTGACGTGCCGGTCCCGCAGGCTGAGCGCGCGCTTGGTCGCCTCGATCAGCCCGTGGTGATGGCCGAACGAGTCCAGCGCAGCCGGCCCGAGCTTCTCGAACAGGCCGAGGATCAGCAGCGAGGCCAGCCCTTGCGTCGGCGGCGGCAGGTTGAAGGCGGTGAGGCCCGGCAGGGACAGGGAGAGGGGGGTGACGCTGCGGGCCTTGAAGCGCTGGAGGTCGCCGCGTGTCACCGGCGCCCCGATGCGCTCCAGATCGGCGGCGATCTCCCGGCCGACATCGCCGCGATAGAAATCGTCCAGCCCGGCATCGGCAAGATGCCGCAGCGTATCGGCCAAGGCGATGTTGTTGCGCCGCGTTCCGGGCTTGGGCGCCTCTCCCTCTGGCCAGAAGGCGGCAAGGAAGCCCGGCGCCGCCTTCAGCGCCGCCAGCTCGTTGGGCTGGTTGCGGCATTCGGATGCGGAGATGGCGTAGCCTTCGCGGGCATGGGCGATCGCGTCCAGCAGCAATTCCCGCAACGGCATCCGGCCGCCCAGCGCCCTGGCGAGTTCGCCCGCCAGCGCCCAGCCGGCGACCGCGCCGGCGACGGTCAGCGCTGCCTCCGGCCCTCGCGCCGGAATCGCGTCATAGCCCTGCCGGCGGTAGCGTTCGATGGTGGCGAGCGAGCCGGCGGGGCCGCAGGCCTCGATGCCGTGCATCTTTCCGCCCGGTTCGTGCACCAGCCAGAAGCCGTCGCCGCCGATGCCGTTCATATGCGGGTAGACGACGGCGATCGTCGCCGCCATCGCGACCATGGCCTCGGCGGCGTTGCCGCCCTCGGCCAGGATCGCCCGGCCGGCCTCCGAGGCGAGACGATGGGGCGCGGCAACCGCGGCCGAGCCGAAGACAGGCGTATCGAGCATCAGTTCCTTGCGATCTCCGAACAGCGCCCCATCTGGTCGAGGCCGATGGGCGGGGCCGCGATTTTGTTGCATGGCGCGGCCGGCTCCGCTAGTTGCGTCGGATGCATGGCGGCGCGCATCGGCGCCCGCAGGAGCGCTGCCGCCAGGGCGGCAGCCGGAGGAAGGACAGCATGGCCGGACGGCACACCAATTGGCGCAGCCTGACCATCGTGATCTCGCTCGGCATCCTGATCGCCGTCGAGCTCTTCGGCGTGGCGCTGGCCGCCGGCTGGGCGCTCGCCGGCCTGTTCGAGCTCGGCGCGCTGTTCGAATACGCGATGATGGCGCTCTTCTCGCTGTTTGCAGCCTACGGCATGGTCCATCTGATGCGCCGCGTGCTGAAGATCGAGCATCTGACCACGGTCGATTGAGGCGGCGCGCAGGCGTGCCATCGCGCGGCTCCGGCCGCGCGCTTCCTTTGTCATGCCCCATGCGCGGGCTGGTTTCGCCATGATCGGCTGCCTATCTGGGGACAGGCGCGCGGCGGCCCTTGCCGTTCCGGCAGCTCCGCGCGAGCCTTGAAGACGACACGCAAACCGGGATCGACATGCCAGACAGCGCCGGGCAGGACAGCCCCCGTCAGCCTCTTCTCGACCGCCGCACCCTGCTGGCCGGCGCCGGAGCGACCGCCACCCTTGCGGCGCTCGGCTTCTCCTCGCAGGCTCTCGCGCAGCAGGGGCTGAAGCTCGGCCAGGCGCAGGATTTCACCTTCGAGGCGTTGAAGGCGCGCGCCAGGCAGATGGCCGCCGTGCCCTATGAGGCGCCGCAATCGCCGAGCCCCGAGATCCTGCAGCGGATCGACTACGACGCCCACGGCAAGATCAGGTTCAAGCCGGAGATGGCGCTGTGGGCGAACGGGCCCTCGCCCTGGCCGGTGACCTTCTTCCATCTCGGACGCTATTTCCAGAAGCCGGTCCGGATGCATGTCGTGGAGGCCGGCAAGGCCCGCGAGATCGTCTATGACGACAGCTATTTCGAGATGCCGGCGGATTCCCCGGCCAAGGAGCTGCCGACCGGGGCGGGCTTCGCCGGCTTCCGCTTCCAGGAAAGCCGCACGGGCCATCCGGGCCGCAAGGGCGAGACGCTCGACTGGAAGAAGAACGACTGGGTCGCCTTCCTCGGCGCCTCCTATTTCCGGGCGATCGGCGAGCTCTACCAGTACGGGCTCTCGGCGCGCGGGCTCGCGATCGATCCGGCCGTGGCCGGAAAGCCGGAGGAATTTCCCGACTTCACCCATGTCTGGCTGGAGACGCCGGAAGCGGGCGCCGAATATGTCGTGGTCTATGCGCTGCTCTCGGGGCCGAGCGCGGCGGGCGCCTATCGCTTCCGCATGCATCGCGGCAAGGGTGTCACGATGGAGATCGAGACCGCGCTGCATCTGCGCAAGGACGTCGACCGGCTCTGCATCGCGCCGCTGACCTCGATGTACTGGTATTCCGAGACGGCGAAGGCGACCGCCGTCGACTGGCGGCCCGAGGTGCATGATTCCGACGGGCTCGCGCTCTGGACCGGGGCGGGCGAGCGCGCGTGGCGGCCGCTCAACAACCCGCCGCGGACCACGGCCTCCGCCTTCGGCGACGAGAACCCGCGCGGCTTCGGGCTGATGCAGCGCGACCGCAAGGTGGATCATTATCTCGACGGCGTGTTCTACGAGCGCCGGCCGAGCGCGTGGGTCGAGCCGGTCGGCTCCTGGGGCAAGGGCGCGGTCCAGCTGATCGAGATCCCGACCGACGACGAGATCCACGACAACATCGTGGCGATGTGGGTGCCGCACGAACCGGCCAAGGCCGGCAATGCCTATGAACTCGCCTACAAGCTCTTCTGGCTCGACGAAGAGCCCTATCCGACGAAGCTTGGCCGCGTCGTCGCGACGCGGCTCGGCAATGGCGGGCAGCCCGGAACCGTGCGTCCGCGCGGCGTGCGTAAATTCATGGTCGAGTTCCTTGGGCCTGCGCTGGAGACGATCCCCTTCGGCGTGAAGCCGGAGGTGGTTCTGTGGAGCTCGCGCGGCAGTTTCTCCTATGTCTTCGCCGAGGCGGTGCCCGATGATGTCGCAGGGCACTGGCGCGCCCAGTTCGACCTTTCGGTCGAGGGCGGCGATCCTGTCGAGATGCGCTGCTATCTCAAGGCCGGCGAGGCGGTCCTGACCGAAACCTGGATGTACCAGTACCACCCGCTCTGACGGCGACGTTCCGAGCTCGTTAAGCAGCGCTGTGGGTGGCCCGCGCATCGCGCTTGTGCGGGCCGGCCTGTAACATTATATCGTGGCACATGGCCCACGCGCACCAGCACGATCATGTCCATGCCGTTCCCGAGGCGCCGGGCTGGTCGCTGCTGCGGCTGTCGGCTGCGGCACGCGTCGGTTTGGCGGCCGTCGTCGTCGCGCTGGTGTGGGTCGCGACGCTTCTCGTGATCGGCTGAGGAGAACGGCCATGTCCGCCATTCGTCTCGCCGATCTGACGCTGGGCTACGACCGCCATCCGGCCGTCCACCATCTCTCCGGCACGATCGAGGAGGGCAGCCTCACCGCCATCGTGGGGCCGAACGGCGCCGGCAAATCGACCCTGCTCAAGGGCATCACCGGAACACTTGCGCCGCTGTCCGGCAGCATCGCCTTCAGCAAGGGCAAGCGCCTGGCCTATCTGCCGCAATCGGCCGATCTCGATCGTTCCTTCCCGATCCATGTCTATGACCTCGTGGCCATGGGGCTGTGGAACCGGGCCGGCATCTTCGGGCGCATCGGCGCCCCGGATGCGCACAGGATCGAGCATGCGATCGCGGCCGTGGGGCTGACCGGCTTCGAGCGGCGCCCGATCGGCACGCTCTCCGGCGGGCAGATGCAGCGGGCGCTGTTCGCGCGGCTCCTGCTGCAGGATGCCGAGATCATCCTGCTCGACGAGCCCTTCACCGCGATCGATGCCCGCACCACCGCCGATCTGCTGGCGCTGGTCCAGCGCTGGCATGGCGAGAGCCGCACCGTCGTCGCCGTGCTGCACGATATCGAGACCGTGCGGCGGGCCTTCCCGCGGACGCTGCTGCTGGCGCGCGAGGCTGTCGCCTGGGGCCGGACGGCGGAGGTGCTGACGCCGGAGAACCTGCTCGAGGCGCGGCGCATGGTCGAGGCCTTCGATCGCCAGGCCGAGCCCTGCCGCCGCGACGCGGCCTGAAAGAACAGCCGCCGATGCTGTACGATCTCTTCATCGGCCCCTTCGCCGAATTCGACTTCATGCGCCGCGCGCTCGTCGGCATCGTTGCGCTCGCGGTCGGCGGGGGGCCGATCGGCGTCTTCCTGATGCTGCGGCGGATGAGCCTGACCGGCGACGCGATGGCCCACGCCATCCTGCCCGGTGCTGCGCTGGGCTATCTCGTGGCGGGTTTCTCGCTGCCGGCGATGACCTTCGGCGGGCTCGCGGCCGGATTTGCCGTGGCGCTGCTGGCCGGCGCCGTGGCGCGGGCGACGGTGCTGAAGGAGGATGCCTCGCTCGCGGCCTTCTATCTGATCTCGCTGGCGCTCGGCGTCACCATTGTCTCGCTGCGGGGCTCGGCGATCGACCTCCTGCATGTCCTCTTCGGCAATGTGCTGGCGCTCGACGACGATGTGCTGATCCTGCTGGCGAGCGTCACCACGATCTCGCTGACGACGCTGGCGGCGCTCTATCGGCCGCTGGTGCTGGAATGCGTCGATCCGGGCTTCCTGCGTTCGGTCAGCCGCTCGGGCGGCGTCGTGCACCTGACCTTTCTCGCGCTGGTCGTGCTCAATCTCGTCGCCGGCTTCAACGCGCTCGGCACGCTGCTCGCCGTCGGCATGATGATGCTGCCCGCGGCCGCCGCGCGCTTCTGGACGGCCGACATCACCCGCCTGCTGCTCTTTGCCACCGGTTTCGGCATCCTCTCCGGCTATGCCGGCCTCGTCGTCTCCTATGCTGCGGGATCGAGCCTGCCGGCGGGGCCGGCCGTCATCCTGGCGGCGGGTGTCCTTTATATTTTCTCGCTCCTGTTCGGCTCGCAGGGCGGCCTTGCGCGCCGCGCCTTGATGCGGCCACATCTCCAGAGATAGAAACGTTATATCGTTTCATATTGGCTGGAGCCTCGTCATGATCAACCGCCGCGCCCTTGGCGCCTCCCTCGCCGCCGGGCTCGCGCTCGCCGCTTTGCCGGGCGTCGGCTTTGCGCAGGACAACGCCGCCCAGAAGCTGCCGGTGGTCGCGAGCTTCTCGATCCTGGCGGATTTCGTCCGGCAGGTCGGCGGGGACCGCGTCAGCGTCACGCCGCTGGTGGGCCCGAACGGCGATGCCCATGTCTATTCGCCGACGCCGGCCGATGCGAAGGCGATGGCGGGCGCCAGGCTCGTCGTCATCAACGGGCTGCATCTCGAGGGCTGGCTGCCCCGGCTGATCAAGTCGTCCGGCAGCAAGGCCACGGTCGCCACGGCGACCAAGGGCATCAAGCCGATCGAGTCGGCGGAGGAGGGGCACGACGCCAAGGGCGGCCACGACCACGGCCATGACGATCCGCATGCCTGGCAGAGCATCGCCAATGCCCGCATCTACATCGCCAATATCCGCGATGCTCTGGATGCCGCCGATCCGGCCGGCAAGGCGAGCTACGACGCCAATGCCGCGGCCTATCTCGCCAAGCTCGACGTGGTCGAAGGCGAGGTGAAGGCGGCGGTCGCGCGCATCCCGGCCGCCCGGCGCAAGGCCATCACCACCCATGACGCCTTCGGGTATTTCGTGAAGGCCTATGGCGTCGAGTTCATCGCGCCGCAGGGCGTCTCGACCGAATCGGAGGCCTCGGCCAGGGACGTCGCCCGCATCATCCGCCAGATCAAGGCGCAGAAGGTGCCGGCCGTCTTCCTCGAGAACGTCACCAATCCGCGCCTGATCGAGCAGATCGCCAAGGAGAGCGGCGCCAAAGTCGGCGGGACGCTCTACTCCGATGCCCTCTCCGACGCTTCGGGCCCGGCGGGGACTTACATCGACATGATGAAGCACAATATAAGCGAGATCGAGAAGGCGCTCGCCGCCGGCCCGGCCTGACAGCCAGGCCGTTCCGCGCCATCAGCCATCAGGTAGACCCCAAGGCAGACCCATGTCCGACAAGATTCCCGTCACGGTGCTCACCGGCTATCTGGGCGCCGGCAAGACCACGCTTCTGAACCGCATCCTCACCGAGGAGCACGGCAAGAAGTTCGCCGTCATCGTCAACGAGTTCGGCGAGGCGGGAATCGACGGGGACCTCGTCGTCGGAGCCGACGAGGAGGTCTTCGAGATGAACAACGGCTGCATCTGCTGCACCGTTCGCGGCGACCTGATCCGCATTCTCGACGGGCTGATGAAGCGCAAGGGCAAGTTCGACGCGATCATCGTCGAGACGACGGGGCTCGCCGACCCGGCCCCCGTCGCGCAGACCTTCTTCGTCGACCAGGATGTCGGAGACGCGACCCGCCTCGATGCGGTCGTCACCGTCACCGATGCGAAATGGCTGAAGGAGCGGCTCAAGGACGCGCCGGAGGCGAAGAACCAGATCGCCTTCGCCGACGTCATCATCCTGAACAAGACCGACCTCGTCTCGGCCGAGGAGCTGGCCGAGGTCGAGGCCGCGATCCGCGCCATCAACCCCTATGCCAAGCTGCAGAAGGCCCAGCGCTGCGACGTCGATATCCCGTCGCTGCTGGACCGCAACGCCTTCGATCTCGACCGCATCCTCGACATCGAGCCGGATTTCCTCGAATCCGGGCATCACCACCACCATTCCGATGATATCCGCTCGATCTCGCTGACGATCCCCGGCGAGGTCGACCCCGAGAAGTTCATGCCCTGGATCAACGATGTCGCGCAGCTCCAGGGGGCGAACATCCTGCGCTCCAAGGGCATCCTCGCCTTCAAGAACGAGCAGCGCCGCTTCGTCTTCCAGGGCGTGCACATGATCCTCGACGGCGATCTCCAGCGTGACTGGAAGCCCAGCGAGACGCGCCAGAGCCGGCTGGTCTTCATCGGCCGCGACCTCAACGAGAACGAGCTGCGCAAGGGTTTCGAAGCCTGCGCGGCGTAAGTCCTCCTCGTCATGCTCGGGCTTGACCCGAGCATCTCCTGCCGGAGATTCCCGGGTGTTCGCTTCGCTGCGTCCGAGAATGACGGCGAGGACGTTCCCTCGCCTCCCAAGCTGCGCTAGACCCCCCGCATGAACACCGCACCCGCTTCCTCCGTCTCGCTGCGCGAGCATGTCGTCCCGATCGAAGCCGGGGCGCATGTCGTTGCCGTCCGCTGGCTGAAGCAGGGGCTCGCCTTCGCGCTCGCCGAGGGCCAGGTGCTGCGCTGGCGCGACGGCGCCACGGACACGGTCGAGGCGCATGGCGGCGGCATCCTCTGCGCCACCGGCGACGCCGAGCGCCTGATCACCGGCGGCGATGACGGCCGCGTCGTCGTCACCCGGATGGAAGGCGCGCCGGAGGAACTGGCCAAGGATCCGAAGCGCCGCTGGATCGACGCGATCACCTTGTCGCCGTCCGGCAACCTCGCCTGGAACAGCGGCAAGAGCGTGCAGGCCCGCGACGAGAAGGGCCGCGTGCGCACGCTGGAGACGGCGAGCACGCCTCAGGGCCTCGTCTTCGCGCCGAAGGGCTATCGGCTCGCCATCGCCCAGATGAACGGCGTTTCGCTCTGGTATCCGAACACGGAGGCCACGCCCGAATTCCTGGAGTGGAAGGGCTCGCATCTCGACGCGGCCTGGTCCCCGGACGGGCGCTTCGTCGTCACCTCGATGCAGGAAAACGCCCTGCATGGCTGGAAGCTCGGCGACAAGGCCGGCCATATGCGGATGACCGGCTATCCGGCCAAGCCGCGCTCCCTGTCATGGTCGCATGACGGGCTGTGGCTGGCCTCCAGCGGGGCGGACGGCGCCATCGTCTGGCCGTTCCAGGGGGACGGCCCGCAGGGCAAGGCGCCGCGCGAATGCGGCGTGCGCCATGCCCGCGTCACCCGCGTCGCCTTCCATCCGGGCGCCCTGGTGCTGGCGATCGGCTACGATGACGGCTGCATCCTGCTGGTGCGGCTGACGGACGGCTCGGAGCTGCTGGTGCGGCCGGCGCAGCGCGGCAGCGGCATCACCGCCTTCGCCTGGGACAAGGGCGGCAAGCGCCTCGCCTTCGGGGCCGAGGACGGCGCGGCCGGCGTGCTGACGCTGCCGGCCTGATCGCGCGATGCGCCTCGGGCTCTTCGGCAGGAACGGGGCGCGCCCGGACGACGAGGCGAGGATCGCGGCCAAGGCCGCGGCCGAAAGGCTCAAGGCCGGTATCCGCCGGCTGCTCGACCTGCCGGAGCAGGCGAGCGTCGCGGTCAACGAGATCATCTGCGCCGATCCGGCCTGCCCCGGAGCTGAGACCGTGATCCTGCTGATGCGGCCGGGCCAGAAGACGCAGGCCCTGAAGCTTCCGATGGCGATGGCGGAGGTGACGGAAGCAGCGCTGATCGCATGCCTCGACGGGAACTGACGTCCCTCGGTGGCTTCGGGCCCTTTCGCGTGCCGCCCCGCATCGGCGCCGCCCTCGAGGGACACGCCAGCCTGGCGGCTTGCAGGGCGCCCTCGTTCCGCTAAAGCTGTGGCTCGATGTCGCTGCTCTCGCTCTACACCCGCGTCCTGTCAGAACTCGGCCCGGAGCGGCGGCTGGGCGCGATCCTGGCGCTCGCCAATATCCTCCTCGCGGGCGTCGCCTTCGCCGAGCCGATGCTGTTCGGCGCGCTGATCGACCGGCTGACGGGCATCCAGTCCTCGGGAGGGCGGCTGACCTGGGACGCCATCCAGTTCCTGATCCTCGCCTGGGTCGCTTTCGGCCTCGCCAATATCGGTCTCGGCGTCTTCGTGGCGCTGCAGGCGGACAAGCTTGCCCACCGCAGCCGGCTGGGCGTGATGGCGCGCTATTTCGAGCATGCGCTGACGCTCCCGCTCGCCTATCACACCCAGACCCATTCCGGCCGCGTGCTCAAGGTGATGCTCGACGGCACCAATGCGATGTGGGGGCTGTGGCTCTCCTTCTTTCGGGAGCACTGCGCCTCGATCGTCGCGCTCTTCGTGCTGCTGCCCTTCACGCTGTGGAAGAACTGGCAGCTCGGCCTGCTGCTGATCGGCCTCGTTGCGCTGTTCGGCTCGCTCACCGCCTTCGTGCTGCGCAAGACCGATCGGCTGCAGCGCCATGTCGAGACCTATCACTCGAACCTTGCCGAGCGCGCCTCCGATGCGCTGGGCAACGTGCCCGTCATCCAGAGCTTCACCCGCGTCGAGGCGGAGGTGAGGGGCCTGCGCTCGACCATGGAAAGCCTGCTCGCCGCGCAGATGCCGGTGCTCTCCTGGTGGGCGATGGCGACGGTGGCGACGCGGGCCTCCGCGACGCTGACCGTGCTGTGCATCTTCGTCGTCGGCACCTGGCTCCTGATGCACGGCCAGACCACCGTGGGCGAGATCGTCACCTTCATGGGCTTCGCCACCATGCTGGTGGGGCGGCTGGAGCAGATCGTCTCCTTCGTGAACTTCATCTTCATGCAGGCGCCGAAGATGCGGGAATTCTTCGAGGTGCTCGACACGCTGCCCAGCGTGCGCGACCCCGCGGGAGCTCGCGACGCCGGCCGCCTCGAAGGCGCGGTCGCCTTCGAGGATGTCTCCTTCTCCTATGACGGCAAGCGTTCCGCAGTGCGCGACGTCTCCTTTTCCGTGCGGCCGGGCGAGACCATCGCGGTCGTGGGCTCGACGGGCTCGGGCAAGTCGACGACGCTGGGGCTGCTGCATCGCGCCTTCGACCCGCAATCGGGCCGGATCACCGTCGACGGGACGGATATCCGCGACATCTCGCTGATCTCGCTGAGGCGCAATATCGGCGTCGTCTTCCAGGAGCCGATGCTGTTCGCCCGCTCGATCCGGGAGAATCTCGCCGTCGGCAAGCCCGAGGCGACCGATGCCGAGATGATGGAGGCGCTCGACCGGGCGCAGGCGAGCGAGGTGATGGCGCGCCAGCCCGACGGGCTCGATACCCTTGTCGGCGAGCGCGGCCGCACCCTGTCCGGCGGGGAACGCCAGCGCCTGTCGATTGCGCGCGCGCTGTTGAAGAACCCGCCGATCCTGATCCTGGACGAGGCGACCTCGGCGCTCGACGCCGCGACCGAGGTCAAGCTGCAGAAGGCGCTGGAGGAGGTCATGAAGGGCCGCACCACCTTCGTCATCGCCCACCGCCTCGCCACCATCCGCAATGCCGACCGCATCCTCGTCTTCGAGCAGGGGCGGGTCGAGGAAATGGGCTCGTTCGACGAGCTGGTCGCCAGAGGCGGGCGCTTCGCGGCGCTAGCGCGCGCGCAATATCTCGTTACGGACAAGGTCGCTGCAGCCGGGGGCGAGCCGGGCCCAAGCCCGCTCGCGGCGAAGATCTCGCGCGACTGAGCGACGGCCCGGCCGGTTCGTCCAGAGCCGCGGCGTGGCGCGAACAAACGACACCCAGATGTGTTACGTGGAAGAGTGCTGCCTTTCGGGGCCGGCTTTCGCATGCCTGTTTCACACCACCTGATGTCCGGGACCTGCTCTTGAGCACGATGATCCTCCGCCTCGCCTGTGCCTGGGCGACGGTTGCCGCCTTCCTGCTGTTCGGCGACGGGCTCCTGGCCCAGCTGGGCGCGCCGCTCGCTTCCGCGCTGATCTTCGCCTGGCTGCTCGGCATCATCATCTGGGCGGCGTTCGGCGTGGTGCACGAGGCCGAGATCCTGGCCGAACGGCTCGGCGAGCCCTACGGCACGCTGATCCTGACGCTGTCGATCGTGATCATCGAGGTCGCGCTGATCTCCGCCGTGATGCTCGGCGCCAAGGGCGCGCCGACGCTGGGGCGCGACACCATGTTCGCGGTGCTGATGATCGTGCTCAACGGCGTCGTCGGCATCGGCCTGATCGTCGGCGGCCGGCGCCATTTCGCCCAGAGCTACAATCTGAAAGGCGCGTCGTCCTATCTCGCCGTCATCATCCCGCTGACGGTGATCCCGCTGGTGCTGCCGAACTTCACCACCTCGACCGGCAACGGCACGCTGACCACGCTGCAATCGGTTTCCTTCTCCCTCTTCACCCTCGCGCTCTACGGCGCCTTCCTGGTGCTCCAGACCGGGCGCCACCGTTCCTTCTTCCTGGAGCCGACGCGCGAGCAGGCGCCCCCGGTGCGCACGCCGCCTGCCGGAACCGGTGACAGGAAGGTCGAGCTGGGCCCGCTCGCGGGCGAAGGCCATGGCGGCGGCGCAACCCTGACGCATGTGCTGCTGCTGCTCGCGAACATCCTGCCGATCGTCATCCTGTCGAAGAGCCTGGCAGCGGTGCTCGATTTCGGCATCATCAAGCTCGGCGCGCCGGTGGCGCTCGGCGGCATCCTGATCGCGATGGTGGTGTTCACGCCGGAATGCATCGCGGCCCTGCGCGCGATCAGCGCCAACCAGCTGCAGCGCGCGATCAATCTCTGCCTGGGTGCCGCCGCCTCGACGCTGGGGCTGACCGTGCCCGCCGTGCTGGCGATCGGCCTGTTCACCGGCCAGGAGGTCGTGCTCGGCCTGTCCGAGGCCAACATGATCATCCTGGCGATGACGCTGCTGCTGAGCACGCTGACCTTCACCGGCACGCGCACGACGATGCTCGAAGGCGCCGTGCATCTGAGCGTGTTCTTCGTGTTCGTGGTGCTGGTGTTCAGCCCTTGAGAAGGCCGAGGCTCAGCCCGCCAACTCGTCGGCGATGAAGCCCCGGACGTCGTCCGCCGGGATGCCCGGCGCGATGAAGCTGCGGCCGATGCCGCGGGCGAGGATGAAGGTCAGCGCGCCGCGCTTGACCTTCTTGTCCTGGGCCATGGCCGCGACGATGTCCTCGGCGCTGCCGGCGCCGCCCGGCACCTGCTGCAGGCGGCTCGGCAGGCCGATATTGTCGAGATGGCGCGAGACGCGGATGGCATCCTGCCCCGGGCAGAGCCCCAGCCGCTGCGAGAAGCGGAAGGCGAGGGCGAGCCCGATGGCGACGGCCTCGCCATGGACGAGACGGCTGGAATCATACGCCGTCAGCCGCTCCAGCGCATGCGCGAAGGTGTGGCCGAGATTGAGCAAGGCGCGGTCGCCCTCCTCGCGCTCGTCGCGGGCGACGATGGCCGCCTTGGCGCGGCAGGAGACGGCGACCGCCTGGTCGCGCTCGGGGCCTCCGGCGATGACGCGGCTCCAGTTGACCTCGCACCAGTCGAAGAAGGCGGGGTCGTCGATCAGCCCGTATTTCACCACCTCGGCATAGCCGGCCTTGAACTCGCGCTGGCTCAGCGTGTCGAGCAAAGCGGTGTCGGCGACGACCAGCGCGGGCTGGTGGAAGGCACCGATCAGGTTCTTGCCATGGCTCGAGTTGATGCCGGTCTTGCCGCCGACCGAGGAATCGACCTGGGCCAGCAGCGTGGTCGGGATCTGGACGAAGCGGACGCCGCGCCGCAGCACCGCCGCCGCAAAGCCCGCGAGGTCGCCGACCACGCCGCCGCCGAAGGCGATGACGAGGTCGTTGCGCTCGATCTTCGCATCGAGCAGCGCGTCGCAGACGGCGGCGAAGCGGGCATAGGATTTCGAGGCCTCGCCGGGCGGGATGGTGATCCGGGTCGTGCCGATGCCGGCCCGGGCGAGGCTGGCCTCGAGCGCGTCCGCATGCAGGCGCGCGACGGTCTCGTCCGTGACGAGGGCGGCGCGGGCGCCCGGCGCCAGCGCGGCGATCAGGGCGGCGGCTTCCGCGAGCTGGTCGCGGCCGATATGGATGTCGTAGGCGCGGCCCTCGAGCGCGACCGGCACCACGGTACGGGCCGCCGGAGTGGAGGGGGCAAGGATCATCAGGCTGAAACTCCGCGCGTTGCCGCCTCGGCGAGATGGCGCTCCAGCGCCGCGACGATGTCGTCGACGACGGCCTCGTGGGGCACGTCCCGCGACTGGATGGTGATGTCGGCGAGCGCATAGACCGGCTCGCGCTGGGCGAGCATGGACCGCAGTGTCGCCTCGGGATCGGCCGTCTGGAGCAGCGGCCGGTTCGAGCGCTTGCGCACCCGGCGCATCAGCACGTCGGGCTCGGCCTTGAGCCAGATCGAGATGGCGAGCTCCTTCACCCGCTGGCGCGTTTCCGTGTTCATGAAAGCGCCGCCCCCGGTCGCCAGCACCAGCGCCGGCTGCGTCGCCAGGATGCGGGAGATGACACGGCGCTCGCCGTCGCGGAATTCGGCCTCGCCGCGCTGGGCGAAGATCTCCGGAATCGACATGCCGGCCGCGGTCTCGATCTCCGTATCGGCGTCGACGAAGCTCAGCCCGAGGCGGTTCGCGAGCCGGCGGCCGACGGAGCTCTTGCCCGAACCCATCATGCCGACGAGCACGAGCGCGCGCTGGCCGAGCGCGCCGCGCAAATCGGCGGTCTGGGGGAGTGGGAGAGCGGCGGTCGTCATCTCGTCATGTCGCGTTTGCCGGCGATGTAGCACGGGCCTGCCCTGTCGTCATGCTTTCGTCACGGGCTCGATCGAGCCGAGCTGTGGCGCCTGCGCCCTTGCTTCGCCCGGCCGGCACCCGGATAAGAGGTGGTCTCCGGGATTGGGGTCTTCGCCAGACGTGCCGACGCTGCTGCGCTTCCTGTTTGTCATCGCGGTCATCGCGGGACTGGTCCTTGCCGGCATGCTCGCGCTCGTCGCCTTCGTGAAGCCGGAGCAGCGCGAGATGGTCGAGATCGTGCCGCCGGCGAAGCTGCAGCCGAAATGAGCCGCGTTCCGCGGCAAAGGCTGAACGCGTTCCTCGACATGCTGGCGGCCGAGCGCGGCGCCGCGCGCAACACGCTCGACGCCTATGAGCGCGACATCGAGGATTACCTCGGCTTCATTGCGGGGATGTCGCTGGATGCCGTCACCGCCGGCACCATCCGCGACTGGCTCGCCGATGTCGCGGCGCGCGGATTGAAGGCCTCCTCGGCGGCGCGGCGGCTCTCCGCCGTCCGGCAGTTCCATCGCTTCCTCTATACGGAAGGGCTCTGCCCGAACGACCCTGCCGCGGCGATCGAGGGGCCGCGCCAGGGCCGGCCGCTGCCGAAGGTGGTGTCGGTCGACCATGTCGACCGCCTGCTGGCTGCGGCGCGCGAGGCCTGCGAGCGCGAGGGGGCGACCCCGCCGGCGCGGCTCAAGGCGTTGCGCATGCGCTGCCTGGTCGAAATGCTCTATGCGACCGGCCTTCGCGTCTCCGAGCTGATCGCGCTGCCGATTTCGGCGGCGACGACGCGCGAGCGCTTCCTGATCGTGCGCGGCAAGGGCGACAAGGAGCGACTGGTGCCGTTGAACGAGGCGGCGCGGGCTGCGGCGCGGGGCTGGCTCGCGGCGCTTCGCGAAGCCGGGCAGGAGCAGGGGCGCTGGCTCTTTCCCTCCGACGGCGTGAGCGGGCATCTGACGCGGCAGGCCTTCGCGCGCGACCTCAAGGCCCTGGGCGGCGCGGCCGGGCTATCGGCCGCATCCCTCAGCCCGCATGTGCTGCGCCATGCCTTCGCCAGCCATCTGCTGCAGAACGGCGCCGATCTTCGGGTCGTGCAGGAACTGCTCGGCCATGCCGATATCGCGACGACGCAGATCTACACCCATGTCCTCGACGAGCGGCTGAAGAGCATGGTGAGGGATCTCCACCCGCTCGCGGATGGAGAGTGACGCTCAGCCCTCGACGCAGCGGATCTGCTGGACGCGCTTGGGCATCTCGCCGACGGCGGGGATGAACTGTCCGGTCGCCGGGTCGAGGATCATCAAGACGCCGGTATGGACCGCGAAGAAGGCGCCGTGGAGCTGCAGGCGGCCCTTCTCCTCGAGGATTTTCACGCAGGGGAAGGTGCGCAGGTTCTCGATCGACTGCTGGATCGAGGCGAGTTCCAGCCGCGCCAGGTAATCCTCGAAGCTCTCGTTGCGGCCGCGCCCGCCGGTGCGCTGGGCGGCGGGGCCGATCAGGGTGATCCATTTGCCGATGAAGTCGCCGGGCGAGAGCGCCGCCTGGCTGTCATCGGCGAAGGCGCGGATGCCGCCGCAGCGACCATGGCCCAGCACGACGATGTGCTCGACCCTGAGGGCCTGCACCGCATATTCGAGCGCCGCCGAGGTGCCGTGGAGCTGGTCGTCCGGCTGGTAGGGCGGGACGAGGTTGGCGATGTTGCGGGCGACGAACATCTCGCCGGGCCGGGCATCGAAGATCACCTCCGGCGAGACGCGCGAATCGCAGCACCCGATCAGCATGATCTTCGGGGTCTGGCCGTTCTCGCCGAGTTCCTCGTAACGGCCCTTCTCGCGGACGAATCGATCGTCGAGGAAGGAGCGGTAACCTTCCGTCAGGCGCCTGGGAAAATGCTGCGCATCGTTGTCCATGCCGCTTCTGGAACAGGAAATGCCCGAATTCGTCAAGCGCGTGGGAGTTGAAGAGCCACCAACCTTGGGGCGAGATCGGCGCTCTGCCCTTCCACGGCGACGGTCTTCAGCCGGGCGGTGGCGCCGCCCGCGATGGAGATGCGCGACCGCGGCAGGTCCAGCACCCCGGCCAGGAGCCGGATCAGAGCCGCATTCGCCTCGCCTTCCGTCGGCGCGGCGCGCACGCGGGCCTTCAGCACGCAGCGTCCATCGGACAGGGTTTCGCTCCCGTCGAGCGCATCGCGGCCGCCGCGCGGCGTCAGCCTGACGGCGATCTGCACGCCATCGCGCGTCTCGCGCCAGAAGGACGCCGGCTGCGTCGTCATCGCGCCATGCCGCAGCGGTGGTCCGCCATGCATCGATCTTTCATGGACATGGTGCCTGCCTTTTTCCTAGGCTGCCCTTCGGCCGACCCGGCATAGCGTTTGCCGGGGCGCGGACGCAATGGAGACCGATGCCTTGACCGAACCCTGCGATCTCACCGCCACGGCCGCCCGCGCCCTGATCGGCACGAAGAAACTCTCGGCCCGCGAGCTGCTCGAGAGCTGCATCCGCCGGATGGACGCGGTCGACCCGGCGGTCAATGCCATGGTCGCGCGCGACGACGAGGCGGCCCGCAAGGCCGCCGGCGCCGCGGACGAGGCCACGATGCGCGGCGAGACGCTCGGGGCGCTCCACGGCCTGCCGGTCGGCGTCAAGGATCTGGAGAACGTCGCCGGCCTACGCACCACCTATGGCAGCCCGCTCTATCGCGATTTCGTCCCCAAGGAAGACCAGCTGATCGTCGCCTCGGTGCGCAAGGCCGGCGCGATCATCGCCGGCAAGACCAACACGCCCGAATGGGGCGCCGGCGCCAACACCCGCAACGCCGTCTACGGCGTGACCGGCAATCCCTTCGACCCGACGAAGAGCGCGGCCGGCTCCTCCGGCGGCTCGGGCGTCGTGCTGGCGACCAACATGGTGCCGCTCGCCACCGGCTCCGACACCGGCGGCTCGCTGCGCAATCCGGCCGCCTTCAACGGCATCGTCGGCTTCCGTCCGAGCCCGGGCCTGGTGCCGAGCGACAAGCGCGCCTTGGGCTGGTATCCGCTCCCGGTGCTGGGGCCGATGGCGCGCAATGTGCCGGACCTGTGCCTGCTGCTCTCGACGATGGTCGGGGACGATGCCGCCGACCCGCTGGCGACGACGATCCATGGCAAGACCGTCCGCCGGGCCGAGGATTTCGCCAGGCCGGAGGCAATCGACCTCGCCTCGCTCAAGGTTGCGGTGACGCCCGATTTCGGCTTCGCCCCGACCGAGAAGCTCGTCCGCGAGACCTTTGCCGAGAAGATCGGCGCCTTTTCCCATCTCTTCCATGCCGCCGAGGAGGCGACGCCGGACTGCAGCGGCACGGACGAGGTCTTCGAGATCCTGCGCGCGGTCGGCTTCCTCGCAGGCCATCTCGACAAGGTGCGCGACACGCCCGACCAGGTCGGCCCGAATGTGCGCGCCAATGTCGAGGAGGGGCTGGGCTATTCCGCCCTCGATGTCACGCGGGCGATGAAGGAGCAGACCGCGATCTACCAGCGCTGGCAGCACTTCTTCGACAGCTACGACGTGATCCTCGCGCCGGCGATCACGCTGAGCCCGCGGCCCTGGACGGAGCTCTTCCCCTCCGAGATCGACGGCCAGCCGACGCGGACCTATTTCCACTGGCTCGCCATGGCCTATGCGGTGACGATCGTCGGCCATCCGGCCATCTCGCTGCCGGTCGGGCTCGACCGCAAGGGCATGCCCTTCGGCCTGCAGATCGTCGGGCCGCGCGGCGGCGATGCCAAGGTCCTCGCAGTGGCGGCGGCGCTGGAAGCCGCGCTCGCCGGCGATCCGCTGACGGCGCGCCCGGTGCCCGACATCGCCGGGCTGATGAAAGCCCGCCCGATCAGCGAAAGCCCGAACTTCCTCGGCTTCGACTGAACGGGCGCGACATCGACCAGGGCCGGCCCATTCAGGGCCGGTCTTCAACCATAACGGGGAGATTACCAATGAAACGTCGTGAATTTCTGATGGGCACCGCAGCGCTCGGGTTCGCCGGTGCCTCGCTGCCGCAAGCGGCCTGGGCGCAGCAGGCCTCGGCCACGCTGATGAAGTTTGCCCCGCAGGCCAACCTGTCGTCGCTCGATCCGATCTGGACCACCGCAACGGTGACCAACAACCACGCCTATTACGTCTTCGACATGCTCTATGGCGCGGACGAAGCCATGAAGCCGCAGCCGCAGATGGCGGAAAGCCACGAGGTCTCCGCCGATGGCCTGACCTGGCGGATCAAGCTGCGCGACGGGCTGACCTTCCATGACGGCACGCCGGTGAAGGCGGCCGACTGCGCCGCCAGCATCAAGCGCTGGACCCAGCGCGATTCCTACGGCCAGCTTCTCGGCCGCGCGACCGAGAGCTTCGGCGCCGCCGACGAGCGCACGATCGAGATCAAGCTCAAGCGGCCCTTCCCGCGAATGCTGGAATGCCTCGCCAAGACCGACCAGCCGCCGGTGATGATGCCCGAGCGCCTGGCCAAGACCGATGCCAATACGCAGGTCACCGAGATGGTCGGGTCCGGGCCCTACAAGTTCATCGCCGCCGATTACGTCTCCGGCAGCCGCGTCGCCTATGAGAAATTCGATGGCTACAAGCCGCGCAGCGAAGCGCCGAGCCGCAATGCCGGCGGCAAGGTGGCGCATTTCAAGCGCATCGAATGGACCATCCTGCCCGACCCGGCGACCGCCGCCGCAGCCCTGACGACGGGTGAGATCGATTGGTGGGAGCGCCCGCTGGCGGATCTGCAGCCGATGCTCGCCAGCAGCCCGGACATCAAGCAGGAGGTGATCGACAAGGCCGGCCGCGGCGCGATCATGCGCCTCAACCATCTGCAGCCGCCCTTCAACAACCCGAAGATTCGCGCGGCCGTGCGGATGGCGGTGAAGCAGGAAGACTATATGCGGGCGACGCAGGGCGACGACACCTCGCTCTGGCAGACCTGCCGCAGCCTGTGGTTCCGCGGCACGCCCTACTATGCCGGGGAGCAGGAGGACCTGATGCCGCAGAGCCTCGACAAGGCGAAGGCGGCGCTGAAGGAGTCCGGCTACAAGGGCGAGAAGGTCGTCATCATCAACCCGACCGACTTCCCGGATATCGGGCCGCTCGGCGAGGTCACCTTCGAACTGCTGAAGAAGCTCGGCATGAATGTCGAGATGGCGGCGAGCGACTGGGGCACCGTGGTGCAGCGCCGCGGCAGCCGCGAGCCGGTCGAGAAGGGCGGCTGGAGCATCTTCCACACCACCGGCTCGGCGATCAGCTGGGGCGATCCCGCCCAGTCGACCATCATCCGGGGCCAGGGCGAAAAGGGCTGGTTCGGCTGGTGGAAGAGCGACAAGGCGGAGGAACTGGCCGAGGCCTGGCTCTATGCGCCCGACGAGGCGACGCAGAAGGCGAAAGCCAAGGAGCTCAACCGCCTGGCGATGGAAGAGGTGGCGACGATCCCGCTCGGCCAGTTCCTCAGCCGCACGGCGTATCGCAAGACGCTGACCGGGGTTCTGGCCGGCTCGGCGCCCTATCCCTGGGGCGTCAAGCGCGTCTGACTTCGGAACGCATGCTGGGGTCAAGCCCGACAATGGCCCGGCGATCAGCCGGGCCGCTTGCCGTTGTTCAGCGTGCTGCCGCGACCGCCGCCGACCAGGGCGAGGCCGCGTCGCTCGAGCCTTCCGCGCCGTCGCGGTCGACACGGATGAAGTTCGGGCAGGCGAAGTTGATCGGCAGGACGGCGTGCTCGACCAGCGTGGTCGGCCCCGCCTGCTGCAAGGCTGCGAGCGTCTCCGCCGGCAGCGTCAGGTCGGCGCTGGTCGAATCCGGACCGGAGACGTCGATCCGCGGCTGATGCGCCGTCTCCTCCGTCCCCATTCCGAAATCGAGCTGCCAGGCCAGCGTCTGGTACACGCTGGCGAGGATGCGCCGGCCACCCGAGGAGCCGGCGGCGAGGCGCGGCCAGCCGCCCTCCTTCGGCGTCACCACGACCGGGCACATGTTGCAGAGCGGCCGGGCTCCGGGCGCGATGGCATTGGCACTGCCGGGGCGCGGGTCGAACCACATCATGCCGTTGTTCATCAGCACGCCGGTGGAAGGCAACACGACGCGGCTGCCCATCGAGGAGAGCAGGGTGGTCGTCACCGCGACCAGATTGCCCTCGCCATCGACGACAGTGAGATGGGTGGTGCAGGTGTCGCCGGCTTCCTTGGCGGCCGTCGCGGCGCCCAGCCCTTCCAGACGGTCACGATAGGCCTGCCGCATGACCTGCGAGAGCTGCGCATACCAGGCGGGCGAGGGACCCGCTGCATCGAGCGGCGCATCGGCCATGCCCTTGACCACATCGGCGAGCGTCGGCGCGGCGGTGAGGCCGCCGGCCGTGTGGACGAGATGGCTGCCGCGCCAGTCGATGGTGGGGGCCGGCCTGATCTCGGCCTTGCAGTTCGCGAGATCCCCCGCATCGACCACGCCGCCGGCCAAGGCGATGTCCGCCGCCAGGCTGCGGGCGATGTCGCCCCGATAGAAGTCGTCCAGCCCGGCCTCAGCCAGCCGCTCCAGCGTCGCCGGCAATTCGCCGAGCCGCATGAAGCCGGGCGAGCCCTGATAGGGCGGTACCGGCGGCAGCCCGTTCGGCAGATAGATGCGGGCGCTTTCCCCGTAGAGCCGGAGCACGGCGGCGGAGGAGGCGATCTTGAGCGTCGTGTACCAATCGGCCGGCAGCCCGCGCTTCGCCAGGGCGATGGCGGGAGCCAGGATGTCCTTCAGCGGCAGCTCCGTGCCGAAGGCCTCCTTCAGCCGGGCGTAGCCGGCGACGGAGGAGGGGGTCACGAAGGAAAGGGGCCCGTGGATGTTGACGTCGCCGACCACCTCCGGCCAGGTGAACAGGTCCTTCTTGACCTCGCCCGTCAGCGGGTAATCCGCAGGGTCCGCCCGGCGCGGCGCGATGGGGCCGAAATCCACGACCTCAGCCTGCGTGGCGCCCGCCTTGAGGACGACGGCAAAGCCGATCCCGCCAAGGCCGCTGTTCCAGGGCTCGACCGCAGCCAAGGCAAAGCAGGCGGCAACCGCCGCGTCGGCCGCGTTGCCGCCCTGTTCGAGGATCGCCGTGCCCGCCTCTGCCGCCTCGCGGCTCTGCGACACGACGATGCCGTTCCGCCCGCGGGCGGCGGGCTTCCTCAGCGTCCAGTTCTGGCTGCGGTAGACGGGGGTGGGCGCGACCATGACGGCATTCTCCGAGGATTCTCGGAGGCCATACTGCATACCGCCCCGCGGCAGGTCGAATGCATCCGCGCCCGGCCCGGGACGCGCCCCGCGCAGGGCGCGCGGATCAGAAGACGTTGGGATAGATGTAGCGCAGGATCACGCTCTGCAGGAAATAGATCAGCAGCAGGAGGATGATCGGCGAGATGTCGATGCCGCCGAGATTGGGCAGCCGGTTGCGGATCGGCCGCAGCGCCGGCTCGGTCAGCCGGTAGACCATGTCCCAGACCGTGGCGACGAACTGGTTGCGGGTGTTGATGACGTTGAAGGCGATCAGCCAGCTCAGAATCGCCGAGGCGATCAGGATCCACACATAGATCTGCAGGGCGAGCAGAACCACGTCGAGCACGGAACGCATCAGTCTTCCTCATGAGGCAGCGGACCAGGACGCAGAATATCGCGGCTCGCGTCGAAACAGCGACGGACCCGATTGACATCCACGCGACGCACGGCCTAGAAGGCCAGCGCCTTGGGGCTGTAGCTCAGATGGGAGAGCGCTGCAATCGCACTGCAGAGGTCAGGGGTTCGAATCCCCTCAGCTCCACCAAGGCTTTTCTTCACATCGTGATGTTGTCGGCGCCGGATGGCCGGCAGGTTTGTGTCTTGCCGCCGCCGGGCGCGGACCGGCCTTGATCCGAACGCGGCGCGGGCGCTCCGCCGGATTCGCTCGTTCTGCGCTTTAGCACGAGGCGCTGTCACAGAAGACCCCGCCCGGCATGCCGGACGGGGCTCACTGGAACAGGTCAGAAGCCTGCGGTTCAGCGACCGGCCTCGGCCAGCGTTTCGCCGACCTGCGTGGCGCGGGTGAGCGGGTAGAGCTGCCAGAGGGCGGACGCGCCGACCAGCACGTAGACGATCCGCGACAGCATCGAGCCGGCGCCGAACAGGGCCGCGACGAGGTCGACATCGGCCAAGCCGACGAGGCCCCAGTTGAGGCCGCCGATGATGACGAGCAACAGCGTGACAAGATTGATGGATTTCATGATGGCGCCTCCAGAACAGCGGTGATGCTTCGGCAACACCGGCGGCCGGGAGCGGTTGCCGCGCGCGGACGCATGGGGCGCTGGCGTACAGTCGCGCCAGGCGGGTGATCCAGTGGAGCGGTGGTGCCGGCATATCGACGGCCCCATCACGGGAAGACGAGGGGCGGCGTCCGGCGCCGTCAGGCCAGAATCTCGGCCAGCGCCTGCGGGCGACCCAGCAGGTAGCCCTGCCCGCGATGGAAGCCGAGCTGGCGCAGGGTCTCGAATTCCGCCTCGGTCTCGATGCCCTCGGCCACGACGATGGTCTCCGCCCGGCGGGCGAATTCGGCCAGCGCCGCGGCCAGCGCCTTGCGCACGGGGTCGTGGTCGATGTCCCGCGTCAGGCTGAGGTCGAGCTTGATCACGTCCGGCCGCATGCTGAGGATGTGGCGCATGCTCGAATAACCGGCGCCGGCATCGTCGATGGCGACGCGCATGCCCTGTGCACGCAAGGGGGCGAGCGCGGTCAGGATCGGCTCGTAATCGGCGATCGGGACATGTTCGGTCACTTCGATCACGATCCGTGCCGGGTCGAAGCCGGCGAGAGCCTCCGCGACCGGCGCCGTGATCAGCGTATCGGGCGAGATGTTGATGCTGGCCGTCAGGGGATCCGGCAGCAGGGCGCAGGCCAGCAGGGCTTTCCGTGCCGCCAGAAGCTCCAGTTCACCGCCGACCCCCACGGCATGGGCCTCGGCGAACCAGTGGTCGGGGCTCCGGTGCGGGAGGGCCGAGAAGCGCGCGAGGCATTCGACGCCGACCAGCGCGCGGTCCGCAAGGTTCCGGATCGGCTGGAAGACGATCTGCGGATCGCCGCTTTCCATCGCCGACTGGATTGCCCCGAGCGATGCGCGCCGCTCCGTGTCATGGCGAACATCGGCCGCGATCGCGGTGGCCAGAACGCTGCCGAAGGTGCGCAGCAGCGCAAGGTCGCGCTCGCCGAGGCCCGGCTGCGGGCGGTGACTGAAGCAGCAGAAGGTGCCGAAGACGCGCCCATCCTCGAGATTGATCGGCACGCTCGAATGAGCGCCGATCGGGATGGAATAGGTTTCCGGGATCGAGCGTGCCAGCGGCAGCTTGCTGGTATCCGGGATCAGTTGCGGCAGGTCGCCGTTGACGACATGCCGGCAATAACCGGAGGCGAGCGGGATAACGTCGTGCGCCTTGAGCGCCTCATCGCTCCCGTCGCTGTCGACGCTGTGGAAGATCCGGTTCTGGCCGAGGAATTCGGAGATGAAGGCCACGTCCATGTGGAGCAAGGTACGGACGGCGCGCAGGACCCTGTCGATATTCTCTGCGACATGCGGCGAAATCGCCGTCGGTGCCTGGCTCCAATGCGAAGCGTGCGCGAGCATCTGATGTGCGAGCGGCCTGTTGGGTTGATCTTGGTCGCCCGCTCATCTGTAATCTTCTTTAGTTGCTTGGTAAAGTTGTTCCAAATTCCCGGTTGACCGTACTGACGAGCGTTACGTCAGCCCGTTCCCAATATTCGGCAGAGCCCTGCGCCCGAGCCGCGCTGGAGTGTCTCAGGCGACGCCCATGGCCAGAAGGTCATGGACATGGATGAGGCCGACGGGCCGCTCCTCGGGGTCGACGACGATCAGCGCCGTGATGCGCAGGCGGTTGACCAGCTCGAGCGCTTCGGCCGCCAGCGTGTCGGGACCGACACGGCGGGGCTGGGTGCTCATGATGTCGCGGGCTCTCAGCGAGGCGCCGCCCGGCATCGTCGCCTTGCGGCGCAGGTCGCCATCGGTGACGACGCCGGCGAGCCGGCCGTCGAGGCCGGTCACCATGGCGCAGCCGAAGCCCTTCTGCGAGATCATCGCGATCACGTCCGGCAACAGCGTGTCGAGCCCGAGAAGGGGCAGTTCGGCGCCGCGATGCATGATGGCGTCGACGGTCTTGAGCTGGGCGCCGAGCTTGCCGCCGGGATGATAGACGAAGAAGTCCTGGCGGGAGAAGCCCCGCGCTTCCAGCAGCGCCACGGCCAGCGCGTCGCCGAGCGCGATCTGCATCGTCGTCGAGGTGGTCGGTGCCAGCCCGTTCGGACAGGCCTCGGTCGCCTTGGGCAGGACCAGCGCGACATCGGCCTCGCGCCCGAGCGTGCTGTCGGGATTGGCGGTGAAGGCGATCAGCCCGACGCGAAAGCGGCGGGTATAGCCGACGAGGGCGGCGAGCTCCGCCGTCTCGCCCGACCAGGAGAGCGCGATCACGACGTCCTCCGGGCGGACCATGCCGAGATCGCCGTGGCTCGCCTCGGCCGGATGGACGAAATGCGCGGGCGTGCCGGTGGAGGCGAGGGTTGCGGCGAGCTTGCGCCCGACATGGCCGGACTTGCCCATGCCCGAGACGATGACGCGACCGGCGGCGCCGCGGATCAGCGCGACGGCTTCGGCGAAGGGCTGGCCCAGCCCGTTCGCGAGGGCGGCGTGAAGGGTGTCGAGCCCAGCGCGCTCGGTGGCGATGGTGCGGAGCGCCGAGGCGCGGATTTCGTCAGTCATGGCGGGCGCTTTAGCACGCGGCCCGCCACGAGTTCCACCGGACAAGCCGCCGCGCCTGCCGCGTTGACGGCTCCTTAACCTCGTTCGTTCTAACTCCGTTAACCATGCGCGCCCCGATGGCGCGCGACCCCTTTTGCGTGGAGCCCGAGGCGCCCTTGTCCGGCCGTGCGAGAAACCTGCTGCTGACCGGCACGGCGCTGGCCGGGCTCGCGCTCGCCGGCGGCGCGAGCGGCCAGGCCTTGCAAGGCGGGATCTTGCGAACGGGCACGCCGAGCCTGACCGTGCCGAATGCGGCAGCTGCCGGCGCCATGCCGGGCTCCACCGGCGGCCAGCCGGCCGCCGATGCGCCCGGGACCGCAGCAGCCACGGCCACCGCCATTTCCCGCGGCCAGCCGCGGCGCGCGAGCAAGCCGGTGCAGGCGCCCGCCCTGCGCGGGACCACGCAGCGCGACCTGCGCCCGCCGCAAGCGTCCATCACCAGCCTGCCGACAGCCGATGCGGCCCCGCCCCCTCCGCGCAGGCGCCCGCCGAGGGACGAGGACCCGTGGGCGCCGCTCGGGGTGAGGCTCGGCTCCCTTGTGCTCAGGCCGGCGATCACCGCATCGGGCGGCTACGACACCAATCCGGAACGCAGCGCGGCGGCCGGGGTGAAAGGCTCGCTCTTCCAGCGCTACGATGCCGAGCTCGGCATCCAGTCGGACTGGAACGTGCATGAGCTGAAGGGCCAGATCCGCGGCGGTTACATCGACTATCTGCGCAACCGTCCGGCCTCCCGGCCGGATGGCGAGGGGACTCTCGATCTGCGCCTCGATGCCTCCCGCGACACCCGCATCCTGCTGGAGACGCGCGCGCGTCTCGATACGCAGCGGCCCGGATCGCCCGACCTGACGGCAGCCGTGCAGGGCCGGCCGCAGGTCTGGCAATATGGCGGCTCCGCCGGGGTCCAGCATGATTTCAACCGGCTGCAACTGACGCTGCGCGGCTCGGCCGACCGCAGCGACTACGAGGATGCGCAGCTGTCCAGCGGCCGGGTGCTGTCGCAGAAGGACCGCAACCAGACGCAATACGGCCTGAGGCTGCGGGCGGCCTACGAGGTCACGCCCGGCTTCAAGCCCTTCGTCCAGGCGGAGATCGACCGGCGCGATTTCGACGAGAAGGTCGATTCGAGCGGCTATATGCGCTCCTCCGAGGGGCTGACCGGCCGGATCGGCTCGAGCTTCGAGTTCAGCCGCCAGCTCACCGGCGAGGTTTCCGGCGGCTACCAGAACCGCCGCTACGAGGATGGCCGCCTGAGGGATCTGCGCGGCTTCGTCGGCGATGCCGCGCTGCTCTGGTCGCCGACGCCCCTGACCACGGTGACGCTGCGCGGCGCGGCCGAGCTCGGCGACACCACCGTGGCCGGTTCGTCCGGAACCACGGCGCGCCGGGCGACGATCGAGGTGGCTCACGCGCTGCGGCGCAACCTCACCCTGACCGGCTTCGCGAACTTCGCGCGGACGGAATATGAGGGGCAGAGCCTGCGCGAAGACCTGATGAATGTCGGGGCCCGGCTGGAATACAAGCTGACGCGGACCTTCGCGGTCCGCGCGAGCTTCACCCATGAGCGGCTGAACTCGACCGCGACGGGCGCGGACTACACCGCGAACGTGTCGCAGGTGGGGCTCAGGGTGCAGTTCTGAAGCTGCATCGTCATTCTCGGGCCGATGAAGCCCGGACCCGAGACTCTCTCGCAGAACAAGGCTTCAAAGCCTCCTTGTCACGAGATGCCCGGGCCCGAGCCCGGGCATGGCGACAGCGGCTCATTCCATTCCTTCCAGCTCGATGATCATGTCCTCGATCATCTTGAGGCCGATCTGCCAGAAGCCGGGGTCCTTCGCGTCGAGGCCGAAGGGCCTCAGCAGCTCGCTGTGGTGCTTGGTGCCGCCCGCTGCGAGCAGGGCGAAATAGCGATCCTGGAACCCCTCCGGCGTGTTGCGATAGACGCCGTAGAGCGAGTTCACCAGGCAGTCGCCGAAGGCATAGGCATAGACGTAGAAGGGCGAATGGATGAAGTGCGGGATGTAGCACCAGAACGGCTCGTAGCCGCCCGACAGCCGGATCGCGGGGCCGAGGCTCTCGGCCTGAACGCTCATCCAGAGCTCGCAGAGCGCCTCGGCGGTCAGCTCGCCCTGGCGGCGCGCCTCGTGGACCTTCCGCTCGAAGGTGTAGAAGGCGATCTGGCGCACGACCGTGTTGATCATGTCCTCGACCTTGGCCGCCAGCATCGCCTTGCGCTGCTTTGCGTCCGTGGTCGCATCGAGAAGGCGGCGGAAGGTCAGCATCTCGCCGAAGACGCTCGCGGTCTCGGCGAGGGTCAGCGGGGTCGGGGCCATCAGCGCGCCGTTCGGCGCCGCCAGCACCTGATGCACGCCATGGCCCAGTTCATGGGCGAGCGTCATCACGTCGCGCGGCTTGCCCTGGTAGTTCAGCAGCACATAGGGGTGCGCGGACGGAACGGTCGGATGCGCGAAGGCGCCCGGCGCCTTGCCGGGCCGCGGCGGCGCGTCGATCCAGCGGTCGTCGAAGAAGCGGCGGGCGATGTCGGCCATCTTCGGCGAGAAGGCGCCATAGGCCGAGAGCACGGTGTCGCGCGCTTCCGACCAAGGAATGCTGCGCTGCTCGACCTGCGGCAGCGGCGCGTTACGGTCCCAGAAATCCAGCGCCTCGCGGCCGAACCACTTGGCCTTCAGCCGGTAATAGCGATGGGAGAGGCGCGGATAGGCTTCGCGGACCGCGGCGACCAGCGCATCGACCACCTCGCGCTCGACCCGGTTGGCGAGGTGGCGCGAATCCGCCACATCCTCGAATTTGCGCCAGCGGTCGGAGATCTCCTTGTCCTTGGCGAGCGTGTTGGTGATCAGCGTGAAGGTCCGCAGCTCCTTGCGGAAGACCTGTCCGAGCGCCTCGGCCGCCTTGCGGCGCACCTCGCCATCGGTATCCTGCAGCTTGTTGAGCGTGAGCTCGAGCGTCAGCTCCTCGCCGTCGATGTCGAAGCGCAGCGAGGCGATGGTCTCGTCGAAGAGCCGGTTCCAGGCAGCGGCGCCGGTCATCGACTTCTCGTGGAACAGCGCCTCCAGCCGGTCGTCGAGCTGATGCGGCTTGTCCTTGGAGAGATCCTCGATCCAGGGCTTCCAATGCGAGAGCGGCGGCTGCGACGTGACCTTCGCCAGTTGCTCGGGCTCGATCCGGTTCAGCTCCAGCTCGAAGAACAGCAGCTCGGTGATCGCTGCGTTCAGCCTGTCCTGCGTGTCGCCGTAGAACTTGGCGCGTTGGGGATCGGTGGTGTCGCCGGAATAGACCAGTCCCGCATAGGCGCCGATGCGGCCGAGCAGATCGCTCAGCGCCTCATAAGCCTTGACCGCTTCGGCGAGCAGGGCGCTGCCGTCCGGCGCGGCGGCGAGTTCCCCCAGCTTGCCACGATAGCGCTCGGCAAGCGCCTGCGCCCGCGTGAACGCCTGCTCGAGATCGCCTGTGAAGGCGGGCGAATCGAGACCCGGATAGAGATCGTCGAGATTCCACTCCGGCAACTCGCCCAGCGCCCTGGCCTCGGCCGCACCGGCCTGCCCGCCATGGGAAACGGCCCGGGCGGGCGTTCCGGCGTCCCGCATCGTCGCAAACAGCATGATCACTCCATCTCGCCCCTTGGGCTTACCACTTAGGGGCCGGGGTGGCTGCGATCAATCGCAGCCACTGCCCGAGCGTCGCGTCCCCGGGGCTTAAACCGCGCTTAACCCTTGTGACCGAGGATGCCCCAGAACGGAACAGGCGATTCCCGCCCATGTGGCGCCCGCCGTCGCTTCCGAAGCCTTCTGCCGAGGTGACATGACCGCTACCGTCCTCGTCGTCGACGACGATCCCGTCCAGCGCCGGCTGCTCGACGCGATGCTGAAGCGCTCCGGCTATGGCGTCGTCACGGCCGAGAACGGGGAGGCGGCGCTCGCCCTGGTCGGCGGGACGGACAGTGAGCGGATCGACGCGATCGTGCTCGACCTCAACATGCCCGGCCTCGACGGCATGGGCCTGCTCGCCGCGCTGCGTGAGCGCGAGATCGCGACGCCGGTGATCGTGCAGACCGCCAACGGCTCGATCGAGACGGTCGTCTCGGCGATGCGCGCCGGGGCGATCGACTTCGTGGTCAAGCCCGTCGGCGCCGAACGGCTGCAGGTCTCGCTCAAGAATGCGCTCAAGCTCGGTGCGCTGGAGCACGAACTGCGCCACATCAAGCGGCGCGCCTCGAATACGCTGGGCTTTCGGGACCTGGCGACCAAGAGCCCGGACATGGCCCGGGTCGTGCGGCTGGCCGAGCGGGCGGCCAAATCCAACATCCCGATCCTGATCGAGGGCGAATCCGGCGTCGGCAAGGAGGTGCTGGCGCGCGCGATCCAGGGCTCGAGCGACCGCAAGGGCAAGCCCTTCGTCACGGTCAACTGCGGCGCGATCCCGCACAACCTCGTGGAATCGATCCTGTTCGGCCACGAGAAGGGCGCCTTCACCGGCGCGACCGAGCGCCATCTCGGCAAGTTCGTCGAGGCCAATGGCGGCACGCTGTTCCTCGACGAGGTCGGCGAATTGCCGCTGGACGCCCAGGTGAAGCTGCTGCGCGCGATCCAGGAGAGCGAGGTCGACCCTGTCGGCGGCAAGAAATCGGTCCGCGTCGACATCCGCATCATCTCCGCCACCAACAAGAGCCTGCTCGACCAGGTGAAGCGCGGCGATTTCCGCGAGGACCTCTACTACCGGCTCAACGTCTTCCCGATCACGCTGCCGCCGCTCCGTCAGCGCCGCGAGGACATTCCCGATCTTGCCCGGCGCTTCCTCGCGCGCTTCGCCGCCGAGGAGGGCAAGAAGCTCGACGGCATCTCCGCCGACGCGCTGCGCCTGATCGCGAGCTACGACTGGCCGGGCAATGTCCGCCAGCTCGAGAATGCGATGTTCCGCGCCACGGTGCTGGCCGACGGGCCGGAGCTGGGCGTCGCCGAGTTTCCGCAGATCGCGGCGCAGATGGAGGGTTACGACGTCCACATCCCGCCGGCCCCGGCCTCCGCTCCGCGGACCGAGCCGCATGCGGAGGCGCCGCCGCGGATCATCCACATGCCGGTGCGCGACCCGAATTCGCTGGAACTCGTCTCCGGCTCCGACATGCGCAAGCTGGACGAGCTGGAGCGCGACATCATCACCTTCGCGCTGGCGCATTACCGCGGACACATGTCCGAGGTCTCGCGCAAGCTCGGTATCGGCCGCTCGACGCTCTATCGCAAGCTCAAGGATTACGGGCTGATCGAGAGCGAGGGCGCCTCCGAGGAAACCGACGCGGCCTGAGCCGCGACCAACGATCGGCAGCCTCCGCAACGGCCTGGCAGGGCGGGCGGGGGCGGCCAGCGAAAAGCGTCGGCCTGTTGCGCCGCCGCATCTTGTCGAAGCACCCCGGCACGCGCAAGGAATGGCGCGGGTTGGGCACCTCACGGGATCAGCGAAATGAGTCGTCGCCATTGGGCGAATCTGACCACGGCCTCGGCCCTGGCGATCATGCTGGGCTGTGCCGGCAGCCTTGCGCAGACCTCCACCAGCGAGGCCCCGGCCACCGAAGCAGCGCGCAGCGCAGAGGCTCTCCCGGAGGCCACCCCGTCCGAGCCGCCGGTCACGGCCGCCGCCGCGCCTGACCATGAAATCGTGACCGGGACGGTCTCGTCTTCGAGCCGGCCGCGCGATCCGGCTTCGGTCGATGCGACCGCTCCGGTCGAGATCGGCACCGAGCCGGTGACGCTCGATATCCCGGCGATCGAGATGCCCTCCGCCGATCCGGCTCTCGTCCCGCCCGTCCGCTCGCCCGAGCCCGTGCCTGCCGCGGCGCCGCCGGCGCCCGTGCAGGCCATGCCGACCGAAGCCGCGCCCGAGAAACCGATGCAGGCTTCGGTGACGGTTGCTCCCGCCATCCAGGGGCCACTTCGGGCCGTGGAGCCGGTCGTCCCGGCGCCCGACATGCCGAAGGTCGTTGTCGAGGTGGAGCCCGGCCTTGCCTTCGCCGCCGACATCGCGGCCCGCGCGGGGGAGGCCGTCGCCGTTCGCCGGCTCGGCGAGCGTGAGCGCGCCGAGATCGTCGCCGCCTACCAGGCCAACCAGAACAAGCCGTTCTGGATCGACGCCAAGGGCTGGACCGCGGCCGGCAAGCGCATCGTCGCGCAGCTCGAGCATGCCGCCGACGACGGCCTGCGCCCGACCGACTATGCGCTGCCGGTGTTCGAGCTCAGCGACAGGACCAAGCTTGCGGAAGCGGATATCCGCCTTTCCGCGCTCGCCGTGCTCTATGCCCGAGATGCGCGCGGCGGCCGGCTCGATCCGCGCAAGCTGTCCAAGCTGATCACGCCGAAGCTCGACGTGCCGTCCGCCGGCGAGGTGCTGGCGACGCTCGCAGGTGCCGGCGATGCGGGGGCTGCGCTCGCGGCCTATAACCCGCCGCACGAGCAGTATCGCCGCCTCAAGGCGAAGCTCGCGGAATTGCGCGAGCATCTCGACGACACGCCGCTGGTGCGCATCCCGGCGGGACCCGCGCTCAAGGTCGGCATGCGCGACGAGCGCGTGCCGCTGGTGCGGGCGCGGCTCGGCCTCGGCCCCAGCGACGACGCGGTGTTCGACCGCTCGACCGCGCTGGCGCTGGCCGATTTCCAGAAGAAGGCGGGCCTTCCTGCGAACGGTATCCTGAGCGAGCGCACCGTCGCGGCGCTCGGCAGGCCGGCCACCGCGCAGGGCGAGGAGGACGTCATCGCCCAGATGGAGCGCTGGCGCTGGCTGCCGAAGGATCTCGGCACCGACCACATCATGGTCAACGTGCCGGAGATGCGCGTGCGCGTCATCCGCTCGGGCAAGGTGGTTCACGAGGCCCGTGCCATCATCGGGAAGCCGGAATCCGCGACGCCGATCTTCTCGAACCGGATGGACCACGTCATCGTCAATCCGTCCTGGTATGTGCCGCCCTCGATCCTGAAGAAGGAATTCCTGCCCGGCCTCGCGGCCGATCCGGACTATGCCGCCAGGCGCGGCTATGTGGTGACGCGGACCAAGGGGGGCGGCATTTCGGTGCGCCAGCCGCCCGGCGAGCGCAATGCGCTCGGCTGGATCAAGTTCATGTTCCCCAACGAGCATGCGGTCTATCTGCACGACACGCCGAACCGCCGCCTCTTCGGCGCCGACCGGCGGGCCTTCAGCCATGGCTGCGTGCGCGTCGACAATCCCTTCGCGCTGGCGGACCAGCTGCTCGGGCCGGAGTGGACGAGCGCGCGGCTGAAAAGCCTCATCGGCAAGGGCGAGCGGCGGATCAACCTGCCCCAGCCGCTGGCGATCCATCTCGTCTACAACACGATGGTGGTCGATGCGGACGGCAAGATCACCCGCTTCGACGATGTCTACGGCTTCCACCGGCTCGTGCGCCAGGCGCTCGAGCAACAGGGCTGACAGCTCACGCAGGGCAGGTGCCTTGAAAAAGGCACCTTTCCGCCACGATCCATACCTACCCACGGCCTGCCCCGACCGCGACGGAAATATCTGGCGCGGCAAAGGCCGGCTTGCTAACGAGTCGTTAAGGCTTCTCCGCAACTGTTCGTTCACGTTAACGCTTCGCTTCGGCGGCGCTCCGAGACGGATCAGGCAGATTGGGCAGGCAGATTGGGCTGGGTTGACGCCACGCTTCGGGGAGTGACGCGCTTCGGCTCCGGCGCAGGAGGGCGACGTCTGGTCACGGCGGCGCTTGCGGTCGCGGCTTCGCTGATCGGCGTGCGCGGGACGCAGAACGCGGTCGCCAACGGCGACACCCGCACCATCACCATCATGCATATGCACACCAAGGAGGAGACGACCGTCACCTTCAAGCAGGATGGCCGCTACGTTTCTTCCGCCCTCGAAAAGCTGAACTGGGCCCTGCGCGACTGGCGCAGCGACGAGCCGATCCGGATGGATCCGCGCCTGTTCGACGTGGTCTGGGAGGTGCAGCGCCAGCTCGGCTCCGAGCAGCCCTTCCATGTCGTCTCGGCCTATCGCTCGCCGAACACCAACGCGATGCTGCGCCGCCGCTCGCGCGCCGTCGCCAAGCACAGCCAGCACATGCTCGGCAAGGCGATGGATTTCTATCTGCCCGACGTGCCCACCGCCCGCATCCGGGAGATCGGCATGCGGCTGCAGCGTGGCGGCGTCGGCTTCTATCCGAACGCCCATACTCCCTTCGTGCATCTGGATGTCGGCTCGGTCCGGTCCTGGCCGCGGATGACGCGCGACCAGCTCGTCCGGCTGTTCCCGGACCAGAAGACCGTGCACATCCCGGCGGACGGGCAGCCGCTCGCCGGCTACGAGATGGCCCGCGCGGAGATCATGGCCGGCGGCGGCTCCGTCGGCGGCTATGCCGTGGCCGATGCGGATGAGGGCGCGGTTCAGGCCTCGGGCCGCAAGAGCCTGTGGGCGATGCTCTTCGGCGGCGACGAGGAAGAGGCGGATGCCCGGCCGGCCCGGCAGCGCCGCGGCGCGCCGCCGCCGCAGCCGACGGTCATGGCCTATGCCAATCGCCGCGACGACAGCACCTCCGACAGTGCCGGGCGCTTCCTGGTCTCCGCTGCGGCGCCGGAGCCGACCTCGCGGGCCGTCACCCGCGAACGCTCGCAACGCCTGGCGCCGCAGGCGCAGCCGGTGCAGGAGGAGGCACCGGTGGCGGCAGCCGCCGTCGCGTCGGCCGTACCTCAGCCGGCCCCGGAGCCGGCCCGCCGGGCCCAGCTGATCGACGCGCCGCTGCCCTTGGCGCGCCCCCGCGATCTCGCCGCGCCCGGTGGCATCGACGGCACGCAGATCGCCGCCCTCCCGGCGAGCGCCGGGGCGCTCACCTTCGCGCAGACCGGGCCCGGCGCCGACCAGAGGCTCGTGCTCGCCTCCCTGCCGCCGCGGCGCCCGGAGGAGATGACGGCCTCGATCACACCGGTCCTGGCCGGCCCCTCCGTCGACGCGCCGCTGCCGCCTGCCCGCCCGAGCGAGCTGATGGGCGTTGCGGTCGCTGCCCTGAGAGGCACCGATCTCGGCGAGGCACCGGCGGCCGTCGGAGGGCGCCTGGTGCCGGTCAGCCATGCCTTGCCGCCCGTCCGCCCGCACGATGTCGGCCCCGGCTTCGCCACGGCGACGCGGCAAGCCACGCCGGTCGCCGCTTCGCCACGGGTGCCGGTGGAGGAACCGCAGGGGATGGACCGGACCGGGCTGGAATCGCTGTTCACGGCGGTGGCACGGCCTCATTCCCCGCCGGCCGGCCGCCCGGTCAATGTCGCGACCGCCCGCGCCCGTTCCGACAAGACGAGTTCCGCGCCGATCGCCGGTCCGAGCCCGGCGGCCTCGCTCGGCTTCAGCCAGACCGACCCGGTGGATGCCAAGCCGGGACGCTTCAGCGGGCCGGCCGTCAGACCGCTGCCGACGAATTTCGTGCAGAACTGAGCGCCGGGGCTCCGGGCTTTACTCCCGGTCGATCGGCCAGGTCTTGAACACCTCCAGCGCCTCGCAGGCCGCAGCCTGCGCCGCCAAAGCGGGCCAGCGCTCCGCCGGTGCGACATCGGGAATGACGAAGCGGCAGAAGCCCCAGGCGATGGCGGCGGCGATGTCGCACGGCAGGAGCTCGGGGCCAGCCGACAGGGCGCCCTCCTTTGCGGCGGCGTCGAGCAGATCCAGCGCAGTGTGGAGCTGGGTGACGATGCGCTCCTGCCAGGGCGCGTAGCGCTGCGCTTCCGGGCGCTTGCGCTCGTACTCGATCGCCACCGCCTTGTCGGCGGCGACGATGGCGATGCCGGTCAGCGCGAGGTCGCGCTCGCGGGCCGCAGATTCGACGGGGCGCAGCGAGCGGCCGGCGACATCCTCGAAATGCTGGATGATCAGCAGCGATTCGCTGATCACCGTCCCCGCGTCCGTCACCAGGCTCGGGGCCTTGATCAGCGGATTGATCGCGCGGAATTCGTCCATGTGGCGGAAGACCGAAACCGAGCGATGCTCGACCGGAACGTCGAGCAGGGTGGCGGTAACCGCGGCGCGGCGGACATAGGGACTGTCGAGCATTCCGACCAGCAGCATGGGCCTCTCCATTGGCGCTGGCGAAGAGTGCCCGAGGACGAGCGAAACGCCACGCCAAATCGGATGATCTGACGGATCACCCGGATTGATGGAGGCTGTGGCGTTTGCAACGCGACGTGGGCCACGCGGGGAACCGGCGGAGGATTTGCGCGTTGCCGCAGCGTCGACCGTTTTTGCGCCCCGCGCATGAACGCCTCGATGAGCCGTAGCGATCATGCCTTGAAGGCGCCGGAGAGGCGGCAAGAAGGTGGGCCGCGTCGGACTGGCTTTTCAGTTCTCGTCGGGGTTACGAATGAACGATCTGAGGAGCTTCCTGCGCGCGGAAACTCATGACCTGCACGAGGAGCTCGACGGCCTGATCGGCGCTTTCACGAGCCTCGACGATTACACCCGCTTCCTCGCTGGCAGCTTCCGGCACCGCGCTCCGGCGGAAGCCGCCATCGGCGTCGAGGCCGACGCGCTCGGCCTCGGTCCGAGGCAGCTGGTGCCGCAACTGCGGCGGGACCTCGCCGATCTCGGTCTTCCCGTGCCTGCGGCGGAGCGGCTCGTCCTGTCAAAAGACATCGCCTGCCTGCTCGGGGCCACCTATGTCCTTGAAGGGTCGGCATTGGGAGCCCGCGTGCTCGTCAAGTCCGCGGCCGCGCTGGGACTGGGGGCGGCCCATGGCGCGCGCTATCTGTCGGCGCAGGCCGGCTCGATCACGTCCTGGCGCGAACTTCTGGTGCGATTGGACGGACTGGAGAGGGCCCGCTGGAGCCTCGCCGCGCGCGGGGCCCGTCAGGTCTTCGACCACGCCATCCAGGCCTTCTCTCCTCTCGAACTGCCGGCCTCATGACGACCGTCGACCTGACGAACTGCGATCGCGAACCGATCCACATTCCCGGAAGCGTCCAGCCGCATGGCTGCATGATCGTCTGCGACGCGGAGGTCGTGACCGTCCTCAGGCACTCGGTCAATGCCGGCGCCTTTCTCGGGCTCAGGACCTTCGAGCTGGTGGGCCGAACGCTGGAGGACATCCTCGGCGGGCCGGCCGTCCACGAGATGCGCAACGCGTTGGCGCGGTCGAGCGCGCCGTCACGGGCCGGGCTGATGCCGCGCCATCAGGTCGCGACGCTGGGCCGCAGCTTCGACGTGTCGATCCATTCCTTCAAGGGCAACACGATCATCGAGTTCGAGGAAGCGGCGTCGGACGGGCCGATATCGCCGCTAGAGTTCGCCCGCACGCTGGTCGGCCGCCTCTCGGCCGTCACCTCGCCGAGCCAGCTGATCGAGAGTGCGGCCCGGCTGCTGCGCGCCGTGCTGCAATATGACCGGGTGATGATCTACCAGTTCGCGCCCGATGGCTCGGGCAAGGTGATGAGCGAGGCGAAGCGGCCCAACCTGGAGAGCTTCCTCGGCCAGCATTTTCCGGCCAGCGACATCCCCCAACAGGCCAGGCAGCTCTATCTGCTCAACCCGATCCGCATCGTCTCAAACAGCAGCGGCGAGCGCCTTCCGATCGTGCCCGAGCTCGACGGCGCGGGCGAGCCGCTCGACCTCTCCTATGCCCATCTGCGCAGCGTCTCGCCGATCCATTGCGAATATCTGCGCAATATGGGCGTCGCCGCCTCGATGTCGGTCTCGATCATTCTGGAGGGCAAGCTCTGGGGCCTGATCGCCTGCCATCATTACAGCCCGCGCTCGCTCCCGATGAACCGGCGCATCGCCGCCGAGATCTTCGGCGAGTTCTTCGCGCTCCAGCTCGGCGCCCTGACGCAGAAGCAGCTGCTGCTCGCGGCGGAGCAGGCGCGCGATTTCCTGAACGGGCTCTTGTCGTCCGCCTCTCATGTGACGGATGCAACCGAGTTCCTCGGGCGCCATCTCGGGGCTTTTCGCGGGCTGGTCGAGAGTGACGGGGTCGGCATCTTCATCGACGGCGAATGGCGCGCCGAGGGCAGCGTGCCATCCGCGACCTTCGCGGAGGAGCTGGCGAGCTTCGCCGGCACGGTCTGCGAGGGGCGCATCTGGGCGAGCACCTCGCTGGTCGAGGCCATGCCAGCGGCCCGGGCCCATGCCGGCCGCTTCGCCGGCGTGCTGGTCGTGCCGCTGTCGCAGATTCCGCGGGACTACCTCTTCTTCTTCCGCAAGGAATTCGTCCAGACGATCGAATGGGGCGGCGATCCCACCAAGACCTATCCTTCCGGCCCTCATGGGGACCGTCTGACGCCGCGGCAGAGCTTCGCCGTCTGGAAGCAGACCGTGGCCGGGCATTCGCGCGCCTGGACGCCTGTCGAGCGCGAACTCGCGGAATCGACGCGCCGGACGCTGATCGAGGTCGTGCTGCGACAGAGCGAACTCCTGGCCGACGAACGCAACAAGGCGGAGATGCGCCGGAAGGTCCTCAACGAGGAACTCAATCACCGGGTCAAGAACATCCTCTCCCTGATCAAGTCGATCGTCGCGCACCCGCTCGCCGAAGGGGCGACCATCGAGGCTTACGTCACCGCGCTGAAGGGGCGGGTGGAGGCGCTTGCGGTGGCGCATGACCAGGCCATGCGAGCGAGCGGCGGCGGCCTGCTGCGCGATCTGGTCGCGGCCGAGGCATCGCCCTATCGCGCGGTCGACGCCGCGGTCGCGATCGAGGGCCCGCCCGCCACGCTGGATGCGCGGGCGTTCTCGGTGCTCGCCCTCGTCATCCACGAGCTCATCACCAATGCCGCCAAATATGGCGCCCTCTCCGTGCCCGGCGGCCGTCTCGCGATCGAATGGTCGCGGAGCGCCGTGGGCGACTGCGAGATCCGCTGGAGCGAGAGCGGCGGTCCGCGCGTCGCGCCGCCGGCGCGGCAGGGCTTCGGGACCATCCTGATCTCGCGCAGCATCCCGTTCGATCTCGGCGGAGCGAGCGATCTGGACTATCGGCCGGAGGGCTTGCAGGCGGTCCTGCGGATTCCGGCGCGTTTCGTGCGCTGGGACGGCGAGGACAGGCTGGCGCCATCCCCGGCGGCCGATCCGCCGGCGAAGACGGGGCAGCCTCTCGCGGGACGGCTTGCCCTGATCCTCGAGGACCAGTTCATCATCGCGATGGATTGCGAGGACATGCTGCTGCGGCTGGGCGCCGACAAGGTCGAGGTCTGCTCGCGTGTCGAGGAGGCGATGGCCTGCCTCGACCGGGCCCTGCCGGATGTCGCCATTCTCGACGTCAATCTCGGCAGCGGGACGTCGCATGCGGTCGCCGAGCGCCTGGCCGAGGCGGGCGTGCCGTTCATTTTCGCCACCGGATACGACGATCTCGCGCTGGCGGGGCTGAGCGATGCGGCGACCCTGCGCAAGCCCTATAGCCTTGCGGCTCTCGATGCCGGCCTGAGCCGGCTGCTGGGCAAGCGCGAGTCCGGGACATGATCGGCCTGGCATGGCATTGACGTTTTCAACCCCGGCTTTCAGAGACGACCGATGAGCGCGCCGACAAAGCCAAACACCGCATGGACAGCCGAGCTTGAGACCCTGCTCGACGCCTGGCTGAAGGAGCGCCCGGCAGCCGAGGCGCAGGCGGCGCTGACCGAGGCGCTGAGGGGGCTGCAGCAAGCCGAGCTGCGGACCGGCCAGCTTTGGCCGCATGGCGGGGGCGAATGCGGCGAGCTGATCCGCAACCTCGACTGGTCTGCAACGCCGCTGGGCCCGGCCGAGCGCTGGTCGCTGGAACTGCGCGCGACGGTGCAGAACATCCTGAATTCGCCGGTCGCCAAGGTGCTGATGTGGGGGCCGGACCACCGGCTGATCTACAACGACGCCTATCGGGACATCGTCGCCGATCGTCACCCGGAGCTGATGGGCGCGCCGACCGCCACCGCCCTGCCGGAGGTGTGGGACTGGAACCGGCCGATCCTCGAGGCGGGCTATCGCGGCGAACTGGTCTCCCATTGCGACGTGCCGATGGTCCTGGACCTGCGGGGGAGCCGGCGCGGCTTCGTCTTCGACCTTCATTATACCCCGGTGTACGACGCCTGCGGCGAGGTCGGTGGCGTGATGTGCACGGTGATCGATCAGACTGAGCGGGTCGCGATGGAGCGGCGGCTGGCCGCGAGCAACCGCCGCTTCCGCACGGCGATGAATGCCGTCCACGGCGTGCTCTGGACGAACAGCGCTGAAGGGCGAATGCTGGGAGAACAGCCCGGCTGGGCCGCTCTGACGGGACAGGCCTTCGAAGAGTACCAGGATTTCGGCTGGGCCGAAGCAGTCCATCCGGACGACCAGGAGACTTCGGTCAAGGCGTGGAACGAAGCCGTCGCCGCCAAGTCGATGTTCATCCATGAGCACCGCGTGCGCGACCGCGCCGGGGCCTGGAGGATTTTCGCGATCCGCGCGCTGCCGATCCTGGACGAGACCGGCGAGATCGAGGAATGGGTCGGCGTCCACACCGACATCACCCACCGGCGGGCCGCGGAGCGGGCGCTGCGCCAGCTCAACGAAAGCCTCGAGGCGCGGGTGATTTCCGAGATCGAGGAGCGGCGCAAGGCCGAGGCGCGCCTGCTCCGCGCACAGAAGCTGGAAACGGTCGGCAAGCTGACCGGCGGCGTCGCGCATGACTTCAACAACCTGCTGCAGGTCGTCTCCGGCAATCTCCAGCTCCTCGCCAAGGACGTCGCCGGCATCGAGCGGGCCGAGAAGCGGGTCGCCAGCGCCATGGCCGGCGTCTCGCGCGGGGCCAGGCTCGCCGCCCAGCTGCTGGCCTTCGGCCGCCGGCAGGCGCTCGAACCCAAGGTCGTCAACATCAGCCGCCGCGTCCAGGAGATGGACGACATGATGCGCCGTGCGCTGGGCGAAACCGTGCAGATCGAGACGGTTGTCGGCGGCGGGCTGTGGAACACCTTCATCGACCCGAACCAGATCGAGAACGCGCTGCTCAACCTCGCGGTCAATGCCCGCGACGCGATGAACGGGGAGGGCAAGCTCACCATCGAGCTTTCGAACGCGCATCTCGACGACGACTATGCCCGGCAGCATGAAGAGGTCACCGCCGGCCAGTATGTCATGCTGGCGGTCACCGACACGGGCAGCGGCATGGCGCCCGAGATCGTCGACAAGGTCTTCGAGCCGTTCTTCTCGACAAAGAGCGAGGGCAAGGGCTCGGGGCTCGGCCTCTCGATGGTCTATGGCTTCGTCAAGCAGTCCGGCGGACACATCAAGATCTATTCCGAGGTCGGCCATGGCACGACCATCAGGCTCTATCTGCCGCGCTCGATGGAGAACGAGGACGTCGTCGTCGATCTCGCGGCCGGACCCGTCGCGGGTGGCACGGAGACCGTGCTCGTCGTCGAGGATGACGAGGAGGTCCGGGCCACGGTGATCGAGATGCTGTCCGATCTCGGCTATCGCGTGCTCAAGGCGTCCGATGCGGGCAGCGCGCTCAACGTCATCGAGAGCGGCATCCCGATCGACCTTCTCTTCACCGACGTCGTGATGCCGGGCGAGCTGAAGAGCCCGGAACTCGCCCGCAAGGCGCGGGCCCGGCTGCCGGGCATCGCCGTGCTCTTCACCTCCGGCTACACCGAGAACTCGATCGTTCACGGCGGCAAGCTCGATGCCGGCGTGGAGCTGCTCTCCAAGCCCTATACCCGCGAGACGCTGGCGCGAAAGATCCGCCATGTGCTCGGCAACGAGAAGCAGCGCGGGCAGGCCTCCGCGATGCAGGCGCAGCCGCCCAATCCGGAGCCAGAGTCGGAGACGGAGCTGCTGCCGGGGCCCGCGATCGAGCGGGCGGCTGTGCAGCCCAAGCCGGCCACGGTGCTGCTGGTCGAGGACGACGCCCTGATCCGAATGAACACCAGCGACATGCTGCAGGGCGCCGGCTATGTCGTCATCGAGGCGGCAAGCGCGGAAGAGGCGCTGGCAACGCTGAGGACGATGCGGGTCGATACGCTGCTCACCGACATCAAGCTGCCGGGCTTCTCAGGGGGCGAGCTGGCCACTCAGGCGCGTGAACTGCAGCCGGGCATCGCCGTGATCTACGCCAGCGGCGATGCGTCCTCCGTCGCAGGCGACACCCAGGCGCAGGTGCTGACCAAGCCCTATGGCGAAGCGCAGCTCCTGAAGATGCTCGAAGAGGCCAGGGCCGCAACGGCGCCGGCAGCGGTGCCTTTGATCCGCTGAGCTCAGCGGGAACCACGGCGTCATTCCGGGTCAGGCGGCGAAGCCGCGCCGATCCGGGATCCGTCAAAGCGTTCCCGACGAAAACGGCCTGCGCGACCGAAGTCCCGCAGGCCGTGGATCGAGCGTCGCGAGGCAGGCCCGATTCAGGCGGTTTCGCCGACGGCCTGCAGATAGAGGTCGAGGATGGCTTCCTCCTCCTTGCGCTCGTCGAGGTCGCGCTTGCGCAGCGCGACGACCTTGCGCAGCACCTTGACGTCGTAGCCGGTGCCCTTGGCCTCGGCATAGACCTCCTTGATGTCGTCGGCGATCGTCTTCTTCTCTTCCTCGAGCCGCTCGATGCGCTCGACGATGCTCTTGAGCTGATCGCCCTGAACCGGATCGTCCATCTCATATCCTTTCGGGGTGCGGGACCGGATGTCCCATGAAATTCGGCCGGCAGCGTTCGCCCGGATCGCCCCTGCGCGTCAAGCCGGCAGGCCCGCTCGCAGCCCAGTGCTCAACAGCCGGATGACGGGGTCGAGATAAGTATGATTTTATCAGCGGAGCGGGATGACGCCCGGCGCCTGCAGGCCTAGAACGAATCGCAAAGGCTGCCGGACGAACGGCTCGAAGCGGGGGGCAAGGGATGCACGGATCGAGGGACGACAGTGCGTCGATGCGCGCCACCGCCCGCATGATCTACGACGCTGCCGTCGCGCGGGCCCACCCGGCCGGATGCCTGGCCGATCATCTGCCGCGGGCGCCCGAGACGGGGCGATTGATCCTGCTGGCTGCCGGAAAGGCGGCCGGAAGCATGACGGCGCTTGCCGAGGCACACTACCTCGACGGAGGGTTTCCGAAGGAGCGCCTGCTCGGCCATGCCGTGGCGCGTCACGGCTATACGGCGCCGACGCGGCATATTCCGATGGTCGCTGCCGGTCATCCCGTTCCCGACGAGGGCAGCGTCGCCAGTGCCGAGCGGGCGCTGGCGCTGGCCGGTGCCGCGACGGCGGAGGATCTCGTGCTGGTGCTGCTCTCGGGCGGCGGCTCGGCCAACTGGGTGGCCCCGGCCGGCGCCCTGACGCTCGCCGAAAAGCAGGCGGTGACCAAGGCGCTTCTGCGCTCCGGCGCCCCGATCGGGGAGATGAACGTCGTGCGCAAGCGTCTCTCCGGAATCAAGGGCGGGCGGCTTGCCCTGGCGGCCGCGCCGGCGCGCCTGCTGACGCTGGCGATCTCGGACGTGCCCGGCGACGATCCGGCCGCCATCGCCTCGGGGCCGACGGTGCCCGACCCGAGCGGCATGGCGGATGCGCGCGCCATCGTCTCGCGCTATGGCCTCGCCTTGCCGCCGGCTGCCGAAGCCCTGCTTGCGGACGATGCCAACGAGACACCGAAGCCGGGCCACCCGGCCTTCGCGAACAGCGAATACCGCATCATCGCGCGCCCGGCCGACGCGCTCGCCGCGGCGCGGGCAGCCGCCGAGGCGGCGGGCTACGCGGTGCTCGATCTCGGTCCCGATCTCGAAGGCGAGGCGCGCGAGGTCGCGGCCGCCCATGCCGAGCGCGCCAAGGCCCTGAAGGCCGAGGGGCGGCGCGCGGCGATCCTGTCCGGCGGCGAACTCACCGTGACGCTGCGCGGCTCGGGCCGGGGCGGGCCGAGCCAGGAATATGCTCTGGCGCTGGCGCTGGCGCTGGGCGGCGAGCCGGGCATCGTCGCGCTGGCGGGCGATACCGACGGCACCGATGGCGGGGGCGGCGAAGCGACGGACCCGGCCGGGGCCCTGGTCGATCCCCAAACATTGACGCGCGCCGCCGCCATCGGCCTTGATCCTGCCCGATCCCTCGCCGACAACGATTCGACCGGCTTCTTCGAGCGCCTCGGCGATCTCCTGCAGCCGGGCCCGACGCTGACCAATGTCAACGATTGCCGCGTGATCCTGATCGAGCCCTGAGACGCATGCCGGGTCCTTTCTTCTCCAGCGCCCGTTTGCTCGGAGCCGCTGCCGTGCTGACGGTCATGGCAGCGGGCCCCGCCAAGGCGGATCTGCGCATGTGCAACACCACGCCGAGCCGGGTCGGGGTCGCGATCGGCTACCGCGACGCGCAGGGCTGGACGACGGAAGGCTGGTGGAACATCAGCCCGCGCGGCTGCGAGACGCTGCTGCGCGGCACGCTGGCGGCACGCTACTACTACGTCCACGCCGTCGATTACGACAAGGGCGGGGAATGGACGGGCAAATCCGTCATGTGCGTGCGCAACAAGGAATTCACGATCCATGGTATCGAGGACTGCCTGGCGCGGGGCTATGACCGTGCCGGCTTCTTCGAGGTCGATACCGGCGAACAGAAGAGCTGGACGATCCAGCTCACGGACGGCGCGGCTGCACCGCCGCCACCGCCGCCCAGGCCCTGAGCCGAGCCGGCCACGGGTCGCCGATGGTCCAAACGAACGGGCGGTGCACCGCCCGCAGGGGAAACGATGAAGCGCGAACGTCGAATCAAGATCATTGCCACGCTGGGGCCGGCCTCCTCCAACGAGGAGATGTGCGCCAAGCTGTTCGCTGCCGGCGTCGACGTGTTCCGCATCAATATGAGCCACACCCAGCGCGAGACGCTGTCCGAGAAGGTCGCGATGCTGCGGGGGCTCGAGACCAAGTTCCGGCGCCCGGTCGGCATCCTGGCCGATCTGCAGGGGCCGAAGCTCAGGGTCGGCGCCTTCGGCGGCGATGGCGGGGTCCTGCTGGAGAAGGGCGCGCGCTTCGTTCTCGATTCCGACCCCGCTCCGGGCAACGACAAAAGGGTGCATCTGCCCCATCCCGAGATCCTGAGCGCGCTGGAAGTCGGCCATCACCTGATCCTCGACGACGGCAAGCTGCGGCTCGTCGTGGAGGAGGCCTCGCCCGAGCGGGCGGTGACGAAGGTCCTGATCGGGGGGCGGCTGTCCTCGCGCAAGGGCGTCAGCCTGCCCGACACCACGATCGCCGTCTCGGCCATGACCGAGAAGGACCGCGCCGATGCCGAGGTTGCGGCCGAGGTGGGGGTCGACTGGATCGCGCTCTCATTCGTGCAGCGGCCGGAGGACATGGCGGAGCTGCGCAAGATCGTCAGCGGCCGGGCCTCCGTCATGGCCAAGATCGAAAAGCCGCAGGCGGTGCTGCGGCTTGAGGAGATCATCGACGCCTCCGACGCGATCATGGTCGCGCGCGGCGATCTCGGCGTCGAGATGCCGCTGGAGAAGGTGCCGGGCACCCAGAAGCGCATGACCCGCATGGCGCGCCGCAAGGGCAAGCCGGTCGTGGTCGCGACGCAGATGCTGGAAAGCATGATCACCAGCCCGGTGCCCACCCGCGCCGAGGTCTCGGACGTCGCGACGGCGGTGTTCGAGGGCGCGGATGCCGTGATGCTCTCGGCCGAGAGCGCGGCCGGCCAGTATCCGGTCGAGGCGGTGACGATGATGAACCGCATCGCCGAGGAGGTGGAGAGCGAGACAGTCTACCGCTCGATCCTGGAGGCCCAGCGCGCGGAGCCCGAGGCGACGGGCGCCGACGCCATCGCCAAGGCGGCCCACGAGATCGCCGAGACGCTGCATCTCAAGGCGATCTGCGCCTGGACCTCGTCGGGCTCGACCGCCTTCCGCATCGCCCGCGAACGGCCGAACTCGACCGTGATCGCGCTGACGCCCAACCGCGCCACGGCGCGGCGGCTGACGCTGGTCTGGGGCGTCCACGCCATCGTCACCAAGGATGCCAGCGACGCCGACGACATGGCCTTCCGCGCCTGCAAATTCGCGGTGCGCGAGCATTTCGCGAAGACGGGCGACCGGATCATCGTCGTGGCGGGCGTGCCTTTCGGCACGCCGGGCGCGACCAACATGGTCCGCATCGCCTTCATCGCGCAGGAGCATGTCGCCAAGGCCTGAGCGTGCCGGCGCGGTGCTGCAGCCGTCGGCTCAGGTCTCGCGGCCGTCGACCTCGTAGCGCAGCGAGTCGACCGCCTTCTTCACCGCTTCGAACTGCGGATAGATGTCGAGCGCCCTGCGGAAGGCCGCCATCGCCGCCTTGTCGTCGCCCTGCTGCTTGAGGATGATGCCGAGCCCCATGATGGCGCCGTAGTGCCGGGGCTCGCGCCTCAGCGTCTCTCCGATGTCGTAGAGAGAGCGGATGGGGTCGCCGGCGATGTAGAGGGCGTTGGCGCGCTGGTTCCAGGCCTCGGCCCAGTCCGGCTGCAGGCTGATGATGCGGTCGAGGAGCTCGACCGCGATCTCGGTCTGCTTGTTCCTGATGGCCTCCTGCGCGCGCGTCATCAGCAAATCGGCGGTGTCGGAGCCGGAGCGAGCCCAGCGCCGCTGGATCTGGGTCGCGATGCCCTTGGCCTCTTCCGGCGTCTTCGCGTCGTGAAGGCGCTGAAACAGCGTCTCGAGCGAGGCGGGGGGGCGGCGCTGCGGCGCAGCAGGGTTCTCGGCCTTGTCCTGCGGAACCGCCTGGCCGGGCCGCTGGGGCGGCGAGGGCTGGGCCATCAGCGCGGACGGCGCGGCGACGACCGTCAGGAGCAGAGCAAGGGCGATCGGAGAGGAACGCATGAGCCCACTCTAACCGGGCGAGATCCACGGTCAAATCACGCGACGGCGAGCCACGCAAAAAAGCGGCGCGTCTCGCGACGCCCCGCTCAGCACAGATCCGGACCGATCGGCGCAGCCTGAGAAGGCCGCGCGCGATGCTCAGCCCTGGCGCGCCTTGAAGCGCTTCTGGACCTTGTTGATGATGTAGACGCGGCCCTTGCGGCGGACCAGCTGGTTGTCGCGATGGCGGGCGCGCAGCGACTTCAGAGAATTGCGGATCTTCATCGTCTCAACTCCATCGACCCGCCTCTGCCAGGCGGACCGGTCAAAAACCAACAGTCTGCGACGCGGGCCTCTCGACCCTCACCGCCCATGCATATGGCGCGACTGAATGCGATGCCGGCTGTATACGGATTTTCGCGCGGATCGCAAGTGCGATCACAGCCGAGCAGCCTTCTTTATCGCACGTCGCCCTTTATCGGCGGGCGGTGCCGTCACGTTACGGAACCAGTGCAGACGCCGGGCGTTCCGCCTCTTGGTCCAACCGGGAGAAAGCCGATGCGCCCCCTTACCCTGCTTGCCGTTGCCGGCATCACGCTCGCCCTCGCCGCCTGCGGCAATACCGTCGAACAGCGTGTGGGAGGTGCGGCGGTCGGTGCAGGCACCGGCGCGGTGGTCGCGGGGCCGGTCGGCGCGGTCGTGGGCGGCGCCGCGGGTGCCGTCACGGCGCCGACCGTCGTGCGCGCCACCCGCCGCTCCACGCGGTACTGAGCTTCAGGGCGCGGACAGCGTGGCCGCCTTGTGCGGCGCGTTGTCATGAAACGCTCATCGCGGCGGATCATACTGGCGCGATGGCCGATTCGATCGCGAGACTCCATGCCGCCGTCCTCGTCGCGCGCCAGCGCGACCCACGCCTGTCGCGCACGGCGAAACTCTTTGCCGACGGCCTGCCGAAGATGGCCAAGAAAGTTGCCGAGGAGGCGGTCGAGGTCGGGATCGAGGCGATCCAGGGCCACAGGCGCGATGCGATCGCCGAGAGTGCCGACCTGATCTACAATCTCGTCGTGCTGTGGAGCGCGATGGGGATCGCGCCCGGAGAGGTCTGGGCCGAGCTCGACCGGCGAGAGGCGCTGCATGGCATCGCCGAAAAGCTGCCGAAGGATCGCACCGCCAAGCGCGCCAAGGCGCTTTTGGCGCGGGAGCCCGCCGACGCCGCATGAGGCGCAGGCCCGATCCGCCTTCTTCACGCCGTCGTCATTTTTCGGGTTGCCAAGACGAAAGCGAGCGGCTATCTCCCCCGCATCAGGCCGGACGCGAAAGCGTCATGACGCTCTGAGACGCGCCCGTAGCTCAGCTGGATAGAGCATCAGACTACGAATCTGAGGGTCAGAGGTTCGAATCCTTTCGGGCGCGCCATTTCGGTACAAATCTGCGAACTTCCTCCATGTCGGCGGGCCGTCCTTGACCGCCTGCGCCAACGCGGGGTGTTGCCGATGAGCCGGACGAGATTCTCATTGACCTCGGCGCAATCGAGCACCGGCCCGCTGGTAGCCTCGCCTGAATGGCTCGCTCCTTTCCTTATCGGCCCGCCCGCCGCCCACTTGGCAAGCGAAACTCCTGTCCTTGCTGACTCGCGAAACGTTCGGTTTCGGGCGGTCGGATTGGCGTCTTCCAGATGGGCCGGAGCTGGCCCTTTTGAACCGGCCGTCGAAACAGCAGCTTGCGCTTACGCAGGCCGGAGCCTCCGCCAATAGCGCCGGTACGGTACCGACTCCGCCAAGACCTCTTCGTGTTTCCCTCTTGCGGACACCGTGCCGTTTTCGATCAGCACGATGTCATCCGCGTCACGCGACAGGTGCATGTCGTGGGTCGCGATCACGACGGCGCGGTGCCGCGCCAGCCGACGCAGCGTCCGGCGAATGCTGGTCTCGTTTTCGGGATCGAGTGCCGAGATGCCTTCATCCATGATCAGAATGGGCGTTTCGCAGAGAAGGGCGCGGGCAAGGGCGATCCGTTGACGTTCGCCACCGGACAGCGTCGTTCCGCTTTCGCCGATCATGGTGGCGTAGCCGGCAGGGCGGTTCATGATGAAGTCATGCGCTTGCGCCGCACGGGCTGCGGCAACGATCTCGGCCTCGTCCGCATCCGGGCGTCCCAATGCGATATTGGCGCGCACCGTGTCCCGCAGCAGATAGGTGTCCTGAAAGACAGGCGCCATCAGGGAGCGTCGGCGGGCGGACGTCATCGCGTGCAGATCGATGCCTCCGATCGTGATCCTTCCCGCATCGGGAGCGAGAAAGCCCGCAGCAGCCAGAAGCGCGGTCGTCTTTCCGGAGCCCGACGGGCCGACGAAGGCGATCAGCCCGCAATCGGCGATGTCGAGCGTGAAACCGGACAGGATGGTTTTTCCATTGCGGCTGAGCTGCACGTCCTGAAAGCTCAGCGCGTGACCTTGCGGAACGAGATCGCGAGTCGGCTCCAGGATGGGCTGCTGGTCCAGAACCGACCGGATCGCCTGGGCGGACTGTCCGGTGTTGCGGCCGAGTGCGATCAGGTCCAGCGCATCCGCCATCGGCCTGTAGACCAGCAGCCCGAAGAGAATGGCCGCCAAGCCGGAACCCGTCGCGATCTCTCCGCGCACCAGAAGCAGGCTCGCGGTGAGGAGAATCGCAACGAAGCCGCATTCGAGCGCTGCGGGTCCCCAGGTCGCGCCCCAGGCGAGCGGGCGCGCGGCCGCGATCGAACCGGCATGTTCATTCGCGATGCTCCGGTGCAGGCGCGACGTCGAGGCAAGCCCGTGGCGGAAGGCGCGGATCACGCCGATTCCCAGGATCTGCTCCAGCATCGCTGTATTGGCTGTCTCCCGGCAGGCGAGCAATGCGGCCTGGGCACGACGGTAACGATGGTCGCCGCTGCGAAGGACCAGCAGAAAGGCCGGCAGTCCGATCCCTGCGGCCAGCCCGATCCGCCAGTCGAGCCAGAACAGGCTGGCGAGCGCGAGAGCGGGCAAGACCGCGACCCGGACGAGCTGGGTCGGTGGGGTGACGAAATCCAGCCGGGCCAGATGGGTCGAGACCAGGTGGGTCAGGCCTGCGCTGCCCAGTTGCTGGAGAAGGGCGAAGGGCAGTCGCGCGAGGTGAATGATCACCTGTTTCTGGGTGTTCGCCACGGCCAGGCGCTGAAGACGCAGCAGCATCCCCTGCGATGCGCGATTGAGACCGAAGCAGAGGGCGAAGGCCGCCATCAGGATCATGCTGGCCTCGGCAAGGCGGCCGAGCGTCAGTTCGCCGGCTGCGGCCGCGATCACCCCGACAAGGGCGACGACGGGCGCGGCCGAGGCGAGAATGGCTTCGAGGACGAGCAGGGGAAGCGCCCGCGCCAGCAGGCGCCGCCATGGTCCCAGCAGAGACGGCAGGACCTTGAGCGCGGCGATGCCGCCCGCGGCGGGGGCCGGCGCGTCCGCCTGTTCGGCGACATCGCGGCGCGGGCCGGCGGGTTCCGGCAGCACGTCGCGGAGGTCGCCCTCGTGATCGGCGGGAAACGGCACCATGCCCTCGTCGGCCTGACACCGTGCCCAGAAATCCGCATAGGCGGAGCAGGCGAGCAGAATGTCCTCGTGCCGACCTTTGGCCACGAGCCTGCCCTCGTCGAGGAACACGATCTGGTCGGCATGGCGGATCGTGTGCAGGCGATGGGCGATGACCAGCAGGGTCCGGCCCTGCATCAACTCGGCCAGCGCGGCCTGGACCTGCGCCTCGGTTTCGGGGTCGAGCGAGGCTGTCGCCTCGTCGAGCAGAAGGATCGGGGCGTCCTTGAGCAGGGCCCTTGCGATGGCGACACGCTGCCGCTGCCCGCCCGAGAGACGGTTGCCGTTCTCGCCGACCCGGGTGTCGAGCCCCGCAGGCAAGGCGCCTGCAAAATCCATCACGCCCGCGCGCCGCGCGGCCTCAGCGACCTCCGCCGCACCCGCATCCGGCCGGCCGACACGGATGTTCGCGGCGATGCCGTCATCGAAGAGGAAGGTTTCCTGGAAGACGAGGGCGACCTGATCCAGCAGGTCCGCCTCCGCGATCTCCCGGACGTCGACGCCGCCGATCCGGACGCACCCGCCCTGAACGTCCATGAAGCGGGCCGCAAGCCGCGCGAGGCTGCTCTTGCCGGAGCCCGAGGGGCCGACCAGAGCGGTCATCGTGCCCGGAGCGACGGAAAAGCCGATATCCGAGAGAACCTCACGTCCGTCGTAGCGCAAGGTGACGTTCTCGAAGACGAGCGAGGAATCCGCCGGCTTGCGTGGCTCGGCAGCCTGCACCAGCTCCGGGCAGTCGAGCAGCCAGACGATGTTCCGTCCAGCGAGATGCACTTTCCAGAAGAACGGGCCGGCCGTGTAGAGGAGTTGGAGCAGCGGCTGATTGAAGACGAGCGCCATCAGGACGAAGAGCAGCCAGCGCCCGGGCTCGAGGGCACCTGAGAGATAGAGCAGCCCGCCCACGGGGACGATCAGCACCAGGTTGGCGCGCAGGCAGGTCAGGAACAGCGCCCATGACGAGAGGCTGGCGGCCTGCGCGCTCTCGTTGAGCGCGGCCATGCGCTCGGTCAGGCCGATCAGCCGGTCACGCATGCGCTCATCCGCCCCATAGGCCTTGAGCGCAGGCATGTTGCGCGCGAACTCGATCGCCTGGGCGTTGAAGGCGGCGAGAACCTGCCCGTATTCGCCGATCAGGCCGCGCTTGCTGCGGATGGTCGAGCGGTAGAAGACGACGAGAAGCGGGATCATCGCCACGAGGCACAACGCCAACCGCCAATCGATCCAGGTCATGACGGCCGCGAACACGAGCAGCGTCACGAGCGCCACGATCATGTCCGGCAGCGCATGCGCGATCAGATCCTCGATCTGCTCGACATCCTCGCGCAGGATCGTCTTGAGACGCCCGGTCGCGTGCTCGCTGAAGAACCCGAGCGGCAACCGTGTCAGCTTGTCGGCCAAAGCCAGCCGGAGATCACGGATCACGTCATAGGCGGCCTCGTGCGCGATCATGCCGGAGCGGGACGCCGTCAGGCTGCGCAGCAGGATCGCGGTCGCTGCACCGAGCGCGAGCGGCACCAGCTCCGCCGAGAGCACGGCCATGTCGGCGGCCAGCGCCAATGACGCGATGCGGTAGGCGATCAGGAAGGGAATGGTCGCCAGCGCTGCGTTGAGCAGCCCCAACCCCGCCGCAGCGGCCAGACGCAGGCGGTGGGGGCGCAGGAACACCGACAGCCGCCAGAGCGGGCTGTCGGGCAGGAGCGTCTGCGACAGCCGCGATCGGGAGGCGCTCATCAGTTGAGCTTGACCGTCATCCCCACGCCGATCGTCCGCCCCTGGCCGACGACGACGCCGATCGCCTGCGGTGTCAGATAGGAGGCGAAGGCCTCGTAGCGCTTGTCGAGGAGATTGCGGGCGAAGCCATAGACGCTCACATTGTCCTTCTCCACACCCGCCGTGAGATTGATGATGCTGTAACTCTTCAACCTGGTGTTGTTGACCGGGTCAGAGGCACGGCTGCTGACATACTGATATTCGGCGCGGCCGATCAGACGGGCGCTGAACCGGCCCAGCGTCACCGGGTAGCGGGCATCGAGGGACAGGTTTCCCGTCCAGTCCGGGATATTCGGGACGACATTGCCGCTCCGCACGCCGGCCGCATCGGTGAGCGGCACGTTGACGATACGGGCATGCGTGTAGCCGACGCCGGCACGCAGTTTGAGCCAGTCAGTCAGTGCCGCGCGCCCTTCGAGTTCGAAGCCCTTCGTCTGATAGTCGTAAGGCATGAAGGCGAAGGTCGCGGTCGCCGGATTGTAGTTGAAGGTCGGGCCGTTCTTGACGTCGTTGAAGAACACGGCGCCCGACGCATCGAAGCGTCCGTCGAGGCTGGAATACTTGACGCCCGCTTCGTAGCTCCAGCTCGTCGCGGCCTCGAACGGCTTCTCCGCGCGGCCCAGCGGGGCATTGGTGTTGAAGATCTCGAAACCGCCAGACGAATGCCCGCGCGAGATGCTGGCATAGGTCATCAGCTTCTCGGTCCAGGCATAGCTCAGCGAGGCCCGGCCCGTGAGATAGGTGTCGTCGTAGCTGTCGGACTGGTTGAAGAAGGGAACGCCCGGCATGGAGCCGTTGGCGACGTAGCGCCCTTTCATCCTCTGGTCGTCATGGGCCAGGCGCAGGCCGGTCGTCAGTGTCAGCTTGTCGACGATCGGCACGGAGGCTTCGCCGAAAGCGCCGAAGGTGTTGGTCGCAATGTCGGTGTTGAAGTCGCCATTGGCGAGCGGCGAGAAGCTGCTCTTCATGTTGCGCTCGATCGCGTAATCGGAGCGAAAATAGCTCAGCCCCGCGACCCATTTGATCGCGCTGCCCTCATGGGAGTTCAACCGGAGCTCCTGGCTGAAGACGTTTTCGCGCTGGTGTAACCGCCCCTTGTCCTGAAGCGGATTGGCCCAGAAGGCCGGCGTGCCGCCGAGGAAGCGGGAATAGAGGAAGGAATCGGTGGAATCCGCCAGGTTCACCGCATCGACGTGCTGGTAGCCGCTGACGGAGGTGAAACGCGCGAAATCGAAGTCATGGACGATGGTGACGTGGCCACCGGCGATCTCGCGATCGGCCTTCTGGCGGATATCTGTTCCACTGACCGGAAAACCGGCCATGCCGCGCAGCACGAACTGCGGAATATTGGTCTTCTCGTTGTTGTAGAAGCCGCCGATCGTGATCGTGGTGCCGGCGCCATTGGTGAAGCGCACTGCCCCCTTGCCGGCAGAGAGCTTCTGGTCGCCGTCCCTGCCGCCGATGATGCCGTTGCGGATGTCGCCGCCGAAATTGCTGAAGCGCAGGCTCGCCCGGCCGAACACACGGTCGGGAACGAGTGTGCCGCCGACCGTCATTTCGCCGAGCCTGTAGCCATGCGAGCCGATCTCGGCGCGCCCGAGAACCTCGTAGGTCCCGTCAGGCTCGTTGGAGATGTAGTTGATCGCCCCGGCGAGCGTGCCGCGGCCATAGAGCGTTCCCTGCGGTCCTCGAAGGACTTCGACGTCGCGAATGTCGAGCGGCTGAATCCCTGCGCCCATCAGCGAGGTCGGCACGCCGTCGTAGGTCACGCCCACGGTGCTGTCGATGGAGTTCAACGGCCGCAGCAGGGCGCCCATGCCGCGAATGGAGAAATTGCTCTGCGTGGGATCGCCGATGTTCGAATAATGCAGGTTCGGAACCTGGCGAGTCAGCGAATTCGGTGCGTCGGCGACCGTGTTCGCCAGATCGGCTCCCGTGACGGCCGTCACGCTCATGGGAACGTCCTTGGCCAGTTCCTCGACCTTGCGCGCGGTCACGGTGACCTCGTCGAGCGCGATCGTCTCCCCGGCCTTGTCCTGCTGCGGGCGGCGCTGTTGGGCGGATGCGGATGGCGCGGCGACGAGCAGAGCGGCGAGAGCGGCGAGGCTGACGGTCGACGACAGGCGGTTTCTGATCATGGCAGGCGGTCCTGGGCTGTAAGACGGCCCGACGATTCCAGTTTCGGCAGGCAGAATGGACGGGAGGCGAGGAGGCGCGTCGCGCCGAGGCAGGCGACGGTCAGGAGCGCGGCTCCGGCGAGAAAGGCGCCGCGATAGCCGACCTGGCCGGCAAACCAGCTCGCGCCGGCTCCGGCCAGAATCGCGACGAGGGAATCGGCGCTCTGCAGCAGCGCGAAATCCGTGCCGGCTTGATGCGGCTGCACCCGGCTCATCATCAGGGTGAACAGCGCGACATAGGACAGCGCGAAGACGGTGCTCTCAAGCAGGACCAGCACGGTCGTCGCAGCGCTCGCGGCAGGAAGGAACTGCGCCGCGACGGCCAGTCCCGCAAAGCACAGCGCGTGGGCGAGGCCCGTGAAGACGAGCATCCGGGTCGTGCCAAACCGCCCGAGCATAACAGGACCGCAGAAGGCGCCTGCGAGGCCGGCTGCTCCCATTCCGATCCCCGTGACCCAGCCGATGGTGGCCAGAGGGAACGCTGCGTCGACGAGGAAAGGCCCGATGATGGCGGCGCCGATCCGCCCGCCGAGCTGGTAGATGGCCAGGAAGACCAGGCCGTTGACGAAAGGGCGGTGGCGGAACGCCGATGCAAGCCGCACCTCGGAAGAGGCGGGACTCGACCAGGCCTGCTGTGACTGGAAGGTCGCGCTTCCAACCCAACCGATGATGCCGATCGCAACGAAGCTCGAGGCCAGGGCCAGCAGCGCCACAGCCCAACCCATCGCGCCGTAAATCTGAAACCCCAGCGCGATGGCGAAGACATAGCCCAGATAGACCCCTGCGACCTGCGCACCGTTGGCGATTCCGCGACGGGTTGGGGGAATTGCCTCGACGGCGAGGGCATCGGTCGACAGGTCCTGTGCCGCGATCGCCGTCATGACCACGAAGAGCAGCGCGGCGAGCCACGGCATGGTCCCGGCGCCGGGCCTCAGCAGCGCGGCGAACGCGAAACAAGCGACGAGCGCGCACTGAGCCCTCAGGATCGCTTTCCGTCGCCGGAGCACGGAGCCCGCGACATAGCGATCGGTAGCCGGCCCCATGAGCGGCTTCAGAACCACCGGCAGGAAGAGGAGATAACTCAACCCGATCAGGGCGAGCCCGATTCCTTGCTGTCGCAGCAGGGTCGGCACCACGAACTGCGCCATGCTCGCGCCGATTCCCTGGGCAGCGTAGAGGCCACCGAACACGAGCGCCGTTCGCCATACGTCGTTGCCGGGGCGCGTCGCCACACTCACCTGATCCGCCTCCACAGGCTTTCCATTCACGTTACTGGCAGTTATGGCCCCCTCTGAATTCATGCTAACGTGATCGGACAGATGAAGGCCCGGATCAGACGTTTTGCAGGACTTTCTTCGAATAACCTCCAACTATAGAATCGTTGTAAACTGAGGCGTTTCCCGTGACCGGCCAAACAACCCGGACCTATCACTCTGATGGCGTCAAAATCGCAGAACGGCTTCTTTGCTATGCGGACGATGATGCGCAACCACCATCCGTCGCGGAGGAGCTGGCGCTGCGCGGCGAGCAATCGCATGACTTCGAGGGCACCTATCGGCGCTTTGGCCTGAGGCCGGGCTTCAGCCTGTCAACCTGCGACGCCCGGGCCCGGCGGGACTTTCTCGGAACCGGCTCCTGCGCCGCAGGGCTCTCGCTCACGGTCATGCTGGACGGCAGCGGCGGCGGCTGGCTGACCGAGCCGCTGGAACTGGGGCAGAACAATCCGGTCGCCTACGCTCCGGCCACCACCTTCGTCTACTACACCGAGTTTCAGACGAAAGGGCGCTACCGGGCGGACGAGGGCGCGCGCTTCCTCACCGTCGAACTGCGTCTGGATAGCGACTTCCTCGGGCGCTATGACGGAGCGCGGAAGCTGCTGACCAGCCTGGGGGGAGCGCATCCGATGACGCGGCTGCACGCCCCCGGCATCTGGATCGGCGCCGAGACAAGCTCGGCTGCCGCTCAGGCCTCGGCTCGGCGGATCATCGACCTGTCGCGCACCGATGTCGGCGGTTGCCGCGACGGTGAGATGGAGGCCCGCGCCCTCGACATCTTCACTGACCTGATGCAACGCCTCTCGGCCCCCGCTCCGCGGCGCCGCCGGGCCTCGCTGCGCGATGCGCCGATTCTGGTTCGGCTACGCGACAATCTGCTCAAACACCCGGAGCGACCATGGCCGCTGGAGCAGCTCGCACAGCAGGCGGGCATGAGCCTGACCCGTCTCAAAAGCGGCTTCCATGCCGAATTCGGCGTTCCGATCCACGCCTTCCTTCAACGCGCGCGGATCGAGCGTGCCTGCGATATGCTGGCACGTGATCCGCATCGCAGCATCACGGAGGTATCCCTCGCCGTCGGCTATGCCAATCCGAGCCATTTCGCGCAGATGTTTCGGAAGGCGACCGGCCTTCCACCATCCGCGTTTGCAGAGCGGATCCACTACAGGATCTGAATGCCTCTTCCGTGCCGATGAAGCTATCGGGCGGGGCTGTGGGTGTCCGCTGTCGCATCGATCGTGTTGAAGACGTCGGCACTGGGTCGGCGGTCGATTGAGGCTGAAGGGATCGCTGAGAGGCGTTCGCCCTCATGCCGCCAGGGGCGGTGCTCCAGCCGGCATCGGCTTGGCCATCCCGGGTTCTGGCCGGCGGCTGCAAGGACAACTCGTCGCGGGCGCCGCATGGTCCTCGCAGGCGCAGCCGATCGAATTCAGGATGCGCTTCAGAGGCGCAAAACAGCATCCCGACTTTCTTCCTCTCGCGTCGCGGGGTTACGCCGGCATCGGTGGCGGCGATGCCGCGCGCATGGCGCGGGCGCCTTCGTCGATGGAGCGCAGGAGCTTGCGGGCAGGCTCCTTCAGGCAGCAACGCTGCGTCTCAGCGAGGGTTGCGGCGTGTCTCTGGACGCCCGTCGCCGGATGTCACAATCGGGTAGCGCAAGCCTGATACCGGCAGCGTGCATGCGTAGCGCACTCCCACGCCTAGAAATTGTGGCAGGATTTGCAGGGCCATAGGCCAATATGAACGTCAATCTGCTGCATCTGCGGTCGTTCTATGCCGTCGCCAAGGAACGCAGCGTCTCCAAGGCGGCGCGACGTCTCAACATATCGCAGCCGACCCTGTCCAAGCAGGTCAAGGCGCTCGAAGAACGCCACAAGATCAAGCTCCTCGAGGGCCGGCGGCCGCCTTTGTCGCTGACGCCGGCGGGTCACGCCCTCATGGAAAAGGCCGACGTGCTGTTCGGCACCGCCAACGAGATCGATGCGATCCTCGGCGCCGCCGCCATCGACAGCGACAGGCTGCTACGCGTTGGAACGGATTCGCCGCCTTATGCGGCCGCGTTTCTCGCGGCGCTGACGGCGCGCGTTCCCCAGCTGCATTTTCGCGTGACGATCGCGAATGCGTCGCAGACGGCCAGCTTGCTGACCAGTGCGCAGATCGATCTCGGGATCATTTGCGAGCCGATCATCCAGAGCGACTACAGCTACGTGCCGCTCTACGTCGATCGTCTCGTCGCGATCGTCCCGGTCGCCTGGACCGTGTCGGATCCGGTCCCGCTCTCCTACATCGTCGAGCAGCCCCTGCTGGTGCGCGAGCCGACCTCCCGGACACTGGCGGCCGTCAAGCGTCTCTTTGCCGAGGCCGAACTCGTTCCCCAGCGGATCGTCGAGCTTCACACCCGCGAAATGATCCGGGAGGCGGTGGCGCAGGGGCTCGGCATCAGCCTGATGTTCGAGAGGGAGTGCCCGCCGGATCTGCGCATCCGCGTCCTGCCGATCGATTCAACCTCGATGGCCCTCTATGCCAAGGGCTATCTCGCTGTGCGGAGCGAACATCAGCGGATTCCGCTGATCCGCGCGGCGCTCGATGTCGGCAGGGAGATGCTGGGCTCGAATGTGACCGAGGCAAATGTGACCGAGGCAAGACGATAGCGCTCGATATCGTCCGACAAACGGTTGTTCTAACTATTGCCACGATAGCCAATATGCATTGGTCCGCCTGCGTCGCGGTCGATAGACCCCGCCTCATCCGCCTCTCTCTGGCGCGGTCGATCGGGGAAGACGCACATGACCAAGCACGTCGTTTTTGTGGGCCTTGACGGTGTCCAGTACAGCGAGCTGCTGCAGCTCGGCGCAAACGGCATTACCAATCTCGACCACCTCGAGGGCTATGCCGGCGGTGTTCAGGGCAGCGCGACCCAGCAGGGCACCGTCAGCGGGCCCGGCTGGTCGACGCTCCTGACCGGCGTCTGGGCGAACGAGCACGGCATCACCGGCAACTCGAATTCGCCGATCAACCCGGCGGTGCAGAGCCTGTTCGAGCGCATCGACAGCGGCATTCAGGGTGCGAAGATCGCCTCGATCGTGCATTGGGGCGACATCAACACCGGCCATTTCGGCGATGAGACCGGCCTGCGCGACGGCAGCTCGATCGTCGACTACGAGGCTCACGGCATCTCCGACGCGGCCGTGACGCAGCGCGGCGTCGACCTGATCACGAACGAGGCGCCGGACTTCACCTTCCTCCATCTCGACGATCCCGACGGCGTCGGCCACTCGGTCGGCTTTGGCGCCGCCTATGACCAGCAGCTCAAGACCACGGCCGCGCAGGTCAACGACATCATGGTCGCCGTGGCGGAGCGGATGGCCGCCAATCCAGGCGAAGAGTGGATGGTCATCGTCTCGACCGACCACGGCCGCAACGCCGCCGGCACCGGCCATGGCGGCCAGTCGGCCGGCGAACGCCAGATCTTCATGGCCTCGAATGTCGAGCTGTCCTCATCCGGCGCGGCGGCACAGACCTCGGTCGCCGCCACGATCCTCGACTTCCTCGGCCTCGACGCGACGGGCGTCAATGGCCCGTCCCTGCTCGACAAGGATGCGGCCGATATCCGCGCGCCCTATCTGCTCGAAGCCCGGGGCGATGATCTCCAGAACGTGCCGGTCGATGCGCCGCTGACGCTCATCCTGAGCGAGCGCGTGCAGAAGGGCGAGGGCCTGATCACGATCCACCGCGCCAGCGACGGCGCCGTGATCGAGACGATCGATGTCGGCTCCGACCAGGTCAGCATCTCGGCCGGCGTGGTCACCGTGCATCCCTCGGCGCCGCTTGCCATCGCCACCGGGTACTACGTCAATGTCGATGCTGGCGCCTTCATCGATTTCGCTGTCGGCGGCGCGGAAGCCGTGCGGCTGTTCAGCGAGAATTTCGAACAGCTGACGGCCGATCTTCAGGGCTATGCGAGCGCGACGGAAAAGAAGGACGCGGATACGACCGACTGGACCGCGAATGCGCCGGACGGCTGGACGATCGACAACGGCACCACGCCGAGGGGCACCATGAGCGGCGGTACCGCTGCCGGTGGCCCGCAGGAATTCTACGGCTGGACCTTCCACGACAAGAACGCCTGGATCGATACGGCCTACAATCAGAACCGCTCCCAGTTCACCAAGGGCCAGGGCGTCGTCGCTGTGGCGGATCCGGACGAATATGACGACATTGCCGCCAGCAGCGGCGGCGGCACCAGCGGCATTCTCGCCAACGGCGGCTACAAGACGCTTCTGACCACCTCCGCGATCAATGTCGCCGGCCTGGTGGACAACAAGGCGACCCTGACCTTCGACAGCTCCTGGCGGCAGGAGACCTATCAGGAAGCGCGCGTCATCGTGACGTTCGACAACGGTCAGACGGTCGAGCTCATGCACTGGAACTCGGGCAGGGCCGGCGCCGGCGGCGTCTTCAAGGCCGACGCGACGAACGAGACGGTCACGCTCACGATCGATATTCCGGAGGGCGCGACCACAGCGACCATCGGCTTCGACATGGTGAATGCCGGCAACAACTGGTGGTGGGCGATCGACAACATCGCCGTCGATGCCCTGCGCCCGGGTGCGAATGACGGCAACGCCTTCGCCGGCATCAACGACACGACGAGCTGGAACTTCACGACCTCGTCCGACACGCCCTTGCCGCAGATCGTCAGCGTCACTCCCGCTGACGATGCGGGGAATGTCGCGCCCGACGCCCCGCTGGTCATCACCTTCGACGAGGCGGTGCGCACCGGACAGGGCTCGATCGTCATTCACCGGGCCGATGGCAGCATCGCCGAGACGATCTCGGTCGGCTCCGAGCGGGTGAGCATCGCGGGCGCAGTCGTGACTGTGCATCCCGGGGCGGACCTGGCCTATGGCACCGGCTACTATGTCAGCATCGATGCCGGCGCCTTCGTCGATCTCGATACCGCGCAGGGCAATGCTTTCGCGGGCATCGACGATGCCGCAGCCTGGAACTTCACGACCGCGGCCGACAAGGATGCGCCTGACGTCGCTAGCCTTGCGCCCGCCGACGATGCCGGAAACATCGCGCCGAACGCGGCCCTCGTCGTCACCTTCGACGAAGCGGTGCGCAAGGGCACGGGCACGATCGTTCTGCACCGCGCCGATGGCAGCATCGTCGAGACGATCGACGTGGCTTCCGATGCGGTCGCGATCGACGGCAAAACCGTCACGGTCCAGCCGGGCGCGGCGCTCGCAACCGGCGACTATTATGTGACGGTCACCGCCGGGGCCTTCGAGGACCTCGCCCTGACCAACGAGAAGGTGCTGTTCAGCGAGAACTTCGAGGAACTCACCCCGCTGTTGCACTCCTACAGCAGCCCGACCGAGACCGTGGACAGCGACCCGACCGATTGGACCGCGACGCTGCCCGAGGGCTGGACGCATATCAACGGTACGCCGGCCGGCGGTCCGCAGGAATTCTTCGGCTGGACCTTCCACGACAAGGAGGCATGGACCGCCACGGCGGGTGACCAGGGTCGCAGCGGCTTCACCAAGGGCCAGGGCGTCGTCGCGGTGGCCGATGGCGACGAGTATGACGATGGCCGCTCGATCGGTCCCAACCTGTACAAGACGCTGCTGCGCACGGCGGATTTCGCCGTCACCGGGCTTCAGGACAACAAGGCGACCCTGACGTTCGACAGCTCCTGGCTGCCGGAAGAGCCGCAGGAGGTGCGCCTCGTCGTGACCTTCGACAATGGCGCGACCGCGGAGCTGCTGCACTGGAATTCCACCTCCGGCAGCCCCTTCTACAAGGGTCCGGCCACGAACGAGACCGTCACGCTGGCGATCGACATTCCGCAGGGCGCCACCAAGGCCAATATCGCCTTCGACATGATGCAGTCCGGCAACAACTGGTGGTGGGCGCTCGACAACATCGTGGTCAAGGGCACGACGCCCGAGCCGCACGGCAATGCCTTCGCCGGCATCGCCGATCCGGCCGCCTGGAACTTCTCGGTCGCCAATCAGGCGCCGGTCGGCACTCCCGGCGACGACGTGCTCACCGGCACGGCGGGCGCGGACGAGATCGTGGCGGGTCTCGGCGATGACGAGGTCTCCGCCGGTGCCGGCAACGACAGCGTGGATGGCGGCGAGGGCGACGACATGCTTGCCGGCGAGGATGGCGACGACCTCCTGAAGGGCGGCGTCGGCGACGACACGCTGCTCGGCGGGGGCGGCGCCGACACTCTCGTCGGCGGCGCCGATGACGACACGCTCGACGGCGGCGCGGGCATCGACACGGCCGATTACTCGGGCGACGGCGCTGGCGTCACGGTTGATCTCGCCGCTGGGGCGGCCGATGGCGACGCTACCGGAACGGATACGCTCGCGAACATCGAGAACGTCATTGGCGGAGCCGGGAACGACCTGATCAGCGGCGATGATCTCGCCAACCGCCTCGATGGCGGCGCCGGCAACGACACGCTGCAGGGCGGGGCGGGCGACGACCTGATCATTGCCGGCGCCGGCAACGACGTCGTCGACGGCGGCGCGGGTTTCGATACGCTCGATCTCTCGGCGGCGACGGGCCCTCTTTCGGTCGACTTCAACCGCGGCCTGGTCTCGGGCACCGGCATCGGCACCGAGAGCTTCAGTGGCATCGAGAAGCTGCTCTTCGGTGCCGGGGACGACATCGTCACCGGCGGCAATGGCAACGAGGCGCTCGATGGCGGCGCCGGCAACGATACGCTGAAGGGCGGCGCCGGCAACGACACGCTCTCGGGCGGCGAGGGCCATGATGCGCTCGACGGCGGCTCGGGCGACGATGTCGTCGACGGCGGCCTCGGCAATGACGTGATCAAGGGCGGCTCCGGCATCGACGCGATCACGGCCGGCGAGGGCAATGACGATGTCGATGCCGGCTCCGGCAACGACACGGTCCTGGCGGGTGCGGGCAATGACCTGGTCGATGCCGGCTCGGGCGACGACCGGATCGAGGGCGGCGCCGGCAACGACATCCTGACCGGCGGTTCCGGCCATGACGTCTTCGTCTTCGCGGCGGGTTTCGGCCAAGATGCGATCAGCGACTTCAAGACGACGGGCTCGAGCTCGGACATGCTGGAGTTCGACATCGACCTCTTCGCCGATTTCGACGATGCGATGGGCGCGGCGGCCCAGATCGGCACCGACACCGTCTTCACCATCGACGCCGACACGAGCCTCATCCTCAAGGGCGTACAGCTCGCCAGCCTCGCCCAGGACGACTTCCGTTTCGTCTGACAGATCGGGACGACCGGCTAAATGGGAAGGGCGCCGCAAGGCGCCCTTCTTGTTTCGTGTGTCCCGGCGTGACGCGTGCTTGCAGATGGCGAGCACTGTGGCGCGTATGATCTGAGGACAGAGCCGAGGCCCCAGCGCATCATGATCGGCGCCACGCAACCCGAGGCTCATTGCACAGCCAGACTCTCGAAAAAGGGGCTGTTCCCCTCGTATCGTGCGTATCTGAGGTTTGCCGAACCCGTGACGCCCGGAAGCCTATCGGCCTCGGCCGGAATCGGCGCCACGCCTTCGCGCGCGCCGGATGGGTGCGCCGACATCCGCCGGCAGGGCTAGGCCTGTGGTTTCCTGAAATGCACCGCCAGGGTGCGCAGCAGGGCGTCGACCGCCGGCATCAGCCTGACATTGGCCGCGCTGAAGAGATGCACTTCCGAGGCTTCAAAGATGTCGAGAGCCATGTCTGCACATCCGACCAGCCCTGCGCGGCATTCGATCTCCACGCCCTTCTCGGCCAGGATGCTCACGCCGCAATGGGTGAACACGTAAGTGTTGAGCGCGGTCAACGAACTGGTTTCAAAGCCTGGCTCGAGCTTGACGCCTTCGACGTATTCCGCGCGCTGCACAAGCTTGCGAAGGCCGTAACCCGCCATCATCAATCCGATCGGATATGGAACGAGATCGGCCAGTGTGAGTTTCGCCCGCCGCTGCAACAACGGATGATGCGGGGCTGCGACCAGCTTCACCGGCACCCGGCGCCGCGCCCACAGCTTCAGCTGCGGGGCGGGTGTCGGGTTGAAGGCCAGCCCGATGTCGAGCCGCCCCTCCTGCAAACGGGAAATGATCTCGTCCACCGACAACGTCTCGATCCTGACCCGCACGCCCGGATGCGCGCGCATGAATTCGCCGACCGGGCCGGTGACCAATTCGGTGACATAACCTTCACCAACGCCGAGCCTGACAAGGCCGGCCTGGGCGCCCCGCATGGCGGCGATCCTCGCCGCCAGCGATGCTGCTCCCTGCTGCTGATCCTCAAAATAGGCGCTGATCGCCGTGGCGACCGGCGTCGGGGTCAGAATGCGTCCGCGCCTCTCGAAGAGCGGCAGGCCGATATCGGCGGCCGCACGCGCGATGTGCCGGCTGACGGCCGCGGGGTCGATGTTCATCGCCTCGGCGGCCGATCTGACGCCGCCTTCCTTGACGACGAAATACACGGCTTCGCAGCGCTTCCTGTCCAGCATTCCGGCCGACCCGACTGTTGACGTTCCGGCAACAATTTTATCCCGCGCTGTCGTTGATGGATAGAGCGGCGCCGCCCTAGCTTCACGGCTGAAAAGCGACAGGCGCAGCATAGCGCCGCCTTTTCCGCGGCACTTCAACGATAAGGGGATTGCGATGAGGCGTAGAACATTCCTGGCGGCCGGCGCCAGCTTTGCCGCGGGACTCGCCGCTCCGGCCTTGGCCCAATCCAAGACGAGCGTGCTCAAATTCGTGCCGGAGGCAGACCTCACGGTCGTTGATCCGGTCTTCACGACGGCCTACGTCACGCGAAACCATGCGCTGCTGATCTGGGACCAGCTTTACGGCCTCGATTCAAATCTTCAGCCACAGCCACAGATGGTGGCAGGGCATACGGTCGAGGATGACGGCAAGCGCTGGACTTTCACGCTGCGGCCGGGCTTGCGCTTCCATGACGGCGAGCCTGTCCGTGGGCGCGACTGCGTCGCATCGATCAAGCGCTGGGCCGAGCGCAATGCGGAAGGCGGGCTGCTGATGTCGCGTGTCGCCGAGATATCGGCTCCCGCGGACGACCGCTTCGTGATCAGGCTGGAGAAGCCCTTCGCCGGCATCCTGAACGCGCTCGGACGGCTCGGGCCTCCCGCCTTGCTGATCATGCCGGAGCGGCTGGCCAAGACGCCCTCGACCGAGCAGATCAAGGAGATCATCGGCTCGGGCCCCTATCGCTGGAACGCCGCCGAGCGCGTCGTCGGTGCCCGCACCGTCTACGACCGCAACGTCGACTACGTGCCGCGCCCCGATGGCACCCCGAGCTGGGCCGCCGGCCCCAAGGTGCCTCACATCGATCGGATCGAATGGCTGGTGATGCCCGATTCCGGCACGGCGATGAATGCGCTGCGCAGCGGCGAGGTCGACTGGTGGGAGAACCCGCCCAACGACCTGCTGCCGGTGCTTGCCGATTCGCCGCGCCTGTCGATCCGCCGCAGCAGCCCCCTTGGCCTGCTGGGCACGGGGGTCTTCAACCACCTGCATGCGCCGTTCGACAATCCGTCGATCCGCCGCGTGGTGCTGGAGGCTTTTTCGCAGGAAGACTGCATGGCCGCCGCCGCGGGCGATCCCAATCAGTGGCGCGCCGGCGTCGGGGTGTTCCCCCCGGATACGCCGATGGCCAATGATGCCGGGCTGGAGGCGATGACCAAGCCTCGTGACCTGGCGGCGTCGCGCAAGGCCCTGCAGGCCGCAGGCTACAAGGGCGAGCGCGTCGTGCTGATGGCGGCATCCGACAACCCCGTCCTCTCTGCCATCGGAGAAGTCGCCAACGACGTGCTGCGCAAGCTCGGCATGGATGTCGACTACGTCGTGACGGACTGGGGGACGCTGGTGCAGCGTCGCGCCAACAAGGGAGCCCCCAGCGCCGGCGGATGGAGCATGTTCAACACCACCTGGAACGGGATGGACCTGGCAAATCCCGGTGTCAGCCAGATGCTGCGCGCCTCGGGCACACAGACCTATTTTGGCTGGCCGGACATTCCGGAGCTGGAGAAGCTGCGCCTCGCCTGGATCGACTCGCCCGACGAGGCGGAGCGCAAGAAGCTCGCAAGGGATATCCAGACCGTGGCACTGCGCGAAGCCGTCTACATCCCGACGGGCCAGTTCTTTAATCACACGGCCTATTCGAAGCGGCTCGTCGATGTTCCCGAAGGTATCTCCGCCTTCTGGGGCGCCCGGTTCGCCTGACCCGAAAAGCGAATCCGTCAGCATCTTTAGCGAACTGAGCGCGCAGCGCTCGAGGATCTGTCATGCGCGTGGCTCTTGCCCAAGTCTCCCATGAGACCAATACCTTCTCGAGCGAACTGACGGACAAGGCGGCCTTCAGCCTGCGGTCCTGGGTCGAAGGCGACGAACTTCTCGCACGCCATCGTGGCGTGCGGGACTATATCGGCGGCATGATCGACGAGGCCGAGCGGATCGGCGGAATCGAGCTCTTGCCGACCTTCGGTGCCATCACGTCGCCCTCCGGCTATATCCGCGCCGAGACGTGGAACGAGATCAAGGCGAAGGTCGTCGAGAGCATCGGGCGGCTTGGCCCGATCGATGCGATCTGCCTCGAACTGCACGGTGCCGGCGTCGCCGAGAATGCCGATGATATCGAGGGCGATCTGCTGCGGGCCCTGCGCAACGCCTTCGGGCAGGAGATCCCGATCGTCGCGACGCTCGATCTGCACGGCAACATGACCGAGCGCATGATCGACAATGCGACGATGCTGTTCTGCGTGAAGGAATACCCGCATATCGACATGTACGAGCGGGGACAGGACGCGATCCGTCATCTCGACATGATGATGAAGGGGCGGCTGGATCCCCGCATGGCGCTGGTCCGCCTGCCGATGGTCATGCCCACGACCACGACGTTCCATGGTCCGTTGAAGGCGGTGAATGAACGCTGCGCCGAATGGGAGGCCAGGGCCGGAATGGTGCACTGCGCCGCCTTCCACGGCTTTCCCTATGCCGACACCTCGGCCGGCTGCGTGTCCGTCCTGGCCATCGCCGATGGCGACTGGCACCTGGCCATGTCGGCGGCCCGCGACGTCGCCGACCTGATCTGGGGCATGCGGCACTCGCTGCTGATCGACCTGCCGGGTGCCGAAGAAGGGCTCGACATCGCCCTCGGCCATGACGCGGAGCCGGTGATCGTCAACGAGACCTCGGACAATCCCGGCGCCGGTGCGCCCGGTGACGGCACCGGCCTGCTCGCGGCGATGATCAAGCGTGACGCGCCACGCACCTGCTTCGTGCATATGGCGGACGCCGAGGTCGTCGCGGCGGCTCACAAGGCCGGGGAAGGCAGCACCATCGCCGTCGCGCTCGGCGGCAAGGCCGACCGCCTGCATGGCGAGCCGCTTTCGGTCGAGGCGAAAGTCGTCCTCAACACCCGTTGCCGGTTCGTCGCGAGTTCCCCGATGGGCAAGGGCGGCCAGCGCGATCTCGGGCTGTCGACGCGTCTGCGGATCGGAAATGTCGATGTCGTCGTGACCGAGCTGAAATCCCAGCTGCTCGACGACGAGATGATGAAGATCCACGGCATGAAGATGGCCGACTACAAGGTGATCGCCATCAAATCGAGCCAGCACTTCCGCGCCTTCTTCGAGCCCGTCGCTGCTCGTATCGTGACCGTGGACACGCCAGGGATCGCCACGTTCAAGTTCGAACGCTTCGACTACAAGACCGCGACGCGATACCTTTTCCCTCTCAGCGCGCCCTGATCGGATGCGGTGCCGGCCCTGAGGGCGCGGGCCGGGCCAAGTCCGGGCTGCTTCGCGTGCTCGAGAGCGCCCCGGCGATCGACTGCTAAGGGCGGTTATGCCGTTCGATCGCGGCCCGGGCGACCGCCTCGCCGAGTTCGCGCAGGATCGCTCTGTCCTCGTCCAGGGCCAGTGCGGCGTCAGCCCGCTTCAGCGCCAATCGCGAATGGCGAGCGGCGTTTCGCGCGAAGGCCGGGGGCCCAAGCTGGCATAAGGAGAGCAGGGCCTTCTGAAGCCGCATCCCGACCTCGACAATGGCCGCGCCATCGCGGGCGATCGGATTGAAGAGGTCATCGAACAGATCGTCCGGACTCATGTCGGCAGCGAAGAGGCGAGGATACGCGATCGCTTTCGTCTCATCGGTGGGGCCGGCCGCTATCGCGAGGAGCCGGACCGCCCGCCCGATGACATCGATCGCAGTGCCGGGATCATTGATCGCCGGCGATAGCGCGCGCGAGGCGATTTCAGCCAGCACCGCCGCGCCGAACCTCGGATCCTGATCGAACGAGCGTGTATCCTCGATGGTGAAGCAGCCTTCGACCGGGTCCGCCAGATCGCAGGCGCCTTCTGCGTCGATCCAGGCGAGGGGTCGGCTGGGGTCGACGAAGGCTCCCGGCGACACTGCGAGGATGATCCGAGCTTCATTCGCGTCGGCGAGATCGGACAGCGCGCCGACATCGATATGCTGAACGTAACCGATGCGCTCGCTGCAAACCGCTGTCGAGGATGCCGGCGGGTCAATCGGAGCACGGCCGCCGAGATGAGGCGTTTCAAACCGCAGCCTCATGGCCTTCGCCGCCGCCGCCTCGACGCGTGCGGTCGTCTCCGTAACCCGGCCCAATCTCGACAGATGGTCGATCCACCGCAGCAGCGTCACGACGATCAGGGCGATGACGAGGATCGTGACGGCAAACAGGACGACCCGCCCGGCCTCGCCATAGGCCCCGGTACTCAAGGCGATGATGCCGACAAGGCTGAAGAGAAATGACCCAAGGAACGTCGACAGGACGTTCTGTGTCGTGGAATCCTCCATGATGAGCGTGGTCGCCCGCGGCGTGACGTTGCTGGTGGCCGCCGAGTAGGCAGAGACCATCGTGCTCAAGGAGAAGGTCGTCACGGCCAGCATGCTCGATGCGATGATGCCGAGGATGTTGTCGACAGCGTCCGCGCCGATCTTGGTGGGCAGGTCCCGCGGGATGTAGGGCTCGACGACGATGGCGATCAGCGCGGTCGCTGCGGCCAGAAGCGAAAACATGGTCGCGCGGAACCATGTCCTGCGGAGGATCCGCGACAGGAGCCAAAGCCATTTCGACATCGCTGATCCGATACCCGGTTGCGTCGCTGCGTCGATGCTGAACCCCGCACAGGGCCGCAAGTTCGAGGTCGCGACGGCATGTCAGACCGATCGCGGCGTTTCCTGCCCGGCCGTTCGGCCGGCATCGGCTCCGGCATCAGCATCAACCGAAGCCCTGCGGACTGTGCAGCGGGTTTACAACCGGAGATAATCGGTTAGGCCTTGGAACGAATGACATAAGGGAGGACTTCGATGCGAACCAAACTGGTTGCCCTATCCGCTGCCGCCTTGATGGCACTGTCGCCGGTCTCGGCACGTGCCGAACAGTTCATCAACATCCTGACGGGCGGAACCTCGGGCGTCTATTATCCGATGGGTGTCGCGCTCTCGAAGATCTATGGCGACAAGATCAAGGACGTGCGCCCGACCGTGCAGGCGACGAAGGCTTCCGTCGAGAACCTGGTCCTGCTGCAGCAGGGCAAGGGCGAGATCGCCTTCACGCTCGGCGATTCGCTCGATGCAGCCTGGAAGGGCGACGAGGAGGCCGGCTTCAAGGCGCCGCTGAAGAAGCTGCGCGGCGTTACCGCCATCTATCCGAACTACGTCCAGATCGTCGCCTCGAAGGACAGCGGCATCAAGACGTTGGCCGATCTCAAGGGGAAGCGGCTCTCGGTCGGTGCGCCCAAATCCGGGACCGAGCTCAACGCCCGTGCGATCCTGGCCGCCGCCGGGCTGTCCTACAAGGACCTCGGAAAGGTCGAGTACCTGCCCTTCGCTGAATCGGTCGAGCTGATGAAGAACCGCCAGCTCGACGCCACGCTGCAATCGGCGGGGCTGGGTGTCGCTTCCCTTCGCGATCTGGCGACATCGGTCGAGATCACCGTCGTCGAGGTGCCGGCTGCGACGGTCGACAAGGCCGGGGCTCCCTTCGTCAAGGCGACGATCCCCGCGAACACCTATGGCGGCCAGACGGCGGCCGTGCAGACGGCGGCTGTGGTGAACTACCTCGTGTCGCATCAGGGCGTCAGCGACGACCTCGTCTACGCCATGACCAAGGCGATGTACGAGAACCTCGGCGATCTCGCCGCCGCCCATGCGGCCGGCAAGTCGATCAAGCTCGAGAACGCGCTGCAGGGGATGCCGATCCCGATTCATCCGGGCGCGGCGAAGTACTTCAAGGAAAAGGGGCTGAAGGTCGGCTCCTGAGAGCCTTTCAGCGTCGGCATCTCTCCGGCGGGGCCCATCGGCCCCGCCCTTTTATATCCCTGGCGGGGGCGGCATGAGCAAAGACGAACACAAGCCTCTGGCAACGCCGGATGTCGGCGGCGTGCCCAGCGCGGCGATCGAGCCGATCGTCGATCCGGAACACGGCCTGCCGCCGGGCTTCGGCCCCGGCTGGGCCGGGCGCCTGCTGTTCTGGATCGCGGTGGGGTTCTCGCTGTTCCAGATCGCCACCGCCTTCAACGTGCCGCTCGGCCAGCGACTCTTCGGCATCGACATCATCGACCTGCTGCGCGCCGGTATCGCGCTCTGGGCGGTCGCCATCGTCGTTCAGGCGGCCCGACGCGCGCCTTGGCACGAGATGGCGCTGGCCTGGATTCCCATCGCCTCCGTCGTCGAACTTCTCGCCTTCTTCGAAGGCTCGATCCCCAACCAGGTGCTCCGCGCGCTTCACGTCGGCATGCTGTGCCTCGTCGCCGGCGGCCTGCTCGCCCAGCACAAGAGCCATTCCCGCGCCAGCGCCGGGTTCGCCTGGGCCTTGGCGATCGCCGGCTTCGCTATCGGGCTCTATCAATGGTACTTCTACCAGGACCTGATCGCGCGGGCAGGCGAGCTGACTGAAGCAGACCTCGTCACCGGCGTCGCGGTCATCGTGGTGCTCTTCGTCATCTGCTGGCGCTTCATGGGGCCGGCCTTGCCGATCGTCGCCGGGCTGTTCCTGGCCTATTGCCTGCTCGGCCAGTATCTGCCGTCGCCGCTGAACCATCGCGGCTACTCGCTCGAACAGGTCATCGAGCACATGTCGTTCGGGACGGAAGGCGTCTACGCCACGCCGACGGGCGTCTCGGCCACCTTTATCTTCCTGTTCATCCTGTTCGGCTCGTTCCTGGAGCGCGCCGGCATGATCCAGCTCTTCACCGACGTCGCGATGGGCCTCTTCGGCGGGGCTCGCGGCGGGCCGGCCAAGGTGGCGGTCTTCTCTTCGGCGCTGATGGGCACGATCTCGGGATCGGGCGTCGCGAACGTGGTCTCGACCGGGCAGTTCACCATTCCGCTGATGAAGCGTTTCGGCTACCGCGCGGCTTTCGCGGGTGGCGTCGAGGCGACGGCCTCGATGGGCGGGCAGATCATGCCGCCGGTCATGGGTGCCGTCGCCTTCATCATGGCCGAGACGATCGACGTTCCTTACGCGGCCGTCGTGCAGGCCGCGATCGTGCCCGCGATCCTCTATTACGCCTCGGCTTTCCTGGCCGTGCATCTGGAGGCCGGCAAGCGCGGCCTGGTCGGCATGCCGCGCTCGGCCCTGCCCAGCGCAGGCAAGGCCCTCGCCGAGAAGTGGTACCTCATCCTGCCGCTGGCGGTGCTGGTCTACCTGCTCTTCGCCGGATACACGCCGCTGTTCTCCGGCTCGGTCGGCCTGGCGCTGACGGTGGTGCTCATCCTCGGCGGGTCGCTGATGCTGGGAGTCGGGGCGCTGGCGGTTCGCGTCCTCTTCTGGGTCGGCCTCGGCCTGCTCTGCGGCCTGTTCTTCTGGTACGGCATCCTCGTCATCGTCGCGCTGGTCGTGGTGCTGATCCTTGCGAACCTGCGGACGAAGGGTGGCGCGGAAACCGTCGCGGCCTGCCGTGAGGCGCTGGCGGATGGTGCGCGGCAGGCGATCCCCGTCGGCATCGCCTGTGCCGTCGTGGGCATCGTCATCGGGACGATGACGCTGACCGGGATCGGTACCGTCTTCGGAAATGCGGTTGTCGCGGTCGGCCAGGATTCGCTGTTCCTCGCGCTGGTCCTGGCCATGATCGTCAGCCTGGTCCTCGGCATGGGCATCCCGACGATCCCGAACTACATCATCACCTCGTCCCTGGCGGCGCCGATCCTGCTCAAGCTCGGCGTTCCGCTCATCGTCAGCCACATGTTCGTCTTCTATTTCGGCATCATGGCGGACCTGACGCCCCCGGTCGCGCTGGCCGCCTTCGCGGCGGCGCCGATCGCCAAGGAATCGGGGTTCAAGATCGGCTTCCAGGCGCTCAAGATCGCGATGCCGGGCTTCGTCATCCCCTATATGGCGGTCTACGACCCGGCCCTGATGCTGCAGCCTCAGGAGGGCCTTTCGGGTGGGGCTTATGCGCTGGCCGCTGCCTACATCATCTTCAAGGCGTTGCTGGCGATCGTGCTGTGGGGCTCCGCCACGATCGGCTTCATGCGGCGCGAGATGGCGATGTGGGAACGCGCCCTGGCGACGTTGGGGGTGTTGTCGCTGGTGCTCGCCTTGCCGATTACGGACGAGATCGGCTTCGCCATCGCGGCAGTCGTCATCGGCCAGCATCTCTGGCGCGCGCGCAGCGCGGCGCCAGCGGCCGTATGAGCATTTGTCTGCTCGCCGGCGCGATAGCCGTCTCGTTCGGGAGCCCCGAGATTACCTTGAGCTGGCGTCATTCCGTGCAGAAGACGCTCTGGCAGGAGACCTGGCGCGAGACTCCGGATGGCCTTGCGCTCACGGAAGCACGGATCGAGGGGTCGGGTGCCGGCATGGATCCGCCGGATGGCGCCAAGTTGATCGACGGGTTCTGGCGATGGCATCCCGATCTGCCGGCGCTCCGCGAGGTGGTCATGCGGCGGTCCGGGGCCACGGCGGATTGGCAGATCTGCATCAGGGATACGTGCCGTGCGCTCGGCAGTTATCTGCCTGCGGAGGCCGACCCGGTCAAGCTCGCCATCTGCCGCTGAAAGCGGGAGATCGCGGCAGGCACATCCATGCGGCACGCGGTGGAGGGCCGGTTGCAGGCCCCGCCGAACGGCAAGTGCGGATGGCGGAAGGTTGCGGCAGCCCGTATCAGCGGTGAGCCATCAGCCTCGCGCGCAAGCGCGGAGCTGCGAAATCCATGAAGAGCTTGAGCTTCTGGGGCGCGAGCCCGCGCATGGCATGCACCAGCTGGACCGGCCAGGCTGGCAGCGCGAAGGGCTCCAGCACCGTTTCGAGGCGGCCCAGCCGAACCGCCTCCGCCGCCTGATAGGACAGCACCCGGGTGATGCCCGAGCCGGCCATGGCGGCGTCGACGGCCGCTTCGGCGGTGTTGACGATGAGCCGCGGCGCGACGCTGACGCTGCGCCGCTCGCCCGCGATCAGGAAAGGCCATTCCCGGCCGGAAAACGCGCCTTCGAAGCCGATGCAGTCGTGGCCCTGCAGCGCCTGCGGATGGTCCGGACGCCCGCGGGCCGCGAGATAGTCCGGCGCGGCGCAGCAGACGGGCCCGCCCCGAGCGCGCGCTGGTCTTCGACGTCGAGACCTTCGATTTCAACTGCCCCCAGCATATCCCGCAACGGTTCGAGGCGCAGGATGTCGCCCAGGCGCTCGCCCTTCGCGATGAGCGGATCGTGGCGCTGGAGCGGGAGCTGTCGGAGGTGAAAGCGCGCCTGGCGCGGCTATCCTGACGAAAAGGCGGGAGCGTCGCGCTGGCAGACGCGAAGACCCGCGACCGGTTCCGCGATCATCTCCGCGTGAGCGCGTAGCCCGAAGCCGGCCCTCAGCTTTCGTCCAGCATCTCCCGGTCGCGCTGGCGCCGGCTGATTGCTGCAGTGGGGCGACGCGGCGGCCCCGCCGCCCGGGTCATTCCCTGCGCCTGGCCGGGTCTTCGAGCGCGGTCAGGGCGGTTTGCACGATGCCGTTCAGCAGGGCGGGCTCGGGTCGCGATCTTGCCAGCACCCGCACCCCGATCAGGACACCGAGCAGATGGCGCGCGATATCGTCCGCCGTGCTTCGCATGGCGATCGACCCGTCCCGCTGCCCGTGCTCGGCCATGCGTCTGAAGAAGCTCTCGATCTCGCCGAGCGCGGCGGTCACGAGGGCGCGCAAGGCGGGATCCTCGGGAATGCCCGCGACTGCGGCATTGATCAGCATGCAGCCCTTGCAGTCGGCGTCGGTCACCGAATGCTGGACGACCTCGCCAAGGAACTGCGCGATTGCCTGACGGGGCGGCAGTGTCTCGCAGCGACGGATACGGTCGATCAAACGCCGCTCGACATAAGCCCGCAGCGACGTTTCGTAGAGGGAGCGCTTGTCGCCGAAGGCATTGTAGAGGCTGGCCCCGGTGATGCCCATCTGCGTCGCGAGGTCGCGGACCGAGGTCGATTCATAGCCGCGGGACCAGAAGCAGCCGATCGCCGCGTCGAGCACGGCCTCCTCGTCGAATTCCCTCGGTCTGGCCATCGCATCCTCAACCTGCCCGGTCAGCGACCGGCACGATCTCGCTCTGCCGCAATCCTATCGCGACGGCTCTCCGCGTGGGAGCGGGCACCCAGCTGCGCAGCGCCCGTCGCGAGAGGCGCCTCGGCCTGGCACCGGAAGAAGCGAGGCCGCCGATGAAGCAGGTGACACAGTTCATTTTAGAACATATGATCTAGAATCTCATCAGGAGGCAAGCGAGTTGGTCCCGCCGGAGTGGGGGAGCTTGCGCGAGCCCGAAGGCCGACCACCATGGCAGCGCGCAAGACCGCCGAGATCGTGACCGCCGAGATCGTGACTGCGGATGCAGGGCTCCTCGATCCGGGCATCCGCGGCCGGCGGATGCGACGGCTATCGGGATTGGCCTGGGCCAGCCTGTCCGTCCTGATCTTCTCGGGCTGGTTCGTGGTGACGCGGTTCAGCGTGACGCGGGACCTCTCCGCATGGGACGTGGCGATGCTGCGTTTCGGCATCGGTGCGGTCCTGCTGTCTCCGGTCCTGCTGGCAGGACGCAACCGGTTGCCGGGCAGGGCCTGGCGCGAGGGCCTGCTGTTCATGTTGCTCTGGGGCGCGCCTTTCGTGCTGCTGATCGCCTTCGGACTTCAGCGCACATCGGCTGCCAGGGCTGCTGCGATCGCCCCAACCTTGATGCCGGTCTGGGCCGGCATTCTGGGCGCCGTCCTGCTCCGGCAGCGCCAGGGGATGATCCGCTGGGGCGGTTATGCCGCAATTCTCGCGGGGCTGTGCTGGCTCATCGTCGCCGGTCCGAACGGTGCCGCGCTGGACCCAGCCGGCCTCATGGCGTTGGTCGCCGCGGCGGCGCTGTGGGCGATCTACACGCTGCTGTTTCGGCGCAGCACCCTGACGCCGCTGCAGTCGGCGGCCCTGATCTGCTTCTGGTCGGCTGCGCTGCTCCTGCCGATCTACCTTCTTTTCGGGCTCAGCCGGCTGTCTCTCGCCGCGCCGGGCGAGATCGCAATCCAGGTGGTCTACCAGGGCGTGCTGATGGGCGGCGTGTCCATCGTGGCATTCAACCGGGCCATCGCGGCGCTCGGACCGGCGGCGGCGAGCGCCGTCATTGCGCTGGTGCCGGCCATGGCCGCCGTTCTGGCCTATCCCGTGCTCGGCGAGACTCCGACCTGGTCGGACGCCCTTGCCACAGCCGTGATCGTCGCCGGCGTGTTGCTGGCGTCCCGCTCATCCTCCACCGCACAACGAGGTGCCGCATGATCCGCTTCTATTTTCACCCGACGCCGAACCCGGCGAAGGTCTCGCTGTTCCTCGAGGAGAGCGGCCTGCCCTATGAGGTGATCCCGGTCGATACGAGCAAGGGCGAGCAGCACGCGCCGGCTTTCCGGGCGATCAATCCCAACGGCAAGGTTCCGGCGATCGTGGATACCGAGGGGCCGGGCGGCAGGGAGGCCCGCGTCTTCGATTCGACCGCGATCCTGCTCTATCTTGCCGAGAAGACCGGCCTTTTCCTCGGCGAGCCCGAAGACCGTCCGGAGTTGCTCTCCTGGCTGCTGTTCATTGCCTCGGGCCTGGGGCCCTTCTCCGGCCAGGCGGTGCATTTCCAGCATGCGGCGCCGGAGCCTCTGCCTTATGCGATCAACCGCTATCGCCGCGAGATCGAACGCCACTACAAGGTGCTCGACGATCATCTGGCGGGCCGGGAGTTCATCGTCGGCGAGACCTTCACCGTCGCTGACATGTCGGCCTGGGGCTGGCTCGGCCGCGCGGCGCGGGTGCTGGCGACGCCGGAACGGCCTCTGGCGGGCTTTCCCCATCTCGAACGCTGGTTCGCCGCCGTCGAGCGGCGTCCCGCCGTGGCACGGGCCAAAGCGGTGGGTACCGGCCACAGCTTCAAGACCACGATCGACGAGGAGGCGCGCCGTGCGCTGTTCCCGTCGAACTATCCCGCCGCCTGAGCCCTTCGCCGCCGTCCAGACCGGCTGCGAGGTTGGCCGGCGGACATCGTGCCTGCGACTGGCCGTCCGGCAGCACGGCGGTCAGCGGATGTCGCGCTGGCCCAGCGTCGGCCAGAGCCGCTCTGCCCGGGCGATATAGGTCGCCGTGTCACGGAGCCAGGTCGCCCGCGTGCCGAGATCGTAGTTCAGATAGAGCCGACCGGACACGACGCTCCAGGCCTCGGGCTCGGTCTTGACCAGATAGCCCCGGGAGGTGCCATAGGCGCAGAAGCCGCCGAAAGCCGGCAGATAGCGCAACGGATCGGCCGCGAAGAGCGCCTTGTTCTCGGCGCTCGCAAAGCACCAGAGGGCCTCGTCGCGGACGATGCTGTGTTCGGGAAGCCCCCGTCGGGGCACACCCTCGCGGACATAGGCGACGGGATCGAAGCCGCGAATGGCGACGCCTTGGGTCGAGCCCAACGTGTTGACGGGGATGGTCTTGGGCAGGGGCCCGCCCATGGCGCGCGCCTGTCCTGCGAAGCCGGCGGCCGCCGCGCCCAGCAGCAGGCCGCGGCGGTTCAGGGGCAAGAGGGCGCTCACCGCCTCATCTCCTTCGCCTCGAACGCCTCGAAGACATAGGCAGCGAGCCAGCCATAGATGGCATGGCCGACGAGGCTCATGAAGGACAGGCGCGGGACGTCGTTGAGCAGGAAGTGCTGGCCCGCCAGCGGGGCAAAGAAGCCCAGCGCGATGAAATAGGTGATCACGCCCCAGATCCAGCCATCGGCCGGCATGCCGAAGCTCTTCACCCAGCGCGTCAGCAGCCAGTAGCCCAGCGGATAGAACAGGAAGCCGGTGGTGAAGTGCAGCAGCTTCGCGACCGGCGTCGACAGCGACAGGCCGAACTGATGGGCGAAGAGCGACTTCACCAGCTCCGGCGGCTCGAGCGGATATTCGGCGAACCAGGCAGTGGGAACGGCGGCGAACAGCTCCCAGAAGCCGAGTCCGGCGAAGCCGCCGATCGCGAGGTTCACGACCGTGCGGGCGGAAGGCAGCGCAAAGGCTCGCGTCATGGTGTCGGTCTGCATTGTCATGGCTGGTTTCTCCTCTGGTGCAGGTCGTGGCAGGCGGCAGCGCCCGGGCTCCCGCCCGGGGCGGTCTCGAAACGTCAGTGGGCGAGGGCGAGCGGGGTCGCGGCGACGCCAAGCGCGGCGACCCGGCCGGTCTGCCCGGCGCGCAGCCGTGCAAGCCGCCGGCTGGCGAAGAGATTGTCGCCGCCGCGCCGTGCCAGCCTCTCCGTCAGGATATGGGCCGCGCGGTCATGCGCGCCTGACCGGACGAGGCTTTCGATATAGGCCTGCTCGAACAGGTCGCGTTGGGCATGGCTGCCGCCGATCGAGATGAGGCCGCTGCGGGCGGCGCCGAGAAGCCTCGCGGCTTCCTGGTAGTCGCCCGCCTGGAACGCCACCAGCCCATAGGCGGCGAGTGCGCCGCTGCGGCTGGCCTCGCGGCGCTCGACGCTGCGATGCACGAGGCCGTCCTGGGCGAGATGGTCGGCGATCGCTCCGGCCATGTCGGCTCGGCCAGCGCCCAGCAGCGCGACGGCATAGTGCAGATCGGCGAAGACGAGCCGTCCATCGGTGACGCGCTTGCCGGCGAGGTCGGCGAGCTCGTCCCACCGCGTCCCGACATCGACGCCGGCATAGCTCAGCCGCGCCAGCAGCGCCGCGCCATTGGCGATGTCGCGATAGTCGTCGGTTCGCTCGGCCCGGATGCCGTCGTCGTAGAGGCGCAGGACCTCGCGCGTCTCGCCGCGTTCCAGGCGGAACAGGGCCAGATGCCAGACCATGTGGAAGCGGAAATTGTTGGCGTGGGCCCAATGGCGTCCATCGTCGAGCCAGGCGATGCCGTCATCGACGCGCCCCGTCATCTCCAGCACATGCGCCACCGCATGGCGCCCCCAGGCATCCCGCGGCGCGAGCTCGACGGCGCGGCGCCCCTTGCGTTCCGCCTCGGCATAGAAGCCCCGCTCCTCCAGCGCGAAGGCGTGGCAGCCCGAGACATAGCCGGCGAGGGGATGCCGATCGTCGAAATGCGGGGCGACGGCTTCGAGCTTCGCCAGCATCTCCGCCTGGTCGCCCAGCATGAAGCGGATGGCGTGCGAGAGCTTCAGCGCCAGCACGTCGCGCGGATGGGTCTCGAGGATGCTTTCGAGCTTGAGGGCCGCCAGCCGGGGCTTGTCGCCGAGCCAGAGTTCGAGCGCTTCGACTACGCGGAGTTCGCGCGGCGTGATCTCGCGCTGGGCCATCGCCATCCGGGCGTGGTCAAGGCAATGCCGTGCGGGTCCTGTCAGCTCGGCCCGCGCGAGGGTCAGCAGCATCAATCCCTTCGCCGCATGGGCGAGGGCGAAATCGGGGTCGGCGGCGAGCGTCCGCCCGAGATGCTCCGGCGTCGCCGCCGCATGGGCCATCAGCGCCTCGAGCGTGTCGTTCCAGCCGAGCCGAGCGGCTTCGTTGGCGACACTGATGCGGTCACCGGAGAGGTCTTCGAACATGGTGATGGGCTCCTTGCCGACACCCTGGAGGGCGTCCCATCGGTGAATTCGCAGCGGCGCGATCAACCGTCGTTCAACTTGCTTCACGCAGCCGTGAGCCGAACCCCCGACAGGGTATCCGTCGCTTGCGTCGTGGGCGCCGCGCTCTCGGGCGGGCGTGGCGGCTTCGCCCAGGGCGCGCTTTTGAACCAGCCGACAACCTTCGCCGTCGCGAAGATCGCCACGAGGCCGGCGAGGTTGACCAGAGCCACGACGAACGCGTCCCGGCCCGCCATATCGGCAAGGACCGCGGCCAGTCGCGCAAACACGAGGCTGGCGAGGAAACAGGCGAGCGACTGCCGCCCGATGACGATGAAAACGTGGCCGATGCCCCGATCGAGCCGGGTGCGCCACGGCTCGATCAGGCTCAGCACCAGATAGGCGAGGGCGAGGAAGTGCAGGATCCGCAGCGGGTGCAGGATCGTCTTCTCGGTCTCGCCCGACAGCAGCAGGTCCCGCAACGCCTGCGCCTCCGGCCAGCGGTCGAGGATGCCCCAGAAGGACAGCGGCACCGAGAGGATCACGCACAGGGCGCTGGACCAGACCAGCCTGGCCCGGCGCAGCCCCGGCAGCGGCAGCCAGCCCATCGCGACGAAGAAGCCCAGGAAGAAGATCGCCTGCCAGGCAAACGGGTTCAGGAACCAGCCGGCGCCCGTCCAGGGGTTGCCGGTGAGGTTGAGCCCCTCGGTCCAGGCGAGCGCATAGAGCGTGACACTCAGGGCGAAGGGCAGCGCAGGATGCAGGCCCCGCAGCGCCATGACCGCCGGTACCAGCGCCAGAATGACGAGATACATCGGCAGGATGTCGAGATAATCGGGCTGCCAGCTCAAGGTCGCGAGGCCCAGCAGCGCCCGGGCCGGATCGCTCAGCAAAGGGCCGAACTGGGCGCCGAGATCGCTCCGGCCGAGCCCGCGATCCAGCGCCGCCGCGAGGGCGACCAGGGCGAGGACGAGGCCGATCTGCGCCCAGTAGATCTGCCAGAGGCGATACAGGATGCGCGCCGTGCCCAGCCACCAGCCGCGCTTGACGAACACGCCGCCGAAGGCGAGCGCGCTCGCGAAGCCCGAGCAGAAGACGAACAGCTCCGCGCCGGACGAGAAGCCAAAGCGCGCCGGGATCCAGTCGTTCCAGCTGTTGGAGGGCACATGCGCGATGAAGATGATCAGCATCGCCAGTCCGCGGAACAGGTCGAGCCGTGCGTCGCGGGTCCGCTTGGCGGAGGGCAGGGAGGAGTTCATCAGAACGCGCCCTCGTAAGCTGCGGCGTCGATCGGGCAGGCGATCAGGCTGAAGCCCTTGCGCGCGAAGGCCGCCCGCGCCTCCTGCGCGAGCTCGGCGCGGTCGATAACCGTGGCGCCGTGGCCTCCCATGGCGCGGGCGACCGCCGCAAAATCGCTCGCGCCGAAATCGACGCCCGCCCGGGCGAGCCCCATCTGCTTCTGCTTCAGCGCAATCAGGCCGAGGGCCTCGTCGACCAGCACGACGATCACGACCGGCAGGGCGAGGTCGCGCAGCGTCGAAAGTTCGCCGAGCACCATTTCGAGCCCGGCATCGCCGACGAAGCACAAGGTCGGCCGCCCCGAGCCGAGCGCAGCGCCCGTCGCCAGCGGCAGGGCGCAGCCCATCGTGCACAGCCCCGTCGACTGCAGCAGTCGACCAGGGCCGTCGCAGTGCCAGATCTGGCTGAGCAGGATGCGGTGCGCGCCGGAATCGGCGGCGGCGACGGTGCCCGCCGGCGCCGCGGCTCGCAGCGTCTCGAACACGGCATGCGGGCCCCAGGCGCCAGGGGCCGCGAAGGCGGCGCGCAAGCGCTCGCGGACGGACGCCGGCTCGCCTTCCGCCCAGGTGGCGACGGGTGCGTGACCCTCGCCGAGGCGCGCGAGAATCGTCCCGACGTCGCCCTCGAGCACGAGGCTGGCAGCGTGCATCCCATGGGCCGTCGCCTCGGCGACGATGTCGATGACCGGCTTGTCGGCCGGCCAGGGATCACGCCAGCCCTGCCGCATCTCGATGGGGTCGTAGCCCGCGAGCACGATCAGGTCCGCCTCCTCGATCAGCGGGCGCACGATCGCGTCTGCTTTCGGCGACAACCCGACCCCGCCGACGACGCGCAGATCGCCCTCCGGAACAAGGCCCTTGGCCTTATAGGTCGTGAGCAGCGGCGCGCCGGTAGCGGCCAGGAAGCGATCGAGCGCGGCGGCGCCGCTGCTGCCGACGAGATCGAGCCCCGCGAGCACCAGCGGCCGGCGCGCGGCGGCCAGCATCCGGGCAGCAGCGGACAGATCGGCGGGCACGCTCGCAAGCATCGGCGGCATGGCCGGCTGCGGGCGCGGCTGGACCGTGGCTTCCGCCACAGAGATGGGCAGGTCGATATGCACCGGCCCCGGTCGCCCGCGCCGGGCGACCGCCACCGCCTTGGCGACGACCAGCGCCTCCGTGCCCGGTGCGGCACGAAAGCTCGCCTTCACCAGGGGGCGCAGCACGGCGGCATGGTCGAAGACCTGATGGGTGTAGCTCTCCGCGAGCGCCGCATCGACGCAGCCGGTCACGAAGATCAGCGGCACCCGGTCCTGCCGGGCGTTCGCGACGACGTTGACGGCGTTGGCGACGCCGGGGCCGAGCGTCGCGACCAGCACGGGCAGCGCGCCCGTGACGTGCCAGAGACCTTCCGCCATGAAGCCGGCCGCATTCTCGTGGCGTGCCAGCCGGAAGGCGATGCCGGCGCGCCCGAGCGCGTCGACCAGGGCCAGAACCTCGCCGCCGGGAATGCCGAAGGCATGGGTCGCACCGGCCTTCGCAAGCGTGGCCGCGACAAGATCGGCCCCGCGCATGCGCCGGTCTGCATCCGGCGCCGTCGGTCCGGCGGCATTCGTCGTTTGGCAGCGCATCGTCATCCCCAGCCTGCCGCCTCCGCGGCCATGCCGGAAAGATCGTTGGCAGCCCCGCTGCGGTTACCGGTTCACGGAGACGTGATGGCCCGCGTCTCGTGGGCCGGTCTGGCGATCGCCGGGCCAGGCTGCATCGCGATGCGCCAAGCCCGCTCGACCCAGCCTGCCTCGGCGGCATGCCCGCCGGCGTGGATGCAGAGTTCGAGCAGCGCCGGGCTGCTGCAGCCACGCGCGCAGCGGCAGGCCAGCCCTCCCGGCGGGTCAGCGCGACGGATCTCGTTCTCCCACGCAGCGGTGCAGCCATCCGGCGCCAGCACGGCAAGGCTCTTGAACAGGTCGCCTTGCCGCACGCCCTGTCGAAGCGACCGCCCCGCGAGCGGGATCGTCCGGTCGGCGAGGCCGTGGACATGAATGAAGGGCGGGCGCGGCAAAGCGCAGGATTCCGGCAGGGGCTGCCAGAAGGCGCCGGCGATCGGCGCGAAGGCGGCAAAGCGCTGCGGCATCCGGCAGGCGAGATACCAGACCATCGAGCCGCCCTGCGAGAAGCCGCTCGCCACGATCCGTTGCGGGTCGATGGGGAACCGTGCCGTCACATCGGCCAGCACCTGCGCGACGAAGGCGAATTCGTCGCGGCTGCTGGCTGGCGAGCCGGGGAAAGACCAGGATCGCCCGATGCCGTCCGGCGCCACCAGCGCGGCGCCCAGGCGTCGCGCGACGATGCGAGGGCGGCATCCGAGACCACCTCTTGCGCTGAGCCGCCATAGCCGTGGAAGAACAGGATCGCACCGATCCGGGCGCTCGCTGGAATATTGGCGGGGAGCAGGATCCGGTAGCGGCCGCTCTCGACAAGGCAGCCGTCATCCTCGCAGGACGGATCCGGTGCTTGCGCAAAGCCAGGCCCGACCAGAGCCAGAAGGGCCGCCAGAACCAGAATCCATCGACGACCCATCTCGCTGCCTCCACGCCGGTTCGCAGCGCTCGCGGGCGACGCTATCGGGCGGCGCGGCCGGACTCATCCAGCGGTCACGCGCTTGTGAGGCTGCCTGCGGCATGTCACGGAGTAAGGCGCGATCAGCCTCCCCGGGACCGTTCATCCGCCTTGTCGCTCGAAGACCTCGAAACCCAGATCAGGCCCGCCTTTCTCGCCGCGCTCGCAGGCGACAATGCCGCTTATCGGCTGTTCCTGGACGTGATCGGAGCGCGCCTGCGTGGCTATCTGCGCCACATGCTGAAGCGGGCCGGTCGCAGCGAGCCGAGCGAGGCCGAGGATGTGCTGCAGGAGGTTCTGCTTGCGCTGCATCTCGCGCGTCACACCTATGAGCCGTCGAGCCCTGTCACGGCCTGGGCGCACGCCATCGCCCGCTACAAGCTCGTCGATCACCTGCGCCGCACCGGCCGGCATTCCGGCCATCTCCCGCTGGATGACGAGGCCTTCGCACTCGCCGCCCCGGAGAGCCAGGCCTCCGACGCGCGGATGGATCTTGTGCGGGCGATGGAGGGACTGCCGGAGCGAACCCGCAGGTTGATCGACCGGGTCAAGCTGCAAGGCGGCAGCGTGGCCGAGGCGGCTCGCGAAACGGGCATGAGCGAGACGGCGGCGAAGGTCGCTATCCATCGTGGCCTCAAGGCGATGGCGCGGTTTCTCACCCGCACCCGCCGCAGCGACTGAAACCGGGCGCCGGCCCTCTTGTAACCTTTTGCCGGCTCGCGGCGAATTCCTCCACGAGCTCCTTGGACGACAGGACATGCAAACCGAGCATCTGATCTCCCTGCTGAGTGCGACGGGCCGGCCGGTCGACACGGGCTGGCTGCGGCGCACCGCCTGGCTGGGCGCCGCAGCGGCGCTGGCGGCGACGCTGGTCCTCGTCGTTTCGCTGCTGGGCACGCGGCGGGATCTGGCGACAGCGCTGACGACGCTGCCGGTCCTGGCCAAGTTTGCCTTTGGCGGAAGCGTGGCGGCCATCGCCCTTGTCCTCTTCCAGCGCAGCCTGCGGCCCGGCCTGCCGGCCCGTCCGCTGCTGGTCCTGGTCGCACTGCCGGTCGCGCTGGTGGTGCTTTCGGCCATCCTCGCCCTTCTGCAGGCTCCCGTCGAGCAATGGAGCGCCCTGACCTTCGGCCGCAACTGGCGCGGCTGCCTCGTCATCGTGCCGCTGCTGGCGCTTTGCCCGCTCGGCATCTTCGCCCTGCTTGCTCGCCGCGGGGCTCCTGTCGATCGCCGCCTGACCGGGCTCTCCGCAGGTCTGGCGTCGGCCGGAATCGCCATCCTCGCCTACGCACTGCACTGCCCGGACGATACCATGCCGTTCATGGCCACCTGGTACACCTTGGCGATCGGGATCTCGACCACCATCGCGACCCTCATCCTGCCGCGCCTGCTGCGCTGGTAGGCAAGACCTCGCCCAGCGACCCCGGTCCGGGCCTTCGCTCGTCCGGCCGCGCCGATGATCGCGACCATGGCCGGCCAGCGTAACGCCCTGCTGCTGCGAAGACGTTGCGGTCGGCGGGGCTCGGGCCGAGAGCGGAGAAGCTAGCCCGCCGCCGAGGCCAATCGCGTCCACCTCATGCGCGACGACATCGCTTCAGCGAAGCTTGCCGCCTTTGACGGGCATCGAGGCGCCATTTCCCTCATACCAACCGCGGGACGCCTTGACGATCCGCACCACCGACGGCATGACCGGCACCTCGACGAGCACACCGACGACCGTCGCCAGCGCCGCCCCCGAGTTCAGTCCGAAGAGGCTGATCGCGGCGGCCACGGACAACTCGAAGAAGTGGCTGGCGCCGATCAGTGCGGCAGGGGCCGCGACGCACCAAGCCACGCCGAACTTCCGACTCAGCCGGTAAGCCAGCCCCGCGTTGAGGTAGACCTGAATGATGATGGGGACCGCGAGGAGGCCGATGACCACCGGCTGCGCCAGGATTTGCTCCCCTGAAACCCGAAGAGGAGCACGAGGGTCGCCAGCAGGGCAACGAGGGAGACCGGCTGGAGGGTTCCCAGCACCCGCGTCAGGGCGTCCGCCGGAGGCCGTCAGGGCCGCCCTCCAGGATAGTTCGAAGTCAAGGCTGCACGCGTTTCACCTTGGCGGCCAAAACGAACAATGCGACCGCCGAGAGCGTTGACAACACCACCAGCAGGAGGGTGCTGGGCAGGAGCCCGGCTCGCTCAATCATCACGGCGAAGAGGAGCGGCGCGGCGGCCTTGACGACCAAGCCGGGAGCCGAGAGTTTGCCGAGCATAGCTCCATAACCGGCCGGGCCAAAGAGGCGTAGCGGCACGGTGCCACGCACTATCGAGCTGAGGCCCATGCTGATGCCGTAGGCGATGGCAAAGAGGCCGGCGAGTGTAGCGCTCGTGCTACCGAAGGTCAGCAGAGCCAGCCCGAACGGCATCAAGGCAGCCGAGGTCCACGCGGTCGTGACCGGATCGAGCGAGGTGCCAAACAACATCTCCACCAGCCGGCCTGCGACTTGGGAGGGACCGACCATCGCGCCGATAATGACCGCCAGCGCTGCGCTCAACCCGAGCCCCTGCAAGAGCGATAGCATATGGACCGACAGGGAGGACACCACGAAGCCCTGAAGCGAGAACGCGAGGGCCAGCATGGAAAACGCGACGCGCCTTTCGTTCCCGTCGAGGTATGAGCCCGGCAGCTCCCGCGCAGCTTCGGCCGGCGGCTCTCCGGTGACCGTCTGGGGCGCGCGTGCCGGCAACAGCATCAGATGCAACGGAATGCACACGACGAACTGGAGAAGCGCATAGAGCCGGTAGATGTCGCGCCAGTCGAGCACGTTCAGGAGCGCGGTGGTCAGTGGCCAGAACAGCGTCGAGGCGAAGCCGCCGATCAGCGTAAGCTGGCTGATGGAGCGCCGGGCCGAAGTCCCTCGCGCCTGTGTCAAGGCAGTGAAGGCCGCGTCATAGAGGACCAACGTCGAGACGATCTCGAGTGCGATCATCGCTGCGAAGTAGCCGAATGGTCCCCGCGCCTCGGCGAGGCCAATAAGGGCGACCCCCGCGAGCGCCGAGCCAACCGTCATCATCAAACGCGTGCCGTGCTGGTCGATCAGCCGCCCGGCGATGGGAGCCGCCAGCCCTCCTGCCAGGAGCCCAACGGCAAAGCCGCCATAGGTCCATTCCGGTGCCCAGCCGAAGCTGTCGGTCATCTTGGGCGCGAGCACTGCGAAGGCGTAGTAGAGCGCTCCGTAGCCAATGACCTGGGTGATGCCAAGGCCAGCAATCAGTGCCAGTCCTCGGCCGCGTAAAGATGTTTGGAAGGGCAGAGACAGGCTCGGCATCAGCGCTGCGCGGCCTCCGCAGAGCAGCCGCAACCTGTCGCGCCAGCTGCCTTGGCCTTGGCATCGTCGGCGCAGCAGGCCTCAGGCGTCGCAGCGGCCGGACCGCCGCAGCAGCCTGCACCCTGAGACGGGCGCGAGACGTTGCACACACCCGTCTCGGGCAGGACAAGTTCGACACGCCGTGCCGCTTCGTGGTCGCCGGCCAGCTCCGCGATAATCGACCTGACTTGCTCGTAGCCGGTCATCATGAGGAATGTCGGTGCGCGGCCATAGGATTTCATGCCGGCGATGTAGAGCCCCTGTTCGGGCTGGCATAACTCTGCCGCTCCATGAGGACGCACGGTACCGCAGCTGTGCTCATTGGGGTCGATCAGCGGGGCCAAAGCCGGGGGGCACTCAAGGGCCGGGTCCAGCGATGTCCTCAGCTCCGAGAGGAGACCGAGGTCGGGCCGGAAGCCCGTGCTGACCACCAACTCGTCGACGAGTACATGCCTTCCGCAACAGCCGGACCCGGCGCCGATCCGGAGCTTGCCCCCGGTCTCGCCAAGGTGGGTGACGCTGAACCCCGTTTCGACCTGAACCCCGCCGTCGCTCACGATCTTCGCGAAGGCTTGCCCGAGTTCGCCCCGGGACGACAGGGCGTCGTTGGCGCCGCCTCCGAAGGACTTCGACGGGTCTGTGCCCCGCACCAGCCAGACAAGACGGGTTCCGGGTGCCTGCTGGGCGAGCTGTGAGAGGGAGAGCAAGGTCCCGATGGCGGAATGCCCTGCACCGAGGACCGCGACCGTCCGCTGCTCGTATCGCGCCCTGTCACGGCCGATGACGTCAGGCATTCCATACTGAACGCGATGGGCGACGGCGTCTTCGCCGATCGCGCGAAGGCCGTTTCCGCCCGCAGGGTTTGGCGACGACCATGTCCCGCTGGTGTCGATGACCGCATCTGCCGTCAGCGTCATGGTTCCGCCGTCGGCCTGATATCGAACTTCGAAGGGCGCCCCGTCCCGCCCTTTGGTCTTCACCTTGTCGAAGCCGAGGCGACTGATGCCGATGACCTTGGCACCCGTCCGAAGGTGGTCTCGCAGGGGCGTCAGGGCTGCGAGTGGCTTCAGGTACAAGTCCCGAAGCTCGCCGCCTGTCGGGTAGGCGCCGGGCTCAGGTGCCTTCCAACCCGCCGCGGCGAGGAGACGCCCAGCCGCCTTGTCGACGTTGAAGCTCCATGGCGAGAACAGCTGGACATGGGACCACTGCGCGACCGCATGTCCGACCTCGGGACCGGCCTCCAGAATGATCGGTCGGAGGCCGCGTTCCAAAGCGTGCGCCGCTGCCGCGAGGCCCACCGGGCCGGCGCCGATGATGGCCACCGAGTTCACCTTGTTCTCCATCATCTCGATCCTTCCAGAGATACAGAAATAAAAGGCCCGATTCTACGCGGCAGCGTCATTGCCGGCTGCGCTGCCGCAACTGGCATCAGCGCAGCATTCCTCGACGAGGAAGCCCACCAACTCATGCATGACCTCGTAGTTGGCACGGCACACCAGCGTTGTCGCCTGTCGCTCCTGCGTCACCAGTTCGACCGCCAGGAGCGTCTTCAGGTGGTGCGACAGGGTTGAAGAAGGGATGCCCAGGCTGGCTTTCAACCTGCCCACAGGGGAGCCTTGGGAACCCGCGCGGACGAGGCTCCGGTAGATGCGGAGCCGTGTTGGATTGCCGAGGGCTTCGAGGCGGCTGGCTGCCTGGTCCAAGATCATGCCGGCAGCGTGCTCTGCATAAAGCAGGGAGTCAATCTGTATTTCTAGACTAATCGAAATTACCGAAGCAGCGGAGGTGCCGCCGCCATCCGTCACGTCCTGCAGGACGGGCACGCCTTCGCGCAGCACATTGACGTCTTCGACGCAATGACACGGCGCGGTGTTCGGCCAGCGGCATTGTGTCGGCCGCCCGGCCCGCTCTCGAACGGGCTCAGCGGCAAGCCAGGCGTGCCGGCGTCAGCGAAAGAGGTTCGGGGGCAGCGGCGGCTCCGCATTGAGCAGCGTGATCGTCACCCGTCGGTTCGGCGCGATGTAGGGGTTGTCCGGGAAGGCCGGCTCGGTGTCCGCGCGGCCCGTCACGGATGCGAAGCGGTCATTGGGAAACCCGGCGCCCGACAGGACTTCGCGAACGGCGAGCGCGCGTCCGGTGGTGAGGCTCCAGGGCTCGGCGGCCGCTGCCGAGCCCGGGCGTGGCGCGGCCGTGTGGCCGGTGACGGACAGGCGGTTGGGAAGCTGGCGCAGCGTGGGCGCGAGCGCCTCCAGGACAGCGCGGGTGCGGTCGTAGGGGCGGACCGAGCCCTCCGGGAACATGGAGCGGCCGGAGTCGTCCACGAGGGACACGTTCACCCCCTCCTTGGTCTGCTCGATCACGATGTTGCGCGACATCTCGGCGATTTCCGGCATCTTCTGGAGGGCCTGCCGGATGCTGGCGATGGCGCTGTGGTTGGCCTGCTCGTCGGCAGCCGGGCGGCTGACCTCACGGTCGCTGCGGCCCGGGCTTGACCGGCGCGCTTCCTCCTGGCCGGCAACACGCTTGGCGGTGTCGCGCGGCGCCGAGGATTTGTTGCCCGAACTGTCAAGGGCGGTTCCCCACAGGATCCCGCCAGCGCCACTGGTGCTGGGGCTCAGAGCCGACGGCGCGAAATATTCCGCCAGGCCGACTTTCTGCTCCTGCGTCGTCATGCTGATCAGCCACATCAGCAGAAAGAACGCCATCATGGCGGTCACGAAGTCCGCATAGGCGATCTTCCAGGCCCCGCCATGATGGCCATGGGCGGCCTTCTTGATCTTCTTGATGATGATCGTCTGGTTCGGCTCGGCCATCGATTCCTGCTCGGCTTTAGGTCAGATCTAGGCGGGCGAGTTGGCGGTTGCCGCTTCGACTTCGGCGAAGGTCGGGCGAACGTCGGTCATCAGCGCCTTGCGGGCGAACTCCACCGCCATGACCGGCGGCTGGCCGGCGATATGGGCGAGCAGTCCAGCCTTGAGCGACAGGTAGTATTTGGCTTCGGCCTCGAAGGTGGCCTTGAGCGACGCGGCCATAGGCGCGAAGAACCCATAAGCGACGAAGACGCCGAAGAAGGTGCCGACGAGCGCGCCGCCGATCAGGTGGCCCAGCACCTCCGGCGGCTCCTTGATCGCACCCATCGTCTTGATCACGCCCAGCACGGCGGCGACGATGCCGAGGGCCGGCGTTCCGTCGGCGAGCGATTGCATGGCCGCAACGACGCGCTCCTGCTCCTGGTGGTGCGTCTCCAGCTCCTCGTCCATGAGGGCGTCGATCTCGTGGACGTTGTTGGCGCCCATCGTCAGCATGCGCATGTAGTCGCAGACGAACTCGACCGCGTGATGGTTGGCGGCGAAAGTCGGGAAGGCGTTGAACAGCGAGGAGTTGTGCGGATTTTCAATATGCTCCTCGACGGCGAGCATGCCTTTCTGCTTCACGAGCTTGTAGAGCGAATATTGCATCCCGAGCAGCTCGACATAGCATTCCCGCTTATATTTGGGGCCTTTGAAGATCGTGCCGAACATCGAGGGCACGGCCTTGAGGACCGGCCCGGGGTTGCCGATGATGAAGGCGCCGATCGCCGCACCGAGGATGATGACGAACTCGAAAGGCTGCCAAAGCACCTCGAGATGGCCGCCCATGGCTGCGTAACTGCCGAAGACGCAGACGAAGACGATGATTGTGCCGACGATCAGCCGCATGGTTGCCACCTTTGGGCTGCGGCGATTACAGCCCGCGCGAAGCCACTACTGCTTCGACAAATTACCGACCGGAGTTAATGGCGAGTTTAGAGCGCGGAACCGAGGGGCTATCGGCGTCGGATCTGCCTTCTCGAAGGCCCTCGCCGCCCTCAGCGCGGCAAATGACTTCCCGACGAGTGGGCGCCTGCAATCAGTCAAGGGGCAGCCGCGCGGGACGGTCGAGCGGCGAGCGGTGACGCTGATGCGCATAGGGTCCCTGCGCTCGGCCGCGTCTCATTGGCGGGGAAGCGTTGATCCTCGGCTTAGGGCTTTTTTACGCGCCCACGCCCGCCCCGATTACGACCGCCTCGCACATCCCCCCGATACCGACGGTCCGATGCTCGACCCCGTGAGGAACGACGATGAACTCGCCCTCCTCGATCGTCTCCTCACGGTCGCGGAATGTCATCAGCAATGTCCCCTTGTGAACGAAGACGAGCTTGTCGTCGTGGAGCTCGAAATTCCATGCCGACTGGCCGGCGAACCGGGCGAGCCTGATCTGCATGCCGTTGATCTCGCCCGAGATCACCGCAGAGCCGGACGCCGGCAAGCCCGAGAACGAGGCGGATAGGTTGCTTTTGCTGAAGGGCGAGAGGTGGTTGTTCAGCCGCGCCACATCGCGAATGATGGCGGAGAGCTGATCCGGCACGCTCATGCTGTCGGCCGGATATTTGCCGTCGAGCGCGGCGGTGCCGATGGTGAAGCCGGCGGCCCCGCACTCCTTGACGATGGCGATGCGCTCGGGCGTGTCGATCGAGCCCGCGATGTAGACCGGCTTCGAGACGGCTGAGCAGACGGCCTTCATCAGGGCCGGCGCATCTTCCTTGGAGCGATAGGCCAGAAGATCGAGCCCATGCACGCCGGCACGGGCGGCAAGCGCCGTCGCGCTTTCGGCGATCTCGTCGATGCTGCCTTCAAGGACGCTCGGATGCCCGGCGATCCGTCCGGGGAAGGGGCAATACTGGACCGGGGCGCCGGCGACGACCGGCAGGACGTCATCGGCCCGTGTGCCGCCGAGCAGGACGTCGACGCCGATCTCGAGCGCCGCCCTGGCCGAGGCGATCTCGCTCTCGCGGTCCAATGAGACGACCTCGAGATAGGATGTCGCCCCGCCGGCCTTGATCGCCGCGTTCAGCGCCTTGAGTTGCGCGATCGGCAAGCCGATATCCTTGAAGCCGATATGGCGGACGCCGAGACCGAGTGCCGTCTGCAGTTGCTGCGCGGCGTCCTCGACCGTGCGGTCGTTGCGCGTCAGCATGAAGATGAAGCGAAGTCCCATGGCGCGGCCTTTCAAGGATGGCTGATTGCCCGCGCGGCGACGAGGCGCCGCGCATAGGCCAAGGCGGTTTCGAGAGAGGCTGGGTCGGCGATGCCGCGCCCGGCGATGTCGAAGGCGGTGCCGTGGTCGGGGCTGGTGCGGACGAATGGCAGGCCCAGCGTGATGTTCACGCCCTTTTCCAGGCCGAGATACTTCACCGGGATCAGGCCCTGGTCATGGTATTGCGCCACGACGACGTCGAAGCGGCCATTGCGGGCCTGCATGAAGACTGTGTCGCCGGGCCAGGGCCCGCTGGCATCAATCCCCTCGGCGCGGGCAGCCGCGATCGCCGGCGCGATGATGCGGATTTCCTCGTCGCCGAAAAGTCCGCCCTCGCCGGCATGCGGATTGAGCCCGGCGACGGCGACCCGCGGCGACGGAATGCCGAGCGCGAGGCCGCCCTCGTGAGCGAGCCGGATTGCCGACATCTGAGCGGCGAAATCGGCCTGGTCGATCGCGGTCCTCAAGGATGTGTGGATCGTGACCAGTACGGTGCGGATGTCATCGTTGGCGAGCATCATCGCCACGCGCTCCGCCCCGCCATGGTCTGCCAGGATCTCGGTGTGGCCGGGGTATTTGATCCCGGCCCGCGACATCGCCTCCTTGTGGATCGGCGCCGTCACGATGCCGGCGACCGCCCCCGATTTGGCAGCGGCAATCGCAGCCACGATCGCATCGAAGGCGGCCTGACCGGAGATCGCGCTGATTGCGCCCAAGGGCGGCGGTTCAGTGATCCGCGTAACCTCGACCACCTCGATGCAGCCGGCCTTCGGCTCACCGGCACCGGGGCCGTCGATCTGCCTGACCTCGAGCCCAAGACCGAGCCGGCGGACGATGTCCTCCATCACCACGACGCTGCCATAAATGACGGCGTGTTCGTCGCCCTTCGCCAAGGTCTTGGCGACGATTTCGGGGCCGATCCCTGAGGCATCGCCCATGGTGATCGCGAGAGGCGCGGGTTTGGTCATGCGGTTTCTCGAAGTCCTTATGGCAACTCTCGGCGCAGCCGGGCGGCGGCGCGACGCAAGGTCTCGTCGTCGCCAAACCCACCTGCTTTCATAGCCAGGAGCAGCGGCCACCCGCCGGCGATCGCTGCTCGCTCGGCAGCCTCGGGCGCCGACAGCGAGCGGGCGCGGCTATCGGCTGCGATCACCGGATAGTCCAGTTTCGGCCGGCGCAAGCGGCCGATCGCGGCCGGCATGCCGCGCATGACGAAGGGAGCGGCACCATCCGCGGTGCTGGAGAAATCATCGGCAAGAATCCCTATAGTGGTCGGCCGTCCATGTCTCATGATGCGATCATCAGGGCAGATCACATCGGCGAAAAGCGATAGTTTCGCCGAACTTTCGCTCCGGTCGGGTGAACCGGTGCTCAGGCGAGCCATACAACTGCGGTCCGAATGGCTCCGAGAGCAGATCCGAGCGTTTTCTGCAGATGACGGGGGCCGCTTGACGCTCCAGAATCTCGAAACATATCAAGTGATATAAAGTATTTATCCGTACAAACTTGATATACTAATTCGACTAATTCCAATGTAGCGATGTATTCAGGCAACATAAGCCCCCGTTTCTGATCTGATTATTCCGAGATCGTTGACAGAAATATCAAAAAACAACCAAGGACCTCGCCATCGTCGGTTAAATTGGAAGCATGGGGTTCGTATGACGTCGAATTCGCCCTTGGTTGCATCGGTCCCCCACGACCGAGTTCGCCGGCCGGAAGCAACGGCCTGTGCCGCAGCGGCGATCCTGGCCGGCTTCTCGCTGGCCTGCGGACCGGCGGCGGCGCAGCAGGCCACCAGCCAGGTCCAGCTCGACGAGATCGTGGTGGAAGGCGCCGGCGGCAAGGGCGTCGCGCCGGCCTATGCCGGCGGCCAGGTGGCGACCGGCGCGCGCCTCGGCGTGCTCGGCGACACCGACACCGGGAAGGCCCCCTTCAGCGTCACCAGCTATACCGAGCAGTTCGTCCGCGACCGGCAGGCGCGGACGGCCTCCGAGGCGCTCGCACTCGACCCGTCCGTGCGCGCGACGCAGGGGACGAACGCGCCCTTCGACTCGCTCTATATCCGCGGCTTTCCCTTCAACGAGGGCACAAGCGGCGAGTTCGCCTTCGACGGCGTCTACGGCGTCGCCCCCAGTTTCCGCGTGTTCTCGGACTATGCCGAGCGGATCGAAGTGCTGAAGGGTCCCTCGGCCGCCATGACCGGCGTCGCGCCCAATGGCGGCATCGGCGGCGTCGTCAACGTCGTTCCCAAGCGGGCGGGTGGGGATCTGACGCGCTATACGGTGAACTATGGCTCGAATGCCCGGTTCGGCGGGCAGCTCGATCTCGCCCGACGCTTCGGCGCCAACCGGGAATGGGGCGTGCGATTCGTCACCAGCCTGAACGACGGCAGGACGGCCGTCGACCATCAGAAGGAGCAGGCGGGCGTTGGCGCGCTCGCGCTCGACTATCAGGGCGAGCGCTTCCGCGCCTGGGCTTACGGCGTCGTCCAGACCGACCGCTTCAATGCTCCGTCCCGCCCTTTCTTCATGGCCGCGGGAGTGCCCGTCCCCAAGGCGCCGGACGGACGGCGCAACGTCACCCAGCCCTGGGAGTATTCGGATGTCGACGATCGCGGCGGCCTGCTGCGCATGGAATATGACCTGACCGATCGGGTCACCGTCTTCGGCAGCGCGGGTGGCTCGCACACCGGCGTCGAGCGTTACTTTGCCTCGGCCCCGACGGTCACCAGCGCCTTCGGCACGACCAGCACCGCCCCGCAATTCTACGGGCTGGGGGTCGATCGCCAGACCTATGAGGGCGGCATCCGAGCCAAGTTCGAGACCGGCTTCATCCGCCACGCCGTGACGTTGCAGCTGTCCCGCTATGTCGAGGAGACGTCCCGTGAGTTCGCCGCGGCGCGCGGATCATATGTCTCGAATCTCTACAATCCGGTCGGCGTTCCAGCGATCGCGCCCCTGCGCATCGGGTCCCGCCCGCGCCTGTCCGACAGCACGCTGACGGGGCTTTCGGCGGCGGATGTGCTGTCGGCGCTGGACGATCGCATCCTGCTGACGGTCGGTCTGCGACGGCAGACCATCAAGGCGCACAACTACCTCTCCAATGTCGGCACCTTCGCCTCTGCCTACGACAAGAGCGCGACGACGCCTTTCGCCGGCCTCGTGGTGAAGCCGTGGGAGCATGTCTCCTTCTACGGCAATTATGTCGAGGGGCTGAGCCGCGGCGACATTGCGCCGGCGACAGCCACGAATGCGGGAGAGATCCTTGCGCCCTATGTCGCCAAGCAGATCGAGGCGGGCGTGAAGCTCGACGTCAACGGCTTCGGCGGCTCGCTCGCAGCCTTCCAGATCACGCGCCCCGTGGGTGAGCTCAGCCCGGCGCGCCGCTTCTCCGAATCCGGGGAGCAGCGGGTCAGGGGCCTCGAGTTCACGACGTTCGGCCAGGTGACGCCGCAGCTGCGCCTGCTCGGCGGCGCGACGCTGTTGGACGGCGAACTCACACGGGCCGCCGCCGCCGCCAATATCGGCCATACGCCCATCGGCGTGCCTCGCGTCCAGCTCAATCTCGGTGCGGAATGGGACCTGCCCTGGATCAAGGGCCTGACCCTCAACGCCGCGGTGATCCACACCGGCAAACAGTTCGTCGATGCGGCGAACACGCAGTCGCTGCCGGACTGGACGCGCCTCGATCTTGGACTGCGCTACGCGACGGACATCGCCGGCCGCAAGACGACCTTCCGCGCCAATGTGGTGAACGCGACCGACGCCAAATACTGGGCCGGCGCGGCCTCCTTCGGCACGTTCACGCTCGGCGCACCGCGGACCTATCTGGTCTCCATGTCGATGGATCTGTAATGGCACCGCGCGGTCTGTCGCGCCGGGGACTGCTCGGTACCATGGCCTTCGGCGCCTCGCTTGCTCTAGTCGGCGCAGCGCGGTCCCAGTCCTTTACCGTGACCGACATCCTCGGCCGGCAGGTGGCGCTGCGCCTGCCCGTCCGGCGGGCCCTGCTGGGCGAGGGCCGCCAGATCCATGCCATCGCGGCGCTGGAGGGGCGCGCCGCATTCACACGCATCGCGGGTTGGGGAGAAGACCTGGAGAAGGCAGATCCGGACAGCTACCGCGCCTATGTCGAAGGTTTTCCGGACGCCGGCCGGCTGCCGAAAGTCGGCAGCGTGGCTGCGGGGAGCTTCGATATCGAACAGGCGGTCGCCCTCCAGCCCGACGTTCTGATCCTGAACCAGGAAGCCGAAAGCGCGAGCCGGGACGCCCGGCTTGTCGAAAAGCTCGGCCGAGCCGGCATCGCGGTCGTCTATATTGATTTTCGGCATGCGCCGTTTCGGAATACGGATCCGTCGCTGCGGCTTCTGGGGCAGCTCTTCGGCCGCGAAGAGCAGGCCGAAAGCCTGATCGCTTTCCGCAACGGGCAGATCGCGCGCGTGACCCGGCCGATCGCAGCGATACCGGACCTGCAGCGCCCGCTGGTGATGGTGGATCGCATTCCAGGATATTCCGATGGCTGCTGCATGAGTTTCGGAAGGGAGAATTTCGGCCTGATGGTCGAGATGGCCGGAGGCCGCAATCTCGGCTCGGAGCTCCTTCCTGGCACCTTCGGCACCATCAACCCCGAAACGATCATCGCTCGCGATCCCGACGTCGTCATCGTGACGGGCGGCAACTGGAACCTGCTCGCACCGGGCGGGAACTGGGTCGGCCTCGGCCCGGGTGCCGATCTGGCCATGGCGCGCGGCAAACTCGAAGCGCTTGCAAGGCGTCCGGCCTTCGCGCAGGGCAAGGCCGTGGCCGAGCAGCGCATCCATGCGATCTGGCACCAGTTCTACAACAGCCCTTACCAATTCGCGGCGCTTCAGCGCATCGCCCGTTGGCTGCACCCCGAACTTTTCCGTGACCTCGATCCGGACGAGACGATGCGCGAGCTCCACGAGCGTTTTTTGCCGATCCCCTATCGACCCGGATACTGGGTCGAGTCGAGCGGTAGCCAGTAGCCGCTCGAAGGCCGCGGCGGTGCAAGGCCGATCTGTGTTTCAGGCGATTGTCATCGACGGGTGGGAGCCGCCTGGCCGCCATCAGGGTTCGATGTCGCAGCCCAGGCGCGCGAGCGTTGCATCAATCCAGCTGCGATCGTCCTTGCCCTGCTCGATCGCCGCCATCTTCTTTTCCTCTGCCGCATGCTTTCGGGAAGCGGCCTGGTAGATCTCCTCGGCATGATCGAAGGGGACGGACAGAAAGCCGTCGTCGTCGCCGATGACGAGATCGCCGGGCTCGATCACCATTCCGTCGATGGCGATCGGGACGTTGATCTCGCCGGGGCCGTCCTTGTAGGGCCCGCGATGGCTGATCCCGGCGGCGAAGATCGGCAGCTCGTTTTGCCGGATCCAGGCGCAGTCGCGCACTGCACCGTTGAGCACGATGCCGGCGACGCCGCGCATGCGCGCATGGGAGATCATGAGCTCGCCGATCAGCGCGTTGGTGAGGTCGCCGCCGCCATCGACGACGATGACGTCACCGGGGGCGGCGAGGTCCAGCGCCTTGTGGAGCATCAGATTGTCGCCTGGACGGGTCTTCACGGTGAGCGCCGGACCGGCCATCCCGCCGCCACGGTGCAGCGGCCGCAGCGAAGCCCCGCCGGCGCTCATGCGCGACATGGAATCGCTGACATTGGCGACGGGGACCGTGCGGAAGCGCGCGACGAGCTCGGCATCGACCTGGCGGCGGCGCTTGAGGATGCGAAATCCGATCATGGGATGTCCTTGGTTGTCGAGGCTGGCCGGCGTGGCGAATGGGCCGGCGCAGCTGCTGGGTGAACGACGTTCTGCGAAGGATGGGTCGTGTCGGCGCGCTCAGATCGCGCCGGCCTCCTCCTGGTCGACGCGGGCTTTGCCGCGGCGGATTGCGGGCAGGGCCATGCTGATGAGCAGCAGCAGCGAGATCACCAGGAAAGTCAGGCTGATCGGGCTGCGAACGAACATCGAAAGATCGCCTTCCGACAGGAGCAGAGCCCTGCGGAGGTTCTCTTCCATCATCGGGCCGAGCACATAGCCGAGAACCAGCGGCGCGGGCGGGCATTTGAGCTTTGCGAGCACATAGCCGAGCACGCCGATCGCCGCGCAGAGGTAGACGTCGATCGCGCTGTTGTTCAGGCTGTAGTTGCCGAGCGCACAGAACATCACGATCGCCGGGAACAGCCAGCGATAGGGAATGCTGAGCAGCCGAACCCAGAGTCCGACGAGCGGCAGGTTCAGCGCGACGAGCAGGGCGTTGCCGATGAACATGCTGGCAATGACGCCCCAGAACAGTTCGGGATTGCGGGTCATCACCGATGGGCCGGGCTGGACGCCGTTCATGATCAGGGCGCCGAGGATCAGGGCCATCGTCGCGCTGCCTGGAATGCCGAGCGTGAGCGTCGGGATGAAGGCGGTCTGCGCGGCGGCGTTGTTGGCGGCTTCCGGCGCGGCGACGCCCTCGATCGCGCCCTGGCCGAAGCGGGACGGATCCTTCGCGAGCTTCTTCTCCAGCATGTAGGCGGAAAAGGACGAGATCGACGGGCCAGTGCCCGGCAGGATGCCGAAGAAGGAGCCGATGGCGGTGCCGCGCAGCGTCGGCAGGAAGGAGGCTTTCAAATCATGCCAGCTCGGCATCAGGCCGCCGACCGTCTTGGTGAAGACCTCGCGCGTCTCCTTCTGCTCCAGATTGAGGACGACTTCCGAGATCGCGAAGATGCCGACCGCAAGCACGGTGAAGCCGATGCCGTCGGCGAGCTCCGCAAGGCCGAAGGTGTAGCGCTCAACACCCGAGTTCACATCGGTTCCGGCGAGCCCGATCAGCAGGCCGACCACGACCATGGCCAGCGCCTTGACCATGTCGCCATGGCTCAGCACCGACGCGGCGACCAGGCCGAGCACCATCAGGGCGAAGTAGTCTTCGGCGCCGAAGCGCAACGCCCAGGAAGCCAGCGGCACGCCGAGCGCGACAATCAGCAGCGTGCCGACGCAGCCGGCGACGAAGGAGGAGAGTGCCGCGATCGCGAGAGCGGCGCCGGCACGGCCGCGGCGCGCCATCTGGTAGCCGTCGAGGCAGGTCACCGCGGACGAGGTCTCGCCGGGCAGATTGACCAGGATCGCCGTGGTCGAGCCGCCATATTGCGCGCCGTAATAGATGCCGGAGAGCATGATGACGGCGGAGACCGGCGGGAGGCCGAAGGTTATCGGCAGCAGCATCGAGATCGTCACCAGCGGGCCGACGCCCGGCAGCACGCCGATCAGGGTTCCCAGCAGCACGCCGAGGAAGCAATAGGCCAGGTTCTGCATCGACATGGCGACGCCGAAGCCGAGTGCGAAATGATCGAGGATCTCCATGGCTCAGAAGTTCCACGCGAACAGGCTGTAGGGCAGCTTCAGCCCCCAGACGAACACAGCGGCAGCGAAGACCGACATCACCGCCGTCAGGACAAGCACCTCCAGCGCCTTGAACTCGTGGCCGGCGCGGGCCGAGATGAAGAACAGGGCGGCAAGTGCCGGCACGAGGCCGGCGCGCTCGAGCAGGAAGCCGAAGGTCACGAGGGAGGCGCTCAGCAGGAGGAGCGGCAGCCAGGCCCATCCGCCCTCGATGGTCACGCAAGTGCGCACTCCCCTGGCGAAGGTGACGATGCCGAAGCCGATCAGGACGAGGCTGAGGATGCGCGGGAAATAGCCCGGCCCCATGTCGATCGTGGTGCCGAACTTGTAGCCCAGCGCGATCGCGAAGCCGAACGTGCCGAGCCCCATGAACAGCAGGCCGGCGAGGGCGTCCCGGTTACCCGATAGTTTGACGATCATGTTGCCTCCTGGCGAAGCTGAGGACATGGGCCGCGCGCTCAGAAGCCGAACAGCTTTGCGGGGTTGTCGACGAAGATGCGCTGCCGCATCGGCTCTTGCGGCGCCCACCGGCCCACGAGATCGAGAAGCGCGGCGTCGTCGGGCTTCTCGGCCTTGGTGGGATGCGGCCAGTCCGAGCCCCAGAGCACCCTCTCCGGTGCCGCCTGGACGAAAGCGGCGGCCACGGTTCCGGCATCCGCGAAGTCGGGTGAACCATCCGCCGACGAGATGTAGAGGCCAGACAGCTTGATCCAACCATGCCCCTTGTCGAGCAATCGGCGCACGACCGCGAAAGCCGGATGCGCGACGCCGGCGGGTTGCGGAATTCGGGCGAGATGGTCGAGCACGATCGGCGTTGGCAGATCCGCCAGCGTATCGCTCAGGGACACCAGGAGATCCGGAGCCATGTTGACCTGGACGTGCCAGTTCAGCTCCGCGACCTTCCGGCTGAGCGGAGCGATCATCTCCGGCTTGAGGAACGCGCCGACGGCGAGATTGAAGCGTATCCCGCGCACCCCGCCATCGTGAAGTTTCTTCAGTTCCGCCATGGTCACGTCGGGGCCGACCACGCCGACGCCTCTGGCCGTGGGGCCGAGTTGCTCGATCGCTGCGAGCGTGACGCGATTGTCCGTGCCGTAGGTCGAGGGCGTGACGACGACGTTTCGCGTGGTCCCGAGGCGGGCCTGGAGCTTGCGATAGTCGGCGACGGTGGCGTCCGGTGGCTTGATCGTGGCGTTTGCCGCGGCTGGAAAGCGACTGTCATAGATGTGCATGTGGCAGTCGCAGGCGAGCGGCGGCACCTTGAGTCGGGGCGCCTGGGTGCCAGCGGAGAACGGTACCTGCTGGGCCTGCGCGCGCATCGGAGACGTCAGAAGCACGGCTGCGCCAGCCGCGAGAAAGTCTCGGCGTTTCATGGATAACCCTCCCGATCGCCGGCGCGTACGATGCGCGCCGGTCGTGATTGTTCGTTAACGGTGCGGCGAGCCGCTCGTGTCAGTCGGCGACCTTCACATCCGCAGCCTTGATGACCGCAGTCCATTTCGGGACGTCGGACTTGATCAGCGCGCCGAACTCTTCGCTGCTGCCGCCGAGCGCCTCGGCACCGGCCGAGCGCAGCTTGGCCTGGGTGTCGGGCATCTTCAGCACCTTGTTGAGCTCGGTATTGATGCGCGCGACGATCGGCGCGGGCACGCCCGCCGGGGCAGCCAGCCCCCACCAGGTCACCGCCTCCGAATTCTTCAGACCCTTCTCCTCGAAGGTCGGGACATCGGGAAGATCGGCATCGCGCTTGGTGGCGAAGACCGCGATCGGACGGAGCGTTCCTTCCTTGATCTGCACCATCGCCGAGGGAACGGACGAGACATAGATTTCGACGCGCCCGCCGAGCAGGTCCGGCAGGGCCTGGGCCGCGCCCTTGTAGGGAATGTGCCGGAACTTGACGCCAGCGATCTGTTGCAGGAGTTCGCCGGCCAGATGCGAGCTCGTCCCAATGCCGGGTGAGGCGAAGGTGAGCTTGCCGTCCTTGGCCTTGGCCGCGGCGATGAGATCCTCGACCGTCTTCAACGGCGAGTCCTTGGCGACGACGAGAACCTGCGGCGCGGAGGCGACGAGGCCGATCGGTGCGAAATCCTTGATCGGGTCGTAGTTGGCCTTGCCAAGGATCGGGTTGATGACGAGGTTGGCGTTCTGCGCGAGGACGACGGTGTACCCGTCTGCAGGGGCCTTGCCGGCGAGGCTCAGGCCGACGCTGCCGCCGCTCCCCGGCTTGTTTTCCGCAACCAGCGTCCAGCCCGTGGTTTCCCCGAGCTTCTGCGCGATGACGCGCGCGACGACGTCGGTGCCGCCGCCGGGCGGAAACGGGATTACGAGGCGGATCGGCTTGTCGGGATATTGCTGCGCCGATGCTGCCGTGGCTAGCGCCGACAGGGCGAGTGCTGCGAGCGCCTTGTAGACAATCCTCATGGTCTTTCCTCCCGTTTGCTTCTGGACGTCCGGTATCTGGTCCGGATCTTAGGCTGCGAGTTCTGCCAACCTCGCGAGGCTGGCGGTATCCGGCTCTTCGCCGTCGAGCACGGCGATGACGTGCCGTGCGGCAATCTCGGCCATCGTCTTGGCCGACCCCGCCGTCACGCCGGCGATATGCGGGGTGGCGATCAGGTTGGGCAGCGTCCAGAGCGGGCTGTCCTTGGCCGGCGGCTCGACCGCGAAACTGTCGAGGGCCGCGCCGGCAATCCTGCCTTCCAGCAGCGCAGCGCAGAGATCCACCTCGTTGATCAGGGCCCCGCGCGCCGTGTTGACGACCAGGGAGGCCGGCTTCATCAGGCCGAAGCGGCGCGCATCCAGGAGATCGCGCGTTGCGTTGGTCAGCGGGCAATGCAGGCTGACGATGTCGGCTTCCGCGACGAGGCTGTCGAGATCGCGTTCGCACTCCTGCCCGAACCGCGCGATCGCTTCGCGGGCATGGGGGTCGTGCAGGAGGACGGCCATGCCCAGTCCCCGCGCCATCCGGGCGACGTGCTGGCCGATCGAGCCAAAGCCGACGAGGCCGATGACGGTGCCTTCGATGTCGCGCCCGATGAAGGTCGGCTTTGGCCAGGTGCCGGACTTCACGGCGCTGTCGAGACGCGGAATATCCTTCAGCAGCGTCAGGGCCAGCGCGATCGTGTGCTCTGCGACGGCACGGGAATTCGAGCCCATCGCGCGAATGACGGGAATGTTGCGCGAAGCAGCCGCCTGGAGGTCGATGTTGTCGACGCCCACGCCGTGCTTGGCGATGACCCGCAGGCGCGGCGAGGCGGCGATGATCGCCTCGTCGACGCGACCCTGGCGGACGATCAGCGCGTCCACCTGCAGTTGCGCGGCGCGCTCGGCCACCTGCTCGCTCGGCGCATAGGCCGGCGAAAAGAAGACATCGACGTCATGGGCATTGAGGAGCTGGATGGCGCTTTCGGCCAGCCGGTCATGCGTGACGAGCACGCGCCTGCCACGGGTGGCGGCAAGGGTATCGGTCATCGGTGCGTCTCCTGGTGGCGGCCTCGCATCCCGCTTCGCAGCGGTTGGGCGCCTTTCGGGCAGACTATTGACCAGCGAGGCATCGCCGGTATGCTGAAATAATGGCATATATCAATGATCTTTTGTCATGAAGCATCCGATCGACGGCATCGAAGCCTTCATCCAGATCGCGGAGCTCGGGAGCTTCAACAAGGCGGCCGAGAAGCTGCACGTCACCCAGACCGGTCTGACCCGGCGCATCCAGCGTCTCGAGGCCCATGTCGGCCTGAGGCTGATCGACCGGACCACCCGCACCGTCGCGCTGACGAGCATCGGTCGCGAATTCCTGCCGGAAGCTCGACGCATGGTCGATGCCGTCGACCGTTCGTTCGAGCGACTCAAGTCGATGTCGCGCTTCTCGACCGGGGACATCACGATCGCCTCGGTGCCGTCGCTGATGTACGGGCGCCTGCCCCGTATCCTGCGGAATTATGCCATGCGGCATCCCAACAACCGCGTCGAGATCCTCGACCGGACCAGTACGCTCGTCATCGAGGCGGTGCGGCGGCGCCAGGCCGAGTTCGGCCTGCATGTCCAGCCGCCGAACCAGCAGGATCTGCACAACGAAGTCCTGGTCCGGGATCCCTTCGTCGTCTACTGCCGCGCCGATCATCCGCTAGCCGGGCGGGAGACCATCGCTTGGGCAGATCTCGCCGGCCATGACCTGATCACGCTGGGTGGCAGCAGCGGCAACCGGTTGCTGATGGAGGCGCAATTGTCGCGCTCCGGCATCGAAGTGAAGACCAAGTTCGTGGTCGAATATTTCTCCAGCGCGATAGGGCTGGCCTCGGAAGGGCTGGGCATCGCCATCCTGGTCGCATCCCTCGTCGAGAATCTGCGGTCCGACCTCGCCCAGATTCCGTTGGTGGACCCGATCGTCGACCGGCCCGTCTCGCTGATCCGACGGCGCGGCGAAACACTGACCCCGGCCGCCCAGGCGCTTTACGCTTTGATCGTTCGGGATCTGGGGCCGCTCTGATTGACATCAACCGCTCGCCAAAAGCGGATCTCCCAGCTCGGCTTGGTTTGCGGCCGCTTCCGGACCCAAATTTCCGCTGAAGCCAGCGCCTGCAGCAGTGCCACTGGTTGCGGGATCTTATGATCTCATCTCGATAATATATTCTATCATCTTCAACTATAAACACCATCAATCTGTATATATCCGTGACACATAATGCGGGGACGGGGTTTATACTATTTTATGAAATAATTAGCTAATATATCGATTAATCTGATATATCCGGATTAATATCTATAATCGGACGATATATTTACTTCAGTATAGTAGGATATATTTAAATCTTTGATATAAATCATTCTCAATGATAATCCTTCCGTTTGTCGGTTCAAGACAAAGCTTATGCATGTTTTGAGAAATTAACTCATTTTTGAGAAAACTTTGGCGGCCTACTCCGGCATTTTCTTCGCGAGAACGGCCATGTCGAGCACTTCGAAGTTATTCCGCTTCGCGGAACTGAGTATCACAGCCAAGCTGATGCTCGTCGTGGCTTTGCCGGTAACCATGATGTGTTTGAGCTTCGGGAGCGGGCTGGTGTCCGACTGGCGTCAGGCCGAGGGTGCCGCCTCGATCGCCTCGATCGCGCGGATCGCTCCCGCCTTCACCCAAGCCGCCCATGAGTTGCAAAAGGAGCGGGGAGCTTCCGCCCTCATGCTCGGCGCGAAGGGAGCCTTGTTCCGTACAGAACTGCAGCGCCAACGTTCAGCCAGCGACGCCGCGCTCGCGCAGCTCCAGGGCGCATTCCAGGCCCTGGGTGAGGTCGGCGGCACGCGAGCCTTTGGCGCGGCACAGGAGGAGGTCGAGTCCGCGCTTTCGCGGGTGCAGGCGATGCGGCCGCAGGTCGACAGGCTTGCGGTGCCGGCCAGCGATATGGCGACGCAATATACCGGTGCTATCGCCCGGATGATCGCAATGGTGCAGTCGATTGCCCGTATCGATGCCCCATCGCGAATCGGCAACGACGCGAAGGCATTGCTCGACATTGCCGAGGCCAAGGAACGCGCCGGGCTCGAGCGCGCCCTCGCGGCGAACGGTTTTGCAGCCGGCCGGTTCGAGCCCGAGAATTACAGGCGCTTGGTCAGCCTTGCAGCCGAGCAAACGATCTTCATCGCCGAATTCCGGGACGCGGCTCGGCAAGAGCTCGTCGAGAAGCTCAACTCCGCGCTGTCTTCTGAGCAGGCGCGGGCTGTCGATGTGATGCGGCAAGCCGCCTTCGGCGCGCCTTTCGGGACCGATATCCGTCAGATCTCTCCTTCCGATTGGTTCGACAAGGCGACGGCCCGCATCGATCTTCTGAAGACGATCGAGGACGCAGCCGGCGCAGCTCTCGTCAGCGACGCCGAGGTTGTGTCCGAGGCCGCGACAGCCAGCTTTCGGCGCAGCCTTGGGATTGCTTTCGCCGCGCTGGTCACGTCGGTGCTGGCGGCCTTCGCTGTCGCGCGTTCCATCACCAAGCCTATGGCTGCACTTGTCGAAGACACGCTCGGTCTCGCGCGAGGCGACCATGATCGGGCCATCGCCGGTATCCAACGCCGAGACGAGATCGGCGAGATCGCCAGCGCCCTGCTCGTCTTCCAGGAGAACGCGGCGCGTGTCCGCGCTCTCGAAGAGCAGGAGCGCACCGCTTCTGCGGCGCGTCTTGCGCGCGCGCAGTCGATGGAGGCTGTGGTGTCGGATGTGGGGGATGTCGTTTCGGCTGCGGC
>NZ_FTMO01000055.1 GCF_900156025.1 Allobosea sp. TND4EK4
AGGATCTCTCTTTTTCCGGCGTGGTTTGCGGGTCCGACGATGCCTTCGTGTTCCATGCGCTCCATGATGGATGCGGCGCGGTTGTAGCCGATCTGGAGGCGGCGCTGGATGTAGGAGGTGGAGGCCTTCTTGTCGCGCAGCACGACGGCGACGGCCTGCTCGTAGGGGTCGTCGCTGTCGGGCGCGCCCATCGCGCTCTTGTCGAAGACGGCGCCGTCCTCGGCCTCCTCGCCCGCCTCGTCCTCTTCCGAGGTGACGGCGTCGAGATATTGCGGCCGGCCTTGGGTCTTGAGGTGGGCCACGACCTTCTCGACCTCGGCATCCGAGACGAAGGGACCGTGGACGCGGGTGATGCGCCCGCCGCCGGCCATGTAGAGCATGTCGCCCTGGCCGAGCAGCTGCTCGGCGCCCATCTCGCCGAGGATGGTGCGCGAGTCGATCTTGCTGGTGACCTGGAAGGAGATGCGGGTCGGGAAGTTGGCCTTGATCGTGCCGGTGATGACGTCGACCGAGGGACGCTGCGTCGCCAGCACGACATGGATGCCGGCGGCACGGGCCATCTGGGCGAGGCGCTGGATCGTGCCCTCGATCTCCTTGCCGGCGACCATCATCAGGTCGGCCATCTCGTCGACGATGACGACGATATAGGGCAGAGGCTCGAGGTCCATGACCTCCTCCTCGTAGATCGCCTCGCCGGTGCCCTTGTCGAAGCCGGTCTGGACGGTGCGCGTGATGACCTCGCCGGCCGCCTTGGCCTCGCCGACGCGGGCGTTGAAGCCGTCGATGTTGCGCACCGAGAGCTTCGACATCTTCTTGTAGCGCTCCTCCATCTCGCGCACCGCCCATTTCAGGGCGACGACCGCCTTCTTGGGGTCGGTGACGACGGGGGTGAGCAGATGCGGGATGCCGTCATAGACCGACAGCTCCAGCATCTTGGGGTCGACCATGATCAGCCGGCATTCCTCGGGCTTCAGCCGGTAGAGGATCGACAGGATCATGGTGTTGATCGCGACCGACTTGCCCGAGCCGGTGGTGCCGGCGACGAGCAGATGCGGCATGCGGGCAAGATCGGCGATCACCGGCTCGCCGCCGATGGTCTTGCCGAGGCAGAGCGCGAGCTTGTGCTTGGTCGCCTCGAAATCCTGGCTCGCGAGCAATTCGCGCAGGAAGACCGTCTCGCGGCGCGCATTCGGCAGTTCGATGCCGATCGCGTTCTTGCCCTGAACCACCGCCACGCGCGCCGAGATCGCACTCATCGACCGCGCAATGTCGTCCGCCAGCGAAATCACCCGCGACGACTTCGTCCCAGGAGCAGGCTCAAGCTCATACAGCGTCACGACAGGCCCGGGGC
>NZ_FTMO01000041.1 GCF_900156025.1 Allobosea sp. TND4EK4
AACGACCGCTGTTCCATCGCAATCCGCCCCGTGCGCCGAGGGGAGATGGAATCATAAAATCAGCAAGCGCGGTAGGTTCTTGCGGGTGTCCAGCTTAGCCCAAAACACAAAAAACCCGGCCGTTGAGGCCGGGTTGAAATTCTAGCGAACCTGGATTCGATTAGATGCCGGGCGGAATAGCGGCTCGCTCGTAAAACGACGCACCAACCTGATTTGGCGGCCAAGCTGGCTCAACACCGCGCATTGCCAATTCTCGCTTCAAGATCGGCATATGCTGTCCGCGACTGCGGGCAAGCTCATGGAGCGATGCATATTGCGCTTTGAACCTTTCAATGGATTTGCGTGGAACGGCGATATAGGGACATCGATTGATCGGATTGATCCGGCTCTCAGTCGCGAGCAGCTGGCGCTCTACGAGCACGCTGACAACCCTATCGGTGGATCGAAGTAAGTCTGCAGCCTGACGCATTGTAAGATTGTCACCGTATTCACCGTGCGTAAGCCGTTTGATCTCGGACACATCGACCAAAATGGAATGGTATCCGGTTGTCGCGGTCCACGAGCCTACCCACCCCAACTGTTGATCGAGTATCAGTTTTACAATCTCCATCGCCGAGCAGCAGGCACGCTTCGCCGCCGCTGCGATGGTCAACTGGGGCCCCTCAGGTTCTTTAACCCATACAGCGTTGGCGGACAGGCGCCTTATGAATTCGTCAAGCTCGCGGCGGTCGTAGCGCTGATCGCCTAGTTCGAGGCGGTCATGCCCTTCCACCGGCTGAATGAAGCCATGATCTGCCAGGAGTTTGGTGTGCACGCGCCCGGCATTGATGTAGGTCTCAGCCTGCTTCAGCGTGATGACGTTCTGGAGCATCTCGATGATCGGCTCACCTGCTGACAGGCGGAAGGTCACCAAGTTGTCGCTGAGGTGGTCGCTATCGGGCGGCAACACGCCTGACGCGCGGAGCACCCTCCTGAGGCGCTTGTGATGGATTCCACTTGCGCGGGTCGCCGTGAAGACCGAGTGCAGCCGTCGTTCCTGAACAACTTGCTTGCCGAAGAGCCTGTCGTCCGGGCTAACAGGGGCCACGTCAGCGACGAAGTCGATGACGATGGCTTGAACCGGGTCGTAGTTCAGATCGCCCTTCATCGCGTACAGCCATTTGAAGAATTGCCCAAACCAGGCCTGAGGGCCGGAGGCGCCTTGCCTGGCGCAACTGCTTGTCGACCAGAGATCGTGCAAGAACGCTCGAACATCGGCAGGCCCGCCAGCGGCAATGGCGTACCCGCGGCTGCCGGCATGTCGCCAGTCCTCTTCGCTCAGATCGCGAATGGGCGCATCGCGCCCGTTGCGGTCTACGGCACCGATCACTTCGCAGGTTCTCCAGGCAACATAGAATGGCAGGCTGTCGAGCCAGCGGGGGCCGGCGCCGCCAGTCAGACGCGCTTCAAGATATTGCTCCAACTCTGTTGGATCGCCCGGCTTTGCCTCTTGAGCGAGTGTCGGAATATCGACGACGAGCGGTGCCATTCTCCGGGCAAAGTCATGAGCGGTCTGGTCGTTGCTGACCTCGCCGAACTCCACCAGCCGCACATGGTGCTTCAGGCAAACACGGTAATGTTGAAACAGCCAATCGCTGCGGCCGCTCGCTTGCCATGGACTGGCGCCATCGCCGAGATCCTCCGCCAGGCAGCGGGGGCAGGCCACGACTCGCGCTCGTCGGAGGGAGGATCTGACGAAGGTTTGCCCGCGATAGAGATAATGGTCATGCTCACGGACAATGGCCTGATCGAAGAGCTGCTCGACGGGAGCACCGGAGACGCTGGCAAGCCGGCTCAACGCGGCCCGATCTCCGTCTACGATGTGCTGGTACTGGAAACCCATATCGAGCGCGAACACGCTGAGGCTCTGGGCGCGGTGCAGAAGTGCCAGCCGTGACAGGAAGCTCGCCGGTGACTCACCGGTCCGCAGCTCGAGCGAAGGATAGAGGCCGCTCATGAGCGACCTCCTTTCTTGCGACCGCGACCACTACGACGCGGCGGGTCAATCGGTAGGACGGGCTCGATTGGCGGCTCATCAACCAGGACCTGTGAGCAATCGAGATCAGCCCAGTTTGGAGCCACGAATGGGTTCATCAGCGCGCCGCAGCCGGTTCGGTCTGTGTAGGCAGTGGCGAAGTGCTCGATCGAAAGTGCCTTCTCGTCCAACAGGGCCAGCTCGACGGCCTCGTGAATCAGCTCAATTACAAGCCCGAAGCGGTGCAAGGCGCCGTGGATCAGCCGAGGCGCGATCTGCTCGGCCGCGTCTTCGCCAATTGCGACGCCAACCACCTCCGCAAGGCCGCAGATGATGCCTTCGACCATCTCATTGTCGTCAGGCAGCCTTAGCAGCGGAACCGACACAAACTGGCCGCGACGGCGAATCTCGTCGATTTTGCGCATCTCGGGGATCAGGCTAGGCAAGCCCGAAATGATCAGGCCAACTGGCCAGGACGAGACCATCAGCGTTTTGAAGGTCTTCCTGATGTTGTCCATTTGGACCACGTTGGCGTTGTCCGTGAGATTGTGTGTCTCGTCGAAATGGATGATCAGCACACCGGCAACGGGTAGAAGCTCCTGGATGCGGGCCCAGATGATGTGATCCGCCAATTCCCGAGCCAGAGGGTAGCCCAGTGCTCTGAGCACCTCTCGCCCGAGCGTTTTTAAGGTGCAAGGAGCTGGCACGATCACCCTGAGCAAGGGAGAGCGATGCTCTCCCCGAGGCTGAAGGATGGGGTGTGTTCGAAAGAGCCGCTCGAGAGATGCGGTTTTCCCGGTTCCGGCCTCCCCGCTCACGAAGAGGCAGCGCCCCTCATGCCGTGCGTTCGCTGGCTCGCTGCCAGACTGCCGCTGGCTCAGAACGGAACGCATGAGCGTATCGAACTTTCGCCTGAGCTCAGGATCCCATTCCGTCTCGATATGCTTGTTTTTTAGCTTTTCACGCGCCCCCAATACGATTTTCTGCTCGTCTGAAAGCGAAACGCGGAATACCTCAATGAGGTCAGAGTTATAGGTCATGGAAATATCAATCCGTAATCTTGAATGAACGGGTCTTGGCTTTGGGTGCGACAGCTGAAGGCACTGCGCCCTCGTTGGCCCCGATCGGTATCGCCCCCGCGAGCAGATTGCCGACGAGTGGCGTGGCGCCGTCAGGCAGCTGCGCAGGTCGACCAAAGCCGTACCCGAGCTCCTTTTGTGCGTAGTCCAGTTCTTCGGGGCTGGGCCGAGTGGAGAAGATATTCACGCGGGCAGCAGCTGCCCTGCCAAGCTCCCAGGCATCCTTGATCGCCTTCGCGACGATCCCATCCGCAACCGCCGCCTCAGCCTTGAATCGCCGCCGAAGATCCGCCTCCGCCGCGCGCCAAATTTTCAATGGGACGTCGTCGAAGCCGGGCCGTACGTTCGGAACTGCGAGCCAGCCGCCATCTTCGAGGCGGACGGAGACGTGACCGAGGTCCATATGGTCCATGCGGGCCTCGAGGGTGACATCACCTCGCTGGCGGCGGAATTCCTGCAACTCGCGGCTATTGAAGTGGAGGCCGAACAAGTTGACGCCTTTTGGCGTCAAGCAGCAATCGCGCTTGACACCGAAGACGGCACGACGACGGTGGCGATCAGGCGATGGAATGATCCCATAGGCCTTGACCAAGCGCTTCCAGCAGTTGGCGGGTGTTTCTCCTTTCAAACCTGCGTGTGGAGTGTTGTGGTAGATGTCGAGCACCCACCGGGTGATGACATCGCAGAGCTCATGCAAGGTCAGGCTGACTCGGGCGACCGGGTCGTAATCACCCTTCGCCGCGATCGATTCAAAAGTCCGGCCGGTGTAGGGGCAAAGCGCTTGCGTACCTGCTGTTCTGAAGAACCGCTCGATGCGACCCCGAAGTGACGGAATTCCGGCTGGCGGAGCTTCCGCGTCGGCTTCGAGATCGATGATCGCGCGGCGAAACCGCAGGGACAGAAAAGCGGCCCCCTGATCATGAACAATGCGCTCGGGCGAGCCATAGAAGTCGTCTCGGCACATCGCGCCGGCGGCCAAGGCGTACGGCGCCTTCGGCGTCACCACCATCTCGAGAGTGTCCAACGCAAGCTCGGCCGTCGGTGTGAGGCCGAGCTTGAATCCGACACAGACGGATGTTGCGCTATCCAGGGCAGCGCATAGCCACGGACGCGCGGTTGCGATCTCTGACTGCAGCTTGTCTGAAAGCTTATCGAGGATCCCGAGATCTGCGCAGAGGGTTTGCAGGTTTACGCGCCATTCATCGATTTCAACGCGCTGAAGTGGCCGCTCGACGTCGACGCCGTTTTGGACCATCGCGAAGCGCTTTCTTGCGGCATCGAGACCGTAGCGGCATGCATGAACATCGAATTCGTGGATGGAGTTGATCTCCGCCACCAAGCGTTCATAGCTTGGGACCCGAAGCGGCTTTTCACCCGCCGCCTCCCGCTTTGGGTTTTCCTCCTCGATGATGTGAGCTTTCATCAGGCGATGGACATCGCGCTTGGTCGGCCGGGTTTCCGACATGTATAGCTGGGTGAAGCGGTGCGTGATCTGCCGCTCCGGCAGCCCCAGTCGCTCCGTTACACGGTTACCCGATCTGAAATAGCGCTTCCGGAGCGCGATAGCTCGTTCGCCGCCCTCCAGATACCACTTGCGCCATTTGCGATAAGTGCGCGCGCTTGGAGGTTTGCGGCACCCAAGCTCGCGATCGCCAGCCTTCGGCTTGATGATTTCGCCATCTGCATTGCGATTTGCAGTACGACTTAGCTCATCAGCATGGTCGCGCTGCGCGACAACTGGAGCCCACTTCTTATAGGATGCGTCCGAGAGAGTGGCATTCTTGGCCTGGATCTCCTTCTCCATCCCTCCGCAAAACCTCGTGCGCCACAGCACCTCTTCCTGCTGATCTTCTGGAATCCAACTGATCAGCCCATCGACCGAATTGGAGGCAGCGGACGCTTTGCCCTCGGCAAATGCGCTCCGCTCAAAGCGGAAGTCGGGCTTTGAGGAAGCCAGCAAGAGATCCCGGTCGGTGAATGTCTCGACCACATCGGGATCATCAACGCGTTCCAGAATATACCCGTGGGGAAGGCGGCGGCGGCGCTTGTAGGCGATGTTATTGATGACCAGGCGATCCTGGTACGACAGGCTAAACCGCGGGGTGAATTCGGAGTTCATCACGCGACCTCCTCGTTGCTCGAGGAGATCGAGAGCTCGATCCTGGCCAGATATCCGATCCGAGCATTGTCGATGACGCGAACGACGCCCGCGGCGATCAGGCGGATGATTGCCTGGAAGGCCTGACCTTCGAGGCCGCTCGCCTCGACGATCTGCCCGATCGTCGCGTACTTGTGCTCGGCCAGAAGACGTTTGATGAGTTCGTCGTGCGCCGGATTCGAGGTGCGAAGCGACTGCTTGAACAATACCGCGTTATGGACATGGTCTTGCGGCAGGTCCTCGTCGGTGACGAGCTTCACGCCATCGGCAAAGCTACGCGGCAGCTGCTGGGCGATAAGGCCTAATGTCTCCAGAAAGCGGGTGCGCTTCGCGACCTCCATCGGCTTCACCGCGATCGCGACCTTCTTGCCCGACCGCAGAGTCGCCAGGAAGTCGAAGGTGTGGCGCCTGAGAGTCCCCTCGGCGTCGATCCAAGTCACGGCGGGTGGCTGCTCTCGAAGGTCGATCACGTCCGGGTCAGTCGCTATGATCAGCGCGGCGTCCCGTTCCGTGCCGGACTCGCACATGACCTCGCGGTTATGGATGACGACGCTGGGTCGGCACGCCCCGCGGCTCTTGGAGTGGACATTTCGAGACGAACGCGACTCGCCCGGCAGATAGATCATCGGAGTCGGTGAAGAAGGCAGGTTTTCAATAGTAAGCATGTTGGGGTTCTCTTCGGTAGGCACACTACCGCGACCCCAATTTCTCGTGAAAACTGCTTGCGCTTTATCACGCGCGCAGGTATACACGAGGAATTGAGTTCGGCAGCTGCCGGAGTTCGGTAGGTCCACTCCGAGGTTTTCCAGTTCCGGAGGAGTGGGTTGTCTCAAGGGGACATTCTGACGGGCGTCAGAATGTCCCTTTCATTTTTGGGTCGGTTCGAGCTTCGTCTCTACTGTCCGCCGTCAGCACCAATGGCACAGATTTGAGGTTGTGATTTAAGGAGGATTTGGGCTTCGTCGTAGTGACGAAGGAACGAAGATGAAGCCCA
>NZ_FTMO01000021.1 GCF_900156025.1 Allobosea sp. TND4EK4
CTGCACTATCTGGCGCTGATCGAGGTCAAGCCGAACGCGCTCGACCAGGCGGCGGCGTTGCAGGGCTGGGACCTGCCCGAGACCTTCCAGCACCTGCGCCATCTTCTGGAAGCGCGGATGGGCAATCGCGGCAAGCGCGAGTTCATCCAGGTGCTGCGGCTGCTGGAGGCCTTGCCGCGCGATATCGTCAGCTTTGCGGTCGGCGAGGCGATCCGGCTCGGTGCCATCGGCTTCGACGCGGTTAAGCTGATCGCGCTGGCGCGGCTGGAACGACGTCCGGCACGCCTCGACCTGGCGGCCTATCCTCACTTGCCGAAGACGGCGGTGAAGACGACCTCGGCGGCCGACTATGCCGTGCTCCTGCCGGGAGCGGCGGCATGACGAAAGAGACGCTGCCGCCGGGCACGACCTCAGGAACGCCGCAGGTTCTGCTGGCGCATCACCTCAAGCAACTGAAGCTGCCCACCGTTCTGCGCGAGTACGACAAGGTCGCGCGGGAATGCGCCCGCGACGGCGTCGATCATCCGCGCTACCTGCTGCGGCTGGTCGAGCTCGAACTGATCGACCGTGAGCGGCGCACGGTCGAGCGGCGGATCCGGGCGGCGCGGTTCCCGGCGGTGAAGAGCTTCGACACCTTCGACTTCACGGCGATCCCGAGCCTGAACAAGATGCTCGTGCTGGAGCTGGCACGCTGCGGCTACATCCTGCGCCGGGAGAACATCATCGCGCTCGGCAACAGCGGCACGGGCAAGACCCATGTCGCTCTCGCGCTCGGGCTGGCCGCTTGCCAGAAGGGCTTCTCCGTCGCCTTCACGACGGCGGCGTCCCTGGTCAGCCAACTCCTCGAGGCCCGCGACGAGAAGCGCCTGCTCAGGCTCCAGCGCGAGTTGCAGGCGGTCAAGCTGCTGATCGTCGACGAGCTCGGCTATGTGCCGCTCTCGCCGACCGGCGCCGAGCTCTTGTTCGAGGTCTTCTCCCAGCGCTACGAGCGCGGCTCGACCATCGTCACCTCGAACTTGCCCTTCGAGGACTGGACGTCCGTCCTGGGATCGGAGCGTCTGACCGGCGCGCTGCTCGACCGGCTGACCCACCACGTCAGCATCCTGGCCATGAACGGCGACAGCTACCGCCTCAGGCAATCGGCTGGCCGCAGGCGCGCCACAGCTGCGGCGGAGCAAAACCAGGCCACCGCCGACGGTGTCGATCCCGACACCGGCGAGATCACCGCCTGATCAACCTCGGCAGCGCGATATGGCAAGGGCCCCGATCGGGGCCCTTGCCATATCCGCCAGCGCCTGACGCCAGTGGCCTGCTTTTACTCCGCCACCCTGGCCTGGTTTTGCTCCGCCGTTGACAAAAGCGGCAGATTGATAACCTCAAGAAGTTCCTGCGAAACCAACGGCGCCATGATAACGCAACAAATCAACGCCGACTTATCAGCAGCAGCATCAAAAGGCGGGATAAGCGCAAAAGATAAGGCCATCCACTATCGCGGATGGCCTGTCGTATTCTTCTCTTTAGTTCCAGAGCCGGCCGGGCCGTCCATTCCCGAGGGCAGGCGACCCTAACCGTGCAGTCGTACGGCAGCTTGGGGTGCCGACCGCTCCGCTATTTCGCGGCCAGCAGGGTGAACTTGTGAATCTGCGGCGGTTCGGAAAACAGTTCTTCCGCCTTCTCCATCAGCGCGGCGGCAACCTTGCCGTCAAGATGGGCCTGCCGATCCTCCTCTGTGTCGAACGTATCGAAGATCGCGTACGCACCGGGACCTTCCTCGATCGCGTACCAGGTCAGAGTGCCCGGCTCGGCTTGAACGAGCGGCAATGCCGAGGTCAGGAAATTGGCGACATCGCTCTCTTTACCGGGTTTGGCCTTCAGTGGCACGTACAGCGCGAGTTTGGGCATCATCGACTCCTCAAGTTAAACGGACAGATATCATTCGGCAGAGTAACGGACGAGCGGGCCGGTACGTTCCCCATGAGGCGGAGCACACGCGGCCCCGCCTCCTCGTCGAAATCAGAACTGCTGTGCGGTCGGCCGGATGACGATCGCGTTGACGTCAACGTCATCAGGTTGTTCGACAGCGAACGCGATAGCACGCGCCACCGATGCCGCCGGGATGGCCTGCTTGTAGAAGTCGAGCACCGTCTCGGCTGCCGTGCCAGACGTCGTGAACTTCAAATCGCTTTCGACGGCTCCGGGCTCGATCGACGTGACACGGACCTTTTCACCCACCTCGTGGCGCAAGCCCTCGCTGATCGCGCTGACCGCGAACTTGGTACCGGAGTAGACCGTGCCGCCTGGTGCGAAGACCTTGATGCCGGCGACCGAGCTCAGGTTGATGATGTGGCCGCTGCCCTGCTCGAGAAAGCCGGGAAGGGCCGCCGCGATGCCGTAGAGCGTACCCTTCAGATTGACGTCGATCATCTGGTCCCACTCGTCGGTGTTGACCTCGGCCATCGGACGGATCGGCATCAGCCCTGCGTTGTTGATCAGCACGTCGAGGCGGCCGAAGTCGGCAATGATTGCGGCGACGACGGACTGGACCGCCGCCTTGTCGGTGACGTCGAGCGCGTAGCTACGTGCCGTGCCGCCGTTTGCGGCGATGTCCGCGACGACCTCGTCGAGCTTGTCCTTGCGCCGCGCGGCGATGGCCACCTTTGCGCCGCGTTCCGCGAGAAGCCGCGCGGTTTCTGCGCCGATGCCGGTGCTGCCGCCGGTAATGAGAATGACCTTGCCTTCGATACCCTGGGTCATGACTGTATTCCTTCAAGTCAGTTGTTGATTTTTCGCCGGATAGCGGCTCCGCCTCAGCGGTAACCGCGTGGATGAATGAGGCCCAAGAGTCCCACGCGGAGTGCAGGTGCCAACAGGCCGATCATCCGCAACTCCTCTCTGTAGAACGGTTGTGCCAGCAGCGCCGTACCCACCCATTCTTCAGGCTTGCCCATGGCACCACCCTCAGGTCGCCGAGACGGGGTTGAGGACGAACGCGGCGCGCTCGGCCAGATCGCCGATCTGAGAGAGATAGTTCTGGAAGTGGGGCGTCTCGCGGTGGGCGGCGACCGCATCCGCGTCCGCGTACAGCTCGTCGAGCACGAAACGGTTCGGATCGCTCTGGTCCTGCCACAGATCGTAGCGCAAATTGCCCGGTTCGGCACGGCTCGGCTTTAGCATGGCGTCGAGCAGAGCGCGCAGGCGGTCGACGGTATCCGCACGGGCGGTAAGGACGGCGACGATCTTCACGTTGGCGGTCATGGCACCGTTCCTTGTCTTGGCTATATCCGAGGGAGGGCGCACCCTGAGCGCCCCGCCGGTCATCCTCGTACTCACGCAGCGGCGCGATCGAGGGCTTCGATCAACGCGTCGGCCATGGCCCGGTCCGATGCCGGATTCTGACCCGTGATCAGCTCCCGGTCCACGACGACATTCGAAGCGAAGTTCCTGTCGGTGACAGAGACGTCGCCACCGGCCGACCGCAGCGCCTTTTCCATGTCGAAGTAGAGCTCGCCCTCCAGCACCTGCTCCTCAGCGATCTTCTCCTCGCTCGCCGAAAAGACTGTCATGCGGTAGCCCGCGTAGATCCAGTCTCGCGCCAGGTCGGCCGCCCCGGCGTCATCGCCTTCCTCCAGCGCCTTGCGGAAGGCCGGAGCATCCTCGAGCGCGGCAACAACGACCACCGGTCCGTGGCAGAGGAGCGCGGTCGGCTTGTTCGCTGCGTGGAAGTGACGGAGGATCGTGCCCGCATCGCGGTCCACCATGAGGTCGACGATGGGCGCGTGACCTCCCGGCACGAACACGCCAGCAAAGCCGTCCAGACCCTCGTCGACGACCGATTTCAGCGTACGCACGTCGTTCATCGCCGGGTGGCTGGCAAAAAAGTCCTTGGCGCGCTGGAATGCCGTCTCATCGCCGCCAAAATGATCAACCGAAACGGAGACGGCGTCGATGTGCGGCTTGGCCCCATTGGGCGTGGCGAGAACAATATCATAGCCGGCGTCGAGCAGAGCCAGCGCGGGGACCGCCGTCTCGTTGAGATACTGACCGACCGTCGCGGTACCGCCGCCACGCAGACCGAGTTGTGTCGCGTTCGATCCAAGAACGAGAACCTGACCCTTGCTCATCTGAACCTCCATGTTCGCGGCGTCGATCACCGATGGACGCTAAATGGGCCTCGTTGACATATTCTAGAAGTTTATCTTTTTGATTTCAGATATAACGCTAACAGGATGACTGTATGCGCTACGATCTGAACCTGCTGCCGATCTTCGTCGCGTTGATGGAGGAGCGCAGCGTCACGCGGGCCGCCGAGCGCATGGGCATGACACAGCCCGCCCTGTCTAACGCCCTGTCGCGCCTACGACTGATGCTGAAGGACCAACTGTTCGTTCGTGAGCGCTACGGCATCCAGCCGACCCCGATCGCGCTCGAACTCTCACCGCTAATCGCCGAGGCACTCGCCCAGCTCGACGACGCGGTCCTCGGTCAGCAGGCCTTCGACCCCGCACAGGCCGAACGGCTCTTCACGATCGCGCCGAACGGCTATGTCGAGTTCGTCATCGTCCCCGCTGTCCTGGCGCGCCTGGAGAAGGTCGCGCCCGGCGTAAAGCTCCGCCTGACACCTTACGGCAACGATCTTGTGGAAACAGGCGTCGTGTCGGGCACGACGGCGCTCGTGCTGGGCCGCATCGTCGATCCGCCCGACAACCTCGTCGTCCAGCACCTGATGGACGAAGGGCTCGCCTGCGCCGTCCGCGCCGACCATCCGGCCATCGGCGATGCCATGACGCGCGAGCAGTTTGAGACGATGAAGCACGTCAACATCGTGCCGCCTGGCCGGATGCGCGCCGGGCTGTTCCAGGCGCTGGCGCAGCAGCAGCTTAAGCGCGACGTCGCGATTTCCGTGACCAATTTCTTAGCGGTAGCCGAGATGGTGGCGGTGACCGACTACTGCGCCACCCTGCCCTCGCTCATCTGCAGGCGGCTGATGCACGACCCCCGGCTGAAGATCCTGCCCGCCCCGGTCGACCTCGGCAGCTTTCCCGTGGAAATGGCCTGGCACGTCCGCTACCGGCACGATCCCGCACACCGCTGGCTACGGGCGCTGATCGGCGAGGTCATCACCGACTTCAAGGGCAAGACGGCAGCGACAGCCATGCCGTCGCCAGCGTGATGGACGTCTGTCGGCCGCGCGACGCCGGTTGACTTCCGTAAGCGCCCCTGAAGGCTGAGGTTCCTCTTGCGTATTTCCACCGACGCCATCTCACGAAGCGGCATCGGCTCACCGCGGGCGAAGAGATACCGTCGGCGCATCCGATCATGTGTTCGGCCTCATGCCATTCATCGGCTACCGCTTCGCGACGCGCCTGCGCGGCCCGAGGGACCGGCGTCTGCATCTGTTGCCGGGCCAGGAAGCGCGGCTGCTGCTGGCCGCATGAGCGGCGATCCGGTCGCAATCGGGCATGTTGACGCCCGTTGGGACGAACTGCTGCGTCTCATTATCTCGATCCGCAGCGGCACAGCCACCGCATCGGCGATGCTGCGCAGATTTTCCGCTTACCCACGTTAGAATGGACTGGCGCTGTCGGGATTAACAGGCGCCCGCGCCAGTTCAGGCCGGGCGAGCCTCTATGACGACATCACCGACAAGATCATCGCCGAGCTTGAGGCGGGCCGCGCGCCCTGGGTCCAGCCCTGGGGATCGGCCGCGGCCAAGGCGCCGGGCCACGTCAAGCTTGGTGTCGACGCGTGCGTAGTTACGGCCGAGTTCGGTGAGGTGTGGCTTGCTGCCGGTTTCGTGACACCGAGATTGGGTGTTTCATGAAAGGTGTCAATCCTGACGGCGAAGATCGTGCGCGGTGCTGTGCCCGGCGCGAAGCGCTCGACGTGGATCATGCGACCGCCGCAGCATGGGCATGGCGGATGCGGTTCAGGGGTCTGCTCGGGTTGGTCGGCGGCGAACAGGACGTCGTTCCTGACGATGTCGTCCGGGGTCGTCGCCACGATGATCTGCCTGATGCGACGATGGCGCCGGCGCGCCGGCCTGATGCGCGGCAACAAGGCCCGTTCGCGCAACGCACGGCTGGCGGCCGTGAAGCCCTTCTTCCGCTATCTCGAACACCGCGTACCCGCAGTACTGGATCAGGCCTTTCGGGTGCACGCCATTCCGATGAAGAAGATTGACGAGACGCTCGTGGCTTCGCTTTCGCGCGCCGAAGTCCGAGCGCTGCACGATGCGTCGGACCGGCGGACAACATCGGGTATCGACCATCCCCGGCGATGGCCTCGACGACGACGTATCGGTGCCTCGCGGGCTGACGGCTTGCTTGCGCGCGGGCCGAGCTCTGCGTTTCCGCGCGAGCGGACCTGCGGCCTTGGAAAGGCCTTTGTGGACGATGCCATCATGATCAGCGAACGGCCACCGGCGGTCGAAGACCGGGCGATCCCGCGCCATTGGGAAGGTGTCTCATCCTGGGCCTGCACAGCGGCGATCGGCACTCTCGTCGAACGCAGCTCGCGCTGCACGATGCTGCTGCACCTGCCGCGCCAAGAGGGATATCAGTGGGGATAGCGGGCAAGAACGGCCCGCCACTTGCGGGACACGGTGCTGAAGCCGTTCGCACGGCGCTCGCCCAATTCATGAGCGAACTGCCCGCGACGCTTCGTCAATCGCTAACCTGGTCCCAGTTCAATCGCTGACCTGGGACCAGGGAGCCGCGATGGCTCAGCACGCACGGCTCCGCATTGAGAGCGGGCCGGCACTTTACCGGGAATCTGGCTGCTGCCGCTCACGCGATGAACACGCGTCATCGCAAAACGCTCGGATGGAAAACACCGATCGAAGTGCTCGATCCGTTCCTCGCTCAGCAATAGGATGCTGGTGTTGCGATCGCGGGTTGAAGCCGCCATTGCAGGCGATGCGCCGGTCTGCAGCAGGCTTTCCCGCCTGAAAGGCGGCATGATCGCCGTGTTCCGGCAGCCGAGATCAGTGCATCACCGATCCGCCGTCGACGACGATCGTCTGGCCAGTCAGGAAATCACTGTCGGCGGCGCTGAGATAGATGAGCGTTCCGAGCAGGTCCTCCGGCTGGGCTTCGCGCTTGAGCGCGCGCGTGGCGACGTTGTTAGCGACCACGTCTGCGGCCCAGGCGGGATTGACCTTGACGTTGTCGCTCATCACCAGCCCCGGCGCGATGCAGTTCACCCGGATGCCGTCCGGACCGAGCTCGCGCGCCAGCGCGCGCGTGAAGCCGACGACGGCCGCCTTGGACGTCACGTAGTGCAGCAGCATGGGCGAGCCCTTGAAGACCGTCCCAGAGGCGATGTTGACGATCTTCCCGTAGCCCTGCGCGCGCATCTGCGGCACCACCGCCTTGGCGCATTCGAACGAGCCGCGCACGTTCACGCTCATCACGGCGTCCCATTCGGAGGACGAAATCTGATCAAACGGCTTCAGCGCGAGATTGCCGAAGAGTCCTGCATTGTTGATCAAGATGTCGGCGCGCCCGAAGCGCGAGACGGTTTCCGCGACCATGTCCGATACCGAGCCGGGTGACGTCACGTCCGCCGCGACGGCGATCACGTGCCCGCCGGTCGCCGCGATGGCTTCCCGCGTCTCCTCGGGCACGCGAATATCCGAGATGCAGACTGCCGCACCTTCCTTCGCCAGCGCCAGCGCATAGCTCGCCCCGATCCCCTGGGCGGCGCCGGTCACCAGCGCCACTCGTCCTGCCAATCTCGCCATTCGCTTTTCTCCAGAACCGCCCGCAACGCTCTCAATCGAGCCCGAGGAACTTCGCGCCGAACTCCGGGTCGCCCAGCAGGCGCTCGCGCGTGCCGTCGAAGGCGTTGCGGCCGTTCTCGATGACATAGGCGCGGTCGACGAAGTCGAGGGCGCGGTGGATGTTCTGCTCGACCAGAAGGATCGTCACGCCGCTTTCGGCGACGCGCCGGAGCGCGTCCATCACGTCGTAGATCACAAGCGGCGCGACGCCGAGGAAGGGCTCGTCGAGCAGCAGGAGCCTGGGCTTCGACATCAGGGCCCGGCCGATGGCGACCATCTGCTGCTGGCCCCCCGACAATTCGCCGGCATGCTGGCCAGCCTTCTCGCGCAGGATCGGAAACAGTTCGAGGATATGCTCCAGCGTCCGCCGCAGATCCGACCGCGCATGCCGCAGATAGGCACCCATCTCGAGATTCTCCCGGACCGTCATCTCCGGGAAGAGGCGCCGTCCCTCCGGCACCAGTGCGATTCCCTGCGCGACGTTCTCGGCCGGCGGGCGCCCGGCGATGGGCTGCCCGTCGAAGGTGATCGCGCCGGACTGGGGCGGATACAGTCCCTGGATCGCGCCCAATGTCGTGGTCTTCCCGGCGCCGTTGGCGCCGAGTAGGCCGACCTTCTCGCCAACCTGGATGTCGAGGCTGACATCCCAGATGGCACGCATCTTGCCGTGGTCCACGACGATGCGGTCGAGGCTGAGCATCAATGGCCCTCCTTGCTCGCCACCTGGCCGAGATAAGCGGCGAGCACGCGCTCGTCCTTGACGGCCTCTGCCAGGGGGGCGTCCGCGATCACCTGCCCCTGCTCCAGCACGATCAGCCGGTCGACGACTTGCGCGAGTGCCGAGAAGATGTGTTCCACCCAGATGACGGTGATGCCGTAGACCTCGCGGATATCGCGGATATGCTCCACGAAGCGGCGGATCTCGGAGGGCGTCAGGCCGGATGCGACCTCGTCGACGAGCAGCAGCTTCGGATGCAGCGCGAGCGCGCGGGCCAGCTCGAGGCTCTTCTTTTCCTGCAGGCTGAGCGAGTCCGCTCTCTGGTCGAGACGGTCCCCCAGCCCCACGAAGGCGGCATAGCTTGCGGCTTCCGACAGGGCGTCGGGGAGAGCCGGGCCGCCGGGGCGGAAGGTTGCCGCGATCGCGACGTTCTCCGCGACCGTCAGGTCACCGAAGGGGCGCGGGTTCTGGAAGGAGCGGCCGACGCCCACGGCGGAGACCTGGTCGCGGCGCAGGCCGGCGAGGTTGCGCCCGTCGAAGATCAGCTCGCCCGTCGGTTCGTAGACCTTCGAGATGCAGTTGAAGAGCGTCGTCTTGCCCGAGCCGTTGGCCCCCACGAGGCCGACGATCTCGCCCTGCCGGATGGTGATGTCGACATTGTTGACTGCGATGTTGCCGCCGAAGGCTTTCGTCAGCCCCCGGCAGACTAGCAGCTCGGATGACGGGGAGGGCTTGCGCTCCGGCAGGGGCAGCCGCGTGGTGCTCGTGCTGCGGGAGGGCTCTTGCCTGTCCAGATGGATCTCGCGCGACAGGAAGCGCAGCGCCGGCAACGAGCGGACGAGCCGGGAGCGCAACAATCCTCCGGGCATGAAGCGCCCGATCATGAGGATGATGAGACCGTACACCGTGGCGTGGAGCATGGTCATGTTGACGAGCAGCGCCTGCTGGATGCTGAACAGGAGGGCGACGCCGATCATCGGACCCCATAGCAGGCCGGAGCCGCCGAAAAGCGCCATGGCGACCGGCACGAGCGCGACATTGAGGCCGAAGACCGTCGGCGGATCGATGTAGCTGAGCTGCCAGGCATGCACCGCGCCCGCCAGGGACGCCGCCGCCGCCGACAGCACCATCACGCCGAGCTTGGCCGGGAAGATGCGGATGCCGACGACCTCGGCCGCCTGCTCGTCGTTGCGGATACTCTTCAGGGCGTAGCCGAAGCGCGAGCGCGCCAGCACGACGGTGAGCGCAAAGGTGCAGGCCGCGATCGCCAGCGCCGTATAGAAGGCCTGCGAAAGCACGTATTTCGGCGGCAGGACGACGCCGTCGGCGCCGCCGGTCAGCCGCACGAGGTTGAATGCCAGAAGTTCGGACAGGGGGAGGATCGCCAGGGTCGCGAAGGCGAAATAGTCGCCTTTCAGCCGAAACAGCGGGAAGGACAGGATCGCGGCGACCGTCGAGACGACCGCGATCGCCATGACGAAGCACAGGGGCGCTGGAACGCCGGCGGCAAGCGCGATGCTGAAGGCATAGGCGCCGATGCCGTAATAGGCGAAATGCCCGAGATTGACGTAGCCGGCGAGGCCGCCGACCCAGTCCCAGCTCTGCGCGAGGATGAAGGATACGAGCAGGGTGAAGATCAGGCTCGTAACGTAGGGAACGCCCAGCAGCGGCACCAGCGCGATCGCACCGACGCACAGCGTTGCGACGATGGCGCCGACGAACGGAGCGGGTCTGCGCGCGGCAGCCGCCGAGGCGCCGATGGCGGCGACGGGATCGTTGACGCGCGACATCACGCCTTCCTCGTATTGCCGAAGCCGTTGGGGAAGGCGACGAGGATGATGAGGAGCAGCGTGATCGACAGGGCCGGCGCCCATTCCGGAGCCCAGAAGAAGGCCGTGAAGGCCTCGGCGACGCCGAGGAACAGGCCTGCCGCCAGCGCTCCGACGAGATTGCCGATGCCGCCGAGGACGATGATGGTGAAGGCCTTCACGGTGAGGCTGAAGCCGGTATACGGATCGACGGGGTAGACCATCGCGTAGAGTACGCCCGCGATCGCCGCGAGCGCGGTCCCGAGCCCGAAGGTGATGCCGTGGATCGCGCGTGAGCGGACGCCGCAGATCGTCGCCCCGACATGATCCTGCGTCACAGCCCTGACCGCCCGCCCGTACCAGGAGCGGGTCAGAACCAGTTGCAGGACGACGGTCAGGAGCGCGATGCCGGCGAGCATCCAGGCTTGCGAGACCGGGATCAGCACATCGCCGATCTCGATCACGTCCGACCGCAGCGGAATGTTGCGCGGCCGCGGCCCGGCCAGCGTGGCGGCGACGTCGCCGATGACGATCAGGGCTCCGACGGTGGTCAGAACGGTGCCCACCGAGGCCTCGAAGTGATTGCGCCGCTTCAGCGGCGCAAGCAGGAGATCGTGGAATCCCCAGCCGAACAGGAAGAAGGCCAGCGCCAGCCCGGTGATGATGGCGACCAGCGCAAGCGGGCTCGCGCCGAGTGCGCCATAGAGGATGCTGGCGAGCACGCCCGCGATCGCCAGCAGCGTGCCGTGCGAGAAATTCAGGATCCGCGCGACGCCGTAGATCAGCGACAGACCGAAGGCGAAGAGCGCGTAGAGCCCTCCGATCAGAACGCCGCCTATGGCGATCTGGGCGAGAATGTCGAGCGGCATCGCAGCGATTCCCCGGTGCGCCGTATCAGTTCCAGCTCGGCGCAGGCCAGACGGCCTTGCCGGTCTGCTGCGGCCAGACGACAACGACCTTGCCGTTCTGAATCTGGATCGTGTACGCGCCGTTGCTGGTGGGGAACCCCTTGTCGTCAAAGACGATCGGCCCGGGAGGCGACTCGAAGGTGCCGTTGGTCAGCGCCTCCCGCACCTTCTCGCGGTCGACCGCGCCGGCCTTCTCTATGGCCTGGACCATGACCAGATAGGAGCCGATGCGCGCCATGGTGAAGATCGACTCGAACATGTCGACCTTCGAGCGTTCCAGCACGCGGCCGACCAGTTCGCTGTGCTTGCCGCCGACGCCCGGATACCAGGCGAGCTCGCCGGTCATTCCCTCGATATCCTTGCCGACCTGGCGCGCCAGGGAGCCGGTCAGCATGGTGTGATGAACGCCCATCGCCTTGACGCGCTGCTGGCGCATCTGCTGGACCAGCGGGGCCGAAACGTTGTCGAAGGACGCGATGTAGACGATGTCGGGCCGCGCCGCCCGGATCTTCAGGATGATGGCCGAGAAGTCTTTGGCGTCCGCCGGAAAGGTCTCCTTGCCGACGACCTTGATGCCTTGCTCTTCGGCCTTCGGCGCCCAGAAATCGGTGATGCCCTTCATCACCGGGTTGTCGTGGGTGACGAAGAAGATCGTCCTCGGCTTCGGATCGGCCTGGGCCAGCATCTCGAAATAGCGCTGCGACCAGAGCGGCACGACGGGATAGGGCGTGCCCCACATGTATTTGAGGCCGCGGACATAGGCCGAAGGGGTCGCGACGTTGGCGGCCACGATCGGGATCTTGTGACGTTCCGCGACCGTGGGAACGGGCAGGCCGAGAGAGGTCCAGTCCGGCCCCACGAAAAAATCGACGTTGTCGACCGACGCCATTTTCTCGTAGAGCGAGACGGCGGTCGAGGGGTTCGACTGATCGTCGTAGATCACGATCTTGACCGGGATCTTCTTGCCGCAGGAGGCGACGTTGACCCCGCCCTGCTTGTTGATCTCGTCGAAGAAGTTCTCCGTCATCGCCTTCCAGTTGTCGGTCAGCGTCGAGAACGGCCCGGTCTCGGAAATGGTCGTGCCGAGCAGGATCGGCTCGTCGCAGGACCCGACCTTCGCCTGGGCCGGGCTGAGGAACGCCAACAGCCCGAACATGGTCGCCGATATGGAAAGCGCTGGTCTGATCATTGCTCGATTTCCTCCGAAGCACGCGGTTTTCCGCATCTTTGGGCCGAATAGAGCGATCAGCAGTCGTCTTGGCCAATATGGAATGTTGATGCCCTTATCTGCCCGGATGATACTTGGGCGAAGCCGATTGAAGTGCCTCGCCATATCCCAACCGGCCTCTGACGAAGCCCGGCAACACGTTTCGCTCAGGGTGCCCGGTCGGACGGCGGCCGTGCGGTCCGCGCGCGGCAGCGCGATCCAGGCTCCGCGTCCCTCGGGCGACTCGGCTATCATGTGATAGCGGCCGCTTCCGTCATCATCCGCCGTGATGCCGGGAATAACGACAAAATATTACCGCCGAGGGCGGAGGCCACCTACGGTTTCCGGCATGGATCCTCGTTCGCCGGCTTTGGTCGCCAGAGATGGTTCGCATAGTCTGCGCCGGAAAAACCGCGAGCCGGGGCTCGGCTGGCACGCGCCATGGGTGAAGCGTCAATGTCTCAAGTCTCTTCCGCCGCCCCTTCGCCCGTATTCACCCTGCGGGACTGGCTCGACCGGCTCGCCGGCAACGATCGTTTGGCCGTGGCGAAGCCCGGCATCGGGCTCGTGCACGAGGTCGCGGCGGTGGCGAACCGGCTGGACGGGCGCAAGGCGAGCTTCTTCCCGCGGCCCGGCGGCCATCACGGCTCGGTCGTCTCCGGGCTGGTGTCGAGCCGGGCCTGGATGGCCGAGGCGCTGGGCGTCTCGCAAGGCGAGCTGGTGCGTCATTTCCAGAAGGCCGCCGCCAATCCGCTGCCACTGAACGAGGTGGCGGACGCACCGTGCCAGACTGTAGTGCACGACCGCGACATCGACATCCTGAAGCTGATGCCGGTGCCGACGCTGAACGAGCATGACAGTGGGCCCTATGTCTCAGCCGGGCTGATGATCTCGCACGACCCGGCGACCGGCGCGCAGAACGTCGCCATCCTGCGCTGCCAGATCAGCGGGCCGGACCGGATCGGCGTGCTGATCCTGCCCCGCCATACTGACCTGTTCTATCGCAATGCGGAGCAGGCGGGAGAGGGGCTGGAGGTGGCGCTGGTCGTGGGCGTCGATCCCGCGACGCTGCTGTCCTCGCAGGCGATCGTCGCCGCAGGTCAGGACGAGCTGGAGATCGCCGGCGCGCTGGTCGGGCGGCCACTCGACGTCGTGCGTTGCAAGACCAACCGCGTGCTCGTGCCGGCCGAGGCCGAGATCGTGATCGAGGGGCGCATCCTGCTGCGAACCCGCGAGCCCGAAGGGCCTTTCGGCGAGTTTCCGCAATATTACGGGGAGCGCGCCGACCGGCACGTCATGCATGTCGATGCGGTGACGCATCGCGAGAAGCCGATCTTCCACACCATCGTCGGCGGCGGGCTCGAGCATCTTCTGCTCGGCGCGATACCGCGCGAGGCGACGATCCTGGCGACCTTGCAGCGCAGCTTCCCGAACGTGCAGGATGTCCACCTCGCGCTCGGCGGCGTCGGCCGCTACCATCTCTACGTCAAGCTGAAGCAGACCCAGACCGGCGAGGCGAAGAATGTGCTGCTCGGTGCCTTTGCCGCGCATTACGACATCAAGCATGCGGTGGTGGTCGACACGGATGTCGACATCCACGATCCGCAGGAGGTCGAGTGGGCAATCGCGACCCGCTTCCAGGCCGATCGCGACCTCGTGGTGATCTCGCATTCGCAGGGCTCGAAGCTCGATCCGTCGACCGAAGGCGGCGTCGGCGCCAAGATGGGCCTCGACGCCACCATCCCCCTCGACGCGCCCGAGATGAAGTTCAAGCGCATCCGCGTTCCCGGCCAGGCCGAGGTGGATATCGACGTCGTGATCGCGTCGGGCTCCGACTGGCGCGGGGCGCTGGAACGGTAGGCCGACGCGGCAAGCTCAGCTGCTTCGCGGCGTCGCGGCGATCTGGTCGGCGCAGGCGGCGACGATCGTGTCGAGCCATGCCTTCGAGGCGGCGTCTATCGGGGCACACGGCAGGCAGGCGGCGAGATTGCCGGCGACGAGCGTCTGATCGGCCGCCAGCCCGGAGGGAAAGCGCGCCTGCCTCCATTCGACCAGCATGTCGAGTTCGATCCGCTCGGCGGCCAGCTCGTCGATCCTGATGCGGTCGCGAAGGGTTGCGCCCTCCGGACGGGTCACCGCAGGGGAGGATTTCAACTGCGTTCGGATCGCCCTGAGTGGCAGGATCGCCTGCTCGCGCCAGGACCAAACCAGCGCGGCGGCGTCCGCCGCGCCTTCGGAGGAGAACACGACGCCCTCGCTCGCCAGCCAGCCGCCGAAGAGCAGCAGCACGATGTCGGCGCCATCGCGCTGCTGCAGCCGCAGGCAGGCGTCCTGTACGTCCGGGGCGGCATAAACCGCGCCGATGAAGCGCCAACAGCTCTCCTGCGCGCTCATGCCTCGCTTACGCGGCGGCGCGGCTTCGGGCCGACCGCCTCGCCCCAGCGCCTGACCGTGCCGGCCTCGATGCCGAACAGGTCGAGCATGCGACCGACACTGTGGTCGACCATCTCGTCGATGGTGCCGGGCCGGACATAGAAGGCGGGCACCGGCGGGGCGATGATCGCGCCCATTTCCGAGAGCTGCGTCATCGAGCGCAGATGGCCGGTATGGAGCGGCGTTTCGCGCACCATCAGCACGAGCCGGCGCCGCTCCTTCAGCACCACGTCTGCCGCGCGGCTGAGTAGGCCCGAGGTCACCCCGGTCGCGATCTCCGACATCGAGCGGATCGAGCAGGGCGCGACCAGCATGCCAAGCGTGCGGAACGAGCCAGACGAGATCGCCGCGCCGATATCCTGCTGCGCATGAACGACATCGGCCATTGCCTTAACCTGCGCGATCTTGAGATCCGTCTCGTGCGCCAGCGTGATCTCGGCCGAGCGCGACATCACGAGATGCGTCTCAACACCGGCCGCGCGCAGCAATGCGAGCGCGCGCACGCCGTAGATGACGCCCGACGCACCCGAGATGCCGACGATCACACGTTGCCTTGCACCGCTCATGAAGCTGTGAGGGCCGGGACGACCCCGGCATTGAGATAGATGTGCTTGAGTTCCGTGAAATCGGCGAGCCCGTCGAAGCCGTGCAGACGCCCGAGGCCGCTCTGGCGATAGCCGCCGGTTTCGGCCTCTGCGAAGAGCTTGTTGTGGTCGTTGATCCAGACCGTGCCGTTGCGCAATGCGCGCGCGATCCGCATGGCGCGCGAGACGTCGCGGGTCCAGACGCTGGCCGATAGCCCGAACACGGTGTCGTTGGTCTTCGCGACGGCTTCGGCCTCGCTTTCGAAGCGTTCGAGCACCAGTAGCGGCCCAAAGATCTCTTCCTGGGTGAAGAACGCCTTGGTGTCGGTATGGGCGACGATCGACGGTGTCAGATAGGCGCCCTCCGCGAGCACGCCGCCCGGCACCGAGCCGCGCAGCACGACCTCGTCGGCAAGATCGAACGCTTCCTCGATACGCGCCCCGACCTTGTCGCGCGTGGCATGGTCGATGAGCGGGCCGATCTGCGTCGCGGCATCCAGCCCCGGCCCCACTCTGAGCGCGGACAGCGCCGCGCGCAGGGCCGCCTTCATTTCCCCGTAGCGCGAGGCATGCACCAGCACGCGCCGCGCCGCAGTGCATTGCTGGCCGGAGATGATGGTGGCGGCCGCCGCGATCTGCGGCGCGATCGCGGCGACATCGATATCCTCGAAGACCACGCAGCAGGATTTGCCGCCGAGCTCGAGGGAGAGCTTCTTCATCGTTGGCGCGGCCGCAGCCATGATCGCCTTGCCGGTTTGGGTCGAGCCCGTAAAGCTCAGCACGTCAACATCGTCGGAGAGAGCCATCTCCTGCGCCGCTTCGTGGCCGGTCTCGGCGACCATGTTGCAAACGCCCGCCGGTGCGCCCGCCTTGTCCAGCTCCTGCAGGAAGGCGGCGGTGAACAGCGTGGTCTGCGGCGCGGGCTTGACGATCGCCGTGCAGCCGACGGCGAGGGCCGGAGCCAGCGAACGCACGAGCAGCACAGCCGGCGCGTTCCACGGCACGATGATCGCGGCGACGCCGGCGGGCTCGCGCAGCATGGTCGAGAACACGCCCGGCTCCACTTCCAGCACATGGCCGGGGACATGGCGGGCAAGGCCGGCATAGTAGCGGATCTCTGAGATGGCGCCCCCCATTTCGCCCCGGGACTGGGCGATGGCCTTACCATTCTCCCACGTCAGGAGACGGGCGAGTTCGTCCTTTCGCGCGTCCAGCCGCGCCGCCCAGGCCAGCAAGACGTCCTGCCGCAGGCGCGGGTTCTGCGACCATGCGGGGTCGAGGAAGGCGCGCTTGGCGGCGGCGATAGCGGCTCGCGCCTCGGCCCGCCCACCGGCGGCGAAACGGCCGAGGGCCTGGCCGGTGGCAGGATCGATGCTCTCGGCGAGGGCGCCGTCCTGCGAGGGCAGCCATTCGCCGGCAATCCAGTGCAGGGCAGTTTCGATCGTCATTTCGGGCCTCACGCTCGCAATCCGGCAGATCAATCCGAACCGGATCGTAAAAGCGCAGCGCTATCAGCGATAATAGGGATAGGTGATATGGGCTATCAGGCCGAGCCGTAATCCTCCAGCACGTCGGCAGCCGCCGCCAGCTCCCGGGTCATAACCTCGATGAACAGCCGCGACGCCTCTGACAACGGTCGGCGCGGATTGTGGACGCAGATCAGTTGCCGGGTCACGCGCGGGGCGACGATGCGGTGCGCGCGCAGGCTGCCGTCCTGCAGGCTGCGATGGACGGCGATAGCGGGCAGCATCGAGAGGAGATTGGATTGCCGGATCAGCCCCTCAATCGCCGTCACGGCGTCGACTTCGAGCCGGATCGAAAGCGCGACGTTCTCCTCGTCGGCGATGTCGTCGATGATGGTGCGCAGCCCCGTTCCCTTGGAAGGCAGGACGAGCGGCAGCCCGGCGAGATTACGGAACAAGACCGGCGAGGGAAGGTCGCGCCCGCTGTCCGCCTTGGCGACGAGCACCATTTCCTCGTGCAGGAGATCGATCGACGGAAGCTCGAGCCGCCGCCGCATCTTGTTGACGATGGCGAAATCGAGCATGCCGCCGCGAACCTGGTCGATATGCGTCGTCGAATAGCCATCGCAGGCCGAGACCTCGACGCCCGGATATTGCCGCGAGACGATGGCGAGCGTGCTGGCGAGCACGCTCGTCGTCACCGAGGCGACCACGCCGACCGCGATGCGGCCGCTGATCTCGTCGGAACTGCTGGCGACGCGCCGCTTTGCGTCGGCGATGTCACGCAATAGCGGTGAGAAGAGCTGGTAGGCGAGCACCCCCGCAGGCGTCGGCGTCATGCCCTGGGAGGAGCGCTCGAACAGCTTCTGCCCGAATTCGTCCTCCAGCTTGGAAATCTGCATGGAAAGAGCGGGCTGGACCACATTCATCCGCCGTGCGGCGCGTGTCGTCGAGCCCTCCTCGTAGAGGCTCAGGAAATAGTTGAGCTGGCGCAGATCCATGCGTCCACGTTATCATCATGTGTGATCGAATGAGGAAATCCTATCATCCCCGCGAGAAACCGCCAGCATCGCTGCCGGCTTCCCGCGGATCGGCTTCGCTCAGCCGGTCGTCCCTCTCATTGGGCGGCACCGATGCCGGCATCCTTGATGACCTTGGCCCATTTCGCGATCTCGTCCGAGACGAAGGTCCGGAACGCCTCCGGCGAGGAGGAAGACGGCTCGACGCCGATATCCAGCAGCCGCTTTTGCACGGTCGCGTCGGCCATCGTCGCCCTGGCCGCTTCGCTCAGGCGCGCGAGCACGGTAGCGGGAGTGCCCTTCGGCGCGGCCAGCCCGAACCAGGCGTAGGACTCGTAGTTCTCGACGCCGGCCTCAGCCATGGTCGGAAAGTCGGGGAAACTCTTGCTGCGCTGCTTCGTCGTCACTGCCAGCGGCTTGACCTCTCCCGACTGTATCTGCGCGATCACGTTCGGGATGAGCTGGAAGCTGACCGGGACGTCGCCGCTGACCAGATCGAGCGCGAGCTGGCTGCCCGAGCGATAGGGCACATGGACCATGCGCGTGCCGGTCACCATGTCGAAATAGGCCGCGGCCAAGTGCTGCGACGATCCCGGCCCGACCGAGGAGTAGCTGATCGCGCCAGGCCGCTCCTTCACGAAGCGGATGAACTCCTGCACGTTTGAGACCGGAATCTTCGTCGGGTTGACCACCAGCACGTTGACGAGGGTCGCGACCGGCGAGATGAACTCGAAGTCCTTCTCGGGGTCATAGGGCAGTTTTTCGAGCGTCTTGTTGACGACGAAGGGGCCGGGTGCCGCGAAGATCAGCGTATAGCCGTCGGCGGGGGAGCGTGCCACCGCCCCGGTGCCGATATTGCCGCCGGCGCCGGCGCGGTTCTCGATGATGATGCGCTGGCCGAGCAGGTCGCCGAGCTTGTCGGAGACGATGCGCGCGATGGTGTCGCTGGCGCTGCCGGCCCCGAAGGGCATGATCAGCCTGATCGGCTTGTCGGGATAGGTTTCGGCCGAGACGGCTGCAGGCTGGAGCGTACCCAGCAAGCCTATGAGGCCGGCTGCCCGCAGGACATGGCGGAATTTCATGATGGTCCCCCTTGTTCGGCCGGTCCCAATGCCGGCTCTCTTCGGTTCTTTTGCTGGAGCGCGAGCGCGGCGCCGACCCAGCTCGGGATCAGGTCGGCCGTCCGGTGCGGTGCATGGCCGGCCCCTTCGATTATCCGCAGATCGACCGGTCCCCGGCTGGCGTCGCGAATGCATTCGACATGGACGCACGAGCCGAACGGATCGGCATCGCCTTGTAGGAGCAGCGCCGGCACGCGCATCGCGGCGAGCTCGTCTACCATGGACCACTGCGCGAATTCCGGGCTCGACCAGATCTCACTCCAGAGCCTGAAAGCGCGGACACCATCGTCATGCCCCTTCATCGCGTGGCGGCGAAACGTTTCGTCGCCGTCGAAGCGGGCCGTCATGGCGCGGACGCCATCCAGCGTCACGGGTTCGACGAAGACATGCGGTGCTTCGGCGACCACGAGCTCGACGAGCTCGGGACAGCGTGCGGCGGCGATCAGCGCGATGCTGGCTCCGTCGCTATGGCCGAAGAGGCAGGCGCGCCTCGTGCCCAGCGAGGCAAGGAGCGCGGGAAGGATGTCCTCGGCTTCCCGCTCGAGGAAGTCGGGCCGGCGCGGGCCCTCGCTCGCGTCGGAACGACCGCAATCCTGCCGCGAATAGGAGAGAACCGGACGGCCCGTCGCTGCGTGCAGGCGCTGCGGGAAACGGCCCCAGCAATCGGCGTGTCCGAAGCCGTGATGAAGCAGCACGATCGGCGGACGGCCCCCGTCGAGAGTGCCAAGCAGGCGGTAGTCCAGCCATCGGCCGCGGATGAAGCGCTTGGGCATCGGCTCAGACCGCGATGAGCTGCATCAGCCGCGCGCGGTCGTCCGCGTTCTCGGCCTCGCCGCTGAACACGATGCGGCCGCGCTCGACCACATGGAAGCGATCGGACACTGACAGCGCCTCGTGGACGTTCTGCTCGACGAGCAGCACGATCGCGCCGCGGTCGCGCAATTCGCGCACGATCGCGAAGACCTCGGCCACGATCATGGGCGCGAGCCCCTCGCTCGGCTCGTCGATCAGCACGAGGCGCGGCTCGCCGACCATGACGCGCGCCATCGCCAGCATCTGCTGCTCGCCGCCCGAGAGCGTGGTGCCGAGCTGGTGGCGGCGTGCGCCGAGGCGCGGGAAACGGTCGTAGATCGCCTCGACGGCGCGACGCTGCTCGCGCGCCGGCCGGCCCTTCACCTGCAGCAGGCCGAGCGAGAGGTTCTCCTCGACGGTCAGACCCGGGAAGATGCGCCGGTCCTCCGGCACGAAGCCGACGCCGGAATGGCAGATCCGGTCCGGCGTCAGCCCGCCGAGGCCGAGCTCGCCCAGCGTGATCACGCCCTCGCTCGGCTTGACCCAGCCGGCGATCGTTTTGAGCAGCGTCGTCTTGCCGACACCGTTACGGCCGAAGATGCCGATGACTTCGCCCGGCCCGGCGTCGAGATTGATGCCCTGGATGATGTGGCTGCGGCCGTAATGGCTGTGGAGTCCGCGGATGGCGAGCATGTCAGTGATGTCCGAAATAGGCGGCCTGCACGGCCGGGTCGGCGCGCACGACCTTCGGCGGACCCTCCGCCAGCTTGCGGCCCTGATGCATGACGACGACATGGTCGGAGAGGTCCATGACCAGGCCGATATCATGCTCGATCAGGAGCACCGTGACGTCCTCGGTCAGGTTGCGAACGAGCTTCGCGGTGTCCTCCGTGTCGCCGTGGCTCATCCCCTGCGTCGGCTCGTCGAGCAGCAGGATCTTGGGCTCCGAAGCGAGGCAGACAGCGATCTCCAGCCGGCGCTGGTCGCCATGGGAGAGGTTGCCGGCGATCTCGTCGCGGCGATGCGTCAGGCCGAAGCGCTCCAGCATCTGCGCCGTCTTGGCCATGGCGCGCTCGGAACGGCGTACCGGCAGGAAGGCGCGGCCGGCCGGCTCCAGAACCTGCGCGGCGAGCCGCAGGTTTTCGGCGACCGTCAGCTCGAAAAACAGGTTGGTGATCTGGAAGGAGCGGGAGAGCCCGGCCGCCTTGGTGCGGTTGGGGGCGGCACCCGTCATGTCGACGCCGTCGATAAGCACCTGCCCGCGTTGCGGCTTGATTGCGCCGCTTATCAGGTTGAATAGGGTCGACTTGCCGGCGCCGTTGGGCCCGATGACGGTGGTGATGCGGTGGCGTTCCGCAGAGAAGCTGACCTGATCGACGGCCTTCAGCCCGCCGAAGGAAATGCCGAGATCGCGGATGTCGAGCACGGGCGGGGTCATGCGGCGCTCCCGGATTTGATGGTGGCGGAGGATGGCGGAGCCGGTTCCGGCGCGGCCGGCTCGCGCCCGAGCAGCCGCTCGATGCGCGGGCGAACGAAGCCGACCATCCCCTTCGGCAGGAACATCACGCAGGCCATGAAGAGCAGGCCGATGACGATCAGGTGGTGCTCGGTCCAGCTGCCGATGATCGACTTCAGGATGACGAGCAGCACCGAACCGTAGATCGCGCCGATCAGCGTGCCGACGCCGCCGAGAATGACCGAGATCACCGCGTTGCCGGAGGTGGCGAAGAACATCAGCTCCGGCGAGACGAAGCCGCGCAGCATCGGATACAGCGCTCCCGAGAGCCCTGCGACGAGCCCGGCGAAGACATAGGCCGCCATGCGCGCCCGCCAGACCGAGTAGCCGAGGAAGGGCACGCGCTTCTCGTTGGCCTTCAGCGCGGTCAGCACGCGCCCGAACGGCGTGTCGAGCAGATAGGCGGTCAGCGCGTAGAGCCCCATGATGATCCCGAGCACGACGAGGAAGAAGCCGGCCGGGCTCGCCGCCGAGACCGAGAACGGCCCGAGCCCGATCTGGATCACCGGCACGCCGATCATGCCGTCGGAGGCGCCCAGTTCGCGGGTGTTGTAGACGACCTTGGCGAAGACCTGGGCAAGGCCGAAGGTGATCAGCGCGAAATACACTCCGCGCACCCGGTTGGCGATCAGCCCGCCGATGATCGCCGCCGCCAGCGTGACGAGGAAGGCCGCGCCCATGGCGAGCCAAAAGGACGGCACCTTCATCAGCGTCAGCGCCGAGACATAGGCGCCGATGCCGAAATAGAGCGCCTGGCCGAGCGAGAGCGCGCCGGAGTAGCCAAGCAGCAGGTCGACCGAGAGCGCGAGGCCGGCGAAGATCAAAGCCTCGGTGCCCAGTCGCAGATAGAAGGTATCGCCGGTTGCCGCGCCGAACGCCGCCAGGCACAGCGCAGCGACGACGAAAATCAGCGCGAGCACATGGCTGGCGCGCATGGAGGTGGTGAGTCGATCACGCATGGCCGAGCCTCCCGAACAGGCCCTGCGGGCGGAAGACGAGAAAGGCGACCATGGTCCCGAACACGATCGGATCGGTCCAGACCGGCGAGATCACCAGGCTGGCGAGCGCCTGCACCTGCGTCAGCAGAAGGCCGGCGACCACCGCGCCCCAGATCGAGCCCATGCCGCCGACGATGACGACGGTGAAGGCGAGCAGGATGAAGTCGCGCCCCATGGTCGGGAAGACGGAGTAGATCGGCGCGAGCAGCACGCCCGCGAGACCGGCGAGGCCGACGCCGAAGGCGAAGGTGCCGGCATAGACCAACGAGACCGGCACGCCGAGCGACGCCGCCATGTTGCGGTCGAAGGCGGCGGCCCGGACCATGGCGCCGAGCCTGGTGCGGTAGACGACATAGGCGACGCCGGCGACGATCAGCGCGCCGACCGCGATCAGGAACAGCCGGTAGTTCGGCACGATGATGCCGAACAGGTCGGTCGCGCCGGGGATTGGCGTCGGCGGGCGCTGCGTATTGGGGCCGAAGATCACCTTCAGCACGTCCTCGACGATCAGCGCGAGGCCGAAGGTGACGAGCAGCGTGGTGACGTGCCGGTCCTTGCTGTCGAACACCGGCCGGATCAGCAGCCTTTCCGCCGCCATGCCGAGCGGCACCATCAGGATCGGCACGAGCACGAGCAGGAACCAGAAGCCGATGCCGGCCGCGCCCATGGCGAGCGCGACATAGGCGCCGATAGCGTAGAACTCGCCATGGCTCATATTGATGACGTCGAGCATGCCGAAGATGATCGTCAGGCCGAGCGCGACGAGCACGACCGCGACGCCGAGCGCCAGGCCGTTCACGACCTGCGGCGCCAGAACGAATTGCAGGTAGTCGATGGGGGACATTGGGTGCTTTCCGCGAGGGCGCCGCATAGCACTCCATTGGTAATGGAGTGCTATACCGGCTTGTCCTCAGAACCGGGTGCAGGTGTCGGGGCCGATCGCCTGATCGGCGGGCACGTTCGCGATGATGTCGAACTTGCCCTTGTTGACCCGGACCACATACATCGGCTGCATCGCCTGATGGTCGCCGGCGCGGATCGTCTTCTCGCCCTGCGGCGTCTGCCAGGAGAGCCCGCGCAGCGCCTCGCGCACCTTGGCCGTCTCGGTCGAGCCCGCCTTTTCCACCGCAGCCTTGTAGGCGAAGAGCAGGCCGTAGCTGTCGGCGCCGTAGAGGTCGGGATCGGCCTTGGTGGCGGCCCGGAAGGTCTCGACGAACTTCTTGTTGGCGGGCGTGTCGATCTGCGTCGAATAGCCGACGCCGGTAGCGAAGCCCTCCGCCGCCGCACCGATGGCGCCGATGTTCTGCGAGGTCACGGTGCCGGAGGCGCCGACCACGGTGAGGTTGGAAAGCAGGCCGAAATCCTGCAGCTGCGTCAGCAGGCGCACGGTATCGTTGCCGGCGACGGAGGTGTAGACCACCTGCGGCCGCGAAGCGCGAATCTGGCCGAAATACTGGGTGTAGTCCTTGGCGTCGAGCGGGGCGAAGACCTCGCCGGTCGACTGCGCGCCGGTCTTCTCGGCATTGGCCTTGAAGGCGGCCACGGTCGAGCGGCCCATCTCGTAGTCCGGCCCGAGATAGAACACCTTCGACTTCGGCTTTTCCTTCTCGAGCCAGGCGGCGAGCGCGACCGACTGCTGCTCGGCGCGCGCGTTCACGCGGAACATGTTGGGCGAGCATTTGTCGGCGGTGATCGAGTCGGCGAAGGAGACGGTCGTCGCGGCGAGCTTGTCGTTGCGCTCGGCGAGCTGCGCCACTGCGAGCGTCGAGCCGGAATTCACCGTGCCGGCGAGGAAATCGACCTTCTCGACCTGGAACAGCTTCTCGGCCTTCTGGACGGCGACGGCGGGGTTCGCCTCCTCGTCCTCGAAGAGCAGGTTGACTTGCCGGCCGGCGATGCCGCCGGCGGCGTTGATTTCCTTAGCGGCGAGTTCGAGGCCCCAGCGGACCTGCTGGCCGATCGGCGTGTAGGTGCCGGACAGCGGCGTCACGACGCCGATCTTGATCGGCCCGGACTGGGCGAGAGCGGGCTGCGAGAGCGCCGCAGCGGCGAGCAGTACGGCGGCGGTGATGCGAATTCTGGCCTTCATGATGAAAATCCTCCCGTTGAGATATTTGCGCGGGCAGGTTGACCCTGCTCAGGCAGCCGCGCGGACGGGTTCGTCCGTGCGGTTCTTGATGGCGATGCGCAGTTTCGCGACGCAGAGCAGCCGGTCGTCGGCCGTTTTTAGATGCACTTCCCAGTCATGGGTGCGGCCGCCGAGGCACAGCGCCCGCACCATGACCCGCACGGTTTCGCCGACGGCGACGCAGCCGCAGTGATTGGCACTCGCGTCGAAGCAGGCCGTTTCATGCGACCGCCGGTCGATGACGGCCTGGCTCGCCAACGTGCCCGCGGCCTCCGCGATCGCCAGGGCGATGCCGGCCTGAAGCCGGCCGTCACGCCCGGCGATCTCAGGGCTGACGGGCAACTCGGCGGCGAGCGAATCCGCATCGATCGCGACGAGGCGCAGGCCGAGACGATCGAGGAAGGTGCCGCGCGCCAGACGGGCGAGTTCCTTCACCGTCGCCTCGTATCGGCCCTTGTCGCCCACGGTCGCGAACTCGCTCCCCATGGCCTCAACTTCCGACGAACTTCGGCGCGCGCTTGGCGTGGAAGGCCTCGACACCCTCGCGGAAATCGTCGGACTGGCGCAGGCGGCTGTAGCAATGCCCCTCCAGCTCGATCGCGATCGCGAGCGAGGAATCCTCGGTGTCGTTGAGCAGCTTCTTGGCGGTGCGCTGGGCGATCGGCGAAAACGCACGCAGCTCGTCGACGAGCCGGTCGGTTTCGGCTTCCAGCTCGCCGTCCGGGACGCACTCGGTCGCGAGCCCCCAGTCGAGCGCCTGCTGGCCGGGGATGCGCTTGGAGCGCATCACGATGTCCTTGGTGCGGGTGATGCCGACGATCTTCTGCAGGCGCGCCGAACCGCCCGAGCCGGGGATCTGACCGAGCTTCTGCTCCGGCAGCGCGTATTGGCAGGTTTCGGAGACGATGCGGAAATCGCAGGCCAGCGAGATCTCGAAACCGACGCCGAAGGTGTAGCCGCGATTGGCGACGATCACCGGCTTCGAGCAGCGGGCCGGGGCGGCGATGTTCCAGGCGAGCTTCGAGACATGCTCGGGCGAGGCGTCGAGGAAACCCTTGATATAGCCGCCCGAGGAGAAGTTCTCGCCGATTGCGCGCAGCACGATGACGCGGACGCGCTCGTCCTCGTCGAGCGCCTCGAAGACCTTTCGGAGCTGGTCGCGCTGCGGCATCGAGATGACGTTCATCGGCGGGCGGTTCAGGATGATGTCGGCGCGCTCGCGGGCGGCGTCGATCTCGACGGTGAAACCATCGAGATCGGTGAGCGCGGGGTTGATCGACGAGACGGCGTTCATGGAGCTTTCAGCCTTTCGAGTGGGATTTGACGGATGTCATTCGGCGGCGATGCCGGAGCTTTCCGGCTCGTATTCGCCCGCGACGAGTTGCCGGCGCAGTAGCTTGCCGACCGGCGATTTCGGGATGGCCTTGACGAATTCGAAGCGTCGCGGGCGCTTGAAGTTGGCGAGCCCCGAGACCTTGCAATGGAGATCGAGCTCTTCGGCCGTGACCCTGCCGCGGCGCTGCACGAAGGCGACGACGATCTTGCCCCAGCGCTCGTCGGGCAGGCCGACCACGGCCACTTCCGACACGCCCGGATGCAGGGACAGGCAGCTCTCGATCTCAACCGGCGAGACGTTCTCGCCGCCGGTGATGATCATGTCGTCGACACGGCCGCTGACATGGAGGTCGCCGTCCTCGTCGACATAGCCGGTGTCGCCGGTGAAGTACCAGCCGTCGCGCAGCGACTTGGCGTCGGCCTCGGGTCGCTTCCAGTAGCCTTCGAAGGCCTCGTCGCTCGCCGCCAGCGCGACGATCTCGCCTTCTTCGCCGGCCGCCGCGATCTCCTCCGCGGAGGTCCCGCCGAGCCGGACGACGCGGATGAGCTGGTTGAGCCCGGCCCTGCCGGCCGAGCCGGGCTTCTCCGCCGCCTTCTGGTTGATCGTGAAGGTGTAGATCTCGGAGGAGCCGTAGTGATTGACGAAGAGCTCCGGCCGGAAGGCCTCGGTCAGCCTACCGAGCAGCCCGTCGGTCATCGGCGCCCCGGCGAAGCCGAGCTTGCGCACGCTGGAGACGTCCGTCTGCGCGAAGCGCGGATGATGGACGACGTCGTGATAGAGCGTCGGCACGAGATAGAGGTTGGTGATGCGCTCGGCCTCGATCAGCTCGAGCGCCCTGGCGACGTCGAAGCGCGGCAGGCAGACGAAGGTGCCGCCGATCAGCGACATGGCGATCAGTGAGCGCACGCCCATGGTGTGGTAGAGCGGCATGACGCCGAGCGTGCGCTCGCCGCCGGCGTAGAGGTTCTGCGCGACATGGGCGAGGCCGGCCATGCGCTCGGCCCGGTGGCGGCGCGGCACGCCCTTCGGCTTGGCGGTGGTGCCCGAGGTGTAGAGCATCAGCGACCAGGCCTCGGCATCGGCGCGCGGGCTCGCGAGCGGAGCCGGCGTCGCCAGCATCTCGGCGAAGGTCAGCTCGGCCGCGCCGTCGGCCGCGGCGAGCGCGATGCGCGGGATCGCCGCCGCCAGCAGGCTTTCGGCGATGGCGTCGCCGGCGACGGCTTCGAAGGCGATCGCCCGCGCGCCGGCGTTCTCGACGACGAAATCGATCTCGTCGGGCTTCGCGCGCCAGTTGATAGGCGTGATGGTCAGCCCCGCGAACTGGCAGGCCCAATGCAGCGTCGCCGCCTCCCAGCGGTTCTGAAGCACGGTGACGACATGGTCGCCAGCCTTCAGCCCCATGCCGTCGAAGGCGGCGACGACCGAGGAAATGCGCTGGAGCCACTGCGCATAGGTGAGCCGGACATCGCCGTCGACGATCGCGAGCGCGCCGGGCGTGCGCGCCACGCTGGCCAGAAAGCTGGTGCCGAGATCAAACATGGACGGGGTCTCGATTGACGGATGAAGCGGGTTCGCCGCGCAGGGTGGCGGCGGCATCAAGCGCGGCGGCGACGATCGCGGTGTATCCGGTGCAGCGGCAGAGATGGCCGCCGACGACCTCGCGCAGTTCCTGCTCGTCCGGATTCGGAGAGGTGCGCAGGAAGGCGTCGAGAGAGATCAGGATGCCGGCGGTGCAGAAGCCGCATTGCAAGGCGTGGTGACGGCGGAAGGTCGCTTGCAGCACGGAGAGGCGGTCGGCTGCCGGGGCGAGCCCCTCGACCGTGCGCACGTCGCGGCCTTCGAGCTGCACGGCGAGAGTCAGGCAGGCGCGTGCCGGTTCGCCGTCGATCTGGATCGTGCAGGCGCCGCAGGCGCCATGCTCGCAGCCGACATGAGTGCCGGTGGCGCCGAGTTGCTGGCGCAGGGCGTCGGTGGCCAGCAGGCGCGGCTCGGCATCGAGCGAGACCGGCTTGCCGTTGAGCGTGAAGGCGACCCTGTGGCGGGCGCCGGCGGTCAGGCGCGGCATCGCAGGGCCTCCTCGATGACCTCGCGGCCGAGGCTGCGCACGAGGTCGCGACGCAGGCGCGCGGTGGCGTGGATGTCGTCGCGCGCGTCGAGCTCCCAGGCGAAGGCGTTGAGGGCGTCGTCGAGTGCGCTGCCTTCGAGCAGGGGGTAACTGCGCCGCTCGGGCCGGTCGGCGACGGCGCCGACCGCGACATGGATCGCATCGGCCGTAGCCATCGCCGCGCAGGCGACGATAGCGAAATCGCCATGGCGGCGGGCGACCTCGCGGAAGGCGTAACCGGCGCCTTTCACGGCGGCGGGAAAAGCGACGGCCTCGATCAGTTCGTCCTCGGCCTTGTCGGTCACCATCATCCCGGTGAAGAACTCCGATGCCTTGAGGCTGCGCCGCTTCTTGCGGGAGCGCAGGCGGATTTCGCCGTCGAGGGCGACGAGGCAAAGAGGGATCTCAGCGCTCGGATCGGCATGGGCGGTCGAGCCGCAGACCGTGCCGCGCGCGCGGGTCTGGTAGTGGCCTACCCAGGGCAGTGCCGCGGCGAGCAGGGGCTGTTCCGTGGCGAGGCCAAGCCGCGCGAGCAGCTTCGCTTGCCTGACCCCCGCCGGAACGACGATGGCGTCTCCCTCCCGACGGATTTCGCCGAAGCCGGGAATGCCCATCACGTCGACCAGCACGGCCGGCTTGGCGAGGCGCATGTTGAGCATCGGCAGCAGGGACTGGCCGCCGGCGATGACGCGTGCCTCGCCACCCTGCTGCTTCAGCACGTCCAGCGCCTCGTCGAGATGCTGCGCGCGGACATAGTCGAAGGCGGCGGGCTTCATGCGCGCCTCCCGAAGAGCCGGGCGAAGAACCCGGGGCGGGACGGCGCGGCGCGGCGCGCCAGCGCTGCGAAGAACTGGCCGATGATCGCCTTGGCCGCGCCATCGAGCAGCCGCCCGCCGATCGCCGCGACCTTGCCGCCGACTGCGGCCTCGTAGGTGTAGGCGATCGTCGTGATACCGTCCGCGCCGGGAGTGAGCGTGATGCGGCCCGCACCACCGCCGGTGCCCAGCGCGCCGGAGACCGAGCCGGTCAAGGTCGCGGCCTTTGGCTGGTCGAGGTCGGACAGCTTGATCTCGGCCTTGTAGCGGCCCTTCACGGGGCCGATGCCGAGCGTCACCTCGGCGGTGAAATGCGTGTCGGACAGCTTCTTGACGCCGTGGCAGCCGGGGATGATGGCGGCGAGTTGGTCGGCGTCGAGCAGCATCGTCCAGATTGCCTCCGGCGGTGCCGCGACCTTGGCCTGACCCTCGCCCCGCAGGGTGCGGTCGCCGGCCTTCGTCGATGCGGCGGGGCGGTTCGAACGGTTGGCGGGAGGCGCGGGCTCCTCGGCCGCGACGAGCGCGGCGACACGCCCCGGCGTCATCGGCAATGTGATGTCGGAGACGCCGAGCGCGTCTGCCACCGCATTGGCCAAGCAGACCGGTGTCGACATGCAGTTGCCTTCGCCGACGCCCTTGGCGCCGAGCGGCGTGAAGGGCGAGGGCGTCTCGATGTGCAGGATCTCGATGTCCGGCGTCTCGGTCGCGGTCGGCAGCAGATAGTCGGCGAAGGTTCCGGTCAGGAAGGCGCCGTCATCCGCATAGGCGAGCTCTTCGTAGAAGGTCGCGCCCAGCGCCTGGGCGAAGCCGCCCCGGATCTGCCCGTGGACCATGCCGGGATGCAGCACGGTGCCGCAGTCATGCATGGTGACATAGCGGTCGATGCGCACCTTGCCACTCTTTGGATCGACCTCGACACCGGCCATGTCGAAGATGAAGCCGTGGCAGAGCGAGGAGTTGACCTCGTCGAACTCCGTTGGTGCCGTGAGCTCCGGCGGTGTCCAGAAGGCAGTCTCGCGGATCGCCTGGTCGACACCTTCCGGCAGCAGGGCCGGGGACCAGTGGGAGAGTGCCGCCACGCGGCCGAAAGGCAGGGTCTTCTCCGGCACACCCTTGGCGAAGACGGCGCCGCCGGCGAAAGAGATCTGCTCTGCCGGGACGTCGAGCTGGCCTGCCGCGATGCGGGCGAGCTTGTCGCGCAGCCTGGTCGCGGCAAGATGCGCCGTGCCGGCCACGGCGGCGGCGAAGCGGCTGGAATAATTGCCCGATGCGATCGACCAGGCGTCGCGGCCGGTGTCGAGTTCGGTGACGATCCGGATGTCCTGCCAGGGCAGGCCGAAGGCGTCCGCGACGACTTGGGCGAGGACGGTGCGGTGCCCCTGGCCCTGCGGCACCGAGGCGACATGGACGCTGACCGAACCGACGGGGTCGATGGCGACGGTCGCGGTCGCCTGCGCGCCGTTCTTGGGGCCTGCCTTGGCGCGCTCTGCGGCCGTCAGGACGGTGGTGATATAGCCCATGTTCGAGACGCTGGGCTCGACGGCGGCGGCGAAGCCGATGCCATAGAGATGCCCCTCGGCGCGCGCCTCGTCCCGGCGGCGCTTCAGCGCTGCGAGGCGCCCATCCGCCGCAGCGAGATCGATGGCCCGGACATAGTCGCCGGAATCGTACAGCGCGCCGGAAGCGGTGCGGTAGGGAAAGGCGTCGCCGGGGATCAGATTGGCGCGGATCACGGCCAGCGGGTCGAGCTTCAGCTCGACGGCGATGCGCTGCATCAGTCGCTCCAGCGCATAATAGACCTGCGGGCCGCCGAAGCCGCGCACCAGCCCGGTCGGCGCCTTGTTCGTCAGCGCGACCCGGTTGCGGATGGCGACGTGCCGGACGTCGTAGGCGCCGGTCATGTTGCCGTGCATGCGGTAGAGCGTGGCGGGCTCCGGCGCGCGCGGATAGGCGCCGCAATCCTCGACCTGGTCCCAGTCGAGCGCGGTGATCCGGCCTTCGGATGTGACGGCGGCCTTCAGCGTGGTGACGCGGTTCGTCGCGGCGACGGCGGCGCCGAGATGCTCGAGCCGGTCCTCGATCCATTTCACCGGGCGGCCGGCGATGCGCGCCGCCACCGCCATCAGGATGATGTAGGGCGCGACGCCCTGCTTGACGCCGAAGCTGCCGCCCGAATCCGGCGGCATGCGCAGCCTGAGCCGGTTGCCCGGCACCTTCAGCGCCCGCGAGAGCACGGCGTGGATGCTGAACGGCCCCTGGAAATTGGCGAGGACGTCATAGACGCCCTCATGCGGGTCGTATTCCGCGACCACGCCGAAGGTCTCCATCGGCGAGCCGGTATTGCGGGGATAGGCGATGGAAACCGAGATCTGATGCGCCGCCTCGGCGAAGGCGCTTTCGGGATCGCCATAGCGAAAGCGGCGGTCGCTGACGAGGTTGCCGCTCGTCTTCTCGTGCAGCAGCGGCGCATCGGGCGCGATCGAGACCAGCGGTTCGACCACGCAAGGCAGGGTGCGGTAGGAAATCTCGATTGCGTCGAGGGCGTCTTCCGCCAGATAGCGGTCCATCGCGACGACGATGGCGACGGGTTCGCCGACATAGCGCACGCGCTCGACGGCCATCGGCCAGTTTTCCGCGGCGATCTTCAGCCCGGCCAGCATCGGGGTCGTCAGCTTCGCCAGATCGGCTCCGACGACAACAGCCGCGACACCCGGCATGGCAGCCGCTGCCGCGATATCGATCGAGAGGATGTCGGCATGGGCGTGCGGCGAGCGCAGAATGGCGGCGTGGAGCGTGCCGGGCTTCACGCCGAGGTCGTCGATGAAGCGGCCACGACCGCTCAGCAGGGCGGCGTCCTCAACGCGCTCAACCGATTGTCCGGTCCATGTGATGGCTTCTGGCCGCAACGACGTCTGCTCCCGGGACGCTCTTTGTGTCTGGCGTCTGGCCGGGGAAGCTGTGCGAAACGGTCGGCGAGCGCGATCCCGCTTAGTCTCGCGACTTACCGATAAGTCTCAAAATTTAATGAGATAGCATAGCTCAAGAGGGGGATTGCACATCCTCTTCCGGTCTCTGGATTTGACCAAAAGTCTCCAAAACGACCTGAAACGGCCGATCTCAAAAAAACACTTTGAGATGATGGTCTGAATTTGCGCGATATCGCGTGATTTCCCGAAAATGACGGTCGAGCGTCAGCGTCCGTAAAACCACTCAGCGCCCGAGCCGCGCGACTTGCCGGAACTCGCTGGGCGCGACGCTGCAATGGTCGCGGAAAAAGCGTGTGAAATGCGCCGGCGCGCTGAAGCCGAGCCGGTCTCCGATCGTGGCGAAGGTCTCGTCGCCGTCGACGATCGCGCCCACCGCCATCTCGACCCTCAGCACGTTCAGGAAGACGTGCGGGGTTACGCCGGTCGAGCTTTCGAACATGCGAAAGAAGTGCGCGCGCGACAGACCGGCTGATTTCGCCAAGGTATCGACGCTGGGCGAGGCCGCCGGATCGCTGCGCATCAGCATGATCGCCTTGCCGACCCGCCAATCGATCGCTTGGCTGCGCGCGATTTCGCGCAGCGAGGCACCGACGGAGCGCCAGGGCGTGAAACGCTCGATGACGGCGATCATCAGCTCCGAGAGCAGATCTTCCTGACGCTTCGAAGCGCCTGGCGCATGGACCATCTCGGCCGAGAGATCCAGCGCGATCTGGCGGATGTGGGCGGTCACCGCCCCAGCCGATTGCTCGAAAAAGCCGGGTGCGCCGCTTGCCGCCCAGTTCGGCCGGAAGCCGCGCAGCCAGTCCGGCTCGATGTAGAGGGCGAGGATCAGCGCATTCTTTCGGCGAGGGTCATGGATATAGGCATGAGGCTCCCAAGCGTTGACCAACACCGCGAGATCGTTTGTCAAGGGCGCGACATGATCACCGACGAGAAACTGGGTGTCGTCGCCATCGACCTTCAGCAGGACGTGGCAATGAGGATGCGCATGACGGACCAGGCTGCGGTCCATGTCCAGCAGTGCCACTCTCCCGAAGGCTCCATGCACGATGCGCAGGGCGTCGGACATTCACCTCTCCTATCCAGCCCGATGCTGCTTAGCGTGTTCCCCAGCGCCTCCGACGTTTCGAGAACCGGACATGGCGAAGCTTGTTTACGCGACAGTTCGAATGTGGCGACAGGCGTCGTCTTAAGCAAGTGAATGTCACGAATGACCGCCGGAGCGCCGGGATGGGTTGTCGCCCGTGCCTCGTCCGCCGCCCTGCGAGGATGGCGTCGCGCGCCACCGGCCGCTCGGCGCAGGCCGGGCCCGAGGTTGCGCCAGCGACGATGGTCAGGACCGCATCTCACCGCGAAAAGATGCGAGCGCTACGAAAATATAATGATTTCTGTCGCCGCGGACCTGACGCTCGACAAATCGATCCTGAACGAAGCCGGGTCGGGAAACGACGTAACCACAGGCGTCGCCATGCATGCGTGGAGCACGTCCGGCTCGTCCCGGCGGTATCAGAGTGACGGGTTTGCCGCGTGCTCGGGCAGAATCGCTCGCCCCAGCGCCGGCCCCGCGGGTGGAAAAGCTCGCGCATTCGGGCAATTCGTCGCGGAAAATATCGCGAGCGGCTCGATCCCTTTCCGGACAGGCTAGCTGCAGTCTTTGCCAGATCGGGTGGAATTCGCCACGGTGCCGCACGTCTCGTCGACAGTACCCGCGCGGCGACGCAGGCCGTCAAGGACGACCCCGCCAATGTGCAAGAGGTTCGCAGATCTGTACCGAAGCGGCGCGCCCGACGAGATAATGATGGGCACTGCAATCATTGGGAAATTCGGCACGTACGAAAGGCATGACCGGTGTCGTCGAGCGGGACGAAATATTAGAGGCGGTAGAACGCGGCCACTGCTCTGCCCTAACAGCGACCACAATCGCGAAGGTCGCGGTGTTGTTACGTAGCGCTCGTGCGTGCGAGTTCAGGAGCGCGTGCTCGCTCAGACGCCGCCCTGATGTTGGTGGTCGATCGCGCGTCGTCCGATCAAGGTCGCGGGAACAAACGGATACCCAACTGAAAATATTCTGATTTTTCCTACATTGTATGGCTAGACAGCGGCGCGAGCGCTGCCGATCTTCTGCGGCGAGAGCCGGTTCTCACGACCTCGGTGCACCCCAAGAGGCGTGGGATCAATGACAAGTCATCTACACCGTCCGCAAGCGGATATCGCTGCGGAGGAAGGTAATCCGCTCAATTCCGGTCGGCACCCGAAGCCGCCGGAGGTCGAGAGTGCGCCGTCGCATACGGCGCCGCAGGAGGCGAAACTCAGACAGGCCAAGGCGCTGGTCACGATCAGCTCCGAGACGACGACGCTCGATGATGGGGCGGCTGACGGATTCGCCGAACTGGACGAAGCAGTGGTCGAAGGCATCGTCGGTCGACCAGTGCGGCCGCCATTAATCTTCCCGGTGGCGATTGAGAATTGCCTCGACGACGTTGCGCGCGTGCACTCGCTTCCGCGAATCGTGGCGACGAGTGCGTTCCTGGTCATTGCCGGTGCCGCGATCGGTACGCGGGTGCGGGCGCGGGCAGGCGCAGTTTGGTCAGAGCCCCCCAATCTCTGGGCCTGTCTCGTGACGCCGGCCGGCTGGCGCCGGATGTCGATTGCGACCAGCTTGTCGAAGCTCTTGCTGACGATAGAGGCTGGCGAATTGACGAGATGGCAGGAGGCACTGGGCGAGCTCGTCCAAGAGAGGCTGCTTCACGATGCTGCGTTGAAGGGTCATGCCACCCTGGCAAAGCGCGCCGAACTTGAAGGCAGGCCCGAGCCGCCACCACCGACGTGGACGGGTGGGCAAGGTGCCCCTGTCATGCCCCGGATCGTGGTGCATGAGACGGCGCCGCCTGCGATTGTTGAGGCAGCGGCGGCCGGGCGGGGCCTGTTCTACATGGTGGAAGAGGGCGGTAAGCTCTTGCGGGCAGCTCAACCTGGCGAGCCGCTCGGCGACCTCGTCCTCGCCGGTTATGATGGCGATGCCTTTAATGTGCCCTCGGCAATGCATGACGATATCCGGCGGATCGAGGCGTTCGGATTGTCGCTTCTGATCGGAACCGTTCCGGCGGCGCTCGCGGATCTCAAGGTCGAGCGCAATCATCAGCTCTTCGCGCGGATGATGTGGATTGCTCCAGCTCGCAAGCCGGCCTTCGCCATCGCGCGCAATGCCGTAGATCTGACGGTGATCGAGAACATTCTCTCCGTTCTGCGGAGCTGGGGGGAAAAGGAGCACGAACTCCTCCTCAGCGTGCATGCGGTCGAGGTTCTGGAGCAGGCTGTGCGGCGTTGGGAACAGGAAGCCGCCCGGCTTGGCGGGGGGCCGGCCTCGGCCTGGTTGGAGCGCGCCGGTACGCAGGCAATGAGGGTTGCGCTCGCCATCGAGATGTTGCGGGCGGCTTCGGCTGTCGAGCCTAGGCGGCCCCGGGGGATTTCCAGCGGTACGGTCGCTGCTGCTGTCCGCTTCGTCGATCTCGTTCTTGTGCCGGGTATGATGGAGGCCCTTGCGGCTTCAGGTTCCACTGTGCCGGCTGGTCTGGCTGAACGGGTCATACGTTATGTCGTCGAGAACAAGCTCGCGACGGTCAATCGAAGGGACCTGAGTAGGGGACACCGCGGACTGTTCCCGGACGGGCCTGCTCTTCGTCAGGCCTTCGATAGCCTGGCTATAGCCGGCGTGCTTCGACCGGTCGGTAACCTTGGCGCAAAGGGGCGTCCATCGGTGTCCTACGAGGTCAATCCGCGCCTGCGTGTTGCAGTGGAGAAGCGGCGTTTTCCGACCGGCTGAGCAGTCTGGCCGGTCCAGCATTTTCATTCGCGTAACACCGGAGTAACGGGGGTGTACATCATGAGTTCGGCAGATCCGACACGGAGGGAAGAGACAGAAATCGCTTACGCCAAGCGCTTTCGGCAGCTCTGGCTGCGTGCTCAGAAGGAACTCCAAAGCCCCAAGCTGAAGGCCGTCGCGTTTGTGGAATGGCTTCTGGTGCAGCAAGACCAGCTCAGGCCCCGCTCGTTCCGGCAATACCGCGCTGCGACGACGTTTGCCCTGGAATTCCAATTGCAGCGGCTGTCGGATCGTCCTCCCCCAAGTTTGCCTGAAGCACTGAAGCTGCTCAAGGAATCCAGGGGCAAGACCGTCGCTGTTGCTGCTGTTGCTCATGCAGATGGGTCAGCGGCTGGCGGCAGGGGAAAGCCCAAGCTTCCGCTTCGTACCTCTGCCGCGAAGGCCAGGGCGCTGACCGACGAGGCCTCGGAAAGCATCCTGGCCAAGGCGCAAGGGCTGCGGTCTCGCTACGCCTCGGATTTCAGCGCCTTCTTCAAGGCGAACCTGCTCTGCGGCCTGAGGCCGATCGAATGGCATGAGACGGAGATCAGGATTGAGGGCAGGGCGTTGGTCATGATCGTGCCGAATGCCAAGCGGGGGAACGGGCGCGCCCACGGCCCGAAAAGGACGCTCGTCTTCGGCAACCTGTCCCAGGACCATCGCGACAATATCGTAAACTGGGCCAATCGGGTCAACGCTTTGCCTCGCAAGGTCTACCAGTCACTGCTGAAGCGCATAGAGGAGGTCATGCGCGCGATCACCAGGCTCCTGTTCCGCAAGAACCGCCCGACGCCTTATACTACCCGCCATGTCTTTTCGGGCAGGCTCAAGGCCTTCTATCTCGGAAACGCCCGCACCGAGGAGGAATACGATCTCGGATGCGCCATCATCGCTGCGCTGATGGGACACGCGACCGACGACACTGCGGATTTCCACTACGGCAAGAAATCCGAGAAAGCGGGGAAAGGCCTGCCCATTCCGCGGGCCGATCCGGCCGAAGTCGCCAGGATCAGGCCGCGGCTTGCTCACAGTCGCGGCAAGCTTCGCGCTCTTGAAGCACGGCGCAGCGGACCGGGGCTGCGGTAAACGCCACGTGCGCCCAGCAAGGGATCATGCCCGAGTTTTGGCATTCTGGCATTCTGGCCTCGGCCGCTTAGCAAACTTCGATGAGATGCAGATGGCCGTCGGCCTCAAAGATGCTCACAATGAATAGCCCCGAGTTTCGTGGACGCCATCGGGCTACTGGACGGTCCCCGGTTTCGCGGACAAAGCCGAGTCTCACGCCGATGCGCGTTCGAACGCCTCGGGACTGATGCTGCCGAGATGGCTGTGGCGGCGGGTTCGGTTGTAGAACGTCTCAAGGTAGTCGAAGATGTCGGCGCGGGCCAAGGCGCGGGTCTGGTAGATGCGTTTCTGGATGCGTTCCTTTCTCAGGCTGCTGAAGAAGGATTCGGCCACCGCGTTGTCCCAGCAGTTGCCGCGCCTGCTCATGCTGGTGTCGAGCGAATGGGCGGCGCAGAACCGCTTGAAGTCGTCGCTGCCATATTGGCTTCCCTGGTCGGATTGCACCAAGACGCGTCCGTCGGGCTTGCGGTCCCAGACCGCCATGAGGAGGGCATCCAGCGCCAGTTCGCGGCTCAGCGTCGGTTTCATCGACCAGCCCACCACACGAGCTAGGCCGTCGACTCATTACGGCGTAGCCAGATCCTGACGCATGCGAGCTTGAGGCTTGCGAGGAAGTTCTCCGCGAGCTTGTCGTAGCGTGTGGCGACGCGGCGGAACTGTTTGATCTTGTTGAAGAAGCGCTCGATCAGGTTCCTGTCGCGGTAGAGGTGGCGGCTGAAGCAGATCGGGTCCTTCCGATGGCTCTTGGGCGGGATGTTGGCCCAGGCTCCGCGTTCGCCGACGAGCGCGCGCAGGGCGTTGGCGTCGTAGCCCTTGTCAGCCAATAGCATCGCGCCCGGAGCGAGGTGGCCCGTCAGCTCTGCGGCGCTGGCGATGTCACTGGCCTGGCCCGCCGTCAGCTTGAGCTGGATCGGGCGCCCTTTCGCATCGACGAGGGCGTGGATTTTGGTGGTGAGCCCGCCTCGCGAGCGACCGAGACAACGATCTCGACCCCCCTTTTTCCGGTTGCACCCTGCTGGTGGACCCGCACGACCGAGGTATCGATCATCTGGACGTCGCCGTCGTAAGCCTTTGTGATCGCGTCCATCAGCCGATCCCAGACGCCGGCTTTGCGCCAGCGGTTGAAGCGATTGTAGATCGTCGTCGGCGGCCCATAGCGCGCCGGCACATCCGCCCAGGGCGCGCCCGAGCGGAGCACCTAGAAGATGCCGTTCAGGACCCGGCGATCATCGACACGGGGTACACCGCGCGGCTTGTTGGGAAGATGCGGCTCGATCGCCGTCCATTCGAAATCGCTAAGTTCGTAGCGGCCCATCGCCAAGCTCCTCTTTCGGAGCTTGAATCACGAAATCGACGGCGCTGGAATCGGCCGGACGCGCTTATGGGTTTACGGCCTAGGTCCAGCACCACGGCCAGGTACAGCCAGCCCTGCCAGGTCCGGATGTCGGTAACCCAGACCTTGTTGGGTGCGTCGACGGTGAACGCTTGCTGCAAGTGATTGGGCGCGATGAGGGACGGACGACCGGTAAACGCCCGGGGCTTCCTGTAGCCGCGGACGGCCCGGATCTTGTGGCGTCGCATGAGCCCCTCGACACGGTGCAGGCCGCAGGTTTCGCCGACTTCCCGCAGGTCGCCGAACACCCGGCGAGCCCCATAAATCTAATGACTGCCCGCATGGGAGTGCCGGATGAGCTCCAGCAATCGGGCATCCTCGATGTCGCGATCCGATACCGGGGCATGAAGCCAAGCATGAAATCCGGCCCTGGCAACCCGCAGGACACGGCACATCAGCGTGACGGCATAGTCATGCCGGTGCTCATTCATAAAGCGGTACTTCACTCGGGTTGCCTGGCAAAGTACCGCGCGGCTTTTTTTTGCAGATCGCGCTCCTCCTCGACCCGACGCATCTCAGCCCGCAAGCGAAGCATCTCGCTCCTGGCTTCCAGCAGCTCCTTCGTCTGCTGCTCGGATCGGTCAGGCGAAACCGCCTTGACCCACTTGTATAGGCTGTGGGCCGAAAAGCCCAGGCGTGCAGCTACATCGGGTACGGAGTAACTCCGCTCGACGACCTGCCTGACCGCCTCCTCCTTGAACTCCGGCGCAAATCTCTGCGAACTTATGATCAACCTCCTATGCTCAAAGGATAGGTCGGCGGTGTCTAACGGACCGGGCGCAGTCCAGACGACGTTGCCCTACAACAGGGTCGGGGCGAGCTGGGTCTCGACGTAGAGGTCGAAGGCGATGCGATCCATCGCCTTGTCGATGATCCACGGCGCGGTCAGGCCGTGGCAGCGCAGGCCTGCGCTGAAGCTCTGTGTGCGCCAGTGTCCGAAGGGGGCCGACGCCGGCAACCGCTCGCCGCGGGGGCTGCGGCCGCGCAGCCGAACCATCTTGGTGGTGATCGCCGTCTCGTCGATGAAGACGAGCCGATGAGGTTGGAGCCGCATCAGCGGCTGGCAGCGCGTGATCCAGAGATGGCGCTGCTCAGCAATGTCCGCGCGTGCGCATTCCGATGCCATCAGCGCTTTTTATATGTGAAGCCCCGCCGGCACAGGAAGCGCGACAGAACCGCCGGCGCCGCGCCGACACCCGTCGCCGTGACCAGCCGGGCGGCCGGCTCCGGCATCGTGATGTCGGGCCTCGCCTCGACCTGCGCCACCAGGAAGGCGCCGTGCGTATCCAACCTGCTCCCGGCCGGGCGCCCCTGGCGTGCGGGACGCAGCGTCTTCAGCTTGCTCGCCCGCTGAAGCAGCTTGACCGCAAAGCTCTCGCTCACGCCGAAATGGCGCGCCGCCGCACGACGCGAACACGCCCATGGCAGCACAATTTGATGAAACTGGCCTCCGGCAATTCCGAAGCGGTTCAGTGAGACCAGAACCAGTAGCGTGACGTCAGCCATCCCAATCAGAAAGGACCCTAAGAGGAACTGCCGAGCGCAATTGCAACACGAAGCTGTTGGCCTCCACGAGTAATAAGTAAATCTACCGTATTGCCGGGGATGTACCTTTCCAATGCGGCGATCAAATCCGAGGCATCATCGATCTTGGTATCGCCAAGACCTACGATGCGGTCGCCTACCACAATTCGTCCGTCGGATGTAAGGCGTGACGGTATGAGACCCGCTTGGGCGGCCGGACCTTTGGGATCAATCCCGAGCACGAGGACGCCAGCGGCGCCATTGCCGGCGAGGGCCGCATCCACTCGCGGGTCGAACCGGATACCGAGGCTCGGGGGTGCATAACGACCGTGAGCGATCAACTGCGGCACGACACGATTAACCGTGTCGACTGGTACCGCGAAGCCGATACCGGCGCTTCCGCCAGACGGACTATAGATGGCAGTGTTAACACCGATCAGGCGACCAGCGCTTTCGAGGAGAGGCCCCCCGGAATTGCCAGGGTTGATGGCCGCATCTGTCTGGATCAGACCCCGGATCGGCCGCCCGCCGTCGCTTGGCAACTCGCGGTTGAGAGCCGAAACGATCCCCGTCGTCATCGTCCAGTCGAGGCCGAACGGGTTGCCAATGGCGAAGACGTTCTGACCGACACGCAAATCCCTGCTGGTCCCCACCGATATCGGCGCCGGCCGGCCCGCGCCGACGCCGATATGTAGCACTGCCAGATCGTGCTCTGGCGCACGTCCGACGAGGCGTGCGGGAAAAGCGCGACCATCCGCCAACCGAACGATCGCGCGGCTGGCGGCCGCGATGACATGGTTGTTCGTCACCACATGGCCAAGCTCATCCCAGACGAATCCTGACCCGCTGCCGCTCGGCACGTCGTAGGCGTTTCGCGTCCAGGGATCGACCACGCGCTCTGCCGTCGTGATGAACACGACGCTGTCGCGCGCCGTCTCGAAAATCGCGATCGAACTCTGTTCGGACGCGGCGAGATCACCCCTCGGCGCGACGGAGCGTGGCTCGGCGAAGCGACCAAGCAGGATCCCGCTCAGGAGCGGGAAACTCTGCCATGCAGCCACAACCAAAAGTGCGGCCGCGGTGACTGAAACCACGCGGGTGAAGAATGGCGCGTTCACACAGCGTCTCCCGATTTTTCAGATTGAAGCTGCTCGCGCGCATCCTGATCACGCACCAGCCAGTGAATCGCGCCAAGGGCCAGGGCGGCTCCGGCGAGCGCAGCTATCTTGGCCGCGCTCGTTTCACCGAGATCGAGGATGATGAACTTGCGCGTGATCGCAAGCAGCGCAATCAGAATGATCGTGCGGACCTGAAGGATCCCGAACTGGCGCTGCGTTACTACCAGAAGGGAGCGCTTGAACTCAAGTGCGATCACGACGGTGAAGATCATCCCGAACACGATCTGGAAGGTCGCGAAGTCGAGCGGGTCGAGCGCGCCGAGGACCAACCGGCTCAGCACTTCGCGCAGGAGAGCCCAGACGGATGCCACGACAACCACAGCGATTATGGCGCTGAGGAGAAAGATGACGGCCTGCTCAAACTTCTCATAGACTGTCAACGCCGACCATTGTTCTCGGGTCAGTTCGAACAGCGTCCGCCGTTTCATTGCTTTCCCCTGAAATTTAGCCCCGGCGGAGCTTTCCCCAGAGCTTCGGCGAAGGATGCTGGGGGCGATCCCCACCTCGGCCGGATGGGCGTCGCAATCTGACGCCCATCTGGCTCGTTTGGATCAACCGTTCTTGACTTCGATGCGTTTGACTTTCGCCTGCGCCTCCGGCGTCTGCGGAAGCCGGATGGTCAGCACCCCGTTCTTGAACGAGGCCTGCACCTTTTCGCCGTCCACGCCGGGGGGCAGCGGTATCGTCCGGTAGATCGCGCCATAGCTGCGCTCGGACAGATAGTATCCCTTCTTCTCTTCCTGACGCTCGATCCTCTTCTCCCCCTTCACGGTCAGCATGTCGTCGTTAACCGTCACCTCGATGTCCTTCATTTCCATTCCCGGCAGCTCGATCGAGACCTCGATCGCATTGTCGGTCTCGACCATGTCGGACTTTGCCTCACCGCTTCCCCAGGGCCAGTCGAGATTACCGACCCGGTCCCAGAAGTTCTCGAACACACGGTTCATTTCGCGCTGAAGCGTCGCAAGCGGATTGTCTTCGCCGCGTTTGGCTTCAGGGGCGCTGTCCTTGCGCGCCCAGGGGATAAGGTCCTTGATCTGCATGATGTCGTCTCCCGTGGTTGTCAGGCGCCTCTGACGGCAATCCTTCTCGGTTGCGTTTCGGCGGATCGCGGAAGCGTCAAGGTCAGAACGCCGTTGCGCATCTCAGCTTCGATCCTGTCGGGGTCGAAGTCTTCCGACAGGGAGAATGCGCGCTCGAAATCGCCTTCGCCATATTCGGCGTAGGCGAGCTGCAGGTTATCGGGCTGGGTCTGCTCGACCTTGCCACGGACCGTCAGCACGCGATTCTCGAGGGTGATCTCGACATGATCGGGCCCGACGCCGGGCAACTCGAGCATCATCGAGACGCCCTGATCCGTTTCGACGATATCCGTCAGCGGGCGATAGATGCGGCCGCCCGTTCTGGTTTCGGGAGCATCCGTCGGTGTCTTTTCGGTGGCCTGCGTGATGTCGCCAGTCATCGGTTCGTCTCCAGTCATGCCGCCTTGACGTCGATCCGTCTCGGCTTCGTTTCCTCGGGGCGGGAGACGACAATCCTCAGCACCCCGTTGATCATCCTCGCCTCGACCTTGTCGTCCGTAGCCGCGAACGGCAGGCGGATAGCGCGGGAGAACTTGCCGTAGCCCCGTTCGTTGCGGTGCCAGCGCGCGCCCTCGGGGATAGCAGGAGCCTTGCGTTCGCCCGAAACCGTCAGAACGTTGCCCTTGACCGAAATCTCGACATTGTCCGCTTCAATTCCGGGCAGTTCCGCAGTGACCGCGATGGCGTCCGGGCCCTGCCAGACATTCACCGCCGGGAATGTCACGCGAGACGTCGACGGCCAGACGCCGCTGCTTTCGAGATCGTGCATCATGGAGCGCATGAGTGCGAAGGGATCGTTGCGGCGACCTCGTATCGGATAGAGCATTGCCGACCTCCTGAAGCTGGAGTGCAACCGCTATGCAGCCAACGGAGCACCTTCTTTGCGGCAGCCGGCGCCAACGGTTCGCGAATAATGGCAAGCCTACACCAAGCATAGTGTTTTGCAAGCAGATTTATTGCTAGCAAAACAAGTCATGGCGGCGCATGATCGACGTTGTTGCGATGCAGATGACGGACTGCACGATGATCTCAACCGGCCATGACTTGATCGGCACGACGATCCATCGTGTCGCTCAGCTGATCCAGCAGCGGATCGACAGCGAGATCGGCGACAGCGGGCTGACACGCCTGTCCTGGATGGCTGCGGCTCATGTAGCGGAAGCGGCGGGCCTCACGATCGGCGAACTGGCGGCGCGGCTGGAGGTCGGAAGCGCGACAGCCAGCCAACTTGTCGACCGCATGGTGCGAGGCGGCTGGGTCGAACGTTCGCCTTCGCCTGGCGACCGGCGATCGCAGATCGTCACGACGACGGAAAAGGCGAACTCGGTTCTGCGAGACCTCGAGCCTCGGCAATCGCTGCTCGAAGAGGAAATACTGCAGGATCTGTCGCTCGAAGAGAGACAGATCCTTCTTGCCCTTCTCGAGCGCATACGCGCGCGGCTTTCGCGCTAGAAGGGACGGTGTCGGCGTGGAAAAGAGAACCGAATACAACATATGGTACTGGGTCGCGGCGTTCGTGGCTGTGGTCCTTATCCAGAGCCTGATCGGTAGCTGGCAGTCTGTCGCGCCAATCAGCTACAGCCAGTTCGAGAAATATCTCAATGATGGTAAGATCGCTTCGGTCACAGTCGGATCGGAAACGATTACCGGAAGTTTCATCGAACCGATCGGTGGCAAGAGGCAGTTTGTCACGACGGTGGTGAATCCCGCAATTCTCGAGCGGATCGACCGCTCCGGCGTGGAGATCAGGGGCGTTCCGCAGAACACCCTGCTCGGCACGGTGATCTCCTGGGTGGCACCGGCGCTCGTGTTCTTCGGGATCTGGATGCTCCTTTTCCGCCGTTTCGCCGAGAAGCAGGGTTTCGGCGGCTTCATGCAGGTCGGCCGAAGCAAGGCCAAGGTCTACATGGAGAAGGAGACCGGCGTCAGTTTTGCCGACGTCGCCGGCGTGGACGAGGCCAAGGCCGAGCTCGAGGAAGTCGTCGCATTCCTGAGGAATCCGGCCGAATACGGCAAGCTCGGCGCCCGCATTCCAAAGGGTATCCTGCTGGTCGGCCCACCCGGAACGGGCAAGACGCTGCTCGCCCGCGCCGTGGCCGGCGAGGCAGGCGTCACCTTCTTCTCGATCTCCGGCTCGGAATTCGTCGAGATGTTCGTGGGGGTCGGCGCGGCGCGCGTCCGCGACCTGTTCGAGCAGGCCCGCAAGTCGGCGCCCGCGATCATCTTCATCGACGAGCTCGATGCGCTCGGTCGCGCGCGCTCGGCCGGCCAGATCGCCGGCGGGCATGACGAGCGCGAGCAGACGCTCAACCAGCTTCTTACTGAGCTCGACGGCTTCGACCCGTCGGTCGGCATCGTGCTCCTGGCCGCCACCAACCGGCCCGAGATCCTCGACCCTGCGCTTCTCCGCGCGGGCCGGTTCGACCGGCAGGTTCTGGTGGACCGGCCCGACAAGAAGGGTCGCGTGCAGATTCTCGGCGTGCACATGAAGAAGGTGAAGCTCGCCCCGGACGTCGATGCCGAGAAGGTGGCGGCATTAACGCCGGGCTTTTCGGGCGCCGATCTCGCCAATCTGGTCAACGAGGCGGCGCTGCTCGCCACCCGCCGCAAGGCCGATGCGGTGACGATGGACGACTTCAACAACGCCGTCGAGCGCATCGTCGCGGGGCTGGAGAAGAAGAACCGCGTGCTGAACCCGCGCGAGCGCGAGATCGTCGCGCATCACGAGATGGGCCACGCGCTGGTGGCGATGGCCCTGCCAGGCGTCGATCCGGTGCACAAGGTCTCGATCATCCCCCGCGGCATTGGCGCGCTTGGCTACACGATCCAGCGGCCGACCGAGGACCGCTTCCTGATGACGCGCGAGGAGCTCGAGAACAAGATCGCGGTGCTGTTGGGCGGGCGGGCGGCGGAAAAGATCGTCTATAACCATCTCTCGACCGGCGCGGCGGACGATCTGGTGAAGGCCACCGACATCGCCCGCGCCATGATCGCGCGCTATGGCATGGATCCCGATCTCGGCAATGTCAGCTACGACAGCGAACGCCCGGGCTTCCTCGGGACCGGCGATCAGGCGTCCTGGCTCAACCGACGCTACAGCGAGGCGACGGCCGAGCGCATGGACCAGAAGGTGCGCGAGGTCGTGGATGGCGTCTTCAAGCGCACGCTGGCGCTTCTCGAAAGCAACCGAGGTCTTCTTGAGCAGTCTGCACGCGATCTCTTGCAACGAGAAACGCTGGATGAGACCGAACTGAAGGAAATCGGCCTCAAGGTGAAAAGAACGGAAGCGGTTGCGGCATGACGTCCTTAGCTGCGCGGATGGCGCGAACAAATCGAACTGGATGAGCGAAGGGAGAACACAAATGGCAAACGGTAATTGCGACATCTGCGGCCGCCCGGCGACGGCCCGCGTCCGGGCCTCGGTCAACGACCGCGTGCAGGACATGGAACTGTGCGATCAGCATTATCGCGAGATGGTGCGCCGGTCTGGCCGCAGCGCGTCGCCGCTCGAATCGCTCTTTGGAAGGCGCTCGCTGCTCGACGAGTTCTTCGGCGACAGCGGATTCGGAAGCCTCTTCGGCGACAGCCCGTTGGCGGGAAGCGCGCTCGGGTCTGCGGGCGGCGACGATGCCGTTGACGCAACCTTCGACGATGCCGCCGCCCGGCGCGGCGTCCGTCGCGGCGGGGGCGGACGGACAATCGCCGACCGGCTGAGCGAGCAGGGCAACAAGCTTTTGCAGGAAGCGGCGCAAAAGGCCGGAGAGTTCGGGCGTAGCGAAGTCGATACCGAACATTTGCTTCTGGCCCTGACTGCTTCCGAGGTCGTCAAGACCATCCTCGAGCAATTCAAGGTCGATGTGGACGATCTGCGTCGACAGATCGAGACAGAGGCAAAGCGCGGCGATGCCAAGCCGCAAGGCGAGATCGGCGTCAGTCCGCGCCTCAAGGACGCGCTGAACCGGGCCTTTATCGCCTCGAACGAGTTGGGCCACTCCTATGTTGGCCCTGAGCACCTGCTGATCGGCCTCGCCGAGGAGGGTGAGGGTCTCGCCGCGTCGATCCTCCGCAAATACGGATTGACGCCGCAGGCGCTGCGCCAGCAGGTGACGAAGGTCGTCGGCAAAGGCGCCGAGGAAGGCCGCGTGGAGGCCCCCTCCAGCACGCCCGATCTCGACCAATACAGTCGTGACCTGACCAAACTCGCCCGCGAGGGCAAGCTCGACCCCGTCATCGGCCGCGCTCGAGAGATCGAGACGACGATCGAAGTGCTGGCCCGGCGCAAGAAGAACAATCCCGTCCTGATCGGCGAGCCCGGCGTGGGCAAGACCGCCATCGTCGAGGGGCTGGCGCAGCGGATCGTCGCTGGCGAGGTGCCCGAGGCGTTGCGCGACAAGCGGTTGGTAGAGCTCAACATCAACTCTATGGTCGCCGGGTCGAAATACCGTGGCGAGTTCGAGGAACGAGTCCAGAAGATCCTCAAGGAGATCACCGAGGAGAAGGACAGCCTTATCCTGTTCATCGACGAGATCCACACGATTGTCGGCGCGGGCCAGGGTGGCGGTGAAGGCGGGCTCGACATCGCGAACACCTTCAAGCCGGCGCTGGCGCGGGGCGAATTGAATCTGATCGGCGCAACGACTCTCAACGAATATCAAAAATATATCGAGAAGGACGCCGCGCTCGAACGCCGCTTCCAGCCGGTCTATGTCCCCGAACCGACGGTCGCGCAGACGATCATGATCCTGCGTGGTCTGCGGGATACTCTGGAGGCCCATCACAAGGTCACGATCACCGACGAAGCCATCGTCGCGGCGGCAGAGCTTTCGGACAGGTATATCACCGGCCGCTTCATGCCCGACAAGGCGATCGACCTGATCGACCAGGCTGCCGCGCGCGTGAAGATCAGCGCCACCGCGCGCCCGGTTGACGTGCAGGAGCTCGATGCCGAGGTCCAACAGATCAAGCGCGAGCAGGATTACGCCGCGGCCCGCAAGCAGTTCGACCGGGCAGCGGAACTCAAGAGAGAGCTGGAAACCAAGCAGAAGGAACTGGACGAGCTACTGGAAGTCTGGAAACGCGACCAGGCATCGGCCACGGCCGAAGTGCGCGTCGACCATGTCGCCCAGATCGTCTCGAAGATCACTGGTGTTCCGGTCACGGAGCTGACCACCGAGGAGAAAGACAAGCTCCTCAAGCTCGAGGAGAAGTTGCACGAGCGCGTTATTGGCCAGGAAGAGGCGATCCGAGCTGTGGCCGACGCGGTGCGCCTGGCGCGTGCGGGTCTGCGCGAAGGACGCGGTCCGACCGCGACCTTCCTGTTCCTCGGCCCGACCGGCGTCGGCAAGACGGAACTGGCCAAGACGCTCGCCGAGGTTATCTTCGGCGATCAAGACGCTATGATCCGTATAGACATGTCGGAATATGGCGAGCGGCACTCCGTTGCCCGGCTTGTCGGGGCACCTCCGGGCTATGTCGGATACGACGAAGGCGGGCAACTGACCGAGAAGGTCCGCCGTCGGCCCTACTCGGTCGTGCTCCTCGACGAAATCGAGAAGGCGCATCCGGATGTCTATAACATCCTGCTTCAGGTGTTCGACGATGGCCGCCTGACAGATGGCAAGGGCCGCGTGGTGGACTTCACCAACACCATTATCATCGCCACCTCGAACCTCGGTTCCGACATCATCCAGCGCAACCTCAAAAAGCGCGGGACGCAGGAGTTCGACGAGGCGAAGCAGAAGGCCGAGCTGATGGAGGTCTTGCGCGGTCATTTCCGGCCAGAGTTCATCAACCGGATCGACGAGATCATCGTCTTCCACTCGCTGAACCAGGCCGAAATCCGCCGGATCGTCGAGCTGCAGCTGGCACGCGTCAAGCGAACCGCCACGGGCCAGGGCGTTGAGCTTGAGTTCGACGCGAGTGCCGTGGACCACTTCGCAGCAGTCGGGTTCCGTCCCGAGTTCGGCGCTCGCGAGTTGCGGCGACTGATCCGCTCGCAACTCGAGACCGAGCTCGCTCGACAGATGCTGTCGGGCCGTATCGCGGACGGCGACAGGGTACGCGTCGCTTGGTCGGCCGAGGATCAGAAGGTGGTCTTCGAGAAGCTCGAAAGGGCCAAGCCTGCCGATGCGTCGACCAAGGACGCAGACGAGTCGAATGGCGCACTAGGCAAAAAGGGCAAGCGAAAGTCGGCGAACAGAGAACACAAGCCAAGTGCAGAGGAGCCCGACAAAAAGTCACCGAAGAGCTCGTCTGGCGAACAAAAACCGTCCGCCTGATACCAGCGGCCCGGCCGGACACGGGCCACTGCGCCCATTCCGGCCGGACCTCCAACGCAAAAGTCAGCGAACATGAAGATTCGAACCGCATTTCGCAATCTCGACCGCCACGGGCGGCAGCGCGCACCCGAGGTGATCGCCGAGGAGGTCCGGCAGCTTGAAGGTCATCTCAAGCGCTTCCGACCCGAGCTGGTTTGTTTGGAGATCTCCGTGTCGCAGACGGAGGGAAAGACCCGCATACACGCCAGCCTGCGTCTGCAACTGCCCTCGGGCGTGATCGCAGCGCAGGAGGACGGATTCGAGATCGAACCTGTCCTGCACAAGGCGTTCGCCGATCTGCGCAGACGTGTCGATCGGAAGGTGGCGCTGCTCAAGGGCGAGCCGCAGTGGAAGCGCCTCGCACGCCGCGCCCGGATCAAGGCGCTGCTGCCGCCTGCACAGGACATGGCCGAGGCCGAACGGCGCACACTCTATTTCGGCCTGATTGAGGATCATCTCGATGCGGTCTACGACACCGTGAGGCGCGAATTGACCTACCTGGAGGCCAGCGGGTCGGTCCGCGAAGGCCGTCTCGATGTCGGTGATCTGGTTGATGCGACGATCCTGAAAGGCCTTGAGCGGTTCGAGCAGCGGCTGGCAGAGTTCTCGGTCGGCAACTGGCTGACGCGGCTCGCCTTCGAGATCATCGACGCTGCGGCACGGGAGGCCAGCCATGCGCTGCCGGATAGCGCCGCCTCTCTCGACTCCGAGCCCGAGGCCCCGGCGCAGGATCCGACCGAGGCCGACCAGGAGATGTTCGAGTTCTATCAGCCCGACGAAGCCCTGCGTCTGGAAGACCTCGTGGCCGACGGCTCCGCCGCCAATTCCGAGGCCGAAGCGGCGCGGCGCGAGGAGGCCCTGGCGCTGCACCGGGCCGTCGCGGCGCTCCCGGCGCTGTGGCGCAGGGTGCTGCTGCGGCTCGATCTGGAGAACGACACGGCGGAGCACGTCTCCCAAATCCTCGGCATTCCGGAAGATGACGTCCGACGGATCGCCCAATCCGCGCGGGCGCAGCTTCGCGAGAAGATGCAGGCGTCCGGATACCCGGCTGACACCGCCGGGAGGTTCAGGGAATCGTCGCGCATCCCGCAGCCACTTCTGGATCGGGATCGGATCGAGAGGGGTCTCCTGGGCGACGTGAAGGGAGAAGCGTCATGACGCGCGGACATAATCGACCGCCCTTTCCGCCGAAGGCGCCTGGGAAAGACATGCGGTCGAGGGACGTGCCGACGGCCATCATCTACCGGCCTGCGCGTTCGGGAATGAGCGTAGAAAGTGCCGGCGCAACTCGGTTCCAGGAAACTTCTGAAAACTCAAGGAGGAACAGAAGAAATGAACACTGACGCGAAACAAAATGTGCATGGCAGCGTGGATCTTCTTTGCAGCCTCTCCAAGAACTGGTGGGCATTCGTGCTGCGCGGCGTTCTCGCGCTTTTGATTGCAGTGCTGGCATTCATCATGCCGGCAGAGTCGCTCCTTGCTTTGACGCTCGTCTTCGGCGCATTCTCTTTTGCCGACGGTGTGTTCGGACTAATTGCCGCCGTACGGCACCTCCGCAAGGGCGAACGTTGGGGCTGGCTGATGTTCAGCGGCATCCTTGGAATTGCGACCGGTGTCGTTGTGGTGGTCTCGCCCTTCGTCGCCACACTGGTACTGGCCACCTTCCTCTGGGCGAGCATCGCTTTCTGGTCAGCGTTCTCCGGCATCTTCGAAATCGTCGCGGCGATCCGACTGCGCAGGGAAATCAAAGGCGAGATCTGGCTTATTCTAAGCGGTCTTGTCTCGGTTGCCCTGAGCGTCGCCGTAATCTGGCTGCTGCTCACCCGCCCGGTCGAGACCTTTCTTGCGCTCGGTTGGCTCCTCGGCTTCTACGCTGCCTTCTTCGGCGTGATGATGGTGTTGCTCGGCCTCCGGCTTCGCAAGGCTCGTAGTTCCGACGGCCCCTTCTCCAGTGACATTATGAACAAACCCAGTGAAGCGTGAGCGTGGCGACCAAACACCACCGATCCATTGGCGACGAAGACGACGATATCACTCGTTGGGATGAAACGATCTTCGAGCGATGTTTGCGCGTCGGCTTCAATCCGTTCGGTTCCGGGCCGACGCCCGTTTTCTTGCGGCACGAGCCAATGGAAGAGACCGCAGCCGACCATCTTCCGGAGCAAGCTTCGGGAGATGGTAGAGATGAATGATTGCAGGGAGCCTGACTGCGCCAAACAATCCGTATATAGGCGTTCGATGCATAGAACTCGCGACCTGATTTACATGCTTTTCTCTATCGCCATTGGGGGAGCAGCATATCTCGCTTTTCGCGAGATGTTCGTCGAGAGCGAGCCCGTTCCCTTCGCCCGGGAAGTAGTGCTGGTGTTTCTCGGGGCCGTTGCGACAATCTATCTGACAGCGGTCTTGCTGAACAGGCAAACTGAGCTGGAGCTTCGCAAGGAAGGACAGGTCATCATTCTCCAGCAGAAGAATGATATTTACATGGCGTGCATCGAGAAGGTCGCCAAAATCGTGGAGACTGCTCTGCACAACGACGACCTGATTGATGAATTGCGGGTCTTGAACCACAAGTTGGCCGTGCTGGGTAGTTCTGACGTCATCGCCTCCTTCGAGAATGTCCTTGATACCCTGATTTCGGGCCTGCGGGACGGGAAACTGAATTCAGAGGATGGTTCGAATATCATGAAAGCTGTCGCAGAAATGACCTCTGCGATGCGCAGAGATATTCTCGAAGAGATTGCTGCAGGGAACGTGCGTATAACGCGCGAAGCCATTCTTCGGAACTCGAACCGTATGCAAGATCTCGATCGGATTGAGTTCGATAGTTCCGAACGGGAACTACATCAGAAGGAAAACGGCAATGCGCGGACATAATCGTCCTCCCTTTCCGCCGAAGGTGCCGGGGACCGACATGCGGTCGTGGGACGTGCCGACGGCCATAATCTACCGGCCGGCGCGGTCAGCGATGACCTCCGCGCCCCGGCCGAATTACTGGGTCCTCGAATTCGAGCCATCGCGACCGCTCCGGATCGAGCCGCTCATGGGCTATACGTCCAGCGACGATCCCTATCGTCCGATACGGCTCAAGTTCCCTGATCGGCATAGCGCCATCGACTTTGCCGAACGCAACGACTGGTTGTACATCGTCCGCGAAGACGCCCCGGCCCGTGCCCACCACAATCGTTGGCGGGGCGCCGAAAGACATCAGCTCTACAAGGGCGCTGACGCACCGGGGGCGTTTCGTATCCACGCTCGACAGAAGCCGGGAAGGTCGGACCACAGCCTGCAACGCGTAGTAGAACGAGACGGCGCCGTGGAATTGTCCGCGCCCGATCACACAGATTTCGATCCCGTGCTCGAAGCGAGCCTCGAGTCCTTCCCCGCATCCGATCCGCCGGCATGGACAGGTGTTACCGTGGCGGCGAAGAAACCGTGACTCGAACTTTAAACTGAAGCAGGCACGGAGCACTTGTTTCCCTCTCTCGACACCGTCGCGCGGAGATATCCTCCCGTCATCGTCTGGGCACTCTTAGGGGTGAACGTCCTCGCGTTCCTCTACCAGATCAGCCTGCCCCAGCGCCTGCTGGATCGGTTCCTGTTCGAGTTCGCGCTTGTGCCATCGCGCTTCTTCGGGCAGCTCAGTCTTGTCGCCCCCTTTGATTGGACTCCCTTCCTGACGAATATGTTCCTGCACGGGGGGTGGCTGCACCTCATCCTCAACATGTGGACACTCTGGATTTTCGGTCCCGCGGTCGAGGACCGTCTCGGCCCCGGGCGGTTCATCCTGTTCTACCTGTTCTGCGGCGTGGCGGCCGGGCTGGCCCATGCGCTCGCCAATCCCGACTCGGCCGTGCCCGCGCTCGGTGCATCCGGCGCAATCGCTGGCGTGATCGGGTGTTACACGCGGATGTTCCCGGCGGCCCGGCTGGTCGTGATGGTGCCCATCGTGTTCATACCGTTGTTCTTCGAAGTGCGGGCAATCGCGTTCGCCCTAATCTGGTTCTTCATGCAGCTCGTACCGGGCTTCTTCTCATTGGGTGTCCAGGCATCGGGCGGGATCGCCTGGTGGGCGCATATCGGCGGCTTCGTCGCCGGCTGGCTCATCACGCCACTGTTGCGCAGGCCGAGCGCAGCCTATCGCCAGTACTATCGGGACGAAGGCGTCTACGGCTTCCTGCCGGATGGACGCCGGAAAGGAAAACAAGGTCCATGGACGTGATGCAAGTCTTCTGGCTTTTCTTCATCGTGTCGGCGCTACAGCCCGTGCTGCAGCGGCGGGATCTCGAAGCGATGCGCACGCGAAAGATCGCGCAGATCGAGAAGAAGCGCGGCAGCCGCGTCATTCTGCTGATCCATCGCCAAGAGACCATGAACCTCTTGGGCTTTCCCCTCATGCGCTACATCGACGTCAACGACTCGGAGGAGGTCCTGCGCGCCATCCAGATGACCGGCGACGAGGTTCCTCTCGACATCGTGCTCCATACGCCTGGCGGCCTCGTGCTGGCGGCGACCCAGATCGCCCAAGCGATCCAGGGGCACAAGGGCAAGGTGACGGTCTTCGTGCCGCATTATGCAATGTCAGGCGGGACCCTGATCGCCATTGCGGCCGACGAGATCGTGATGTGTCGCCATTCTGTGCTCGGCCCGATCGACCCCCAGCTCGGCGGCATGCCGGCGGCTTCAATCATCAAGGTTGCCGAGGAGAAGCCGATCGCCGAGGTCGATGACCAGACGCTGGTCATGGCCGACATCGGCCGCAAGGCGATCACCCAGGTTCAGACCATGGCTTTGCAGCTGCTCGCGGAAAAGACGGACCAGGACCGCGCCCGGTCGCTGGAAAGAAGCGCCGCGTCATTCAGGACGGTAATTCCATCGGAGAAAAAGCGATGCCGACACTCGCATGCCCGCAGTGCAACACGACCAACCGGGTTCCCGAAGATCGCCTGGCCGACGATCCCAAGTGCGGCCGTTGTGGGGCTCGGCTCTTCCAGGGGAAGCCGGTCATTCTCACTGCGTCCAATTTTGACCGCCACGCCAGCGCCGAGCTGCCATTGCTCGTGGATTTCTGGGCAGAATGGTGCGGGCCATGCAAGATGATGGCGCCCCAGTTCGAAGCCGCCGCACGTTCACTGGAGCCGCATGTCCGCCTCGGTAAGCTCGATACGGAGGCGGAACAGCAGATTGCGGGCCGGTACGGAATACGCAGCATTCCCACCATGATCCTGTTCACGGCAGGCCGGGAAGTTGGCAGAACCAGCGGCGCCATGACGGCTCAGCAAATAACGGCTTGGGCGCGCTCGCAGTCACGAGAGTAATTTTCACGTTTCGTCGTCGCTCGCAGATAAGTGGAAAGGAATCGATTTGCACGGCATGACCGGCTTTCTCGAAAGTGGCGCTCTTCTTGTTGTTGCAGCATTTATGCTCGTGACGATCTGCGCGCGGATCGGAATTCCAAGCATTGCGGGCTACATTCTCACGGGGCTATTGATCGGACCGTCGGGTCTCGGACTGGTGTCGGAGAGCGCCGCCCTGACCACCATCGGGGAAATTGGGGTGGTCCTGCTGCTGTTTGCGCTCGGCCTGGAATTCTCATTCGAGAAACTCGCGTCTCTCAAGCGTCATGTCTTCGGTCTGGGCATGGCGCAGGTTGCGGTCACGACGATCCTCGTTTCTGCGACGACATTCTCTCTGTTCGACCTTGGCATCGTCCCCGCGGTCCTCGTCGGCGGAGCCGTCGCGATGTCATCCACCGCGCTATGCCTCAAGGTGCTGGCGAGCGTGAACGCCCTTGGCTCGCTGCAGGGGCGGATGGCGATCGCCGTGCTTCTGTTTCAGGACATTGCCGCCGTGGTGTTCCTGTTGCTCCACGATGCATCGAGCGGCGCCGCCGAAGGATTCGGAGCGATTACCGTAATTCTTGGAGCCGTGGCGCTGGTCGTCCTTCTCTTCATCGCGCGGGGACCTTTGCAGGTGATCGCCAAGTGGATTGCAGCCTCTGGCGACCCAGAGCTTGCACAGCTTCTCGCGCTCGCGATCGCACTCGGCTCGGCTATCGCCGCAGCCTCCGCCGGGCTCTCCCCGGCGCTCGCTGCCTTCGCCGCCGGGATGGTCATAGGTGAAGGCGATGCGCGTCATGCCGTCGAAAGAGAAATCCGACCCTTTCGCGATCTCTTCGTCGGAATCTTCTTCATCGGCATCGGGACGCAACTTCCGCTCGGGACCTTGGCGTCATCCTCGCCCGCTGTGTTGGCCTGGCTCGGCATCCTATTTATTGGCAAGGCGCTGATCTTTCTCGCTGTCGCTCGCTGCCTCGGCGAACCCCTCCCGGCGTCATTGCGAACCAGCATTATCCTGGCTCACGGCGGCGAATTCAGCCTCATGCTGCTTTCGGTCTCGATGGCCTCAGGCCTCCTTCCCGCAAGCTTCGGCGGTCCCTTGTTCATCGCCATCGGCATAAGCATGTTGTGCGGGAGTGTTCTGGTCCGGCGGGCCGGACGAGATGCTCAGTCGAACCTGCAGTGAAGTTGGAATGCGCCAGCGTTCGCGCATGGCTATTGCTACATTGACGGCGGTCATTGGCGCCTGATGCGCAAGTCGTCACAGTGAGATTACCTTTGGCTGTCGGAAATGAGCGCCTTGAGCACATGCAATTGGCACAACTGGCTCCTGATCGCGCTTGGCGGCTGGCTGGTCGTGTCGCCGCTTGTCAGTAGGCGTCGTAACGGGACCCCTTATCGGCTCCCAAAAGGGACCCCTGCCTCTAGTTGCATCGGGTCAGCGCGCGTAGGCCCGGAGCTCTCCATTTAGCGCAGGGGCCTGCGGGCGCGGGTTGTTTGTCTTTTCGGCTTTAGCTTTGAGAGCGGTTTTTAAAGCGCCAGGATTCGTTCCCGGTTTCCACGATCTCGCAATGGTGTGTGAGCCTGTCGAGCAGAGCGGCGGTCATCTTGGCGTCGCCGAATACGGCCGGCCATTCGCCGAAGGCCAGGTTCGTCGTGACGATGATCGATGTCCGCTCGTAGAGCCTGCTCGTGTGCCTCTTGGGCAGTCAAATTGCTCACAGCTGAATATCTTCATAGGTGCATAAGACAACCGACTGGGAAACGCCCATGGCCTGCCCCCTGAAAAGTTCTCTAATCGCATTGGTCAAGCTGGACACCCGCAAGAACCCTCCGATTTCTGGCGCTCTGATGGGTTCGGTGCAATGTCTGCCTGATGATCGGCTTCGGGCTGCCTGAGGGCCG
>NZ_FTMO01000019.1 GCF_900156025.1 Allobosea sp. TND4EK4
CGACACCGTCTTCACCATCGACGCCGACACCACGCTGACGCTGAAGGGCGTGCACCTCGCCAGCCTCGCGGCAGACGACTTCCGCTTCGTCTGAGCGAACCGATCCATTGCATCTCCTGGGAGGGCGCCTCGCGGCGCCCTCTCTTCGTTTAGGTGGCCGCTATCAGGCATTGGCGAGTGTGGCGGGCTTGTCCGGCCGGCTGGCCCCGATGGCGCGTGGAGCGCCCGCAGCAACGGGGCGACGTTCGCACATCGCCGACCTTGCAAACCTGACCTAGGGACCGGGCGTCAGTCGCACGCTCTGTCGTCCGACGGTCTTCCGAAGATGCCGGGAGAGCGCCGAGGGCGGTCGAGGGGTCGCCCGCGCCCCGCGTGCGGCCGACGCAAAAAAAGGGCACGGCGGCTGGTGCCGCCGTGCCCTCGAGGGCGTTGCCAGGATGGATGGCGGTCGGGTCAGGCGAAGCGGAAGTCGTCGGCCCCGAGGCTTGCGAGGCTCGTATGTGCGAGCGTCAGGCTCGTGTGATCGTCAACCGTGAACACCACATCGTCTCCGACCTGCGCCGCCGAGGTCATCGCCGAGGCGAAGTCGGTGAACAGGCCGTCGAAGCTGATGACGTCGTCATCGGAGGCGCCGAAATCGGTGATCTCGTCGCGGCCGAAGCCGGTGGCGAAGTGGAAGGTGTCGGTGCCCGAACCGCCGGTCAGCACGTCGTCGCCGGCGCCGCCCTCGATCCAGTCGTCGCCCGAGCCGCCCTTGAGGACATCGTCGCCGGCCTTGCCGTAGAGCGTATCGTCGCCCGAGCCACCGGAGAGAATGTCGGCGTCTTCGCCGCCGTCGAGCAGGTCGTCGCCCGAGCCGCCATTCAGCGTGTCGAGCCCGGCCGAGCCGACGAGGGAATCGTCGCCGGCGCCGCCATTGAGCGTATCGTCGCCATCGCCGCCGTCGAAGCTGTCGTCGCCATTGCCGCCGGTGACGGTGTCGCCGCCCGCGCCAAACAGCAGGTTCTCGATATTGGTGAAGCTCTGCACGCCGATGCCGGCGCCAGCGATCCGGCCGGAGGCCATGTCGATGAACAGCGTCCCGCTGGCGGCCGAAAGATCGAGCGTGTCGTAGCCCTCGCCGCCATCGATGACGTCATGGCCTGGCCCGGCCTTGAACACATCGTCGCCGAGACCGCCCTTGAGGACATCGTCGCCGTCGCCGCCGTTGATGAGGTCGGCGCCATCGCCACCGTCGATGACGTCGTTGCCGGCCTGGCCGTAGATCTCGTCGTCGCCGGCGCCGCCATTGACCGTGTCGTTGCCACTATTGGCGTAGATCCGGTCGTTGCCGTCGCCGCCGCTGACGGTGTCGTTGCCGAAGGAGGTGTAGATCTCGTCGTTGCCGGCGCCGCCATCGATCGCCATGTCGGTGGAGATCCAGTCGTTCGCGATCAGCAGATCATTGCCGTCGCCGAGCAGGATCTGGCCTTCGGCCTTGGAGCCGACATAGAGGTTCACGAAGTCGTCGCCGGCGCCCATGTCGACCGTGCCGGTGATCTTGCCGGTGTTGCCGAGCTTGTCGTTGCCGTCGCCGAAGCTCACATCGCCGGTGATCACGCCCGCGCTCTGGTTGATCAACTCGTCATTGCCGGCGCCGAGCAGGACGGCGCCGGTGATGATGGCGCGGTTGACGACGAGATCGTCACCCTCGCCCATATTCACCGCCGAGCCGCCGGTGGCGGTGATCGTGCCGTCATTGCTGAGCACGTCATCGCCGCCATCGGTGAAGATGCCGCCGATGATCTTGCCGGTGGCGCCGTTGGTGATGCTGTCATTGGCCGCGCCGACGATGTTGATCGCTTCGGCGCCGTCGATCTTGGCCTGCATGATCGCGGCATGCTCGGCACTGACGCCGGTCGGGCCGTGGCCGCCGCCCTCGATCGTGCCGTCATTGGTGATGACGGTCGAAGCGAAAGCCGGGCCGTTCGATGAATTGTCGACCTCGATGGCGCGGCCGTAGCCGTAGATCGTCGCGCCCGCGTAGTTGATGATCGTGCCGCCGCCGATCGCGATGGCTTCGGAGATGTTGGCGTCTGTGGCCTCGTAGCCATTGTGATAGCCATTGGCGCCGAGGCCCTTGATCTGGCCCCAGTTCTCGATCCGGGCGAGACCATCGGTGTCGATCGCGTCGCCATCCGAGTCTTCATAGCCGGCCGAACGGCCTTCCATGACGCCGCGATTGGTCACGAAGACCGTGCTGGCGACGGCTGCGTCATTGTCGATGTTGACGGCGGAGCCGTTGCGACCGACGAGCGTGCCGCCCGCGTCGTTGACGACGGTCAGGCCCTTCTTGCCGGTGATGGCATGATGAGAGCCTTCGATCAGGCCGCCGTCGTAGTTATGGACGGAGCCACCCGTCTTCTTCTTGAAGTCGATCGCGTCGCCGCCGCCGATCACCTCGCCATCCGCAGTGACCCAATCTGCGTCGGAGCGGATCGTGCCGCTGTTCTCGATCACCGTGCCCTGGCCGCCGCGGATCACGTCCTGATGCGAGGCCGTGGCGATGACGCCGCCGGCCTCGTTGACGATGTGGGCGCCCGTGCCGGTCGCCGACTCGAAATCGATCGCGATCGTGCCGTTCGTGCTGCCATAGATGCGGCCATGATTGACCACGGCCGCGGTGCTCTGCTCCAGCTTGCCGACCACCGCCAGCAGGTTGGTGATCACACCGGTCGCCTGGTTGACGACGGAGAAGGTGCCCGCCTGGCTGCCGCCGACATAGCTGACCCCGTCGATGAGGCCTGCATTGTCGACCGCGCCGCCGCTCGCCTGGAGATGGCGGCCCAATCCGTCATTGCCGACAGCGCCGCCCGCTTCGACGACCACGGTCTGGCCGCTCTTCTGATAGATGACGTCCGTGACGGCCGCCCCGTTCTTCACGACGATGTCGGTGTAGCTCTTGGTGTCGCCCACCGCCCAGGCGCCGCCCGCGACCTGAAGATGCTCGACATTCAGCACCGTGCTGGCGGCGAGGGTGCCTGTGCCGCTGCCGAGCAGCTTCAGGGTATCGTCGCCCGCACCGCCGTCGACGGCCGCGGGAGCGCCGGTCTGGGTATAGATCTCGATCACGTCGTCGCCATCGCCGCCGCGGACGGTGTCGCCGGCCCCGGCCACGATACGGTCCTTGCCGGCCCCGCCATCGAGCAGGTTGGCCAATTCGTTGCCGGTGAGCACGTCGTCGCCCGACCCGCCGATGATGTTTTCGACGCCGGTCAGGGTATCGCGACCGATGCCGTCGCCATCCGCCTGACCGGTGCCGAGATTGGCGGTAACGCCATCGGTGTCGCTGCTGTAATCGGCGGTGTCGATGCCGTCGCCGCCGTCGAGCAGATCATTGCCGGCACCGCCGACGAGGCTGTCGTTGCCCGCGCCGCCCAGCAGGAAATCGTCGCCGAGGCCACCGACGAGACGGTCATTGCCGTTGCCACCCTGCAGCGCATCGTCACCGTCGCCGCCGTCGAGTTCATCGTCGCCCTCGCCGCCGCGGACGAGGTCGTCACCGGCCCCGGACACGACGATGTCGTTGCCGTCGCCGGCATCGACCGACAGATCCTGCTCGACATCGGTCGCGGTCAGCCGGTCGTCGCCGCTGCCGAGCCGGATTTCGCCGAATGTCTGCGAACCCTCGAGAAGCGTGACGGTGTCATTGCCCGCGCCCATGTCGATGGCGACGCCGTCGGTGCCGATGATGGTCCCCGAATTGGTCAGCGTGTCATTGCCTCCGAGCATCGCGACGCCGGCCAGCAGAAGCGTGTCATTGGTCAGGCTGTCGTTGCCTTCCGTGAATGTCGGGTTCGCCGCTGCATCGGGGGTATTCTCTTCCGGGCCGGAGGTCAGAGTCTCTTCGGAGCTGGCCGGCACCACCAATGCTGTCTGCTCGCCCGTCGTGCCCCCGGTGGAGGAGAAGCGTTGGCTGGCGAAAAGGCCGCGGGCCGAGGCCGATGGGCTGGCGCCTCCGCCTGCGTCGACGCTGCTCACCGACGTTGAATCCCGCGAGGAGGATGTGATCGCCGGGTTGGCGATCATCGGCATGACGAAGGTGTTTGCAGTGATGTGGTCGAACTGGTCCGGCGAGGTCGAGCTCCCGAGCGCCACGCGCCGGCCGCCGATGCTCCCCGTCGTCTCGACATCGGCCGGGTCGGAGGGAGCCTCGCCCGAGGAGAGGTTCTCGACCGTCAGCGTCGTTCCCGCCTCAAGATCGCGATCGGCGACCCAGGTCCAACCGGCCTGCTCGCCGGTGTCGCTCGCGCCATCGGGCGTGATCGTCACAACGTCGCCCGCGAGCACGGGCTCGAGCACGCGGATCAACACGCCATTGGCGGAATCCGTGCTGTATCCGATGAAGCTGACCGAACCGACCGGGCGCGTCATGATATCCATCCTTGTAGCCAATTAAGCAAAGTGCCGGCGCGTAGCGCGGCCGAAACCGTCTCCAGGCCGAGACGAGGTGAGCTTAATAGTTTGTTAAGGATGACGGTCTCTTGACGGTTGTCTGACAGAGTCGAAGTTTCCCGGCGGGTTCGGAAGAGAAATGCGGCCTTCTCACGCAGGCCCGCGTGGAGGCGGATCCCGAACAGTCCCGGTCGACGGCCGCGAAGCGATGGCACCATCGACAATCGGATGACGGTCGCGTCTGACCTTCAACGCTTTGTCATATGCCGCGCCTAAGCGTGCCGCGGCAGGTAAAACGACTGCCAGCGTGCTCGCCGGTTCTCGGCTTTTATCTGTTTGCGTTCGGGAATGCGTCCCTTGCTGTTGAAGTCTCCCAAAAACGCGGCCAGCGATGCGTTGGCCGCCTGCTCCGGCGCCTTTCTAGCGGTCGGGCTCTTCTCCGCCATCGTCAACGTGCTGATGCTGACCGGCTCCCTGTACATGCTGCAGGTCTACGACCGGGTCTTGCCTTCGCGGAGCGTGCCGACCCTGGTCGCGCTCTCGCTGATCGTGGCGGCGCTCTTCATCATGCTCGGCGTCTTTGACTGGCTGCGTCAGCGCATCCTCAGCCGCATCGGTGCTGAGCTCGACGGCCGGTTGAGCGGCCCCGTCCTCGGCGCCATTCTCGCCGGCCAGCTCCGCGGCGCGCCCGGCGGCAGCCAGCTCTCGCGCGATCTCGACAGTGTCCGCGGCTTCCTATCCGGCCTCGGCCCGACCACGCTTTTCGATCTGCCCTGGATCCCGCTCTATGCCGGCCTCTGCTTCATCCTCCATCCTTATCTTGGATGGACCCTTGTCGCGGGCGCTCTCATCCTGATCGTGCTGGCGCTGCTGACCGAATTCCTATCGCGCAGGCCGAGCGCCGAACTGACCCGAGCCGGCAGCGAAAAGACGATGCTGATCGAGGCCGTGCGGCGCAATGCGGAGGCGGTGGCGGCCATGGGGATGGGCCAGCGCGTCACGCGACAGCTCGAGGCGATCAGCGAGCGAAATGTGGCCGCCGGTCTGAGCGCTTCCGACGTGACCGGCGGCTTGGGCGGAATGTCGAAGGTGATCCGCTTCATGCTGCAATCCGCCATGCTGGGCGTCGGAGCTTGGCTGGTGATGCACGATCAGGCGTCGTCGGGCGTGATGATCGCTTCCTCGGTGCTGAGCAGCCGGGCATTGGCCCCGATCGAGCTCGCGATCAGCAGCTGGCGCCCCTTCATCGGTGCGCGCCAAGCCTGGGGTCGACTGAAGACGAGCCTTGGCACGGAGGAGGCTCCTCCTGCGGTCGCGCCCGATCTTCCGACGCGTTGTCTCACGCTCGATCACGTCTTTGTTGCCCCGCCGGGCAGCCAGACGCCGACCGTCAAGGACGTCGCCTTCACTCTTGAGGCGGGTCAGGGGCTTGCGGTGATCGGCCCCTCCGCCTCGGGCAAGTCGTCGCTCGCGCGCGCGCTCGTCGGGGTTTGGCCGCCGCAGCGCGGCAGCCTGCGGCTGGATGGCGCCACGCTCGACCAGTGGCCGGAGCCGAAGCGGGGCGCGATCATCGGTTACATGCCGCAGGACGTGCAGCTTTTCGCGGGCACGATCGCCGAGAACATCGCCCGCTTCGATCCGGCGATCGACGAGGAGGCTGTGCGGGCCGCCGCGAAGGCGGCAGGGGCCTATGAACTGGTCGTCGGTCTTCCCAAAGGCTTCGACACGCCGATCGGCGAGGCCGGGCGCGTGCTCTCCGGGGGGCAGAGGCAGCGTATCGGCCTGGCGAGGGCGCTCTATGGCGATCCCTTCCTCGTCGTGCTGGACGAGCCGAATGCCAGCCTCGACGCCGAGGGGGATGCGGCGCTGACGGCCGCGATCGGCGGGATCCGGGCCCGGGGCGGAATTGTCGTGGTGATCGCGCACCGCCCCTCGGCACTGGCCAGCATCAACCAAGTCCTGATCCTGGCCGACGGGCAGGTCCAGGCATTCGGTCCGAAGGAGGAGGTTCTCCGCAAGAGCCTCGCTGCGCGACCCGGACAGGCGGACGCGCCATCCTCTCCTCCCAAGATCGTGGTGGCGGCCGATGCGCGCGGTTAACGAAAATAGCATTGGAGGGTCTCGCGGATTCGGAGGGGTCCGGGCACGGCCCAACCCGCGCCGCGACATCCGCCGAGCGGCCGTGTTCGGTGTCGCGGCGACGCTCGTGCTTCTCGGCACGGTAGGCGTCTGGGCCGTGACGGCGCCGCTGTCGGGGGCCGTGATCGCGCCCGGCAAGATCGTGGTCGAGAGCAATGTCCGGCGGGTCCAGCATCCCTCCGGCGGGGTCGTGGCCGAGATCCGGGTCAAGGACGGCGACCGCGTCAAGGCTGGCGACGTGCTGGTGCGACTGGACGAAACCAATGCGCGCGCGAGCCTGGCGCTGATCGAGATCGAGTTGCGTCGCTTCCAGGCGCGCAGAGCCCGTCTCGAGGCCGAACGCGACGGCCTGGCGCGGATGGAGATTCCCGAGGAACTACAAGCCCGGGCAGGGGACCCGGCGGTCGAGCAGGCCGTGGCTGGCGAGGTCCGGATGTTCGAGGCCCGCCGCGTCGCAGCCGATGTGCAGCGCTCGCAGCTGCGCGAGCGCGTCGCCCAGGCGCATGAGGAGATCAAGGGCCTGGCCGCGCAGATCGAGGCCCGCCGCGGTCAGGCGATTTTGATCGAGCAGGAACTTGGCGGCGTGCAGAAGCTGTTCGACCAAAGCCTCGTCGCGCTGACGAGGCTGACCTCGCTGCAACGGGAGGCATCCCGTCTCGTCGGCGAGCGGGGCAGTCTCGTCTCGGACACGGCGAGGGTCCGCGGGCGGATCGCCGAGATCGAGCTTCAGATCATCCAGATCGACGAGGATATTCGGCGGGAGGTCTCGACCGAGCTGCGCGATGTCAACGGCAAGATCGCGGATCTTTCCGAGCGCCGGATCGCGGCACTCGACCAGTTGGCGCGCATCGAGATGAAGGCGCCGCAGGACGGCATCGTCCATCAGCAGATCGTCCACACCATCGGCGGTGTGATCGGGCCCGCCGAGCAGATCATGCTGATTGTTCCCGAGACCGACGGGCTCGTCGTCGAGGCACGGATCGAGCCGACGATGATCGACAGGCTGCGCATCGGCCAGGATGTGATGCTTCGCTTCCCCGCCTTCGACAGTGCGAGGACTCCCGATCTGCAGGGACGCCTGAGCCATGTCTCGGCCGATGCGACGACCGATCCGCAGAGCGGCGTATCCTACTACACGGTGCGCGCCTCGCTTGGGCGCGATCAGGTCGCGCGTCTCGACGGCAAGGCCCTGGTGCCGGGCATGCCCGTAGAAGCCTTCATCCAGACCGGGGTGCGCACGCCGCTGGCCTATCTGATGAAGCCAATCGAGGATCAGCTGGCGCGGAGCTTCCGCCATTGAGCCGCGGAGCGAGCGTGCCGCACTCACGGTGCTCGCTCCTCCGGCCGCATGCCAGCCTCCTGCCGAGGCGCCGTCGGCCTGAAGCCGAGCTGGGGCGCGGTGCCCCATGGGGCCAGGACGGACGCCGGCCCAAGGGAGCGACTATCCGGGCATGGATGGCGGGTCTCGCCCGAGCAGTGCGCGGTGCCAGCTCAATGACAACGTCGTGGCCAACTCCTGGTCGGAGAGCCCGATGACGAGACCGCGGGCAAATACGTCATGCAGAAGTTTGTCGACCATTGCGATACAGCCCAGGGCCGCCGCCAAGCGTGGGGCAACCGGCTCGCCCGTCAACGATGGGGTTTCGCGCTCCGCGGCGCGAACGATGCGATGGGCAAGGGCGAGGTTGGCCTCGAGCCCGATCGCTGCGAATTCATCGAGCTCGTCGGCGAGCTGCCCCTGGCAGCGCATCAGGCCGATATTCCGGCGATAGAGATCGATGTAGTAGAGGTGACCGATGACGAGGCGCTCGTAGAAGCTCTGGGCGGGCCGGCGCCGGGGCCGGTGCGCCCGGATCGCCTCCATGAAGGCGGTGAGCACGTCATGGGCCACACCGCGCTTGTCCTTCCAGTGCAGGTAGAAGGTGCCGTGGGCGAAATCGGCGCGCTTGCAGATATCGGCGACCTTGAGGCCGCCGAAGCCTGAATCCTGGATCAGCTCTGCCGCTGCGATCATCAGCTTTCGGCGGGTCATCTCCGAGCGGGTCGGCTTCGCCGCGGCCTCAAGCTCGGCGCGCATGGCTTCCGGCAGGCTGAAGCCGGAGGTTGCGGCCCCTGCCGCACCTGAGCCAGCGGCTGCGCTGGATGCCTTTCCGGTCGGATCGACAGCTTCTTCAGCCTGCTTTGCGGATAGATGACCGCTTGACACGTCTCGTCTCCGATTCACATACTGACATTGATATCAGTTTCAGGATTGTGATGCACCCATCTCTAGCACATCGCGGCGCAAAAGGGTTGCAGGCCTCCGCTGGCGGGGCTCCGATCTCGTTTGCGGGGATCTCGAAGCGTTATGGACCCGTCGAGGCACTGCGGGAATTCTCGCTGGATATCGCGGGCGGGGAGTTCGTCACGTTTCTCGGCCCCTCCGGTTCCGGCAAGACGACGGCGCTCAACATCCTCGCCGGCTTCATCGAGCCCAGCGCCGGAGACGTGCTGATCGACGGCGTCTCGATCACCCGCCTGCCGACCGAGAAGCGCAATGTCGGCATGGTCTTCCAAAGCTATTCGCTGTTCCCGCATATGGACGTTCGCGACAATGTCGCGTTTCCGCTGCGGATGCGGGGCGTGCCGAAGGCGGAACGCCATGCCCGGGCCGAGCAGGCCTTGGCGATGGTTCGGCTCGCCGGCTATGGCGGGCGCAAACCGCATGAACTCTCCGGCGGGCAGCGCCAACGCGTCGCCTGTGCCCGCGCCATCGTGTTCGAGCCGCGCGTGCTGCTGATGGACGAGCCGCTGGGCGCGCTCGACCTCAAACTGCGCGAGGCGATGCAGGACGAGATCAAGGAGGTGCAGCGCCGTATCGGCTGCACCGTGATCTATGTCACGCATGACCAGGGCGAGGCGCTCGCCATGTCCGACCGGATCGTGGTGATGAGCGAGGGACGGATCGAGCAGATCGGCACGCCGGCCGCCGTCTACGACAGCCCCAGCAACGCCTTCGTGGCGCAATTCGTCGGCGAGACCAATTTCCTGCCGGCCGAGCTGACGGCGGGGCGGATCGCTTTCGCGGGAGTCGATGCTTCCGCGCCGGCCCGGCTGCCGGAGGGATGGCGCGGGCGGGTGGCGCTGCGGCCGGAGCATTTCACGCGGATCACGGAAGCCGCCGACGCACCGGCTCTGGCGGGGCGGATCGGCGACGTCGCCTTCCATGGCGGCAGCTATCGCTATGTCGTCGAGACCGAGAAGGCCGGGCGCGTGATTGTGCAGGAACAACGCCGGCATGGTGGCGACGGCCCGATTGCCGGCGCGCCCGTGACGCTCGGCTTCAGCCTGGAGAGGGCCGCTTTCCTGGACGGCTGACGATCGATTTCCGCAACATAAAAAAGGGAGGGAACGAACGATGACCGCTGTGACGAGACGTGAGATGAGCCGCCTGGCGCTGGGCGGCGCGGCGCTCGCCGCTTGGGGCACGAGCGCCCGCGCGCAGGCCGTGACGATCACCGTCAACGGCTCGGGCGGCAGCCTCGCCAAGTCGCTGGAGCGAATCTACGAGAAGCCCTTCACGGTCGAGACCGGAATCGGGGTTCGCGCCACGGCGCCCGTCTCGCTCGCCAAGCTCAAGGCGATGGTCGAGACCGGCAACATGGAATGGGACCTGACCGAGATGGGCGGGGCCGACATGATCGAGGCCGTGAAGAATGGATGGCTCACCGAGATCGACTGGTCGATCGTCGATCCCGACAACAAGCTGCCCCCGATCGCCCGCCAGAAATACGGCATGGTGACCTCGACCTTCTCGACGGTGATCGCCTATCGCACCGACAAGTTCGGCGGCAAGGTGCCGAAATCCTGGGCGGATTTCTGGGATGTGAAGAGCTTTCCAGGGCCGCGTGCCTTGCAGGATTCGCCAGTGCAGAATCTTGAATTCGCGCTGCTCGCCGATGGCGTGCCGGCCGACAAGCTCTACCCGCTCGATGTCGAGCGCGCCTTCAAGAAGCTCGACCAGATCAAGCGCAACGTTGCGGCCTGGTGGACGACGGGCGCCCAGCAGGTCCAGCTCCTCGTCGATGGCGAGGCGGTGATGGGCACCGTGTGGAACGGGCGCGTGCCGCCCCTCAAGAAAGAGGGCAAGCCGGTCGATATCATCTGGAGCGGTGGGGCGCTGCAGCTCTCGTACTGGGCGGTGCCGAAGGGCGCCAAGCACCCCAAGGAGGCCATGCGCTACATGAAATCGCGCCTCGACCCGGACAAGGGCGCCCAGCTCCTGCAGGATTCGCCCTATCCTGGCTTCGCGCCCGGCCTGATCGAGAAGGTCGACCCGGCACTCGCCAAAACCTTGCCGATCCATCCGGACAATGTCGCGGTGCAGTACTCCTTCAACCCGGAGTACTGGAGCGAGCACCGGCCGAAGCTGACCGAGCGCTGGGCCGCCTGGTTGCTGAGCTGAGAGCCGGGGACGGGCGCCGTGCTCAGGAAGTCGATGGTGGCGCCGCTTCTGGCCGCGCCGCTCCTGCTGCTCTTCGCGATCTTCTTCGTGGTCCCGTTCGTCGAGATCATGCGGATCTCGTTTTCGGGCAAGGGTGGGGCGCTGGCCGGCGTGAACTGGCTGATGTCCTCGCCGGTCTTCGCTGTGGTCTTCCTGAACACGTTGAAGCTTGCGCTGAGCGTGACGCTGATCTGCCTCGTTCTCGGCTATCCGGCGGCCTGCTTCATCGCCGGCCAGCCGGCCTCGCGGCGCGGCATCTATCTCGCCCTGGTGCTCCTGCCGTTCTGGACCAGCGTTCTCGTGCGCACCTACACATGGTCGCTGGTGCTCGGGCGCGAGGGCCTGCTCAACGCCTCGCTTCTCTGGCTCGGGATCGCAGACGAGCCGCAGCGCTTCATGTTCACGCCGCTCGCGGTGCATCTCGGCATGGTGCAAATCCTGCTGCCGGTCGCGATCCTGACGCTGGTCGGCGTCATGACGGAGCTCGATGCGGGGCTGGTCCGGGCGGCGCGTGTGCTCGGCGCCTCGCCCTGGCGCGCCTTCTGGCATGTCTACCTGCCGATGACGAAGCCCGGCATCGTCGCGGCGGCGATGCTGCTCTTCATCCTCTCGCTCGGCTTCTACATCACGCCCGCGCTGCTGGGCGGACCGCGCCACCGCACCATCGCCAACCTGATCGACCTCCAGGTTCACCAGATGAACGACTGGACGGCGGCGTCCGCCATGGCGCTCGTGTTGCTGGCGACGACGATCGCGGCGGTCGCGCTGCTGCGCTGGCTGGTGCCGGAGCGCAATCTCTACGGGGGTGCACGATGAGCCCCCGCCTCATGCGCATCGCGCTCGCCCTCTGGTTCTGCGCGATCGTCTTCTTCCTGCTGTTTCCGTTGGTCTTCCTGATCCCGCTCTCCTTCAACGAGTCGGAGATACTCAGCTTCCCGCCGACAGCCTGGTCGCTGCGCTGGTACCGCGTGCTGTTCACAGATGCCTCCTGGAGCGGGGCGCTGTGGCTCAGCGTCAAGATCGGCGTGCTGGTGACGGTCCTCTCTGTCGCCATCGGCACCGCGAGCGCGCTCGCGATCGTGCGTCACCGGCTGCCCGGTGCCGGGCTGCTGTATGGGCTCGCCATCGCGCCTCTGATCGTGCCCGGCATCGTCATCGCGCTCGGCATGTTCATGCTGTTCGCGCGCTTGAAGTGGCTGGAGAGCCTGACCACGCTGGTCCTCGCCCATACGGTCGTGGCCGTGCCCTATGTGATCGTGGTGGTCAGCGCGGCCTTGCGCAATCTCGACGAGACGATCGAGCGCGCGGCGCGCGTGCTCGGCGCCGGCCCGTGGCGGAGCTTCATGCTGGTGACTCTGCCGGCGCTCCGGCCCGCGATCCTGGCGGGGGCGATGTTCGCCTTCTTCGCCTCCTTCGATGACCTGATCATCACGCTCTTCGTATCCGGGGCGCTCGAGACCCTGCCGCTCCGGATCTGGAACGACCTCAATCTCAGGCTCGACCCGACCGTCGCCGCTGCTGCCTGCGTGATGGTGGCGATGTCGATGATCGGGCTCGGTATCGCCGAATTCGCACGCAGCGCCGGGTTGCGCCGGCTCAGGACGGAACAGGCCGATGGATAGGGAATTGCAGGAAGCCGCCGAGCTGCGGGCGCTGATCGAGGCCGAGCCGTTCCCGCCCAATCTGGCGGCCTTCATCGAAGCCAGCGCGGCCGAACTGGGCGATGCCCCTGTGGCGAATTTCTTCGAGGCCGGCATCGTCCTCAGCTATCGCGAGCTTGCGGAGAAGACTCGCTCGCTTGCGGCGGGGCTTTCGGCGCGCGGCATCGGCTTCGGCGACCGCGTCGGCGTGATGCTGCCGAACATCCCGGCCTTTCCGCTGACCTGGCTGGCGCTGGCGCGGATCGGGGCGATCATGGTGCCGGTCAATGTCCGCTATACCCCGCGCGAGGTCGCCTATGTGCTGAGCGATAGCGGCGCCGGGACGATCGTGATCGAGGCCGGCGTGCTCGCCGAGATCGGGGAGGCGCCGGAAGTGAAGGAGCTCGGCGCCTTCGGCAGGCCGATCGTCGTCGGTGCCGCGGGCGATTGGGAGGCGCTCGCGGCCACGCCGGCCGGGGATTTCGCTCCCGGGCGAGAGCCCGAACTCGATGACCTCGTCAACATCCAGTACACCTCGGGCACGACAGGCTTTCCCAAGGGCTGCATGCTCAGTCACCGCTACTGGCTGACGCTGGGCCGGGTCGCGGCGATGCGCGCCAACGGCATCGTCAAGCATGTCATCGCGGCCCAGCCGTTTTACTACATGGACCCGCAGTGGCTGCTGCTGATGGCGATGCGCCTGAAGGGCACGCTCTTCGTCGCCGCCAAGCCCTCCGGAACCAACTTTCTCGACTGGGTCCGGCGCTACGGCATCGAGTACTGCATCTTCCCGCAGATCGTGTTGAAGCAGCCGCCGCGGCCCGATGACCGCGAGATACCCCTGAAGATGGTCTCCGTCTTCGGCCTGCGGAAGAACATGCATGCCGAGTTGGAGGCCCGCTTCAACGTGGTGGCGCGCGAGAGCTTCGGCATGACCGAGGTCGGCTCGGCGCTGTTCACGCCCTATGGCGCGACATCGATGGTCGGCTCGGGCACCTGCGGCATCGCTTCACCCTTCCGCGAAGCGACGATCCGTGACGAAAACGGTGACGAGGTCCGGCCCGGCGAGGTCGGCGAATTGTGGATCCGCGGTCCCGGCATCCTGCAGGGGTATTGGAACAAGCCGGAAGCCAATGCCGACAGCTTTCGCGAGGGCGGCTGGTTCCGTACCGGCGACCTGTTCCGGCGCGACGAGCGCGGCTTCCATTACATCGTCGGGCGGATCAAGGACATGATCCGCCGCTCGGGCGAGAACATCGCGGCGCGCGAGGTCGAGGCGGTCATGCTCGGCTGGCAGGATATCCTGGAGGCCGCCGCCATCCCGGTCCCGGACATCGATCGTGGGCAGGAGGTCAAGGCCTGCATCGTGCTGAAGCCGGGCGTCGCAGCGGATACCTTCGACATGGACGGGTTCTTCGCGCATTGCAGCGCACATCTGGCCCCGTTCAAGGTGCCGCGCTTCCTCGAATTCCGCGCGAGCCTGCCCAAGACCCCATCCGAAAAGATCGCCAAGCACGTCATCGTCGGCGAGCGCGAGGACCTACGGGCCGGTTCCTATGACCGCCAGTCCCGCGGCTGGCTCGCCGGCTGAACCGCTTCCGTTTCAAGTTTCCGCGCCGAAGGAGAACCGCCTTGCCGCTTCGCTACGAGAAGGATGGCGACATCGCCGTCTTCACCATCGAGAACGGGTCGGTGAACCCGACCAATCCCGCCATGCACAAGGAGCTCTTCCTGGCGCTCAAGGATTTCCTGGCGGACACCTCGATCCGCTGCGGCATCCTGACCGGGGCGGGCGAGCGCGGCTTCTGCGCCGGCGATGACATCAAGACCAGCTACAAGCGCGGCACCACCTCGCGCGACGAGCTCGCCGACCATCTCTGGCCGCATCATGGCGAGGGCGACGCGCCGCATGATTTCTCTTGGTCACGCGACGTGCTCGCGCTGGAGCGCTTCAAGCCGATCATCGGTGCGGTGAATGGCTGGTGCCTGGGGCAGGGCATGATCTACCTGCTCTCGCTGACCGATATCCGTATCGCCTCGACCAACGCCAAGTTCGGCTTCCCCGAGATTGCCTATGGCATGGGCGGCGCGGGCGGCACCTCGCGGCTCGGCCTGCAATTGCCGCATACGGTCGCGATGTGGATGCTTTTGACCGGCGAGGCGATGGGGGCCGAGGAGGCCCTGTCGCACCGGCTGATCAACAAGGTCGTCGCGCCGGATGCCTTGATGAAGGCCGCCCGCGAGGTCGCTGCCATGATCGCGCGTCACCCTCCCGAGGCGGTGCGCGTCGAGATGGAGGCTTATTATCGCGGCCGTGAGCTGTCGCGCGCCGATGCGCTGGCCTTCACCAAGCATCTTTATCGGGTCCAGCGCATGGGCCTTCGCGAGGAGCCCGTTCAGCCGGACCGCTTTCTCTATCGGCAGGGTTGAAGCGGGCCGCCGTGCACGGCCGCCGCCCAGCCGCTATCGCTTCAGGCAGGACCTCGTATGGACAGGATCCGGTATCAGCTGAGTGGCGATGTCGCGATCGTCACCATCGATCATCCGCCGGTCAACGCGCTTTCCGCGGGCGTTCGCTCAGGCCTTGCGCAGGCCATCGCGAAGGCTGGCGACGACCCTTCGGTCGAGGCTATTGTCATAGCCGCCGAGGGCAAGGCCTTTATCGCGGGGGCCGATATCGCGGAGTTCGGCAAGCCCGCCCTCCCGCCGGCGCTGCCGGATGTGCTGAACGCGATCGAAGCCTCTCCCAAGCCGGTGGTGGCCGCCATCCAGGGCGTCGCGCTGGGCGGCGGCCTTGAAGTCGCGCTGGCGTGCCATGGCCGCGTGGCGCTTCCCGCCGCCAGGCTGGGCCTGCCCGAGATCAGGCTCGGGCTCATCCCCGGAGCCGGCGGTACCCAGCGCCTGCCGCGGCTGATAGGCCCGGTCAGGGCCTTCTCCCTGATGCTCTCCGGCGATCCGGTCCCTGCGGAGCGGGCACTCGATTGGGGGCTGGTCGACGCCATCGCCAGCGACGACCTGCTGATGTCGGCGCACGACCTGGCTCGCAGCTTCGCAAAAGGGGCCGTCCGGCCCGTCACGAGCGCCAGGGACGAGCTGCTCACCGCCGAACAACAGGCTGCCTTCGAGGCCAGCGCTGAGGATGCGCTTCGCAAATCCGCCGGCATGCCGAACGTGGCGGCACTGGTCGAGGCCGTTCGCAACGTTTTCGCCTTGCCTTTCGAGGAAGGGACCGCAGCCGAGCGCAGGCTCTTCCTGTCGCTCATCGCCGACGAGCGTTCGCAGGCCCTGCGGCATGTCTTCTTCGCCGAGCGCGAGATCGCGAGGGTGCCGGCGATGGGGCCGCAGATGAGGCCGCGGCCCATCGCGACCGCGGCCGTGATCGGAGCCGGGACCATGGGAGGCGGCATCGCCATGTGTTTCGCCAATGCCGGCATCCCGGTCACGCTGATCGAGACCGCGCAGGCTGCGCTCGACAGCGGGCTGAACCGCATCGCGGCGATCTACGACATGTCGGTCAGCCGCGGCTCGCTGACGCCGGAGAGCCGGCAGACAAGGCTGGCGCTGATCACACCCGCAATCGGCCTCCCGGCCGCAGCCACGGCCGATGTCGTCATCGAGGCCGCTTTCGAAGAGATGTCCGTCAAGCGGGAGATTTTCGGCGAGCTCGACAGGGTGGCGAAGCCAGGCGCGATCCTGGCCAGCAATACCTCCTATCTTGACGTCCAGACGATGGCGACAGCGACGCGGCGTCCGCAGGACGTGCTGGGCATGCATTTTTTCAGCCCGGCCAACGTCATGAAGCTGTTGGAGATCGTGCGCCCGCAGGGCGTCGCTGACGAAGCGGTCGCCACTGCCGTGGCCCTCGGCCGCAGGCTTGGCAAGCTTCCGGTGGTGGTCGGCAACGGCTTTGGCTTCGTCGGGAACCGCATGCTGGAACAGAGGACCCGCGCGGCGGAGAGGCTGCTCGTCGCCGGCGCCATGCCTTATGAGGTCGACCGGGCGCTGGTCGATTTCGGCTTCAAGATGGGTCCATTCGCCATGGCCGACCTTGCCGGCAACGATATCGGCTGGCGCTCGCGCAAGGCGCGTGGACTGACGGCGGCCGTCGCAGACGCCATCTGCGAGGCCGGGTGGTTCGGCCAGAAGACCGGGCGCGGCTACTATCGTTATCCCGGCGGCGCGCGAACCGGGCAGCGCTGCCCGGAGGTCGAGGCTCTGATCATGCGCATCTCGGCCGAGCTGGGCGCGAGCCGACGGGCCTTCAGCCGGGCGGAGATTTTGTCGCGCCTGCTCGACCCGATGGTCAACGAGGCTGCCCGCATTCTCGATGAGGGAATCGCGGCGCGGCCGGGCGACATCGATGTCGTGTGGATCCACGGCTATAACTGGCCGGCCTGGCGCGGAGGGCCGATGTTCTGGGCCGACCGCGTCGGGTTGGACATCATCGCGAAGCGGTTGGAAGGACAGGCGGCGGAGGTCGGCGAAAAGGCGCTTGAGCCGGCACCCCTGCTGAAACGCCTTGCTGCAGAGGGCAGGGGCTTCGCCAGCCTGTCGGCTGGGCCCGGTGCGGAGGCTGCACCCAGGAAAGCTCTGGAGCCCATGCCATGACAGAAGCCGTCATTGTCTCCACCGCGCGTACGCCGATCGGCAAGGCGCATCGCGGCGCCTTCAACCAGTTGCGGGGGGCCGACCTGGCCGCGCATGCCATCCGGCACGCGCTCGAGCGCGCCGAGCTGGAGCCGGAGGCCGTCGAGGAGGTGGTGATGGGCTGCGGCTATCCGGAAGCCGCGACCGGCGGCAATGTCGCGCGCCATGCCGCGCTGGTGGCAGGCTTGTCCGTGCGCTCGGCCGGCGTCACGGTCAGCCGCTTCTGCGCGTCCGGGCTGGAGGCCATCGCCCATGCTGCGCGGCGCGTGGTGATGGACGGGGTGCCGGTCGCGGTTGGGGGCGGTGTCGAGTCGATCTCGCTGGTGCAGCCGGTGGTGCGGCGCGATCTCACCGAAAACGCCTGGCTCAAGGCCAACAAGCCGACGATCTACACGAGCATGATCGAGACGGCCGACATCGTCGCTGAGCGCTATGGCATCCCGCGGCAGGCCCAGGACGCGTTTTCGCTGGAAAGCCAGCGCCGGACGGCCCGCGCCCAGCAGGAGCGCCTCTTCGACAACGAGATCGTGCCGATGAGCGCAGTGATGGCGGTGACCGACAAGGAGACCGGGGAGGTCCGCCAGCAGGAGGTCACGCTCGCCCGGGACGAGGGCAATCGGCCCGACACCACGCTCGAAGGGCTGCTCAAGCTCAAGCCCGTGCGCGGTGAGGGCATGTCTGTCACAGCCGGCAATGCCAGCCAGCTCTCGGACGGTGCTTCGGCCAGCGTCGTGATGTCGGCGGACGAGGCGGCGCGGCGCGGGCTCGAGCCGCTGGGCACCTTCCGCGGCTTCGCCTCGGCCGGCTGCGAGCCGGATGAGATGGGCATCGGCCCGGTCTTCGCGGTGCCGCGCCTGCTCGAGCGTCACGGGCTGACCGTCGATGACATCGATCTGTGGGAACTGAACGAGGCCTTCGCCTCTCAGTCGCTCTATTGCCGCGACCTGCTGGGCATCGATCCGGACAAGATCAACGTGAATGGCGGCGCGATCGCGATCGGGCACCCATTCGGAATGACCGGCGCCAGGCTTGTCGGCCACGTGCTGCTGGAGGGGCGGCGGCGCAAGGCGCGCTATGCCGTCGTTACGATGTGCGTCGCGGGCGGCATGGGCTGCGCCGGCCTGTTCGAGATCAATGGCTGAACCATGGACCTTCGTTTCACCCCCGAGGAAACCGCCTTCCGCGACGAGGTCCGCAGTTTCTTCCGCACGCAGGTGCCGGCCGGGATCCGTGCCAAGGTTTCGGAGGGGCGAGCGCTGACGCGCGAGGACTACGTCACCTCGCAGCGGATCCTCAACGCGCACGGATACGCCGTGCCGCATTGGCCGAGGGAATGGGGTGGGCAGGATTGGACCCCGATCCAGCGCTACGTCTTCACGGAGGAGATGCTGCTCGCCGCGGTGCCGCTGCCGTTGCAGTTCAACTGCTACATGGTCGGCCCGGTGATCGCCGCCTTCGGCTCGCAGGCGCAGAAGGAGAAGCACCTCGCGCGCATCGCCAACCTTGACGAATGGTGGTGCCAGGGGTTCTCGGAGCCCGGCGCAGGCTCGGACCTCGCTTCGCTCAAGACGAAGGCCGTGCGCGAGGGCGACCACTACATCGTCGACGGCCAGAAGACCTGGACGACGCTCGGTCAATATGCGGACTGGATCTTCTGTCTGGTACGGACCGACCCGACGGCCAGGAAGCAGGCGGGAATCTCCTTCATCCTGATCGACATGAAGACGCCCGGCATCACCGTGCGGCCGATCATCACGCTGGAAGGCCGCCATGAGGTCAACGAAGTCTTCTTCGACAACGTCAAGGTGCCTGTCGAAAACCTGGTCGGCGAGGAGAACAAGGGCTGGGACTACGCCAAGTTCCTGCTTGCCAACGAGCGGACCGGCATCGCCCGCATCGGCCTGTCGAAGGAGCGTCTCGCCCGGGCCAAGCGACTCGCGAAGGAGATGCCGGCAGGCGAGGGCATGCTGTGGGAGGAGCGTGACTTCCGCGAGCGGGTCGCCGCTGTCGAGATTGAGCTCAAGGCGCTGGAGATCACGCAGATGCGCGTCGTCGCAGCGCAGGCGCGGACCAGCGACAACCGCCCCGATCCAGCCTCCTCGATCCTGAAGATCAAGGGTTCGCAGCTCCAGCAGGCGACGACCGAGCTGTTGCTGGAGGTGGCGGGACCCTTCGCCCTCGCCGCGCCGGATCTCCTGGCCCCTCCCCATGACGGCTGGCCGTTCGATTACGATTGGGCCGATGCCGCGGTGGCGAGCTATTTCAACAGCCGCAAGGTCTCGATCTATGGCGGCTCCAACGAGATCCAGAAGAACATCATCGCCAAGGCGGTTTTGGGGTTCTGAACGACCGTCGCTTCAAGGCCGCTCGATGGACATCGGATATGGATTTTGATCTCTCGCCGGAGCAGACCCAGCTGAAGGCCGGCATCGACCGGCTGGTCGGCTCGGCATATGGCTCGCTCGAACAGCGCAATGCCCATGCGGCGGAGCCGCTCGGCTTCTCGGAGAAGGTCTGGGCGCAGTTCGTCGAGATGGGGCTGACCGGAATCCCCTTCAGCGAGGAGGAGGGCGGCTTCGGGGGCGGGCCCGTCGAGACGATGCTGGTCATGGAGGCGCTGGGAAGAGGGCTGGCGCTCGAACCCTACTTCGCCAGCGTCGTGCTGGGCGGCTGCGCGGTCAGGCTCGGCGGTTCGCAGGCCTTGAAGAGCTGCGTTATTCCCGGCATCGTCGAAGGCAGCATTCGGCTCGCTCTGGCGACCACCGAAAAGCAATCGCGCTACGATCTTTTCGACGTCGCCACGGTGGCGCGGTCCGATGCTGACGGCCTCGTGCTGGAGGGCGCGAAATGCGTGGTCCTTCACGGTGACAGCGCCAGCCATCTCGTCCTCAGCGCGCGAATGGCAGGGCAGCGGCGTGATCGCGACGGCGTCGGCCTGTTCCTCCTTCCGGCGGATGCTCCGGGCCTCAAGATCCACGGCTATCGGACCCAGGATGGCGGGCGGGCGGCGGAGATCTCGCTGTCGCAGGTCCGGCTCGGCGCGGATGCGATGATCGGCGAGCCCGGTCACGGATTCCCGATTCTCGAGAGGGTTGCGGAATTCGCCATCGCCGCTCTCGCGGCCGAAGCCGTCGGCATCATGGCGGCGCTCCTTCAGCTGACTGTGGACTATCTCAAGACCCGTCAACAGTTCGGCGGCCCGATCGCGCAGTTCCAGGTGCTGCAGCACCGCGCCGTCGATATGTTCATTGCGCTGGAGCAGGCACGCTCCATGGCATTCTACGCTGCCATGATGGTGGAGCATCCCGGCGCGGCCGAGCGGGCGGCGGCGCTGTCGGCCGTCAAAGTCCAGATCAACCGCTCATGCCGGCTGGTGGGGCAGGAGGCTGTGCAGCTTCACGGCGGCATCGGAATGACGATGGAGTACCGCGGTGCACATTACTTCAAGCGCCTCACGATGATCGAGAGCGCTTTCGGGGATACCGGCTACCACCTCAAGCGGATGGGCGATTTCGGCACTGCTGGCCAAAAGCGCTGATACCCGCCGCGCGGGCTCGGCCATGCCCGGATTCCTGTTCGAACCGCGACAGTGACGCGCCAGGCGCCGCAGTCGCAGGGCCAGTCACCGGGCGAAGGGCCCGGAGCTCTGGTTTGTTCCACTCACAAGGCAGCGATCGGCGCGGCGCAGTTGTCTATCGGGCTTCAGTGCGACATGACGAGCGGCAAGGAGCAGGATGCCAGCAGCGAGCGCGTCACTCCTCCAAGAACCGATTCCCTGAGCCGAGAGTGGCGGTAAGCGCCGCTGACGATCAACGACGCCTGGAATCCCACAGCCTCACGCTCGATGGCGGCCGCGACCGTCTCGCGGGAGCCCAGGGTCGTGTCGGAAACGGTGACGGAAATGCCGTGGTGGACCAGATGCGGCGCGAGATCGGAGCTCGGGATTGAATTCGACAGGTCCTTCTCGCCCGAAACCGAAACAATCACGACCTCCTCTGCGGCTTTGAGCAAAGGGAGAGCGGCCGCGACGGCCCGCGAGGCCGTTGCACTTCCGTCCCATGCGACGACGACCCGCTCGCAGGCGAACTCGCTCCGGTTCTTCGGCACGACCAGAACCGGTCTGCCGCTTCCGAACAGGCAGACTTCGATCAGGTCCCAGTATGTCTCCGTCGGCGATGGCTCGGCGTTCAGCACGGTGATGTCGTGGACCCGCGCCTGGGCGATGAAGCGATCGAGCAACTCCTGATAATAGAGCTGCGGGCTCTCGACCGTACAGACGACGCCGGCGAAATCTGCCTCCGCCTTCGCCAGCTCGGCCACACGTTCCGCCAGCGCGGCGATCCGGCGATTTTCCGCGGAGACGATGCTCTGCGCCAGCCCCGTGATCAGCGTATAAGGCACGTGAAAGCGGCCCGCCGGCGCCTGCACCGTGAGGTGGGCGCCCGCCTTACGGGCCAGCGAAAGCCCATATTGGAACGCCGAGCCGTCGTCATCGCGTCCTTCTTGCGCCAGCGTCACCAGCACGCTCTTGATACCGTCGATCATGATCGCCTCCTGATAACGTCCAACATGATGCGCCCGCGCTCGGCGCTCTTTGCGGTGGATCAAACCGTTTGTCCGCGGGGAAGGCTTCCATCAAGCGCCCCCTCCCGAGGGTGCCCGACGACGATCCCGAGCCTGCTTGCATGTCCCCCGGTCCGAGGAGACATCCGTATGTCGTTGTTCGACAAGCAGAGCGGCTCGCCCCTTGAGTTTTCCGTGGCCGAACGAGGCCTTTCCGCAACCGAGGTGGACCGCCACCGGCCTGTCACGCCGGAGGTCGCGGGTTCGAGCTTCGCGCCCGCGCCGCTTAAATCAAGCGCTTAGTCCGGTTGGCGCCTTCGACAGCCTTGACTTGAGCTCCTTGGATCCGCCCGATCTGCTTTCCAGAATTGCGCTTCCGGCCCGACCGAGACGAGCGGAAGAAGCGTCCCCTGCAGTGGTGTTCCAGGCCGCGCGTGCAGCTCCACTTCGCTACGCCGGAGGGCGGCCGACCGATGGTAGAAGAATCCGATGATCGGGAAAATCGGGGAAGGGGCGCGGATGACAGCCATGTTTTGTGCACAATATGAGAATTGTTGTGCCTGATATGGCGCTGGCTCTGCCGAAAGAATGTGCGGGTGGCGGGTTGGCGTTTCGAAGGGCGCTCGCGATAGTCGGGCCATGCAGGAAGAAGAGATTCATGCCGTCCTGACGCGGGTTCTGCTCGCGGGCCGGCTTCCGGGCGGGCTGAAGCTCGGCGAGCATCATCTGGCCGAGATCTTCGGCGTCAGCCGGGAACGCGTCCGCAAGGTGCTGCACAGGCTCGGCGCCGAAAGGCTGCTCGACATGGTCAGGAATCGCGGCGCCTTCACCCTCGCGCCGGACCTGCGCGAGGGCCATGTCGTCTACGAGGCGCGCCGCATCCTGGAGAGCGGCATGGCGGCTCATCTGGCCGCCAATCTCACACCGGCGCAGATCGAGAGGCTGCGCCGGCATGTCGAGGCCGAGGCGGAGGCGCTGCGCTGCGGCGACCAGGCGACCTGGCAGCGGCTCTCTGCTGAATTCCATTACCTGCTGGCCGAATTGACCGGCAACCCGCTCGTCCAGCGACATGCGCAGGAGCTGATCAGCCGCACGCTGATGCTGGTCAAGCGCTACGAGACCAGTGCCGGCTCCGCCTGCGGCTGCGACGAGCACCGGGCCATCTTCCGCGCGCTGGCGGCACGCGAGCGCGGCAAGGCCGTCAAGGCGATGACGACGCATCTCTCGCTGGTCGAGACCCGGCTCCGGCCCACATTGTGCGAGCCGGTCGGGCCCTCGGTGGAGGATGTCGTGACGGAAGAGCTCGCGCGCCATCAGGCGGGCGTGGTGCCGCTCGCCGAGGCGGGATGACGGAGAGGCACGCATGACCTACGATCTGATGAGGATCCTCGTCCTCAACCCCAACACCAGCGCGGACATGACCGGCCTGGTCATGCGTGTGCTGGAGCCGCTGACGCCGCCCGGCGTCAGGCTGAAACCCGCCACCGGTCGCTTCGGCGCCCGCTACATCTCCAGCCGCAGCGCCGGCGCGATCGCGGCCCATGCCGCGCTCGATGCCTATGCCGAGCACGGCGGGGATTGCGACGCGGTCTATCTTGCCTGCTTCGGCGATCCAGGTCTGTTCGCCCTGAAGGAACTGGCCAGCGTCCCGGTGATCGGCATGGCTGAGGCGGCTTGCCGGCGCGCCGCCGCCATTGGCGGCCGCTTCTCGATCGTCACCGGGGGCGAGCGCTGGGGGCCGATCCTGACCGAATTCGTCGCATCGCTCGGCTTGTCGGAGGCGCTCGCCTCGATCATCACCGTCGCGCCCACCGGCGGGGACATCGCGGCGGATCCCGAAGGCTCCATCGCGCTCCTCGCCAACGCCTGCCGGCAGGCGGCGGAACGGGACGGGGCAGGGACGGTGATCCTCGGCGGAGCCGGGCTTGCCGGCCTGGCTGCGCGCGTGCAGCCTCTGGTCAACACTCAGGTGCTCTGCTCGGCGGAAACCGGCTTCGCGGCCGTGCTGGACGCCCTGCACGGACCGACCGACAAGCCCTCCCGCGGGGACCTCGCCTTCCCGGCGCCCGTGCCGAGCACCGGGCTCTCGAAGCATCTTGCCGAGCTGATGTCGTCCGCGCCGCGCATTGCCTGACGATCGGGCAGTCGGAAGAAAGGGAAGAGCGCGTGCGCCTGCGTCGGACCGCCCGAGCCGCGCTCATCGTCCCGGCAGCAACCCGACGCTCATGGTCCCGTCGCTTTCGAGGATGACGAAATCCGCGTCCTCGACGCCACGGCCGCCTTTGGACCTGATGGCCGAAACCGCCTCCTCCCTCGTGACCCGCTCGGACCGGAGGGCGTCGTCGCAGAACTCCCCCTTGCGCACCAGGAGCGTCGGCTCGGAGCGGACAGCCTTGGCGAATCCCTTCGAGCGGACCGACATGAAGGCGACGAGGAACTGCATCGCGATCAGCAGGCCCAACGCCACGACCCCTTCGAGGAGGGCAACCGACTCCTGGAGGAGGATGGCCGACAATGTCGAACCGAGCGCCACCGTCACGACGAGATCGAACGCGTTGAGCTTCGCCAGCGTGCGCTTGCCGGAGATCCGAAGGATGGCGACGAGGGCGCCATAGGCCAGGAACCCCACGAAGATGGTGCGGACAACGCCGTGCCAGTCCTGAAACAGCATGCCCTGCCAGTTCATTCGTCGGCCCCCTTCCACGGAGCGTCGTCGGCCGCCGCCGATGCCAGGCCGCGCCGCCGCATGCAGGTGGCAGAGGCGGGGCTTTCCCGGGCGCGCTACCGTCTCCAACCGACGAGGTGCGGTTTCGTTCATGATCGCTCTCGTCATGGAAGGCTCCGCGTCGGCGGGCCGGTTTTCTCGTCCGAACAGGTGGCGGGCGTTCGCCCCGGCCGTGACGACTCTCGGCATCGCTTTGATGGTCGGCCTGCAGGCTGGGCGCGGGGGCTCCGCCGATCCGTGCGAACCGATCCCGCCCGGGAAGGTTGTGAGGATGGGCGCAGCAGGAGGCTCGGGCGATGCGGAGCGGTGGCGCGAACGTGAGGGGGAAGCGTTGATCTCGATCTTCGACCTTTCCGCGCTTCTGCTCGTGCTGTCGGCGCTGTTCGGCTGGGTGAACCACCGCTTCGTCCATCTGCCGCATGCCACGGGTCTGCTGGTGATCGGACTGTTCGCCTCCCTCGTCCTCGTCGGGATCGAGGCGATGTTCCCCGACGAACTGCTTTACAACCAGCTCGCGAGAGCGCTCCGGCAGATCGACTTCACCCGCGTCGTCATGGACGGGATGCTCGCCTTCCTGCTCTTTGCCGGGGCGATCCACCTCAACCTCCGCCTTCTGCGAAACAGGGCATGGCAGATCGCCTTCCTCGCCCTGATCGGGACAGCCCTCTCGACGCTGCTGGTCGGCGGCCTGTTCTGGTGGGCAGCGGGCCTGGCGGGGCTGCAACTCTCCTTGCCCTGGGCGCTCGTCTTCGGAGCGCTCATCAGCCCGACGGATCCGGTCGCGGTCCTCAATGTGCTGAGGAACGTCGATGTGCCGGACGAGGTCCAGATCGAGATGCAGGGCGAGGCGCTCTTCAACGACGGCGTCGGCGTCGTGCTCTTCAGCCTGCTGCTCGGCTTCGCCACCGGAATGGGCGATGGGAGCTTCACCGTCGCCAGCGCGTTCGAGCACCTCGCCGTGGAAGCGGGCGGCGGCATTCTTCTTGGGCTGTGCACAGGCTATGTCGCCTACCGGGCAATGCGTGCGATCGACGATTTCTCGGTCGAGGTGCTGATCACGCTGGCTCTTGTCGCCGGCACCTACGCTGCCGCGCAGAAGCTTGGGCTCAGCGGGCCCCTCTCCGTTGTCGCGTCCGGCATTGTCGTGGGCGACCTTGCGCCGCGGAACGCCATGAGCGAGCGCACACAGGGCTACGTATCCTCGCTCTGGACGCTGATCGACGAGGTCCTGAACTCGATCCTGTTCCTCCTGATCGGCCTCGAGGTGATCATCCTGCGCTTCGCGCAGACGGCCATCGGGCTGGCCGTCTGCGCGATCCCGATCGTGCTCGCCGCAAGGCTCGCGGCAGTCTCGATGCCGGTGCTGATGTTTCGCTGGACGGGTTCCCTCTCGGCCCGGAACATTCCGTTCCTGACCTGGGCGGGGGTGCGAGGCGGCATCTCCGTGGCGCTGGCGCTGTCGCTGCCGGACGGTCCGGAGAAATCCGTTGTCCTTGCCGCGACCTACGCCGTCGTGCTCTTCACCGTCGTCGTGCAGGGGCTGACGCTCGGCGCCGTCGCCCGCCGGACATGGCCACGCCGCTGAGCTTGTGGACCGACCTGTCGTCCGCGACGCCTGCGAGCGCGGCGGCGGTGCCGGGCCGTGCGCGCGGACCTTATGCCCGCGAACGGGGCATGGCACCGATAACCGCCCGATTGTCGATGCGGGCTTGATCTGCAGCAAGGCGGCTGTCACCTCTTGGGCCGTATAGGCCTGCTCTCCTGGGAGATCTGGACATGCGCCGTGCTGCAATCGCCTTTCTCGCCGCGCTGACCCTGTCGGCGCCAGGAGCGCAGGCGCAATCCCGCATCAAGGCGTTGATCGAGAGGTTGCGTGGCGATGCGATGCCTGACGGCATCGTCAAGACCAATGGCCGCATCGAAGCCACGCAGGTCGACGTCGCCTCGAAATATGCAGGCCGCCTGGCGGAAGTCACGGTCAAGGAGGGCGACGACGTGACCGCCGGCCAGGTGATCGCCCGCATCTCGTCGCCGGAATACGAGGCGCAGTTGCGGGCCGCGCAGGCGAAGGTGCTGCGGGCCCGTCAGGCGCTCGCCGAGGCCGAGGCCCTCATCGCCCAGCGCAAGAGCGACCAGATCCTCGCCCGCACCGACGCCGAGCGTGGCAAGGAGCTGGTCACGAAGGGCTATCTCAGCAAGCAGGTCGACGACCAGCGCTCGGCGAAGGCCGATGCCGCCGACGCCGCCTTGCGCGCCGCGCAGGCGCAGCGCGACCAGGCCCAGTTCGCGATCCACGCCTCCGAAGCCGATGCCGAGCAGATCAAGGCGATCCTCGTCGACCTCGTGCTGCTGGCGCCGCGCAGCGGCCGCGTCCAGTACCAGCTCGCCCGCAGCGGCGAGGTGGTCGCAGCCGGCACGCGCGTTGTCACCATCCTCGACCTCTCGGATGTCTACATGACGATCTACCTGCCGGCCGGGCAGGCGGGACAGCTCGCGCTGGGTGACGAGGCAAGGATCATCCTCGATCCCGTGCCTCAGTACGTCATCCCTGCGACGGTCAGCTTCGTCGCTGCCGACGCGCAGTTCACCCCCAAGGCGGTCGAGACCGCCGAGGAACGTGAGAAGCTGGTGTTCCGCGCCAAGCTTCAGCTCGATCGCGACCTGCTCGCCAAATACCACCGGCAGGTGAAGACCGGCGTGCGCGGGCTCGGCTTCGTGCGGACTTCGCCCTCCGCAAAATGGCCCGACTCGCTGGCCGTGAAGCTGCCATGACGGAACCCGGCTTTGCGGCCAGCCTCGCCGGGGTGACGCATCGCTACGGCAAGGTGACGGCCCTCGATGCGCTGACGCTCGACATCCCCGCCGGGCGCATGATCGGCGTGATCGGTCCGGATGGCGTCGGCAAATCGACGCTGCTCGCTCTGGTCGCCGGCGTCCGGATGATCCAGCAGGGCAGGGTCCACGCCCTTGGCGGCGATCTCGCCGTGAAGGCCGAGCGCGAGGCGAGGCGCGGGCAGATCGCCTATATGCCGCAGGGGCTGGGGCGCAATCTCTATCCGACGCTGTCGGTCTTCGAGAACATCGATTTCCACGCCCGGCTGTTCGGGCAGGGGGCCGCCGAGCGCCGCGGCCGCATCGACGAACTGCTCAAGGCGACAGGGCTCGATCCTTTCGAGGCAAGGCCCGCCGCGAAGCTGTCCGGCGGCATGAAGCAGAAGCTCTCGCTCTGCTGCGCGCTGATTCACGATCCAGACCTGCTGATCCTCGACGAGCCGACCACCGGCGTCGATCCTCTCTCGCGCGGGCAGTTCTGGGACCTGATCGACACGATCCGTGCCCGCCGGCCGGGCATGAGCGTCATCGTCGCGACGGCCTATATGGAGGAGGCCGAGCGTTTCGACTGGCTGGTCGCCATGGATGACGGCAAGGCGATCGCGACGGGCACGCCGGCCGAGCTGCGCCGGAAGGCGGGGCAATCGACGCTGGAGGCCGCCTTCGTCGCGCTGCTGCCGGAGGCCAAGCGCGCGCAGCACCGGGAGGTCGTGCTGCGGCCCCGCATCGTCGGCGACGACGCCACACCCGCGATCGAGGCGGAGGGCCTGACGCGAAGCTTCGGCGATTTCGTCGCGGTCGACCATGTCAGCTTCCGCATCGGGCGGGGCGAGATCTTCGGCTTTCTCGGCTCGAATGGCTGCGGCAAGTCGACCACGATGAAGATGCTGACCGGGCTGTTGCCGGCGACCGAAGGCACGGCCAGGCTCTTCGGCCAGCCCCTGGCCGCCGACGACATGGAGACGCGCCGGCATGTCGGCTACATGTCGCAGGCCTTCTCGCTCTACAGCGAGCTGACCGTCCGCCAGAACCTCGTGCTGCATGCCGAGCTCTATCATCTGCCGCCGGCCGAAATCCCCGCTCGGATCGCCGAGCTTCTGACGCGCTTCGATCTCGCGTCCGTCGCCGAGGAGCGGCCCGACAGCCTGCCGCTCGGCATCCGCCAGCGCCTCCAGCTCGCCGTCGCCGTGCTGCACCGCCCGGCCATGCTGATCCTCGACGAGCCGACCTCGGGCGTCGATCCGATCGCGCGCGACGCCTTCTGGCGCACGCTGATCGACCTCTCGCGCGACGACGGGGTCACCATCTTCCTCTCGACCCATTTCATGAACGAGGCGGAGCGGTGCGACCGGATCTCCTTCATGCATGCCGGCAAGGTGCTGGCGGTCGGCACGCCGCGGGAGCTGGTGGAAAAGCGCGGCGCGAACACGCTGGAAGAGTCCTTCATCGCCTATCTCAAGGAGGCGTCAGGAGTCGCGGACGCACCGGCAGAGCCGTCCGCCGAGCCTGCCGCCGCTGCCATGCGGCCGGTCCCGCCGGCGCGCCGCTTCGATCCGCGCCGGCTCTGGGCCTGCACGAGGCGGGAGACGATGGAGCTCCTGCGGGATCCGATCCGGCTGAGCTTCGCCTTCCTGGGGCCGCTCCTGCTGATGCTCGCGTTCGGCTTCGGCATCTCCTTCGATGTCGAGAAGCTGAAATTCGCGGCCTTCGATCAGGACAATTCGATGGAGAGCCGGCAACTGGTCGAGGCCTTCTCCAGCTCCCGCTATTTTTCCGAGCAGGCGCCGATCCGCAGCACGGGCGAACTCGACGAGCGCCTGCGGAGCGGCGAGCTGCAGCTCGTGATCGAGATCCCTCCCTCCTTCGGACGCGATCTGATGAGCCGGCGCCTGCCGGAGCTCTCGGTCCTGCTCGACGGGGCCATGCCGTTTCGTGCCGAGACCACGCGCGGCTATGTCACGGGCCTGGCGGCGCAATACGCGCAGAGCTTCGCGGCCTCCCGGGCCGCGTCCAGCCATGGGGCGACGCCGGTTACGATCGAGACCCGCTTCCGCTACAACCAGGCCTTCAAGAGCGCCAACGCGATGGTGCCGAGCGTGATCATGCTGATGCTGATCCTGATCCCGGCGATCATGTCGGCGATCGGCGTCGTCCGCGAGAAGGAGACAGGCTCGATCGCCAATTTCCGCTCGACGCCGATCAGCCGTTTCGAATTCCTGTTCGGCAAGCAGCTGCCCTATATCGCCGTCGCGATGGGCAGCTTCGCGATGCTGGTGCTGATCGCGTTGCTCGTGTTCGCGGTGCCGATCAAGGGCTCGGCCTGGGTGCTGGCGCTCGGCACCTTGCTGTATGTCTCGGCGACCACGGGTTTCGGCCAGCTCGTCTCGAGCTTCACGCGCACGCAGGTCGCCGCGGTCTTCGCCACGGCCATCCTGTCGATCATCCCGGCGGTGAATTTCTCGGGACTGATGGTGCCGGTCGCCTCGCTCTCGGGCGGCGGCCGCATCCTCGGCATGAGCCTGCCGCCGGCCTGGTATCAGCCTGTCAGCGTCGGTGTCTTCACGAAGGGGCTGGGGCCGGCCGAGCTCTGGCCGAATCTCGTGATGCTCGGCTTCTTCTTCCTGCTCTTCCTGCTCGTCGCGCAATTGGCGCTGAGCAAGCAGGAGGCTTGAGATGGCGGCGCTCGTCATCCACCTCCAGAACATCCTGCGCCTGGTGGTGAAGGAGCTGCGCAGCCTGAGGGCGGACCCGATCATGCTGGTGCTGGTGGTCTATGCCTTCACCATCGCGGTCTACACGGTCGCGAACGGCGTGAAGCTGGAGGCGCGCGATCTCACCATCGGAATCGTCGACGAGGACCAGTCGGAGTTCTCGCGCAGCCTGCTCGGCACCTTCGGGCCGCCGTTGTTCAAGCTCTCGACGCGCATCGCCGCCAACCAGATCGACGCCGAGATGAACTCCGGCCGTCTGGTCTTCGTGCTGGAAATACCGCCCCGATTTCAGGCGGACCTCCAGGCTGGCCGCTCGCCGACGCTGCAGCTCAACATCGACGCGACCGCGATGACCCAGGCGGGCAACGGAGCGGTCTATATCCAGCAGATCATCGCTCAGGAGATCGCCAACCGGCAGGCCGGGCGCGAGTCCACGCCCGCATCGCCGATCAATCTCGTGGTGCGGGCGCGCTTCAACCCCAATCTCGATTCCGGCTGGTTCAGCTCGGTGATGCAGGTGCTGAACAACGTCACCCTGCTGACCATCATCCTGACCGGGGCGGCCCTGATCCGCGAGCGCGAGCAGGGCACGGTGGAACATCTTCTGGTGATGCCGGTCACGCCGGTCGAGATCATGCTCGCCAAGATGACGGCGAACGCGCTGGTCATCATGGCCGCGGCGGTGGCCTCGCTCGTCGTCGTCGTCGAAGGAGCGCTTGGCGTTCCGGTCGCCGGCTCGCTGCTGCTCTTCGTGCTGGGGACGGCGATCTACGCCTTCGCTGTGGCGGCGCTCGGCATCCTGCTCGGGACGCTGGCGACCACCATGGGCCAGTTCGGCCTGCTCGCCATTCCGGTTTTCGTGGTCACTCAGCTCCTCTCCGGCGCCACGACCCCGATGGAGAGCATGCCGGTCTGGTTGCAGTGGATCATGAGGATCTGCTCGCCGACGCCGCATTTCGTCGCCTTCTCGCAGGGCGTGCTCTACCGCGGCGCCGGCCTCGATGTGGTCTGGCCCGAGATCGCCAAGATCAGCGCGATCGGCGCGGCCTATTTCACCGTTGCGCTCGCCCGCTTCCGAAAAGTCATCTTCGCCTGAACTGGCATGCGGCCGTTCGGCAGCCGGCCGCGTTGTCCGCAGGACCCGGCGCCGCGGCCGCCGCCGAGACGGAGCGTCCGGAACCCCAGCGCGCCACCGATGTTCTGGACAGGAGCCGGCTGTCCGGGCCGCGGATCCATGGGTGGGGGAAAAGCATTGCAGGCACCGTCTCGTCGCGCCGTTCTCGGCCTGCTCTCGAGCGCATGCATTCTGCCGGGCCATGCCTTGCAGGCCCAGGCCCCCGCGCGGCCCGGGCCGGGAAGGGGCTTCGGTTACGAGGACGTGGTCGAGAGGGCAAAGGCGCTGGCGAAACAGCCCTTCGACGCCGCGAGCGCGACGATCCCCAGCGAACTCTCGAAGCTGACCTATGACAGCTACCGTGAGGTTCGCTTTCGCCGCGACAAGGCGTTCTGGCGTGAGGGCGGGTCGGATTTCCGCCTTCTGCCGTTCCATCTCGGCTTTCTGCACGACAAGCCGGTCCAGATTCATCTCATCGATCATGGAACGGCGGTGCCGATCCCCTTCACGACCGGCCTGTTCGAATATGGCAAGGTGCCGGTCCCGAAGGGGCTCTCGCCGGCCTTGGGCTTCGCGGGGTTCACCGTCACCACCAATCTGAACGATCCCAAGGTCCAGGACGAAGTCGTCTCGTTCCTGGGGGCGAGCTATTTCCGGCTGATCGGGCGGGGCCATCGCTATGGGCTTTCGGCCCGCTCGCTGGCGCTCGACGTCGGCGGGCAGCAGCCCGAGGAGTTCCCGTTCATGCGGGCGCTCTGGGTCGAGGAGCCTACGCCGGATACCACCGAGCTCGTCATCTACGCGCTGGTCGATTCCCCGTCGGTGACCGCGGCCTTCCGCTATGCCGTGAGCCCCGGGCTCGAAACCCATATGGACATCACCGCGACGATCATTCCGCGCCGGGAAATCGAGCGAATCGGCATCGCGCCCCTGACCTCGATGTTCCAGGCCGGCGAGGGCGATCTCGGGCTGCGAACCGATTTCAGGCCCGAAATCCACGATTCGGATGGGTTGATGATGAACTCCGGCAGTGGCGAATGGATATGGCGCCCGCTCCGCAATCCCAAGGCGTTGCGCATCTCGAGCTTCCACGACAAGAACCCGCGTGGCTTCGGCCTGATGCAGCGCGACCGCGAATTCGGAAGCTACCAGGATCTCGAGGCCCGCTACGATGCCAGGCCCGGCTACTGGGTCCAGCCGCAGGGGGACTGGGGCGAGGGGCGCATCGATCTCGTCGAGATCCCCACCGACAACGAGGCCTTCGACAACATCGTCGCCTGCTGGACGCCGAATATCCCCTTGCCAACCGGACAGGCGACGGAGCTGCGCTACCGCATCTCGGCACTCTCGACGACCTCGCTTCTCCACCCCTATGCCCAAGTGCACCAGAGCTTTGCCGGATCGGACATCGAGGACGGCGTCGCGGAGGGGCAGGGAAGGAAGCGCTTCATCGTCGACTTCGCCGGCGGAGACCTCGCCTATTACCAAGGCGCCCCCGATCGCCTGGAACTGGTCGCGACGACGACCGGCGGCGCGATCACCACCAAGATCCTGACCTATCATGCCCCGCTTAAGGGCGTGCGCGCCATCGTCGACGCGACCTTGCCGGACGGCCAGTCTGCGGAGCTGCGCATGTTTATCAAGACGCGCAACCGGACCCTGAGCGAAACCTGGACGGCCACCTGGTCGGTCCCGCCGGGCGACACGGCGAGGGCGCAGGTGCCGCAGGCCCAGCCGGCCCGGCAGTGAATTCACTGGCGCCTCGATGCTGATGACTTTGCGACGCCACCCGGTCCTTGCTGCGCTGGTCTCGGCGGTGCTCGGGATCGTCGGCTGCCTGGTGGTGATCAACCTGATCCCGGAGCCGCAGGAGCTGAGGGAGCCGCTGCCGCATCACCTGGCTTCGTCCGACCGCCAGCTCAAGACATCGATGGGCGCGCTGTTCGGATCGAACTACGTGCCCGGCAACAGGGTGGAGACCCTCGTCAACGGCGACCGGATCTTTCCCTCGATGCTGCGTGCCATCCGCGAGGCGCGGCAGACCATCACCTTCGAGACCTACATCTACTGGCGCGGCGCCATCGCGCGGGAATTTGCCGAGGCGCTGTCGGCCAAGGCGCGAGAAGGCTTGAGCGTGAAGGTCCTGCTCGATTGGGTCGGGAGCAAACCCATGGATCTGGAGCTGATCCGGCTGATGAAGGATGCCGGCGTCGAGGTCGTGCGGTTCCGCCCTGTCACCTGGTACACGCTCGACCGGCTCAACAACCGGACCCATCGCAAGCTGCTGGTCGTCGATGGCCGCATCGGCTTCAGCGGGGGCGTCGGTATCGCCGACGAGTGGAACGGCGACGCCCGCTCGCCCAACGAATGGCGGGACACTCATTACCGCATCGAGGGACCGGCTGCGGCGGAATTCCAGGCGGCCTTCGCCGAGCACTGGATCGAGGCGACCGGCGAACTGCTGATGGGAGACCGCTTCTTTCCGGAGATCCGCCCGGTCGGCGATCATGCAGCACAGGTGGTGATCAGTTCCACCCATCAGCGCAATGTTATGCATCTCATGCTGATGACGGCCTTGGCCTCGGCGCAGAAGAGCATCCGGATCGCGACGCCCTATTTCGTGCCGGACGAGCTGATACGCCGGCAACTGCTCGAGGCCCGGCAGCGCGGCGTCGAGATCCAGATCATCGTGCCCGGTCCGCAGATCGACGCCCGCGTGGTCAGGAAGGCCTCCCGGCATCTGTGGGGCGAGTTGCTGCAGGCCGGCATCAGGATCAGCGAGTACCAGCCCACATTTTTCCACTGCAAGCTGGTGGTCGTGGACGACGTCTGGACCTCGGTCGGCTCGACGAACATCGATGACCGCGCCCTGCGACTGAACGACGAGGCGAACATCAACCTGTTCGACCAGGCGTTCGCACAGGCGCAGATCGCCATCTTCGACAAGGATGTCGCAGTCTCGAAGCCGTATTCCTTCGCGGACTGGCAGAATCGATCGGCGAGCGACAAGGTCATGGACTGGCTCTCCAGCCTGGCGCGTTCGCAGATCTGAGCGCAAAGGCCGGTTCGCCGTCGCTCCGCATCCGGCGGCGACGAGCCATGATGCCGTGCTATGTGGTATGCGCCCACCGCCAGGGCAGCCCATGCCAGCGAAAGCGCCGTCGCCTTGAACCTGAAATTCCTTGAGACCTTCGTCTGGGTCGCCAGGCTCCGCAATTTCTCGCTGGCGGCCGAGAAGCTCTGCACGACGCAGGCGGCCGTCTCCAACCGCATCGCGACGCTGGAGCGCGAGCTCGGCGTGCGACTGTTCGAGCGCGATCTGCGTACCGTGAGCCTGACGCTGCACGGCCAGCGAGCGCTGCCGCAGGCCGAGGCGATCATGCGGCAAGTCGCCGAGCTGGAGCGCTCCATCGCCGATGCCGGCCAGCTTCGCGGCACGGTGATGATCGGCGCGATCGACTCCATCGTCTATGCCTGGCTGCCGCGGCTGATCGAGCGGGTGAAGGAGAGCTACCCGAATGTCGCGATCGACCTGAACGTCGACACCAGCCTGAACCTCGCCCGGCAGATCCAGGATGGGCAGATCGATCTCGGCCTGATCATGGGGCCGGTGGTCGCTCCCCATATCCGCAACATCGAGCTCTGCGTCTTCGACTGCCTGTGGATCGGTTCGTCCCGGCTGCCGCTCCAGGCGGGCCGGCTCAGCATCGCCGACCTCTCGGATTATCCGATCTTCGCCTATTCACGGGGCTCGCAGCCGCATCAATCCGTCCTGCGGGCGATCGAGCTCGCCGGTGTCGACCCCGACACCGTGCGCGTCTTCAATTCGAACTCCCTCGCCACGATTACGCGGCTGATCCGCGACGGCGTCGGCGTCGCCGTGCTGCCGCAGGTGGTGGTGCAGGAGTTCCTCGACAGCGGGGAACTGCGGACGCTGGATGTCGAGGCGAGGCTCCCGGCCCTGCATTTCCACGCGGTCTATCACGACGACCCCGGCAACACGCTGCCCGCCCTGATCGCGGACATGGCGGCGGAGATCGCCGCCTCGACGGCTGCCCGCTAGAACGCCGCCGCACGGGTCCGCTGCGGCCGCGAAGGAAAAATCCCGTGACGCAGCAACAGGTTGAGTGGTCGTGTTCCTGCCTTGTGAGGCGGCAGGACATGGTCACCGGCCGGTCATAAGCAATTCTTGTCGAGGCGGACAAGAATTTCGCGTTTGCCGGGCCAGTTCGGGTTTGGTCTGCTTCTGCACGCCGGGACCGTCGCGCATTCCCGTCGACGCGCGGGCCGTGCCAGGGAGAACGTCGTGAAGGTTTCGCTCATCCAGATGAACTCGCAGGACGACAAGGCCGCGAACCTCAAGACGGCGCGCGCCATGGTCGAGAAGGTCGTCGCCGAGGACCGGCCCGATCTCATCGTCCTGCCGGAATACTACGCTTTCCTCGACGGCAGCCCGGCCGCCATGCGCGACAGCGCCGAAACCTTCCCGAACGGCGAGAGCTACCGCCTGATGTCGGGCCTGGCCGAGAAGCACGGCGTCACCATCCACGCCGGCAGCGTCTGCGAGCGCGACGGGGACGACTACTTCAACACGACGGTCGTTTTCGGGCCGGACGGCAAGGAGCTGGCCCGCTACCGCAAGATCCACCTCTTCGACGTCGATGCGCCCGGCGGCGTCAGCTACCGCGAGTCCAACATGGTCTCGCGCGGCAAGGAGGTCGTGACCTACACGGTCGGCGACAAGACCGTCGGCTGCGCGATCTGCTACGACATCCGCTTCCCCGAGCTGTTCCGCAAGCTGCGAGACGCGGGCGCCGATGTGATCGTCCTGCCCGCCGCCTTCACCCTGATGACCGGCAAGGACCATTGGGAACTGCTGGCCCGGGCCCGCGCCTGCGAGACGCAGACCTGGTTCCTCGCCACCGGCCAGACCGGCACCCACGCCCAGGGCAAGAACGCCTGCTACGGCCATTCGATGGTGATCAACCCCTGGGGCCACGTCACGGCACAGGCCTCGGACGGCATCGGCACGACCAGCGGCCGGCTCGACTTCGACTACACCGGCAAGGTCCGCGCCGCGGTGCCCGTTGCCAACCACCACGTCCTCGCCTGAGCGGAAAGCGACCTGCCATGTTCATCGTCAACCCGATGCCGGCCCAGATCTCGGGCGACCTGGTCGCCCTCCTGCAGCAATGCGAGGTGGCCACGATCGGCCATGTGCTGCATTCCGGCTTCGTCGACCGCGAGATCCGCGCGGTCCTGCCGAGCAAGCGCATCGCCGGCACGGCCGTGACGATCCGCATCCCACATGCGGACTCGACCGCGCTGCACTACCTGACGAAGATGGTCCGTCCGGGCGACGTGGTGGTGATCGACCGCTGCGGCGACGACAAGCACGCCTGCTGGGGCGGAGTCGTCACCCATGCCATGAAGAACGCCGGCGTCGCCGCCGGCGTCATCGACGGCCCGGCCACCGACTTCTCCGAGATCGTCAAGACCGACATGCCGATGTGGTGCCGCGGCCCCTCGCCGATCACCACCAAGATCCTCGGCACCGAGGGGGCGATCAACGTGCCGGTCAGTGTCGGCGGCCAGACGATCGAGCCGGGCGACGCGGTGCTCTGCGACGAAAGCGGCGTGGTCGTGCTGAAGGCGGCCGCGGCGGAAGCCTATGCCCGCCGTGCGATCGAAATGCAGCAGCAGGAGCTCGTGCTGCTGGAGCGCCTGCGCAAGGGCGAGAAGCTGCCCGACATCTCGGGCGCTACCAAGATGGTGGAGGAGAAGCTGGCAAAGGCCTGAACATCTGCGTGTTTCTATCATGACGGGCGCCATAACGAAGCCCGCACAACCATAACAGAGGGGATCACCGCATGAAGATTTCGACGACTTTCACCCTGTCCGCGCTGCTTCTGGCCGGCGTCTCGACGCAGGCGCTCGCCCAGCAGCAGACCGTTACGGTCATGGGCTATTCCGGCCTGTTCCAGGAGCGCTACACCAAGGCCGTGGTCGAGCCTTTCATGAAGGCCAATCCCGGCATCAAGGTCGAGTATTTCCCGATGCCGAACTCGGCCCAGATGCTCGGCACGCTGCGGGCGCAGAAGGCCGCGCCCCAGGCCGACGTGGTGATCATGGACGTCTCGGTCTCGAAGGCCGCGACCGACGAGAAGCTCCTGACCAAGATCGACGAGAAGGTCTCCAAGAACGTTGCCGATCTCTACCCCAACGCCCGCATCGCCGATGTCGACGGGGTGGCCGTGACCTTTGACAATCTCGTGATGCTCTACAACGCCGACCAGGTGAAAAGCGCCCCGACGAGCTGGCTCGACATGGCCAAGCCGGAGTTCAAGGGCAAGGTTGCGATCCCCGGCATGCCCGACATCCAGGGCCTCTCCCTCGTCCTGATCCTCGACAAGGCCGGCGGTGGCGCCGACTACCTCAAGAGTGTCGACAAGGGCATCGCCGCGATGGGCGAGATCGCCCCGAGCGTCCAGACCTGGGAGCCCAAGCCGGAGGTCTATCCGGTGATCATTTCCGGGCAGGCGGTGATCGGCGCCGGCTGGAACGCCCGCGCCCAGGTCAATGCGGACACCTCCGGCGGCAAGCTCAAGGCGATCCTCCCCAAGGAAGGCAGCGTCTTCCAGATCAACACGATCAACTATGTCGCGAACGGACCGGGCAAGGACGCCGGCGCCAAGTTCATCGACTACGCTCTCTCGCCGGAGGCCCAGAAGGCCTTCACCGAGAGCATGTTCTACGCCCCGACCAACGCCAAGGCGCAGATCTCGGAGGCCGCCATCGCCCGCACCGCGGTGAAGTCGATGGACAAGGTCATTCCGGTCGACTGGATCGCGCTCGCCAAGGTCCGTGAGCCGATCATGGAGCAGTGGCGCCGCAAGGTGATCCCGCTGAGCCGCTGATCGTTCCACGCAAGGCAGGAGCAGAGCGATGGCCGAGCACGGCTTCCTCTCCATTCGCGGGCTGACGAAGCGCTATGCCGGCTTCACGGCCGTCGACGGGCTCGATCTCGAAGTGCCGAAGGGCGATCTCGTCGCCTTTCTCGGCCCTTCGGGCTGCGGCAAGACGACCTCGCTCAGGATGATCGCCGGCCTCGTGCCGGCGACCTCCGGCCGGATCGTCGTCGGTGGGCAGGACCTCACCACCGTCGAGACGCATCGGCGCGACATGGGGCTGGTCTTCCAGAGCTATGCGCTGTTCCCGCATATGAGCATCGCGAAGAACGTCGCCTTCGGCCTCGAGATGCGAAAAGTCCCGAAGGACGAGATCGCCCGGCGGGTGAAGGAGGCGATCGCCCTCGTGCACCTGACCGGCAAGGAGGAACAGAGGCCGGCCCAGCTTTCCGGCGGCCAGCAGCAGCGCGTGGCACTGGCGCGCGCGCTGGTGATCAGGCCCTCGATCCTGCTGCTCGACGAGCCGCTCTCCAATCTCGACGCGAAGCTGCGCGACGAGATGCGCAACGAAATCCGCGACATCCAGCAGCGCCTCGGCATCACCGCGATCTTCGTCACGCATGATCAGGGCGAGGCCCTGACCATGTGCGACAAGGTGGTGGTGATGAACCAGGGCCGGCTGGAGCAGATCGGCACGCCGGTCGATCTCTATGAGCGCCCGGCGACGGCCTTCGTCGCGAGCTTCGTCGGCCGTACCAACCGCCTCAAGGCCGTGGCCAGGGACGGGGCCGCCGACTTCGCCGGCCAAACGGTGCCGGCGCCGGGCCTCAGCGGGCCGGTCGAGGTGATGATCCGCCCGCACCGGGTCGCCCTGGCGACGTCGGGCGGGGAGGGGGTCCCCGGCAGGATCGCGCGCGCGATCTTCTCGGGCGACATCCTGCAATATGACGTCGACGTCGCCGGCCAGATCGTCTCTGTCGAGCTTGCGACGCGGGGCGGCGAGACGGTGCTGGAGCCCGGCACGCCTGTCAGCCTCTCCTGGCGGCCGCAGGACGTCTTCGTCTACGGAGCGGCGGCGTGAGTGCCGCTGCCGGCTTGGCCGCGCCGATCGCTTCCGCGCCGAAGCGGGGCAGCGGCTTCGGGCTCGCGGTGGCCCTTCTGGCGCCGATCGCGCTGGTCAATGCCGCCGGATTCCTGCTGCCGGTGCTGAACCTCGCCCGCATGTCCTTCTACGAGGTCGAGCCGACCGGGACGATGCGCGAGGTCTACACCCTCGCCACCTGGGCGAAGCTGATCACCGACAGCTTCTATGGCGAACTTCTCCTGAACAGCATCACCGTCAGCCTCGGAATCACGCTCCTGACGCTGCTCTGCTCCTATCCGATCGCGCTCTATCTGCACCGCTCCAGCGGCACCTGGAAGACGATCCTGCTCGTGCTGGTAATCTCGCCGCTGCTGACCTCGGCGGTGGTCCGCACCTATGGCTGGATCGCGATCCTGTCCGACAGCGGCCTCGTCAACAACGGCCTGGCCGCGCTCGGCCTCGCGCGGATCAGGCTGATGTTCAACCAGATCGGCGTCACCATCGGCCTGACCGAAATCCTGATGCCCTACATGATCCTCGCGCTGCTCGCCGGTTTCGGCCGGCTCGATCCGCGCATCGAGGAGGCGGCCTCGACCTTGGGTGCGCCGCCCTTCACCGTCTTCCGCCGCATCATCCTGCCGCTGACGCTGCCTGGGATCGCGCTCGGCTGCCTGCTCTGCTTCGTGCTGGCGGTCTCGTCCTTCATCACGCCGAAGCTGCTCGGCGGCGGCCGCGTCTTCCTGCTGGCGACCGAGATCTATGACCAGGCCATCGTGACGCTGAACTGGCCGCTGGCCGCGACGCTTTCGCTGATCGTGCTCGGCGTCTTCGGCGGCGCGCTGGTGCTCTACACCCGCGCCTTGCGCGCGATCATGTGAGGGAGGTGGCCTATGGATGAACGTCCCGTCTCCCTCACGCTGAAGCTGCTCGCCCTGGCGATGTTCGTCTTCTTGCTGGCGCCGCTGATCGTCGTCGTGCCGATCTCCTTTTCGGGCGACGCCTATATGACCTTCCCGCCGACGAGCTGGAGCCTGAAATGGTATCCGGCGATCTTCAAGGACGGGACGATGACGGCGGCCTTCTGGACCAGCATCGTGCTGGCCTGTGTCGTCACCGCCTTGAGCCTGCTGATTGCGCTGCCGGCCGCCTGGTGCCTCGTGCGCCTGAAGCCGCGTGGCGCCGAGGTGATGTCGAGCCTGTTCACCGCGCCGCTTCTGCTGCCGACCATCGTGCTCGGCCTCGCCATCCTGATCGTCTTTGCCCGCTTCGGCCTGCTCGCGACCTTCCCGGGTCTGGTTGCGGCGCATCTCATCGTGACGCTTCCCTATGCGCTCAGGGTGCTGGCGACGGCGCTGGCGACCCTGCCGCTGGCGGTGGAGGAGGCTGCCGCGACGCTGGGAGCCTCGCCGCTCACGGTGTTCCGCCGCATCACCCTGCCGATGATGAAATCAGGCCTGATCGGCACGACGGCGCTGTGCTTCCTCGTCTCCTTCGACGAGGTCGTGCTCTCGCTCTTCATGACCGGCCCGCGCATCCAGACGCTGCCGGTCGCGATGTACCACCATGTCGAGCAGCAGGCGGATCCGCTCGTCGCGGCTCTCTCCGTGCTGCTCGTCGTCCTCACCCTTCTCGTCGTGCTCGTGGTCGACCGCACCTCCGGTCTGGCCAAGACCTTCGTGAAATGACCGCCATGCCCGAGCATTCCGGCGCGTAGAGCGCGCCAGACGTACTGCACCGCCTTTTAGACCACCCGACCCGCTCGCCGACCGCGAGCGGGAACCCTGGAGCCTTGCCCGTGGAACCCGACATCCGCATCGCCGTCGATATCGGCGGCACCTTCACCGACATCGAAATCCTCGACGCCGAATCCGGCGCCATCCACCAGATCAAGACCCCCAGCACCCCGTCCGATCCTTCCGTCGGCCTGCTGACCGGCATCCGCCAGGCCTCGGAGCGCTTCGGCTTCCCGATGGAGGCCGTCCAATACCTCCTTCACGGCACGACGATCGCCACCAATGCGGTGCTGGAGCGCAAGCTGCCGCTCGGCGCGGTCATCACCACCGCCGGCTTCGAGGACGTCATGCAGATCGGCCGCCATGGCCGCACCGACGTCTACGCCATCACGCTCGCCCAGCCCGCCCCTCTCGTCGCCCGCCGGCTCTGCTTCGGCGTGACCGAGCGGGTAAACGCGGCGGGCGAGGTGACCGTGCCGCTCGACGAGGCAGGCGTGCGCCGCGTCGCGGCCCAGATCGCCGAGGCCGGAGCGAAATCCGTCGCTGTCTGCCTGCTCCACGCCTATGCCAACCCGGCCCATGAGCGCCGCATCGGCGAGATCCTGAGCGAGGCTCTGCCCGGCGTGGCGGTGACGCTGGCTTCCGACATCTCCCCCGAGATCCGCGAATACGAGCGCATGTCGACCACGGCGCTCAACGCCATGCTGGTCCCGATCGTCCAGCGCTACACTGACCGGCTGGCGGGGTGCCTCAAGGAGGAATTGCCAGAGGCGCAGGTCTATCTCGTGCAGTCGAACGGCGGCGTCGCCGGCCTCGCCAAGGCCGGGCGCGAACCGGCCCGCCTGCTGCTCTCCGGCCCCAGCGGCGGCGCGGCGGCGGCAAAGCGCCTGTCCGCCACGCTGGACGAGCCGAACCTCGTCGCCGTCGACATGGGCGGCACATCCTTCGACGTTTCCGTCGTCCATGACGGCGAGGTCGCCATGGTCAACGAGGGCGAGGTCGACGGCCTGCCCGTCCGCCTGCCGATGATCGAGATGCGGACCATCGGCGCCGGCGGCGGCTCCATCGCCTGGGTCGACGAGGGTGGGCGCCTGCGCATCGGCCCGCATTCGGCCGGCGCTGATCCCGGCCCCGCCTGCTACGGCAAGGGCGGCACCCAGTTCACGGTCACCGACGCCAATCTCCTGCTCGGCCGGCTCGATGGGACGAGCTTCATGGGCGGCGCCATGCCGCTCGACCCCGAGGCGGCCCGCCAGGCGGCGGAGCCGATCGCGGCGCGCCTCGGCCTCACCATCGACCAGGTCGCGGCCGGCGTGATCGACGTCGCCAATTCGGCGCTCGCAACCGCGACCCGGCTCTCGCTCTTCGAAAAGGGCATGGACCCCGAGGATTTCGCGCTGCTGTCGTTTGGTGGCGCCGGCGGCGTCCATGCCTGCGAGGTGGCCGAGGAGCTCGGCATTCGCCGCGTCGTCTTCCCGGCTCATGCCTCGACGCTCTCGGCATGGGGCATCCTCTGGTCCGACATCGCTCATGATCTCAGTGCCACGCAGATCGGCCTGCTGAGCGACGTGGCGCCAGCCCTCTCGCGCACCGCGGAGCGCCTCGTCGCCGATGCCCGCGCGCTGCTTTTGGAAGACGGCGTGCCCGAGGCAGCGCAGCGCTTCGAATGGGCGCTCGACCTGCGCTATGCCGGACAGGCCTTCGATCTGCGCGTCCCGCTCGCCGGTGCGGATTTCTCAGCCCCCGGCGTCGAGACGGCGACGGCCGCCTTCCACGCCCTGCACCGCCAGCGCTTTTCCTATGACGAGCCCTCCGTGCCGGTGGAAACGGTGGCGCTTCGTCTGAAGGCGGTCGGCGCGCTGGCCAAACCCACTGCGGTGTCCACCGAGGCTGCGCTCGCCGCGCCGTCCGGGCGCAGCCGCCCGGTCCATGGCCGCCACGGCCCCCTCGCCACGCCGGTGCGCGACCGCGATTCCATCGGCACCACCGAGCCGGTCACCGGCCCGGTTGTGGTCGAGGAGCCCTATACCTCGATCTACCTGCCGGCTGGCTGGTCCATCCTCGCCCATGCCTCCGGCGCGCTCGTCGCCGACCGTCTCGCCAGCCATTGAGGGGCACGTCATGACCGATCGTCAGCAGGGCATCGACCCGATCCGCCTCGAAGTCATCCGCAACGCGCTCGTCGCCGCGTCGGAGGAGATGAGCATCACCATCTGGCGCACCAGCCGCTCGACCGTTGTGCGCGAAATCCTCGACTTCTCCACCGCCGTCTTCGACGCGAACGGCAACAACATCGCCCAGTCGGCCCGCATCCCGGTCCATCTCAACTCGATGTCGGACTGCCTGCGCACGATCCTCGACCGCTTCATTCCGCTCGACCAGTGGCAGGACGGCGACGTGATCGTCACCAACGACCCGTATTCCGGCGGCCAGCATCTGCCGGATATCCAGACCTTCCGCCCCGTCTTCGTCGACGGCAAGCGCGTCGCCATCGTCGGCACGCTCTGCCACCATGTCGATGTCGGCGGCGGCGCGGCCGGCAGCTACTATGCCAATGCGACCGAGATCTTCCACGAGGGCATCCGCATCCCGCCGCTGCGCCTCGTCGACAAGGGCGTGCTGAACAGCGGTGTCTTCGAGATGCTGCTCCACAATCTCCGCCAGCCCGATGAGACGCGCGGCGACCTCAACGCCCAGATCGCCGCGCTCGGCATCGGCGAGCGAGCCGTCGCGCGCATGGCCCGCAAATACGGCGCCGCCTCGCTGGAGGCGGCGATGGCCGCGATCCTCGACGGGTCCGAGGCGATGATGCGCGCCGCGCTGAAAGCGCTGCCGGACGGCGAGGCCTCCTTCGTCGAACTGGTCGACGATGACGGCCAGTCGGAGGAGCCGATCACGCTGGCGGTCAGGATCACCAAGCGCGGCGACACCATCGCGCTCGATTTCGAGGGCTCGAGCGCCCAGGTGCGAGGGCCGGTCAACAATACGCCCGCGATGACCTGCTCGGCGGTGTATTACGCGCTGCTGGCCGCGCTGGGCGGCGACATTCCGGCCAATTCCGGCTGCTATCGCCCGGTCACGGTCACCCTGCCGGAGGGCAGCGTCGTCAACGCCGTGTTCCCGGCGCCGGTCGCGGGGCGCATGGTTGTCAACCACCGCATCGCCACCGCCGTCTTCGGCGCGCTGGCCGGCATCATGCCGGAGCGCATCCCGGCGGCCTATTACGCCATCTCCTATGTCTACGCCCTGCAGACCACCAACCCGCAGGGCAAGCGCCAGGTCTATTTCGACATCGAGGTCGGCGGCTGGGGCGGCCATGCGGGCGGAGATGGGGCGAGCGCGCTCTCCTGCGGCCTGCACAACAACACCAACGCGCCGATCGAGATGGTCGAGGCGAAGTACCCGGTAACCTTCACCAAATACGGGCTGATCCCGGATTCGGGCGGGGCAGGGCAGTTTCGCGGCGGCCTGGGCCTCGTGCGCGAATGGCGGCTCGACGCGGCTGAAGGCTCGCTCTCGACGAATTTCGAGCGCTTCCGCCACGCGCCCTACGGCATCAAGGGCGGCGCGCCGGGCTCGCTCAGCCGCACCACCGTGACGCACCCGGACGGCTCGAAGGCGTCGCTGCGCTCCAAGGTCTCGGGGATCCCGCTGAGGCGCGGCGACATCGTCACCATCGAAACCTCGGGCGGCGGCGGCTATGGCGATCCGGCCCGGCGCGACCCGCAACGGCTCGCCCGCGACCTCGCCGAGGGGCTGGTGACGCCGGACAGTGCCGCGAGCCTTTATGGCCGCGGCGAGAAGGAGATCGCGGCATGAGCGCTCACGCCCCCATCGATGCGGTCCCGCTCAGCCTCGCCGAGGTGGAGCGCCTGACGCGCGAGGCGCTGCTCGCCTGCGGCGTCGACCCGCGCAACGAGCCCGCGATCACCGCCTCGGTCGTCGCGGCCGAGGCCGAGGGCATCCACAGCCACGGGCTGGCGCGCCTGCCGACCTATTGCGAGCACGCGAAGGTCGGCAAGATCGACGGCAAGGCCCGCCCCGTGCTCGATAGTCCGCGCCCCGGCCTCGTCCGGGTCGATGCCAAATGCGGCTTCGCCCATCCGGCGATCGATTTCGGCCTGCCGGCCCTCATCGAGGCGGCGAGGACGCAGGGCATCGCTGCGCTCGCCGTAACGAATTCCTATAATTGCGGCGTTGTCGGCTACCATGTCGAGCGCATCGCCCGCGAGGGGCTGATGGCGCTCGGCTTCGTCAACGCGCCGGCCTCGATCGCGCCGATGGGCGGAAAGCGGCCGGTCTTCGGCACGAACCCGATCGCGCTCGCCGTGCCGAGGGCGGGCCGTGACCCGCTGGTGCTGGACCAGTCCTCCAGCGTCGTCGCCAAGAGCGAGATCGTCGTCCACCAGCAGCGCGGCGAGCCGATCCCGCTCGGCTGGGCGCTGGACAAGGACGGCAACCCGACGACCGACCCCGCCGCGGCCCTGGCAGGGAGCATGGTGCCGTCGGGCGGCTACAAGGGCGCCGGGCTGGCGCTGATCGTCGAGCTATTCGCCGCCTGGCTGACCGGTGCGAACCTCTCCATCGACGCCTCCTCCTTCGCCGACAACAAGGGCGGCTCGCCGCGCACCGGCCAGTTTTTCATCGCCATCGATGGCGGTGCCCTCGGCGGACCCGAGGCGGCGGAACGGCTCGAACGCCTGTTCGGAGCCATCCTGGAGCAGGAGGGCGCGCGGCTGCCCGGCGACCGGCGGGCCGGTGCCCGCACCCGGACGGCTGCCGCGGGAATCGCCATCCCCAGGCCGCTGTTCGACAAGCTCCGCGGTTACGCGGGCTGAGCCCGCTCGGCCGATGCGCCGCCGCGCCGGCGCTCCTCCCGCGGGGCGTGGCCGAAGCGCTCGCGATAGCTGCGCGAGAAGTGGCTGGCACTGGCGAAGCCGCAGGCCAGGGCCGTTTCCATGACGGAAAGGCTTGTCTGGCGCAGAAGGTCGCGCGCCCGGTCGAGCCGCAGGCGCAGATAATGCTCGCCGAGCGAGCGGCCGAGATGCTGGCGGAACAGCCGCTCGAGCTGGCGCAGCGAGACATTGGCCAGGCGGGCCAGGCTTTCGCGCGTTTCCGGGTTTTCGATGGTCTGCTCCATCCGCCCGATCACGCGCAGCAGCGGTGCGTGCGCGATGCCGAGCCGCTCGCGCAAAGGCATGCGCTGCGGCCCGGCCCCCTCCCTGACCTGGGTCTGCAGGAACCATTCGCTGACCGCCAGGGCGAGCTCGGTGCCATGGTCGCGCGCGATCAGCGCATGCATCATGTCGAGCGGGGCGGTGCCGCCGCTGCAGGTCAGCCGGTCGCGGTCGATCTCATAGAGCGAGCGGCGCAGGTCGAGGTCCGGATAGTCTTCGAGAAAGGCGGGCGCATGCTCCCAATGCAGCGCGAAGCGATAGCCTGAGAGCAGATTGGCGCGGGCGAGCAGATACGGTCCGCCCGATACCCCGCCGATCCTGACGCCGCGCCGCGCCTGCTGGCGAAGCCAGGCAAAGGTCGGCGGGTCGTCGAACAGCGCCGGATTGCCCCCGGCGCAGACGAAGAGATAATCCAGCCGCAACCCCTCATCGAGCCCCGCATCCGCCGCGATGGCGACGCCATTGGAAGCCTGAGCGGGCCTGCCGTCGATCGAGACATGGCTCCAGCGGTAGAGCACGCGGCCCGACAGGCGGTTTGCCGCACGAAGCGGCTCAACGGCAGAAGCGTAGCCGAGCAGCGCGAAATCCGGGATCAGCAGGAAGCCGATATGAGCCGGCGCATGGTTGTCGCCAAGAGAACAGTGGATGTCGCTGGAGGGCATGTGCGCGACGTTAGGTCGGTCAATCTGCCGCTGACAAGACCGCTCGGAAAAATCGATGCGCTACTCCGCCCTTTCTCTGCTGACCCAGGCCCTGCGCGGGCACAAGGGCTGGACGCCGGTCTGGCGCGATCCGGCGCCGAAGGCCGAATACGACGTCGTCATCATCGGCGGCGGCGGTCACGGGCTGGCGACGGCGCACTACCTCGCCAGCCGTCACGGCATCACCAAGATCGCGGTGCTGGAGAAGGGCTATCTCGGCTCCGGCAATGTCGGCCGCAACACCACTATCATCCGCTCGAACTACCTGCTGCCGGGCAATACGCCGTTCTACGAGCTGTCGATGAAGCTGTGGGAGGGGCTGGAGCAGGATCTGAACTACAACGCCATGGTCAGCCAGCGCGGCGTGCTGAACCTCTACCATTCCGACGCGCAGCGGGACGCCTTCGCAAGGCGCGGCAATGCGATGCGGCTCGCCGGCGTCGATGCCGAACTGCTCGACCGCGAGCAGGTGAGGGCGATGGCGCCCTTCTTCGATTACGACAACGCCCGCTTTCCGATCCAGGGCGGGCTTTTGCAGAAGCGCGGCGGCACCGCCCGGCACGACGCGGTCGCCTGGGGCTATGCCCGCGCGGCCGACAGCCGCGGTGTCGACCTCATCCAGAACTGCGAGGTCACCGGCTTCACGATGGTCGATGGCCGGGCGGTTGGCGTCGAGACCTCGCGCGGGCCGATCCGGGCGAAGAAGATCGCGATGGCGGTCGCCGGAAACTCCTCGCGCGTCGCGGCGATGGCAGGGATGCGCCTGCCGATCGAGAGCCATGTCCTGCAGGCCTTCGTCTCGGAGGGGTTGAAGCCGATGATCGACGGGGTCGTCACCTTCGGCGCCGGGCATTTCTATGTCAGCCAGTCCGACAAGGGCGGGCTGGTCTTCGGCGGCGACATCGACGGCTACAATTCCTACGCCCAGCGCGGCAACCTGCCGGTGATCGAGGACGTGATGGAATCGGCCATGGCGCTGTGGCCGGGGCTCGGCCGGGTGCGGATGCTGCGCCACTGGGGCGGCATCATGGACATGTCGATGGACGGCTCGCCGATCATCGACCGGGCGCCGGTCGAGGGGCTCTATCTCAATGCTGGCTGGTGCTATGGCGGCTTCAAGGCGACGCCGGCCTCCGGCTTCTGCTTTGCCCATCTGATCGCGACCGGAGAGCCGCATCCGGTCGCCGCCGCCTACCGGCTCGACCGTTTCGCCAGCGGCCGCCTGATCGACGAAAAGGGCGTCGGCGCCCAGCCGAACCTGCACTGAACGGGCGCTCTGGCCGAGGAACTGCGATGCGCATCACCTGTCCCTATTGCGGCGCGCGCGACGCCCAGGAATTCAGCTATCTCGGCGCCGCCGATCCGGTCCGCCCCGATGGCATGGCCGCGGCCGAGGCGGCAATGGCGGACTATGTCTATCTGCGCGACAACCCGGCCGGCCCGCATCGGGAGCTCTGGTATCACGGTTCCGGCTGCCGCTCCTGGCTGATCGTGACACGCGACACGCGGACCCACGCGATCAGCGCTGTCGAGCCGGCGAAGGTCCGCAAGGCGGGAGAGGCGGCATGAGCGCGCAACCCTTCCGGCTCGCTTCCGGCGGCCTGATCGACCGCAGCCAAGCGCTGAGCTTCCGCTTCGACGGCAAGTCCTATGGTGGCCATGCCGGCGACACCCTGGCCTCGGCGCTGCTCGCCAATGGCGTCCGCCTCGTCGGCCGCTCCTTCAAATATCACCGTCCGCGTGGCATCCTCTCCGCGGGGCCGGAGGAGCCCAATGCGTTGGTCGAGCTGCGCTCAGGCGCGCGGCGCGAGCCCAACACCCGCGCCACGGTCGCCGAGCTGTTCGACGGGCTTGAGGCAGTGAGCCAGAACCGCTGGCCCTCGCTCGCCTTCGATCTGCTCTCCCTCAACGGCCTTTTCTCGCCGGCTCTGGTCGCGGGCTTTTACTACAAGACCTTCATGTGGCCGGCCTCCTTCTGGGAGAAGCTCTACGAGCCGCTGATCAGGCGTGCCGCCGGGCTCGGCCGCGCCGCCGGTGCCGAGGACCCCGATCACTATGAAAAGGCCTTCGCCTTCTGCGACCTGCTGGTCATCGGCGGTGGGCCGGCCGGCCTCGCGGCGGCGCTGGCGGCGGGCCGGACAGGTGCCCGCGTCATCCTCTGCGACGAGGATTTCCGCCTCGGCGGCCGACTACTGGCGGAGAAGCGCGAGATCGACGGCAGGCCGGTCGCGGAGTGGCTGGCAGCGGCGCTCGCCGAGCTGGAGAGCCTGCCCGATGTGCGCCTCATGCCGCGCACCACCGTCTTCGGCCTCTACGACCACGGAACCTACGGCGCAGTCGAGCGGGTCTCCGATCATCTGCCGCAGCCCCAGCCCCACCAGCCGCGCCAACGCGCCTGGCGCATTCAGGCGAAGCGCGCCATCCTTGCCGCCGGCGCGCTCGAGCGGCCGATCGTGTTTCCGGGCAACGACACCCCCGGGGTGATGCTGGCAGGCGCGGCGCGCACTTACGCGAACCGCTACGGCGTGCTGCCGGGGCGCGAGACGGTGCTGTTCACCGCCGGCGACGATGGCTGGGCCACGGCGCGCGACATCGCCGCAGCCGGCGGCAAGGTCGCGGCCATCGTCGATGCGCGCGCCGATGCTGACCCGGCCCGCAAGGCGCTGGCTGACCGGCTGGGCGCAAGGCTCTTCGCCGGCGGCGTGGTCGAGCGGGCGAGGGGCGGGCGGCAACTGGACCAGGTGACCATCCGAGACGCCTCCGGCGCGACGCATGCGCTCGCCTGCGACCTGCTCGCGGTCTCGAATGGCTGGAACCCGACGCTGCACCTGACATCCCATCAGAACGGCAAGCCGGTCTGGGACGAGGAGATTCATTGCTTCGTGCCGGGCACGTTGCCGGCGGGGCTGGCGGTGGCTGGCAGCGCCGCCGGGCGCTTCACCCTGGCGACGGCGCTGGAGGATGGAGCCCGTCTCGCTCGCGAGGCTCTGGGCGATCTCGGGTTGAGTGTGGCGGCTGCCGGGCCGGTGCCCGCGGCCGATGACGAGCCATGCGGACTGAAGCCGCTCTGGCGCGTGACCGGAGGCAAGGGCCCGGTTTTTCCGGGCAAGGCCTTCGTCGACTTCCAGAACGACGTCACCGATGCGGATGTCGAACTGGCGGCGCGCGAGGGCTTCCGCCCGGTCGAGCATCTCAAGCGCTACACCACGCTCGGCATGGCGACCGACCAGGGGAAGACGTCGAATCTCTCCGGCCTCGCCATCATGGCCGAGCAGACGGGCCGGACGATCCCGCAGGCCGGCACCACGACCTTCCGCCCGCCCTATACGCCGGTGGCGATCGGCGCGCTCGGCGGCCACCACCGCGGCAAGGCGTTCCGCCCGGTGCGGCTGGCGCCGACCCATGGCTGGTCGAGCGAGCAGGGCGCGGTCTTCGTCGAGACCGGCCAGTGGCTGCGGGCGCAGTACTATCCGAAGCCCGGAGAGACCGACTGGCTGGCGACGGTGAACCGCGAGGTCCTGGCCGTTCGCGAGACCGTCGGAATCTGCGACGTCTCGACCCTCGGCAAGATCGACATCCAGGGCGCGGATGCAGCCGCGTTCCTGGAGCGGGTCTATATCAACGGCTGGAAGGCTTTGCCTGTCGGAAAGGCGCGCTATGGACTGATGCTGCGCGAGGATGGCTTCGTCATGGATGACGGAACCACCTCCCGCCTCGGCGAGCATCACTTCCTGATGACGACCACCACCGCCAATGCCGGCAAGGTGATGCAGCATCTGGAGTTCTGCCATCAGGTGCTCTGGCCGGATCTCGACGTCGGCATGGTCTCGGTCTCCGAGCAATGGGCGCAGGTCACCGTCGCCGGCCCCAAGGCACGCAAGACGCTGCGCGGCGTCGTCGATCCGGAGCACGACCTTTCGAACGAGGCCTTCCCCTATCTCGCCGCGCGTGCGGTCACGGTCGGCGGCGGCATTCCGGCGCGGCTGTTCCGCATCTCCTTCTCGGGCGAGCTGGCCTATGAGCTCGCCGTCCCGGCCGGGTATGGCGACGCCATGATGCGCGCGCTGATGCAGGCGGGCGCGCCCTTCGGCATCACGCCCTACGGCACCGAGGCGCTCGGCGTCCTGCGCATCGAGAAGGGCCATGTCGCCGGCAACGAACTCAGCGGCCAGACCACGGCGCGCGATCTCGGACTCGGCAAGATGATGTCGTCGAAGAAGGACTATGTCGGGCGTCTGATGGCGAACCGGGCGGCACTGAACGAGCCGGAGCGGCCGTCTTTCGTCGGCTTCAAGCCCGTGGACCGGCGCGAGCGCCTGCGGGCCGGCGCGCATTTCATCGGGGTCGGCAAGGCGGCCACGATGGCGAACGACGAGGGCTACATGACCTCGGTCGCCCATTCCCCGCATCTGAACCACTGGATCGGCCTCGGGCTGATCCGGGGCGGCTCGGCCCGCATCGGGGAGCAGGTGCGGGCCTATGACCCGGTCCGTGGCGGCGACATCCTCGTCGAGATCTGCTCGCCCGTCTTCCTCGATCCCGAAGGAGCCCGCCTCCATGGCTGAGACCGCGCAATGGACGCCGCGCAGCGCCTGGGCGGGCATCGCGCAGCCCGGGACCTTCGGCGCGGCGGGCCGGGGCGGCGTGACCGCGACTTTGCTCGAAGGCCATGGGCTCGCCAGCCTCATCGCCGCCCCGGGAGGCGCCGAAGCGCTCGCGCGGCGCGTCGAGCAGAGCCTCGGCCTCGCATTGCCCACGGCGCCGCGCATCGTCTCGGGCGCCGGCCATGATGTGATCTGGAGCGGCCCCGACCAATGGCTGCTGCGGGCGAGATCGCGTGGGGAGATGCCTTCTCTGATCGCCGAGCTGGCACGCTACGCCGCGGTCAGCGACCAGAGCGATGCCCGCGCCGCCCTGCGGCTCTCGGGCCCGCATCTGCGCGATGCGCTCGCAAAGGGCGTGATGATCGACCTGCATCCCGCCGCCTTCGCGGTGGGGGATGCCGCGGCCACGAGCGTCGCCCATCTTGGCGTGCAGCTCTGGCGCCTGCCCGACGCAGCCGAGGGCCCCGCCTTCGAGATCATGGTCGCGCGCAGCCTTGCCGGCAGCTTCTGGTCCTGGTTCGCAGCCTCGGCCGCGGAATTCGGCTGCCGGGTCGTCGCCGGTCGAGGTTGACGGCGGCGCGCCGCGCGCTGTTTAACCCGCCATCCTCCGACCGTCTCGTTTCAGGGACCCGCGCGAGCGGGCCGTCACGCCATGTCCGATTCCCCGATGATCCTCGCTCTGTCCTGCCCCGACCGGCCGGGCATCGTCGCCGCCGTCTCGACCCTGCTGGCGGAGGCCGGCTGCAACATCCGCGACGCCCAGCAGTTCGACGATCTGGAAACGGGCCGCTTCTTCATGCGCGTCGTCTTCGACCGGCTGGAGGGCGCCCGTCGTGCCGCCGAGATTCAGGCGCTCGTCGGCGAACTCGCAACCCGCTTCGGCATGACCTTCACCCTGCGCGACACCGCCGCGCGCAAGCGGGTGATGCTGCTGGTCTCGAAATTCGACCATTGTCTCGCCGACCTGCTCTATCGCTGGCGCATCGGCGAGCTGCCGATGGAGATCACCGGCATCGTCTCCAACCATGACCGCCAGCACATTGCCTCGACCGATCTCGGCGATCTGCCCTTCCATCACCTTCCGGTCGACCGGCAGAACAAGATGGAGCAGGAGGGCGAAGTCTGGCGGCTCGTCCAGGAAACCCAGACCGATCTCGTCGTGCTCGCCCGCTACATGCAGATTCTGTCGGACGACCTCTCGGCCAAGCTCTCGGGGCGGTGCATCAACATCCACCACTCCTTCCTGCCGGGCTTCAAGGGCGCCAAGCCCTATCACCAGGCCCATGAGCGCGGCGTGAAGCTGATCGGCGCGACCGCGCACTACGTCACCTCGGACCTCGACGAAGGCCCGATCATCGAGCAGGACGTGGAGCGCATCTCGCATCGCGACATGCCCGACGACCTCGTGCGCAAGGGCCGCGACATCGAGCGGCGCGTGCTCGCCCGCGCCGTCCGTTACCATCTGGAGGATCGCGTCCTGCGCAACGGCCGCAAGACCGTCGTCTTCACCGACTGAGCGGCCGCGCCCGGAGGCTCAGCGGGGGCTTAGTCGCCCTTTGGCGCTGCCTTCAGCGAATGATAACGGCGGCCGAACCAGATCAGGGTCTCGGCCGCCTGCGGCGATCTCAGCATGCCGACCACGCGTGCATAGAAGACCGAGTGGCTGCCGATCGCCCGCCGCTCGATGATCCGGCAGTCGAAGGCGGCCATGGCGTCGGCCAGCACGGGCGCGCCGGTCTCCAGAGTCGTCCAGTTCCCGCTGTCGAAGCGCTCGGCGTCGCCGCGTCCGGCGAAGATGTCCGCCAGCGGGATGTGCTGCTCGGCGAGCACGTTCACGCAGAGATTGCCGTTCCCGTTGAAGACGTCGTGAGAGCGGTTCTTCTGGTTGACGCAGACGAGCAGCGTCGGCGGGCTGTCGGTGATCGAACAGACGGCGGAGGCCGTCATGCCATGGCGCCCCTCGGGCCCGGCCGAGGTGATGAGGCTGACCGCTGCGCCGAGGCAGCTCATCCCGTCGCGAAAGTGTTCTGCGGTGACATCCATCGGCGTTCTCCTGCAACCCCTCGGCGCGTCAGCGCATGAACAATCCGCCATTGACGTCCCAGCAGGCCCCGGTCACCGAAGCGGCCCCCGGCGATGCCAGCATCACGATCATCGCGGCGACGAAGGCCGGATCGATGAGCTGTCCGACCGGGATATTGGCCAGCATCGCCGGCATCTTCTCCGCCGGCACCAGCTTGTGGACCAGCGGCGTGTCCATCGGCCCGGGGGCGACCGCGTTCACCGTGATGCCGAAGGCCGCGAGATCGCGCGCGAAGATCTTGGTCAGGGTCATGATCGCGCCCTTGGAGGCGGCATAATGCGCGCCCGTCGCGGTGCCGCCATTCTGCCCGGCGAGCGAGGCGAGATTGACGATCCGGCCGTAGCCGCGCTTCTTGAAGTACCGGCCCAGGACCTGGCTGCCGGCGAAGACACCGCCGGCATTGGTCGCCATGACCGCGTTGAACTCGTCCGGATCGATCTCCAGCAGCGGCCGCGCCACGGTCACCGCGGCATTGTTGAGCAGGATCTCGACCGAGCCGCAGCGGGCGATGGCCCGGTCCAGCACCCGCGCGAAATCGCCGGGGTGGCGGATGTCGAGCTTCTCCGCGAAGGCGGTCGCGCCAGCGGCGTCGAGTTCCGTCGCCAGTCGCTGCGCCGCATCGCCGTCGATATCGGTGACGACAACGCGGTGGCCGGCCTGATGCAGCGCTCGGGTGGCGACGGCCCCGAAGCCGGAGGCCGCGCCGGTGACGATGGCGGTGTGGGGCGTGTCGGGGGTCATGCGCGCTTCCTGCAGGACGATGGCGGCGTGGCGTCAGAGGTTGGTTGGCACTTCAAGCGCGCGGCCCATCCGGGCCTCGACTCGGCAGTATTTCCAGAGACGCTCGTCCGTATCGCCGACCGGGATGGTGCGGAACAGGTTGCAGGCCTGGCGCACGGTCTCGCGATCGGGCACGTCGGCCATGATGTAGGCGGTCCAGGGGAAACCGGTCGGCGAGGTGCCCACCATGGTCTCGTCATCGTCGAGCATGCCGAGGATCTTGACGCCCGGCAGCTCGGAAATGCCCTTCATCATCGTGCCGAAGGCCTTCCAGACCGGGCCGATCTGGGAGAAGGGCAGGTCGAAGAAGTTCTGCTGGACGGCGATGCAGAACAGGGTGCGGATGGGCTTGGCTTCGCTCATGGCGATCTCCTTGGTCGGAAAGGCTTACGGATAGCCGGGGAAGGTCGGCTGGCCGAGCAGGGCGGCGCCCGCCGAGGTCCAGGTTCCCTGGCCGAGGAAGGCGTGCTGCGCCACCGCGGCGGCGTCGAGCATGCAGCGCTGGACCGGGTGGCCACGGCGGATCGCCTCGGTGCCCGCCATGACGAAGGCCATGCGGGTGACATCCGCACCGGCGGCGGCCGCGTCCGTGGCGCTCAGGCGGAGCCGGACATGGCAATCCTGTTCGAGGGGGCGCCCGGCGAGCACCTGCTCCCAGGCTTCCTCCATCGCGCCGTAGAAGAAGCTGCGGGCCGCGTACAGCCGGGCTTCGGCCCGGGCAAGCTCCGCCTGGATATAGGGCCGCGCGCCGATCGGCGGCGCGCCGGTGATCGCCGGCTTGTCGCGCGCCTCGCGGTGGATCCAGTTCAGCGCGTCCCGCGCCGTGCCGAGCCCGACCACGGCGAGGACCTGCGCGGCGAGCGCCATGGACGGATAGCGGAAGACCGGCTCCTCGCGGTGCGGTTTGCCGCCGCGGATGAAGGTCCATTCCTCCGGCACGACAACGTTATCGACGACCACGTCGTGGCTGCCCGTGGCGGCGAGCCCGATCGTGTCCCAGGTGTGCTTGATCGAGACCTTCTCGCGCGGCATCACGGCCATGCGCGGCAGGCCCGATGAGGTGCCGCCCTCGACGCGGATGCCGGCGCCGATCAGGCTGGCGCCCATGCAGCCGGAGCAATAGGGCCAGCGGCCCTGGACCTCGAACCCGCCTGCGACCTCCCGCGCCGTCTGCGGCGGAAAGATCGCCCCGGCAAAGACCGTGTCCGGGTCGGCACCGTAGATCGCCCGGTAGGTGCTGGCCGGCAGGGCGGCGAGATACACGGCCGACACGCCGAAGCTCGCAACCCAGGCCGTCGAGGCGTCGGCCTCGGCGAGACGTTCGATCAGCCGGCAGAACTCGGCCGGGCTCTTCGCATCGCCGCCCAGTTCCCTCGGCACGAAGGCGCGGTAGGCGCCGGCGGCCTTGAGCTTGGCGATCACGTCCGGCGGGACATAGGTCAGCTTCTCGAATTCGTCGCGCCGGGCGCGGACGTCCTCGAGCAGATCCGTCAGAACGGCTTCCTGTGCGGCGGCGGTATCAAAGACCTTGTTCATGGCTTTCTCCCTGGGACGATTTCACGCGTCGCGCGGCCTGTGAAGCCTCTGGCGGCACGATGGGCCGCCGCCTGCGCTGTAGCGGCTCGGACATTCGCTTCGACGGGCGAACAAAGGCGCCCGGCAATCCCGCCGTTCGGGCTCAGGCCATTGTCGAAACGTCGTGCGGCATAGGATCCCCCGTTATTTATTTACATGAATTTTCAAGTAATATGAGGCGGCGAGCCGGCTTTGGCAAGCGCGATTTTCGAGCGTCGGTCGCGCGGCTCCGCAGGCCCGACCTGGCACCGGGCTGCGAGGCAAAAAGGCTCGAAAAGAGAGAGAATCAGTCCCTGAGACGCTCGAACACGCCGGCGAGCAGGCGGTTCAGCTTGTGTCGCTCGGTCTCGCTGACCCCGTCGAAGGCTTGCGCGAGCACGGCCTCGGCGATCGCCTTGGCCTGGTGGCGCAGGCCCTCTCCCTTGGTCGTCAGGCTGACCTCGGTGACACGTCCGTCCCTGGGCGAGGGGCGCACCACCACGAGCCCTTCGGCCGTCATCCGCTGGACGATGCGGGTCGCGGTGCTGAGCTTGATGACGCAGGCATCGGCGATGGCGGACACGCTGACATGCCGGTCTTCGTAAAGCGTCATCAGCACGCGATAGCTCGGCACGTCGAGGCCGATCGGCTCCAGCGCCGTCTCCATCCTCTGGAAGTACCGGCCTGTGACGCGCGCAATCCAGTAGAACGGCCATTCGGCGCGTTGGAAAGGCGGCTCCGCTGGCGGCGTCTTGCTCATCGCCGGGACATTCCGCAATTCGCGGATCATGTCCAGCCGGCCAAGTCAGATGCGCCGGCCGGCTGCGGCGCTCAATCGCGGCGGCTGGCCGCGGGTCAGCGATCCAGTGCGCCCCGCCAGACGGGGCGGTCGAGGTCGAACAGGTCCCGGGTGCGGGTATAGGCGGAGGCGCCGTGCATCCGCCCCACCAGGTCGAGCGCGGCATGGTCGACGCGCGGGCGGTCGACATCGCCGGTCAGGACGCGCTGCGCGTAATGGGCATGCAGCACCTCTCCGACGACGAGCACCTGCCCGGGGCCGGTCTCCAGAAGATGGCTGGTGCGGCATTCGAACGCCACCGGCGATGCCGTGATGCGCGGGGGGCGGATCGCGAGGCTGGGCGTGCTCCCGAGCCCTGCCAGGGCCAGCTCGTCGATGTCCGGCGGCGCATCGATACAGGTCGCGTTCATCGCTTCGACCAGCGCGTAAGGCACGAGATTGACGACGAATTCGCCGGTCGCCCGGATGTTCGCAGCGGTGTCCTTGGGCTGCCCCGGGCGGGCGAGGATGCCGAGCGCCACGGTCGGCCTGTCCGCTCCGAACAGGTTGAAGAAGGAATAGGGCGCGGCATTGACGGTGCCGTCCGGGCTGCAGGTCACCACCCAGGCGATCGGGCGCGGCATCACCGTCGAGGCCAGCAGGCGGTAGCGATCGGCGGCCGGCATGGCCGATAAGTCGAAATGGCGCGTGGGAACAGCGTCTGAATCGCTAGCTCCGGGCTGGTCGCCAGTCTTCCGGCCCGTCGTTTCCTCATCCGTCAAGGGAAAATGTCCGCTCATATCCATTCGCCTGGTCGCCGCTGCGTATCGGGACCCTTGGCGGCCGGCGCCAAATCCAGCCGGTCAGCCGTGATGGGGCGCCGGATCGAGCCAGCATACGCAGCCCGATTTATATCTCACAACATATTTTCGAAAGAAAGATGTTTTTGCGTCAAGGGGTGCCGTCGTGTAAGGCGGGTGGAGCGACAGGAGGGAGA
>NZ_FTMO01000024.1 GCF_900156025.1 Allobosea sp. TND4EK4
TCCAGCGCCAGGGTGAGATAGGCGTTGTTGGCGTCGTAACCGAGGCTGGACTTGAAGCCCGCAGGCAGGTTCGTGTCGGCCTTGGTGCCGAAGGTACCGTTCACCCCGCCCGTGGCGTTGAGGATGGTGTACTGCTTGGCGACATAGGTTCCCGCGGCGAAGGACGCCGCCACCGTGGCGCCGCCGAGCGTCGCCGTGCCGGTGACGTTGACGCGGTCTGAGGCCGAAGGCGAGACTTCGACCGCATAGGTAGAGCCGGCGCTGAAGGAAAGGTTGCCAGCCACCGCGAGCGTGCCGATCGAATTGCCCGGCGCCAGCGTGCCGCCGGCAATCGTCGTCGTGCCGACCGTGCCCGTGCCGCCGAGCGTGCCGCCGGTCGAGACCGTCACGCTCGAAGAAGCGATCGAGCCGTTTACAGAGAGCGTGCCGCCGTCGATCGTCGTGGCGCCAGTATAGGTGCTTGTGCCGGTCAAAGTCAGCGTACCGACGCCACCCTTGCCCACAGCACCCGTGCCGGAAATCGTACCGGCGAAGCTGGTCGCGTCGGATCGGACGAAGGCAAGCGTGCTGTTGTTCACCACATTGCCTGTGATGGAGCCGGTCGTACCACCATTGCCGATGCGGAGCACACCGCCGTTGATCGTCGTCCCGCCCGAATAGCTGTTCGTACCGGTCAGGGTCAGCGTGCCCGCGCCGTTCTTGGCGACGGCCCCGGTGCCGGAGATCCCGCCCGCGAAACTGGTGGCGTCGGAGCGGTCGAATGCGAGAGTGGCGTTGTTCACGACATCGCCTGTGATCGAGCCGCTCGTGCTGCCGCCCCCTACTCGGAGTGTGCCCGCGTTTATCGCCGTTCCGCCTGTATAAATGCTGGTTCCAAGCAGGGTCAGCGTGCCCGCGCCATTCTTGACAACGGACCCGGTGCCGGAGATCGCGCCGTCGAAGGTGATGTCGTTGGAGCGGCCGAATCCGAGAATGCTGTTGTTCACGACATTGCCGGTGATGGAGCCACTCGTGCCTTGATCGCCGATCCAGAGCGAGCCGCCATCGATCACGGTCCCGCCCGTATAGCTGTTCGCCCCGGTCAGGATCAGGCTGCCTGGGCCCGCGATGCGGACTGAGCCGGCACCGGCGATCACATTGGGCAGCGTGTAGTTGTTCGCCTGGTCGAACTGGAGCGTCGTCGTGTTGGTGTTCAGCGAGATGCCGCCTGTCAGGATCGCGCCGGTCTGCAGCGACAGGATATTGCTTCCGCCTGTGAAGACCAAGGCGCTAGCGCGATTGGTGCTGCTGGCGGTAAGGCCGCCGGCGACGTTCGCATTCGCGCCGAGCCTCAATGTCAGGCCGCCGCCGATGATGCCCGCGCCGCCCAGGCCGCTTACGATGCCGAGGCCGCCTCCGCCGCCCCTGACCGCCGCATCGATCGTTGCCGTCCCGCCATCGGCAAAGACCAGGCCCGCGCCGCCCGCGCCGCCAATGCCGAAGTAATCATCAAAGACAACGGTGCCGCTCGCCCCGCCCGCGCCGCCCGAGACGGCTGCATTGATCGCCGCCGTCCCTCCCAGGGTCACTTCCAGCCCCGCACCACCTTTGCCGCCCGTAGTACCTGGCTGGCTCATAGAATAGCCGCCCGTGCCGCCCGCGCCGCCCGTGATGGTCTGATTGACAGTTACCGTGCCGGTCTGGCCGTATTGGTAGCCTGTGGAGCCGGCGCCGCCAGGACCGCCCTGGCCGTTCGTATTGTCCGCCCCGTCCCCGCCCCTCGCGCCGGTCGTAGTCGTGCTGATGGTCACGTCCGCTGCACGCGCAGCGCCCGGCGATGAAGGATCGCCCAGCAGCAGCACTGGGAGGCAGGCGACCAGAAGAGCATGCCGGCCCGCGCTGCCCAGCATCGCGGCGCGCGAACGCGAGCATGCCTTGGGATCGCGGTGCGGCTCCGCCCGGCGGGCGTTGCCCATCTTCTCGAACCCAGCGATTGCCATCATGCCCCCCGGCACCGGAGGGCGCATCGTCAGGCCCGCCGAATCACCGGGAAGCGGTCCCGGCTCTCCCTGCGATTTGCCATCCGGTATGGTTAGCGGAGCGTAAAGAAACGCGGGGTCGTGACTTGCGGCCGCGCTACGGTCAGAGGCTCCCGCTAACGATTTTCGGGACTGGACCGGACTGGCTGGGGCGGGAGGATACTCAGCTAGTACCGCCGGGCCTGCAAGTGTCTGAAATTGCTTGACGATTGGCACATCTCGTCGTCGTCCGTGCTACACTAACTGGTCACATGGTGCAACACGCTTCAAGGCGTCAAGCGAGCCGGATGAGCTCCGGCGAACGGGCCGCCACATCTTATGCGTGCCGGAACGCACTCCGGGATATGGTCAACGACTAGAACTGCTCCCGACGACGACGATGTAGGTCGAGCCCTCCGACACGCACGAAAAGTCAAGCGCGGCAAGACGCTTGGCCTGGCTCGCGGCTTTCTCCTGAAATTCGAACCGCGGCGGTCCGACGACCTTAAGGAAGCCAAAACCCTGATCCAGGACAATCGCAGCCTGCGAGCCATCTCCATATGTCAACGTTAAGCGCCGGGAATGGCCGCATGCGCCGACTGCCAGGTCGAGGTCCAGCCCGTCACCGCAGAGCTGATGTAGCACAGCGTCCCGATCAGCTTCGCTGCGCCAATCATGCTGCAGCCGGTTCGGAAACCCGTCCTGTTGGCGCAAAGAGGCGGTCGTTAGGCGGAACTTCGGCTTGCCCCTCGCGCCTGCCAACAAACCGGCCAGCCTTCTCACAACCCGCACGACCAGAAGCGCAACTAGCGGAGAATGCACATAGCGATCAGTATAGGTGAATTCCGTCAGTTCTCCGGGCCGCCACCGGCCGATCACCTCGAGATGAGGCCGGATCAGACTCGCGAAGCGGTCGGCGAGGTTTCGGCTCGGCCCGTCTAGCAGGGAATTGACCTCGATGAAGGCCGTCTCGCTTCTGGGCAAAAGCTGATCACGGTCATACCCCTGAACAGAAGGAATCGTGGCTGAAAACGAGACAACTGGCGCATTGATGCCAACGCCCCAAGCCTCGCCCACTTGCGCGGCTGCGTCGTCTCGAGATGCCCACAGCGTGCCGCTTGAAAGCCCCGCGATCGCCCGCGCGGCATTTCTGAAACGCGGAGCAGCACCAGTGGCCAGCCGCAAGTCGTATTGGATTGCGGCATCTCTAAGGCCCAAGCGCTGCGCATCGTCCAGAACATTCAAATCGTTGCTCTCGATGCAAAGAGTCGACGTATGCCCGCCGTCGCGCATCCGATTTAGCAAGGCTTTCATGCGCGGTTGCAACAGAGCCGCTGGATCAAATGGTGCAGCCGGCCAGAGAAAGATGTCGCGCGCCCCACGATCTGTCCGCTCGACGAGCTCGTCAGCCACATCACGAGCGAGCCGAGCGCCTACTTCGGCCCTATCCGCGTCTTCGGGCTCCGAGATCGCCGCCAGTTCCGTATCGACGAACGCCAGGGCCTGGACGCGGTCGAGAACGTCGGCCTGCGCATGTAGATCCCTAGACAGAACGCAAGCGGAGCAGGCTGCAACGCATTTGGCTGGGCAATCGAGGATGTCGCGAGCGCGCCTCAGCAGATCCTCGAACATCTCGGTGAGGCGTGGGCTAAAACCGGCTCCTCCGGAGGCCCTATCGTAGAAATTGAGTGAATGCGTCGCACCGCCCACAGCCGTTGGGCGTTTCACGACGGACAACCCAATCTCGCCGCTATCGATACCCAGCCGCTGGACAAGGGCTTCGCGCAACGCCGAAGCGAGGGCCCAAGCAGCCCCTTGGGACGTCAAGGCAGCGGGCTGAATCTCAGTAACATCGGTGATGATGTCGTGACCAAGAGCGAGGTCCGTCTGAACCGCGAAACTACGACCGTTGCCAGGACACAGCCCGTCCGCGTCCGCCTTCGTATAACGAAGCGGCCTGTGCTCGTGGAGCGGGCGTTTCGCGTTCGGGTCGATAGAACCTGTCTGCGCTTCTGCGCGCCCGCATTCGAGGCACACCGAATAGCCCGCTCCGGTCTCGCCGGCAGACGCGTAAAACACCAATCCGTCGTGACTCGTTCGCAAGCGTCCCCGTGTTGGACTTAGGAAGGGTTTCCAGGAGGCGTTCCGAGCGACCACGCGCTCCGGCTCGGGCTCGACATAGGCGATCTGATCAATATCCGCGTGAGGCTGCTCGCGGCTATCGACGGTAAAACCACTTGGCTGCAGGAAGCGGCGCGTATCCCCCGGCTCCAGGTTGCTCCCACAACTAACGCAGGATGCAGGCCGCAGATGCGTCGTATCTGCCGTCCCACAACTCCGGCATGCCCAGAACCATTTCAGGCTCTGGACCTCCCCAACGGCATCGGCAGCAGCCGGTCGCTTCCAGTTTAATGTGACACCTGCCGATCGGTATACGAGTCCGTCCACGACCACCTCGGCGCCCGGAGCATAGTCTCGGATTGCAAGGTCTAGATTTCGTGTTGGATAACCGCGCCGGTGCGAACGGCTTCCATCATCGGAGACGGCGGCATGAGCATCGGGTTCGTCGGCATGGATGAACGGCACAACGCTCGTTGGGAACCCGTGCCCCGGCAACACGCCTCGGTCAGCGAGCTCGCCAAGCAGGTACTCGCCGCACATTCGCTTCAGCTGCATCCCGAGCGCCTTGCGTGCCGCATCGCGATCAAGCCCCGTGGTCTGTGCCTGGATAGCCTCCCACTCGGTGACAAATGCCGTCTCTGCCTCCTGGATTAAGTTGCCCGCCTCGATACAAGCGTCGCTCTGCCCCTCTAGCGACGAACCGCGAACTAGCGTTGCGATCGCGATCGATTGCGCCTGAGCGGTGCTGGGTCTCACGACCCAGTCGCGGAAGCGGGCAACCGGCGGGTCCTCGGCTCGGGATCCCGGAATGGCGGGCGGACAGCCAAAAAAATCTCCGGCAGTCGTCTTGAGTGCCTGACCTTGCACCTCCCTAAACCAGGCGGCGAGCAGCAAGGCATTGATATGGCGTTGGACGATACGACGTGAATCAAGCGTCACTTTAGGGGCTTCGATCCCGCGGACGAGATACTTGGCGGGATTGCGGAATGCCTCTCGGTCGAGCGCAGTGTCGCGGCAATAGGTTAAGGCGGTCGACAGGCCTTGACCCCGTCGCCCCGCGCGTCCAACGCGCTGACGATAATTGGCGATCGACGGCGGCACATTGGTCATCATCACAGTTGAGACGGAGCCGATATCGACGCCCATCTCCATTGTTGTCGAGCAGTTCAAAATATTGATCCGCCCGTCCTTGAAGGCCTCCTCATAGCGGCGCAGACGCGCCGGCGGCTGCTGCGCGGAGTGTTCCGCGGTGCGGACATAAGGGGAGCCAAGAGCGATACGGTCATGTAGGTCACCCCAATGGCGACGAGCGCGCAGGGCCGCGATCATCTCGTCACCTTCGAGCCAGGCCTCGACGACTTCCGCCCCGCCGCGCTCCGGAAGTAGGAAAGGATTGGGGTGGCGCGGCAAGTCAAAGCGTTCGCAGGGTTGGCCCGCCAGGCGGCTGGTGCCATCCATCCCATAGGGCGACATGCTCAGGAAAACGGTACCGAGCAGACGCCGGGTAGGCTCCCGACATCGTGCCAATCAGGACCAGCGTTCGACCACCTGGATCATCCTCCGGCTTGAAAACCAACACCTCCCCGCGCACCGCTTCCCCTTCGGGCCAAGGTGCTTCGGCGACCTTGGTTCCTTCGAAACGCAATTCGACGGTTATGGGAACCGAGAACGGAACAGCATTTACGCGCGTTTCGCGACGCGAGGGCAGAATGCGCCAACCCTCGTCCCCTTCGGCCGGCGGCTCGAATATCGCGAGTTCCCCCGATACATATCGTGCAAATTCACGGTTCGGATATGCGCGCAGGCGCTGTTGACGCCGCCCTAGTGCGGAAACGATGTCCCCTTTCGCTATTCCGTCTAGGCCTAGGCGCAAGGCGGCGCGCCAGACGCCCGCATCGTCGCGGCGCAGAATGCGCTGGCTGGTGACATCGCCTCCGCCGATGAGACGGACGATCTCAGCTCGCATGAGACCGTCGACGAGCTGATCTGCAGCGGCGGTCCCGGTACGAACGGGCAACTCGTGCCGCCATCCGGGTCTGGTGGCGTCAAGCCAAGCGCTGACGGGCACGCCACTCGCGCGGTCTTCGCATGCCACATCTCGCCGTAGCCTGACGATTGCCATGGAGAGGTCGGCTGCCAGAGCAAAGAAGATGTCCTGACGATACGCCCTTGGCGCATGGTGGGCCTGAGCTTCGGCTGCGGCAATTCCGGCACCGTCCTCAACGTTGTCCGAGGCCAGGAGCGTGCCGACAACGCGGCTTAGATAGATTGCCGGCCATGTATCTGCCCTATTAAGGACGCCTGCTGGGAAGCCCCCCTCGACCGCAAGCGTCCTAAGCCAGAGCTTGGCCGTGTCGCCCTCCGCTTTCACCGGAGGCCGCCGCCAAGCCTCGAGGCCTTCGCGCACAAGCTGGCGCCCTGCATGGCCATCAAAGGGTACGCCGATCGCAGCGCTGAGGTCCTCCCAGCGCCGTGTTCCGCCGACGTAGTCACGTTGAAACCAGTGTGCCGCCCAGAGCACAAAGGAGGCGGCGGCATCTCTTGCCGTCGGCCCATTCGCCCAGCCGGGGCGCGCCCGCAGGGTGCGGCGCAGATCGTCGTGCTCGTCGTCCGAGAGTCGATAGCGATGAAGCGGCCTTCCATCGGGGCGAGGGATGCCGTTTCGGCGAAGCACAAGATCCCATATGCCGCTACCTGCCGCCGAAGGCGACAACGGCTCAATGCAAGCAGTTGGCGCCGAGCGTCTAATAGGGACCGATGGACTGCTGGCGGGTGCCAGCTTTATCGCACGCTGCAACCCGGCGATCTTGATGCGGAGGCTTCGAGCTCTCGGTTCCGATCTCGCCGCAAGCTCAGCGTCAATCAAGGCAAGAGCGTCGGCGTCACGCGCGCATGCATCGATTCGCTCTGCCGTTTTGCGCAGCAGCTCTTCAGCAGACATCCCCACCCCAGCCCTATATCCCTAGTCTTGTTATTTCCATCATCAGAAGCCGGCGCTCGGCGCGCGTCAAGGTTGCAGGACCGGAATGAGCCCTGAGAGACCGTTTGAGAATGGGTTGAGGCGATTGCGGCGGCATGATTCAAGCTTGGGATGTGGACTCGAGCGAACCGTGGCCGGATGGCTGGATTTGAGAAACGCGCGAAGCGCTACCCGACTGATCTGACGGATGAGGAGTGGCTCTTCATCCGTCCGTTCCTGCCGTCGATCCCGAAGCGCGGACGCAAGCCGACGACGGACCTTCGCGAGGTGCTCGACGCGCTGCGCTATCTTGCCCGAACCGGTGGCGGCTGGCGGATGCTGCCGAACGATTTTCCACCTTGGCAGACGGTCTACTGGTGGTTCCGGCGCTTCGTTCGTCGTCTGCTGTTCAAGACGATCCATGACGTTACGCTGATGCTCGATCGCGAGCGCGAAAGTCGGGAGCCGTCACCGACCGCAGCCGTCATCGACAGCCAGTCGATCAAGGCGCCGGCAGCAGAAAAACGCGGGTTCGACGCCGGTAAGAGGGTGGTCGGCCGCAAGCGCCATATTGCCGTCGATACCGATGGCAGGCTGCTCATGGTCAACCTCACCACCGCCGATATCTCCGACAGCGCCGGCGCCCAGCACATCGTCGCCGTTATCCGCAAGCGCTGGCCCTGGCTCAAGCATCTGTTCGCCGACGGCGCCTATGATCGCACCCGCCTCCTGGACGCCGCCGCCTATCGCGACTTCGTCATCGAGATCGTCCGTCGCACCGACAAGCAGCCCGGCTTCAAGGTGCTGCCGAGGCGATGGGTCGTCGAGCGCACCTTCGGCTGGATGACCCGTTGGAAGCGCCTCGTCCGAGACTATGAACAGCGCCTCGACGTCTCCGAAGCCATGATCCACGTCGCCCTGGGAAGCCTTATGCTGCGGCGCATCGTCCATCCTTGAGCATTCTCAAACGGACTCTGAGAGGCTCCGACCTCATTCTATCCAAGCTCTTATGAGTTCCAGTTCAACGGCGCCGACCCGATGGCCTAATTGGGCACCGCCAGGGAGCCGACCACGCTCGACCTGCAACTAACATCCAGCATTGTTCATTGGCCGGGCGCTCTTCTCAAACGAGCGTTTACACGCGTAGATTGACAAGATGAACGAGTCCGCGTTTCACCCTGAGGATGTGGCGCGGTCGGCGATTGACCGGCGGCTCGTCCTGTGCGGCTGGGTGGTCCAATCCCGTGTCGACATGAACCTCGGCGCCGGTCTGGGAGTCGCAGTCCGAGAATTCCAGACGGCGTCCGGCCCCGTAGATTACGCGCTCTTCGTCGGCCGGCGCCTTTGCGGCGTGATCGAGGCGAAATCGGCAGGAGTGACCCTCTCAGGCTTCTCGGACCAAGCCGCGCGATACATCGCCGACCTCCCTCGGAACCTTGTGCTCGAGGAAGGCCAGGTCCGGTTTGAATATGTGGCGTCGGGCAGCGAAACCCTCTTCCGCGACCATGCCGATCCAAACCCGACCTCTCGCACGGTCTTCGCCTTCCACCGGCCCGAGACGCTGGAGCGCTGGCTCGGCGAGCCCGTCACCCTTCGCGGTCGCCTGGGTCAGATGCCGCCCGTCATCACCGATGGACTACGCGAATGCCAGGTCGACGCGGTTTCGGCCCTCGAGGTCTCGATGGCACAGAACCGTCCGCGCGCTCTCGTCCAACTCGCCACCGGTGCGGGAAAGACCTTCACGGCTTGCACGCTGAGCTATCGTCTCCTCGCGCATGCCGGCTTTAAGCGCATTCTCTTTCTGGCCGACCGGGCCAATCTGGTCCGTCAGACGCGTGACGAGTACCTTGCCTATCGGCCACCCGGCACGGGCCGCTCCTTCTCGGAGATCTACAACGTCCAGAAGCTCGGCTCAGCCGGCATCGACAAGGACGCGCAGATCGTCGTCGCGACGATCCAGCGGGTCTATTCGGTGCTCACGGGTAAACATCTGGACGAGGACGAGGAGGAGCAATCATCCTTCGAAATGTCGCGCGCCGAGACCGCGCGGCTCGTCTCCTACAACCCGGCGATCCCGATCGAGAGCTTTGACCTGGTGGTCACCGACGAATGCCACCGCTCGATCTATGGGACCTGGCGTCAAGTCCTCGACTATTTCGACGCCTTCGTGGTGGGGCTGACGGCGACGCCGTCGCTGCACACGCTGGGCTTCTTCGGCAAGAACCTCGTCGCCCAGTACCCCTACGAGCGATCGGTCGTTGATGGCGTCAATGTTGGGTTTGAGGTCTTCCGGATTCGCACCGAGATCGGCGAGCGGGGGTCGACCGTCATTGCGGGCTACGATCTGCCGGTGCGCGACAAGCGCACACGCGTCCAGCGCTACGAGAACCTGACCGAGGATTTCAGCTACACACCCGACCAGATCGATCGCTCGGTCCTCGTGCCCAACCAGATCAGGACGGTGCTGGAGACCTATCGGGACACGCTCTTCACCGAGCTTTTCCCAGGCCGCCGCGAGGTCCCCAAGACCCTGATCTTCGCCAAGGACGATCACCACGCTGAGGAGATCGTCGGCATGGTCCGCGAGGTGTTCGGCAAGGGCAACGACTTCGCCCGCAAGATCACCTATCGCATCGACGGGGCTGATCCCGAGGTCCTGATCCGGGCCTTCAGGAACGACTATAACCCGCGCATCGCCGTCACCGTCGACATGATCGCGACGGGGACGGACATCAAGCCGCTCGAGGTACTAATCTTCCTGCGCGACGTGAAGTCCGAGCTCTATTTCGAGCAAATGAAGGGCCGTGGCGCGCGCACGATCGCTCCCCAGAAGCTGCAGGAAGTGACGCCCGATGCAGAGGCCAAGACGCGCTTCGTCCTGATCGACGCGGTTGGGGTGACTGAGAGCCTGAAGTCGATCTCGCAGCCGCTCGACCGGGAGCGCGCCATCTCCTTCGACAAGCTCGTCGACGAGGTCGCCGCAGGTCGACGCGACGACGACGCCTTTGCGACCTTGGCCGCGCGGCTGGCTGCGCTCGACCGTCGCATCGGCGACCGAGACCGCGCGGCGATCGTCAAGGCGACAGGTGGCGTTGATCTCGCCGGCATGGCGCGCCGGTTGCTCGATGCAATCGACCCCGACGCGCTTGCCACGCGCATTCCTGCCGACGCGCCGGAGCCAGAGCAACGCAAGGCGCGTGAGGCCGTAAAGGACACCGCCGCCGCCCTCTTCGATGACCCGGCTGTGCGACGTCTGCTTAAAGACGTGAAGGCCTCGACCGATATCCGCATCGACACCGTCTCGGTCGACGCGGTCGTCTCATCAGGATGGGACGAGGGCAAGGCGACCGACACCGTCGAGCGCTTCAAGGCATTCATCGAGTCGCGCCGCGACGAACTGGTCGCGCTGCAGATCCTGTATCGCCTGCCATATGCCCAGCGCCGGCTGAGCTACGAGGCCGTGGACGATTTGCGCGAGGCGCTCCGTCGCCCGCCCTGGCTCCTAGAGCCGATCGACATCTGGCGAGCCTACAAGCGGCTCGCCAGCGACAAGGTTCGCGGCAACCCGTCGAACACGCTCGCCGACATTGTCGTACTCGTGCGCTACGCGCTCGGACAGGCCGACACCCTGGAGCCCCTGCCGTCGATCGTCGCGGGTCGGTTTAATCTCTGGCTCGGCCGCGAGGAGAAGGCAGGACGCGCCTACACGGACGACCAGCGGGCTTGGCTTATGGCTATCCGCGACCATCTCGCGGTGAACATCGAGATCCGGACCGAGGATATGATGGATGCACCGGAGTTCTCGTCTCGCGGTGGCGTCGTCCGGGCGCGGGCCTTGTTCGGGACACGCCTTCCTGTGCTGCTCGATGAGCTGACCGAGGCTCTCGTCGCCTGATGTCCACCGCTGGTGGATACCCCATAGGCGCCCCTGAATTCTCGTGGCGAGGATTCATCGGGTGAGCGCGCGGGTTCTGTTCGTAACACGCCTGTCTGCGTTGTTCGACGAGCTGACCGAGGCGCTCATCACCTGATGCCCACCGCTGGTGGATACCTCATCTATCTTCAGTTTTGGCTTCAGCTCGGCGGTGGAATTTGGTAGACACCCGTGGTGTACACCGATAGGTTGATGCGATGTCGCTGCCCCCCGAACGATCCACCGCGAAGCTGTTCATGCACAGCCGCAGCCAGGCGGTGCGCCTGCCCAAGCAGTTTCGCTTTGAGGGCACGGAGGTGCGCATCAGACGCAACGGCGACCAAGTAATCCTCGAACCGATGGAGAAGGGGCCAATCGACCTCGACCGATTCTGGGCAGAACTAGACGCCATCGGGACTGAAGACGTCCCGCCCGAAGGCTCCCCTACCGACTTCGGTCCGTCGAGGGGCACCAGCGCATGATCTGCCTGGATGCCAACGTCGTCATCGCCATCGTGACCATGCGCAACACAAAGCTGAGGAGGCGCCTCGGTGAGGCGCTTCATGCCGGCACGCCGATCGTCCTGCCGGTAGTCGCGCTGCAGGAGCTGCGCTACGGCTTCGCCAAGAGCACACAGCACGAGGTCGAAGAACAGCGCTTCGAGAAATTCCTGAGCCTGGGGATCGCCATCCTGCCCTTCGAGGCGGACGATGCCCTTCAAGCAGCGGAGATCCGCACCGCGATGGACGTGTACTATGCCCCCATGGACCCATATGACGCTCTGGTTGCCGCGCAGGCCCTCCGTCACGGTGCCACGCTTGCGACGTTGAACAAGGAGGGTTTCGAGCGCGTCCCGGGGCTGAAGGTGATGGATTGGGCGGAATGAACGTTCAGGCGGCGGTGTACACCAATGAGCGGGGGCAAGACCGTAAGCATACGCCATGGCCCTTGCCTGCTGGTTGGACTTGGGTCGCCCTCGACGACCTTGGCAATTGGACGGGGGGCGGTACTCCTTCGAAGACCGTAGCGTCATTCTGGACCGATGGCACGATCCCTTGGGTTTCCCCCAAGGATATGAAGCTCGATGTGATCGGTACGACGGAGGACCTGATCACCAAAGAGGCATTGGACCGCTCGGCCACCAAACTCGTGCCCGCCGGCTCGGTGCTGATGGTCATGCGATCGGGGATCCTGCGGCACTCGTTCCCCGTGGCCCGGACGGATCGGCCTGTGACCCTGAACCAAGACTTGCGAGCGCTGACGCCTATCAACGCGCTCGATCCCAACTATCTCGCGCGATACCTGGCCCGGTCCGCGCGAGCCGTTCTGGATGCGTGCTCCAAGGACGGCACCACGGTCAACAGCATCGATGCAAAGTCTCTCGGTCGCTTCCGGGTGCCGGTTCCGCCCCTTGCCGAGCAACATCGCATCGTCGCCCGGATCGACGCCCTGTTCGAGGAGATCGCTGAGGGTGAGCAGGCCTTGGATGCGGCGCGCAAGGGCCTTGAAACATATCGTCGCGCTCTGCTGAAGGCTGCAGTGACCGGGGAGCTGACGGCGGATTGGCGGGAGACGACCGATGTCGACGTTTCCGGGCAAGATATCGTGCGGCTCATCGAACACGATCTGAGCTTGGCGAAACGACGACCTGCACCATCAGGCGAGTCGGCAGGCCTTTTGCCGATCCCAGATACTTGGGGATGGAGTACCTTGGGCACGCTCGCCAGTTCCGTGCGAAATGGGACATCGTCCGCCCCTCGCGCAACACCTAACGACAATGAAATTCTACGGATTTCCGCGGTTCGATCGATGTACATAGATGCGTCGCAAATCCGCTACCTGAGCGAGTCTCAAGCAGCCGCATCCGCCGAGGCGACAGTCCAGTCGGGGGATCTGCTCTTCACCCGCTACAACGGGTCTGCCGATCTGGTTGGCGTTGGCGCTATCTATCGAGGGCCTCAAAGGTTCTATCCCGACAAGATCATTCGTGTCCGTCTTCATGCGGCGCTCGAGGACGGCGCAGCCTTCGTGGAACTCGCAGCGAACGCAGGCAACGGTCGCAAACACATAGCGGCGAACATCAAGACAACGGCCGGCCAGCAAGGCCTGTCCGGAGAGTCGCTGAAGCAAACGCCTATACCTGTTCCTCCGCCCAGCGAGGCGAAGGAGATCCTTCGCCGCGTAGCCGATGGCCTCGCAGCCGCGAGCGACACCCGGCACGTTCTCGACGCCGAGGCCTCCGACGTCCAGCGCCTGCGCCAGTCCATCCTCAGGGCTGCCTTCGAGGGGCGGCTCGTGCCGCAAGACCCCGGCGACGAGCCCGCCGGCGCCACCCTGGCACGGCTGAAGGCTTCCAATACAATCGCCACACCCGCCCGCCGCGGGCGGCGTGCGAAATCATAATCAGGATCAGGCGCATGCAATTCGAGCCGATGGAACTGGAACCGATCAAGGCCGGCCAGGAACGCCTCAGTCGCGTATTCAGTGACGAATTCGCCTTCGCGATCCCCACCTATCAGCGGCCCTACGCCTGGGAGAAAGAGCAGGCCGAGGCGCTGCTCGACGACATTCTGGCGGCACTGAACGAAGCGATCGAAACAAGGGAGCCCATTACCTACTTTTTAGGCAGCATCGTCCTCATCAAGCAGCCGGGCTCATCTGAAGCCAAGGTCGTGGATGGCCAGCAGCGGCTGACGACGCTCACCATCCTCTTATCGGTGCTACGTGATCTTTCGTCTCTCGAGGTGTCGATCAAGCGCCATGCCTATATCTGCGAGGAGGGAGACCCGGATAAGGGCTCGAAGAGCCGCTACCGTCTCACGCTGCGCAAGCGCGACGAGGAGTTTTTCCGTTCCGCAATCCAAAACAAGGGCGTGACCGGTACGCTGCCTGGCACCAAGGGGCTTGCCGACAGCCGATTGCGGATTGTTGAAAATGCCACGCTGTTCCATACCCGCGTAAAAGCGATGCCTGCCGAACGGCGCGACCGGCTCGTCGCATTCCTGCTGCAGCGCTGCTATCTCGTGGTCATCGCCGTGGCGAACGTCGACATGGCACATCGCGTGTTCACCGTCCTCAACGCGCGCGGCCTCGACCTTACGCCCGCCGACATCCTTAAGGCCGATCTTCTCGATCGAGTTCCGTCTTCTGAGGAGAAGGACTACTCGGACTCATGGGAGGCCATCGAGGAGCAACTCGGGCGCGAGCGCTTCTCGGAACTGTTTCAGCACATCCGGATGATCTATCAGCGTGAGAAACCGCGCGAGCGGCTGGAAATCGGTTTCAAAAGGTTCGTGACCGACTTCGCCGATCACGACAAATTCATGAAGGACGTGCTGCAGCCAATCGGCGCGACCTTCGCCAAGCTCCTGTCGCCTCCGGCCTTCGCAACGCTCTACGGCGACGAGGCCACGAAGCGGCTGCGCTATCTCAGCAAGCTCGATAACAACGACTGGCTGCCGGTCGCGCTCAAATTCTTCGCACACACGAAGCCCTCTGCCGAAGACGCGGCCCTGTTCATGCGGCGCCTGGAGACTTTGGCCTATTTCCTCTTTGTCACCCGCGCCGATATCAACGAGCGCATCAGGCGGTTTGCTGCCGTTCTAACCGACCTCGTGGGCGGTGAATGGAAGGGCAAGGCGATCGAACTGAGCAAGGACGACAAAGCGGCGTTCCGCAGGGATCTCGACGGCCGGATCTATCAGCTCACACGGGTGCGATTGCCTCTCCTCCTTCGTCTCGATGCCGAGCTGTCATCAGGCGGCGCGACTTATAGCCACGACATCGTTTCTGTTGAACACGTGCTTCCACAGACGCCGGACGCTGCAAGCCAATGGCTGAAGGACTTCCCTGACGAGGTGATGCGTGATGGTTGGACCCATAAGCTGGCCAATCTCATGCTGCTGACGCTGCGCAAAAACATACAGGCCAGCAACTGGGACTTCTCGACGAAGAAGGAGCGCTACTTCTCCGATAGCGGCGGGGTTTCCCCGTTCGTCGTGACCACGCAGGTGCTGGGCGAACAGTCATGGACGCCGGCCGTTCTCGAGGCTCGCCAGAAGTCGCTCCTCGCGCGGCTCTATGCGACTTGGGACATCGCGCCCGAGACGCAATCATGAACGCCCAAACCCTCGTCGCCAAGGTCTGGAACTTCGCCCATGTTCTGCGCGATCAGGGTGTCTCCTATCAGGCCTACATATCGCAGATCTCCTATCTGCTCTTCCTCAAGATGGACGAGGAGCGCGTCACCCAGATCGGTGAGGCCTCGCTGCTGCCGGACGGGTCACGCTGGCCCAACATCCGGGACCTGACCGGCGAGGCACTTCAGTCGAAATATGCCAAGGTGCTGGAGACCCTGTCGCGTCATGGTGGAATCATCGGGGCGATCTTCCTCAAGGCCCAGAACGAGATTCAGGACCCTGCCAAGCTGCGCCGTCTCGTCGGCCTGATCGACAGCGAGACCTGGCTGGGCCTGCCCGTCGACGTGAAGGGCGACATCTATGAGGGCCTGCTCGCCCGCAACGCCGAGGACGTCAAATCCGGAGCAGGTCAGTACTTCACGCCCCGGTCGGTCATCGAGACGATAGTCGCCGTGGTCGACCCCGAGCCGCACCAGACTGTCCACGACCCTGCCTGCGGAACGGCCGGGTTCCTGCTCGCCGCCTGGGAGTGGATGAAGGCCAAGCCATCCGCACGCGACCGACGCATCTACACCGAGTTGCGAAACAAGTTCTCCGGCGTCGACATCGTGCCCGAGGTCGTCCGCCTCGCGGCGATGAACCTCTACCTGCACGGGATCACTGGAGCGGATTCGATCGTCGAGGCCAAGGACGCGCTTCTGACGCCGAGCCCTCGCGCCTACGACATCGTGCTGACGAACCCGCCCTTCGGCCGCAAGCAGAGCTACCGCATCATCCGGGAGGACGGCGAGACCGACAGCGAGCGCGACGACTACGACCGCTCGGATTTCTTTGTCACGACCTCCAACAAGCAGCTGAACTTCCTACAGCACATCATGACGGTCCTGGCACCCAATGGCGAAGCGGCCGTGGTGTTACCCGACAATGTCCTCTTCGAGGGCGGTGCGGGGGAGGCCATCCGGCGGCGTCTCCTGCAGAACTTCGACTTCCACACCCTACTGCGACTGCCTACGGGCATCTTCTACAAGCAAGGGGTGAAGGCCAACGTGCTCTTCTTCGACAAGAAGCCGCCCTCGGAGGAGGCGTCGACCAAGGAGCTCTGGGTCTACGACCTGCGCACGAACAAGCGCTTTACCCTGAAGGAGCGGCCGATGGTCAAGGCCGACCTCGATGACTTCACGGCCTGCTACCGCTCAGGCCGGCGCTTCGAGCGCGAAGAGTCCGAGCGCTTTCGGCGATACCCGTTGGAGACCCTGCTCGCGCGCGACAAGGTCAACCTGGACGTCTTCTGGCTCAAGGACGACACCCTCGACGACCCCGACCTGCTGCCGCCGCCCGACGAGGTCGCCGCTGAGGTCGTGGAGAGCCTTGAGGCCGCGCTGGAACGCTTCCGTGGTGTGGCGGCGAGCCTAAAGGGTTAATCGCGGGCAGCCTTACGCCGCCCGGACGGCCCCAAGGTCAAAGGTCCTTTTCGGACTCGTAACCGAGCGCCGCCACCGCCCGCCCCTTTGCCCCGAAAACTATGGCATCCATCCCCTCTCGGTGTGCCAACTTTTCGGCGTCGCTAAGCACCTGATGTTCGAGGAGCGCGGCGGCTGCGCCTGCAGCAGAGCGGACCGCCCCCAGGGCGAAAGTCATCGCCTCACCATATTCGCATCCCGACACGGCCATTCGGGTCATCGCCGTCGAGTGCAGCAATGTCGTGAGCTGGGCATGTTCAAACGGCACACGCCAGTCGTCGGCTTTTTCACTCATTGATATCTCCTGTCAGATTTCAAGTTCAGTTTCGGTACGCTTTCGCCGGATACGCGAAGGGCGAGCGGCCTTAGCAGCCTCTCGAGCCCTCTCGGCGACGTGCAGCAGCGCTGGATACTGCGCCGCTAGCGTCGGCGAGCTCTGAAGCTTCCAATGAAGTTCATTGATCGCACTTTGAGCTGCCATCAGGCGCTCAGCCGCAGTGACGAGGTGCTGTTCCTCGACGTCGAGGAGCCCTTGCCGGTCCATCTGCTCGCGGCGACGCTGCTCGTCCTTCATCAAACGGAGCTCCGCAGCCCGCTTTTCCAGCGCGATGGATCGCTGAAGCTCTGATTCTCGTTCCTCAAGTTGCCGAGCGCGATGCGCAATCTCCGCATTGTCGGTCGCTCGACGCGCGTCCAAGAAGCGTTCAGCCTTAAGCAGCCGGGACTCTCGGTCACTCAACTTGGAGTGCTCAGCCTTCAAGGCGAGGAAGCGACCATCCAGACGGTGTTCGTCGTCGTTGACTTTCTTCCGCGCCGTCGTGATCTCGGCGAGGTTCGCTTGGAGGATCATCGAAGAGGCCAGCTCCGCCTCCGCAAGCCGCCGCTCGCGCTTCGTCAACTCCTCCTGCCATTTACGTGACTGGTCGTCCTTTTCCGTCAGTTCGGCCTGCCATTCCAAAACACCCCTCTGGTGACTGGCCGCCGTGAGCCTCATGCCGTCCATCTGGGCCTGCTCTTGATCAAGCTGGGCTCGAAGCTGCCGGAAGGCCGGCGTGCTCAGATGAATGGAGCCGGTTTCCCGTTGAGGAACACCTCGGCGCACTCGGGGATCGAGGTGCTTGGCGGCATGATTGGCCCACAAGGTCTGCAGCGCGGAATACGAGTGCTTCGCGTGTGCCTTTTTCGAAACCGCCTCCAGCATCTTGCGGATCGATATTTCGTCGGGAGCTTCGCCACGGCTGCCGTCTTTTCGAAGGCGCGGTGTTCGTGGAAATACCGGGGACGCCAGAATGTCGACAACGGAGGAACCTTCCTCGTCGAGATCCATGCGCGCAGCGAAAACCCCTCCGATCTCCTGCCGTGCCCAGTTGACGACCTCGGCGAAAAGCTTCTGGTTTCGTGGGTTGGCAGGATCATGAACGTCGCCTCCCTCCTCGACGTAGCTTTTGGTGACGGATACCAGCAGGTGAATGCCCAGCGCTGCGCCTTTGCGCTCACGCGCTCCTAGCGCCCCTTTGAGCGCTTGAAAGGCTGCGACGTAGTCCAACGGCCGGCCATCGAGGTTCGACCAAGACAATGCCGTGCCAGATATTGCGCCCACCCTCGTCACCGCAGTTGGAGAGGTTCGCTTGGCATGTGTCTCCTGGCTTTGGAGATAACCGATCGTCTCGATCGGGTTCGCACGAACGCACCCAAAAATAATTGAGGCGGTCATGGTCGCCTCGATCCGGACGGCAGGGTCCTCAAGGCTTCCGGCATGCCGGATTCAGACAGTGAGAAGCTCAGAGTTTGGCGAAGATAATCGCCAAACTCACTAGCGCTTATCTCACCGGCGGTGAGACCGCTCCGCTTAAGCGCTGCGTTCGCTCTCCGAGGGGGGGTGGGCTTATGGAGCCCGACGCGACCCTGGGGTGCGCGCTGACGCTGTCGGTATCCTCCACGAATAGTCTCGTACGAGGTCGAGGACCGGGGCGGCAATGCGACCTGAGCCGGCACCGGCCGATCAGGAATGAATGCGCTCCAGTATTCTTCCGTTGCCATGACAGCCTCCGCGATCAGCCACAATCGGGACGCAGCTCGCCCGATAAATGATGATGATTTGCTGGAGGGCTGGGCGGATCAAAAACCGACAACCAAAATCCTTGTGGCGCAACGCCGGCCGGCCGGTCAAGTGAAAATGTGGCACGCTTACGTATCGTTAGCCTTCCACAAGCCCTTACTACCCTTTACGGAAAAAGGGGGCGGTCCTCAGGCGGTTCGCGCCACTTGCTGACGTTGGCGCTCTGCCATGAAGCGGCCGTTCGCATCGTACAACGAACGAAGTGCGCTCGAAACCATCGAGGGCCTATGCCAAGCGAAATAGCGGGCTGGGTTTGTCGTGGGACACCACCACGGTCAGCCGCCGCTTCGCCCGGCTGAGGGCGACGTAGAGCTTGCATCGCGCGTAGTCGGTGTCGCCGAACTGATCCTGATCGCCCGCGATCAGGACGGCGTTGTCGCACTCCAATCCCTTGGCCTTGTGGATCGTGCTGAGCGAGCGGCTGGGCGGCGCCGGCAAGGCGTGAGAGCGCCGACGCGCAATCTCGGCGAAGCCCTCATCCGGACAGGTGAAGGCCTTTAGACGTATGGCGTCCCGCAGTTCACCGCGATGCACGATCTTGATGTCGCCAAAGCCGTCGGCCTTGGCTTCGATCAGATCGTGAAGCTCACCCAACGCTCCGGCGACGCCGTGATGGCTAGGCTCATCGAGGATGTGGCGCGCGATCCGCTGAATATGCGCCGGCTTTCCACGCGCCGGACGCGCGCAGCCCTCCCGGACCTCCTTTACCAAGCGATCGCCATGGCTGCTCGGCGAGAAGCCGACGCCGATGGCCCCCGCGAAAGTCAGCACGCTCTGGGCAAGCGCCACGGGCTGCCCGGACTGTTCGCGGGTGGTGCGCACAAGATCGGCGAGTGCAGATCGCGTATGTCCCTCCCAGATCGGAATGCGGCGGTCCCAGAACGCGCTCAGTCCCCTCACACGGTCGTTGCTGGCGGCTAGCACCATCACCTCTTTCGCCGCCGCCGCATCGATGGGGCGGCGATCATCGCGACAGACCTGATAGGCGGTGCGTACCTGGGCGACGTTGGTGGCGCGCAGAACGATCAAGCCGGCGGCGGCTGACTGGACCAGGGAGATAGGGCGCCTTGCCTTCAGGTCCGCACGCGCATCGAGTACCCAGCGACCGAGCTCCGGCGAGCCTTTCTCCCAGCGATGCGGATGATCGAGCACGTCAAAGGCGCTGGCGGCCTTCAACCCCTCCCAGCGGCTCAGTGCGGCCGCCATGGCTGTGTTGGATTTTGAGCCGCTTACGAAGATCGCCTGGAGCGGATCGCCGAAGATCCGTAGCCGGGCGCCGCCGGCGCGCAGGGCCATGATTACGCGATGCTGGGCTGGGCTGGCATCCTGATGCTCGTCGCAAATCACCAGCGGATATCGCCGCGCCAGCGCCTCACGAACGATCGGATGACGCTCCATGTAGCCGGCGACCTTGATCGCCATGATGTCGAAGCCCTCGCCGTCATTTTGATAGGCCCAGGTGGATAGGTTGTCCGGCAAGCCGAGCGCCCGTCGATAGACCGTTGCGACCTGGATGACCAAGGAGTCGATTGTTCGAATATCGACTCGGGACGACAGGCCGCGCGTGCGGTTGGCGAAGACCCCACAGGCACCATGAGTGTGGGTGAGGATCAGCACCCGGCCCTGCGGCAGCGCCTGCGAGGCCTCGCGCGCGTACGCCGCGCCCTGGAAGGTCTTTCCGCAGCCGGCCGGCGCCTCGATCACCACCAGCGGCTCGGCGGACCTCAGCAGGGCGGCGACCGAAGCGTCAGACATGATTGAGGTGCTCAACAGCGGGCCTGTCGACCGATGTCAGAATGGCGTTGAGGAGCGGCAGGACGCTGCCCTCAAGCTTTGGCCAAACGTCGTCCGCCAAAGCGTACCCGGCGAGCTCGTCACCGCCGGCAATCGACTTGAACCACGCTCGACCGTGCGCCTTCCAATCGTTCCGCTTGCCCTCGGGCGAACCATCGGGCTTGCCGGTGGCGGCCTCGATGATGAGGGCCCTGAGGGAGCTCTTCAGAGCCACGAGTTTCGCCTCTATGGCTGGCAGGGACTTGTCCTCAAGGCCTAAGCGATCCGCCAGGGTGCGCAGCCGCTCGCCGTTCGAGCCGCCCTCGGCGTCCTTCAAAAACTCCTGCAGCCGCTCCTCCGGCAGATGTCTGAGCACCGCCTCCTCGGTGCAGCCGCCCTCCCACCGGAGCAAGCGCGCGCCCATGGCGGCCTTCACCACGCCCCACCGACCGCCTTGTACGCCCTCATCGTCGGCGAGGGCCGCAAACTTCAGTCCCGTCATTCCAATCGCCTCCAGCAGGGCGAGCATTTGGGCGTTGCCTTGCCCGTTGCAGACGCGGACGCCGCAATCGAGCGGATCGCCCTTGAAGGCCAACCGCAGAAGCCGCCTTAGGAAGCCGATTTCTGTGGGGCCCTCGGCGATGACCGCTAGCTTGGCGAGGAAGGTTTCCGGATCGCGCTGTTGCTGCGGCGCGATTTTCTCCCGATTGAGCCCGCCAATCGCGCCGGCGGCGTCGAGATACCAGAGATCGGCGTGAGCGGAGCATTGAATGGCGATGGGGCTGTGCGTGGTGACGAACGATTGGCCGAAGGTCGACTTCAGAATGCCGATCAGCTGCCGCAGCCGGTAGGGCTCGAGGCCGCGCTCTACCTCGTCGATGACGGTGACGGAGTTGTCGGCCTGGGTGGACGCCGCGATCTCCAGCGCCGCCATCCGCCTAGTCCCGGCACCCCAACTGGTCATAGGCAGCGCCACGCCGTCGCGATCGGCCAGCAGTCCAATCAGCGCGCCTATCGAGAGGCCTTGGCTCGAGGTTAGACCCAGCTTCACGCCTGATGGCAGCGACGCTGCCTTCAGGCGCTGATCGAGCGCTTCAAGCGCCTTGACGCCGGCGTCACCGACCGCGCCGGAGAAGTCCTGTTCAGCGACCTTCTTGGCGATTCGTGCCTTAATCGCCGGATCGGCCAACAATCGGTCGAGGGCTGAGCCGAAAACCAGGCGCAGGTCGCGATCATTGCGGTCGTCGGCGCTCAGCCGGATCAGTCCGATCTTCTTGCGAAAGGCCGCCGACAGCGCGATCGTGCTCTCGTCTGGCTGGATGATCTCCCACACCAACTCTAGGTCGGCCGTGCCACGCACACGCAGGCGATAGACCGGGTGCTTGGCTTCCGGGACGTCGCCATCCTGCGGATCGCCGGGCATCACCGCATCAGCGCCGTTCCAATCCCAGGGCATCAACTGGACTGAGAAGTTGTTGGGATCGACGCTAAGGGGCAGCGAAACGATGCCTTCGATGGAGAATTCGTCGGTGTTTTCGCGCCGCCAATAATCGGCCTCTGAGATCGTCGCCGCATTTGAGGCACTCAAAAGCAGTCCCACCGCATCGAGGATGGTGGTCTTGCCGACGTCTCCGCCGCCGAGGATCAGGTTCATGGTCGCGCCGGGCCGCCAATCCAGACTTTCGATGCCTCGAAATCTTCGGATCGACAGCTTCCGGATGATCGCGTGGTTTTGCTCTTTCAGTTGTTTCGAGCCTCCCCTTGTGACGAGATGCTACCACAACCTTTACGCGCTTCGCATCTGGGTGCCACAACACCGACCGCTCAGAGCAAGTGATAACATGGCGGACGACCGTCGAGCCCTCAGGAGGCGGAATCAGGCAGTGTCATTGAGGCGCCCGTCGCGGATCGTTGAGCCGAGGCAACGTTGATGCGGCGGCAGAGTGGTGCCGTTTGAGTCGTGCATGTGGGGACGAAGATGTTTCTGAACGATCATGAGACGGCGACGGATCTCCTCTACTTTGAGGCGATCGCGAAGACGGTGGTCAGACTTATCCGCCAGACACCTGACGTGCCGATAACGATCGGCGTGCACGGCGACTGGGGTGCGGGTAAGTCCAGTGTTCTGAAAATGACCGAAACGGCCTTTGCCGACGATGACCGCATCCTCTGCCTCTGGTTCAACGGGTGGACTTTCGAGGGCTTCGAAGACGCGAAGACCATTGTCATCGAGACCATCGTTGATGAGCTACGTCGTGCCCGTCCCACCTCGGCGAAGGTCGCGGACGCGGCAAAGAAGGTCCTCGAGCGGGTCGACTGGCTCAAGATGGCCCGCAAGGCCGGCGGATTCGCGTTCACCGCGGCAACGGGCATCCCGACCGTCGATCAGATGAAGGACCTTTACAGTCTTGCCACGTCGATCCTCGCCAAACCTCAGGACCACATCTCCATCGAAGATCTGAAGGGGGTCGCCGAAAAGGCCGGTGAGTTCGTGAAGGACGCGCCCGAAGAGAGGGCCCATCTGCCCGAACATATCCACGCCTTCCGCAAGGAGTTTAAGGAGCTGCTCGACGCCGCCGATATCGACCAGCTGGTGGTCATCGTCGACGATCTCGACCGCTGTCTCCCGAAGACGGCCATCGCCACACTCGAAGCGATCCGGCTCTTTCTCTTCGTAGAGCGCACGGCCTTCGTCGTCGGCGCCGACGAGCTGATGATCGAATATGCGGTGCGGGAACACTTTCCCGACCTGCCGCGGAGCTCGGGTCCGCTCAGCTATGCGCGCAACTATCTCGAGAAGCTCATCCAGGTCCCGTTCCGCATCCCTGCGCTCGGCGTCGCCGAGACGCGGGTCTATGTCACGCTGCTCCTCGCCGAGAACGCTCTGGGCCGAACCGACGACAGGTTCAAGAAATTGCTCGCCGCGGCACGGGAGGATATGCGCCGGCCCTGGAAGAGCCGAGGGCTCGACCGAAAAACCGTCGAGACGGCGATGGGCGGGACTGTGCCGGCCGAGGTCGGCCAAGCCCTCACGCTCGCCGCTCATGTGACCAAGATCCTCAGTGAGGGCACGCGGGGCAATCCGCGGCAGATCAAGCGGTTCCTGAACTCGCTGATGCTGCGTCACGCCATCGCCGAAGAGCGCGGCTTCGGCGGCGACGTCCAGCGTCCCGTGCTCGCCAAGATCATGCTGGCGGAACGCTTCTATCCCGACTTCTACGAACAAATCGCCCGTCTCGCGGCGGCCGATCCAGACGGCAAGGTCGAAGCATTGGGGCGGTTCGAGGATCACGTCCGCGCGCCGGCGGTTTCAGACGATGACGACGATCCGAAGCCGACCGCGAGAGCAAACTCGAAGCCCGTCCCCGCCAAGCCACCCGCCCTCCCCACCGAGGCTGAAGAATGGGCGAAGAACGACTGGATCAAGGGCTGGGCCGCGATAGATCCCCTCCTGAAGGACGTCGACCTGCGCCCCTATGTCTTCGTCACCCGAGACAAGCGTGGCGCGCTCGGCGGGCTCGTGGCCGCGAGCCATCTCGAAGGTCTGGTCGAGCGGCTCATGGGCCCTCGGATGCTGGCCCGGGGCGCCGTCGGCGAGGTCGCCAAGCTAACCGGCCCGGAGCCGGAGGAGGTCTTTGACGCGATCCGCGGCCGGATTCTGCAGGAGGACAACTTCATCAAGCTGCCGGACGGCGTCCAGGGCTTAGTGGTCTTGGTCGAAGCGCATCTCGCGCTCCAGCGGCGACTGCTCGAGTTCCTGCGCGAGCTCCCGGTCGCCAAGCTCGGGGCCTGGGCGGTGTCGAGCTGGGGGACGGCCTTCACCGACGCGGCCGCCAAGGAGGAATTCGCGCAGATCACCGCCGGCTGGGCGGAGCAGTCGGACAACGCCGTCTTACAGGTCGCGTCCAAGGGCGTGGCGAAAATGAAGCGGAGCTGAGGGGATGGGAACGTCGAAGGCTTATGGCGGCGCCGGTTCGGGCCTCGTCCCCTCCTGGGTCGACGACCCATCACCCGGCGTCGCGCCCGGCCCCGCGCCTGCACCGCCGCCGGGGGGCGGCGCGCCCCATCCGGGCCCGGGTCAGGCCTCGCCCCCGCCATCCCGGACGCCGCCGCGACCGGACACCTCGGGTGCAGGTTCGTTCCAGGGCGCCCGCGGCGCGTTCTCCCGATTTGCCAAGACCGGCAGCCGCAGCGCCCTCGGCAGCGCGATGTCCAGCTATGTGCGCAGCGGGACCGGCGGCGCCCGTCGCGCCGCCCGCCGCATGGGTGCATCACGCGCGGCGGGCGCGCGCCTTCTCGGTGTGGTCCGCGACGTCCAACGCCTGGGCGCGGCCGAGACGCTGCGGCAGCTCAACCTGACCGGTCTGGCCGGTCGCCCTGCCGCCGACGTTTTCCTCGCGATACTCGAGTTCGTCTGCCCACCCGGCGGTGCGGTCGACGAAGCGATCGCGCGCCAGGCCATGCTCGAGACGATCGGCGATCTCGCCGAGGCCGGTGTCGGCGACTTCGACGCGATGACGCCCGACCAGATGCAGGAGTTCTTTCTCGACTTCGTCGCCCGCTCGATCGAGGGCCGCGTCATGGCCGATCTCGGCGCCCGGGGCGTGACGCTGCCGTCCGATGTCGCCACCGTCGAGGCAGCGCAGCAGCAGCTCCACGACTTCGTCACCGGCTGTACCCAGAGTGAACTCTCCGGTCGCTTAGACGGCATCGAACGGCTGGGCGACCGCGACGTCGAGCACGTGGTCAACGAGATCTACGAGGCCGCCTTCGAGCTTGTGGCCGCCGCCGGGGAGGCCGAACAATGAATCATCACAGCCTCGTCTGCCGCCTCGGCGCCGACGATACCTCAACCGTCAAACCGTCGCGGTCCGACAGCAAGCTCACCGAGGTGTCGTTTGTCGACGGCTACCACCGCCTCGGCTATGGTCTCGGCCAGGCGCTCGACCAGCTCCGCGAGCTCGGCCTCCGTCCCTCAGAGCGCACGGTCGACCTGGCGCTCCTCGCCGCGGCGCTGACGGCGGCGGACACTCGGATATCCCGATCGAGCGAGTCGCAGAACGCCTGGACGCGCGAGGTCGACCTCTGCATTCCCGTCGCGGAGCCAAAGCTGTGGGAGAGCCTGGCGCCGCTGATCGTCACGACCCTCAACTTCCTGACCGGGGATCGCTGGGGCGTGCGGTTCCGGGCGCGACCGAAAGGGCTCGCGGCCCTCGCGCTGGCCCCAACGAAGCTCCGGACTGCCACCGCCGACTCGGTCTGCCTCTTCTCGGGCGGCCTCGACAGCTTCATCGGCGCGATCGACCTCCTCGCAGACGGCAAGGCGCCGATGCTCGTCAGCCATTACTGGGACGGGATCACAAGCACACATCAGACCTACTGCGCGGGCGTCATCGCCAAGCGCTTCCCTAAGCAGTGCTTCCACCACCTGCGCGCCCGCGTCGGCTTCCCCAACGATCTTGTCGAGGGTTCGGCAGGCGAGAATACCCTTCGCGGCCGCTCGTTCCTGTTCTTCGCGCTCGCCACCTTGGCGGCCGATGCGCTCGGCGGCGACATGACCGTCCATGTCCCCGAGAACGGCCTGATCTCGCTGAACGTCCCGCTCGATCCGACCCGGCTCGGCGCGCTCAGCACCCGCACGACCCACCCCTTCTACATGGCCCGTTTTGACGACATCCTGGCGGGCCTCGGCCTGCCTATCCGTCTGAAGAACCGCTACCGCTTCCGGACCAAGGGCATGATGGCGAAGGATTGCGCGGACGGGACGTTGCTGAAGAAGGAGGCGCGACATACCATGTCGTGCTCCTCACCGGCCAAGGCGCGTTGGGCCAAGGACGAGGACGCCCGCCAGCCCAAGCATTGCGGCCACTGCGTGCCCTGCTTGATCCGCCGAGCCGCGATGCTGGAGGGTTTGGGCGGCGACGACACGCCCTATCAGCTCACTGATCTACGGGCGAAGATTCTCGACAGCGCCAAGGCCGAGGGCGCCCATGTTCGCGGTTTCCAAATCGCGCTGTCGCGGCTCGCCAGGAAGCCGGCTCGCGCGAAACTCGATATTCACCGGCCCGGCCCGTTGACCGATCACCCGAACGATCTCGCCGCCTACGAGAAGGCCTATGTTGACGGGCTGCATGAGGTCGGACGGCTGCTGAAGGGCGTGCGGGCCAAGCCGCGATGACGCTTAGCCAACCCGCGCGCCCGCGCCTCGTCGACTTCCACTGTCACCTCGACCTCTATCCAGACCACGCCGCGCTAATTCGCGAATGTGACAGCGAAGCCGTGGCGACGCTCGCCGTCACCACTACCCCGAAGGCGTGGCCGCGCAACCGTGATCTGGCGAGGACGTCGACTCATGTTCGGGTCGCGCTCGGCCTGCATCCGCAGCTGGTCGCCGAACGCGAGGCCGAGCTGCCGCTGTTCGAGCGGTATCTGTCCGAAGCGCGCTATGTCGGCGAGGTCGGGCTCGACGCTGGCCCCCGCTTCTATCGCAGCTTCGAAGCCCAGGAGCGCGTGTTCGCCCGCGTGCTCGCCGCCTGCGCCGAACAGGGCGATAAGATCCTGACGCTCCACAGCGTCCGGGCCGTCGGCAAGGTGCTCGGTCATCTCGAGCGCGCCCTGCCCCCCGATCGGGGACGCGTCATCCTGCACTGGTTCACGGGAACCGCCGCGGAGGCGCGCAGGGCCTCCGAACGCGGCTGCTACTTCTCGATCAATTCGGAGATGCTCCGCTCGCCCAAACACCGCCAGCTCGTCGCTGGCCTACCCCTCGATCGCCTGCTGACCGAGACCGATGGCCCCTTCGTCGAGGTAGGCGGCCGACCGGTTCGGCCATCGGCGGTGGCGCAGACCGTCGCGGACTTGGCCAAGCTTCGGGGCGAACCAGTCGACGCAATGGCCAGCCTGATCGTGGCCAACCTTCGCGTGCTCGTGGCGCCAGTGACCTAAGGGAAAATGATCATCTCCGCGTTGAGATCGGCCGTTTTGCCCAACCCTGGCGCCCCACAAGCGGACGCCCCTAATGTCGGGAATGGGCCAGAGGTTCGCATTGGCCGCCCCGCGTTGAGCGGCAAAGCACGAAAAAGAATGATCATCGGGACCCATGGTTGGGAACCCCCGCGAACTAAGGCCGACGAGCCGTTCCGGGTCCTGCGAGCCCGAACGGATACTGAAATGAAGAAGGTGAATGAAGGCGGCGACACCGCCTGGGATGCGGCGCGCCCGAGCGAGGCGCACCTCTCGCGCTACCATCGCAGCTACAAAATGACGACGGACCACCCGGAGCGGTTCTATCGGCTCTGGCAGGAGGCGATGGCGCATGCGCTGCTGCTCGAGCAGCAAGGCGATCGGACCTACCCCCTGCATGCCGGCTTGACCGCCATGCAAATGGCGGAGGGCGCTCGGTCTCACGCGCGCTTCTTCGCCTTCATGCTGGCGGAGGCTCCAGCGCAGGAGGTGGCCCATCTCGAGACCAAGATCGCAGTCCACACGGACATGGCGTCGGACCCCGATGAGATCCGCCGCTCCCGCACCGCCTGGATGGTGGAGGCCGCGCTGCAGCAGGATGCCCGTGATCTCGGGATCACCCTGACCAAGACCCCCACCGCGCCTGGCGGCGAGAGCTGGCACTGAGGGACGCCGCCATGAGCTACATCTTCATGGACTTCGAGGCCAGCGGGCTGACACCAGCCTGGAACGTCCCGCTCCAGGCCGCCTATGTGGAGACCGACGGCGATCTCCGCCCTCTGCGCGAGACCGTGCTGCGTGGGCGGCTGCCCGCCCATGTGGTGCCTGCGCCTGACGCGCTGGTCGTCACGGGCCTCGATCCAGATCGTATCGAGGCCGCTCCGCTGTCGCAACTCGAGCTGATGCAGGCGATCGCCCGTATCCTCAACGCCGCGTCGCCCACCACCATCCTGGGCTACAGCAACCTCGCGTACGACGAGGAATTGCAGCGCCACAGCTCCTTCCAGACGCTGCATCCGCCTTACGCGACCTCGATGCCGGGCTTCAAGCGGGCCGACGTGCTGATCATGCTGCGCGCGGTGGCGATGCTAGCACCCGAGGTAATCACCATCCCGGTGACGCCTGAAGGCAAGCCGACAATGCGGTTGGGGCCGGTCTGCCGTGCCAACGGCATCACCTTTGCCGAGGCGGACGCTCATGACGCGCTGAACGACGTCCACGCCACGATCGCGCTGTTCAGGCTTCTGCACGAACGCGCGCCGACCATCATCACGGCGATGATGGCCAACGCCCATAAGAGCGGCCCCGCGGGACTGCTCGCAGGCCCGGCACCGGTCGGACTCGGCCTGTTCAACCGCATGATGCCGGCCGGCGGGATCATGCCTGTGCCAGGCAATGCGTCGTCCTGGGCGGTCGCCGATCTGACGGTCGATCCAGCCTATCTTGACGCCACGCCCGAACAGCTCGGTGAGCTTCTGTTCGCCAGGGGCGAGCGCCCGCTCCGACTGGTCAAGACCAATGCCCAACCGATCCTGCTGCACTGGGGGATGGCGGCTCCCGACGCACAGGGCGAGATCCCCTCGGCCGGCCATTGCCAAGCCCGTCTGGCCCGGATCCGGGGTCATGCGCGCTTCCGCGACAACCTCGCGATCGCGCTGTCAGGTCGCTTCACCGGTAAGGAGCCGAGCCCGTGGCCGGATGCCGCCCTGTACAGCGGCGGCTTCATCAGCCGGGAGGACGCGATCACCTCGCGGCGCTGGCACGAAGTTGCGTGGGATCAGCGGGTGCGGCTCGGCCGCGAGCTTCTTGGCGACGTCAGGCTGAAAGCCTTCGCCAATCGCTGGGCGTGGCTGGAATCGCCCGAGGAGCTCTCCGTTGCCGAGCGCGAGAAGGGAGCGGCCTGGTTTGCCCACCGCCTCGACACGCTGGAGGATGTGCCCTGGCTGACGCGCCCAGCCGCCCTGCAGCGCATCGCTGCCCTGAAGGCCGTTGCCGGTCCGGCTGAGCCGGACCGGTTGCGGCAGCTCGACGCCATCCAACGCTGGATTGCCGGGCGCGGCCGGACGTTTTCGCAAGCCGCGTGAACCAGGGCACCATGGCCGACATCAGGAAGGCGCTCCGGAACAGGAGCGCCTTTGTCGATTTCCGAGAAAGCGGAGGTGAAGCGCAGCCAATGGGGCTGTGACCCATAGGAATCGACGACCATGACGAACAACAACCAGGACAGGAGCATCACGCCGATGGCGACCGGTGAAGAGGGCGGCGGTGATCACCCGCTCGGGCCTATCCGCGACCCGCTCGCCGACGCTACTGAAGGCCTCGGCAACGACCCCTCGTTGGGCGAGCTGATCGCGGTGCGCGATCACGCACCCGATCTCAAGATCGTCGCGCGCGAGGCGAAGCGCTGCAACGACGAGGCGCAGCGACTGCCTTACGGCCTCGAACAGACCAACGAAGATCGTATGGCGCAGGTCGGGCTGCAGATCGTCGGCTTGAGCTGCGCCGCCATCGTGGCGATCTGGCCGACCGACACGGTCGAGGACGCCGACGCCAAGCGGGCGCTCGCCCGGGAGACGCAGCCGCACTATGGCGAAACTGACTTCGAGGTCGCGCCGATGCTCTCAGTCGAGGATGCAATTCGCATCAGGCTGCACCGCGCTGCCTTCGACGTCGGTGCGCTCGTGGTGCCTCCGGGCCCGGCTGTGCCGGCGCACTCCGACCGGGGTCTCGCGACCTGGCCGCTGTCGCGGTTCGATCTCGTCGATGCGGTGCCGCTGACGGGGGGCCTGGCGACGCTGGATGCGCGCGGCATCGCCCGGTGGGGCGCCTTCGTCGAGGCGTATCCCGACCTGACCGCGCTGGTCCACCGCTTCAGCACCATGATCACCATCGCCGATCGCCTCACGGTGATCGCCAATCGCAACGAGCGCGACAGCGCGCCGATGCGCCGGGCCGTGGAGGGCGCGCGCATTCTCGGCTATCTCGCCGCGGCGCGGGCGGCAATCTGGCCGGCGATGCTCCACTCGGCCGATGCGCAGGCCAAGCTCAGGCTCGTCGCGCTGATCAACGATCGCGCCTGCCGGCACGATCCGCTGCATCAGCAGGCAGCGATCCGGCATCTCGTCAGCGAAGCCAACTGGATCGCCAAGCGCTTCCGGTTCGGCGGCACGCTAGAGCTCGAGCCGTCGTGGATCCCGATTGCGTAGCGGTATCGCCAGAGCGACAGGACAGGACGATGGCGCCCCTGTGGGGGCGCCATCAGCGATTTCAGGACCGGAGGGAGAGTGCGGCCGGATGGTCGCGACCCACGAGAAAAGAGTTCAACATGAGCAAGAATGACCAGGGCGGGCGCTCGCTTAGCCCACGCACCGGTGGCCCGGTGGATGAGCCCGGCGACCGGACGCTGCGCGACCCGATCGCGATGGCGGTCGAGATCATCAGTGGCGAGGATCCGAGCATCGCGGAGCTGGTGGCCTTCCGCCGCCAGCCAATCGACCTGAAGGCGGCGGCGCGCAACGCCAAGAGCCTTTCAAACGAGGAGTTCCGGTTAAGCCTCTCGAAAGAGCTCGGCGACCGCGACTACGACTTCGCCTGCGCCGGGCTTAAGATCATGAGCCTGAGCCTGGTTGCGCTGACCGCGATCTGGCCGGCCGACGACCTCGAGGGGGCCGAGGCCAAACTGGCGCTCGCCGAGCAGACCGGCGCACTGCACCATCGCCGCGACAAGACCTACGTCTCGACGATCGACGCGACGCTGGCGCGCCGCATCCGCTGGAAGCGGGCGGCCTTCGCCGTACCCGAGCTGATGCTGCCACCGGCCCCGAGCGCGCCGCAGGGCGACAGCCGGGGACTGTCGGCCTGGCCGCTTGAGCGCTGGGACCTCACGCAGGGGCTTGAACTGCGTGGAGGCCCGCCGGCCTACGCTCATACCCAGGTCACCGCCTGGGTCGCCTTCGCGAAGGCCGCGCCAGACCTCGACAATCTCCTGCAGCGCGCCCGCAAGATGTTCGAGACCTGCGACCGGCTGATCGCGCTGGCCCAGCGCGGGCCGGAGAATGCGAGCGAGCTGATGGTCGCAGCCGATGCCGCGCGCATCGCCGGCTATCTGGCGGCGGCGCAGGTCATGATCTGGCCGGTTCACGACCGCGCCGCGCTGGCGATCAAGAAAGAGATCGTCGCGTTGATCAATCTGCGCGGCGAGATCGGCGATCCCGTCCACATGCAGGCGGCGGTGCGCCACGTCACGGCCGACGCGGCATGGGTCAAATCCCTGCCTGCGGACGCTCGTGATCGGCTCAACTTCGATTGGTCCGAGCTGGTTTAGCAGCCCAGCCGCACGAGAAATGACAGCGAGGGCAGCGCCTGCAACGGCGCTGCCCTTTTTGATTGGGGAAGACGGAGGAACAGCGACTGCCAGGAGCAGATCACCCCCATGGAATTAAGGCCAAGCAACATGAACACCACCAACCGCAGCGACCTGCTCAGCAGCATCGTCCTCGACACCACGCAGCATCAGATCACCGACGACCTTCTCGCGCTCGAGGCCCGGTTCCGACAGGCGGAGACCGAGATCGAGACGCTCGCCAACTGGCGCAACGCGCTTCCGGATCTGCTTCCGATCAGGGGCTGCGCGCAGGCCAATGCCGACCAGGTTCGCCGGCTGATCAAGGGTCTCGCCCGCGAGCCCGAGCTGGTCGATGACTGGATCGACGTGGCCAATGCGCTGACGGTCCTCGTCAACGCCGCGAACCTCTCCCTCCTGCTTCTGCCGCCTCGCAGCATCGACGACGCCTGGGCCGGCAGAAACTTCGGCTTCCATCTGCTTCGCCATACCAAGCGCCATGGCGATGGCGAGGAACTCTCGCTGGCGCGCCGCGCGACCAGCGCGCTGAAGCCCGAGCCCAGCGAGCAGGACCTGCCAAGCGACGCCGCCGGCATCCGCACGATGATCGAGACGATGGCTCGCCGGGCGAGCGCGCTGCAGCCGAAGCCGCTCGCGGCCACGCCTGGTGGCACGCCGGCCGTTCATCCGCTTGAGCACGCCGCCAGCCTGAAGGCCTTCTTCGCGAAGCGGCAGGACCTCATGCGCTGGTACAAAGCTGCCTGCCAGCTGCTGCACAACACCGAAGGCTTCGCCACGAGCGGGCTGCCGGCGAGGGTCGTCGAGGATGCGACCGAAGGTGCCATCATCCTCAGCTACGCGCGCCTGCTGCGGGTCGCGCTCTGGCCCGCCCGCGATCAGCGCGATGTCGAGGCAAAGCTCGCGGCCCGCGATCTCGTGCGGGTCCGAACGACCGACCCTGAGCGGCTCGGAGCCCTCTTCGAGATCGCCCTCGAGCAGGGTGAAATGGTCGCCGGACAGTCGACGCGGTTCCTCAACATCGAACCGGCCGGCTGACGGCCTCCCACCGATCCTCAATGAATGCTGGGAAGGCGTGCCGTGCGTGGCGCGCCTTTCGTCATGATGGAACGGGGGTGAAGGGGCGGACTGGCCGACCCCGAGGAATAATTCACACCATGACCGACCTGAACGACGATCAGCGGGCAAAAACACCAGAAAATGGGGAGAAGGCCGCGCCTCGTGACCGTGCGCGCGGACGGGCGGCCCGCCAAAGTCCCTACAGCCGGGCCGATCTCGGCGACACCACTCCAATTGAGACCAGCCTGGATGTCTCTGAGCCGACAGTGGACGGCGCAAGCGCTGTACGTGAGCAAGTTGACGTCGATTCCCCAGCGATTGCGGTCTTCGATCGCGCGGCGGCCTTGCGGCAGCTAAAGCTGGCGACGGCGACCGATGATGCACTCGGTGAATACGACGTGCCGGTATCGGGGGCGGCATCGAGCGAAGAACAGACACGGATCGAGCGGCTCAGGGCCCTGGTGACGCAACATGTCCATCGGCCACTGGTCGTCGGTGACGCCGCAATGCGCAACCGTGTCAGTCAGTTGCGCTTCGAATGTCCCGCTTTCGCTGGGGTCGCGTCCATCATCGAGCGTTCCGTCACGCTCTCGATGGCAACGGCAACAGGCCTCTCGTTTCCCCCGATCGTGCTTATTGGCCCTCCCGGCGTCGGTAAGACACACTTCGAGCGCCGCCTCACGGCCGCTTTGGACTGCGAAACCTACACCTTCAGCTGCGCGACCAATTCCGATGCTCAGGCGTTGATCGCCGGCCATCCGCCAACTTGGCGCGGCGCGAGGATGGGCGTCCTCACGGAGGCAATGCTGGGTGGCGAAACCGCCAACCCGGTGATCATCCTCGATGAGGTCGACAAGTTCGTCACACATGTGAGCGAGAGGCCGTTCAATTCGCTGCTGACCCTTCTGGAGCCCGAGAACGCGTCAGGCCTCGTTGATGAATATCTGAGGGTCTCGTTCGACCTCTCGCGCTGCCTGATCATCGCGACAGCGAACGATCTCGACGCACTTCCTCGGTTCATTCAGGACCGTTTTCTCGTCATCGAGATCGCCCCTCCGGACGGTAAGATGCTGCGGGAAATCGCGCAGCGCATCGCTGCCGAGATCATCGCCAATCACCGGCAGGTCTTCGCGCCGGTGGACGACGCGGTCATCGGGCGACTGGCACAGGCCAACCCGCGGCACATTCGGCGGCTCATGGTCCTCGCGCTCGGCTTCGCCGCAGCCCAAGGGCGGCGCCACCTAGACGTGGCCGATGTCGCTGCTGCCGAGGCCTGCATGACCCCAGTCTTCGCTTCCCGGCCAATCGGCTTTCTCGGTGCACATCACCGTGTACTCGATTGAACGACCGGCATCTCTCCCAACCCGTGATCCCGAAACGACCCTCATTGCCATGACCCAAAGCGTTCGTACCCCATCCGCCCCAAACCCTCGGCGGCTCACTCCCCGGCGTCTCAAGGACCCATTCTCGCCCGCTGCCGTTCGCGAGTGGGCGCCAACTCAGTGGCCAGAAATCGGAGGGCCCTCACTCAGCTTGGAGCCTGACAAGCGCTTCAAAAGCGCGGCCTTCCGGCAGCTCTATCGTCCCGGTGAACGGATCGCCGTCTATGTTCCCGGATGTCGGGGCTTGCGCGTGGCCGTGGGGCAGGCTCTGCACATCGGCGCCTGGAAGATTTCGACGTCCCAGATCGAAGCTCGTGGTATCGAGCCTCGCTTGCAGGCGCTCGGGCGTGACCGCTACGCCGCCTGCTATCGGCGAGCTGGCCGGATTGTCGAAGATGAGGGCTTCGACGAATGGGTCCTATCGACCCTGCCGCCGGAGTTGGTCGTCTCGCCAAGCGCGCCGATCGTCCTGCATGGACGCGGTATAGAGGTCATCCTCCCCACCACACTCAGTGCGGTGACCTTCGACCGTTCACTTCGACACGCGCTCGCCGACGCCGAAATGGGAAGCTGGGCCTCTTCCCCGGCCGGTCTCGAGCATTGCGCCTGGTTCGGCCTGTCTCCTTCGCGTTTCCGGCGCCTGACCAGATACGACATGTGTGGATCGGCCCGTCTCTCGAAGGCGGAGGAGATCTACCTCTTCAAGCCGCACCTACAGGCGCAGCGCCTCGTGCGCGTCATTGAAAACGTGGTCCTCGCGCACGTCCTGCCCGGGCCCCTACCACATCGGAAGCCCCGCGCTCGACCAGCCTACTCGCCGCCGGCGACCGGATCATCAGCGGTGAAGGCGCAGCTTGTGATGTAGCAAGCCGTGCCGACGGCGGTTCGTGGGCCGGCGGTCTGCCACTCGCCGTCGGCTAAATGACTTCAGTCATCCCGCTCGACTTCTTCCGAGATTTTCGCGCCCAAGGGGCGTCTTGCCGCTCCGCGACCCAGGGGACAATCCGGATCGGCTGAGGGGCGATCATCGATGTCAGGATGGGGATCTTTTGCATGTCCTCAGCCTGCGTCTGGAGGCGGAACGCGTTGGCATAGCGCTCAGTCGTCTCCGTCTTGCCTCCGTGACCCATCATGTCCGCTCGCATTTCATCGGACACGCGTTGCTGCTTGAGTTCGTCATTGAACGCATGGCGCAACGGGTGAGCGGTCCGGCCTGGCAGCTTGGCCTTGGACCACTCGTCGTAATAGCGATCGCCCAACGGGCTTCTGCTGCTCGGAGAGCGAAGCTCCGGGAAAAGGAGATCGTAGCCGAGATCCCTGATCCGCTGACTATATTCGATCAGTCCGAGACGCTGCAGCTCGGGGTGGAGTGGCAGAAATCGCCGCGACTGCGGGTTCTTGAGCCGACGGACATCGTTATCCAGTACCCGAATGTGGGCGATGTGGTCTCCGGACTTGGTGACCGTCATGATGTCCGCGACCATCAGCCCGCAGAACTCTTCCCGTCGCATGCCCTGGTAATAGGCAAACAGGGGGCCGAAATAAGCGGCCCTGTGGTAGATGTCATTCCCCTGCTCAAACGGCGCATCCCAGCTCCGACAGCCCTGATAGACGGGCTGCTGGAATAGCGGCTCGATCATGGTCTGATCTGGAATGGGGCGTTCATCGCGCGCGCGTCCACTGCCTTTCGGCTTGAAATTAGCGAATTTGAGGTTTTCAGCGATCTTGGCTCCCTTGAGCCTAGCCTGGGCCAGAAGCTGATCGAGAAATGTGTAGTGGCGCTCGAGGGTTCCGGTCGCGAGACCGCGTAAGGCAGCCGGCAGGCCCGCTGCCTTGCGCTTCAGTTCAGCGATCGACGCTTCCAGATCCGATGGCGACTTTCCATACGACTTGCCGATGGTGTGCAACAGGAATTGATCGAAGGCATAAAGGTGCGACTGCTCGAGATGGCGCAGATCGTTAACAGAACATTCCTCTCTCACAAAGCGGTCGAACAGGCTGCAGATTGAGAGGAACTGGCTTTTCGTTTTCGCCGTCCACTCGCCCCTTTTCTCCTTGTCCCGGGCGAGCGCTTCGGCGAGGTCCATCACTGGGACGGCCTTCGTTCTGCCGGCATCCTCTGCAGCAGGAGATGAAACGATCGACGGGCCAAAGTACTCGCCGAGATGCTGGACTGCGGTCGCTCGAGAGATGGACGTTCCCCTCTGGCCGACTCCGTTTTCGGGTTTCCTCGCCGGCTCCGTGACCGACCATGCGATCGAAGGCGGAGCGGCTTGCGCTTCCTGCACAAGCGCTCCGAAGTCGAACTCGGGAGTTTCCGCGGGCAGTATCTTGAACGCGGCCTCGCTTTGGGCGCGGGCATAAAGCCGTTCAGCCCTCATAATATTGTCAGAGGTCGGCTCAGCTCCGACTTCCGCCAGGATTTTGGCGATCGCTTGCCACATATGGGACAGGCGCTCGGCGGAGCAGTGCCAGCGGACAGCATCGACAACCGTGGCGAGGTCGGCTGGAGAAACGCCGGCCGAAGCCATGGCCAAGCGGTCTTCCTCGCGGACTTCCGCGGGCGTCCCCTGTTCGGCGATGATCTTGAATGTCCAACCTTGGATGACGGAAAGCGTGCGATCGCTGTCGAGGCCGCTGGGCCCCCCACTTATGCCGGCGGCCCGCCGAATGATTTCCTCATGGGTCGCGAACGCGCGCCTGAAGAAGTCCTTCAGCTGCTCCTTGGTGACCCAGTGGACGGAGGACGAGACCAGCATCTTTTCGACAGCCGCATCGAGTTGCGCTGCCAGATAACGCGCAGGTTTTAGTTCCCGGGTCCTTAAACTGACCACGACGCAGCGCTGCTTCAGCCGCTCCGCCAGGAAATCTGGCAAACGCCGCCGCCAGTAATAGACGGCTCCGCGCCGCTCGAGATGGGTTGCAACCGCCACGCGTCAGCCTCATGTGCCAGACCTGCGTGCCACACCCTTGTGTACCAACTGGTGGAAGCCTACTCAGCTGGCCCAATAGAGCGAACAAAATCAGCGACTTGAGAGAGGCTGGCTGGGGCGGGAGGATTCGAACCTCCGCATGGCGGTACCAAAAACCGCTGCCTTACCGCTTGGCGACGCCCCACCGTGGCGCGCCTTCTAGACCGGCAGCCCGGCCTGTGCAACCGCGCCGCGGATGGCGTCCGCGATTTTGGAGGCGAGCGGCCCAAGGGCGGCCAGGCGGGATATGGGCTCGAAAATCAGATCGAGAAATCCGGGACGGAATGCAAACAGCCTGTTGCGCAGGGCGCGGCTGCTGGCTATAAGCCGGCCACCAGTTGATCGGAGTGTGGCTCAGCCTGGTAGAGCACCTCGTTCGGGACGAGGGGGTCGCAGGTTCAAATCCTGCCACTCCGACCAAAATTTCCCGAGACTGCGCTTTTGCGCCAGAAGGCCGAGACAGCCGGAGGCATGCGTTGCCCCGTGGCGCGCGCCGGGACCGGGACGCGTCAGAGCCGGCCCCGCGAACAGATCCGTGTCACCGGCCGGCGATGGCGCCGCATCGTTCAATGCGGGCCTGTTTCGCCGCCGCTATGGCCGCGGTGTTTGAGCCATGTCACACAGCCGTTGGATGGCACGGCTATTGTATGGTCTCCCAACAGGAGACCCACATGATCCGCCAATGCCCCTACGATGCGAAGCTCACCCTCGCATTGGTCGCCCTCTCGGCGGCGAGCATCCTGGGCTGGCTGGCGACGGGCGGCTTCTGAGACGGGCGGCCTCGGCCGCGGCAGTTCCAGCCGGGGCGAAAGCGGACTAGACTGCCGCTCCTTCTGCCCTTGAAAGCGGTCCCGCCGATGAAGCGCCTCACCCTCCTCGTCTCGATCCTGGCCCTGGGCATGGCCCTGTCCGGATGCGACAAATGCGGCGACTTCCCGCCGCTCTTCGGCACCACGAGCTGCGGCGGCAGCCAGCCGGCGAAGTCCTGAGCGCCCTGCGGCTCCGCCGACACCAACGTCAAGATCAAACAAAAAAGGCCGGGTCGCAGGACCCGGCCTTTCGACTGGCGGAAGGGTGCCGGTCTCAGCCGCGGCGGCCGAGCAAGGACCAGCCGGCGCCGGCGAGGCAGGCAGCGAGCGAAACCTTGAGCGCCTCGCCCAGCAGGAAGGGCTGCACGCCATAGGCGAAGGCCTTGGCGAAACCGACGCCCATCGCTCCGCCCGCCATCTGCGCGCCGAAGGCGAGCCAGAGGCAGCCGACGCTCATCAGCACGGCATCGGCCAGGATCAGGCCGCCAGCCAGCCGCAGCTTCGAGGCGCCGCGCTCGGCGGCCCAGCCGGCGATGGCCGCCGCCAGCACGAAGCCGGCGAGGAAGCCGCCGGTGGGACCGACGAGATAGAGCGGGCCGGCGGCGACCGGCGGGGTATTGGTGAACACCGGCAGGCCGGCGAGGCCATAGGCGATGTAAAGCGCGATCGTCGCCACGCCCAGGCGCGCGCCATAGGCGGCGCCGATCGCCAGCACGGCCAGCGTCTGCAGCGTCATCGGCACCGGCCAGAACGGCACCTTGATCTTGGCGGCGGCCACCATCAGCAGGCTGCCGGCGACGGCGAGCGCGACATTGCGCAGAACGGCGGAACGCGGCCGGACGGCCGGGAAGATTTCGCCGGCGAGGGTCGAAGTCTGCAAAGGAAGCATGTCGGCCATGGGCAGGTCCTGTCTTGCGAAAGGCCGCGCGAGGCGGCTCCGTCCCGTCTATAGGAAAAGCCGCGGCCGCGACAAGCGCGGCCCGGCACGTGGCGGCGCCAGAGGATCGAGGATGGACGAGGAGATCGTGTTCGAGCGGGACGCCACGACGCCGGCCGGCGAGGTCGCGCAGCTGTCGCCGCTCGTGCGCCGCGTCATCGCCGGCAATGGCGGGCCGATGACCTTCACCGGCACCTGCACCTATATCGTCGGGCGCGGCACCGTCGCGGTGATCGACCCCGGCCCCGCCGATCCTGCCCATATCGCATGCCTGCTCGCGGCCCTGCGCGGCGAAACCGTGAGCCATATCGTGGTGACGCACACGCACCGCGACCATTCGCCGGCGGTTCCGGCACTGCAGGCCGCCACCGGCGCAAGGGTCGTCGGCTGCGGGCCGCATCGCCCGTCCCGCAAGCTCGGGCCGGGCGAGGGGCGCGTGCTGGACGCTGCCGCGGATGTCGCGTTCCGGCCGGACGAGCAGATGCAAGACGGCGACACCATCGCCGGCCCCGGCTGGAGCCTCGCCGCCGTCGAGACGCCCGGCCACACCGCCAATCACCTCGCCTTTACGCTCGCGGAGGAGGAAACCCTGTTCTCCGGCGACCATGTCATGGCCTGGTCGACCTCGGTCATCGCCCCGCCGGACGGCGCGATGGCGGCCTATATGGCCTCGATCGAGAAGCTGCGCGGCATGGCGCACAACCGCTACTGGCCCGGCCATGGCGGGCCGGTGAGCGAACCGCAGCGCTTCCTGCGCGGCCTCGTCCAGCACCGCCGCCAGCGCGAGGCGGCCATCCTGAACCGCCTCGCCGCCGGAGACGACACCATCGCCGCGATGGTGCCGGCGATCTATCAGGGCCTCGCCCCGGCGCTTCATGGCGCTGCGGCGCTGTCCGTGCTGGCGCAGCTCGAAGACCTCGTCCTGCGCGGCGAGGTGCTCGCGAGCGATCCGGTGCCGGGGCTCACAAGCCGGTATCGTATCGTCTGAACCGGGCCGCATCGTCGCGGACTCTGTCTTGGCATGGAAGCGCCCCTGCCCGGTTCGCCGATCTAGCGGCTCTCCAACAGCGTCTCCACCTCCGCGGCAAAATCGGCGATCCGTGCCGCGTTGGCCCCCAGATCATGGCCGCCGAGGCGCGAGGCCGAGCGGATATCGATGCGGCTGCCTTCGGGGCGGGCCCGGATGCGGATCGTGATGTCCTCGGCAAAACGCAGAAGCCGCCCGCGCGCGACCGCCTCGATCCGCCCTGCCCCGTCTCGCCTGGCGGGCTTCGACGCCTCCAGCACCTGCCAGCCCAGCGTGCCCGCCGCCTTGCGCGCAAGGTCGAACGCGCCCTGGGCAGGAATGTCGAGAAGGATCGGGAGCGCTTTCGGATAGGACCGCCGCTGAACGCGCCGCTGCTCGGCCGGAACATCGGGCGGGAGGCGACCATCGCGGGCTGCCAGCGCCGTTGGCGACCGGCTGAATTCAGGCGGATCGGCGATATCGGTCGATAGGTCCGCCAGCGCCGGCCGCGTCGCCGCCAGGAAGCCGATATAGCCCGCCGGTGCCAGCAGAAGGAGGCAGATCAGAGTGGCCCCCGCAGCCATGCCGGCGCCCTGGTAGCCATGCCGCCAGATGCCGACGAAGGCGACGCCTGCCAGCAGGAGCGACGCCAGCACGAACACATAGGACGCGGCGATCGGCGCCAGCCCTTCAAGGCTCGGCTCGCGCAGGCGGACCAGCAACAGCGACAGCGCCAGCACCGCGACCGCGAACCAGGCGAGCCGCCGGCTCCACAGCGCGGCCCGCGAGAGGGGATCCTCGAAGACGAGACGACGATGCATGCTTTCAGGTGCGCGCGAAACCGGACGAAGCACAAGTAGTATTCGGCGGCGGAACGAAGTGAACCACCGTGGCGGCATTTGCTAAAATTTTAACGAGTAAGGCGCAAACTGCGTGACAGCGTGGCAATGTCTTGACGTCACGACCAGTCGCACCACCAGCACATTCGGGGCCGCTCGTGAAATTCTTCCCCGCCTCCATCCAGCGCTATCTGGTCGCCACCATGGCCTGCCTCTGCCTGCCGGGGCTCGGCGCACTGAGCTACATGGCCTATCAGTCGGGTTCCGATGTGACGACCTATATGCGCCTGCAGAACCTCGTCCAGGCGGACCGAGCGCTTCTGCTGGCCGGGAACGTGATCCGCAACAACCGCGGACAGGTCCAGACGATGATTCTCACGCTCGACGATCCGACGCCTGCGATCCGCAAGATCGAGGAAGCCAGCAAGACGGAAATCGCGCACGCGATGACCCGTCTTAAGGAAACGGACCTGTCGAACCGGGCGTCGCTCGTGGAGGCGGTGCGGAAGCTGGAGGAGGATACCCGGCAGAAGCTGGCCCCGATCTACGCCGAGGCGGCGAAGCCCAAGGCTCAGCGCAGCCTGGCCGTCACCATGCCCTGGTACAATGCAGTCGGCGACATCGTCGAGCAGGCCATTCTCAAGGCATCGGACGCAACCTCGACCGCCGCCCGCATGGCCGATCCGAACCTCGCCGATCTGCAGGCTTTCAAGGCGGCCGGCTGGGACGTGCGGGTCAATTACGGCTCGCAGTGCTCTGTCCTGCGGCCGGCCATCTCCTCGGGCAAGGCGCTCGATGCCCCACTGCTCAGGGCGGTGGGTGAATTGCGCGGGGTCTCGAATGCGGGGCTGAAGGAACTCGCCCAGCTCGGGGCTCGGCCAGGTGTCGGGAGCGAGCTCGTCCGCAAGATCGGCGTCATGACATCCGAAGTCGTCGCCGCCAACGCGCAGCTCGACGGGCTGATCGACAAGCTCGGGGGCGGAACGGGTGCAGTGATTCCCCCGGCCGAGTTCACCAAGCTCTGCAACGGGCCGTTCCAGTCGATCATTGCCGCAGTCACGCAGTCGCTCGACGACATGGTCGCGGTCACCGAGGAGAAGCTCTCCAGCGCCTGGCTGCGCCTTGGCGTGATCGCTGCCCTTCTCCTCGCTCTGCTCGCGGTTTCCGTGGCGAGCTGGCGCGGTGTCCAGCGCCGCGTGGCGCGCCCGCTGATCGGGCTCAAGACCGCGCTCGACGGCATGCAGCAGGGCGACTTCGCCCAGGCCATTCCCGCCGCGCCGTCGCCGGACGAGATCGGCGCGCTGAGCGGCGCGCTGGAGATTTATCGCGAGAATGCGCTGGCGCTCGAAAACAACCGCCGCGACCGCGAGCTGGCGATGTTGGCCGACGCCGAGCAGGCGCAGAAGGTGCAGGGACTCCTCAGCGAGGTTTCCACCATCGTGGCCTCGGCCCGGAACGGCGACTTCTCCGGCCATGCCCGCACCGGCGACATGCAGGGCCCGCTCAAGGAACTGGTCGAGGGCATCAACGAGATCAACGCGGTTGTGGATTCGGCGACGACGGAGTTTGCCGGGGCGCTTCAGGCGATTGCGGGCGGGGACCTGACGAGCCGGGTTGA
>NZ_FTMO01000017.1 GCF_900156025.1 Allobosea sp. TND4EK4
CGTCTGCTTCCATCCCGATCCTCCGTCTCGCCAATCGGAGGATGCTGCCACATGCAGCTCATGAACCGCACGAGGGGACCGGCGTGGCGCTTACGCTGCAACCCCTTCGTCGGTTGATAGCGCTGGCCGAGCGGCAATGGCAGCGGTCAATCGGCGTGGCGCCGCCTACTGCCTGTTAACGGTGCGACGACTACGCTGTCGCGCGCTGTCCGGATGCCGCCCATGTCCCACCGCTTCCCGCTTTGCCGCGTTCTCGCCCTCGCCTGCACGCTTGCGGGGTGCAGCAGCGGGGTGGTGTCACATTCCAGTGCGAGTCAAGGCACGTCTGCACAACTCGACCAGTCGAATCTCACCCTGGCTCCGCTGCAGTTCGTCAGCTTCTGCATGAGAAACGGATCGGAATGCGCACCACGCGGCCCGTCCGACGCTCTTTTGCCCTGGACACCGGAACTTTCCGCGACGCTCGTCGCTGTGAACCTGAGCGTCAACGCGAGGATCGCGCCCTCTCGCGAGGAGAATCTCTGGCGGATCAATCCTACGAGCGGCAACTGCAATGACTACGTCGTGTCCAAGCGTCACGAGCTTCTGGCCCGCGGACTGCCTTCGAGCGCGCTGCTCATCAGTGTCGTTCGTACCCGGCCAGGGGAGGGGCATCTCGTGCTTGTGGTCAGAACAGACCGAGGCGAGATGGTCCTCGATAATCTGACCTCGCAAATCCGGGATGCCGCCGAGACCTCGTATTCCTGGATCAAGCGCCAGACGACGCGCGACCCGAAGCTCTGGGAAAAGGCTTGAGTCCTCCCCAGCGATCATCAGCCTTCTCCCGAATATATTCAGGCAAAAGAAACCTCGTCCTTGCACCTCGCTGAAAGGGAGGATCGCTTAACTGGAGCCAGAAGGAGATTGGCGATGCCCCAGATCTGGCTGACCTATGACGAGATGTCCGAAGCTTTCGATATTCCGCGCCATGTGGTTCGCGACACCTGCGCGGAGCTTGGGCTCGCGCGCATGAGAAGCTCCGACGGGACCACGCGTGCACGTCTGTCACCCGGATTGATGCATCAATACCTCAGCACCATCCTTGCTCAGCATGCCGGAGAGCCGACAGGGGCGCGCCATGAGCAGATCGCTTTGGAGATGATCCTCAAAGGGCAGGAGCCGCAGCGGAAGGCCGACCTCGCCTTGGCCGCGTAGACCAGCGCTGCGGGCGTCAGTCTTAACAACAGCTGACGCAAGGAGGGGGCGAGATCAGCGAAGGAATCCGCCAGACGGCTTGAGCCCGCCGATGAGCCGTCGCCCGTGGGTTCGGCCCCCTTCGAAATGCCGCGTTCAGCGCGATGCCGTCTCTCAACAAGCTGAAGAAGCTCCGCAGGATCATCTTTGACCTTCGGCGGCTCTATCAGATGTGCGTCTGGGGGATGGAGTCCACCCGACGCGGAATTTTCCCTGAGCGTTCGCTTCGACAAGACCTTTCCGGCAGGGGCCATGCCGGAGCCGAGACGTATATCGCGTTCGGTGTCGCCATTCTCGCCACCACACCGCTCGGCGGGCGTCCGAGCAGAACCGCATCGGACAACGCTGCTTCATCGGCGCCCGAAGCAGTATCTTGCCGAGCATCGAGATCGGCGATGGGTCCACCGTGGCAGCAGGCAGCGTCGTGGCCGGGAACGTGCCGCCGCGCAGCATTGTGGCAGGCCATCCGGCAGTCATCATCCTCAGCGATATCGAAATCGAGGCTTACGGCCGCCTTGTCCGGCGCTGACGTTCGACCGGATGTCCGTGCCGCCTGCGGGATAGCCGCCCTCATCGCCTGACTGTGACGTTCCGGTTCGTCGAGAGCCGCGTTCCGCGTGCCTCGTATCTGCGCGAGCTCTTCCTTCGTCGCCAGGGACCGGCGACCGGAGCTCCCCGAACTTGACAATGTTCCTGCTTTGTGCTAGGAACAAATTCCTCATAGCGGTTGCTGGATTCCCAACGGGCGGCGGTCGCGCCGCCCGCCGGCTCGCCGCATCCGGAAAGGACGATCATGCCTGCGCAGGACCTCTATTCCAGCCACTCCGCCTCGGCCACCGGGCCAGCCCGGCGGCTCCGCAGCGTGACCCCCAGCGATACGGACGAACTCGAATTCGTCTGCAGTGGGGTCGTCTGCGGCGCTGGCGGTTTTCTCTCCATCGTAGCGGTCGACGACAGTCTTCCGGTGACGCTGCCCGTTGTCGCGGGCCAGATCTATCCGGTTCGCGCCAAGGCGGTGCGGGCGACCGGCACCACCGCCACCGACATCGTCGCTTTGATTTCGTGAGGTGCTATGAACACGCCATGGAAACAGACCGCCGCCAGATCCTCTTGGGGGCCGGGTCGATGATCGGGCTCAGCCTCTCGATTGCCGAGGCCGCGACCCGCGGCCCCGGCTCGATCACCCTGTCCACCGCGTCCGTGGATGAGGATGCGGCGCCGGGCACCATCGTCGGCCGGCTCGACGTCATCGGGGCCGGGCCCGGGCCCTGGAATTTCAGCCTCGCGGACGATGCCGGAGGCCGCTTCGGCCTTGCCGGCGCGGATCTGCTGGTTGGAGCGACGCCGCTCGACAACGGCATGGCTCCGCGCCCCGTCATCCTTGCCCAGGCGACGGACGGCCAGAGGACGCTTGCCACACCCCTCGCGGTCGGCGTGCGGCCGCGACGTCGGCCGGTCGCTCAGGCGGGAGACCTGGTTTTCTCGGCGCAGGCCAACATGGCCTATCCGGTTCGCGCTGCCGCCAGCCAGTTCGTTGTCGCCCCGGGTCGCGAGCACTGCCTGTGCGAGACTTATCTTCCGGCGCAGCCCGCAGGGGCGCGCGTCGTCTACGCCGACAGCTGGGGCCGAGGCGACGGGACCTTCCCCGTGGAATACGGCCTCGCGAATGGCGAGACCATCGCCTGGTGCAGCCTGATGAACGGCGTCAACGGGACCACGCGGCGGGCGGACATCACCTTCACTGAGTTCGGCGCGGCAATTCCGGCCGGGGGCTTCACCCTGTCCGATCCGTTTCCGATCGCGGTCGCCGATGGCAACGCCTTGCGCACGGTCATTTCCGCGCCTCTCGGCGGCCAGCGCATGGCCAATAACGGCTACAACATCATCGGCGAACAGCAGCGTGCGAGCGCGACATTGTCGACCTTCAACACCGCGCGGACCAGCCAGGCCGCATCCGCGGTGGGGGGCGGCATCTTCAATGCCGAGGCCTTCACGGCGACGGGGATCGTGGCGCCGCGACCGGCCGGCTACCGGTCGTTCCTGCTGATCGGCACGTCGATCATGCGGGGGCAGGATACGACCTATCGCTTCATCCAGAGTCCTTCGCGCAACGCCTATGGCTATCTGCCGTTCGGCCTCGACAGCGCCGAGAACGGCCGCATGGGCTGGTGGCAGGCGGCCATTCATGGCCAGAATATCGCCAAGCAGAACGAAGATGCGGAGGGCAAGCTCGCCAAGCGCTTCGCGATCCTGACGGCGATCGCGGAGAAGAATGCCGGGCGCTGGCCGTTCACCGACATCATTCTCGACCTGCGCAACGACTGGGTCGGCGCCACCGGAAACGATCCTCAGAGCGTCTTCCGGTTCATGGCGAGCCAGACGAAGGAACTCGTCGCCAGCGTGAAGGCGCTGTTCCGCGACGTTCCGGTGCATCTGGTCGATTGCCCGCCGATCCAATCCATCGGCAGCGGCTTCCAGGCGTCGCGCTTCGGCACGGAGCCCGCGCTGCAGGTCCCGGCCAGCGGCAACCACAAGGCCGCAGCGGTCAGATTGCTGAACAACTGGATCGCGACGACCTATGCGGAACTCGGCGTCGCCAGTGTCATCAAGGCTGGCTCCGCCTGTTGCGCGCCGGATGACGGCTCAGGCTTCGCTCGCTGGCGCCAGACGCCGTTCACCGCTGCCGGAGGCGGGTCGATCGCTGCGGCGGATTATCCGAGCGGACTTGCCGCGGGCGTCAATCTCGCGACGACCGGCCTCGTCGTGGCGGCCGCCGCGGCTCCGGAGATTGGAGCCCATCTTGCGCTGTTCGATCCCGATATGGCCAACCCCGAAGCGATCGTGGGCAACGCGAACGGCTTCAGCGGCGGCTATATCGTATCGGCAACGGCGGCCGGAGCCGGGCGCTGGCTCGTGAAGACGGCGACAGGCAGCACGTCACGAGCGCGCCCGGCTGGCTCCGTCGCCCGTACCACGGCCACGCAGGACGGCACCCATCCGTCCCATTGGTTGCATATGGGGCCCATGGCCGAGGCCGTGATTGCCTGGAAGCAGATCATCTGAAGACCATGCTGCCGCTGCGGATCACCAAGGGCGGCACCGTAGGGACGTCTCATGCTGCAGTTGCGAAGCCGCTGCAGCATGTCTTACGTCGGCGGATAACCAGGTCCATTCTGCATCGGACCCTGAGTCACTTGTAATGATTGCATGATTTAAGTGCATGTTTGCCGACCAAATAGGCAATATCCGAGTCTTCAGCGTCCATCCGCGTGGTGTCGGACTGTTGCAGTTGTAGCACTCTTGTTAACCGATGTTTCAGAAATGAGGCGGCGCCCGTTTCGCGCTGCGTCATGATCTACTAAGCTGAGAATCGGGCTTGGATCGCCATGAATAGCGGCTGGGGTGAGGTTTCAGTGATCGAGCGCCACGGGGGCATCAGGCGGCGTGTGTTTTTGTGCGGCGCACTGGGCGCTGTGCTGAGCGCCTGTTCGGCCTTCCCGACGCAAGGCCCGAATTCGATGACGGTAACCCAGGATCAGCCTGCCACCGAGGCCGGCACCGGTTATCTGCTCATCGATCTCAACCCGACGAACATCACTGTTCTTGAGCGGCTCGGACCCAAATCCCAGGGCGACAGTTTCGCGAGCCTGAGCAACCGCCAGCCGACGCTGCTGTTCGGTGTCGGTGACCTCGTCAACGTGACGATTTTCGAGGCGGCGGCCGGTGGCCTCTTCATTCCGGCCGAAGCGGGCTCGCGCGCCGGCAATTTCGTGACGCTTCCGGTCCAGGAAGTCGATCGCAACGGCATGATCCAGGTGCCGTTCGCCGGAGCCGTGAAAGCTCAAGGCCAGACCCCGGGCCAGGTCAAGGAGGTGATCGAGGCCAGGTTGCGCAATCGCGCGATCGAGCCGCAGGCCGTGGTCACCCTGCAGGAATCGCGTTCCACACTGGTGACGGTGACAGGCGACGCGACCGCGCCCTCGCGCTTCCCGCTGTCGCGTTCGAGCGATCGCATCCTGGATGTGATTTCGCGGGCGGGCGGGTCGAAATGGCCGCCCTACGAGACCTATGTGACCCTGCAACGCGGCAATCTCACCCGGATGATCTATTTCAATCGCCTGGTGAACGAGCCGCGCAACAACATCTATGTCCAGCCCGGCGATGTGCTCAGTATCTCCCGCCTGACGCGATCCTTCATGGCGCTGGGTGCCTCGGGGCAGAACGGCTTCATCAATTTCGAAGCCGAGACCCTGACCCTGACGCAAGGTGTCGGCCGCGCCGGCGGTATCCTCGATTCCCGCGGCGATCCGGCGCAGACCTTCCTGTACCGCATGGAAAATCGGCGGACGCTCCAGCTCATGGGGTATGACACCAGCGGTTATCCGCGCGAGCAGGTGCCGGTCATCTATCGGGTCAATCTACGCGATCCGCAGGGCTACTTCCTCGCGACGAAGTTCCCGATGAGCGACAAGGATATTCTGTTCGTCTCGAATGCCCAGACCGTCGAGCTGACCAAGTTCCTGCAGTTGCTGCAGCTTACGGGCAATACGGTCAGCGATGCGGATGCCGCTCGCATCATTCTGAAGGGGTACAGCCGCTGATCGCTGCGGCCTTCGGGCGGGCGCAGATCAACGCCGGAGACCGGATTCCCGGTGCCAGCTCGGCCAGATGCGCCGTGGGCGGCCCTGCGAAGGCCTCCCGCGGCACTGGCTCGGCCGGTTGCCGAGCAGGCTGGCTGCTCATATCCGCCATGGCTTCGGCCTGCATCAATGTGTTCGCTGGCAGCCGATCGGCTAGGCGATAAACGAAGACCCGGAAGCGGGCAGGGCGCCGCTGGCCGCGCCGAGGGAGGATATCGCGGTGGAAACCGCTCATCGCTGTTCGCGGGGGCTCGCGCTCGCTGTGTTCGCGCTGGCGCCGCTGCCGTTCGGCTCGCTGGATGCGGTCTGGGTCGCGCTATGGACGGTCCTTCTGGCGCTCAGTCTGGTGACGGCCGACTACTCCGGGATCCGGAGGGGGCATCTCCTTCCGATCGGAATCGGACTGGCGACCTTTGCCGTCTATGCGAGCGTCGCGTGCCTGCAGTGGACCGTCTGGGACGGCCCATTTGCCGCGCCGATCTGGAGCGAGGCGGCCAGGCTTCTGCAGACGAAGCCGCATCCACGCATCTCGACGATCGCGACCTCGCCCTTGCTGACGTTGGCGCCGGCCGCCCTGTTTGTGGTGGCGACCCTCAGGGCGTTCGTGATGGCAACCGAAGAGGGGGGTGATCGACAGATCGCCCGCATCATCGGGCGGGCTGCGGTTGCATACGCTCTCTACAGCGCTGCGTCCCTGGTCCTGGCGCCCCATGCCCTGCTCTGGCGGGACAAGGAGGCCTATCTCGGCAACCTCACCGGAACGTTCATCAACAGGAACACGGCCGCGACCTATTTCGGCAGCGCGGCGATCATCTGGTTGCTCGCTTTGATCCGCGAACTGCGTATTCGCAGCAGCCGCAGGATGGATGCGGTGCAGAATCTCCGGTCGCTGATGCGCCAGCCGCCGCGAGCGGTGGTGATGGCGCTGGGCGGATTCCTGACCTGCTACAGCGCCGTCGCGGCAACCGGTTCGCGCGCCGGATTTCTGCTCACGACGGTGCTCGTGCTGCTGGCGGCTTCGCTGTCGGTCGATTGGTGGTCGCTGGCCAAGCGCGTGGGTTTATGGCGTGCTGCCGCGGCGGTCGGAGCCCTGCTCGTGCTCATCGAGATCTGGGGCGGCGGTGTTGCCGCGCGGATCGATCAGCGCGGCCTCGCCGACCAGGGACGACTCCAGGTTTATTCGCGCGTCGCCGATATTGTGGCCGACTATCCTGTCTTCGGCATCGGATTGGGAGCCTTCGAGGCCTTCTTCCCGTCGCGACGTCCTGCGGAACTCGGATCGGCCGGAATCTGGGTCCGGGCGCATTCGACGCCACTCGAAATGGCCGCGGAGATGGGGCTGCCGGCCGCAGGGCTTGTCTTCGCGGTCTTCGCGGGAGCGCTGGTCGCATTGGGGCGCTCGAGCCTGACGGGTCGGCGCAGCAGCGTGATCGCGGCCTTCTGTGTCGGCCTGCTCGGCCTGCTTCATTCCTCTATCGACTTTTCCCTGCAGATTCCCGGATATGCCGTGACATTCGCTGCCTTGATGGCCGCCGGCCTCGCCAGACTTGACCGCCCGTCGCGAGCCGAGGGGCATAGGGATGATCGGCGCACCGAGCGTGAGCCGCGGACAGCTCTCAGCGGTTCGGAACGACCTGCGAATTCGGGCTCGCCGGCGGGATAGGCCGCGACCGCTGCGACTCGATCGGCGCTGTCTGCGGATGGTCGCGCCGCTGCTGGTAGCGATCGAGATCGCGCTTCCTGTGCAAGCGGATCGCCTCCCGGTCCTTGGCCGACAATGGAGCCGTCGCTTGCGCTCCAGATAACGCGGGAAGGCCAGCGAGAGCAGCGCTGGCTGCCAAGATCATCAGGCGCTTCACGTCCCGGCCTCCAGTTCGATATCCAAGGAGGTGGTTCTGCGGACAGTCAAGTCAAGGGCGCGAGGCTGCCGTGCCGCTAACCAACTGTTTCCGCTGTTGCCACGTCGAACCCAAAGCGGCCTCCGAGCAATTCCGAAGCTTGTGTTAATGCGTTTCCCTCCGCGATTGCGTGATTGCCGCGAATCTGTACGGAAATCGGACGGTCCTGCTCGGTTTCACCCCTGCGCACAGCCAACAAGGCTAACAATGAGTCAACGATTTCAGGGTATTTTGAAATAGTATTCGTCGGTTAATCGGCAGTGAAAATGGCCGATAAACTCAGGTATTATTCCTGAATTCGATTGAAATTCGCCAGATATAGCTTCGTTCCCGGTCCAGGAGCGAGGCATGAAACAAGCCGCCCGTCAGTTGTTCATCGTGGGAGCTCTGGCTCTGGCTTCGACTGCGGCTCACGCCTATCCGCACGCGGGAACCGTGCCGCAGCCACGCCAGCTTCCCTCCGCGACGGCCCTGGCGGATACGGAGCCGACCTTGGCTCCGCTCGCCTTTCTGCAGTTCTGCAAGGCTTATGAAGGCCAGTGCAAAGGCGGCGCGGCCTCCGGGGGCTCGATATCCCTGGATGCGCGCACATGGGGCGATCTGCAGCAGGTCAACGATCGGATCAATGCGGCGATCGCGCCCGATCTCGCCAAGGGCGGTTTCGACTGGTCGCTCGACACCCGTTTCGGCAATTGCAACGACTATGCCGTCCAGAAGCGCGATGCCCTGATCAAGATGGGCTACCCGATGGGCGCATTGTCACTCGCCGTCGTGCGGACGTCGTTCGGCGAAGGGCATCTGGTGCTGACCGTACGGACGGATCGCGGTGATTTCGTCCTCGACAACCGGCGTCCGGCGATCGTGCCCTGGAATCGTACCGGCTACGCCTGGCTGAAACGGCAGTCGGTGAACGATCCGCAGTATTGGGTCGCAGTATCGACGCGACCCGCGCGCCTGACGCGCCCTGCCATCCGCCCCCCGTCGGTCGAGGGCGGCCCAATAGCGAAGCCTGCCGACAGCATGCCCTTGCCCGCAGAGAATACCGTGATCGCCACCGCGCGGCAGGACATGTTTGCGGCTGCGCCTGCCCCGCTCACTGGCAAGCTGACGTTCCCGCTCGATGTCGCCAGTTGGGAATACTTCTCGCCTGCCGAGCCGGCGGCGACCGGCTCGGGCGCCTTCCGCCCGCAGATGGCGCAATCCGGCTTTGCCAGCTCGGCCGTGGCTCTCGCCTTCAGCAGCGTTGGCGAATTCCCGGATCTGCCGCGCGTCGAGTAGCATCCTCGCCCTTTGTCGAGCCGAGGGCTCGCACACGCTTCCATGACGATTCCCCCTTGCGGCGCGGCCCTCGGAAGTCGCGTTTCGCAAGGGAACTTCCTCGACATCTCGTCGGCTTGCTGCATCGCACCATCCATGCTTTAGAAAATGCGATCTGCTGGCGACGGAGGCGGTTTTGGACCTGAACAAGTTCTTGCGGGTGCGAAATATCGTCGTTGCGGTGAAAAGGACCATGCTGACGAAATTCTGGGGAATGGACATCCATCCCTCGGTACAGTTCTCGCTGAGCACCAGGTTCGACAAGACCTATCCGAAGGGCGTGCACGTCGCCGAGAACACATACATCGCTTTCGACGTCGCCATTCTCGCTCATGATCGGACACGGGGCATGTATCGCCACACGCGGATCGGCAAGAACTGCTTCATCGGTGCCCGCAGCCTGATCATGCCGGGCGTCACGATCGGCGACGAGTGCATTGTCGGTGCGGGCTCCGTCGTGGTCAAGGATGTCCCGTTCCGCACGATCGTGGCGGGCAACCCGGCCGTTCCGATCAAGACGGGCGTGCCTCTCGTCGCCTACGGCGCCTACGAAACCGCGGATGCCGCGCGTAGCGACTTCTGGGCGAAGGAGAATGCCGGCCTGAACGGCGCCGATGGGCGGTCGTCCTGAATGAGCGAGAGCCCGACATCCAAGCCGACCATCCTGTTCGCGCAGGTGAACAGTTTCTCCTACACCAACGACGCCTTGCTGCGTGAACTCGGCCCGCACCTCCCCAATCACGCGATCGAGGCGATCAGGGTTTATCCGATCATCAGGAAAAACCTGTTTTTACTTGGGCTTTGCTATCTCGGTGTTGTTTTTGCGTACGGTTTCCGTGCAGCCTTTGACAGAAAGACGCTGACGGAAAAAATCATCAAGACTCCGATTTTCTTCGGACTTGCCAGTTATATTGTTCGCAACAAAGCAAGAAATACCCCTAATTTGGTCGCGATACTCCAGACCCAGGGTCTATTCAACGCCAAGGTCGATGGCGTGCCGTTGGTGATCTATACCGACAACACAATCCTGAACAGGATGAACCGTGCCATCGATCCGGAGCACGGCAATGTGCCGATTCTGAAGCAGGAAAGAAAACTCTACAAATCCGCAGACAAGATCCTAGTTTGCGCCGAACATGTCGTGACGTCGTTGCGGAATGACTACGGAATCGATTCCCGCTCGATCGAGAACGTCAGGATCGGAGCCAATAGTCCGGCACCTGCTTCCTGCGCCGCTGATCGATACCGCTCAGGTAACATCCTGTTTGTGGGGATCGACTGGGAAAGGAAAGGCGGGCCCGCGCTTCTGTCGGCCTTCAAACGGCTGCGCGAACAACGGCCCGATGCGCGCCTGATCATCGCCGGATGCAATCCGGACATTGCTAACGTGCAGGGTGTCATCGCTCTTGGCAGGATCGCGCCAACGCAAATTGCGGCGTTGCTCGGCGAGGCTGCCATTTTCTGTCTGCCAAGTCGGGTCGAGCCTTTTGGGATCGCCGTCATCGAAGCCGCGCGTGCAGGCCTACCCACCGTCGGCACGGCTGTCGGCGGTATGATCGACTCCATCGTCGACGAAAAAACCGGAATTCTCGTGCCGGTCGATGATGTCGATGCATTGGAAGCTGCACTCGGGCGGCTCCTAGCCGATCCGGACCTATGTGAGAAGATGGGAACGGCTGCGCGCGAATGGGCGAAGGAGTTCGAGTGGGCCTCGGTCGCGCTGCGGATATCTCGGGCGCTGACCATGCGGTCCCGGCATCAAGGCGATAGAGCTTAGACTTGCACCGGTCTGGCGGGGCGCGTTCTGCCTCGTGACAGCGTTGTCCGGCAGACCAGTCTCCATCAGCTTCGCGACCTTGCCGATTGCAACGCCTGCGCCAAGATGGCGCGCATCGATTTGGGGCGCATGTCGAGATCGTAGGGAAGTCCGCGCGAGGGGAGCTTGTCCGGGCGCGGGAAGAAGCTCGTCACCCAGAAATACCTGTCCGACAGACCCCAGGTCAGCAGCGTCTTGATCGCGGGCTCGTCCAGCGTGACGTCGAGGAAACGTCTTAGATGGTCCGAGACTGCGGCGTCGCGCTGCTCGGGATCGGCGGGCAGCCGGGTGTCATCGACATCGAGTTCCGTGATCGAAATCGGCAGCCCGAAGCCGGCGAGTTCCTTCAGATAGTTGCGCCAGCTCGGTTCGACGAAGTTGTTGCCGACCTTCAGATGCGCCTGGATGCCGATGCCCTCGACCGGGGCGCCGCCCTTCTTCAGGCTTTCGATCAACCTAAGCAGGGCGGTGCGCCGCGCGAGGACATCCGGCCAGTGATATTCGATGCCGAAATCGTTGTAGAACAGCTTCGCCTTGTCGTCGGCCGCCTTCGCGGCATGGAAGCATTCGGCGATATGGCCCGGCCCGCCCGTTCGCAACAGCACCGAGTCGCGCAGGCCGTCGGGCCGGCCGCTGCGCGGATCGATCGCCTCGTTGACGACGTCCCATTCCAGGATGCGGCCGCGGTAATGCGCCATGACCGCCTGGAGATAGTCGAGCGCTGGCTTGAAGCTGCGGGAGGCCTCCATCTCGGCAGCCGCCCATTTGGGCACGCCGTTGTACCAGACGGCGGTGTGCCCCCGCATGGCCATCCGCCCCTCGGACGCGAAGGCCGCGATCCTGTCGGCGGGCTGGAAGTCCAGATTTCCCTTGCTGGACTGAACGAAGCGCCACTTCATCTCGTTCTCGGGGACGATGATGGCGCATTCCCGCTCGATGATGGGCTTCAGCGCCGGATCGTCGAGATGCCTGGCATTCACCATCGAGCCGAAGCGGATGCCCTTGCGCGCGGCGATCTGGGCCAGACTGTCGCCCTGCGCCAAAGCGGCCGTGCTCGAGCCCGCCATCGCCAGCAGGGCGGCGCAGGTCTCGCGCCGGGTCAGCATGGCTGTGGACCGGCGCTGCAGCGGACGCTGGTCGAGAGGCGGCATTTGCTGTCTCCCGCCCGCCACGTTCAGGCGGCGTTTGCGGCGCCGGCCTTCGCGGGCTCCAGGATGCCGCGGCCGATATCCGCGTAGACGAAGCCCTTCTCGCGCACCTGCTCCGGCCGGTAGATGTTCCGCAGGTCCACCAGGACCGGCTCGGCCATCAGCGACTTGACGCGGCCGAGGTCCAGCGCACGGAAGATGTTCCACTCGGTCACGATGACCGCGGCATCCGCGCCGCTGACGCACTCATACGCGTCTGAACAATAGGTCACGCCGGCCGGCAGCACGGATTTGGCCTGCTCCATGCCCTCCGGGTCGAAGGCGCGGATGCTCGCTCCCGCATCGGTGAGCGCCGTGACGACGGAGATCGACGGCGCATCGCGCATGTCGTCTGTATCGGGCTTGAAGGTCAGGCCCAGCACGGCGATCGTCTTGCCGCGAACCGACCCGCCGCAGGCGGCCACGACCTTGCGGCCCATCGCCCGCTTGCGCTGGTCGTTCACCGCCGCGACGGTCTCGACGATGCGCGAGGGCGTGCCGTAATCCTGCGCCGTCTTGATCAGCGCCAGCGTGTCCTTCGGGAAGCAGGAGCCGCCATAGCCCGGCCCCGCATGCAGGAACTTGCCGCCGATGCGATTGTCCAGCCCCATGCCGCGCGCCACGTCCTGGACATTCGCCCCGACCTGCTCGCAGAGATCGGCGATCTCGTTGATGAAGGTGATCTTGGTCGCCAGGAAGGCGTTGGCCGCATATTTCGTCAGCTCGGCCGTGCGCCGGCTGGTGTTCAGGATCGGCGCGCTGTTGAGGTAGAGCGGCCTGTAGATATCCGCCATCACCTGCTGGGCACGTGGATCCTCGGTTCCGATGACGATGCGGTCCGGCCGCTTGAAATCGGCGATGGCTGCGCCTTCGCGCAGAAATTCCGGGTTCGAGACCACGGCGAAGGACAGGTCCGGCCTGATCTCGCGCACGATCCGCTCGACCTCGTCACCGGTCCCCACGGGGACCGTCGATTTGGTCACGATCACGGTGTACCCGCTCAGCGCCTGGCCGATCTCCCGGGCTGCCGCGTAGACATAGGACAGGTCCGCGAAACCGTCGCCGCGGCGGGACGGCGTGCCGACCGCGATGAACACGGCATCGGCACCGGCGACGGCGCCGGAGAGTTCGGTCGTGAAGGAAAGCCGGTTCGCCGCGACATTGTTGCGGACGATTTCGGCAAGCCCGGGCTCGAAGATCGGGATTTCGCCGCGCTTCAGCGCCGCGATCTTGCCCTCATGCTTGTCGACGCAGACGACGTCATGCCCAAAATCGGCGAAGCAGGCACCCGAAACGAGGCCGACATAGCCCGACCCAACCATCACGATCTTCATCGCGGTCTTCTTCCCGTTCTCTGGCGCGCCAATGTTGCAGGTGCGAAGTGTAGCGTGGAACCTGGCCGAGTGCGAGAAAAAGTGGTGTCGCGCGCCAGCTCCGCCTTCCGCCGTGCCAAGGAGCGTGGCCCCGCAGTGCTCGTCAGGCGCGGCTGTAGACGTCCTCGATCCGCACGATGTCGTCTTCCCCCGTGTAGGAGCCGACCTGAACCTCGATCAGCTCGAGCGGAATCTTGCCCGGATTGGCGAGGCGGTGTGTGCACCCGATCGGCAGATAGATCGACTCGTTCTCGTGGATATGGGAGACGGTTCCATCCAGCGTCACTTCGGCCGTACCCGAGACGACGACCCAGTGTTCGGCGCGGTGAAAGTGCTTCTGCAGGCTGAGCATGCCGCCCGGCTTGACGGTGATGCGCTTCACTTGGAAGCGCGGGCCGAGATCGATGCGCTGGTACCAGCCCCAGGGACGGTACATGCGCAGATGCTCCGTCGCCTCGCGCCGCCCCTCTTTCTTCAACCGCTCGACCAGGCCCTTGACCTCGCCGGCGCGGGCCTTGGTGGTCACGAGCACGGCATCGCGCGTCGCCACGACGACCGCATCCGTGAGGCCGATCACGGCGGTCAGGACCTCGTCGCTGCGGATCAGCGAACCCTGGGTCGCGATCGCCACGACCGGCCCGTCCAGGACGTTTCCGGCTTCGTCCTGAGGGCGGATCGCCTGGAGCGAGTCCCAGCTGCCGACGTCCGACCAGTCGAAGCTCGCGCGGAGCACGCCGGCGTGCCGCGTCTTCTCCATCACGGCATAGTCGATGGAGACCTTCCTGGTCTGGGCGAAGGCTTCGGCGTCGAGCCGCAGGAAATCCAGGTCCGGTATTGCGCCGGCCAGCGCACTGGCCGCCCCCGCGAGGACCTCCGGTGCCAGGGCTTCCAGCTCCGAGAGCATGCGGTCCGCGGCAAAGACGAAGTTTCCGCTGTTCCAGAGGAAACCCTGCTCGACATAGCCGCGGGCGGTCTGCGCATCGGGCTTCTCGACGAAGCGCGCGACCTTGCTCGCTCCCTCGACGCCCATCGCATCGCCCGGCTCGATATAGCCGTAGCCGGTCGCCGGTTCGGTGGGGACGATGCCGAAGGTCATGATGGGGCCGTCCATCGCCAGATCGGCGGCGCGCCGGCAGTCGCGGCGGAAGGCTTCGCCATCATTGATGACGTGATCGGCCGCCAGCGCAAGGCACAGCGCCTTTTCGTCCCGGCGGGAAATCAGCAACGCGCCGACCGCGATGGCCGCGGCGGAATCACGACGTTCCGGCTCCAGCACGATGTCTCCGGTCACGCCCATATCGCGCATCTGCTCCGCCACCAGGAAACGGAAATCGTTGCTCGTGACGACGACGGGGCGGTCGAAGCCTTCGCCTGTCACCCGTGACAGCGTCGCCTGAAAGGTCGAGCGACCGTCGTCGAGCAGGGAGATGAACTGCTTCGGCATCGAGTCGCGCGACAGGGGCCACAGCCGGGTCCCGGCACCGCCGGCCATGATCAATGGTGTGATGAGGCGGGAAGGCATCGGTCTCGGCGCTCCGGATCGCCCTATGCCGGGCGGAATGGGGCATAACGTCTCCGGTCCATTACCCTGCCTTGGTCGGCAGCGCGAGAGGCGAACGGCATCAAGGTTTCCGGGCCGGGGAGCCGCCCGCCATTGTCACTTTCGGGCGGCCCGGAAAGTATGAGATCATCACCGGGCTGCTGCGCTCTGCGTGCCGCGATTTAGGCTGGGTCCTGCGTTGAAGACACCGCTTTTCATGGTCCGGATGCGCAAGGCGCTTCTCCGCCGGGGCGCGGCTTATCCTGTGGCGATCATCGTGGTGGCAATGGCGGCCTGCATCGTCATGCTCTTCGATCTGGCCTCTCTGGACGAACGTCCGGCCCCCCTTGCGAAGGCGGTGGTCACGCGCTCTGTTGAGGCTATTCCGGCCCCGGCGACCGACAAGCGCATAGAGCGCATCGAGGCAGCGGCCGCCGTCGATCAGAAGAGCCGCATCGGGGGCGATCTCAGCGCGCTGTCGGCTTTCGAGGCGCCGCTGCCGCTGCGCTCCGTCGACGGCACCTCGTTTCGCCAGGGCGAGGAGGTGGTGCAGATTGCCGAAGTCGAGGGGCCGGCCGCAGGCGATGTCTGCCGCGACGGCGAACTGCGCTGGTCCTGCGGCCTGCAGGCGCGGGCGGCCCTGCACAATCTGGTTTCAGGCCGCAGCCTGATCTGCAGGCCGAGGCGAGCGTTGGGGCAGGGCGTGTTTTCGGCCGACTGCCGCGTTGGGCAGGATGCGGCATCTGCCGATGATGACCTGGCAAGGGCGCTGGTCCGGCGGGGCTGGGCGCGGCCTGCCGATGGTTCCGCGTCCCGGCTCGCCGAAGTCATGGAAGAGGCCAAAAGGGAGAAAGCCGGGCTGTGGCGCGGCGGCTGGACGATCATCCCGGCCGGACGCTGAGCGATTTTTGCCGATGGTTCAAATGCGAGCTATCGCTTCCACCGGGGAGCAATCCCTGCCGCGCTAGACCTCTCCCGTCTCTCGGGGGGTCTTCTCGTGCTCATCTCGCTCGGCATCGTCTGGCTCGGCTGCGCCGCGATCTTTCTCGAACTTGCCGATCGGGCGCCGCTGATCGACGGCTGATATCGCGGGCCCGGAACGCTCGGGCCGCCGAAGCCTGTCCCTCGGTCATGGCCGGGCAGGCTTTTTTTCTCGCGGTGCAGAAGAACTGCCGTCTATAACGGCGTCAGCATTGGCTGGCCTGCAACCCGAGACGCTTCATGACCGAGACCGTGAGCCCCCACGCCGGAAAGCGGCTGGACCCTTCCATGCTCGTCGATGTCGCGGCGTTGCAGAAAGCCTATTTCGACCAGCCCGACCCGTCCCAGCGCTCCCAGCAGGTCGCCTTCGGCACGTCCGGCCATCGCGGCTCCTCCTTCGCGAAGTCGTTCAACGAGGCGCATATCCTCGCGATCGCGCAGGCGATCTGCCTGTATCGCCGCGAGCAGGGCACCGACGGGCCGCTCTTCCTCGGCATCGACACCCATGCGCTCTCGCGCAACGCCTTCGAGACGGTGCTCGAGGTCTTCGCCGCGAACGGCGTCACCACGATGATCGACGAGAAGCTCGGCTTCACCCCGACCCCTGTCATCTCGCACGCGATCCTGATGCATAACCGGGGCCGGTCCTCCGGCCGTGCCGATGGCGTCGTGATCTCGCCTTCGCATAATCCGCCGGCCGATGGCGGGCTGAAATACAATCCGCCCCATGGCGGGCCGGCCGATACCGATGCCACCGGCTGGATCGAGAAGAAGGCGAATGCCTTCCTCGCCGAGAAACTGGCCGGCATCAGCCGCATCCCGTACGAGACGGCGCTGAAAAGCGAGCATGTCCGCCGGCACGACTACATCACCGGCTATGTTGCGGATCTCGCCACCATCGTCGACATGGAGGCGATCGCGCAGGCGGGCGTCGCCATCGGCATCGACCCGCTGGGCGGGGCCGGGCTGGACTACTACCAGCCGATCATCGACCGCTATCGCCTGAACGCCACCATCGTCGACAAGCAACTCGACCCGACCTTCGGCTTCATGACGGCCGATTGGGACGGCAAGATCCGCATGGACTGCTCCTCGCCCTATGCGATGGCGAGCCTGATCGGCATGCGCGACAGGTTCGACGTCGCTTTCGCCAACGACACCGATGCCGACCGGCACGGCATCGTCACCCGCAGCAGCGGGCTGATGAACCCCAACCACTATCTCGCGGCGGCGAGCGCCTATCTCTTCGCCAACCGGCCGGGCTGGCGCAAGGACGCCGCGATCGGCAAGACGGTGGTGTCGAGCGCGATCATCGACCGTGTCGCAGCCAAGCTTGGCCGCAGGCTGGTCGAGGTGCCGGTCGGCTTCAAATGGTTCGTGGACGGGCTGATCTCGGGCGATTTCGGCTTTGCCGGCGAGGAGAGCGCCGGTGCCTCCTTCCTGCGCAAGGACGGCTCGGTCTGGACCACCGACAAGGACGGGCTCATCCTCGGCCTGCTCGCCGCGGAGATCACCGCGAAAACCGGCTCCGATCCCGGCGTGCTTTACGACGCGCTCACCGCCGAGCTGGGCAAGCCCTGCTATGCGCGCGTCGATGCGCCTGCGACCGCCGCGCAGAAGACCGTGCTGAAGAACCTCGCCCCCAGCCAGATCGAGACGAAGGAACTGGCGGGCGAGCCGATCACCGCGATCCTGAGCCATGCACCGGGCAACGACGCGCCGATCGGCGGCTTGAAGGTCGTGACCGGCGAGGGCTGGTTCGCCGCCCGGCCCTCCGGCACCGAGGAGGTCTACAAGATCTACGCCGAGAGCTTCCGCGACGAGGCGCATCTGGCGCGCATTCAAGACGAGGCGAAGCAGATCGTCGGCAAGGCTTTCGCTGCGGTTTGACCGGGTCGGAGGCGGCGCATCGCGGCGCACGCCCTCAATCGCGTGCCTTGCGGACCATCACGAAGGCGTAGGTGGTGAAGAAGGTCGTGCCTGTCCGGGCGGCGAGCCAGTTGAAGGCGTGGTCCGCCTGCTTCAGGCCGGGCATCCGGTCGAAATAGCCGTGCCCCCAGAAGGGCTGGACATGGATATCGTCGAAGCCCGCTTCGTTGAGCATCGGCGTCAGGATCTTGGGATTGCCGCGGCACCAGTCGTAGATGGCCGGAAATTTCGGATCGCCGCCGCCATCGCGCCGGGCGGGAAACAGCGCATGCACGATGGCGCGCGACGCCTTTTCCGGAAGGATGTGGTTCAGCGCGAAGACCGGTGCCCACAGGGTCGGGAAGAAGGCGAGCGCCACGCCGCCCGGTGCGAGCAACGTGTGGATGTTCCCCCATGCGCTGCGAACGTCATGCAGGTGCTCGAACACCATGCGCGAGATCATCAGGTCGTAGCTGCCGGGGCGCACCTCGGCTTTCGAGAGATCGCCCGTGATGTCGAAGCAGGCGGTTTCGAGCCCTGCGGGCGTCAGGGCGAGTTCGCCAGGGTCGATGTCGTTGACGATAAGGTCGAACCCGTTCCGCGCGGCTTCATCGGCCGAGAAGGCAGGGTCGCGGCCGCCACCGATCTCGCAGACGCGGCGCAGGCCGAGGTCTCGAGACAGGGCGATGATGGTGTCCTCGTAATGGTCCCAGGCCCATTGGGAATGCCAGCCAGGCTCGCGCGCCGCCATGAAGCGCGACAGGCTCGCCACTCTTGGCGAACTGCGATCCGCAGGGGCCGCGCCGGGGCTATCGACAGCCAGAATCGACATGGTCTCTCCAAACGCCACCACAGCCAAAAAGCCGCGCTTGAGCCTATGAAGAGCGCTGCCCTCCAGCGCAATCGATAGTTGGTGCTAGCGCTAACGACTTCTTGTGCCGCAACGACCGTTCGCCCGAGCCGTCATCTGCGGCGTCGGACCATCCTCCGCCGCCTGCCCAGCATTCCTCAGGACTCGAGGGCCGGCGCGCGTGCGATCAACTCAAGAAATACTGCAGCGCACAATAACCAGGCGATTCCGACCCAGATAAGCATTGCTTCCTCCTGATTCTTTTTTTTGACCGTACACGCAAGAGCGTTGATCGACAAATCGCAAGTCGCTTGCACGCTGGCCTTTCGACGCTCATCGCCACCGGACTGGTCGCGGACGGGACGCAGGGCCGGGGTTTCGCTCCGGACTGGTTACCGTCTCGTTTCCGACCTTCGACCGCGCTTCATGCCCCGATCGGGTGGCCGAGTTTCGCCCCCGGCTTGTTTTGGGTTTGCCCGGCCCTCTGCCAACTGGCATGGAGCAGGTCGAACTCAATCAGGCGCGAAGCTGGAGACAGGATGGCTGCGATCGTCCCGAACGCGTCCGGAATCGAACAGGGCGACGATGCCGACTTCCCGCCCGAGCTGTTGCAGCTCAAGCGGAAGGCGCGCCAGGCGAGCGATTTTCTGAAGGCGCTCTCGCATGAGAACCGCCTGCTGCTGCTCTGCCTGCTTGCCGAGCGCGAGCGCACCGTGACGGAGCTGGAGAACCTCCTCTGCCTCAGACAGCCTGTGGTGTCGCAGCAACTGGCGCGGCTGCGCCTCGATCAGCTCGTCGCCACGAGGCGGGACGGCAAGGCGGTCTATTACAGCCTCGCCAATGACGATGTGCGACGCGTGATCTCGGTGATCTACGACATCTATTGCGGCCCCGTCTCGGGCGGAGCCGCGGGATCATAACCAGCGGTCGGGCGGCCCAGGGCGTCGGCGGTGACGGGACCGCTGGCCGCATTTTTTCGGCATGATCGCTTTGTGGCAGGGCCTCTTCCGCGCGCCATCCCGACCCTCGCCCCGTTTGCGCCAGCGCAATATCGGGAACCTTCGCACCGTCTAGTGCTGCGTTGAGGCGAGTGCTCATGCGCTCGCAACCGCAACGGAGACGCAGATGTTCAGGATCCTTCTCACCGGCGCCGTGATGGCGTTGGCGATCACCGGCGCGAGTGCCGCCGAGGTCGAGGTCAAGATGCTCAACAAGGGCGCCGCAGGTGCGATGGTGTTCGAGCCAGCCCTGGTGAAGATCGCGCCGGGCGACACGGTCAAGTTCGTTCCCACGGACAAGGGCCATGATGCCGCAACCATTCCGGACATGCTGCCGGCCGGGGCTGAGCCCTTCGCCAGCAAGCTGAACGAGCCGATGGATGTGACGTTCAAGCAGGCCGGCGTGTACGGCGTGCGCTGCAAGCCGCATTACGGCATGGGCATGGTGGCGGTGATCGTGGTTGGCGAGCCGGCCAATCTCGAGGCTGCGACCACCGTCGCCGCCAAGGCGCCGGGCAAGGCCAGGACGGTTCTGGCCGACCTGCTGGCGAAGGCGAAGTGATCTGCCGCTGATCCAAGCGCGGCCGGCCGCGGGAGTTCGAGGCCATGGCACCGATACCGCGACTGCGGGCCTATGGCGGCCCGCCGATCCTGTCCGACGGGTTCCGGCCGTTCTTCCTGCTGCGCGCCTGCTTGCAGGGCTGATGCCGTCGGACCATATCGGGCGCCGGGTGTCATGAATCTCGACCCTGGTCACCATATCGAGCCTTGAGATATTGCTAAAGAGCATGAATTTGACTACAAGAGACAAATGTTAGTCTCTGGAAATCAAATTCGTGCTGCTCGGGCGCTGCTCGGCATGGAGCAGAAGGACCTGGCCGCTCGCGCCAAGGTCGCAATCGGCACCATTCGCAACATGGAGGCGGCCGGCCTCGAACAGGTCGGCGGTCGCACAGATACATTGAACGCCGTCCTCTCGGCCCTCCGCGAGGCAGGCGCGCTGATCGTCCCCGAGAATGGCGAGGGTCCGGGCGTTCGCCTTCGGAAGGCGCGGCCCGCTTATTCAGAAGCGGATCGCGTCGCCAATGCCGACGACGTTCGTGCTCATGCCGCGACCGCAGCCGATTCCATGATGGGAAACATGGACGGCAGCCCTGGCGAAAAAGCAGACCGGCGCGGTGCTCTGACCGACGAACCGGCCATCGTCGCCAAAGCCAAAGGAAAGAGCCGAAAATAGCGCTGTTGTTGCGGCGAGGCTGCCAGGAGCCGCCGCAGCACCTGTACGCCGTTGAAAGCAGACGAAGCGCGCTGCACGCGAATGCGACAGGCATTCACTTGCGATTCCGGAGCGTGCCAGCTTCCAGCCCGCTCGTTTGCTTGGGAGGGAAGTGGTAGCGGGAGAGGGACTTGAACCCCCGATCGCCATCAACGGTTTGAAATATAATCGATTTCGGGGACGAAGACTCACACCTGCAGACGTCTGTAACCTACCTTTGTGCGGACTGTCGTGCAAGAGGAGAATCTATCGAGCCGCCTTTAGCCACTCGCACGAAGCGACGCTCTCTCATCGATCGGACGCTAAGCGCCATTATCAATCAGATGTTGAACCGGCAAAAAAGGGGAGGGCGGGGACTGATCAATTGTGGGGCCGACTGTCCCAGCTTCACAGGCGTTTCAGCGATTAGCCCAGGAGAGGACTCGAGCCTCCAGTAGAGCTACCTAAATACTGAATTATAAAGGATTTTTCGACTTCCGCTTGGGTTGCTGTGTGAAAGGCGAATGTGAACTGCTGAGCCTTCTGAGTATAGCGTGGACGCGCCCGAGATCCAGATTACTTCATGGCAGCTCGCTCGGCAGGTGAGGCTCATTCTTCGGGGCTATGCGCTCGGCGTCAGCCCTTTGCCGATCGCGCGCACAAGAGCTTCAATCTGGCCGTTGAGAGCGGCGGCGGGTACGGCCACAAACTTCTCCTCTAGGCCCAGCACGACCACCCCATGGACCGCCGAGAACAGGGTTCGGCTCAGCAGGGTGAGGTCCGGTTCGCTCGCCCTAGGCTGTAGCGCCCGGAGTGGCGCCAGGATGTAGCGGAACATCGCCATCTGCTCGGTGATCGCCCATTCCGGCACGCTAGCCCCTTCCGCCATGCGATGCTCGAACAGAGTACGCCAGAGTTGCAGGTTCTCGCGAGCGAAGCTGCTATAGGTCAACGCAATCGCGACTAACATGTCGGTCGCATCGCCGTCGGAGCCTGGTGTTCTTCCTCTTGTGGCTTCGGCCAAGGCTGCGTCTAGCCGCGCCAGCGTGCGCGAACCGACACGAAGTACGAGCTCGTCCATATCGTGCACGAGATTGTAGATCGCACCCAGCGAGCATCCGATGGCCTCAGCGAGATCGCGCGCCTTCAGGCCCGCGAGCCCTCTTTCCGAGATGGCCTGCTCTGCTGCCAGCACGAGGGCTTCACGCTGCCGATCGCGGCGTTCTGTCGTCTTACCCATCTCTCCTCTCATTCTTGAACTACGTTCAAAATATTGCTTGAACGTCGTTCATAATCGTGGCATCTCTGTGTTCGTGAACAACGTTCATAACAGGGAGCCAGCCATGTTCAAGATGTTTGTGACCCTCTTCCGTGGCGGCGTCGCCGAGGCGGGTGAGTCTGTAGCCGACCGAAACGCGCTGCTGATCCTCGATCAGCAACTCCGCGACGCAACCGCCGCCTTCGACCGCGCCAAGAAGGCGCTCGCGGTGGCGATCGCACAGGACCAGCAGGAAACTGTCCGCCTCGACGCCACCAAGGCGCGGATCGCGGAGCTGGAATTGCGCGTCGGTGCCGCGCTGGATGCGGGCGAAGAGCTTTTCGCCCATGAAGGGGCGGAAGCAGTTGCCGCGCGCGAGGCCGATCGCGATGCCGCCGCTACGGCGCAGGCGCTCTTCGCCGCCGAGATCCTGAGGCTGCGGCGTCACGTCGCCCAGGCGCAGATGCGCATCGCGGAGCTTGATCGCGGCCGCCGCCTGGCGCGTGCCTCGGAGGCCGTCCGCGACATGCGGCGCGGCCGTGTCGAGGGCGCACAGACCCACGAGGCGACGCTGGCGGATGCCGAGCAGACGCTGCGACGCCTGCGCGAGCGGCAGACGCAGGCCGAAGCGGCGGATCTGGCGCTCGAAGAACTCGACGGCGCCGCGACCGCTTCCGTCACCGAAAAGCTGGCGGCGCGGGGGTACGGCCCAAGGTTGAAGCCGACGGCCGAGGACGTGCTCGCCCGCCTGCGCAGCCAGGTCGCCAAGACCGCCTAACGACGTCCGACTGATCCCATTCTCTCAAATCGACGGAGACACATGATGAACCCGAATTCGCAACCCCATAGCGGTGCTTGGGTCAGCTTCACCTATGCGTCCTTCCTCGCCGCGGCCGTCATGGTCGGCGCCGGCATCCTGTTCTTGCCGCTCGACTGGTGGGCCAAGGGCTATCTCGGCATGGGCGTGGTCATGCTCGTCCAGTCCTGCGTCACCATGACCAAGACGGTGCGCGACATGCACGAGGCCTCGCGTCTGGTGAACCGCATCGAGGACGCCCGCACCGAGCGTTTGTTGATGGATGTCGGCAATCCGCCAGGAGGGCACTCATCGCATCAGGATCGCTTCTCTCGGTAGCCGGTGCATTCGACCCATGACGACTCGTCTTGGCCTGAACCTGCGCCCGCGACCTCCGACATCCATTCTCACGCAGTAGGCATTTCGATGCGTCCGACAGGACCTCCCTGTCACGAACGGCAGCAGGTGCCCGTCGGCTCCTGAGACCGCGGAAGCCCGCCCATCACGACCTCGGAATGCTCGACCGCCTCCGGCTTCTCCAGCAGGAAGCGGTCGTCCTCGGGATAGTAGCGGGCCAGCTCGCAGCGCTCTCCGGCGAACGCCTCGATCGCCCCGATCGACGTCCACCAGGACAGCGTGACGACCTCGGTGGTGCCATCGCCGAGATCCCGCAGCAGCATCTGGAAGCCGAGATTCCCCTCGGTGGCGCCGTAATCAGCGGCCCCGGTTCGTCGGACGTAGTCGGTGTAGGCCGCCCGGTTTTCCGTTCGAATGCGGGACGCCCATCGGCGCAGGATCGTAGTTTCCGGCATCTGGTTCCTCCACCTCAGAACGGCTGCGCACGTGCCGACGCAAAGCCGTCATTCACACCAAGAGCCCGCCGCGTGCGCACGGCGGGCTTTGGCCTGTCGCAAGGAACGGCTGGCCGCCGGTCAGTCGAGCAGGTCGGCGGGGACCCTGCCGCCGTTCTCGGAAAGCTTCTTGATGACGGCCTTGTGCAGCCAGACGTTCATCGTCGCGCTGTCATTGATGTCGCCGGTGTACCCGAACTCGTGGGCGAGCTCCTTGCGGGCGGCGATGCTGCTGTCGAGCTTCAGGGCCTTCATCAGGTCGACGATCGAGGTCTTCCAATTCAGCTGCTGCCCGCTGTCCTGGACGGCCTTGTCTAAGATCGGGGCGACGTCGACCGTCCCTGCTGGGGAGGCCGATCCCACCCCGGTCGTGGACGCGGCGCCGGCGGTGCCGGCCGGCGTCGAGGCGGGGGATGTCGAGGTGGTCGAGGGCGGCACAACGGCACCGGGAACGGGCGCGGCGTCAGGCGTCGCGGCCGTGCCGGCCTTGGCCTCGCCGAAGATGGCCTTCTTAATGCTGTCGAAGATGCTCACGGGATGCTCCTGCTGAAGTCAGCGGGGAAACGGCCTGCGGGCGGTCATGTTCCGGCGAGACACCCTTAGCACTGCGCCGATGCCGGTCCGCTCCTCACGCGCCCGTGATCAGGGTCGGAACCTGTCGTTCCGATTCGCCGTTGGGGTGGGACTGCGGCGACCGCCGCCCCTGCCAACGGAGATCCCATGAAGAAGCTGCTCATCGCCACACTGATCGCGTCCGCCACGTCCTTCGGTGCCATGGCCCAGACTTCGACGATGTCTCCGATGCCCGCGCCGAAGGCCGACGCGGACAAGAACGCCCCGCTCCCGGGCGCCAACAGCTTCACCGAAGGCCAGGCCAAGAGCCGGCTCGAAGCCAACGGCTACTCCAATGTCAGCGCTCTCAAGAAGGACGAGAACGGCATCTGGAAGGGCTCGGCGACCCACTCGGGCGCGAAGGTCAATGTCTCCGTGGACTACCGCGGCAACATCACCCGCAACTGATCCGTGCCGCTCGCACCTCGAAAACTGGAGAACGACATGACCCGTACCCTCACCCGCGCCTATGACAGCCATACCACCGCCCGCTCGGTCGTCGAGCAGCTTGAGGCCGCCGGCGTTTCGAGCGGCGACATCAGCATCGTCGGCCGCGATGGCGACGGCGAGACCAACGCCGCCGAAGGCGCCGGCATCGGCGCCGGCGTAGGCGGCGCGGCTGGCATGCTGGCCGGCCTGGGCCTTCTCGCGATCCCTGGCATCGGACCGGTCGTGGCAGCCGGCTGGCTGGCCTCGACCGCGGCGGGTGCTGTCGCGGGCGCCGCCGCCGGCGGTCTCGTCGGTTCCTTCGTGAAAGAAGGCCATGACGAGGACGAGGCGCACTACTACGCCGAAACGGTTCGCCGTGGCGGATCCGTCGTCTCCGTCCGCACCGAGCAGGAGCACGAGTCCACCGTCCAAGCCATTCTTGATGGCGCGACGCCGATCGATCGCTCGACCCGCGAGGCCGATTATCGTGCCGCCGGCTGGACGCGTTTCGATGAGAATGCCGATCCTTATGTCCGCGAGGCGGACACAGCCGGGCGGATGGCGCGTCCCGTTATCTGATCCAGCACGAGAGGCCAGGGCCATCGGTGAGAACCGGTGGCCCTTTTGGCGCGACGCTCGTGTTGCAAGGTGGCCGTCAATATGGGCGCCCAGCGCCTCCAGGACCCGGACGAGGGCCGCGTCGGTCCGATCCTAAGAAGCCCAAGGACCTAGACGTGGAACCGGTTGAGGAGGACGCCCCTGCCGCCATCGGCGACAGGCAGCGGACCCAGCGCCATGAGCTGGGAGCGATGCGCCTCGACCACCGCGTCCGACCCCCAGTGGCGGTCGGCGTCCCACAGGAAGGTCGAGACGACCTTCAGCTCCCCGCCGTCGAGCTGGTAGGCGACGCCGTCCTTGAGGATCGCGACGCGATCGCCACGAGCAGGCTCGTCCGCCGGCGGCGGGAGCGCGTCCTGCGCCTTCGGCGGCTCCAGGGTGCCAGCCTCCCAAGCATAATAAAGATCGAAGAGCTGCTCGAGCAGATCGTCGGCAGCATCGGTATCGGACTTGGCCACGATCCAGCCGGCTTGCCTCTTGTTCAAGAAGGCGATCGTCGGCTTCACGCCGGTAGAGGCGATCAGCCCCTCCTGACGTAGGAGGGGAAGGATCTCCGAACCAATTGGGCTACCATAGCCCAATTCACCTTTCTCATGAAAACACAGGAGCTTGCCCTTGGACTCCAAGCGGACCAAATGCCGCTTGATCAGCTTCCTGATGTAGCGCCCACCCTCCCGATCGAGGTCGGTCGCAAGGTCGACGTCGACGACCCTCGGCTCGCCGTCGATCAGGAACAGCCGCCTTCCCTCATGATGGAAGACGCGCGGCTTGGCCGCCTCGGGAAGGTTCTGCGCAGTCACGGTCTCTCTCCTCGCCAGCCGAATCGGCAGGACGGGATCGTGACAGGCTTCTCAGGCCGAAAATAGCCGAAACAGCCTGAAAACAGGCTACTCGGCGGCCTGCTGCGGGATCTCGACGAAAAGGCCGGCATCGGCCATCTGCTCGTGCGCCGTCTTCGCCGGCGCATCCCAGCCCATCGCGACCGAGAAGGGTACGTCCGCGCGAGGGGGCCGGTCCGCCATGTGGGGCTTGCGCAACCGGGCGATCGCGACGTCGGCCGCCGCGACGTGCTCGGCACCCATGGCGATCGGACCATGCCCGAGCGGCAGGCCGATCTTGTCGGCCGCCACCGGATCCTTCGGAAACTCGCCGGCCATCTGCCGGGCGACCAGGGTCTCGAGCGCCCGGCCCAGCCCCTCGTAGAGGGCCCGCTGCGACAGGTGCACGGCCAGGAGCCGCGCCGCGGCCTGGCGGCTGTTGCGCGCGTTGCGCTCGGCGGTGTCCTTGCGCTCCGGCCGCGGCGAATGGCGGGGCATGCCCTTGGGAAGCGCAAGCTCCCCACGCTCGGCCTTGTCGTCCCGCTCGGCCTGGAGCTCCAGGAGCCGGATCTCGATGTGGTCGGCCAGGGCCGCCACGGGACGGAAGCGCTCGTACTCGAGCAGGACCATCGCCTCGATCCGGCGCACGAGGCCGTCCAGGATCCCGCCGTCGTCGAGCAGCCCGAACGGCGCCAGGCGCTCCTCGGCCTGGGTCTCGCCGAACAGCATGCGGGCGAAGTCGACCTCCTGCGGGTTCATCGCGCCGGCGTCGATCAAGTCGACCGACCGCATCGCGGCGCGACGGGCGCGCTTGACGTCCTCGATGCCCTTCATCTCTGCGAACAAGGCTATGCCTCCCGACGCGACAGACGACCCGAAGGCCGCAACGAGCGCCCCGACTCGGTCGCCGGGACAAGGTCGGGAGTCATAGCACCGAAGGGCCGGGCCGAAAACGTCCCGGAAAAAGATTCCCTTGCTAGGACACGATTCCCGGGAATCGCTTAGATTCCCCGCAATCTTACAGATTCCCCGGAATCTCCTTGACACCAGGGAATCCCATGATCTCGCAAGATTCCCTGCGAGAGCCTGAATCCTAGGGAATCTTCGCCGGAAGACGTCTAAAATCGCCTAGGATGCACCGTTTTTCAGGTGATTTCCCAGAGGCATGGCATCTGAAGAAAAAATCACCTTGAAACGGCACTTTTCAGGCTTCGCCATAAGGGGCCTACGACGGCCGAGGTCCGGTCCCTCGACGGGCCGGTGGGGATCCCTCGAACCCGCCGGAAGGGGCTGCGCAGAAGCACTACGACGTGCTTTTCCAATGGGTTAGCGGTTCAGACCTCAAAGGGGACGAGTCCAGGGGTAGGAGGTCTGACACAGAGGGAGAATGAGGGCACGATACCGCAAAGTTGCTGCAGTGTCCTCTCGGACCCCGCAGTCACCTTCGCTGATCCTCGCTGGCGCTCGTCCCCGTGCTCTCCGAGGGGCCTCCCGGCGGGCTCAGCCGGGCTCTCGCCGGCCTTCGTTTGCCCTGTCGAATCCGGCCTTGGACGGCCTCGTCCCGCGCGCTCCATGTGCCATGGATCGCGCCTCCCTACCGGTCGGCTGCGTGTCGTTCGAAGGGCGTCCAGTCGACCGGCGAAACCCGTCTCCAGGACCGTTCCCGGTAACCACGCCGTCTCTCCCGTTCTGGCGATGTTCTCCGGAAAAGGGCAGGATCAGCCCGTGAAACGGTCTGATTCGGCCAGTTAGGAGTTGCGTGATGTCCAAGGCCAAAGCCCCTTCCAAGACGTTGAGCGAAGTCGCCATAGAGCCGGCGCTCTTCACCCACGACGGCTACCGCCTGCACGTCATCGACGGCGTGCCGTACATGACGGATGACGACCTCGCCGATCGGCTGGGTTTCGGTCAGGACCGCGACATCCGCAAGCTCATCAAGCGCCAGGAGGCGAACCTCCGACTGCTCGGCGAAGTCACCGGCACCCTTGGAGTAGTCCGTTCGAAACCGCGCCACGGTGGCGCGGTTTCGAACGGACTACTCCGTCGCGACGCCAACCGGAAGGCCGGCGCGCGCGGCCCCATCGGAGCGGCGTACTACCTCAACCAGCAGCAGGTCCGTTGGATCGTCATCAAGTCGGAGACCCCCGAAGCAGACGTCCTGCTGCGGCAGATCCTCGGCGTCTTCGACGCCTGGGAGAAAGGACAGCTCGTCTCCCGCGCCGAGGCGGCGGAGGCCCGGGCCGAGGCCGCCGAGGACCGCCGGCCGGTCGCCCAGCATCCAAACTGGCCGCGCTATTACGGCCACGAGCACAGCCTGTTCCTGATGGCGGGCGCGCCGGCGGCGATCCCGTCCGGGTTCATCGAATCCGTCTCGAAGGACAACCGCTTCACGCGGTTCGCGACGACGCTCGATCTCACAGTCACGGCCACCGAGGACCAGATCAGGATCTTCGACGTCGACCTCGGCCACGCCATCGGCGGCCAGTGCACCAACAAGGTGCGCCCGCGCGTCCGCGAGCTGCAGGGCAAGCTGCGCCTCAGGGCCCCGACCCCTGGCACCAGATCCAGGCCTACCGCCACCTCGGCCACAGCTACGACCTCACCTCGGTCTTCCTGCTGTGCCACGAGCAGGCCAAGGCGATCGCCGCCGTCATGGACCCGGAGGGCCATAGCGACATCCACTACCGGATCGACCTGCTCTACTACCACGTCGCGAACGGGCGCCTCGGCGAGATCGTCAACGGCACGCAGGGCGCCATGATCGCGGCCGCGTTCGACGGCCGGGCCAAGGCCAGCAAGGCGCTGCCGGAGCGGTACCGGGCGCTGCCAGAGAGGGCGCCCCCGGTCGCCCTGCCGGCTGTCGCCTCCGACCCCTTCCAGCTCATCATGCTGCAGGAATCGACCGCGAGGGCGTTCGGGTCGCTCTCGGAGGACCTCGCCGAACTCTCCGCCCTCTGCCGGGCGCTGAAGGACGAGCGAGTCGGACTCAGGCTGCGGCAACGCGGCGGCAAGGGCCCTCGAAGGCGCCGGGATCAAGCACGACACGGACGACAGCGCGTTCTTCGAAGAGGACGCTGACGACGAGGACGACGACGAAGACGACGAGGATGGAAGCGAGGAAGGGGAATCGTGAACGTCGCGACCCTGTACCTCACCAGGGAGGAGGCCTTCGGCCTCAAGGTCGGCGGCCTCGAGCGCGTCACATGCTGGCTCGCGAGACCCCAGAGGCAAGGCCTCGACGACTTCCTCGGCAAGCCATCCTGGGGATGGGCGTCGCCCGTCAGCCAATTCTCGGCAAGAGCCTTCCACGTCATCGGCGCGACCGACGTCGCGAGGGCCATCTGGCGCGCCGTCCAGGAGACCGCCTTCCCAGAGATCGACTACGAGGACTGGGACGGTCATCCTGAAGGACGGCAGCCCCTGAAGATCGTGACCTGGGGCGGACCAGGCATCCCGCTCGGCCGCGTCGGTGAGCCGGAGGAAATCGCCAAGGCCGTTCTCTTCCTCGCCTCCAATGAAGCCAGTTTCGTCAACCGGAACGAGCTGTTCGTCGATGGCGGGCAGGCGCAGATCTGATCGTCATCCCAGGGTACAGTCGCACTCCAGAGCGTGCTGTGCAGCTCTGGAGTGCGCCACAAGCCGACCCTGGCGGCTTGCCAGGAAGCGGACGTTGGCGGACTGGCCCCAGAAGCCGGGCAGCAACGTCTCGCATTGGCCCAAGCGACTGGGGCTCGCCAATGCGCGCGCGATCGAGCCAACGGCTTTCCACCTGCAAAAGGTGACTTGGCCGATCGAGCTAGTGCTTGAAGAGCGCATAGTTGATGCCAAAGGGAATGTTCGGCAGCCGGAGTGGAAGTGCGATGGAGCGATGGTCGACCGTATCAATCGGGCAGAGGAAGGCGATCACATCGCAATTTGCACGATCGACGGCAATTTGATGCGGGATGCAACCGGCCGCTTGGCGCCAGGAATTGCCGCAGCCCTATTGAGAGCGGCTGAGAAGCGCCGCGTAAGAATTTGGCTTTTCACCTTTGCAGGTCTCGCGATGCCAGGGCCAGATTTTCTGCTAGCCGTCGAACAGGAAAATTGGTTTGAGTGCAGATTTTCGAGCGTGGACGGTTATCCCGGCCTAAGCGTTATGCGACCAGGATCCTCGGATACGCCAATTATGCGGACACTGGATACTGGATGGGCGTAAGCGATAATGCGGCTTTCCTCCGGGGAGTACCTATCGGAATCGCTCAAGTTTATTGCGAGGCTTGGGGCGCCGTGCGGCCAAGCGTATCGCGAAAGTCCGGATGGGCGATTGCGACCATTTTTTGGACACGCTCAGCGAGGGACAGGCCGCGAAGATCGGCGACTCCATACTCGGTAACGACAATGCTGGCGTCCGCCCTGCCGATGGTCGCTGGACCGGACAGGCCAGCAACAATCCAGCTACTCATCTGCCCCTTCACCTCGGCGGTAGAGGGCAGGGCAATGATCGGCACTCCTCCTTGCGATGCGCGTGCCCCACGGAGGAAATCAAGAGCGCCTCCGATGGCGCCGATATAGCGACCGCCGGCTATCTCGCTTCGGCGGGCTCTGCCGGATAGGTCACCTTCCCGTCGTTCGTCGTCCGAGCTCCCGGCGTCGGCATGGCATGCTCGATCTGTCCTGGCCCCATCAGGTGATCGACCGGATGGCCGTTCAGAACAAGATAGTCGGTGATGATGCGGCGGTGACATCGCCACCACACGGCCTCCGAGCACATCAACGCCACGCGACGATCCATCCCAAGGCGCAACACCCGCCCAAGCGCATCGCCGAACGCGTCGCTCAGCGCATAATCGGCGTAGTTGTGAAAGCTCTGGTTCCGCCACAGCGCGTTGAGCCGATCGTCCACTCCGTCTTGCTTCGCGCGGCGTCCGCCCAGCTCGGGGATATGGCAGTAGCCGACCTGGAAGCGCTCCAGATCATGGGGCAACCGGTCGATATTGAACTCTGGATTAGCTCGCGATCGCGGAAAGGTGCGGACATCGATCAGGAGATCGACGCCGGCCTCCTGCAACATCGCCACGAATTCGGCGAGGGAGCGGTTGGAATGGCCGATCGTGGTGAACTGGGCCACCATCAGCCGATCTTCGTCAGGGCGGCGTCCTTATGAGCTGCGATATCCTCGCTCCTGTCGCTCCTGATTTCGTATTGCGGCTCCTCCTGCGACGCGCGATGCCGGTGGCCCTTGTAGTCGAAATCGGCGTGATGGACCCTGATGATCCTGCCGCTCACCATTCCGGCCTCGGAATTCCAGCGGACGTGATCGCCGACCTTGAACTTGTCCATAACGTTCTGCCTTCGGGGTGGAATGTGCGATCGACGGACTTGTTCCGGGCGCATGCGAGGACTGGGCGCTGACTTACAAGAGACGTTACGATGTGCTCTGCGACGACAGGTCAGGCTGAGGCGCGCCGCCCGCGACATGACGGTACGGCGTCTGGAGGAACCGCGGGGTCCGATCGCGGTCCCGCGCGCTTGACGTCTGTCGGGAGAAGAACACGATCTCCCTGGCCGTCGGGACGACGGACTGCTTCCACGCTCGCCATGCCGCGCTGCCAACCAAGAACCAGCTGAACGAGGCGCCCCATGATCTCGTATCTGCAAGCGGCCCACGAACTCGACTTGCGCTGGTCGTTCTCGCTGCAGTTTCTGCCTCCAACGCCCATCCTGCGCAGCAACAGCGAATGCGCCGAGGCGCGCGGGATCGCTAGGGCGGAAGTCGATCTTTTCATGGGCTATGCCAAAGAGATTGCAGCGGACAATGAACTACACTTCAACCTGCTGGTCGATCTGTATGACCTGATGCTGGTCCACGGTCTGAGTTGGAACGACGGTTCCAGTCATGCAGCGAGCGATCGTCCCCATGCCGGTTGATTGCGCACTGCGCCCCGGATCGATCGTACCGTCATCTGCCGATGCAGTCGCCGATCCGGCTCCCGCAGTGTCAACGATGGCGTCCCTATTTCGTCGCGGCTCCCTCGCGCTCAGCCGTGGCATTCCGCGAGATCGAGGTCGAGCCCCGCGCCCTGTAGGAAAGCCTCGATGGCGGGCTCGAACGGCGCGGGATCGAGCTCATTCGCTTCCAGCCAAGCACCGTCGTAGTAGCTGTTGGAATAGCGGTCGCCGGAGTCGCAGATCAACGTCACCAGCGATCCCGCCTCGCCCGCTCTCGCCATGCGAGCCGCATGGAAGCACATCGCGGCGAAATTCGTGCCGGTCGAACCGCCGACGCGCCGCCCGAGCCGACGCGAGAGCACCCGCATCGCCGCCAGCGAGACGGCATCCGGCACGCGCAGCATTGTGTCGATCACACCCGGCACGAAGGAGGGTTCCACACGCGGCCTTCCGATGCCTTCGATGCGCGAGGGGCGATCGCAGCGGCAGCCGAGTTTGCGCGTGGAGAAACCCTCGAAGAAGGCGGAGCGCTCGACATCGGCCACGGAAAGCCGCGTCGCGTGGCGCTTGTAGCGGATGTAGCGGCCGATCGTCGCGGTGGTTCCGCCGGTTCCCGCGCTCATCACGACCCAGGACGGGATCAGGTGGCGCTCGCTCGCCAGTTGCTGGAATATGGACTCGGCGATGTTGTTGTTGCCGCGCCAATCGGTCGCCCGCTCGGCATGGGTGAACTGATCCATGAAATGGCCGGACAGGCGCGCCGCCAATTCGGCGGATTCGGCATAGATCCGTTTGCCATCGTCGATGAAGTGGCACAGGCCGCCGTAATGCTCGATCGCGGCGATCTTTTCGGGCGAGGTGGAGCGCGGCATGACGGCGAAGAAGGGGATGCCGATCATGCGTGCGAAATAGGCCTCCGACACCGCCGTCGAGCCGGACGAGGCCTCGACCACCGCCGTGCCCTCGCGGATATTGCCGTTGCAGAGCGCATAGAGGAACAATGAACGCGCCAGCCGGTGCTTCAGGCTGCCGGTCGGATGCGTCGATTCATCCTTCAGGTACAGGTCGATCCCCGACAGCGCCGGCACGTCCAGCTTCCACAGATGCGTGTCGGCGGAGCGACGTTGGTCTGCCTCGATCGCGGCAATTGCGCGGTCGACCCAGTTCCGGGCGGTCGCTACCTCGCCCTTGCCCAATCTGTTTTCCATTTGAGCGCTCCACCCCGTCGCGGGCAAATCATGTCCGGTATCTGGCGACGGTTCTTCGCCGGCGTAAAGCGCGGGCACGAGCAAGAGCCGGATCGGCAGTGTTCAGAGTTCGCGTGGTCGCGCGCCCGTCTCGGAACCCTGGCGCAGCGCCCTGATGGTCTCCGTGTTCGGGCAATACCGCCCGTGGCGCAGGGGAGCGTCTTGCTGGCTGAGGTCGCTGCGGCATCGACGCGTCATCGCGCACCCCGCGCAGACGATCGTCATATCCCTCAGCACGCTCGCTTGCCTCTGCGCCAGTTGTTCGGGGTCGATCCCCAGGCGCTTGAGCAGTCGGGGAAGGAGGGCAGAGTCTGTCTCGCTGCGAGATACGAGCTGGCGCAGGTCGGCCTCGGGAATGGCATTGTCCCGGGCCAGCTCCGCCATCGCCGCCGGGCCGAGCGCTTCGAGCTTTCGCAGGTAGGATTGAACACGCCACCACTGGCGAACCGTTTCGACGATCTGCATGGCAACCTCCACGCCCCCACACCACTATCGCCCTGTTGGCAGCAACCTTCGTTGCGGTAGCTCAAACCTCCCGTCATCGCTTGCGCACTTGAGAAATACCCTCTCCGCCTCCGGCCGAAGCCGATCCTCATCCCTTAGGCGGTTGGGGCAGCGGCGTGATGCCATGGCAGCTCGGCGCAATATCGGAATCGGAATTTACAATGGATCTTTTTTTTCGCATAAAGATGGATCAAAAATATATCTTTTAGAGGAAGCCACCATGATCGGCCGACCGCGTGACGCAGCCGGCACCGACAGCACGTTGGTGCCGATGCTGATATGGGGACTTGTTCTGGTCGTTGTCGGAATGGCTTTCGTCATGCTGTTCGTGTAGCGCTCGCTCGCTTCCCGCGGGCGGCTGCGACGAAAGGACCGTCTCACGCGTGTCCCGTCGGGAAGGAACGACCTGTCGGGGTAGCCGGCCGGAACATGCGGGATGGTTCATGCGACTGACGCGATTTTCCGATTATTCACTCCGGGTCCTGATGTATACAGAAAGTCGGGGTGAACGCCTGATCACGATCGAGGAGACGGCTGCAACCTACCGGATTTCGCGCACGCATCTGATGAAGGTCTGCCATCAGCTCACCAGGGCCGGTTTCCTCCGGGCTATTCGCGGTCGCTCCGGCGGGCTCGTCCTGGCCAGAGCGCCGTCCGAAATCGGAATCGGCGAGGTCCTGCGCCTGACGGAGCCGGATTTCGCGCTGGTCGAGTGCTTCGGCGGTGGCAAGGACTGTGTGATCGCGCCGCGCTGCCGGCTCCAGGGCGTCCTTCATGAGGCACTCGCCGCGTTCCTTGCGACGGTCGATCGCTACACCCTGGCCGATCTGATGCTGAACCCGGCGGATTTCGGCCTCGCGCCGGCGGCTTGAGGCGGGACGTTGTCGCAACGCTCCGCGCGGCGGATGGCAGGAAGGAGCGGCCATAGATGCGGCTTGTGTTCGACCAAGCCTTCGGCCTCGACGAGGACAGTCTGCACGACGTCGTCGCGGTGCTGAGCGAGCGGTTGCGCGCGCATCCCCGCCTGCGCCGCCCACTCGACCGCGTCGTCGGCAACCGCTGGGCCGAATTCGAGCACGACCTCACACATTTCATCGCGGCGCTGAGCGCACGCACCGGCGACCACGGTGGCGGCCTAGCCGCGTTGTTCGATGCGTTTCCGGAACTGGCGCCCGAGCACGTCGCCGATGCGCGCGATCTCTTCGTCGAGTCCGCCCTGGCAATCCTGCCTCTTCATGCTGCTGCTTCGCTGTCGGACCTGGCTGACAGCGTCTGTGATCTGACCTTGCGCGCGTTGCGTCTGCAGTCGAGCGAAACCAGCGCGATACCGCTGCCCCGCCGGATCAGCGAGGCCGAGGAAGCCCTGCGGATCGGGGCTGGCCTCGGATAGGCCGGGACGCACGCTCGCACCATCTCCTCGGAACCACGCCGTCCATCCCGGGTTGTATGGGCCCGGAGCGTGTTGCCGGGAGGCTCCGCGGCGCTCATGATCGCCGCCAGCTGCTGAGGGGCGATGATCCTCCCGCCAGCCGTTCTGGAGAGCGAAGATGAGCGTTCGGGAACGGGTGCGTGATCTTGCCGGCCGGGCCATCATGCAGTTGATCGCCAAGCCCTCCAGAGCCTACGAACCCTTCACGCCCCCGGACCCCGCGGCGCTGCGACGGAGCCTGCAACCGGCCGACGTCTTGCTGATCGAGGGAAACCAGCGCGTGTCGACCGTGATCAAATACATGACGCAGTCGACCTGGTCCCATGCTACGCTCTTTGTCGGTGATGCCTTGGCCTCTCGCGGGGAAGCCGATGACAGCCTCATGCTGGTCGAAGTCGACCTGTCGGCCGGCTGCATCGCCGTGCCGCTGACCAAATACACACAATACACCACCCGCATCTGCCGCCCGGTCGGCTTAACCGACATGGATCGGCGCAAGGTCGTCGATTTCATGATCGCGCGGCTCGGTTTCCGCTACGATATGCGCAACGTCGTCGATCTCGCCCGCTATCTCCACCCCATGCCGTTCCTACCGGTGCGCTGGCGTCGGCGCATGATCGCGCTCGGCAGCGGCGAACCGACACGGGCCATTTGCTCCACGCTGATCGCCGAGGCCTTCCAGGCGGTGCACTACCCGATCCTGCCGCTGATCGACCATCTTCCCAGCCATGAGCGCGCCGATAGCGAGCACGCCCGCCAGGAGATCCTGCATATCCGCCACCACAGCCTCTACGCGCCGCGTGACTTCGATATTTCGCCATACTTCCAGATCGTCAAACCGGCGATCGAGAACGGGTTCGACTACAGGAGCCTGACCTGGGACGGTCACGATCTTCCGTGCTCCTAGGCCACGCTTTAGCGAAGTTCGGTCTTTTCCCTCTCCATGCGATGGAGCACGACACCCGGCTTGCGCGCGAACGTAACCTTGGCGCACTTCATGCCGCGACGCTGCGCCGCCTCGAACAGCATGCTCCGCACCCTGGCGTAGCCGACTTTGTCGCCCCAGTAGGTTTCGCCTGATTGATGTTTCTTGGGAGCCTAGTCTAGATAAGTCCCGACCGTACTGGGTTTTCAAACCACGCAGGATCATCCACCGCCCAGCGATCGGTCAGGACCGTCGGGGTGTTCGCACTCGTGCCGAACTCCCGGACCTCGCCCCGCTTGCCTACCTCGGCCAGCGCCAACGCGACCGTCTCCTTGCGCACATCAAGGCCAACGTAAGTGATAGGCTTTTCCATAACCCGGCTCCTATGCAAGAGGCTCGGTGCAGAACCACCCGGCGCAACCCTCGCAACCCGCATACTGTGAGACGGGGCGCCCCTATCTCAGGCGGACATATGGCCTAGCTCGCCTCATCGCCCTCGATCCGATCGTTATCGCCCTCCATGAGAATACGTGCAGCCGCACCGTCGAGGTCATCATATTGGCCATCGCGCAGCGCCCACAGAAAGGCGGCCAGTGCCGCCCCCCCGAGCAGCAGCGCCAGCGGGACGAGGAAAACGAGGCTGCTCATTCGCCAGGCTCGCCAGCCAGAATGAGCCCCAGGGGTTGCCGTAAGCTGGGTTGGGCAGAGGTCGTCCTCCCCGCATCGAGCCGCAAGGCATTGGCAACAACGAGGATCGAGGACAGCGACATGGCGAGCGCAGCGATCAGCGGCGTGACATAGCCGGCGATGGCAACCGGGAGGGCCAGCGCATTGTAGAGGACCGCGAGCGCGAAGTTCTGCCGGACGAGCCGGCCGGCGGCCCGCGCGACAGCGACGGCCACTGGCACCGCATCGAGCCCGTCATGCAGGAAGACGAAATCCGCAGCGTTGCGGCCGATATCAGCAGCCGAGGCCGGCGCCATTGAGGCATGCGCTGCGGCAAGCGCCGGTGCGTCATTGAGGCCGTCGCCGACCATCAGGACCTTGCGTCCCTTTGCCTCCAACGCGGCGAGTTGCTCGACCTTACCGGGCGGCAGAAGCCCGGCCGAAACCTCGTCGATGCCGAGCGGGCCTGCAATCACCTGAACCGCCGCTGGGCGATCGCCGGAGAGCACGATAATTGCGAGACCGTCCACGCGCAGGCTGTCGATGGCGGCGTGCGCCTGCGGGCGCAGGGTTTCGGCGAAGGCAAAGCGCGCGACGAGCGCCCCGTCGCGGCTCAGTACCGTCCTGTTCTCCTGCCCTCCGCGGGTCTCGTCCGCAAGCGCCCATTTGGCCCGCCCGAGGCGATAGTGCTGCCCGTCCAGTTCGGCCTCGACACCGAGGCCCGGATACTCCCGGATTTTCGCCGGCACCAAACCTCCCTCCGGCGCGGCGGCAGCGATGGCACGCGAGAGCGGATGGCTCGAACGCCGCGCGATCGCCGCCGCGATGGCCAGCTCCCTAACCGGAATCGATGCGGGGTCGATCAGTTGCGGCTGGCCATAGGTCAGCGTGCCTGTCTTATCGAAGGCGACAGTGTCGATCTCGGCGATGCGCTCGATGGCCGAACCGTCCTTGACCATGATCCCAGCCTCGAACAGGCGCCGCGACGCCACGACCTGCACGATCGGCACGGCCAGCCCCAGCGCGCAGGGGCAGGTGATAATCAGCACGGCGATGGCGATGGTGATCGCCCGGTGCCAGTCGCCAGTCGCCGCCATCCAGCCGATGAAGGCGATGAGCGCGGTCGCGTGGACGACCGGCGAATAGAGCGCGGCCGCGCGGTCGGCGATGCGGCGATAGCGGGCGCGACCGCCCTCCGCCGCCTCCATCAATCGAACCATCTCGGCGAGGAAGGAGCTTTCGGCCTTCGCTGTGGCGCGGATCGTCAAAGGCCCGGAGAGGTTCAGCGTCCCGGCCTGCACCGCCATTCCCGGCGACACGGATCGCGGTGCGCTCTCGCCGGTGGCGATGGCGCAGTCGAGTTCGGAAGCTCCTTCCTCCACGACACCGTCAACGGGCACGCGCTCGCCGGCCGTGAGCGCGATCCGCATGCCCAGTGCGACCTCGGCCAGCGGCAGGTAGGTCCGGCCGCCCTCTACGCCGAGCACGGTAGCGCCGCGCGGTGCCAATCGCATTAGGCCGCGCACAGCGGCCCGTGCCTTCTCATGCATGAGATGGTCGAGTGCGCGGCCGATCAGCAGGAAGAAGATCAGCGAGGTCGCCGCGTCGAAATAGGCATGCGGCCCGTCATGGATCGTGTCGTAGAGGCTGAGAGCGAAGGCGAGGCAGATGCCGATCGAGATCGGCACGTCCATATTGGTGCGGCCGTGCCGCAGTACCGCCCAGGCCGAGGCGAAGAAGATGCGGCCCGCATAGATCAGGCAGGGTAAGGCCAGCGCGCCGGAGATCCAGTGGAAGGCGCGGCGCGTCTCAGGCTCCGCTCCCGACCAGACCGAGACAGAGAGCAGCATGATGTTCATGGCGCAGAAGCCGGAGACCGCCAGCGCCCGGATCAGCCGGTCGCGCTCGGGGTCCGTGCCGTCCGCCTCGCTCTCGAAGAGATGGCCGGGATAGCCGAGCCCTGCGAGCGCCGTCAGCAGCTCCGGCGCCTCCTCGCTCCGCCATTGCACCGCGACGCGGCGGGTCGAGAGATTGACCCGAACCTGCGCAACGCCGGGCAGCCGGGCAAGCCCGGCCTCGACCGCCCGGATGCAGGCGGCGCAATGCAGACCGGGCACCGAAAGGTCGCTCTGCCACAGGCCATCACCAAGGTCGCGGCTGGCGAGGCGGATTTCCTGCCGCGCGGCGGAGGGATCGGGCGCGCCGTCCAGAGCCAGCGGCGGCGCGCAGCAACTCATCTGAGCGCCCGGTAGCTGTGCCAGGTCGCGTGGCCGAGTAGCGGGAAAACCACGATCAGGCCGAGAAGCCCGGTCGCGACCGAAACGAGAAACAGGGCGAGCACGACGGCGCCCCAGGCGATCATCACCGGCAGGTTCCGCCAGACCATCGAGATGCTGGTGCCCATCGCGGTGAAGGCATCGACCCGCTCGTCGAGCAGCATCGGAATCGCGAAGGCGCTGATCGCGAAAGAGAAGGCCGCGAACAACCCGCCGACCACGGTTCCTACCAGCAGCATCGCCCAGCCGATCGGCGTGCCGAACAGCATGGCCGCGACCTCGTTGAGGCCGGGGAACGGTCGCAGGCCGAAGAACAGCGCGTAGATGATCACGGCTGCCCGCATCCAGACGAGCATCAGCAGCGACAGGATCGCGCCGGTATACCAGACCTGCCCGCCCGAGGCCGCCTTGACGAAGATCATGCGGGAGAGACCGACCGGCTCGCCCTGCTCGATCGCGCGGCTCTTCTGGTAGAGCCCGATCGCGAGCAGCGGCCCCATCACCATGAAGCCAGCCAGCGCCGGGAACAGGATGTAGTCGAGCTCGAGCCAGAACAGCCCCCAGACGATAATGGCCGAGATCGCGAAGACCGCGAGCCCGTAGAGCAGGCTCGGTCCCGGATCGCGCCAGAGGTCGCGCCAGCCCGCCCCGAGCCAGGACAGGGCCGCGCCCGCCGGCAGGTTGCGCCGCCGCTGCGCGGCGAGAGGCAGCGGCATCTCCTGGCCGTTCCCGATCGCAGCCATGTGCTCCTCCTTCCTCAGCAGGACGGGCGTGCGGCGCGGAACCCGCCCGCCTCGCTCGCCGAATTCGCATGCGGCACGCAGTCCGGCTGCGAGCCGATGGCGACATAGACCAGATGGGCGTTGGCGAGGATCAGCCCACCCGCCAGCACGCCGGCGAGCACGAGCCAGAAGGCCCTTCGCCCGCCGCGCCACCGTGTCTCGCCGTCGGCCGGGGCGCTCATCGCTTCGCCTCACGGAGCGTGCCGACATAGAGCGCCAGCAGCTTGATATCGGTCGGCGAGAGCCGGCCCTCCCAGCTCGGCATCTGGCCCTGCCGCCCGCCATGGATGCTATTGACCACCGATTGCAGGTCGCCGCCATAGATCCAGCTGGCATCGGTCAGATCCGGCGCACCGAGATCATGCTGCCCCTTGCCTTCCGGCCCATGGCAGGCGGCGCAATTCGCCGCGAAGACCTCCTTGCCCGCCGGCACGCGCGCCCGCTCGGCCTCATCCTGCTTCAGGCCCGAGAGCGAGCGGACATAAGCCGCAACGGCCAGAACCTGCTCGCGCTGGAGAATGCCATCGCGGCCGAAGGCCATCATCTGCGCACTGCGCGTATCCTTGGCCGTGCCGTTGATGCCGACGCGGATCGTCTCGGCGATCGTCTCCGGGCTGCCGCCCCAGAGCCAGGAACCGGCGGCGAGATTGGGGAAGCCCGGCCCGCCCCGCCCCTGCACGCCGTGGCAGACGGCGCAATTGTCCTCGAACAACGTCCGGCCGGTATCGCGAACATGGCGCATCAGCCGGGGATCGGCGGCGATCTCCGCGAAGGAGGCCTTGTCGATCTTCGCGGTCCAGTTCGCCCGCTCGGCGGCGGCATCGCGCACCTGTTCGGCCACGACCTTGCGCTGGTCGATGCCGAGCAGACCCTTGGTATAGGTCACGCCCAGCGGCCAGGCCGGCATCAGCAGCCAGTAGCCGATCGCGAACAAGGTTGCGGCGCCCAGGAAGAACAGCACCACCCGCGGGATCGGTGTATCGAGCTCCTCGATGCCGTTCCACTCATGGCCTGTCGTCATCGTTCCCGTGACGGGATCGCGCGTCGCATCTGCCATCGCTCAGTCCCCCGGCCTGTCGTCCTTGTCGAAGATGCTCGTCTTGGCCCGGTCGAAGCGTTTCCGGTTCGCGGGCCATAATGCGTAGATCAGCACGCCGATCGCCATCGCCACGAGATAGAACAGCCCCCAGCTCTTGGCGAAACCGACCAGCGCATGATGATCGACGTCCATCGTCTCACTTCTCCGCAGCGGCAGCCTGCTTCTGCGCGGCATCTGTCAGGCGGCCCAGCACCTGGAGATAGGCGACCACCGCATCCATCTCGGTCAGGCGGCCCGGCTCGCCGTCGAAGGCGCGCATATTGGTGGCCTCGCCGTAGCGCTCGGTGACGCCGGCGGCATAGGGGCTGTCGGGGCTTGCCTGGCCATAGGCGTCGGCGCTGGCATTGGCGATCTGGGCGTCGGTATAGGGCACGCCGACCGTCCTCTGCGCGGCGAGATGCCGGCCGAGATCCTCGGTCTTCAGTTCGTTGCGCAGCAGCCAGCCATATTTCGGCATCACCGACTGGGGCACGACGTCGCGCGGATTGTAGAGATGCGCGACATGCCAGGCATCCGAATACTTGCCGCCGAGCCGGGCCAGGTCCGGCCCCGTGCGCTTCGAGCCCCAGAGCATCGGATGGTCGTATTTCGACTCGACCGCCAGGGAATAAGGTCCGTAGCGCTCGACCTCGTCGCGCAGCGTCCGGATCATCTGGCTATGGCAGGCGTAGCAGCCCTCGCGGATATAGATGTTGCGCCCGGCCAGTTCGAGCGGCGTGTAGACGCGCATGTCCGGCGCCTTCTCGACCGTCTCGTGGATGGTGAAGAGCGGCGCGATCTCGACGAAGCCGCCGATCGCGGAGACGCCGATGATGGCGAGGACGAAGCCGATCGCATTGCGTTCGAGCTTGCGATGGAAGAACTCGCGCATCGGCTCACTCTCCCGCTTGTAGCGCCGCGCCCTGCAGCGCCGGCAGGTCGCCGTCGCCGGCTGCCCCAACAGCCTGCGCGCGCGACATCCGGATCGTCATCCAGACATTGTAGGAGGCGACGATCGCTCCGAGCAGGAACAGGAGCCCGCCGACGGTGCGCGCGATGTAATAGGGGTGCATCGCCACGACGCTGTCGATGAAGGAATAGGCCAGCGTGCCGCTGTCGTTATAGGTGCGCCACATCAGGCCCTGGATGATGCCCGAGTTCCACATCGCGAAGACGTAGATGACGGTCCCCGACAGGGCGAGCCAGAAATGGACCTCGATCAGCTTGGGCGAATACATCCGCTCGACCTTCCACATCCACGGCACCAGCGCGTAGAGCGAGCCGAATGTGATCATCGCGACCCAGCCGAGCGCGCCGGCATGGACATGGCCGACGGTCCAGTCGGTGTAATGCGAGAGCGAGTTGACCGCCCGGATCGCCATGAAAGAGCCCTCGAAGGTCGAGAGCCCGTAGAACACGGCAGCGACCATCATGAAGCGCAGCGTGGCGTCGTCGCGCACCTTGCCCCAGGCGCCGTTCAGCGTCGCCAGCGCATTGCCGGCCGAGGCCCAGGACGGCACCAGCAGCACGACCGAGAAGGTCATCCCCAGCGTCTGCACCCATTGCGGCAGCGCCGTGTAGTGCAGATGGTGCGAGCCCGCCCACATATACATGAAAGTGATGCCCCAGAAGCTGATGATCGACAGCCTGTAGGAGTAGATCGGCCGGCCCGCCCGCTTCGGCAGGTAGTAATACATCATCCCGAGGAAGCCGGAGGTCAGGAAGAAGGCGACGGCGTTGTGGCCGTACCACCACTGCGTCATCGCATCCTGCACGCCGGAGAACAGCGAATAACTCTTGGCCTCGCCGAAGGAGACCGGCACCGCCAGGTTGTTGACGATGTGCAGCACCGCCACGACCAGGATGAAGGCCATGTAGTACCAGTTGGCGACGTAGATATGCGGCTCCTTCCGCCGCTGCAGCGTGCGGATATAGAGCAGGAAATAGGTGACCCAGACGATGACGAGCCAGAGATCGGCATACCATTCCGGCTCGGCATATTCCTTCGACTGGGTGATGCCCATCAGGTAGCCGGTCGCGGCCAGCACGCAGAACAGGTTGTAGCCGATCAGCACGAACCACGGACTGAACTGGTCCGGCAGGCGCGCCCGCGTCGTCCGCTGCAGGACATGAAACGAGGTCGCGATCAGCGCATTGCCGCCGAAGCCGAAGATCACGCCCGAGGTATGGATCGGCCGGATGCGGCCGAAGCTCGCCCATGCCGCGTCGAAGGTGAGGTCCGGCCAGGCCAGCAGCGCTGCGACCCACACTCCGAAGAACATGCCGACCACGGCCCAGCCGAGCGAGAGCACGATGCCCACCTTGGTCGGGTCGTCGTAATAGCGCGTCAGGCGCTCCTCGGACGGCTCCGGCGCGAAATAGTTCGACATGACCAGGCCGATGCAGCCGAGCCCGAACAGCAGGACGATGACGCCATGGACGCCGAACAGATCGTCCCGCCCGACGATCGCCATGGCGAGCCCGCATAAAGCCAGGAGAGCTGAGACCGAGATGGCGCGCTGTCGCTCAGCGATCGTGAGTGCCGCAATCATCGCTCCCTCTCTCCGTAGCTGGCGCGAGCCGACGGCCTCATGCCTTCAAGAATCGGTATCGCACAAAAGCATTATCTCAAATACCCAATTTGCCGACGGGTGGGTCGGACAAAATGCCGTAGGCGCTGGCTGCACGTCACTGCTTCTCGATCTCCGCCAGATAGGTCCGCACCGCGCGTTCAGGCCCGTGCCAGGAGGCGCTGCCCTTGCCCTGAAGCTCCGGCGCGTCCTTCCAGCCCGGCTCGACTCCCGTCATGTCCGGCAGCAGATGGGCGATGCCCTTGTGGCAGTCGATGCAGGTCTTCTCGCCCGTGGTCAGGAAGCGGCCATGGATTTCGGCGGCGCGGCGCGTCTGCTTGGTGAAGTCCATCGCGACGGAGGAATGGCAGTTGCGGCACTCCAGCGAGTCGTTCGCCTTCAGCCGTGACCATTCGTGCTTGGCAAGCTCCAGCCGGTGGTTGAGGAACTTCTCGCGCGTCGAGATCGTGCCGAAGATCTTGCCCCAGACCTCCTTCGAGGCCTGCATCTTGCGGGCGATCTTGTCGGTCCAGTTATGCGGGACGTGGCAGTCCGGACAGGTCGCGCGCACGCCCGAGCGGTTGGAGAAGTGTGAACCGCGCCGGGTTTGCCGGAGGCCATTGGATGTTAGTCACGCCGCCATATCGATCTGCTCGGCGGCAGCATAGTAGTTCGCTTCGGCTTCGGCAGGCGGGATGTTGCCGATGGGCTCGAGTAGCCGGCGATGGTTGAACCAGTCGACCCATTCGAGGGTAGCGTATTCGACGGCTTCGAAGCTACGCCATGGCCCGCGTCGATGGATGACTTCAGCCTTGTACAGGCCGTTGATCGTCTCGGCCAAGGCATTGTCATAGCTGTCTCCGACGCTGCCGACGGAGGGCTCGATGCCTGCTTCTGCGAGGCGTTCGGTGTATTTGATGGACACGTACTGGGCGGATTCAACCGGTCGTCGCAACACCAAGAGATTGGAGATTGTGACGATGGCTGGTCAACGAGCATCGGATCGCTGCACACGGCGGAAGTTACGTTCGCCAGGAAGGCCACCTGCCTGGCAGCGTGAGCATTATTGCCGCTTCTGGCAGGCTATCGCGCGCGGACGTACGAGCGAGGAGGCAGCCGCCGACGCCGGTGTTTCGGCGCCGCTGGGGCCGCGCTGGTTTCGGAGTTCGGGAGGGATGCCGCCAACCCATCTTGCGCCTTCGGCGCCCGTGCCAGTCGGAAGATACCTGTCCTTCGGCGAGCGCGAGGAGATTGCGATCGAGCTTGCCAAGGGAGCAGCGATCCGCGCGATTGCACGTGCCCTGGGGCGCTCGCCCAGCACGATCTCACGCGAAGTGCGCCGCAACGCCGCCACACGCGGTGGTAACCTCGACTATCGCGCCATCGCGGCGCAATGGCATGCTGACCGCGCGGCACGACGGCCTCGGCCGGGGAAGCTGGCGAGCAACCTCGCTCTACGCGCCTATGTCGAGCAGCATCTCTCGGGACAGGTGACGAACGTCGATGGCACCGGCTTCGCTGGGCCCAAGGTGATATGGAAGAAGCGTCGCGCCGTACTCCGGCAGAGCCGGCGCTGGTCAACCGCGTGGAGCCCGGAGCAGATCGCCCATCGACTTCGGATCGATTACCCGGAGGATCCCAGCATGCGCATCAGCCACGAGGCGATCTACCAGTCTCTCTATATCCAGGGTCGCGGTGCATTGCGTCGGGAGCTGACGGCTTGCTTGCGCTCGGGTCGAGCTCTGCGTGTTCCGCGTGAGCGGACCCGCGGCCGTGGAAAGGCCTTCGTGGGCGATGCCATCATGATCAGCGAACGACCGCCGGCGGTCGAAGACCGGGCGGTTCCGGGGCACTGGGAAGGTGATCTCATCCTGGGCCTGCACAGCTCGGCGATCGGCACTCTCGTCGAACGCAGCTCGCGCTTCACGATGCTGCTGCACCTGCCGCGCCAAGAGGGATATCAGCGTGGACAGCGGGTCAAGAACGGCCCGCCACTTGCCGGACACGGTGCTGAAGCCGTTCGCACGGCCATCGTACAATCCATGAGCGAGCTGCCCGCGACGCTTCGTCAATCGCTGACCTGGGATCAGGGAGCCGAGATGGCTCAACACGCACGGCTCCGCATCGAGAGTGGGTTGGAAATCTACTTTTGCGATCCGCAAAGCCCATGGCAGCGCGGCTCGAATGAAAATACCAACGGCCTTTTGCGCCAGTACTTCCCGAAAGGGACTGATCTCAGCCGGCACTCGGCCGGGGAGTTGGCTGCCGTCGCGCACGCGATGAACACCCGGCCCCGCAAAACGCTCGGATGGAAAACACCGATCGAAGTACTCGATCACTTCCTCGCTCAGCAGTATGATGCTGGTGTTGCGACGACCGGTTGAATCCGCCCAGGCTGCCGCGGTCCGAGTGGTGGACAAGGCCAGCACCTCGCGCAGGACGGCGATCGTGCAGCGCCTGCTCGAGCGCATCGAGGACGAAGCCGGCATGGGCGCTCCGGCTGGCCCGCCAGCCGACGATCCGACGGGCATAGGTGTCGATGACGAACGCCACGTAGACGAACCCGGCCCAGGTCGCCACGTAGGTAAAGTCCGACACCCACAGCATGTTCGGCGCCGGAGCACGGAACTGGCGGTTCACCCGATCGAGCGGGCATGGTGCCGCCTTGTCGCTGACGGTGGTGCGCACCGGCTTGCCGCGGATCACGCCTACCAAGCCCATCGCCCGCATCAACCGGGCAACGGTGCATCGGGCGACGTCGAACCCCTCGCGGCGCAGCTGCCGCCAGATCTTGCGGACGCCATAGACGCGGAAATTCTCCTCGAACACGCGGCGCACCTCCGGTCGAAGCACGTCGTCCCGCCGAGCCCGAGCCGACCGCCTGGTCGGCTCCATCCTTCTGGCAACATGGGCATGGTAGGTGGATGGGGCGATCGGCAGTACCCGGCAGATCGGCTCGACCCCGTACATCGCGCGGTGCGCGTCAATGAACGACACCATCACTTCGCTCGGCGGTCGAGCTCCGCCATCGCAAAATAGGCGGACGCCTTGCGAAGGATCTCGTTCGCCTGACGCAGTTCGCGATTCTCGCGCTCCAAGGCTTTCATCCGCTCCGCGACGTCACTCGGCACACCACCGCGCATGCCGCTGTCCACCTCGGCTTTCTTCACCCATTCGTTGAGCGTCTGCCCGGAACAGCCGATCTTCGCCGCGATCGATACTACCGCCGCCCACCGCGACGGGTGATCCTTCTCGTGTTCCAGCACCATCCGCACCGCGCGGGTGCGAACCTCAGGCGAGAACTTGTTCGTCGTCTTGCTCGTCATAGACCCTTCCTCTCAGGAGTTGGGGCCTCCGACAAACCCGGCGCGGTTCAGTTTCTGTTTGCGAGAACGCAAAGAGCGGCGGCATCGATACGGGCATGGTCCAGCCTTGAAGCAGGACCGTCATGAGCCGAACAGCGCAACACAGCCTTGATCCAGATTTGCTCGAATGCCTTCTCGATGTAACCGACCCCGAGATTGGTTTGAGCGTGGTCGACCTTGGGCTCGTCTACCGCGCGACACGCGACGAGAGCGGCATCGACGTGGAGCTCACCTTGACCGCCCGGTCCTGCCCGCTCGGAGAGATGCTGATGGAGCAGGCGCGCGAGCGCTTGGCCGAGCGTTTCCGGGACGTCTCCCGGATTGGCATTGGCCTAGTCTGGAATCCGCCGTGGAAACCAGACCTCATCAGCGATCATGGCCGCGAACTGCTTGGCCTCAAGACTAAGGAAGTAGCCTGATGGCGCGGCCTTATGAGGAAGAAACAGATATCCCACACGCCAACATGAGCCTTGCCCCAGAGCCGGTCGGAAGATCTCTATACCGTCGGGGCGCTGTTCGGGTTCCCCTTCTCGCAACGGCCGCGATCGCGCTGTTGGCGGGTGTCTGCGCGGGCTTCGGCCGGCTCGGGTGGGAGATCCCTCATGTGAGTGCTTTGACCGAACTGCACGGCCCGCTGCTGATATGCGGGTTGTTCGGGATACTGGTTTGCCTTGAGCGAGCTGTTGCGCTGGACCGTGGCTGGGCCTATGCGGCGCCAGCTCTGGCGGCACTGGGAACGATTTCCTTACTCGCAGGCGCGCCGGTCCCGGTGGCTGGGGGACTTTACGTCCTCGCCGCCGCGGTGCTCGTGGGCGGCTTGCTCGTGATCGTCATGCTCCAGCCGGCGCTTTTCACGGGGACGCTCCTGTTCGGCGCTTTGGCCTGGCTCGCTGGAAATCTCCTCTGGGTCATGGGTAGTCCGATCGCAGACGTGGTCGGTTGGTGGCTGGCCTTCCTGATTCTTACGATCGCCGCCGAGCGCCTCGCACTCAGCCGTCTTCGTCCGCCGAGGCGGGGCAGCGAGGCGCTGTTTTTGTTCGCACTGGGCATTCTCCTCGTCGGAGCGCAAAACGGCATTATGAGCAAAAACGGCTCGACCCTGTTCGGGATCGCCCTGCTCGTTACGACGGCATGGCTCCTACGACATGACATTTCGTTGCCAAGCCTGCGTCGAACGGGGCAGACGCGGTTTGTGGCTCTCTGCATGCTGCTGGGATATGCATGGATCGGCGTCGCCGGCGTTGCCCTGATTGGATTACCGCCCGGCGCAAGCGCTTTCGGCTACGATATCGCCTTGCACGCCATTCTAACCGGCTTCGTGCTCTCGACGGTATTCGGGCACGCCCTGCTCATCCTTCCCGCAATCGTCCGCTTGCGCGTCCGATATGCTGAGATCTTGTACGCCCCCCTGTTCCTGCTGCAGGGGGCCGTCGCCTTGCGAGTGGCTTCTGGGCTGGCGGAATGGGGCGCCGGTCGCGCAGCCGGCGGCGTCCTGACCGGCGTGGCCCTGGCCAGCTTCGCGCTTGCGGTCGCAGTCGTGTCGCGGCGCAACTGGTCTTTTGCGAAGGAGGCGAGTGGACCCGTCTGCTGAAGCGGGCAGCAGGTTGATCTCGATCAACGCTCCTCGCTGCGGCGCAATTCGGGCAAATCCGATCGCAACCAGGCGAGACGTGCAATGGCCTGCCCGGCGAACCTTTGAACGCGCAGCAGTTCGCCCTCGTCGCGCAGGCTGTCCGCCGCTTCGAGATATCGTTCGGTCAGCAGCTCCGCTAAGGCGATCGGATTATCCGGGAGCACCTGCAAGAGCGAGCCGGCGGGTGTGGCGATCGGCGCACGCTCAAGCTCAAGCGCATGTCCTCTCGCTTCCTCTATGAATGCGCGCAGGCGAATCTGCTCGGGAGCCGGCGCAAGAGCTGCGAGTGGTTCGAGAAGCTCGGCAAGCCGCTGTTCGAGAAAGGCGGCATCCTGAACCGGTTTGTCGCCGACATTTCCGGCGTCCGCTGATCGGTTCGCATGGAAAGCACGGCGTCGTTCACGCCGGAGCGTCGCAACATGGCCGAGTTCCTCGCGCGCCATCGCCTCCGCCGCCTGCTGGATTTCGGGCACCGTCGCCTGTGCCGCGACATAGCTCCAGAAGGCAAAGGCTCGCTCCTCGTTGCGCACCGCCATTGCCAAGGCGCGATATGCGTTCTGGAGGCGGGGATCGATCGTGGCGGCTCCCTCATCGTCGAATGTCTCAGGAAGTTTCCATCGGATCAACGCCGGATCAGGAGCCTTGCCTCTGACCTGCTCCGACCAATGCGCCACTTGGTCCAAATGCCCCTTCTCATCGGCCGAAAGTCGCTCGAAAACCGCAGCCAGCCCAGGGTTGCCTTCATCGTTCATCCGTCCGGCGATGTCTGCGTAGCGTTCGGCCGCCTCATGCTCCATTGCGTGCGCGATCGCAAACAGTTCCTCCAATGTCTTCACCGGGGTCGATGGTTCAGTTTTCAGCAGCGACATGTGACCTCCCTTTCGCCCCCGGTGGGGCCCGCCATCGGAAGTTGGCCGAATTCTACCGCCTGCAATTTGCGGTATGTCAAATCTTGCCGGGCTCATATGCGCCAGTAGTATGGTGACGCCGAGCAGACTTTGGCTCAAACTCGAAACGGAGGAACCCGCCGATCGTGGCCGCGTTCCCCAGGTCATTTACCCATACGTTCTCCGGGAACCTTGTTCGGCATAGGATGATCCCCGTTGGCCTACTCGCAGCCGTTTCAAAAGCTGAACCTCGCAGGACTCTCACGGCTGGTGTTGGCCGCGATCGTCGTGGCAGTCATGTCCCTGGTTGCCGGTCGAAGCCTGGCAGCAGGGCAGGTCCAAGACTATCTTCCGAAGATTCAGTCCGGCGAGTTTTTTGCCGAGGCAGACCGCTTCGGCGCAGTGCAAGGCGACCCGCCTTTGATCCCGGCCTACCGTGGCGATAAGCTTCTCGGTTTCGTCTATCTGAATTCCGATTTTGCCAATGCGACGGGCTATTCCGGCAAGCCGATCCACGTGTTGGTCGGCATCGACACGCAGGGTGTCGTCCGCGGACTGAAACTCGTCGATCACAAAGAACCTATCGTTCTGATTGGCATTCCCGAGCAGCGCATCGTCGCCGCAATGAACCGGCTCATCGGGAAAGATCTCCGTCCGGTCGCCTCCGGGTCCGAGCGGCCACCGCAAGTCGATATCGTCAGCGGCGCGACCGTAACGGTGCTGGTCATGGGCGACAGCGTCGTGCGCTCGGCGGTGCGCCTGATCAAGAGCGGACGACTCGGTTCTGGCGGCCAACCTGGGCCGGTGTCCGGAGTGGCGCCAGCGGTCAAGACCGTCGACGTCGAAAAAAGCGAGGTGCGCGACTGGGAGGCGCTCGTCGGCGATGGCTCAGTTCGTCGCCTCTCCCTGACCATTGGTGAAGTCAACGAAGCTTTCGCAAAGGCCGGAAATCAGGCTGCTGCGGACAACCCGGAGCCGGGGGATCCGAATGATCCGTTCATCGACCTCTATGTAGCTCCTGTCAGCGTACCGACCATCGGACGCAGCCTCCTCGGGGATTCGGCGTATGAGCAATTGCGTGCTCGGCTGAAGCCGGACCAACAGGCGATCCTGGTTGCGGGGAACGGCGCCTATTCTTTCAAGGGCTCGGGTTATGTCCGTGGCGGCATCTTCGATCGGATCGAGCTCCTCCAGGATGGGCAAACCACCCGCTTTCGCGATCGTAACCACACCCGCCTGGGCTCCATAGCCGCTGAGGGCGCGCCGGATCTGCGGGAGATTGCTCTTTTCGTCGTTCCCGAAGATTTCAAGCTCGACCTCGTCGAGCCTTGGCAGCTGCAACTGTTGGTCCAGCGCAATATCGGGGCGCGCGACAAGGCGTTCCTGAATTACGAAGTCGGGTATGCGCTCCCGGACCGCTACCTGCGGATCCAGAAACCCGCGGCGCCAGCCGTAGTTCCCGCGCCATCGGAAGCTCCGCAAAAGGCCGGACAGGATTCCGCGGCATCGAAGCAGACAGCAGCCGACTCTCTAGGTGGCGAGTTGGACGAGCCGCTGTGGCTGCGAATCTGGAAGACCAACGCGGTCTCGGTCGGAATCGCGGCCTTCGCTATCGTCGTCCTCACTGGCATCTTCTTCTTCCAGGACGCCTTGGTCCGCAGACCGCGAACCTATGTTTGGGTCCGTCGCGGCTATCTAGCATTCACCCTCGTCTGGCTCGGCTGGTACGCCAATGCGCAGCTTTCGGTGGTCAATGTCCTAACCTTCACGAACGCCCTGATCACAGGCTTCAACTGGGAGTTCTTCCTGGCAGCGCCGTTGATCTTCATTCTTTGGGCGGCCATCGCCGCGGCGCTATTGTTCTGGGGCCGCGGTCCTTTCTGTGGCTGGCTTTGCCCCTTTGGGGCACTGCAGGAGCTGACGAATAATCTGGCCCAGTGGCTGAAGGTGCCACAGATCAAGGTACCGTGGGGGCTGCATGAGCGGCTTTGGCCGATCAAGTACGTGATTTTCCTGGGCCTGTTTGGCTTGTCGCTCTATTCGGTTGCGCTCGCGGAAGTCGTCGCCGAAGTCGAGCCGTTCAAGACCGCGATCATCCTGAAGTTCGTTCGCGACTGGCCGTTCGTGATCTACGCGTTGACGCTGCTTTCGGCTGGCCTGTTCATCGAGCGGTTTTTCTGCCGCTATCTCTGTCCGCTGGGAGCTGCGCTCGCGATCCCTGGCCGTATTCGCATGTTCGAGTGGTTGAAGCGGTGGCCCGAATGCGGGTCGCCCTGCCAACGCTGCGCCAACGAATGCCCCGTGCAATCGATCCACCCCGAGGGTCAGATCAATGTGAACGAGTGCATTTACTGCATGCATTGTCAGGAGCTGTATCACGATGATCACCGCTGCCCGCACATGATCCAGGTGCGGCTGAAGCGTGAACGGCGCGAGGCGCTGTCATCTCCGTCTATGCGCCAGATCAAAGAAGGAGGGCAGGGGCCTGCTAAGCCGGTCATCACCCATATGGGAAAATCACTTCAGGACGCCGGCCCGGCCGAGGCCCCGCCTGCGAGTTGACGCCCCGGCCACCGACACGCGAGCAACGAGGAGACTGTCATGTCAGAAGAGACCAGGAAGAAGGGACTGAGCCGGCGCGACATGCTGGGTACGACCGCGGCGGTCGGTGCGGCTGGAGCGGCAGGCGTCGCGGGGGGCATCGGGCTCTCCCAGTCGGGCGCAATTCTATCCGCGGAAGCGCAGACCAGGCCGGCCGCGCCAGCCGCACGGCCCGCGGTTGGCAATCACTACGAGGTGAAGCCGGGCGAACTCGACGAGTATTACGTGTTCTTTTCCAGCGGCCAGACGGGTGAAGTCCGCATCGTCGGCTGCCCCTCGATGCGCGAGCTGATGCGCATTCCCGTGTTCAACCGCGACAGCGCCACGGGCTGGGGCCAGACAAATGAGAGCCTGCGCGTGCTGACCGAAGGGCTCACGCCGGAAAGTCGCGAATTCCTGAAAGATAGGGGCGGCGTCTATCAGAACGGTGACCTGCACCATCCTCATCCGTCATTCACCGATGGCACCTATGACGGACGCTATCTTTACGCCAATGACAAGGCGAACACGCGCGTCTGTCGCATCCGCCTCGACGTCATGAAGTGCGACAAAATCCTCCAAATTCCGAACCAATATACCGTTCACGGCCTGCGCGTGCAGAAATACCCCAAGACCGGCTACGTCTTCTGCAACGGCGAGGATCGGGTGCCGGTCCCCAACGACGGCAAAATCCTGAACGATCCGAAGAAATATGTGTCAATCTTCTCGGCCGTCGATGGCGAGACCATGAAGGTCGCCTGGCAGGTCAAGGTCGACGGCAATCTCGACAATGTCGATGCGGACTACCAGGGCAAATACGCCTGGGCGACCTGCTACAACTCGGAGGAGGGTGTGACTCTCGCCGAAATGATGGCGAAGGAGCAGGACTGGGTCGTCGTCTTCAATCTGAAGCGCATCGAGGAGGCAGTGAAGAAGGGCGAGTTCGAGACGATCGGCGGTGTGCCCGTTCTCGACGGGCACGCGGGTTCGAAATTCACCCGTTACATCCCTGTGCCGAACAGCCCGCACGGCATCAATACCGCTCCCGACGGCATCCATTTCGTCGCCAACGGCAAGCTCTCGCCGACCGTCACCGTCTTCGACGCCCGCAAGCTCGACGATCTATTCGACGACAAGATCAAGCCGCGTGATGTCGTGGTCGCCGAGCCGGAGGTCGGCCTGGGGCCATTGCACACGGCCTATGACGGCAAGGGCAACGCCTACACGACGGTGTTCATCGACAGCCAGGTCGTGAAGTGGAACATCGACCTCGCCAAGCGGGCGTTCAAGGGCGAGAAGGTCAATCCTGTCCTCCAGAAACTCGACGTGCACTATCAGCCGGGCCATAACCACAGCTCCATGGGGCAGACCAAGGAAGCGGACGGCAAGTGGCTTATTTCGCTGAACAAGTTCTCAAAGGACCGATTCCTGAACGTCGGACCGCTTAAGCCGGAGAACGATCAGCTGATCGACATTTCGGGCGACCGCATGGTGATCGTGCATGACGGCCCGAGTTTTGCGGAGCCTCACGACGCGACACTCGTGCACCGGTCCAAGATCAATCCCGTGAGCCTCTGGAAGCGCGATGACCCATTCTTCGCGCACGCTGTCCAGCAGGCCAAGGCCGACGGCATCACGCTGGAGCAGGATTCGAAGGTGATCCGCGATGGCAACAAGGTGCGCGTCTACATGACGTCGTCCGCGCCGGCCTTCGGGCTTGAGGACTTCACGGTCAAGCAGGGCGACGAGGTCACCGTCTACGTCACCAACATCGACGAGGTCGAGGATCTGACCCACGGCTTCTGCATCACGAACTACGGCATCAACATGGAGGTCGCTCCCCAGGCGACGGCATCGGTGACGTTCACTGCCTCGAAGGCCGGCGTCTACTGGTATTATTGCTCCTGGTTCTGCCATGCGATGCACATGGAGATGAAGGGCCGGATGATGGTCGAGCCGCAGGCGACCTGACCATGCCGCTTGTGCGCACCCTCGTGTGCCTCGGGTCGGCGGCGGCATTCGCCGCCGGCCTCGCCCTGCCGGCCTGGGCCGAACGCATCGTCGTTGCGCCGGGGAGCGAGGATCTTCAATCGATCATCGACCGAGCCGCTGACGGAGACACCGTTACGCTCAACAGCGGCGAGCACCGTGCTCCCGTCCGCATCAGCAAGAGGCTTGTCCTGGAGGGGGAGCCGGGTGCCGTCCTTTCGGGAGCGGGCAGCGGAAGCGTGGTGACCGTCTTGGCTCCCGGAGCCGTCGTCCGCGGCCTTACGATCCGTGGCTCCGGCACCAATGCCGAAAAGTTGGATTCAGGCGTGTTTGTTGAGAAGACGGCCACTCAAGCAATCGTCGAAAGAAACCGGATCGAGGGCAACCTCTACGGAATCTATCTGCACGGGGCGGAGGATGCGATCGCACGCGGTAACACGATCGTCGGCATCAAGGAGGGGCGCGTCAATGAGGCTGGCAACGGGATCTCGGTCTGGAACGCGCCGGGAGCCAAGGTGCTCGACAATGACGTCTCCTTTGGCCGCGACGGGATTTTCTCGGTCACCAGCAAGCGCAACACATTCAGTGGCAACCGCTTTCGCGACCTTCGCTTCGCGATCCACTATATGTACACGAACGACAGCGAGATTTCGGACAACATCTCGACCGGAAACACGGTTGGGTTTGCGATCATGTTTTCGAACCGGCTGAAGGTCAGCGGGAACGTCTCGGACGGGGACCGCGACCACGGCTTCCTCTTCAACTATGCCAATGGGTCGCAAATCATCGGAAATGCCGTGTTGGGTCGTCTGCAGCCTGCGGAACGCTGGGCGACCTCCGTTATGCGCATGTCGGAAGCCAGCGAGCATGGCCTGCCAGTTACCGGCGAGGTCGAGCCCACCGTGGCGAATGGCGCGCGCAGCGGCCCCGTAAAATGCGTATTCATCTACAACGCCAACCGGAACCGCTTCCGCGACAACTGGTTCGAGGGCTGCGAGATTGGCATTCACTTCACGGCGGGGTCGGAAGGGAATGAGATCGCTGGCAACGCCTTTGTGAGGAACCAGAACCAGGTAAAATATGTCGGCACGCGCTATCTCGACTGGTCGAAGGGCGGCCGTGGCAACTTCTGGAGCGATAACCCCGCCTTCGACCTCAACGGCGACGGTCTGGGTGATAACGCATATCGGCCAAACGATCTGATGGACAAGGTGCTCTGGACTGCGCCGCAGGCAAAGGTGCTCGCCAACTCTCCCGCCGTGCAGGTGATCCGCTGGGCTCAGGCTCAGTTTCCAGCACTGCTGCCCGGTGGAGTGGTCGACAATCACCCTCTAATGGCGCCGCCGGCCCGCCCAAAGCTTGCCCGGGAAACCCGGCCATGACCGTCACTGTTGAAATTCATGACGTCACGAAGCGTTTCGGGCATGTCGAAGCCGTCCGCGACGTGTCCTTCACGCTGCCGGAAGGCGAGACGATCGCCCTCGTCGGCCACAATGGAGCCGGCAAGACCACTCTGCTGAAACTGATGCTAGGCCTGATCCGCCCGTCGAGGGGGAATATCAGGGTATTGGGCGAAGATCCGGCGGCAGGCGAATTCGCCGCCCGCCGACGTCTCGGCTATCTGCCGGAGAACGTGTCGTTCAATTCGGCGTTGACCGGTCGCGAGACGCTAGCCTTCTATGCGCGCCTCAAGCGCGAGGGCAGCGGCGCCCTGGCCCCGCTGTTGGAGCGCGTCGGCCTCAGCCATGCCGCGGATCGCCGCGTCGGCACCTACTCCAAGGGGATGCGGCAGCGCCTCGGCTTGGCGCAGGCGCTTCTGGGCGCGCCGCGCATTCTGCTCCTCGATGAGCCCACGACGGGCCTCGATCCGGCCCTGCGCCAGAGCTTTTACGAGATCATCGAGGAGCTGCGTGGGCATGGCGCGACGGTGCTGCTATCATCGCATGCGCTAACGGAGCTGGAAGAGCGTGCCGGGCGGGTGGTGATCATGAACCGGGGGCTCAAGGTTGCCGACGGCAGCCTGGACGAACTGAGGCGCATTGCCCAGCTGCCGACGCGGATACGTCTCAAAGTGGCCGCTTCCGGCATTGCAGACGTCCAGAGCCGGCTCGCTCCGCTCGGGGATTGGCGCCGGGTCAATGGACACATGCTGGAGATCGCTGCCGGCTCCGACCAAAAGATCGAGCTGCTGCGGCGCGCGACCGCCGAAAGCGGTCCCATCGAGGACGTCGACGTGGCTCCGCCGACCCTCGACGAGCTCTACGCCCATTTTCTCCGCTCGCAGGAGGTCCCGCGATGAGGAACATCCTGATCGTCGCCGGAAAGGAAATCCAGGAGGGCCTGCGGAACCGATGGGTCCTCGCCACAACCCTCCTGTTGGCCGCCCTCGCCCTCACGCTTACATTCCTGGGGAGCGCGCCGACCGGAAACGTCGGCGTACGCGCCCTCGACGTGGTCATCGTGAGCCTGTCCAGCCTCACCATCTTCCTGGTGCCTCTGATCGCCCTGCTGATCTCCCATGATGCCATCGTGGGCGAGATGGAGCGCGGCACCATGGTGCTTCTCCTCAGCTACCCTGTAGCGCGCTGGCAGGTGCTACTCGGCAAATTCGTCGGCCATCTTGCAATCCTGGCTTTCGCGACCCTTGTCGGATACGGAGCCGCCGCTGGCGCGCTCGCAGCGACAGGGACAACCATCGACTCACAGAGCTGGGTCGCATTTGCTTCCATGGTCGGCTCCTCGATCCTTCTGGGCGCCGCGTTTGTCGCAGTCGGGTACTGTGTCAGCTCGTTGGTGCGAGACCGGGGCACCGCAGCTGGGATTTCCATTGGCATCTGGCTGTTGTTCGTCCTGATCTACGACATGGGCTTGCTCGGCCTTTTGGTCGTCGACCAGGGTCGGACGGTATCAGGCTCGATTCTGAGCGCGCTGCTCCTGCTTAACCCGACCGATGTCTACCGGCTCTTCAACCTCACGAGCTCGGGCAATGTGAGCGCGTTCTCCGGCATGGCCGGCGTCGCTCAGACTTCCCATTTGACACCGCCGGTTCTCCTGGCCGCCCTCGCAGTCTGGGCGCTCGTACCGCTCACGCTTGCAGCGGTCGCGTTTTCAAGGAGAGAATTATGAGGGGTCTGGCTTTTTCTGTCGGGATCGTAGCCTGTCTCACCCTTGTCGGCTGTAACGAGCGCCAGGCTGCCGAAACGCTCCCGCCGCCGCATGAACTGACCCAGCGCACCATGGGGCATTATTGCGGGATGAACGTCCTGGAGCATCCCGGGCCCAAGGGGCAGATACTGTTGGCTAGCCGCCTTGAGCCGGTCTGGTTCTCCTCGGCACGCGACGCGCTGTCCTTTACCATGTTGCCCGAGGAACCAAAGGATATCCGTGCCATTTACGTTTCCGATATGGGGAAGGCTGCGACTTGGGAGGAGCCCGGAGCGTCGAACTGGGTCGACGCCCGGCGAGCGTCTTTCGTGATCGGAAGCCGAATGAAGGGAGGTATGGGAGCCGACGAGGCCGTGCCGTTCTCAGACAGAAGCGCGGCAGAGAAATTCGCGAGCGAGAACGGCGGGCGCGTCGTGGCGTTCGCGGAGGTGCCGAAGGATTATATCTTGGGCGGCGCGGCTGCGCCTGTGGCCGCCGAGGAGGGGGAGCCTGCCTTGGACGATCAGCAGACCGGCAGTCCTGTCACGCCGGCTGCCCCCCCCACTCATCCAAATTAGAAGGCCTGCGATGTCTTACGATCTCTCGCGTCGACGCCTCGTTGGGATCAGCGCTGCCGCTGCCGGGCTAAGCCTGGTCCCGTTTGGCGACAAGGCAAGGGCGCAAGCCGAGCTCGTGACGTGGCAAGGCCAAGCCATGGGGGCCGTCGCAACGCTTCAAATCCATCACTATAAGCGTGCCACTGCCGAGCGGCTGATAGAGCGTTCGGTGGCCCAAGTCCGCCGGCTCGAATCGATATTCAGCCTCTACAGAGACGATTCGGCGCTCTCCGCCCTCAATCGTCAGGGCATGCTCGTCGCGCCGCCGGCCGAACTCGTGGCGCTCCTAACAGAGTGTCGCCGCTATTCGGCACTGACGAGCGGTGGCTTCGATCCCACCGTGCAGCCGCTGTGGATCCTTTACCGGGATCATTTTTCCAAGACCGATGCGGATCCTCAGGGCCCGCCGGCGCCTGCCCTGCAGGCTGCCTTGAGCCTGGTCGGATTCGGCAAGGTGGTCTTCAACGCGGACCGGATCAGTCTGCCCCATAGTGGGATGGGCCTCACGTTGAACGGGATCGCCCAAGGCTATGCGACCGACTGCGTGGTGAATTTCCTGCGCCAGGAGGGCATCGAAAGCAGCCTCGTCGACATGGGTGAGCCTCGGGCGCTTGGCGCACGCCCCGACGGTTCACCGTGGCGAATTGGCATTGCCGACCCCGACGAGCCAGATCGAACGGATGTGACATTGGATGCGACCGATCAAGCAGTCGCGACGTCGGGAGCATATGGTTTCCGCTTCGATCCCGCAGGTCGCTTCAATCATCTGTTCAACCCACAGACAGGCGCCTGCGCGCATCTGCACCGTTCTGTGTCGGTCGTGATGCCAACCGCAACAGCCGCTGACGCCTTGTCGACGGCTTTCAGCTTGATGGCGCCGGCGGATATCGCGCAAGCGATTAGGCGGCTAGGCCAGGGGCAAGTGCGCCTTATCACCGCAGCGGGCGAACGACTTGAGTTCCGAGGTTGACCCTGCCCCATTTGAACGAACCGAAGCGTGACCGCGATCCCATCGAAGCAGCGCGGATCAGCGGCCCTGCCTGGAACAACCGGCCAATTTGTGGATTGAGCTTCGACAGCTTTACGACCGCCGAGGAGATTTTCGATGCGACTGATCTGTCTCGTTTCCGGGATTCTGGCACTCAGCCCCGCTCTTGCCCACGCCCAGGATGTTACGGCAGGCGAGAAGGCTTTCGCGCCTTGCAAGGCGTGTCATCAGATCGGTGAAAATGCGAAGAACGCGGTAGGTCCTCAGCTCAACGGCATTATTGGGCGCAAATCAGGAACGGTCGAAGGCTACAACTACTCGCCGGCCAACAAGAATTCCGGCCTGACGTGGGACGAGGCCACATTTGCCGAATATATCAAGGATCCAAAAGCCAAAGTGCCAGGCACGAAGATGCTCTATCCAGGTCTCAAGGACGAGCAGAAGATCAAGGATCTGACAGCTTTCCTCAAACAGTTTGATGGGTCGGGCAAAAAGACTGCGGGGCTGTGAGCTGCCCTGCATTGTATGAACGCTCTTATCGGCCTAACGATCAAACCCCCATCGTTTGTCGAGAATAATGCCGCCTATGCAACCATGGCGGCCTCAGTGACCGATTCTGGCCGTCCGCGGCGGTTGATGCGTCCTTGCCGCATCAACGTCACCGCGTCGGTAAAGCGGGCTGCGGCGTTGAATTCCCCCGGATCCCATCGCCTTGCTCATGGCTGAAGCTGAGAAATCTTTTCGGCGGGACGAATGTTATGCTCTGCGTCGAATTTGGACCGCTCACCGATCGATCCGCGCCGGCAGTCAGCCATGGTTCTGAACCTCAAAACACAACGAAACATCCACCTTTCGGGGCGAATTCATTGACTTTTGCGGTGCATCAACCGACATTTTGGGCGAGGCTACCATGCAAGTCGAACGCTCATATGGCGTCGCAGAGCGACGTGAAGCCAAGCGAATCTCGCGAGAGCGAGATGTCATGCGGCTGCGCAATGGCGAAATCAGCGCTTCCGAGCTGAATGAGCGCAATGGCTTCTTCTCGGCGCTCGATCGTTCCAAGGCCCGTGTTGTGGTCTGGCGGGGCCGCGTCAAACTTGATGGCAAGTGACGCCGTCGAGCCTCGATTTGAGGCTCAGGATGTCGTTCTGGTCGCGTCGAGGCTGACGCTAGATGACGCGGCTGTTGTGAGCGGTGGTGGGCCTGTTGGTATCAGAGACGCGATCCAGTGGGGCGACGTCCGTGAAGAATGGGGGTGGGGAAGAGCGGCGCTCAGCGGGCCAGCTCATCAGGCTGACCGGAACGAGCGGCCTGTTCTTGCTCGGTAACCGTCCGGTCTCGGCCGCCTTGCGCGGTGGGCGGCATTTCCCGAACGGTGTGACCTTAAGTCTAGCTTTAAGGTCATGGCGATGGTTCGGG
>NZ_FTMO01000025.1 GCF_900156025.1 Allobosea sp. TND4EK4
AACGACCGCTGTTCCATCGCAATCCGCCCCGTGCGCCGAGGGGAGATGGAATCATAAAATCAGCAAGCGCGGTAGGTTCTTGCGGGTGTCCAGCTCTCTGCACGGCTGGAATTCATTGGGCTGGACGCAAAGGCGCAATCGCGCATCCGCGACGTCCGTGAGCCCCTGCAGGCCGCGATCCCGGCCGCGCTCGATGCGTTTTACGCACAGCTGCGATCCTGGCCCGAGACCAAGGCCTTCTTCAGCAGCGAGCAGCATATCGAGGGTGCCAAGAAGCGCCAGAACGCCCATTGGGACGTGATCGCCCAGGCGAAGTTCGACCAGGGCTATGTCGATGCCGTGACGCAGGTCGGCAAGGTCCATGCCCGGATCGGGCTGGAGCCCCGCTGGTACATCGGCGGCTATGCGCTGATCCTGGAGAAGCTGATCGCCGGCGTCGTCGAGGCCCGCTGGCCGAAGACCCGCTTCGGCGGCAAGATCGAAGGCGCGACTGACCGCGCCTCCGAGGTCGCCGCCATCGTCAAGGCGGCCATGCTCGACATGGACTACGCCATCTCGGTCTATCTCGAAGCCTCCGAGGCCGCCCGGCGCGACGCCGAGGCCAAGGCCCGCGCCATCGAGGAGACCAAGGCGGCCGAACGCGACCGGGCCATCGCCTATGTCCGCGAAGGCCTCGGCGCGCTGGCGCAGGGCGACCTGACGCATCGCATGGCCGCCGACATCCCGCCCGAATACGCCGCGATCCGCGACAATTTCAACGAGGCCGTGGAGCGGCTGCAGGAGATGGTCGGGACCATCAAGTCGACCTCGATCTCCATTGCGAACTCCTCCCGCGAGATCAATGCCGGCGCCGACGACCTGTCCGGCCGCACGGAACAGCAGGCCTCCGCCCTGGAAGAAAGCGCCGCCACGACGGAGGAACTCGCGGCCTCGGTAAAAACCTCAGCCGAATCCTCCCGCCGCTCGGTCTTGCTGGCCGACGAGGCCACCGCGGTCGCCCGCACCGGCGGCACCATCGTCAAGGACGCCACCGAGGCGATGGCCCGGATCGAGGCGGCCTCGAAGAAGATCTCCGAGATCACCGATGTCATCGACGGCATCGCCTTCCAGACCAACCTGCTGGCGCTCAACGCCGCGGTCGAGGCCGCCCGTGCCGGCGAGGCCGGGCGCGGCTTTGCCGTCGTCGCAGCCGAGGTGCGGGCCCTGGCCCAGCGTTCGGCCGATGCCGCCAAGGACATTACGGGGCTGATCGCCTCCTCGGACACGGAGGTCGGGGAAGGCGTGCGGCTGGTTCGGCTGGCGGGCGAGACCCTGGAGAAGATCGTCGATGCCTCAGCCCGCGTCTCCGCCACCGTGGGCGAAATCGCCCAGGCCTCGCTGGAGCAGGCCAACGGCATCGAGGAAATGAGCCAGACCGTCAGCCACATGGACGAAATGACGCAGCAGAATGCGGCGCTCGCCGAGGAAAGCGCGGCCTCCGCCCGCACGCTGATGGACCAGATCGAGCAGCTCAACCGGCTCGTGGCGACCTTCCGCACCGATCACCGGGCTCAGCAGGCGGCCACGGCTGCGCGCCGCGCCGCCTGATCGATCCGTCGTCAGATCGGGCGCAGCCGCCAGACGCTGCTGCGCTTGATCTCGGCATCTTCCAGCGCCCGCGTCACCGGGACCTGATAGGTCGCGACCTCCTGCAGCCGCCCGCGCGGCAGGTAGCTGCGGCCGGGATCGCCGATCAGGACCGTCGCACCGCGCCGGCTCAGGCCCTCGAGCCAGCCGATGACGGCCTCCGCCATCGCCCGCTCGTAGCAGACATCGCCGGCGCAGATCACCTCCCAGCCCTCGTCCTGCCCGACGAGATCGGCGAGGCGCGCCGCGACCGTGGCGCCGTTGGCCTTCGCATTGAGGCCGATCGCGGCTGCGGCGAAAGCGTCGATGTCGCAGGCCTCGACGCTGCCTGCCCCCGCCTTCGCCGCCGCAATGGCGACGAGTCCCGAGCCCGAGGCGAAATCCAGCACGCGCCGGCCTGAGACCAGCTTCGGATTGTCCAGCAGGTAACGCGCCAGTGCCTGCCCCCCGGCCCAGGCAAAGGCCCAGAAGGGCGGCGGCAGGCCGATGACGGCGAGCTCGTCCTCCGTCTTCTGCCAGAGTTCGGTCGCCTCCTGCGCGACATGCAGGCTGATCTCCGGCGCATGCGGCACCGGCATCAGCCGTGTATGGGCGCGGATGAAGGCGGTCCGGCCTTCTTCGTCCAGTGGGCCGCTCACGCGGCGACATCCACGGCCGGGGCTTCAAGCAGGCGCAGATAAAGCGCCTTCACCGCATTCATCACATCGCGCTCGGTATGCCCGTCGAGCAGCCTGTCGCGGGCGTTGCTGCCCATCCGTTCGACAAGGTTGGGCGCGTGCGCGAACCTGACCAGTGCCTTCGCCAGCGCCGCCGCATCGTCCGCCGGCACGACCATCCCGTCCTGTCCATCGCGCACGAAGCTGCGGCAGCCCGGCACGTCGGTCGTCAGGATCGGCCGGCCACAGGCCGCGGCCTCGAGGATGGTGCGCGGCAGCCCCTCCCCTCCGCGGGAGGGCAGGATGCAGAGATGATGCGCGGCCCACACAGCCTCGATGTCGCGCGTGGGGCCCGCCCAGGCGATGCCCGGCCGCGCCGCCCATTCGGTCAGCGTCGCCTCGGGAATCGCCTTCGGATTGGACGGGTCTGGCGCGCCATGGATGGTCAACGTCACGTTCGCGCGCTCCGCCCGCGCGAGTCGCACGGCCTCGACCGCGAGATCGACGCCCTTCGACCACAGCATGCGCGCGACCAACGCCACCTTGAGCGGCGGCGCCGGCGGCATTGGAGACGGCATCAGGATCAGCGGATCGACACCCGCCCCGCCGACGATGGCGACCTTGCTCGCATCCTGCGGATCGAGCCCCAGCGTCACCGGATCATCCGGATTCTCGAACAGGAAGCGCACCTGCCGGCCGTCGATGGCGCCGCGCAGCCAGGAGATCGCCGCAAAGCGCGCGATCGCGGCGAGCATGTCCTTGCGGGCGCCGAGGAAGCCGAGGCCGGTCAGCGCATAGACGCGCCGCTCGACCCCCGCGAGCTTGCCCGCGAGCCCGGCGAGCGCGATCGGCTTCAGCGCGATGCAGTGCAGGATATCCGGCCGCTCGGCCGCGATCAGCCGACGCAGGGCGACGACCTGCCGCCAGAGCGCACGCGGATCGAGGCTGCGCCGCTCCGCCTCGAGCGCGATCAGCCGGGCGCCGGTCGCCTCGATGGCCTTCCGATGGTGCCGCTCGCGGGCGATGACCGCCACGTCGAACCCCATCTCGCGCGCCGCCCGCGCCATCGGCAGGAAATGCGAGGCGAAGAACCAGTCCTCGGTGGCGACGAAAAGAAGCTTGCGCGGCATCTGGCCATCAGGCCTAAGCACCAGGGAACGTCAAGGGCGACAGCGCTTAAGGCCGGGCCGTCGCCACCGGCAGCACCCGCGCCAGCGCGGACTGGGCGTCGATCCGGCCGGCGCCGAAGACTGGGTCGCGCCCCTTTGAGCCGAGATCAACGGCGCTCTCCGCCAGCACCTTGCGCGCGCCGTCGAGATCGAGCTCGGGCTGCTTTTCGACGAGGAGCGCGATCAGGCCAGAGACATGGGCGGCCGCGATCGAAGTGCCCGAACTGAAGACGTAGCGGCCCTCCGGCTCGGCGGTCAGGACGTCGACGCCGGGCGCGGCCACCGCGACATACGTCCCGCGATTGGCCTCCGCGAAAGCCTTGTCCTCGGCATCGGTCGCCGTCACCGCGATGACGTTCGGATCGGCACCCGGATAGAGCGGCGCCGCCTTCGGCCCGCCATTGCCGGCGGCCGCCACCACGATCAGTCCGCGCTGCCTTGCGCCGGCGAGCGCCTTGGCGAACAGGCGATCCCGCGGCCCGGCGAAGCTGAGATTGACGATCTTGGCCCGCTGCTGCGCCACCCACTCGAACGCCGTCAGAATCTGGAAGGACTTGCCGTTGGCCGTCGCCTGCGTGCCGCCGAAGGCCCGGCCGACCAGCAGGCGCACCGCGGGCGCCATGCCCTGCAACTCCCCATGGGCGGCAATCGCCGTCGCCATGGAGGTGCCATGGGCATGCGGAGTCGCGAGCCCGTCGACCGCGTCGAGATAGCCGGCGACCGAACCCTTGAGCTCGGCATGCTCCATGTCGACGCCGGAATCGATCACGGCGACGCGCACGCCGCGGCCCGTCGCCAGCTTGTGCGCCTCGGGCAGATGCAGCTTCTCGACGGTATATTGCGGTGGCAGCACGCGCCGCGTCGCCCCCAGGCCGCGGGACACCGGCGTCGAATCCGGCAGGCGCAGGGTCGGCAGGGTCGACTGGCCGGTAGAGCCGGAGGCCGTGGAGGCGCCCCCGACTGCGCCGCTGAGCCCGCGTTGCGGCGAGGTCGTCTGTGACGGACTCTGCTGCTGCAGGTCGAACAGGAAATTGGGCTGCGCACCGGCGATGCTCGCATCCTCGCCCATCTGCAGCAGCACCGCGCGCAGATCGCGGCCGGCATCGAGCCTGGCGCGAATGATGGTCACGCCCGCAAGGTCAAAGCGCTGCCGCGCGATCAGCGTGGCGCCGTAGCGGCGCAGGACGGCGTCGGCATCGGCGCTGGGGGCGAGTTCGAACAGCACCTCGTCGGGAACGAAGCGGGTCTCGTCGAGCGCCGGCACCATGGCGCGGCCGAGTTGCGGCGTGGCTCCCGGCGGGACGACCATGGAGCGCGTCGGCGCTGCGGCCGGCGGCTGCGCGCGACGGGGCTGCGTCTCCCGGCCGGGCTGCGGCTGCTGCCCCAAGGCGGCGCCGGCCGACAGCGCAAGGCCGACGAGGAGCCCGCACGCCACCACCCCGCGCGACAGCGAAACAACGGCCCGAAAGCGCGACAGCATGACCCGGCCCTCCTGCCTCAGCCGATCGTGACGGCAGCCGTTCTCACGGCGAAGCGGCGACGAAGCTGACGATGCCGCGATCGGCCTTCATCCGCGCCGCAATGGCATCGACCTGGGCCTGCGTCAGCGAGGCATCGCCCACGCGCACCTTGAAGAAGCCGTTGGCGCGCGGCCCGTCGACCACCGAGGCGTCGTAGCGCTTGAAGAAGGCCGCGATCTCGCCGGCCTTGGCTTCGGGTGCAAAGCTCAGCAGCACATAGCGCTCCGAGGGGCGCGAGCCCGGCGCGGAGGCCGTCTGGAAGCCGCTGCCGTCGCGCAGCGCCAGCCCGGTGATGGCAGCGCCCTGCAGCACGATCAGGGCCAGAGCGAAGGCGCCGGCATAGGCCAGCCGCCGCGGCGGCTGCGCTGCCAGCAGCCCGCCGAACCAGCCGAACACCCCGCCCTTCGCCCGCTCCAGCAGCGGCGCAGGCCGCGGCTCGGCCGCGATCCCGGCCATGAGCCGGTCCAGCGCACGCGGCGAGGCCGCGCCGAGGCTCTCGTTGAGCAGGACGGTCTCCGCCAGGTCGTCGCGGATGATGACAAGGCGCGCCGCAAGATCGGCGTCGCCGGCCAGCGCCGCCTCCACGCGCTTGCGGTCGGCCTCGCCGATCCGGCCATTGGCGTAAAAGGGCAGCAGTTCCTCGATCTCGCTGCGCCTGGGATCGCTTGCGATGCCGTCGCTCATCACGCCACTCCTGCCGCGGCCGCGCCGCGCTTGAATTGCTGTCGCTCAGGGCCAGCCGCGGTCGATGCCGGCGGCCTTGAGCATCTCGCCCAGCTTCTTGCGGGCGTGAAAGAGCCGTGTCTTGACGGTGTTCTCGGGGATGCCGACGATCCGGGCGACCTCCTCGAGCGAGGTCTCGTGATAATAGACGAGGTCCACGACCTCGCGATGCTCGGCCGAGAGGCGTTCCAGGCAGGCGCGGATGGCGAGACCCTTGTCCTGCTTCTGCAGGACGACCTCCGGTCCATCGGATTCGTCCTCGATCGTGCTGGCGTAATCCTCGTCGAGCTCCGCATCGCGGCGCTTGCGCAGGAGCGACCATGCCTTGTTCCGGGCGATGGCGAGCAGCCAGGTCGCGACCGAGGACCGCGCCTCGAAACGATCCGCCTGTCGCCACAGATCCATGAACACGTCACTGATCACATCCTCGGCAAGCGTCTCGTCGCGGACGAGCCGCAGCACGAAACGGTAGACCCGCACCTGGTGCCGCGAGAACAGCACCTTCATCGCGAGCCGGTCGCCGGAGGCGATCCGCTTGACGAGATCCTCGTCCGATTCCGTATGCATCGCCCCTCGAAAGGCCAGGCATCCCGGCTCGCATTCATTCGTCGCGGCGAGCGGGAGAAAGGTTCAACCGGTCTCACAGAAACTGCGAGGCCGGCTTGTCCGATAGCACGGCCGAGGGGTCAGGTCACGTTTTGGCCATGATTGGACGAGGCATGTCATCGCACGCGAACGGAAGCGACCCGCTGCCGATGCCTGCCAGGGCCTGCCGGGTTTCCCGGAACCGCCGGCCATTCCGACCCTGCCCATGGGATGACGGCGTGGTCCTCGTCAAATCGTTGAGCGCGACGCCACAGCGACAAGACGCCTCCACAAAATGAAAAGGGGCGCTAAAGCGCCCCAAATCCACTGCGATCGTCTCGGCTAAAGGCCTCAGCGGCGCTTGCCGGCGCCTCGCATCTGCATGTATTGCACCGCTTCCAGCAGCACCTTGCGCGGACGCTCGGCGTCGCGCTTGGCCTGCTCCGCCTTGCGGGCAGCCTCCCGGGCGATTTCTTCCAGGCGCTTCTCTTCCTCGATCCGCGCGCGCTCAAGCGCTTCCAGGCGCTCCTGCTCGGCCCGGATCTTGGCCTTCTCCGCCTCGCGCTCGGCGCGGGCCCTGGCGATGGCCTCCCGCTCCTCGCGTCGCTGCACCATCGCCGGATCGTCGGCCTTCGGCCGCGCCTTGAAGCGCTCGAGCAGCGCCTGCTTGGCCTTGGCGGAGTTGGACTGACGATCGGTGAAGCTGCGGTCGTTCGGGTTCTTCAAGGGTGATCTTCTCTCGGGTTGTTACGGACGATGAGAAAGGTCCGCGCGGGCGAAATAATCCAGTTCGCGCGAAATTGGTATCGAAATCAGCGCGCAGGCGCCGTGCTTCCAGCGCGCACCGGGCGGGGCTTTGGCTTCGGAGCGGGGACCAGCCCGTCGCGCTGGGCCTGCTTCAGCGCGGCCTTGCGGGCGCGGCGCACGGCATCGGCGCGTTCGCGCACGCGGCGCTCGGAGGGCTTCTCATAGGCGCGGCGGCGCTTCATTTCGCGCATAACGCCTTCGCGTTGCAGCTTTTTCTTCAGAACGCGAAGCGCCTGATCGACATTGTTGTCACGAACGAGGACTTGCATGAACGGCCTCCTGACCGAAGGGAGCGCAGGGCGCCGAAGCCTCCAAAGGCAGCGGGAGCGGAGCGGTCCGGAGTGATGGCAAAGATCGCGGTGGAGCGGAAAAAGCGCGGCACAGCGCGATCGCGATGCGCCGGATATGGGAATGCGGCACGCCTCTGTCAACGCGACAGGCCGCCGGATGCGCCCCGCGCCGGCCCGCCCGGAAGCGAGAGCGCTTTACATCCGCCGCGTTTTCCCCAACAGCCACAGCCGATCTTGCAACAGACCGGTCAGCCGTGCAGACCCCCTCCCTTTCCAGCTTCCGCCGCGTTGTCGTCAAGGTCGGCTCCAGCCTGCTGGTCGACCGAGAGCGAGGCCGCCTGCGGCACGCCTGGCTCGCCGCGCTGGCCGAGGACCTGGCCGAACTTCATGGCAGCGGCGCCGACATCCTCGTCGTTTCGTCAGGCGCGATCGCGCTCGGCCGCACCGTGCTCGGCCTGCCTTCCGGCCCCTTGAGGCTGGAGGAAAGCCAGGCCGCCGCCGCCGTCGGCCAGATCGCGCTCGCCCGCAACTGGGCCGAGGCGCTGGGCGCGCATGGGCTCACCGCCGGCCAGATCCTGCTGACGCTGGCCGATACGGAGGAGCGTCGCCGCTATCTCAACGCGCGCGCCACGCTGGGGCGCCTGCTCGACCTGCGCGCCATCCCCGTCATCAACGAGAACGACACCGTCGCCACCACCGAGATCCGCTATGGCGACAACGACCGCCTCGCCGCGCGCGTGGCAACCATGGCCGGCGCCGACCTGCTCGTGCTGTTTTCCGATATCGACGGACTCTACACCGCCCCGCCGGCGAGGGATCCGAGCGCCCAGCACATCCCGGTGGTCGAGCGGATCACGCCGGAGATCGACGCCATGGCCGGCGGCGCCGCCTCCGAGCTGTCGCGCGGCGGCATGCGCACCAAGGTCGAGGCCGGCAAGATCGCCGTCGCCGGCGGCACCCATATGCTGATCGCTGACGGGCGCGCGAAGAACCCGCTCGCGGCGGTCGCAAATGGCGGGCGCTGCACCTGGTTTCTCAGCGCCTCCACCCCTGCGACCGCCCGCAAGACCTGGATCGCCGGCACGCTGGAGCCGCGCGGCACGCTGCATGTCGATGCCGGCGCGGCGCGGGCCCTGCGCGGCGGCGCCAGCCTGCTGCCGGTCGGGGTCGCCCGCATCGAGGGCGCCTTCTCGCGCGGCGACGCCGTGCTGATCCGCGATCCCGAAGGGCAGGTGCTCGGCCGTGGCCTCGTCGCCTATGACGCGGAGGAGGCTACGCTGCTGCTCGGGAAGGCCTCCCGCGACGTGGAAGCCGTGCTTGGACATCCCGGCCGCGCCGAGATGATCCACCGGGACGACATGGCGCTCGGGCTGGGCTAAGGTGCTATCGAGATACGCGCCGTCATCCCGGTCAAGCCGCGCTGGCGGCGCCGATCCGGGATCCATGCCGGAGCCCTTGCCGGCATCGTCCCGGCATGGATCCCGGGTCTACCTTCGGCCGCCCGGGATGACCGCGCGTTTTGCGAAGCCTGAAGCCGGGTTGGGTTGAACTGAGATGTCGAGCGACAGCGCCTTGCGCATCATCGCCACGAACGCCACCGAGGATGTCGGCGCCGTGATGCAGGAGATCGGCACGCGCGCCCGCGCGGCCGCGCGCAAGGTCGCGCTCAGCCCCGCCGCGCAGCGTGACGCCGCGTTGAAGGCCATGGCCGCTGCGCTGCGGGCCCGCGCGCCCGTCATCCTCGCCGCCAATGCGCAGGATCTGGCTGACGGCCGCAAGGCGGACCTAGCGGCCTCCTTCATCGATCGGCTGGCGCTGGACGAGTCGCGGCTCGCGGCGATGGCCGATGCCGTGGCCGAGGTCGCCGAGCTTGCCGATCCGCTCGGGCGCGTTCTGGCGGAATGGACCCGGCCGAACGGCCTGCGCTTCGAGCGTGTCGCGACTCCGCTCGGCGTCATCGCCGTGATCTTCGAGAGCCGGCCTAACGTCACCGCCGATGCCGGGGCGCTCTGCCTCAAGAGCGGCAATGCCGCGATCCTGCGCGCCGGCTCCGATTCCTTCCGCTCCTCGACAGAGATCGCAGCCGCGATGCGCGAAGGCCTGGAAGCGGCCGGGCTGCCCGCCGACGCGATCCAGCTCGTCCCGACCCGCGACCGCGCCGCCGTGGGCGAAATCCTCGCGGGACTGAGCGGCACGGTCGACGTCGTGGTCCCGCGCGGTGGCAAGAGCCTGGTCGCCCGTGTCCAGAGCGAGGCGCGCGTGCCGGTCTTCGCCCATCTCGACGGCAACTGCCATGTCTATGTCCATGCGAAGGCCAACCTCGCCATGGCGCGCGAGATCTTGATCAACGCGAAGCTGCGCCGCACCGGCGTCTGCGGCGCGGCCGAGACGTTGCTGGTGGACGAGGCCTGCGCCGCGACCCATCTCGGCCCGCTGGTCACCGCCTTGCTGGAGGCCGGCTGCGCCGTGCGGGGCGACCCGGCTGCACAGGCCGTCGACGCCCGCGTCAGCGCTGCGACGCAGGAGGATTGGGCGACCGAATATCTCGACCGGATCATCGCCGTGAAGGTGGTGGCCGGTCTCGACGCCGCGATCGACCACATCGAGCGCTACGGCTCCCATCACACCGACGCCATCGTCACCTTTGACGAGGACGCCGCCGCCCGCTTCCTCGCCGAGGTGGATTCCGCCATCGTGATCCACAACGCCTCGACCCAGTTCGCCGATGGCGGCGAATTCGGCTTCGGTGCCGAGATCGGCATCGCCACCGGGCGGATGCATGCGCGCGGGCCGGTCGGGGTGGAGCAGCTCTGTTCGTTCAAGTACCGCGTCCACGGCGCCGGCCAGACCCGGCCCTGACGGGAAGCGCGAGCGGCATGCCCAACGATCACCTGCGGCTGCCGCCCCATGCGCCGGGCCTCACCATCGGCCTCTTCGGCGGCAGCTTCAACCCGGCCCATGACGGCCACCGCCTGGCGAGCCAGACGGCGCTGCGCCGCCTCCAGATCGACCGGGTCTGGTGGCTGGTGACGCCGGGCAACCCGCTGAAGGACAATGCGAAGCTTCCGCCGCTCGCCGAGCGCGTGCGCCAGGCGAGGGGAGTCGCCGGCCATGGCCGCATCCACGTCACCGGGATCGAGGCGACGCTGCGCACCCGCTACACCGCCGACACGCTGCGCGCCCTGAAGCTCCGCTGCCCCGGCGTGCGCTTCGTCTGGATCATGGGTTCGGACAATCTGGCGAGCTTCCACCGCTGGAACGAGTGGCGCAGCATCGCCCGGATGATGCCGATCGCGATCATCGACCGGCCGGGCTCGACCCATTCTTCCATGGCCTCGCCCGCCGCGAACTGGCTCTCGCGCTGGCGCATGCCGGAAAGCCGGGCCGCCGGGCTGGCCGCGAGCCGTCCGCCGGCCTGGGTCTTCCTGCACGGCAAGCGCTCGCCTCTGTCCTCCACTTTGCTGCGCCGGCAGGCAGGCCGCGATTGAACTGAAGGCCCATCCGGCCTATTTTGCCGCCATCACTGATTGACTGCGCCGCGCAACCTGTGCGCCCGACCCGAGAGGATACGTCCCTGACCCGTCAAACCCTTGGCGAAGCCGAGCCGAAACCGATCCCCCCGGCCGCCGTCACGGAGAATCCCTCCGCCGACAGCATCGCCCTCGCCCAGCATGTCCTCGAGGACATGAAGGCCGAGGACATCACGGTGATCGATCTCGTCGGCAAGACCTCGCTGGCGGATGCGATGATCATCGCCTCCGGCAACGTCAACCGCCATGTCGCCGCCATCTCCGAAGCCTTGATCGAAGCCCTGAAGGCCTCCGGCCTGCCTGCGCCCAAGGTCGAGGGCATGCCCGCCTGCGACTGGGTGCTGATCGACACGGGCGACATCATCATCCATGTCTTCCGGCCGGAAGTGCGCCAGTTCTACAATCTCGAGAAGATGTGGGGCACCGACCGCCCCAACGAACGCCTCGACAGCTGAAGACGGCTCATGCGGCTCGCGGTGATCGCCGTCGGCCGGCTCAAGGACGGGCCGGAGCGCGAACTCTGCGAGCGCTATCGCGAGCGCGCCGTCGCGCTCGGCCGCACGATCGGGCTGAGCGGGCCGGATATCGCGGAACTCCCCGAGGGACGGGGCCGCAGGCCCGATGAGCGCAAGCGCGAGGAGGCCGAGGCCATTCTCGGCAAGCTCCAGCCCGGCCTCGTCGTCGCGCTCGACGAACGCGGCAAGAGCCTCGGCAGCGAGGCCTTCGCACAAAGGCTGGCCGCCGCGCGCGATGCCGGCACCGCGCATGCCAGCTTCGTCATCGGCGGCGCGGACGGGCTGAGTGAGGCCCTGCGCGAGCGTGCCGAACTGACGCTCGCCTTCGGTGCGCTCACCTTGCCGCACCAGATCGTCCGCGCACTCGTGCTGGAGCAGGTCTACCGGGCGATGACGATCATCTCCGGCCACCCCTATCATCGCGTATGAGCCTCGCTCCGCTTCTGATTCGCCTGGCGATGGCGTGCGCCCTGACGGCAGGGCTCGGCATGCCGCTCGCCCTCGCCCAATCCCCGCCGCCCGACCCCGATGCGCTCCAGCGCGAGGCGATGCAGAAGCTTGTCGAGAAGCAGGCGCGCGAATCCGAGCTCAAGGCGATCGAGAGGCGGCTGGCCGGCAACACCGAGGCGCGCGAGAAGCTGGAGAAGGAGGTCGCGTCGATCCGGGCCGATCGCGCGGCTCTGAACAAGGCACTGCTCGACACCACCACCCGGACCCAGGCCGGCGAGGCCAAGCTGGGCGAGGTCGAGAAGCGCCTCGCGCTGCTCCAGTCGAGCGAGGCGGCCATCCGCCGTTCGCTCGAAGGCCGCCGCAGCCTGATCGGAGAAGTCCTCGCCGCCCTGCAGCGAATCGGCCGCCGGCCGCCGCCGGCCGTGCTCGTGCGCCCTGAGGATATTCTGGAAGCCGTCAGGGCCTCGATGCTGCTCGGCGCCGTCGTCCCCGATCTGCGGCAGGAGGTCGAGATCCTCGCCACCGACCTCGGCGAGCTGGTGCGGCTGCGCAACGGGATCACCGAGGAGAAGGCCAATATCAGCAAGGAGATGGAGCAGCTCGCCGGCGAGCGCCAGCGCCTCGCCTCGCTGATCGAGGCCCGCCGCGAGCGCGAGGCGGCTGCGGCGAAGGATGTCGAGGCGCAGAAGGCGCTGGGCGACCAGCTCGCCGGCCAGGCCCGCTCGATGCGCGATTTCGTCGAGAAGATCGAGAAGGAGATCTCGGTCGCCAACAGGGCGGCCGATTCCGCCCGCCAGGCGATCGAGCAGGAAACCCGCGAGCAGCGCGAGCGCATGACGGCGCTCGCCTTCAAGGACCCGGCACGGCTCGCTCCCAAGATCGCCTTCGCCGACGCCAAGGGCCTGCTCTCGCTGCCCGTCGCCGGTTCACGATTGCGTGGCTTCGGCGACCCGGACGGTGCCGGCGGCACGACCCGGGGCATTTCCGTGGAAACCCGCGCAGGCGCCCTAGTTTCGGCGCCTTCCGATGGTTGGGTCGTGTATGCGGGACCGTTCCGCTCCTTCGGGCAACTCTTGATCCTGAATGCGGGCGGAGGCTACTACGTCCTGCTGGCAGGCATGCAGCGCATCGACGTCGCCCTCAACCAGTTCGTTCTGGCGGGAGAACCGGTTGCGGTGATGGGCGAAACGTCGGAAGCTGCGGCGACGACGGTAGGAGTGGGAACCGGGCAGCCGGTTCTGTATATCGAGTTCCGGAAAGACGGCGCCTCGGTCGATCCGGGCCCGTGGTGGACGAAATCGCAAGGCGAAAAGGTTCGCGGATGATGCGCAAGGTTTCCCTCGTTCTCGCCGGCGCCATCATGGGTGCGGGCCTGACCGGACTGGCGACGCAGACACACCTCCTCAGCTCGACCAGTGCGGTCGCGGCCTCGGCGGATGTATACCGCAGCCTCAATCTCTTCGGCGACATCTTCGAGAAGATCCGCACGGACTATGTCGACAAGCCCGACGAGCAGAAGCTCATCGAGTCCGCCATCAACGGCATGGTCTCCTCGCTCGACCCGCACTCCTCCTATCTCGACGCCAAGTCCTTCCGCGAGATGGACACAGACATGCGCGGCCAGTTCGGCGGCCTCGGCATCGAGGTGACGATGGAGGACGGCGTCCTCAAGGTCGCCAAGCCCATCAAGGATACGCCCGCCTCCAAGGCCGGGATCCTGGCGAATGACATCATCAAGCAGATCGACGGCCAGGACGTGAAGGGGCTCTCCCTCACCCAGGCGGTCGACAAGATGCGCGGTCTGATCAACACGCAGGTCACGCTCAAGATCGACCGCGCCGGCAAGCCGGAGCCGCTCGACTTCACCCTGACCCGCTCGACCATCGTCGTGCCGGCGGTCGAGGAGCGTGTCGAGGGCGACATCGCCTATATCCGCATCGGCACCTTCTCCGAGCAGACCTATGACGGGCTGCGCAAGGCGATCGACAAGCTGACCAACGAGATCGGCGCCGACAAGCTCAAGGGCTACATCATCGACCTGCGCAACAACCGCGGCGGGCGCCTCGACCAGTCGGTGCTGGTCTCGGACGCCTTCCTCGATCGCGGCCGCATCGTCTCGACGCGGGGACGCAACGCCGAGGAGACGCAGGTCTTCAACGCCAAGTCGGGCGACCTCACCAAGGGCAAGCCGGTCGTGGTGCTGATCAACGGCTCGTCGGCCTCGGCCGCCGAGATCGTCGCCGGCGCCCTGCAGGATCACAAGCGCGCGACGCTGATCGGCACCCGCTCCTTCGGCAAGGGTTCGGTCCAGACCGTGATCCCGCTCGGCTCGAATGGCGGGCTGCGCCTGACGACCGCGCGCTACTACACCCCGTCCGGCAATTCGATCCAGGCGAAGGGCATCTCCCCGGATATCGAGGTCCAGCAGGACATCCCGCAGGAGCTCAAGGACAAGATCGCCGAGAACAAGGGCGAGGCCTCCCTGAAGGGCCATCTCAAGGCCGGCGAGGGCGAGGAGCAGTCGGGCTCCAGCTCCTATGTCCCCAGCGACCCCAAGAAGGACTCGCAGCTCATCGCCGCCGTCGACCTTCTCCACGGCGTGAAGAAGGATGCGATCGCGAAGTCGGCCGAGAAGCAGGCGGCCGACACCGTTTCCTCTCCGAAGGCCGAAGCCCCCGCGACCCCGGCTCCTGTCAGCCCGGCGCCGGAGACCCCGGCTCCGGCCGCGCCCGAAGCGCCGAAGCAGCCCAACTGAGCCGCTTCGGCCGTTCTCCGGCAGGCCGGTCGCGGTCATCGCAAACGCTCTGCGGCGCCCGTGATCGGGGCTGCAGCGCCGGACGCGATCCGCTGTTCGCCGTCCCAAGGCTCGACGGCAGCCGCGGGAGACGACAAGACTAGCGCGCGGGCCGCTGATTCGGGTCCGCGCCACCATCTCGAGGGACGGCTGATCTTTGGCCGGAAAGCCGCTTACGGAGCTGGATAAGCCTCTCGGCCGGAACCGGCCGGGCCGCGCTGCTGCGTCCTCGCGGCCGTGGGGCCGATGGGCTGCGACCGGCGCGGCGGCTCTGGTCGGCACCGCCCTCATCGGCATCGCGCTGGTCGCCGCGATCCGCCGCGATCCGGATGGCGGCGAGCCCATCGCCGTCGCCAGCATCGAGAAGCGCGCCGCTCCGGTCGGCCCGCAGGCCGGCACGCCCATCGCCGCCGCGGAAGGAACCAGCCGCGGAGCCGCCAGCGCCGGCGATCTCGAAACAAGCGCCGGCGTGACGGTCTACCGGCCTGATGCCTCTTCGGCCCCCGGCTCGATCGTCATCACGGTTCCGGACGAGGCCGGGACGATCAAGCTCGTGCCCTCCCCGGACAGGCGCCTCGTCGAGCGCTCGCGCTACGGGCTGCTGCCCAAGACCGCTCCGGACGGAACGACCCCCGCAAAGGCCTATGCCCGCCCGCTCGGGCCGGAACCGAGCACCAAGCCGCTCGGCCGCATCGCGCTCGTCGTTGGCGGACTGGGCATCAGCCAGACCGGCACCGCCGACGCCATTGCCAAGCTGCCGCCGCAGATCTCGCTCGCCTTCGCGCCCTATGGCGCCGAGCTGGAACGCACGGTGCAGCGCGCCCGCGGCGAGGGGCACGAGGTCTTCCTGCAGCTGCCGATGGAGCCTTTCGACTACCCCGACAACGACCCGGGTCCGCACACGCTGCTCACCGGCCCCAATGCCCCCGACAATCCCGACCGGCTGGCCTGGGCGCTCGGGCGCTTCACCGGCTATGTCGGCGTGATCAATTTCCTCGGGGGCCGCCTCACTGCCGACGAGGGGGCGCTGTCGCCGATCCTTCGCGAACTGGCCGGGCGCGGCCTGATGGTCGTCGATGATGGGTCCTCCGCCCGGAGCCTGCTCGCCCCCGCCGCGACACGGGCGCAGATTCCGGCCGTGAAGGTCGATCGCACCCTGGATACGGTCGCGCAGGCCGCCGCCATCGACAAGGAACTCGCAGGGCTGGAGGCGATGGCGCAGGAGCGCGGCATCGCCGTCGGCGCCGCCACGGCCCTGCCCGTCTCGCTCGACCGCCTGTCGCGGTGGGCGCAGACGCTCGAAGCCAAGCGCATCCAGCTCGTCCCTCTCAGCGCGGCGAACAGCTTTCGTAACCCCAAGACGACCGGATCGCTACGATGACCGAGCCTGCCCCCGAGGGTTACCGTCCCTGCGTCGGACTCGCCTTGTTCAATACCGAGGGGCTGGTCTTCGTCGGCCGCCGCGCCGACAAGACCAAGCGCGAGCATGTCGCGCCGGGCCATGCCTGGCAGATGCCCCAGGGCGGCATCGACGCGGGCGAGGCGCCGCTGCAGGCGGCGTTGCGGGAGCTGCGCGAGGAAACCAGCGTCACCTCGGTCGAGCTCCTGGCCGAGGCGCCCGGCTGGCTGACCTATGATCTGCCCGTCGATATCGGCAAGGAGGCCTGGAAGGGCCGCTGGCGCGGGCAGGCCCAGCGCTGGTTCGCCTTCCGCTTCACCGGGCCGGACGACGAGATCGACATCCTGACCCCGCCGGACGGGCACAAGGCCGAGTTCGACGCCTGGCGCTGGGCCCGGCTGGACGAGACGCCAGAGCTCATCATCCCGTTCAAGCAGGGCGTCTACCGGCAGGTGGCGCGCCATTTCGCGCCCTTCGCAGCCACCGGGCGCTAAGGCAGCCGCTCCGTCAGCCAAGAGCGCCATGGCGTCCCGGAAGGGATTCGAACCCCTGACCTACGGTTTAGGAAACCGTTGCTCTATCCTGCTGAGCTACCGGGACGCACGCGACTTCGTTTAGCATAAACACGATGCCGGTGAAGCCTCTTCTTGTTATGGCCATCGCGTTCCCGCTCGCTTCCGCGCCGGGGCTGGCGGCCGGTTGCCCGGAGACGGCCGGACCGAGCGAGCCGGCGCGCCTGAGCGGTGTCGATCCGGCCGGGGACCTCCAGCTTGCGGACGGCCGCACCATCCGCCTCGTCGGGCTGGCGCCGCGACAGGACGATGCCGAGGAGGCGCGCTTTCGCGCCGCGGTCCAACCCCTGGTCGGCCGCGAGGTCGTGCTCACCGTCACCGGCGGGAAGGATCGCTGGGGGCGCTGGCCCGCACGCATCGGCCTTCCCGGCGAAGACGAGACTGCCGGCCGGGACATGGCGCTTCTGCTGCGCCGGGCCGGGGCCGCGAGGCCCCTCCCGGAAGCCTCGCAAGCCCCGTGTTCCATCGGGCCGGAGGTCGCCCCTGCCAGCGCGGTCGGAGGCGCGGCCTCGCGAGCCGGCGTTGCGAGCAGTGATGCGGTCGACGGCCACGACCTTGCGGCCGTGAAGGCGCAGGAGGGGCGCTATCTGATCATCGAGGGGCGGATCGCCTCGGTTGGCGAGCGTGCGCAGCGCACCTATCTCAACTTCTCGCGCAAGCCCGGGGAAGCGGCGGCTGTCGTGGTCTCCCGGAAGCTCTGGCGCGAATTGCAGGCCGCGGGCTGGACCGCCGCCGGCCTCGGCGGTAAACGGCTGCGAGCGCATGGCGTCCTGGGCGGCCGCGACGGCCTGCTTCTGGAAGCCACCTTGCGCGGCGCGCTGGAGCTGATCGACTGACGGCATGCTGACCTCCCGGCGAGCATCGGTGACGCGACGCGGCAGGCGGCTGGCGATTCTGGCCGTCCCCGCCCTGTTGCTCGTCGGCTGCCTCGGCGACCAGAGCGCCCTGCTGCCGCCGAATGCTGGCGACGGCGAGATCGCACCGCGCATCACGCCGGTTCAGCGAGCGGCGGATTCGGAGCATCAACGGCTTCTCGCGGCCTTCGGCGGGGAGTACCGGGCACCTCGAATCAAGGCGGTGCTCGACGATATCGTCCAGCGTCTCGCCAAGGCCGGCGACGGCCAGATGGCGGCCTTCGAGGTCACTATCCTCAACTCGCCCGTGGTGAACGCCTTCGCGCTGCCGACCGGGCGGCTCTATGTCACGCGGGGCCTGTTGGCGCTCGCCAACGATACCTCGGAGATCGCCTCGGTGATGGCCCACGAGATCGGCCACGTCACCGCGCAACACGCGGCGCAAAGGGCCGAGAAGGAGGCCGAGTCGGCGCTCGTCGGCCAGGTCGCCTCGCAGATCCTCAAGGACCCGGGCCAGGGCGCGGCGGTGCAGGCCGGCTCGAAGCTCTCTCTGGCGCGCTTCTCGCGGCAGCAGGAATTCGAGGCCGACAAGATCAGCGTCGCCAGCCTGGCGCGGGCCGGCTACGACCCCTATGGCGCGAGCCGCTTCCTGGCGACGCTCGGCCGCAGCTCCGCCTTCCGCAACAGCGGCCAGGAACAGAGCGCCGAGGCCAAGCGGCTCGACATCCTCGCCACCCATCCGCAGACGCCCGAGCGCATCGCCGCCGTCGTCGCCGCCGCCCGTCAGATCGGCGCGCCGGGCCTCGGCGAGCACGAGGCGGGCCGCTGGCTCACCGCGATCGACGGGCTGGCCTATGGCGATGATCCGCGCGATGGCGTGGTCCGCGGTCGGCGCTACCTCAACAGCGCGCTGCGCATCGCCTTCGCCGCGCCCGAGGGTTTCGGTCTCGAGGCGGCGCAGGACATGGTGATCGGCACCAGTGCCAATGGCGCCCAGGCGCTGCGCTTCGATTCCGTGACGCTGAAGCCGGACCAGACGCTGCAATCCTATGTCGCCGCCGGCTGGATCGAGGGCGTCGAGACCAAAGGCATCGAGACGACGCAGATCGGCGGGCAGCCAGCCGTGACAGCCTATGGCCGCGGCACCGACTGGATGTTCCGCCTCGCGGCGGTGCAGGTCGGCGAGCGCGTTTACCGCTTCATTCTCGCGGCCCGCGGCACGAATGATCCCGAGCGCCCGATGCGCGCGATCATCGAGAGCTTCCGCAGCCTGTCTTCGGCGGAAGCGCAGGCCGCCAAGCCGTTGCAGATCCGCATCGTCGCGGCCGCGGCTGGCGACAGCGTGGCGAGCATAGCGGAGCGCATGCCTGAGCAGGATCGCCCGGCGGAGCTCTTCAGGCTGCTGAACGGCCTCGACCGCGATGCCGGCGCCCTGACCGCCGGCCAGCGCTACAAGATCGTCGGCGAGTAGAGCCGGCCCGTTCCGAGTTATCCAGCGTTATTCTCGGGCGACCAAAGGGAGACCGGAGAATCTCCTCGGGGAAAAGCGCCAGAGCCTCGGGGCTAAGAGACGCTCGGGTCGGGCCCGGGCATGACGCCGCAACCCGACCAACAAAAAACCCGGCGGTCGCCCGCCGGGTTCTAAGACCATGCGTTCGGAAAACGGCTCAGGCCGCCTCTTCCGCGATATCGTCGTTGTCGCCCTCAAGCTCGGCCTCAGCGGCTTCGCCCTTCGCGGCGCGGCGCGGCGACTTGGCGAGCTGGCCCTCGATCTTCTTGAGGGCCTCGGTCTCGGTGACGTCGTCCACCACCGCGATCTCGCGGGTCATGCGGTCAAGCGCGGCTTCATAGAGCTGGCGCTCGGAATAGGACTGCTCGGGCTGCGCCTCGGAGCGGTAGAGATCGCGGACGACCTCGGCGATCGCGACGAGATCGCCCGAATTAATCTTCGCTTCATATTCCTGGGCGCGGCGCGACCACATGGTGCGCTTGACGCGGGCGCGGCCGGTCAGCGTGGTCAGCGCCTTGGTGACGGCCTCGGCATCGGCGAGCTTGCGCAGGCCGACGCTGGCGGCCTTGGCTGTCGGGACGCGGAGCGTCATCTTGTCCTTGGAGAAAGAGACCACGAACAGCTCGAGTTTGAAGCCCGCGACTTCCTGCTCCTCGATGGCCGTGATCTGGCCGACGCCGTGGGACGGATAGACGACGTACTCGCCCGTCTTGAAACCCTGGCGCACAGCAGCTTTCTTCACAGTGGACATGCCGTTACGACTCCTGACCGGACCGCCTCGACGGCGGCCCTGATGATCCGTCCCCGCCCGGATGGCCGGAGACTCTCCGCCTGAAGCAACGCGATAGGACGCCGCGCTTCACGCTCCCTTCAGTCGATCGTCTCATCTCCCGACGACGGCGAACGATGCAGAGCCCGGCATCTGTCTGCCGGGCGCATGGACATCATTGTCTCGTGGGACGCCCCTTTTGTAGGAACCTCGCAGGGGCATGCGGAACGAATTCGACTGGGCTTGTGTATAACACAAAAAACACGCCGAATCAAAGGTCAACGCGGCCGCGCATCCGCTGCGGCACGCTTGGCAGCGCGGTGGTTAACGCGGAACGGCCGCATCGCCCGGCCTCGGCCCGGCCCGGATCAGTCGCCCGTGCCGGGTTCCGGCGAGAGCATGGCGAGCTTGCCGGCGACGCCGTCGAACGCCTTCGCGTCGGCCGGCGCGTCCTTCTTCTGCGTGATGTTCGGCCAGCTCGAGGCGAACTTGGTATTGAGCTGGAGCCAGCTCTCCAGACCCGGCTCGGTATCGGGCTTGATCGCCTCGGCCGGGCATTCCGGCTCGCAAACGCCGCAATCGATGCACTCGTCGGGATGGATGACGAGCATGTTCTCGCCTTCATAGAAGCAGTCGACCGGGCAGACCTCGACGCAATCCATGTACTTGCACTTGATGCAGTTCTCGGTGACCACATAGGTCATGGGCCGGCCCTTCCAACGCTTCCGAACATGCTCATAAACCGCCGACTGGCGGGTGATTCAAGGCCGCATTCCCTGCCAGACGGGCAATTCGGCCGCGTCCGCAGCGGAATCGGAGACATTCCTTCCCCCCGCGCCTCGCGCCGGCGCCGGACGGACCGCAGGCGCGGATTTAGTCGTCGCCCGCCTCGCCCGCAAGCGGCGCATCGTCGCCCCCGGCATCCAGGCGCTCATAGAGAAGCCGCGCCGCCTCATAGGGCCCGCGGCGCTCGGCGAAATCCAGGATGCGCACCACCACCGTGGCATGCGGCAGGGCCAGCGTCAGCACGTCGCCGCGCTTGAGGCCCTGCGCCGGATTCTCGGCGCGCCGCCCCTCGATGCGGACATGCCCTTCCGCCACGAGGCGCACGGCGGCCGGGCGGGTCCGCGCAAAGCGCACGAACCAGAGCCATTTGTCGAGGCGTTGACGATGCTCCTGCAACCGCTCCGCACCTCCTCCAGGCGATCAGCTCTTGGGACCCTCGAGCTGCGCCTTGAGGGCGGCGAGCTTGGCGAAGGGCGAGTCCGGATCGGGCTCGCGCTGCGGCCGCGGGCGCTGCTGCGGCTGCTGGAAGCGCTCGCCTCCCCGCTCCTCGCGACGCGGCCCGCCGGGCCGGCCGTCCCGCTTGAAGTCGGGACGCGGTCCGCGGTTCCCTTCGGGGCGATTCGGGCGCGGCTGATCGTCGCGGCGGGGCTGGCTCTGCCGTTGCGCCGGCGCGCCATCCCCCGACGCGGCCGCCGGACGATTGTCCGGCCGCCCGTCGCGGCGCGGGCCGCCCGGGCGTCCTTCGCGCTGGGGCCGGTCGCCGCCCCTGCGCTCGCCCTCGCGGCGCGGGCCTTCCTGACGCGGGCCGTCGGCCCGGCCGCGCTGGCCATGCTCGGGGCGGCGCCCGCCCTGATGGCGATGCGGACGCCAGACTTCGATCAGTTCAGGCTCGGCCGGTGCCGCTTCCGTCGCAGGCGCGGGCTCGGCGGCGGGCTCCGTCATGACGGTGCCTGCTTCCGGCTCGGCCACCGCTTCTGTCGGCAGCGCCGAGAGCGCATCGGCCGGGACCGGAGTGATGGTTTCGGCGAGCTCGGCATCGGTCAGGATCGGCGCGTCGGCGCTCTCCGCGGCAGGCGCTTCGACGGCAGGAGCCGCATCGGCAGCGACCGTCCCGGCGTTCAGAGCATCAGCCGGTTCGGAAGCGGCCTGCGTCGCACCATCGGCCGCTGTCGCATCGGCGGAAATCGCATCGGCGGGACTGACCTCCTCGCCAGCCGCTTCCGCCATCACCGGCTTGGCCGGCTCGGTCGCGGCCGGGGGCGGCGCCAGCGGCACCGTGATCGCCGGGCCCGGCCGCTTGGTCGAGACATAGCCAAGCGACCGCAGGATCGAGGCGAAATCCTCGCCGGCGCAGCCGACGAGCGAGGTCATCGCACCGGTCGCGACGAAGCTGTCCTGGTCGGCGGCGCCGGCCGGCGGCACGCCCTGCGTGACGCCGGGACGGTAGGCGATGGCGGGGCGGATGAGATCGGCCAGGCGCTCGAGGATATCGACGCGCACCGCCCGCTCGCCGCAGACGCGATAGCCCGCCGCGCGGTAAAGCCCCTTCGGCACGGCCTTGTCGACCGGGAACGAGGTCCGGCCGGACGCCGCCAGATGGGCGATGTCGTCGAGGCCGGCCGTCTCCGGCCCGCCATGTTTCAGCGCCCACAGCTGGGCGGCGAGCGCGCGCGGCGCAGGCTTCAGCAGCGCCGGCATATAGATGTGGAAGGCACCGAAGCGGATGCCGAGCTGGCGAAGCGCGGCGCGCCCCTCCTGGTCGAGCGCCTTCATCTCCTCGCCGACCTTGGCCCGCTCCAGCACGCCGAGCGCCTCGGCCGCCTGGTAGGCGATGCCGCGCGCGATGCCCGTGACGCTTTCGGCAGCCTCGAGCAGTTGCAGCGAGCCGAGCAGGCGCGTGATGTGGTTCTTCAGCCAAGCATTCAGCCGGGTCTCGACCTGCTCGCGCGCTGGGCCGGTCAGATGCTCCTCGACCAGCAGGCGCAGGCGCGGCTCCAGCACCTTCTCGCCGGCGACGAGGCGCGCCACCGGCTCGCCCGTCCAGCGCAGCAGCCCGTCATGGGCGAGGATGAAGGCATCGTCGCCCGCCAGCACGACGCGCGCGGCCCGCGATTCGATCTCGGAACCCAGCGCCTTCATCGCCGCGAGGTTGAGGGCCTTGACCTCCGGCCCCCCCGCTTTCGGGTCCGCCGTGAAGCGGAAGCCCTGCAGCATCCCCACATGCTGGCCCTCGACGAGCACGTCGCCCGTCGCAGTGACCTCAGCCTCCAACATCGCATTCTCCCGCAAGCGGCGCATCAGGACACTGGTGCGCCGATCGACAAATCGGCTGGCGATCCGCTCGTGCAGAGCGTCCGACAGCTTGTCCTCTACAAGACGCGCCATCCCCTGCCAATGCTCGGGATCAGGCAACCAGTCAGGTCGGTTCGCGACGAAGGTCCAGGTGCGGACCTGCGCGATGCGCGCAGAGAGCGTGTCGATCTCGCCGTCGGTCCGGTCCAGCGAGGCGAGTTGGGCCGCATACCAGTCGGGATCGAGCCGTCCATGCCGCATCAGCCGCAGATAGAGCGTGGTCGCCAGATCGGCATGCTGCATCGGCGAGATCTTGCGATAGTCCGGCAGCGCGCAAATCTCCCAGAGCCGCTCGACCGCCGGGCGCCCCCTGGCGAGGGCTGCGACATCCGGGTCCTTGGCGAGGATTTCCAGCGTCGCCATGTCCTCTGCGATCAGAGCCCGCGTCAGCCCCTGCTCGGTCGGCTGGAGGTTCAGCGTGTCGAGCAGGCCGGGGATAGAGCGCAGATCGAGATCGGAGTTGCGCCATTGCATCTGGCGGATGGGCTCGAAGCGATGCGTCTCGATCGCCTCGACCAGCTCGGCGTCGAAGGGCGGGCAGCGCCCGCTGGTGCCGAAGGTACCGTCGCGCAGATGCCGGCCCGCGCGCCCCGCAATCTGGCCGAACTCCGCCGGGTGGAGCCTGCGGTAGTGATGCCCGTCGAACTTCTTGTCTGCGGCGAAGGCGATGTGGTCGACATCGAGATTGAGCCCCATCCCGATCGCGTCGGTGGCGACGAGATAATCGACGTCGCCGGACTGGTAGATCTCGACCTGGGCGTTGCGGGTTCGCGGCGAGAGCGCGCCCAGCACCACAGCCGCCCCGCCCTTCTGCCGGCGGATCAGCTCGGCGATGGCGTAGACCTCCTCGACCGAGAAGGCGACGATGGCCGAGCGCGGCGGCAACCGCGTGATCTTGCGATCGCCGGCAAACATCAGGTTCGACAGCCTGGGGCGGCTGACGACGTTGACGCCAGGGATGAGCTGCTCGACCAGCGGGCGCATCGTGCCGGCGCCGATCAGCATCGTCTCGGCCCGGCCGCGCCGGTTCAGGAGACGGTCGGTGAAGACGTGTCCCCGGTCGAGGTCGGCGGCGAGCTGGATTTCGTCGATCGCGACGAAATCGACCGCGAGGTCGCGCGGCATCGCCTCGACCGTGCAGACCCAGAAGCGCGGCCGTTCCGGCTTGATCTTCTCCTCGCCGGTGACGAGGGCGACCGCCTCCGGCCCGACCTTCTCGACCACGCGCTGGTAGACCTCGCGCGCCAAAAGCCTCAGCGGCAGGCCGATCATGCCGGTGGGATGGGCGACCATGCGCTCGATGGCGAGGTGGGTCTTGCCGGTATTTGTCGGGCCGAGCACCGCGGTGACGCCGTTGGCGCGGGCGGAGGGAGGCAGGGAGCGGAAGAGCTGCAAGACGAAGGCCGATCATGTCGCCCGTCCGGCCGGCGCCGAAGCGCCTGAACCGGGCAGGCCTGGAATGGACATCAGGCTGGGCCTGGATTCAAGAACGGGCCCTGAACGAAGCAAGGCCGAATCGCTGACTCGCAGGGAATCGGGATTTGTTCTCCTGGCGGAACAAGCAGCCCGTCGCTGGCAGCAATCCCGGCATCATCCGCCCTCCCGCGCAGGCCTAACGCGGCGGCCGAGGCCGCCTCGCCTGCTTTCTATCTAAGCCTTCCCGTCATGGAAACGAGTCCGCTGGCTGCCTTTTGGCCTCAATGATGCGCGTGGCTGCACTGGCGATGATCGGCCAGCGCCTCGATGATCGCGCAGTCGCAGGCCGCGACGCCGCCGGAGCAGGTGGTCGCGATGCGCTCCAGCTCCGCCTCCAGCGAACGCAGCCGGGCGATCTTGTCGCGGACCTCGCCGAGATGCGCGACCGAGATCGCATGCGCCTCGTCACAGGCCATGCCAGGCGTGTCGGAGAGCTTCAGCAGGGTGCGGACCGCCTCGACCGCAAAGCCGAGATCGCGCGCATGCTTGATGAAGGCGAGCCGTTCGGCATGACGCCGGCCATAGCGGCGCTGGTTGCCTTCCGAACGCTCCGGCGGCGGCAGCAGCCCGATCTGCTCGTAATAGCGGATCGTCTCGACCTTCACGCCGGTCCGCTCGGCCAGCGCGCCGATCGGCATGACCCGTTCCAGTTTGTCGATGCTCGTCACGGCCTGCTCCTCTCGCCCCGACGCGGCGAGGCCTGCCGAAAATCGTGCGCCAGCGCCGCTTCCGCAACTGGGGAGCATCGCCGCAGATCCGGCTCGTTCCATGCGCGCAGGGCCTTCACCCGATCCGACAAACATTAAGACAAATTCACTTTCTCTCCCCTGCCGTCCATTCTAGAAGCGGGCTCGGCCGCGCATTCCGCGTTTCCAGGGACCGAGGGTGGAGACGGGCGGAATGGTGCCGGGCGAGCTGCGTGATCCTGCCCGACCCGGAGCGCGCACCTCTTTCCTTCGCCTTTTCTCGGCCGTGGCGGTCGCGCTCGGCCTGAGCGCCTGCCTGCCGGCGGACCAGCGCCCCGATCTCGGCGTTGCCGTCACCCCCGGTTTCGCTGCAGGCGACAAGCGCTCCGCAGCCTCCGTCTCGCCGGACTGGCCGCGCCTGTTCCGCTCGGCGGAGCTGAACCGCCTCGTCCAACGGACCAGCGGGCAGAATTTCGACATCGCGATCGCGCTCACCCGCATCCGGCAGGCCGACGCCCAGTCGCGCATCTCATCGGCATCGCTCTATCCGACGCTGAGCGGCAGCGGCGATGCCTCCCGCAGCCTGCGGCCGGGAACGTTGAGCTCCAAGCGCGGCCCCTTCGGCGACAGCGTCGGCAACAGCTTCAGCCTCGGCCTGTCGGCGAGTTACGAGCTTGATTTCTGGGGCAAGAACCGCGCCGCGGCCGATGCCGGACGGCTGGCCGCGGAAGCGACGCGCTTCGACAAGGAGGTCGTTGCGCTGACGGCGGTCTCCAATGTCGTCACCAGCTATTTCCAGGTGCTGGCGTCCCAGGACCGCCTGCGCATCGCCAACGACAACATCGCGGCGGCGGAGCGGGTGCTGAAGGTGATCCGCGCCCGCCTCGATGTCGGCACGGCGACGCAGCTCGACGTCGCCCAGCAGGAGAGCGTGCTGGCCCAGCAGCGCGCGAGCATCCCTCCGCTCCAGCTCGCCTTGCGGCAGGCGAAGGTGACGCTCGCCGTCCTCGTCGGCGAGGCCCCGGCGGCCGTCTCGATCAAGGGCGGCAGCCTGAATGCCGTCGCGGTGCCGGCCGTGCGCCCCGGCCTGCCCTCGCAGCTTCTCCAGCGCCGGCCCGACATCGCCGAGGCCGAGACGCGGCTGACCGCGCAGGAGGCGACGCTCTACGCTGCCCGGGCCGCGCTCTTCCCCAGCATCACGCTGACCGGCCAGGGCGGGCTCGAAAGCGCCGTGCTGAAGAACCTGCTGCGCCCCGACGCCGCCTTTGCGCAGGCCGCCTCCGGCCTCGTCCAGCCGATCCTCGACGGCGGACGCCTGCGCGCCCAGGTCGAGCTGGAGCGCGGCACGGCCGACGAGTTGATCGCGACCTATCGCAAGACGATCGTCAGCGCCTTCGCCGATGTCGAGAACGCGCTGATTGCGATCCAGGAGAACAGCCGCCATGAACGGCTGCAGGCGGAGGTCGTCGCCTCGGCGCGGCGCGCCTACGCCATCACCGAGCAGCGCCTGCGGGAGGGCACGATCGACATCGTCACCCTGCTCAACACCCAGCAGACGCTGTTCCAGGCGCAGGACCAGCTCTCGCAGGTCCGGTTGCAGAAGCTCACCGCCTATGTCGAGCTGTTCAAGGCGCTGGGCGGCGGCTGGAACGAGGCGAGCCGGCAGGCGGCGATCCTCGATACGGAAGCGGCCCGATGAAGCGGCTCCTCATCCTTCTCATCGTCGCCGGTGCCGCCGCCTGGGGCTGGCACAGCTACAATGGCGGCTGGTGGCCCGGTGGCGGCGAGGGCGTCTCCGGCGCGCAGCAGGGCCAGGGCCGCGGCGGGCGCCGTGCCCGCTTCGGCGGCGAAGGGCCGACCCCCGTGATCGCGACGCCGGCCCGCTTCGCCGACGTCCCCGTCACCGCCGATGCGGTCGGCACCATCCAGGCCCTGAATTCGGTCGTGGTCCGCAGCCAGGTCGACGGGCGCCTGCTGGAGATCGCCTTCAAGGACGGGCAGGACGTGAAGAAGGGCGACATCCTCGCCCGGATCGATCCCGCGACCTATCAGGCCCAATACGACCAGACCGTCGCCAAGAAGGCGCAGGACGAGGCGCAGCTCGCCAATGCCCGCGCCGACCTGGAGCGCTACGCCAGGCTCGCCCAGACCGACTACGGCTCGCGCCAGCAGGCCGACACCCAGCGGGCCACGGTGGCGCAGCTCGAGGCGCAGGTCCGCTCCGACCAGGCCTCGATCGACAACGCCAAGGCGATCCTCGACTACACCACGATCAGCGCGCCGATGGACGGGCGCCTTGGCATCCGGCAGGTCGACCAGGGCAACATCGTCCGTGCCTCGGACTCCAACGGGCTCGTGGTCATCACCCAGCTGAGGCCCATCGCGCTGGTCTTCAACCTGCCGCAACAGCAGTTGCGGGCCGTGAGCGCATCGGTGGCGCGCGGCCCGGTCGAGGTCGATGCGCTCGATTCCGACGGCACCACCATCATCGACAGGGGCGTCGTCGAGGTGATCGACAACGTCGTCGACCAGACCACGGGGACGATCAAGGTCAAGGCCCGCTTCCCGAACGAGCGGCTGCAGCTTTGGCCCGGGCAGTTCGTCAATGTGCGCGTTTTCGTCGACGTGCTGAAGCAGGCGGTCGTGGCGCCGACCGCCGCGATCCAGCGTGGCCCGAACGGCGCCTATGTCTTCGTCGTCAACGACGACGAGACGGTGCGGCAGGTCACCGTCACGGTCGGCCAGCAGGACGAGATGACGGCGGTGATCACCTCCGGCGTGAAGCCGCCGGAGAAGCTGGTGACGACCGGATTTGCCCGCCTGACCGACAAGGCCCGGGTCAAGGTGACGACGCCGGAGGAGGCCGCCCAGCCTCCGGCCGCCGCGCCCGGCCGCCGCGGCACGCGCGAGCCGGGACAGGGCGGGCGCCGTCCGCGCGATCCCGCTACGGGCGATGCCGGCGGTGCGGGCTCTGCGGCCCCGGCGCCCGATGCGCCGGCCGGCCAAAATGCAGCCCCCGGCCAGAACCGGCCGCAGCGGGATGGCCAGGGCAGCGGAGCGGGCGGGCGGCGCGGCAATCAAGACGCTTCCCCCGCCGCGGGTTCCGAAGCACAAAGGCCGCAAGCACAGCCATGACAAGGCAGCCGCGATGAGCGTGTCCGCGCCCTTCATCAGCCGGCCGGTCGCGACCTCGCTGCTCGGGATCGCGGTGCTGCTCTGCGGCATCCTGGGCTATTGGCGGCTGCCGGTTTCGGCCTTGCCGCAGGTCGATTTCCCGACGATCCAGATCACGACGCAGCTTCCCGGTGCCAATCCCGAGACCATCGCCTCGCTGGTGACGGCGCCGCTGGAGCGGCAATTCGGGCAGATCCCGTCGCTCTCGACGATGTATTCGCAGAGCTCCTTCGGGCTCAGCCAGGTCACCCTGCAATTCGAACTCGACCGCGACATCGATGCCGCCGCGCAGGACGTGCAGTCGGCGATCAACGCCGCCGGTTCCACCTTGCCGCGGACGCTGCCCTATCCGCCGACCTATGCGAAGATCAACCCGGCCGACGCGCCGATCATGGTGCTCGCGCTGACGTCGGACACCGTCGGGCTGCGCCAGCTCAGCGACCTCGCCGACACGCTGCTCTCGCCGCGTCTGTCCGAGGTGTCAGGCGTCGGCCATGTCTCGATCGAAGGCGGCGTCCGGCCCGCCATCCGCATCCAGGCCGATCTTGCGCGCCTGGCCGCCTATGGGCTCGGCATGGAGGATTTGCGCACCGCCATCGTCAACGCGAACGTCGCCGGCGCCAAGGGCGCGCTCGACGGCAACCATCAGGCCTACACCATCTCCGCCAACGACCAGATCGGCAGCGCCGACGCGTATCGCGACATCGTCGTCGCCTATCGCAGCGGGGCCCCCGTCTTCCTGCGCGATGTCGCGGTGGTGCTGGCGGATCTGGAGAACAGCCGCGTCGGCGCCTGGTACAAGGGCAAGACCGCCGTGGTGCTCGACGTGATGCGCCAGCCCGGCGCCAACATCGTCACCACCGTCGAGCGGGTGAAGCAGGAGATCCCGCAGCTGCGCAACGGCATTCCGGCCGGCGTCGAGATCCAGGTGGTGAGCGACCGCACTGAGACGATCCGCGCCTCGATCGCCGACGTGCAGTTCACCCTCGTCCTGTCCTGCGGGCTGGTCGTGCTCGTCGTGCTGCTCTTCCTGCGCACGGTGCGCGCCACCATCATCGCCGGCGTGGCGCTGCCGCTCTCGCTGATCGCCACCTTCGCGGTGATGTGGCTGGCGGGCTTCAGCCTCGACAATCTCTCGCTGATGGCGCTGACCATCGGCACCGGCTTCGTCGTCGACGATGCGATCGTGATGATCGAGAACATCGTCCGCAACATCGAGCAGGGCAAGAAGCCGCTGCAGGCAGCCTTCGACGGCGCCCGCGAGATCGGCTTCACCGTGATCTCGCTCACCGTCTCGCTGATCGCGGTCTTCATCCCGTTGCTGTTCATGACCGGCCTCGTCGGCCGCATGTTCCGCGAATTCGCGCTGACGCTGACCATCGCCGTCGTCGTCTCGGCGATCGTCTCTCTGACGCTGACACCGATGATGTGCGCCCGGCTGCTGCGCCATCATTCGGGCGAGCGCGAGAACTGGCTGATGCGCGCCGCCGAATGGCCGATCGCTGCGATGGCGCGGATTTACGAAGTCACGCTGGGCTGGGCGCTGAAGGCGCGCGGGCTCGTCCTTCTGGCCAGCGTCGTCACCTTCGCGCTGACGATCTGGATGTATGTCGGCATCCCCAAGGGCTTCCTGCCGAGCCAGGACACCGGCCTGCTCAACGTCGTGCTCGAATCCTCGCCCGATGTTTCCTTCACCGAAATGAAGCGGCTGCAGGACAAGGTGGCGGAGGCATTCGAGCGCGACAGCGACGTCACCGGCGTCGTCTCGGTCCTCGGCATCGGCCAGGCCAACGCCACGTTGAACACCGCCCGCCTCACCGTGACGCTGCGGCCCAAGGACGAGCGGCGCGACGATGCCGTCACCATCGCCGAGCGGCTGCGCGCGCTCGCGGTGACGATCCCCGGCGTCAGCGCCTATGTCCAGCCGGTCCAGGACATCCAGATCACCACCCGCGCCAGCCGCTCGCAGTACCAGTACACCCTGACCGGAGCCGACCAGGACGCCGTGATGGAATGGGCCGGCAGGCTCACCGCGGCGTTGCGGCGCGAGGCGCTCGTCCGCAACGTGGCCAATGAATCCCAGGGCGGCGGGCTTCGCGCCCATGTCGAGATCGACCGCGCCAAGGCGGGTCGCCTCGGCGTCTCGATCCAGGCCGTCGACGACACCCTGAACGATGCCTTCGGCCAGCGCCAGATCGCGACGATCTACGAGCAATCGAACCAGTACCGCGTCATTCTGGAGGCTGCGCCGCAATACCTGCGTGACCCTTCCTCGCTAGCCAAGCTGTACGTCACCGGCAACACCAACACGCAGGGGCAGACCAACAGCGCTGGCAACACCACGGTGACGCAGAACAGCGTGCAGGTGCCGCTTTCCTCCTTCACCCGCCTGATCCGCGAAACCGCGCCGCTCTCGATCGCCCATCAGGAACAGTTCCCGGCTGCGACCGTCTCCTTCGACCTCGCCCCCGGAGAGGCGCTGGGCGATGCCGTGACGATGATGGCCGCCGTCGAGCGCGAGATCGGCATGCCGAGCACGATCTCCGGTTCCTTCAGCGCCGACGCGGCCGAGTTCAACCGCTCCCTCGCCAACCAGCCCTGGCTGATCCTGGCGGCCGTGGTGACGATCTACCTGGTGCTCGGCATCCTCTATGAGAGCTATATCCACCCCTTCACGATCCTGACGACGCTCCCCTCCGCTGGCGTCGGCGCCCTCCTCGCCTTGATCGTGACCGGGCGGGAGCTCTCGATCGTGGCGCTGATCGGCATCATCCTGCTGATGGGCATCGTCAAGAAGAACGCGATCATGATGATCGACTTTGCCCTCGACGCGGAACGCAACGAGGGGCTCTCGCCGGAAGCGGCGATCGTCAAGGCCTGCCGGCTCCGCTTCCGGCCGATCATGATGACGACGCTGGCCGCGCTGCTCGGCGCGCTGCCGCTGGCGCTCGCGACCGGCACGGGCAGCGAACTGCGCCAGCCGCTCGGCATCACCATCATCGGCGGCCTGCTGCTCAGCCAGCTGCTGACGCTCTACACCACGCCCGTGATCTACCTCGCGCTCGAGAACCTGCGCCGGCGCATGGGCGGTGGCCGCGACGGCGTCGTGCCCTATCCGGGGCCGGAGGCGGCCGAGTGAGCGCGGCAGGCAGCGGCGACGAGGACCGGGTCGGCAAGGCCGCCCGCGGCCTCTCGGACGCCTTCATCCTGCGCCCGGTCGGCACGACGCTGATGGCGATCGGCCTCTTCCTCGTCGGCATGGTCGCCTATTGGTTCCTGCCGGTGGCGAGCCTGCCGAGCGTCGATTTCCCGACCATCCGCGTGTTCGCCAGCCGCCCCGGCGCCGACCCGGCGACCATGGCCGGCAGCGTCGCCGCTCCGCTCGAACGCCGGCTCGGCTCGATTCCCGGCGTCACCGAGATCACCTCGACGAGTTCGCTCGGCTCGACCTCCATCGTGCTGCAGTTCGACCTGACGCGGAACACCGATAGCGCCGCCCGCGACGTCCAGGCGGCGCTGAACGCCGCCGCGACCGATCTGCCGGGCGACCTGCCGACGCTGCCGCAATTCCGCAAGGCGAACCCCAACGCCGCGCCGATCCTGATCCTGGCGCTAACCTCGGACACGATGACGCCGAGCGCGATGTACGACGCCGCCGACACCCTCATCGCCCAGCGCATCTCGCAGGTCGAAGGCATTGGCGAGGTCACGGTGAACGGCGCCGAGCAGCCGGCGATCCGCGTGCGTCTCGATCCGGCCAGGCTCGCCGCGATGGGCCTGAGCCTCGACACGATCCGCACCGCCATCGTCAACGCCAACACGGTCTCGGCCGTCGGCTCCTTCGACGGCGGGCGCCTGAGCGAGACCCTCTCGGCCAACAACCAGATCCGCGAGGCGGAGGACTACGGCAACATCGTCGTGCGCTCGGCCAAGGGCACGGTGGTGCGCCTCGCCGATGTCGCCACCGTCGAGCGCGGCGTCCGCAACAGCCGCGCCGCCGGCTGGTACAACGGCAAGCCGGCGATCCTCATCACCATGACCAAGCAGGCCGACGCCAACGTCATCGATACGGTCGACCGGGTAAAGGCGCTCCTGCCGGAAATCCAGAAATGGGCGCCGGCCGGCATCCAGTTCTCGATCATGTCGGATCGCACCGTGACGATCCGCGCCTCGATCGCCGACATCCAGCACACGCTGATGATCTCGATCGTCCTCGTGATGCTCGTCGTCTTCGTCTTCCTGCGCCGCGCGACGCTGACCATGGCAGCCGGCGTCACCGTGCCGCTCTCGATCGCCGGCACCTTCGCGGCGATGTGGCTCGCCGGCTTCACCCTCGACAATCTCTCGCTGATGGCGGTGACGATCTCGGTCGGCTTCGTCGTCGACGACGCCATCGTGATGATCGAGAACATCGAGCGCAACATCGCGCGCGGCCTCTCGCCCTTGCGCGCGGCCCTGCTCGGCGCCGGGCAGATCGGCTTCACCGTCGTCTCGATCTCGCTGTCGCTGATCGCGGCCTTCATTCCGCTGTTCTTCATGGAGGGCGTGGCGGGACGGTTCTTCCGCGAATTCACCCTGACGCTGACCTTCGCGATCCTGGTCTCGACGGCGGTCTCGCTCACCGTCACGCCGATGATCTGCGCGCATTACCTGAAGGGCGGGCCGCATCGCGAGACCTGGCTGGACCGCGCGGTCGAGCGCGTGCTCTCGGCGATGAGCGGCTTCTACGCCCGGACGCTGCGGATTGCGCTGCGCCACAACTGGGCGATGCTGATCCTGATGCTGGCGACGCTGGCCCTGACGGTCCAGATGTTCCGCGCCGCGCCGAAGGGCTATTTCCCGCAGGACGACACCGGGCTGATCATCGGCTTCACCCAGGCTTCGACCGACGTCTCCTTCCCGGCAATGATGCAGCTTCAGCAGCAGGGCGCCGCGATCGTCTCCTCCGACCCCGCGGTGCTCGGCGTCGCCTCCTTCATCGGTGGCGGCGGCTCGGTGAACACGGGCCGCTTCTTCGTGAGCCTGAAACCGCTGGCGGAGCGCAGCGTCTCCTCCGCGCAGGTCGTCCAGCGCCTGCGTGGACGGCTCGGCTCGATCCCCGGCCTGCGCATCTTCCTCACCCCGATCCAGGACGTGCGCGCCGGTGGCCGGCAGAGCCGCTCCCAGTACCAGTTCACCTTGTGGGACCCGAACCTGCCCGAGCTGGAGGAATGGGTGCCCAAGGTCCTGGCGAAGCTGCGCACCCTGCCGGAGCTGGTCGACGTCTCCACCGACCGCGAGCAGGGCGGCCTGCAGGCCAATGTCGTGATCGACCGCAACAGGGCATCCCAGCTCGGCGTCGCGATCCAGGCGATCGACAACGTCCTTTCCGACGCCTTCAGCCAGCGCCAGATCTCGACCATCTACGGCGCGCGCAACCAGTACCGCGTGGTGCTGGAGGTGGCGCCCTCGCGCAGCCGCGATCCGGGCGACATCCTCGATCTTTACGTGCCCGGCCGCAACGGTGCGCAGGTGCCGATGCGCAGCGTGGTGAAGGTCGAGCGCGGCACGGCGCCACTCGTGATCAACCACCAGGGCCAGTTCCCGGCGGTGACCATCACCTACGATCTCGCGGCCGGCATCGGCATCCAGGAGGCGAGCAACGCGGTCGTCGCGGCGGTGGAGGGGCTGCACATGCCGGCCTCGCTCAGGGCCGAGTTCGCCGGGGACGCCAAGGCGTTCACGCAAGGAGCGGGCGGACAGGGGGTGATGATCCTGATCGCGATCCTCGCCGTCTACATCATCCTGGGCGTGCTCTACGAGAGCCTGATCCACCCGGTGACGATCATCTCGACCCTGCCCTCGGCGGGGCTGGGCGCGCTGATCGCCCTGCGCGTCGCGGGCGCCGACCTCACCATCATCGCCTTCATCGGCATCATCCTGCTGATCGGCATCGTCAAGAAGAACGGCATCATGATGGTGGACTTCGCCATCGGCGCCGAACGCCAGCGCGGCCTCCCACCAAGCGAGGCGATCTTCGAGGCCTGCCTGGAGCGCTTCCGGCCGATCCTGATGACGACGCTGTCGGCGATGCTCGGCGCCATCCCGCTGATGATCGCGACGGGCCCTGGTGCGGAGCTGCGCCGTCCGCTCGGCATCACCATCGTCGGCGGGCTGATCCTGAGCCAGATCCTGACGCTCTACACCACGCCGCTGATCTATCTCTGGATGAGCAAGCTGAAGCGAGGTCCGCGGACCGAGCCGGCGCTGACCGCCCCGGCGGAGTGATCGCTCTCAGCGCGTCATCTCGGCCATCGCCCGCAGCGCCAGCCGGTAGCCATAGGCGCCGAAGCCGGCCATGACGGCGGTCGCGGTCTTCGAGACCAGCGAGTTGTGATAGATCGCCTCGCGCTGGTGGACATTGGAAATGTGCAGCTCGATCTTCGGCTTGTCGAACGTCTTCAGCGCATCGAGGATCGCGATCGAGGTGAAGGTGTAGGCGGCCGGGTTGATGATGATCCCCGCGGCTTGAAGCCGCGCGGCATGGATCGCCTCGATGATCTCGCCCTCGAAATTCGACTGGCGGAAATCGACGGCGAGGCCGAGTTCCGACGCGTCCGCCTCGCACCAGCCCTTGATCTCTTCGAGCGTGATCGTGCCGTAGATCGCCGGCTCGCGCTGGCCGAGCAGGTTCAGGTTCGGCCCGTTCAGGATGAAGATCGTGCGCATCGTGGCTTTCGACGGTCGGCGGGAGCAGGACGATAGGCCGGGAACGGGCACCGCGTGAAGAGCTGCGGGCGCCTGCGGCCTGCGCGCGGATCGGCATGGCTTTCGCGACGGTCCCGGCTAACCTTCGCGGAACAGCAACGCAGCGCCAGGAAACGATTCGATGAGCAGGGATTTCGAGGGCAAGCGGGTCATCGTGATGGGCGGCAGTCGCGGCATCGGTCGCTCGATCGCGCTCGGCTTCGCCGCCGCAGGCGCCTCGGTCTCGATCTGTGCCCGCGGCGCAGGCCCGCTGGAGGCGACGCGCCGTGAGATCGAGGCAAAAGGGGTCAAGGCCCATGCCGCAAGCGTCGATCTCGCCAAGGCCGACGAGATAGCGGCCTATGTCCCGGCCGCCGTCGCGGCGCTGGGCGGGCTCGACGTCCTGGTCAACAACGCCTCGGGATTCGGTTCGAGCGACGACGAGAAGGGCTGGGCCGCCTCGCTCGACATCGACATGATGGCGGTGGTGCGCGGCAGCCATGCCGCGATCCCCCATATGAAGCCGGGCTCCTCCATCGTGAACATCTCCTCGATCTCGGCCATGCGCGCCTCGGCCCGCTCGGCCCCCTACGGCGCGATCAAGGCGGCGGTGATCCACTACACCGCGAGCCAGGGGAAGATGCTGGCGCGGCAGGGCATCCGTGTGAACTGCGTCGCGCCGGGCTCGATCGAGTTCCTCGGTGGAAGCTGGGAGGACCGCAGGACCTCCAATCCCGAACTCTACCAGTCGACGCTGGCCAGCATTCCCTTCGGACGCATGGGCAGACCGGAGGAAATCGCCGAGGTGGTGCTGTTCCTGGCCTCCGACAAGGCGAGCTGGGTCACCGCCCAGACCATCGTCGCCGATGGCGGGCAGCTCGTCGGCCCCTGACCGAAGGACCGGGTGGACCGGCTATGGTCTCGGTTGACGGAACTCTTCGATCCTGCACGACTTGAACCATCGTCGCGGAGTCTCCTGGGGGCATCGATGGCGGACATGGACCTCGGAATGGCAGGCCGATGAACATCATCGACGCCATGATGGTGAATCTCAGCCTCGAGCCGTACGATGCCGGGCCATTCCGCCGGTTCGTCGAAGCTGGGCTGAACTGCCTTTGCGAGCTGCCCCAGCGCCTCGACAATCCTCGCTTCGAGGCTGCGCTCGTCGGAACGGACGGCGCCAAAGTCGTGTTCGTGCGGGCCGCGGCGCCGTTCGAAATCAGCTGGAGCGAGCAGGACGACACGCTGTTCTGCGGCCTCGTCGTCTCGGGGGGGATCGAATTCTCCGTCTCCGACACCGTCATCTGTCGCCGCGGCCAGGCTGTGGCCGTCGGCACCGCCTCTCCTTGGCGCGCCTCCATCAGGCCTGGGACCCATTTCTGTGCCCTTCTCTTTCCCAGAGGGGCCGCAAACCGGCTGCTCGAGCGCCTGAGCGGCCGCCCCCCTGCCGAGCCCCTCGAACTGGCGGCTCCGTTTCCGACCACCACGCCTCTCGGCCGGATGCTGGCAGCGCTGATCACCGCCGCCGTCGCGGGGGCTGGCGAGGACGGGCCGCTCGGGCGCTCGCCCCATACGGGTGAAGCCCTGGAGGAGGCGATGCTCGCCCTGCTGCTGGAAAATCTCCCGCACAACCATGCCGGAAGGATCATGCGGCAGCGCAGCGAAGCGGCGCCCTGGGCAATACGCAAGGCGATCGAGTTCATCACCGCCCATGCCCGCCGCGACATCAGCGTCGGCGAGGTCGCGGCGGCGGCCGGCACGAGCCTGCGGGCCCTGCAGCAGAACTTCCAGCGCAGCCTCAAGCTCTCGCCGCAGGACTACATCAAGACGGTGCGGCTCCAGGGCGTGCACCGCGAGTTGCTCGATCCCGCCTCGGCGCGCTCGATCGAGGAGATCGCGGCCGACTGGGGCTTCGTCAATCGCGGCCACTTCGCGAGGCAATACCGCAAGACCTTTGGCCGACTTCCTTCACAGACACGCCGGTCTCGATGACTTTGCGTCAGGCGCCATTTGACTCAAGTCAATCGCGACGAATGGCGCCTGAGATGCGCCCGAAAATCCCGGTTCCGCGGTGCCGGAGCGATATTGGTTGTTATGGTTAATCAAGTGTAACTCGGTATTTCGTCGGCGACTCCCGGCGCGCATCTTCGACTCCACCGACGAATAAGCACCAACAAACCCTTAATCCGCCTTCCGATGTCGTTAACCCTCTCGCAAGCGTGAACTTCAAGGATCGATTCACCAGCCATTCCTGGAGCATCGATCCGATGGGCGAGCCTAAAACACATCCAACCGAAGCAGCGGCGCTGGTGCTCCCGCAGGATTGCACCGTCAGGACCATTGCGGCGCTGGCCGGCACGGCCCGCGAAGCCTTCGCAGCGGGTGCGGGCCTCGCGCTCGACGGGTCCCTCGTCGAGAACGCGGACATCACCCTCGTCCAGCTCGTCGTCAGCGCGCAGCGCAGCTTCGAAGCGCTGTCCGTCCCCTTCGCGCTGGTCGACCCTTCCCCCGCCGTCCTGTCCGCCTTTTCCCGCGCCGGCGTGGCCGCGCCGCAGACGGCATCCCTTCCTTCCGGAGCGCATTGATATGGCGAATATCTTGACGGTGGATGATTCCCCGAGTGTCCGGCAGATGATCAAGCTGGTTCTTGGTCCTGCGGGTCATCAGGTTTCGGAGGCTGCGGACGGGTCGGAGGGGTTGGGCAAGGCGAAGGGCCAGCGCTACGACCTCGTGATCACGGACCTCAACATGCCGGTGATGAACGGGCTGGAGATGATCCGCGGGATGCGGGCGCTGCCGAGCTTCACCGGGGTTCCGATCGTGTTCCTCACCACGGAGTCGGACGAGGCGGTGAAGCAGGAGGCCAAGGCCGCCGGAGCGACGGGCTGGATCACCAAGCCGTTCAAGCCCGAGCAACTGCTCGCCGTCGTCGCCAAGCTGGTGCGCTGATGATGGACCTCGATCCCACAGAGATCTTCCGCCAGGAAGCCGCCGAGCTGCTCGAGACGCTGGAGACCGTGCTGCTCGATCTGGGGCAGCGCCCCGGCGACGGCGACCTGGTCGATGCCGCGTTCCGGGCGCTGCACACCATCAAGGGCTCGGGCGCGATGTTCGGCTTCGACCGCGTCGCCGCCTTCACCCATGATTTCGAGACCGCCTTCGACCTCATCCGCAAGGGCCGGATCGTCGCCGACCACGAGATCGTCACCGTCTCGCTCTCGGCCAAGGACTTTATCCGCACGCTGATCGAGGACCCGGACTCCACCGACGCGATCATCGGCGAGGCCATCGTCGCCGAGCTGCACCGGCTGGTCTCCGGGCTGGGCTCGGGTTCGGGCCCAGCCGAAGCCGCCGCGCCGGCCGAGGCCGCCGAGGCGCAGGCCGCCACGGCCCAGGCTCCCGCGGCGGAGGAGGCCGGCTGGGCGGTCGGGATCGCCTTCAACCCCGACATCCTGCGCAACGGCACCAACCCGCTCGGCCTGCTCGACGAGCTGGACACCCGCAAGAACCCTCCGATTTCTGGCGCTCTGATGGGTTCGGTGCAATGTCTGCCTGATGATCGGCTTCGGGCTGCCTGAGGGCCG
>NZ_FTMO01000032.1 GCF_900156025.1 Allobosea sp. TND4EK4
CTTTGCGGCAGCCGGAGTTGATCGATCATATCCGCCATCATGTGGCGTGTGCTGTATAGCGTCACGTCCTGACGCGTGACGATTTTCTTCTGGTTTATTGCGCGACGATCTGGACGGGGAGCGCGACAATCTGGATGAGATTCTGGATCGCGACGGGCTTACGATGCCGGGCGTGATTGTCGCTGGCAAGGGCTATGTTTCCGGTTGATTGTCGCGAAGTTTGGCGGCCGCCCCGCGCCCTGCTGTTTTCGGTCGATGGCGGCTCGGCGTCTGTAGCTGTCGACGTTCATTTCGAAGATGGTGGCGTGATGGACGAGGCGGTCGACGGCCGCGAGCGTCATGGCTGGATCGGGGAAGATCTTGCCCCATTCTCCGAAGGGCTGATTAGCGGTGATCAGCGTCGAGCGGCGCTCGTAGCGGGCGCTGATGAGCTCGAACAGCACGGATGTTTCGGCCTGGTCCTTGGTGACGTAGGCGAGGTCGTCGAGGATCAGCAGGTGGTATTTGTCGAGCTTGGCGATGGCCGCTTCCAGGGCAAGTTCGCGCCGCGCGACTTGGAGTTTCTGGACGAGATCGGAGGTGCGGGTGAACAGGACCCGCCAGCCGTTTTCGATCAAGGCGAGCCCGATGGCGGAGGCGAGATGGGACTTTCCGCCGCCCGGTCCACCCAGGAGGATGAGGTTGGCGCCCTTGTCGAGCCAGCTGTCGCCGGCGCAGATCGCCATGACGTGCGCCTTCGAGACCATCGGCAGTGCCTCGAAGTCGAAGCTGTCGAGGGTTTTGCCTGGTAACAGCCTGGCCTCGGCGAGATGTCGCTCGACGCGGCGGCGATCACGTTCGGCGATCTCGTGCTCTGCGAGAGTGGCGAGGAACCTGGCGGCGGGCCAGCCTTCCTTGTCGGCCCTCTCGGCGAAGGCTGGCCAGCCATGCTTGATCGCAGGCAGTCGCAGATCGTTGAGGATAATGGCGAGGCGGGCGTGGTCGATGTCCTTCGTCATGCCGCTTCTCCCACGCCGCCATCGAGAAGCGCCTCATAGGCGACCAGGGGAGTGAGATGGACCACGACCTGCGGCAATGCCGCCGGATCGGGAGCGAAGCGCTTGCGCAAAATCGCCATATCTGGCGCCGTGCCGGCATCGAGTCCGGCCGTGAGGATGGCGGCGAGATCGGCTTCGCAGCCGCGATCATGAGCCAGCGCCAGCAGATCGACCATCAGCTTGCACGCCGGTCGCTCCCGCATGCGTTCAAGCAATCGGTCGAAGGTCCGGCGATAGGCGTCGCGCGGAAAGAGCTGGTCGTGTCACCCGGCAGGATTGATGCTGGCCCCGAGAATTGGGGCCAAACCGCAACTTCAGATAAATGTTCTTATTTTGTTTCAAGTCGCGCCGCGCGTTCCTTCAATGGAAAGGGCACGGAATCGAGCATTTGTAGTCAACCCGCTGCGCCACTGCGCGCCAGCAAGGCAATCCTGCGGGTCCGCTCGATCTCCCAGCGTCGTTCGGACCATAGGCGTAGACGGCCATCGCGCATGACGACGCGCACGCAGCCGGAAGCCTCGGCTTCGAGCAGTGAGGCCAGGGTCGGCGGCAGGACGGTGCGCCCAACGTCTTCCATGCTGACGCGGAGGAACCGATCCATCGCGGCCAGTGCGAGCTGGTCTTTTTCGTGTTCATCCGCGTCTTCGACCGGCCGGCGCAACGCCGCGAGTGCGGCCTCACCCCTTCCTCTGAAATTGCTCTGCTTACGGAGAGCCGCGCACCGTTTTCAGGCAGCGTTCGAAATCATCGATGTGGCGCCGGCATACGGAATTCCGGCTCTTTCGACGCTCGAGTTCCTCGGTCATGGCTTTGACCCGGGCGCGGCCGGTTTGGGTTACGTCCGCGAGTTCCTCCTGCTGTTGTTTGATTGCGGACAGGAGCGAGCTGGGCTCGAATTCGCGCAGAGGGAGCTGCTTGAGCCAGGCCGCCACTTCCTTGAACTGGGCCGCGTCGGCGGCGAGCAGGAGTTTGCGCGCTTCCGGGGGCAGGTCGGCGACGACCTTCAGGACCGACCAGCTCTCGGCCTGACCGCCTGCCTGGAGCACGATCCTCTCGACCAGGCCGTCGCGCTCGGTCAACGGGTAACTGTTGATAAGGTCGATGAGCTTCAGGAGCACGGCCGTGCGGCCGGGGTCGATTTCGGGAGAGCGTCGTCCGAATAATCGGGTGTACCAGTTCGACCCGGCGGGATCGGGCGGGATCGAGGTCACTGCCCGGTCGACGAATTCCACCGCGCGCGCCAGGCCGGCGATCCTGACACGTAGATCGGCAGCTGACAGCGCCCCTGGATCGGGGACGGCTGACTCGGCGAAGCCGAGCAGTTGCGCCCGGCCGGGGCCGATGATCTGGAATCCCGCCGACCAGAGGCCGATCGTGATGACGAGCATGACGGTGACGGCGAGCGCAGCCGCGCCCAGCAGGCGTCTAGGCTTGAGGATATAGCTGAGGTGGTAGCCCCAGCTATCCTCGAAGTCGGCGGCATCCGTAATCCTGCGCGACCCCACTCGCCTGAGCAGGGCCGCCCTGTTGGGCCAAGCCTTCATGACTAGCCGTTCCCGTTCTCGCGCTTCTTCAGGGCCTCCATGAAGGCGGGGAGCCAGATCGTCATCTGCTCCTCGATCATGTCTTGTGCCCAGACAACGCTGGTGTCGTCGAACAGCTCTCGCGAGCGCTTGTGGGCCGTAGGCTTGCCGAAGTTCTCACCCGCGATATCGCCGATCGAGAGCTGGCAGGCGACGGCGTCGTCCATGAATTCGATCCCGAGGTTCTTGACGTAGGTCGGGACCGCGCCCGCGGCGATCGCGGCCTTGTAGTTTTCGCTGTTCCGCCACTTCTGAAAGTGCTTCTCGGTGCGCCCCTGCGCGCGAACCTCCATGGTCACGACCGCGACATTGGTGTTCTGGGTATCCGCGGCGAACTGCGCCGCCCTCTCATGGGTGAAGATGTTGGTCGTGACCGGCCGGATCACCAGCATACGGCCGCCAACCCGCGCCATCCTGCTGGCGAAGCCAGGAAGCTCGGCCTGGAACCGCTCGCCGTCTCGGGCGCCGGTGTCGAGGATCAGGACATCCAATCCGCCGGGCAAAGGCATGTCGCGGATCTCCTTCGAGATCATGGCCTGCCAGCCCTCGTCGCTGGTGTCTGCGAAGATGGCGTCGGCGTGCTGCATGCAGCCAACCGAGTTCGAGCCATCGATGTCGATGAGGCCGACCTTCAATTCGTGCTGCGAGAAGCCGGCATGCAGGAGATCGCAGATGACGGACTTCCCGACGCCGCCCTTGTCTTCAACGGTGGCGATGAACAGCTTGCCGAAGCCGCTGACGATCGGCTTGGAGCCGGTGACGTTCCCATTGGTATTCATTCTGTATCCCTGTCGAATTTGGCCATCGCCGGGCCTCGGCGACGAATGGGTTGGTGAGCCTCGGCAAGCTGCTCGCTTGGTGAGGGCGTTTGCGGAGTGCGGGACACCGCGCTCCGCTCCTCGGGCGCCGAGGCGCCGGAAGTGTTTGAATCGGATGTCGCGGCAGCAGGCTCGCTCTCCGTGGAGGCCACCTGCGTCCCTGACTGCTGCAGGGCGGGTACCGCAGCAGGCTGATCGGCAGCGGAGCCGGGGCGGTGATCGTCTGGAGCGGCAGGGTCCTCCTGCGCCGGGGTCACCGAGCGCGACGAAGTCTCACCGGTGGCGGCCTTCCTCAGCACCTCGATGGGGGAGAGGGTTTTCGTCCGAGTCAGAGCGGCTGGCTTGGACGCGGAAAGCGTGCCGGCCGCACGGCGCTTCTTGCGTTCCAGATGCAGAGCCTGGCTGAACGAACTGATCTTGAACGGCTCGAATGGCGGCTCGTGGCGAGCCTTTTCCACGGCTTCGAGCTGGCGGGTCGCTTCGACGTCGAGCGGGTTCTTGTCGAGGCGAGCCTTCGCCCGGCGCTCTCGATCGGCGAGGAAGGCGTCGAACTCTTCCTGACGCTCGGCTTCGAGCAGCTTGATGACGGCGACGGTGCCGATCCGTGGGATGTCGAGCGCGATCGCTTCGAAGTTGTCGGCGATCATGCGCGCCATCGGGCGCTCCCACGGCTCCTGGCGTGGTGTCACCATCTCGGCGCTGCGCTCGGCATAGCTCTTGACCGGCCTCCTCATGACACTGCTCCATCCGTCGCTGCGTCGAGCGGCCAGCCGGACACGCTCGACAGAAGGTGAACCTCATCGGAAGCCTGAAGCTCCCGCTGAGGCAGATGCTGAAATTGAAGGTGACGCTGAACGCGAAGCTGATCGTCGGCATGATCGTGGCGCTGAAGCTGACGACTGTTTTGCCGATGAACTGACACGACACTGATCATTTTCAGCATCGATTCAGCGTAAGCTTCACCGGTAATCGTGATGGGGCCAGTCTTCCCAAGTTTACCGCCGGTGCGGCCAACTTGATCCTGGCGAGGGAGGAGGACCTCCCGTCGACCCACCCAGACCAGTGCAGGGCTGCACTGGTCGTCGCCGCGAAAGGCGGCTTCGGAGACCATCACGATGACCAAGGAATTCTCGGAAACGGTGGCGACGAAGGTATCGAGCGCGACCTCCGACGCGTTGGCGGCGCGTGCCGCGGAGCTGGGCGTCACGCGCGGAGAGCTCGTCCGATGCGCGATCCAGGCGCTTCTCGGGGAGCCCGTGCGGAGGTCGCAGCCTGCTGCGCCCTCCTTCGACGTCGTCGAGCTGCGTCGGCTCATGGCCGAGCTCGGGCGGCAGGGATCGCTGCTCAACCAGATCGCGCGGGCCATGAACGTCAGCGGGGCGACGCCGGCCGCGCGGGCCTCGCTCACAGCGATCGAAGCCGAGTATCGGCGTGTGCTCGAGGCGATCAGGATCGCGTTGAGGGTGCCGGAATGATCGTCAAGACCGACTTCACACGTGGTGACGGCCTTGCCAGGCATCTCTCCCGCAATGATACCAACACGCGGGTTCTGATCCGCGAGGACCTGTCGCAAGGGGTTCCCCTCGACCTGGCTCTCGCCGTGCCCTTCCTGGGTGGTTTCGCCGCAACCAATCCGCGAGCGGTGCGGCGCGTCATCCATGCGAAATGCTCCCCAGAGGAGGAGCATGACGGGGCGTCGCGGCTGGTCCTGAATCTGCTTCTCGAACGATACGGCATCAGCCCGACCGCTCCACGGATCGGTGTCCAGCACACCAAGCCCAGCGCGGACGGCACGCCCCGCCCGGACCACTTCCATTTCGTCTTTCCGTTGATCGATATCGAGACCGGTAAGGCGATCCGCAGCCATGACGCCCAGCTGAAGGACGAGATCGTCGCCCGCCTTGCTGAGCTGGAGCTCGGGGAGGCCATCACGCCTGGTGTCCGGCATAACGAGGTCGTGCGGCAGCTTGACAAGGAGGGGAAGCCCGAGATCGCACAAGAACTCGGACGGCACGCGGCCGCGCGCGGCGGGGAGCGAATGACGACCGGTACGAGGCGCGCCCTGCAGCGCGCCGGCCAGGACGCTGACGCTGCGGCATCGCGGTTGTTCGAGATATGGCATGCGGCCCGGGGCGACGTGATCGCATTCGTTGCCGAGGCGCGGCAGGCCGGCTTTGAGGTCAGGGCTGGTGAAAGCGTCGTTCTCGCCGTGCACGTCGAGAGCAGTGTCCCCATTCCCCTGCGCCGCGCCTTGAACCAGGCGTCCAAGGCGGCTGGGGCGGCGCTGCGTCTGCGGCGGGAGGATTGCGACGACCTCTTCGGGGATCTGCCGGAACAGGTCGGTCGTCAGGAGATGCGGGATAACGAGAAGCTTGCCAACGATCGTGACAAGACCGACGAGCAGCTGATCCGGTTGGGCCGCGAGGCGCTCGCCGACGGTGACGGTCGAGGCGCTGCTCGCGCGTTCGGAGCGGTGGCTGCCAGGCGACGGAGCTGGGAGGCCGAGCGGAGCATTAGTTATCGCGAGATCGCAGCGGAACGTCGCGGCGAACGACGTCGCGCCGAGATTGTCGGGCGTCGTCGCGTCGAGCGCGCCTTCCGCCACGCCGGGATATTTTCGGACCGGCGCCTTCGCAGGCTCGCTTTCGCCGCCGCGGCGGCTGGTGCCGTTCTCGCGGGTGGAGGCCTGGGTGCTGCGCTGATCGCGGGCGGCATCGCCCTTGCCGCATTGCCATCTTATGAGGCTGCGCGTGCCGCCAAATTCGTCGAACGCCGCGATCTTCTTGCCCGATACCAGCGCGAACGCGGCGAGCTGGAGCAACACCGCGCGGATACCGTCGCTACGAGGAAGGATCAGGCGAAAGCCCTGAATGGGCGGGGCGACAATCAGCTTGCCGGCGCCTACTTTGACCTGCTGGCCGTCGAGCGCCGCCGCTTGCTTCGCTACCATGAGAAGCAGCTCAAGCGGGCCCTGAGAGCGGCTCTTCGCAAAGCCAAGGTCGGGATGCTCGACGAACTCGGCCGCCGGGCCGACGCGCCCGCTATCGGCAAGGCTCTGGGCTTCAAGCCGATGCGAACCGATCGCGATCGCCGCGCCGTTGCGCAGGCCTTGCGAGAGCGCAGGGAGACGGCAGCCGCGGACGCCCTCGATCCGACCTACGCCTTCATAAGGGACATCTCGATGGCCATGCCGGCTGTGATCGTCAGCGATGTTGGCGCAGACCTCGAGCCTGTGGTGCAGGCGGGCACCACAGTGAGCCAAGCTGGGGGGAACCCAGTCCTGGGTGTAGGTGGCAAGGCCAGCAACGCAGCTCGTGCAACCTCCGCAGGTCCCGGCGCCACGGGTAGAAGCCCCGGCCTCGGTAGCGGTGCACGGCCCGCTGCAACCCGCAGGCCGCCCCAACTCAGCCGTGGGAGAGGGTACGGCGACTGACACAGCCGCGGCGGGGTGCGGCTGCGGCTTTCCGCTTTCTCGCTCCAGCTCTGGTCGTCGTGAAACAGGCATCGGACCCGGCAAACCTCTCCAGCCGGCGACTGCCAGCCTGAAAATGTCCGCCTGCGAGTCCGATGATGCGGATCGGCTTTATGGACCCGCATCAACCGCGACAGGATCACTGCATCCTGTTCGCGTCTTTGACTTCCGGGAAGGGCCCGGCGCGCGCAGTGCGCGGCTGCGTTTGCATATACCTCGTCGTGCTCCGGGCCGCAGCGACCCCTCGAGGCTCACACCGGGCATGCTTTCATGGGCCCGGTGGGAGTTGCCCTTCGCCTCCCCGGGGGAGGCAACACGTCTGGCCCATCACACGGCTGCGGGCTGCGCCAGTCTCGACTTGCTAGGGTCGATCCCGGTCCGTGCTGCGGCTTCGATCGCGTCGAAAGCATGTTTCTTGTGGTACATTTCCAACATCATGTCAAGCGCTATAATCAGCATCACCCTCACACTGAGTTCAGTTTCCCACTCGTGACCGGATGTTCCGGGCGAAATTGCAGTGCCTGGATCAGACGATTTCGTCGCCAGCGAGGCCGAGCAGGAGGTCGGGAGCCAGTGACAATGCGGCGATCGGTGCAGGGGCGAATGCGCGCGCGAGCGCGTCCAGCCAGTCCGACAGCCCCGGATCGAAAGTGATGAACAATCCTTCGAAGCCTACGCAGGAAAGGCCCGCTAGCTGGGATAACGCTGAAAATGCATGCAGCTTGGGCTCACTGGTGACAATGATCACCGCGATATCCTTCTCCGCAGGTGAGCCTGAGCTCAAGACGAGGGTTATCGAGGATGGTCCCGCGCGAAACTGTTCCCGCAAGTGCTTGAAGAAGCCTGGCTCGGCGCGTTTCTGAAGGGCGCCGCGATATGTGTGAGACGTCCAGGCGATGGTCAGGTCGCGCTCCATTAAGTTCGCCGCTGCTTCGGCGACAGCAGCGGCGATATGCGTCGCCACATCGGACGGCAAGCGCTTGATGCCGGTCAGTCCGTGCTGACGACGGGCTTCCCGTTCTGCTGTGGCCAGCTGCCGGACAGTCGTCTTGTCGGCGAGCAGCTTGCGGGCGGCTTGAGCAGCGCCGGCCTTATCCCAGCGGCTCCAGCGCGCGATCACCTCAACTGCGGCAAAGCTGCTGGTGCGCAGAGCCTGAGCCAGGCCTGGTTCAGTCTGGATCAGGCGATTCAGGAACTGCCGGCCGGCCAGAAGGCGGCGCAAGGTTTGAGGTGAGATGCCGTGTCGTGTCGCCTCGGACGCGAGTGCGCTTTCCTTGTTGCCATGAGTTGCTTGCGCCACCTCAAGGGAGGCTGCGTCCGCGAGCTTAAGCCAGTTATCCGCCCCGACCACCCCATCCTGCCGTCCTGTATCCTTGGGCATCAAAGCCTCATTCATTTTTTGTGGTATATATCAAACATCATGATTCGCGATGCGGCGAGCGATTATCTCTGTAGCAGGAACCGCGATCCATGGCTGACGAGGGCGACGACAACGAAAAGAATGACGCCGAGCATAGCTCGTCACCGCCAAATCTGATCGTCTTTCCGGGGGGGCGGCGAGAAAGTCGGGATCCGCACCAGCCCCGACCGCCCGAAAAAACGACGCCTCAGGAATGGGCACCATTCGAGCTGCTGCTGCTCGCCGGAAAGCCGCCCGAGAAGGATATCGATCGTTTGAGAAGGCTTGCCGATGAGCATCTCGGTGTCTTCAGCTACAACGGTCAAGGCTATGTCTTCCTGAAGGAGCTGTCTCGCGGGGAGGCTTGGCAGGCCTCGTCGGCGAGGACCTCGGACGTGCTGCACGAGCTATTCGATCGCGACACGCAACGGCTGACGGGTTCGGCTCCGGTGAATGCCGTCTGGCGCTATCTGGAGCGGAAATCCGCAAAGGCGCCGGCTGGAGGGATCGGGCGTCGGTGGTGTGAGCATGCCGGCAACATCTACCTCGATCTCTGCGATCAGGAGGGGCGATATGTCGAAATCGACGAGCATGGCTGGCGTCTGACCTCGAATCCGCCGGTCCGCTTCGAAAAGACCGCCAACATGGCGCCTCTGCCGATGCCCGCGAGTGGCGGCTCGATCGATCTCCTGCAGCGATACGTTAATGTTCCGAAGGGCGACGACTTCCAGCTCGTCGTCTCGTTCATGATCGGCTGCATGGTGTCGGGGCTGCCCTTTCCGGTTCTCCAGATCAACGGAGGTCATGGCACCGCCAAGACCGAAACCGCATGCTTCATCATGCGGCTGATCGATCCTCAGAACGAAGACCCAAGCGGGCTGCCGCAGGGAGAAGAGAATCTCTTCATCGCGGCGAGCAAGACCTATCTCAGTGTTTTCGACAACCTCTCTTCGATCGAGGCCAAAGAATCCGACGCCCTATGCCGGATCTCGACTGGTGGCAGCTACAGGACGCGGAAATTCAACACCAATACCGGTCAGGTTATCATCGCGGCTCATGCGCCGGTGATACTCACCGCCATCGAGCCCGTTATCGGCCGCACCGATTTGTCGAGCAGGGCCATCACGATCCGCCTGCGGAAGCCCAAGCCGCGGCGGCCGATGAAGGAACTGCTGAAAACCTTCGAGCGGGATCGCCCTGAGATCCTTGGCGCATTGCTCGACATGCTCGCTCACGCCCTGAAGCGGCTGCCGACGATGATGGTCGACATCGATCATCGTCTTGTCGATTTCATCCTGCTGGCGGCGGCCGCCGAGACGTTCCGCTGGCAGGTCGGAAGCTTCCAGAAAGCTCTGGAAGCCAACCAGCGGGTGCAAAACGACGATCTCCTCGACCACGACCCTGTGGTTGAGATGGTGGTGCGCTATATCAAGGAAACCGGTGTGTTCGAGAGCACGGCCAGCAAGCTGCTCGAAGCTCTCCTCCTCTTCTTTCGGGACGAGGTCGGCGCGAGGCGAACCCTGCCGGGCGCTGCCCACCACCTGTCGCGTAGATTGCGGGCCAAAGAAGCGCTCCTTGCCGCCAACGGCGTCGAGATGCTTGATTTTCGGAGGGGGCGCTCCGGCACCCGGATTCTGGCTTTGCGATCGGTTTCGACACGGTTCGAAACCGAAACCAGCGCAGGTTAGCGTCAGCAGCGTCAGCGAAGGCGAGACTCTAGCGTGGCGCTGACGCTGCTGACGCTACCGATTGTGGGCCGGCTTCCCGACCTGGGCCTAGCCCCGGAAAGCCATCGATGATCCCTGCTACGGATTGGCCGGCGCCAAGGCTGCCGCGACATGACAGAACTCATCTTGAGATAGGGGAACGGGCGACGACACGACAGCAAATCCAGCGAGGCCGTGTCGCGATATTCTGCGGACGAAAAATGGGCGGAACTTCACGACGAGGAACCCCCGAGAGCCTGTGCCGACCTTGTGGAGAGGAGAGCCGTCCCGGGCCTTGACACGTCCCATGACGGAATCCCCGATGACCAGCACCACGATGCCGCCCGGCGGTGACAATGCCCGCCCGGATCATGCCGATCTGCGCCGCTATCAGAAGGTCTACCAACTCGACACCCGCCCCGATGAGCTCCACCAGGCCTGGCAGGAGGCCTATGCCCATGCCCTCCTGCTCGAAGCCGATGGCGATCGCGTCCATGCCCATTGCGGCGGGCTAAACGGCCGCCAGCTCGCCGAGGGCGCCAGGCTGCTGGCGCGGCATTTCGCGCTACGCCTGGCCGAGGCGCCAGCGCGGAGCGAGGAGGAACTGAACCTCAAAATCGCCATCTACGAGACCGTTTCGTTCGACCATGATGAAGATCGGCGCTCCCATATCGCGATCATGGTCGAGATGGCGATGCACTACGACGCGCTGGCACTCGGCATCATGTTGAGCAAGAGGCCGGTCGCGAACGGCCCCGGCAGCGGCTCGAAGCATTGAGGTTCGGGGCATGACTTACGTCCTGTATGACCTCGAGACCACCGGCATCGATCCCAGATGGAACGTGCCGGTCCAGGCCGCCTTCCTGCGCTGCGACGAGAACCTCGACATTGTCGAGGAGCTCGAGCTGCGCTGCCGTCCACCGGCCCATATCGTGCCTTCACCTTCGGCGATGCTCGTCACCGGCGTTGCGCCTGATGATCTCGATGGCGCCAATCTCTCCCATCTCCAGATGATGGAGCAGATCGCGGCGAAGCTCGCAGCCTGGTCGCCGGCGACGATGGTGGCCTATAACGGCCTCCACTTCGACGAGGAGCATCTGCGCCACGCGCTGTTCACCACGCTGCATCCGCCGTATCTGACGCAGCGCCCGGGCAATGGCCGGGCCGACGTCCTGGTCATGGCGCGCGCGATCGCGGTGCTCCGGCCAGAGGCCTTGACGGTGCCGGCCATCGACGGCAAGCCGAGCTACAGGCTCGGCCCGCTGTGCCGGGCGAACGGTCTCGACTTCGCCGAGGCTGCCGCTCATGACGCGCTCGCCGACGTCAGGGCGACGCTAGCGCTGATGAGGCTGCTGCGCGAGCGGGCGCCGGAGTTGTTCGCCCTGCTCATCGCAAACGCCCGGAAGGACGCTCCGGCCGCGATGCTGCGCGAGGAGAAAATCCTCGTCCTTCATAACGGCGTCGGGGGATCCATCCCGGTCACCGGCATCATGGTGTCCCCGACGAATCCGTCGGCTTGGGTCGTCGCGGACCTCTCAGTCGATCCCGAGACCTATCTTGCCCGTCCTGAGGCCGACATAGCCGCCCTGTTCGCTGTGAAGGGCCGGCGCCCATTCCGGAGCATCAAGACCAACGCCCAGCCGGCGTTGTTGCGGTTCGCGGACGCAGGCCATGTCCTCTCGCATGCGCCCGACGAGACTGTCCTGCGTGAGCGCGCCGACCGTGTCATGTCGGATGAGGCCTTCCATGTCCGGTTCCGCAAGGTGCTCGCCGAGCGCTATGCCGACCGGGAGCCGTCGCCTTGGCCGGAGGGGAGACTCTACGAGACGTTCATCTCGCGCCAGGACGAGATCAACATGCGACGCTGGCATGAAATCGGCTGGGACCAGCGCTACCGCTTCGCAGAGACACTCTTCGGCGACGAGCGGCTCAAGGCCTTCTCCAACCGGCTGATGCTCGAGCATGCGGCGCAGCATATGCCCGAGGAGGCGCTCCGGCAGGGCGAGGCCTGGCTGCGCGATCGGCTGACGACCCCGCAGGAGGTGCCCTGGCTCACCCTGCCAAAGGCGCTTGCCGAGGCCGAGCGGCTGCGCGCCGAGGGCAATCGCGATGACGGCGTTCGCCTCGCGCAACTCGACGCGATCGAGTGCTGGTTGGCCGGAAGGCAGGACGCATGTGTGCCGCAACATGGTCCGTTCGAGAGGAGCCCCGTTCGTCGGTGAGCCCCGCAATAGAACGCGTTGCCTTACCCCGCGAGCATCGCTGCGGTGATCGCATGCGGGATGCTGGTCCTCGCAATCCTGACTGGTGCATTCCCGGCTAGATTTTGCGGGGGTTCTGGCATATACAAAAACATATGCAAAAGGAGGCCGCCATGGCGCAACCCGCTTTCACGCCCAAGCCCAGGGAGGCCAAGCTCTTCCGTAACAATCGCAGCCAGGCGGTCCGCATCCCGGTCGAGTTCGAGCTTCCCGGCGAGCGCGTGCTGATCCACCGGGAGGGGGACAGGCTCATCATCGAGCCCGTCAGGAAGAAGAACCTGCTTGAGATCCTGGCTGCGCTGGAACCGCTCGGGCCGGAGGATGATTTCCCGGACATCGATGCCAGCCTCCTGCCGCTGAGGGACGTTGAGCTGTGACGCGCTACATGTTGGACACGAACATCCTGTCCGAACTGGTGCGCAATCCGCATGGCGTCGTTGCCAGGCGCATCGCCGAGGTGGGCGGCGATGCCGTTTGCGCCAGCATCGTGACGGCCGCCGAGCTGCGGTTCGGATGCGCCAAGAAGGGATCGCCGAGGTTGCTGCGTCAGGTCGAGGCCATCCTGGAGGGCGTCGAGATTTTGCCTTTCGATGTGCCTGCCGACGCTGAAGCTGAATATGCCGGCATCCGCGCAGAACTGGAAGCGGCGGGCACGCCGATCGGTCCCAACGACCTGCTGATCGCGGCCCATGCCCGCGCGCTGGGCACGACATTGGTGACGGCCAATATCAGCGAGTTCAGCCGCGTTCGGGAACTGAAGGTCGAGAACTGGCTGGCATAGGACCAACCGCAAGAGCTCTGCCGGGGTGATCGGTTCGTCACCGGCCGGGGATTGGGCGGCGGCTGAACGCCGACACATCATCCGGCATTGAACATCGAGCAAGACATGGGAGGCGCCCCCGGGGCGCCTCTTTCGATTCTGGGACCGAGGAGAAAGCGCAGCAAGGACGCTGTGACCCCTGGGAAACAGGACAAGATGAACACCACCACGATCGCTTCACTCGCCGAAATCCGCTTCGAGCCGACCATCCGCCCGATCATGGACGAGCTGATGGGCCTCCGGCGCAACCTTCCATGCCCGAAGGGCCATGAGGACGCTCATGCCACCTTCGCCGCAACGCCCTTCGACATTACCGGCGCGGCAGCCCGTGCGGTCGGCTTTGCGGAGGAGGTCAAGCGCTTCCTCGCGCTCGCAGAGACATCGGAACCTGCCGAAATCGCCTTCGGCCTCAGCCAGCTCCTAGCGCTCTCCGCGCTCAATGCGGCTGCGACCGTGGCCGTGGCGCTCCTGCCGCCGCGGACCACGGCGGACATCAGCGCGCGGGCCCGCATGGGCCGGGACGTGCTTCTGGCTGCTCGCGATGAAGATGATGCTCGCTTCGTCAATGCCGCGAAGCGGGCCTTCGCGTTCGATCATGCCGACCAACCCGACCGGGGCGAGCCCCTGAGACTGGAGCCGGCCTCCGTTCCAGACATCGACAATGTTCGTCATGACGAGCCTGCGGTGGCCGGGCTGGAGCAGGAGCTCAGTCTGATCGCCTGGCTGCGTGGGCAGCTGGTGCTCGGTGGACTCGTCGAGGATGCAGGGAACCTGATCGACCGCGCCGACGGTATTGCGCGGCATATCGAGGCCTACGAAGTCGATGCTGCCGAACTCGATCAGCTCGAGCGCTCCCGTCAGGGTTTGCTTCTGCTGGCGACTGCAGATCTCGCCCGCGTCGTCCTCTTCGCGGGACTGGTCGGTGACGGTAGGGACCTTCGCCGTTCGGCGCTCAGCGTCGCCGACGAGCTTCCTTCGGCGCGCTTGCTCGCCGTCATCGTGTTTGCCGCGCTCGCCGGCGAGCGGCTCGAGGAGCTGGCTCGCTCGCGGTGCGGCGCCTCCGCCAACGCCGCGGCCGCGTGAGACCCGCCGTAGCCGAAACTGCCATCGATCCAGGATGACGAAGGCGCCGCGCATCGCGGCGCCTTCGTTGTTTCCGAGAACGGAGGGGAAAAGCGCAGCCGGGATGGCTGTCACCCCAATGAGAAGGTTCCCGAGATGACGAAGAACAACCAGGACCGCGGCCTCAGGCCGCTGGCCGGCGATGGCCAAGATGGAGGTAGCGGCCCGCTCGGGCCGATCCGCGACCCGCTCGCCGGGATGACGGAAGCGATCGGTGACGATCCCTCGTTGGCTGAGCTCGTCGCCTTCCGCGACAGCCGGCCCGATCTCAAGCTCTTCGCGCGCGAGGCGAAGCGCTGTGACGACGAGGCGGACCGGATCTGGTTCAGGCTCGACGAGGGCAATGCGGTCAAGCTGGCGCGTGTCGGGCTCAAGATCGTGGCCCTGAGCTGCACCGCGATGGTGGCGATCTGGCCGGTCGATACGATCGAGGATGCCGATGCCAAGCGGGCGCTCGCCCATGAGACGCGTATGCGCAGCGGCGAGACCGACTACGAGATGGCGTCGATGCTCTCGGTCGAGGATGCTGCCCGCATCCGGCTGCACCGTGCCACCTTCACTGTAGGCGAGCTCATCGTGCCGGCGGCTCCGCTGCCGCCGTCGCCGGACGACAGGGGTCTGGCCAGTTGGCCGCTCTCTCGGTTCGACCTGGTCGACACGGTGCCGCTGGCGGGGGGTGATGCCTCGCTCGATGACACGCAGGTCGCACGTTGGGCCAGCATCACCGACGCCTATCCCACGATCTCGGAACTCGTCGACCGCTTCGCGCGGATGATCGCTATCGCCGATCGTCTCCAGGTGTTGGCCGACGGCAAGCCCGAGGATGCGCCGCTGCTGATTCGCGGGGCGGAAGGCGCCCGCATCCTAGCCTATCTGGCTGCGGCGCGCGCGGCGATCTGGCCGGCGATGCGCTACTCGGCCGATGCTGAGGCAAAGCTCAGGCTGGTCTCGCTCGTCAACGAGCGCGCCTGCCGGCGTGACCTGCTGCATCAGCAGGCGGCGATCCGCCATCTGGTCTCGCAAGCGAACTGGATTGCGAAGGGCTTCAGGCTCGGCGCGACGTTCGAAATGGAGCCGGACTGGATACCGATCGTCTGACAGACGGTGCTGGCGCCCCTGCGCTGAACATCACAATGAGGAGGCGCCTCGAGCGGGCGCCTCTTTCGATTCCGGGAACGGAGGGGAAGCGCGGCCAGATGGTCGTAACCCCAAAAGAAAGTTCCAAACATGACCAAGAATAAGCAGGATGGCGGGCGCTCGCTCGCCCCGCCGAGCGGACAGCTCCCGAACGGGCCGGGCGACACGGCGCTCGGGGATCCGATCACGCTCGTGACGGCGATCGCCGGTGGCGACGATCCGAGCGTTGAGGAGCTGGTGGCCTTCCGCCGCCAGCCGATCGATCTGAAGGCGGCGGCGCGACACGCCAAGAGCCTCTCGAACGAGGAGTTCCGGCTCAGCCTCGCCCGGGAGCTGGGGGACGACAAGGGCGAGCTTGCCTGCGCCGGCCTGCAGATCATGAGCCTGAGCCTCGTCGCGTTGGTCGCAACCTGGCCGGCTGACGACCTTGACCAGGCCGAGGCGAAACTCGCGCTCGCCGAGCAGACCGGCGCGCTGCATCATCCGCACGACAAGAGCTACGCCTTGATGATGGATGCAACGCATGCGCGCCGCATCCGGTGGAAGCGCGCCGCCTTCACTGTCCCCGAGCTGATGTTGCCGCCGGCGTCTCAGGGGCCGCAAGGCGACAGCCGCGGGCTCTCGACCTGGCCGCTCGCGCGCTGGGACCTTACCGCCGGCCTGCCGCTGCGTGGCGGAGCGCCGGCCTTCGCCCATAATCAGGTCGCGGACTGGGGTGGGTTCGCCAGGGCCGCGCCCGATCTCGATCATTCGCTGGCTCGCGCGCGCAAGATGTTCGAGACTTGCGATCGGCTGATCGCGCTGGCGCAGCGCAGCCCGGAGAATGGGAGGGAGCTGGTGGTCGCGGCGGAAGGGGCTCGCATCGCCGGCTACCTTGCGGCGGCGCAGGCCATGATCTGGCCCGTTCACAACCGCACCGCGCTGGCGATCAAGAAGGAGGTCGTCGCGCTGATCAACCTGCGCGGTGAGATCGGCGATCCCGTCCACATGTTGGCCGCGATCCGGCACATCACGGCGGATGCGGCGTGGATCAAGTCGCTGCCGGTGGACGCGCGCGACAGGCTCGTCTTCGACTGGAGCGAGCTGGTCTAACCGGTCGACCGTCCATCACGGTCGCAGGGCAGCGCCGTCATCGGCGCTGCCCATCTTTCTTGCTGCGGCGCATCCTCATCGGCCCCTTCCTCGACAGCGAGCGATGGCGACCCGAAGCGCGGACTTATAACCGTCATTGCCCTCCGCCGGGAGATCATCAATGCGCCAGCCGGCGGGCGTCCGCATCAACTTCGCGCGCGTACGCAAGATCACATCGGGCGCCTCGGCCTTGGGGTGCGAATCGCTGCGCTCTTCGCAGCCGAACAGGTCGGCGTTGCCGGAGCACCCGACAGGCGATCCGGTCCCCGGGCAGCGAGAAACAGGCAGCGTCGTTGTCGACGCTGCCTGTTTGCGTTCCAGGGCGGGCAGAGAGCAGGCCGAAGATCAGGAGGAAGGAAGACGACGGAACGACACCGTCACCCCTGTGAATCGAAGGAAACACCATGACCACCAGCACCCGCCGGGACGAGCATCGCCTCAGCGACATCGTCGTCGATCCCGTTCTCTATCCCGTCACCGATGAACTCGCCGGCCTTGAACACCTCATCCCCGAGGCGCCCTCCGCCGTGGAGCGCTACGCCGCGTTCTGGAGCCAGCGGCCGGCCCTACTGCCGATCCGGGCCCGCGCCGGAGCCCATGCCGGCGAGCTCAAGCGCTTCATCGGGCTCGCGCGGGCGTCGATCGGCGAGATCGAGCCGAGCCTCGACAGCTGCAACGCGCTCTCGATCCTGCTCAACGCCGCCAACATGGCGATGCTGCTGGTCGAGCCGCGTAACGCGGACGACGCCTGGGCGAGGAGTGCCTTCGCCACGACGCTGCGCCGGCAGGCCCGGCGCCTGAAGGATGACCGGTTCCGCAACCAGGTCGATCGCATCCTGGCCTGGGAGGCCGCTGAGGCGCAGGGCGGGCCGGGCAAGCTGGCCGGTGTGGACGAGATCGGCACCTTCATCGCGCGGGCCGCCGCCAGCTTCGAGGCTCGGCCGCCGGCCCATGCGGCGGTCGAGGGCGAGCCTGCCGTGTTCGCGCTCGAGCAGGCGCCGTCCCTCGACCTCTGGTTCGACCAGGGCATCGACTTCGTCGATCTCCTGGCTGGCGTCCGAGAACTCTTCGCCATGGTTCAGAGCTGGAATAGCGCCTGGCACGGCACCGCCGATGAATGCCAGCGTACCGCGGACGCTGTCGCTGGGGCGCGCCTTCTCGCCTTCGCCCGCCTGTGCCGCATCGGCCTTTGGCCGGCCCGCGACCAGGATGAGGTCGCGGTCAAGACCGCCGCGCGCCGGCTCCTCTCCACGCGCACGTCCGAGCCAGATGCCATGCGCGCGCTCGCCGAGGTCTGCTTCGATCAGGGCGAGATCCTCGCCGGACAGAGCGAGCGCTTCAAGACGATGCCGCCGGCCTGAGCGCTAGGCGATCGATAGACACAGGGCGCGGTCTTTCGGGGCTGCGCCCTTTGTCGTGATGAAGACGTGCCTCGGGTGACGCGCGATTCCGCGCACCCACGGACACACATCATGATCATCGACACCAGCGACCATCCCAGGGCTGCTGCCCTTTACAACCAGGCCCACCGCATCATCACGCGTGCCGGCGTCAAGCTCGAGGTTGAGCCGCTCTCTCTGCCGCCCGCGCCGATGCCCGACAGCATCGAGATCTACGATGTCGATCTGCTGATGCGTCGCCTGGGCCACAATGACGGCTTCGTCGGCGACCCGGCCGAGATCTCAAGCGACGAGGACGCGGCCCAAGCCCGCCAGATCAGGCTCTGGCGGCGCATGGTCCAGGATGTTCGCGGCCCCTGGCGTAAGCTCGTCATGCCTGATGCGGCGCTGATCGAACGCCTGCATGGCCTTGATGCAATCAGCCCGCACTTCGCGGAGGTGACCGCCTGGATCCTACGGGCAGCCAGGCTCGCCATGGTCACGGGCACGCCGCTGCGGCTCGACCCTTGTGTGGTCGTCGGTCCGCCGGGCATCGGCAAGACCTACTACGCAGGCAGGCTCGCCGAGGCGCTCGGCGTGCCCCACGAGTTCATCGCCATGAACCTGATGACCGACAGGGGCTCGACCTTCACCGGCTTGACACCGGTCTGGAAGGCCTCAGGCGCTGGCAAGGTCGCCAAACTTCTGCTCGATCGCGACCATGCCGCGCCGCTCGTCGTCATCGACGAGCTCGAGAAAGCCTCGCCGATCAATCCCAACGAGACGCCCGTGCAGGTCCTGCACTCCTTGCTGGAGCGCGAGAACGCCGCCCACTTCGTCGATGAGTTCGTCGATATTCCCCTGCGAGCCGACCACATCTTCTGGTTCGCGACCGCGAACTCCCTCGATCCTCTGCCCGTCAGCATCGTCGACAGGCTGATCGTGTTCACGGTCGAGCCAAAGTCGGCCGACATGCTGGCGATCCAGCGCAGCATCTTCCATCAGGCCAATCTGCGCCTCGGCCAAAGCTTCGCCGAACCCGGCGAGGAGCTGTTCCAGGCGACGAACGGCCACAATCCTCGCCTGCTGTCGCGGCTCTGGGACATCGCGATGGGCTTCGCCTGTGACCAAAACCGCCGTGATCTCGTCTTGGCAGACATCCGTGGAGCCGAACAGGTTCTGCTGGCCGGGAAGGAGGGCGCGAGGAAGCCGATCGGGTTCATCCGGCCAACGCCGAAACGAGACGAGGGACGCGAGTGAGGGTGAGAACGGGAATGCCCCCGGGGAAGCCCTGCACGACAGGAAACGAAAATCATGATCACCGAGACGAACAGCAACGGCCATACCATCCCAGCGACGCCCCGCCGCATCCGCGAGGAGGGCAGCACGGCTGCCGTCACGCACTATGTCGACACGCGCTGGCCCGTCATCGGCGGCAAGGATCTCGCGCCGCTCCCCGAGCGCGCCTTCCTCGATTCGGAGTTCGCCGAGGCCTACCAGCCCGGCCATGTCGCCTATGTCTATGTCGCCGGCTCCGGCGACACGCTGAAGGCTCCCGATCAGCCGACCGGCCTTCATGGCCTGGCGCGGCGCTTCGCCCTGCCGCTGTTCAAGATCTCCGCGACCGCGTCCGAGAACGCGCTCGCCCGGATCGAGGACATCAATCTCGAGCGCTACGCCGGGATGTACGAGGCCGAGGCCGGCCTCGCCTGTGATCCGGGCTACGACAACTGGCGCCTCGTCCTCATCCACCCCTCGCGCAAGCCGCTTCCGGGAGCTCCCGTCGAGGCGCGCCCGCGCGTCATCCGCGTCGTCCTGCCGAAGGGGCTCTCGCTCATCGGCTTCGAGAAGGCGCTCCATAAGCGGCTGAGCCCGGCTGCACTGCGCGGCTGGATCGCCTCGCCGGCCGGGCGCCGGCACTGCCGTCGCCTCGGACTCGATCCTCGCGAGGCCATGCGCCTCACCGGCTACAACACCGGCGAAGGCGAGCGCGTCAGCCGGGCCGATGAGATCTACATCTTCAAGCCTCGGCTCGATGGTGGGCGCCTGCTCACCATCATCGAGCGCATCGTCCATGAATTCGTCGTCCGCGACGCCGCCAATGATCGCCCGACCTGGGGATGGGTCGCCCCGAACCAGGGTCTCGGCGTCAGCCGCTTCACCCAGCTCGCGCGGAACGCTTCGCCGGTCGCCTGAACAGTCAGTTCTCGGACGGC
>NZ_FTMO01000018.1 GCF_900156025.1 Allobosea sp. TND4EK4
CGACCGCGCAATGTCGTCCGCCAGCGAAATCACCCGCGACGACTTCGTCCCAGGAGCAGGCTCAAGCTCATACAGCGTCACGACAGGCCCGGGGCGCACCTGCGTGATCTCGCCACGCACGCCGAAATCCTCCAGCACGCCTTCCAGAAGCGTCGCGTTCTGCTCCAGCGCATCGGTGGAGACAGTGTTCGCCGGCGTCTTCTTCGGCTCGGCCAGATAGGTCAGCGGCGGCAGCTCGAAGGCTTCGCGGTCGAGCAGCGAAGGCTGCGCCTCGCGCTGGATGCGCTTGCCGGGCTTTGGCGCAGGCTTCGGAGCGGCGACGCGCGGCGCGTTGAGATCGCGCAGATCCTGGGCGTCGTCGATGTCGAAGGGAGGCTCTTCGTCGACTTCGGCCTGGCGGCTGCCGGGCAGGGGCTCGGGACGGAACTCGGGTGCCGGCGCGCGGGGGCTGCGGCCGTCGCCGAATTGCGGCTCGCGGCGAATACGGCCGGGCTGCCCCGGCATCGGCCCGGCATCGACCGCCGGTTCGGGCGGGTGCGGCAACCGGCGCAGGATGGCGCCGCGCAGCGCCATCGCCCCATGCGCCAGCCAGCCGATCAGGATGACGGCGATGCCGGGCTCGTCGTCGCGCCGCTCCTCGCCATCGGACAGGCCGTCATCCTCGTCGTCGAGGGCCGGATCCTCGTCATGAACGAAGCCGAAACCGGCGGCGGCCGTCACGGCCAGTATCGCCACGCCAGCATAGACGAATCCGACAAGGCTCGAGACGGCGCCCCCGGCGATGCCGGCGATGTTTCTCGTGCCGAACAGGAGCCCGTCGCCGATCACGCCGCCCATGCCGGTCGGCAGGGGCCAGCGCGGGGTCGCGGGCAGGGCGCTGGCGACGGCGGCGGCGGCGGCGACACCGATCACCCAGAGGCCGAGCTTCAGCGCGCCGCGGTCGAAGAGGTGAAAGCGAATCAGCCGCAGCGCCCAGATCATCGGTGGAAACAGCACGGCGATCACGCCGAGGCCGATGAGCTGCATCAGCAGGTCGGCGACCATCGCGCCGGGCCGGCCGAGCCAGTTGCGGACAGCGCCATTGGTGGCGTTGTTGAGGCTCGGATCGTCGACGGACCAGCTCGCGAGGGCCAGCGCGACCAGGACGATCAGGCCGAGAAGCCCTAGCCCCGTCAACTCGGCGGCGCGACGCGACAGGAACTCCCGCACCGGATCGGGCAGGCGGTCCATGAGCGATTGGGAGCGGCGGACGGTGCGCATGCGGATGGGCGATCGGGTTCCGGGCTTGCCGGCGGCGTGGTGCCGGCATGCCCGAGAGGTTAGGAAGGCGAGGTTAAGGCCCGCTTAACCTTGAATCGATCGGCCCCGGAAACCGGTCAAAGAAAAACCCCGGCGGTTGCCCGCCGGGGCAGCGTTTCACGTGAATCCGTGAGGCTCAGTCGTGATAAGCGCGCTCGCCGTGCTGGGCGATGTCCAGGCCCTCGCGCTCTTCGTCGGAGGTGACGCGCAAGCCGACGACCACGTCGACGATCTTGTAGAGGATCGCCGAGCCGACGCCGCTGAAGACCAGGGTGAAGAGCACGGCCTTGACCTGCGCCAGCACCGCATCCCCGAAGACATAGGCACCGACGGCGAGCTCGCCGGGCTTGGAGGCGTAGTCCGGGATGCCGGCGCCGCCGAGGGCGGTGTTGACGAGGATGCCGGTCGCGATCGCGCCGATGATGCCGCCGACGCAGTGCACGCCGAAGACGTCGAGCGAATCGTCGTAGCCGAGCGCGTTCTTCACCGTGGTGCAGAAGAAGAAGCAGACCACGCCGGCGACAAGGCCGAGCACGATCGAGCCCATCGGGCCGGCAAAGCCGGCGGCCGGGGTGACGGCGACGAGGCCGGCGACGGCGCCCGAGACCATGCCCAGCATCGAGGGCTTGCCCTTGATCGCCCATTCCGCGAACAGCCAGGCGACGGCGGCGGCAGCGGTGGCGACGAAGGTGTTGATCATCGCGAGGCCGGCGGTGCCGTTGGCCTCGAGGTTCGAGCCGGCGTTGAAGCCGAACCAGCCGACCCAGAGGAGGGCGGCGCCGATCAGCGTCATGGTCAGCGAGTGCGGGGCCATCAGCTCCTTGCCGAAGCCGATGCGCTTGCCGATCAGCAGGCAGCCGACGAGGCCGGCGATACCGGCATTGATGTGGACGACCGTGCCGCCGGCGAAGTCGAGCGCGCCCCATTTGAACAGCATCCCGGCGTCGGCATTGACCGCGTCGAGTGCCGACTGGGCCGCCGCCTTGCCGTCAGCGCCCGCATCCGCCAGCGCCTTGGCGGCATTGCCGACCGCGTCGGGGCCGCCCCAGTACCAGACCATGTGGGCCATCGGGAAATAGATGAAGGTGACCCAGAGCACGCTGAACAGCAGCAGCGCCGAGAACTTGATGCGCTCGGCGAAGGCGCCGACGATCAGCGCCGGCGTGATGCAGGCGAAGGTCATCTGGAAGCAGATATAGACCAGTTCCGGGATGACCACGCCGTTCGAGAAGGTGGCGGCGGTGGAGTTGGCATCGACGCCCATCAGGAAGGCCTTCGAGAAGCCGCCGACGAAGTCGTTCAGGCCGCCGCCATTGGTGAAGGCGAGCGAGTAGCCATAGGTGACCCAAAGGATGCAGACGACACTGACGATGGCGAAGACCTGCGTCAGGACGGACAGCATGTTCTTGGAGCGGACGAGGCCGCCATAGAACAGGGCGAGGCCGGGAATCGTCATGAGCAGGACGAGGATCGTCGAGCTCATCATGAAGGCGACGTCGCCCTTGTTCGGCACCGGCGCCGCCGGTGCCGCGGGAGCCTGGGCATAGGCCGCACCGGCGCCGAGCGCCGCCACGGTGAGGCCGGTCAGTCCGGCCCGCAGGAAGGTTTTGGAATTCATCGCGGAAGTGCTCCTGGAGGTCGGAAAATCAGAGGGCGTCGCCGTCGGTCTCGCCGGTGCGGATGCGCACGGCCTTCTCGATCGAGGAGACGAAGATCTTCCCGTCGCCGATCTGGCCGGTGCGGGCGGCGGCCGTGATCGCCTCGATGACCTTGGCGGTCAGGTCGTTGGCGACGGCGACCTCGATCTTGATCTTCGGGAGGAAGCTCACGGCATATTCAGCGCCGCGATAGATCTCGGTGTGGCCCTTCTGCCGGCCGTAGCCCTTCACCTCGGTCACGGTCAGGCCGTGGACACCGATGGCAGTGAGCGCGTCGCGCACCTCCTCCAGCTTGAACGGCTTGATGATCGCCATCACGATTTTCATCTGTCGGGCTTCCCCTCTTCGCCGCCCGGTCGTCAGCCCCGGCGAACGCGTTGCAACTCGCGCGCCCTGCAGAACGCAGTGCGTGGCAGCGCACAATTCAAAGGGCGTGCCAAAGCGCCCGGCGACGCGAATCGGGGCGAGTGTCGGGGAATCCCCGGGTGATCTGGCCGATGTCGGCGTACATCTGCCTCATGATTAGGCAGATGCTCACAAGATAGGCATATGCCTATCGCGACATCAGGTCCGGTCGGGGCGGGGCCGGATCAGGCCTTCCTGCGCGACAGAGGCGACGAGATTGCCCTGCCGGTCGAAGACCAGCCCCCGCGAAAAGCCCCGCGCGCCCGAGGTCGAGGGGCTGTCCTGCGAATAGAGCAGCCACTCGTCCGCTCGGAAGGGGCGATGGAACCACAGCGCATGGTCGAGGCTGGCACCCTGGATGCGCTTGTCGAAGACCGTGGTGCCGTGCGCGATCAGACTCGAATCGAGCAGCATCAGGTCGGAGGCGTAAGCGAGCACGCTGCGATGGAGCGCCGGATCGTCGGGCAGCGTTTCCATCGCCCGGATCCACACGTTGAATTTGGGCTCCATCTTGCCGCCGGTCCGATAGCGCTCCAGCTCGACGGGGCGGATCTCGATCGGCCGCTTGCGCTGGTAGTAGGCCTGCACGGCATCCGGCATGTGCGGCAGGATCGTCCTCGACATCTCCTCGCGGTCCGGCAGTTGCTCCGGCATCGGCACGTCCGGCATCGGCATCTGGTGCTCGTAGCCCGGCTCCTCGACCTGGAAGGAGGCCGACATGGCGAAGATCGCTTCGCCCTTCTGGATCGCCAGAACACGCCGCGTGGTGAAGGAGCGGCCGTCGCGCAGGCGGTCGACCTCGTAGACGATCGGAATCTCGGGATCGCCCGGCAGGAGGAAATAGGCGTGCAGAGAATGCGGCAGCCTCTCCTCCACCGTCTTGCAGGCCGCATAGAGCGATTGGGCGATCACCTGGCCCCCGAAGACGCGCGGCCAGTTCGATTTCGGGCTGCGACCCCGGAACAGATTGCGCTCGAGCGGCTCGAGGTCGAGAATCGCCGTCAGCGAGGCGGTGATCTGGGACATGGATTGCCGTTCGGATCGCGATCGGGTTGATGGGCACCGGCGCGCCGCACAGGCACGGCCATTGCCGCATCAGCACCGAGGTGCCAGATGCCGTCAAGGGCCGACAGGGCCGAGGAGAGTGACATGGTCCAGGCAAACGCCAGCCGTATCGTCATCGCGGGCGGCGGCATTTCCGGGCTGGCGCTGGCGCTGGCGCTGAAACGGGCGCTCGGCGCGGACATCGAGATCATCCTGGCCGACCCGGCGCTTTCAGGCGCGCCGAGGCCCGACAACCGCGCCTATGCGATCGCGGCGGCGGCGCGCGCGATGCTGGAGGCGCTCGGCGTCTGGTCGGCGGTGGAGGCGACGGCCGCGCCGATGAACGAGATGGTGATCTCCGACAGCCGCACCGGCGATGCGGTGCGACCGATCTTCCTGACCTTCGACGGGGAGGTCGAGCCCGGCCGGCCTTTCGCCCATATGATCGAGGCGGCTCCCCTGCTCGCGCATCTGCGGAGCGCGTGCGAGAGCGCCGGGGTGGTACTCGACCCGCGAGGCGTGCGCCGCTTCTCGGTCGACGGTGCCCGCGTTGAGGTCAACTTCACCGATGGGAGCGTGGCACAGGCCGCATTGCTCGTCGCTGCCGACGGGGCGCGCTCCAAGCTGCGCGAACAGGCCGGGATCGACTGGGTCGGCTGGAGCTACAAGCAATCGGGGATCGTCGCAACGATCGGTCATGAGCGGCCGCATCATGGCCGTGCGGTCGAGCACTTCATGCCGTCCGGACCCTTCGCCATTCTGCCGCTCGCCGATGGCGGCACGCTCGGGCACCGCTCCTCGATCGTCTGGACCGAGCGGACGGAAAATGTCGCGCCGCTGCTCTCGCTCGACGGCGAGGACTTGCTCGCCGAGATCGAAACGCGCTTCGGGCTGGAACTCGGGGCGATCGCGCTGGAAACGCCGGCTTCCGCCTATCCGCTCGGGTACGGCGTGGCACGCAGCTTCGTCGACTCGCGTTTCGCACTGCTGGGCGATGCCGCGCATCTGGTGCATCCGATCGCGGGCCAGGGTCTCAATCTCGGCCTGAAGGATGTCGCGGCACTCGCCGAGGTGATCGTCGATGCGGCGCGGCTCGGGCTCGATCCCGGCTCGCTCGACGTGCTGGAGGCCTATGAAAAGGCGCGGCGCTTCGACACCGTGGCGATGGGCGCCTTCATGGACGGGATGAACCGGCTGTTCTCGAACGACGCGACGCCGCTGCGGCTCGCGCGCGATCTCGGGCTCGGGCTGGTCGACCGGCTGCCGGGATTGAAGCGCTTCTTCATCCGCGAGGCCGCAGGCATCGGCGCGGGCGCGCCGCGGCTGATGCGAGGCGAGACGCTGTGACGGCAGCGGCCGTCACTCTTCCAGGGCGCGCGCTTCTTCCGGCAGCATGATCGGGATGCCGTCGCGGATCGGATAGGCGAGCTTCGCCGGGCGGCTGATCAGTTCCTGCCGCGCGGCGTCGTATTCCAGCGTTGCCTTGGTCAGCGGGCAGACCAGGATCTCCAGCAGCTTCGGGTCGACGCGGGTGGTGGTCTCGGCGGTGTCGGGCATCTTCGCTCCCTCAGCTCTTGCGTGGCAGGTCCGCGAGCATGCCGGCCGCGACCATCAGTTTCGGAAGGGTCAGGCCCGAGCCGGTGATCGCGTTGACGGTGCTGCGCGTGCGTTCGGCGTCGGCATGGCGCTCGGCGACCCAGGCGTCGAGCGAGGCTTCGCTTCCACCCGCGACCTCCCGTGTCAGATGCGCATGGGCGTCGTCCAGCGTCTCGACGGCGCGCTCGCGGGCAAGGCGTTCGTAATCGTCTGTCGCCGGCACGGCCGCCGCCGCGGCCTTCAGGCCCGAGAGGCCGAAATAGGCATCGACGCCGAAATGGATGCGGGCGACATCGCCGATCGCGTGCTTGCCACGTTCGGAGATGTCGACGATGTCGGTCGCCTCGGCCAAGGTCGGCAGGCTCGCAATCCGCGCGGCGAGCGCCTCCGGCACGCCGTCCGCGGTGAGCACTGCGATGCGGGCGAGCCGCGCCTGGGCGGCCGCCTCGGGCAGGATCGCATCGAGCGCGCCGGCGAGTTCCGCCACGCCCTTGGCATAGCGGGCGATGGTGGCCTCGATCGCGCCGGGTTTGGCGACGCCGCGGCGCAGCAGCCAGCCCATGCGGTCGATGACCAGCTGCTGGGCGGCGCCATAGAGGCCGAGCTGGGTCCTCCCCGGGATCCGGGCGTCGAGCGCATCGATCTCGCCGTTGAGCGTGATGAGATCGAAGGAATCGCGGGCGATGGCATAGGCCGCCGCGATCTCGGGCACCTGTGCATGGGTCAGGGCCGAGAGCACCGGCACCAGCGCCGGGCCGCCGCGATTGATCAGCGCGTTGGCGAGCTGCGTCGCCACGATCTCGCGGCGCAGGCGATGTCCGGCGATGGCTTCCGGATAGGCTTCACGCAGCTCCTTGGGAAAATAGCGGACGAGTTCGGTGGCGAGATAAGGGTCGTCCGGGACGCTCGATTCGATCAACGCATCGTGGAGCGCGAGCTTGGCATAGGCCAGCAGGACCGACAGCTCCGGCCGGGTCAGCCCCTCGCCGCGTTTCTCGCGCTCGGCGAGAACGGCATCGCTGGGCAGGAACTCGACGCTGCGGTCGAGACGGCCCTGTCGTTCCAGCGTCTGCATCAGGAAGCGCAGGCCGGGCGTCGCGGCGGTGCCTTGCGCCTCCGTCAGGGAGAGCGCCAACGTTTGCAGGTAGTTGTTGCGCAGGACGAGCAGGCCGACCTCGTCGGTCATCGAGGCGAGCAGCGCATTGCGGTCGGTTTCCGAAAGCAGGCCTTCCTTCACCGGGCCGGCCAGCGCGATCTTGATGTTGACCTCGACGTCGGAGGTGTTGACGCCGGCCGAGTTGTCGATCGCGTCGGTGTTGAGGCGCACGCCCTTCTGGGCCGCCTCGATGCGGCCGCGCTGGGTCACGCCGAGATTGGCGCCCTCGCCGATCACCCGGGTGCGGAGGTCGCTGCCGGCGATGCGGATCGCGTCGTTGGCGCGGTCGCCGACCTGTGCGTCGCTTTCGTCGCTGGCGCGGATATAGGTGCCGATGCCGCCGAACCAGAGCAGGTCGACGCGGCTTTTCAGGATCGCCGTCATCAGCTCAGGCGGAGAGACCTCAGCCTTGTCGAGATCGAGCAGGGCGCGAACCTCCGGGGAGAGCGGGATGCTCTTGGCCTGGCGCGAAAACACCCCGCCGCCCTGCGAGATCAGGCTCTTGTCGTAGTCGGCCCAGGAGGAGCGCGGCAGGGCGAAGAGGCGCTGGCGCTCGGCCAGCGAGGTCGCGGGATCGGGAGCCGGATCGAGGAAGATGTCGCGGTGGTCGAAGGCGGCCACGAGCTTGATCGCGGGCGAGAGCAGCATGCCGTTGCCGAAGACGTCGCCGGACATGTCGCCGACACCGGCGACGGTGAAGGGCGTCGTCTGGATATCGATGTCCATCTCGCGGAAATGGCGCTTGACCGCCTCCCAGGCGCCGCGCGCCGTGATGCCCATGCCCTTGTGGTCATAGCCCTGCGAGCCGCCCGAGGCGAAGGCGTCGCCGAGCCAGTGATGCTTCTCCAGGGAGATCGCATTGGCCGTGTCCGAGAAGGTCGCTGTGCCCTTGTCGGCGGCCACCACGAGATAGGGGTCGTCGCCGTCATGTCGCACCGTGTCCGGCGGCGGGACCAGCGTCTCGCCGTCGAGGTTATCCGTGAGTTCGAGCAGGTTGCGCACGAAGATGCGGTAGCTCTCCGTACCCTCCGCCAGCCAGGCGGCGCGGTCGGAGGCCGGCGGCAGATGTTTGGGCACGAAGCCGCCCTTGGCGCCGACCGGCACGATGACGGCGTTCTTGACCTGCTGCGCCTTGACGAGGCCGAGCACCTCGGTGCGAAAATCCTGCGGCCGGTCGGACCAGCGCAGGCCGCCGCGCGCGACCTTGCCGAAGCGCAGATGGATGCCCTCGACGCGGGGCGAGTAGACGAAGATCTCATAGAGCGGGCGCGGCAGGGGCAGGCCATCGACCCTGGCGCAGTCGAACTTGAAGGTGATCGTCTGGCGCGGATGCCCATCCGGGCCGGTCTGGAAGAAGTTGGTGCGCAACGCCGCGTCGATCAGGTTGACGAGGCGGCGCAGGATGCGGTCCTCGTCGAGGCTTGTCACGGCATCGAGCGCCGTTTCGATGCCGGCACGGGCGGACGCCATGGCGCCCTCGCGGTTGTCCGATTCCAGGCGCGGATCGAATTTCGCGACGAAATAGGCCAGCAGGCCGGATGCGATCCGCGGATGGCGCGTCAGCGCATCGGCAATGTAATCCTGGGCATAGGGCGCGCCGACCTGGCGCAGATAGCGCCCGAAAGCGCGCAGCAGCGCCGCCTCCCGCCAGGCGAGGCCGGCGGCGAGGACGAGCTGGTCGAAACGGTCGGATTCGGCGAGGCCCCGGAACTGCGCCATCAGCGCGGCCTCGATCGCCGGGTCGAGGCGGGCGATGTCGATCTCGCCGTCATCGGCGCGTTCGAGCGTCATGTCGTGCAGCCAGACCCGGGCGGTGTCGCCTTCGGCCGTCTGGGGCAGCACATTGTAGGTCCGCTCGTTGACGACGCGGAAGCCCATATTCTCCAGCACCGGCACGCGTGCCGACAGCGAGATCGCCACGCCCCGTGAGAACACCTTGAGGTTGGCGCGCGTCGCCGGGTCGCCCTCGCGCCGGTAGAGATTGACCGCGCGTGTCCGCTCCGCCGAGAGCTGCTGCAGTGTCTCGATATCTGCCAGCGCGTCCGTGGCGGAAAAGCGCTCGCGATAGGCGGCGCCGAAGGCGGCGGCGTAGCGCTCGGCCAGAGCGCGGGCGGCCGGGCCCGCCTTCTCGCGGTCGAGCGCGTCCTTCAGCCCGTCGCCCCAGGTGCGGACGATGGCCGAGATGCCGGCTTCGAGCGCGGCCCGCTCGATCCGCGGGGTTTTGCCCTCGTCGCGGCCGATGATGTAGTGCGTGCGCGAGAGCGGCCCTTCCGGATAGGCCGGATAGGCGGCCGAGACGCGGCCGTTGTAGATCCGGGACAGGAATTCGCCGACGCGCTGGCGTATCGTCGTGTCGTAACGGTCCTTCGGGATGAAGACGAGAATCGAGACAAAGCGGTCGAATTCGTCGACGCGCGGCAGCGCCCGGATGCGGGGCCGCTCGGTCAATTGCAGGATGTCGAGCGCGAACTGCTCCAGCGTCGGCACGTCGATCTGGAAGAGCTCGTCGCGCGGATAGGCATCGAGCACGTTGAGCAGGGCCCGGCCGGAATAGCTCGCCGGATCGAAGCCGATATTCTTGGCGACGCGGGCGACCTTCAGCCGCAGATAGGGGATGGCGCGCGCCGAGCCAGTATAGGCGTTCGAGGTCAGCAGCCCGACGATGCGCAATTCCCCATCGAGGCGCCCTTCGGGCGTAAACAGCTTCACGCCGACATAGTCGAGATGGACCCGCCGATGGACGCGGCTCTTGACGTTGGCCTTGGTGATGATGAGTGCCTGCGGCTTGGCGAGGAAGGCCCGCACCTCCGGCGTCGTCGTGACCAGCTCGCGCCCGCGCCGCAACACCTTGACCGCCGGATCGCGCAGGATGCCGAGGCCCGAGCCCTCGATCGGATCGGCGGCGACGTCGCCGCCCGGGAAGCGATAGGCGCGGACGCCGAGCAGGGTGAAGTTGTCGCCCGCGATCCATTCGAGGAACTGGAGCGCCTCGGCGATCTCGTCCTCCGGCAACGGCGGCGGGTTCGACCGGTAGGCCTGAATCACCTCGGTGATGCGGCCGCGCATGGCAGCCCAGTCGTCGACGGCGAGACCGACGTCGGTATAGACGCGCTCCAGCCCGAGCTGCAGCTGCTCGCGCGCCTCGGGAGCGTCGATCCTGTCGACGTGGATGTGGATCAGGCTCTCGCGGCGGGTCCCTTCCGGCGCGCGGCCGACGGCCTCTCCGGCCAGGGAGAGGAAGCTCCCTTCGGCATCGCGCGCCACCGCCAGGATCGGATGCGCCACGAGGCGGGGGTCGTGGCCCTGGTCCTGCAATTCGGCGAGCGTCGAATCGAGCAGGAAGGGCTTGTTCTCGTTGACGACCTCGAGGATCGTGATCTGGCGCTGCTGGCCGGCCTCGTCATAGGCGTCGTCGCGGAAGCGCAGGTGGATGCTGTCGGCTCTTCGCGGCTGGGCAAGGTGGTCGAACGCCGCTGCCGATGCGCGCGCCAGCAAATCGGGCGGCACCGCCTCCAGATCCTCGGCGACCGAGCGACCGAAGAGCAGGCGTGGAAACTCTGCAGGCATGGCGCTGGTCAGCCCGGAGGCGGCAGCTTCGATCGCTGCGACGGCCGCTGCCGTGGCGTTGGTAACCCGCTTGGCCATGATCCACCCCGTTGTTTTGCTGCAGCGATGACATAGGCTGCGAGGCCTTTCAACTTTGCCTCGCTCGGACGAGCGGCAATTCGCCGCCGTGCCGGAGCCGACAGGAGCGACCATGGCGGCCAAGCATGACAAACCTAAGGTGGGGGAAGAGCCGGCCCGGCAGGATTCGCCGGCGCAGGTGATGGCGCTGGCCCTGCCGCCCGGCACGCTGTCCGAGTCGAACCAGGCTTATTTCGCCAAATGCGAGGAAAAGCTGGGCTTCGTACCGAACGTGCTCGCGGCCTATGCGCATGACGATGCGAAGCTCACCGCCTTTGCAGCCTTCTACAACGACCTGATGCTGGCGCAGTCAGGCCTGTCGAAGCTGGAGCGGGAGATGATCGCGGTCGCCGTCTCGAGCGTGAACCGCTGCTATTACTGCCTCGCCGCCCATGGCGCGGCGGTACGCCAGCTTTCAGGCGATCCGATTCTCGGGGAACTGCTGGTGATGAACTATCGCGCGGCGGCGCTCTCCCAGCGCCATCGGGCGATGCTGGATTTCGCCGTGAAGCTGACGGAGGCGCCCCATCGGGTCGAGGAGGCGGACCGGGACGGGCTGCGCAAGGCCGGATTCGGCGAGCGCGAGATCTGGGACATCGCGGCGGTTGCCGCGTTCTACAACATGTCGAATCGGATGGCGTCGGCGGTCGATATGCGGCCCAACCCCGAATATCACGCGCAAGCGCGCTGAAAAAAGAAACGGCCGGCATGGCGCCAGCCGTGAGTTGGCCTCGACTCGGTGGCCCGGCTCCGCCGGAACACCGGGGGGCTGGGGGGCTGACAAACCGGGGTTCGGCAGAACCGGGCCGTCGAGGCAACGAGTGCAGTTGAGCGGGGCAATCGGGCGGACGATTGGCCCGTTCGCGGCGAAATTGCGGCGGCTTTGACGAACGCGCGAGGACGCCGTGAATGGGGACCGGGCGATGCCTTGCCAGCGCAGCATTGCGGGCGCATCATTTCCGCCGGCTCATTCAGGAGGCGTCATGAGCGAAAGCGAAACGCCGCAGTCCGCTGCCGGCGCGATCTTGAGTTTCCCCTCGCCGGCAAGGCCGGCCACCGTCACCTTCGACCGACGCGAACTTTCCGAACTGCTCAATCTCTACGGACGCATGGTCGCCGCCGGGGAATGGCGCGACTACGCCATCGACTTCCTCAAGGACAAGGCGCAGTTCTCAGTGTTCCGGCGCTCATCCGAGATGCCGCTCTATCGGATCGTGAAGGATCCTGCGGCGGCGCGGCGCCAGGGAGCCTATTCGGTCGTCGCGGCGACGGGGCTGATCCTGAAGCGCGGCTCGGAGCTCTCGCGCGTGCTCAAAGTGCTCGACAAGAAGCTCAGCGTGGTCGGCTGACCGCCTCGCGACGTGATGGCGATGTAACGAAGCAATCCAGCGGCATTGGATGAGGCGGTCAACCACGTCGCCCGGGATGGCTTCGCTACACTCGCAATGACGTCCAGCGATCAGAAGATCGGAGGGCTTCGGTCCCCCTCGCCCAATTCCTTCTGCATCAGCATCTGGTCGAGCCAGCGACCGTGCTTGAAGCCGACATTCTCCGCGACGCCGACCAGCCGGAAGCCCGCCCGCTCATGCAGGCGGCGGGAGCCTGCCGAGGCGCCGGTGCCGTCGCCGATGACGGCGATCATCTGGCGGAAGCCGCGGCCGGCACAGTCCTGAATCAGCGCATCGAGCAGCAGGCTGCCGAGGCCCAGGCCCTGCGCGTGCGGGGCGATATAGATCGAGTTCTCGACTGTGCTGCGATAGGCAGGCCGCGGCCGATAGGCCCCGGCATAGGCGTAGCCGAGGACAGTCCCGTCGCGCTCGGCGACCAGATAAGGATAGCCGCCCGTCAGGATCGCCTCGTATCGCCGCAATATCTCGGGCTCGTCCGGCGGCTCGACCTCCCAGGAGGCGGTGCCATGCAGAACTGCATGGGCATAGATCGCCGCGATGGCCGTGATGTCGGCGGATGTGGCGGGTCGGATCGAGGGTGCTGTCATGCGCGCAGAATGAGCAACCGCCGTGCCAAAACAAATGCCCCGGCCTTGCGGCCGGGGCATGTCGGCTCCGTCGATGGAGCGGGTCGTCTTATTCGCGGTTGCCGAGCAGCGAGAGCAGCATCTGGAACATGTTGATGAAGTTCAGGTAGAGCGACAGCGCGCCGTTCACCGAGAGCTTCGCCGCCTCTTCCGGACCGAGGTCCGAGGAGAGGTACATCTCCTTCAGCCGCTGGGTGTCCCAGGCGGTCAGGCCGGCGAAGACGCCGACGCCGATCAGCGAGATCACGAAGGCAAGGCCGCTGGAGGCCAGGAAGATGTTGACCAGCGAGGCCAGCACCAGGCCGATCAGCCCCATCACCAGGAACGAGCCGATGCCGGAGAGCGACTTGCGCGTGGTGTACCCGTAGAGGCTGAGGCCACCGAAGGCCGCCGCCGTGATGAAGAACACCTGCACGACCGAGGCGCCGGTGTAGCGGATCAGCAGCGTCGACATCGACACGCCCATGACCGCCGCGAAGGCGAAGAACATGGAGCGGGCCGAGGAGGCCGACATCCGGTCGATCCGGAACGAGAAGAAGAAGATGAAGGCCAGCGGCGCGAGCGCGAACACCCACATCAGAGGCGAGCCGTACATCAGCTGGCCGAAGGAGGTGAGGTAGGTGTTTCCGATGCGGGCGACCGCATTGGCCTGGTCGGTCACGGCCATCTTGTTGACGCCCAGCGCGAACAGCGCCGAGATCGCCAGGCCGAGAACCATGTTGTTGTAGACGCCGAGCATGAACGAGCGCAGGCCCTGATCCATCTCGACGGCGCTGGTCTGCTGTGCGCGGCCGGCACCCCAGACTGGAGCATTGCGGTCGAAGTTGCTCATCGAGCGAATTTCCCCTGACGTTGTTTCGGACGACGGCCGGCGCAATTCCCCAGCCATCCTCGCGCATGATCGTCGCGATGACGGGAATATGAGGGGCTTTCCGTGCGGTTACAAGGGCTGGCCATGGTTAAGGCCGCCGCAGCCATAGAAACGCCGAGTCGCCGCGGCAAGGTATTACAAAATTTTAATGTCTATCGCTGTCGGCTCAAAGAGTGTCCTCAGAGATTTCTGAGATGAGAAGCGGGCGCTTTCGACAGTATTCTTAGCGTGCCGACGAGGCCGAACAGAACGGTAAGGCCGATTGCGGCAGTCGCGGCCAGTAGTGCGCCCGTCGGATCACTGACGAATTCGATCCGCATCACTTTGGTGACGACGCCCCAGCCGGTGGCGGCGCCCGCGATGACGCCAAAAAGCGCCGCGACGAACCCGATCGCCGCGTATTCAAGGGCGTACGACGAAAGTATGAAGCGGCGGGTCGCTCCGAGCGTCTTCAGGATCATCGCGTCATAGAGCCGCGCCCGCTGCCCGGCGGCCAGCGCTCCGCCCAGGACGAGAAGGCTGGCGGCGATGGCGAGGCCCGATGCGCCGCGGATCGCCATGGCGAGCTGCTGGACGATGGTGTTGACCGCCTCCAGCGCATCCTTCACCCGCACGGCGGTGACGGCCGGGAACTCGGTGGCGAGCCGCCGCATCAGGACGGCGTCGGTGGAGCCGGCCCCATTCGGGGAGGCGGTGACGGTGGCAAGATCGGTATGCGGCGCCCCGGCGAAGGTGTTGGGCGAGAACACCATCACGAAGTTGATGCCGAAGGAGCGCCAGTCGATGGTGCGCAGATTGGCGACGCGGGCGGTGATGCTGCGGCCGAGCACGTTGACGGTCAGCCGGTCGCCGATCTTCAGCCCGATGCCCTCGGCATTCTGCGCGTCGAAGGAGACGAGCGGTTCGCCCTTGTAGTCCGCCGGCCACCACTCGCCCGCCGTGATTCGCGACCCCTGGGGAACGGTCGCTGCATAGGTGATGCCGCGGTCGCCATCGAGCACCCAGGCGGATTGCTCGCTGGCCTTGATGTCCTCGGCCCGGGCGTCGTTCACGCGCAGGATGCGTCCACGCATCATAGGGACCCGTTCGACAGCGGCGCCCGGCCGTTCCTGCGCCAGGAAGGCGTCGAAACGAGCCGAATCGCGGCTGGGAATGTCGAGGAAGAAGAAGCCGGGCGCCTTGTCGGGCAGCGCGCCGGTGAGCTGGCGTGTCAGGCTGACGTCGATGAAGGAGAGCGCCGTCAGCAGCGAGACGCCGAGCCCGACCGAGAGCACCAGCGAGGGTGTCAACGCGCCGGGCCGATGGCTGTTGGCAAGTGCCATGCGCAGCGCAGGGCGGCGGGGGCGGGGAAGGCGGCGCGCCAACGCCATCAGACCGACCGAGACGCCGCGCAACAGCACGAACACGCCGAGCATGGCCCCGATATAGATCAGTGCGATGCGCCTGTCATAGGCGAAGCCGAGCGCGACGCCGACGAGCCCGGCGAGCGCCAGCAGGCAGATGGCGAGGTAGATCGCGCGCGGGCGGCGCGGATCGGGTTCGACCTGGTCGCGGAACAGGGCCGAGACCGGCACGTCATGGGCTCGCCCGAGCGGCAGGATCGCGAAGACCAGGGCGGTCAGCAACCCGTAGAGCGCGGCGATGGCGAGCTCGGCCGGCGCCAGCGTCGGCTCGAAGGGAACGGGCAGGATGCTCTGCAGCAGCGCGCCGAGGCCGAAGGGGGCCGCGGCCCCCAGCACGAGGCCGATCGCGGTGCCGATGGCTGCGACCAGCATCACCTCGGCCAGGTGGATCGCGACGACCCGGCCGCCGGTGGCGCCGACCGCCTTCATCGTGGCGAAGTCGAGCTTCTTGGCGGCGACGAAGCGGCGCACCGCGTTGGCGACGCCGACGCCGCCGACCAGCAGCGCAGTGAGGCCGACGAGCGTCAGAAACTGGGTGAAGCGTTCGAGATTACGCTGGAAGCTCGGCGCGGCGTTGTCGCGCGAGCGGATTTCCCAGCCGGCATCGGGCTGCTGGGTGCCGGAATCGGCGATGAGGCGCTTCAGGTCCGCATCGGTCGCCGCGGTCGCCGGCAAGCCGAGGCGATAGGTCCAACGCACGAGGCTGCCGGGCTGGATCAGCCCTGTGGCGCGCAGTGCCTCCTGCGAAATCAGGAGACGCGGGCCGAATCCAACGCCGGCAGCAATCTTGTCGGGCTCGGCGACGAGTTCGGCGCGAAGCTGGATACGGGCGGTGCCGACGGTGACGATATCGCCCGGCTTGAGCCCGAGGCGGCCGAAGAGGATCGGGTCCGCGACGGCGCCATAATGGCCGTCGCGTGCGGCGAGCAGGCCGGAAAGCGCTTCATGAGGGGTGGTTTCCAGTGTGCCGATGCTCGGATAGCTGCCGTCGACGGCCTTGATCTCGACCAGCGCGGACCCCTTCTCGCCGGCATTGGCCATGGCGCGCAGCGTGGCGATGGCCGAGACGGTGCCGCGCGCCGACAGGAAGGCGAGCTCCTGCGGGTTCGCCTCGCGCTGGATCAGGCTGAAACTGGCATCGCCGCCCAGGATGCGGCGCCCTTCCCGGGCCAGGCCCTCGGTCAGCCCGCGCGAGGCCGAGGCGACGGCGGCGATCGTCATGACGCCGAGCGCCAGGCAGGCGATGAAAACGCCGAAGCCGCGCAGGCCCGCACGCAGGTCGCGCAAGGCGAGCCGCAGCGACAGGCCGATGCCGGGGGAGCGGGCGGGTTGGCGGCCGGTCGGCCTCAGGGGAGCATGCATCGTCAGGCGACCGCGACCGCACCGGCATCTTCGGGCTCGATCACGCCGGAGCGCAGCCGCACCGTGCGCTCGCACAGCGCCGCCAGGGCAAGGTCGTGCGTGACGAGCACCAGCGTCGCGCCGCGCTCGCGCTTCAGCGCAAAGATCAGGTCGACGATCGAGCGGCCGGTGGTCTCGTCGAGATTGCCGGTCGGCTCATCGGCGACGAGGATCGCCGGGTCCGGCGCGACGGCGCGCGCGATGGCCACGCGCTGCTGCTCGCCGCCCGAAAGCTGCGCCGGGTAGTGGTCCATGCGGTGGCCGAGCCCGACATTGCGCAGCTCGGCCTCGGCGCGGGCGAAGGCGTCCGGTGAACCGGCCAGTTCCAGCGGAAGCGCGACGTTCTCCCGCGCCGTCATGGTCGGGACGAGATGGAAGGACTGGAAGACGATGCCGATATGGCGGCCGCGGAACAAGGCGAGGCCATCCTCGTCGAGGGCGCCGAGGTCCTGTCCCGCCACCTTCACAAGGCCGGAATCGGGCCGTTCCAGCCCCGCCATGGTCATCAGCAGCGTCGACTTGCCGGAGCCGGAGGGCCCGACGAGGCCGGTTGCCTCGCCATCGGCCAGCGACACCGAGACGCCCTTGAGGATATGGACCCGGGCCGGGCCGCGCCCGAGGCTCAGATGGACGTCGCGCAGCTCGATCGCCGGGGAGCTTTGGGCGGCGGCTTGATTCATCGCGTCATGATCCCGACTTCACCCTGCATGATGATCGACACAGACCTCTCAGTCCCGCCCGGCAGAGCCGGTGGGGTGGCGCCCAGTCCGAGCCGATATGGGCGCTTGCGGCCGGTTGTCCAATCGCTGCGACGGTTTTTCGCGCTTGTCGTGGGCATGAACCTGCTGGTGCTGGCGCTTCCCTTCGCCGCCGCGCAGGCCCAGAATCCGGCCCCGAATGCGGGAGAACGCACCTTGAAGCTCGTGGCCCTCGGCGACTCACTGACAGCCGGTTACAATTTGCCGGCCAGCGCAGCCTTCCCCGTCGTCCTGGAGAAGGCACTCCGCGAGAAGGGCGTCGCTGTCGACATCGTGAACGCCGGCGTCTCCGGCGATACCACCCAAGGCGGGCTCGAGCGGCTCGACTGGTCGGTCCCGGACGGGACGGATGGGGTGATCCTCGAGCTCGGTGCCAACGATGCGCTGCGCGGCATCGACCCGGCGCTGCCGCGACAGGCACTGGAGGCGATCGTCACGCGGCTGAAGGCGCGGAACATCCCTGTCCTGCTCGCCGGGATGTACGCGCCGCGCAATCTCGGCGCCGAGTATACGCGCCGCTTTGACGCGATCTTTCCGGAGCTTGCGCAGAGATACGGACTGGTGCTCTACCCCTTTTTCCTGGAGGGCATCGCCGGCGACAAGGCGCTCAATCAGGCAGACGGGCTTCATCCGACGGCCGAGGGCGTCAAGGTCATCGTCCGCAACATCCTGCCATCGGTCGAGCGCTTCATCGCGACGCTGCCCGCCAAACCCTGATCTGCCAGCGGGCTCTCCGCTCCGGCGTATCCCCTGATTCTTGCATCGCGGCCGGCCGGCCCGCTTCCGGAGTTGCTTCGCCATGGATTACCGCCGTCTCGGCCGCACCGATCTCGATGTGTCGGTCATTTGCCTGGGAACCATGACCTGGGGTGAGCAGAACACCGAGGCCGAGGGCCACGCCCAGATGGATTACGCCGTCGAACAGGGCGTGAACTTCTTCGATACTGCCGAACTCTATGCGATCCCGCCCCGGCCGGAGACGCAAGGGGCGACCGAGCGGATCATCGGCAGCTGGTTCAAGGCGCGCGGAAACCGCGACAAGATCATCCTCGCCTCGAAGGTCTGCGGACGCGGCGGCAACACCTGGTTCCGGGACGATCAGAGCCCGACCCGCCTGACCCGCAAGCAGATCAACGAGGCGGTCGATAAGAGCCTGAAGCGGCTGCAGACCGACTATATCGACCTCTACCAGATCCATTTCCCCGAGCGGCCGATGCCCTGGGGCTCCAACCCGACCCGCTTCGGCGCTGCCGCCTACCAGAAGGCCGAGGACGAGACCTCGGTCCCGGAGCAGCTCGACGCCTTCGGCGAACTGGTGAAGGCCGGCAAGATCCGCCATCTCGGCCTCTCCAACGAGAGCGCCTGGGGCACGATGCGCTTCGTCACCGATTCGGAACAACGCGGTACCCCACGCGCCCAGTCGATCCAGAACGCCTACAACCTGTTGAACCGGACCTTCGAGACGAATCTCGCCGAAATCGCCCTGCACGAGCAGGTCGGGCTGCTGGCCTATTCGCCGCTGGCGCAGGGCTACCTCACGGGAAAATATCTCGACGGCGCGCGTCCGGCCGGCGCCCGCACCAGCCTGTTCAATCGCGGCCAGCGCTATGAAGGCCCCGGGGCCGAGGAGGCGACGCGGCGCTACATCGCGATCGCGCGGCAGGCCGGGCTCGATCCGGCGCAGATGGCGCTCGCCTTCGTCAACAGCCGCCCCTTCGTCACGGCCAGCATCATCGGCGCGACCTCGATGGAGCAGCTGAAAACCGACATCGCCTCGATCGACGTCAAGCTGCCTGCCGATGTGGAGGCGCAGATCGACGCTGTCCACCAGCTGGTCGGCAATCCCTGCCCCTAGCTCTCGCGGTCATTCCCGGGCGAAACGCGGCTTCAACCCGGGGATGACGCCACCCTGGCCGGCTCATCATCGGCGATGCCCGGTTTCCATGAGCCGGCTTCCCGCTTACCGTCTCGCCAGAGTCACATTCTCTTGGCAGGAATCGCGTCATGCCGAGGCTGTTCATCGCTCTGGAAATTCCCGCCGAGGTCGCGACCGAACTGACGCTGCATCGCGGCGGGTTGTCGGGGGCGCGCTGGATCGAGCCACCGGATTATCACGTCACCTTGCGCTTCCTCGGCGATGTCGACCGCCGCACGGCGAACGATGTCGACCAGATGCTGGCGGACGTTTCGGCCTATCCCTTCGACATTGCGCTCGATTCGCTCGGCAGCTTCGGCGGCGACAAGCCGCGCGCGGTCTATGCCCGCGTGCAGCCGAGCAAGCCGCTGACCGAGCTGCAGGCCGATATCGAACGGCAGATGCGCCGGATCGGGCTGCCGGCGGAGGGGCGCAAATTCGTGCCGCACGTCACGCTGGCCCGGCTGCGCGACACCGCGCCCGCCGAGGTCGCGCATCACCTGAGCCTGCATCCAATCGTCCGGCCGATCGTCTTCCCGGCGCGCCGCGTGGCGCTGATGTCCTCCCGCGATTCGGTCGGTGGCGGCCCCTATGTGCTGGAAGCCGCCTATCCGCTCGGGCTCTCCTATCCGAACCGCTTGCCGCGCGAGATGCGCAGATGACGCGACCGAAGCGCCTTTCGCCGGAAGCGCAGGCGGAGGCGCTGGCGACGTTGACCGGGTGGAAGCCGGCGCAAGGCCGCGAGGCCATCACCAAGCGCTTCGTCTTCCGCGATTTCAACGAGGCCTTCGGCTGGATGACGCGTGTCGCCTTGCGGGCCGAGACGATGAACCATCACCCTGAATGGTCGAACATCTACCGCACCGTCACGGTGACGCTGGCCACGCATGATGCGGGTGGGCTGACCGAACTGGACGTCAAGCTGGCACGGGCGATGGACGCGCTGGCGAGCTGAGCCGGATCAGCCGTCCCACCCGCAGGCGCGAAGGGCTGCCAGCATATGCGGCGGCGGCGGGGCCTCCACCGCGATGGGATCGCGCTTCTTGTAGAGCGGCACCGTGATCGAGCGGGCATGGAGCTGGAGGCCGGGGCCGCCTTCGCGCGGGGCCTCGCCATAGATCTCGTCGCCGAGCATCGGCCAGCCGGAGGCCTGGCAGTGGACGCGCAGCTGATGGGTCCGGCCGGTCAGCGGCTCCATGGCGAGCCAGGCGATCGGCGCGCCGTCCAGCTCGCCGCGGCCGAGCACGCGGTAGCGCGTCTGGGAGGGCAGACCGGCCGGGTCGACCTTCATCCACCAGCCGCGCTCGGGCGAGCGGCGTGCGAGCGGCAGATCGATCACACCCTCTTCCGCCTCGGGGCCGCCCTGCACGATCGCCCAGTAGGTCTTGTCGATCCGCCCGTCGCGGAACATCTGGTTGAGTTCGGCCATCGCACGGGGATGCCGGCCGAGGACGAGGCAGCCGGAGGTATCCTTGTCGAGCCGATGCGCCAGCTCCGGCCGGCGCGGCAAGCCGAAGCGCAAGGCGTCGAGATGATCCGTCAGGACGGGAATGGTGCGTCGCTTGGCCTGCGGCCCGCGATGAACCGGCAGCCCGGCCGGCTTGTCGAGCACGAGCATCATGGCGTCGCGATACAGCAGCGGCACCGGCAGATCGGTCTCGACAGGCTCCTGCGGCTTCGAATTCTCTGGTCGGTCCGTCTGCGCCATGGCATTGCGCTAGCGATACCGGCCCGGCGGCGCAAGCCAGGATCCGCCGAACCGAAGATGGAACAGCGATGAGCGAGACCGAACCGAAAAAGCGCAGCTTCCTTTCGAAGCTCTTCGGCCGCGAGGACGAGCCGGCGCAACCTGCGCCGGCGCCGGAGCAGGTTCTTCCGCCGGGCGAAGGGCCGAAGCCCGAGGTGACCGATGCCACCGCGCCTGGCGTGCCGGCCGGCCTACCCGACACGGCGCCGCCGCTTCCGCCCGAAAACCCTGCACCGTTGGCCGCGGCGCCGGCCCCGCCCGAGGTCGCCGCCGAACCCGCCGCGCCTGCCGCCGAACCGAAGCGGAGCTGGTGGCGACGCCTCACCGAGGGGCTGTCGCGCACCTCGTCCGCGCTGACGACCGGCATCACCGACCTCTTCACCAAGCGCAAGCTCGACGCGGGCACGCTGGAGGATCTCGAGGACATCCTGATCCAGGCCGATCTGGGTCTCGCCACGTCGGCGCGCATCGCCAAGGCGGTGGGCGAAGGCCGCTACGACAAGCAGATCGACCCGGCCGAGGTGAAGGCGATCCTGGCCCGCGAGGTCGAGACGATCCTGACGCCGGTGGCGCGCCCGCTGCCCATCGACGCCACGAAAAAGCCGTTCGTCGTGCTGATGGTCGGCGTCAATGGTTCGGGCAAAACCACGACGATCGGCAAGCTCGCCGCGAAATTCCGTGCAGAGGGCAAGTCGGTGATGCTGGCGGCGGGCGACACCTTCCGCGCCGCTGCGATCGAGCAGCTGCGTGTCTGGGGCGAGCGCACCGGTGCCGAGGTCGTCTTCGGCCAGCAGGGTGCCGATGCCTCCGGCCTCGCCTTCGAGGCGCTGCAGAAGGCGAAGGCCAACGGCACCGACGTGCTGCTGGTCGACACGGCCGGGCGCCTTCAGAACAAGCAGGGGCTGATGGACGAACTTGCCAAGGTGGTGCGGGTGATCCGCAAACAGGACGCGACGGCGCCGCATGCGGCGCTGCTCGTGCTCGATGCCACCGTCGGCCAGAACGCGATCAGCCAGGTCGAGGCCTTCCGGACGACGGCAGGCGTGACGGGCCTGGTAATGACAAAGCTCGACGGGACGGCGCGCGGCGGCATCCTGGTGGCGCTGGCGGCGCAGTTCGGCCTGCCGGTGCATTTCATCGGCGTCGGCGAGGGAGTCGAGGATCTGGAGCCCTTCTCGGCGCGTGATTTCGCCCGGGCCGTGGCAGGATTGGGAGAAGCAGCGTGATCGATGGGGCGAGCGAAACCACCCAGCAGATCCCGGTCGAGGCGGCGAAAGGCAGGACGGTCAGCCCGCTGCTCAAGCTCGCGCTCGAATTCGGACCGCTGGCGATCTTCTTCTTCGCGAATTCCTATGGCGACCGGCTGTTCCATGTCGCCGAGGACCGGCGGATCTTCGTCGCCACCGGCATCTTCATCGGCGCCTCGCTGGTGGCGCTGGTGCTGTCGCGGGCGCTGATGGGCTATCTGCCGCGCATGGCGATCGTGAACGCGGTCGTCGTCTCCGTCTTCGGCGGGCTGACGCTGGCGCTGGACGACGCCTTCTTCATCAAGGTCAAGCCGACCATCGTGAACGCGCTGTTCGGCTGCGTCCTGCTCGGCGGGCTTTTCTTCGGCCGCTCTCTGCTGTCGCTGGTGCTGGAGACCGTGCTTCAGCTCGACGAGGAGGGCTGGCGCAAGCTCACCTTCCGCTGGGGCCTGTTCTTCTTCGTGCTGGCGGCGCTGAACGAGGTGGTCTGGCGCACGCAGACACAGGATTTCTGGGTCGCGTTCAAGGTCTGGGGGGTGATGCCGTTGACGATGCTGTTTGCTCTCGCCCAGACGCCGTTGATCCTGCAGCACGAGATCAAGCCTGCGAAGACAGGGGAATAGGCCTCTCCGCCCACCTGTTGCCATTTGGCTGGTATTGCCCCATTTTATGCCAAATGGATAGCGACTGCTGATGGCCTTGCTGCCGGTCGAAACGGCCCATCGCAATTTTGTCCCCGATCCCATCACGGACGGGGAGGCGGCCGCGATGTTTCGCGCGGCGGTCAACCTGTTCCGCCTCTGGCGGATCACGGACGAGGAGGCGGCCGTCCTGATCGACCTGCCCGCCCGCACCTATGCGCGCTGGAAAGCGGGGCAGGTCGGACGGATTTCGCGCGACGGCAAGGCGCGGCTCTCCAACCTGATGGGCATTCACAAGGCCTTGCGCCTGATCTTCAGCGAGCCGCAGCGCGGCTATGACTGGATCAGGCGGCCGAACGGCGATCTCGGCGGCCGGTCGGCACTCGAGGTCATGCTGGGCGGGGAGCTCACCGACCTGATGCGGGTGCGCCGGCTGCTCGACGCCGAGCGGGGCGCCTGGTGATCGATCCGGCGAGCCTGCCGGTCGCGCAGGTGGAATGGCGCGGTGCGGTGCGGATCATCCGCAGCATCTTCCCGCCGATCGACCTGTTCGAGGATATCGCCGACCCAGCCGACTGGCCACTGCTGATCGCGGCCGAGCAGAAAACCAACCCGCGCCTGATGGAGACGATCGGCCAGCTCGATCTGGTGCCGCTCGAGCGGCGTGTCTCGGGCCCGGGCGCAAGCTGGCTGATGGCCCCCTTTACCCATGTCAGCCCCGACCGGCCGAGCCGCTTCTCGGACGGAACCTTCGGCGTGCTCTATGCCGGCGACCGTTTCGAGGTGGCATTGCTGGAAACGGTCCACCATCACGCGCGATTCATGGCGGCGACGGCCCAGCCGCCCGGCTGGACCTCGCAGTTCCGCGAGATCGTGCTCGACGTCGACGGCTCGCTGCACGACCTGCGCCGCGATGCCGACAAGATCGCGCCGGTGCTCGCGCCGGGCGATTATCGGGAGAGCCAGCGGCTCGGCCGGAGTTTGCGGGCCGGCGGCTCCGAGGGTGTCGTCTATCCGAGCGTCCGCTGCGCGGGCGGTGACTGCGTCGGGCTTTTTCACCCCGATCTCGCCAGCCATCCCGTGCAGGGGCGGCATCTCGACTATCACTGGAACGGCGAACGGGTGGACCTCTACCGGGACCGCAGCGCCGGCGCGGTCTACCGGATCGTCTGACCCTATTTTGGCGCCATCCGGAGCGCGCCGTCGAGGCGGATCGCGGTGCCGTTGAGCATGTCGTTCTCGATGATGCTGCGGGCGAGCGCGGCATATTCCTCCGGCTTGCCGAGGCGCGAGGGGTGGGGCACCGAGACGGCGAGCGAGGCCTTGGCATCCTCGGGCAGGCCCGCGAACATCGGTGTCTCGAACAGGCCCGGCATGATCGTGACGATGCGGATGCCGAGGGAGGCAAGGTCGCGCGCGATCGGCAACGTCATCCCGGCCACGCCGGCTTTGGAGGCAGCATAGGCCGCCTGGCCGATCTGGCCGTCTTCGGCCGCGACAGACGCGGTGCAGACGATCACGCCACGGCCGCCATCCGCCGTGACCGGCTCCAGCGCGGCGAGCGCCACAGCGGCTTTGGCGATGACCCGGAAGGTGCCGACGAGATTGATCGCGACCGCCTTCTCGAAGGTCGCCATGTCGTGGGCGACGAGTTCGCCCGTATCCCGCTTCCTCGAGACGACGCGGCGGCCCGGCGCGATGCCGGCGCAGTTGACGACGATGCGGGCGACGCCATGAGCCGCGCTCGCCTTGGCCAGGGCCTCTTCGACCGAGGCGTCGCTGGTCACGTCGCAGCTGCAGAACAGCCCGCCGATCTCGCTCGCCACGGCTTCTCCTCGCTCGGCGTTGAGATCGAGCAGCGCAACCTTGACGCCTTGGGCGGCGAGCATCCGGGCCGTCGCCTCGCCGAGGCCGGAGGCGCCGCCGGTGACGATCGCCGACAGGGAAGAATCGAGTTTCATGGCGCGTTTCCCGGAGCTCTTGCGTTGCAGAAGGGTTTAAGCGGCACGGCAGCTCCGCGAAAGCGGGTTTTGGGCGGAGCCTCTTGTGCAGCTTTGCCCCGAAACCATCTTTCGACATGGCGCGCCAAGACAGGCCGCACGATCATGTCATCCGCCATGAGCAAGGGAGTAGAATGGGAATGAGCCAGGGTTTCAGCTCTCGCTTCAGCCGCGAGGAGATAGCGGCGATCCGGGCGAGCCTGCGCGACGAGGCGAAATTCGGCTCCGACTTCATGAGCCGGCTGAAGCGTGTCGCCAAGCGCATTCCCTTCGCCGAGGACCTGCTGGCGGCCTGGTTCTGCACGCGCGATCCGCAGACGCCGCGGCGCGTGCGGCTGACGCTGCTCGCCGCGCTCGGCTATTTCGTGCTGCCGCTCGACGCGCTGCCCGACATCATGCCGCTGGTCGGCTTCACCGACGATGCTGCCGTGATCGCCGCCGCGATCGCCGCTGTCGCCGGCTCGATCAGGCCCGAGCATCGCGATCAGGCCCGGCAGGCTCTGGCAGACCTCTGAACGGCCTTCAGAACGTCAGCACCACCTTGCCCTTCGCCTTGCGCTCGCCGATGAGCGCATAGGCTTCGATCCAGCGCTCGACCGGGATGCGGGCATGGACATGGGCGCGGATATGGCCGCCGGCCGCCCAGTCCAGCAGACGTTCCATGTTCCGGCGATGGGCGGCGGGCTCGCGCCTGACGAACTCGCCCCAGAAGACACCGCGCAGGTCGCAGCCCTTGAGCAGCAGCAGGTTGAGCGGGATCTTCGGAATCTCGCCGCCGGCAAACCCCACGACGAGATAGCGCCCCTCCCAGGCCATGGAGCGCAGGGCCGCCTCGGCCAGCTCGCCTCCCACGGGGTCGTAGAGAACGTCGATGCCGCGGCCCTCCGTCAGCCGCTTGAGGCTGGCGCGGAGATCCTCCGCGGCGTAGTCGATCATCTCGTGCGCGCCGTGCTCGCGGGCGAGGGCCAGCTTCTCGCCCGAGGAGGCGCAGGCGATGACATGGCCGCCGAGCAATGCCCCGATCTCGACCGCAGCCAGTCCCGCGCCGCCGGAGGCGCCCAGAATGGCCAGCGTTTCGCCGGCCTTGAGCCGGGCGCGCTGGATCAGCCCGTGCATGGCGGTGCCATAGGTGACGAAGAGCCCGGCTGCCTGCGCGTCATCGAGCTGGTCCGGCACGCGCACCAGCGCTTGCGCCGGCACGACCACCTTCTCGCGGGCGGCGCCATAACCCAGCCAGGCGGCGACCCGCTCGCCGATCCGCCAGCCGGTGACGCCCTCGCCGATCGCGGCGATGGTGCCGGCGCATTCGGCGCAGGGAGAGAAGGGGAAGGCTGGCCGGGTCTGGTAGCGCCCGCGGATGATCAGTGTATCGAAGAAATTGAGCGCCGCTGCGCTGACCGCGACGACGACCTCGCCCGGCCCCGGCGCAGGATCGGGCAGCTCGGCCAGCGCGAGGTCTTCGGCAGGGCCGTGATGGTGGCAGAGCAGCGCCTTCATCGGGTCTCCATCGTCCGGTGGGCGAGCGGAATCCTGCCATGGCGCGCCGCTTGCCGGAACCGCTCCCTTGGTCGCGGCCATTCGTATTTTCGCCAGGATCGTGACACTCTATGCCGCCGGCCCGCGCGAGCGCATCGACAGCGACGTGGTAAACGCGGTGTTAAGATTTTTCGTGACTGATGGCGGTCCATGAGCAGCTCATTCCTTTCTCCGTCCGCCGCCATCCGTCTCCGCGTCGCCGGGCTCGGCCTTCTGGCCGCGTTCGCGACCGCTGCGTCCACCGCCACCGCCGCACCGGCCAAGCCGAAGCCGGCCGCCGCTTCGGCCGCCCCGGCAAGCGCCGGACAGGGCCAGGCGATGCTGCTGGAGACGGCGGGCAAATGGCAGGCCTTCTCCTCCCAGCAGGGCCGCTCCAAGGTCTGCTACGCCCTGTCGAAGGCCGAGACGCGCTCGCCGGCGAATCTCAAGGATGTCGAGGGCTTGCTCTTCATCTCGAACCGCCCGGCTGAGGGCGTGCGCAACGAGATCAGTTTCGTGATGAATTTCGACGTCAAGGAAGGCGTCGAGCATCAGGCGGTGATCGGTGCCGAGCGTTTCGCGCTGGTCGCCAAGGGCAAGAACATGTGGCTGAAGAACCCGGCCGAGGAGCCGCGCATGCTCGACGCGATGCGCAAGGGCGCCGGGCTGGAGATCAAGGCCCATTCGAAGCGCGGCAATCCGACCAGCGATAAATACTCGCTTGCGGGCATGAGCCAGGTGCTGAAGAAGGCCGACGACGCCTGCAAGTAAAGCGGCCGCGGCCACTGTGAGACGTCGAGCGGGCGGCCTTTAGGCCGCCGCTTCGCTTTGGGCGCCAAATATGCTATGGCCCTGCCATCGACGGGCGCCATGGGCGCCGATCCGAGCAGAGTTTTCCGATGTCCCTTGCCGTTTCCCCGATGACCGCTCCGGCGGCCGAACCCGTTTTGCGGCGGCCCTCGCTGGTCGGCCGCACGCGCGCCGGCATGGCGCAGGCCCTGGCCGAGATCGGCGTGCCGGAGAAGGAGCGGCGCATGCGCGTCGGCCAGCTCTGGAACTGGGTCTATCATTACGGCGTGCGCGATTTCGAGGCGATGACGACGATCGGCAAGGGCCTGCGGGCGCAGCTTGCCGAGCGCTTCTCGCTCGACCTGCCGGAGGTCACGGCCGAGCAGGTCTCGACCGACGGCACCCGCAAATGGCTGATGCGCATGCCGCCGACCGGCCCGCATGACCGCGGCGCCGAGATCGAGTGCGTCTACATTCCCGAAGTCGATCGCGGGACGCTCTGCGTCTCCAGCCAGGTCGGCTGCACCCTGACCTGCACCTTCTGCCACACGGGCACGCAGCGCCTGGTGCGCAACCTCACGACCGAGGAGATCGTCGCGCAGCTGATGGTGGCGCGCGACGGGCTCGGCGATTTTCCGAACCGCAAGCCGCCGGAAGGCGCCTTCGTTCCCAATGATGGCGGGCGCCTCGTCACCAACATCGTCTTCATGGGCATGGGCGAGCCGCTCTACAATTTCGACGCGGTGCGCGACGCCATCGACGTCATCGCTGACGACCAGGGGCTCTCGCTCGGCCGCCGGCGCATCACCGTCTCGACCTCGGGTGTCGTCCCGCAGATCGGCCCGCTCGGCGAGGAGATGGGCACGATGCTGGCCATCTCGCTGCATGCGGTGCGCGACGAGCTGCGCAACGAGCTGGTGCCGCTCAACAAGAAGTACCCGATCAAGGATCTGATGGAGGCCTGTCGGACCTATCCGGGCCTGACGAACGCCAAGCGCATCACCTTCGAATACGTCATGCTGAAGGGCGTCAACGATTCCGACGCCGAGGCGCGTGAGCTGGTGCGGCTGCTCAAGGGCATCCCGGCCAAGATCAACCTGATCCCGTTCAATCCCTGGCCCGGAACGAAATACGAGTGCTCGGACTGGGACCGCATCGAGCGCTTCTCCGAGATCGTCTTCCGCGCCGGCTACGCCTCGCCGGTGCGCACGCCGCGCGGGCGCGACATCCTCGCCGCCTGCGGGCAGCTCAAGAGCGAGACCGAGAAGCTCTCGGCCCGCGCCCGGCTGATGCTGGAGCAGGAGCAGCCCGCCGAGCCCGCCCCCGCCGTCGCGGCGGAGTAGTCCTCCCTTGGCGCTGCGCTGGCTGCTGCTGATCCCTTTCGCCTGCCTCGTCGCCATGGGAGCGGGGCTGCTCGCACTGGGCGCGGCCAGCGTCGCCTCGCCGGCCGTCGCGCTGACCATCGGCGGCGGCATCGAGCGGCTGCTCGACCTGCTGTTCGGGCTCGCCGATAGCGGCATCGACCCGACGCCCGCCGCCCAGGCGGCCTTCGCCATGGTCACGCGACTGGGCTTCGCGATCATCGTCGCGCCGGTGGTCATCGTCGCGATCGGCTCGGAGCTGTTCCGGCTGCGCAGCGGCCTGATCCAGAGCGGGCTGGCCGGTCTGCTGGCGGCGCTTCTGCCGCTGGCCATGCTCAGGCTGTCGCGGGCGCCGAGCCAGGCCGAGCTCCAGATCATCTCCGGGCTCTTCCTGGTCGGCGTCGTCGCGGGCTTCGTCTACTGGCTGATCGCCGGGCGCGGCGCGGGCGGGGAGCGGGCGCTGACCGGGGCGTGAGCCTTGGCGGGCCCGGGACGGGGCTTCAGTCGCCGATCGCCACGCCTTCCCGGCGCCCATCCGCGCCGCCCAGGAAGCCCTCGGGCGTCTTGACGATCGCTTGCGTGCCGGAGGTCATCTCCAGCAGACGGACCTCGTGGCCCTTCGCCTCGAGGGCTGCCTTCCAGGCTTCCGCTTCCGTGCCCTTTTCCAGTTCTGTCGGGCCGTTGCGGCTGCCGAAATTGCCGAAATCGACCGCCTGCTGCGGATCCATGCGCCAGTCGAGCAGAGCGACCAGGGACTTGGCGACATAGCCGATGATCTGACTGCCGCCGGGCGAGCCGACCACGGCGTAGAGCCGGCCGAAGGCGTCGAAGACCAGCGTCGGCGCCATCGAGGAGCGCGGCCGCTTGCCGGGCTCGACACGGTTGGCGACGGGCTTGCCGTCCTCCTCAGGAGCGAAGTTGAAGTCGGTCAGCTCGTTGTTGAGCAGGAAGCCGCCCTTGGTCATCAGGCGCGAGCCGAAGCCGTCCTCGATCGTCGTGGTCATCGCCACGGCATTGCCGGCCGCATCCACGATGGAGATGTGGCTGGTGCCGTGCTCGATGCCGTCCGAAGGGGCGAGCAGGCCCGCCCGCTTGTTGGGCGGGTCGCCGGCCTTGGCGCGGCCCATCGAGCGCTCGGGGTTCACGAGCAGGGCGCGGGAGCGGATATAGTCGCGGTCGATCAGCCCCGTGACCGGCACGCTCAGGAAGCCGGGATCGGCGAGATAGAGGTTGCGGTCGGCGAAGGCGAGGCGGCCCGCCTCGCTGAACCAGTGGGCCGCCTCCGCGCCCGGGCCCATGCGGCGCAAATCCTGCCCTTCCAGGATGCCGAGCATCTGCTGGATCGCGACGGCGCCGGAGCTGGGCGGTCCCATGCCGCACAGCCGCCAGACACGATAGGCACCGCAGACAGGCTCGCGCTCCTCGACGCGATAGGCGGCGAGATCGGCGAGCGCGATGTCACCGGGATTGGACGGATGGCCGGTGACGGTCGCGACGATGTCCTCGGCGATCGGCCCCTTGTAGAAGGCGTCGGCACCCTTTGCCGCGATGGCGCGAAGCGTCGCGGCGAAGGCGGGGTTCTTCAGAATCGTGCCGACCGCCCTGGGCTTTCCGTCGGGCTCGTAGAAATAGGCCGCGGCGAGGGCGTTCTTGGGGAGGTCCTTCTCGCGGGCAAGGAGCCCATTGAGACGCGGCGAGACCGGGAAGCCCTCTTCGGCGAGCTTCAGGGCGGGGGCGACGAGATCGGCGAAGGGCAGCTTCCCCCAGCGCCGATGCGCCTCTTCCAGCAGCTTGAGCGTGCCCGGCACACCGACCGAGCGACCGCCGACCACCGCCTCGCGGAACGGCATCGGCTTGCCGTCCTTCATGAAGCGGTCGGGTTTCGCGGCAGCGGGGGCGGTCTCGCGACCGTCGAGCGTCGTCACTTTGCGCGCGGCCTCGTCCCAATGGACGAGGAAGGCACCGCCGCCGATCCCTGAGCTCTGCGGCTCGACCAGGTTGAGGACGAGCTGGACGGCGATGGCGGCATCCACCGCGCTGCCGCCGGCCCGCAGGATCTCGCGGCCCGCCGAGGCGGCGAGCGGGTTGGCGGCGGCGGCCATGTATCGCTGGGCCGTGCCCAGGCTGCGGACGCTGCGGCCTGTCGCCGCTTCCGGTGCCGCCTGCATCTGCGCGAGAGCCGGAGCCTGGCAGGCGAGGCTCGCCAGCAGCAGGGCGGGCAACAGCAGCAAGGCATGGCGGCGCATGGCGAAGCTCTCCGGTCGGATCGGCACGATAGCGCAAACGTCGCAGGCTGCCAGCTTGGAGGCCCGGCCTTGCGCGGGTAAGGTCCGAATCGTGTTTTGCCTGACGTTGCCAAAAGGGGTTTCGGCATGTCGTTTACCGTCCAGCTTCGCCGCCCGCTTGCCTGGCTCGTCCTTGGACTCGTCGGTCTGGCCCTCGCCGGCTGCGGCTACAACAATGTGCCGACGCTGGAGGAGAGGGCCAAGGCGGCCTGGTCCGAGGTGCAGAACCAGTACCAGCGGCGTGCCGACCTCATTCCCAATCTCGTCGAGACCGTGAAGGGCTACGCGGCCCAGGAGAAGGACGTGCTGACCTCCGTCATCGAGGCGCGTGCCAAGGCGACTCAGGTCAAGGTGGACGCCTCGACCATCAGCGACCCGGTGAAGTTCAAGGAATACCAGGACGCGCAGAACCAGCTGACCGGCGCGCTGGGCCGACTGCTCGTCACGGTCGAACGCTATCCGGAGCTGAAATCGAACCAGAACTTCCTCGCCCTGCAGTCGCAGCTCGAGGGCACCGAGAACCGGGTGGCGGTGTCGCGGCGCGACTACATCGAGGCCGTGCGGGCCTATAACACCGAGATTCGGACCTTCCCGGGCGTGATCTGGGCCAAGTTCGTCTGGGGCGCGAAGCCGATGGAAACCTTCGCCGCAACGGCGGGGGCCGACCGGGCGCCGAGCGTGAAGTTCTAAGCTCGTGACCACCTTGCAGGACAAGGCGCCCAGAACTCCTCTCCCGGTCGGGAGAGGGGTCCTGCGTCGAGTCTCCGCATTCTTGGCTGTCCTGCTCTGGGCGCTTCCGGCTTTCGCTGCCGATCCGACCTATCCTGCCCTGACCGGCCGCGTCGTCGACGGGGCCAACATCATCGCGCCCGAAGCGCGCCAGCGCATCGAGGACAAGCTCAAGGCGCATGAGGACAAGACCTCCGACCAGGTCGTGGTCGCGACGGTGCCTTCGCTGCAGGGGGTGACGATCGAGGATTTCGCCAATGGCCTCTTCCGCCGCTGGCAGCTCGGGCAGAAGGCGAAGAACAACGGCGTGCTCCTGCTGGTGGCGCCGAACGAGCGGAAGGTCAGGATCGAGGTCGGCTATGGGCTGGAAGGCGCGCTGACCGATGCGCTCTCCAGCGTCATCATCTCGACGGCGATCGCGCCGAAGTTCCGCAGCGGCGATTTCGCGGGTGGGATCGAGGCCGGTGCCGATGCGATCCTGAGCATCCTGACCGGCGATGCCGAGCAATGGCAGCGACGGGCCGAGATCCGCAGCAACGAGAGCTCGCCGGCCGAGGACATCGCGGTGGTGATCGCCATCGTCCTCATCTTCTTCTTCATCGTCCTCTTCCTGCGCAGCCTGTCGCGGCAGAGCGGCGTGCAGCGCCACCGCACCCGGGACGGCCGCTGGATCGTGCTGCCGCCGAGTTCCGGCTCGGGCTGGGGTTCCGGTTCCGGCTGGGGTGGCGGCGGAGGGGGCTGGAGCTCCGGCGGTGGCGGATTTTCCGGAGGCGGAGGCTCGTCGGGAGGCGGCGGGGCATCGGGGAGCTGGTGATGGACGCTGCCGACAGGGATGCGATCGCGGAAGCCATCCGCCGCGCCGAGAGCCGCACCGCAGGCGAGATCGTCGTGGTGGTGGAGGGGGCGGCGTCGAGCTATCGCACGGTGCCGGTGGTGCTGGCCCTGACGCTGGCGCTGCTGGTGCCCTGGCCGCTGATCGCGCTCACCATGGCCAGCGCCCAGCGCATCTTCCTGATCCAGCTGATCTGTGCCGCCGCGCTGCTGGCGGGCTTGCTCTGGTACGGGCGCGGCGGACGGTTCGTGCCGGGCTTCGTCAAGCGGCGCCGGGCGCATGATGCGGCCTTGCGGGAGTTCGTCGCGCGGGGCCTGACCCGCACCAGCGGACGCACCGGAGTCCTGCTCTACGTCGCGCTGCAGGAGCGCTATGCCGAGGTCGTGGCGGATAGCGGTATCGATGGCCTGGTCGATGCGGGGCGCTGGGAAGCCATCATCGAGCCGCTGATCACGGCGGCGCGCGAGGAGCGGCTGACGGAAGGTCTGATCGCGGCGGTGGATGCGGCCGGTGCCCTGCTGGCGGAGCATGTCCCGCCGCGACCGAGCGACGTCGACGAGCTGCCGAACAAGGTCATCCTGCTGTAGGACGCACCTCAGGGCGCCGGCAGGCCTCGCGCGGCACCGAGGACGGGGCCCGGCATCATGCCGTATTTGCCCGGCTGGTCGGCCTGGACGACGACCACATAGCCATCCGCTTCCGGCGCCTGCGTCGCGCCGATGGGCACCGTCACGGTCGCCGTCTTGCCGGTCCAGTCGCCGACCCTGACCATGCTGCGCACGACATTGGCGTAGGACAGCGTCTTGCCCTGGTTCTCGCCGCGGGTCACGGGGACCGTTGCGTGGCGGGTGGTCGGCATCACCCAGATTCCGGCCGTCCGCTCCTCGGCCGCCCCGGAGGGGGAGACGGCGATGACGAGGCTGCCGCCCTCCTGCTTCAGCGCGACATGGGCAGCGAGGCCGGATGGCGTCATCTGGCGAACCGCCTTCTCGATCTCCTCCTTGTCGGAGCCGACAAGATGGGCCGTGCCGTTGACCACGACCTGCGGCGTGTAGACCTGCCCGTCGCCGCGGGCCTTGGCGTAGAATTTCTGCCGCTTGGCGAAAGCCTCCTTGCCGAGCGTGTCCTTCCAGCCGAGATAGTCCCAATAGGTCACTGGCAGCGTCAGCGCGATCATCGCGGGGTTCTTCGACAGCTCGACGACCAGTGCATCGGCCGGCGGGCAGGAGGAACAGCCCTGGCTGGTGAAGAGCTCGATCACCGCCTGCGGATCCTTGGCCGGCTGCGCCCAGGCGCCCGCGAGACCCAGGCCGAAGGTCGCAATCGTCAGGGCGATGTGGCGTCGGGCGGAGAGCATGGGGCTCACTCTGGCAGGGAAGGGTTGGTCCGCGGTTACCAAAGCCCCCGAAGCCCCTCAGATGGAAATCACGTTGCCTTGAAGACAGGCACCGTCGCAGGGCTGTGATCGAAGGCCGCCAGCGCATCGGCGGGGATCATATTGGGGCGCCAGCGCCGATGCATCCACAACCACTGCTCGGGATATTCCCGGACCCAGCCATCGACCACCGCCGTCATCATGGCCATGGCACCGCGCACGTCGATCTCTCCGGCGGCGTCGCGCGGCAGGTCGAGAGGCGGCGTCAGCTCGATCCGGAAGCGGCGATTCGGCAGGCGGATGACGCGCACGCCGTGAACCGGGCATTCGAAGCGCCTGGCGAACTTGCCGAGGATCGGGTTCGTCAGGGCGGGCCGGCCGAGGAAAGGCACGACCACGCCGCGGGTGAAATGCTGGTCGATCAGCATGCCGAGATGGCCGCCATTCTCCAGCACGCCCTGCATGGCGAAGGCCGCGCCCTGTCTTGCGGCTGCGAGCCCGCCCATGGCGCCAGAGCGGATCTCGTGGACGATCGCAGCGATGGCCGGGTCGTTCGGCGCGCGGAAGACGGCGGTGGTCTCGAGATCGTAGGTCGCGGCGCAGATCGCCGGCAGCTCCCAGTTGGCGAGATGGGCCGAGAAGATCAGACCGGGCTTTGCGTCGTCCTTCAGCGCGATGAAGTGCTCGATGCCGGTGACCTCGACGCGCGAGGGCCGGTCGGGGTTGTGGTAGTCGTAGTCGAAGATGTCCTTGAGATGGGCGTATTCGGCGGCGACGCGACCGAGGTTTTCCCAGGCCGCGCGCGCAATGCGCTTGACCTCCCGGTCGGGCATGCCGGGGAACGTCGCCCGGATATTGGCCAGCGCGACCCGGTTGACCGGGATCAGCGGGCTCGCCGTCCTGAGCAGCCAGCCGCCGAGGTCGCTGGAGCGATCGGGGCCCAGCAGGCGCAGGAATCCGAAGAGTGCGCGGATCGCACCGATCGTGATCGCCGCGCCGATGCGCGCAGCGAGGGCCTTGGCCTGTCTCAACACCGTCTGGTCAGTCCCGTCTCGCCCGTGCCGGCAGCAAGTCCGGGCCCGAAGGGCGCGATCTGGGGCAGGATGGGCCTCGCGTCAAGCCTGCGGCCCGTTCAGAAGGCGATGACGACCTTCCCGAACACCTTGCGCCCTTCGATGCGGGCGAGTCCCTTCTCGAATTCCGCGAGCGGAAACACCGAATCGATCACCGGCTTCATGCCACCGGCCATCTTCTCCAGCGACTGGGCGATGTTCTCGATGCGGCAGCCGAAGGAGCCGGTAATGCGGTATTGCTGCTGGAAGAGCTGCATCAGGTTGATGGTGGCCGAGGGGCCCGAGGTCGCGCCGCAGGTGACGAGGCGGCCGCCGCGCTTGAGACAGAGCAGCGAGCCGTTCCAGGTATCGGCGCCGACATGCTCGAAGACGACATCGACGCCTTTGCGCCCGGTGAGCTTGCGGACCACGCCTTCGAAGCGGTCCTCGCGATAGTTGATGACATGATCGGCGCCGAGCGCCTTGGCCTTGGCGCCCTTCTCGTCGTCACCCACGGTGGTGTAGACGGTGCATCCGATCGCCTTCGCCATCAGGATGGCGGCCGTGCCGATGCCGGAGCCGCCGGCATGGACGAGCACCGATTCGCCAGGCTCCAGCCTGGCATTGTCGAAGAGCATGTGCTGCACCGTTCCGAAGCCGATCGGCGCGCAGGCGGCATCCTCGAAGGAGACGCCTTTCGGCGCCTTGATGGTCAGGCGGGCCGGGCGGTTGAGCAACTCGCGTGCAAAGCCATCGATGTGGAAACCCATGATGCCGGCGACGTTCTCGCAGAGATTGTCGCGGCCCTCGCGGCAGGCCTTGCAGTGCCCGCAGGTATCCGCGCCATAGGCGGTGACGACGTCACCCGGCGCGAAGCCCTCGACTCCCTCGCCGACGCAGACGATCTCGCCGGCCGCTTCGACGCCCGCCGCCTGCGGCATCTTGCGCTTGGCGAAGGCCATGCCGCGAAAGCCCCAGAGGTCGAGATAGTTGAGGCCCACCGCCTTGATGCGGATCTGCACCTCGCCGGGAGCCGGCGGCGGCGGCGGATCGATCTCCTCGAGACGGAGGTCACGGTCGCCATGGAGCTGGAGAGAGCGCATGCGAAACGGTCTTTCAAAGTTGGTTCGGGTATGACCTGGCGGCATGGAATACGGCGAGGATCTCGATGCGTTCGTCCCGGACACGATAAGGGAGAATGTACGGCGATCCGGCCAAGACGAGCTCGCGCGTCCCGTGCTGACGTCCGGGGCGCCCGATTTCGGGGTGCTCCGTCAATGCCGCAGCGCGACTTTCGGTCATCGCGACCAGAGCGGAAGCGGCGGCACGGCTATCGCGTGCGACATACGCGAAAATCTCGTCGATTTCGCGCAATGCGCGCCTCGTCCAGATGATCTTCATGCCGGGCTAGGCCCGGTATTTCGCAAAGACCGCTTCCACCTCGGCATCGCTGGCGAAGTCGCCGCGATCGGCCTCGGCGAGACCTTCCTTGATGCGCCGAATCTGCCAGGCGTTCAGCTCGACATAGTCCTGTATCGCCTTGGCCGCGATCCAGCTTCGCGAGCGATCCGTATCGGCGGCCAGCGCGTCGAGCTTGGCGAGCATCTCGTCGTCGAGGCGAATGGTGAAGGCTGCCGTCATGTCGGTTCGCTCCGGTTCGGAGTGAACCGTACCACGAGGGTCCCCGCCGGTCGATTCAGCGGTGCACGCCGAGCTGCGCAGTCAGGCCGCCATCGATCGGCAGGACGGTGCCGCTGATATAGGCGGCCGGCTCGCTCATCAGGAAGGCGGCGAGGCCGGCGACCTCTTCCGGCTTCGCAAAGCGCCCGGCCGGAATCTGGCTCTGCATCTTGTCGCGATAGGCGGCGTAGGGCGCCATCATGTCGGTGTCGACGAAGCCCGGCGCGATGACATTGACGGTGACGCCGCGCTTGCCGGTCTCGACGGCGAGCGTCTTGGCGTAGGAGATCAGCGCGCCCTTGGATGCCGCATAGGCCGCGTTGCCGGGGTTCCCGCGCAAGGCTGCCACCGAGCCGATGGCGACGATGCGCCCGGTCCGGGCGCGGATCATCGCGCGCATCAGGCTCTTGGCGAGGCGGGTGAAGGCCCAGAAATTGACCTGCATCGCGGCCTCGGCCTTGTCCTGGTCCATCATCGCGGCGAGCGCGTCATAGGGCTGGCCGGCATTGTGGACGAGGCCGAAATAGCCCTCGCCCTCCCGCGCCTCGCAGAAGGCGTCGAGCGCGGCCTTGTCCGAGAGATCCAGCGGCAACGCCGTGACGCTGCGGCCGGGATGGGCTTCTGCGATTCCGGAGGCGAGCTCCTTCGCCTGCTCGGCCGAGGAGCGGAAGGTGAAGTCGACATCGTGGCCGGCGGCGGCGAGCGCGCGCACGATGGCGGCGCCGACGCCCTTGGCGCCGCCCGTCACCAGAATCCGGGTCATGCGGCCTCCGGCGGCGCGGTCAGCACGAGGCAGGTGTTCTGGCCGCCGAAGCCGAAGGAATTGGAGATCACGGTGCGCACCTTCGCCTTGCGGGCCTGATTCGGCACGACATCGAGCGGGATCGCCGGATCGGGATTGGCATGGTTGATCGTCGGCGGAATCGTGCCGTTGGCAATGGTCAGGAAGGAGATCACCGCCTCGACCGCGCCGGCCGCCGTCAGCGTGTGGCCGATCATCGACTTGTTGGAGGAGATCGGCAGGCTCGGCATGCGCTCGCCGAAGACGGCGGCGCAGCTCATCGCCTCCATCTTGTCGTTCTCGGGCGTCGAGGTGCCGTGGGCGTTGATGTAGTCGACGTCGTCGGGCGTAAGCCCGGCATCGGCCAGCGCGTCCTGCATGGCGAGGATGGCGGGCTTGCCGTCCGGGCTGGAGCGCGTGCGGTGGAAGCCGTCGCCGCGCTCGCCGCAACCGGCGACGATGCCGAGAATGGTCGCTCCGCGTGCCAGAGCGTGGTCGTAATCCTCCAGCACCAGCGCGCCGGCTCCTTCGCCCATGACAAAGCCGTCACGGTTCTTCGAGAAGGGCTTGGCAGCGGCGTCCGGCGGGTCGTTCTGGGTGGAGAGCGCCGACAGCAGCGAAAAGCGGATCAGCGCCTCGGCATGGATCGAGCCGTCGGTGCCGATGCAGAGCGCGGCGGCCGTCTCGCCGCGGCGGATCGCCTCGACGCCCATCTGGATCGCGGTCGCGCCCGAGGAGCAGGCCGTCGACAGTGAGATCGGCGAACCCTGCGTGCCGAAGCGCTCGGCGATATGGTCGGCGACGGTGCCGAACAGGAACATCTCGTGCATGGCCTTGAAGCGCTGCGAGGCGGCTGCCCGGAGCAGGCCGTCATAGTCGACGTCCCCGTCCAACGTCTGCGCGAGTTCCTGCTTCTGCGGCCATTCCATCTCGACGGGCGGGACCGCCATGAACAGCTCTCCCGGGAAGGCGCCGGGCTGTCCGAGGCCGCTCTGGGCGATCGCCTCCTCGGCCGCCAGCGTCGCGAGCTTCTCCGAGAGCTGAGGGGCGCTGAACGGCTCGTCGAACAGGAAATCGACCGTGCCGCCGATGGTCGTGCGCAGTCCCTCGGTGGGGAAGCGCTCGATGGCATGAATGCCGGACTTTCCGGCCGTCAAAGCCTGCCAGTTCACGTCCTTGCCCTGGCCGAGCGAGGTGACGATGCCGAGCCCGGTGACAGCCACCAGGGGCCGGCCCTTGGCGTCGCGATGTGTGCCTTGCGTGGTCATGGAACTGCCTCTCACGCTTGGATCAGGCGCGCTGCACCTTCGCCGCGCCAATGTCCGGCGCCGGTCACGACCGCTTCCTTCGCCTGCCCGGTCGACAGGGCGATCGCCGCAAGCGCTACGGAGACCGGGAACGCGGCTTCGAGCGCGTGGCCGACGAGATCGCCGGTGGCGACGCGCCGGGCCGTCGGTGCACTCTTCGACAGCGCCGCGGCCTCTTCCGCCGTGATGCCGGCGCAGCCCGTCGCAGCGGAGATCGCGAGCGTCGGTGCGGCGCCGAGCCCGTCGAGCAAGCCGGTCAGGGCCGTTTCGACGCCGCCCGGCTGCCGCCTGGCGTGGCTGGCTGCAACACGGCCGAGCCGGGCGTGGACCTTTGCGCCGCGGGCGGCGGCGCGCGCGGCCGATTCCAGCACGAGAAAGGCGCCGGCGCTGCCGGTGATGGCGCCCGGCGCATCGTCGCGTGCGAAAACCGGGGCGAACGAGCCATGGCGCAGGAAGCCGCCGAGCTCCAGCAGAAGCAGCATGTCGCGGCGTTCGGCGTTGTAGGCACCGCCGACGAGCATCAGCTCGGACTGGCCCGCGGCGATGCGTGCCTGGGCGATGCGAATCGCGTCCACGCCGGCCTGCTCCTCGCCCATGAAGGTCCGCGAGGGGCCGGTGATGCCGTGCACGATACCGATATTGCCCGCCAGCAGATTGGAAAGCTGGGCGAGGAACAAGGTGGGACGCAGGTCGCCGGTCAACCGCTCGTTGAGATAGGCGCCCGGCGCGTTCGCGTTGCGCAGCCCGGTCAGGATGGCGGAATCGACCGCATGGTCGCGCTCGCCGCCGCCGGCCGCCACGATGACCTGCAACGCGCTCTTGGCCTCGGTGTCCTCCTTGAGGCCGGCAGAATCCAGCGCAAGCCCGGCGGCATAGACGCCGAGGCGCTGCCAGGGCTCCATCTGGCGCTGATCGGATTTTTTGGGGATCTGGCGGTCGAGCTCAAGCGCTGCGAGCGGGTGGATCGGGTAGGGTTTGAAGCCCTCGGTATCGACGACCGGCTGCGAGCCTTCGGCCAGCGCCGCCGCATGGGTCTCGATGCCCTCGCCCAGGGAAGAGACGATGCCGATGCCGGTGATGACGACGTCGCGGTCGGCTTGTGCGCTGATCATGGTGCAGGCTCCGGCTCGAGGCCGATGGCTTCGATACGGCCTTGCATCAGGGTGCGCATGTCGGCCGGGAAGGGCATCAGGCGAAAACGGAGCTGCGCATCGCAGATCGGCTTGCCAGCACTGGAGAGCTTCGCCTTGGTAGCGGCGTAGCCCGAGCCTTCGATGACGAGTTCGGCTTCGGCGTCGAGCACCGTTCCGGGCTCGACGAATGTGCGAAAACGAGCCTTGTCGACCGTCATCAGGAAGGGCATCTGGGACAGCCCATTGAGGCCGAGAAGGAGATAGCCGGAGGCCTGCGCCATCGTCTCGGTCAGCAAGACGCCGGGAACGAGCGGGTGGCCGGGGAAATGGCCCTCGAAGACCGGGCTCGCGGCCGGGACGGTGGAGCGCGTGACGATGCGCTTCTGCGACGGATCGAAGGTCACGACCGTGTCGATCATGTCGAAATATTCGAGGCGCATGCGAACCTTGATCTGAGAGACGCCCTAACGGCGCAAACCCGCGATGCGGACCGGATGATCCGCGCCACGGGTTCATGCTCTATCGGGAGGAGCGCGCCGGCTCAAGTCCGGCGGCGAGCACGGCTCTGGCGCCGTGCTCAGGCCTTCTTGGCGGCGACCAGCTCGTCGATGCGCTTGCACAGGTTCTCGAGCACGAAATACTGCTCGGCCGGCGCCTTGCCCTCGTTGACCTCCTGGGTCCACTGCTCGAGCGGCAGCTTGATGCCGAAGGCCTTGTCGATCGCGAAGGCAATGTCGAGGAAGGCGAGCGAGTCGATGCCGAGATCGTCGATGGCGTGGCTCTGCGGCGTGATCTTGTCGCGCGGAATATCGCAGGTTTCCGAAATGATGCCGGCGACCGTCTCGAACGTGGCGGACATGCGGGTGCTCCCGTCTTGAAAGAGTGAGGCGGGCGACATCCGGGCGCGGACGATCGTCCTGCGCCTGCCCCAAGCCCCCCGCCAAGGATGACTGTGACGCCCCCTTACACCGCGTGGGGTGAGAGGACAACTGCGTCCAGTCCGGAAGCGGGCAGCGACGCATTCTGGCGCAGATCGTGCCGCCGCTCGTCAAGGTTGCGGATTGACGCAACGTTAAGCATCGGACGCGATACTCTATTCTTCCCGAGGCGGTTGAGGGACGGACCGTGGTTTCGCTGCGAACGCGCTTTGCCTTGCTGTGCCTGTTCCTTGCCTTCATCACCAGCGCGGTGGCGGGCATCGGGATTTATTCCTCGTCTCGCATGGGCGGGGCGATCGACGAGTTGGCCAACTCCGCCACCGCGATCCGCAACCACACCATCGGCGACATGCTGCATGACGGCCTTCGGGCGGATGTCTATGCCGCCCTCATCCGCTCCGATACGGGCTTGGACGGTGCCGAAACCACCGCCGAGACGCGCGCCCACGCCCAGGAGTTCTCGGAGCGCATCGCTGCGACCAAGGCAATCGTCGAGTCCGCCGAGACACGCGCTCGGCTGGAGGCGCTGGACGAGCCCCTGAAGAGCTACATCGCCCAGGCGGTGACGCTCGTCGAACTCGCCTTCAGGGACCGCAAGGCGGCGCTCGCAGGCATGGCGTTGTTCGACGAGCGCTTCGAGGCGCTCGAGAAGTCGATGAAGGAGGCCGGCGACGCGCTCGAGGCCGAGGCGGTGGCGGCGCAGGCCAGCGCGGGCACGGCCCGCGGGCTCGCGGAGACCGTCGCGGTTTCGGGTCTCGTCATGGCCCTGCTGACGGCGCTCGGTCTCTATGCCACCGTGTTGCGCAGCATCGCCCGGCCGATCGCGGAGATCGTCGCGACGATGCGGCAGCCCGGTTCGGAAGCGGTGACCGTTGTGATTCCGCATCGCGACCGGCGCGACGAGATCGGCGAGATGGCCCGGTCCATCGGCACCTATCAGGATGTTCTGGCCGGACGCGCGGCCGAGGAGCAGATGCGGCGGGACGAGGAGCTGCGGGTTTCGCAGGGGCAAAGCGCGGCTTTCGCAGAAACCGCTCAGCAGATCCGGCGCGCGGTCGACGCTGCGGTGCATGGCGATTTCAGCCACCGCGTCGACAGCGAAGCCCAGCAGGGCGAGATGGCGGCGCTCGTCACGGGCATCAATCAGATCAACATGGCGATCGACGACGCGACGACGACCTTCGCGGATATTCTGGAGGCCATCGCCGAGGGCGACCTGACCCGGAGCGTCGGAGCCGAATATTCCGGCAAGCTCGGTTCGGTGAGCGGCTCCATCAACGGAATGGTCGAAAAGCTGTCGCTGACGGTGACGGTGATCAAGCAGACGGCGCGCGAGGTCGCCGCCGCCGCCGACGAGATCAAGTCCGGTGCGGAAAACCTGTCGATCCGCACGGAGGAGCAGGCCTCGTCCCTGGAGGAGACCGCGGCGACCACCGAGCAGCTGGCCGCCTCGGTGAAGGCCTCGGCCAACGCCTCGCGGCAGGCGGTCGATCTCGCCGAGAACGCGACGCGCGTCGCCCGCAACGGCGGCGCGATCGTGACCGACGCGATCGGCGCGATGAACCGCATCGAGCTCGCCAGCGGCAAGATCACCGCCATCATATCCGTCATCGACGGCATCGCCTTCCAGACCAACCTGCTGGCGCTGAACGCGGCGGTCGAGGCGGCGAGGGCGGGCGATGCCGGCAAGGGCTTCGCGGTCGTGGCCTCCGAGGTCCGGGCGCTGGCGCAGCAATCCGCGGATGCGGCCAAGGGCATCTCCGGCCTGATCAACGACACCACGCAGGAGGTGGTCGCCGGGGTCAAGCTCGTGCGCAGCGCGGGCGAGGTGCTGGGCGAGATCGTCGAGGCGACGCAGAAGGTAGCCAGCACGGTGACGGAAGTCGCCGCCGCCTCGGGCGAACAGTCGAACGGCATCGACGAGATGAGTCAGACCGTCGTGCGGATGGACGAGATGACGCAGCAGAATGCGGCGCTGGCGGAGGAAAGCGCGGCCGCCGCCGTCATGCTCGGACGCAAGATCGCGGAACTCGATGCTCTGGTGGCCGCGTTCCGGACCGGGCAGGCCGTCGCGCCCTCTCGCCGCCAGGACCACGTCCCGCCCCTGCGCAGGGCCGGCTGACGGCGCCGTCCGGCATCCTCCGCATCTCTCACATGAAAGGGCCGCGGCATCGTGCGATGCCGCGGCCCTTCATCTTGAATGCTCGCCTGCCTCGCCGGGGGGTAGTCCCGGCGTTTGCGAGCCTCAGGCGGCCAGGCCGCGCAGGACGTATTGCAGGATGCCGGCGTTGCGGAAGTAGTCGATCTCGTCCAGCGTATCGATGCGGCAGAGGATCGGGACCTTCTTCATCGAGCCGTCGGCATAGGTGATCTCGGCTTCCATCATCTGGCGCGGCTTCACGTTGGCGAGGCCCTTGATGGTGACCATCTCGTCGCCCTTCAGGTCGAGCGAGGCCCAGCTGGTGCCCTCCTGCAAGGTGAAGGGCACGACGCCCATGCCGACCAAGTTCGAGCGGTGGATACGTTCGAAGCTCTGGGCGATCACGGCCTTGACGCCGAGCAGGTTGGTTCCCTTCGCCGCCCAGTCGCGCGAGGAGCCGTTGCCGTATTCGACGCCGGCGAAGATCACCAGCGGCACGTTCTCCTGCTTGTACTTCATCGCCGCGTCGTAGATCGGCAGCTCTTCCTTGGACGGGTAGTGGATGGTGTAGCCGCCCTCGCGCCCGTTCGGGCCGAGCATGTGGTTGCGGATGCGGATGTTGGCGAAGGTGCCCCGCATCATCACCTCATGGTTGCCGCGGCGCGTGCCGTACTGGTTGAAGTCCGCCACCGCTACGCCGTGCTCGGTGAGATAGGCGCCGGCCGGGGAAGCCGCCTTGATCGAACCGGCCGGGGAGATGTGGTCGGTGGTGATCTTGTCGCCGAAGAGGCCGAGGATGCGCGCACCGGCGATGTCGGAGATCGCGGCCGGCTTCTGCTGCATGCCCTGGAAATAGGGCGGGTTCTGCACATAGGTCGAATCGTCGTCCCAGGCATAGGTCTCGGAGGTCGGAGCGTTGACCGCCTGCCAATGCGCGTCGCCCTTGAAGACGTCGGCGTATTTCGCCTCGAAGATCGCGCGGGTGACGTTCTGCTGGATGAACGCCTGGATCTCCTTGTTGGAGGGCCAGATGTCCTTCAGGTAGACGTCCTTGCCGTCCGAGCCCTGGCCGAGCGGCTGGGTCGTCAGGTCCATCTGCACCGAGCCGGCGAGCGCATAGGCGACGACCAGCGGCGGCGAGGCGAGGTAGTTCGCCTGGACGTCAGGCGAGACGCGGCCTTCGAAATTGCGGTTGCCGGAGATGACGGCGCCCGCGATCAGGCCCTTCTCGTTGATCGTCCTGGAGATCGGTGCCGGCAGCGGGCCGGAATTGCCGATGCAGGTGGTGCAGCCGAAGCCGACGAGGTTGAAGCCGAGCTTGTCGAGATCGGCCTGCAGGCCGGCCTTGGCGAGGTACTCGGCGACGACCTGCGAGCCGGGGGCGAGCGAGGTCTTCACCCAGGGCTTGACCTTGAGGCCCTTGGCGACGGCGTTGCGGGCGAGCAGGCCGGCTGCCATCAGCACCGAGGGATTCGAGGTATTGGTGCAGGAGGTGATGGCGGCGATGACGACGTCGCCATGGCCGAGGTCGAAGTCTTCACCCTCGACCTGCACGCGGCGGGAGAGTTCGCCACCCTTCTTGTAGTCGCTTTCCATCGCAGCCGCGAAGCCGGACTTGACGGCGGAGAGATCGACGCGGCCCTCGGGACGCTTCGGGCCGGCCATGGAGGGCTGCACCGTCGAGAGGTCGAGTTCGAGCGTGTCGGTGAAGACCGGATCGGCCGTTTCGCGCGTGGCGAACAGGCCCTGGGCCTTGCTGTAGGCCTCGACCAGCGCGATGCGCTCCGACTTGCGGCCGGTCGTGGTGAGGTAGTCGATCGTTTCGGCATCGACCGGGAAGAAGCCGCAGGTGGCGCCGTATTCCGGGCCCATATTGGCGATGGTTGCGCGGTCGGCGAGGGTCAGATTGTAGAGGCCCGGGCCGAAGAACTCGACGAACTTGCCGACGACGCCCTTCTTGCGCAGCATCTGGGTGACGGTGAGCACGAGGTCGGTGGCGGTGATCCCTTCCTTGAGCGAGCCGGTCAGCTTGAAGCCGATGACCTCCGGCAGCAGCATCGACTGCGGCTGGCCGAGCATGGCGGCCTCGGCCTCGATGCCGCCGACGCCCCAGCCGAGTACGGCGAGGCCGTTGACCATGGTGGTGTGCGAATCGGTGCCGACGACCGTGTCCGGATAGGCGACCTCGACCTGCGCCCCCTCGATCGTCTCGGCCTTCGTCCAGACGGTCTGGGCGAGGTATTCGAGATTGACCTGGTGGCAGATGCCGGTGCCGGGCGGAACGACGCGGAAATTGTCGAAGGCCTGCTGGCCCCATTTCAGGAACTTGTAGCGCTCCTGGTTCCGCTCATATTCGAGCTCGACGTTCTGGGCGAGCGCTTTGGGCGTGCCGAACTCGTCGACGATGACCGAGTGGTCGATGACGAGATCGACCGGCACCAGCGGGTTGATCTTCTGGGCGTCGCCGCCGAGCGCCTTGACGCCGTCGCGCATCGCGGCGAGGTCGACCACCGCCGGCACGCCGGTGAAGTCCTGCATCAGGACGCGGGCGGGGCGGAAGCCGATTTCCTTGCCGGCCTTGCCCTTGTCGTCGAGCCAGCCGACGAAATTCTCGATATCGGCCTTGGTGACCGAGCGCCCGTCCTCGTTGCGCAGCAGGTTCTCGAGCAACACCTTCATCGAGAAGGGCAGCTTCGAGATGCCGGGCAGGCCGTTCTTTTCGGCGTCGGGCAGGGAGTAGTAGGTGTAGCTCTTGCCGCCGACGTCGAGCGTCTTGCGGGCCTTGAATGAGTCGAGCGAAGCCATCGCAGAAGGATCCTGATCAAGGGGTTGCGGTCGCGACCGGCCTGCCCTCAAGGGATGTTGCCCTTGCGGACTACGCCGTTCGAAGGCCTAATGCGCATGACGCGCGCGCCGCCCCGGGAGTGCCCGAGCCCCGCGCCGGATCGGCGTGCGGCGTAGCCGCGGGTTCTATAGAGCAATTCCAAGATGCGCGCTACATGAACGAAAAGTGGTCGAACGCGTCGGCGGCAGCGCAGCATTGAATCCGATATCCTTTCCCCATCTGCGGCTTTTCGCCGAGAATCTGACCTGTCGCCGCGGCGGCAGGCTGATTTTCGAGGGCGTTAGCCTGTCGCTCGCATCGGGCGAGGCAGTTTCACTCACCGGGCGCAACGGCGCCGGCAAGTCGAGCCTGATCGCCATGCTGTGCGGGCGGCTGCGCCCCGAGGCAGGCAGGATCGGCGTCGAGGGGGCGGACGAGGCGGAACTCACGGAACTCTGCCATCTCGTCGGCCACCGGGACGGGCTGAAGACCGCGCTGACGGCGCAGGAGAACCTCGGCTTCGCCCAGGCCGTGCTCGGGCAGCCCGCGGCCACCCCGGTGGAGGCCCTGGCGGCGGTGGGGCTCGCCCATGCCGCCACGCTGCCGGTCGGCTATCTTTCGGCGGGGCAGAGGCGGCGGGTCGCGCTGGCGCGGCTCCTGGTCGCCGCGCGGCCGTTCTGGCTGCTCGACGAGCCGATGTCGGCGCTGGATACGGCCTCGCAGGCAATGCTGACCGGTCTGATGCGGGACCATCTCGCCCAGGGCGGGGCGATCCTGGCCGCGACCCACGGCCCTCTGGGGCTCAATGAAGCCCGCGAACTCCGGATCGGGCCATGAGACGCGCCTTCCTCGCCATTCTCAGGCGGGACCTCACGCTGGCGGCGCGAGCCGGCGGCGGCGGGGAACTGGCGCTCGTCTTCTTTCTGACGCTCGTGGTGCTGGTGCCCTTCGCGCTCGGGCCCGATCTCAACCTGCTCTCGCGCATCGGCCCGGCGATCCTGTGGCTGGGGGCCCTGCTCTCCGTCCTCATCGGCCTCGACCGCCTGTTCCAGGCCGATGAGGAGGACGGGTCGCTCGAGTTGATGCGCGCCTCGCCGCTGCCGCTGGAAGCGGCGGTGCTGGCCAAGGGGCTGGCGCATTGGCTGACCACCGGGCTGCCGCTCGCGCTGGCGACGCCGCTGCTCGGCCTGCTGGTGGCCCTGCCGGTGGAGGGCGTGCTGCCGCTCGTCGCGACGCTCGCGGTCGGCACGCCGGCACTGAGCTTCATCGGTGCGGCAGGCGCCGCGGTCGCCGCGAGCCTGCGCCGCGGCGGGCTGATCGTGCCGGTGCTGGTGGCGCCGCTGACGATCCCTGTGCTGATCTTCGGGGTCTCGGCCGCCAATGCCGCGCTGGGCGGGACGGTGCCCTTCCGCACGCCCTTCCTCATCCTTGCCGGCCTGTCGCTGGCCTCGGTCACGGTGGGGACGCTGGCTGCCGCTGCCGCGCTGCGCTCGGCGGAGTGAGCCGCTTTTGCTGAAGCTCTGCGCTTCGTGATGTCGCAGCGCGCCGGCACGGATTGCTTGGAACCCGTCGAGATTGCTAGAGCAGCGGGAATGGCATTTCCCGGACAGGACTCTTCGCAAGACGCATGGCCAGCCTGATCGACCTCGCCAACCCGACGCGTTTCATGCGCTTGTCGGCCGTGCTCCTGCCCTGGCTTGCGGCGGCGGCGGCGGTGCTGCTCGTCGTCGGCTTCTATCTGGCCTGGTTCTCCGCTCCGCCCGACTACCAGCAGGGCGAGACCGTGCGCATCCTCTATGTCCATGTCCCCGCCGCCTGGCTGGCGATGATGTTCTATTCGATGATGGCGCTCTCGGCGCTCGGCACGCTGGTCTGGCGCCATCCGCTGGCCGATGTCGCGCAGAAGGCGGCGGCGCCGATCGGTGCCTGCTTCGCCCTGATCTGCCTGGTCACCGGGGCGCTGTGGGGCAAGCCGATGTGGGGCACCTACTGGGTCTGGGATGCGCGGCTGACCTCGATGCTGGTGTTGCTGTTGATCTATCTCGGCATCATCGCGCTCTGGCGCGTTCTCGATGAGCCGTCGCGGGCGGGTCGTGCCGTCGCCATCCTGACGCTGATCGGATTCGTCAACGTGCCGATCATCAAGTTCTCGGTCGATTGGTGGAACACGCTGCACCAGCCGGCCTCGGTCTTCCGCATGGGCGGCTCGACGCTCGATCCCTCGATGCTGTGGCCCCTCCTGATCCTGGCCGCCGGGTTCACGCTGTTTGCGCTTGCGCTCCACATGGTCTCGATGCGGGCGGAGATCATGCGCCGCCGGGTGCGGACGCTGACGATCCTGGAGGCCGAGCGGCTCGATCGCCTGGCTGCGCAGGGAGCCCCGGCATGAACGATCTGATCGCCCCGCTCGGCCCGCATGCGGACTATATCCTCGGCTCCTATGCAGCGGTCGCGGTCGTCCTCGTCGGGCTCGCTGCCTCGATCCTGCGCGACCATGCCGCGCAGAAGAAGGCGCTGGCGGCGCTCGAGGAGCGCGGCGCTGGCCGACGGTCCGGCCGGAGGGCGTCGTGAGCGCTGCCGGGCCCGACACCGAGGACGGCCAGCCGCGTCGGCGCTCGCCGCTGATCTATCTCGTGCCGCTGATCCTGTTTGCCGGGCTTTCCATCATCTTCGGGGTCGGCCTGTTTTCCGGCGATACCAGCCGCGTTCCCTCGGCCCTGATCGGCCGGGTGGCGCCGGCCGTCGCCCTGGCTCCGGTCGAGGGTCTGGCCCGGGATGGGCAGGCGGTGCCCGCCTTCGGCAATGCCGACCTGGCGAAGGGGCGGGCCACCATCGTCAATGTCTTCGCGAGCTGGTGCGCGCCCTGCAAGGTCGAGCATCCGGTGCTGATGGGCATCGCGCAATCGGAGGCGGTCAGCCAGGGCAAGGTCGCGCTGGTGGGGCTCAACTACAAGGACGAGGCCGAGAACGCGCGGCGGTTCCTAGGGGCGCTCGGCAACCCGTTCTCGGCTGTCGGCGCCGACAAGGCCGGCCGCTCGGCGATCGAATGGGGCGTCTATGGCGTGCCGGAGACCTTCGTGATCGGGCCGGACGGGCGCATTCTCGACAAGCATGTCGGCCCGCTCGACCAGGCGGCGGCGAGCAAGCTGCTGCAGAGGGCGCTGAAGGGAAGCTGACGGTCAGGCTTCGTCATTGCGAGGAGCAAAGCGACGAAGCAATCCAGAGGACTTGGCAGAACGGCGGCAATCCAGTCCCTCTGGATTGCCTTCGCTGCGCTCGCAATGACGGAAGGCGGCGGCCTCAGGCCGCCTTGGCCGAAACCAGGCTCTCGAACAGGCCGCGACCGTCCGTCCCGCCGACGAGGGAATCGATCAGGTTCTCGGGGTGCGGCATCAGGCCGAGCACATTGAAGCCCGGCGAGTAGATGCCGGCGATGTTGTTGAGCGAGCCGTTGGGGTTGGCTTCCGGCGTGACCGCTCCGGTCTCGTCGGCATAGCGGAACGCGACGAGGCCTTCGCCCTCGAGCCGGGCGAGCGTCTGCGCATCGGCGATGTAGTTGCCTTCGCCATGGGCGATGCAGACATCGATCGCCTGCCCGGCCGCATAGCTGCGGGTGTAAGGCGTGTCGTTGCGCTCGACCTTGAGATGCTGGCGCTTGCAGACGAATTTCAGATGGGCATTGCGCACCAGGATGCCGGGAAGCAGACCGGCCTCGCAGGCGATCTGGAAACCGTTGCAGATGCCGAGCACATAGCCGCCGCGGGCGGCATGGGCACGCGTGGCGTCCATGATGTGGGCGCGGCCGGCAATCGCGCCGGTGCGCAGGTAGTCGCCATAGGAGAAGCCGCCCGGCAGCACGACGAGATCGGTCCCTGCCGGCAACTCGCTGTCGGCGTGCCAGACATGCGCGACCTCGGCGCCGGCCTGCTTCAACGCCTTGGCGACGTCGCCGTCGCGGTTGGAGCCCGGAAAGGTGATGACGGCGGCCTTCATGATCTCAGGCTCCGATCTCGATGCGGTAGTTTTCGATCACCGTATTGGCGAGCAGCTTGTCGCAGGCGGCCTTCAGCGCGGTCTCGGCCGCGGCCTTGTCCGAGCCGGACAGCTCGATGTCGAAGACCTTGCCCTGGCGAACCGAATCCACACCCTCGATGCCGAGCGACTTCAGCGCGCCCTCGATCGCCTTGCCCTGCGGATCGAGCACGCCGGTCTTCAAGGTGACGGTGACGCGGGCTTTCATGGGATTCTCCGGGCGCGGGCGCTATGGCGCTGCCTTAACGAGGAATCGGGGCGGGCTCAACCGTTTCCCGCGGTTTCACGTGAATCAGCGACTGCGCCACGCGGCCTGCGCATCCTGCTTCGCGGCTTCGATCTCGTCGCTGACGCCCAGCGCGACGAGGAGCCTGTCGCCCTGCCAGCCATAGAGGATGGCTGTCACGCCCTGTCGCGCCGTGGTCTTCGCGCGGATTGTCACCATGACGCCTTTCGAATCGGGGCTGTCGAGGCGGACATAGCTGGTGAGGCTGCGTTCCGGTGCCGGCGGTAGCGGCTTGCGTCCGGCGCGCTGCCGCTCGGCCGCGCGCTCGGCGCTCTTTTCCGCCGCAAGCCGTGCAAAGGCGCGCGCGAGCTGGGCCGGGTCTTCCGACAGCGCCTGCTCCATCCGTCGGCCACGCTCGCCCTCGAAGGCGACGAGAGCGGCGAAGCCGGGTCGGATGCAGACATCGCGCGGGCAGAACACCATCGCCCGTGCTTCGAGCCCGTCGTTCAGCACCCAGGCGCCGATCGGCAGCGGCTGCCAGCCGGCCGAGGCGGGCAGATCGGCGATACCGTAGCCGAAATCGTTCGCACAGGAGCCGAGCAGCAGGGCGCAAGCCGAAACGAGGGGCAGAACGCGAAAACGGGAGCGCATGGGCTCCCGCTTCGTCTTCGATTGTGGCTGGCGAAAGGCGCTCACTGCACCAGGCGCGGGCCGCTTTGGCCAGGGTTCTCGTTCTCGCCGAGGATTCCGAGACGGCGAGCCACCTCCGAATAGGCCTCGATCAAGCCGCCCATGTCGCGGCGGAAGCGGTCCTTGTCCAGCTTGTCCTTGGAGCGGACGTCCCAGAGGCGGCAGCAATCCGGGCTGATCTCGTCAGCGACGACGATCCGCATCATCTCGCCCTCCCAGAGCCGGCCCGTCTCCATCTTGAAATCGACGAGGCGGATGCCGGCGCCGAGGAAGAGACCGGAGAGGAAGTCGTTGACGCGGATGGCGAGCGCCATGATGTCGTCGATCTCCTGCGGAGTCGCCCAGCCGAAGGCCGTGATGTGCTCTTCCGAAACCATCGGGTTCTTGAGCGCGTCGTTCTTGTAATAGAACTCGATGATCGAGCGGGGCAGCTGCGTGCCCTCCTCGAGCCCGAGCCGTTCCGAGAGCGAGCCGGCGGCAATGTTGCGGACCACCACCTCGAGCGGAATGATCTCGACCTCGCGGATGAGCTGCTCGCGCATGTTCAGCCGGCGGATGAAATGCGTCGGAACGCCGATGTCGTTCAGGTTCGAGAAGATGTGCTCGGAAATGCGGTTGTTGAGCACGCCCTTGCCGTCGATGACTTCGTGCTTCTTCGCGTTGAAGGCAGTGGCGTCGTCCTTGAAATGCTGGATCAGCGTACCGGGCTCAGGTCCTTCATAAAGGACCTTCGCCTTGCCTTCGTAGATGCGACGGCGGCGATTCATGGGGATGTACCGTGGCTTGAGGAAATCCAAAGGTCGGCCCTTCTCTGGACGCGATTGATCGCGGCGGGATCTGGCCCCTGATCATGTCGGCTCGGTGCCGGCTTGAAGCTGTGGCGCCGTAAGGCGCAGCATGCGGCTGCTATATGGAGCCTCTCGGCCGCAAACGCAACAAACCGGGCCTCTTGCGATGCCGACAGGCTTAAAGCGCGGATCGCGGCCACAGGAGGCTGGCTGGGGTCGGAAACACTCTCTATATAAGGAGAGACGACGCCATTTGCAGCTGCGTACAGGAGCAAGACGCCGCATGACCACCTTCGAACAGCGCAAGGACGCCTTCGAGAACAAGTTCGCCCATGACGAGGACCTGCGCTTCAAGGCCAACGCGCGGCGCAACAAGCTGCTCGGACTGTGGGCCGCCGAGAAGCTCGGCAAGAGCGGTGCGGATGCCGACGCCTATGCCAAGACGGTGGTGATCGCCGATTTCGAGGAGGCCGGCGACGAGGATGTGCTGCGCAAGGTGAAGAACGATTTCACGCTGGCCGGCGTCTCGGTGCCCGATTCCGAAATTCGCCGCGTGATGACCGAGCTGCTGATCCAGGCGGCCGAGGAGATCCAGGCCGGTCGCTGATCGCTGCTGCCGACGCAGATCGTGATTGAAACGGGCGCATGGGCGCCCGTTTGCTTTTTGGGCTCCCGCCTGCTCATCCTCTGCCCACCCGCCGGAACCAAGCGCGGGAAGTCTCAGGGATCAACGCATCATGGCCAAGCCCACCGTCCTGTCCTCGCTCGCCGATCGCTTCGCGCGGGGCGAGACCGTCGTCTCGGCCTGGTGCGGGCTTCCGGATGTCTCGACGGCCGCGATCCTGGCGCAGGAGGGCTTCGACGCCGTCACGCTCGACATGCAGCATGGGCCGATGCAGCTGGGCGACGCGATCCGCGCGATTCCGCTGGTCAATGCGGCCGGCAAGCCAGCCATCGCCCGCATTCCCGTCGGCGAATTCCAGAACGTCTCGAAGTTGTTCGATTCCGGCGCCTCGGGTGTCATCGCGCCGATGATCAACACGATGGAGGATGCGCGCACCTTCGCGGCCTATGCGAAATATCCGCCGATGGGCGAGCGGAGCTGGGGCAGCTATGGCGGGCTGGGGGCGTCCGGGCTCGACCCCAACGCCTATCTGCGCGAGGCCAACGGCTTCTCGATGTCGTTCGCGATGATCGAGACGCGCGAGGCGATGGCGATTCTCGATGATATCCTGGCGCTCGAGGGAATCGACGCAGTCTTCGTCGGTCCTTCCGATCTCTCGATCGCGCTGTTCGACGGGAAGCGGGTCGATGCGACCGCGCCGGAAGTCGACCAGGCGATCAAGCACATCGTCGCCCGCGCCTCGGCCGCCGGCAAGCCGGTCGCGGTCTATGCGCCCTCGGCCGAGCGGGCCAAGGCCGCGCTCGATCTCGGCGCGCGGATGGTCACCGTGATGAGCGACACGGCGATGCTGCGCTCGGCGGCGCAGGCCGCGCTCAAGGTCGTGCGCGCTTGAGCAGTGCTCACGCGTCGATGCCTTCGCGCTTCTTGAGCACGGCATAATCCGCCCAGAGCAGGCGCGCAGCCACGCCGCGCCAGGGTCGCCAGGCCTCCGCCATCGCCGCCAGTTCCCCGGCCTTGGGCCGGGCCGGCAGGCCGAAGGCGTGACGCGCGGCCTCCTGCACGGCGAGGTCTCCCGCCGCGAAGCCGTCGCGGTGGCCGAGGCAGAAGAGCAGATAGACATCGGCCGTCCAGGGGCCGATGCCGGAAATCGCGGTGAGGGCGAGATGCACATCCTCCGCCGTCATGTCCTGCAAGGCTTCCAGAACAAGGCGCTTCTCGACAAGGGCGGCTGCGAGCGCAGCGAGGGCCCGCTGCTTCGGACGCGAGAGCCCCGACAGGCGCATGTCGTCATCGCTCGCCGCCAGGAAGCGCTCCGGCGTCAGCGGCACGAAGACGCTTGAGAAGCGCGTCCAAACAGCCCGTGCGCTGGCGACAGAGAGTTGCTGCGAGACGATGATGCTCGCCAGCCCGGAGAACCCGCCTTCGCGCAGCCGCAGAGGCGGAAGGCCGGTGCGGGCGACCAGCGCCTCCCAATGGGGATGAAGGGCAGCGAGCGCCGCCATGCCCTCCTCGAGATCGGCATTGCTGGTGATGCGAAGGGTCATGATCATCCGAGGTTGACGACGGGGCGAGACATGCTCCGTCAGCAGCGCTTGGTCGCGAGCCAGGCTGCTTCTAGAAGGAAGAGAGCTCAAGATCGCAACGATGGCCAGCATTCCACCCGATTCCCCTCAACCCGTCCTGCGCTTCGCGCCCAGTCCGAACGGGCGGCTCCATCTCGGCCATGCGCTGTCGGCGTTGACCAACGAGGCCATGGCGCTGCGGCTCGGCGGCCTGCTTTTGCTGAGGATCGAGGATATCGACCTGGGCCGGTGCCGCCCCGAATTCGTATCCGGGATCGTGGCGGACCTGGACTGGCTCGGAATTCGCTTCGATGGTCCGGTGCGACGGCAATCGGAGCATTTCCAGGATTACCGGGCGGCGCTGGCGCGGCTGAGCGCCCGCCGGCTCCTTTATCCCTGCTTCTGCTCGCGGCAGGACATCCACCGCGAGGTTGCGGCTTTCGAGGCTCGGAGCGGGCGGGCCTGTCCGGTGGATCCGGACGGCGCGCCGCTCTATTCCGGCGCCTGCAAGGCGATCGCGCCGGACGAGGCGGCGCGCCGGGCGGCGTGCGAGCCTCATGTGCTGCGACTCGACATGAAGGCCGCGCTGGCGGCCTCGGGCGAGGGGCTCGGTTACCGTGCCTTCGACAGTGAGGGCGGCGACCGCGCCGTCCCGGTCGATCCGGCCCGCTGGGGCGATGTGGTGCTGGCGCGCAAGGACGTTCCGACGAGCTATCACCTCGCCGTCGTTCTCGACGACGCGGCGCAGGGCGTGACGCATGTGGTGCGTGGCCAAGACCTGGAAGCCGCGACCGATATCCATGTCCTGCTGCAGCGCCTGCTGGGGTTGCCGACGCCGCTCTATCATTTCCACCGGCTGCTGCTGGACGAGGATGGGCGAAAGCTCGCCAAGAGCCGGGGCTCGACAAGCCTTGCAGAGCTCAGGGAGGCGGGAGAGACGCCGTCTTCGATCCGGCTGAGGCTCGGATTCGCCTGACGCGCCTCAGCCGACGCCGAGATAGGTCAGCCAGCCGGCGGTGGTGAACAGCGAGAGCAGCGTCGAGAGCGTGATCGCGCTCGATGCGTCGGCGACGCCCTGGCGATAGCGCTCGGCGAAGAGATAGGCGTTGATGCCGCAGGGGCAGGCGGCGAAGAGCACCGCGACGCCCGACCAGTGGGCCGGCATCTCGAACACCCGCGTCGCCAGCCAGAACACCAGGAGCGGGTGCAGCCCCAGTTTCAGGGCGCTCAGCACCGCCGGAAGGGCCAGGCCCGATTCCAGACCGTAGCGTCGCATCGCGATGCCGAGGCTGATCAACGCGCAGGGAACGGCGGCGGCGGCGAGCAGGTCGACGATCGTCCAGAAGGGCTGCGGGATCTGGCCGACGAAAGGCCTGACAGCTGAGCCGAGCAGGATGCCGATAATGATCGGGTGGCCGAAGAGGCGCCGCAGCAGCATCGGCACGGAAGTCGAGCGCCCCTCGGCCAGCAGCGTCGCCATGGTCATCGTCACCGGCAGATGCACGGCCAGGAGCAGCCCGAGCGGCACCGCGCCGGCATCGCCATAGGCCTTGAGGATCATCGGCACGCCGACGAAGACAGTGTTCGACTGGGCCGCGGCGAAGCCCGAAACCACCAGTTCCGGCCCCTTGCGGGCGAAGAAGCGGCTGGCGAGCAGCATCGCCAGTGCCCAGACCACGGCGAGCCCGGCAAAATAGGCGATCCAGTAGCCCCAGGGCTGGCTGTCGGGGATGTCGGCCTTGGCCAGCGTCCGGAAGAGCAGGCAGGGCACCGCAAGCACGAAGACGAAGTCGGACAGGCCCTCGCCCGTCGTCTCGCGCAGCAGCCTTGACCAGCGCGCGCCATAACCCAGCCCGATCAGCGCGAAGACCGGCAGGACGACCAGGAAAGAGGCGAGCAGGGCAGAGAGCATGAGCCGAGGATCTGCGGCGAAGGAACAGAGAAGGCGTTCCCCGCGGTGTCGATTCAGACCGGCCTTGTCAACTGCCCCACGCGGAGAAGGCGGCAACGCGCTCCTCCGTCATGCGTTCAGCGCAACTGGGCGACGGCGCCGCCAGCCTTCTCGATCAGCCCGCGGACCTCGTCGCGCTGGCGCTTGAATTCCGCCAGCATCGGGCCCTGCAGCTCGCGCCCGCGCGGCACGCGGATCTTCAGCGGATTCACGAAATTGCCGTTGACCAGCACCTCGTAGTGCAGATGCGGGCCGGTGGAGAGGCCGGTCGAGCCGAGATAGCCGATGACCTGGCCCTGGCGGACCTTGGCGCCCTTCACGATGCCGGGGGCGAAGTTCGACTGGTGCGAATAGGTGGTGACATAGCCGTTGGCATGCTCGATCACCGTGTGCTTGCCGTAGCCGGACGACCAGCCGGCTTCCCTGACGGTGCCGTTGCCGGCGGCGAGGATCGGCGTGCCGATGCGGTTCGCCCAGTCGACGCCGGTATGCATCTTCGAATAGCGCATGATCGGGTGATAGCGCATGCCGAAGCCGGAGCGCAGTTCGCCCTCGGCGATCGGCTTGCGCAGCAGGAACTTCTTCAGCGACTTCCCGTCATCGTCGAAATAATCGATCAGTCCGTCCTCGGGCGACTGGTAACGATAGACGCGGCGTGTCTCGCCATTGACGGTGAGGCTGGCGGAGAGGATCTCGGAACGCTCGCCTTCTTCCTCCTCGGTGAAGATCACCTCCAGATTGTCGCCGCCATGGACGCGCTGCTGGAAGTCGAGATCATAGGAGAAGATGCGCACCAGCTCGTCGACCAGCGGCCTGGGCAGATCGTGGCGGGCAGCGGTCTCGTAAAGGCTCTCATAGAGTCGGGTGCCGCCTTCGTTGTCCTCGTCCTCCTCGCCCTCGGCATTGCGGCGCTGGTTGCGCTGCTGCGCGGCGGCATCCTGCTGAGGAATGTTGAGCGCGACGAACTGGCCCTTGTCATTCATCGCGATGGTGCCGTCGGGCTGGCCGTTGGTCAGCAGCGAGACGCGCATGATCTGGCGCTGGTCGCCGGGCTTGGGCCCGGGCGCGTACAGCACCTGCAGCACCTGGCCATCGGGCAGGGCCGAGGTCTTCAGCCGGTTGCCGAAGGCCGACAGCATCGCCCGGATCTGCTCGGGCGGGGCGCCGGCGCTGCGCATCGTCTGCTCGAAATTCTCGCCGCGCCTGGCGAGCACGAGCTTGTCCTCGACCAGAGGCTCGCGCGAGGCCGGGATGGGCGTCTTCGGAGCGTTGGTCACGTTCTCGGGCACGACGCGCACCTCGATCCCCGAGAAGCGGGTGTCGTTGGTCGGCGCGTATCCCAGGATGTCGCCGCTCATCGGCGCGGCGCCAGTCAATGTGCGACTCAGCATGAGCTGCGGCGCGATCGGCAGGCTGCGCTGGCGTCCCGAATTGGCGTTGGCGCGCTCTTCCTCGATCTGGGAGATCACCTCGGCGTCGCTGAGGCGCGGCTTGGCCTCCGGGATGAGAATGTCAGCGAGGTCGCGCTTGACGATGGTGACGTCGGCGTCCGCGGTGTCCTGCACTGGTTCGGCATAGCGCTCGTCGGGCTGGCCCCCTTCCGCGAAGAGCCTGAGCGGATTGAAGGGCGGGATATTGCTCGCATAGACGCCGCTGGTCAGGGACAGGTTCGTCGCCAGCCTGACGAAGGGCCTGACCTTGATGACCTCGCGCGCGCCGACGCGTTGGGACATCGGGGCCCGCATCGCGTGGCGGGCGGACAGGACGGGCTGCTCGGCAACCACTTTGTCGGCCTTGCGGGCGCCGCCGCCATCGCCCGCTGCGGACGACGAGCGGATCTGCACCAGCTCCGGCTGCTCGGGATAGCTCGTATCGCCGCGCATCGCGACCAGGATGGCCGCACCCAGCAGGGCGGCGCCGCAGGAGCCGACGAGGGCGCAGGCAAAGAGCCAGCGCAACGAGACGCCGCGGCGATCGAGCGGCTGCTGGCGAGAATCGACGGGCTGGATCGGCGGTTCGATCCCGAGATCGACCAGAAGGGCCGCCGCCTCGGGGGCGAGCGGCTCGACCGGTTGCGCGAACTCGGGATGGGCGTTCATCGGTTGCTGTCTTGACCCTGATCGAAGACCCCGCTGGAGCGAGGCGGCCCGGAGCGCGCTCTGAACGACGGCGTGCCCGCACCATGCCCGTGTCGCGGGCCGGAATCAATCCGGCGCCCGGCGCGGGCTGCTGTGGAGGGGGATTGAGGCTGTTTTGCGAAGAACGACCAGCCCGGACGAAGAACCCTTGTGGCATGGAGGCGCGAACGTGCGCCCGCGCGTGGGGACCGGCCGAAAAGGGACTGGGTCGAGAGATCCGAAGATATGAGGCGTCGAAGGGCCGAGCGGCTGGCGAAGCCTGTCGGAAGCCCGCTCCCGCGAGGAGCGTGCGCCCCGTCTACGCACCCACCCGCGATGGCCACGGAGAGGAAAAACGAGCGCCGTCAAAAAAAGTTCATCGACCGTGTTGACATGCGAAAGGGGTGTCGCCTATAAACCGCCCATCGAGACGGCGCCGCCGCTGAGCGGCGCCTTCTTCTTCGCTTCCTGAGGGACTGGGG
>NZ_FTMO01000012.1 GCF_900156025.1 Allobosea sp. TND4EK4
TGGGCTTCATCTTCGTTCCTTCGTCACTACGACGAAGCCCAAATCCTCCTTAAATCACAACCTCAAATCTGTGCCATTGGTGCTGACGGCGGACAGCGCGTAAATTCGGCAGGTCCAAATACGGGCTGAACCGGATTTTTAAAGTCGTCCTTGATTTGATCGTTATTAAGTTTTTCTCTCAATATCTAGTTAAGCCAATTTACGTCTTCGGTGGGGCTGCCGCGCTCTTTATGTTGGGGTCCATCGTTTCTCTGATCTTGATGCTGTGGATGAAGATTGTTGAAGGCATCTCGATGATCCTGACGCCGATGCCGGTGCTCTCGGCGATGCTTTTCTTGCTTGCGGTGATGACCATTCTCCTCGGCATCCTCGCGGAAATTCTCGTGCGGACCTATTTCGAGTCGCAAGGGCGCCACGCCTATCATGTGCGTGGCACGATCAACATGGGCGAGAAAATCTAGCGATGTGCGGCATCGCTGGCTTTTTCGGCCGTGGGGACCGCACCGATCTCGAGCGCATGACGAGTGCGCTCGCGCATCGGGGCCCGGATGGCAGCGGTTACCATGTCGAGGCGGGCGCGCCGGTTTTTCTCGGCCATCGCCGCCTGGCGATCGTCGACTTGGCCGCCGGCCATCAGCCGATGTGGAATGAGGACGGCCAGGTCGGCATCGTCTACAATGGTGAAATCTACAATCACTTGGAATTGCGCGCGGAGCTGATCAGCCGGGGCCATCGTTTCACTTCGGATCATTCCGACACCGAGGTTCTGGTTCATGGCTGGGAGGAGTGGGGTACCGATTTGCCCCGTCGCCTCAATGGCATGTTCGCCTTTGCGATCTTTGATCGGCGGCAGGGGTGCCTGTTCCTCGCGCGCGATCGGTTCGGAGAGAAGCCGCTCTATTACACGGCGCGTAGCGGGCTGTTCGCATTCGCAAGCGAGGCCAAGGCGCTGACGGCGCATCCGGGCGTCAACCGCTCCTTCGATCGGCGCTCCGTGCAGAAGCTCTTCGCCTACGGCTACATCCCGTCGCCGCGCGCGATCCACGAAGGCATGCACAAGCTTCCGGGCGGTCATTGGCTGCGGTTCGACTTGGCGACGGAAACAGTCGAGACGCGCGCTTACTGGCGTTTTTCGCTGGAGCCGGACGACAGCCTGACAGAGGCGGACGAGCCGCGCCTGGTCGAAGAGCTCACGGAATTGCTGATACAGGGCGCGCAGCGACGGCTCATGAGCGACGTCCCCCTCGGCGTCTTTCTGTCGGGCGGCCTGGATTCCAGCATCGTCCTTGCGGCGCTGGCAAGCAAGCGGAAGGGCAGTGCGTTCGAGACCTTCACCATCGGCTTTGCCGAGCCCTCGTTCGACGAGAGTGCGCACGCCCGGATCGTCGCCGAGCATGTCGGCTCGAGGCATCACGAGCGGCGCCTCGACATGCACAAGGCGCGCGATCTCATTCCCAGTGTCCTGTCAGCCCTCGACGAGCCGCTTGGCGACGCCTCGATCTTGCCCACGGCGATGCTGTCGGCCTTCGCCCGCGAGAGCGTTACCGTAGCGCTCTCGGGCGATGGCGGCGACGAACTCTTCGCGGGCTATGATCCGTTCTTGGCTTTGCGACCTGCGGCTGCCTACGACCGGCTGGTTCCGGCCTGGTCACACCGCGGCCTGCGCCGGCTGGCAGATTTGTTGCCGATCTCCCACAAGAACATGAGCATCGACTTCAAGGTCAGGCGGTCATTGATGGGGTTGTCGTATCCCGACAACATCCGTCTTCCTGTCTGGATGTCCCCGCTCGAGCCATCCGAGTTTGCAAGCTTTTGCGAGGAGCCCGTCCGTTACGACGATCTCTACAGCGAAGCGATCGAACTCTGGGAGACCGGCTCGGGCAAGAACGACGTCGACCGCTCGCTCGAATTCTTCACGCGCTACTATCTTCAGGACGACATCCTGATGAAGGTGGATCGCGCCGCAATGATGCATTCTCTTGAAACGCGCGCTGTATTCCTTGACAACGACATCGTGGATTTCTGCCGCCGGCTGCCAAACCACTTCAAGCTCCGCGGCGGCGAGCGGAAGTACTTGTTGAAGCAGGTGGCGCGGCGGCTGCTGCCAAGATCGATCGTGGATCGCAAGAAGAAGGGATTCGGTATCCCGCTCGCGCGTTGGCTGAAGGAGGTTCCCAGTGAACCGCCATTAGCTCCCGTGGAAGGGGTCAACCTCGAATTCGTGCGCCGCGCCTGGGCAGATCATCGTTCGGGGCGCGCCGATTATCGGCTGTTCCTTTGGACCTGGCTCAGCATGCAAAGTCGGCTGGCGGGTTGAACGGGCGCACGGGCGACGCGCCTTGTGCCAATCCGGGCCCGCAGAGCCATGCGCCCTGCTCGTCCCGCTCACGCGCTGTTGACAGTCCAGGCGGCCTCGGCGAAGTGGTCTGACGTCCGTGAGATGGATGCGGATGATCTGAACCAGGTCGGCAGACGACCAAGCGCTGGCTCAATGCGAGCGCCGGAAGGGAACGGGGTTGAATCAGTATCCTTGCGGCCATCACTCGGAAGCGTTGCGAACGGACGTTCCCGGGCTCTTGGCTCCTGACAAATCAAGGCCGGCGTGATGGACGTAGGTACGTACGAGATCGAGGCTGCCTATGAGGAATCACATTGGTGGTTCGTCGGTCGGCGATCATTGTTTCTCGCGGAGATCGGGCGCCTTCATTTGCCGAAGGACGCGCGGATCCTGGATGTCGGCACGAGCACCGGTACGAACCTGCGTATGCTGCGGGATGCGGGCTATACGCATGTGCTCGGCCTGGATTCGAGCGAGGAATCCCTTCGCTGGACCGCGGCCAAAGGGCTGCCCGAGGTCGTCAAGGGCGATGTCTGCGATCTGCCCTTCGAGTCTGGCGGTTTCGATTTGGTGTTGGCGACCGACGTTCTGGAGCATGTCGAAGACGATGCGCAGGCTGCGGCGGAGATCGCCCGCGTCCTGAAGCCCGGCGGCCATGTCCTGATCACTGTGCCGACTTTCACTATGCTGTGGGGGCTTCAGGATATCGTCGCTCATCACAAACGACGCTATCGCATGCCGCAGCTCCTTCGACTCATCCAGCGCCCGAACTTGGTTCCAATACGCTCATATTATTTCAATTTTATCTTATTCATTCCAATTCTGCTGGCGCGGCGCCTGCTGAAGCTGTTCAAGGTCAAGCTGAAGAGCGAAGCGGAAGTGAACTCCCCTTTTCTGAACGGGCTATTAGGCAGGATCTTCCATGCCGACATAACCGTCGCGCCGTATCTGCGGCCACCTTTCGGCGTTTCCGCGCTGGTTATGGCCAAAGCAAAACAGCGATAGAAATACGAGACAAAGGTACGTCTGGTGACCGATAGCGTCCATTCAGAGAAAAGCGCGGCGAGCGACCAACTCGTGTCCTTGCCGCGCTTTTTGGATCTCCTGCGTTGCCCGGCCTCCGACGCGCCGATCACGCTGTCGCCGGATCGACGCTCGTTGCGATCGCCCGATCAGCAGTATGCCATATCGCATGACGGCATTCCGGTTTTTGCGGAGTCCTTGCTGTCCGCGGAGGCGCGGCAACAGCAGGCGCATTATGACCGGATCGCCGAGACCTATCTGACCAATTTATCTTATCCGCACACGATCGAATACATGAAGTATCTCGATCGGGAATTGCTCAACGCGATCGGCGGAGCCCAGCTCAACACCGTCGCCGAAATCTGCTGCGGCCACGGAGAGTCCTTCAAGCTCATCGGATCGAAGGTGGACCGCGGTGTCGGCGTGGACATTTCGCTGGGCATGCTTCGTAAGGCCCGCGAGGAACACGCACTTCCCAATCTGCTTTTTGTCCAGGGCGATGCCACGCGGCTGCCGCTCGCATCGGAGGCCTTCGACCATATCTTCATGCTCGGGGGCATTCACCACGTGAACGATCGGGCGGCTCTTTTTGCGGAGGTGCACCGCGTTCTTAAGCCCGGCGGGTCGTTCATTTATCGGGAGCCGGTCAGTGATTTCTTCGTCTGGCGAGCCTTGCGCGCAGTGGTTTACAGGCTTTCGCCGGCACTTGACCACGTCAACGAACGCCCGTTGCGCCTTGTCGAAACCGTGCCTGTGTTGGAAGAGGCCGGGCTGCGCTCGGTTCACTGGAAGACCCACGGCTTCCTAGGCTTTTGCCTTTTCATGAACAGCGACGTCCTCGTTTTCAATCGGGCGTTCCAATATCTTCCGGGCATTGGAGCGCTCACGCGCTTCGCGACCACGGTGGATGCCTGGACGTTGAGGGTGCCCGGCTTGGGTGGCGCAGGACTCCAAGTCATTGGCAAGGCGACAAAGGGGAAGCCACAATGACGCCTTCGGTGCTGGCCTCGCTCGTCGCGATGATCTCTTGCACGGTGGCGGCCAATCTGCTCCTAAAACGCGGAGCGATGGCTGAGAGCGCCTCGAGTTCGCTTCTGTCGTCGCTGCTCGAGCCTGGGATTATCTTCGGGTTTCTTTTCTTTGGTGCGGCGGCCGTCCTGTATGCTTGGGTTCTGCGCACGCTTCCGCTTAATATCGCGCAATCGCTTGCCGCGGCTCAGTTCGTCTCCGTGATCGTGGCTTCCTCCTTGATCCTGTCTGAGCCGATACCTCTGGTCCGATGGCTGGGCATTGCCTTCATCGGGATTGGAATTCTGATCGTGGGATTGTCGGTCGACGGCGCGACAGGCTAACGGTTCCGCGCCTTTGCCAGGCAATGTGCAGCGGAGCGCTTCACTTTCGACTGCGACCGGGCACGGACGCGAACTCAAGGGCTGACAAGGGATGATCAATCCGAATGTGGCCGGCGGCTCACCTGAGCGCTTTGGCTACGAGTGGGGCCGTTACTCGGACATCAAGCCGGAGTACGAGGAGCAGTTCCGACGTTGGCTCCCGTTCTACGAGTCTGATGACTGGCGCGGCAAACGCTTCGTGGACGTCGGCTGCGGCATGGGGCGCAACAGCTACTGGCCACTGAGTTACGGCGCCGCGCAGGGGCACGCGCTCGATGTCGACGCACGCTCGCTGGCGAGCGCGCGTGCAAATCTTGCTTCTTTCGCCAATTGCGAGGTGCTCGAGAGTAGCGCTTATGAACTACCCTGGACCAGCGAGATCGATATCGCCTTTTCGATCGGCGTCATCCATCATCTTGAATTTCCTGAGCGCGCACTCGCCGAGATGGTCAGGTCCGTCAAGGCCGGTGGCCAGATAGCAATCTGGGTGTATGGGCGGGAAAACAACGGCTGGTTGATTTGGGCGCTGAACCCGGCGCGGAAGCTTCTGTTCAGCCGGATGCCGATCTCTCTCGTGCATCACCTCTCGCTCTATCCAACTGCAGTTCTCTGGCTGTTTCTGCGGATGGGCCTGACGCCGATAAAGTATTTCGGCCTTTTGCGAGGGTTCACGTTCTCGCATCTGCGCTCGATCGTGTTTGATCAGATGCTTCCCAAGATCGCCAATTATTGGCGGAAGGATGAGGTCGAGGCCCTCATGAGGGAAGCGGGTTTGGAAAGAATACAGCTGGCCTGGGTGAACGAAATGTCGTGGGCGGCGCGCGGATTCAAACGGGCCTAGTTCGACGTCTCGTGCCGGCCGTTCGACAGGCGCTCATCCACGAGCGAGGGCTGCCGCGCGGGCCATCCGGGCGAGTGCGAGGAGCACAAGCCTAAGGGCAACCCGGCGGCAGGTTGCTCTGTTCGCCGAGTCTGATCGCTGTTATCGCCGCCACTGGGCCGGAAGCTCGACCAATCCGCTGCGCAGCGGCGGATTGCCGACGATCTCGAACTGGTAGCTCTGAGCAACAAGATCGTAGCGCTCCGTCAGCTCGGGATGATGCGGGTCGAGATCCTTGTGCAGCGAGATAGAAATGACATATCGGCCATTTCTCAGATTGAGCGCAGGATAATCCAGTGAGATCCTGACGATCTCCTGACTGTGTACGTCGAGTTCATAGCCCGGCGAAATGTTCTGGCTCACCGTAATTCCATCGAGCGTGTAAACGACAACACCGACGACGAGCGGCAATTTGCCATTGCGCGTCGCACGGACGTCCAACGCCAGAGTAACCGTTTCGCCGACAGTGAAGACCGCCTTATCCTCGCCCTTGCCGTTCTGGAAGGACAGTCCTTCGACAAGCAGACTGCCCTCGCCGGACCAGCGGCGCACGGTGAGCGGCTGCTGGGACTGCTCCTCGCGGCCTTGATTGCTCACCCCCTCCGCGTCGATTGACGCCGCTCGAGCGACCTCCGACTGGAGATCGGCCTGGGTCTGGCCTTCGCCCTGCTCCGCCCCCGCGGACGCGCCGTGGGGGAAGACGAGCTTCAGTTCTATATTTTCACTGACCCAGCCGCCCTTGGACGCCGGCAGTTGCACGTCCGAAAGGACCAATCTGCCGTTTCGCGAAAAGGCGAAGCTCAGCCGAGCTTCGCCTGTGCAGCGATAGTGAACGCGGAAGCTGTATCGGGATTTTGGATCCAGAGGCAGGGTCCGGAACACGAGCTCGCCCAGCGATTCGGGCTTCAGGCTCCGGAAGGGTGTCTCGTTGTCATCCCTCGGCGACTGCCAGTTGCCGGTGTTCAGAGCGACATAGGCGAACTGCGACGAATCGGAATCCTGGGGGGCGCCTAACCTGACCGTGTCGACCGGCACGCCATCTGCGAGCAACTCCACGCGCGAGATGTCGGCCGAGGCTCCCTGTGGGCCTTTCGCCCTCAGAACGGCGATAAAGGTCTCGGCGAAATGCTCGATCTCCACGGCATCCCGGAAGCCGTAATGTCGGCGCTGGTTCGCGGCCTTGATCTGCTTGTCCTGAAGTTCGTGGACGAACTCCTGATAGGCTTTCACGACTTCCAAGCTGGAGCCGCGCAACACGACGCGACCTCTCTCAAGCCATATGGCTTGATCGCAAAACTGCAGGACCTGGTCCAAGGAGTGCGACACCAGCAAGATCGAGGCGCCGCTCTCCACAAGGGTGCGCATGCGTTGCCGAGATTTGACCGCGAAATAGGCGTCGCCAGCCCCCAGAATTTCATCGACGATCAGAATATTGGGCTTGATCGTGGTTGCCGTCGTGAACACCAGCCTTGCCTGCATTCCGGCCGAGTAGGCTTTAAACGGCTGATTCATGAATTCACCGAGCTCAGTGAATTCAGTGATTTCCGCGGTCGCCTCCTTGATGGCTGCGCGGCTCAAGCCGGCCTGCGTCAGCGCCGCCTCGACATTCTCGTAACCGGTGAATTCGGGATGAAAGCCCGCCCCCGCTTCGAGAAGCGCTTGGACCTCACCATTGACGGTGACCTGACCTTCCGTTGGAGTGATATTGCCGGTGAGAAGCTTCAGGAGCGTTGTCTTGCCGGCGCCGTTGCGACCGACGATGCCCAGGCGCGACCCGGCTTCGAGCTGGAAGCTGACATCCCGCAGAGCCCAGAATTCGTCGACCTTGGATTTGTAGAACGGAAGTATCTTCGAAGCTCCAACAAGATCAATAAAACTATGTTTCCGATCCTTGTAGAGCTTATACATCTTCCCGACATTCTGAAACTCAACGGCGAGCGGTTTAGACATAATCGATCAAGCTCCGCTTCGCGCGCACAAAAAAGTAGCCTCCGCCCACGAAAGTTACAGACGACATCAAAATCAAGCTGATCCAGAGTTGAACGCTCGGCATCTTCCCGAATACAATAATATCCTGATATGCAATAATGTAATAGGCAATAGGATTGAGCGTAATGATCAGCTTCAATCCGTTCGGCACCATCTCCGGCGTATAGGCGATCGGAGACGCGATCATCAAGAGCATCAGGACAACGCCGACGAAATTCTGCAGATCGCGAAATACGATATTAATCAGGGAAAGCAACCAGAGCAATCCAACCAAAAATAGGACATGCAGAAGCCAGATGATCGGCAACAAAAGCGCCGTTGCCTTAAGATCACCAAGGAAAGCGGCCGCAACCAAAACAACAACTAGACCCGTTATCATCGTGACTTGCGCCAGAACGACCGCTTTGACTGGGACGAGGTCGATCGGGAATACCGTGTTGGCCAACACGGCCCGGTTCGCCACCACGGAGGAGACGCCATTGTTCAGCGCCTCGCTCGTCATGAGAAAGGGCACGAGGCCGGTGAAGATCAGCACGACATAGCCTGCGCTCGTCATGCCCTGGACCTGGACCCTCAGCACGAGGAGGTAGACGACTGCGTAGATCAACAGCATCAGCACGGGCGTAACCACGGCCCACCCGGCGCCCAGCAGCGATCCAGCAAAACGTGATGCGATTTCGCTGCGGGCGATACGCAACAGGAGCCACCCGTGCGACCGCAAATATCCACTGGAATGCTTCATAGAAACCCTGTTGACGACAGCCCTTTGGCTCGCCCGCTCGGAATAAATGGCCCGCGGCTCCGAACGCTGCTTGCCCGACGTCTTCTCCACGCGCAGTGATGGTCTCCGAGCTCCACCGCGGCTGATGCCGACCGGATGCCATCAAGCCGCCTCTCTATCTGGATGAGAGCTTTATGGTCAATCACTGCATCTGGAGTTCTTGTCGCAGGAGCCCCATGGCCACGATGTGGGCAGAAGCCTGCCTTGTCGTCGATTCCAGGCGACGCTGTCCAAAAGCCGGATGTCGCTTCTTCCGTTCCAGAAATGCTTACGACCCGTGCGAGGCTAGCCAGCCGAATTGTCGAAAGGGGTCTGCTGGCCTATAAGGCGCTGCGGTAGCTGTCGCGTGAGCGTGGTACCGCAGAAGGCAGGAGGCAGCAGGAACCGCGATATGTGTGGCATAGCCGGGATATTTCAGTTCGATCCGGCAGCACGCCCGCCGCGACCTCTGCTCCAGCGGATGACCGACCTGCTCGCTCATCGTGGGCCGGATGACGCCGGATACGAGGTCGTCGGCCCTGTCGCGTTCGGGCATCGCCGCCTCTCGATCATCGACATCAGCAATGGCGGTCATCAGCCGATGACGAACGACGATGGCAGCATCGTCATCGTCTACAATGGCGAGTGCTACAACTATCGTGAGCTGGCCCAGGGGATGAGGGGCAGAGGCCATCGCTTCCGCTCGACCTCGGACACTGAGGTGATCCTGCGGCTCTACGAGGAGAAGGGCGATGCCTGCTTCTCTGAGCTCCAGGGGATGTTCGCGCTGGCGATCTGGGACGGACGACGGCGGCGGCTCGTCTTGGCCCGCGACCGGCTCGGGATCAAGCCGCTCTATGTCACGCATGATCGGGAGCGCTTGCTCTTCGCTTCGGAAATGAAAGCGCTGCTGGCCGATCCCCGGACAGAAACCGAGCTCGACCGGATCGCGCTCGGTGACTATCTGCATCTGCTCAGCGTTCCCGATCCGCGCTCCATCTTTCGCGGTATCCGCAAGCTGCAGCCCGGCCATCTGATCGTCGCCGACGCCGAAGGGGTGCGCGAGCGTCCCTATTGGACGTTGCCGGTCGCGATCGACGAGGGCATGAGCTATGAGGCGGCCGTCTCAGGTTTCCAGCAGCGCTTTGCTGAGGCCGTTTCGTCTCACATGGTTGCGGACGTGCCGGTCGGGGCATTCCTTTCAGGCGGCGTCGATTCCAGCGCCATCGTCGCACACGCCGGCAAGGTCACGAACCATCAGATCGAGACCTTCTCAATCACGTTCCCCGGCCTCGAAGAATTCGACGAAAGCCCCTACGCTCAGGCTGTCGCGGACCATTGCGGCGCGAAGCACCACGCCTTCCGGCTGACTCCCGATCTCGTCGAAGCACTGCCAAAGATCGCATGGCACGCCGATGAGCCCTTCGCCATCTCTTCGGCGTTTGCGCTCTATTTCATCTCGAAGGTCGCACGGGATCATGTGAAGGTCGTACTGAGCGGCGACGGCGGCGACGAGGTCTTCGGCGGCTACGTCTGGCGGCATTTCGATTTTCCAGAACTCCCGAAGGCGGCGTCATGGGGCGCCCAGCGGGCGGCTGGCATGCTGCGTCGCTATCCTGCGCTGCGTTCCGTGCTGCCCGGCAGGCTCGCCGATCGGCTCAACAGCCTGGCGTCGCGTGACCAGCGCTATCTGAATGCCTTCATCACCTTCCACGATAGCGAGCTCCATGAATTGCTCGAGCCGCAGCTCGCCGCGGAAGTGGTCGAGGCTTGGCAGGACAATGCCGTGCAGCGCTGCCTCGAGGAGGCACCGGGGGGCGAGCAGCTGGCATCGAAGCTTTACGCCGACATCAAGACGACGCTTGTCAGCGAGATGCTGACGAAGGCGGATCGGATGACGATGGCCAATGGCCTCGAGGGTCGTGTGCCGTTCCTGGATCATCGCCTGGTCGAATGGGCATTCACCGTTCCGGCGCGACACAAGATCCAGGGCACGAACGGGAAGGCGCTGGTCAAGACCGCGCTCGAGTCTTACCTCCCTCACGACATCCTTTATCGCCGCAAGCAGGGGTTCAACGTTCCCCTGAAGATCTGGATGCGCGGCGAGCTACGCGATTTTGTCCGCGACCTGCTGACGCCCGCGCGGCTGCAACGGCGCGGCATCTTCCAACCGCAGGCTGTCGAGGCGATCCTGCGCCAGCACGAAGACGGGACCGTCGACGCTTCCAACAAGATCTTCGCCATGCTGATGCTGGAGCTCTGGCACGAGACCTTTCTCGACCAGCGGAGCTCGTTCATGACGACGGCCGAGCCTGCCATTGCCTGAGATGTCTGCGACGGCCGATCGCCTGCGCGTGCTGATGTTGTGCGCGCACGAACCGACGATGGATCCCCGGGTGAAGTGGTCCGCCGCATCTGCTGCGCGAAGCTTCGACGTCACGGTGCTAGGCTTCAACAATGCCGCGGGCTCGCTGCCCGAGCAGCAGGATGGCGACGGCTATCGCCTCGTTCGCCTGCCGCATAAATTCGTCGCGGTGCTGGCCTATCCGCGTGCCTTTCTGGAGGCGGTTCCACCGCACCTCTGGCCCGTCGCCGTGTTGCTCTCACCCTTGTTCGCGCTGCTCCTGCTTCTTGTAGCGCTGCCACTGGCACTTGCTCGGATCATGCGGCAGGCGGCGCTCGGCATCCGTTCCGCGCTTCTGCGTCATCCGCTGGGACGGCACGTCGAACCCTTCCTTTCGGCGCCCGCGCGTCGGCCGTCAGAGGATGGAAGCGGCGAGGAGGAGGAGCGGCGGCGCGAACGCTCGCTCGGGTCGCTCCGCGCCCGGATTTCTTACGTCTCGAATCTCCTGCGCATGCAGTTCGGCCCGCCCGCGCTCTGGTTCACGAGCTACATCGATTCACTACCGACCAAGCCGGATACCATCCACTGCAACGACCTAGACACGCTGCTGGTCGGCGTCGTCGCGCGCAAGCGCTATGGCTGTCGGGTCGTTTACGATGCGCATGAGTACTATCCACATTGCGATCCGTATGCGCGCTGGCTCGATATCTGGATCTTCTCAGCTATCGAATGGCTGCTGCTGCGCCGGACCGATGCGGTGGTCACGATCAACCAGCCCATGGCTGAGCAGATGAGCGCTGCCTATGGCTACCGGCCGATCTACGCAGTGCCGAATGCCGAGCCGCGGGCGGATGTCGCCGTCGTTCCGATGCGGACCGCAATGACCGATCAGTCCGATGGCCGGCTCAAATGCCTGGTTCAGGGGCGCTATTCGCCGAAGCGGGGCATGGAAGAGGTGATCGAGGGTTGGCGCCATGTCGATCCGCGCAAGGCCGCACTGTTCTTGCGAGGGCCGGAGAACGAGCACAGCAGACGCGGCCGCGAGCTTGCGGCGCGGCTTGGCCTGCTCGATCGCTCGGTCTATTTCCTGCCGGCGGTCACGGAAGATGAGCTTGTCGCGGCGGCAGCCGAGGCCGACATTGGCATCATTCCCTATCTTTCCGATTTCATGATCTATGAGTATGCTTGTCCGAACAAGCTCGCGCAGTACATGCATGCGGGGCTGGCGCTTCTTTCAAACGATCTCGCCTATGTACGCTCGGTCATCGAATGGGGCCATGCAGGCTTGATCTATCGCGTCGGCGAGAGCGGTTCCCTTGCCGCGGCCGTTCATCGCCTCGCCGACGATGCGGATCTGCTGAGCCGGCTCAAGCAGGCGGCGACGGAATTTGCGCGCGAGACGTTCAACTGGCAGGCCTATTCCCCGATCTTCGACGCCTTGTACCGAGGCGAGACTCCCCAGCTTGAGGCGGACGGCACGGCAACCGGCCGCTTGCACTAGGCTGCGGCGGTGCGATCCGGCTCTGACGGCCTGTGACACCACGACAGGAAACGAGGCAATCTTGACCCGCACTCTTCTCACCGTTGTCGGCGCCAGGCCACAGTTCATCAAGGCTGCGCCGGTCAGCCATGCATTGCGGCGAGCCGGCGGCGTGCGCGAAATCCTCGTCCACACCGGCCAGCATTTCGATGCGGCCATGTCGGATATCTTCTTCCAGGAGCTCGATATCGCTCCTCCCGCGCACAACCTCGAGGTGAACAGCCTCGGGCATGGCGCAATGACGGGCCGCATGCTCGAGAAGCTCGAAATCGTCATGCAGGCCGAGAAGCCAGACGCCGTCATGATCTATGGTGACACGAACTCGACCGTCGCGGGGGCGTTGGCAGCCGCGAAGCTCCACATCCCGGTCGCTCACGTCGAGGCTGGGCTGCGCTCCTTCAACCGGCGCATGCCTGAAGAGATCAATCGCGTCATGGCCGACCACCTGTCCGCACTGCTGTTGTCACCGACGCAGGCCGGCGTCGACAACCTGGCAGCGGAAGGGATCGTCCAAGGCGTACACCATGCAGGCGACGTGATGTACGACATCACCTTGAGCGCGGTGGCGCGCGCACGTGGTGAATCGAGCATCCTGGCCCGGGAGGGCCTGAGCCCCAAGGGCTATCAGGTCGCTACGATCCACCGTGCCGAGAATACCGACAACCCTGAGCGATTCGAGCGTGTGCTGGCGTGGCTTGAGCAGGCAGCCCAGACCATGCCTGTCGTTATGCCGGTTCACCCACGCACCGGCAAGTTGCTGGAGGCGCAGGGTCGCAAGCTGGCCAATATCCGCCTTATCGCGCCACTCGGCTATCTGGACATGGCATGGCTCGTGAACCAGTCTGCCGGCGTCATGACTGACTCCGGGGGCCTGCAGAAGGAGGCATATTTCCATCGCGTCCCGTGCACGACGCTGCGTGACGAGACTGAATGGGTCGAAACGATCGAGTCGGGCTGGAACCGCCTCTGGACGACCCGCGAATACGCCGAGCGGCGCGAGATCGCGGACTACGGCACCGGCCACGCCAGCGACCTGATCGCGACGAAAGTCAAGGAACTCATGGGCTGAGCCGTCGGGCGCCGAGTCATCAGGTCTGGCCGCGCGCCCCCCCCCGTTCGGGCAAATGCCTTGGACGCCGCCGCGCCCGTGGTGTAAGAGCCCGCTCACGCAGGCCTGATAAGGCGCCCGCTACAGTAGGAAAGAATCTCCGGTTCATGTGCGGCATCTTCGGGTATTTCGCCCAGGACGGGATAACGGTTCCCGAGCGGCAGCTGCTTGACAGCTCCGAGATCATTGCACACCGCGGCCCGGATGGTCAGGGCGCGGTCTGGTTCGACGCGCGCCCCGACGCCGGCGGTGCTGCGGCCTTCTCGCATGATCGTTGGACGGGCGAGCGCCGGCCGTCGGTGCTCTTTTGCCATCGGCGTCTGGCGATCATCGATCTTTCGAACGAAGCGCTGCAGCCGATGGCCTCCGATGAGGACATGCTTTGGATCGTCTTCAACGGCGAAATTTACAACTATGTCGAGTTGCGTCATGAACTGCAGGAGCGAGGCGCTGTTTTCCGGACTTCGTCCGATACGGAGGTCATCCTCAAGGCTTATGAGGCCTGGGGCATGGATGCGTTCCCGCGCTTCATTGGCATGTGGGCGTTGGCCTTGCTGGATCGCCGCTCGCGCCGGTTGGTGCTCTCGCGGGATCGCTTCGGTGTAAAGCCTCTCTACTACGTCAAGACTGCCGATGCCTTCGCCTTCGGTTCCGAGATCAAGCAGCTCGTCAGGCTGCCGGGCGTAGAGCGCCGCGCCAACGATCGCGTCATTCATGACTTTCTGCACTATGAAGCATCGGACTGCGGCGAGGAGACCTTTTTCGAAGGGATTCTGCGTCTGCCGCCAGGTCGCAACCTGATCGTCGATCTCGACGATGGCTCGCTCAGGCAGAAATCCTATTATGAGCCGCTGGAGCAGCCCGTTGAGGTTCCACAGACCCATGCGGAGGCCGCGGAGCGGTTCAGAGAGCTGCTGAAGGAGAGCGTCCGCATTCATTTGCGGGCCGACGTGCCGGTCGGCACCTGCCTGTCCGGCGGGCTCGACAGCTCCGCCATCGCCATGCTCATGCGCGAGATCGCGAATGAGGCGGGGCTTTCGGTCGAACGCCACGCCTTCAGCGCGGAGTTCGACGTGCCCGAGGCGGACGAGCGGTACTATACGCGCATGTCAATCGAAGCGGCGCAGGTTCGCTCGCACGTTATGCAGCCGCGCGAGGAGGATCTTCTCGCCGACCTGCACAAGCTGGTTTGGCATCAGGACGAGCCATTCGGCTCAACCAGCATCTATGCGCAATGGAGCGTGTTCCGGCTGGTCCAGCAGGCGGGCGTCAAGGTCGTTCTCGACGGGCAGGGCGCCGACGAGATGCTGGGCGGATATGCCAGCACAGTGCCCTTCTTCCTGCTTGAGCAGATGGCGCAACGGAGGCATCTGCGGGCGCTTTCCGAGAGTTGGCACTGGGCACGGCTTCAGGGGCGGCCCTTCGCGACGCAGATACCTTACCCCGGCCTGAAGCGAATGCTCTCGGCATTTGGCTCGACCAGCCCGGCCGCGGCGATCGAGCAGCCTTGGATCGCTCCGGAGTTTGCGGCTGGAAACGTGGGCAACTCAGCCTATGTTGAAGCCTTGGCGCCGCAGCCTTTCGGCGCTGATGGCCATTTCGGCAATGTTCTGCATCGCTTTTTCTTCAGGACCAATCTTCCGGCATTGCTGCGTTTCGAGGACCGCAACTCGATGGCCTTCTCGGTCGAGGCGCGAGTGCCCTTTCTCGACCACCGCCTGGTCGAGTATGCCTTCGCCCTGCCGTCCCACTTCAAGATGCGAGACGGTTACACCAAACGCGTACTTCGCGATGCGATGAAGGGCACGCTGCCGGAGGAAATCCGCATGCGGGCCCGCAAGATGGGCTTTGCGACACCGGAGCGCCTGTGGCAAACCGGCCCGCTCAAGCCGCTTATCGAGTCGGCGATCGCCGACCCGAAACTCGAGCGCTACATAGACCGCCGGGCCGCGATGGCTCACTTCGAACGTATCTGCGCCGGCCAGAGCTTCAGCTTCGCGCCATGGCGCTGGCTGAATCTTTCGCTCTGGATGAAGGAGTTTGCGCTCTGAAGCCGCGGATCGCCCCGAAATACCTCGAAGTTGTCTCCATTACACCACTGGCTCTGCGCGCGGACAGCCGCACGTTGAAGCAGACGGCGTCAGTTTATCGGCTAGGGTACAAGTCTGCCGTTGTGGAGGGAAAACATAGCGGGTTCGACCCGGGTAGCCTACCATTCGAGGTACTAAGCGTCGAAGTGCCGCGGACAGAAGTTCCGCCCGCCACGGCTCCGGCCAAGGAGGACGAGGAAGCCCCGTCACGGCTTGCCGCGACCGAGGTTTGCGACACATCGGGCTTGGCGACGTCCGCGGAGGCTGGCACGCTCCGTCATTCGATCTCCCGAGGCCTGGCGGAACTCCGCCGCCTTCGAAAGCAGGATCGCGCTGCCGCTTTTCGTTTCGCGGCATGGTCCGCAATTCGGCTCGGTCAACGCGCCGGCTATAGGGCACCCATACATGCCTATTATTTCGTATTGTGGAGCGCGAGCTTTGCTAGAATCAAATTAAACATCGCTTTCAACAAGTTATACTATAATAACTTTACTGCTTTCATTTACCATATCTTGGGCGTCTATAGGAATATTATTCAACCAACCCGCGCTATTACACCCGGAGCCAAGCTTTATTATTTGCATTCTCCTTATCAATTTCCGGCAATAGCATTCCGCTGCTTGACCGGAAAGGCGAGGTATATTTATGACGCTCACGATTTTTATTCTCATATGGACGATCATACGCGCCTGCCGTCGTTCTGGACCCGCTGGGTTGTTCCCTGGGAGAACATGATCGAGCGCTGGTGCGTGCGTCATGCATCGGCCGTGGTGACCGTCAACCAAGGCATCGCAGAACTGATGAAGAAGCGCTTTGGGCGCGACGTCGTCGTCCTGCGCAATGCCCATGATCCCCGTCTGGAAGGTGCTCCCGGGACGACGTTGCGTACAAGTCTTGGCCTTGCGGAAGATGCGCTACTGACGGTCTGCATCGGCCAATGGAAGCGTGATACCGCCATTGCGCAAGCCATGCAGGCTTTTGCGACACTGCCCGATCACCATCACCTTGCCTTTCTTGGCGCCAATTTCCCGTCATATGCCGCCCAGATCGCGGAGCTTGGCATTGAGGGGCGCGTCCACTTCCATCCGGCTGTGAAGGCCAATGAGGTTGTTCCTTTCGTTCGCTCCGCGGATTTTGGGCTGCTGCTCTACCACCCGGTCTCACCGAGCATCCGTCATTGCCTTCCGAACGGTTTCTTCCAGCCGCTGGCCGCGGGCCTGCCGGTCCTCTACCCCGACCTTCCGGAGATCGTACGCGTCGCAGGGCCGCTCGATCTCGGTCTTCAGATCAATCCACTGGATCCGAAAAGCATCGCTGAGGCTGTGCTGTGCCTAGGCAGCGACAGCTCTCTGCGAGCCTCGAAGAAAGCAAACGTCGAAGCTGCCCGTGATGAGCTGAGCTGGGAGCGCGACGAAGAAGTGCTGAAAAGGCTGATCGAGGACTTGATCGGTCCGCCACACGCCGCGTAGTGCACGTGAGGACGCTGTTAATCCGGCCAGGCAGATGCATAAGAAACTCAAAACGCTCTATCTCACGGCCAACGGCTTCGGAAAGGTCGTCGTCACAGCCGACACTGTCCTGCGTGGCATCCTCCGCGCAAAGGACGGCACACCGCCGCCGGCGATGTTCCGAAACAACAAATACATCGTGAACCTCTATGCGCATCTGCGCCAGTTCTACGACAGCCTGTCCTATATCGGTGACTGGCAGGACGCCTTTGCGCGCTCGCCGCGGCTTGATGTCGAAGTCTGCAACATCAACAACCTGGTCGATTTCGGGCGCTGCCTGCTAAAGATCCGCAGCTATGATCTGATTGTGGTTTCGCACGCGGCGGCAGGCGATGACATGACGATCCTGACCAAGGCCGCGCCCCTGCTGGCCCGGCGCGACTGCCCGATGCTGGTCTTTATCGGCAACGAATACGATCTTCTGGACGAGAAGATCGCGTTCATGCAGCGGGTCAAGGCCGATCGCATCTGCAGCCAGCTGCCGTTCAACGCCGCCAGCTATCTCTATGATGGCATCGACGGGAGCCGTATCCTGTCCATGCCGCATGCGCTCAATCCGGATGTCTATCGTCCGCCTGCGACCGACGATCGCGAGGTCGACCTCGGCTTCGTCGGCGATATCTACTGGCCTTTCGTCGGGGACGAGGAGCGTACCCATCTGATTCGGCATTTCGAGGCATGCGGGGCGGAATACGGTCTCACATGCGATATCCGGGCGGGCCAGATGGTTCGCTTGCCGCGCGACGAATGGGCGGCTTTCCTCCGCCGCACGAAGGGATTGATCGGTGCGGAATCAGGCACCTATTACCTTAACGATCACGGGAAGCTTCTGACGCGCGCGCGCGACTACAACCTGAAAGAGAATCAGCAGGCAAGCTTCGCCGAAGTGTTCGAGAAATTTTACGCCGGCGTGACGCCCGGGGTTTCCGGGAAGAGCGTCTCGTCGCGGCATTTCGAGCCGATCGGAGCCAAGTGCTGCCAGTTGCTGCTCGAAGGCGACTACAATGGGACGTTGACGGCAGGCGAGCACTATATCCCAATCAAGCGGGATCTTTCGGACGTTGCGGAGGCGGTTCGAGCCTTCAAGGACGAGGGCTATCGCCGCAAGATCGCGGATCAAGCCTATGAACATGTGATGGACAATCACACCTATGCGCGCCGGGTCGAGTTCGCACTGTCGACACTGTTCTGAGGGCCTTTTGAAGCCACTTCGTATCCTCGCCATCGGCTCGTCCGGCAGCACGCATGTCGCTGGCCGCGTGTGTTGCTTCGCCGAACGTGGCCATCATGTCAGCCTCCTGACGGACATGGTCGTCGGCCTCGAAGGCGTGACCGAACTGACGCCTTCCGCCCCGCCCGGGCAGGATCAGTGGATTGCAACGGCCGCGCGCCTGCTCGGCCGGCTGGTGAGGCGCGATCTGAGCGGCCCTGCCGATATGGCGCGGCTGATGCTCGATTTCCGCCGCAAATTGCGACAGGCGGATGCTGATATCGTCCATATCCACTTCGCCTACAGCACCTGGGCCTGGATGGCGGCTGCCTTGGGCGCACGCCCGCTCGTCGTCAGCATCATGGGCGGTGACATCCTGTTCAAGGAACAGGGAAGCCCGACCCCGCGGGGAATCGCGCTGACGAAACAGCTCCTCGGCCACGCCGACCTGATCACCTCGAAGTCCAACTTCCTGATCGGCGTGCTTGACGACCTCGGCGGCTATGGCGAAAAGGCGATCCGCGTGGTCTGGGGGGTCGATCCAGAGGTCTTCAAGCCCGCCGACGGAACCGCGCTACGCGCAGCGAAGGGCATCCCGGCTGAAGCGAAGGTCATTCTCAGCCCCAAGATACTGACGCCGTTCTACAACATCCACATTCTCGTCGAAGCGATGGCGAAGATCGTCGCAAGCGTTCCCGAGGCGCATCTCGTCCTGACCGAATACGGTGCAGATCCGGCCTATCGCGCGCAGCTCGAACGACGAATAAGCGAGCTCGGCCTTACGCAGGCGGTCACGTTCGTCGGGCATGTCACGCACGAACAGATGCCGGCATTCTACAGCATGGCCGATGTTGCCGTCGGTATTCCGGCATCCGACGGGCTGCCGCAGACGCTGCTGGAAGCCATGGCATGCGGCGTGCCCAGCGTCATCGGCCCGCTCGATCGCTACGGCGAGATCGTGCGGCACGAAGAGAGCGCGCTTCTGTCTCAGCTCGATCCCGCTTCCCTGGCGGATGCCGTGCTTCGCCTGTTGCAGAACGAGAAGCTCTACAACCATATCGCGACGCGCGGCCGAACTATCGTCGAGGCGAAAGCCAACTTCCCACGCGAGGCTGATCGTGTGGAACAGGCCTATAGACACCTGTCCGCTGCCGGCAAGACGAGATACCGGCCTCGTCTTGGCATACTGAAGGACGTCGCGCTCTATTGGCTTCGGTGGTAGTCACGCGTCAAACTCGGGGCAGCGCGTCAAAAAGGTTCGCTTCATGAAAGCTCTCGTCAAGAAGGCGATACGCAGGATCGCCAGCATGGCTCCGACGGCTGCCGGCATGCCGCAACGAGCCGTCCAGGGTGCCGCGGGGACGATCGCGGACAGCCAGACGCAGGATTATTGGACAGACTTCAACGTAACCCTACACCGCCGGTTCAAGGATGCCCAAGAATCGCTCGACTTCTTCCATTGGCGAAACGATCAGTATTTCGGCTATATTCAGCGCATGCCCGTCGCTGGCTTCGACGGCAAAGCCGTTCTGGACTACGGCTGCGGTCCCGGCCACGATGTGATCGGTTTCGCCAATTATTCGGCTCCATCCCGCCTTGTCGCAGCGGACATCTCGCCGAGCTCGCTCAAGGAAGCTGAAGAGCGCCTCGCGCTGCATGGCAAGGCCGCCGAGTTCGTCCAGCTCGATCCGGCGGCTATGAACCTGCCGTTCGCCTCAGACAGCTTCGACCATATTCACTCGTCCGGTGTGCTCCATCACATGCCGAATCTCGACCTGGTCATGACCGAGCTGCGCCGCGTCTTGAAGCCCGGCGGCACGTTCAACATCATGGTCTACAACTATGACAGCCTGTGGATGCATTTGTTTGTCGCGCATCACAAGCAGATCATCGAGAAGACTTATCAAGGCCTGAATCTGCGGGAAGCCTTCACCAGAACGACGGACACCGAGACTTGCCCGATCGCCGACTGCTATACGCCGCAGGAGTTCCTGGAGATTGCGCAGCGCAACGGCTTCCAGGGTGTCTTTACGGGCGCTGGCATCTCGATGCACGAGTTGCTCATCGCGCCGACGCGCTTTGCCGCCATTCAAGACCAGAAGCTGCCGCGCGAATGCCGCGAGTTCCTGCTCGCCCTCAAGACGGACGAGCATGGCTACCCGACCTATAACGGCCATCTTGCCGGCATCGATGCCTGCTTCCGGCTGACCAAGATCCGGGCATAACAGGAGCTTTTACTGCGCAGACCTTCGTCGCTCGTGGGCGGTGTGGCGCCAGCAGCCCTTGCCGTCCACGCCGACCCGGATGTCGGCTGTGAAAGCAGGCTGGTGAACTAGCAGTTGGTAAACAGAGCCAGGGTCCGTATTGAAGATTCCGGCTTACGAACAGCGCCATGGGGTTCTTAAGAGCTCGATGCAGAAGGCTGTGTGCCCCCCGTGATCGCGAGCCTCTCAACGAGGACCTTGCGGCTGAACCAGTCGGCGACGCGCGGCGAGATAGACGAAGGCTCGCGACAACGGATGCAGGTGATGCACCATCGTCCACTTGGTTCGGACGCGTTACCGGCAGTTTGAGCGGCAGGCGGGGAAGATCACGTGCCCCGGAGTTCTGCCCTAGGGTCTGGACTGATGAGATCTGAGCCAGAGTCTGGCTGAAGCGAGGGTTACGGCTGCGAGGAAGTTTCTGGCGAGCTGTCGAATCGCGTCGCGATACGCCGGAAGTGATCACGCGTCTGTCCTCCATCGGGCAACCCTGCGCGGCTTGTTCGCCACAAGCGGTTCGATCAGTCGCCACTCGCTCTCGTCAGATCGTATCGCGCCGTCAGCGCCAACAAGGGACAAGGATGGCCCTCCTTGAGATCGTCAACTACCTCCAGGATTCACCCGAATGGGCTCAGGCTCGCCTCGGCATCCCGACCGCCTCCGGGTTCGCTTCGATTGCGACAAAGGAACGAGGCGGAGCCGAATGCCGCACCCGCCAGAGCGATCTCTACAAGCTCCCCAACAAGCGACTGACCGGCGAGGTGATGGAAGGGTTCGCCTCGCCGCATAGCCTCACGCCCCATCTCGCGGACTAAGGTGCCTGCAGCCCTGTTTTTCATGCGTCGCCGTGGCCCCACCGATGGCGCCACCCGCGACTTGACGATAAGGACACGCGACCTTCCAGAATCGTCTTCTGCACGGTTTATCTGCCAAGGACTTCAGGGCGCCGGGAACGCGTATGCCATCGAAATTCCTCGTCACGGGCGGCGCCGGGTTTATCGGCTCCGCCGTCGTGCGCAAGCTGATCGGCGAGACGCAGCATGATGTCTGCGTCGTCGACAAGCTGACCTATGCCGGCAACCTCGCCTCCCTCGCGCCGATTTCAGGGAGCAATCGCTACCGCTTCGAGCAGGCCGATATCGGCGACGGCGAGCGCATGCGGGCGCTCTTCGCCGAATTCCAGCCCGACATCGTCATGCATCTGGCCGCCGAGAGCCATGTCGACCGCTCGATCGATGGTCCCGGCGACTTCATCCAGACCAATATCGTCGGGACCTTCGCGCTGCTGCAGGAGGCGCTGCGGCACTGGCGCAGCCTGGAGGGCGAAGCCAGGGAGCGCTTCCGCTTCCACCACATCTCGACCGACGAGGTCTTCGGCTCGCTCGGCGAGGAAGGCTTCTTCCGCGAGGACACGGCCTACCAGCCAAACTCGCCCTATTCCGCCTCCAAGGCGGCATCGGACCATCTCGTTCGCGCCTGGCACCACACCTACGGCCTGCCGGTGGTGATGACCAATTGCTCCAACAATTACGGGCCCTATCACTTCCCGGAGAAGCTGATCCCGCTGATGATCATCAACGCGCTGGAGGGCAAGCCGCTGCCGGTCTACGGCAACGGCCTCAACGTGCGAGACTGGCTCTATGTCGACGACCATGCCGATGCGCTGCTGACGGTGGCGGAGCGCGGTGCGCTCGGCGAGAGCTACAATATCGGCGGGCATAACGAGAAGACGAACATCGACGTGGTGAAGGGAATCTGCGCCATTCTCGACGAGCTCAGGCCCGATCCGGCGGGCCCGCATGAGCGGCTGATAGCTTACGTGACGGATCGCCCCGGCCATGATGCGCGTTATGCGATCGATGCCGGAAAGATCGGCCGCGAGCTCGGCTGGACGCCCAGGGAGACCTTCGAGACGGGCCTGCGCCGCACGGTCGAATGGTATCTCGCCAACCAGACATGGTGGGGCGACATCCGCTCCGGCGTCTATCGCGGCGAGCGCCTCGGCGCGGCCTGAACCGGACGGACGAGACCATGCTCAGCGTCGAAGCGACCGACATCCCCGCGGTCAAGATCATCACTCCGAAGAAGCATGGCGACCATCGCGGCTTCTTCTCCGAGGTCTACAAGCAGTCCGACATGGCGGCGGCGGGCATCGACCTCGTCTTCGTGCAGGACAACCACTCGCTCTCGGCGCAGGTCGGCACGCTGCGGGGCCTGCACTTCCAGTCGGCGCCCTTCGCGCAGGACAAGCTGGTGCGCGTGGCTCGTGGCCGGATCCTCGACGTCGCGGTGGACCTTCGCGCCTCCTCGCCCAGCTTCGGCCAGCATGTCGCAGTCGAGCTTTCGGCCGAGAACTGGCGCCAGCTCCTCGTGCCCATCGGCTTCGCCCATGGCTTCGTCACGCTCGAGCCAGATACCGAGGTGCTCTACAAGGTGACGGCGCCCTACGGCCCGGCCAACGACCATGGCCTCGCCTTCGACGATCCGGCCCTCGGCATCGACTGGCGTCTGCCGCATGATCAGCTCGTGCTCTCGGACAAGGACCGCAAGCATCCGCGCCTCGCCGATCTTCCGCGCTATTTCGACTGAGCGCGGGAGCGACAGGCCATGCGGATCACCGTCACGGGACAATCGGGCCAGGTCGTGCTCTCCATGTTGGAGCGCGCGCCAGAGGGCGTGACCGTGACGGCGCTGGGACGCCCCGGGCTCGACCTGGAGCAGCCCTGCTCGATCGGCCCGGCGATCATTGCCTCCCGGCCGGACCTCGTCGTCAATGCCGCGGCCTTTACCGCCGTCGATCTCGCGGAAAGCGAGGAGGCAGCCGCTCAAACGGTCAATGGTGCCGCGGCTGGCGAGGTCGCGCGCGCCGCCGCCCGGCTCGGCGTCCCGGTGATCCAGATCTCGACCGACTACGTCTTCGACGGCAGCCTCGACCGGCCCTATCGCGAGGGCGATCCGGTCGGGCCGATCTCGGCCTATGGCCGCAGCAAGCTAGCCGGTGAAGAGGCGGTGGCCGCGGCCACCCCGAACCACGCGATCCTCCGGACCGCCTGGGTCTACAGCCCCTTCGGCAAGAACTTCGTCAAGACCATGCTGCGGCTGGCCGAGACGCGCGACGAGGTCGGCGTCGTCGCCGACCAGGTCGGCAGCCCGACGAGCGCCCTCGACGCCGCGGATGCGATCTTCACCGTGGCCCGCAATCTGGTGGAGCGCCCCAACGAAGCGACGCTGCGCGGCGTCTTCCATATGGGCGCGCAGGGCGAGGCGGTCTGGGCGGATGTGGCCGAGGCGATCTTCGCCGAGCGTGAGCGGCTTGGCGGCATGCCGGTGCGGGTCAAGCGCATCGCGACCACCGACTACCCGACGCCCGCGCGTCGACCGGCGAATTCACGGCTGGACTCCTCCAGGCTCAAGACGATTCATGGGGCTGGCCTGCCGCATTGGCAGGCCTCGCTCGCGTCCTGCGTGCGCCGGCTCCTGAGCACCGAACAGACGGGATAGACGACGATGAAGGGCATCATCCTGGCGGGCGGTTCCGGCACGCGGCTGCACCCGATGACGCTGGCCATGTCGAAGCAGCTTCTGCCTGTCTACGACAAGCCGATGATCTATTATCCGCTCTCGACGCTGATGCTGGCCGGCATCCGCGAGGTGCTGATCATCTCGACGCCGCACGACCTGCCGCATTTCAAGCGCCTGCTCGGCGACGGCTCCGACTGGGGCATGAGCCTGTCCTATGCCGAGCAGCCGCATCCGGGCGGGCTGGCGCAGGCCTATCTCATCGGCGCCGACTTCGTCGCCGGCCAGCCCTCGGTGCTGATCCTCGGCGACAACCTGTTCTACGGCCACACCCTGCCGGAAATGATGGCCTCCGCCTCGGCGCGGGCCACGGGCGCCAGCGTCTTTGCTTATCATGTCCGGGATCCCGAGCGTTACGGCGTGGTCGAGTTCGACGCCGCCGGCAAGGCGATCTCGATCGAGGAGAAGCCCAAGGCGCCGAAGTCGAGCTGGGCTGTGACGGGGCTCTACTTCTACGACGCCCAGGTCGTCGACATCGCCGCCAGCCTCAAGCCGTCCGCCCGTGGCGAGCTCGAGATCACCGACGTCAACCGCATCTATCTCGAGCGGGGCGAGCTTTCGGTCGAATGCATGGGCCGTGGCTTCGCCTGGCTGGATACCGGAACGCCCGACAGCCTGCTGGAGGCGTGCGAATTCGTGCGCACCCTGCAAAGCAGACAAGGCCTTTTCATTGCATGCCCCGAGGAGATCGCAGCGAGACAGGGATGGATCTCTGTCCAGCAGACCAGGCGTCTTGGCGAGAAGCTGACGAAGTGCGCCTACGGCTCGTATCTGATCGGCGTGTCACGGGAACTGGAGTTCCGCTCCGCCTGACCGGAACGGGTCACACCGGCTTGGGCCAGATGACCAGCCGACGACGTCGGAGCCGTGGTTTCCCGGCCCGCCGGCGCAGATTTTGCTGCAGAGCGCCCCTTCCCGATCCGGCACATCGCCTTCTTCCGCGAGAATCAGCTTTCTCTGCTCTAGCTCGCAATGAACGGCACCTTCATCCGGTCGGAGGACTGGACGATGTGGTGGCGCATGGCGATGGCCGCGGTTTCGCCGTCGCGCCGGCCAAGCGCGCGCAGGATCGCGCCGTGCTCGACAAAGGCTTCCTGCAGCCTCGTGGGTTCCAGCACGGGGGGGCGCTGCGTGCGCGTGATAATCGGCCGATAGAGGCCGATGATGTCGCTGATCGAGCGGTTGCCCGCGATCTCGGCGATCGTCATGTGCAGGGTGAAGTCGCATTCCATCGCGTCGACGAAGCGCGACTGCTCGATGGCTTCGCGCATCGCCTCGTTGAGATCGGAGAGCTTCGAGAGGTCCTCCTGAGACGCGTGCCGCGCGGCCAGCTTCACGGTGAAGCCCTCCAGCGCGAAGCGAAGCTGGTAGATCTCCACCTCGGAGAAGCGCTGCTCGAAGGTCCAGCCGGTCAGGTCGGCATCCGGCCGCTCGAAGCCTTCGGTAACGAAGGCGCCGCGGGCCGGCTCGATCCGAATCACCCCCATGCCTTCGAGCTGGAGGACGGCCTCTCGCACGGTCGGGCGGCTGACGCCGAGGCGCTGCGCCAGCTCGCGCTGTGGCGGCACGCGATCCCCCGGCTTCAGACCGGCATCGGTGATCAGCCGCCTGATCTGCTGGACGAGTTGGCTCGCGACGGGGCGCCTGTCCTTTTCCACACGCATCGGGCCTCTCCGTCATCGTCATGGCGTCTTGCTGGCTAAGCGTTGACGGCCTCGGCAATCCCGTGTCAATTCGTGGCCATACCGGTAAGACCATCGCGCCGACGGATGTCGGGAAGCGGACGGTCACCCGCAGGCGAGGACATCCTATGGCTCTGATCACCTATCTCACCACCGTCAAATTCGGCTTCGGCGAGATCGCCGGGATCGAGGCCGATCTGGCTGGGCTCGGCGTTGCCAAGCCGCTCATCGTCACGGACAAGGGGATCGTCGCGGCCGGCCTGGTTTCGGGCATCGCCGCGCACTCCCCGCTGCTCGCGTCGGCCCCGGTTTTCGACGGCACCCCGACCAATCCGACCGAGGCGGCCACGCGCGCGGCCCTCGCCGTCTACAGGCAGAATGGCTGCGATGGTCTCGTGGCAATCGGCGGCGGCTCGCCGATCGATCTGGCCAAGGCCGTCGCGCTGCTGGCGACCCATGACGGGGAGCTTGCGAGCTATGCCGCGATCCTCGGCGGCATCCCCAGGATCACCGCGGCCGTGGCGCCGGTCATCGCCGTCCCCACGACATCGGGCACGGGCAGCGAGGTCGGCCGCGCCGCGCTGGTGACGCTGGAGGATGGGCGCAAGCTCGGCTTCATCTCCCCCTATCTCATCCCGAAGCTGGCGATCTGTGATCCGGAGCTGACGCTCGGGCTGCCGGCCTGGCTGACCGCGGCCACCGGCATGGATGCGGTCACGCACTGCATCGAGACCTATCTGAGTCCGCGCGAGAACCCGCCGGCCGAGGCGATCGCCCTCGACGGGCTGAAGCGGGCCGTCGGCTTCATCGAGCGCGCCGTCAAGGATGGCAGCGACCGCGAGGCGCGCAAGGAAATGATGATGGCGGCGCTGCAGGGCGGCCTCACCTTCCAGAAGGGCCTCGGGGCGGTCCATGCGCTCTCGCATCCGCTGGGCGGGCTGAAGGAGATCTCGCTGCATCACGGCACGCTGAACGCGGTGCTCCTGCCTGCCGTGCTGCGCTTCAACGAGCCGGCGGCGGCGGCGAAATATGCCGCGATCCGGGCTGCGCTCGGCCTGGCCGCCGACGCCGATCTCGCGACCTGGGTGGCCGATCTGGTAAAGCGGCTCGGCATGCCGGGCAGCCTCTCGCAGATGGGACTGTCGCGCGAGGTGCTTCCGGCCATCGCCGAGGCTGCCACCAAGGACCATTCGAGCGCGACCAATCCGCGCGAGGCCAAGGCCGCCGACTATCAGGCGATGCTGGAGGCCTCCTTCGGCTGACAGACCGCCATAGCGCCGGCCGACGTGCCGGGAGTTTCGTCGAGCAAAGGCCCGCCGACGCCATCCGAGCAAGGGCCGACAAGGGAGAGAACGAGATGACCAACAGACGCGACATGCTGGCGGCCGGACTGGCCGGCGCCGGCGCCGCCATCGCCACCGGCGCCTCCGCCCAGGCGCCTGCCGCCGCGACGATCAACTGGCGGATGACGTCGAGCTACCCCAAGGCGCTCGACGCCGTCTATGGCGCGGGCGAGATCTTCATCAAGGCACTCGCCGACATGTCCGGCGGGCGTATCCAGCTGCAGCATTTTGCGTCGGGCGAGGTGGTGCCCGGGCTCCAGGCACTGGACGCGGTGCAGAACGGCACCGTCGAGTGCTGCGACACCGCCTCGTTCTATTATGTCGGCAAGGATCCCTCCTTCGCCTTCGGCGCCGCCATGCCCTTCGGGCTGAACACGCGCCAGCAGAACGCCTGGTTCTTCCAGGGCGGCGGCCTTGCGCTCTTCAACGAGTTGCTGGCTCAGTACAACGTCATCGGCCTGCCGATCGGCAACACCAATGCCCAGATGGCCGGCTGGTTCCGCAAGGAAATCAAGTCGATCGACGATTTGAAGGGCCTCAAGATGCGCATCGGCGGGCTCGCCGGGCAGGTCATCGCCAAGCTCGGTGCGGTGCCGCAGCAGATCGCGGCAGGCGACATCTACCCCGCGCTCGAACGTGGAACGATCGATGCCGCGGAGTGGGTCGGCCCCTATGACGACGAGAAGCTCGGCTTCAGCCGGGTCGCGCCCTACTATTATTACCCTGGCTGGTGGGAAGGCGCTTCCGCCATCCTGCTGATGATCAACCGCGACAAGTGGAACCAGCTCAGCGCGACGGACAAGGCGCTCTTCGTGGCGGCGGCCCATCAGGCGAACGCGCTCACCATCGCCAAATATGACGACGTCAACCCAGGCGCGATCAAGCGTCTCATCGCATCGGGCACGCAGCTGCGCGCCTTCTCGCCCGAGATCATGGATGCCTGCGCCAAGGCCGCCACTGAGCTTTACGAGGAAATCGGCGCCAAGAATCCGATGTTCAAGAAGCTGCACGACCACATGATGGCGTATCGCAACGAGCAGCTGCTCTGGCAGCAGGTCGCCGAGTTCAACTACGACGCCTATCAGATCCGGTCGCGCAACCGTCGCTGAAATAGCGTGACCCAGCTGCCGGGTGGTGAAAGCCCGGCAGCTGTATCAGTTCAGAAGGCATCCGCCGAGCGGAGGTCCTATCTTTGGACCTCGAGCACGATCTTTCCCCGAATGTGCCCCGCCGCGGCGCGTTCATGGGCTTTGCGGGCCTCGGCGAGGGGGAAAACGCTGTCGATGGCGACGCGGACGGTGCCGTCGTCCAGCAGGGGCGCGATCTGCGCCAGCTGGGCGCCACTCGAGCGAACCTGAGTGCTGGACACTGTCAGCCCGAGCATCTCGGCTTGATCGCGCCCCTCGAAGCCGAGCGGAAAGATCGGGAACAGGGCGCCGCCTCGCTTCAGCGTGCGCAGGAAGCGCCCCGTCATCGCTCCTCCCACGGCATCGACGACCAAGTCGACATCGCGCACGCTGTCCTCCGGCCTGGTCCTCCCATAGTCGATGAACTCATCGGCACCGAGATCACGCAGAAACGCCTCGTTCCCTCCGGACGCCACGGCGATGACGGTCGCACCCTTCCATTTCGCCAATTGCACCGCCAGATGGCCGACACCGCCCGCAGCGCCATTGACCAGAACGATCTTGCCCGCGAGCGGCACCGGCTCGTGCCGGAAGGGTTGCAGCGGGTTGGGCTCGTCATGCCCGAGGCTGATCAGGAACTGCCATGCGGTGAGCCCGGACATGGGTGCGGCGGCCGCGTGCAGATGGTCGGTGGCCGACGGCTTCAATGCCAGCTCCCCAGCCGGCACGCTGACATATTGCGCATAGGCGCGGCTTTCGCCGGCAAGGCCGCTCGGAAAGCGCACCATCGCATAGACCTCGTCGCCGGCCGTGAAGTCCGGCACGTCATCGGCAACCGCCTCGACGACGCCGGAGATGTCGGTACCTGGGATGATGGGGAATGCGACCCGGGGTCTCCACTCCGGCGGGAGCATGTCGTAGCCCTCGCGGAGATACCAATCAGGCGGGTTGAGGCCGACGGCATGAACCCGAACGAGCACCTGGCCGGCCTGCAACCGCGGCTTCGGTGCATCTTCGTAGACAAGCCTCTCGGCCCCGCCGAAGGCATGCAGGCGGACCGCTTTCATCAGGTCGCTCATCTTGATCTCCCGAAACGTTCAATGATCGACCTGATCTAGAGCTGGTGAATGAGGTTGATAATCTGTCCTGTAATCGCTTTAGTCATGCCATGATGGAACAACCCGCCCTGGAGCGGCTGACCGGGCTCATCGCCTTCGCCCGCGCAGGATCGTTCGGAAGCTTCACCGCGGCCGCCCGTTCGCTCGCCATATCGCCATCCGCCGTGAGCAAGAGCGTGCAGAGGCTCGAACAGCGCCTGGGCATTTCGCTTTTCACCCGGACGACCCGCTCGCTCAGCCTGACGCCCGAAGGCCGCGAATTGCACGAGCGCGCCATCAGGCTCTTGCGCGATGCGGAGGAAATCGAGCAGGCCGCCAAGGCTGTTCGCGGCGAGCCGTCCGGCAGCTTGCGGATCGCAGCATCGCTGCCGATCGGCCTTCACCTGCTCGCGCCCATCCTGCCCGCATTCCGACAGCGCTTTCCCAAAGTGACGATCGATCTGCGGCTGGAGGACAGGCTCGTGGACATCGTCGAGGAGGGCATCGACATCGCGGTGCGTATCGGCGAACTCGCCGATTCCCGCCTGCTGGCGCGCCGGCTCGCGCCGATCCGATTCTGCGCCTTCGCCTCACCAGCCTATCTTGCTAGCCGCGGCATTCCGGAGAGTCCGGACGCGTTGACGACGCATGATACGGTCTCGATGCGATACCAGAGCAGCGGCCAGCTTTTCCGCTGGGCGTTCCGAATCGGTGAACGCGAGGTCGAGACCGTCCCCGCGTCCGCCATCGTGGTCGATTCCAGCGAGGCGGTCGTCGCGACACTTGTCGCTGGCGGTGGCATCGGGATCAGCGCGACGTTCATCGCTGCGTCTTACGTCGCGCGCGGCGAATTGGTGCCGGTTCTGAGCGAATTCGCGGTTGAACGTGAAGCCATCACGGCGCTATGGCCGTCCAGCCGCCGCTCCAACCCCGCTGTCCGCGCCTTCCTCGATCATCTCAGCGAATCGGCGGACAGCATTCTGGCGGGTGGGCCGAGCCATGCAGGAACACGCCGCACGCGGCGCCGCCGAGACGGCACCGGCGAAGCCTGAGGCCGCATTCATCCTGGTTCGGGCCGGAACATCTGCGCTGGCCGATCGCTGCTCGGGATGCCCGTCACCACAGTCTGGGAGCGGTGACGGCCTTGCCAGTGATCGGCGCCCGATCGCGGATCAAGCCGCGTCCGGCATGCGATCCAGCATCTTGTCGAGCGTGACCGGATAATCCCTGACGCGGATGCCCGTCGCATTGTAGATCGCGTTCGCGACGGCGGCGCCGACGCCGCAGATGCCCAGTTCGCCCACGCCCTTGGCCTTCATCGGCGAGGACATGGGATCGGTCTCCTCGAGGAAGACGACCTCCTGATGCGGGATGTCGGCATGCACCGGGACCTCGTAGCCCGCGAGGTCGTGGTTGACGAAGAAGCCGCGGCGGGTGTCGACCGCAAGCTCCTCCATCAGCGCCGCCCCTGCGCCCATCGTCATCGCACCGATGACCTGGCTGCGCGCCGTTTTCGGGTTGAGGATGCGTCCCGCCGAGCAGACTGCCAGCATCCGCCTGATCCGGGTTTCGGCGGTGGCCGCATCGACCGCCACCTCGACGAAATGCGCGCCGAAGGTCGATTGCTGGTGCGTCTCGTCGAGATCGCCATATTCGATCGTGTCCTCGCCGATCAGCGGCGCCTGCTCGATGGCCTTGCTCAGCGGAATGCTGCGATTGCCGGAGCGAACCTCGCCGCCCGCGAAGACCGCCTCGCTGGAGTTGATGCCGAGCTTCTGCGCGATGGCCTCGCGCAGCTTCACGCAGGCGGCGTAGACGCCGGCCGTGGAGCTGTTGCCGCCCCATTGACCGCCCGACCCCGCCGAGGCGGGAAAGCTGGAATCGCCAAGCTTGACCACGACCTTGTCCAGCTCGACGCCGAGCATCTCAGCCGCCGTCTGGCCGATGATCGTGTAGCTGCCGGTGCCGATATCGGTCATGTCCGTCTCGACGGTGAGGATACCGTCGGAACCGAGGCGCACGCGCGCGCCGGACTTCATGACGAGGTTGTTGCGGAAGGCGGCCGCCACGCCCAATCCGACAAGCCACTTCCCGTCCCGATTCTGGCCGGGTCGCGGCGAACGCCTGCTCCAGCCGAAGCGCTCCGCGCCGACCTTGAAGCACTCGTCGAGCCGGCGCATCGAGAAGGGCCTTTTCGGCTTTTCGGGATCGACCTGGGTGTCGTTGAGCAGCCGGAAGGCGATCGGGTCCATGCCGAGCTTCTCGGCCATCTCGTCCATGGCCATTTCCAGCACCATCAGGCCCGGAGCCTCACCCGGGGCGCGCATGGCATTGCCCTCGGGCAGGTCCATCGCGGCGAGGCGCATCGCCGTCATCCGGTTGGCGCCGGCATAGAGCAGGCGCGTCTGCGACACCGCGAGTTCCGGCCCACCGCCCTTCTGATCGCCCGACCAGCTCTCATGGCCGATCGCGGTGATCTTTCCGTCCCTGGTCGCGCCGATGCGGACGCGCTGGATCGTCGCCGGCCGGTGGGTCGTGTTGTTCATGATCAGCGGCCGCTGCAGCGCGAGCTTGACCGGGCGTCTGGCCGCCCGCGCGCCGAGCGCCGCCAGCAGCACATCCGCACGCAGGAAGAGCTTGCCGCCGAAGCCGCCACCGATGAAGGGCGAGACCACGCGAATGTTCTCCTTCGGGATGCCCAGCGTCTTGGCCATGTCGACCACGGTCCAGGCGACCATCTGGTTGGAGGTCCAGACCGTGAGCTTTTCGCCCTCCCATGCCGCCACGGTGGCATGGGGCTCCATCATGGCGTGGCTTTCGTCAGGCGTCGTGTAGGTCTCGTCGAGCTTGACCGGCGCCGAGGCGAAGGCGCCGGGGAAGTCGCCGATGCGGGAGTCCTTGAGACTGGGATCGTCGCCCTCCGGCTCCGAAGCCTTGCTGCGGGCAGCCTCCAGATCGAAGGTCCCTGGCTCCTCGGCATAGTCGACCCGGATCAGGCTCGCGGCGGCGCGGGCCTGTTCGAAGGTCTCGGCCACGACGACAGCGATGGCCTGGTGGTAGTGCTGGATCTCGGGGCCGGCGAGCAGCCGGGCGGTGTTCCGCTTGCCCTTGTCGAGCTTGCCGGCCTCCCGGGCCGTCACCACCGCCAGCACGCCGGGCGCATTGCGCGCCGCCTCGATATCGAGCTGCCTGATGGTGCCTTTCGCGATGCCTGCACCGAGGACATAGCCATAGGCCTGGTTGGCGGCGACATCATGCTGCTCATAGGCATAGCGCGCGCCGCCGGTGACCTTGAGCGGGCCGTCGAGCCGGTCGCGCGGCTGGCCGACGACCTTCATGGCGTCGATCGGATTGGTCGTGGCGGGTGTGTCGAACTTCATGGCTCAGCCCCTCGCCTCGCTCAGCACCGCGCCGAGCGTGCGCTCGACCAGCGGCAGCTTGAATGCATTGTCCTTGGTCGTCCGGGCACCATCGAGCAGCGCCGCGGCGGCGGCCTTTGCCCCGCGCGGCAGCTCCGCTTCCGCCTGTTCGATGCGCCAGGGCTTGGGCGCGACGCCGCCGAGCGCCACCCGCCCCGAACCGTCGCGCTGGACGATCGCCGCGACCGAAACGAGGGCGAAGGCATAGGAGGCGCGGTCGCGGACCTTGCGATAGATGTGCGTTCCACCGACCGGCTTCGGCAGGGTCACCGCCGTGATCAGCTCGCCGCGCTCCAGAACGGTCTCCAGATGGGGCGACGCCTCCGGCAGGCGGTGCAGTTCCTCGGCGGGGATCGTCCGGGTCGCCCCATCCGGCTTGACCGTCTCGACCTTGGCATCGAGCACGCGCATCGCCACCGCCATGTCGGAGGGGTGGGTGGCGATGCAGGCCTCGCTGACGCCGACGACGCCGAGCTGCCGGCTGAAGCCGTCGATGGCGGAGCAGCCGCTGCCCGGCTGGCGCTTGTTGCAGGGCTGGGCCGTGTCGTAAAAATAGGGGCAGCGCGTGCGCTGCAGCAGGTTGCCTGCCGTGGTGGCGCGATTTCTCAGCTGTCCCGAAGCGCCGGACAGCAGCGCGCGGGAGAGAACGCCATAATCGCGGCGCACCCGCTCATCGGATGCCAGCGCGGTGTTGCGGACCAGAGCGCCGATGCGCAATCCACCCTCCTGCGTCGGCTCGATCCTGTCCAGCTTCAGCGGGTTGACGTCGATGAGATGGGTCGGGACCTCGATCTGGAGCTTCATCAGATCGAGGAGGTTGGTCCCGCCGGCGATGAACTTCGCCGATGGCGCGGCCGCTGCCGCAGCCGCGGCAGCCTGAGAAGAGCCGGCGCGCTCATAGGTGAAAGCCCTCATGCGCGGGTCCTCGCGACTTCGGTGATCGCCTCGACGATGTTGGAATAGGCGCCGCAGCGGCAGATGTTCCCGCTCATGCGCTCGCGGATCTCGCTCTCGCTGAGCGTCACGGAGACCGTCAGGTCCGACGTCACATGGCTGGGGATGCCGGCCTCGATCTCGTCGAGCATCGCGACGCTGGAGCAGATCTGGCCCGGGGTGCAGTAGCCGCACTGGAAGCCGTCATGCTTCACGAAGGCGGCCTGCATCGGATGGAGGTTCTCGACGGTGCCCAGGCCCTCGATCGTCGTGATCTCGGCATCCGGGTGCATCACCGCCAGCGACAGGCAGGAGTTGATGCGCTGCCCATCAACGATGACCGTGCAAGCCCCGCACTGACCATGATCGCAGCCCTTCTTGGTGCCGGTCATGTGCAGATGCTCGCGCAGGGCATCGAGCAGCGTCGTGCGGGTATCGACGTCGAGAGCATGCTTCCGGCCGTTCACGGTGAACGACACCTCGGCCTTCACCGGCTTGCCTGCCGGCGCCGGCTGCGAGCGTGCTCCGCCTTGCGTCAGCGGCAGAGCCGCGCAGGCACCGGCGGCCGCCATCAGGTCACGCCTGTTCATGGGGAATTCTCCTGGAGGTGGCATATCCGTCTCCGATGGTGACAAACACGGCAATCTTCGTCGCGAGATCGCGCGGCATTGTCGGAGAACGGACGAGGCGGCCTCTAGTTCATCAGAATTCCAAACTGCCGATCAACGAACCGTGAGCGCGGTTCGCGCGCGTCGGTACGGCCCCATAAAAAGCGAGATCAGCCAGATGGTTGCAGACTATGCGCCGAAGTGCTCGACGGCCGTCTTGACGGCTGCGGCGAAGTCCAGCGCCGCTGCGGAGCGGGCGCGGCCCGACGCCCAGATCGTGGCGATGTCATAGGTGGCGTTGGGGCGCAGCGGCCTGACCGCGATGCCCCTGCCGTCATACTCCGCCGCAGTGAACGGATCGACCACCGACAGCCCGGCGCCCGCCTGTACCAGCCCGCAGGCGATCATCGAGAGCGGCGTCTCCACACGCGTGCGGCGCGGGACGCGGTGAGCCGAGAACAGCGCGTCGATCCTGAAGCGCAGCTGCGTCGACTGCTCGAGCGAGATGAAGGGCTCGTCCGCGAAATCCTCCGGCGCCAGCTCCGCCTTGGCCGCGAGGCGATGCCCGACCGGCAGGACCGCCACAGGTGCCAAGGCCGGCAGCACCTCGATGTCGATGCCGGGGAAATCCAGCGGAAGCTGCGCGAAGCCGACCTCGCAGAAGCCGGACGTGACCCAGTCCACGACCTGAGAGGAGATGCTGCCATAGATCGCGACCTCGAGATCGGGCTTTTCCTCCAGGTAGCGACCGACGAGGCGCGGCAGGAAACCGACATTGAAGGCCGGCAGCGCCGCCACCCGGAGCGAGCCTGCGCGCCCGTCGCGCAGGTTACGCGCGGCGTTCTCGATCCGCTCCAGCCCGACGAACTGGCGCTCGACCTCACGGTAGAGCGACAGCGCCTCGGAGGTCGGCACGAGCCTGGCACCGCGCCTCACGAACAAGGTCAGGCCCAGCGCGTGCTGCAGGTCCTGGATCAGGCGGGTCACCGCCGGCTGGGTGATGTTGAGCGCCCGGGCGGCGGCGGTGACACCGCCCATGACGATCACGGTCCTGAACGCTTCGATCTGGCGGGGATTGAGCATGGCGGCCTCGTTCGTGCCTCATAACATTTCGACATGGCCCGAGCGAATCTTTCGATTTGACCAAGTCGAGATTGTCCCGGACCTTGCCTTCATCACTCGAAAACGAGGAGGGGATCATGAAACTCGCCATCACATTCGCGCTGGTTGCCGGGACGGCTCTGGCCGGCAGCGCTGCCTTCGCCCAGCAGAAGACGATCTACGTCGCCGGCTATGGCGGCTCCTACGAGCAGACCATGCGCAAGGACGTCATTCCCGCCTTCGAGAAGCAGGCCAACGTCAAGATCGAATATGTTGCCGGCAACTCGACCGACACGCTCGCCAAGCTGCAGGCGCAGAAGGGCAACCAGCAGATCGACGTCGCCATCGTCGATGACGGCCCGGCCTACCAGGCGGTGGCGCTCGGCTTCTGCGGCACGCTGACCGACGGCCCCGTCTACAAGGACGTCGCGCCGGTGATGAAGTTCAAGTCCAACAAGGGCGTCGGCCTCGGCCTCGTCGCGACCGGGCTGTTCTACAACACCAAGGTCTTCGCCGAGAACAAGTGGCCGGCCCCGACCTCCTGGAACGATCTGAAGTCGAAGACCTACGGGAAGAAGATCGTCACGCCGCCGATCAACAACACCTATGGCCTGCACGCTCTCATCATGATGGCCAAGCTCGGCGGCGGCGGCGAAAGCAACATCGAGCCGGGCTTCGAGGCCTTCAAGAAGGAGATCAACCCGAACATCGTCGCCTATGAGCCCTCCCCGGCCAAGATGACGGAGATGTTCCAGAACGGGCAGGCGGTAATGGGCGTCTGGGGCTCGGGCCGCGTCAAGGCCTTCGCCGATACCGGCTTCCCGGTCGAGTTCGTCTATCCGAAGGAAGGTGGCTACGCGCTCGGCTCGGCCGCCTGCCCGATCGAAGGGTCCAAGAACGCGGCGGAGGCCAACGCCTTCATCCAGTTCATGCTGTCGCCCGCCATCCAGAAGATCATGGCGACGGGCGCCGGCTTCGGCCCCGCCAACATGACCGTGACGCTGACGCCCGACGAGCAGAAGGGCCTGCCCTATGGCGAGCAGGTGAAGCAGCTCAAGGCGGTCGACTGGGATATCGCCAACGACAAGCGCGAGGAGTGGACGCGGCGCTGGAACCGCGAGGTCGAGCGGTAAGGCCTGCTCCCAACCGTCATTCTCGGGCGTCGCCCAGCGACGACCCGAGAATCTCCTGGAGGCATTCGCCTCACTTCTCATGAGATGGTCGGGCTAGGCCCGACCATGACGCCCGCGCTCAAGCAAAACGTCCAGGACCCATGTCCCATCTCGTCCTCGAAGGACTCGGCAAATCCTATGGCAGTGCCGTCGCGGTCGAGGGTATCGACCTGTCGGTGGCGCGCGGCGAGTTCATCTCGCTGCTCGGCCCCTCCGGCTGCGGCAAGACCACGACGCTGCAGATGATCGCCGGCTTCGTGCCGGTGGATCGCGGCCGCATCCTGCTCGACGGCGCCGATCTCGCAGCGGTGCCGCCGGCAAAACGCGGGCTCGGCATCGTCTTCCAGAGCTATGCGCTGTTCCCGCACATGACGGTGGCGGAGAACATCGCCTTCGGGCTTGAGATGCGCGATGTTCCGAAGGCGGAGCGCGAGAGCCGCACCCTGGAGGTGATGGCGCTGGTCGGGCTCAAGGGCTTCGCCGATCGCTATCCGCGGCGGATGTCCGGCGGGCAGCAGCAGCGCGTGGCTCTGGCCCGCGCGCTGGTGATCAAGCCCTCGCTGCTGCTCCTCGACGAGCCGCTCTCCAATCTCGACGCCAAGCTGCGCGAGGAGATGCAAGGCGAACTGCGGCAGATCCAGCGCTCGATCGGCACCACGACCATCCTCGTCACCCATGACCAGCACGAGGCGATGGCGCTCTCCGACCGGATCGTGGTGATGAACCAGGGGCGTGTCGAGCAGATCGGCGCGCCCGACACCGTCTATGACCGGCCGCAGACCAGCTTCGTCGCGAACTTCCTGGGGAAGACCAATCTCCTCGCGGCGGTCGCGGACGGGTCGGGGCACGTCGCGGTCGACGGGTTCCGCATCGCGCTGCCCGGCGCGGCGGCCGGCCCGATCTCGCTGGCGGTGCGGCCGGAGCGGCTTGTCCTCGCGGAAGCGGGGCAGGGATTCTCCGCCCGGATCACCAACCGGGTCTTCCAGGGCGCGCATTGGCTGCTCTCGGCCGAAAGCGCGGCGGGCGCGCTGCTGCTGACCCGCGCCAATGACGGCCGGGCCGTGCCGGCCGAGGGCGACACCGTCGCGGTCAGCTTCGCTCCGGCCGACGCTTCGCTGATCTCCGAGAGGCCGAGCCCATGAGCCCGGCCGCGAGCGAGCGCGCCGCCCCCTATTGGCTCACCGGCCCGGCGCTGCTGGTCTTCCTCGGGCTGGTGCTGATCCCGCTCGGGATGACGGTGCTGCTCTCCTTCTACGACTGGGGCCAGTACAAGGGCATCGTCCCGGAATTCACGCTGAAGAACTGGCGCGAGGTCGCCACCGATTCCTATTTCCTCGAGATATTCCTGCGCACCTTCCGCATCGCGATCCTGGTGACGCTGCTCTCGATCATGATCGGCGTGCCGGAGGCCTATATCCTCAACCGCATGTCGCCGGGCTGGCGCAGCATGTGCCTGCTGGCCGTCATCGGGCCGCTGCTGGTTTCGGTGGTGGCGCGCACGCTCGGCTGGGCGCTGCTGCTGGGCCCGAACGGGCTGGTCAACCAGGGCCTGATCGCAATCGGGCTGATCGGCACGCCGCTGGAATTCATGTTCACGGAGACCGGCGTCGTGGTGGCACTGACGCATGTGCTGATCCCCTTCATGATTCTCGCGGTCTGGGCCTCGCTGCAGCGGCTCGATCCGCAGATCGAGAACGCAGCGTCGTCGCTCGGCGCCGGCTTCGTGACGATCTGGCGGCGGGTGATCCTGCCGCAGATCGTGCCGGGCATCCTGTCGGGCTCGATCATCGTCTTCGCGCTCGCCGCCAGCGCCTTCGCCTCCCCCGCGATCATCGGCGGCCGGCGGCTGAAAGTCGCGGCGACGCTCGCCTATGACGAGTTCCTCAACACGCTGAACTGGCCGCTGGGCGCCGCCGTCGCCGTGCTGCTGCTTGTCGCTCTCGTCGCGATCATCGTCGGCTCGAACCGGCTGATCGAGCGGCGCTACGCGCAGGTGTTCGAATGAGGCGGTTCCGATGACACGCAACGGCCCCCTCGCCTGCGCCTTCCACCTCGCCTTCATCGTCTTCATGCTGGCGCCGCTGGCGATCGTCTGCATCGTCGCCTTCACGCCGGAGGGCTATCTTTCCCTGCCGACGCGGGGGCCCAGCCTGCGCTGGTTCAAGGCGATCCTGGGCTATCCGGAGTTCCTGCGCGCCTTCCGGGATTCGCTGTGGCTGGCCGCCCTGTCCTCGACCATCGCGATCGGCCTTGCCGTTCCGGCGGCCCTGGCCATCGCGCGCTATCGCTTTCCGGGCCGCGAGGCGATGACGGCGCTGTTCATGTCGCCGCTGATGGTGCCGCATGTCGTGCTCGGCATCGCCTTCCTGCGCTTCTTCACCCAGATCGGGCTGTCGGGCAGCTTCACCGGTCTGGTGCTGAGCCATGTCATCGTGATCCTGCCCTTCGCGCTCAGGCTGGTGCTGGCCGCCTCCTACGGGATCGACCGGCGCATCGAGCATGCGGCGACCTCGCTGGGTGCCGGCACCGCGACCGTGTTCCGGCGCATCACGCTGCCGCTGATCCTGCCGGGTGTCGTCTCGGGCTGGCTCCTGGCTGCGATCAACTCCTTCGACGAGGTCACGATGACGGTGTTCATCGCCTCGCCGGCGACCACCACCCTCCCCGTCCGGATGTTCCTCTACATCCAGGACAATATCGACCCGCTGATCGCGGCCGTCTCGGCCTGCCTGATCGCGCTGACGGCCCTGATGCTGCTGGCGCTGGACAGGCTCTTCGGGCTCGACCGGCTCTTCGTCGGGACAGGAAAAGGCTGAGCAGAACCCGTGTCTTCCCGATTTCCCCATGAGCCCGACGTGGTCGTGATCGGCGGCGGCGTCGTCGGCGGAGCGATCGCGCTGGGGCTCGCGCGCAGCGGCGCCAGCGTCGCCATCCTCGACGAGGGCGACGACGCCTTCCGCGCCTCGCGCGGCAATTTCGCGCTGGTCTGGGTGCAGTCCAAGGGCTTCGGCATGCCCGAATACGCCATCTGGTCGCGGCGCTCGGCTGATGACTGGAACGGGCTCGCCGGCATCCTGAAGGCCGAGAGCGGCATAGACGTCGCCCACAGCCAGCCCGGCGGCTTCATGCTCTGCCTGTCGGATGACGAGCTGCAGACGCGCGTGGATGGGATGCGGCGCCTCCACAACCAGGAGACGATGACGAACTTCACCTATGAGGTGCTCGACCATGCCGAGACCAAGCGCCGCCTGCCGGCGATCGGCAAGGACGTGGTCGGGGCGCTCTACTCCCCCCATGATGGGCATGTGAACTCGCTGAAGCTGTTCCGGGCGTTGCGCGAGGCCTGCGTGCGACGCGGCGTGGCCTATCGGCCGAACAGCGCGGTCGAGACGATCGAGCCGCGCGAGGGCGGCTTTTCGATCCGCGGCGCGTGGGGCGAAATCCGCACCGGCCGCGTCGTGCTCTGCGCCGGGCTTGGCAATGCGAGGCTCGCCCCCATGGTCGGGCTCGACGCGCCGGTGAAGCCGAGCAAGGGCCAGGTGATCGTCACCGAGAAGACCGAGCCCTTCCTGCACAACCCGATGGTGACGGTGCGCCAGACCGACGAGGGCGGGGTCATGATCGGCGACAGCCAGGAGGATCGCGGCTTCGACACGATCGTGCGCCAGCCGATCCTCTCGGTCATGGCCGAGCGCGCGGTCAGGATGTTCCCGCGCCTCGCCGGGCTCAACGTCGTGCGGACATGGTCCGCGCTGCGGGTGATGAGCCCGGACGGCTTCCCGATCTACGACCAGTCCCTGAGCCATCCAGGCGCCTTCGTCGTCACCTGCCATTCCGGCGTGACGCTCGCCGCCAACCATGTCCTGACCCTCGCCCCCGCCATTCTCGCCGGCACGCTGCCGGATGCGGTCGCGAGCTTTTCCGCGAGGAGGTTCCATGTTCCGGCCCATGCGTGAGCGGGCGGCCTCGGCCACGCTTGCCTTCAGCTTCGATGGCCAGCCGCTGACGGGGCGCGCGGGCGACACGGTTGCCGCCGCGCTGCTCGCCAACGGCATCGTCGCCTGCCGCGAGACGCCGGTCTCGGGAAGCCCGCGCGCGCCCTATTGCCTGATGGGCGTGTGCTTCGAATGCCTGGTGGTGATCGACGGTGTCGGCAATCGGCAGGGCTGCCTCGTGCCGCTCGCCGAGGGCATGCGGATCGAAACGCAGCATGGCCGCCGCCAGTTCGGGGAGGATGCGGCGTGATCGCGATCGACGACATCTCCGCGCTCTCTTCGCATTACGATCTGGTGGTGGTCGGCGCCGGCCCGGCCGGGCTTTCGGCCGCCGCGCGCGCCGCCGATCTCGGTCTCTCCGTGCTGCTCGCCGACGAGAACCCGGCACCCGGTGGACAGATCTATCGCGCGGTGACGACGACGCCCGTCGTGCAACGCGACATCCTGGGGGAGGATTACTGGCTCGGTGCCGGGATTGCCGCACGCTTCGAGCGGAGCGTGGCCAGCTATGCCGCACGCTGCACCGTCTGGGCGCTCGGCCCGGACGAAACCTCGCCGGGCGCCTTCGAGCTCGGCCTGTCACTGGGCAGCAAGGCCCGCATGATCTCGGCCGCGCAGGTGATCCTCGCCACGGGCGCGCAGGAGCGGCCTTTCCCGATCCCGGGCTGGACGCTGCCCGGCGTGATGACGGCCGGCGCCGCGCAGATCGCGCTGAAATCCGCCGGCATCGTGCCGGCCGGACGCACCGCGATCGCAGGCTGCGGCCCGCTGCTCTATCTGCTGGCCGGCCAACTGGCGGCTGCTGGCACCGAGATCGTCGCCGTGCTCGACACCACGCCGCGCGCGAACTGGGCCAAGGCGCTGGCCGCCCTGCCCGACTTCCTGCGCTCGCCCTATCTCGCCAAGGGGCTGAAGCTGATGGCGAAGGCGCGGCGGAGCCTGCGCTTCGTCTCCGGCGTGACGGGCCTCGCGGCGCAGGGGGACCGGCAGCTCTCCGGCGTCAGGATCGTCCGGGGCAGCACGGCCGAAACGCTGGCCTGCGACACGCTGCTGTTGCACCAGGGCGTGATCCCGAGCGTCAATCTCGCCAGCGCGGCCGGCTGCGCGCTGGATTTCGATGAAACGCAGCACGCCTTCGTCCCGCGCGTCGACGCGTGGTTCGCCTCCTCCGTCGGGGGCATCGCCATTGCCGGCGATGGGGCCGGCATCGGCGGGGCCGAGAGCGCCGCGCTGCGCGGCGAGATCGCCGCCTTCGACGCCGCACGAAAGCTCGGCCGGCTGAGCGAGGCCGAGCGTGACCGGCAGGCCGCGCCATTTCAGGCAGAGCTGACACGCCGTCTGCGCGGGCGCCGCTTCCTCGACCTGCTCTACAAGCCCGCCGCGCAATTCCTCGCGCCGCCGGCCGACGAGACCATCGTCTGCCGCTGCGAGGAGGTCACCGCCGGGCAGGTTCGCGATGCGGCGAGCCGGCTCGGCGTGACCGGCCCCAACCAGATGAAGGCCTTCCTGCGCTGCGGCATGGGCCCCTGCCAGGGCCGGCTCTGCGGGCCGACCGTGGTCGAGCTCATCGCGCAGACGCGCGGGACGACGCCGGCCGAGACCGGCTACTACCGGCTGCGGCCGCCGGTGAAGCCGGTGACCCTCGCCGAACTCGCCGCCCTGCCGCCGACGGACGAGGCCACCAAGGCAGTGGTGCGGTGAGCCAGCTGGGCAACAGCGCCGATGTCATCGTCATCGGCGCGGGAATCCATGGCTGCTCGACGGCGCTGCATTGTGCCTTGCGCGGGCTCTCGGTCATCCTGATCGAGAAGGACCATGCCGGGCGCCACGCCTCCGGCGTCAACGCAGGAGGGGTGCGCCAGCTTGCGCGCCATGTCGCCGAAATTCCGCTGTCCAATGCCTCGATGGCGCTCTGGCACGACATCGAAAACCTGGTGGACGACGATTGCGGCTTCACCTCGGACGGGCAGGTTCTGGTCGCCGAGGACGAGGCCGATCTGGCGCAATGCCGTGCCCGGGTCGACGACCTCAACCTGCGCGGCTTCCATCATGAAGAGATGATCGACGCCAAGGAGCTGCGCGAGATCGTGCCCGCCGTTTCCGAGACCTGCCCCGGCGGCGTGATCTCCCGGCGCGACGGCGCGGCCATCCCCTTGCGCGCGACACAGGCCTTCAAGCGGAAGGCGCAGAGCCTCGGCGTCGATGTGCGCGAAGGGGTCAAGGTCACGAAGGTCGAGCCGGACGGCGCCCATTGGCGCGTCGTGACCGATGCCGGCAACCTGGTGGCGCCGCGCATCGTCAACGCGGCAGGCGCCTGGGCCGACCGCATCGCGGCCGATCTCGGCGAGCCGGTGCCGCTGGAGGTGATCGCACCGATGCTGTCGATCACCGCGGCGCTGCCGGCCTTCATCAAGCCGGTGGTGATCCTGCGCGGGCGCAAGCTCTCCTTCAAGCAGTTCGGCAACGGCACGGTGCTGATCGGCGGCGGCTATCTCGGCCGCGCCATCCGCGACGAAAACCGCACGATCCTCGACTGGCACAAGCTCGCGAGCAATGTCCGCACCGTCTGGGAGCTGTTCCCGATCATGCGCGGCGCCCCGATCGTGCGGTCCTGGGCCGGCATCGAGGCGCGCATGCCGGACGATCTGCCGGTGTTCGGCCGCAGCGCCCGGCATGAGGGCGTCTATCACCAGTTCGGCTTCTCGGCCCATGGCTTCCAGCTCGGTCCCGGCGCCGGGGCGGTGATGGCCGAGATCATCGCGACCGGCCGCTCCAACGTGCCGATCGATGGGCTCGGTATTGCGCGGTTTGCCACGCAGGCCGGGAGCGCTGCCCACAGTGCTCGCTGACCGCCGCCGTCATCCCGGGCGGTCGCAGGGAGACCCGCGGCCCATGCCGGAACTGTTCAGGAATGGATCCCGGATCGGCGCCCCTGACGCGACTTGTCCGGGATGACCCTGGATTCCGACGAACACACTTTGTCCAAGCAGGAGAGAAGACAATGACCATCAAGCGCAGCATCAAGACCCCGATCCAGAACCGCGTCGTCGAGACCGGCAATCTGGTCTTTGTCGGCGGCGTCATCGCCGACGACACGACGCAAGGCATGGGCAAGCAGACCGAGAACATCCTCGGCAAGATCGAAGGCTATCTCGGCGAGGTCGGGCTCGACCGCAAGGCGATCGTCGCCGCGCAGATCTTCGTCACCGATCTCTCGGTCAAGAAGGAGATGGATGCGGCCTGGACCGGCTTCTTCGGCGAGGAGATGCCGACCCGCGCCACGGTCGGCGTCGCCGATCTCGGCGGCGGCGCGATGATCGAGGTGGTGGTCACCGCCGCCCGCTGACCGCGCGCAGCGCCTACAGGAGCTCGGCCCCGAAATTGCGGGCCGGGTCCATCTCCGCGACGAGGCGCCCGGTCGGGCGCGCCGCCCAGCCGCCGCGGCGCGCCAGCCAGCGGCCACTGCCGGGGCTGGCTTTCACCGCGCCATCGGCGACGACCTCCCGGCCGCGCACGAGCACGGTTTCGGGCCAGCCCGTGATGCGGCGCCCCGCAAAGGGGGTGAAGCCCGTCCGGTCGTGCATCATCGCATCGGAGAGCGTGACCTCGCGGCACGGATCCCAGATCGCGAGATCGGCGTCGTAACCCGGCAGCAGCGCGCCCTTGCCGGGCAGGTTGTAGATCTGGGCCGGCGCCGTCGCGGTCAGCTGAACGAAGGCGTCGAGGCCACGCCCTGCGAATTCCGGCCGCGCCTGCGAGACCATGGCGTCGAAGAGCAGCGGCAGGCGCGTTTCCAGGCCCGGCAGACCGTTGGCGATCTGCTTGAAATTCGGGTTTGGCCCGGCCGAAAGCTTGCCCGTCTCGTCGAAGCGATAGGGCGCATGGTCAGAGGAGACGGTCTGGAGATCGCCCAGCGCCAGCCCCTGCCAAAGCGCCTCCTGATCGTCGGTCTCGCGCGGCGGCGGCGAGCACATCCATTTCGCGCCTTCCAGCCCCGGCTTGCCGAGGTCTTCCCTGGTCAGGAAGAGATATTGCGGGCAGGTCTCGGCGAAGATCTTCAAGCCGCGCCCGCGCGCCTCGCGCACGGCCCTGACGCCCTCGCGGGTCGAAACGTGGAAGATCATCACCGGCTGGTCGAGCAGTTCGGAGGCTGCGATCAGCCGGTTGAAGGCCTCCGCTTCCGAAAGGCGCGGATGGCTGACGCCGTGATATCTCGGCGCGACATAGCCCTTCTCGACCAGGCGCCGCGCCATCCAGGCGATCATGCCGTGGTTCTCGGCGTGGACGCAGACCAGCGCGCCGTTCTCGCGCGCCGACAGCAGCAGGTCGAGCAGCGGCTCGTCGTCCACCTTGATCAGATCGTAGGTCATGAAGACCTTGATCGAGGCATGCCCCTCGGCGATCAGCGCCGGCAGGTCGGTCTCCAGCGTCTTGCGGTCGGGATTGGCGACGATCAGGTGGAAGGCGTAGTCGATCATCGCGCCGCGCCGGGCGAGCGCGGAATAGTCGTCGACGACCTTGCGCAGATCGAGCCCGCGATGCTGGGCGGCGAAGGAGATCAGCGTCGTGGTGCCGCCGAACGCGGCGGAGGCGGTGGCGCTCTCGAAGCTGTCGGCATTGAGCAGGCCGCCGGCCGAGACCTGCTCGACATGGGCGTGGGTGTCGACCCCGCCGGGCAGGACGAGCTTGCCGGTCGCGTCGATCTCCCGCGCCGCCGGCCCGAGGCCGAGGCCGAGCGCGGCGACCTTGCCGTCCTTCACCGCGAGATCGGCCACAAAGCTGCCGGTGGCGCTGCCGATGGTGCCGCCGCGGATGAGCAGGTCATAGGGGGTCGTCGTCATCTCGTTCGTCCTCGCTTCAGCCGCCGACCAGAACGGTGCCCAGCGCCATGGCGACCGCGGCCTGGGTCGGGTCGATCACCGGCACGCCGAGCGCCTGTTCGAGCGGGGCGCGGTGGCGGGCCATGCCGGCGCAGCCCATCACGACCACCCCGGCCCCGTCCAGATCGCGCAGTTCCCTGCCCTTCTCGATCATGCGGGCGAGCGTTCCCTCGCCCGAGGCGCTCTCGGCCACCGACATCTCCAGCGCGCGCTCGCCCGCGAGCCGGTCCATCAACCCCATCTGGCGCAGATAGCGGACATGGCGCGGGATGGAGCGCGACTTGATGGCGATGACGCCGAAGCGGTCAGCCCGGGCCAGCGCGGTCAGCACGCCGCATTCGGCGATGCCGAAGACGGGCTTGGAAGTGCCCTCCCGGCAGACATGGAGGCCGGGGTCCGAGTAGCAGGCGATGACGAAGGCGTCGGCCTCAGCCACCTCGACGCGGCGGCGGAGCGGCAGCGCCACGGCCTCGACATGCTCCTGCGTCTCGACGCCGAAGGGCCCCTCGGCCAAAGTTTCGCAGACGATCTCCGGGCCGCCCGGATGCGCGAAAACCGCCAGCGCCTGCCGCAGCCCTTCGGTCACGGCCTCGTTCGAGTTGGGGTTGATGACGAGGATGCGGCTCATGGTCGTGCTCCCGGAAGGCTGCGCCCCTTGCGGCCGGGGCGTCTGATCGATGCGAGGTTCAGGCTTCCGGCGGAGGAACCGCGCCGGTCTGGCTGGTGATCAGGCCGTAATGCTCGATGCGGCGGTGGCGCGCGAAATCGAAGATGGTCGATTTGCCGAAAGCCGTCTCGTCGAGATCGCAGGCATGCACCAGCAATTCGTCGCCCTCGCTCTTCGCCTCGGCGACGATCTCGCCATTGGGATCGACGATGAGGGAGCCGCCGATCATGTGGTGGCCGTCCTCGTCGCCGGCCTTGGCCACCGCGACCACCCAGGTGGCGTTCTGGTAGGCGCCGGCCTGAACGCTGAGGCGGTTGTGGAACAGGCGCTTTTCAGGCCCTTCCGCGCCGCGCTGCGAATTCACCGAGGGGGTGTTGTAGCCGATCAGCACCATCTCGACGCCCTGCAGGCCCATGACGCGGTAAGTCTCGGGCCAGCGCCGATCGTTGCAGATCGCCATGCCGAGCACGCCGCCCAGCGTGCGCCAGACCGGGAAACCGAGATCGCCCGGCTCGAAATAGCGCTTCTCCAGATGCTGGTGCGTGCGCTCGGGATCGTATTCGACGTGGCCCGGCAGATGGATCTTGCGGTACTTGCCGACGATGGCGCCGCTCTTGTCGGTGATGATGCTGGTGTTGAAATGGTGCCCGTCCGGCGTCTTCTCGGCATAGCCGAAGGAGATCGCGACCCCATACGCCCGCGCGCGGTCGAAAAGCGCCTGCGTCGCCGGACCCGGCATCTGGTCCTCGAACCAGAGATCGGCCTCAGCCCGGTCCTCGTGATACCAGCGCGGGAAGAAGGTGGTCAGCGCCAGCTCCGGATAGACGACGAGATCGGCGCCCTTTTCCCTGGCCTCGTCGAGCAGCGCGATCATCCGGGCGATGACGGCCTCGCGGCTATCGGCCTTCTGGATCGGCCCCATCTGGGCGGCGGCGACGGTGAGCATGCGCATGGCGCGTCCTTTTCCTTGATGGCCGCTCAGCGGGCGGCGGCGTGTTCGAGGCGGCTGACGAGCCTCACAGCCGGCCAGAGCAGCGCGAAATAGATCAGCGCGGCCAGCACGATCGGCGAGGCGTTGAAGGTGAGGGAGCGGGCCATGTCGGCCGAATAGAGCATCTCCTGCAGCGAGACGACGCTGGCGAGCGAGGTGAGCTTCACCACCTCGACGGTGTTCGAGACGAGGTCTGGCAGCACGTTGCGCAGGCCCTGAGGCAGGATGACCCAGAGCACGGTCTGGTCGGCGCGCAGCCCGGTCGAGCGCGCGGCCTCCCATTGACCGGCCGGGACGCTCTCGATGCCCGCGCGGATGATCTCGCCGTAATAGGCCGCGTTGTTCAGGAAGAAGGCGATGGTGACCGCCGTCAGCGGCGAGATCCTGAGGCCGAGGAAGGGCAGGCCGGAATAGACGAGGATCAGCACCACCAGAGGCGGCAAGGCGCGCATCAGGTCGACGAGCAGCGTGACGCAGACCCGCAGGGCGCGGAGCGAGGAACGGGTCGCCAGCGCCACCAAGACGCCGCCGAGCAGCCCCATCGGGATGACGATCGCGCAGATCAGCAGCGTCGTCTTCAAGCCCTGCAGCACCAGCGGCAGCGCCTTGCCCATGATCTCCAGATTGAAGAACTGCTGCAGGAGCACGTCCATTACTGGCGCCTCCAGGCGAAGCGGCTCTCGATCCAGCGGCCGAGGCCGATCACCGGCACGAAGAGCAGCAGATAGGCGAAGGCGCCCATCAGCAGCGGCGTGGCGTTGCCGGAGAAGGAGACGGCGGTCGTGGCCTGATTGATGATCTCCGGCACGCCGATGACGGTGCCGAGCGCGGTGTTCTTGGTGATGGCGATGGTCCGGTTGGTGAGCGGCGGCACGGCCAGGCGGAGCGCCTGCGGCAGCACGACGTAGATCAGCGTCTGGTTCTCGCTCAGCCCGGTCGAACGCGCGGCCTCGCTCTGGCCGCGCTTGACCGCGATCAGACCGGCCCAGACGATCTCCTCGGCGAAGGCCGCCAGGACGAGCGACAGCACGAGCCAGAGCACGGCGAAGCTCGGCAGCTCGATGCCGACATTGGGCAGGCCGAAGAAGATCAGCAGCACGAGGACGAGCGGCGGCACCGCACGGAAGAGATCGACGAAGAGCATCAGTGGCCAGCCGATCCAGCGGCCGGCCCGCCAGCGCAGCAATGCGAGGGCCAATCCCAGCAAAAGCCCGGTGACGACGACCAGCGCGGCGATCTCGACGGTGACGACGAGCCCGCTCAGGATCGCCGGCCATGTCGCGGCGATGAGCTTGGCGTTCAGGAAGCTGTCGAGGAAGCGCTCCATCGCGGCTACCGGGCGACCTCGGAAACGAAGGCGCGGGTGCGCTCGTGCCGCGGCGCGCCGAAGATCTGCTCGGGCGGCCCCTGCTCGACGATGACGCCGGCATCCATGAACACGACGCGGTCGGCCGCTTCGCGCGCGAAACGCATCTCATGGCTGACGACCAGCATCGTCATCCCGGCGGCGCGCATGTCCCGCATAGCCTGCAGCACCGAGCCGACGAGTTCCGGATCGAGCGCCGAGGTCGGCTCGTCGAACAGCATCAAACCGGGTTCCAGCGCCGAGGCGCGGGCGATGGCGACGCGCTGCTGCTGCCCGCCGGAGAGCTCGGCCGGATAGGCGCCGGCCTTGTGCGCCAGCCCGACGCGCTCCAGCGCCGCCAGCGCGATGCGCTCGGCTTCGGCGCGGGGCTTCTTCAGCACCTTGCGCAGGGCCAGCGTGACGTTTCCCAGCGCGGTCATGTGCGGGTAGAGGTTGAAGGACTGGAAAACCATGCCCATGCGCCGGCGCAGGGCGTTGATGTCGATCCGGTCGGCCAGAACCTCCTGCCCGTCGAACCAGATCGAGCCGCCGCTCGGCTCCTCCAGCCGGTTGCAGCAGCGCAGCAGCGTGCTCTTGCCGGAGCCGGAAGGGCCGATGAGGAAGACCAGCTCGCCGGGCGAGACGGCTAGGTCGATGCCCTTCAGGACCTCGACCGCGCCGAAGCTCTTACGCAACCCGCGGATGTCGAGCAGCGGATGGGGCGGCCGCATCCTTCGGCTCGGCTCCGCCGACGGCTCGGTCTCTCCGCTCACTTGCAGGCAGCGGCGTGGACCGTCGCGTCGTAGCCCGGCATGTCCGGCACGCCATAGCCCGGGAAGGCCGTGACCGCTGCCGAGCCAGCGGCCGGCTTGGTGCCGAACCACTTTTCATGCAGCGCCGCGATGGCGCCGCTGGCCTTGAGACATTCGATGGCCTGATCGAGCTGGTTGCGCAGCGGCGCGGAATCCTTGCGCAGCGCGACGGCCCAGACCAGCCCGGTCGAGTAGGTGTAGGACAGCTGGATCTGCGGATTGCTCTTGGCCGCCCACTGGATCACCGTATTGCCGGCGACATTGGCATAGGCGCGGCCCGAGATGACGGCCTGCACCGCGTCTGTCTGGGTGCCGAAAGATTCGACCTTCCAGCCGATCTTCTCCTCCAGGCCGCGCGCCCAGCTGTCATAAGCCGAGCCCTTGTTGACCGAGATCACCTTGCCCTTGAGCTCTTCGAGCGCGGTGATCGGCGGGGCGCCCTTCTTCGTGACGAACTGGAAGTCGGTGTTGAGATAGCCCTCAGTGAAGAGCAGGCTTTCGGCGCGTTCCTTGCTCACCGTGACCGGCGCGACGATGAAGTCGTAGGTGCCGGCCTGAAGCGCCGGAATGAGCCCGGAGAACTGGGTCGCATCGACCGTCACCGTCTTGCCGAGCTGCTTGCCGATGGCCTCGGCCAGATCGACGTTGAAGCCCTCGATCCCGCCCGACAGCTTCGGCATGGCATGCGGCGCGAAGGTGCCGTCGACGGCGGTCTTCAGCGTCGCCTGGGCCATGGCGCCGGGAGCCGCAAGCAGGGTCAGGCCGATGGCGGCGGCGATTCTGGCGATCATGACGCGCTCCTTGGGACGAGATGCGGCAGGATAGGCAGCGTCGGAAACGCCCGACAATATCAACTCTAGAAAAATTGCTGGGCTGACTATGAGTTGGATTTATACTGCCCGCGATCTGCACAGCGGAACGAGCCACATGCTGAATTTGCGGCAACTCGAGATCTTCAGGGAGGTCATCCGCTGCCAGACCACGGTCGCCGCGGCGCAGGGGCTCGCTCTGTCCCAACCGGCTGTCAGCACCGCGATCAAGCAGATCGAACGGCAGCTCGGCTTCGAGCTGTTCCAGCGACAGGGCAACCGGCTCATCCCGACGCCCGAGGCGCTGGAGATGTATCGCGACAGCGACCCGATCTTCTCGATGGTGCAGTCCTTTTCGCGCAAGGTCACCGCCCTGCGCGACACACGCAGCGGCTCGCTGCGGCTGCTCGCGACGCCGCCGATCGCCAATGCGCTCGTGCCCCGGGCCCTGGCCCGGTTCGCGAGCCGGCGCCCCGAGCTGCACGTCGATTTCGACGTCCGCCGCACCGATGGCGTCATCGAGGGGCTGGAAAGCGGCGCCGCCGATCTCGGTGCCTCGCTCGAACCCTATGCGCGGCCGGGGCTGGAGGCGGAGCTGATCGGCTCCGGCCAGATGGTCTGCGCGATGGCGCCCGACCACCCGCTCACCGCCAAGAGCGAGATCGCCCCGGCGATGCTCGCGGGCCACCGGATGATCGGCTTCGAGCCGGGCGCCCGGCTCGGGCTCCTGCTCCAGCGCGACTTCTTCGCCGGGACGAGGCCGCCCTGCCCGATCGAGGTTCGCTACAGCAACACGGCCTGCCTGCTGGCCGAAGCGGGGCTCGGGGTGGCGCTGGTCGATTCCTTCACGGCGATCAGCGGCAGCCGCTATCGGCTGGAGGTGCGCCCGCTCAGCCCGCGCGTCACCGTCGAGGCCTATGTGATCTACCAGAAAGCCCGCGCGCCCAAGCGGCTGGTGAGGGCGTTCATCGACGAGCTGAAGAAGGCGGTGGAGCCGCCCTTCGCCGATGCGGCCGCCGGCGCCGCTCCATAGGCCCCCCGGATCGGGAATGTCCCCCATTCTGTCGAGGAAACTGGCCAGTTCGGCAAGCACGGTGCCGAGTGGCCCGCCCCCCCTTTCGACCGGGACCAGCCCATATGTGCCCGATCAGGCGGATACGGCACCGCATTCAGCCCAAAGATGCCGCAGCCCGGCGCCGTGCGAGCCCGCGCCATGCGGCGAACGCCTGCCGATGGGCCCTTGCGCCGTTCAATATTCTGAGCAATGCTGCGCAAAAGCCAATAACAAAATTCATGACGCGGGGAACAGGCGGAGTAACCAGATCTTCGAGTTGAGCCGGATCACAAGATCAAGAAGATGACCGCCCTCAAGAGGCGGAATAAAACGCGCGCACCCCAGGTGCGGCGCGCCCGGCCTATCGTCGAATACTGACCGCATTGATTCCCGACGACGTTATCATCGGTAGATGCGGGGACGCGACGTTTGACCATGACCATAGCCGACACTGTTCTCATCAATGGACGCATCTTCTGCGGCCTGGCGGAGGGCTTCGCTGAGGCTCTGGCCATCGCGGACGGCAAAGTGCTCGCGGCCGGCAGCGCGGACGATGTCCGCCGGCTGCAGGGCCCCGGCACGAAGACCGTCGACCTCGCCGGCCGTGTCGCCATTCCCGGCCTGAACGATGCCCACATGCATCTGCTGCCACTCGGGCTCGGCATGAGCGAGGTCAATCTGCGGCCCGAGGAGGGCGTGAACAGCATCGGCGAATTGCTGCGCCGCGTCGGCGCCGCCGCCAAGGGCAAGAAGCCCGGCGAATGGGTCTTCGGCCGCGGCTACGATCACAACGAACTCGGCGAGCTGCGCCATCCGACCGCCGAGGAACTCGACAGGGTCGCTCCCGACAACCCGGTCTACATCAAGCGCACCTGCGGGCATGTCGGCGTCGTCAACAGCCGCGCCATGCAGGCGGCCGGCATCGGCCACAATACGCCGAGCCCCGATGGCGGGCTGATCGAGCGCCGCGACAACAAGCTGACGGGTCTGCTCGCCGAAAGCGCGCTGCGCCTGATCGTCGAGGCGATGCCGCAGCCGAGCGACGCAGACCTGCGCGACGCGATCGAGAAGGCTGGGCACTACATGCTCGCCCAGGGCTTCACCAGCGTGATGGATGCCGGCGTCGGCATGACCGCCGGCATGGCCGAGATCGCAGCCTATGAGGAGACGGCGCGGGCCGGCACACTGCCGGTGCGGACCTGGGTCTGCCTCTATGGCAATGCGGACGGCATCGGCGACGAGGCCCATGCGGCAGGGTACCGCTTCGGCCGCGAGGTCGGCATTCTTCGCTACGGCGCGATGAAGGTGTTCGGCGACGGCAGCGCGGGCGGTCTCACCGCCGCGATGAGCGAGGCCTATCTCGTCGGCGACCCCGAGAACCGCGGCATCTTCATCTATCCCGACGATAGGATGCACGCCTTCCTCAAGCATTATCACGAGCTCGGCTACCAACTCGCGATCCATGCGATCGGCGATGCCGCGATCGAGCAGGTGCTGTCCGGCATTGAGCAGGCTGACAGCCCCGAGCACCCGATCAAGGGGCGCCGCCACCGCATCGAGCATTGCGGGTTCCTTACGGACAGCCAGTTGGCGCGAATGGCCGCCGCCGGCGTCGATCCGTTGCCCCAGCCCTGCTTCATCTACGAATTCGGCGATCTCTACGTCACCAATCTGGGCCAGGAGCGGGCCGATGCGTCCTACCCGATGCGGAAATGGCTCGATGGCGGGCTGCATGCGGCAGCGAGTTCCGATGCGCCGGTCTGCGCGACTGACCCATTCAAGAACCTCTTCACGATGGTCACCCGCAAGACCAAGCGCGGCACCGTCATCGGCGAAGACCAGCGCCTGACAATGGAAGAGGCCGTCCACGCCTACACCTATCTCGGAGCCTATACCCAGTTCGCCGAGGAGCAGGTCGGCCGGCTGGTCCCGGGGCAGTTCGCCGATATCGCCGTGCTCTCGCACGACATCTTCGCGGTACCGGTGGAGATGCTGGAGAACGAGGTGCGTTGCGACCTGACGTTGCTGGGCGGCGAGGTCGTCTTCGACCGGCACGGCCAGCTCGCCGCCGCGGCACAGTAGGAGAGCGGCGATGCTGCGGCACACGCTGCAAAGGCTGCTGCTTGTCCTGCCGGTGATGCTGGGCGTGCTGCTCGTCGGCTTCCTGCTGATGCAGGTGGTGCCGACCGATCCGGCGCAGGTCCGCGCCGGCCCGACCGCGACGCAGGACGTGGTCGAGGCGATTCGTCAGGAGCTCGGGCTCAACCAGCCGCTGTGGAAGCAGTTCCTGATCTACATCTCCCGACTCGCCCAGGGCGATCTCGGCGTCTCGATCATCAACAACGTCCCGGTGGTGCAGGAACTCGGCAATACCATCGGCCCGACGCTGGAGCTGATGTTCGCCTCGCTGGTCTGGGCGATTCCGCTCGGCATGCTGCTGGGCACGGTCGGCGCCTATTACCGGGGCTCGCTGCTGGACCGGGCGATCATGGCCGTCTCCGTCGGCGGGGTTTCGCTGCCTGTGTTCTTCCTCGGGCTCGGCCTCATCTGGCTCTTCGGCTTCAAATACCCGATCCTGCCTTTCACCGGCCGCACCGGGCCGCTGTGGACATGGGAGGGGCTGCAGGGGATCATCCTGCCTGCGGTCACGCTGGGCGGCGTCTTCGTCGGCCCCGTGGCGCGGATGACCCGCACGTCTGTGCTCGACGAGATGGGCGCCGACCATGTGCGGACCGCACGCGCCAAGGGCCTCGGCGAAATGCGCGTGCTGCTGCGCCACACGCTGCGCAACGCGCTTGTGCCGGTCGTCACGCTGATCGGGCTGCAGATCGGCTTCCTGCTCGGCGGCGCCGTGGTGACCGAGACGGTGTTCTCCTGGCCCGGAATCGGGCGGCTCGCCGTCGGCGCGATCCTCTCCAGCGACCTGCCGATGGCCCAGGGCACGATCATCGTGCTCTCCCTCGGCTTCATCCTGATCAACCTGACCGTCGATGTGCTCTATGCCGTGCTCGACCCGCGCGTGAGGGGCGCCTGATGAGCGCGATCCCGGACCCTCTCGCCACGTCCCTCCCGGCCGTGGGCACTGTGCGCCGCGTCTCGGTGCTCAGGATGTTGCTGTCGGATACCGGCGCGTGCATCGCGCTCGTGCTGGTGCTGCTGGCGATCCTGGGCGGAGTCTTCGCGCCTTGGCTGGCGCCGACCGACCCCTACGCCAATGACCTCGCCAACACCTTGAAGGCGCCCGGCGACTTCGGCTGGCTGGGGACCGATGGACAGGGCCGGGCGATGGCGACGCGCCTGCTCTACGGGCTGCGGACGACGCTGATGATGGGGTTCGCCTCCGTCGCCATCGGCGGAGCGATCGGCGGATTCGTCGGATTCATGGCGGCCTTCTACCCCAGCCTGTCGGGCATTCTGATGCGGCTGATGGACGTGCTGCTCTCCTTCCCCGCCATCCTGTTCGGGCTCGCCATCGCGGCGATCTTCGGGCCGGGGCTGACGGCGGTCATCATCGCGCTCGCCATCGCCACGGTGCCGCTGATGGCGCGCGTCGTGCGCGGCTCGGCGCTCGTGATCCTGCAGCAGGGCTATATCGAAGCGGCGCGCTCGCTCGGCCTGCGCGACCGGCACATCATCCTGCGCTATGTGCTGCCGAACTGCCTCTCGGCGATCTTCGTCTTCGTGACGCTGCGCTTCGGACAGGTCATCCTGCTCGGCGCCGCCCTGTCCTTCCTGGGGCTCGGCGCCCAGGCGCCGACAGCCGAGCTCGGCGCCATGGCGGCGGACGGGCGCAACTTCCTGTTCTTCGCGCCGCATGTCTCGGTGCTGCCGAGCCTCGTCATCTTCGCCGTCGTGCTGGCGTTCAACGTGCTGGGCGACGGCCTGCGCGACGCCCTCGACCCGAAGCTGCGCAAATGAATGCGACCATGAACCAAAGCAAAAGAGGGGATTTTCCGATGACCAGATTTGCCGGCTTCCTGCTAGCAGGCGCCGCCTGCGCGCTCGGCCTCGCCGCTCCGGCCGCGGCCCAGCAGAAGGCGCCGCTCTCGATCCTGCGCGTGATCGACGCCGATAATTACGATCCGATCCGCTCGACCGCGACCGCAGCGGCCGAGGTCGTCTACATGATGGCCGACACGCTTGTCAGCGTCGATTTCGACATGAAGACGATCAAGCCCGGCCTCGCCGAGAGCTGGACCGTCTCGCCGGACGGCAAGACCTACACCTTCAAGATCCGCAAGGACGTGAAGTTCTGCGACGGGCGACCGATGACGATCGAGGACGTCGTCTATTCGCTGAAGCGCTGGACCGAACCCGGCAACAAGTCGCCCGTCGCGTTCCGCGGCGGGCCTGTCCAGGACATCCGGGCAGAGGGCGATTCCACGCTGATCTATGAACTCAAGGAGCCCTATAGCGACCTGCTGTTCCAGCTCGCGCTATCCTTCGCCTCCGTCCTCGACAAGAACACGGTGGAGAAACTCGGCGCGAATTTCGGCGTGCAGGGCTTCAACGGCACAGGCCCCTATTGCTGGGTGAAGTGGACGCCGCGGCAGGAGCTCGTGCTCAAGCGGAACCCCCACTACGCCTGGGGCCCGCCGATCTACAAGGACCCGAAGCCGCAGATCGAGGACATCGTCTGGAAGGTCATCCCGGAATCGAACACGCTGATGGCGGCGATCCAGGCCAAGCAGGCCGACGTGACCTACTACATGCCCTATATCGCGCTCGACACGATGCAGCGCATGCCGGGCATGACGGTCCAGCGGCAGGAAAACTACATCTACGACGTCTTCATGGGCTTCAAGGTCGACAAGCCGGTCTCGAAGGATCCGGCGATCCGCGAGGCCGTCAACATGGCCGTCGACAAGCAGGCCATCGCCAAGGCGATCTTCTTCGGCAAGGGCACCGCCCTGCCCTCGCTGCTGAACCCCGCCGTGCTCGACTACGACAAGGACACCGTCGCCAAGACCCCCAAGCACGACCCGGCCGGCGCGATGAAGCTGCTCGACCAGGCCGGCTGGAAGCCCGGCGCCGACGGCATCCGCGAAAAGGACGGGCAGAAGGCCAGCTTCGTCGTCTACGGCATCCGCAACGAGGTGAACCCGCGCATCTCCGAGGCGATGCAGGCCGACCTGCGCAAGATCGGCGTCGAGCTCAAGATCCAGCTCTGGGACGCGACCGTGGCATGGGGCAAGCTGGCGACGCAGGAGTTCGACGCCTTCTACATGGCCTATCCCTATGTCACGGCCACCGAGGCGCTGAACCTCTATTTCGCGAGCCGACAGGCCCCGACGCCAAACCGGATGAACTGGAAGGATCCGAAGACCGACGAGCTCCTCAAGACCGCAGCGACGGCCGTCGACCCGGCCAAGCGCAAGGAGGCGATCGGCGCGGTGCAGATGCAGCTCACCGACGCGAATGTCTGGGTGCCGCTGGCCTCGCAGCCGCTCTGGCTCGTCGCCGGCGACCGCGTCGAGGGCGCCCGCGCCCACGGCATCTACGGCGCCGGCCTCTACAAGGGCCTCGACATCAAGCTGAAGCGCTGACCCGATCCGAAGTGCCGCGCAGGTCGAGCTTGCGCGGCACTTCTTCCATGCCTTTTGCGGGAGGAATTGGACCATGCCGGTCACGCTGATCAAGAACGCCGATATCGTCGTCGCCTGGGATGCCGAAAAGGCGTGCCATGTCTATCTGCACGGCGCCGATGTCGCCTTCGAGGACGGCACGCTGCGCTTCGTCGGCAAGAGCTATGAGGGCCATGCCGACGATACGGTCGACGGCGCTGGGCGCATGGTCATGCCCGGCCTCGTCAACATCCATTCCCACCCTTCGAGCGAGGCGCTGAACAAGGGCTTCCTCGACGAACTCGGCTCGCCCGCGCTCTACAACTCCTCGCTCTACGAGTTCATGCCGATCCTGCGGCCGGATGCGCAGGCCGTGCCGGACTGCGTGCAGGTGGCCTATTCCGAGCTTCTGCTTTCGGGCGTGACGACGCTCGCGGACCTTTCGGTCGCGCATCCGCAATGGCTCGACCTGGCGGCGCAGAGCGGCCTGCGCGTCTGCATCTCGCCGATGTTCCGCTCGGCGCGCTGGTTCACGAAGAACGGCTACATCGTCGAATACGAATGGGACGAGAAGGCCGCCGAGACCGCGATGGCACAGGCCTTCGACCTGATCGCGCAGGCGCAGGCCCACCCCAGCGGGCGGCTCTCCGGCATGGTCTGTCCGGCGCAGATCGACACCTGCAGCGAAGGGCTGATCAAGGAAAGCCATGCGGAGGCGAAGCGGCGCGGGCTGCCCTGGCAGATCCATGCAGCGCAATCGACCGTGGAGTTCCACGAGATCACCCGCCGTCACGGCGTCTCGCCGATCCAGTGGCTGGAGAGGCTCGGCGTTCTCGGCGACACCAGCATCATCGGCCACGGCATCTTCCTCGACGACTACGCCCGCGTCGCCTGGCACAGCCGGCGCGACCTCGACCTGCTCGCAGAAACCGGGACCATGGTGGCGCATTGCCCGACCGTGTTCCTGCGGCGGGGCATCGCGCTCGACGATTTCGGCCGCTACCGCCGAGCCGGGGTGCGGATCGGGCTCGGCACCGACACCTATCCGCACAATATGCTCGAGGAGATGCGCCATGTCGGCTATGTCGCCCGGCTGATGGCGGAAAACCCGCGCACGCTGACCACCACCGACATCTTCGAGGCGGCGACGACGGCGGGGGCCGCCGCGCTCGGACGCGACGACATCGGCCGGCTGGAAGCCGGCTGCAAGGCCGACCTCGTGCTGGTCGATCTCGACCATCCGATGATGCAACCGCGCCGCGACCCGGTCCGCAGCATGATCTATGCGGCGGCAGAACGAGCGGTCGACCGCGTCTATGTCGACGGCACGCTGGTGGTGGCGGATGGCGAGGTGCTGACCATGGACTACCCCGCAGCGGCGCGGCGCCTCACCGAGGCGCAGAAGCGGACGGAAGCGGCTGCGCCCAAGAACGACTGGGCCGGACGAGCCGTTACGGAATACTCGCCACTGACCTTCCCGCAAGGCTGAGCGCGCGGCGAGGGTGCGGGCCGGCGCCGTCGCGGTTCGGCAACGCGTGTCGCAAGAGGGACACGCATGCGCCGAAACGGGCTGGCCGGCCCGGGGACCCTCAACAAGACTGTCAAGAAAATCGAACAGTCCCGACAGCCCGAGACGAGGGCCAAGGACCCAGGGAGCAGACGACCATGACCGTGCATGCCGACATCATCCTGCGCAACGGCCCGATCTGGTGCGGCCGGGAGGAAGGCGTCGTCGAGGCGCTCGCGATCTGGCAGGGCAAGGTGCTGGCGGCCGGCGGCGAGGACGAGATCGCCGGGCTGGCCGGCCCGAAGACGCAGGTCATCGATCTCAAGGGGCGGCTGGCGATACCTGGCCTCAACGACTCGCATCTGCACCTGATCTCGCTCGGCATGACGATGGGCTGGGTCGATTCCCGCCCCGATGCCGCGCCGACGCTGGAGGCGCTGCTGGGCGCGATCGCCGCGCGGGCCGCGACCGCCAAGCCGGGCGAATGGATCCTCTCGCGCGGCTACGACCAGACCAAGCTCGATACCGGCCGCCATCCCTATCGCGAGGAGCTGGACAGGGCGGCGCCGAACAACCCAGTCATGCTGGTGCGCACCTGCGGACACATCGCCATCTGCAACTCGCAGGCGCTGAAGCTCGGCGGCATCGATGAAGCCTCGCCGGCGCCCCAGGGCGGGTTGATCGAGCAGCAGAATGGGCGGCTGACCGGCCTGCTGGCCGAAAACGCCCGCGCGCCGGTGCAGGCGGCGATTCCGGCGCCGAGCGAGGAAGAACTCGTCGCGGCGATCGAGCGCGGCGGAAAATACCTGCTCTCGCTGGGCATCACCAGCTGCATGGACGCCGCCGTGGGGCAAAAGGCCGGCTTCCGCGAGATCGGCGCCTACACCAGAGCCAAGCGCGACGGGCGCCTGCCGATCCGCACCTGGCTGACCCTGCTCGGCGACGAGGGACGCTCCATCGTGCCGTCCTGCCATCAAGCCGGGCTGATCAGCGGCACCGGCGACGACATGCTGATGATCGGCGCGGTGAAGCTCTTCCTCGACGGCTCGGCCGGCGGCCGCACGGCCTGGATGACCCAGCCTTATCTCGGCGAGGACGAAACCACCGGCGTCTGGATGTGGGACGATGCCGAACTCGAGGGCATGGTCATGGATGCCCATGTGAAGGGTTATCAGCTCGCCTGCCACGCCATCGGCGATGCGGCGATCGAGCAGTTGATCACCGCCTATGAGAAGGCGCTCGCCGCCCATCCCGACCCCGACCGCCGCCACCGCATCGAGCATTGCGGCTTCTCGACGCCGGCCCAGCACGAGCGAATGGTGAAGGCCGGGATCTATCCCTGCCCGCAGCAGGTCTTCATCCATGATTTCGGCGATGCCTACGTCAAGGTGCTGGGGCCGGAGCGCGCCTTGCCCAGCTACCCCTTCCGCACCTGGTTCGATCTCGGCCTGAAGCCCGCAACCGGCAGCGACGCGCCGGTCTGCGACCCCAACCCCTTTCCCAACTTCTCCGCCATGCTGACGCGGCGGACCTGGAAGGGCACGGTGATGGATGCCGCGCAGCGCGTCACCATCGAGGAGGCCTTGCAGGCCTATACCGAGTTCGGCGCCTTCTCGCAGAAGCGCGAGCATGTGAAGGGCAAGCTCGTGCCTGGGCATCTTGCCGACGTCGCGGTGTTCTCGCGCAACCTGCTCACGGCCGATGCGGACGCGATCCTGAACGATACGGCCTGCGACCTGACGATCCTCGAAGGCAAGATCGTCTACGAGCGTCCGAGCGCCTGAGCGGGGTCTGCGCAAAAAAGTGGCAGACAAGCAGTGGCGACCCGCTATGGTTCCATCTGAAACGACGATTCCGGCACGAAGCTGGAGCGCTACATCAAACGGGAGGATTGAAATGTTGAAGAGACTGGCATTCGCGACCGCGTTCTCGCTGCTCGCTTTCGCGGCCCACGCACAGGAGCCGCGCAAGGGCGGCACGATCCGCTTCACGGCGCCCTATGGCGCCTCCTTCGTCAGCAATGACAGCCATGTCTCGAACCAGATCCAGGACGAGATCTACGGCTATGCGCTGCACGGCATGCTGTTTCGCTGGGATTCGGCCGCCGGCAAGCCGATGCCGGAAGTCGCCGAAAGAGTCACGGCCTCGGCGGACGGCCTGACCTACACCGTCAAGCTGCGCGAGGCCTTTTTCCATAACGGGCGCAAGCTCACGGCCGACGATGTGATCTGGTCCTTCCACCGCATCATGGACGGGTCGAAGAACTATCCGGGCGCCCTCTACGTCGCCCGTATCAAGGGTGCGACGGACGTCCAGAAGGGCCAGGCCAAGGAGATCTCGGGCCTCAAGAAGGTGGACGATTCCACCATCGAGATGACGATGACCGACAAGGTCGATCCCGGCTTCCTGTTCTACAGCGCCACCACAGCGATCCTCCCGGCCAAGGAGGCCCAGGCGCCCGGCTTCTTCGACAAGCCCGTCGGTCTCGGACCGTTCAAGTTCGTCGAGCACGTCCCCGGCTCGCGCATGGTCTTCGACAGGTGGGAGAAGTACTACAAGCCGGGCAAGCCCTATGCCGACAAGCTGGTCATCGTGCCGATGGGCGAAGCCGCGGCCCGTGACATCGCCTTCCGCAACAAGGAAATCGATGTCTCCATCCTCGGCTCGACGCAATACGTCGCCTACAAGGCCGATGCGAACCTCTCCAAGGGCATCCTGGAGGTTGCCGAGGTCTTCACCCGCAATATGGGCATGAACCCCGAGTTCAAGCCGTTTTCCGACAAGCGCGTGCGCCAGGCAATCAATTATGCGATCGACAGCGAGCTGATCATCAAGCGGCTCGTGCGCGACAAGGCCTATCGCGCCGTGAGCTGGCTGCCGAGCTCTGTGCCTGCCTTCGACAAGGACGCCAAGCCCTACGCCTTCGATCCCGAGAAGGCCAAGAAGCTGCTGGCGGAAGCCGGCTATCCGGACGGGTTCGAATTCGAATGGACGGCGACACCCAATGAGAGCTGGGGCATCCCGATCGTCGAGGCGACGATCCCGATGCTGGCGAAGGTCGGCATCAAGGTGAAGGTGAAGCCGGTCGAGACCTCGGCGCTCGGCGGTGTCGTCGCGAAGGGCGATTTCCAGGCCTATATCTGGTCCAACACCTCGGGCCCGGATGCGTTGACGCGGCTGAAGTGCTTCCACTCCGCCACGCCGCGCTCGTCCTGCAACTACACGACCTTCAAGAATGCCGAATACGACAAGCTGATCGACGCGGCCTCGGCCGAGAGCGATCCGGCCAAGCAGCTCGGCATGCTGAGGAAGGCCAACGCCATGCTGCAGGAAGAGGCGCCGGTCTGGTTCTTCAACTACAACAAGGCGGTGATGGCGTATCAGCCCTGGCTCCACGGCCTGCAGCCCAACGCGACGGAGCTCGCGCTCCAGCGCTATGAGGACCTGTGGGTCGACGCCACCTCGCCGGCGAAGTGATCCTGCTTCGCATCCGGGCGGGGTGAAACACGCCGTCATCCCGGACAAGCCGCGTCAGAGGCGCCGACCCGGGATCCATGCCTGAACCGTTCCGGCACGGATCCCGGGTCTCCCTCCGGCCGCCAGGGATGACAGCCGACCTGTCGTTCCAGCCATTGCAAGCGGCAAGGCTACCCTCAGGAGCATCGCCATGCTGCCTTACGTCTTCCGCCGCCTGCTGCAGGCCGTCCCCATCCTGCTCGCAGTGGCGGCACTGATCTTCGTGCTGTTCAGCGTCATTCCCGGCGATTTCGCCTCGAGCCAGATGGCGGACGGGCGGACCAATGTCGACGCCGAGACGATCGCGCGGATGAACAAGCAGTTCGGGCTCGACAAGCCCCTGCCCCAGCGACTGGCCCAATATGTCGGAGGGCTCGCGACATTCGATCTCGGCGATTCCTTCCGCACGCGCCAGCCCGTCACGACCTTGATCGCCGAGCGGCTCTGGCCGAGCCTTCAACTCGCGATCGCGGCCATGTTCTTCGCGGTGGTGATCGGCGTGCCGCTGGGGTTCCTCGCCGCGGTCAAGCCCGGAAGCTGGATCGACATGCTCTCGATGGTCTTCGCCGTCTCCGGCCTGTCGCTGCCGCTGTTCTGGCTCGGCTTGCTGCTGATGTACGCCTTCGCGCTGACGCTCGGCTGGTTTCCGAGCTTCGGCTATGGCGACGGCGATCCCCGCTACATCGTGCTGCCGGCCTTCGCGCTCGGCGTCGCGCCACTCGCCTTGCTGGCGCGCACCGCCCGCGCCGCCGTGCTGGAGGTGATGCATGCCGACTTCATCCGCACCGCCCGGGCCAAGGGCGCAGGCTCCTACCGCGTTCTGCGCCAGCATGTGCTGCGCAACGCGCTCGTCATCGTCCTGACGACGCTCGGCCTGCAGTTCGGCTCGGTGCTGGGCCAGGCCGTCGTGGTCGAGAAGCTCTTCGCCTGGCCGGGGCTGGGCTCGCTTCTGGTCGACAGCGTCACCTGGCGCGACATCCCGGTCGTGCAGGGCTGCATCCTGACGATCGTGCTGTTCTTCCTGATCGTGAACATCGCCGTCGACGTGCTCTGTGCCGTCGTCGACCCGCGCATCAAATACAGCTGAGGTGGCCTGAATGAAGTTCCGTGCCAATCTCTGGCTCGGCGGAGCCTGTTTCGCGGCCGTCGTGATCGGCGGCGTCTTCGCACCCTGGCTCGCCCATACGGACCCGGTGATGGACGCCAACCTGATGAATGCCGAGGTTCCGCCCGGCTCGGAATTCTGGTTCGGTACCGATGCGCAGGGGCGCGACATCTACAGCCGCGTGCTCTACGGGGCGCGCATCTCGCTGACGGTCGGCGTCGTCTCGCAGCTGATCAACACGGTGATCGGCGTCGCCCTGGGCCTGACGGCCGGCTACTGGGGCGGCTGGTGGGACGATTTTGTGAACGGCCTCACCAACATGATGCTGGCGATCCCCTCCCTTGTCTTCGCGCTGGCGATCATGGCGATCCTCTCGCCCGGCCTGACCAGCCTGTTGATCGCGCTCGGCCTCACCAACTGGTCCTTCACCTGCCGCCTGACGCGCGCGGCCACGCTCTCGGTCAAGCAGCTCGGCTATGTCGAGGCGGCGCGCTCCCTGGGCTACGGCACCTTCCGCATCATGCTGACGCAGATCCTGCCGAACGTGGCCGGGCCGATCATCGTCATCGGCACGCTGGGCATGGGCGGCGCCGTGCTGGCGGAGGCCTCGCTCTCCTTCCTCGGCCTCGGCATCCGCCCGCCCTTCCCGAGCTGGGGCTCGATGCTGTCCGACGCGCGCGAGCAGATCGCGACCGCGCCCTGGATCTCGATCTTCCCGGGCCTGGCCATCTTCCTGACGGTGCTCGGCCTCAACCTGCTGGGCGACGGGCTGCGCGACATTCTCGACCCGCATTCGCAATCCCGCAAAGGGGCTTGATTCCGGGCGGGCGCGCCGGGCTTCAGCGCAGCTCCTCGACATAGGTCGCCACGAAGCGCACGAGCTCGCTCTGGCGCGCGGTCCCGGTCTTGGTGAAGAGGCGCTGGAGATGCGTTCGCGCAGTCGTGGGCGCGATGCCCATGCGCCTGGCTGCGACGATGGTGTCGAGGCCCTCCACGATCAGCGCGAGCATGCGCTCCTCCGTCGGCGTCAGCCCGCAAGCCTCGGCGACGAAGGCCAGGTTGCGCATCATTGTCGATTCGGGGTCGTCGACGGACAGCATGAACAGGTCGAGCCCCGGCAACCGCACCGCGTCCACGGCCACCTGCCGGCCGCGCAGCGATGCCGGCCAGCGCGCCTCGGCCGGCGCCGAGCCGGTGCCGCAGCGCTTCAGCCAGCCCTGGAGCCGCGCCATGAAGTCCTTGTCGTCGGCCGTGAAGCGATCGCGATGCCCGAACCCGCAGGCCAGCAGGCGCTGGGCCGCAGCGTTGCAGAAGCGGATATCAAGCCGCGCATCGATGACGAAGACGGGACGGGACGCCGAAGCCGGACCGGCCAGGGGCTGCTCCCGACGGCAGCCTCGAGCCGGAACAGCCGGCTCGCGACCCAGCACCGAAGCATGAAGCGACATCACCTTTGACCCCTGCGCGGCGGATCGCTGCGCCGCCGGCGGCCGCCGGGGCATCCGGCAGCCGGGACGGGAGCTGCATCCCTCCCGCATTGGTCGCGGCAGCCGCGCGGTCGGTTCAAACGGCTTTGAGCCGGGCTCAATCGCCGGGCTGGGCCCCCTCGTAGCCGCCGATGATGACGAGGTCCGACTGGCCGGCGGCGCTGAGATGCTTGATCGCCTCCTGGTATTCGGGCGAGGCGTAGCAGGCGCGCGCCGTCGCCTCGTCCTTGAATTCGAGCACAACGTTGTGCTTGCGCCCCTCGCCGCGCGCCAGCTTGTACTCGCCGCCGCGGACCAGAAACTTCGCGCCGTACTTCGCGAAAGCGACCGCGTTCAGCGCGCGGTAGCGGGCATAGGCCTCCTCGTTCTCGACATCGACGCGCGCGATCCAATAGCCCTTCGCCATGGCTCAGGCCCCCTCGACGGCAACGAGGTCGATCTCGCCGGCGCCCTCGCGCAGCTTGCGGGCCTCGGCATATTCCGGCGAGAACAGGTAAGCGCGGGCCGACTGGAAATCGGCGAACTCGATGATGATGTTGCGGGCGCGGCCCTCGCCTTCGCCCACCGTCATCTGGCCGCCGCGCACGATCGGCGTGCCGCCATAGATCTTCATCACCTCGGAGGCCTTGGCGGCATAGGCCGCCCATTTCGTCGCGTCGGAGACCTTGGCGCGGCCGATGACATATCCCTTGGGCATGATGGAATCCGTTGGCTGGAAACGTGAGTTCGCGGCAAGCTTACGAAGCAGCGGCGACCTCGTCCATGATCGCGGCCGCTGCCCCACGCGGGTCCGATGCGCGGATGATGGGACGCCCGACGACGAGATGGTCGGCGCCTGCGCGGATCGCCTCGGAGGGGGTCAGCGTGCGCTTCTGGTCGCCCGCGGCGCTGCCGACGGGGCGGATGCCGGGCGTCACGATGGCCATGTCGGGGCCGATCACCTCCCGCACGATCTCGGTCTCGGCCGCCGAACAGACGATGCCGTCGATGCCGGCGCTGCGCGCCTGCTCGGCGCGCAGCCGCACGAGATCGCGGACGGCGAGCCCATAGCCCGCATCCTTCAGGTCGCCATCGTCATAGGAGGTCAGCGCCGTCACGGCGAGCAGCTTGAGATCGCTCTCGCCGCGCCCTTCGACCGCGCCGCGCATGGTCTGCGGATAGGCGTGGACGGTGAGGAAGGTCACGCCGAGCTTGGTCAGCGAATCGACGCCCTCGGTCACCGTGTTGCCGATGTCGTGGAGCTTGAGGTCGAGAAAGACCTTCTTGCCCTCGGTGACGAGCTGACGCGCGAGATCGAGGCCTCCGGCGAAGGCGAGGCGGTAGCCAATCTTGTAGAAGGTGACGCCGTCATCGAGGGTCGAGACCAGCCGGTAGGCATCCCAGACCGTCGGAACATCGAGCGCGACGATCAGGCGGTCGCGGAGGTCGTTGATCTTCTGCGCCATCGGCAAGCTCCCGAGTTTCGCGGCAAGGCGCATGATTCGAGGCTGCACGCAAGGCCGCGCAGCGAGTTCGGCGATCCATGACAGCCGCTGATCGGTGCCATGACAGCGGCGGGGTCGATAGGGTGCCGCGGCTGGGCTACAACGTCGCCTCGCGTCGCTCATCGCGCAGGAGAATCCCATGGACCAGGACGATGCTCGCCGGGACGCGGCCGATGGCTTCATCCCCCACAGCTCGCATTGGGGCGTGTTCTCGGCGCGGATGAAGGACGGGCGGGTCGAGGTCAGGCCGCACGCCGCCGATCCCGACCCGAACGGCATCATCGAGAATTTCCCGACCGCGCTGCGTCACCGGGCGCGGATCGCCCAGCCGATGGTGCGGCGCGGCTGGCTGGAGAACGGACCCGGCCCCGACAAGCGGCGCGGGCGCGACGACTTCGTGCCGGTGAGCTGGGAGAAGGCGCTCGATCTCCTCGGCGGCGAACTGAAGCGGGTCCGCGACGGCGCCGGTCCCGGCGCGATCTTCGGCGGCTCCTATGGCTGGGCCAGCGCAGGGCGCTTCCATCACGCGCAGAGCCAGATCCATCGCTTCCTGAATGTCGCCTGCGGCGGCTATGTGAAGTCGGTCAACAGCTATTCCTCCGGCTCCTCACAGGTGCTGATCCCGCACATCATCGGTGACTATGAGGGGCTGACCAAACGCAACGTCTCCTGGGAGCAGATCGCCGAGCACAGCGAGATCGTGCTCGCCTTCGGCGGCATGGCCCTGAAGAACTCGATGGTCGCCGGCGGCGGGGTCAGCCGCCATGTCGAGCGCGGCGCGATGGAACGCGCCGCCGGGCGGGGCTGCGAATTCGTGCTGGTCGGGCCGCTGAAGGCGGACCTGCCGGACGAGGCGAAGGCCGAGTGGGTCGCCTCGATCCCGGCGAGCGACACCGCGCTGATGATGGGGATCGTCCATACGCTGGTCAGCGAGGGGCTGCACGACCGCGCCTTCCTCGACCGCTACACGGTCGGCTGGCCGGTGTTCGAGCGCTATCTCATGGGAAAGACCGACGGGCAGCCCAAGGACGCGGCCTGGGCGGCGCCGCTCACCGGGGTCCCCGCCGACGAGATCGTCGCGCTGGCCCGGCGGCTCGCCGGCAAGCGCGCCGTCATTGTGGTCTCCCATTCGCTGCAGCGGGCGGAGCATGGCGAGCAGCCGGTCTGGATGGGCATGGTGCTTGCGGCGGCGCTGGGGCAGATCGGCCTGCCCGGCGGCGGCTATGCCTATGCGCTGGGCGCCATCGCCTATTACGGGCGCCGCTTCAACGCCGTGCCGCTGCCGACCTTCTCGCAAGGCCGCAACGGCGTTGCGGATTACATCCCGGTGGCGCGCATTTCCGACATGCTGCTGAAGCCGGGCGAGAGCTATCGCTACAACGGCCAGACGCGGACCTATCCCGCGATCAAACTGGTCTATTGGGCGGGCGGCAACCCGTTCCACCACCATCAGGACCTGAACCGGCTGCGTGAGGCCTTCTCGCGCATCGACACGCTCGTCGTTCATGAGCTGGCCTGGACCGCGACCGCCCGCCATGCCGACATCGTGCTGCCCTGTACGATGACGCTGGAACGCGAGGATATCGGCGCCAATTCCAACGACCCGCTGCTGGTGCCGATGCGCCCGATTGTCGAGCCTTACGGGCAGGCGCGCGACGATTACGACATCTTTGCCGATCTGGCCGAAAGACTGGGCGCCCGCGAGGCCTTCACCGAGGGGCGCAGCACGCGCCAGTGGCTGGAGCACCTCTACGAACCCACGCGGGCGGCGCTCGCGGCCAAGGGGTTGCCGGCGCCCGGCTTCGCGGCGTTCTGGGAGAGCGACGGCTACGAACTGCCGCAGCAGGAGGACGATGGCGGCAATCTGCGCACCTTCCGGCAGGACCCCGAGGGCAAGCCGCTCCCGACGCCGAGCGGCAAGCTCGAAATCTTCAGCGAGACGATCGCCAGCTTCGGCGAGGCGGATTGTCCCGGCCACCCGACCTGGCTCGGGCCGGTGCATGTGCCGGACGCCGCCGCGCCCTATGTCCTCGTCGCCAACCAGCCGCGCACGCGTCTGCACAGCCAGCTCGATTTCGGCGGCCACAGCGACGCCGCCAAGCATCGCGGCCGCGAGGTGGCGCGGATGCACCCGCAGGATGCGGCGCGTCACGGCATCGCGGATGGCGACATCGTCCGGCTGTTCAACGAGCGCGGCGCCTGCCTCGCCGCTGTGAGGCTGACGGAGGACATCCGGCAGGGGGTCATCCAGCTTCCGACCGGCGCCTGGTACGATCCGGCCGATCCGAGCGAGGACAAGCCGCTTTGCGTTCACGGCAACCCGAACGTGCTGACCAAGGATGTCGGCACCTCCGCGCTGGCGCAGGGCTGCACGGGGCAGCTCACCACCGTTCAGGTCGAGCGCTTCGACGGCAACCTGCCGCCGATCCTGGCGTTCGAGCCGCCGGGCGCGGCGATGGCGGCGGAATAGCGCCGCGCGTCAGAACTCCGGCAGCTCGTCCGGCTGGCGCTCGGCGAGGACCTTCCGGAAGACCTGCGCCCAGACATCCGGCGGCTGGGCGCCGGAGAGGGCGAGCTTGCCGCCGACGATGAAGAAGGGCACGCCGTCGACGCCGATCTCGCGCATGCGGTTTTCGAGCCCGATGACGGTGTCGCGCAATTCGTCGCTGGCGAGCTGGTCGCGGACCGCCTGCTCGTCGAAGCCCTGCTCGACCGCGATCGCGACCAGCGTCTCGACATCGCCGATGTCGCGGCCGTCCTGCCAATAGGCCCTGAACAGGGCAGCCTTCATCTCGCTGCCGCGCTGGACGGTCGAGGCAGCCGCGACCAGCATATGAGCCATGCGGGTGTTGACGCTCTTCGACACCTTGCCCCAGTTGAAGATGACGCCGCTTTCCAGCGCGGCTTCCGACAACCTGACCTCGATCTCCTTGCGCTTGCCGGGACCGAACTTGGCGTCGAGATACTGCGTGCGATCCATGCCTGCGACGGGCATGTCCGGGTTCAGCTCATAGGGCAGCCAGGTGATGGCGAAGCGATCGACCAGACCGTTCTGAGCCAGCGCCGTCTCCAGCCGGGCCTTGCCGATGAAGCACCAGGGGCAGGCGATGTCGGAGACAATCGCGAGCGAGAGCTTCTCCTGCATGTCGAAATCCTTGTTCTCGTGTCGGCGCCGGCTCGTCAGGCGGTCGATGCCTCAGGCAGGCGGATAGGAATGTCGCGTGCCGTGCCGGTCTTCGGCGGCGGCTTCCGCCCCGGGCGTCTCGCAGCCGGAGAGGAAGGAGGGGCCGACCGGAATCTTGCCGGCCCCGCCGGGGATGTCGAGGATATAGGTCGGCTGGCACAGCCCCGAAAGATGGCCGCGCAGGCTTTTGACCAGTGCCTGCCCTTCTTCCAGCGTCAGGCGGAAATGCGAGGTGCCGGGGGCGAGGTCCGGATGGTGCAGGTAATAGGGCTTGATGCGGTTCTCGACGAAGACGCGCATCAGGCCTGAGAGCGTCGCCTCATCGGCATTGATGCCCTTCAGCAGCACCGACTGGCTCAGCAGCACATGGCCGGCATCGGCCAAGGCCGCGATGGCGCGGCGGGCGTCATCCGTGAACTCGCGCGGATGGTTGGCGTGGATCGCGATGTAACTCGCCTTGCCGGGGATGCGCAGCGCCTTGGCGTAGTCGGCCGAGATGCGCGCCGGATCGACCACCGGCACGCGGCTGTGCCAGCGCACGACCTTGATGTGCGGAATGGCTGCGAGGCGCCTGGCCACCTCCCGCACCCGGCGCGCCGAGAGGATGAAAGGATCGCCGCCGGTCAGTATCACCTCCCAGATCTCGGGCCGGGCGGCGAGATAGGCGAAAGCGGCATCGAGCTTCGCGCCTGTCAGCGCATCGCCGCCCGGTCCCACCATCTCGCGCCGGAAACAGAAGCGGCAATAGACCGGACAGGCGTGGACAAGCTTGAGAAGGGCGCGGTCGGGATAGCGATGGACCACGCCCTCGACCGGCGAATGGGCATCATCGCCGATCGGATCGGCCAGTTCCTGCGGCAGCGTGACGAGCTCGGCCGCATCGGGAATGAACTGGAGAGCGATCGGGTCTTTCGGATCGGCCCGGTCGATCAGGTCGGCCATCGCCGACGTGACCGACACGGCGTAGCGCGCGGCGACGGCCTGCAGCGCGTCCTGCCTTTCAGGCGGGACAAGGCCTGCATCGGCGAGCGCATCGACGCTGCGCAGGGGCTGGCCGCCAGGCGGCTGGTGGAGGGTCATCGCGCTCCCCTGCCCGGTTCGGCGACCGGCGTCCAGAGCACGTCCTCGATCCGGCGCGCAGCCGTGCAGAGCATGACCAGCCGGTCGAAGCCGAGTGCACTGCCGGAGGCGGCCGGCATGTCCGCAAGGGCGGCGAGAAAATCCTCGTCGATCGGGTAGCGCTCGCCATAGATGCGCTGCTTCTCGTCCATGTCGGCCTGGAAGCGGCGGCGCTGTTCGTCGGGGTCGGTGAGTTCGCCGAAGGCATTGGCAAGCTCGACACCGCAGGCATAGAGCTCGAAGCGCTCGGCCACGCGCGGATCGCCAGGCTTGGGCCGGGCCAGCGCGGCCTCGCCGATCGGATATTCGCACAGGATCGTGGCGCGGCCCTGGCCCAGATGCGGCTCGACGCGCTCGGACAGGATGCGGCTGAAGATGTCGGACCAGGTATCGTCGCTGACGACCCGGATGCCGGCCTCAAGCGCGTCGGCAGCCAGCCCGCCCCGGTCGACCTCGCCATCGGCGGTCACAGTGCGCAGCAGATCGATGCCAGCATGACGCGCGAAGGCATCCTGCAGCGTCAGCCGCTCCGGCTCGGCGAAGGGGTCCGCCTCCACACCCCGCCAGCGCAGGGCCGAGGCGCCGGCGGCGCGCGCAGCCTCGGCCAGCAGGGCGGCACAGTCCTGCATCAGCACCTCGTAGTCCTGGCCCGCCCGGTACCATTCGAGCATCGTGAATTCGGGATGGTGCAAGGCCGTGCGCTCGCGGTTGCGGAAGACGCGGGCGAAATCGAAGATTCGCGTCTCGCCAGCCGCGAGGAGCTTCTTGGCCGCGAATTCCGGCGAGGTGTGCAGGTAGTAGGGGTGAGCCTGCGCGGCGTTGTCGATCAGGGTGGTGGCAAAGCCGTGCAGATGCGTCTCGTTGCCCGGCGAGACCTGGAGGATGGCGGCCTCCACCTCGGTGAAATCGCGCGCCTCGAACCAGCGGCGCAAGGCAGCCTTGATCCGCCCGCGCGCCAGCAGAGCCGGGCGGCGGTCGGCATGGATGTCGGGCCGCCAGAAGGGCGGAGGGGCGGAGGGCGTCGAATCCACGTCTCGAACCGTCGTGAAGCTTTCGTTTCGCGCGCAAATGCGGTAGTGGCGCGGCGAAGCAATTCGCATAGAGCATCGCGCGGAAAAGCGAGAGCGGGTTTTTCGCCCGCGCCCTGCTCCCGAAGTCAGGAATCGCGCGGGCAGCCCGCGCCCCCAGAAGGACAGTCACGTGGTCAAGGTCATCGCCTCTTCCGTCCGCAAGGGCAACGTCCTGGAGCTGGACGGACATCTCTGCACGGTCATCTCGGCCGAGAGCTTCTTTCCCGGCAAGGGCACACCCACCACGCAGATCGACATGCGCCGCATCGCCGACGGCGTGAAAATGACGCAGCGCTACAAGACGACCGAGCAGGTCGAGCGCGCCTATGTCGAGGACCGCGACTTCACCTATCTCTACCAGGATGGCGAGCAGTACGTCTTCATGAACCCGGAGACCTTCGACCAGATCCATGTCGACAAGGACGTGGTGGGGGACGTCGCCCCTTATCTTCAGGAGAACATGAAGGTCTCGCTCTCGGTGTTCGAGGACAAGGCCGTCGCGATCGAGCTGCCGCAGCGCGTCACGCTCGAGGTCGTCGAGACCGAGCCGGTGACGAAGGGCCAGACGGCCTCCTCCTCCTACAAGCCGGCGATCCTGTCGAACGGCGTGCGCAGCGCCGTGCCTCCGCATATCGGCGTCGGCACCCGCATCGTCGTGATGACGGCGGACGGCTCCTATGTCGAGCGCGCGAAGGACTGATTTTCTTCCGGCGCAGAGCGCTGCGGAACGTTCTGTTCTATAGCTGATGTGGCGGGCCCTTTCCGGGCCCGTTTCCGTTTCGAGGATATCCATGCCGCTCACCGTCCAGGCCGCCGCCCTTTCCGGCTTCGTTCAGACCCTGAAGGCGCTCGACGCCATTCTCGACAAGGCGCTCGAGCAGGCGGAAGGCCGCAAGATCCAGCCCGAGGTGCTGCTGAATGCGCGCCTTGCGCCCGACATGCTGGCCTTCACGCGCCAGGTCCAGCTCTGCTGCGACTTCGCCAAGAACGCCGTGGCTCGGCTTTCCGGCGGCGACAATCCGCGGTTCCCGGACGAGGAGAAGAGCTTTCCGGAGCTGAAGGAGCGCATCGCCAAGACGCTCGCCTTCCTGGACGGGGCGGATGGCGCCGCGCTGGACGCCGGGCTCACCCGCGAGATCACCTTCCCGCGCGGCCCGTCGGCGACGGCGACGATGATGGGCGCGGCCTATCTCGCCCGCTTCGCGATCCCGAACTTCTATTTCCACGCCACCACCGCCTACGACATCCTGCGCGAGAACGGCTTCCAGATCGGCAAGCAGGACTTCCTGAAGGGCGTCTTCGACAGCTGACTGACCGAAGCGGAGGCTGCCGGCCGCCTCGATCGAACCGAGCGTGGACGGAAAATGCGCCGGCGGCCTTGAAAGGGCCGCACGGCCCTCCCATATCGGGATCACGACGATGTCGAGGGCGGCCTGACCGTTCTCCATCTCGTTGTAGACGGCCATGGGTCGAACGTTGACGCCGGATGTACGCGCACCGTTCCACTGCATGGCCGTTGGCTTTTCTGGCTCCCGCCAGCCGCCCGTTTCCTCCGATTGCGAATCAGCACAGCGCGGCGGGTCCGCCGGATCATCCGTCGCTGGCTTGGCAGAAATGGGCGGCCAGTACCGCCATGACCTCCAGCACCGCGGCGTGGCTGATCGCATAGTGCAGGTTGCGATGCTCGCGACGCACGCCCACGATGCCCTCCGCTTTCAGCTTGGCCAGATGCTGCGACATCGAGGTCGGTGCGATGCCGGTCTGCGCAATCAGCTCGCCCACCGTCTTCTCGCCCTGCGCGAGCGCGCAGAGCATGAGCAGTCTTTGCGGATTGGCCAGGCCCTTCAGGAAATCGGCGACGGCTTCCGTCTTCTCGCGCATGGCGGAGAGCGGCACCCGGTCGTCCTTCGCTTGATAATTCATATTTTTATGATATTAGAAAAACGTGAATTGTCAAACAGGAGGCCGTCATGGCCAAGGATTATCGTAGCCTCACCCAGGACATCTCCGCCTATATGCGCGAGCTGAGGACGCTCCAGCCGGACGCGATGAAGGGCTTCGGCGCGCTGGCGCAGGGTGCCGGCGCCGATGGCGCCCTTGACAAGAAAAGCAAGGAGCTCATCGCGCTCGCCATCGGCATCACGCAACGCTGCGACGGCTGCATCGGCTTCCATGCCAAGGCGCTGGTCGAACTCGGTGCGAGCCGTCAGGAGATCGCGGAAGTGGCCGCAATGTCCGTCTATATGGGCGGCGGGCCGGCGCTGATGTACGCCACCGACGCGCTGCGGGCCTACGACCAGTTCGCCGCGCCTGCAGCGGCCTGAGCGGCCGCCCTACCCCTGCAGGAACGGATTGTTCTTCCGCTCCTCGCCCAGTGTGCTCGCCGGGCCATGGCCGGGCAGGAACTGGACGTCGTCGCCGAGCGGCAGGAGCTTGGCCTTGATCCCTGAGATCAAGGCCTCGTGGTCGCCATAGGGGAAATCGGTGCGCCCCACCGAGCCGGCGAAGACGGTATCGCCCGCCAGCAGGAAGCGCAGATCCTTCTGGAAGAAGGTGACATGGCCGGGCGAATGGCCCGGCACATGCGCGACGGTGAAGACGAGGTCGCCGAGCGAAACCGTCTCGCCCTCGCTCAGCCAGCGCGTCGGCACGACCGCCCTCATGCCATGAATGTCGAACCGCAGGCCCTGCTCCGGCAAGGCGTCGAGCAACGGCTTGTCGCCTTCATGCGGCCCGATGATCGGGACCGACAATGCTTCGGCCAGTTCGGTCGCGCCGCCGGCATGGTCGAGATGGCCATGCGTCAGCCAGATCGCGACCGGCGTGACGCCGAGTTCCTTCACGGCCGCCAGCAGCTTGGGCACATCGCCGCCGGGATCGACGATCGCCGCCTGCTTCGTCTGCGTCTCCCAGATGATCGAGCAATTCTGCTGGAACGGCGTCACCGGGACGATGGCGATCTGGAGCGGCGGCTGCGGCTGGTCGGTCATGGGGGTCCTTCGAGGTCCGGGTACCGCTGTCACGTCATTGCGCGCGCAGCGAAGCCATCCAGAGGGACGGGAGCGACGCGTTCAACCAACTCACTGGATCAAGTCGTCGCTGCGCTCCCGCCATAACGGCGTCTCACCGCCCGCCGCAGCGATTGGCGATGAGGGCGCGGTAGTCCTTCAACTCCCCATCCATCTCGGCGACGTTGCGCTCGCGCTCCGCGCCCCCCTGGCAGGTCGCGAAGACCGACCGCGACTTCTGCAGGAAGCCGACATGCTCGCGATAGGCCTTGCACTGGGTCGCCTGGTCGGCATTGGCGACGCCGGCGAGCCGCGTCTGCTGCACGCGCAGGGCCGCTTCGTTCTGGAAGAGATCCCGCGGGCAAGTCGCCGGGCGCGGCTGCTGCGCGAGCGCCGGGGCTGCCAGGAGCAGCAGCGCGAGGGACACGACGAGCCTCATCCGAGGTTCAACTCCTTGAAGAAATCGTTGCCCTTGTCGTCGATGACGATGAAGGCGGGGAAATCCTCGACCTCGATCCGCCAGACCGCCTCCATGCCGAGCTCGGGATATTCGAGCACCTCGACCTTGCGGATGCAGTCCTGGGCCAGCCGGGCGGCAGGGCCGCCGATCGAGCCGAGATAGAACCCGCCATGCTTGTGGCAGGCCTCCCGCACCGCGGCCGAGCGGTTGCCCTTGGCCAGCATCACCATGGAGCCGCCGAAGGCCTGGAACTGGTCGACGAAGGAGTCCATGCGGCCGGCCGTGGTCGGGCCGAAGGAGCCGGAAGCGAAGCCATCCGGCGTCTTGGCCGGGCCGGCATAGTAGACCGGGTGGTTCTTGAAGTAGTCCGGCATCCCCTCGCCGCGCTCCAGCCGCTCGCGAATCTTCGCATGGGCAGCGTCGCGCGCGACGATGATGGTGCCGGTCAGCGACAGCCGCGTCTTCACCGGGTAGCGGGAGAGTGTGGCGAGAATCTCGCTCATCGGCCGGTTGAGGTCGATCGCGACGACATCGCCGCCGAGGGAGGCATCCTCGACTTCGGGCAGGTACTTCGACGGATCGGTCTCCAGCGCCTCCAGGAAGATGCCGTCCCTGGTGATCTTGCCCTTGGCCTGGCGGTCGGCCGAGCAGGAGACGCCGAGCCCGATCGGCAGCGAGGCGCCGTGGCGCGGCAGGCGGATCACGCGCACGTCATGGCAGAAATACTTGCCGCCGAACTGCGCGCCGACGCCGAGCGACTGCGTCAGCTTGTGGATCTCGGCTTCCATCTCCAGGTCGCGGAAGGCATGGCCCGAGGGCGACCCTTGCGTCGGCAGGGCGTCGAGATACTTGGTCGAGGCGAGCTTGACCGTCTTCAGGTTCTGCTCGGCCGAGGTGCCGCCGATGACGATCGCGAGATGGTAGGGCGGGCAGGCCGCCGTGCCGAGCGTCAGGATCTTCTCCTTCAGGAAGGCGATCATCCGCTCCTTCGTCAGCAGCGAAGGCGTCGCCTGGAAAAGGAAGGTCTTGTTGGCCGAGCCGCCGCCCTTGGCGACGAAGAGAAACTTGTAGGCGTCCTCCCCCTCGGCATAGATGTCGATCTGGGCCGGCAGGTTGGTCGCCGTGTTCTTCTCCTCGAACATCGAGAGCGGCGCGACCTGGGAATAGCGCAGATTGCGCTTGAGATAGGCGTCGTAGACGCCCTCGCCCAGCGCGGCCTCGTCCTGCCCTTCCGTCCAGACCTTGCGGCCCTTCTTGCCCATGATGATGGCGGTGCCGGTGTCCTGGCACATCGGCAGGACACCGCCGGCCGAAATCCCGGCATTCTTCAACAGGTCATAGGCGACGAACTTGTCGTTCGAGGTCGCCTCGGGATCGTCGAGGATCTTGGCGAGCTGTGCGAGATGGCCCGGCCGGAGCAGGTGGTTGATGTCGATGAAGGCCTGTTCGGAGAGCCTGCGGATCGCCTCGCGGGAGACGCTCAGGACCTCGCGATCGCCGAGCGTCTCGACGCTGACGCCCTCGCTGCCGAGGCTGCGGTAGGGCGTCGTGTCCTCGCCGAGGGGGAAGAGATCGACATGCGTATAGGCCATGATCAGCGGCTCCGGAGCGGGCGCGCCGTGTCCGGCCGAGAGCCGGGCGGCGCCGTCAGGCCGGGGTCATAGCCCCTCGCAGGCGCGCATCCAAGCCATCTTTCATCAGTCCAGCTTCAAACTGGACGCCGGCTCAGGCGGCCTGCGCGGCCGACTCCGCCAGCAGCGCGTAGATCATCTCGGGATCGCGGATCTTGCGGATCTGCTCCAGCACCGTCTGGTTGCGCAACACCCGCGCCACCCGGGCCAGCGCCTTGAGGTGGTCGGCGCCGGCACCCTCCGGCGCGATCAGCACGAAAACGATATCGACGGGCTGCCCGTCCAGCGACTCGAAGTCGATCGGCTTGTCGAGCCGGGCGAAGAGGCCGACGAGGCGGCCGATCCCGGGCATGCGCCCATGGGGAATGGCGATGCCGTCGCCGATGCCGGTCGAACCGAGGCGCTCGCGCTGGAGCAGCGACTCGTAGAGTTCGCGCTCGGGAAGACCGGTCAGCAACGCGGCGTGCTGGGAGAGTTCCAGCAGCGCCTGCTTCTTGCTGTTTGCCCGCAGCGGGGAAATCACCGCTTGCGGGCTGAGGAGATCCGTCAACGTCATTAGCCAGTCCATGCATGTCCCGTGCCGGGCGTCGGCACGGGTCAGGATCGGTCAGCCGGCCGTGTCGTCCACCGGTCTCAGGACAGCGATGCCGGCGGGTCGATCCAGCCGATATTGCCGTCGCGGCGGCGATATACGACGTTCATGCGGCCATTGCCAGCGTGGCGGAAGATGATCACCGGCGCTCCGGTCATGTCCAGTTCGGCAACGGCATCGCTCACCGTCATGCTGTGCAGCGATTTGGTCGATTCCGCCACGATCACCGGATTGTCGCCGGCCGAATCGGCCTCGATCTCCTCGATATCTTCGTCTGGGGCCGCGATCACATAGCTGGGGATTTCGATCCCACCATCCCGGCCGGTGCCGGAGGAACGGTCCTTCAGCCTGCGCTTGTAGCGCCGCAGCCGCTTCTCGATGCGCTCGGCCATCTTGTCCAGGCTGGCATAGGCATCGTGGGCGGTGGCTGAGGCTTCCAGCGTGATGCCCGAGGACAGGTGAATCACTGTGTCGGTGCGGAAGGCCGGGCCGTCCTTGTCGACCGTGACGTGGCCCTGATACCCCCCCTCGTAATATTTGGAGACGGCAGCAGCGACCCGCGTCTCGGCCTGGCCGCGCAGGGCCTCGCCGACGTCGAGATTCTTGCCGGAGATTCGCAAGCTCATGGAGTGCTTCCCCTTTCAGTCATGGCCAGTGAGCGGCCATCAGAGAGGAGCTAAGAACTGCGAGTCCGCTCTGTCAATGCGCCCGCTCAAACATGGCGGGTCTGCGCGGCCCTTTGGAACAAAGCCGCACTAGCGCCCCGCATGGGCCATCGCGACCTTCTCGCGGCGACGCTCCATGGAGGACGGAATCTTCAGTGATTCCCGATATTTCGCGACAGTGCGACGGGCTATCTCGATGCCCCCTGATTTGAGCCTGGCGACGATGGCATCGTCGGAGAGCACGTCGGAGGGGATTTCCTCGTCGATCATCTGCTTGATGCGGAAACGCACCGCCTCGGCCGAATGCGCCTCGCCATAACCGGTCGCGGCGATGGCGGCGGAGAAGAAGTACTTCATCTCGAAAACGCCGCGCGCACAGGTCAGATATTTGTTGGATGTGACGCGCGAGACCGTCGATTCATGCATGCCGATGGCGTCGGCAACCGTCTTGAGGTTCAGCGGGCGCAGATGCTCCACGCCGTGGGCGAAGAAACCGTCCTGCTGGCGCACGATCTCGCTGGCGACCTTCAGGATGGTGCGGGCGCGCTGCTCGAGCGAGCGCGTCAGCCAGTTCGCCGTCTGGAGGCACTCGGCGATGAAGCTCTTCTCCTCGTCGTTGCGCGCCGCCTTGGTCACCCGGGCGTGGTAGGTCTGGTTGACGAGCAGGCGCGGCAGCGTCTCGGGGTTGAGATCGACGAGCCAGGAGCCATCCGGCGCGGCCCGGATGAAGACGTCCGGAATGACCGTCTCGGCGGCCGAGCCGCCGAAGGCACGGCCGGGCTTGGGGTCGAGGCGCCTGATCTCGGCGACCATGTCGGCGACGTCCTCGTCATCGACGCCGCAGAGGCGCTTGAGCGCCGCGAAATCACGCTTCGCCACGAGCGGCAGGTTTGCAACCAGCATCTGCATGGCCGGATCGAAGCGGTCTCGATCGCGCAGCTGGATCGCAAGGCACTCGGCGACATCGCGCGCCGCGATGCCGCTCGGGTCGAAGGCTTGGACGACACGCAGCACCGCTTCCACCCGCTCCTCGGTGACGCCGAGGCGGGCCGCGATGTCCGCGACAGGCTCGCAAAGGTAGCCAGCGTCGTCGACAGCGTCGATGAGATGGCGGCCGATGAGGCGGCCGGCCGGGTCGGTCACGGCGAGATCGAGCTGAGCCTGAAGATGGTCGTGCAACGAGAGCTCGACGCTCAGCCCGCTTTCAAATCCCTCGGGGCCCTCGTCGAAGGAGCCGCCCGAGGAACCGTAGCTGCCGCCGACGATGGGCAGGCTGTCGGGCCCGGCCGCTTCGACCCGGGCGGCGCTCGGCTGCTCTGGGGAAAAGACGTTGTCGAGCCCGGTGCCGAGCCGCGACTCCATCCCCTCCAGCGTGTTGAGACTTTCCGCCTTCGCGAAGCTCTCGGCATCAGTGGCGAGCGGGCCGTTCGATGCCTCGGCTGCGAAGGGCCCGTCACCCGCCTCGTCGCGCTCGAGCAGCGGGTTTCGCTCCAGCTCCGTCTCGACGAAATTCTGCAGTTCGAGATGCGAGAGCTGGAGGAGCTTGATCGCCTGCAGCAGTTGCGGCGTCATCACCAGGGACTGCCCCTGGCGCAGCTCCATGCGCGGCATCATTGCCATGCGCCAAAGGCCCTTCTGCACGCGCACCGTCCGGCACGCTTCTTGCTTCGAGGCTGGAGACTAGCCTTCGTTTCGCGCCGCGTCAAAGCCCTTGCCGCCGAAACAGGCAGGCAGGTTAACGCACCGCGTCATCATCTCGCAATTGCGATATATCGATCGGAGATCAGAGCCGGAAATCCTCGCCGAGATAGACGCGGCGCACATCCGGATTGGCGATGATCTCGGCCGGGGAACCTTCGGTCAGGACGCGCCCGGAGTGGATGATGTAGGCGCGATCGACGAGGCCAAGCGTCTCGCGGACGTTGTGGTCGGTGATCAGCACGCCGATGCCGCGGTCGGTCAGCTGCCGAACCAGCGCCTGGATGTCGCCGACGGCGATGGGATCGATGCCGGCGAAAGGCTCGTCCAGCAGGATGAAGGAGGGCTTCCCGGCGAGCGCACGGGCGATCTCGCAGCGGCGGCGCTCGCCGCCGGAGAGCGCGATCGAGGGCGCCTTGCGCAGCCGGGCGATGCTGAACTCTTCCAGCAACTGGTCGAGCTGGCGCTCGCGCGCCTTGCGGTCGGGCTCGACCACCTCCAGCACGGCCCTGATGTTGTTCTCGACCGAGAGGCCGCGGAAGATCGAGGCTTCCTGCGGCAGGTAGCCGATGCCGAGCCGGGCGCGCTGATACATCGGCAGCCCGGTGATGTCGTTGCCTTCGAGCGAGATCACACCGAGATCGGCACCGACCAGCCCGGTGATCATGTAGAAGATCGTGGTCTTGCCGGCGCCGTTCGGGCCCAGCAGACCGACCGCCTCGCCCTGGCGGAGGCCGATGGTCGCGTCGGAGACGACGGTGCGTCCGCCATAGCTCTTGCGCAGGCCGGAGACCGCGAGGATGCCGGGTCCGCCGATTGCAGCCGCGATCGCGCGCGCGTCACCCGGCCGGGGTCTCGCCGGCCCGCCGCTGAAAAAGCCACCCAGGCGCAAAAACAGGCCCGGTGCCTTCGCCGGTGGCTTTCTGGCCGGTCGCGGAGCGCCATTCGGCCGGGGTCGCATCTGGGGCTGGCCGATGCCAGGCGGGGGCGCGGAAACGGTCACGGTGCTCGTTCGGATCGAGGACGGTCAGTTCGTCGACGGCTTGGCGCCGGGAGCCGGGCTGGCGCCGGCGGCGGGCCTGCCGGTCTTGGCGTCGTTCTTGTTCGCGTCGGCCGCGTTCGGAACGAAGAAGCCCTGCACGCGCCCGCCCTTGCCGGTCTCGACATTGGCGATGCCGGTGATGGTGTTGTAGGTCAGCTTCTCGCCGCGGGTGATGTTCGGCCCGTCGTTGAGCGCGACATTGCCGGTCATGATCACGACATTGTTAGCGCGGTCGAACTCGGCATTGTCGGAGGTTGCGGCCTGCGTCTTCGAGACGACGGTGACCGGCCCCTTGCAGAGAATCTTCTTTATCGAGGAATCATTGGAGTTCGGCGCGCCGGCCGCAGGCGCGGGCGCCGGGGTGGCGGCCGCAGGCTTGGCGCCGTTGGCGCCGCCCTGCCCGCCGCGGCCTTCATAGAGCACGGTCATGATCGTGCAGCGAACGGTGGTCTCGCCCTGCACCGCCACGACGTTACCGGTGAAGACGGCCTTGTTTTCCTTGTCGAGCACATCGAGCTTGTCGGCGTCGATCTTGATCGGCTCCTTGCTGTCGCCGCCGAGGCCGCCGAGCCCCGAGGAACTGCCGGTCGATTTCTGGCGGCCCTGGGCGAAGGCCGCCTCGGGCGCGGCAAGCGAGACGAGGCTGGCAGCGACCAGCAGCGCGGCGCCACAGGCGCCGGCGAAACGGGATGTCCGGGCGGGCATGCTCATCTCACGGCCTCTTCTCGTTGCCGGGCTGCCCCTCAGAGCCCGCCGGTGCGTTCCGGTTCGCCTTCAGCAAGTCCGGCATCGGCGTGCTGCCCTCGCGCTCCGGCCCGGCGAGGGTGCCGGCCGGCGCGTTCTTGATCAGCACCCGCACCCGTCCTTCGAACGCGATGAGTTCACCGTTGTTCTTTACGTCGAGCGAGTCGGCGTCAACCGTCGTCTGGTCCATATGGACCGTCACCGGCTCCTTTGAAACCACCGTACCGCTCTTGAAGTCGACATCGGCGGTCCGCATCGCCATGTCGTGACCGGTCTCGGTACGGATCTTCACGTCGTCGACGAGCTTGAGCTTTTCCTTCTGCGTATCGAACAGGCCGGTCCTGGCATTGACCGTGACCCAGCCCTCGCGTTCCATCTGGATGCGGGCTGTCAGGGTCTGCAATTCGATCTGCGTCGGGTTCTTGATCTCCTGGAAGGCGTTCTCCGCCGTCACCTGGTAAGGCTTGTTGTCCTTGCGGTAGCCGGAGAGCTTCGGCGTCTCCATCCGGACCTTCCCGCCGGTGATCCCGACTGCGCCCACCGAGACATTGGCGAGCTTGCCGCGCAGCGGGTTCAGGAAGGGCACGACGACCAGGCCGCCCACCGCCAGCACAGCCACCACGGGGATCGTCCGGCGCAGCAGGTGGACGAGGCGCGTGTGGCGCCGCGCCGACGCGAAAGCGGCCTGACGCCGGCGCAGATGCGCGGCCAGATCAGGGACCGGATCGGAAAAACTCATCGCCAATGTCATGCCCCGCGCAATGGCAGTCGCTCACGGCTTTTTTTTGTCGCCGGACGAACCGCATCGCGCCCCCGCGCCGCTCGCCGATGGGCAGACTGACGTCGAATACCTTCGAAATTGTCAAGTGTGAGCAAAGATATCCGCTTCCTCCCAGCCGGCGAGGTCGAGCTCGGCGCGGGCAGGCAGGAAATCGAAGCAGGCCTTGGCGAGATGGCCGCGGCCCTCGCGAGCCAGCATCGCCTCGAGCTTCCGATGCAGAGCGTGCAGGTGCAGCACGTCGGAGGCGGCGTAAGTCAGCTGGGCCTCGCTCAGCGTCTCGGCGCCCCAATCGGAGGATTGCTGCTGCTTGGAAAGCTCGACCCCGAGGAGTTCGCGGACCAGATCCTTGAGACCGTGGCGGTCGGTATAGGTCCGGGTCAGCTTCGAGGCGATCTTGGTGCAGTAGACCGGGGTCGTGACGACGCCGAAGGCGTGGCGCAGCACCGCGACGTCGAAGCGGGCGAAGTGGAAGAGCTTCAGCACCGACGGATCTTCCAGCAGGCGGATCAGGTTCTCGGGCCGCGCACCGTCCTTGGGGATCTGCACGACATCGGCCGTGCCATCGCCGCGCGACAGCTGGACCACGCAGAGCCGGTCGCGGTGCGGATTGAGGCCGAGAGTCTCGGTGTCGATCGCAACGCTCGCTCCGGCGTCATAGCCGTCCGGCAGGTCGCCGCGATGAAATCGGATGGTCATGCTCGAAACCTCATGCGGACCGCAGAACGGCCCGCCCTGAAAAACGCTGCTCGGCGCGGGAGCCGGGCCGGAACCGGCCCGCATTGCGCAGCTAGCGGAGGCCAACGCCTCCTTCAAGCCATTTTCGATGCGGCACAGGTGCCGGGCGACACGTTAACCTTCTATTCACCATAAGCTTCAACCTTTCGTTAACACATGCGACAAGGACGGCATCGGAGAATGCCCATGTCCCTGCTTCGCCTCTTCTGCGACTTCGACGGCCGGATCGGCCTGCGCGCCTTCTGGGCCGGCAGCATCGCGGTGGCGGTGGCGATGTTCGCGGTCCAGCGCGTCGCGCCGGCCCTCCTGGACCGCTCCAACGCCCAGTTCGTGATCGCCTTCGCCAATGCCTTCGCCCTGTTTCCGCTCGCGGCACTCGCGGCCAAGCGGGCCGTCGACCGCGGCGGCTCATCCCTGTTCGGCATCCTGCTCGTCTGCGCGATCGTGCTGCCCGAGCAGGCGCGGCCACTCCTGTCGATCGGCTGGCGCCCTTCGCTGGAAGCGATCGTCACGATCGCCTGGGTCGTGGCACTGATCGATCTCGGGCTGATGCCTTCGGCACGCTCGGACGCACCGGCGCTTGCGGCCGCGCCCGCCGGTGCTAAAGCGGCGGAATGACGAGCCTCACGACCGCCCCTTCCGCCCTCGACATCGACCCCGCCGACCCGGTCGCGCTGACGCAGGCGCTGGTGCGCTGCCCCTCGGTGACGCCGACCGAGGGGGGCGCGCTGGCCTTGATCGCCGCTCTGCTGGAGCGCGAAGGCTATGCGGTACACCGGCCGGTCTTCAGCGAGCCCGGCACGCCCGATGTCGAGAACCTCTATGCCCGCATCGGCAGCGAGGCGCCGGTCTTCGTGATCGCCGGCCACAGCGACGTCGTGCCGGTCGGCGACGAGGCCGCCTGGACGAGGGCGCCCTTCGGCGGCGCGATCGGGGACGGGCAGCTCTACGGCCGCGGCGCCTGCGACATGAAGGGCGGTCTTGCCAGCATGATCGCGGCCGCCGTCCGCTATCGCCGGGAGAACCCGCAGGCGCCCGGCTCCATTGCCTTCCTGATCACCGGCGACGAGGAAGGGCCGGCCGTCAACGGCACGGTCAAGCTGCTGCAATGGGCGCATGAGCGCGGCGAGCGCTTCGACCATTGCCTGCTGGGCGAGCCGACCAATCCGGCCGCGATGAGCGACATGATCAAGATCGGCCGGCGCGGTTCGCTCACCGGGCAGGTCACCGTCCACGGCAAGCAGGGGCATGTCGGCTATCCGCATCTGGCGGAGAACCCGATCCGGGGCATCGTCCGCCTGCTCGCGGCGCTGGACGCGACCCCGCTCGATGCCGGCACGGCGCATTTCGACGCGAGCAATCTCGAAATGACGACGCTCGATGTCGGCAACCCGGCGAGCAACATCATCCCGGCGCAAGCCAAGGCGGTGTTCAACATCCGCTTCAACGACCTCTGGACGCCGGACACGCTGGCCGCAGAGATCGACAGGCGCCTGCGCGAGGCGGCCGGCAATACGGTCCGCTACGAGGTGACCTTCCAGCCGACGAACGCCGTCGCCTTCCTGACCCAGCCGGGGCCCTTCGTCGAGATGGTGGTGAACGCCGTCGCGGCGGAGACGGGCAAACGCCCCGCTCTCTCGACCACGGGCGGCACCTCGGATGCGCGCTTCATCAAGAGCTATTGCCCGGTGGTCGAATACGGCGTCGTCGGCAAGACGATGCATCAGGTCGACGAATGCGTGGCGGTGGCCGATCTCGACGCCCTGACGCGGATCACGCAGCGGCTTCTGGGCACCTATTTTGCAGCGCAACATCAGGCTTGACAGCGCGGAAGTGTGAGGCATCATCCCTGTTAGACGAAAGTCTAATGGGAGCTATGCGGCCATGGGATTGGCGGCCGAAGACATTGCAAGATCGCTGCGCGGATCCTGGCGTCTGATGAGCGAGGGCGCCAAGGCCCTGCCCGAGCTCGACCTGACCCGCGACGGCTTCTGGCGCTCCTTCCTCGCCTTCGTCCTGATGCTGCCGGCAACGGTGGCGCTGCTCGCCGCAGCGCGGCTCTTCTCGGGGCTCTCGAACGCAGCGGGGCTGTTTACGTCCCCTCTGCTGGCCGCAGCCGTGATCGGCTCCCTGCTGCTCGCCATCCTGATCGTTCCGGCCTTCCTGGTCGCGCTCAGGCCGGAGCTGGCGCGCCAGACCCGCTTCACTTGCTTCGTCATCGCCTGGAACTGGGCCGGCATCGTCTCGGCCAGCCTGATGGCGCTGCCCGCCGCGGTCTTCGCGCTGGGCTGGTCGACGCCGGAACTCGCGCTGCTCCAGTTCGCCGCGTTCGGCGTCGTCGTGCTGCGGCTTCGCTATGCCGTCGGGCAGGCCGCCTTCGGCAGCGGGGCGGCCCCGCTGCTCCTGGTCCTGTCCAGCGTCGTGCTCGACTACGGCGTCGTGCGTCTGTTCGGGCTCGCCTGAAGCGGCGTCAGTAGTCCACGCCGGCCAGATAGAGCCCACAGGACGGCGCCAGCGCCGCGCATTGCGAACGCTCGCGAGCGGCGAGAATCTGCCCGATCTTCGACTCCGGCCAGCGCCCCATGCCGACCATCTTCAGGCTGCCGACGATCGAACGGACCTGATGGTGAAGGAAGGAGCGGGCATGGGTGTAGACCACCACCTCCGCCCCCTCACGCACCACGTCCAGCCGGTCGAGCGTCCGCAGCGGGCTGTTGGCCTGGCATTCCGCGGCGCGGAAGGTGGTGAAGTCGTGATGGCCGAGCAGCGCCTTGGCCGAACGGTCCATCGCCTCGTGATCGAGCTTGACCGGAACGTGCCAGACCCGTCCGCGGTCGAGCGCCGGCGGCGCGCGCCGGTCGAGGATGCGGTAGATGTAGTAGCGGCGCCGGGCAGAGATGCGGGCATCGAAATCGCCCGGCACCTGCTCGGCGCTCACGACGCTGACCGGCACCTGCGACTTCAGCCGGGCGTTGGCCGCGTCACGCACAACATCCGTGCGCCATTCCCTGTCGAGATCGACATGAGCGACCTGATGGGTCGCATGGACGCCGGCATCGGTGCGGCCCGCGCAATGCAGCCGGACCGGGTGGCCGCAGAAGGCTTCCACCGCCTCCTCGACGCTTTGCTGCACGGACGGGCCGTTGGTCTGGCGCTGCCAGCCGGAAAACGGCGTGCCGTCATATTCGATGACCAGCTTGTAGCGCGGCATCAGAGCCTGTCGCCCGCGCCGAGCCGGGCGCCGCGCAGGAACTCCGCCCCACTCATCGGCGCCTTGCCGGCGCGCTGGACCTGCAGCAGCTTCACCGCGCCTTCTGCGCAGGCGACCGTGCCCTCGGCATCGAGCAGCGTGCCGGGCTCGGCCGCGCCGCCGGCCAGCGCCGTGCGCAGCACCTTGAGCCGTTCCGGTCCCTTGCCGCGATCGATCTCGGCGAAGGCTCCGGGGAAGGGCGAAAGCCCCCGCACGAGGTCGTGGACCTGCTTTGCCGGCCGCGCCCAGCTCAGCTTGGCCTCGGCATTGGCGATCTTGGCGGCGTAGGTCACGCCCTCCTCGGCCTGCGGGGTGAACTGCAGGCCACCGCGCCCGAGCGCGGCCAGGGCGCGCACCATCAGGTCTGCGCCAAGGAGGCTGAGCCGATCGTGCAGTTCGCCCGCCGTCATGTCCGGGCCGATGGCGAGCTTTTCCACCATGCCGACCGGGCCGGTATCGAGACCTGCCTCCATCTTCATGACGCAGACACCGCTCTCGGCGTCTCCGGCCATGATTGCGCGCTGGATCGGCGCGGCGCCGCGCCAGCGCGGCAACAGCGAGGCGTGCAGGTTGAGGCAGCCCAATTCCGGCAGGTCGAGGATCGCCTGCGGCAGGATCATGCCATAGGCGACGACGACGGCGACATCGGCCTCGTGCGAGGCGATGAGGTCGGCCGCCTCTGCCGTCTTCAGCGTGGCAGGTGTGAAGACCGGAATTCCGAAGCGCTCCGCCGCCTTGTGGACCGGCGAGGGCTTCAGCTCCAGCCCGCGGCCCGCCTGCGCCGGAGCGCGGGAGTAGCAGGCGACGACCTCGTGCCCCTGGCCGACGATCTCCGTCAGCACCGGGACCGCGAAATCGGGCGTACCCATGAAGATGACGCGCAAACTCATACGCTCACATTGTCTCCGTCACAGAGAGCATTCCGGTTGGCCGACGCAAGGCCCGGCAACGATCCCTGAAAGTTCTTGCCGGTGCTTCGGCAGGAATGCTGAATCCGCGCTCCATCGGGTCCGGGGCAGCGAGCGCGGCTTGGACGTTGTCATGCAGCCGAACGCTTGGCCGCCTTGGCGAATCTCTTGGTGACCCGCTCGCGCTTCAAGCGGGAGAGATGGTCGATGAACAGGACGCCGTTCAGATGGTCGATCTCGTGCTGCAGGCAGGTGGCCAGCAGCCCGTCGGCCTCGATCTCCTGCGTCTTGCCGTCCAGATCCATGAAGCGGACCTTCACGCGCGCCGGGCGCTCGACCTCTTCGTAATATTCCGGGATCGAGAGGCAGCCTTCCTCATAGAAATCCAGCTCATCGGACGACCAGGTCACTTCCGGGTTGATGAAAACCCGCGGCTCTTTCGGCACCGGGGCCTCGCCTTCCGGCGCCGGCTTCGACAGGTCGATCGTGACGATCCGGACCGGCTCCCCGATCTGGATCGCGGCCAGGCCGATGCCCGGCGCGTCGTACATCGTCTCGAACATGTCATCGACCAGCGCCCTGATCGCGGGCGTCACGGTTTCCACCGGCTTCGAGACGAGGCGGAGCTGGGCGTCGGGCAGGATGACGAGCGGGCGAATGGCCATGGTTTTCCGCGCGGATGAGGCTGAACAGCCGGCGACATAAGCATTTGTGGGCAAGCGGTCAAACTGTTCCGCTTTCGTTCGCAAATCGCCTGAAAATAAGCTAGCGTGCCGGTATGGACGCCATCGCCTTCACGCTGCTCGAGCACCCCGTCAGCTGGACGCAGGCCGCACTCGGCTTCGCGACCATCGCGACGACGCTGCTGGCGCTCACGACGCTCGCCGCCTGGCGGGGCGGGCGCAGCCGCGCGATCGAGGCCGCCATGGCGGCCGAGCGGGCGCGGGAAATGGACGACAAGGTGGCGGAGATGAACCGCGCCCAGGCCGAACTCTCCGGCCGGCTGCAATCCATGGCCGAGATCCTGTCGACCCGGCAGGGCGACCTGGCGCGCCTCGTCGCCGATCGCATGGACGGGCTGCGCCAGCAGGTCGGGGCGGGGCTGGAACGCAATGTCCAGCAGACCACGGAAAGCCTCGGCAAGCTCCAGGAGCGGCTGGCCGTCATCGACGCGGCGCAGAAGAACCTGACCGACCTCACCTCGGAAGTGGTGACGCTGAAGGATGTCCTCTCCAACAAGCAGGCGCGCGGCGCCTACGGCCAGGGCAGGATGGAGGCGATCATCCGCGACGGGCTGCCCGCGGCCTTCTACGCTTTCCAGCCGCAGCTTTCGAACGGCAAGCGCCCGGACTGCCTGGTGACGCTGCCGGGCGACGGGCGCGGGCTCGTCATCGACGCGAAGTTCCCGCTGGAGAGCTTCACCCTGCTGCGCGAGGCGCGCGGCGAAGAGGCGAAGAAGGCGGCCGGCCAGCGCGTGCGCAGCGATGTCGGCGTGCATGTGAAGGACATCTCCGAGCGCTATTTCCTGCCGGGCGAGACCCAGGACCTCGCCCTGCTCTTCGTGCCCTCCGAATCGATCTATGCCGATCTGCACGAGCATTTCGACGATGTCGTGCAGCGGGCGCACCGGGCCCGGATCATGATCGTCTCGCCGTCCCTGCTGGCCTTGGCGATCCAGCTGATGCAGTCGCTGGTGCGCGATGCCCGCATGCGGGAAGAGGCGCGCGTCATCCAGACCGAGGTCGGCAAGCTGCTCGACGACGTTCGCAGGCTCGGCGATCGCGTCGACAAGCTCGACCTGCACTTCCGGCAGGCCCAGGAGGATGTCGGCCAGATCAAGACCTCGGCCGGCAAGGTCACCAGCCGTGCGGAACGGATCGGCGCGCTGGAATTCGACGATGCGGAACCGAAGCTGCCTTTTGCCAAGGGACCGCACCTCAAGACCGCGGCGGAATGAGCGGCGAGAAGCATCCCTCTCCCCCCGATGGACCGCGGCCCTCCCGGCGGGCGGGAATGGAAGAGCCGGCGATGGCGGATCCTGACGAAATGACCGGCAGGACGCGACTTATCTTGCGAGACGATCTGCCGGGCAATCCGCTGTTAACCGTGCCCGTCTAAGTTGCCGGTGTCATGCCCGGTAGAGCCGCCGGTCGGGAGATCATGCGTTCGGTCATCTGACTTAACGCTGGAGCAGCCGGGGAACAGGATGAAGATGCGCGTTACCCATTTCCTGCTGTGCACGATCGCTGCGGGTGCCGTGGCGATCCTTGCCAGCGGCTATGTCGCCTACCAGCAGATGCAGGCGCTGTCGACCGCCCGAGAGGCTCGCAGTCTGGTGGTTGCGTCCGAAGCGATCAGCCGGGTGATCGAGCGCGCCGCGATCGAGCGCGGCGGCGTGACCCAGGTCGTCCTGTCGGCCGATCCCGATGGCAAGATCGCGGCTACCGCGATCCAGTCGGCGCAAGGGACGAACGCGCGCATCGCCGAGATGCAGCAGGCCGTCGCCGAGACGAGCTTCGCGAGGCATCCGGAATTCGCCGGCCCGGTGGCACAGATCGCCCCCCGCCTGGAAGAGGCACGCCGGATCGCCATGGCGGAGGGCGCCAAGGCCCTGCAGCAGCGCGATCCGAAGGTCTCGCAGCAATTCGGTGCAACGGTGCTCGAACTGCTCAACCAGCAGACCGCGCTGCAGCGCCAAATCGGCTCCCGCATCAGCGAGATCAACCCCGAGCTGAGCAACACGGTCTCGCTCGGCGAATTTGCCACGACGATTCGCGAAGCGGCCGGCAGCCGGTCGGTTCATTTTACCCAATACGTCGGCAGCGGCACCAAGATGACGCCGGCGGCGGTCTCGCAGGTGGACCGCTTCAGTGGCCGCATCGAGCAACTCTGGGTGCTGATCGACCAGGCCGTCGCGAAGATGGAGATGTCGCCGCAGTTGAAAGCCGCGCTGGGGACGGTGCAGACGGGTTTCCGGGAGGAAGAGGGCAAGACCTATCAGGCCATGTATCAGGCCGCCCGCGACGGTACAGCGCCGGGCATGACCCTGGCCGACTGGCGCGCCTGGACCCAAAAATCCCTGGCGACCATCCTGCAGATGCGCGACGCGGCCTTCGAACAGGCGCGCGTGGAGATCGATGCCGGCCTGACGCGGGCCGGCTGGCAGCTCGCTCTGTCGCTGGTCGCCATCCTTGCCGTGACCGGTATCGTCATCGGGATCCTCCTGCTCTTCCATCGCGGCGTCGTGCGTCCACTCGGTCAGCTCGCCGACTCCGTCGGGCTGATGCTGTCGGGCGCGGAGGACGCGCGCATCCCCGCCAGGGTCGGCATGGTCGAGATCGACGCGATCAGCCACGCGCTCGGTGACTTCGAGGCGAACCTCAAGCGCATCCATGCTCTCGAAGAGCAGGAGCGCACCGCTTCTGCGGCGCGTCTTGCGCGCGCGCAGTCGATGGAGGCTGTGGTGTCGGATGTGGGGGATGTCGTTTCGGCTGCGGC
>NZ_FTMO01000002.1 GCF_900156025.1 Allobosea sp. TND4EK4
CTCTACAAGCGCGCGACCTCGCTCGGCGGCGTCGAGAGCCTGATCGAGCACCGCGCCTCCATCGAGGGCCCCGGCACGCCCTGCCCGGCCGATCTGCTCAGGCTGTCGACCGGCATCGAGGACATCGACGATCTCTACGACGATCTCGACCAGGCCCTGAAAGCCGGCCACCGCTGAGGCGCACGGCGCTGATGCCTGGATACGACGAGACGATCGTCGCGCCGAGGGACAGAGGGGCCATCGGCCTGCTCATCGTCACCGCCTGCGGCTGGGGCTTGAACTGGACAGTCCTGAAATTCGTTCTGCAGGACTGGCCGGCCCTGTTCGCTCGTGGCATGGCGGGACTCCTTGGAGCCGCCGCGCTCGCGGCTGTCGCAGGCATTCGTCGCGAAAGCCTGGCCGCACCGCGAGAGGCATGGGTGAGCATCGCGACGGGCGCGTTTATCAACGTTTTCGCCTGGATGGGCTTCACGGCCCTGTCCTTGAACTGGCTGAAGGTCAGCGAAGGGGCGCTGATCGCCTACTCCATGCCGATCTGGGCCATGTTGCTGGCTTGGCCGATCAACAAGGAACGCCCGACGCTGCGAAGCCTGCTGGCGACGTTTCTTGGCGTCGCCGGTCTGGCCGCGCTCATGGGAGGCCCCGGTTTCGACAGCGAGAAATGGCCCGGCATCGCCTTCGCGCTGTCAGCCGCTGTTCTGTTCGCCGTCGGGGCCGTGCGCAGTCGCAAGCCCGTGGCCATGCCCTTCACCAGTTTCATGGCCTGGCAGGTGGGGCTTGGCTGTCTGCCGATGGTGGTGCTGAGCCTCCTGTTCGAGCAGCCCCATCCCTTTTCGCTGTCGCCGGCTGGAATGATCGGCCTGCTCTACATGGCGCTCGGGCCGATGGCGCTGTGCTACCTGACCTGGTTTTCCGTTCTCAAGCGACTGCCGACGTCGGTTGCGGCAACGGGAATGCTGATCGTCCCGATCGTCGGAACGCTTTCGGCGCCAGCGATGCTGGGCGACTCGATCGGGCAGATGCAGATTGTTGCCATCGCCCTGACTCTCAGCGGCGTGGGATTGGCAATCGGCAAGAGGTAGCACCGCAGGGACCCGACATCGGGCAGGGCGGGAAGGCAGCGACGGCCGGCAACGGGCGCCTGACCGCAAACTACTGTTGAATCACCCTCTGCGGAACCGCGCTCAAGCTCTTGAGAAAGCCACCGAAACGCAGAAGTCCGTCCGGCCAGGGACCGTGCCCCGACTCCGTGTTGAGGTGCCCGCTGTCGCCGGCATCGACGAACTCGGAGCCCCAGGCTTCGGCCAGCGCCCTCGCCTCCGCCGGCGTGCAGTAGGGGTCGGTCGCGCTGGCGATGAGCACCGAGGGAAAGGGCAGCCGCTCGCGCCGATGCGCGATGAAGTCCTCCGCCATGCCGGGCACGGCGCGCTTGGCCCGCTCGGAAGCCGGAGCGACCAGGAAGGCGCCCGCCACCTCGCCATGCCTGAGATGCTCGGCCGCATGGGCGACGGCGCTGACGCCGGCCGAATGCGCGACCAGCACGACCGGCCGCGTTGCCGCGCGCACGGCCGCGATGATGGTGTTCGACCAGCCGTCTCGGGTCGGCTTGTACCAGTCCTCCTGCTCGACCCGCCGTGCCGTCGGCAGGCGGGTCTCCCAGCGGGTCTGCCAGTGGTCGGGTCCGGAGCCCGACCAACCGGGGATGATGAGGATGTCGGTATCGGCGGTTTTCATCGGGCTAGATAGCTCTGAAGGGACCGAAGTCCAGTTGATCAAGCCTCGCCAAAGACGCGCTCGAAAATCGTGTCGACGTGCTTGAAGTGATAGCCCTCGTCGAACATCGCCTTGAGCTGCGCCGCCGAAAGCCGGGCCGTGACGTCCTTGTCGGCGAGCAGGTTGGTGAGGAAGTCCTCGCCATACTCCCAGGTGCGCATCGCGTTGCGCTGGACCATCGAATAGCTCTCCTCGCGGCTGGCGCCGGCCTGGGTCAGGGCCAGCAGCACGCGCTGCGAGTTGTGCAGCCCGCCGAGCCTGTCGAGGTTCTTGCGCATGTTCTGCGGATAGATCAGCAGCTTGTCGACGACGCCGGTCAGTCGGGCGAGCGCGAAATCGAGCGTCACCGTCGCATCCGGCCCGATCATCCGCTCGACCGAGGAATGCGAGATGTCCCGCTCGTGCCAGAGCGCGACGTTCTCCAGCGCCGGGGTGACCATGCCGCGCACGAGGCGCGCAAGGCCGGTCAGGTTCTCGGTCAGGACCGGGTTGCGCTTGTGCGGCATCGCCGAGGAGCCCTTCTGCCCCGGCGAGAAGAACTCCTCCGCCTCATAGACCTCGGTGCGCTGGAGATGACGGATTTCGGTCGCCAGCCGCTCGATGCACGAGGCGACGACGCCGAGCGTCGCGAAATACATTGCATGGCGGTCGCGCGGGATCACCTGCGTCGAGACCGGCTCGACGGCGAGGCCCATCTGCTCGGCCACATAGGCTTCGACCTGTGGATCGATATTGGCGAAGGTGCCGACGGCGCCGGAGATCGCGCAGGTCGCGATCTCGGCCCGGGCCGCGACGAGCCGCGCCCGGCAGCGATCGAACTCGGCATAGGCCTGGGCGAGCTTGAGCCCGAAGGTGACCGGCTCGGCATGGATGCCGTGCGAGCGGCCGATCGTGGGAGTGAACTTGTGCTCGAAGGCGCGGCGCTTGATGGCGGCGAGCAGCGCATCGACATCGGCGATCAGAAGATCGGTGGCGCGGGCGAGCTGCACCGAGAGCGTCGTGTCGAGGATGTCCGACGAGGTCATCCCCTGGTGGACGAAGCGCGCCTCGGGGCCGACGATCTCGGCCAGATGCGTCAGGAAGGCGATGACGTCGTGCTTGGTGACCCGCTCGATCTCGTCGATGCGCGCGACGTCGAAGACAGCGTCGTTCGCTTTCGCCCAGATCGTCGCGGCGGCCTCCTTCGGCACCACGCCGAGCTCGGCGAGCTTGTCGGTGGCATGCGCCTCGATCTCGAACCAGATCCGGAACCGCGTCTGCGGCTCCCAGATGGCGACCATCTCGGGGCGGGAATAGCGCGGGATCATTTGCCGTCTTTCACATGATGGGCGCCGTCATCCCGGACAAGCCGCGGAGCGGCGCCGATCCGGGATCCATGCCTGAGCCTCGATGACCGATGCTCGGGCATGGATCCCGGGTCTCCGCTTCGCTGCGCCCGGAATGACGGCGCAGTTTAAATTCTCAAACCCACTCCCCGCGCGCGGCTTCCGCCGCCTTGCGGATCGCCTCGATATTGCCGGCATAGGCCGAAGGCCCGCCCTTGAACACGGCCGAGCCTGCGACGAGGGTGTCCGCCCCCGCCTTCACCACCAGCGGCGCCGTCTCCGGGGTGACGCCGCCGTCGATCTCGAGCGCGATCGGCCGGCCGCCGATCAGCGCCTTCACCTGGCTGACCTTCTCGACCACCGAGCGGATGAAGCGCTGCCCGCCGAAACCCGGATTGACCGTCATCAGCAGGATCAGGTCCACCTCGTCGATCAGCGCCTCGACCGCGCTCGCCGGCGTGCCCGGATTGAGCACGATGCCCGCCTGCTTCCCTTGAGCCTTGATCGCCTGCAGCGTCCGGTGCGGATGCGGGCCCGCCTCGACGTGGAACGAGATCAGGTCGGCGCCGGCCTTGGCGAAGGCCTCGATATAAGGATCGACCGGCGCGATCATCAGGTGCACGTCGAAGAACTTGGTGGTGTGCGGGCGGATTGCCTTCAGCACATCGGGGCCGAAGGTGATGTTGGGCACGAAATGCCCGTCCATCACGTCGCAATGGATCCAGTCGGCGCCGGCGGCGTCGATCGCGCGCACCTCCTCGCCCAGCTTGGCGAAATCGGCCGAGAGGATCGAGGGGGCGATACGGATCGTGGCGCTCATGCCGGGCGGTTTAGCGCCCCGCCGGCCCCGCCGCAATCAGGCGAAGCGCGATTTCACCGGAACCGACAGCCGCCGGTCGGCCTCGGCGATCTCCGCCGCGACCTGCCCGAAGGCCGGCCGCAGGCGCAGCCGCGAAAACCAGCCCGCCAGTCCCGGAAAGCCGTCGAGCCCCGGGCCGCCGAGCCGCAGCGCGAACAGCACGCTCATGAACAGCGCGATATCGGAGTTCGCGAGTTCCCCGCCGAAGAAGGCGCGGCCGGCGAGCTTCAGCTCCAGCACCTCGTAATGCCGCGACAGCTCGCCTTCCGCGATCAGCGCATCCGCTTCCTGCGCCATGCGCCGGTCGCGATCGGCGGCGAGCGGCCCGGTGCGGTGCATCAGCGGCCTCAGCGCCGGCAGCATCACCTCGTCGGCATAGAGTTCGTCCAGGCGGCAGCGGGCGCGTTCGACCGGGCTTTCCGGCATCAACGGCGGCTCCGGGTAGGCCTCGTCGAGATAGTCGAGGATCACGGTGGAGTCGTAGAGCACGAGGCCGCAATCGTTGAGCACCGGCACCTGCCGCTTCGGATTCAGCGCGACGACCTCGGGATGTTTCGGGTCGTAGCCGGTGACCTGGTTGAACGGCACCATCACGCGGTCGAAGGGCAGCCCCTTCTCCAGAAGCGCGATCTCGACCTTGCGCGCGAACAGGCTGAGCGGCCCGGAATACAACGTGATCATGGCGCCACCTCCCTGCGATGCTAGCGGTCTCGCAGACGGCGGCGTCAGCGGTCGTCAGCAGCGGAGGGAGGGACTTCCTGGCCGATCCGGGCGGCCACGCGCCGCAGAAGCCATGGCAGCAGGTAGATCGGGAACTGCGCCAGCGCGAAGAACAGGAAGGTCGCCGGCGAGACTCCGGCCCCCAGTGCCGCGACCAGCAGCCCCATGTTCCGCTGGCCGCTGCCATAGCCGACCATGAAGCGCTCCGGCCCCGGCAGGAGCCGCAGGCACAGCCAGGTCGCCGCGAGCCCGATGGCCGAAACGCCAAAGACGCAAGCCAGCACGAACAGCACGAGGCGCGGCTGCGCCAGCGCGGCGGCCGTGACGCCATCCATCGCCGCGATGGCGAAGACGAAATACATCAGCACGCCGAAGCCATCGAGGCTGGCCTTCATCGCCCGGATACGGGGCAGGCCAAGCCACAGGCGCAGCACGCTCGCCACCGCCATGCCGCCGCCGATGAAGACAAGCAGCCGCAGCATCAGCGCCGCGCGGTCGAGCGGGACGGCCGCGCCCGCGAGCCATTCCACCAGAACGGGTGAGACGATGGGACTCGCGATCGTGGTCAGGATCACGCTGGCGATGATGAGCGAAGGTTCGAAGCCGTAGAGGATGGCGACGGCGGGCGAGGACATGATCGGCGGCGCGGCCCCCATGATGGCGAGGCCGAGCACGATGCCGGGATCGAGGCTCTCTCGCCCCGCAAGGCCGAGCGCAGCGCCGATCACCAGCGCGGGCGCGGCGATCAGCCAGAGGCAGGCGGCCAGGAGTTTCGCCGGGCGTCGCAGCAGCCCCGCGGTGACCCCGAGATCCAGCCGCAGGAAAACGACTGTGGTGAAGCAGAAGATGGTGACCGGGAGCACCGGCCGCGCCGCCGCCGAAAACTGCGGCAGGGCCAGCCCCAGCAGGATCGAGAGGGCGAAGCCCTGCGTGCCATGGCGCCCCAGCCAGGCGAGCGCGGATGCGGGTATGGCGGCGGCGCGCATCGGCGGGAAGCTCTGGAATCGACCTGAGGTGGACGGCCACACTGGCCCAGCCGGACCGCCACGTCATCCACCGGCACGGCATCGCAGTCCTGCGCCGGCATAAAATTTCACGGGACGCCTGATTTTGACGCCCTGGTGACATCTCTGCAGGCTGGGCCCGCAGGAACCACGAAAGATTTCCGTTTTCACCGCAGGAATGCGCGCCGCCGCTGACAAGGCCCGGCAAAACGGTATTCTCTCCCTCAGGGGATTGGTGGGAGCATCATCATGCGGGCGGATACGATCGTTCTCGGCGCTGGCATCGTCGGCATCTCGGTCGCACTTCATCTGCAAAAGGCGGGCCGTTCGACCATTCTGGTCGACAAGCGCTCCCCGGGCGAGGAGACCAGCTACGGCAATGCCGGGCTGATCCAGCGCGAGGGTGTCTACCCTTACGGCTTCCCGCACGATTTCGGCGCGCTCATCCGCTACGCGATGAACAACACGATCGATGCCCACTATCACTGGCAGGCGATCCCGAAGCTCGCGCCCTTCCTGTTCTCCTATTGGATGCATTCGCGCGCTTCCCAGCACGAGGCGATCGCCCACAAATACGCGACCTTGATCGAGCATTGCGTCACCGAGCATGACGCCCTCGCCCAGGAAGCCGGCGCGAGCGACCTGCTGCGCCGCAACGGCTGGATGAAGGTGTTCCGCACCGAGCAGGAGCGGGACACGCGCCTCGCCGAGGCCGCCCGCTGGAAGCGCGATTTCGGCGTGAATTACCGCGCACTCGACATGGGCGCGCTCACGGCGGCCGAGCCGCATCTCGATCATGGCAGCCTGGTCGGCGGCCTGCACTGGACCGACCCGGTCACGGTGATCGATCCGCTCGGCCTGTCGAAGGCCTATGTCGCGCGATTCGAGGCGCTCGGCGGCCAGCTCGCGCTCGGCGATGCCGGGACGCTGAAGCAGGAGGGCGCCGAGTGGAGCGTCACCCTCGCCGACGGCACCACGGCGACGGCGAAGGACGTGGTCGTCGCGCTCGGCCCCTGGGCCGACATGCTGACGCGCAATCTCGGCTACCGCCTGCCGCTGGCGGTCAAGCGCGGCTACCACATGCACTACAAGCCGCAGGGCAACGCGGTCCTGAACCACCCGGTGCTGGACACCGAGCGCGGCTACTTCCTGGCGCCAATGCGCCAGGGCGTCCGCCTGACCACCGGGGCGGAGTTCGCCGACCGCGACGCCGCCGAGACGCCGGTGCAGCTCGCCCGCGCCGAGCCCATCGCTAGGCAGCTCTTCCCGCTGGGCGAGCGCATCGATCCGCAGCCCTGGCTCGGCCGCCGCCCCTGCACGCCGGACATGATGCCGATCATCGGACCCGCCCCGAAGCATAAGGGGCTGTGGTTCTCCTTCGGCCACGCCCATCACGGCCTGACGCTCGCGGCGGTGACCGGCCGGATGATCGCGGAGATGGTGACCGGCCAGAAGGTCTTCGTCGACCCGACACCCTTCGCGGCCGCGCGGTTCGGCTGAACAACGCGTCATTCTCGGGCCGCCTTTGCGCGGACCCGAGAATCTCTTGTCAATCGACGCACCTCTTCTGCATGAGATGCTCGGGGCGTGCCCGAGCATGACGCCAGGCAATGATCAGCCCTGCGCCGGGCGCCCTCGCCTGCCGTGACACTCCCTGTCAGAGTGCGCTCCCCGATTCCCCATCGAGACTGCGCCATGGCCCTCGCCAAACCACCCGTCCAGGACAATGCCTATGCCGCGGCGCTGGCGCTGCTCGACCGCGTCCCGCTGATCGACGGCCATAACGACCTGCCCTACGTCATCCGCAAGGACGCCAAGGCGAAGGGCGATGTCGCGATCTATGACCTGTCCAGGGTCCATGCCGAGGTGGACACGGACATCCCGCGCATGCAGGCCGGCAAGCTCGCCGGCCAGTTCTTCGCGGCCTATGTCCCGCCCAACCACCCCAAGCCGGCTGGCTTCGCGCTCGCGCAGATCGCCCTGATGCGCGCGATCCTCAAGCGCCATGCGGACGCATTCCGGCCCGGGCTCTCGGCTGCCGATGTCGAGGCCGCCAAGGCCGAAGGCCGTATCGCGCTGTTCATGACCATTGAGAACGGCTCGGCGCTGGACAATGAGCTCGACGCGCTCGACGCCTATTTCGACCTCGGCGTGCGGTTGATGACGCTCTGCCACAACGACAGCCACGACTGGTGCGATTCCGCCACCGATGCGCCGCGCAACAACGGGCTGAGCGGCTTCGGCAAGGACGTGATCCGCCGGATGAACCGGCTCGGCATGGTCGTGGACCTCGCCCATGTCTCGCCCAAGGTGATGCACGACACGCTCGACGTGACTGCGGCCCCCGTCGTCTGGTCCCATTCCAACGCTTTCTCGCTCTGCGATCACCCGCGCAACGTCCCCGACGACGTGCTCGATCGGGTTGCCGGCAATGGCGGCGTCGTGATGGCGACTTTCGTGCCCGACTTCATCAGCCAGGCGTCACGCGACTGGCACAGGCCGGCCAAGGACCAGTATGGCAAGACGCCCGAGGGCATGAACTACGCCAAGGTCGAGGCCGAGATCGAAAGCAAGGTCGGCCCGCGCCCGAAGGCGACGGTCGCCGGCTATTGCGACCACCTCGACTACCTCGCCAGGCGCATCGGCCATGACCATGTCGGCATCGGTTCGGACTTCTTCGGCTGGGTCAATCCGGACGGGCTGGAGGACACCACCACCTTCCCGAACGTGATTGCGGAGCTGATCCGGCGCGGCTGGTCCGAGGAGAACCTGACCAAGCTCGCCGGCGGCAACACATTGCGCGTGCTGCGGGCGGTAGAAGCCGCGGCCGGCTGAGGTTCAGGGCTCTTCCGGGAGCTTCGTCTCGCGCTCGAGCACCTCGGCGCGGTCCTCCCCGGGCGGCTTGGCCCGGGACCAGAGCGAGATCAGCAGCAGCCCGACCGGCACGGCCGCGAGCAGGATCCAGATCACGAACATCCCGTCATTGCTCATTCGGTAGCCCTTCACGAGATATCCGGGGGTTGACCCCGGAGCCTTGGCGGCGGACAGGAGCGCGTCAGACCGCAGCCGCTTCAGAAGACCCAACAGCAGAGACCATGACCGGTTCCGGCACCGACCGCACCCGCCCTGCCATCCAGGCCCCCGCCCCCGTCGTCATCTTAGTCGAGCCGCAGCTTGCCGAGAATATCGGCATGTGCGCTCGTGCGATGGCGAATTTCGGCCTCTCCGAGCTGCGCCTCGTCGCTCCGCGCGATGGCTGGCCGACCGGTGGAGGCCTGAAGAAGGGCGCGACGGCAGCCGCCTCCGGCGCAACCTACATTCTCGACAATGCCCGTCTCTTCGACACCGCCGCCGAGGCGGTCGCCGATCTCAACCACGTCCTGGCGACAACGGCGCGCGAGCGCGGCCAGATGAAGCGTGTCTTCACGCCGGCCGAGGCCATGCCGGACATCGCCGGCCGCATCGGCGCGGGCGAGCGTGTCGGCATCCTCTACGGACGCGAGCGCATCGGTCTCACCAATGAGGAGATCAGCCTGGCCGATGCGATCCTGACCTTCCCGGTCAACCCCGCCTTCGCCTCGCTGAACCTCGCCCAGGCCGTGCTTCTCAACGGTTATGAGTGGTTCAGGGCGACGGGCGGAGAGCCACCCTTCCGCGAAGCCAATCTCTCGCCACCGGCGCAGCGCGAAATGATCTTCTCGCTGTTCGACTATCTCGAGGCCGAGCTCGACCTCTGCGGCTTCTTCCCGCCCGGCAAGAAGCCGGTCATGACCGCCAATCTCCGCGACATCCTGCACCGGCTCGACCTGACCGAGCAGGAGGCGCGGACCCTGCGCGGCGTCTTCAAGTCGCTGGTCGAGGGACCGAGGAAGGCGCGGCTGCTGGCGCGCCAGCAGGGCGGCGACCCCGAGGCATGAAAAAAGGCCGGCTCCGAAGAGCCGGCCTCGGCGGACCGGGAGGGTCTCGAAGCGACCCGGTCAGAACTGGTACTTCAGCGTCGCCTTCACCGTACGGCCTGGCTCGCTGTAATAGTCGCGCGCCTGGGGGCGCGAGAGCGGGACGTTGACCGCGTCGAAGTACTTCCTGTCGAAGATATTGTAGACGCCGACCTGCAGTTCAAGATCGGCGATCTGCGGCATCGGCCTCCACCAGGCCGAGGCGTTGAAGATCGCATAGCCCGGGGCCTTGAAGCCCGTATCGGTGCCGGAGAGGGCGACGTCGTCGCGCTTGCCTGCGAGCTTGGTCGAGACCTCCGCGCCCCAGTTCTCGGTCCCGTAGGCGACCGCGACGATGCCCTGCATCGGCGGGATCGAGTTCAGGAATGTGTCGTCGGTCTTGTTCATGCCGCGCGTATAGGCGAATGAGCCGCGCACCAGCCAGTTCGGCGCGAAGGCATACTGCCCATTGACCTCTACGCCCTGGATTTCAGCGCGCGGAATATTGCGGTAGCCGGTGATGCCACCCTGCGGATAGAGCCCGCCGGCCGGGGCCACCTGATAGGTGTCGATGAAGTTGCGGTAGTTGGTGTGGAAATAGGTCACCGAACCGCCGAGTTGCTTGTCGCCGAAGCGCAACCCCACATCGACGCCATTGCCCAGTTCAGGGCGCAGATTCGGGTTGCCCGTGCGCAGATAGGTGCCCACCGCGCCGAAGCGCCCGTAAAGCTCGTTGGCCGTAGGCGCCCGGAAGCTCTTCGACCATTGCGCGAAGAGCGTCACGTCCTTCACCCAGGGCGCGTTCTTCAGCAGGTCGTATTCGAGCCTGACGCGCGGAGACCAGGCCGAGTCGCTGGAGCCAGCCGGCAGGCTGGTGGGCGCCGACCCGCCCGAGAAGTAGGACGCCGTGAACTGCGGCTTCTCCTGATACCAGTCGTAGCGCAGGCCGGGCGTGATCCGGAGCCGGTCCTGCAGCAGGCCGATCTCGTCATGCAGATAGAAGCCGGCGAGCTTGCCGTCGACATCCGGCTGGTCGGCCTGGTTGGTGTGCAGGTTGTTGCAGGCGGTGAAGGCGCCCGTATACGGACGGCGGCAATTGTCGACGCCGGCCGAATACTGCTCCAGGGTCGACATCCTGAGTTCGGTCCCGGCCGTGAACTTGTGGGAGAAGGCGCCCGTGCTGAAGCTCTTCAGCACATGGCCGTTGAAGCCATAGGCGTTCTCGACATTGGAGTTGTCGCGGCCATAGGGCCCGATCACGCTGGTATAGCGATAGGCCGAGACCAGATCGTCCCGCCGCAGCCGCTGCCAGTAGAGCTGCGCATGCGCCTCGTCGAAAATCGAGCCCGGCAGCTTGTAGTCGTAGCTCAGCGAGACGCGGTTGCGCTCGACATCCTCGCCGGTCTGGTAGGCGCCGGGCCGGAAATTGCCGGTGAGCGAGACGGTGTTGGTGCGGATCTGGGTGCGGTCGGCCCGCTTGAAGAACTCGCCGGTGATCCCGAAGCGATGCACCTGGTCGACATAGTGATAGACCTTGCCCAGCACGTTGTACTGGTTGAAGTCGCTCGGGTTCGGCGCCGTGCGCGAAGCGCCGATGGTCTTGATGTTGCCCTTGCTGTCGACCTCGTGACCGTCGCGGAAGCCGCCCTGCAGCAGGAACCAGGTGTTGTTCAGCCGCGCGGCGGTCGCTCCACTGCCGAACCAGGCACGGTCCGTGCTGTCATAGCCGGTCTTGGCCAGGGCCCCGAAGGACCGGCCGTTGCGGATCAGGTCTTCCGGATCGAGCGTGCGCACGGCGAGCGCGCCGCCCAGCGCGCCGCTGCCCAGCGTCGCGCCGCCGCCGCCGCCGCGCAGCAGGTCGAGCGTCGACAGCGAATCGAAGTCGAAGGCGTTCTGGGCGCCACGATTGATGCGCGTATCGACCAGGAAGGGCTGGCGGATGCCATCGACCGTCGTCAGCACGCGCGCGCCGTCGAGCCCGCGGATGTTGAGCGAGTTGGTGGCGCGGTTGAAGGTGATGCCGGCTTCGACGCGGTTGGACAGGTCCGTCAGGCTCTGCACCTGCTCGCGGTCGAGTTCCTGGCGCGTCACCCGCGTGGTCGTCGGCCCGTTGAGCAGCACGCCGCCCGGCCGCCCTTCCCCCTGCACGGTGATCTGGTCGAGCACCACCGGCGCGGCCCCCGCCGGGTTGGCGGCGGCCGCGCCGCGCGCCGTGCTCTGTTGTGCCTGCGCGGCAGAAGGCAGCAGCGCCAGCATCAAGGTCCCCAGCGCCACGCCCCCGCGCAGCTTGTCGAAATGTCCGCCCATCGCCCGGTCCCGTCTTCGCCGGGCCGCGATCAACTGACCGGCCCGTCGAATTTAAAATGAGTATAAACAATGCCTTATGTTTCATCATCAGGCTAGATTGCCATATTGTCGGCAATATTGACTGTCAATTACTGAATCACTTGGAGCGAAACTATAGAATTGGTCCAAAAAATAACTATTCTAATGTAGAACTGGCGTAGTGAGCTCTGCTCGCGCGGGCGCCTCCCAAGGTCGTGATCGCTTGTCGCTCCGATTTCCACGCCGCAGCCATTGCCTGACGGCCGGCGAGCGGCATCTTCATGTCATGAATCGCCGCTACGCCCCGCTCGACAGACGCATGGTCCTGACCGGAGGCGCCGCCATGGCCGCTGGGTTCGCGATAGCCGGGCGGGCGAAGGCGGCCGATATCGATGTCGTCATCATCGGGGCCGGCGCGGCCGGCCTCGCAGCCGGCCATGCGCTGAAGGCAGCCGGCCGCAGCGCGGTGATCCTCGAGGCTCGCGGGCGTGTCGGCGGGCGGGCCTGGACCGACACGACGCTCGGGCCGTCCTATGATGCCGGTGCGATGTATATCCACTGGGCGGAGCGCAATCCCTGGGCGACGATCGCCCGCGATCTCGGCGTGCAGACCACATCCGAATCCTGGGGCGGCGGTTTTCGTGCCTTCGCCGACGGCAATCCGATGCCGGCGGACGACCGCAGGCGCCGCCGCGAGGCCTTTCGCCAGATCGACCGGAAGCTGGAGACGGCGGATATCTCCAGCCGCGACCTCTCGGTGGCCGAGTTGCTCGGCGATCTCGCCCCGGAGACGGCGCCGGTCGCCGCCTCCGGCCTGCTGCTCTCGATCGGCGAGGAAGCGGACCGTATCTCGGCGCGGGACTATCAGCGCCTCTGGGCGGGCGACGACCTCTTGGTGCCGAGCGGCTATGGCAATCTGGTTGCCCGGCACGCCGAAGGGCTGGACATCCGCCTGAACCAGCCGGTCGAGGCGATCCGCTGGGACGGGCCGCGCGTCTCCGTCACCACGCCCACGGGCACGATCGAGGCGCGGTCCTGCATCCTCACCGTCCCCATCGGCGTGCTCAAGGCCGGCACGATCCGTTTCACGCCCGCGCTGCCGCCGGCCACCGAGGCTGCGCTCGCCGGCCTGCGGATGGGCGCCCTGACCAAGATCGCGCTGAAGGTGGTGGGCGACCGCTTCGACATCGCGCCCGGCACGACCCTGATCGAATCGGGCAAGCCTGAGCAGTTGATCAGCTTCGAGATGTATCCGGACGGGAAAGACCTCGTCATCGGCTATTGCGGCGGCGATTTCGCCCGCCGCCTGTCCGAAGCGGGGCCGGACGCCGCGCGCCAGCATGCGACGGATCTGCTGGCCCGGATGATCGGCGGCGATTTTCGCGCCGCGGTGAAGGCCGTCTCCTTCCCGGCCTGGTGGACGGACCCTTTCGCCAAGGGTTCCTATTCCGTCTGCCTGCCGGGCCACGAGGCCGCGCGCGAGGCGCTGGCGCAACCGATCGGCGGCAAGCTGCTGATCGCAGGCGAGGCGACGGCCGGCGGCGGGGCGATGACGGTCGGCGGCGCGACCCTGGCCGGGCGTGCGGCGGCCGGTACGTTGCTGAAGCTGAAGGCCTGACGCGCCCGCCTCACCTCGCCGAGAGGTCGAGCTCCCAGGTCTCGCCGACCAGGTCCTGCCCGAAGGAGTGGTGGCGCTCCGTGGCGACGAGCCTGAAGCCCTGCGCCGCGTAGATGGCGCGGGCGGCGTGCAGGATATCGTTGGTCCACAGCACCATGCGCCGATAGCCCGCGGCGCGCGCGAAGCCGATCGCCTCCGCCACCAGCCGCTTGCCGAGGCCCAGCCCCTGCGCGCGCTTCTCGACGAGGACGAGCCGGAGCTTCGCCGTCTGCTCATCGGCCTCGACGACGAAGGCCGACCCGGCCGGGCTGCCCTCGAGATCGGCGATGAAACAGCGTTCGCGGCCCGGCTTGAACTCGCGCAGGAATCGGGCGGCGATCTCGGCCACGAGCGCCTCGAAGCCGATGTCCCAGCCATAATCCTGCGCATAGAGCCGGCCATGGGCCCCGATCACCCAGCCCATGTCGCCGGGACGGTGCTCGCGGATCGCGATTGCCCGTTCGGCCCGCCCGCCTGCGAGCAGCGCCTCGGTATCGGCGAGCGCCGCGACCAGCCGCTCGCTCTCCGGCGCGGAGAGGCGCTCGAGGATGGCCTCCGCCTGCGCCCGCGAAGCGCTCTCCAGCGTTCCGAAGACCGCCCGCCCCTGCTCGGTCAATGCGAGGCCAAAGGCGCGACCATCCGCCTGCGAGCGCTGCCGGACGAGCCATCGCTTGCCCTCGAAGCGCTTCAGGATGCGGGAAAGATAGGCGGGGTCGAGCGCGAGCGCCTGCGCCAGCTCCCCGGCCCGCCAGTCGTCGCGCTGAGCCAGCTCGTAGAGCACCCGCGCCTCCGTCAGCGTGAAGCCCGAGCCATGCAGGTTGCCGCCGAGCGCGCCGACCCCGCGCGTGTGGAAGCGGTTGAAACGGCGGATCGCCGCGACCGCCGGTGGTTCGTTGTCCGCCATGCCGCGGCCCTCCCACGCCAGGGCATCGTATATAGTGGACGGAGTCAATCAAATTGAGAGACCCGGCTTGGCCGCATGTTGACGCTCGCTTAACGCCTCTCTGGCGCAATCGCGCTTTGATGTTTCGCGGCGCGCTCATGCAGGTCGATCTTCTCGCCGGGACGGGCTACCGCCCACTGGCTCTTCCCCGCACCCAGCCGACCCTTCTCGTCTTCGATTCCGGATTGGGCGGGCTCACGGTCCTTGCGCGGCTGACGCAGGCCTGTCCCCACGCCAATATCGTCTACGCCGCCGACGATGCCGGCTTTCCCTATGGCCGGCTGAGCGAAGCCGAACTCGTGGCGCGGACGCTGGCCGTGATGGAGCGGCTGGTCGAGCGCTTCCATCCCGATCTTGCGGTCATCGCCTGCAACACCGCCTCGACCTTGGTCCTGCCGGCGTTGCGGGCTCGCTTCGGCATCCCCTTCGTCGGCACCGTGCCCGCGATCAAGCCCGGAGCCATGGCGACGCGCAGCGGGCTGATCTCCGTTCTGGCGACGCCCGGCACCGTTGCACGCGACTACACCCGCGAATTGATCGGGACCTATGCCACCGCCCACCACGTCACCCTGGTGGGCGCGACGCGTCTCGCCGGCCTCGCGGAGAGCGCGCTGAAGGGGGAGCCGGTCGATGACGAGGTCGTGCGCGCCGAGATCGCGCCCTGCTTCATCGAGGCTCACGGCCGGCGCACCGATGTCGTCACGCTCTCCTGCACGCATTACCCGCTGCTGCTGGAGCGGATGAAGCGCCTCGCACCCTGGCCCGTGACCTGGATCGACCCGGCCCCGGCCATCGCCCGCCGCGTGGCCGACCTTCTCGGCCCGGCGGCCCCGCTGCTCCCGCCCGAATCCACCGCCGTCTTCACCAGCGGCGGCGGATTGAGCGCCCCCTTGCGCATCGCGCTGGCGGGCTACGGCCTCGCCCAGGTCACGATCGAGCCGATCCCGCTGGCCGCCTGAGGCCCTCTCCCTTGGGACAGTCTGCCGGCGATCGCGCCCTCGCCACCGCCATCGCGGCGACCGACCGGTCCAGGCACGGTCCTTTGCCGGATTTGACTTCGCGAGTGGCTTGCGCCATATCGCCCTCCAGTCGCGCGGCTCCTTACGGGGCCGCGTGACTTTTTCCGCACCCGCGATCCGCTCTCCTTCGGGAGCCGGATCTGTCGCCCCGGCCCGATGCCGGGGAGCAGGAGGGCGCGGTCCTCACCTCGCGAACCTGAGAGGACACGCGACATGTCGAAGCGCCATGAGGCGAAATACAAGATTGACCGCCGCCTCGGTCAGAACATCTGGGGCCGCCCGAAGTCCCCGGTCAACCGCCGCGAATACGGCCCCGGCCAGCACGGCCAGCGCCGCAAGGGCAAGCCGTCCGACTTCGGCACGCAGCTGCGCGCCAAGCAGAAGCTGAAGGGCTATTACGGCTCGATCTCCGAGAAGCAGTTCCGCCGCTACTACGCCGAGGCGATCCGCCTGAAGGGCGACTCGGGCGAGAACCTGATCGGCCTGCTCGAGCGCCGCCTGGACGCGGTGATCTACCGCGCCAAGTTCGTGCCGACTGTCTTCGCCGCCCGCCAGTTCGTCAACCACGGCCACATCACCGTGAACGGCAAGCGCGTCAACATCGCCTCCTACCAGGTCAAGCCGGGCGACGTGATCGCGGTCAAGGAGAGCTCGCGCCAGCTCGCCATCGTCATCGAGTCGGCCGCTCTCGCCGAGCGTGACGTGCCGGACTACATCGACGCCGACCACACCAAGTTCTCCGCCACCTACACCCGCACGCCGACGCTGACGGACGTGCCCTATGCGGTGCAGATGGAACCGAACCTGGTCATCGAGTTCTACTCGCGCTGATCGAACGCAGGCGGGCCAAAAGGCCCGCCTGCCAGAGATATCCAAGGGGATGGCGAGCAATCGCCGTCCCCTTTCGCTTTCGCAGGCGGGCCTTCGGCGCACTTTCGGCTTGGCTGTTGAGCCTTTGCTTCGGCCGTCATACGCTCCCGATGCACAGCTCTCGAAACTGCGTAGGCTACTGCTCTCTATTTTCCTGTCGTACCCTGTAGATGAACCCGCACGACCGAGGTGTCGATCAGCTGGTGGGTTCACCCTTCTTCGCTTTCCGGACACTCCCTGCAATTTCTTCTGGAGAAACTGGAATGGTCAGTGGGAGACCTGCGATGTTATGGGCAACTCTCACTGCGATCTCTTCTTGGATGAGGTTGAGCATTTCGGGCGGTATCGGATCGTCTCCCGCAAAACCATAGCGGGCGCAAACGCGGTCTACGATCCGGCCAACAGCGCGCGCTCCTATGATGCGATAGTAGGACTCCATCATCGCGACGGAGCGGCGACGGTATTCGTCGGTCTCGAAGCTCGGCACTGCCAGCCAATCCGCATCCAGAAGACTTCCAACTTTATCTGCCTTGTCGGACCAGATTTTCGGATCAAGCGGATTGTTGGCGAGACTGACGGTTTTACAGGGGGCCGCGCCACCTTCCGCAAGCACGACCTGAAACCCAAGGAGGTTGTAGACAGTAAAGTGCCCTACCACCTTGCCACGCGCGTCGCTGGTTACACCGACGAAGTTAAACAGCGGGCCGTACGCTTTTTCGACCTCGTCCGCGCGGGCTAACGGGCGGCTATCTAAGAAGGTTCTCGCACTCAGAAAATCCGCGCTTCCATTGCGGATGAAACTACGGACCTCATCATACTCCGGTTTCTGCGCCTCCTCATTCCCGAGCGTTCTTCCCCATAGCAGCAAGCAGGCTTTCGCAACCGCCCGCATGGCACCCTCGCCGCCCAATGAGTATTTGTGACTGATTATGCCGGGTCGATCCTGAGTATCGGTGAACTGAGCGCCGGCAAGTTGCTCGCGCAGTCTATCCTCCGCGATCCCCGTCTTTGCCACGATATGCGGGATTACTGCTTCTAGCTCATCCAAGCTCTGGACGTTAATCGCCACACGGAACTGCCCGCCACCCAACTCCTCAACGGTGAATGGCCTTCCTGCCAACGTGACCCTGCCGTTCCCTAACAGGTTGATCTTTCGGTTTCCTGCTTGGACTTTGTAGAGGGACGGGGCGTCCCGGCCGTCTCCTGAGACCATCTCAAATAGGTTGCGGACTAAAGTGAATTGCTCGGCCAGTTCCCGGTCAATCGTGCCGCCCAGCTTATTATTGCACATCGCGCAGGACAGCGTTTTGGTCTTCGCTTTCCCGCCAAAGGCGTTGAGCAGAATATGCTCCCAGCTCCCCCGGCCCTGAAGGACCTCTCGGCAGAAGATGCAGTGCAGGCTGTTCCTCACTAGCGCCCCCAACAAGGAACATACAAAGAAGATCAGGCCGGGGCTGGAGTCAATACAGGTGACGGAGTCGGTCACCGAGAGCAACTGTTTCCTGTATCAGGTCGCGAATACAGGCCTGTTCGGCTCTTGAGGCTGCCCAACGACCTTTCGACGCTGCTCTGCCGCTGGGCCTGCTACTAGCGGATCTGAAGAATCCGCTAGTGCTACTGACGCCCCCGCCCAGTTGCAGGCCCCACCCCGCCGGTCCATGGTTGGAACCGCTCCAACCTGAGGCGTTCCCCGCATGCTCCTGCTGATTCTCGGCCTCGTCCTGTTTCTCGGCATGCACGCCGTCACGATGAAGCGCGATTTGCGCGCAAGGCTGATCGAGCGGTTCGGCGCGGGCGGCTACAAGGGGCTGTATTCGGCCGTCTCCATCATCGGCTTCGGGCTGCTGATCTATGGCTACGGCCTCCAGCGCGCGGCCGGCTATACGGTCGTCTGGGAGCCGCCGGTCTGGACGCGGCATCTGGCGCTGCTGCTCAACCTGCCGATCTTCATCCTGCTGGCCGTCGGCAAGCGGCCCTCCTGGCTCCTGTCGCGCGTCAAGCACCCGATGCTGCTGGCGGTGAAGATCTGGGCCACCGCCCATCTCCTCGCCAATGGCGATCTCGGCAGCATGCTCCTGTTTGGCGGCTTCCTCGCCTGGGCGGTGATGGCACGCATCTCGGTGAAGCGCCGCCCGGAGGAGATCGCGCGCTTGGCGGCGATGGGCCCGGTCGCCTTCGGCCGCCGCGACGTGATCGCGATCGTCGCGGGGCTCGCGCTCTATGTCGTCTTCGCGCTCTGGCTCCACCCGCTGCTGATCGGCGTGCCGGTCATCACCCGCGGCTGAACCGGCCGGCAGCCGGGCGCGGGCGCAGCCCTCGCCTCACAGATGCGAGCCGACCTCGTCGCGGAAGCAATAGCAGCCGATGCACAGGCATCCGATCAGGATCGATATCGTGTACGGCCCGAAAAGGGACAGAACGAAGACGGAGCCGATGAAGGCTCTCATCCCCCAGGTCAACCAGTGCTGCTTCATGCTTCGCCCTCGCATCGCAGTTCCTGACGAGACGTAAACAGGAAGGCGTGAATCCAAACTGAATCGTTATGGTGAATCGCGAAAAGCCAACGCGTTCCGCCCCTTGCCGTACATTGCGGAATCGGGATGGGAGCCGGTGCTTTCCTGTTCCCACTCCTGCCTCAATGCCGTAGCGTCATAGCCGCCCGTGGTTCTCCGAGAGAGATTCGCATGACCAAGACCCTGCTGCTCGCCCTCGCGCTCTCCTGCTCGGCGAGCTTCGCCTATGCCCAGAGCTGTTCCGTCCAGGCCGGCGACAAGAAGCTGGCCGGGGCCGCCAAGACGAGTTTCCTGACCAAGTGCCAGAAGGACGCGACCGCCTCCTGCGACAAGCAGGCGGCCGACAGGAAGCTCGCCGGCGCGGCCAAGACCAGCTTCACCAAGAAATGCGTCAACGACGCGGTCGGCGGCTGAACGCCCCGCCTCCTCTCCCGCGACGACGGGCACGGCCGCCTCAATCGGCCGTGCTGCTCTCCCAGGTGGCATGGCTGACGCCGGGCAGCCCGGAGATGCGGTCGACGACCTGATCCAGCTCCTTGCGGGCAATCGCGGTGCTGATCAGCTTGGCGACGATCTCGACGGACTCCTCGCCGCGCTCCTGCGTGGTCACGTCGCTCACCGGATATTGCGCCGCCTCGAGATACTCCACCAGGGTCTCGCGCACCTGCGCCAGCGCGGAAGCGCTCGTCGTGACGACGACCTCGTAGGTCGCCTCCAGCGCCTGTTCGTTGAGCGGGATGCGATTGATCGCGTTGACGAGCGGCCGCAGCAGCGTGTTGCCAGCAATCACGAAGAGCGTGATCAGCGCGCCTTCCGCCACCATGTCCGCACCCGTGCAGGCGCCCACGGCAGCCGAGCACCAGAGCGTCGCGGCGGTGTTGAGGCCGCGGACGTTCATGCCCTCCTTCATGATCACGCCGGCGCCGAGAAAGCCGATGCCGGAGACCACATAGGCGATGACGCGGATCGCGCCATCGGCATGGCCCAGCCGCATCGCGAGATCGACGAAGGCGGCTGCCCCGACCGCCACCAGCACCGCGGTGCGCAGGCCGGCCGTGCGCTGGCGATACTGCCGCTCGGCCCCGATCAGCATGCCCAGCACGAAGGCGGACGCGAGGCTGACGACGGAATCGAGGAAGGGGTAGAGGTCGAAGGTCTGGATGAAGCGCATGGCCGCCGGCTCGCGTTGCGGGCGGTCCTTCGCATGAAGGCCCGCTCCCGACAAGCAGCCGGAAACGGGCCTCGTTGCGTCACAGGGCTAAGGGCTGCGAGCAGCCGGCCTCAGCTTACTCGTCGTCGTCGCCGCCGAACCGGCCCGGTCCGTCTGGCCCGCCGCGACGATTATCCCGGCGATCGTCGCGCCAGTGGCGCGGACCGCGATCGCCGTCATGGTCACCCCGGTCCCAGCGTCCGTGCCAGGCCCGCATCTCGCGCATGCGCTCGCGCCCCTGGCCCATCGCCTCGCGCACCGAGCGGCGCAGCACCGTCTTCTGCTCGTCGCTGAGCGTCGACCAGAGCGGGCGAACCGCATCGGCGAGCTCCTTGGCGTGAGCAGCCCGGTCGCCCAGCCTTTGCGCGCGCGCTTCGATGCGCTCCATCAGGTCGGCGTGCCGCAGGCGCTCGCGCATCTCGCGCATCGCCTCCCAGCGATTGCCGCCTTCCGTGGAGCGCTGCCGGATCAAGGCCTCCAGCCGGTCCCAGGATGCAACCTGTTCGGGCTTCAGCTTGAGTTCCTCGCGGACGCGGCCGAGCCGCTCGTCGAGGCGCGCCTTCATCCGCTCGACGCGCTGCTGGCGCCAGTCGTCGCGGCGCTGCTCGCGGCTCTCGGTCTGCTCCGGCTTGCGGTCGCCGCCAGCCGGCGGAATCGGCTGCGGCTGGGCGAGGGCGAAGGTCCCCGTCAACGCCACGATGGACGAGGCTGCAATGAGCGCGATGCGTTTCATGGACATCTCCTGTGAGGACGATCCGAATTCGCCCGGACGGGTCTCGAAGCCGATCGGCGATGAAGCCACCATCGCCTGCTGCCCGTGACCCCCGAATGGCCCGAGGATGAAAAGATCGTAATGTGAAGCCTAACGTGCCCGGCACGATTCGGTTCGGCTTCGGATCCCGCTCATGCGCAATCTCCTCACAGATGTCCGCGGCGTCAGCGTCGGCAACGCCCATGATACGGCCGCGGCCACGGGTGTCACCGCCATCCTCTTCGACAGGCCGACCACGGCCTCGGCCGCCGTGCTCGGCGGCGGCCCCGGCACCCGCGACACCGCCTTGCTCGAGCCGGAGATGACGGTGGAGCACATCGACGCCATCGTCCTCTCCGGCGGCTCGGCCTGGGGCTTGAGCGCGGCGGACGGCGCGATGAGCTGGCTCGCGAGCCAGGGCCGCGGCTTCCCGGTCGCCGGCCACCGCATTCCCATCGTGCCGCAGGCGATCCTGTTCGATCTCGCCAATGGCGGCGACAAGAGCTGGGCGGCCGGAACCCGTGAATCGCCCTATCGCCGGCTCGGCGCCGAGGCTGCAGCAACCGCCGCCACGGAATTCGCGCTCGGCACCGCCGGCGCCGGCTTCGGCGCCACCACCGTCAACCTCAAGGGCGGGCTCGGCTCCGCCAGCGCGCGGGCCGCGACAGGCCAGATGGTCGGCGCGGTGGTCGCGGTCAACGCGGTCGGCAGCGCCACCATCGGCGACGGCCCGCATTTCTGGGCGGCGCCCTACGAGCAGGACGGCGAGTTCGGCGGGCGCGGCTGGCCGGAAAAGATCAGCCCTGACGATCTTGCCCTGCGCTTCAAGGGCGGCACCGGCCAGAACACGACGATCGCGCTGGTCGCCACCGACGCGGTCCTCACGAAGGCACAGGCCAAGCGGCTGGCGCTCGCCGCCCATGACGGGCTCGGCCGGGCGCTTCGCCCCGCCCACGCCCCGCTCGACGGCGACATCGTCTTCGCCGCCGCGACCGGCTATAGCGGCGCGCCATCCGACGCCTTCGCGCTGACCGAGCTTTGCGCGACGGCGGCCGATGTTCTCGCCCGCGCGGTGGCCCGGGGCATCCATGCGGCGACGGCCCTGCCTTTCGCCCGCGCGCTGCCATCCTGGCAGGATCGCTTCGGCGACTGAACCCGCCGGCCGGGCCCTTCCGCCAAGCCACAAGCGGAATTCCCCTCCGCGATCCGATCGGCTAAGGCTGCGGCATGTCGACCGACGATTTCCTTGCCCGTTTCGGCTCGCCCGGCGCGCGCCAGCCAGACCCCGTTGCCGCCGCCCAGCAGGCGATGCGCAATCCCCTTCCCGCCCGCTTCTACAAGGAAGCCGGGGTCATCGAGCGCGACGGCCTGCACCACGTCGCCCTCGACGGCCGCACGGCCAAGACCCCCGCTCGCAAGGCCCTTGCCGTCGCCTCCCGCTCCGTCGCCGAGGCCCTGGCGGCAGAGTGGCAGGCGCAGGCCGAGAGGATCGACCCCGCCGCGATGCCGCTGACCCGGCTGGTCAACTCGGCACTCGATGGCGTCGTCGAGCAGGAGGCGGCGGTTCGCGCCGAGATCCTCCGCTATGCCGGCTCCGACGCGCTCTGCTACCGCGCCGGCGAGCCGGAGGCGCTGGTCGAGCGCCAGAACGCCGTCTGGCAACCGATCCTGGGGGCGGTCGAGAGCCTGGTCGGCGCCCGCTTCCTGCTGTCGGAGGGGATCGTCTTCGTCGAGCAGCCGGCCGGCACCCTCGATGCCGTCGCCCGGAAGGTGGCCGGGATTTCCGCACCCATCGCCCTCGCCGGAGCTCACAACGTCATGACACTGACCGGCTCGGCCGTGCTGATGCTGGCTCTGGCGAACGGGCTGATCGATCCCGACGCCACCTGGAGCGCCGCCCATCTGGATGAGGACTACCAGATCGAGGTCTGGGGCCAGGACGAGGAGGCGGCCGAGCGCCGCGCCATCCGCCGGCGGGAATTCGACGCCGCCGTGCTGTTGTTGGCCCAAGGCTAGGCATCGGCCCAAGGCTAGGCATCGGCCCAAGGATAGGCATCGGCCAAAGGCGAGATCGCCAGTTCGCGTCCGACAGGACGCAAGGCGACTAGCCGAAAGCCGCACAGGCCGGACGTGGACAGGCGCGCCGGCCCCGCTTAATCCGGATGAACGATCCGTAGCCGGGGTTAAGCGCCATGAAAGATGTTCTCGAGCAGCTCGAATCCCGCCGCGAGGGGGCCCGCAAGGGCGGCGGCGAGAAGCGCATCGCGGCGCAGCACCAACGCGGCAAGCTGACGGCGCGCGAGCGGATCGAACTCCTGCTCGACAGGGACTCCTTCGAGGAGTTCGACATGTTCGTGCAGCATCGCTGCGTCGATTTCGGCATGGAGAAGGCCGAGAAGATTCCCGGCGACGGCGTCGTCACCGGCTGGGGCACGGTCAACGGCCGCACCGTCTTCGTCTTTTCCAAGGACTTCACCGTCTTCGGCGGCTCGCTCTCCGAGACCCACGCCCAGAAGATCATCAAGATCCAGGACATGGCGCTGAAGATGCGCGCGCCCATCGTCGGCCTGTTCGATGCCGGCGGCGCCCGCATCCAGGAGGGCGTGGCGGCGCTCGGCGGCTATGGCGAGGTCTTCAAGCGCAACGTGATGGCCTCCGGCGTCATCCCCCAGATTTCGGTGATCATGGGCCCCTGTGCCGGCGGCGACGTCTATTCGCCGGCGATGACCGACTTCATCTTCATGGTCCGCGACACCTCTTACATGTTCGTCACCGGCCCGGAGGTGGTGAAGACCGTCACCAACGAGACCGTCACCTCCGAGGAACTGGGCGGCGCCAAGGTCCACACCAGCAAGTCCTCGGTCGCCGACGGCTCCTTCGAGAACGACGTCGAGGCGCTGCTGCAGGTCCGCCGCCTGATCGACTTCCTGCCCGCCAACAACACGGTCGGCGTCCCGGAATGGCCGTCTTTCGACGTGCCGGACCGTGTTGATATGAGCCTCGACACGCTCGTCCCCGACAATCCCAACAAGCCCTACGACATCAAGGAACTGATCCTGAAGACGGTGGACGAGGGCGACTTCTTCGAGATCCAGGCGGCCTATGCCGGCAACATCGTCACCGGCTTCGGGCGCATCGAGGGCCGCACGGTCGGCATCGTCGCCAACCAGCCGATGGTGCTGGCCGGCGTGCTCGACTCCGACGCCTCCCGCAAGGCCGCCCGCTTCGTGCGCTATTGCGACGCCTTCGAGATCCCGATCGTGACCTTCGTCGACGTTCCCGGCTTCCTGCCCGGCACGGCGCAGGAATATGGCGGCCTGATCAAGCACGGCGCCAAGCTGCTCTACGCCTACAGCGAATGCACAGTGCCGCTCGTCACGATCATCACCCGCAAGGCCTTCGGCGGCGCCTATGACGTGATGGCCTCCAAGCATGTCGGCGCCGATGTGAACTACGCCTGGCCGACGGCCCAGATTGCAGTGATGGGCGCCAAGGGCGCTGTCGAGATCATCTTCCGCGGCGGCGAGCCTGAGACCATCGCGCGCCAGACCAAGGAATACGAGGACCGCTTCATGTCGCCTTTCGTGGCGGCCGAGCGCGGCTATGTCGACGAGGTCATCATGCCGCACGGAACCCGTAAGCGCATCGCCCGCGCACTCGCCATGCTCCGCACCAAGAGCGTCGAACGCCCCTGGCGCAAGCACGACAACATTCCGCTGTGAGACGGGCGTTCGAGAGCCTTGCATCTGCACCGGGGGTCCCGGGGCCCTGACCTGAGGAGCCGCGCAGCGGCACCTCAGGATGCTGCAGGAGGCTCCGAAACCATCCGGGAGCCCCTTTCGATGTGCTCCTGCGGCGAAGGGCAAGGGCATCCCGCCGGCGTCGCACCCAGCGAGGTCAAGAGGAAAAAGCCGAACAGCCAATTCAGTTCTTACTTGTAATATTTCAAATATAGACTGCGACAATACGTTCGCCGTGACAGACTTGCCATAGATTCAGGCGGCTCTATTGAAGAGCCCGCTCCTGCTATTTTGGCATTACCCCATTGCTACGCCCCATCACCATTGCGGTCTTCGCCGCCGTCATCGGCCTGTGGTGGCTGGCCGGCCATTTGGGCTGGGTCAGCGCCTTCCTGTTGCCCGCCCCCGCCACGGTCGCCGACACGATGGGCGATCTGATCGCTTCCGGCGAACTCGCCCGGCACAGCCTCGTCAGCCTCAGGCGCGTCTCGCTCGGCTATGCGTTCGCGATCACTCTTGCCGTGCCGCTGGCATTGCTCTTCGTGCTGAGCCGGCCGCTTCGCGCCACGTTCGAACCGCTGCTCGAATTCCTGCGCCAGATCCCGCCGCTCGCCCTGATGCCGCTGCTGATGCTCTGGCTCGGAATCGGCGAGACCCAAAAGATCGGCATCATCGTCCTCTCCTGCTTCTTTCCGATCTTCCTGGGCGTGCGCGGCGGTTTCGCCGCGGTTGACCGCAAATTGATCGATGTCGGCACCGTCTGCGGCTTCGCGCGCCCCGAGATCATGCTGCGGATCGTCCTGCCATCAGCCCTGCCGGCCATCGTCGTCGGCCTGCGCATCGGGCTCGGCTATAGCTGGCGTGCGCTCGTCGGCGCCGAGCTGATCGCCTCCTCCGCCGGCCTTGGCTACATGATCGTCGACGCCGAGAACCTCGCCCGCACCGACATCGTGCTCGCCGGCATCCTGGTCATCGGCGCGCTCGGGCTGGCGGCCGACCTGCTGCTGCGACTCGCGATCCGCACGCTCGCGCCCTGGCTCGCCGGCGACCTGGAGATGGCCCGTGCTTGAACTTGTCGGCATAGGGCGCCGCTATCGCGTCGATGGCGGCGAGGTCAGGGCGCTGGCCGACATCGACCTCGTCTTGCCGAAGGGCTCCTTCACCGCCCTCGTCGGCCGCAGCGGCTGCGGCAAGACCACGCTGCTGCGCATTCTTGCCGGGCTGGAGTCACCGAGCGAGGGGGAGATCAGGCGCCCCGCGCAGGCCGGGCCGCTGCGCATCGGCGTCGTCTTCCAGGAGGCGCGACTGATGCCCTGGCTGGACGTGCGCGGCAATGTCGGCTTTGGCCTGCACGGGCGGCTGCCCAGGCACGAGACCGCGGCACGCTGCACGGCCGCGCTGGACCTGGTCGGGCTCTCAGCCTTCGCCGGAGCGATGCCAGGCCAGCTCTCCGGCGGCATGGCCCAGCGCGTTGCCATCGCGCGCGCCCTCGTCCTCGAACCTGAAGTGTTGCTGCTCGACGAACCCTTCGCCGCGCTTGACGCCTTCACCCGCCGCGCCATGCAGAACGAACTCGTCGGCATCTGGCAGCGCCGGAAGCCCACGGTCGTCTTCGTCACCCATGATGTCGAGGAGGCGGTGCTGCTTGGCGAGCGAGTGCTCGAAATGCAGGCCGGCCGCATCGTCGGCCGCGAGAACATCGAGCTCCCCTACCCGCGCGACCCGACCGCGCCGGAGGCCAACCGCTACCGCCGAACGATCCTCGCCCGGTTGATGGCCGACCCGGCCGCCGCCCGGCCTGAACCCGCCGCTCTTTCCTAGGAGAACCCCCATGAAACTCTTCGCCTCGCTCGGCCTTGCCGCCGCGCTCCTGTTCGGCCCGGCCCATGCGGCCGACAAGCCGAAGGTCGTCCACATCACCTATGTCACCGCCCCCTTCAACCTGCCCTCCATCGTCATGCGCGAGAAGGGCTTTCTCGACGCGGCCTTCGCGCCTTTCGGCATCAAGGTCGAGGCGCCGGTCATCACCTCCGGCGCGCAGCAGACGCAGGCGATAGCGGCCGGCGAGATCGACATCGCCAGCGTGCTGGGCGGCACCTCGGCGATCCTGGCGGCGGCGAACGGTGCCCCGCTCAAGATCGTCGCGGCCTATGCCCGCTCGCCCAAGGCCTATTTCCTGATGACCCGCGCCGACGGCCCGGCCAGGCTTGCCGATCTCAAGGGCAAGAAGATCGCGGGCCCGAAAGGCACTGTGCTGAACCAGCTCCTGGTGGCCGCCCTGGTCTCGCAGAAGCTCACCCTGGCCGATGTCGAATACATCAACATGGACCTGCCGACGGCGCGCGCGGCCCTGCTCGCCGGTCAGGTCGACGTCGCGACCCTCGCCGGCGCCGATGTCACCCTGGTCGAGAAGGCCGGCGGCCGGCCGCTGACCAGCGGCGAAGGCCTGATCAGGCCGACCACCGTGATCGGCGCCAACTCGGCCTTTCTGGAAAAGCATCCCGACCTCGTCGCAGCGTATTTCGCTGCTCACCTCAAGGCGATCGACTTCATCGCCAAGAACCCCGAGGAGGCGCTGGCCATCGCCGCCAAGGAGCAGAAGATCTCGATCGATGATGCCCGCGCCCAGTTGCCGCTCTACGACTTCACGCCGGTGATGACCGAGACCGATGTCGCCAACCTGACGGCGGACCAAGCCTTCATGATCGAGGCCGGCATGCTGCCCAAGGCCAAGGCGATGGATCTGAAGGCGAAGCTGATCGCCCCCTCCGCCTTCACCTTGAAGTGAGCCCTGAGGCGCCGGCCGAAGCCGGGGCCTCCCCCTCGCAAAACGGCGGCTTACATGAAACTCTCCATCCTCGATCCGCTCGTCGTGCCCGGGGGCTCGACCTCGGGCGGCGCGCTGCGCACGGCCATCACCATGGCGCAGCAGGCCGAGCGCCTCGGCTTCACCCGCTACTGGATCGTCGAACATCACGACGTCGCCTTCGAGGCCAATCCCGCGCCGGAGGTCTTCGCCGCGGCGCTGGCCGGCGCCACATCGCGCATCCGCATCGGCGTGGGTGGCGTGCTGCTGAACCACTACAGCCCCTACAAGGTCGCAGAGGCGATGCGCACGCTGAACGCGCTCTTTCCGGGCCGGATCGATGTCGGCATTGGCCGGGCGACGGCGGGGCCTCTCGCCGATCGGGCGCTGAAGCGCCTGCGCGAGATCGAGCTGCCGGACGATCACGCGGAACGCGTCGAGGAACTGATCAGCTGGCTCGGCAACGACCTGCCCCCGGCCTCTCCCTTCCATGGCATCGGCATCATGCGCGACGAGCCACCAGGCCCGCTGCCCTGGATTCTGGCGGTCAGCGAGGAAAGCGCGCAGCGCGCCGCCATGCTCGGCCTCGGCCTCGCCTGCAGCGCGTTCCACAAGCCGGAGCAGGCGCCGCATTCCATGGCGGCCTATCGCGCCGCTTTCCGGCCCTCGACCTATGCCGCGGGCATCGCCGCGCCGCAGGCCTTCATCGCCGTCCGCGTCATCATCGGCGAGACGCCGGAGGAGGCGGAGCGCCTCGCCATGCCCGTCCGCGCCGTTTTCCGCCAGCGTCGCAAGCCTGAGCGCATCATGGTCGAGCACCTGCCGACGCTCGACGAGGCCGTCGCGATCATGGGCGGCATGGTCGCAGCCGGCGACGAGGACTGGCCGGCCTTCCTCGTCGGCACGCCGGCCGGCGTGAAGGCAAGGCTTCGGCGCATGGCAGACACCACCGGCGTAGAGGAATTCATGATCCAGGACTTCCTCGATGATCCGCCCCTGCGCCTGCGCAACTATGAACTGCTCGCACGGGAGTTCGAGCTGGAGCGATGAGGGTGCCCGCGATGCGGCGGTCGGGCCTGGCGGAGGCGGACATGACAGCCCCTGCATAATCGGCTAAGGCGGCAACCATTCCCGCCGCCTGCCAGTCGCGATGCTGTTCAATTCCTTCGTCTTCCTGCTCGCCTTCCTGCCGCTGGCGCTCGCTCTGCACGGGCTCGCGGAGCGCTTCGCGCCGCGCTGGCGTCTGCCGCTGCTGGTCGCGCTGTCCTTCGCCTTCTACGGCTGGTGGGACTGGCGCTTCCTGCCGCTGCTGCTGCTGTCCATCGGGCTGAACTGGCTCATCGCCGAGGCGTTCCAGAAGACGAAGGCCGGGGGTCTGATCACCCTTGCGATCATCGCCAATCTCGCCGTTCTGGCGCTGTTCAAATACTTCAACTTCTTCGCCGATCTCGCTGGGATGATTCCGGGTTTGCCGGCACCGAAGCTCGAGCTGGCCCTGCCGCTCGGGATCTCCTTCTTCACCTTCCACCACATCATGTACCTGACCGATCTCCGGCGCGGGCAGGCGCCGCGCTTCGATCTCGTCCGCTACGCGCTCTACATCGCCTTCTTTCCGCAGGTGCTGGCCGGCCCGCTGGTGCGCTGGCGCGAGATCATGCACCAGTTCGACGAACGGCCTTACGCGCGGCCGGACGCCGCCGAGCGCTTCGCCCGGGGGCTGATCCTGCTGACATTCGGCCTCGCCAAGAAGGTCATGATCGGCGATCCGCTCGCCGAATACGCCAACCCGGTTTTCGCCGCTGCCGCCGCCGGCAAGGTGATCAGCATGGCGGAGGCCTGGCAGGCGACGCTGGCCTTCACCTTCCAGATCTACTTCGACTTTTCGGGTTATACCGACATGGCGCTGGGCCTGGCCCTGCTCTTCGGCATCGTGCTGCCGCAGAACTTCGAGGCGCCCTATCGCTCGCTCTCGATCCAGGATTTCTGGCGGCGCTGGCACATGACCTTGTCGCGCTTCCTGCGCGACTACCTCTACATCCCGCTGGGCGGCTCGCGCTCGGGCCTGCCGACGCAGGTCTGGGCGCTCTTCGCCACCATGGCGCTGGGCGGGCTCTGGCACGGGGCCGGCCTCACCTTCGTCGCCTGGGGCGTTGCCCATGGTCTGGCGCTCATCGTCGCCCTGTTCTGGCGCAGGGCCGGCTGGCAGATGCCGGCCGCGCTCGGCTGGCTGCTCACCTTCCTGTTCGTGACGCTGTGCTGGGTGCTGTTCCGCGCGACGAACTTCGAAGCTGCGCTGGCGATCTACAAGGGCCTGTTTGGGCTTGCCCCCCTCGGGACCGGCTTCAAATGGCGAGCGCTGCTCCCGGCCGCCGCCTTCGCCATCCTGGGCCCGACCGCCTGGACCCTCGTCCACCGGCTGCCGCCCGCCCGCTGGCTCGCCGTGCTGCTCGGCCTGCTGTTCGTAATCGTCCTGCTCAAGATCGGCGAAGACGCCAATTATGAGTTCATCTACTTCCAGTTCTGAGGCGATGGCGCGGTTTTCCGACACACGGCGCTGGACCCGTTTCACCTTGACGATGGTGGCGGCGGCGCTCTTCGTCTGCGCCGCCTTCCTGGCGGCGGCGTACCTGCTCGATCCCTACGACACGGGGCGCTCCCCGCTCGCCCTCAAGGAGGGTGTGCGGCCACAGGGCCCGCGGACGGCCGCCGCCAGCCGCGGCCGCGACCCGGCCTTCGATTCGGCAATCTTCGGCAACTCCCACGTCCAGCTCCTCTCGCCCGAGCGGCTGGACGCCGCGACGGGCCTGCGCTTCGTCTCGCTGATCGCGCCCGCGACCAGGCCGAAGGAGGTCCTCACCATCATGGACTGGTTCCTGCGGCACCGCCGGCAGGCGCCGAAGGTCATGGTCGTGGGCATCGACTGGGGGTGGTGTACCGTCGATCCGGCCCTGCCCAACGATAAGCCCTTCCCCTTCTGGCTGTTCAGCCGGAGCACAGCCGAATATCTGGTGGGGCTGATGCGCTACGACCTGCTCGAAGAGATGCTGCGGCGCGTCGGCTACATTCTGTCAGAAAACCCGGCGCGCGGCCGTCCGGACGGCTACTGGAACTACGAACAAGGCTATCGCGACCAGGGCTATGGGCGCGATCCCGCCCTCCTTGCGAAATTGCAACAGCACGCCGAGACCGGCGGCGGCAATCTCGAAGGCCCGTTTCCGGCTGCGTTGGCGCTCGAATCGCTGATGAAGCGCGCCCCGGCGGAAACGGTCCTCCTGCTTCTGCGCACGCCGGTCTACGCGACCGGTCTTCCAAAGCCCGGAACAGCCAATGCGAAGGCGGACGCCGCCTGCAGGTCGGCCTTCGAAGGTCTCGCCACCCGCCGTCCGCATACCGTCCTCGTCGACTGGAAGAAGGACAGGCCGGAACTGCACGATCCGGATCTGTTCTTCGACCATACGCATTATCGCCAGCCGGTGGCGAAGCTGATCGAGGCCGATATCGCGGCCGCGATCGGCACTGTGCGCTGAGACGGCCTGCCGGCTGCGAAGGCTTTCCGCACGCCGCGGCACAACCCTGTCGAAGCCTCGCCGGAACCGATTGTTCCTGTTGAGACGGATCGCTATAAGGGCGCCAAATCGGCTCACCCCCTTCGGCAAGGCCGAAGGGCGCGTGGGCGGACAACGCAAGAGAGCGCGCCATGTCGAAGCAGATCATTCTCGATGCGGACTACAAACCGGCCGATGACGAGCCGTTCATGAACGAGCGTCAGCGGGAGTACTTCCGCAACAAGCTCCTCGCCTGGAGGGAGGACATCCTGAAGGAGGCGAAGGAGACCCTCGTGACCCTGCAGAAGGAGAGCGAGAATCATCCCGACATCGCCGACCGCGCCTCCTCCGAGACCGACCGCGCCATCGAGCTGCGGGCACGCGACCGCCAGCGCAAGCTCATCGCCAAGATCGAGGCGGCCATCGCCCGGATCGATGACAACTCCTATGGCTATTGCGAGGAGACCGGCGAGCCGATCTCGCTGAAGCGCCTCGAGGCCCGACCCATCGCGACGCTCTCTCTGGAAGCCCAGGAGCGCCATGAGCGCAACGAGCGCGTCTTCCGCGACGATTGAGCGAAACCGGACGGCGGAGGAGGCAGCGATGGTGGAGCGGATCACGGTCCAGGCGGCCTGCCATTGCCGGCGCGTCCGTTTCGAGGCGGTGCTGGTCGACGGCCTGAACACGGCCCGCCGCTGCGACTGCTCCTTCTGCCGCATGCGCGGCGCCGTCGTCGTCTCGGCCGACAGCGACGGCATCCGCATTCTCGAAGGCGGGGATGCGCTGACCGAGTACCGGTTCAACACCGGCACGGCGAAGCACTATTTCTGCGCCGCCTGCGGCATCTACACCCACCACCAGCGCCGCTCGAATCCGCGCCAGTTCGGTGTGAACGTCGCCTGCATCGAGGGAGTCAGCCCCTTCGATTTCCGCGAAGTCCCCGTCAGTGACGGCATCAACCACCCGAGCGACCGTCCGGACGGAGCGAAGGGTGGGCTGGCGGGTGTCTTGCGCTACGAGCCGACAAGCCGCAGCTGACAGGGAACGGCACGCGACAAGATCCGGCCTGGCTGCGCCTTAGGCGCCCCCCGGAGCGGCGGCGCTGCCGGCCGTCGGCTGCTGGCGCCGGATCCGCAATACATCGGCGATGAACAGGCGCGACAGCGCGTGGTAAAGCGGTTCTCGCGAGATCAGCCGCGCGGTCCCATATCCAAGCACGGAAGCCGCCATCAGGGCCGTGACATTATCGTGGTTGCCCGTCATCTCCAGGATGATGACGAAGGCGGTCATCGGCGCCTGGACGACGCCGGAGAAATACCCGGCCATCCCGAGGACCGCCGCCAGCCCGATCGGCGAGCCGAGAAGCTGCCCGAGCGTGCTGCCGAGCCCTGCGCCGACCGAGAGCGAAGGCGCGAACAACCCGCCCGGAATTCCGGAGATGGAGGAGGCCAGGCTCGCCAGGAACTTGGTGATGAAGAAGGAAGGCGGCAAAGGCGTGCCTTCGATCGCGCTGCGAGCCTGCGCATATCCCGTCCCGAAGGTCATGCCGTCGCTCGCGACGCCGAGAACCGCAACGACCAGTCCGGCAACGAGAGCGATCGCCAGCGAGCGGCCAAGCGGCGTCCCAGCCTTCAGCCGCCGGATGCGCCTCGTCAGGGCGATCATGCCGCTGCTGAAGAAGGCGCCGGCCGCACCGCCAACGATGCCGCAGGCCAGGATCAGCAGCCAATCGCGCCGCAGCTCGGCCGTCGCGCTGGTGAAGCCGAAATAGGTGTAGTTCCCGACGACGGCGAGTGATGCCAGCCCGGCGATGATGACGGCCGAGAGCACGATCCCGTTGGCGCGGGCCTGATAGGTCCGGCTCATCTCCTCGATGGCGAAGACGATGCCGGCCAGCGGTGTATTGAATGCCGCCGCGATGCCGGCCGCGGACCCCGCGAGGATCAACCCGCGAGCCTGGACCATACCGCCCCAGCGGGCCGCCTGGAGCATGATCGAGGCGCCGACCTGCACGGTCGGCCCCTCGCGTCCGATGGACGCGCCGCACAGGAGGCCCACGACCGTCATGACGATCTTTCCAGCGGCGATCCGCAGCGAGAGGAACCGTGAGCGCTCCTCATCCTCGCGCAGATGCCGGGCGGCGATGGCCTGCGGGATGCCACTGCCTTGCGAACCCTGAACATAGCGGCCCGCAACGAACGCGCACAGAACGAAGCCGAGCGGCGTCACCAGCAACGGCGTGAAGCGCAGGGGGCCCTGTGCTTCGCCGATGATCGCGAACACGCGTTGCGCCTCGTCCGCCAGCTTGGCGAAGCCGGCGCTGACGAGGCCGATGGCAAGGGCGCCGACCCAGAAGACGAGGCGCTGCCGCCAGTAGCGTCCTCGCACGACCAGCGCTCGAGAACGCCGGAGCAAACGCCTTGTACCTGACTGGGGCACCCGCGGAACTCCTGGCCGAACCGGCACGGGTTTAAGGAGAAGCTCATGCGGCTGTCGAGCGAAAGATGCCCGCCGGGAAAGCAGATCGGCCCTCGCACCGTTGCTCGGCCGAAAGCTGTGAAGACGAGAGAGCCCCGCGTCGGGAGAACGCGGGGCTCATGGCCGCCTGCCTTGAAAGCTTGGGGAGCGTGGCGGGCGGCGGGGGGTTCGGCGGCTCGGGAGAGACCGCCGACCGGTTCGGCGCGGGGACGAGGGGGAGCGTCCGCGCCGGCCGGATTGGGTGGTAAAGTCCTGAAGAGAGCGGCTGACCGTCTCTGGGGAGGCCGTCATCCCGGTCTTGCCCAGGGATGACGGCGTGTTGCGCGGGGCCAGGAGGAAGCGTCAGAAAGGCAGCAGGATATCCATCACCTGCTGGCCGTAGCGCGGCTGCTGGACGTCCGTGATCTGGCCGCGGCCGCCATAGGCGATGCGGGCCTGAGCGATCTTGGACGAGTCGATGGTGTTGTCGCTGTCGATGTCCTCCGGCCGGATTACGCCGGCCACGATGAGCTCGCGCACCTCGAAGTTGACGCGGATCTCCTGCTTGCCCTCGATCACGAGATTGCCGTTGGGTAGGTTCTGCGTGACCACGGCGGCAACATTGGTCGTCAGGGTCTCCGAGCGGTTGATCGACCCTGTGCCCGCGCTGGACGCGTCGGAGTCCAGCTTCAGCAGAGACGAGGCGGAGGCTCCGTCCGGCAGGTATTTGTCGACCTTGTTCTCGAAGCCGAGGAAGTTGGGCGCACCCGCCTTCTCCGCGTTCTTCCGCGAACGCTGGGTCGAGTTGTTGAGCTGGGCCTTGTCGGTCACCTTGACCTTGACGGTGACGAGGTCGCCGACATTGCGGGCCCGCTGGTCCTTGAAGAAGGCGCGCGAGCCGGTCCGCCAAAGCGAATTCGGCGCATAGGAGGCGTGCTCCATGGCCGGCATCGGCATCTGGACGGGCTTGTAGCCCTTTGCCGCAGTCGGATCCTCGATCGCTGAGAGGTTCGGCGCCTGGCCGACATTGGCGAGCCGGTCGCCGACGCCGCAGGCGCCGAGCGAGGCGGTCAGCAGCAGCAGGCCGGAGAGCCTTGCGATACGGCGGTTGGTCGGGGCGGATTTCACGGAAAGACGCATGTCGGAACTCACTGAGCGCTGGCGATGCGGCCGATGGCCGGCTTGATGGAGACGCGGCCGGGGCCGGTGATCGTGCCCTGGAGAACGCGCTTGGATTGGGGGTTGGTGACGGAGACGACGTCGCCCATCGCGCCGGATTCGTTGACCCGGCCGCGCATGGTGATGAGGATCCCCGGCGACTCGTAGACGATGGTGACGAGTTCGCCCTTGGCGACGATCTCCTCGCGCTGTACGTCGCCGCTGCGCAGCGGCACGCCGGCCATCAGCGCGCGGCGCGCCACCTTGTCGATCGCGGCACGGGAATCGGCGATCAGTTCCGCAGCCTGTCCGTCGCGCGGGCGGCGCTCGACGATGACGTCGCTCGCGGTCAGCGTCTCGCCGCGGGCGATCGCATGCCTCGGGACGACCACCTCGATGGTCTCGACCATCTGGCCGGAGATGCGCAGCGGCTTCAGCCGCATCGCGGCGCTGCCGGGCACGGCGAGCCGCGCCTGGATGCGGCGGGCCCGCGCATCATAGGAGAGGTCGATGACGGAAAGATCGCCCGTCAGCTCCGGCTCGATCGCGATGGAGGGGGCCCCGCCATCGACAGCGAGCGCGAACATCTGCGCATCCACCCCGAAACGTTCCTTGAGGCCCTGCCTGACGGCGGCCTCCATGTCGGCGGCAGTGACGCGACGGGCCGCGCGTGTCACGACGACCTGCGCGAAGCCCTGGCTCTCCAGCTCCGCCGCATCGCGGATGATGCCGGCACCGCGCGCCGCCTCGACGATCCGCGCCACCTGGATCGTGCCGGTGTCGCCGAGCGCGGGTCCGCGAAAGGCGGCGATCTGCGCCGTCTCGCCGCCAAGCCCGGCAATCAGGTCGCCGAAGGTGACGAGGTCGCGCGAGAGATAGATCTCGGGGCGCAGTTGCAGCTTTGGCGCCTGCGGCGGCAGCGCCGGCTGAACCTGCTGTGGCACCGCCGCAGCGATTGCGACCGGGGCATGCTTGCCCCGTGCCTGCTGGGCAAGGGCCGGAGCCGCGGCCAGCAGCGCGGCGGAGGCGAGCGTGGCGGCGAGGGTGAAGCGAAGCATCGGCCCTGCCCTCCTTAACCGCGGAACATCTGGGTGGTCGCCGACATCATGCTATCGGCTGCCGAGACGACCTTGGAGTTCATCTCATAGGCGCGCTGCGCCGCGATCAGCGCGGTGAGCTCCGTCACCGCCTGGACGTTGCCCTCTTCGAGATAGTTCTGCTGGAGCGTGCCGAAGCCCTCGCCGCCGCCGAAGCCGTCGATCGGCTGGCCCGAGGCCGCCGTCTCGATGAAGAGGTTGTCGCCGATCGATTCGAGACCCGATTTGTTGACAAAGCGCGTGAGCTGGATCTGGCCCAGCGATTGCGGGGCGGTCTGGCCGGGGATCATCGCCTCGACCGTGCCCTGCGCATTGATGCTTACCGACGTCGCGTTGTTCGGAACCGTGATGCCGGGCTCGACGACATAGCCGTCGCGCGTGACGATCTGGCCCTGGGAGTCGAGGTCGAAGGAACCGTCACGCGAATAGGTCGTCCGCCCGTCCGGCATGCGGACCTTGAACAGGCCCTCGCCGCGGATGGCGAGATCGTAGGGCTTCTCGGTCGGCGAGATGTTGCCCTGCGTCATGACCCGGCCGGTCGAGGCAACCTTCACGCCCGAACCGACGAACGTCCCTGCGGGCGCCTGCGTGTTCTGGTCCGAAGTGGCGGAGCCGGCCCTGCGGAAATTCTGATAGAGCAGGTCCTGGAAATTGATCGTCTGCCGCTTGAAGCCGGTGGTGCGGACGTTCGCGATGTTGTTGGAGATGACCTGGACGTTCATCTCCTGGGCGGCCATCCCGGTGGCCGCAGTCTGCATGGCGCGCATGGCGTTGGCTCCTTCTCGGGTCAGGCTTGCTGGTCAGCCAGGCGGGAGATCGCCTTGCTGCGCAGGTCGTCGTTGCGGGTGATCATGCTGGCGACGTCCTGATAGGCACGCTGCACCTCCATAAGGCGGGTCAGTTCGCTCACCGCCTTCACGTTCGAGCGCTCCAGCGCGCCGGTCTCGAACTTGGAGCCCGGCAGGGGCGGCTGCGGCGCGGCGGTGGAGGACACGAGGTTGTTGCCCTCGCTGACGAGCGTGGTCGGATCGGCGAAGCGCACCTGGCGCAGGCGGCCGCGGGTCCCCTGGTCGCTGGTGACGGTTCCGTCGGCGGCGATGCGAAGATCGTATTCGCTCGGTCCGAAATTGATCGGGCCGCCCTGGCCCATCACCGGCTGGCCGAGCTGGGTCACGAGCTGGCCCTGGCGATTGACCGTCAGCGAGCCGGCGCGGGTGTAGCGTTCGCCGGCAGGGGTCTGGACGACGAGGAAATTGTCGTCCTTCAGCGCGACGTCGAGCGGGTTGCCGGTGAACTCGATCGTGCCCTGCGAGAGATCGAGCGGCGTCCCCTTGTCGATGACATAGGAAAGGGCCCGGTCGGCCGGCTTGAAGGCTTCGGCCTTCGCCTTGGGCATGACGAATTCGTTGAAGCGCGCGCTGCGCGCCTTGAAGCCGTTCGTGCCCACATTCGCCATGTTGTTGGCGATGACTTCAAGCTCTCGCGACAGGGCGACCTGTCGCGAAAGGCCGACGAGAAGCGCGTTCTCCACGGCGAAAACTCCCGATCTTGTCCCGCGGCGACCTCGACGCTCCCCAGCGCAGTCGCCACGGCCTTCTCTCCGCAACCTGCATGCCAACATGGTTAAATCATACAAGCCTCTGAAATCATTGATCACAGCTGCCCGTATCGAGGACCGGACTGCCCGGCACCACCCGCTCCTCCGGCAAGAACGACCCGGCAAAAACTGCCGCCCTTAACGGCGCGTTAACTGTGATTGGCGAAGGTCGACAGCACGGCAGAACGCCGTGCGCACGGCCGAGGCAACAGATGGCGAAGACTGCCAAGACGGAAGAGGAAGGCGCGGCCGAAGAGGCGCCCAAGGGTGGTAAGGGCGGCAAGAAGAAGCTCATCATCATCGGCGCCGCGGTTCTGCTGCTCGCCGGCGGCGGCGGCGGTGCCGCCTGGTTCTTCCTGCTGAAGAAGCCTCCCGCTCAGGATCAGGCCGCCGAAGCCGCCAAGGCCAAGAAGCCCGTCACCTTCCTCGACATGAAGGACATGATGATCGGCATGACCAATGGCGGCCAGCAGGAGCGGCAGCCCGTGATGAAGATCAAGGTTTCGCTCGAGATCGGCGACCCGAAAGTCGCCGAAGAGGTGAAACCGCTGCTGCCCCGCGTCGAGGATGCGTTCCAGGTCTTCATGCGCGAGTTGAGGCCCTCCGATCTCGAAGGCTCCGCCGGCATGTACCGGCTGAAGGAAGAACTGCTTCGCCGCGTCAACGTGACGGTCTACCCCGCCAAGGTTGATGCCGTGCTCTTCAAGGAACTGCTGGTTCAATGAGTTCCGATCGCGACAATCCCAACAGGCCGGGCGGGGACGATCCGCTGACGCCCGAAGGCATGGCCGCCGAATGGGCCACGGTGCCCGACATCGTCGACGAGGACGGCGAACAGGAAGGCGGCATCGACCGCCTGATGTCGCAGGACGAAATCGACACGATGCTCGGTTTCTCCAGCGGCGAGGATTCAGCCTCCCGCAATGGCATCCAGGCCATCGTCGATTCGGGGTCGGTCGCCTATGAGCGGCTGCCGATGCTCGAGATCATCTTCGAGCGTCTGGTGCGTCTGCTCTCGACCAGCCTTCGCAACTTCTTCACCGACAACGTCGAGGTCACGCTGGAGAGCATCCGGTCGGTACGCTTCGGCGACTACATCAACTCGATTTCGCAGCCCGCGATGCTCTCGGTCTTCAGGGCCGAGGAATGGGACAATTTCGGCCTCATCACCATCGAGTCGACGCTGATCTACTCGGTTCTCGACACGATGTTCGGCGGCAAGCGCGGACAGCCCGCCCCGCGTATCGACGGGCGCCCCTTCACCTCCATCGAGATCAGGATGGTCCGCCGCGTGATCGAGCTCGTGCTCGGCGACGCCCAGGCGGCGTTCCGCCCGCTCTCGCCGGTGAGCTTCACGATCGACCGGGTCGAATCGAATCCGCGCTTCGTCTCGATCTCGCGCCCAGCCAACGCCGCCATCCGGGTCGAGCTCAAGTTCGACATGGAAGGCCGCGGCGGCTCGCTGCATCTGATCCTGCCCTATGCCACCATCGAGCCGATCCGCGAATTGCTGCTCGAAAGCTTCATGGGTGAGAAGCTCGGGCGCGATCCGATCTGGGAGAACCATCTCGCCACGGAAGTCTGGCAAGCCGACGTAGACGTCACTTGCGTGCTGCACGAGACCCAGATGCCGCTAAAGCGGGTCATGAAGCTCGAGATCGGCGACACGCTGATGTTCGACGCACGGCCTGACGCGACGGTCTCCTTGCGTTGCGGCGACTTCATCGTCACCGAAGGCCGCATCGGCCGGGTCGATGGCAAGATCGCGGTGCAGGTGGTCCAGCCGCTGCGCCGCTCCAAGACCACTCTCGCCGCCTTCGACAGCCTTGCCAGCCACCTCGGCGCTTCTAACTGAGCAGGACAGCATGACTCTCAATCTCATCGCCGATGCTTTGGTGGCCAGCCTCCTCGTGGCCACGATCGTCACCTGCTACATCCTGGCGAAGCGAATCGAGCGACTGAAGGCGGACGAGGCGGGCATGCGCCAGACGGTGGGAGCGTTGATCACCGCGACCGACAATGCCGAGCGCGCCATCGCCGGCCTGAAGAACACGTTGAACGATTGCGACCGCACGCTCGACGAGCGCCTGCGCACGGCGGAGCGCTACGCGGCAGACCTCGCCGCCCAGGTCGAGGCCGGTCAGGCGGTGATGGACCGCATCGGGCAGATCGTCAGCGCGGCCAGCCTTGTCGCCAAGACCGAGACAGCCGCACCGGCGGTGCCGCAGCCTGCGCCGGTTTCGCGCCTCGAAAGCGCGGCCCAGTCCGCCGCCGCAATCCGCGCCCGCGCCGCCCGCCGCCTCGAAGCGCAGATGGAGGGCAAGGCTGCGTGATCGAGAGGCCGCGTCTCCTGCCTGCAGTCATTCTCGGCGCCATGGGTCTCCTGGCGCTGAAGCTGCTTGCATGGACGGCAGAGCCCTATCCCGGCACAGTGCCGGCCAGCAGGACCATTCTCGCGGAGAGCGGCTCGGGCAAGGGCAAGGAGGTCTGGGCCATGGCGAAGACCACGGCCCGGGTCCATGCGGCGGACCATCTCGACCCCGAGACGACCGGCTCGGTCCCGGCGCCTGATCCCGAGAAGGAAAAAGAGAAGGCAGCAGCCGACGCCAAGGCGGAAGCGGCCCGCGCCGCGGACCCCAACAACAAGGCTGGCCTGATCAACGGGACAAGGGAGCCGGTCTCGCCCGCCGAGAGGGCGTTGCTCGAACGCCTCGGCGAACGCCGCGAGGAGCTGGACAGCCGCATGCGCGAGCTGGAGATGCGCGAGCGCCTGCTCGGCACGGCCGAGAAGAAGCTCGACGGCCGCCTCGGAGACCTCAAGACGATGGAAGAGAAGGTCGCGCCCGGCACCAAGGGGGCCGCCGACGAAGCCAAGGCGATCAAGAACCTCGTCATCATGTATGAGGCGATGAAGCCCAAGGACGCGGCCCGTGTCTTCGACCGGCTGGGCCTCGATGTTCTGGTGCCTGTCGTGCAGCAGATGAACCCGCGCAAGATGTCCGAGGTTCTCGCCGCCATGGCGCCCGACAAGGCCGAGAAGTTGACCGTCGCACTCGCCACCAGCGGGCGCACGCCTGCGCTGGAGCGCGCCTCGGCGCAGAATGCCCTGCCGAGCAACGAGTTGCCGGCGATCGCGCCGCAACGCTAGCCACACGGCGCAACGACGGCCACACATTAAGCTGCTGTTATGCTTGACGGCTTAGCGTAGCCGCGGGTTCCTCCACGCGGTCGCGTGGCTGGGCGCTCCGTTGCGTTGGGTCGGGTTTCCGGTTTTGCGTCTATCGCGTTCTCTCGCTTTCGGTATCGGGCTGGCAGCGCTTGCGCTCGCCGCCGGTCTCGACGCGCCTGCGCAGGCCGCCACGGCGAAGCTGCGGGGCGAGCCGATGGCCGCCGGCTTCGGGCGCCTGTCCCTGGCCTTCGACGAGCCGACGCAGACACGCATCAGCGTCGCGAACGGCGTGCTCATCGTCGCCTTCGGCACGCCCGTCCAGATCGATGCCGCAAAGATCGCACGCGAGCTGCCGAACTATATCTCCGTCGCCCGTGTCGATCCGGACGGCCGCGGCATGCGCTTGGCGCTGACCCAGATCTATAAAGCCAATCTGATCGAGGCCGGCGACAAGGCATTCATCGACCTGCTGCCCGAAAGCTGGAAAGGCGTGCTGCCCGGCCCGCCGCCCGAGGCCATCGCCGAGCTGACAGAGCGGCTGCGCCTGGCGGAGGTCCGGGCGCGCCAGAGCGTCCGCCCACAAGCGCCGCCACCGGTCCTGACCCTCACCAGCGCCAGCCTGCCGACACTTGAGCGGCTGATCTTCAACACCCCCGCCGGCACGGCGCTGAAGAGCGCGCGCGACGGAACGACGCTGACGCTGACCTTCGACAAGCCCATGACGGCCGATGCGGCAGCCTTGCGCGCGGGCCTCCCCAAGGGCTTCGGGCTGATGGCGGCCGAACCCACCAAGGACGGCCTCAAGCTGAACTTCTCAGTGCCCGCCGATTGGCAGGTGCGCGACTTCAGCGACGAAACCGGACTGGTCGTCGATCTGCTGAAACCGGCCAAGCCGCCAATCGGGAGCTTGACCGATCTCGAGAAGCCGCAGCAGCCCGCAACGCCCGAAAGCGCCAAGCCGGCTCCGACGACGGGAGAGGCCAAGCCTGGATCGGCCGGTCCGGCCGTGCAGGAGGCGCAGGCCGCCGAGGCCAGACCCGCGGCCCCGGTCGCCCAGCCGGCCGCTCCGGAGCCGCCGCCCGGAAAGGTGCAGATCGCCGCCGCCGACAAGCGCATCGAGTTCCGCTTTCCACGCCCGACCGGCGCAGCCGCCTTCCTTGATGCCGGGACGATGGTGCTCGCTTTCGATACGCGGGACACGATCGACCCGTCCAGCATCGCGGGACAGCTCCCCGCGCTGATCGCGGAGAGCACCGTCTCGCGAGAGGGCAAGGTCACGCTGGTGCGGCTGCGGCTCAACGGCCAGCCGCTGACGCGCTTCTTCGCCGAGGGCAACGCCTGGTCGCTCGACCTGGGCGAGGATGCGGGCCGGCCAGCCTTGCCCGTCGAGCCGCAACGCGGCGTCGATGATCGCGGCCAGACCAGCCTCGTCGTGCCCCTGCCCGGCCTCACCGGGGTGCACTGGCTCGAATCGGGCCCCGCCGGGCTGCCGCTCGCGATCGCGACGGCGCTGGGGCCGACGCGTTCGACGCCGAAATCCTACCGCTTCGTCGAGTTCGAGTTGATCCCGACCGCGCAGGGCGTGGCGATCCAGCCCCGTGCCGACGACATCGTCGCTCGCGCCGGCACCGAACAAATTATGATCGGCCGGAATGGTGGCCTCAATGTTTCGCTGGATGTCGCGACGGCCGACGACAAGCAGGACAAGGCCACCGAGGCAATGCCTTCGCCGCTGCTGGATGGCGAGCGGTGGACCAGGCTGCAGCAGGGCTCTGTCCGCGATCACGGCCGCGAACTGGCTCGCGAGGCTGCGGGCGCTTCGCGGGCCCGCAAATCGGCGACGCGCCTCGCCCTCGCCCGCTTGCATCTGGCCAACGGCCTCGCCGCCGAGGCGCTGGGGCCGCTGAGCGCCCTTCTTGCAGACGATCCCTCCATGCGCGTCAACCGCGAGGCACTCTTCCTGAAGGGTCTCGCTGCGGCACAGATGCATCGCGATAAGGAGGCGCTCGCCGCCTTCGAAGCGCCAGCGCTGAAGGCGGACGCGGAGGCTGGACTATGGCGGGGGCTCGTCGAGCAGCGCCTCGGCCGCAACACGCAGGCGCTTGTGGACTTCCGCCGCGGCGAAGCCCATCTCGACCGCTACCCTCCGGAGTTGCAGGCGAAGCTCCGCGAGGCGATGGCGCGCGCCGCGCTCGCGACGCAGGACATGGGCGTCGCGGAAAAACAGATCCAGCGTCTCGCCGACATGCCCAGTGAGGAGGTCGATCCCGAACGGCTCGCCTTGCTCCAGGCGATGCTGAACGACGCCGGCGGACGGGCCGACGTCGCCATGGAGGGTTACCGTCCGCTCTTTGACGCCGGGAGCCGTCCCGTCGCCGCGGAGGCCCAGTTGCGCGCCGTCAAGCTGGCCGACGTGGAAAAGCGCAGTGATCTGAAGATCGACGAGGCCATCGCCCGGCTTGAAACCGTCGCCGTGACCTGGCGGGGCGGGCCTATCGAGATGGAGTCGCTGGCGCAGCTGAACCGCCTCTATATTAGCCAGGGTCGCTGGCGCGACGCGTTCCTGGTGGCGCGCCGCGCCAACGAGACCTTCTCCGACGATCCGCTGACGCGGCGAATGCACGACGAGACCGCCCAGCGCTTTGCCGAGCTCTTCAGCCAAGGCGGCGGCGACAAGCTGCCCCGGATCGAGGCTCTCGCGCTTTCGTACGATTTCAAGGAATTCCTGCCGGTTGGGCGGCGCGGCGACGAGATCACCCGCCTCCTCGCGGACCGGCTGGTGGAGCTCGACCTGCTCGACCAGGCGGCCGAAATCCTGAAGTACCAGATGGACAAGCGCCTGACCGGGGCAGCCCGCTCGACGGTCGCCGCCCGGCTGGCGATGATCGACCTGATGAACGGCAAGCCGGCCGACGCGGTGCGCGCGCTCGCCTCGACCCGGCTCGTCGAGCTGCCGGCCGATGTGAAGCGCGCCCGCCTTCTGCTGGAGGCCAAGGGCCTCTCCGACCTCTCCCGCAGCGACCAGGCGCTGGAGATGCTGGAGGGCGAACAGGGCGGCGAGGTTGACCGCCTGCGTGCCGACATCTTCTGGACCGGCAGGCGCTGGCGGGAGGCGGGCGAAGCCTATGAGCGCATCCTCGACGAGAGCTGGCGCGGCAGCACGCCCCTCAGCGATGGCCAGCGTGCCGACGTGATGCGCGCGGCCGTGTCCTATGTGATGGCGGGCGAGGGTCTGTCGCTCGACCGGCTGCGCAGCAAATACGCGCAGAAAATGGCGCAGAGCGTCGATGCGCGCACCTTCGCCTTCGTCGCTGGCGCCAGCCGCGGCCGCCCGTCCGACATCCGCGAAATGGCACGCGCTGCCGCGAATGCCGACGCCATCTCGGAGTTTCTGAAAGCCTATCGCGAGCGCTATCCGGGCTACGCCCCGCCGGTGCGGGCGCCGCAGCCCCCCAAGCCCGCCGCGGAGGGAGCTGCCGCCGAAGGGCAGCCTGCCGACCCGGCGACGCCGCAGAAGAGCTGAAGGCAGTTCTCGGCATCCGCGGGTGGAGCGAAGCGGGCACCCGGGAAACGCAGAAGGAGGCGAACGAAGCGACCTTGCCGCGAGAGGCTCCGGTCGAGCCGGAGCGCGACGCCGGCCCTAGCCAGGCGCGGAATTGCTGTCCTCGCCACGCGCCTTCGCCCGCAGCACGAATTGCAGGTTGCGGACATAGACGAAGACGCCGAAGCCCTGCCCCAGGATGAAGACCGGGTCGCGCCGGTAGAGCGCATACATCAGCAGAAGGGCGCCGCCGCCGATCGAGAACCACCAGAAGGTCATCGGCACGACGGAGCGCTTGGCCTTTTCGCTGGCCCACCATTGCACGACGAAGCGCATGGTGAAGAGTCCCTGCGCGACGACGCCGAGCAGCACCCACCAGTCGAGGTTGTTGACGAAGACGTCGTGGAAATAATCGCCGATGCGGTGCTGGAGATCGATCAGCATCACGGGGTCTCCAGCAGGCTTTCCGAATGCACGATCTGCGGCACGCGCTTGCGCCGCCGGATCAGCCACCACACACCGGCCAGATCGAGGATTCCGACCCAGAGCCGGTCGAAGAAGCCGTAATTCGAGACGCCGGTGAGCCTTGGCCGGTCGCGCACGTCGACATGCAGGACCTTGTATCCCTCCCGCGCCATCAGCGCCGGCATGAAGCGGTGCAGCGCGTCGAAATAGGGCAGCGCCAGATAGGCCTCGCGCCGGAAGCACTTGAGTCCGCAGCCGGTGTCGCGAGTCTCGTCCCGCAGCACCTTGACCCGAACCGCATTCGCCACCTTCGACTGCCAGCGCTTGAAGCCGGTGTCCTTGCGCCCGACGCGCTGGCCCTGCACCAGCCCCGCCTCGAGCCCGCCGCGCTGCAGCGCCTCGACCATCTGCGGCAGGAAGGCCGGATCGTTCTGCCCGTCGCCATCCAGCGTCGCGACGATGGCCGCGCGCGCATGGCGGACGCCGCTGCGCACCGCCGCGCTCTGCCCGCAGGACTGCGCATGGGTGACGATGCGCAGCCAGGGCTTCGTCGCGGCGAGTTCGGCGAGCGCGGCAGCCGTGCCGTCGCTGGAGCCGTCATTGACGTAGACGACCTCGAATGGGCCGATGCCGGTACAGGCCCGCTCGATATCGCCGATCAGCGGCGCAATGTTGCCCTGCTCGTTGCGCACCGGCACGACGACGCTCAAGAGCGGTTGGGCGGAGGGAGTTTCGGTCAAGGCAACGTCATCCGGCAAACGGTTCGGGCATTCCTCTAAAGCATCGGGCCGCAAAGGAGAACGCGGTTTTCGGCAGGAAGCCGCTCGCAATGGTGATCGCGCCCTTCGGGCGTCTTATCCCGGCGTCTTGGCGTAGACCGCGATCGAGAGCAGCTTTCCGCCGTTGATGTTGAAGCCGTTGATCGTCGTCACCAGCCGCGGCTTGGCGGGCAGCGCGGCAAGCGCCTTCTGGAACTCGTCGCCGAAACGCGCTTCCACGAAGGCGATGCGGCAGCCGGGCTGGTTGAGGAAATTCGCGGCCTCCGCCCCGGTCGGCGCCATGGCGAGATCGGTGCCGGTGAGGAAGACGAGGCTGGGTTCGCGATAGCCGAGCGTCATCACCGCCGGATCGGCACAGCCCACCGAGCGGGCAGCGTCCGCCAGGCGCGGCGATATCTTCAGCGAGCGCAGGCTCTCGATCGCGAAGGGATAAACCGCAAAGGTCAAGAGCAGGCTCGCGATGACGCAGCGCCAGAGCGCGCCCTCCAGGTCGAGCCGCCGGAAGGCCGCGACGACCGAGAGACCGGCGATCAGCATCAGCGCGAAGACCGGCAGCGCCAGCCACGGGACGGCGTGATCGAGCCGCCAGTTGCCGCCGATCAGCACAATCATGAGGGCGAGTGGAACAATCACGACCAGGCAGGCGGTCGCGACCGCGCCGCGCCGCCAGCGGTCGATGCCGCCATTGATCAGCGCCAGCAGCAGCAGCGCCGTGATCGCCGGGTAGAGCGGCAGAACATAGTGCGGCAGCTTGGTCGGCACCGCCTCGAAGACCAGCCAGGACGGCACGATCCAGGCGAGCAGGAACGCCACCTGCGGCTCCTTGCGTCGCATCCAGGCGAAGGGGATCGCCATCGCCGCGAAGGCCGCCGCGGGCCAGTAGGTCGCGAAGAAGAACAGCAGGTAGAGCCCCGGCGGCCCCCAATGCTTCTCCTGCCCTTCGGCCACCTTGCCGAGCATGTCCTGCCCGACGCTTTCGGCGAAGAAATGCCCGCCCGTCTTGATCATGATCGCGGCGAACCAGGGCAGCACGACGATGAGGCAAAGCAGAATCCCGGGTCCGAAGCGCAGCGGCTTCAGCCAGCGGAACGAGCGTTCGCGCAGGCTGAGGACGAGGATGGCGAGACCCCAGACCATCGGCACGATCGGGCCTTTGATCAGCAGGCCGAGCGCCGTCGCGCCCCAGAACACCAGCCAGTTGCGCCGGCCGGGCACGAAGGCGAGCGAGCGCGTCCAGTCCAGCCAGACCCGCGCGAGCGCGCCCATGCTGGCAACGGCGCAGGCGGCGAGCACGGCATCGGTCTTGGCGATGCGTGCCTCGACGCCGAGCAGCACGGCGCCCGCCATCAGCGCCGCCCCGAGCAACGCATAGCGCCGCGCCAGGAAGGCCAGAAGCGCCCAATAGCTCAGCAGGACGGTCGCAATCGCGCCCAGGAGCGAGGGAATGCGATAGAGCCAGATCTGGGTGCGCGCCTGCGGCACGCCCAGCGCCTCGCCCGCCTTCACCGCCCCCGCCTGCAGCCAGTAGATGCCGACCGGCTTCTTGTGCCGCGCCTCTCCCTGGAAACGGATATCGACGTAGTCGCCGGTCTCCAGCATCTGCTTGGTGGCCTGCGCAAAACGCGGCTCGTCCCGATCGACCGGCTGCAGCGTGGTCAGCCCCGGCAGAAACGCCGCGAGCGAGAGCAGAAGCAGGAAGGCGCAGGCCCGCGCATGGCTCGCCGTCAGGAAGGCGCTGAAGCGGTCGATCGCGGGAGAGAGCGAGAACATCATCCATCCTTGCGGGCTGGCATGCCGCACGAGAGTCGGAAGCGGCTTGGCCGGAGGGCAGACCCGATGAGATGCCTTTCCGGCACGAAGATGGCGCCGGAAGCCGAAAAGCCGCGAAAGGCGAAAGCGTAATGGCGAGCCCGGCTGGGTTCGAACCAGCGACCTACGGATTAGAAGTCCGTTGCTCTATCCAGCTGAGCTACGGGCCCGGAAACTTGAATGCTCAGCCCTCGCCTGCCGGCGTCAATGCGTCCACTGGCCGACGCGCGAGAACTTGAAATTGTCCGAATAGGAGATCGAGCGGCGCTTGGGATCGTGCGGCTGCTCGACGCGATAGGGAATGCCGTTGCGCGTGGCGTAGGCGACCGCCTCCTCCTGCGTGTCGAACCAGAGCTTGAGCTGGCTCTTCATGTCGGAGGAGGATGTCCAGCCCATCAGCGGCTCGATCTCGCGGGCCTTCTCCGGCTCGTATTCCAGCAGCCAGCGCTCGGTCTTGGCCGTGCCGGACTGCATGGCGGTGCGGGCGGGGCGATAGATGCGTGCGGTCATGGAATGCGCTCGGCCGTCACCAGAAGTGTTACAGGCGCTTCGGATGGTCGGGGCACCAGGATTCGAACCTGGGACCCTCTGCTCCCAAAGCAGATGCGCTACCGGGCTGCGCTATACCCCGACGACATCCGAAACGCTGCGGTTGGCTATCATGCCAGCCCCTTGCCCCGCAAGCGAAAGCCGGCCGGGACCGCGTCCGGGCCGCTGCCGGCCCATGCCCCGGCTGACCGGAGGTCGCAGCCCTCAGTGGGCAGCCGAGTGCGGCATCAGCTTCAGCGCGAGAGCGATGAGCAGGACGCAGGCCGGCAAAACGAGGTAGGCAACGTCGGACTTCACGTCGAGCACCGCCATGTCGGTGGCGAAGTCGACGATCAGGTAGACGAGGACAGCCTGGCAGAACGTGGTCTTGAGATCGGCGATGCTGCTCGGCTGCATCCATCGCGGAAACGTCTTGGCCGCTTCTTCCGGCAGAACGAAGGAGGCCGCGACCTTCGCCCCCATCAGGATCAGGATGATGCCGAACAGGCACTCGTCGATCGCCTTCATGATGAGCGAGATCGAGCGCCCGCTGTCATGCGCGAAGGACGCCTGCATGGAGCCCAGGATATTGCCGCCGGCCTTGGAGAGCAGGATCAGCGCGCAGGCCAGCATGCCGAGGGACGCCGCGGCAATAAGGCCCCGAAGCACAAGATTGATCGCGCGCACCCGAAGTCCTCGCTCACCGATTCGCTGATGATAGAGGCAGGAGCGGCCTTCGCCAACGCAGGGGGGGCGCCTGCTCCGGCAGGCGACGCTCAGCGCTTGAACAGCGAATGCTCGACCATATCGCCCGGCTTGATGCCGAGCTGCCTGGCGACGCCGCCATTGATCTCCAGCACGGAGAGCACCGGCTCGCCCGAGGGGATCGTCCGCGTCGACAGCGGTTCGGTGTTCTCGGCGATCCGCGCGATCGTGCCGTCCTTGCGGATGAACAGCATGTCGAGCGGGATATAGGTGTTCTGCATCCACATCGCGACCGGCTCGCTGGCGCCGAAATCGAACAGCATGCCCCGGTCCGGCGGCATGTAGCGGCGGAACATCAGCCCCTTGGCGCGCTGCTCGGGGTTGCGCATCACCTCGACCTGGAAGGCGTTGCGCTTGGCGCCGCTGACGATGACCAGCGACTCCAGGGCCGCCTCCTGCGCCGCAGGCTGGGCCTGCGCGCCCGCGCCGCCGGGCACCGCCGCGAACAGAGTGAGGGCAAGGGCGGTGAGAGCGGCGCGAATGGCGGTCATCGCTGGTGGTCTCCGGGGCGCTTCGTCGCCCGTCGGCCTGCTAGCCGTCGCAGATGGCGAATCTTCGGCAGAAGGGGTCTTTCGCCCTCGCCCGTCAAGATCACGGTCACGATCATCCGAGCGAATGACGAGGCACGTCACGAGATGGCTTTCTTTCACCGCTCTGTTGCGGCAGTTTCCCGCGGCCACGTACAGGAGATCTTCATGACCGCTGCGCGCTCGCGCCGATCGGCTTCCCTCGCCGGCACCGCCCTCGTCGCCCTCCTGGCCTGGACGGCGGGGCCCGCTCGCGCCGCCGACTTCCAGATCGACGACGTCCGCATCGATCTCGGCAAGATGACCCTGCGCATCCCGAAACTGGCGGTGAAGGGCTCGAATCTCGAGAAGGACGCCTTCCTGGCGCTGTTCTCCTCGGCTGCCAACGAGCCGGCCTCGATGCGTGCCGCCAAGCTCACGGCGGCCGAGATCAGCGCCCCCGAGCTGACGATGGAGCAGAGCGTCGGCGAGCAGAAGCAGAGCACGACCTATCGCGACATCCGCCTGACCGACATCCGCGACGGCAAGATCGCCCATGGCGAATCCGCCAGTGGCAGCGTCACGGCGCAAGGCGGCCCGACCGGCCCGATGAAGGGCACGCTGAAGCGCACCGCCTTCGAGGCGCTCGATCTCAAGCAGACCGCGCGCGTGCTGACGGAGAAGTCCGCTCCCGGCACCGACGAGCCCTATCTGCCGCTGATCGGCAAGTTCGAGCAGGAGGGCTACGACCTCGACCTGGGCAAGGGCGGCACCATGTCGATCGGCCGGATGAACGGCCGTGGCTTTGCCGCCAAGGTCGGCACCGAGCCGATGCTGGAGGTGATCGACCGGATCGGGAAGGCCTCCGCCGAGGTCGACAGGACCTCCGGCGCCAAGCCGGACGACAAGGCTGCCAAGGCCGCCGATGACGAGGCGCATAAGCGCCTGGCCCTGTCCGGGCTCGCTTTGCTCGATTCCATCGAATACGGCAGCGGCGAGGTCCGCGACATCACCATGCGCCTGATCCCCCCGCCGAAACCGGGCAAGCCCGCCGGCGCGGCCGACAAGGCCCGGCCCGACGATCCGATCGACCTGAAGATCGCGCGCATCGCCTTCGGTGAGGACGCGCCCGAGAAATCCGGCTTCGCGATGGAAGGCATGCAGTTCGCCAGCGGTCCGGTCAAAGGCCGCTTCGACCTCATCAGCTATTCCGGCTTCTCCTTCGCCAATTCCTTCCGCGAGTTGCGCGCGGTCCTCGCCGAGCCCAACGCCGACATCGAGCATCTCGATTTCCGCCGCTTCGTCCCGAAGATCGGCACGGTGCGGTTCTCCGGCATCGCGATCGACGCGCCGGCCGCCAGGCCCTCCGAGGCGCCGATCAAGGTGGCGCTCGGAACCTTCGAGCTGCGTGGCGGCGAGCAGTTGAACGGCGTGCCCACCAGCATGGGCCTGACCATCGACAAGCTGGTCGCACCGATCGTCCCCACGGAGGCGAACCCGGCGCTGAAGGATCTCATCGCCATGGGCATCACCTCGCTCGACCTCTCGGCCAAGCTCGATTTGGCCTGGGATTCGGTGAAGAACGAACTCGGCATCAAGCCGCTGTCCTTCGGCGCCGCCAATCTCGCGCGGATCGACGCCAACGCCACCCTCGGCAATGTCACCAAGGACCTCTTCGCCAGCGATGTCGCCCTCGCGCAGGTTGCGGCTCTGGGCGCCACCGCACGCGCGATCGAGATCAAGCTGCAGAACTTCGGCCTGATCGAGAAGCTGATCGAGAACGAGGCCCGCAAGTCCAAGCGCAAGGTCGAGGAGGTGCGCCAGCAATATGCGATGATGGCAAGCATGGGCCTGGCCGCGATCCTGGGACCGTCGGAGGGCGCCAAGACGCTTGCGAGCGCCGTCTCCCGCTTCGTCGCCAAGCCCGGCACCCTGACGGTGCAGGCGAGCGCCCGGTCGGTCTCCGGCCTCGGACTCGCGGACGTGCTGACCATCACGCAACCCGCCGAGATTTTCGACAAGATCGACATCAAGGCCGATGCGCAGTGAGCCGGAAGCCGCTGTCGCGGCGGAGGACCGCGACTGGCGTCCGAGCGCGCTTCAGGCGTGGTGGGCGGGCCTCCCGTCCGCCGCGCGTGGCCTGCTGCGCAAATATCTGAACCGCGACAACCAGACCCGGCTGCATCTGGCGCATCTCCTCGCCCGGCGGCCGGGACAGTTCGCCATCGGTCCCTTTACCTATGGCAGGCCGAAGGTGCGCTTTTCCGAGAGCGGTGCCCGCCTCGTCATCGGCCGCTACGGCTCGATCGCAGACGGCGTCGAGATCCTGCTGGGCGGCAATCACCGGCTCGACTGGGTGACGAGCTACCCCTTCCCTGCCCTGCCGAGGCTCTGGCCGAAGGCGGCGGGCATCACGGGCTTCGACGCCACCCGCGGCGATGTCGTGATCGGGCACGACGTCTGGCTCGGCTCGCAATGCATGGTGATGTCCGGCGTCACGATCGGCCATGGCGCCGTCGTGGCGGCGCGCGCGGTGGTGACGAAGGACGTGCCGCCCTACGCCATTGTCGCCGGCAACCCGGGCCGGGTCGTGCGCCTGCGCTTCGACGAGGCGACCGTCGCCTCGCTGCTGGAAACCCGCTGGTGGGAACTGCCGAAGGACCGGATCGAGGCGCTGCTGCCGCTGCTGCTCAGCGACCGCATCGCGGAGTTCGTCACTGCGGTCAGCGCGCTCCGAGCAGCCGGCGCTTGAGGCCCAGCGCCGGTTTCTCGACGAGGAACCAGGACAGCCCCGCCACGACCAGCGAGAGCAGCAGAGACGGAACCAGCAGAGCCGTTGCCGGCATCGCCGGCATCAAGGCGTGCAGGGCCTGCTGGATCGGCCAGCCATAGAGATAGACGCCGTAGGAGAGGTCTGCGGTGGGCTCCGCGAGCCGCCCGGTCAGCGACGGCGCCAGGGAAAGCACCAGCACGCCCCAGGCCGTCACCAGATAAAGCGCCGCCTTGTACAGCGGCGTGAACGAGAGCGGCACGAGCAGCACCAGCGCGACCGCCAGGAGCGGCAGCGAGAGCGGTACCTTCTCGCGATAAAGATAGATCAGGCCGCCGGCCGCGAAGATCAGCGGCAGCCGCAGCGCCGTCTCGACGCTCTTCGCCCCGTGCGGCGCAAGGGCCTCTCGGGCCACGACAGCCAGCACCAGCGCCATTACCGCGGCCAATGCCAGCCGAGGTCGCAGCAGCAGCCCGGCCAGCCCCGCGACAAGCACACCGAGATAGCACAGCGTCTCGTATTTCAGCGTCCAGACCGTCCCCATCGGGAACTGGAACGGGTTGCTCCCGAACACGCCCGGCAGCGCAGCGGCACTCTTGAAGCTCGTCAGCGTGCCCCAGATGAAGCGCCACAGGCGCGGATCGGCGAGATAGGCACGCCAATCGAGCGTCGTCATGGCCACGCCTAGCACGAGCGCCACCACGAGCGTCGCCGCGATCAGGCCCGGCGCGATCCTGAGCAGCCGCGCGACGAGATAGTCGCGCCAGCCGCGCCGCAGGAAGCTCATGGTGACGAGGAAGCCGGAGATGGCGAAGAAGCCGTTCACGGCATGCTCGCCGAGCGTGAAGCCGGTGGTCTGGAACCAGGGCTCCTGCTCCACCCGCCCATCGGTCACCGAATAGGCGTGCGAGACGACGACGGCGAGCGCCATCGCCAGCCTCAGCCAGCCGAAATTGTTATGCGGGCTGCTGAGCGCCTGCTCGACCGTCGGTGCGGAACGGATCACGGGGCCACCGCCGGCCCGTCTTCGAGCCCTTCCTGCGCCAGCGCCGTCTCCCCGCGCATCCAGGCCTGCGCTCCGGCGGCCGATCCGAGATGGGCGAACATCGGCTCGCGCTTGAACAGCAGCCCGTAGCCGAAGGCCTTCGCCATGTTCCGCCAGATCGGGAGCCTGCCCGGCGCCGGCAACCCGTATTTGCGCGCCACATAGCGCTCCGACCAGGCCAGATGCCAGCGCGCCCGGAAGCGCCGCAGCGGAGACGGGGCCGAGGAGCGCCCGCGCCCATGGCCGGCTTCCGCCTCATGCACATGGACCAGCGCATGCCCGGCATCGCGCAGGCGCCGGCATAGATCGTCATCCTCATAGAACAGGAAGATCGCGGGATCGAACCCGCCGAGCGCCAGGAAAACCTCCCGCCTCACCAGCAGGCAGGCGCCGGACAGAAACGGCAGGCAGGCGTCCCCCTCCGGAATCGCCATCGCGCCAGCCCGGTTGAGATGGGGCGGAGAGAGCAGCGAGCGCGGCTGCAGGAAGACCCGGCCCGAGGGCTCGACGATGCGGGGCGCCAGCATCCCGGCATCCGGATAGCGTTCCGCCGCCGCCAGCAGCGCCGATACGGCGCCCGGCCTGACCTCCAGATCCGGATTGACGATCAGGACGAAGGGCGTCTGCGCCGCGGCCATGCCGATATTGTTGCCGCGGCCATAGCCCTCGTTGCGGAGATTGGCGATGACACGGGCGCCCCGCGCTTCCGCGATCGCCCGGCTGTCGTCGCTGCTCGCATTGTCGACGACGATCGCCGGGACGCCCTCACCTGCCAGCGCATCGAGGCAGGCGGGCAGGACTTCGGCGCTGTCGTATGAAACGACGATGGCTGTGACGAGGGCGGCAGGCATCGGCGCCTTCTGGCCACGACGCCGAGCAGAATCAAGAAAATTCAGCGCCGGGCGAGCGCCGTCAGCTCGCCGGCCACACGCTCCCGCTCCGCCGCACCGCAAGCATGCGGCGCCTTGTAGGACTTCACGGCGTGGCTCGCGCTGGCAGCGATGAAGCTCGGCCGCTGTTGCCTGTCGAACCTGGCCAGCACGCGGCCGCGATCCACACGGAGCCGGCAATCATAGGCGCGCGAGACGGTGGCGGCGGCATCGTCGACCGTCCCTGGAATCGGCCCGGCCATCGGCATGGCGCATCCGGCGAGCCCGGGCGCCATGGCCGCGGCGGGGATGAGCTTTCGGGCCATGATGCCAGCGGAACGGATCAGCGCGGATCGAAGGTCCCGGCGCGGATCTCGGCCATCCGGCGCTTCAGGACCTCCCGCTCCTCTGGCGTGCAGGCCTGCGGCTTGACGCTCTGGTTGACCATCTCGGCTTCGGAAACAGTGACATAGGTCGAACGCGCCGCGGCAAGCTGCTCCGGGCTGGCGCCGCGCGCCTGCTCGGCAGCCAGGAAACGGTCGAGCGTGGTGCGCTGAGGCGCGCCCGCCTTGCAGGCATGGGCCCGCGAAACCGTCGTCGCCAGGGTGGAGGCGCGCCCGGCGCTGTCAGCGCCGGCAGAGACGCAGGCGCCGAGCGGCAGTGCCATCAGGCAGGCGAGCGGCAGCGCCCGCCGGATCGTCCAAGCCGTCATGACCCTGCTCAGCCGTTCTTTTCGGGCGCGTTGATACGCAGATGCGCCTCGCGCAGCTGCTTCGGCGAGGCCTCGGCCGGCGCGCCCATCAGAAGGTCGACGGCCTGCTGGTTCATCGGGAACAGCGCGACCTCGCGCAGGTTGGTGGCGCCGGCCAGCAACATGATGATGCGGTCGACGCCCGCGGCCATGCCGCCATGCGGCGGCGCGCCGTACTGGAAGGCGCGATACATGCCGCCAAAGCGCTCGATCACGGTCTCCTCGCCATAGCCGGCGATCTCGAAGGCCTTCACCATGGCCTCGGGGCGATGGTTGCGGATGCCGCCCGAGGCGAGTTCGTAGCCGTTGCAGGCGATGTCGTACTGGAAGGCCTTGAGCGAGAGCGGGTCCTGCGTCGTCAGCGCCTCCAGCCCGCCCTGCGGCATCGAGAAGGGATTATGCGAGAAATCGACCTTCTTCTCGTCCTCGTTGTACTCGAACATCGGGAAATCGACGATCCAGGCGAAGGCATAGGCATTCTCGTCGATCAGGCCGAGCTCCTGGCCGACCTTGTTGCGGGCCGCGCCGGCGAACTTCACGAACTTGTCCGGATCGCCCGCGACGAAGAAGCAGGCATCGCCGCCCTTCAGCCCCATCTGCGCGATGATCGCGGCGACGCGCTCCGGACCGATATTGTTGGCGATCGGCCCCTGCCCCTCGCCATCTTCCTTGACCATGAGATAGCCGAGGCCCGGCTGCCCCTCGCCCTGCGCCCAGGAGTTCATCCGGTCACAGAACGCGCGGCTACCGCCCTTCGGGGCGGGAATCGCCCAGACGCGGTTCTTCTCGCCTTCGAGAATGCGCGCGAAGACCTTGAAGCCCGAGCCGCGGAAGGGCTCGGAGACATCCTGCATGATCAGCGGGTTGCGCAGGTCCGGCTTGTCGGAGCCGTATTTCGCCATCGCTTCGGCGTAAGGGATGCGCGGCCAGTTCTTGGTGACGGACTTGCCGTTGCCGAATTCCTCGAAGATGCCGCCGATGACCGGCTCCATCGTCGCGAAGACGTCCTCCTGCTCAACGAAGCTCATCTCGACGTCGAGCTGATAGAACTCGCCCGGCAGCCGGTCGGCGCGGGGGTCCTCGTCGCGGAAGCAGGGCGCGATCTGAAAGTAGCGGTCGAAGCCCGCCATCATCAGGAGCTGCTTGTATTGCTGCGGCGCCTGCGGCAGCGCGTAGAACTTGCCGGGATGCAGGCGGCTCGGCACCAGGAAGTCGCGCGCGCCTTCCGGCGAGGACGCGGTCAGGATCGGCGTCTGGAACTCGGAGAAGCCGGACTCCTTCATGCGCCGGCGCATCGAATCGATGACCTTCGCCCGGAGCATGATGTTGTTGTGCAGCTTCTCGCGGCGCAGGTCGAGGAAGCGGTATTTCAGCCGCGTGTCCTCGGGATATTCGAGATCGCCGAAGACGGGCAGAGGCAACTCGGCCGACGGGCCGAGAACCTCGATGCCGGTCGCGAAGACCTCGACCGCGCCGGTCGGCAGGTTGGCGTTCTCGGTGCCTTCGAGTCGCGCCTTGACCTTGCCGTCGACGCGCACGACCCATTCCGAGCGCAGCGTCTCGGCATCGGCAAAGGCCGGAGAGTCAGGATCGATCACGACCTGCGTCATGCCGTAATGGTCGCGCAGGTCGATGAACAGCACGCCGCCATGGTCGCGGATGCGGTGGCACCAGCCGGAGAGCCGGACCTGCGAGCCGATGTCGCTCTCGCGGAGCGCGCCGCAGGTGTGGGAACGGTAGCGATGCAGGGTCACGGGATCGGTCTCTTTGAAGGCGCGAATGGCCCGCTCGCAGCGGGCCGATGCTTGTCGCGTAAGCACACGCGGGCGCGCGGCTTGTCAAGGATGGTTCAGTCGTGACAGCTTAGCCAAGGGCATGCCGCACCATGCTCGACAGCCTGCGGCAGGGGGAATACATGGCTCTCAGACGGTTGCTGGTCGCAACGGCTGCGTTCGTGGTGATGACGGCGACGAGCGCATTCAGCGTGCAGACGCCGACACCTGCCTTCCGGGCCGGCCTCAAAGTGGCCAAGAGCCGCCACTACGAGCGTCCCGAATGCTATGCGCGGGTCTTCGCTCAGCATGCGCATCTGATCAATCATCGAAAGGCCAGGAACTTTTGGGCGATTGAGGATGGGCCGCGTTTTTCGGCCGCAGTCTGGAACGAATGCCGTATAAGCCGATAAATCCTGCGTGGCGCGGACTCGACGGGTAGGCGCTTCCTCCGCTAAGCCGACCTGATGAACCTGATCGCCGACACCGCCGAGCTTGCCGCCGCCTGCGAGCGCCTCGCCGGCCACCCCTTCGTCACGGTCGACACCGAATTCCTGCGGGAAACGACCTATTATCCGAAGCTGTGCCTGATCCAGCTCGCATCGCCCGACGAGGCCGTGCTGGTCGATCCGTTGGCGCCGGGCATCGATCTTGCCCCCTTCTTCGCGCTGATGAGCAACGAGGCCGTGGTCAAGGTCTTCCACGCCGCCCGGCAGGACCTCGAGATCGTCTGGCTGCTCGGGCGCGTGCTGCCCAAGCCCCTCTTCGACACGCAGGTCGCGGCCATGGTCTGCGGCTATGGCGACTCGGTCGGCTACGAGCAGCTCGCCAACGACCTCGCCAAGGCGCGCATCGACAAATCCTCGCGCTTCACCGACTGGTCGCGCCGGCCGCTCAACGACGCGCAGCTCGTTTATGCCGAGGCGGACGTTACCCATCTGCGCGACATCTATCTCGCCCTGAAGGCCGACCTCGACGCCAGCGGCCGCGAGGCATGGGTGAGCGAGGAGATGGCGGTGCTGACCTCTCCCTCGACCTATGAGGTCAAGCCCGAAAATGCCTGGATGCGTCTCAAGGGCCGCATCCGCAAGCCGCGCGAGCTGCCCCTCCTGATGGAGATCGCCGCCTGGCGCGAGCGCGAGGCACAGACGCGCGACGTGCCGCGCCAGCGCGTCCTCAAGGACGACGCGCTGATCGACATCGTCCAGCGCGGGCCGCAATCGACCGAGGCGCTGGCAGAGCTGCGCTCCGTGCCCAACGGCTTCGAGCGCTCGCGCAACGGTGCCGAAGTGCTGGCGGCGATCGAGCGCGCTGCGGCCATCGATCCCAAGACCCTGCCCCGTCTGGAGCGCGAGCGCGGCCGGCCGACCAACGGCGCGGTGCTCGACCTGCTCAAGGTCCTGCTCAAGGCGGTGTCGGATGCCGAGCGGGTCGCCCCCAAGATCATCGCGACCAGCGACGACCTCGACGCCATCGCGTCGGACGATTTCTCGGACGTCGCCGCCCTGAAGGGCTGGCGCCGCGAGGTCTTCGGCGAGAAGGCGCTGGCGCTCAAGAACGGCCGGCTCAGCCTGCGCATCGAGCGCGGGCGCGTCTTGGTCGGCTGAAGCTGGCTGAATCAAGGCCGCAAGAATTCGGGCCAAGGCTTTGGCCCGATGCGCATCGCCGCGCGGCTATCCGCCGCCGTAGCTCTTCACCAGCGAGCCAGCGACCAGCCCCCAGCCGTCGACGAGCACGAAGAAGATCAGCTTGAAGGGCAGCGCCACCGTCACCGGGGGCAGCATCATCATGCCGACCGACATCAGGATCGATGCGACCACAAGGTCGATGATCAGGAACGGCACGAAGAGCAGGAAGCCGATCTCGAAGGCACGCCTGAGCTCCGAGATCATGAAGGCCGGCACCAGCACCTCGATCCCGATATCCTGCGGCGTCTGCGGTCGCGCGCCCTGCGACATGTCGAGGAAGAGTTGCAGATCCTTCTCGCGGACATGCTTGAGCATGAAGGCACGGAACGGCACCACGCCGCGATTATAGGCCTCCTGCGGCTGGATCTGCCCCGCGACCAGCGGCTGAATGGCGTTGGCATAGGCCTCGCGCAGGGTCGGTGCCATCACGAAGCCCGTCAGGAACAGCGACAGCCCGATGATGACCGCGTTGGGCGGCGCCGTCTGCGTGCCCAGCGCCGAGCGCAGCAGCGACAGCACCACAACGATCCGGGTGAAGGACGTCACCATCACCAGGATCGACGGCGCCAGCGACAGCACGGTGATGACGGCGATGAGCTGGAGCGCGCGCTCGGCGACGCCGCCCTGCCCGAAATCCAGCGAGAGCGTCTGCGGCAGGGCCGGCGTCGCCGTCAGGCAAGCGAGCAGCAACGCTCCCACAAGGGAGCGGCCGAGCCGCCATGCTGTCCTGCCGTTTCGGTAATCCACGCGCGCGCCGCCTGCAGCCCGACTCAACCGGCCGGGCCGGACGAAGCTAGCGTGTCACAGCCCCCAGACAACTCGCCGGAGAGGCTGGGCAAGGCCGGGATCGACATTCCTGTTGATGACGAAGTCAGGCAGCGGGCCGGCCTCGGCGAAGGCTGCCCAGCGCCCGGCGCGGTCCTCGGGAACAGGTCGGCAGCTCCGGATGGAGACGACGCGCCTGCGGTGGCCCGCTTCAGGACTTCCGCTTGGTGTCGCGGCCGAGCAGGCGCGCGAACTCGGCCTCGATCGCATCGACCGAGAACGGATCCAGCTCCTTCGCCGGTTCGGCCGGCTTCTCTGGTTCGGCCTTTACAGCTTCGGCCTTCGCCGGCTCCGCGGCGGCTTCCGGCTCGTCCTGCACGAGGGCGGCAGGCTCGGGCGCCGCGACAGAGGGCTGCTGCACCGGCGCAGCCGGCTTGGCGGCGGGTGGCGCAGGCTCCGCCGGCTTCGGCCCGGAAGCGACCGGCGCAGGCGGCGGATCGAAGGCGACGGGACGGGGCTCGGGCACCCTCGGCTCGATCCTCGGCTCGGCGGCCTTGGAAGCGGCAGCACCTGGCTCTGCCTGCTTCGGCTTCAGGCCGAGCGCGGCTTCGAGCTCGGCCTCCATGTCGAGCATGGCCTGCGGCTTCAGGGGCGCAGGCGCGGGCTCGGCCGCCTTCGGCGCCATGGCAGGCTTGGCATCGGCAGGCTTGGCTTCGGCAGGCCTGGCATCGGTGGCTTTTGCATCCGCCTGCCTGGCATCGGTCGGCTTGGCCAAGCTGGGCTGCGGTGCCACCGGCGGCTTCGCCGGCGGCGGCGTCACGATCACCGGTGCGGGCGCCATCTCTGCGGGAGCCTCGTCCGGCAGATTGGCGGGGCGCACGGCCGAGAAGGGCCGCTTCAGGGCCGCTTCGAGCTGACGCGTCATGTCGTCGAGCTCGCCGGGGCTGACGGCGGGCGCCGGCGCATGCTCGCGCGCGAAGCTCGGCGGCTGGCCGGACATCATCGGAGGCTGCAAGGGCGGAGCAGCGGCCGAGGGAGCCCTGCTGGCGGCGCCCGCTGCAGCAAAGCCGGCACCGGCAGCCGCCGCCGGGATGGCCGTTTCCGCGATCGCCTGCGGGGACCGCATCGGAGCGGGAGCAGCGATCTCGGATGCATCGGCAGAGACGCCGGCGCGACGCAACTCGTCGCCCGCCCGCAGGGCCGGCTCGCTCGGTGGAACGAGCGTCTCGAAGGGCGGGAGCGGTCGATCCTGGGCGGCGGCCTCGCTGAACATCGGCGTCGTCGAGCGCGCGCTGCCGCGCATGATGTTGCTTTCGATGACGACGTCGGAGGCGCCGCCCACCATCACCAGGTGCTCGACATTGTCGCGCCGGATCAGCACGAGCTGGCGCTGGCGGTCGAGGTCGTAGGTATCGACGATACCGAGCCGCGGCTGGCGCTGGCGCCCGCCCGCCTGCCCCGGCACCTTGAGCCGCCCGCCCTGAATCTGCCGCACGAACAGGCCGAGCAGGGCGAGCAGCACGAGAATGACCACGGAGGCGACGATCACCTTCTGCGCGGTCGTCAGTTCAAGTCCGAACAAGCTCTGCAAGGCACGCCCTCATCTCGCCACGGCCGCCCGGGCCGGCACTTCGACCCGAAGTTTCGCCCAAGGTTCAACACCTTGCCTATAGCACATGGCTTTCCCGATCGGGAAATATGGTGAACGCGTAGTTAACGGGTTTGCCGAAACATCCACATCTTAACCCGGCGTTAACCATGGACCCGGCAAGATTTGCCCAGTGATGCGGGTCTGTTCCCGCTCCTTCCGGGAACCGTGCCATGGCGAATGACGGAGCGAGCATCGGCGGCGGCCTCCTCCAGGCGCTGAAGACGCGGATGTATTATCAGCAGGCCCGGCAGAAGGTTCTGGCCCAGAACGTCGCCAACGCCGACAGCCCCGGTTTCAAGCCGACGGACCTCAAGGCACCGAGCACGAATGGCTTCGGCGGCGTCTCCCTCGCCCGCACCAGCGCGGGCCATATGAGCATCGCCGGCGGCCATGGCGGCTTCGACGGGACCGGCGCCCCGCGCTTCGAAACCACGCCGAACGGCAACGCGGTCAGCCTCGAGGACGAGATGCTCAAGGTCGCGCAGAACCAGTCGGACTATCAGCTCGCCGCCTCGCTCTACAGCAAGGGCCTGAGCCTGATGAAGATCGCCATCGGCAAGAGTGGCGGCTGAGGGAGAAGCTGATGGACCTGATCAAGAGCATCGCCGTCGCCGCCTCGGGCCTGCGCAGCCAGTCGGGCCGCATGCGGGTCATCGCCGAAAACATCGCCAATGCCGATTCGGGTCCCGAGCGCCCTGGGGCCGACCCCTACCGCCGCAAGGTGGTCAGCTTCGAGCGCCATCTCGACCGCGGACTCGACGCCCAGCTCGTCGCGCTCGGCAAGGTCCAGCGCGACCCCAGCGAGTTCAAGGTCAAGCACGAGCCCGGCAATCCGGCCGCCGACGCCAATGGCGACGTCAAGATGCCCAACGTCAACCAGCTCGTCGAAATGGTCGACATGCGCGAGGCCCAGCGCAGCTACGAGGCCAACCTGAACCTGATCTCCTCCACCCGGCGGATGATCCAGCGCACCATCGACATCCTGCGCGCCTAAGCGCCTCCAGAAGGAGATCTGAGCCATGGCCACGCCGAGCTTCGCCGCGGGCGCCTACGCCAACATCCAGGGCATGGGTGCGGGCAATCTGATGCGTAAGCCGCCCACCGGCGGCGCGAGCGAGACCGGCGGGGTCGACTTCTCCTCCCTGCTCGGCAAGGCGCTCGACGCCACCGCGGAAGCGGGACGCAAGGCCGACGCCCAGACCGCGAGCGTCGCGGCGGGCCGCGCCGATGTGGTGGACGTCGTCACCGCCGTCGCCGAGAGCGAGACCGCGATCCAGACCCTGGTCGCCGTGCGCGACAAGGTGATCGCGGCCTATGAGGAAATCATGCGGATGCCGGTCTGACGGGCGTCGGCACCCGCTCGGAGCCGACATCTAGACCAGAAGCGCGGGTCATTCCGGACGAAGCGCAGCGAAGATCCGGGATCCATTCCGGAACCTCTCCGAAAAGCGCTCAGGCATGGATCCCGGATCGGCTCTGCTTCGCAGCTGGTCCGGGATGACGGCGCGGATCAACGAAATCGACAGGACGGTACCATGACCTCAGGAGCCATTCTCGACTTCGCCCGCGACGGCATCGTCACCTTCCTCAAGGTCGGCGGGCCGCTGATGGCGATCGCGCTTGCCGTCGGCCTCGTCGTCTCGCTGATTCAGGCGCTGACGCAGGTCCAGGAGCAGACGCTCGTCTTCGTGCCGAAGATTCTGGCCGTCTTTGCCGCCCTGCTGCTGCTTCTTCCGTTCATGGGAGACGCGCTTGCGGGTTATATGGGACGGGTCGCCGTGCGAATCGCCACGGGCGGATGACCTGCCCCGGCTGCATTCCTCCCAGGCAGGAGAATGCAGCGCGCGGACCCGATCCTGGCGCGGAACCGGCCCCGGCCCGATGCAGATCGCGATCCTGCCCCAGATCGGCGCGCTGTTCGTGCTGGTCTTCGCGCGCGTCGGCACCATGGTGATGCTGATGCCGGGCATTGGCGAGCGCTTCATCTTCTCGCGCGGGCGGCTCTCGCTGGCCTTCTTCATCGCACTGGTCATCCTGCCAATCGCGCGGCCTAGCCTGCCGATTCCGCAGGACCTGCCGGCGCTGGTGACGCTGCTGGTCGGGGAGGTGCTGATCGGCCTGATCATCGGCGTCTGCGCCCGGCTGGTGATGGCGGCGCTGCAGACCGCCGGCACCATCGTCGCCCAGGCGATGGGGCTGGGCTTCGCCATGACGGTCGACCCGACGGCCGGCGCGCAGAATCCCTCCATCGGCAACTTCCTGACGATGCTCGGCATCACCCTGGTGCTGACCAGCGACCTGCATCATCTCGCCATCGCCGCCATCCATGAGAGCTACCGCCTGCTGCCGCCGGGCGGGGCGCCGGACATCACCGACGTGATGACGCTGGCGGTCCGCTCCGCGGGCCAGGGCTTCGCGATCGCGGTGCAGATTTCCGCGCCCTTCATCGTCTTCGGCCTGCTGTTCAATCTCGGCCTCGGTGTGCTGGCGCGGATGATGCCCCAGCTCCAGGTCTTCTTCCTCGCGGTGCCGGCCTCGATCTTCGGCGGCATGCTGGTGCTCCTCGTCGTGCTCAGCGTGATGATGAGCGTCTTCATGAACGATCTCGGCACCTTCCTGCGCCAGTTCACGGGAGGCTGACGGGCGATGTCCGAAGATGCCGACAAGGAAGACAGGACAGAAGACCCGACACAGCGAAAGCTGGATCAGGCCACCGAGAAAGGCGACGTCCCCAAATCGCAGGAGATCGGGACCTTCTTCGTGCTGTGCGGCTTCACGCTCGCGCTGCTGGTCGGGGCCGGCTGGTCGGCACGCGAATCCCTCGTCTCGCTGCGCGCCTTCCTGATGAATGCACACCAGGTTCCGGCCGATGGCGCGGGCTTCATGCAGGTGACCCGCCAGGGCGTGCTGACCGGCTTCATGGCACTGGGCATGCCCTTCGCGTTCATTCTCTGCGCGGGACTGGCCGGCGCGGTGCTCCAGCACCGGCCGCTCTGGACCTTCGACCCGATGATGCCGAAATTCGACCGCATCAACCCGCTCTCGGGCGTGAAGCGGCTGTTCGGCAAGGAGGCCTGGGTCAACTTCGCCAAGGGTCTCGCCAAGACCGGGCTGATCGGCGTCGTCATCTGGCTGACGCTCTGGAACGAGCACGACCGGCTCGAGAACTTCGCCGAAATGGACGTCGCCGCGCTGCTGCCGGCGGCGCTCTCGCTGGCGATCCGCCTGATGGGCTCGGTGCTCGCGCTCTTCGCCATCGTCGCGATCGGCGACTTCGTCTGGCAGCGCTTTTCCTGGTACCAGCGCCAGAAGATGACCAAGCAGGAGATGAAGGAGGAGTTCAAGAACTCCGAAGGCAATCCCGAGGTCAAGGCGAAGCTGCGCCAGATCCGCGCCAGCCGCGTGCGCAAGCGCATGATGGCGGCGGTGCCGAAGGCGACCGTCATCATCACCAACCCGACCCACTTCGCCGTCGCGCTGCAATACGAGCCCGGCATGGCCGCGCCGCTTTGCCTCGCCAAGGGCGTCGATACGATGGCGCTCAAGATCAGGGAGGTGGCGGGCGAGCACAGCGTGCCGATCATCGAGAACCCGCCTCTTGCCCGCGCCCTCTACGCAACCGTCGAGATCGACGCAGAAATTCCTGTCGAACACTACAAGGCTGTCGCCGAAGTCATCGGTTACGTCTTGCGCCTGAAGGGTCGCCGCGCCTAACTCGACGGTGGGTAACACATGGCGAAAGCCGCTCGCCCGTCTCGGCAGGACGGTTCGACGACTGGGGCAAGGAAACGGATTTGACCGCAATGAGCGGAAGCACGGCCACCAGCGCGATCGACCGGTCGGACAAGCCCGGTCACATCGGCCTCATCCTGCTCGTCGCCGGCCTCCTGGTCGGCGCGGCGATCGGGCTCGGCTTCCTCGCCAACGAATGGGCGCAGCCGCTGATCCTGGGTCTGCTCGCGCTGCTGTCGGTGGTGGGCGTCTTCGGGCTGTTCGCCTATGCGATCGGCCTCGTGCAGTTCGCCGGCCGCGCCGCCCGCAACGACCTCACCAAGCTCGTCGTCGACGGCGCCGATGACGGCATCGTGGTCACCGAGGGCGAGAACGACATCGTCTATGCCAACGAGACCTATCTCAGGCTCGCGGGCGCGACCGGCGCCAACGACCTCAAGCCCGTCGGCCGCCTGCTGACCGGGCGCGCCGACGTCTCCGAGGCGATCTATCGCCTCGCCACCGCCGCGCGTGAGCATCGCCGCCTCGTCGAGGAGGTGCGGCTGGAGCCCGCGCTGAACGGGCGTGGCGAGGTCGGGTGGTACCGGGTCCGCGTCTCGCCGGTGCGCCGCGAGAACGGCACCGCGACGCTGTGGAGCGTCTCCGACATCACGCCCGAGCGCGAACGGCAGGAGAACGCCTTCCAGGAGCTTCAGCACGCGATCGACTATCTCGACCATGCGCCCGCCGGCTTCGTCTCGATCGACGCCGATGGCGAGGTCTCCTATCTCAACGCCACGCTCTCCGGCTGGCTCGATTTCGACCTTGCCCGCTTCGGCTCCGGCGGGCTGCATCTCGACGACATCTGCACGCCCTCGGCCGCCGCGCTGATCCAGGCCATTCGCGGCCAGCCCGGCGATGTGCGCATCGAGATCCTCGATGTCGATCTCAAGCGCCGCAACGGTGCCGTGCTGCCCGTGCGGCTGCATCACCAGGTGGCCTTTGGGCAGGACGGCCGGGCCGGCCCCTCCCGCACCCTCGTCCTCAACCGGACGACCGGCGAGGCCGGCGCCGACAGCGGCAGCGACGCGGAGGTGCGCTTCGCGCGCTTCTTCCATTCGACGCCGATGGCGATCGCCACCGTCGACAGGACCGGCGCCATCCTGCGCTCCAATGCCGCCTTCGCCCGGCTTACCCCGGCCGGCGTGAAAGCCGCGTCGATCCAGGACATGGCGGCGCCGGGCTCCGGCCTCGACAAGGCCTTGGCCGAGACCATGGAGGGCCGCGCCAACCTGCCCCCGCTCGACGTCACGCTTGCGGGCGAGGACGGGCGCTCGGCGCGGCTCTATCTCTCCCCCGTCGCCGCCAGCGAGGATGGCGACGGCGAGCGCGCCATCGTCTACGCGCTGGAGACCACCGCCGAGCGCAAGCTGCGCGACAACATGGACCAGGCCGGCAAGATGCAGGCGGTCGGGCAGCTCGCCGGCGGCATCGCGCACGACTTCAACAACGTGCTGCAGGTCATCATCAACGCCTCCGAGTTCCTGCTCGCCAGCCACCGGCCGACCGATCCGTCCTTCCCGGACATCATGCAGATCAAGCAGAATGCCTATCGCGCCGCGGCGCTGGTGCGGCAGTTGCTCGCCTTCTCGCGCCGCCAGACGCTGCGCCCGCAGGTGCTGGAGCTCGGGGAGGTCCTGTCCGACCTGTCGCTGATGCTGAAGCGGGTGGTCGCCGACAAGGTCACGCTCGATGTCCGCCAGGGCCGCGACCTCTGGCCGGTCAAGGCCGATCTCGGCCAGCTCGAGCAGGTCATCGTCAACCTCGCCGTCAATGCCCGCGATGCGATGCCGGACGGCGGCAAGCTGACCGTGCGCACCCGCAACGTCGCCCGGGAGGACTGCGCGAGCTTCGCCCATGAAGCCCTGCCGACCGACGACTACGTCCTGCTCGAGGTGGAGGACAGCGGCACCGGCATCCCGCAGGAGCACCTCGACAAGATCTTCGAGCCCTTCTTCACCACCAAGGAGGTCGGCAAGGGCACCGGCCTCGGCCTCTCGATGGTCTACGGCATCGTCAAGCAGACCGGCGGCTTCGTCTTTGTCGACTCGGCCGTAGGCAGAGGCACGGCCTTCCGGATCTTCCTGCCGCGCCATGTGCCGAGCCAGGAGGAGATCGCCGCAGAGGCCGCCGCGCGCGAAGCCCCGAAGAAGCTCGCGGCCGACCACACCGGCGCCGGGGTGATCCTGCTGGTCGAGGACGAGGACGCGGTGCGCGCGCTCAACGCCCGCATGCTGGTCTCGCGCGGCTACACCGTCCACGAGGCCGCCTCCGGCGTCGAGGCGCTCGACATCTTCCTGCAGAACGACGGCCAGATCGACCTTGTCGTCTCCGATGTGGTGATGCCCGAAATGGACGGCCCGACGCTGCTCGGCGAGCTGCGCAAGCGCAACCCCAACACCAAGGTCGTGTTCGTCTCCGGCTATGCGGAAGAAGCCTTCCGCAAGAACCTGCCGGAGGGCGAGGGCTTCCAGTTCCTGCCCAAGCCCTTCACGATGAAGCAGCTCGTGGAGACGGTGAAGGCTGCGATGGGGTGAGGCGCCCGCAAAGCCGCGGCGCCTCACGAGCGCAATGGGCGAGGCGATTGGGCGACGCCGTCTCGCCCTGAAGCGCCCCTGCCCTGACCAGCCTCACTCGGCCGGCGCGACCTTCGCACGGGCGGCCTCGGCCACCGGCCGGCCCATCCCCAGCAATGCGACCAGCGTCAGAACGGCCGCGATCGTCAGATAGTAGCCGACATGGGCGAGGCCGTAGCGGGTGGCGAGCTCCGTCGCGATATAGGGTGCGAGCGAAGCGCCGAGGATGCCGCCGAGGTTGAAGGTGAGCGAGGCGCCGGTATAGCGCACCGCTGTGGGGAAGATCTCCGCCAGCGCGGTGCCGAGCGGCCCGTAGGTGAAGCCCATCAGCGCAAAGCCGATGACCGAGAACACCACCACGCTGACGATGCTGCCGGCGACGAAGAGCGGCGCCACCAGAAACCCGAAGGCCGCGATCGCCAGCGACGTGCCGATCAGCGCGCGACGCCGCCCGATCCGGTCGGCGATCAGCGCCGAGAGCGGGATCGTCAGCCCGAAGAAGACCACGCCCGCCATCTGCACCGGCAGGAACTGGTTGCGGCTGTAGCCGAGCTTGGTCGTCGCCCAGCTCAGCGAGAACACCGTCATGATGTAGAACAGCACGAAGGTGGCCAGCGCCGCGACGGTGCCCAGAAGCAGCGGCAGCTTGTGCCCCGAGAACACCTCGACCAGCGGAACCTTCACGCGTTCATGCTTGTCCATGGCCTTGCGGAAGGCGGGCGTCTCGCTGATCCGCAACCGCATCCAGAGGCCGATGAACACCAGAAGCGCGCTGGCGATGAAGGGAATACGCCAGCCGAAGGCGAAGAACTGCTCCTCGCCCAGCATGTCCGAGAGCAGCAGGAAGCTCCCCGTCGCCATGATGAAGCCGATTGGCGCGCCGAGCTGCGGGAACATGCCGTACCAGGCTTCCTTGCCGCGCGGCGCATTCTCGGTCGCGAGCAACACCGCCCCGCCCCACTCGCCGCCGAGCCCGAGCCCCTGGCCCAGCCGGCACAGCGCCAGCAGCAGCGGCGCGGCGATGCCGATCTGCGCATGGGTCGGCAGCAGGCCGATCGCCACCGTCGACAGGCCCATCGTCATCAGGGCGGCGACCAGCGTCGCCTTGCGGCCGATCCGGTCGCCGAAATGCCCGAACAGCGCAGCTCCGATCGGACGCGCGAAGAAGGCGATCGCGAAGGTGGCGAAGGATTGCAGCATCGCCGAGGTCGGATCCCCCGCCGCGAAGAACAGCTTCGGGAACACGATCACCGCCGCCGTGGCGTAGATATAGAAGTCGAAGAATTCGATCGTCGTGCCGATCAGGCTGGCGAACAGCACGCGACCTGCGGAGTTCGCCGGCGCGGCAGACGGGGATGCGGAAGACAAGGGCGGCAACTTTCGAAAAATGACGGGGCGAGCCGCGCAACTAACAGAATGTGGACCGCCGAACCAACGCAATGAAGCCAAAACGGCATGCGCCCAACGCATGATCAAGGTCAAAAAATTCCAAAACACGCCGCCAGACGCATGAGAAGCGACCCTCCTGACAACTCCTGTCAGCAAACGGACATTGAGAACAAAAAAAGAACTTGCTGGAGAGAACAAATCATGACCAATCTGGCGTCACGCTTCGATTGTGATCACCCCCCCGCCCTGCCATAAGGAGCCGAATCCATGTCTCAGGCGAATCTCAAGCTCGTGGAAGGCTCCTCGATGGACAAGGCCAAGGCGCTCGACGCGGCGCTCTCCCAGATCGAACGTGCCTTCGGCAAGGGTTCGATCATGCGGCTCGGCAAGAACTCGCCCTCGATCGAGATCGAGACGATTTCCACCGGCTCGCTCGGGCTCGACATCGCGCTCGGCGTCGGTGGCCTGCCCAAGGGTCGCGTCATCGAGATCTACGGGCCTGAATCCTCGGGCAAGACCACGCTGGCGCTGCACACCATCGCCGAAGCCCAGAAGAAGGGCGGCGTCTGTGCCTTCGTCGATGCCGAGCATGCGCTCGACCCGATCTACGCCCGCAAGCTCGGCGTCAATCTCGACGACCTGCTGATTTCGCAGCCCGATACCGGCGAGCAGGCGCTCGAGATCACCGACACCCTCGTCCGCTCGGGCGCCATCGACGTGCTGGTGGTCGATTCGGTCGCGGCGCTGACTCCCCGCGCCGAAATCGAGGGCGAGATGGGCGACGTTCAGCCCGGCCTGCAGGCGCGCCTGATGAGCCAGGCGCTGCGCAAGCTCACGGCCTCGATCTCGCGCTCGAACTGCATGGTCATCTTCATCAACCAGATCCGCATGAAGATCGGCGTGATGTACGGCTCGCCGGAGACGACGACGGGCGGCAACGCGCTGAAGTTCTACGCCTCGGTGCGCCTCGACATCCGCCGCATCTCGACGCTGAAGGACCGCGAGGAAGCGACCGGCAACCAGGTTCGCGTCAAGGTCGTCAAGAACAAGGTCGCGCCGCCCTTCAAGCAGGTCGAGTTCGACATCATGTTCGGCGAAGGCATCTCGAAGGTCGGCGAACTGATCGACCTCGGCGTCAAGGCAGGCATGGTCGAGAAGGCCGGCGCCTGGTTCTCCTTCGACAGCCAGCGCCTCGGCCAGGGCCGCGAGAACGCCAAGGCCTTCCTCAAGGCCAATCCCGACATGGCCGCGAAGATCGAGGCCACCATCCGCCAGAATTCCGGCCTCGTCGCCGAGCGCATCCTGGAAGAGGCCGCGCCGACCGCCGACGATCTCGACGAGGGCGAGGCCTGAGCGAACGCTCCGCCTGGCGTCATGCTCGGACTTGATCAGAGTATGACGTAACCCGAAAACGGGCGGCCCTGGGGGCCGCCCGTTTTCGTTTGGGCTCAACGCCTTGCGATCTGCGCTCTCTCGACAGCGGCAAGCGGCCTCACTAGAACGCTTGAAACCGCCGGCCCGGCCCGGAGGGCAGCCCGATGAAACACGAGTTCGAACAGCGATGAGCGGCGTCAACGAGATTCGGTCGACCTTTCTCGACTACTTCAAGTCCAACGGCCATGAGGTCGTGGCCTCGAGCCCGCTCGTGCCGCGCAATGACCCGACCTTGATGTTCGCCAATTCCGGCATGGTGCAGTTCAAGAACGTCTTCACCGGCCAGGAGAAGCGCCCCTATTCGCGCGCCACCACCGCGCAGAAATGCGTCCGCGCCGGCGGCAAGCACAATGATCTCGACAATGTCGGCTACACCGCGCGGCACCACACCTTCTTCGAGATGCTGGGCAATTTCTCCTTCGGCGACTACTTCAAGGAACAGGCGATCACCCACGCCTGGACCCTGATCACGCGCGAATTCGGCCTGCCCAAGGACAAGCTGCTCGTCACGGTCTATTCCGAGGACGACGAAGCCCATGCCCTGTGGAAGAAGATCGCCGGCCTGACCGACGACAAGATCATCCGCATCCCGACCTCCGCGAATTTCTGGCGCATGGGCGATACCGGCCCTTGCGGCCCCTGCTCCGAGATCTTCTACGATCACGGCGACAAGATCTGGGGCGGGCCTCCCGGTTCGCCGGACGAGGACGGCGACCGCTTCATCGAGATCTGGAATCTCGTCTTCATGCAGTATGAAGAGGCCGCGGGCGGCATCCGGACGGACCTGCCCCGCCCCTCGATCGACACCGGCATGGGCCTTGAGCGCATCGCCGCCGTCCTTCAGGGCACGCACGACAATTACGAGATCGACCTGTTCCGCGCTTTGATCGGCGCCATCGCCGACCTGACCTCGGTCGACCCCGAAGGCCCGATGAAGGCGAGCCACCGCGTCATCGCCGACCATCTGCGCTGCTCCGCCTTCCTGATCGCCGACGGCGTCCTGCCCTCGAACGAAGGCCGCGGCTATGTGCTGCGCCGGATCATGCGGCGCGGCATGCGCCATGCGCAGCTGCTCGGCGCCAGGGAGCCGCTGATGCACAAGCTGGTGCCGGCTCTGACCCGTGAGATGGGCCGTGCCTATCCCGAGCTCCTGCGCGCCGAGGCGCTGATCACCGAGACGCTGAAGCTGGAGGAGGGCCGCTTCCGCACCACGCTGACGCGAGGCCTCTCGCTGCTGGACGAGGCCTCGCGGAATCTGGACGCTGGCCAGAGCCTGAAGGGCGACGTGGCCTTCACGCTCTACGACACCTACGGCTTCCCGCTCGACCTGACGCAGGACGCGCTGCGCGCCCGCGGGATCACGGTCGATGTCGAAGGCTTCGACGCCGCCATGCAGCAGCAGAAGGCCAAGGCGCGCGCCGCCTGGTCGGGCTCCGGCGAGGCCGCGACCGAGACGCTCTGGTTCCCGCTGCGCGACAAGTTCGGCGCCACCGAATTCCTCGGCTACGACACCGAGACCGCCGAGGGCGTGGTGACGGCGCTGATCCGCGACAATGCCGAGGTCACCTCGCTGAAGGCCGGCGAGAGCGGCTTCATGCTGGTCAACCAGACGCCCTTCTACGGCGAGTCGGGCGGCCAGGTCGGCGATGCCGGCACCGTCAAGGCGCCGGGCGTGATCGCGACCGTATCCGACGTGCAGAAGAAGCTCGGCGACGTCTTCGCCCATCATGTCACGGTGAGGGAGGGCGAGCTCAGCGTCGGCGCGGCGGTCGAACTTGTGGTCGATCACGGGCGCCGCACCGCCATTCGCGCCAACCATTCCGCGACCCACCTGCTGCACGAGGCGCTGCGCCTCGTGCTGGGCGACCATGTCGCGCAGAAGGGCTCGCTGGTCTCCGCGGATCGCCTGCGCTTCGACTTCTCCCATCCCAAGCCGATCACGGCCGAGGAGCTGCGGGAGGTCGAGGAGATCGCGAACGCGATCGTGCTGAAGAACGAGCCGGTCACCACCCGCCTGATGAGCGTCGACGAGGCCATCGCCTCCGGCGCCCGCGCGCTGTTCGGCGAGAAATACGGCGACGAGGTCCGCGTCGTCTCGATGGGCACCAACGCCACCGGCCGCGCCTATTCGGTCGAGCTCTGCGGCGGCACCCATGCGAACCGGACCGGCGATATCGGTGTGGTCAGCATCGTCGCCGAGAGCGCGGTCGCAGCCGGCGTGCGCCGGCTGGAAGCCATGACCGGCAACGGGGCGCGGCTTCGCCTCAATGAGGATTCGCGCCTGCTCGACGGTCTGGCAAGCCTGCTCAAGGTTCCGGCTGCCGAGGCCGGCAACCGGCTCGCCGCGCTGATCGAGGAGCGCCGCAAGCTCGACCGCGAGCTGACCGAAGCCCGCAAGAAGCTCGCCATGGGCGGCGGTGGAGAGGCCGGCGATCCGATCCGCGAGATCGCTGGCGCCAGGCTTCTGGCGCGCGCGGTCACGGGCATCGAGATGAAGGACCTGAAGAGCCTGGCCGACGAGGCCAAGGCCCGTGTCGGCTCCGGCGTCGTCGCCATCGTGGGCGTGGCGGAGGATGGCAAGGCCGGTGTCGTGGTCGGCGTGACGCCCGATCTGACCGAGCGTTTCGATGCGGTGGCGCTGGTGCGCGCGGCGTCCGAGCAGCTTGGCGGCAAGGGCGGCGGCGGTCGCCGCGACATGGCCCAGGCAGGCGGGCCCGACGGCAGCAAGGCGGAGGCCGCGCTGGAGGCTGTCGCCGCCGCGATGGCCTGATGGCGGCGGCCCCCCTCGCCCGGCCCGCGTTCTCACGGCGCGTCTTTTGCCTCGCCTCAGCCCTCTGGCCGGCAACGGCGTTCGCGCAGGCTAAAAAGCCGGCCGCAGCGGCGACGGGACCGTCGATGTCTGTCGCTCGCAGCATCATGGCCGGGGCACCGCTCAGCGCCTTCCTGAGCCGCGCCCCGCAAGGTGCCCGCCTCGCGATTGCGCGGCCGGACGATCCGGCCGACAAGGCGATCGTCGTGCTGGAGCCGAAGGTGAGCGTGCCGTCCGTGCAGACGCCGGGCGTCGCGGGCGATTACGAGTTGCGGCTGATGGTGGATCGGGACGGAAAGCCGGCGATCCTGCTGCGCCGGCCGCTCGTCGTCACGGAGCCCCTCGCGACGCTGGCAGCGCCCGAGCGGGTCGGCCGCCGCCAGGCCCTGCCCGTCCGCGGCATCGGCCCGAATGGCGAGCAGGACCGGGTGGTGCTGGTCGCGCCCGATGCGCCGATCGATGCCGAGGGACCGCGCTTCTTCCCCGCCGAGAATGTCGAGGCGACCCTGGAGGCGCCGGAACAGCCCGGGGCCTACGAGTTGCGCTATGTGCTGAACGCCCCGGTCAGCGGCCTGCGTATTCTCGCGCGCAAGCCGGTCATCGTGGAATAGGCCGGGCCGTCGCCCACCCCTGATGCGAGATCGCCAGAGGGGTGGGCTCGGCGCGAACGAGGCTCAGTCCTGGCCCATCGCCTCGCGCTTCTTCAGCAGGTCGTTGAGCATGTCCTGTTGCTCGTTCAGGCGGTCGGCGATGGATTCCTCCCTCGCCGAGCCGGATGCGCCCGACGCCTGCTCCATCAGGTCGGAGATGTTGTTGCGGATCAGCGCGATCCGCTCGTCCAGTTCCATCTTCGAAGCCCCATCCGACATGCCGTGTCTCCCTCTCCGCTCGTTGCTCTGCCCATGACAGGCACCGATCACACCATGACGTGCTCTCTGCGTCACCCACATTGATCTGTGTCACGCCTGGAAGCATCGCCTGCTGCCGTCAACGCGCCGGCGCGGGGCGCCGTTCCCCGACGCCCCATCGCCGAACGAAAAAGCCCGGCCTTGCGGCCGGGCTCGTTCCGCGTGAGGGAAGGCTTGCCGCTCAGGCGGCCATCGCCTTGCGCATGTTCTCGCTGACCTTCTCGAGGAAGCCGGTCGTCGAGAGGAACTTCTGGTCGGGGCCGACCAGCAGCGCGAGATCCTTGGTCATGTCGCCGGCCTCGACCGTGTCGACCGTGACCTTCTCGAGCAGCGTGGCGAACTTTGCGAGTTCGGCATTGTTGTCGAGCTTGGCGCGATGGCTAAGGCCCCGCGTCCAGGCGAAGATCGAGGCGATCGAGTTGGTCGAGGTCTCGCGGCCCTTCTGGTGCTCGCGATAGTGGCGGGTCACGGTGCCGTGCGCGGCCTCGGCCTCGACGGTCTTGCCGTCCGGCGTCATCAGCACGGAGGTCATCAGGCCCAGCGAGCCGAAGCCCTGCGCCACGGTGTCGGACTGCACGTCGCCATCGTAGTTCTTGCAGGCCCAGACATAGCCGCCCGACCACTTCATCGCCGAGGCGACCATGTCGTCGATCAGGCGGTGCTCGTAGGTGATGCCGAGCTTGTCGAACTCGGCCTTGAACTCGGCCTGGTAGATCTCCTCGAAGATGTCCTTGAAGCGCCCGTCATAGGTCTTGAGGATGGTGTTCTTGGTCGAGAGATAGACCGGGTACTTGCGGATCAGGCCGTAGTTCAGCGAGGCGCGGGCGAAATCCTTGATCGACTCGTCGAGATTGTACATCGCCATGGCGACGCCGGCGTCGGGGGCCTTGAAGACCTCCTTCTCGATCACCGCGCCGTCCTCGCCGACGAACTTGATCGACAGCGTGCCCTTGCCGGGGAACTTGAAGTCGGTGGCGCGGTACTGGTCGCCATAGGCGTGGCGGCCGATCACGATCGGCTGGGTCCAGCCCGGGACGAGGCGCGGCACGTTCTTGCAGATGATCGGCTCGCGGAAGATCACGCCGCCGAGGATGTTGCGGATCGTGCCGTTGGGGCTCTTCCACATCTGCTTGAGGTTGAATTCCTTCACGCGGCCTTCATCGGGCGTGATGGTGGCGCATTTCACGGCGACGCCGTGCTTCTTGGTCGCGTTGGCGGCGTCGATGGTCACCTGATCCTCAGTGGCGTCGCGATTCTCGACCGAGAGGTCGTAATAGTCGAGCTGGAGGTCGAGATAGGGGAAGATCAGCGTGTCCTTGATCTTCTGCCAGATGATGCGGGTCATCTCGTCGCCGTCCATATCGACGACCGGGTTGGCGACCTTGATCTTGCTCATGCGGTGACCCCTGCTCTTGCGATGCGACCTTCCGAAACCGCGGGCTTCCGCCCCGGCCAGCGGCTGCAGGCTTCCTAGAGCATCAGGCCGAAAAGGGGAATCGACTTTTCGGCCAACGACCTTTGGAAGAAAGGCATGCCCGCAGCGGCCCGGCAGCCGCCTTTGAAGGCCAGCCCGAACACCCTCATGCTGCACCGCCGCAATATCGGCGCCTTCGCTGGCGATCATCCTGTGTCGCTCATCCGAACCCATGACCGGACGCCGTGCCTGCCATCTCCCGTCTCTGCCTTGGCCGCCTCCTGCCGGCGCTCGCGTTGCTACTGGCTGGTCCGGCCGCCGCCCAGCCCTCGGCCGATTCTGCCCAGATCCCTATTCCGCGTGGCGGATTGCTCGATCCCGAAGCGGCGGAGGCCCTGTCCGCCACCGCCACGGAATCGGTCGAGACGAGCGCGGTGGTCTTCGACCCGTCGCTGGCCGCAATCGGCCGCCTTACGGCTGGTTCGGGCGGGCATATGAAGGCGCGGACGCCGATACCGGTCGACATCATCCGCAACGGCTTCGCCTCGCGAGACGACGTCGGCATGGCTGACCGGGATCGCTCGGTCGGCTTCAGGCTCGGACGGGATGTCTTCTCGCTCTCGACGACGCTGACGAGCCCCGCCACGCCCGGGGCCTCCCGCGACGCCAGCCTGGGCTGGCGCCTGGCCCAGCCTGTCGCCGCCGGAAGCGGCCTCATCTGGGGCATGTCGACGAGCGGCACGACGGCCGTCGGCGCCTCGCCCGAGCAGGCCGGCGACGCGCTGATCGGGTATCGTCAGGAAGTGCTGCCGCACCTCACCTTGACCTCCCAGCTCGGCGTCAATGGCAACTATGTCTTCGCGCCCGGCGACGGCCTCCATTCGGCCCTCACGCCCGAGGTCAAGCTGACGGTCGATCTTGCCAAGGCAGCCGACCTCCCCTGGCAGGCATCGCTCGATCTGGGCCTCGCCCGAAAGCTGCCGCTCGTCGCGAGCGACTACGAGACCAGCGGAACGGCGATGCTCTCGATGAAATACAAGCTTCAATAGCGGAGACGCTCTGCTACCAGCCCCGCGTCCGGCGTCTCAGTCCCTCGCGAAAGGCGCATGCAACGGGGCCGCAAGATGCGCTAGCCTCGGTGCATGATGACCTCTTCGAAATTCGCCCTGATCACCGGCGGCGTGCGCGGCATTGGCGCGGGCGCAGCCCTTTCGCTCGCCCAGGCCGGCTACGATGTCCTGGCGACAGGGCTCACCGCGGAAGAGGTCGCCGCCCCTCCGTCCCACCCCGCGATCCGCCACGCCCGGCTCGACGTGACGAAAGACGACGAGGTCGCGGCCATCGTCGCCGCCTGCCCCCGGATCGACGCGCTGGTCAACTGTGCCGGCATGATCCAGCGCGGCGGCAAGGAATTCGAGATCGACGCCTTTCGCCTGACCATCGAGGTCAACCTCTCGGGCACGATGCGCATGTGCCTCGCCGCCAGGGACAGGCTGGCCGTGAAGTCCGGGGATGGGACGGCCGGCGCCATCGTCAACATCGCCTCGATGCTGACCTTTCACGGCTCGGCCTTTGCGCCGGGCTACGCCGCCTCCAAGGGTGGTATCGGCCAGCTCACCAAATCCCTCGCCGCCGCCTGGGCGCCGGACGGCATCCGGGTCAATGCCGTCGCGCCCGGCTGGATCGAGACCGAGCTGACGCGTCCGCTCGTCGAGGATGCCGCCCGTTCCGCCCCGATCCTGGCCCGCACGCCGATGGGGCGCTGGGGCAAGCCCGGCGATGTCGGCGGCGCCATCGCCTTCCTGCTCTCCGACGCCGCGCAGTTCATCACCGGAGCCGTCCTGCCGGTCGACGGCGGCTATCTGGCCGTCTGAAAACGGCGCACAAACAAGCGCTTGCGGCCATGATTTGAATCGGGCCGTCAGCGGCATGGATGAAAAAGAAAGCAAGGGAGAAGCGCCATGAACACGGGAACCCCCATGCCCGTCGCCGCCAGCCAGGAGGAGCGCTGGACGCCCTATCGCCATCCGCAGCCGAAGGAGTCTCCGCCGGAACTGATCGTTCCGAACGTGATCCCGGAGGATGAGCGCGTCTGGGTGCCGGTCGACGACAATGTCTGGTTCCGCCCGCTGCTCTTCTGCGTGTCCCGTGGCTACTGGATGAACCTGCTGAAGGTCCGGCGCGCAGGCGTGCTCTCGCGCCACCGCCATCCGCTGCCGGTGCACGGCTATGTGCTGAAGGGCAAATGGCGCTACCTCGAGCACGACTGGGTGGCGACCGAGGGCGCCTATGTCTACGAAGCGCCCGGCGAGACGCACACGCTCGTCGTCGATCCCGATGTCGAAGAGATGATCACGATGTTCCAGGTGAACGGGGCGATGATCTATGTCGATCCTGACGGCAAATGCCTCGGCTACGACGACGTCTTCACCCGCCTCGACAAATGCCGCGCCCATTACGCCGGCAATGGCCTCGGCGCGGAGTATGTCGATCAGTTCATCCGCTGATCGATCCGGCCCGGCTCACCGGCCGAGCTTCGCCAGTTCCACGGCGGCTCTCAACTCGATATGCGCCAGCACGTCGTCGAGGCGCGGGTCGTCCGTCGTCTCGCGGCGCAGGGCGAGCGCGTTCTTCAGACGGTCAAGCTCCGAAGGAAGCACGCGGCCCGAAAGGAGCGCCGCCTTGAGGCGGTCGAGCCCGTCGAGCAGGTCGTGCCCGCGACGCGCCTGCTTGCGCTTGCGCTCCTGCTGATCCCCGTCCGCCTGGACGGCGAGCAGCATGTCGAGCGGGCCTGCGGCCGTGACGCCCGCACTGCGTGCCGGCGCGTCGCTCTCGGAAGCGGGAAGCGTGAAGGCGGAGCCGCCCGTGCGCCTCGCCGAACTCGTCGGGCCGACGTTCGAGACGGGCGCGCGCTGGTCGATCCTGATCATGGCGGCCTCGTAAGGATGAGCCGAAACTGCGCCGGCATGGTTAACAGGCGGTAAAGCACCCGGCAGAATGTGCCGCCCCGGCAGGAACGGCAGGCTGCGGCGGCGTCCGCCAATCTGGCACCAGCGGGCAAACATCTGAAAAACAACATCTTTCAAATGCCGTCGATTTGGCATGAGGCTCGCAAGGCAGGTCCGACCGCCATTGCCTCCGGTGCTGAAGAATGTTCCGCAAGCCCGCCCTGACGAAACTGCTGAAGCCCGTGGCCGCCCTGCTGGCCGTGGTCGTCGGCCTGTCGTCACAGCCGGTCTTCGCGCTCTCCCGCATCAAGGATCTCGCTTCCGTCGAGGGCGTGCGGACCAACCAGCTCCTCGGCTACGGCATCGTCGTCGGCCTCAACGGCACCGGCGACACGCTCAACAACGCGCCCTTCACCAAGCAGTCGCTGACCGCGATGCTGGAGCGGCTCGGCGTCAACACCCGCGGCGCCAACATGCGCACCGCCAACGTCGCGGCGGTGATGGTGACGGCGAACCTGCCGCCCTTCGCCACCCAGGGCACCCGCGTCGACGTCACCGTCTCCGCCATGGGCGACGCGAAGTCGCTGCAGGGCGGCACGCTGCTGGTGACGCCGCTGCTGGGCGCCGACGGCGAGGTCTATGCTGTCTCGCAGGGCCCGGTCGCAATCGCCGGCTTCTCGGCCGAGGGCGACGCCAGCAAGATCACCCGCGGCGTCCCGACCGTGGGTCGCATCGCCAATGGCGCCGCGGTCGAGCGCGAGATCGACTTCGCGCTCAACAAGCTATCGACTCTTCGCCTGTCGCTGCGCAATCCCGACCTGACGACGGCGCGCCGCGTCGCGGCCGCGATCAACGACTTCATCGGCGGCGATTCCGCCGAGCCGACCGATCCGTCCACCATCACGCTGCAGATCCCGCCCCGCTTCAAGGGCAACATGATCAGGCTGCTTACCGATATCGAGCAGCTCAAGGTCGAGCCCGACCAGCTGGCACGCGTCGTGATCGACGAGCGCTCCGGCATCATCGTGATGGGCAAGGACGTCCGCGTCTCCACCGTCGCCGTCGCCCAGGGCAACCTCACCGTGACGATCAGCGAGCAGCCGCAGGTCAGCCAGCCCGAGCCGTTCTCCGGCGGCCAGACCGTGGTCACCCCGCGCACCAACGTCAAGGTCGACACCGGCGGCGGCAACAAGCTCGCGCTGGTGAAGGAAAGCGTGACGCTCGCCGAACTCGTCGATGGGCTGAATGCGCTCGGCATCGGCCCGCGCGACCTGATCTCCATTCTCCAGGCCATCAAGTCGGCCGGCGCCCTCCAGGCTGAAATCGAGGTGATGTGATGACTGCCGCTCTCGCTCTCCCGGCTGCCAAGCTCGCCCTCGGCGTCGCCGGCCAGGTCGCCGGAAAGTTTGTCGACGGCATCTCGGGCGCGCTCGACCCAGCCAAGGCGGCCAAGGCGAAGAAGCAGTCCGACGATTTCGAGGCAATGTTCCTCGAGCAGATGACGCAGCACATGTTCTCCAATACCGGCGCCGAAGGCCCGCTTGGCCAGAATGGCGTCGGCGGCGATGTCTGGCGCACGCAGCTGACCAACCAGTACGCCCAGCAGATCCAGAAGGCGGGCGGGATCGGCGTCTCCGATCAGATCCTGCGCGAGATGCTGACCATGCAGGCTCAGGGCGCCCAGGCCGCCAAGGGAGCCTGAGCATGTCGGTGGCGGAACGCATTCTCGACGAGCGGCCTCGCGTCTCGGGCGCCGCCGATGCGCGGGCCCTGATCGAGGCCGTGCTGGAGGCGCTCGGCGCCCTGTCGCACCTGGTCGGCGAGGAGACGGAGCTGGTACGGGCCGGCCGCCTGCCCGAGGCGATGCAGCGCGAGCCCCGCAAGACCGAACTCGCCGGCATCTATATGCGCGGTGTCGAGCAGGTGAAGCTGAACGCGGTCGCGCTGGCCCGCTTCGCCCCGGAGCTGGTGAAGCGCCTGAAGGATTCGCACCTCGCCTTCCAGCTGCTGATCGAGACCAACCAGATCGTGCTCGCGACGGCGCGCGCCGTTTCGGAATCGGTGATCCGCGACCTCGCCTCGGACGCCAACAAGCCGATGCGCGCCGCCGGCTACGGCCCCACGGCATCGGTCGGCGCCGGCCTCTACGCGCGCCCCAATGCCGGCCCTCTGGTCGTCTCGCGACGGCTGTGAGCCGCCGGTTCGGGCGGCTGCCATGGCAAGCGTCAACATTTACCTAATTTTCTAACGGGCGATTCAATCTTTTCTGGCAGCCTTCCCAGGTTCGGGCAGGTCTGCCTGCACACGCCTATGTCGACGAGGCGGCGCGACGGCGCCGTTTTCAACTCCAGAAGGAGTGACACATGGATTTCGGCAGCCCGCCCAGAATCACAGCCATCGCCGGCTCTCCGGCGATCTCGCGTTCCGACGTATCGACCCAGCCCGGCAGCGTCGCAGTCGATCTGGCACCGGAGAAGACCGTCCAGTCTGCGAGTGCCGGCGGCGCGGTCCAGCTCGATATCCGGCCGGAGACGCGCAGGCAGGCGAAGCTGGAGGCGCAGGCGGAACAGGCCCGGGCCTCCGACGACAACGCCGCCCTGCAGCGCTCGCAGCAGGCCCTGCAGCGCCGTGTCGTCATCGAGCAGAACACCCACTCTGTCGTCGTGCAGGAGCGCGACCCCCGCACCGGCGAAACCGTGAGCATGGTCCCCGACGAGGCGACCCTCCGGCTCCGGCTTTTCGCCCGGGCCTTGGCGGAGCGCGGGAAAGCGCCGCCCGTGCCGGGACAGTCGGTCGAGGTTACGGCCTGAAGGAGCTGCGCCGGCGTTGGCTCTTGGACAGGATCGCGCAAGGCCCGCAGCGATGCGGGCCTTTTTCTTGGCCCGCATCGGTTCCGGCAGGGCACCGTGAATTCGTTAACCACATCCTCAGTCGCGCCTGATCACGCGGCATTCGACCGGCGAAATTTACCACTCGTTACGACCACGCCGCGCAGTGTCACCCCGTCGCGGCCAGGATGGCTTCGACGCCAGAAGGCACCATCCCAGAAGGGTTTCAATCATGGCTACTGTTTCTCTCACGTCTGGCGTCCGCGCCGCCCTCGGCTCGCTCAGCTCCATCAAGGACGCCGCCTCGACCTCCCAGTTCCGCCTCTCGACGGGCAAGAAGGTCAATTCGGCGGTCGACGATCCGGTCAACTTCTTCACTGCTGCCGGCCTGAACGACCGCGCCTCGCAGCTGACGAAGAACCTGGACGGCATCTCCAACGGCATCCAGACGATCACGGCCGCCTCGCAGGGCATCGACTCGATCACCAAGCTCGTGTCGTCGCTGCAGTCGACCATCAAGCAGGCTCAGGCCGACAACGCGGCAAACCGTCCGACCAAGGCCGGCACGGCGCTGGCGACGGCTGCGGAAACGGCGTTGAACAGCAAGAGCCTGAAGGACACCGTCCTCGACAAGGCGCTTGCCGACGACAACGGCGCCACCGCCAACACCGCGACGGCCTCCTATGCCGGTAACCTCGGCATCGACACCTCGACCAATACCAACGTTGCCGTCACCATCTCGGCCGGGAATACGAAGTATACCGCCGCCCTGAAGACCGGCGCTACGGTTCGTGACCTCGTCAACGAGATCAACAAGTCGGGCATCGCCACCGCCTCTGTCGATGATGCCGGCAAGCTGAACGTCACCGGCTCCGGCTCCAACACGCTCAAGGTCGGTCTCGGCTCGGGCACGACCGCCGCGGCGGCCGCGACCGACTCCGAGTCGGGCACGCTTAACACCGCGCTTGGTCTGATCGCGGGTGATTACACCACTGGTATCACCGCTACGGGCAACTCGACCGTCCGCTCGAACCTCATCAACCAGTTCAACGATCTGACGGCTCAGATCGACCAGCTGGCTAAGGATGCAGGCTTTAACGGCAAGAACCTGCTGACGGGCGACAAGCTGTCGATTGTGTTCAACGAGAAGACCGGTACCCAGCAGTCGAAGCTGGACGTCCAGGGCCAGACGATCACCGCTGCCAATCTCGGCATCGGCCAAGCCGTCAGCGGCACCGCGACGACCGGTCAGTTCAACATTCAGGATGACACTTCGCTTAGCACGATGGCGGACACGCTGACCGGCGCGCTCACCTCGCTGCGTTCGACGTCGTCGTCGCTGGGCGCGAGCCTCTCGACGGTGCAGACCCGCCAGGATTTCACCAAGAACCTGGCGAACACCCTGAACGCCGGTGCGGACAACCTCGTCCAGGCCGACACGAACCAGGAAGCGGCCAACCTGCTCGCCCTGCAGACCCGCCAGCAGCTGTCCCAGACCGCTCTGTCGCTCTCGAACCAGGCCGACCAGGCGATCCTGCGCCTGTTCTGATCCTTCGTCCGCAGAAGCGGGCAGCCTGCAGAAGGCGGGCCGAAGAACCGAAGCGGCGGGGCGAAAGCCCCGCCGTTTTCGTTTGCGCGGATCGCGCCGGGACGTCGCGCCCGCCCCGTTAACCAATTTTTATCCTTAACAAAGCATTGTCGGTCGAGATCAAACCGCAAGCGCCGAATCGCGCTGTAGGGGACCGAACGATGGCGAATCCGATTCTCACCAGCGGCGTCAGGCAGAATCTTCTGACCCTTCAGCAGACCCGCGACCAGCAGTCCGTTATTCAGAACCGGCTTTCGACGGGCAAGAAGGTCAACTCGGCCATCGACAACCCGGTGAATTACTTCACCTCGCTCGGCCTCAGCGACCGGTCCAGCGCCCTCACCGGCCTGCTCGACGGCATCTCCAACGGCATCCAGACCATCACGGCCGCTTCTCAGGGCGTGGACGCGATCGCCAAGCTCGTCCAGTCGCTGCAATCGACCATCAAGCAGGCGCAGGCCGATACCGCAGCCAACCGCCCCGCCGCCATCGGCAGCGCGACCAACGGCACGATCACCGTCGGCGGCAAGATCGGCGGCACCACCTATACCGGCAACAAGAGTGCGAAGGACATCGCTCTCGACACCACGCTCGGCGGCGCCGGTAGCGCGGCGTCCTACAATTCCACGACGGGCGTCACCACGGATGCGACGCTCGGTCTCGGTGCCAACATCACCCTTTCGATCCGCGCCGGCAGCACCACCTTCGTTTCCACGACGCTGACGGGAACCTCCACGATCCGCGACGTCGTCAACGAGATCAACCGCTCCGGCATCGCCAACGCATCGATCGACTCGAGCGGCAAGCTGAACGTCACCGGCACGGGCTCTTCCACGCTCCAGATCGGTATCGCCAGCAACGCAGCGGCCAACACCGCGCTCGCCAACTCGCAGAGCGACACCAACAGCCAGAACGATCTGCTCGGCCTGCCGCTGACGACCGCGAACACCGGTATCCCGGCTGCCGCGGGCAATTCGACGGTCCGCACCAACCTGATCAACCAGTTCAACGACCTGACGAAGCAGATCGACCAATTGGCGAAGGATGCCGGCTATAACGGCAAGAACCTGCTCGCCGGCGACAAGCTGTCGATCATCTTCAACGAGAAGACCGGCACCAACCAGGCCAAGCTCGATGTCCAGGGCGAAACCATCACGGCGGCCAATCTCGGCATCCTCCAGGCGGTCAGCGGCACCGCCGTCACCGGCCAGTTCAACATCCAGGACGACAACGCCCTGACAAACATGTCCGACATCCTGACCAGCGCCCTCACCTCGCTGCGCTCGACCTCCTCGACGCTCGGCTCCAGCCTGTCGGTGGTGCAGACCCGTCAGGACTTCACCAAGAACCTCGCGAACACGCTGACCACGGGCGCCGACAACCTCGTCGCGGCCGATTCCAACGCGGAAGGCGCGAGCCTGCTGGCCCTCAATACCCGCCAGCAGCTCTCCCAGACCGCATTGTCGCTGGCCAACCAGGCCGACCAGGGCGTCCTTCGCCTCTTCCAGTAAGGGGCTCCCGCCCCTTTTCCCTCCAGCCAGAAGGCTCAAGGCAACATGGCTCTCAAGGTCGAGCTCAAGCCGCGTGAACGGATCATCGTCGGCCAGGTGGTGATCCGCAACGACGAGCAGCGCACGCGCTTCTTCATCGAGGGCGACGCGCCGATTTTGCGCGAGAAGGACATCCTGACCGCCACGACGGCCGATACGCCGGCGAAGAAGATCTACTTCGCGATCCAGCTGATGTACCTGGCGCAGGACCCGACGCACCAGCACGAAACCTTCTTCACGCTCGTACGCGAGTTCCTCGAAGCTGCGCCGAGCGCTCTGCCGCATATTCACGAGATCAATAACCGCATCTTAAGCGGCGACCTCTACAAGGCTCTGAAGGCAGCCAAGAAGCTGATCGCCTACGAAGCGGATCTCATCGAGCATGCAAAACGGGTTTAACGCCTACGCCGCCGCCGCCAAGACCGCCCAAGCCGTCGTTTCTCCTCGAGAGCTCGAAGCCTCCCTCCTGATCAAGGCCGCGACACGGCTCCAGATCGTTGCCGACGACTGGGAAGCGCGCAAGCGTGACCTAGAGGAAGCCCTGACCTATAATCGCCGGCTCTGGATGCTGCTCGTCAGTGCCGTCACGGCGGAGGACAATCCGCTCCCGGTCGGAATCAAGCAGAACATCCTGGCTCTGGCCAATTTCATCTTCAACCAGACGATCCAGATCAGCATCACTCCGCAGGCGCAGAGCCTCGGCGTGCTGATCGGCATCAACCGCGACATTGCCGCAGGCTTGCGCGGGCGCTGAGCCCGACCACCTCCGCGAACGAAAGAAGCCGCCCGTTCGGGCGGCTTCTTTCGTTGTGAGACAGGCGACCCGGATCCCGCTCAGAGGTAGCTGGTCAGCGTCAGCTTCGAGAGCATCGCGGTAACCTGGTAGCTCGACTGGAGCTGGGTCTGAACCGCCAGGATCTGGGCCGCGACATCTTCCTTCGACACATTCTGGACGCCGGACAGCGTTGTGGTCAGGTAATCCTGGGTCGTCTGGTGCCGGGTTTGCGCGCCTTTCAGCGCAGCCTGCGCCGAACCGAGTTCGGTGATGATCTCCGTCGGCTTCTGCGCCGTTCCTCCGAAGCCCAGCCTGTCGTTCACCCGGGCCGCCATGGCTCCATAGCGCGCCTGCGAGTTCGGGTCGGCGGCCGAGAAGGTTTCCGCCGACATGATGGCGAACTGGGCGAGACCGATCTGGAAGGCCTGCTCGTTCGCCCGCGCCCCGACGCCGACGCGCTGGCCCTGGTCGACCTGCACCGTCGAGGTGCTGCGGGCCGGATCGGAGCCATCGTCGCCCTTGTACCAGATCACCGTTGCCGTCGCCGCCGCGCCGGTATTGGAGGGCGGCGCCGTCGCCGTCGCGAAGGGCGGGCCGGGCACGCGCACCGGAGGGTTGCTCGCGCTGCCGGCGAAGAAATTCTGTGCCGCGACCTGGGAGGAAGCCGCCGAGAGCGTGGTCTGTGCCTCCGTGCCGAGCGCCGCACCGATGGCCGCCCGCAGATTCGCCGCCGTCGTGTTGACGTCGGGCCCGATCTCGAAGGTCGTGGAGGCCGGGCCGTTGCTCCCGTTCGCGCGCGCCGTGAGCTGGATGGTCGTGGTCGTGCCGTCGGGCAGGTTGAGCCCGATGCTGAGCACGTCTCCGACCAGCGGCTGGGCGGTGACGTTCACGCCGACATCGGCCGGGGGCCCGGCATTCAGCGTGGTGGTGATCGCCGTGCCGGTCGCGTTGGCGGTCGCGATCTTGAAGCCATAGGGGTGGACCGTCGGTTCTTCCGAGATCGTCGCCGTCGTGCCGCTGCCGCCGACGGTGAGCCGCCCCAGTCCCGAGCCGAGATCGGCCTGACGGCGCTCGTCGATCAGTTGCTTGACGCCGGCCCTGCCCGCGCCGTCGCCGTTCATGATCCGGTCGAAGCTGGCGGTCGGCTCGGTATCCGTGGTCTTGCCGGAGAACAGGTAGCGCCCGTTCACCGAATTGTTGAGGATATCGAGGGTCTGCTTCAGCTTGTCCGTCGCCAGGACCTGCGGGCCCGTCTGTCCGGTCGAACTGGGCAGATAGGAGTTGGCGGTCATGTTGTTGCGGGCGTCGCTCGCCAGCTTGCCGAAGGTGCTGACGCCGTCCGACATCAGCTTGAGGTTCGTGCTCGACAGCTGAATGCCGTGCAGCCAGGAATCGATCGTCGCGAGCTTGGCGTTGAGGTCGAGGCTGACCGTGCGGTCGGTGCCGAGGCCGCCATAGGTCGTGCTCTTCTCCTGCGTCGCGAGCTGACGCTGGAGATCGTCGAACTGCGCGCGCTGGCCGACGAAGCTCGGGCCGCTCGCGGCGCGATAGGCGCCAGTCCCATAAGCGTTGATGGTCATCGCGGCCTCACACTCTCATCAGCACGTCCATCATCTCCTTGACCGTGGAAATGATGCGGGCGTTGGCGGCATAGGCATTCTGCAGTTCGATCAGCTGCGACATCTCCTGGTCGACGCTGACCTGCGAGGTCGCCTGGAAGCGGCTCTGGATCGCTGCGAGCGCGACCTGCTGCCCCTGGTCGAGGCTCTTCGCGGAGGCGACGACCTGCCCCTGCGACGAGACGACCCTCTGCACATAGGAGGAGACCGTCATGCTCGAGCTGGCATTGCCGCCGTCGAGCCCGACCGCGTTGGTGAAGGAGCGCTGGCTCTTCGTCAGCCTGTCCAGCATCAGCTGCGGCCGGGTGGCATCGCCCTGAGCGGTCGCCGGGCTGGTGCTGTAGACCGACAGCAGCGAGCGGTCGGCGATCAGCGCGGGATTGAGGGTGATGCGCCCGGCGTACCCGACCGTCTGGGAAACGCCTTCATAGGACCCGGTAAAGGCCTTCAAGCCGGAGCCGTCGACGAAGAAGGGCAGTTCGGCAGTGCCGCCGGCGGAGGAGAGCGCCGTGCTGGTCGGCCGCGCCGTCAGGCCCAGCACGTCGCGGGTGCCCGTCGCGCCGTCGTCGAGGATCTGCAGCGTCGAGCCAGTGGCGGAAACGGAGAAGCCGCCTCCGATCGCCAACTGGATCTGGGAGGCGACCGACGCCATGCCGCCCGAAAAGTCGATGCCGACGACCTGGTTGTTGACGTCCCCCTGTGCCGAAGCCGGCAGCGGCAGGGATGCGTTCGACTCGACGCGCACGAAGGTGAAGCGCCGCGTCTGCCCGCCCGGTGTGATCTGGTAGTCGAGCGTGATCGTGTTGCCCGATTGCAGGCCGGTGAGGTCGACCCCGAAGCCGCTCTGGGCTCCGCTCGTCGCAGCCGTGCCCGCGACCTCGCGGTCGGACAGCGCCTTCGACATCTGTGCGGCCATCTCGTCGAGCTGGCCCTGGGCCTGCACCAGCGTCTTGTCGCGCAGCTCGATATTGGCCGCGATCGAGCCCGAGCGGAAGACGTTGTTGGCGATCGCATCCGACGAATTGCCGGAGGCGTCCCGGATCGTGATCGTGCCGACGCCGCGCTGGGCCGGGTCCGTGCTCCAGCGGTCGCCGGGCCGCACATCCGAGTGCTGGTCGAAACCGAAGGTGACCGAGGCCTGGCCGTCGAAGATCTGGACGCCGGAGCCGGTCACGACGCTCACCGCGCCGCGCGCATCCTCGGTGGTCTTGATGTCGACATATTGCGACAGCTCGGAAAGGATCGAGTCGCGCTGATCCTTGAGCGTCGCGGCCGCGCTGTCGTTCTGGCTGGAGACGACGCGGGCATTGACCTTGGTCAGCGCGCCCAGCAGCTCGTTGACCTTGGCGACGGCCGTGCCGATCCCGGCCTCGGCTTGCGTCCGCAGGGCCTGAACGCCGTTAGACAGCGTGTTGAGCTGCCGTGCGAGCGTGCCCGCCGCGTCCAGCACCTGGGAACGCAGGCTATAGGAGGAGGGATCGTTCTGGAGGCCCTGAAGGGCGCCCGTGAACTTGTTGTAGATCGTATCGAGCGCGGTCGCGCTGCCGGGCGCACCGTAGAGCTGATCGAGATTGGACAGCGCCTTGGCGCGGGTCGAGGTATAGCCGGCCCCGGCCGATTCCTGCCAGAGCTGGCTCTGGACGATGGTGTCCAGCAGGCGCTGGACCTGCGTGTTCTGAACACCGATCTGCTGGCCGGAGAGGCTGTCGGCGGTCGAGACGACACGACGCACATAGCCCGCGGTCCCGGCATTGGCGACGTTCTGCGAGACGACGCCGATGCCGACCTGCGTGGCGTTGAGCCCGCTGATCGCCGTGCCGAGAGAGGTGCTGAGCCCCATCGCCAACTCCTGTCGTTACCAACGACCCTCCTGGGCCGCCAGACTGCGCCGCCTCAGCGGATGATGTTGAAGACCGAGGACAGCATTTCCTGAGCGGTGCTGATGACCTTGGTGTTGGCCGAATAGGCCTGCTGGGTGACGATCATCTTCGAGAACTCGTCGGCGATGTCGGTATTGGACTGCTCGACATTGCCGCCGACCATCTGCGAGGTCCCGAGCCCGATGATCGGCGCGCCGGATTCGATCGTTTCCTCATATGCCCCGCCATCGAGCCGCTTCAGCGAGTTATCGGCGTTGAAGCGCGCGACGGAGATTTGGGCCAGAGCCACGACCTGGCCGTTCGAGAACGTGCCGATCACCTGCCCTTCGGCGGAGACCGAGACGCGGTCGAGCGTACCGGCCGTGTAGCCGTCCTGGCGAATGCTGCGCGCGTTGATCTGCCCGCTGACGTCACCGTTCTGGGTCAGCCCGTTGCCGCCGGTGGTGAGATTGATGCCGGAGATACTGGTGCCGTTGATCGTCATGGTCGGCAGTGTGATATCGCCCGTGCTGGGCGACACCATCTGCCCGGTCGTGCCGAAGCTGACGGTCTGGCCAGCCTGGACATAGGCGACCTGGCCTGCGGTCGTCGCGCTGGTGTTCTGTGCGACGAACAGGCCCCAGGTGCCGGTGGTGACCGGCGGACCGGCATTGCCGTTGTCGATCTTGGCCCAGCGCATTTCGACGCTCGTCGCTTTGCCGAGCGTGTCGTAGACGGTGACCGATCCGCCGGGGATCGAGGTCGCCAGGAAGCTGCCGATGTTGTTGCCCATCACGGCGGCATTGGCCGCGTAAGGGTTGGGCGCCGTGCCAGCCGCCGTGACCGAGGCGGGGTTGAGGAATTCGGTGCCGCCCTGCGTCTTCTGTGTCGTCCCCGGCACGGCCGGGATATTGGCGCGGTACTCGATCGAGGTGGTGGCCTTGGCCGGGAACTGCTCCTTGGTGATGCGCAAGACCTCCGGCTGCGTCCCGACGAGCTGGCCGGTGACCTGGTCGATCTTCAGGCCCTTCAGGAAATACCCTGCGCCATTGACCAGATAGCCGTTGGCATCGAAGTCGAAATCGCCGCGGCGCGTATAGAGGTTCTTGTTGCTGAAGGTGGTGCTGGCGCCGACGCCGCTCTGGCGCTGATCGACCACGAAGAAGCCGTCTCCGTTGAGCGCGACATTGGTGTCGATCCGGGTGGCATTGAGGTCGCCCTGGATCGTGTTCGTCGCCCGGCTGTAGGCGGCGACCGAGCCCGAAATCTGCCGGTTCAGAGCCGAATCCGGCACCAGGTCTGAAAAGGTCGTGTCCACGCGCTTGTAGCCGGCCGTGCGGGAATTCGCGATGTTTCCGGAGATGTTCTCCAGCGCATAGGACTGCGCCGTCATCCCCGAAACCGCTGTCGTCAGCGCACTGAAAACACCCATGGAACCCTCACCTCGACCGGCACACCCGCAAGGGCGGCCCACAACTCGAGGCGAAATTCTGCACGCCGCATGCCACGGCACGCGCCATGTCTTTTCAAGGGCTTGGATGCTTTACGAGAGGTTTCGCGACAGCTTCCGCCATGCAGAATCTGTCGCAGCCGGCAGTTTCTGCCGGGTCAGCCCTGCTCAGCCTTCCCGCCGCGCCAGTTCGCGAAGTCGCCCGCCACCTCCGAGAGCGTCGGGGCCTGCGCCTCGACGAAGGGCAGCGGCCGGCACACCGCCAGCGCCGCCAGCCCGATGCGTGCGGTGAGCATGCCGTTGATCACGCCCTCTCCCAGCTTGGCCGAGAGCTTGGCGGCGAGCCCCTGCCCCAGCACCTGCTGGATCACCGCGTCGCCCGCTGCCATGCCTCCGGTCAGCACGAGGTGGTTGAGCACCTGGCGGGCGAGCCTGAGCAGGCCGAGCGTCCCCGGCCGCCCAGCATAGATCCCGGCGATGCTGCGCAGCAGCCGCGCACAGGCCACCAGCACGAAAACGACATCCACGATCGCCCGCGGACTGACAGCCGTCACCAGGGAGACCCGGCGGGCCGCGATGGCGATCTGCGCCTGCGCCTGCGCATCCAGCGGCACCAGCAGGGTCCGTTCCGCGACGCTGAGCACGTCGCGCGGCGCGAAGAGTTGCGGCAGCGCCGCATCCAGCTCCGCGCGCCCCTTCGCTGTCTCCGCGCGCCCCTTGTAGAGACTCGCGAGGTCTCCCGCCAAAGACTTGGCGTCGTCCAGCGTTCCGCCGAGAAGCAGGCCGCTCGCCCGCTCGCGCAGCGCCTCGACCTTGCGCTCGCGCAGGATGTCGCGCAGCACCCGTCCAAGCATGACCAGGAGCGCGAACCCGGCCACCACCGCGCAGGCGAGCGCGGCATAGCCGAGCACGGGGTTCTGGCTCATCAGGCTCGTGACGGTGTTCTGGGCCCAGACGCCGGCCGCAAGCGCCAGAAATCCCGAGAGGCCTGCGACGAAGAGCGAGCCGAACGAGAAACGCCGCCTCGCGACCGGCGCGGCCGCGGCCTCGACGAGATCGATCGGCTCGCTTTCCGGCAGGACCGCGACATCGCCGTGGCCGAGGCGCAGCTCGCCTTCGGCTGCCGGCTCGCCGAGGCGGATCGCGCGTGGCGCCTTGCTCATGCTAGCAGCCTCCCCTCACGCCAACCGGTCCCCGATCAGGAACTCCAGTGCCCGGTCGAGGCGGATTTGCGGCGGCGGCTTCAGCCGCCCGCCGGCATCGGGCTCGACCAGCGGCGGGCGGAAACGCGGCGCCCTGACCTGCCAGTGCACTTTCGGGTCGAAGATTGCCTCGGCCCGCTCCGGCAGTTCCCCCGGGAAGATCGCCGCCTCCGCGACCCCGTCGAAGACCTGTCCGTCGATCTCCTCCCCGGCCTCGGGCACGCCGACGATGGCGGGCAGGTCCTCGCGCCCCTGCCGGATGCGCACCTCCTGCGTCGCACGCACCGCCGCCAGCGCCATTGCCTCGACCTGCGCGCCCGCGCCCTGCGCCCGAGCGGCCGCGCGCGAGACAAGTTGCCTCATCACCGCCGCAAGCCGGTCATGGCTGCTGTGATGGACATGGTCGGCTTTCGTCGCCGCGAACAGCACCTTTTCGATGCGCGGCGCGAACAGGCTGCTGAGCCAGGAATTGCGCCCGACGGAGAAGGCCGCGAGCGCCTGCCCCAGCGCTGTTTCGAGATCTGCCAGCGCCGGCGCGCCGGCATCGAGCGCCGCCAGCACGTCGACCAGCACGATCTGGCGGTCGAGCCGGGCGAAATGATCGCGGAAGAACGGCGCCACCACCACGCGCTTATAGGCCTCGAACCGCTCTTCCATCAGCCCCGCCAAGGTGCCGGGACGCGGTGCGCGGTCGTGCCCGAGATCGAGCGGGGCGAAGGTCAGCGCCGGCGAACCTTCGAGGTCGCCCGGCATCAGGAAGCGGCCGGGCGGCGTGACCGCCACGGCTTCGGGGTCCGCCCGCAGCTTGGCCAGATAGACCTTGAACAGTTCGCTCGCCGCCTCGGCCCTGAGCTCGTCCGGCAGCCCTTCCGGATCGTGGCTCGGCAGGTCGTCGAGCCAGGCCCGGGCCGATGCGCGCCGATGCGGCTTGCGGGCATCGGCCACTGCCTGCGCCGACCATGCCTTGTAGTCCTGCCCCATCAGGGCAAGGTCGAGCAGCCATTCGCCGGGGTAGTCGACGATGTCGAGCGTCAGCGTCGCCGGCCCCTTGAACCAGCCGGCGGCCCGCTCGTAATCGATCTCCACCCGAAGCTCCGAGATCCGCCGCGTCGAGTCCGGCCAGCGGCGCTCCTCGCCCGTCATCGCGGCGCGGTGCGCCTCATAGGGAAAGCGCGGCACGTCCGCATCGGGCTGCGGAGCAAGGCGCACCCGCGCGATGCGACCCTGCGCCGAGGCCTTCAGGACCGGCAGCTTGGCGCCTTCGATCAGGTTCTGGATCAGCGCGGTGGTGAACACCGTCTTGCCCGAGCGGGACAGCCCGGTCACGCCGAGCCGCAGCCGCGGCTTCGCCAGCCCGAGCAGGCTGTCGCCAAAGGCCAGCGCCGCGTTCCGCGCGCTGTCGAGATAGGAGGGATCGCTCACGCAGGCGCCATCAGTCGTCCGGCCCCTCGCCGAGCGAGGCCGGCGTGACGAAACGGTCCAGCCGTCCCCCGCGCCCGGCGACGTCGCGCCAGTCCTCGACCGCGAAGTCGAGGACCGCGAGCCCGCATGTCGGGTATTTCTGGCTCATCCGTGCGGCGGCATAGCGGTCGCCATGGCCTGTCAGCCGCTGCGCCAGCTCCTCGAAGCCGGGATTGTGCCCGATCATCAGCAGCGTCTTCACCGCAGGCTCGGTCTCCTGCACGACATCGAGCAGCGCCGAGGCCTTGGCCTCGTAGATGCGCGGCTCGTATTGGCTTGCCGGCTTTTCGGCCAACATCGGCGCCACCAGCTCCCAGGTCTCGACCGTTCGCCTGGCGGGCGAGATCAGCACGAGATCGGGCAGCAGGAGCTCCTCCGCGAGATAGCCGCCGATCAGCGGCGCGGCCTCGCGGCCGCGCGGCGCGAGCGGCCGGTCGCGATCGGCCACCCCGGCCGGCCAGTTCGATTTCGCATGGCGGAGCAGCATGAGGCGGAGCATGGGCAGAACCTAGCGATGCCACCGCCGATTTGCGAGGGGGTCAGTCGCCCTCGATCTCCGGCCCCGGCTCATAGCGCAGCAGATCGCCCGGCTGGCATTGCAGCACGTCGCAGATGCGCGACAGCGTGTCGAAGCGCATCCCGCGCACCTTTCCCGACTTCAGCTGCGAGACCTGCTGCTCGGTCAGGCCGATCCGCTGGGCGAGTTCCTTCGAGCGCATCTTGCGGCGCGCGAGCATGACATCGAGTTCGACGACGACGGGCATGAGGCCGGCTTACACGAAACTCTGATTCTCGTCCGACAGCCGGATCGCTTCCCGCAGCACATGACCGAAGGCGATCAGCGCGGCGCCCGCCGCCATGGCGGCGAAAACCCCGGGGTCGAGCGTGATCGCCAGATACCCATGCCCCGGCGGATTGTCGATCGTGATCGCGATGCTCTGCAGGGCACGAACCACCGGGGTGACGGCGCCGCAGGCAACCAGAAGCCAGCCCACGCGCAGCAGCGAGGTGGCGTTGTCATCGACGAGCACCCTGCCCTGACCGAAGGCGCGGAACAGCCTTCCCAGCCTCAGCATCGCCAGGACGAAGAGCAGCGCGGGAATCCAGGCGAGGCCGAACGCGGCCCAGTAGCCCCTCGGAGAAGGCGCGATCAGGGCGTCCCGCAGTCCGATCGTGCTGCGGGCATGATGGAGGAGCGCGTCGGTATCGGTCCAAAGCCAGACCAGGCCGACGACCATCAGCGCCCCGGCGGCGTAGCTGAAGGCACGGGCAAAGAGACTGACCTTGCGGAGGCGCATGGCGGCGTCGGGGGGGAACGTCGCAGCGGATTGGAGGTGCATTGACATAATGAATTCCTCGATTGACAAAATTAAAGTAAGAGATGAATTATTAGACGTCAATCGACGATTTTAAGAGATCCCATGCGCATCACTCCCTTCGCCGGCCTCCTGCTCGCCAGCCTCGCGGCCGGCTGCGGCCATGTTCCCCTGACATCCCTGCCGAAACTCTCGAGGATCGACATCCGCACGACGGAATTGTCGCAGTTGCGCGCGGGGATAAGCCTCCCGGCCGATATCCGGCCGCTGCCGGGAGGCGTCACCATGACCATCGTCGCCTTGCCGAAGGATGGCAGCCGCCACGAGCGCAAAGCCGTGCTGGAAGAAGTGCGTGATGCGACGGAACTCGCGTCGCTGCCGGTGCTGGCCGCGCCGGGACGGCGCTTCACCGTCTTCAGGCTGAACGCCGCGGACGCTGCGCGCCTGGGCGCGTTCCGCGAGGAAATGTTCACAGGTCCGCAGAATAGCGGCAATCGCGGCAGCCTTGCGCTCGGTGCCGACAAGGCCTGCCGCCTCGGCGAGCCTTCCACCAAGCCGGTCACCATGACCGGCTACCTCAGGACGTCGGAGACACGGGACTATGTGCCGGTGTTGCGCGACTTCGACCTGACGGAAGCCGTGCGGGCCATCGATCCCAAGGTCGATCTCGCCGCGGCGGTCCCGCCTTGCAAGGCGGCCCCGCCCCTCACCGCCCCTCCCGCCGCGCCATGAAGGCCAGCTTCTCGAACAGGCTGACATCCTGCTCGTTCTTGAGCAGTGCCCCGTGCAGCGGCGGGATGACCTTGCGGGGGTCGCGCTCGCGCAGCACCTCCGGCCCGACATCGTCGGCGACGAGCAGCTTCAGCCAGTCGAGCAGCTCGGAGGTCGAGGGCTTCTTCTTCAGCCCCGGCACCTCGCGCACCTCGAAGAACAGGCGCAGCGCCTCCTCCATCAGCCGTTTCTTGATACCGGGGAAATGTACCTCGACGATCTTCTGCATCGTCTCCGCATCGGGGAAGCGGATGTAGTGGAAGAAGCAGCGGCGCAGGAACGCGTCGGGCAGTTCCTTCTCGTTGTTGGAGGTGATGATCATCACAGGCCGCTGCGCCGCCCTGATCGTCTCGCCGGTCTCGTAGACATGGAACTCCATGCGGTCGAGTTCGAGCAGCAGATCGTTGGGGAACTCGATATCGGCCTTGTCGATCTCGTCGATCAGCAGCACCGGCCGCTCCGGCGCGACGAACGCCTCCCAGAGCTTGCCGCGCTTGATGTAATTGCCGATATCGCTGACGCGCGGGTCGCCGAGCTGGCTGTCGCGAAGGCGGCTGACGGCGTCGTATTCGTAGAGTCCCTGCTGCGCCTTGGTCGTCGACTTGATGTGCCAGGTGATCAGCGGAGCGCCGAGCGCCGCCGCGATCTCCTCCGCCAGCACGGTCTTTCCTGTTCCCGGCTCCCCCTTCACCAGCAGCGGACGCTCCAGCCGGATGGCGGCATTGACGGCCACCGTCAGGTCCTCGGTCGCGACATAGTTCTCGGTGCCGGCAAAGCGCATGGACGGTCCTTCTGGGCTTGAGGCGCGCAGGCTAGCCCATCGCAGGCCCGTGCGAAAATCGCTTTCTCGCCCCGCTCTCAGCAAATGCGGCTAAGCTTGCGTGCCGCAAGGCGAATTTCGCGCCTCGAAGCGATTCAAGGGTTGTGCCGGGAGGCCGCGAGCCGCCACTATCACCGCGCTCCCTTCAGCCTCGAATCGCAGGGTCCGGCCCCTTGGCCTCTTCAGTCGATCCTTCCGCCTACAAGGACGCCGTCGTCGTGCTCGCGACGGCCGGCGTCATCGTGCCGATCGCCAAGAGCCTGAGGATCAACTCGATCATCGCCTTCATCGCTTGCGGGGCCCTGCTCGGGCCCTTCGGGCTTGGCGGCCTCCTCGCCACGCTGCCGCTGCTGCGCAGCGTCACCGTCTCGAACGCCGAGGCCCTGGCCGGGCCGGCCGAGCTCGGCGTCGCCTTTCTGCTCTTCGTGATCGGTCTTGAACTCTCCTTCGAGCGCCTCAAGACCATGCGCCGCCTGGTCTTCGGGCTCGGACTCGGCCAGGTCGGCCTCAGCGCGGGCGCGATCGGCATCGTCGCCTATTCGCTGGGTCAGCCGGCGGCGGCCTCGCTCATCATCGGCTTCGGGCTGGCGCTGTCGTCGACGGCAATGGTGGTGGAACTGCTCGCCGCCAAGAAGCGCATGACAACCTCGGCCGGGCGCGCCAGCTTTGCCGTGCTGCTCTGCCAGGATCTCGCGGTCATCCCCCTGCTGTTCCTGATCGGCGTGCTCGACGCGCAGAACGGCGGCCGGGAGCTTCTGGCCGGGCTGGCTCAGGCCTTCATCCAGGCGGCGGTCGCCATTGCCATCATCGTGGTCATCGGCCGGCTCGCCTTGCGCCCGCTCTTCCGCCTCGTGGCGGCGAGCAATTCGAGCGAAAGCTTCATGGCGGCGACGCTGCTCACCGCACTCGGCACCGGCCTCATCGCCGCCGCCGCCGGGCTCTCGATGGGGCTCGGCGCCTTCATCGCCGGTCTGCTGCTGGCCGAGACGGAGTTCCGCCGCGCGATCGAGGTCACGATCGACCCGTTCAAGTCGCTGCTGATCGGCGTCTTCTTTCTCACTGTCGGCATGGGCATCAACCCGGCCGAGATCGCGGCGAATCCGCTGGCGATCCTGGCCGTGGCGATCGGCCTGATCCTGGCCAAGACGGGCATCGTCTTCGTGCTGGCCCGGCGTTTCCGCCTCTCCACCGCCACAGCGCTCGAAACCGCGATCATGGTCAGCCCTGGCGGCGAATTCGCTTTCGTGTTGCTGAACGCGGCCACCGGCGCGAAGCTGCTCGACCACAAGGCGAGCAGCATCGTCCTCGCCGCCGTTTCGCTGACCATGGTTGCCCTGCCCTTCCTGGCGCGCTTGGCCCGCAATATGGCGTCGAGGCTCGCCATCCCGGTCGCGTTGCCGGACGAGGCCAAGGTTCTTCCCCCCGACGACCGCGCGGCGCGGGCCGTCGTGGTCGGCGGCGGCCGCGTCGGGCGCCTTGTCGCCTCGATGCTCGAGGAGCACGGCAAGTCGCATATCATCATCGATTCGGACGCCGCGCTGATCACCGCCCAGCGCCGGGCCGGCCGCCCCGCCTTCTACGGCGACGCGACGCAGCCGGAGTTCCTGAAGCTCTGTGGCCTGGAAGAGGCGACGGCGTTGATCGTGACGATCGACAATGCCCGCGCCGTCGATGAGATCGTCCGCGCCGCGCGCGCCTTGAGGCCGGATATCGTCATCGTTGCCCGCGCCCGCGATGCGGCACATGCGCGCCATCTCTACGAGATCGGAGTCAACGACGCGGTTCCGGAGACGATCGAAGCCAGCCTGCAATTGTCGGAGGCCGCGCTAGTCGGGCTCGGCGTGCCGATGGGCCTTGTCATCGCCTCGGTGCACGAGCGGCGGGACGGCTTCCGTGCCGAGCTCAAGCCGGCTGGTGCTGCCGCCGAACGCGCCCTTCCCCGCCACGCCCGCTCGCGAAGGCTTTGAGCGGCGCCCCGCCGGCAGTCGTCAGTCCCTCCTGCGGCACGAAGCCGGCCTGCTGCGCGACACTGCGGATATGCCCGTAGAACTGCGCCGCGCTGGCATGCCAGCTGTGGCGGGACGCCAGCTCCAGCGGCAGCTCGCGCGGGATTCGCAGCGCCCGCATCGCCGCCTTGCGCAGATCCTCGTCGAGCACCGCTGCCTCGCTGCCCGCGAAGACGTCGCTCGGCCCCTGGACCGGAAAGGCCGCCACCGGCAGCCCGCTCGCCGCTGCCTCCAGCAGCACGATGCCGAAGGTGTCGGTCAGGCTGGGGAAGACGAAGACGTCGCAGGAGGCATAGATGCCGGCGAGATCCTCGCCCTCCCGCGTGCCGAGGAAATGGGCATCCGGATAGGCCCGCTGGAGATCGCCGCGTGCCGGCCCGTCGCCGACGACGACCTTGCTGCCCGGCAACCGCAGCGACAGGAAGGCGTCCAGGTTCTTCTCGACCGCGACGCGTCCGACGCTGAGGAAGATCGGCCGCGGCAGGTCGAGCAGGCTTTGCGGGCGCGGATGAAACAGGCCGAGATCGACGCCGCGGCCCCAGCGCACGATGTTGGAAAAGCCATGGCCGCTCAGCTCCGCCTCGACCGTCGGGGTCGAGACCATCACCGCGGAGGCCGGCGCGTGGAAGCGGCGCAGCAGCCCGTAGCTCCAGCTCTCGGGAATCGGCCAGCGCGCCGCGACATATTGCGGAAAGCGGGTGTGGTAGCTTGTGGTGAAGGGGCGCTTCTGCGCCAGGCAGACCGCCCGCGCCAGCCAGCCGATCGGCCCTTCCGTGGCGATGTGGATATGGTCCGGCGCGAAATCCGCGATCCGCGCCGCCAGTGCCCGCCGGGTGGCGAGCGCGAGGCGGATATCGGGATAGCTCGGCAGGCCGATCTGGCGGAAGCCTTCGGGCGTCAGGGCGGCGGCGGTGGCGCCGAAATCGGGCGCCGCCTCGATCATCCGCTCCAGCGAGCGCACCACGCCGTTGATCTGCGGCCGCCAGGCGTCGGTCGCGATCAGGACGCGCATCACGCCGCCTCGACGAGTTCCGGCCTGCGAACGGGGCGGGCGGGGACCACGACCGGCACGGCGGCCTCCCCCTTCAGCCGGCTCTGCGGCCAGCGGATCATCTCGAAGCGCCCGTCGTGATGCTCGATGAAGGCGGTGCAGCTCTCCACCCAGTCGCCGGTGTTGATATAGGTCAGCCCCTCGATCTCGCGATGGGCGGCGTGGTGGATATGGCCGCAGATCACGCCATCGGCCTGGTGGCGGCGGGCCTCGCTGGCGAGGCAGGTCTCGAACTCGCCGATATAGTTGACCGCGTTCTTGACCTTCTGCTTGGCCCAGGCCGAGAGCGACCAGTGCGGCAGCTTCAGGAAGCGCCGCACCTTGTTGATCGCCATGTTGAGCGCGAGCGCGACGGTGTAGGCCCAGTCGCCGAGCAGCGCGAGCCATTTGGCGTTGCGCACGACCAGGTCGAACAGGTCGCCATGGATGACGAGGAAGCGCTTGCCGTCCGCCGTCTCGTGGATGATGTCGTCGACGAGCGTGATGCCGCCGAACTGCAGCCCGGTGAAATCGCGCAGGAAGTCGTCGTGGTTGCCGGTAACGTAGATCAGCTTGGAGCCCTTGCGCACCTTGCGCAGCAGCTTCTGCACCACGTCGTTGTGCGTCTGCGGGAAATACCAGCCGCTCTTCAGCCGCCAGCCGTCGATGATGTCGCCGACCAGATAGATCTGCGGCGCATCATAGGCCCGCAGGAATTCGAGCACGAGATCGGCCTGTGCGCCGCGCGTGCCCAGATGCAGGTCTGAAATGAAGATGGCGCGAACCTGCTTCGCATTGTCCTCGTCGCTCATCCCGCCCGGCCCCAGTCGTTGCGATGCTTGCGGCGTGTGACCGATTTGCGTTGCGCTTTGATGACGGAGCCGGCAATCCGTGATCACCCTGGCGAGACTGGATACATGCGGCGGCAGGCCGCGGAACCTACGGAGAATATCGATGGATCTCGGAATTTCGGGCCGCACCGCGGTCATCTGCGCCTCCAGCAAGGGTCTCGGCCGCGGCTGCGCCGAAGCCTTGGCGCAGGCCGGCTGCATCGTGGTGATCAACGGCCGCAACGCCGCTGTCCTCGAGGCCACCGCCAGCGAGATCCGTGCCAGCACCGGCGCGACGGTGATTCCCGTGGCCGCGGACGTGTCGACCCGGGCCGGTCAGGACGCCCTGCTCGCCGCAGCGCCCCAGCCTGACATCCTGGTCAACAACAATGGCGGCCCGCCGCCCAAGCCCTTCCGCGAGGTCTCGCGCGAGGCCCTGCTCGAAGGCGTGGTCCAGAACATGGCAACGCCGCTGGAGCTGGTGCAGCGCGTGATCGACGGCATGGTGGCGCGCAACTTCGGCCGCATCGTCAACATCACCTCGGCGAGCGTCGTGACGCCGCTGACCGGCCTCGACGTCTCCTCGGCCGCGCGGGCCGGCCTGACCGCCTTCCTGGCCGGCGTGGCGCGCGAGGTCGCGGGCTCCGGCGTCACCATCAACAACATCCTGCCGGGCGTCTTCGACACCGACCGAATCAAGAGCTCCGTCGGCAAGATGGCCGAGATGCAGAACATCACGGTCGAGGAGGCCACCAAGCGCCGCCTCGCCTCAGTCCCGGCCGGGCGCCTCGGCACCCCCGACGAATTCGGCAAGCTCTGCGCCTTCCTGGCCAGCGCCCATGCCGGCTACATCACCGGCCAGAACTTCCTGATCGACGGCGGCGCCTTCCGCGGCACGTTCTGAACGGGTGGCCGACGCAGCCGCATGATGCTCGGGCTCGACCCGGGCATCCCCGGCAGGAATACGCTCCTGCCATCATCGTCACGGGTTTCTCGGGTCGAAGCCAAGGCTTCGCCCGAGAATGACACGACTGCCTACCGGCCCTGCGCAGTTCACGCTTCGCCGCCTCGCCTGGACATGGTCTAAGAACGGAACGGCTTCGCTCGAATCCGTCCTGCCCTCCCGCCGGCCCGCGCCTTGTCCCCCTTTCTCGGCATCACCTACAAGCTGCTCTCGGCGCTGGCGTTCACGCTGATGTCGGCCGGCATCAAATCGATCTCGACGCGCTATCCGACGGGCGAGATCGTCTTCGCGCGCTCCTTCTTCGCGATGATCCCGCTGCTGATCTGGCTCGCCTGGCGGGCAGAGCTTCCGGCGGCGCTCAAGACGGTCAATCTGCGCGGCCACCTCAAGCGCGGCATCATGGGCTCGACCGGGATGTTCTGCGGCTTCGCGGCCTTGCAGTTCCTGCCGCTGTCGGAGGCGGTCGCCATCGGCTACGCCGCCCCCCTGGCCGTCGTCGTGCTCGCGGCGCTGATCCTGAAGGAGCGCGTGCGGATCTATCGCTGGAGCGCGGTGACGATCGGCTTCGTCGGCGTGCTCATCATGCTCTCGCCGCATCTCGGCGCCGGCAGCCACGCGCTTGGGCCCAAGGCGGCGCTGGGCGCCGCGCTGGGTCTCGCCGGCGCCTTCTGCTCGGCCTTCGCCTCGGTCGAGGTCCGCCTGCTGACGCAGACCGAGCGCACCGGCGCCATCGTCTTCTACTTCATGCTGCTGACCAGCCTGCTCGGCCTCTCCACCATCCTGCTCGGCTGGCACGTCCCGGACCTGAAGGACGCGCTGACCATGGTGGTGATCGGCATCCTCGGCGGCTTCGGCCAGATCCTGATCGTCCAGGCCTATCGCTATGGCGACGCCTCGCTGGTCGCGCCCTTCGAATATTCGACCATGCTCTGGGCGGTCGCGATCGGCTGGTTCTGGTTCGGCGAATGGCCGGCCTCGACCATCCTGATCGGCGCCTTCATCGTGATCGGCTCCGGCATCTACGTCATCTTCCGCGAGCGCCAGCTCGGCATCGCCCGCCGCGCCCAGCGCGAAGTCGGCCCCAGCCGCATCACCTGAGCCGTCCAGCTTGCTCCTCGCCGCCGGAGCGGGCATGGTCCGTTCGTTAAAAAGATCGTTCGCGAGGCAGGCGATCCGGAACAGCGAGCAGGACGGTCAGAATGGGCATCGAGACCAAAGAGCGCGGCGGGCGGGAGCTGGAATCCGGCGCCCAGGTGATCTCCGGCCAGCTCGGCAAGACCATCCAGCGGCTGCGCAAGGCCTATAACTTCTCCCTGTCCGACCTCGCGGAGCAGTCCGGCGTCGCCAAGTCGATCATCAGCCAGATCGAGCGCAACGAGACCAACCCCACGCTGGCGACGATCTGGCGGCTGTCGCAGGCGCTCGACATCTCGATCGAGCGCGTGCTCTCCAGCGCCGAGGAAGAGCCCTTCATCGACAAGACCACCCGCGCCGACACGCCGATCCTCGTCTCGGAAGACGGCAAGCTGCGCCTCGCCATCGTCGGCTGGATCAAGACGGTCGAGTGGCTGCAATGGTACGAAGTCTCCGCGGAGCCAGGCGGCGAGCTCGATTCCGAAGGCCATCAGCGCGGCTCGATCGAATCGCTCTCGGTGACCTCCGGCGAGTTCGAGGTCGAGGTCGGCGACATCGTCCAGCGCGCCAAGGCGGGCGAAACCCTGCGCTACCGCTGCGACCGCCGCCACATCGTCCGCTGCGTCGGCACCGAGCCCGGAAGCGCGCTGATGGTCTGCATCCTCAAGGCGGCGGTGATGGAATAGTCGGCGGCCGCCGGGCGCTCGGCAGGCTCGGACGGTGCGCGGGTCATCCCGGACGCAGCGAAGCGGAGATCCGGGATGACCCGCGCTTTTCCTGAACCCACCCGCCCGCCAGACGAGGCCCCCCATGGACATCCGACGCGCCGGCTCGCAACCCTCCGGCAAGGGCCCTGCCGAGTACTTCACCGGCCAGGTCCGCATCGACCCGCTGTTCAACCCGCCGGACCCGGCCCGGATCGCGACCGCGCTCGTCACCTTCGAGCCCGGCGCCCGCACCGCCTGGCACACGCACCCGCTCGGCCAGACCCTGATCGTCACCTCAGGCTGCGGCTGGGCCCAGCGTGAAGGCGGCCCGGTCGAGGAGATCCGCCCCGGCGACGTGGTCTGGTTCCCGCCCGGCGAAAAGCACTGGCACGGCGCCACCGCGACCACGGCGATGACCCATATCGCGCTCCAGGAAAAGCTGAACGGCTCGGCCGTGGAGTGGCTGGAGCAGGTCAGCGAGGCGCAATACGCCGGAACAGCCAGCTGAACACAAGGCGACGCACAGCTCTGCGCCCGCCCGCGTTGTCGCGTTCGTTGATCGGTGAAGGGCAGCGGAGCGCCGCGAGGCGCAGGGGTATCGGGCCGCTTCCATTGAGCCAGGATGCGGCGCGGAGGGATTGAGCCACCCTCCGCACGCCCCGTGGCGCTCCGCTTCCGGCGATTTTCAAGCCACGGGCCGCGCTTGTAAGGAAGGCGCCGCGTCCGGCGTTCCGTCCGCCCGGCAGCGCTTTGGCCGCTGGCTCCGGGTTGCGGGAGGGGCCTGTCCCTCGCCGGCCCGGCACGGCCTGTTCACCACCGCGCTCGCGAAACCCTTCCGCGCCGCCTGTCCGTCCAGCGAGCTCCTCGCGCAGGGGCCGTATTACCCCCAGGGCGGTGCCCCGCGACCTCCCGAGTCCGGCTTGTGAGACCAGCCGCAGGCGCCGACCCGCCCCCACCAACGGCACACCTCCGGATGGCTGCCCCTCGGGGACGAGGTGATGGGAGATTAAGGGCGTGGCGGGAGGCGGGGATAAGTTTCATGCCGTGCCGAGGGCCATGGCCGGGCCTCGCCGACCATGGGGCAGTCTCCCGGCCTCAACCGCGTCGGCACGGACGCTCAGCCTCAAGGGCGGCTGACGGCCAGGTCCGCTACCGACCCGATGCGGTCACAGGGCGCTTTTGGGATCAACCATCATACCGACCGCAAAGATGATTGCCGCAAGTCTGCCTGGGCTTAAGATAATCAGGGCGGTTGACACGGCCGCAAGCACGAAAGCAGTGATCCGGGGATGTTTCGCCAATCCAAACCGCCCCTCCTGCGTTGTTGAAATACCCCATCTTAGGTAACAATGCCTAACTGCGCCGCGTTTCGACGCGGAATTCTGGAATGCGCTTGCGTCCCAAGGCATATTCTTCGATGTTTCAAAAATTAGATTCGCGAGTGCCAGATCACATGACAGACAATAACGACGTCGTCGTCGACCTCGTGGCTGGAATTGTTTCAGCCTACGTCGCGCACAACCGCGTGCCCACGGCCGACCTGCCCGGTCTGATCGCCACCACGCACGCTGCCCTGGTTGGGCTTGGCAAGGAACCTGCCCCGGTCGTCGAGGAAAAGGCTCCGGCTGTGTCGGTGCGGAAGTCCATCACGCCCGAGTTCCTGATCTGCCTGGAGGACGGGAAGAAGTTCAAATCGCTGAAGCGTCATCTGCGCACGGCTTACGACATGACGCCCGAGGAATATCGGTCGAAATGGGGGCTTCCCGCCGATTATCCGATGGTGGCGCCGAGCTATGCCGAGGCCCGCTCGCAGCTCGCGAAGAAGATGGGTCTCGGGAATCAGCGCAGAAAAGGCACCGCCCCGGCGGCACAGCCCCCTGCGAAAAGAGGCAGGCGGGCCAACGCTCAAAGCTGAGATTGCCGCGCCTGGCGCGGAGGCTGAATGGTGCTGACGTGATAGGGGGCGGCGCGATGGCTGCCCATCATGTCGCCGGACAAGAGCTCAGCGGAGAAAGCCTTCTGCATCGAATTCGTGCCAGCCTTCCAGACGCTCGCTTTCATCAGGTGCAGCGTCGGGGATGGCCTTGCCTTTGGCCGCCCGCTGCATAGCGGCCTTGCCGGCAGCCCGCTTACGGTTCTCTGCGGCGGTTCTCGCGTCTTCCTCGCGCCACAGCTCCGGCAAATCGGCGTCCAGAATGTCCTCGACGTGCCGTGGATCGAAGACGTGGAAGGTGACCTTCTTGGCGCGGCCACGAAGCTTGACGGTTCGGGTGCCAGCGCTCTGCAAGCGCCCGTCAGCGAGCCATTTGTGCCGCTCTCGCGCAGAGATCGAAAGGATGTCCTCGATCTCGCTGGGAAGGACCGGCAACCGGGGCAGACTTTCCACTTCCCCTTCGACGCGTTTGAGGATTTCCTGAAAGGCATCGGCGTCGTTATCGTGCGATGACACGACGATGCGGCCAGCGTCCACGGTCAGATGCTTGCGCAGGCCCCAGGCAAGCTTCCTCCGCAGCTCGCGTTCAATCCCTTTGGATCGAACCGCCGAACCTAAGGTCACCGAAGAGGGCAGCAGCCACTCGTGTCGGATCTGCTCGGCTTGCGCCGTCTTGTCCTTGCCCGGCATAAGTCGTTTCGCGTTCGGAAGGCGCCACTTATGGAACGCCGCCAGCCCGGCGCCGTTCCTTGGCCCTCGCCATCCGGCTTCGCGCCTCCGGCGACGATCTGCAGCGGCCCATCCGGCAGCGGTCGCTGAAGGGCCTTCCCACCTGGGTTAGAGGCCGACGGCGCCCGCGCAGTTCAGATACGCGGTAAATGCCTGAGAGCGCTTCGAAGGCGCCCGCCAGCGCTTGCGCCCGGGGACATGGGGATCCGCCTCGACCCTGCCCCCGAAATTCACTGCGCAGTTGCAGGCTTTGACTTGCCTCATGCCCCGGCACTCGGGGCTCGCTTGCGCTTGCGCCGTTCCGGCGGCGCCTAGCGCGATCCCCAGAGCTGCTCCGAACAATCCGATGCGCAACATATGGAAGCCCCCTCATCAAGCCGGGGTCCAGTGTTGCAGCAAATCCTTGGCTTGCAAGGGGTGACGGCCCACAGCGCCTCCGTTCGGCCCCCAGCAAACCCTCCTAACCTCCCCCGCCCCGCGGCCTCGCCGGCCCCTGCACCGCTGGCAGGGATTTCAGATATTCCGCCATCGCCGCGCGGTCGGCATCCGAGAGCTGCGCCGTGTTGCGCACGACATCGGCCATCGAGCCGCCGACGCTGTCGAAGCTGGGGGTGAAGCCGGTCTTCAGCAGCTCGGCGATCTCATCCTTCGACCATTTGCCGAGCCCGTTCGCCTCGTCCTGCGTGATGTTCGGCACCCAGCCCTTGCCTTCCGGATCAGGCCCGCCGGCGAAGCGCGTCGCCTGGACGATAGCGCCGAGCGCATTGCGGTTGGAGTGGCATTCGGCGCAGTGGCCCGGCCCGTTGACGAGATAGAATCCGCGGTTCCAGGCCTCGCTCTTCGTCGGGTCGGGCTGGAAGGAGCCGCCCTGGAAGAACAGCAACTTCCACCCGCCCACGAGCCGGCGGATGTTGAAGGGGAAGCGCAGCTCGTGGGCAGCGGCCTTGCCTTCGATGGGCGGCAGCGTGCGGATATAGGCGAAGAGGTCGGCCAGGGCCTTGGGCGGGATCAGCCGGTAGGAGGTGTAGGGGAAGGCCGGGTAGAGATGCTCGCCCTGCCGCCCGACGCCGGCCGCCATCGCGTCGACGAAATCCTGCACGCCCCAGTTGCCGATGCCGTCGCGCGTATGGGGCGAGATGTTCGGCGCGTGGAAGGTGCCGAAGGCGGAGGTGAGCGCGAGACCGCCGCCGAGCTTGGTGCGGTCTTCCTGTCCGGGAGTGGCGTGGCAGGAGGCGCAACCGCCCGCGGCGAAGAGCAGCTTGCCGTTGTCGAGATCGGCCGCCGGCAGCGCCCCGACCTCCGGAGCCGGCGAGACGATCCGCGGATCGGTCAGGAGCCAGAAGCCGCCGAGCCCGATCGCCGCCAGGACGACGAGGGTGACCAGCAGGCGGCGCAGCAACAGCATCACGATCTCCAGAAGCGAGCCGGCAGAGTGGACGCTGGGCAGAAGGAGGGCAAGGCTGGAATGAGAGGTGTTCGAGAGAGCCGGACGGAGTCAAAAACCCGCAAAGGGGGGGCCCGGACAGGCTGCGAAGCAGCGCCGATCCGGGACCCATGCCTGAACACAAGTCGTCAGCGTTCCGGAATGGATCGCGGGTCCACGCTTCGCTTCGCCCGGGATCACGCGTTGCTTCCGGGCCTCGAACCGGGCGCGCTGCAAGAGCAGTGGCGCGCCGCCCTCACTTCTTGATGCGGTACACCTCGTGGCAGGTGCCGCAGTTCTTCGTCGCCGCGCCGAAGGCGGTGCGGAAGCTGGCAAGGTCGGCCGCCTTGGCGCCGGCCTCGGCATCCTGCCCGAACTTCACGAAAGCAGCCTTGAAGCCCGCCTGATCCTCCCAGATTTTCGGCGCCGCCGTGGTCTCGCCGCCGGTCTTCGAGCTGTCGGGGAACAGGGCCGGCATCTTGGCCGCCGCATCGGCATAGGTCTTGAACACGGTCTGCGCCTTGGCGGCGTCGAAGGCCACGTCGCCCTTCGCCATGGCCGCGCCTTCGCGGGTCGCACCGCCGACCGCCTTCATGATCTGCTGGCGCTCGGCGATGGGATTGGACTGGGCCATCACGGCGGTGAGGCCGAGCCCGAGGCCGGCGACGACGAGAACGGTGCGGATCATGAAGTTACCCCTTGAAGCCACGGCGCTGGAAAGCGCCGCTTTGGAATGCTTCTAGATCAACCTCATCGAGACGACAGCGCCAAGTCGCTTTTGCGTGAAGCGACTTGCGCGGCCGCAAGTTCCGCCTTGCATCAAAGCGGGTAGCCCGCCTCCTTCAGCGCGGTGAACACCTTGAGCGGCGTCGCCGGCATGTCGATCGCCTTGATGCCGGCCGCGCGGTCGAGCGCATCCACCATCGCGTTCATCACCGCCGGGCAGGCGCCGATCGCCCCTGCCTCGCCCGCGCCCTTCACGCCGATGGCGTTGGTGACGCAGCGGACATTGCGGGTCTCGAAGTGGAAATTCGGCACGTCGATGGCCCGCGGGAGGGCGTAGTCCATGAAGGTCGCGGTCAGCATCTGGCCTTCCGGATCGAAGCGGATCTCCTCCATCAGCGCCTGGCCGATGCCCTGCACCGCCCCGCCATGGACCTGCCCCTGCAGCATCAGCGGGTTCAGCGTCACGCCGAAATCGTCGACCACGACATAGTTGACGATCTCGGTGTGGCCTGTGCCGGGGTCGATCTCCAGCTCGCAGACATGGGTGCCGTTGGGATAGGTCGCCTCCGGCGGCTGCCAGCTCTGATGCACCTTCAGCATCTCCGGGCTGGCGCCCGGCAGCGCCGCGATGGCCGCGAGGTCGAGCGATTTGTCGGTGCCCACGATCCGCACGGCGCCGTCCGCGACCTCGAGATCGCCCACCGCCGCCTCGAGCTTCTCGGAGGCGAGCTGCTTGAGGTTGTCGGTCAGGATCGCGGTCGCCTTGTCGAGCGCCGCGCCACCCACCGGAATCGAGCGCGAGCCGCCGGTGCCCGAGCCGGTCTCGACCTTGTCCGTGTCGCCCTGGATCACCCGAATGCGATCCATCGGGATGTCGAGATGCTGCGAGACGAGCTGCGAATAGGCCGTCTCATGGCCCTGCCCGTTCGACTGGGTGCCGATCAGCACCGTCACCATGCCGTCCTTCTCCAAGATCACGGTCGAGCTCTCCGGCCCGCCGCCGCCGCAGGCCTCGATATAGCTCGCCATGCCGATGCCGCGGATCTTGCCGGCCTTCTTCGCGGCGCCGTGGCGGCTCTTGAAGCCCTTCCAGTCGGCCACCTCCATGGCGCGGCGCATATGCCCTTCGAACTCGCCGGAATCGTAGACCGGCCCGGTCTGCGTCTTGTGCGGCATCTCGGAGGGCTTGACGAAGTTCAGCGCGCGCACCGCGTCCGGCGTCTTGCCGGTCTCGCGGGCGATGGCGTCGACCAGCCGCTCGATCAGATAGGCCGCCTCCGGCCGCCCGGCGCCGCGATAGGCATCGACCGGCGTCGTGTGGGTCAGCACGCCGCGGAAGACGACATGCACGGCCGGGATGTTGTAGCAGCCCGGCGTCATCGTGGTGCCGACCCAGGGGATGAAGGGCCCGTATTGCGAGAGCCAGGCGCCCATCTCGGCCGAGAGATCGACCTTGAGACCGAGGAAGCGGCCACGCGAATCGAGCGCCATCGTCGCCGTCGAGAGGTTGGCGCGGCCATGGGTGTCGGCGAGGAAATGCTCGTTGCGGTCGGCGACCCAGCGCACCGGGCGCTTGAGCTTCTCGGCCGCGATCATCGCCAGCGGATATTCGCGGTAGAGGAAGATCTTGGTGCCGAAGCCGCCGCCGACATCCGGCGTCACCACGCGGATGCGCTTGGGGTCGACCTTGAGCACATAGGTCGCGATCAGGTCGCGCATGCCATGGCTGCCCTGGCTGCCCAGCGTCAGCGTCCAGCGCTTCTCGGCCTTGTCGTAATCGGCGATGCAGGCGCGCGTCTCGAGGTAGTTGGAGGCGAGCCGGTTGTTGACGATGGTGAGCGAGACGGTGCGCGCGGCCTTGGCGAAGGCCTTCTCGGTGGCCTCGCGGTTGCCCTGCTCGGCCTCGAAGGCGACATTCCCCGTGCGGTCGGGCCAGACCTGCGGCGCGCCGTCGGCCAGCGCCTCCGCGATGCCGGTCACGGCCGGCTGCGGGTCCCAGTCGATCGCGATCGCCTCGGCGGCGTCGCGCGCCTGCGCCAGCGTTTCGGCGACGATGAAGGCCACCGCCTCGCCGACATGGCGCACCGTGTCCGTCGGAAGGACCGGCACGGGCAGCGATTGCGACATCTCGCCGGAGGTCGTCTTGATATGTCCCTTGCACGGCAGATCGCCGTACTCAGCCACATCCTCGCCGGTGAGGACTAGCTTGACGCCCTTGAGCTGGCGGGCCGCCTGCTTGTCGCGGATCGTGAAGCGGGCATGGGCATAGGGCGAGCGCAGCACATAGGCGTGCAGCGCGCCTTCCGCGGCGATGTCGTCGGTGTAGCGGCCGGTTCCGGTCGTCAGGCGTTGGTCCTCGACCCGCCGCACCGGCTGGCCGAAACCGAATTTCATGGGGCGCATGGAGGTTTCCTCGATTGGTCGAATGAAAGACTAGAAGCTGAATCGCCGCGCCACCAGCCCCGCTGCGACACGCATCGGGGCGGCGTGCGGCGCAGGGGCCGCCGAGGACTCAGCGCGGGAAGCGCTCCGCCCTGTCGGCGAGCGAGATCATCATGCTGTAGCCCCGCACGATCCAGTTCGCGGCCTCGGCCGCGCCGCGGCGGACATCGCCCTTGCCCTTGGCGACCTTTCCCGGAGAAAGAATCATCGAGGAAATCCCTTGGACGGCACGCCGCGACATGCTGCGGCGCCTTGATATCAGTCGAACGAAATGCTCTCGCCGCGCATCGCCCAGTCCTTGAAACCACCGATGTAATGGGCGTCGACGGCGAGCCCAGCCGCTTGCGCCGCGGCCAGCGCATGGCGCGAGCGCACGCCCGCCGCGCAGGAGAAGACGATGCGCTTGTCCGCCGCCTCCGGCAGGGCTGCCGGATCGAACTGCGACAGCGGATGGGAGAGCGAACCGGGGATATGCCCGGCCGCGAATTCATGCGGCTCGCGCACATCGATGAGCAGGATCGAGCCCTCGGCGAGGCCCTGCTTGATGGCGTCGATATCGAGATCGGTGATCGTCATGCGAACAGTCTCCGTCGGCTTCGCCGACAACGTCGTTCTCGGGCAAAGCTGAGCTTCGGCCCGAGAATTTCGTGCAGGCCGCGCCCGGGTCAAGCCCCGGCAGGACGGGATGTCCTGGAGGGGCCGATCAGGCCAGCGGCGGGATGCGCAGCACCCAACCCGGCTGGATCAGGTCGGGATTCTTCACCGGCGGCGTGTTGGCCTTGACGATCTCGGCGTATTTCGCGCCCTGCCCCTTGCCGTAATGCTCCTCGGCGATCTTCCAGAGCGTGTCGCCCTTCTTCACCGTATAGAACACCGCGGCCGGCGTTTCCTTCTCGACGATCAGCTCGGAATCGACCTGCGCGACACCGGTCGTGTTGCCGAGCGCGAGGATGATCTTCTCGGCCTGCTCCTGCGAGACAGCCTGGCCCGAGACCTTCACCTTGTCGCCATCGACAGTGACCGTCACGTCCGAGGGCAGCCCATGGCCGGCGAGCTCCTTCTTGAGATCGTCGGCGCTCGCGGCCTTCGCCTCGCTGCCGCCGAAGATCTTGGCACCGGCTTCCTTGATGAAACTGAACAGACCCATGGAGCCCTCCTTGTTTGGGGTGCTATCAAGCCTGCTCGCAGCCTGTGACGCAAGCGCGACGCCGCGAGCGCGGCAGAGCGGGCCATCCACCTGCCCACCCTGCGGCTCATGGAGGGCATTCCCGCCCTCCGCTTCCCCAAAGGGCGACAGACTGTCAGAAACGGCGGCCGCCCTATCGGAGTTCCCATCATGCTGACGCTCGCACAGGCCCAGGCCATCCTCTCGACGGCCCTCGAACACGCCACCGCGCAAGACTTCAAGCCCCTCGCCATCGCGATCATCGACGCGCGCGGCGCGCAGAAGGCCTTCGCCGCGCAGGACGGCACCAGCCTGAAGCGCGGGGAGATCGCGCTCGGCAAGGCTCACGGCGCCGTCGCCCTCGGCCTCGGCTCTCGCGCGCTGCACAAGATGGCGCAGGAGCGGCCCTATTTCATCGAGGCCGCGACGCATGCGGTGGGCGGCCTTCTCGTCCCGGTGCCGGGCGGCGTGCTGATCCGCGCGACCGATGGCGCGCTGCTCGGCGCCGTCGGCATCTCCGGCGACACCTCCGACAATGACGAGGCGGCCGCCATCGCCGGCATCGCCGCCGCCGGCCTCAAGGCCGATACGGGCGCCTGAGGATGAGCGAGGCTGCCAATCCGGGCGAGGTCATCGACTCCGACGTCGTCATCGTCGGCGCGGGGCCCTGCGGGCTCTTTGCGGTCTTCGAGCTCGGCCTGCTCGATATCCGCGCCCATCTCGTCGACATCCTGCCCAAGGTCGGCGGCCAATGCGCCGAGCTCTATCCCGAGAAGCCGATCTACGACATCCCCGGCTTCCCTCTGGTCACCGGCCAGGCGCTGGTGGACAATCTGCTGGAACAGATCAGGCCGTTCGGACCGACCTTCCATCTCGGCCAGATGATCGAGACCGTCGAATCGATCGGAACGGCTGAGGCGCCGCGCTTCCGGCTCGTCACCGATGCAGGCACGGTCTTCGAGACGAAGACCGTGGTCATCGCCGCCGGCGGCGGCTCCTTCCAGCCGAAGAAGCCGCCCATCCCCGGGATCGAGGCCTATGAGGAGGGCTCGGTCTACTACGCCGTGCGCCGCATGGAGACCTTCCGCGGTCGCGATGTCCTGATCATCGGCGGCGGGGATTCGGCGCTGGACTGGACGCTCAATCTCCAGCCCATCGCCCGCCGCGTCACGCTGATGCACCGGCGCGACGATTTCCGCGCCGCACCCCACTCCGTCGAGCAGATGCGGGGACTCGTCGCCGCCGGGAAGCTGGAGATGAAGCTCGGCCAGGTCACGGGTCTGAGGGGCGAGAACGGCAGGCTCGAAGCCGCCATCTGCCGCGACGCGGCGGGCGAAACCTTCGAGATCGCCTGCGACGCGATGCTGCCCTTCTTCGGTCTGACGATGAAGCTGGGGCCGATCGCGGATTGGGGCCTCAATCTCCACGAGAACCTTATCCCCGTCGGCACCGAAACCTTCGAGACCAGCACGCCCGGCATCTTCGCCATCGGCGACATCAACACCTATCCGGGCAAGCTCAAGCTGATCCTGTCGGGCTTCCACGAAGGCGCGCTCTGCGCCCAGAAGGTCCATCGCTACGTCTATCCCGACAAGCGGCTGACCTTCCAATACACCACCTCCTCGACCAGCCTTCAGAAGAAGCTGGGCGTGGCGTGAGATGGCACGCCTTCGGTGCGCCTCGTCCTGAGATGCGCCGAAGGCGGCCTCTGGCTCACTGAGCCAGCGATTCCCCGGGCATATGGGCGGCCGCCGTGCCGCTGCGGAGCGTCGCCATGGCCCCGTTCCCGAGCCCCAGCGAATCCCGCACGCTCGCCGAAGGCCCGGCCAGGGTCGGCCCGCGCAACGGAGCCTCCGCCACGCCCGGCCCCTCGAGTTCCGGCATCGGCGCCGGCGGGGCGGTGTCGGCCGGCTCCTGCGGATCGATCCGCTCGCGCAGCTCTGCGATGGCGCCTTCCAGCGGCCGGAAGCTGAAGCGCACCTTGTGCTTGCCCGCCGGCACCTGCACGGCCCGGAACAGCACATTGGCCTTCAGGATCTCGGTCTCGACCCCGTCGACCTCGGCGCGCCACCACGGATGCCAGATATCGTTGAGCACCACGAAGCCCACGGCCGGCGTATCGACGTCGATCTCGACATGCGCGTTGCCGTAGCGCGTCAGCTTGACCTCGGCGCGGACGCCGGCCGGGCCTTCATGCGCCGCCGCCGGCGGCTCGCTGTCGAGCAGCACGACCTGCTGCGGGTCGGCGCTGTCCGGCCAGCGGCCCGAGAGCTTCATGCTGTCGAAATCGGCGAACTGCCAGCCGCCGACGAACTGCACGCGCGGCAGCGCATGCGGGTTCTCGTAGACATAGCCTTCCTTCGTGCGCGCGACGAGCCTGAGGTCGCCGGGATGCAAGGCATGGTCGACCTGCTCGATCGGAACCGGCGAGGCGATGTAGCGCAGCCCCAGCAGATTCGCCATGCGGCAGCGATAGGAGGGGAACAGCGGCGTGAACTTGCGCTCGGACGGGCTGGCGATGCCGTCGCGCGTGCCGACAGCCTCGGAGAAGTCCTCGAGCCGGAGCGGATTGTAGCCCAGCGTGTGATCGAAGCCATGCACCATGCTGGCGTTGGGCCATTCGAAGCCCATGCCGAGCAGTTCGACCCGGTCGCGCCGCGCCGAGCCGGCCGGTTGCGCCGTCAGGCGCTTCAACAGCGCGATCGTCTCGTTCTTCGTGGTCGGCTCAAGCACATCGTAAAGCTTCGGCGGGAGCGCGGTGGATTCGTTGGGGCCGTTATTGGCATGGAGATCGGCCGCCATCAGGCCGGCGACCAGTGCGACGGAAACGGCCGGCGCCAGCGCCGAGCGCCAGCGCTGCAGCGCCAGGAAGAGCAGGATCGCCACCGCAAACCAGCCGAGCGCCTGGCCGATCGGCAGCCAGGCCTGCGCCAGATGCCCCTCGCCGCGCGACACCAGCAGGGCGGCGAGCATGGCCGCCAGCACCACGCCGGCCCCGATGGCGAGGTCGCGCCGGAACGAGACAGCTTTCTCCGCGGTCAGGATGCGATGCAGCACATAGCCGGAAAGCACCGCGCCGAGGGCGCCGATCAGGAACGTCGCGTCGGCCGGCCGGCGGAAAACCTTCACGCCGGGCAGGTAGTCATAGGTCAACTGGAACAGCGGCGTGTACCGGCCGAGCGCGAACAGCACCATGAAGCCGAAGCCGATGGTCAGCGGCCGGATGCCCTTGTCCCACAGGAAGCCGCGCGTCATCCCCGGCGCGACCAGCAGCAGCAGCGGCAGCGCGCCGAAATAGACCTGCCCCATGTTCTGGGACAGGAAGAGCTCCTTCGCCCAGCCGGGATTGTTGTACGGCCCCCAGAAATCGACATTGGGATTCTTCGCGCCGAACAGGTCTCCGATGAAGGCCGTCAGCAGGGAGACCGGATGCAGCGAGCCGCGTCCAGCCTCGACGAGGTCGATCTCGGGCCGCGTCGTGGCTTCGGCGAACAGCCAGGTCCACACCATCGGCAGCGCGATCAGGGCCAGGCCGGCGGCGCAGGCCACCGCGAGCGGCGCCAGGCTGGCGCGCAAGGCCGGCCAGCCGCCTGAAATCCAGTGCGCGACCACGATGCCGACCAGCACGTAACCGCCGAGCAGCACGATCTGGTCGGGGTCGAGCACCATGAGCCCGCCGGCGAGCCCCGCGAACAGGCCCGAAAGCAGCGAGTTCCGCTGCAGCATCCGGGCGGTCAGCCACAGCGTGATGGCGAAGAAGGCGAGGCTCGCGATCTGGCCGACATGCTGCACGCGCCAGGCCGCGGAGGCGCCGAAGGCGAAGACCAGCGCGGCGAGAAGCCCGCCCGCCGGGTGCCAGCCGCGGTCCTTGAACAGCATGATCAGCGCCAGCCCGCCGAACAGCAGATGCGCCAGCACGAAGGCATCGACCTCGCGGAAGCTCGGATTGGACGAGATCAGCGCCAACAGGATCGCCGGCGAGAAGATCAGCGATTGCGGATCGGCGATCTGCGGCGATCCGGCGAAGATGTTGTGGTTCCAGAACGGCGACTGTCCGGAATGGATGGCCCGCGCGAGGAACTGGATCTGAGCCTGGAAATGCGCCTTGGCGTCGAAGGGAATCGTGACCGACCCGGAAAGCCAGGGCCAGCACAGGACGCCCCATGCCAAGACAAAACCGATCCCCGCCGCCCAATAGCCGGCGCGCCGCACGTCCACGCGTTCCAACGGAACCCCCAAGGTCCCAAGGCGTGGACGTTCCCATTCTTGGGATCGGTCTCCAGCCTCTCAGCGGCCGGAGACTGTGGTATTTCACCTGAACCGAATCTGAATGAGTTCACGCATCCGTGAACGGGCTGTCGGCAGGCTCAGGAAAGAGCACATGCCATCGCCGACCGGCGCCGTTCAGGATGCTCCGCCCGCAAGCCACCGTGCCAGCACCCGCCGCTCGTCAGACGTCATGCCCGACAGGTTGTTGGGCGGCATCGCATGCGTCATCACGGCTTGCGTGCGGATGGCGCGGGCGTGCAGGGCGATCTGCTCCGCCCCCTCGAGCAGCACGCCCTTCGGCGCGATCTGCAGGCCGGGCCATGTGGGCTCGGCCGCATGGCACATCGCGCAGCGCCCGGTGACGATGTCCGTCACCTCGGTCGGCGGCAGGCTCAGACCGGCCATAAGCATCGGCTTCGCTGCCTGACGCGGCGCGAGGCCCAATCGCTCGCGCCCGCCGGGCGAGGCCGACATGGCCACCCAAAAAGCGAGCCAGAGCGCCAGGATCGCGACCGCCCAGCACCACCAGGGGGACTTCGCGTGGTCGGCATGGCGGACATTGAAGAAATGCCGGATCAGCGCCCCCGCCACGATCACCAGCGCCACCAGCAGCGGAATGACCGCGGCATTGGCATAGGTGACCGGGTAGTGGTTCGACAGCATCAGGAACAGCACCGGCAGGGTGATGTAGTTGTTGTGCGTCGAGCGCTGCTTGGCGGCCTTGCCGTATTTCGGATCGGGCATTTCGCCGGCCGTCAGCGCCGCGATCACCTTTCGCTGGCCCGGCATGATGTTGAAGAAGACGTTGGCGGTCATGATCGTCGCCATCAGCGCACCGGTATGGATCAGCGCGCCGCGCCCCGAAAAGACGTTTGCGAAGGCCCAGCTCGCCGCGACCACATAGGCAAAGCCGATCAGCCCGAGAGAGAGGTCGTGCTTGCCCAGGGGCGATCTGCACAGCCCGTCATAGATCAGCCAGCCGCCCGCCAGCGCCGCGATGCCGATCGCGCCCGCAGCCAAGGGAGAGAGCTGCATCACCGCCGGATCGATCAGGTAGAGTTCGGACTGCGCGTAATAGACCCAGACCAGCAGGAAGAAGCCGGAGATCCAGGTCCAGTAGCTCTGCCATTTGTGCCAGGTCAGCTCGGCCGGCATCACGGCGGGCGCGACCATGTATTTGCGCATCTCGTAGAAGCCGCCGCCATGGACCTGCCAGGCGCGCCCTCCGGTTCCCTGCGGAATGTCCGGCGCAGCCCGCAGGCTCGCATCGAGATGGATGAAGAAGAAGGAGGAGCCGATCCAGGCGATCGCCGTGATGACATGGAGCCAACGCAGCATCATGCTGCCCCATTCCATCAGATAGGCGCTGAGCATGGCGGTCGCGGTCCTCTGCCCGGGCGAGCCGGCCCGACAGGCCGGTGGACTTCGCCGATCCGCAAATTACGGTTGGCTGGCGCCGGCATGCAAGTTGCTGGCCTCCGCGCGAAACAACGAAGAGCTGATCATGGCCGGATTGACGACCCATATCCTCGACACCCATGGCGGGATTCCGGCAGCGGGCGTCGCGATCTCGCTGCGGCGGATCGGGGCGGGCGGACCGGAGACGCTGGCAGAGACCGTCACCAATGCCGATGGCCGCACCGACGTCCCCCTGCTCGCTCCCGAAGCGACGCGGGCAGGCATCTACGAGATCGATTTCGCCATCGGCCCCTATTTCCGCGCGCGCGGCGTGCCGCTGGGGGAGCCCGCCTTTCTCGACGTGGTGACGGTGCGGTTCGGCATCTCGGACACCAGCCGCCACCACCATGTCCCGTTGCTGGCCTCGCCTTTCGGCTACACGACCTATCGCGGGAGCTGAGGCATTTGCAGCCCGAATGACGGCGCTGTTTCCCTTGTCCTCCCCACGCCTTAGACCCGTCACCTGAATCACTTTGCGAGCGCCGCCCGCCATGACCGACACTGCCTATCCCCGTGACATGAAGGGCTACGGCCGCACTCCGCCTCACCCGCATTGGCCGGGGCACGCCCGCATCGCGGTGCAGTTCGTGATCAACTACGAGGAAGGCGGCGAGAACAACATCCTGCACGGCGATGCCGCCTCGGAAGCCTTTCTCTCCGAGATCGTCGGCGCCGCGCCCTGGCCTGGCCAGCGCCACATGAACATGGAGTCGATCTACGAATACGGCTCGCGCGCCGGCTACTGGCGGCTCTGGCGCATGTTCACCGAGCGCGCCATGCCGGTCACCGTCTTCGCCGTGGCGAGCGCGCTGGCCCGCTATCCCGAGATCGCCGCCTCGATGCAGGAAGCCGGCTGGGAGATCGCGACCCACGGCCTGAAATGGATCGATTATCGCGACGTGCCCAAGGAGCGCGAGCGCGCCGACATCCTTGAGGCCATCCGCATCCAGACCGAGCTGACGGGTGCCCGCCCGCTCGGCTGCTATCAGGGCCGCAGCTCGGAAAACACGATTCCGCTGACGATGGAGGAAGGCGGCTTCCTCTACACGGCCGATGTCTATGCCGACGAACTGCCCTACTGGCTCGAGGGGCCGAAGGGCCCGCAACTCGCCGTGCCCTATACGCTCGACGCCAACGACATGCGCTTCGCCACGCCGCAGGGCTTCAACAGCGGCGACCAGTTCTTCGCCTATCTGAAGGACTCGTTCGACACGCTCTACGCCGAGGGCGAGACCGCGCCGAAGATGATGTCCATCGGCCTGCATTGCCGCCTCGTCGGCCGGCCCGGACGCGCCGCGGCGCTCGCGCGCTTCCTCGATTACGTGAAGAGCCACGACAAGGCCTGGGTCGCGACCCGCCTCGACATCGCCCGGCATTGGGTCCGCCATCACCCGCCCGCCGGCGGCTATCGCCCGTCTGCCGTGCCGAAGGCGCTCTTCGTCGAGGTCTTCGGCCGCATCTGGGAGAACGCGCCCTGGATCGCCGAGGCCGCGTTTGACGCCGGCATTACGCCTGCCCATGACGAGGCGCCGGCGCTCCATGCCGCGATGGCCAGGATCATGCGCGCCGGCGACCGGGAGCGGCTGACGACGCTGCTGCGCGGCCATCCCGATCTCGCTGGCAAGCTCGCCGCCGCTGGCGAGATGACGGAAGAATCGATCGGTGAGCAGACTTCTGCGGGGCTCGACCGGCTGACGCCGGACGAGCGAGCGCGCTTCACCGCCCTGAACGACGCCTACAAGGCCCGCTTCGGCATTCCCTTCATCATGGCGGTGAAAGGCGCGAGCAAGGCGGACATCCTCGCGGCGTTCGAGACCCGGCTCAAGAACGACTCGGAGCAGGAATTCGAAGCCGCGCTGGCGCAGGTGGAGAAAATCTCGCTGCTGCGGCTCAGGGAATTGATGGCCGGGTGATGACGGCTTCCTGGCTCATGGAAGCGCGGTCATCCCCGGCGGAGCGCGGAGCAGACCCGGGGTCCATGCCTGAACCCGTCCGGAATGGGTCCCCGATCAAGCCGGGACGACGAAGGGGTTTCCTGCAGGACCGGCAGGCTGCTAAGCCGCCTGCCCGAGCCGCAACGCCGTCGCCGCCGCTGCCCAGCTGTCGAGCGCTGCGGCATCCTCGGCCGCGCCGGCCTCCGCCTGGCGCTGCGCCTGCCGGACATGTCGTTCGGGCGGATGCGTCGGCCCTTTCATCACCATCTCCTCGGCTCGGCGCATTGCGCCCGCGATCAGGGGAGCAATCAGTTCGGCCTCGGGCAGGTTCCGCCAATACGTCATCGGCATCTCGGCCCGCATCGCCTTGGGCTTCAGCCGTGCGGGGTTGAAGATGCCGGCGTCACAGGTCCGCCAACAGGTCTCATCGCATCGTCGTTGGGCGCCGCGGCCTTCGTCGCCGCCGGGCCGATCTGCAGATGCCCCCGGCTTGGCCAGCGGCGGATCCGCAGAAGCGGAACTCCGCCGCTGGAACCGCGTTGCTCGCGAGACCCGAAGGAGAAAATCTTGTTCCGCCTGCTGCTCGTGATCCTCGTGCTCGTGGTCGGTTATGACGCCGTGGTCCATCAGGGCGCCTACACGCGCGAGGCCTGGAACAGCATCGTCCGGCTGACCGATTCCTCGGTCGAAGGCGCGCGGAACCTCGGCGAGCGGGCCCGCACCGAAGTCCGCGACTGAGGGTACAGCCGGCCGGGACCCGAATTCGCAATATGGGCAGTTTGATCTGGACTTGCGCGCTCGATCGCTCGACAGTCCCGCCGGCCGCAACCGCAGGGAACGCCCGCCTTGTCCGACCACGCCGTCGCCAGCTCCAAGCCCGCCGTCCACTTCGAGCCTGACGACCAGGTCGAACGGCTGAAGACGGAAATCCTGCGCAAGCTGACCTATTCGCTCGGCAAGAACCCGTCGGTGGCACAGCCGCATGACTGGCTGACCGCCGGTATTCTCGCCGCGCGCGATCACGCGATCGATGTCTGGCAGGGGACGACCAAGGAAAGCTACGCGACTGGCCGCAAGCGGGTCTATTATCTCTCGCTTGAATTCCTGATCGGGCGCTCGCTGGCCGAGACACTGAACAATCTCGGCCTCACCGGTGCGATGGCGCAGGCGATGCGCGAGCTGGGCGTCGATCTGGACCGGATCGAGACGATCGAGCCCGATGCCGCGCTCGGCAATGGCGGCCTGGGGCGGCTCGCCGCCTGCTACATGGAGGCGATGGCCACCACCGGCGTTCCGGCGCTGGGCTACGGCATCCGCTACGATCACGGCCTGTTCAAGCAGCGCATCGACGGTGGCAAGCAGATCGAGGTGCCCGAGGATTGGCTCTCCTTCCGCAACCCCTGGGAGTTCGAGCGCCGCGAGGCCTCCTACCGCATCGGCTTCGGCGGCTCCGTCACCGGCACGACGATGCCGGGCGAGGTCTTCTGGGCACCGGAGGAGACTGTCTTCGCCGTGGCCTACGACACGCCGATCGTCGGCTGGCGCGGCCGCGACGCGACGACGCTGAGGCTCTGGCGCGCCCGCGCCATGCACCCGCTCTCGCTCGACGCCTTCAACCAGGGCGACATCATCGGGGCCGTCGCCGAGCGCAACCGCGCCGAGGCCATCTCCAAGGTGCTCTACCCCAACGATTCGACACCGGCGGGGCAGGAATTGCGCCTGCGGCAGGAGTTCTTCTTCACCTCGGCTTCGCTGCAGGATCTCGTTCGGCGCCACTACCGCCAGTTCGGCACGCTGGAGAACCTGTCCGACAAGGTCTCGATCCAGCTCAACGACACCCACCCCTCGCTGGCCGTCGCCGAGCTGATGCGGCTCCTGATCGACCAGCACAAGATGGAGTGGGAGGCGGCGTGGGCGATCACCAGCGCCACGATCTCCTACACCAACCACACCCTCCTGCCGGAGGCGCTGGAGACCTGGCCGGTCGCGCTGATGGAGCGCCTGCTGCCGCGGCACATGCAGATCATCTTCGGCATCAATGCGCGCTTCCTCAACGACGTCAGGCGCGACAATCCGGAAGCCGATCTGGCGACCCTCTCGCTCATCGACGAGAGCCATGGGCGGCGCGTGCGGATGGCGCATCTCGCCTTCGTCGGCTCGCACAAGGTGAATGGCGTCTCGGCGCTGCATTCGAGCCTGATGAAGGAGACGGTCTTCGCCCCGCTCCACGCGGTCTTCCCCGATCGCATCACCAACGTCACCAACGGCATCACCGAGCGGCGCTGGCTGTTCAGCGCCAATCCCGGGCTGACCTCGCTGCTGCAGGAGACCTGCGGCGAGGCCGTCACCGACGATATCGGCCTGATCCGCCGGCTGGGCGCCCATGCCGGCGACACCGGGCTGCATGACAGGCTGCGCGCCATCCGCCGCGCCAACAAGGAGCGCCTCGCCAAGGTCATCCGTCAGGATTGCGGCGTCACGGTCGATCCGAACGCGCTCTTCGACGTCCAGATCAAGCGCATCCACGAATACAAGCGCCAGCTCCTCAACATCCTCGAGACGATCGCGCTCTACGACGCCATCCGCTCCGAGCCCTATCGGGACTGGGCGCCGCGGGTGAAGATCTTCGCCGGCAAGGCAGCCTCGAACTACGCGACGGCCAAGTCCATCATCAACCTGATCAATGACGTCGCAGCCGTCGTGAACAACGACATCACCACCCGCGACCGGCTGAAGGTGGTGTTCCTGCCGAACTACAATGTCAGCCTGGCAGAGACGATCATCCCGGCCGCCGACCTCTCCGAACAGATCTCGACCGCCGGCATGGAAGCGTCAGGCACCGGCAACATGAAATTCGCGCTCAACGGCGCGGTCACGATCGGCACGCTCGACGGCGCCAATATCGAGATCGGCGAGCGCGTCGGCGAAGAGAACATCGTCATTTTCGGCATGACGGCCGAACAGGTCGAAGCCGCCAAGCGCAACCCGCGCCCAACCGCCGATGTCATCCGCGACGCGCCGCATCTCGAGGGCGTGCTCGACGCGGTGGCGGGCGGCGCCTATTCGCCGGGCGAGCGCGGCCGCTATGCCGGCCTTGTCGACGGGTTGCGGGCGAACGACTGGTTCATGGTGCTCAACGATTTCGAGAGCTATCGCCAGGCGCAGCGGCGCATCGACGGGCTCTGGGCGGACCCGGCGACGTGGTGGCGCATGTCGGTGACCAACACCGCCCATTGCGCCTGGTTCAGCGCCGACCGCGCCATCCGCGAATATGCCGAGCGCATCTGGAACGTGCCGCTGAAGCCCGCCGCGCAACTTTGAGCAGGCGATGAGGGCTCCCGCCATCGCTCCCTGCCCGCTGCCGGCAGGGATGGGCGCGACGGTGACCGAAGACGGGATCGCCTTCGCCGTCTTCTCGCGCCATGGCGAGCGGGTTTCGGTCTGCCTCTTCGACGCGGGTGGCGAGCACGAGGTCGCGCGCCTGCCGCTGCCTTGCCGCAGCGGCGATATCCATCATGGGTTTCTGCCCGGAGCTGGGGCGGGCCTGCATTACGGCCTGCGCGTCGAGGGCCCGTTTCAGCCCGATCGCGGCCATCGCTTCGACCTGTCCAAGCTGCTGATCGACCCTTACGCGACGCGGATCGACCGGCCCTTCCGCTGGGACCCTCGCCTGGCACAGTTCGGAGAAGACACCGCCGATCTGGCGCCGCGTTGCGTGGTCGAAGGCAGGCTCGGCGCTCCTTTGCTCCCCCCGGCCCCGGCCGGGACGGAGGGCGCCGGGGAAAACCCGGCCTTCATCTACGAGCTCGCGGTCAAATCCTTCACCATGCGCCATCCGGAGGTGCCGGAGCGTCTGCGCGGAACGCTGGCCGCGCTGACCGAACCTGCCATCGTCGCGCATCTCCAGCGCCTCGGCGTCAGCCATGTCGAACTGCTGCCCCTCGCGGCCTGGATGGACGAGCGCCACCTGCCTCCGCTCGGCCTCGCCAATGCCTGGGGCTACAACCCCGTCAATTTTTTCGCGCTCGATCCGCGCCTGGCGCCGGGCGGCCGGGCCGATCTCGCGAAGCTCTGCAAGGCTTACGCCGAAGCCGGCATCGGTGTGATCCTCGACATGGTCTTCAATCACACGGCCGAAAGCGACGAGTTCGGCGCCACGATCTGCCTGCGTGGGCTCGACAACGCCGTCTACTACCGCCACGCCGCCGACGATCCCGGCCGGCTGGTCAACGATACCGGCTGCGGCCACACTTTGGCGCTCGACCGCGCTCCGGCGGTGCGGATGGCGATGGATGCGCTGCGCTATTGGCGCAGGCTGGGAGCCGCCGGCTTCCGTTTCGATCTCGGCACGGTGATGGGCCGCAACGAGCAGGGCTTCACGCCCGATGCGCCGCTGCTCTGCGCAATGCTGCAGGACCCGGACCTGTCGCAGGCGATCCTGATCGCCGAACCCTGGGATGTCGGCCCCGGCGGCTACCAGCTGGGGCGCTTCCCCGCACCCTTCGCCGAATGGAACGGCCGCTACCGCGACGATGTCCGCCGCTTCTGGCGTGGCGATGGCGGGATGGCCGGCGCGCTGGCGACACGGCTGGCGGGCTCCTCCGACCTGTTCGCAGCGGACCATCGCGGGCCGCGGGCGAGCCTCAACTACATCGCGGCCCATGACGGTTTTCCGCTCGCCGATCTCGCCTGCTTCGCGGCCAAGCACAACGAGGCGAACGGCGAAGACAATCGCGACGGCGAGAACGACAACCACAGCTGGAACAACGGCACCGAAGGGCTGAGCGACGACCCCGACATCCTCGCCGCCCGCGCCCGCGACATCCGCGCTCTGCTGGCCACGCTTTTCCTCTCGCGGGGCATTCCGATGCTGACGGCCGGCGACGAATTCGGCCGGACGCAACATGGCAACAACAACGCCTATGCCCAGGACAATGCCGCATTCTGGCTGGATTGGGAGCATGCGGATGAGAAGCTGATCGCCTTCGTCGCGGAGCTCGCCCGGCTGCGGCGTGAGCATCCGCTGCTGAGCCTCGACAATTTTCTGACGGGCGCGGGCGACCCGCCCGACGCCGTGTGGCTGAAGCCCGATGGAAGCCGCATCGAGGATGCGGAATGGAGCGGGCTGGATGCGCTCTGCCTTCATCTCAGCGGCGATGGCGAGAGCCTGCTGATCGCTCTCAATCGCGCGCGCGAAACCGTGCCGCTGCGGCTGCCCGGCGGGCGGTGGGAGAGGCTCATTCCGTCAACGGAAGGCGCCGACGGCGAGATGCCCGCACGAAGCGCGGGCATCTGGCGGAAGGTCTAGGCGTCTGTCATTCCCGGTTCATGCCTTAGGCATGCCTCGGAATGACAGACGCGCCGTTACATCAGGACGATCAGCGAGCGCGGGGCGAGCGTGATTTCCTGATCCGCCTTCAGGCCCTTGCGGCCCTCGTCGGAATCCGGCCCGGTCTCGGTGTCGAGCACGACCGACCAGGAGCCTGCCTTCACCCGCGGCGGGATCTTGAACACGACGGCCCCGTCGAAGCTGTTGAACAGGATCAGGGCTTCGTCGCCCCCCTCTTCCACATCGGGCATGTGCATCAGGAGACCGATGGAGCGCAGGCCCTCGTCGTCCCAATGCTCCTCCTGCTGGTCGCCGCCGGCCGGATTGACCCAGCGCAGGACGCAGCCGTCGCGGAAGGAAGCGCGGCGGAAGATCGGATGCTCGGCGCGCAGCTGCGCCACGCGCTGGACGAAGCCGGTCAGCGCCTTGTCGCGCCTGGTCAGCTCCTCCCAGCGCATCCAGGCGATCTCGTTGTCCTGGCAGTAGACGTTGTTGTTGCCGCGGTTCGAGTGGCCGTGCTCGTCGCCGGCGAGCAGCATCGGCGTGCCGTGCGAGAGCAGCAGCGTCGCCAGCATGTTGCGCTTCTGCCGTTCGCGAACGGCGATGATGCCCTCGTCCTCGGTCGGCCCCTCGGCGCCGTAGTTGAAGGACAAATTGTGCCCGTGGCCGTCCTTGTTGTCCTCGCCATTCGCCTCGTTGTGCTTCTCGTTGTACGAGACGAGATCGTGGAGCGTGAAGCCGTCATGGGCGGTGAGGAAGTTCACGCCTGACCATGGCCGGCGCCCGCGCTGGTCGTAGATGTCACCCGAGCCGGTGATGCGGGCGGCCAGATCGCGGACCATGCCCTCCTCGCCCTTCCAGTAGCCGCGGATCGTGTCGCGATACTTGTCGTTCCACTCGGCCCAGCCGGGGGGGAAGCCGCCGACCTGATACCCGCCCGGCCCGATGTCCCAGGGCTCCCCGACGAGCTTGACCTTGCGCAGGACCGGGTCCTGGCCGATCGCATCGAAGAAGCCCCCGCGCTGGTCGAAGCCATGCGGTTCGCGCCCGAGGATGGTGCCGAGATCGAAGCGGAAACCGTCCACCTCCATCACCTGCGTCCAGTAGCGCAGCGAATCCATCACCATCTGCAGCACGCGGGGATGGCTGGTGTTGACCGTGTTCCCGGTGCCGGTGTCGTTGATGTAGAAGCGCGGCTCCTCCGGCATCGTCCGGTAATAGGCGAAGTTGTCGATGCCCTTGAAGGAGAGCGTCGGCCCCATCTCGTTGCCTTCGGCGGTGTGGTTGTAGACCACGTCGAGAATGACCTCGAGCCCGGCATCATGGAACTTGCGCACCATGTCGCGGAAGGAGGAGAGGTGCGCCTTGCCCTCGTAGCGCTGCATCGGCGCGAAAAAGCCGATCGTGTTGTAGCCCCAGTAATTCGTCAGGTTCCTGGCGGCGAGGTGGTGGTCGTCGAGATAGGCATGGACCGGCAGAAGCTCCACCGAGGTGACGCCGAGGCTCTTGATGTAGTCGATGATCGCCTGCTCGCCGAGCCCGTCGAAGGTCCCGCGCATATCCTGCGGCACCGCCGGATGCAGCTTGGTGAAGCCGCGCACATGCGTTTCGTAGAAGATCGTCCGATCCCACGGAACGGCAGGCTTGGCCGGCGCCGCCGCATCCGCCGCCCAGTCGACGACGACGCATTTCGGCATGAAGGGCGCGCTGTCGAGTTCGCTGAAGGTCAGGTCCTCGTCGGCATCGGCGTTGACGTCGTAGCCGTAATGCGCCTCGTTCCACAGGACCTGCCCGGCGAATTCGCGGGCATAGGGGTCGAGCAGGAGCTTGTTGGCGTTGAACCTGTGGCCTTCCTCCGGCGCGAAGCGGCCATGGACACGATAGCCGTAGCGTTGGCCGGGCTTCACGCCCGGCAGATACCCGTGAAAGACCTCGTCGGTATATTCCGGAAGCGTGATCCGTGCCGTCTCGTTCTGCCCGCTTTCGTCGAAGAGGCAGAGCTCGACACGCTCCGCATGGGCGGAGAACAGCGCGAAATTGGTGCCCTCCCCGTCATGCACCGCCCCGAGCTCCGTCGCCTGACCCGCACGCACCTCGAACTGCTTCGCCTGTCCGTCAGCCATTCTTGACCCCTGTAACCCTGCTGACGCGGACGAACGGTTGCCGATGCAATACCGCCGTCATATCCAGCCGCCATGTTTCGTCGCGAAGGCAGGAACGTGACGCGTTGCCGAACGTTCCGGATATCGGCCTCGAACTTGCATGAAATTTTCGCGCCGCAGCATGGAACCGGTGGGCGGCGTGGACGTTGACGTTCTGGCGGGTCCGGGGGCGTTACGATGGCCGAGGTGTTGAAGTTGGCTGGCGCCGAAGGTGTCTCGTCCACCTCAGGTCATGCCCTGACTTATGCGCCGGCCGTCAAGGACGATCCTTACGACAGGCCCTCCCCCATTCCCGCGACGACCAAGCTGCTCTTCGTCACCTCGGAGATGGGCGACTTCATCAAGGCTGGCGGCCTGGGCGAGGTCTCGACCGCTCTGCCCCGCCAGTTGCGGGCTTTCTGCGACGTTCGTGTCCTGCTCCCCGGCTTCCGCCAGGTGCGCCAGGCAAGGCCCGCGATGGACATCGTACGGCAGATGCCGCGCACCGCGAGCCTCCCGGCCTGGTCGCTCGGCCGTTTCGCGACGGCCGACGGCCTGACGATCTACGCAGTGCTCTGTGACGAGCTCTACGACCGCGAGGGTTCGCCCTACGGCCCGTTCGCGGGGGGCGATTTCGGCGACAACGACATCCGCTTCGCCCGCCTGTCGCTCGCCGCAGCCGAAATCGCTGCCGGCGAAGCCGACCCGAACTGGAAGCCGGACATCCTCCACGTCAACGACTGGCCCTCGGCCCTGGCTGCCGGCTATCTGCGCTGGAAGGGGCTGGCGACGCCGTCGATCCTGACGATCCACAACCTCGCCTATCAGGGGCTCTACCAGCCGCAGCGCATGGCGGCGCTGGGTATCCCGGACCTCGCCTTCAACGTCAACGGCGCCGAGTTCCACGGCAAGGTCTCGTTCCTGAAGAGCGGGATCTATTACGGCTCGCATGTCACGACCGTGAGCGAGACCTACGCCCACGAGATCACCACCCCCGAGCATGGCTGCGGACTGGACGGGCTGCTCAAGATGAGGATGGACGAAGGCCGCCTGACCGGCATCGTCAACGGCATCGACGATTCCTGGAACGCCCTGATCGAGGGCGGCAAGACCTCCGAGCAGATCATCCGGCAGTGGAAGCGGCGCAACGCCGCGGAAATCCGCAGGACCTTCGAGCTGCCGGAATCGCGCGGCCCGCTCTTCTCCATCGTGTCGCGGCTGGTCCACCAGAAGGGGATCGATCTCTCGCTGGAAGCGGCCGAGACGATCGTCGCCAGCGGCGGCCAGCTCGTGGTCACCGGCCGGGGCGAGCCCCGCATCGAGGACGCCGTCGAGAAGCTGGCCCGGCAATATCCGCACGCGGTCGCGGCGCGCATCGGCTTCGACGATGCCGAGGCCCGCCGCCTGTTCGCCGCCAGCGACTTCCTGCTGATGCCATCGCGCTTCGAGCCCTGCGGACTGAGCCAGATGTATGCGCAGCGTTCCGGGGCTCTCCCGATCGCCTACCGCACGGGCGGGCTCGTCGACACGATCGACGACGGGCTTTCAGGCTTCCTGTTTTCCTCGCTCACCGGCGCCGGGCTTTCGGGAGCCGTCGCGCGCGCGCTCGAAGCCTTTCGCAGCAAGCGAGCCTTCCGCGTGATGCGCGAGCACGCCATGGCCAAGCGCTTCGACTGGCGCAAGCCCACCTTCCGCTATGCCGACGTCTACGCCCGCGCTTTGGCGGCGTGACCACGGCCCGTCGCGCAGAAGAGCTGCGAGCAAGGCGTCCTGCCCCGCAGCTCCATCGGCGTCCTGATTTCACGCGTGAAACAAGCCCGCTCCGCAATCCCGCGGCCGGGCCCTCGGGCTGCAATCCGATCGAGAAGGCGGCATGCGCCGAGCCGACCTGCCATCACGCCAAAACCCGGGCTTTTGGCCCGGGATGACAACGGTGGCGCGCTCAGGCCTTGGTCTTGGCGGCAGACTTTGCGGCCGGCTTCGCAGCCGCCGCCTTGGTCGCGGCCTTCTTGGCCGGCTCGCGCGCTTCCGGCTTGGCGGAGGCCGCAGCCTTGCCCTTCACGGGCGCCTTCGCCGTGGCCTGGCCGCCGGCCGTGCTCGCTGCAACGCGCTCCTCTGCAAGGCGCCAATGCTCGGCGTCACGGCCCTGCGGCTTTCCTTCGGCTTCCCAAATCGCATAGGCGGTGTCGCGGACAATCTGATCCCGACTCATCTCGGCTCTCCAAGCTTGAGGGCATCCGCCCGGACCAATAACGGTAGCATCGGCCCTTGGTTCCGGCTCAGGCAAGCCCAAACTGACGCCATCTTGCGGCCGGAACGCCGACCGGCTCTGCTGCGTTGCATCATGACCAGGCGCGCCTCGGCGGCACGCCCCTCTTGAAAAGACCCTTGATGCGCTCGACGTCGCCTGCCCTCCCGATACTCTCCCCGCACGACATTGCGATGCTGGCGGAGGCTCGCCATCCGGATGCCTTCGCCGTACTCGGCCGGCATCCCTATGAGGGCGGCTCCTTCGTCCGCGCCTTCCTGCCGGGCGCCCATTACGTCGAGCTCGTCACCGGCGACGGCGAAACGCGCGAGGCGGTCGCGATGATCACGCAGGGCAATGGCGTCTTCGAAGCCGCCACGCCGGAGGACGAACCTTACCGGCTGCGCGTCTCGTGGCCGGACGGTATCACCGAGGCCGCCGATCCCTATTCCTTCGGCCTGCTGCTGTCGGATGACGACATCTATCTCTTTGCCGAGGGGCGGCATTTCGAACTCTCGACGCGGCTGGGCGCCAATCCCGCCACCATCGACGGCATCCAGGGCGTGCTCTTCGCCGTCTGGGCGCCGAACGCCTCCCATCTCGCCGTCGTCGGCGATTTCAACGGCTGGGACACCCGCCGGCACCCGATGCGTCGGCGGCTCGGCCCCGGCATCTGGGAACTCTTCATCCCCGGCATCGGCCCCGGCGCCGTCTATAAATACGCGATCACGGCCGCGAGCGGCGAGCGCCTCCCCTGGAAGGCCGATCCGCTCGGCCGGCAACATGAGCTGCCGCCGCGCACCGGCTCCGTCGTCGCGGCCGCACCGGCCTTCGACTGGAAGGATTCCGACTGGGTCGCGAAGCGCGAAAAGCGCAACGCGATCCATGAACCGCTCTCCGTCTACGAGGTCCATGTCGGCTCCTGGCTTCGGACCGAATGGGGCCAGATGGGCTCCTGGGACGAGGCGGTCGATCGCCTGATCCCCTATCTCGACCATATGGGCTTCACCCATGTCGAGCTCATGCCGATCACCGAGCATCCGTTCGGCGGCTCCTGGGGCTACCAGCCGCTCGGGCTTTTCGCGCCGACCTCACGCCTCGGCTCACCGGAGGCCTTCGCCCGCTTCGTCGACCGCTGCCATGCCGCCGGAATCGGCGTGATCCTCGACTGGGTGCCGGCGCATTTCCCGTCCGACGAGCACGGCCTCGCCCGCTTCGACGGCACGGCGCTCTACGAGCATGAGGATCCGCGCCAGGGCTTCCACATCGACTGGAACACGCTGATCTACAATGTCGGAAGACGCGAGGTGCGCGGGTTCCTGATCGCCTCGGCCTTGTGGTGGCTGGAGACCTTCCATCTCGACGGGCTGCGCGTCGATGCGGTCGCCTCGATGCTCTATCGCGACTACAGCCGCAAGGACGGCGAATGGGTGCCGAATCATCTCGGCGGGCGGGAGAATTTCGAGGCGATCTCCTTCTTCCAGGAGCTCAACACGCTGGTTGGAGCGCGCGGGCGCGGGGCGATCACCATCGCCGAGGAATCGACCGCCTGGCCGGGCGTGACCCGCCCGGTCGATTTCGGCGGGCTCGGCTTCCACTTCAAGTGGAACATGGGCTGGATGCACGACACGCTGCGCTTCTTCCAGCGCGATCCGGTGCATCGCGGCTGGCATGGCGACGACGTCACCTTCGGCCTCGTCTACGCCTTCTCCGAGCATTTCATGCTGCCGATCTCGCATGACGAGGTCGTGCACGGCAAAGGCTCGCTGCTCTCCCGCATGCCGGGCGACGATTGGCAGCGCTTCGCGAACCTGCGGCTTTGCCTGGCGATGATGTGGACTCATCCCGGCAAGAAGCTGCTCTTCATGGGCTGCGAGTTCGGGCAGGAAGACGAGTGGAAGGTCGATGCGCCCTTCCCATGGCCGCACCCTTATGACGAGCGCCGGCGCGGCACGATGCAGCTCGTGCGCGATCTCAACGCGCTCTACAAGGCGACGCCGGCGCTGCACCGGCTGGATCACACGCCCGACGGCTTCGACTGGGTCATCGCCGACGACAACGTCAACGCCGTCTTCGCCTTCACCCGCTCGGCCGGAGACGGCCAGCCCCCGCTCCTGATCGTCGCGAACATGACGCCGACGCCGCACCAAGGCTACCGCATCGGCGTGGCCGCTCCCGGCCTCTGGCGCGAGCGGCTGAACAGCGATGCCGGGCTCTATTCCGGCTCGGGCCTCGGCAATGCCGGCGAGATGACCGCCGAGGCCATCGCCTCGCACGGCCAGGCCCATTCGCTCTCGCTGACCTTGCCGCCGCTGGCGCTGATCGTGCTCGAGCATGACAGCGTAGGCGGCAAGCCGTGATCGGGTTTTCCATGAGCGCGTTGCCGGTCCGGAACGGCGGCGCGATTCTGACAACGAAGCTGAAGCGAGACGACCGTTGAGCGACGACCTCCTGCGCCAGCTTGCGACACGCGCTGGCATCTCCCCGGAATGGACCGATCAGGCCGGCAAGCTGCATAGCGTCTCGCCAGGCACCCTGCGGGCCATCCTCGCCGCGTTCGGGCTAGAGACCCATGGCGAAGGCGAATTGCGCGAAGCGCTTGCGGCCGGCGAGCAGAGGGCGAACGCAGCCGCCGAGGCCCGCTTCACCACGACGCGCATCGGGCAGATCGTCGTGCTGCCTGTACGGGGCGAGGCCGGCAGCAGGGTCGAGATCACGCTGGAAGCGGGGGAGCGCCGCCTCGTCGTGGCTCTCGAAAGCCAGAACGGGATGCTCACCCTTCCGAGCTTCGACATTCCCGGCTATCACACGGTCCACCTGCCGGATGGCGATGTCACCGTCGCCGCCGCTCCCGAGCGCTGCACCACCTTCGCCGATCTCAATGACGGCCGGCCCGGCTTTGGCCTCGCCGCCCAGATCTATTCGCTGCGCTCCCCTCATGATGGCGGGATCGGCACCTTCGCCGGCGTCGCGGCACTCGGCCGCAAGGCCGCGCGGCTCGGCGCCGACGCGCTGGCGATCAGCCCGGTCCACGCCCTCTACGGCGCCTCGCCAAGCCATTTCAGCCCCTATTCGCCCTCGACGCGGCTGTTCTACAACCCGCTCCATGCCGATCCGGAGGCGGTCTTCCCGCCCGGCTTCGTTGCCGCCGTGATCGCCGAGGAAGGGCTCGGCGGGACGATGGAGGCCCTCGCCGCCGAGCCGCTGATCGACTGGCCGCTCGCGTCGCCCTTGCGCCAGCGCCTGCTGCACGCGCTCTTCCGCAGGCTGCGCGAACATGACGCCCTCGCCACGCAGCGCGCCGCCTTCGAGCAGGCACTTGCGGAAGCCTCGCCGCTGCTGCGCAGCCATGCCGTCTTCGAAGTGCTGCATGCCAGCGAGCTGCTGCGCGATCCGGCTGCCTGGCACTGGCGCGGCTGGCAGGAGGTCTATCGCGACCCGGACAGCGCCGAGGTTGCCGCCTTCGCCGAGGCCCATGCGGAGGAGATCGAGTACCAGATCTTCTTGCAATGGCTCACCGGCCGGTCCTACGGGCAAGCCCAGCAGATCTGCCGCGAGGGCGGCATGAAGGTCGGGCTGATCGCCGACCTCGCCATCGGCATGGACGCTTCCGGCAGCCATGCCTGGAGCCGCCAGCAGGAAGTGTTGACCGGTCTCTCGGTCGGCGCCCCGCCCGATTATTATTCAGCCGAGGGGCAGAGCTGGGGACTCACCACCTTCTCCCCGCGCGGCCTCGCAGCCTCAGGCTATGCGCCCTTCATCGAAACCCTGCGCGCCAGCCTGCGCCATGTCGGCGGCATCCGCATCGACCATGTCATGGGCATGAGCCGGCTCTGGCTGGTGCCGGAGGGCGCGAGCGCGGTCGATGGCGCCTATGTCGCCTTCCCCGCGGAAACGATGTTCCGCCTGATCGCGCTCGAATCCTGGCGCCACCGTGCCGTCCTCATCGGCGAGGACCTCGGCATCCTGCCCGACGGCTTTCGCGGCTATCTCCGCGGCCAAGGCGTCGCCGGCCTGCGGGTGCTGCGCTTCGAGCGGGACGACCACAGCTATATTCCGCCCGCAGACTGGGACCCTGCGGCCGCGGCACTCACCACCACCCATGATCTCGTGCCGACCGCCGGCTGGTGGGCCGGCTCCGATATCGACGATGGCGAGCAGCCCCAGGCCCTGCAGGAGCAGCGGGCCTGGGACCGCGGCATCTTCTGGGGCTCGCTGGAGCGCGAGGGCCTGGTTCAGGGCGAACGCCCCGCGCCGGAGGAGACCGAGCCGGTGGTCGATGCCGCGATCCGCTACATCGCCAGATCACCCTGCACGCTGAAGCTGCTGGCGATCGAGGACGCGCTGGCCATCCGCACGCAGCCGAACGTGCCGGGCACGACCACCGAGAAGCCGAACTGGCGGCATCGCCTCGAGGGCGAGGCGGGCGAATTGCTGGACGATGCGAAGGTGCGCGAGCGCCTGGCGCATCTGGGGCCGGAGCGCGGCGAGGGTTAGAGATTCGCCGTCGTTGCGAGCGAAGCGAAGCGATCCAGACGCGGCAGAGCTTGACGCCCCCTGGATTGCTTCGCTTCGCTCGCAATGACGGAGAGGTTCAGCCCAGCCGCCCTTCCACGATCTCGGCGATTGCCTCCAGCATGCGCGTGTCGTCGCCGGCGAGGCCCTCCATCGCCGCCATGCGCTGGATGACGGTGCCCGCGACCGCCTCCTCCACCGTGTCCTCGGCATAGGCATAGAAGATGGTGGCGTGCTGGCCGTCACGGTGGCAGCGCCCCTCGATCTGCTGGAGCTGGATGGCGCTATGGCGCATGTCGTGGATGACGAGCGCCCGCTCGCGCTCCCCACCCGGCATCTCCCCGCGATGCAGCGAAATCGACTCGGTCACCGTGAAGATCACCGCGTCGAGAGCCCCCGTCTGGAAGGCGATCCGCGTCTCCTCGTTCTGGGTGCCGGAGCGCTCCCCGTTGATCTCGCCCACGCGCCAGCCATGGCCGCGCAAGGCATCGCCGAGCATCGCGCTGGTCTCCAGGAAAGCCACGGAGATCGCGACCTGCTCGTCATTGCCCAGCAGATCGTCGCAAAAGTCCACCGTGCCGGGGATCCGCAGCAGGCTCGCCTTCTGGCGAAAGCGCAGGTCCGCGGCCCAGCCCTGCGGCTTGCGGGTGGAGCCGCCTGCCAGCCCCAGCTCCTTGCGGAACTCGCGCCAGGTCGCCTCGTAGAGCTTGCGTGCCGGGCCATCCAGAGCGATCGGCGCCAGTTCCCGCTGCACCTCCGGCCAACCGGCGATCTCCTCGGGCCGGCGCCGGAGCCCGATCGCATGGGCGCCGCGATAGAGCAGATCGGCCATGACCTTGCGGTCGGCCTCGTTCGGCTCCCAGCTCCAGTTCTTCCACCGCCCCTTCGCGCGGCCCATCTTCAGCCGCTTCATCAGAGCGCGGAACCCGTCGAGATCGGCGCTCGGCATGCCGGCCGCCCTGGCCAGCAGCGGCGCGAGATAGGACAGTTCATGCGGCGACTGCCCGGCGGTCGCGCTCATATAGAGCGTGAAATCGGCCGCAGCCGCCATCTGCCGGCAGACCAGGCCCTGCTGCGAATTCGGGTTGCGGATGCGATGGGCCTCGTCGATCACCACCAGCGGCCAGACGCGCTTGGGCGTACCGAGCTTCGCCAGCTCGTTGTTCTTCGCCCGCACAGACCGCTTCCTGGAATCGGCGGGCGCGGCGAGCAGCGACTTGGTCTTCTCGAAATTCATCAGCGTCACGCGCTTCGCCGGCAGGCCCGAGAGCGTCATCGTGCGCCGCCATTGCGGGATCGCCCCCTTGGGGCAGATCACCAGCACCTCCTCCTCCGGCATGGCGGAGAGCGCGAGCCAGGCGGAGAGCGTCTTGCCGAGTCCTGTCAGGTCGCCGAGCAGGAAACCGGCGGCCCCCCTGGCGCGCGCCGCAAGAATGGCGTCGCGGGCGGTGAGCTGGTGGGGATGGGGCCTGAAGATCATGAGGCGGTTGCCAGAAGCGGTCGAGAAGAACCCCGATGTCATCCCGGACAAGGCGCCGCAGGCGGCGTCGATCCGGGATCCATGCCGGAACCATGATCGGAAACGGTCCGGAATGGATCCCGGGTCTTCACTTCGTTTCGCCCGGGATGACGTCGTGACGGATCGTTGTGTGTCTTGTTGGTCGAGACCAGGCGCCTTGTCCAGCGGACATAGCTAGCCCGAGCATTCCCGCACTGGCGCGATCACTCGTCCCCCGCCACTGTGCCGACCTGGCTATTCGGAGACCACCACACATGACCCGCGCGCAGGCGATCGCGAACGCTCAGGATTATTTCGACTCGGGCCGCATGAAAGCGGACCTGTCCCGCCTCGTCGCGATTCCCAGCGAGAGCCAGAACCCGGACCGCGCGCCCGTCCTCGGCGAGTATCTCGAACAGGAGATGCGGCCCCTGCTCGAATCGCTCGGTTTCACCTGCCGCATCCTCACCCACCCGAAGGCCAAGGGCCCTTTCCTCTACGCCGAGCGGATCGAGGATGCGTCCCTGCCGACGATCCTCGGCTATGGCCATGGCGACGTCATCCGCGGGCTCGATGCGCAGTGGAGCGAGGGCCTCTCACCCTGGAAGCTCGTCGAGAAGCACGGGCGCTGGTACGGGCGCGGCGTCGTCGACAACAAGGGCCAGCATCTGATCAACCTCAACGGCCTGCGCGCCGTGCTGGAAACGCGCGGCAAGCTCGGCTTCAACGCCAAGTACCTGATCGAGATGGGCGAGGAATCCGGCTCGCCCGGCCTGCGCGAGCTCTGCCAGGACGAAGCGGAGTTGCTGAAAGCCGACATCCTGATCGCCTCCGACGGCCCGCGCCTCAACGCGGAACGCCCCACGGTCTTTTTGGGCGCCCGCGGCGTCATCACCTTCGATCTCCAGATCGTTGCCCGCGAGGGCGGTCATCATTCCGGCAACTGGGGCGGCCTGCTCTCCGATCCGGCGATCCAGCTCGCCCACGCCATCGCCTCGATCACCTCGCCCACCGGGCAGATCCGAATCCATGAATGGGTGCCGAAGGAACTGCCGGAGGGGGTACGCCGCGCAGTCGCCGACTGCGAAGTCGATGGCGGGCCGGACGGGCCGGTGATCGATCCGAACTGGGGCGAGCCCGGCCTGTCGCCGGCGGAGCAGGTCTTCGGCTGGTGCTCCTTCGACGTGCTGGCGATGAAATCCGGCGTGCCGGAGACGCCCGTCAACGCCGTGCCGCCCAGTGCCTGGGCCCGCTGCGCGCTGCGCTTCGTCGTCGGGATCGACCCGCGCGACGTCGTCCCGGCCCTGCGCCGCCATCTCGACCGTCAGGGCTTCCCGATGGTCGAGATCATCATGCCGGGCACGGAGCGCTTCGGTGCGACAAGGCTCGATCCCGACGACGCCTGGGTGCGCTTCACGATCGAGTCGATCGCCCGCAGCACCGAGAAGAAACCGGCGCTGCTGCCCAATCTCGGCGGCTCTCTCCCCAACGACATCTTTGCCGAGGTCCTGAAGCTGCGGACCATCTGGGTGCCGCATTCCTACCCCGGCTGCTCCCAGCATGCCCCGGACGAGCACCTGCCCGTGACGATCGCCCGCGAGGGGCTGACCGCGATGGCAGGGCTTTATTGGGACATCGGCAGCGGCGAGGCGCCGCCACTCTGAGATCGCGCGGCGAAAGCCGTCACTCCTGCGGCTGGCGCGGGTCGCGGCCGGGCGGCAGGTCGATGGGCGTCGCCGGCGGGGCTTCCGGAGGCGCGTTCGGCGGCAGCTCCGGCGGCGGCTCCGCCGGGATGCCGAGAGGTTCCTCGTCGGGCGGCGACTCGACCGGCGGGGCTGGCGGCACGTTGCCCGGCGTCATCGGCGGCGCTTCCGGCGGCGGCTGCGGAACCGCAGGCGTATTGTCGGGCGCGGCGGTATAGTCTGACATCATGGCGGCGAGCTCCTTTGAAGGGAAACGCCGCAGCGCGCCGAAGGTTCTCGGAGTTTCAGGGGTCCCTCGGGGGCTCCTTCTCGCTCTCGGGCAAGGGATGCCGCTGCTGCAGACGCATCTCCAGGGAATGGTCGAGGAAGAGCAGCCCCAGCGCCAGCAGCGTGGCCGTGACGACGACCGGCCAATGGCCGAGCCCGGCCGCGCAGCCCAGCGCGGCCGTGACCCAGATCGCCGCCGCCGTCGTCAGCCCATGCGGCATGGGATCGTCAGGGCGGCGGATGATGAGCCCCGCCCCGAGGAAGCCGATGCCGGTCAGCACGCCCTGCACGACCCGGCTCGCCGCATCGGGATAAAGCGTCTCGCTGAACACGCTGGCGACCGCCGCCGTGCCGAGCCCGACGATGCCGAAGGTCCGGATGCCCACGCTCTTGTGCCGAACCGTGCGCTGCCATCCGATGGCAAGGCCCGACGCCAGGCCCAGCACGACTCGCAGGATGGGCTCGGCGGCTTCTGGAAACGGATGCATGCTTGCGGCCTCGGATCGCGACGCCAAGAGCATGAAACGGCAAGAGCATACCGTCCAGCCGTGGCCCCGCTCGCATCCGCGACAAGCCCTCGCCTCGGACCTGGCCGATGAGGCCGGCAACATAAGCGTCCAGATCACCTGCAACGCTCGCTGACCCTATCGTCCCTCTGACGGCTGGCGATTTCACAAGGTCTGCCCTCAGGCGAAGGCCAATCTCCGGAATTGGCGCGTCACGGCCGCGAACAGCGCCATAGGGCGGGGCCGCTATCGCGTTCTCAGCCCGGCAGGGCCGCAACCAGCTCCTCGATCAGCCTCGCGACATGCTGCACCGCCGGGTCCGCCGCGCGGCGCTTGTGCCAGGCACTGTGCAGCGGAAAGCCTTCGACGGTGATCGGCGGCTCGAAGGCGACGATCTCGCCCCTGACCCGCTCCGGCAGGCAACGGCTCGGTAGAAGCCCGATCATGTCAGATTCTGCCAGCAGCGGCGGCACCATGATGAAGCTCGGCACGACCATGCCGACATGGCGCGCCCGGCCGATACACGCCAGGGCTTCGTCGAGCGGGCTGCGCGCGTCACCGCGCCCCGAGACCAGCAGGTGCGGATAGGCGAGCCAGCGGTCCAGATCGAAGGCGCCCGCCGCCGGATGGCCCCGCCGCATCGCCACGCGATAGTGCTCCTGAAGCAGTTCCCGACGGGTGAAATCGGCATCGACCTTCGGGAACACCGAGACGGCGAGATCGATGCTCCCGCGCCCGAGCCCGTCCAGCGCCGCCGCCGCGCCATGCCAGGGCATTACCACGACCGTGATACCGGGCGCAGTCTGCGCAAGTCGGCGTTGAAGCGCCGGACCGATGGCGACGGCTGGCAGATCGGCCATGACGACGCGCACGGTCTGGCGGATCGTCGCCAGGTCCGGCTCGCGCCTGTCGAGCAGGGCCGCCATGCCGGCGAGAACTTCCTTGATCGGGGCGGCAAGCGCCTGCGCCTTCGGGGTCAGCACCATTCCGCCCGCACCGCGCTCCAGCAGCCTGTCCGCGAAGAGATGGCGACAACGCTCCAGCGCGCTCGACATGGCAGGCTGCGACAGGCCGATTCGCTCTCCCGCGCGCGAGACGTGCGCCTCGTCGAGCAGCGCGTCGAGCACCACGAGCAGGTTGAGATCGAACGACCGCAAATTCATGGTATGGATATTAGGATATATTGATCATCCATTGGAGTGATTTTTTCGCGAAAGGCACCCTCGCCTCGTTCCCCGAAGGAGGATGCCATGACCAAGACCCTTATCCTGCTGTTTCACCCCCATTTCGCGAGCTCGCGCGCCAACCGTGCCCTTCTCGACGCCGCCACCACTCTGCCGGAGGTCGAGATCGTCGACATGCAGGCACTTTATCCCGATGGGCGCGTCGATGCCGACGCAGAGGTCGCCCGGCTCGTCGCCGCCGAACGTATCGTGCTGCAGTTCCCAGTGCAGTGGTACTCGACGCCGTCGCTGCTCAAGGCCTGGCAAGACGCTGTCCTGACCCGGATGTTCTACCTGGCCTATGAGGCCGAGGGCGCGACGCTCGCCGGGAAGCCGCTCCTGATCGTGGCGACCGCCGGCAACGTCGAGGCGGCCTATGCCCCAGACGGCGCCAACCTTTTCTCCTTGCGCGATCTACTAAAGCCGTTGGAAGCGACCGCCCATCGCTGTGCGCTGGCCTGGGCGGAGCCCTTCCTCCTCTACGACGCCCGGCGCGCGGATACCCAGGCGCTGCAGGCGGCCGGCGCGTACTATGTTTCGCGCCTCGGCCGACTGTCGGCAGCAGGCCGCTGAAGGCTCACGAAGGGACAGGCCCGTCTCGGGGCCTGTCCACGCAACGTCCGCCGCGCTCTGATTTCGAGGTCGGCTCCTGGCCAAGCTTGACGCGCTGCCGGGCGCGATGCATTCGGGCTCCGCTCAGTTCGCAGCCTTCGACCAGGACGCGCCGCCTCGGCTTGAGATCAGTTCCTCCAAGCCATGGTCGAAACTCGACGGAGCCCGGCGACAACCTGAACGACCGCCACTGGCGCTGGCCCAAGGTCCGCCGATGGCGCGATCGCGAAGCGGCTCGCAATCAGAGCACGAATGTCGGAAGTGGCACGTCCCGTCTTGGGCCTCTGTATTTCGAGGGCCGCTAACAAGGTTGGCGATATCCTGGGAGCCGGAGTTCTGCCTTCAGGCCGCCTCCTTCGCGATTGCTGAGGGAGAGCGATCCGCTCAGCGCATGTGCCAGATTGCTGGCCGTCGCGAGCCCCAACCCCAACCCTTCCGCGACATTCGAGCCGGATCCAAGACGCACGAAGGGCCTGATGACGGTGCGCAAGTGTTCTTCCGGCAACCCCGGTCCACGATCGAGCACGCGGATGCTCAATGACGCCCCTTCATCGATCTCCATGGCGATTTCCGCCGCGCCGCCATATTTGAGGGCGTTATCGATCAGGTTCGTCAGGATGCGCCGAAGCGACCGCGGCTGGGTCGGGACAACGGCCGGGAACGTATCCGATAATTCGACGTCTTTGCCCGAATCCCGATAATCCAATGTCAGGCAACGCAGCAATGAGGCGAGTTCAACGTTAACGCACGCCTCCGCCCGGCCATGAGCGCTGGCCGCGTAAGCGAGAATGCTGCGGACGAGCCCGTCGACTTCGTCGAGATCGGCCATGAACTTCTGTTGGACCGCGCAGGCGCTGATCAACTCGGCACGGAGCTTCATGCGCGTGATCGGGGTCAGGAGATCGTGCGAGACGCTCGCCAGCAATTCCGTCGATGTCCGAGGGTCGCCAACTTTCGCAGCGGTGCGTTTTCGACCGCCACGCAGCCATCCACTCGCCATCTCGATAGCGCGCGCGGCGATCGATCCGCCTGCCCCGGAAGCTGGCGAAACGGCAGCCGTCACATCATGGTTGTGACAATGAACCGGCAAGAACAGCATCTCTGAACTCCGCATTCTTTCGGATGAGAGCTTACGCTGGCGCGGTGGCCTCCGAATCGCCAGTGAGAGGTCGTTAGTTCCTGCCAGCGCCTGTTTGGGCCCGCGTCGCGGCGAGTTTTGGCAGCGTCGAGACGGGCGGTGTTGGCGGCACGGATCATATGATAGACTTTCTCTTGTCGCTCGGCTCCCCGGGCATGTTGCAGGTCGTTCTCGCTGCAGCCGGCCCGCCAAGGCAGCCAATTCGCCCAGGCAGCCAAGATCGAGAGAGGGTGTCGCGTGGAGCCTCGACCTTCGAGTCGCGAGCCCGAGCAGATCACCTTCGGGCCCTTCCGGCTTTCGCCAGGCGCGCGGCTGCTCACGGAAGAAGGCCGTCCCGTCGGGATTGGTGGGCGAGCGCTCGACCTCCTGCTTGCACTCATCGAGCGGCCCGGGCGCGTGTTCTCCAAGCGGGAATTGCTCAGCCGGGTCTGGCCTGATGTCGTCGTGGAGGAAAGCAGCCTCCGGTTTCAGATGGCCGGGTTGCGAAAGGCCCTGGGGGACGGCCGAAACGGAGCACGCTATATCGCGACGCAGGTCGGGGTCGGCTACGCCTTCGTCGGTCAGGTCAACAACGGGCAGGTTGCGAGCGAGGCCCGCCCATCACTCTCGGGAGATCTGCGTGCCGGGGCGCCGCGGCTCTCCTCCTTCAGCCGTGCGGAAGCTCTGCCGCCGCGAGTGCGGTTGATCGGCCGAGAGGCGGATATCGAGCTGGTTCTCGGTTTGCTCGCCGAGCCTAAGCTCCTCACGATCGTCGGCGCCGGCGGCTCGGGCAAGACGGCGCTTGCGGTGGAGACGGGTCACCGGCTGTCGCGCGAGGGATGGGAGGTCAGTTTCGCTGACCTCTCATCTTTCGCGGATGCCTCGCTTGTCCCCTCGGCATTTGCGGGAGCGCTCGGCATCCTGGTTCAGACCGAGGATCCGCTGGCAGCGCTTCTCGCACAGATTGAGACTCGCGAACTGGTGCTGATCATCGACAATTGCGAGCACCTCGTCGACGCTGTGTCGAGAATTGCGGAGCGGATTGTGGAGGCGGCGCCACGGGTGAGCATCCTCGCGACCAGCCGCGAGCCGCTGCGAGCACGAAACGAGCAGGTTCACTGGCTCGGTCCCCTCCAATGTCCTGCAGATGCGACGGCTTTGACACTGGAAGAACTGTCCGGCTTTCCCGCGGTCGAACTCTTCCTTGAGCGGGCAGCGGCCGGCAATGCCGCATTCGAAACCAGCGTCGGCGAGGCTCGTCTCATTGCCGAGATGTGCCGGCGGCTCGACGGGCTGGCTCTGCCCATCGAGCTCACGGCCATGCGGGCGGCCTTGCACGGCGTGGAGGCGACGTTCACCGATCTGGGCAAACGCCTCAGCCTGCTCTGGTCCGGACGGCGAACCGCGGTTCCCAGGCAGCAAACTCTGCAGGCGACGCTCGATTGGAGTTACGATCTCCTGCCTGAGGTCGAGCAGCGGACGCTTGAGAGACTGTCGGTGTTCTGGGGGCCGTTCCCGGTCGACGCCGCCCGCCTTGTCGTCGCCGATGGCGGGATTGATACGCAGGCTGCCGCGGCGGCCGTAGACAACCTTGTCGCCAAAGGGCTGATCGTGCCGGATCGATCGAAGCATCCGGATTTCTACAGATTGCTGGAGATGACGAGGGCCTTCGCCAAGGAAAAACACAGCGTTCGCGGAGCCGAGGACGTCCAGGATACGTCGCGTCGCCATGCGGCGTACTATCTCGCAGGACTCACGCAAGCCGCGCCCGCATCGGAAGAAGGCTTCGAACGAGCCGCCCGCTGGTCCAGCCAACTCGGTAACCTCAGAAGCGCGTTGGCCTGGAGTTTCGGGCCGCATGGAGATCTCGAAATCGGCGTCCCATTGGCCGCGGTGAGCATTCCGCTGCTTCTGTCGCTTTCGCTGCTCGTCGAGTGCCGGGACTGGTGTGAGCAGGCGATCGCAAGGCTCGATGACCGACATCGCGGCACGGCAAGCGAGATGGAACTCCAAGCGGCTCTCGGCCTCACGCTGATGTTCACCCGTGGCAGTGTCGATGAAGCCGAGGTCGCGCTGCGACGCGCCCTTGCGATCTCGCAAGCCCTGGCTGACACCTGGGGGCAACTGCGGCTGCTGGCTCGCCTTCAGATATTCTTCGAGCGGATTGGAGACTTCCGGTCGTCAATGATGTGGGCGCAGCAGGCCGTCGAGGTCGCCAAGGACATTGACCGACCGGAAGCCATTGCGGTCGCAGCCTCTCTCGCTGGCGTCTCGCAGCATCTCATGGGCAATCAGGCCCTTGCGCGGCCAGAACTCGAAAACGCGATGCGCCTCAGTCTTCCGTCGCGACGCAGCTGGACGCTCCACTACGGCTTCGACTACCGGAACCGATCCGGCATCGCCCTCTCCCGCACGCTGTGGCTCCAGGGTTATCCGGATCAAGCCAGGCAACAAGTCGAGCAGACGATTTCCGAAGCCGCCGCGCTCGATCACCCGGTGACCTATTGCATCGCATTGCTGGGTGCGGTCTCGCTGTACTTGTGGATGGAGGAACTCGATCAAGCGGCTGCCACGCTTGACGAATTTTCCAGATCTAGCGAGTTGAACGGGCTCGGGCCCAATATTGCCGCCCTCGAAGGTCTGAGGGGAGCGCTCGCCATCAAAATGGGCCACCCGCAGGAGGCGATCGCCTCAATCCGGACCAGTCTGGCGCGCCTGCAATCCAATCGATACGAGATGCTGACAACGACCTTCGAAATGGCTCTGGTCGAAGGGTACCTTGAGAGCGGACGTGGCTCGGAGGCCCTGGATCTGGTCCAGCGGGCCATCGAGCGCTGCAAGAACGGCGGTGATGGTTTCGCCCTCCCGGAATTGCTCCGCATGCAATCCAGGATCCCGAACCCCTCCTGCGGCCGAGCGGGTAGGTCCGAGGAATTGCTGCTGGAAGCACTCGCAAGCGCTCGGCAGCAAGGGGCGAGAGCGTGGGAGGTAAGATGCGCAAGCGATCTCGCCCGGCTCTGGATCGGACGTGGCCGGCTCTCGGACGCGTTCGAGCTGATTGCACCGCTCCACCGCAGCCCGTCGGAGGGACGCGATACGCGTGACATGCGTGCGCTGGACGATATCTGGCGCCTCGTCTCCTCAGCACATTCGCAGATCGGCACAGCCCGAACGACGGACCTCGCATGAGGCAGACCGAGACGTCTCAGGACCCGACGGCGCCTGGGCAGGTCGCGCAAGGCATGCCCCGGTACGACGCGATACATTTGGGCTCTTTCCGGACACATCCGCGATACGCGATCGCAGCAGCCTTCGGGATGAACGAAGGAGACCTGCCATGCTCGACATCAAGGAAGACCTGTCCCGAAACCTCATCTCGCGCTTCTATATCGGCGGAGAATGGATCCCGAGCCATTCGGCCCAGCGCACCACGGTCATCGACCCATCGACCGAAGATGCCCTTGCCGACCTCCCGCTCGCCGACCGTAGCGATGTAGACCGGGCGATAGCTGCCGCACGCGCTGCCTTCGATCAGGGCCCCTGGCCCCTCATGACGGGCCCGGAACGCTCCGTTTACCTGAAGCGGTTCGTCGCACTGCTGGAAAAGCGCTTTGAACTGCTGACGCGCCTTTCGACGGCACAGGTTGGAATGCCGGTCTCTCTGGCCGCAAACCTCGTCAGGACAGGCCTCGCACGCTACGCATACTATGCCGACCTTGCCGGCAGCTTCGCTTTCGAGGACCGGCGGCCGACGGCCAGGGGCCATGCTCGCATTCGCCGCGAGCCGGTCGGCGTCGCCGCCTTGATCTCGCCGTGGAATGCGACATTCCCGATCACGGCCCACAAGCTCGGCGCAGCTCTCGCTGCCGGCTGCAGCTGCATCCTCAAGTCGCCGGTGGAAAGTCCCCTGGAGGGTCTCCTCGTCGCCGAGTGCGCGCACGAAGCAGGCATTCCGGCCGGGGTCGTCAACGTCATCACGGGAGATCGTGAGGAAAGCGCGTATCTGGTTGCATCGCCGGCTGTCGAGAAGATCAGTTTCACCGGCAGCGTCGCTGCCGGGCGGCAGATCGGGGCCACCGCGGCAGATCGGATGGCGCGCGCGACGCTCGAACTCGGCGGCAAGTCGGCGGCGATCCTGCTGGGGGATGTTGACCTGCCTACGGCGATGGCCGCGCTCGCGCCATTCACCATGCCGTTCTCGGGCCAGATCTGCTTCGCACAGACGAGAATCCTCGCTCCGCGCGCGCGCCTTGCCGAGACTGTCAATGCCTATGTCGGGATCATCGGCCGGCTTCGCGTCGGCGACCCCCGCGATCCCCAGACCCAAATCGGGCCGGTGCTCAACCGGCGCCAAGCCGACCGCGTTCTCGGATACATCGCCGAGGGGATACGGCAGGGCGCCGAGATCGTGACCGGCGGTGGCCGCACGAGAGGTTTCGATCGCGGCCATTTCATCGATCCGACGGTCTTCGTGAATGTGACCCCCGACATGGCGATCGCTCGCGAGGAGGTCTTCGGGCCGGTCGTCACGATCCAGGGTTATGACAACGAGGACGAGGCGGTCCGCATCGCGAACGACAGCGAGCTCGGATTGAGCGGAAGCATCTACAGCCGGGATGTGGAGCGGGCCTACGCCCTCGCCTGCCGGGTCCGCACGGGCCAGGTCGGCATCAACGGCGTCGAACTTGCCCCGTCCGTGCCGTTCGGCGGCCGCAAGTTCTCCGGCGTCGGGCGCGAGGGCGGGCCCGAAGGCCTCGTGGCCTTCCTCGAGACCAAGGCCGTCTTCTTGCCGGTGCCCGCCTGAAAGGCGCCCGTTCCGGAGGATCTGGAGGAACACCCCATGAAAAGGACATCTGGGATCAAGGTCGTCTTCGTGGCGCTGGCGGTGGCGGCGCTCGCCGCGGTTCCCTGCGCCTGGGACAGCCGCGACATCCACGATGCGTCATGGCTTCCGGCGATCGCCTCCCTGCTGTCCGGCGCCGCAAATTGAGTTGCCGACCGCGAGACGAAAGCCCGGTGTCGGCAAGCCGACACCGGGCCCATCAAGCCGAACGGTCGAACGGGCCGGCCGATGGCCGGCCCCGGATCACCGTCAGACGACGTTCAGTGCGACATTGATGTTGCCCCTGGTGGCCTTGGAATAGGGGCAGGTCTGGTGAGCCTCGTCGACGAGGTCGCGGGCCAACTCCCGGGCGAGGCCGGGGAGGCTGACAGTGAGACGCGCCTGCAGGAGATAGGCGCCGTCGGTCATGCCGAGATCGACTTCGGCATCGACCGCAAGGTCCGGCGGCAGGGCAAGCTTGCGCTTTGCGGCGGCGATGCCGATCGCGCCGATGAAGCAGGCCGACCACCCAGCGGCGAAGAGCTGCTCAGGATTCGTGCCGGGAGCCGAGCTGCCGGGAGGCGACAGCTTGATATCGAGCCGGCCGTCGGCGCTGAGCGAGACACCCTCGCGCCCTCCCACCGTATGGGTTTTGCCCGTGTAGAGGACTTTATCGATCTTGGTCATGAACCGCTCCATCCTTGACGCCGCGACAGGCGGCGGCTTGCGGCAGTGCCAGTCCCAAGCTGAAATGTCCGGCGTGTGTGCGGACTGGTCCGATGCGCAAGGAATCGTCGATGTTTCCAGGACTGGATACATCGGCATACGATGACGTCAGCCCCGCGCCACGGCCGCCGTGAATGCCCCGGAGCGGGGAGCCCGGGCTGATTGTATGCTTGCGTATCCGGGGAACGCGATCCTACGCGGGCTTTCAATTCCGGGGTTTTGCGACACAGCCACGATACAGCCGACAGGCTTCCTCTCCCTGCATTCGAGCAAAGGGGAATACGGCCATGTCAGAGCATATCGACCACCCACGACGGAAATTCCTCGGCACAATGGCGCTCGGCACCGTCCTTGCGCAGCTCGATACGATCGGCGCGGCCAGCGCCCAGACCCGCACCTCCGCCCCGGCTCCCGGCCGCACCAACAGGGTTGGCGAGACCTCCTTCGCTCCGCTGAAGCAGATCGTGGCCGGCACGCTCGATGTTGGCTATGCCGAGGCCGGTCCGGCGGAGGGCCCGCCGGTGCTGCTGCTGCATGGCTGGCCCTACGACATTCACAGCTATGTCGAGGTCGCGCCCCTTCTGGCGAAAGCCGGCTACCGGGTGATCGTGCCCCATCTGCGCGGCTATGGCTCAACCCGCTTTCTGTCGGCCGGGACCCCTCGGAACGGCCAGCAGGCCGCGCTCGGCACCGATGTCATTGCGCTGATGGACGCGCTGAAGATCGAGAAGGCCGTGATCGCCGGCTATGACTGGGGCGCCCGGACTGCCAACATCGTCGCCGCGCTCTGGCCGGAACGCTGCAAGGCGATGGTCTCGGTCAGCGGCTATCTGATCGGCAGCCAGGAGGCGAACAAGGCGCCGCTGCCGCCCAAGGCCGAACTGCAGTGGTGGTATCAGTACTATTTCGCCACGGCGCGGGGAGAGGCTGGCTACGCCAAGTATACCAAGGACTTCGCCCGCCTGATCTGGGAGCTGGCTTCCCCGGAATGGAAACTCGACGACGCGGTCTTCGCGCGGTCGGCCGCCTCGCTCGACAATCCCGACCACGTCGCCATCTCGATCCATAACTACCGCTGGCGCCTCGGCCTGGCGCAGGGCGAGTCAAAATATGATGAGATCGAGCGCAGGCTCGCGGCCTTCCCGAGCATCGGCGTACCGACCATCACCATTGAGGGCGACGCCAACGGCGCGCCGCATCCGGAGCCGGCCGCCTACAGGAAGCGCTTCACCGGCCGTTACGAGCATCGGCTCTTCAAGGGCGGCATCGGCCACAACCCGCCGCAGGAGGCGCCACGGGAATTTGCCGAGGCCGTGATCGAAGCAGACCGGCTCTGACGGCGGCCCAGGGAGCTCTCCAATGAAAGCCCTTTCCGGGCGACCCTATGCCGGCGCCGCTCTCGCCATGGCCATCGTCGGGGCGATCTCCATCGCCAGAGGCGAAGGAGTTCGCAAGCCCGCCTCGCCGATCTACGGGGTCAATGTCCCGGACGGGTACCGCAAATGGGAGCTGATCGCGCCGGCGCTGGAGCATGAACCTCTCAACGAGCTTCGCGCCGTCGTCGGCAACCCGACGGCGATCGCCGCCTACCGCGCCAAGACACTGCCCTTTCCAGATGGCACGGTGCTCGTGAAGCTGGCCTGGAAGCACATCCAGTCGCCCGAGTTCGAATCCGCCCTCGTCCCCGGCGCGGCCACGACCGTGCAGGTAATGGTCAAGGACTCGAAAAAGTTCGCTGCCAGCGGCGGCTGGGGTTTCGGGCGCTTCATCGACGGCAGGCCGGTGGACAAGGCCCAGCACGAGACCTGTTTCGCCTGCCATGAAGCACGGGTGAAGGCGCGCGACTACGTCTTCACAAGGCTCGCGCCTTAGGGCCGGCCAAGAGAATGCCGCATCCCGGACGGTCGCGCGATGTCCAGCGCCCATCGGGGCCGGCAGCCGTCTGTCCAGGTGATCAACAAGGACGAGCACGATGATCCCCGTCGCGATGGAAATGGCACTGCACGATCTGGCGATTCGCCAGCTGCTGGCCCGGCTGGCACAGGCGGCCGATGACCGCGATGAGGCCACCTATCTCGCCTGCCTCGCTGGCACGGTGCGGCCTGCCCCTTCGGGAGGAGCGGCTCCAGTCCCGGCAGAAACCTATATGCGCGCCGCGATGGCCAGGCTGTCGCGGGCGGATTGGACGCAGCACAAGCTTGTCAATCCGGTCATCGACATCCAGCCGGATCGGATCCGGGCGAGCGCTCGCGTCGATGCGGTCGTGGATCTCGCCCTCACGGATCCTGACGGCAAACAACACCGTCTCACGATCGGCGGCCGCTATGAAATCGGCCTTACCCAACAGGGCGGGACATGGCTGATCGATCGCCGCTGGCTTCACCGGCTCTATGTCGATGGCGACGCGAAGGGGCTTGCAATCTGAGCAAGGTCGCACACGCCCGGCAAAGCCCGGATTCCGGGCCCCGGCCACCAAGGGAGATCCCGATGCATCGTTTCGATCAGGTCTATATCGGCGGCGAGTTCCGCACGGCGCATGGCCGCGAGGAGCTCGGCCTCGTCAATCCGGCCACGGAAGAGCCGCTGGGTGTTCTCGTGATGGCCGACGAGGACGACGCCAGGCAAGCGGTCGACAGCGCCCGAATCGCCTTCAAGGGCTGGTCGCGAAGCTGTCGGAAGGAGCGCATCGAGCTTCTCTACAATCTCAGCGAAGCGGTCCGCGCCCGTTCTGACGCGCTGACGGAGGCTACTGTCCTCGAATATGGCGGCCCCATCGAGCAGGCCAGGTGGCGCGCCGGGCTCGCCGCCAACAATTTCCTGGCTGCGGCTCGGCTGCTCGAGGACTTCGCGTTCTCGCGGCGGATCAACGATACCGAGGTGGTCGCGCAGGCTGCAGGCGTGGCACTGCACATCGTCCCCTGGAACAGCGTCTACAACGCGATCAGCGTGAAGATGGCGGGCGCGCTGGCGGCCGGCTGCTCTGTCATCGTGAAGCCCAGCGAATATAGCGCCTGGCAGACGCAGTTGTTCACCGAATGCCTGCACGCAGCCGGCGCGCCGGCCGGCGTCATCAATGTCGTGACTGGCCGGGGCGAAGTCGTCGGCGAAGCGCTGACCTCAGATCCCGCCATCCGCAAGATTTCCTTCACGGGCTCGACACGCGTTGGCAAGGCGATCATGGCGAAGGCTGCAACGCACATGACGCGGCTGACGCTCGAACTGGGTGGCAAGGCGCCGACGATCGTGATGGAGGATGCCGATCTTGAGAAGGCGGCTTCGATCGCGCTGGCGGCAGGTTTCACCAACAACGGCCAGGCCTGTATCGCCGGCACGCGGATTTTGGTGAAGCGGTCACAGATGGATGCGTTCTGCAAAGCGCTGAAAACTGCGGTCGGCACGATCGTGCAGGGAGACCCCCGCGATCCGCGGACAACCCTCGGGCCGTTGGTCAATCGCCAGCAGTACCGACGTGTCCAGGGCTACATCCGAATCGGCGTCGAAGAGGGCGCGCGCCTGATCACAGGCGGGGAAGGCCGCCCTGACAACATGCCCCGGGGCTATTTCGCCAAGCCGACCGTCTTTGCCGACGTCACCAACACGATGACCGTCGCGCGGGAGGAGATTTTCGGTCCGGTCCTGTGCGTGATCGCCTATGACGACGAGGACCATGCGGTCGAAATCGCGAACGACACCGAATTCGGGCTCCATGCCTATGTCCTCGGCGAGGATGTCGAGCGGGCGCGGGCGTTGGCGGGCCGGATCGATGCGGGCCGGGTCGCGATCAACGGTGTCATGCATGAGCCGCTGGCGCCGTTCGGCGGCTTCAAGGAATCGGGAATCGGGCGCGAATACGGAGTCTACGGCATCGAGGATCATCTCGAACTCAAAGCCGTGATGAACCCGCATGGCGGATCGTGACCGTGACAAGCGCATGCCGCGGATCTTCAGCCGGCCCGGCTGAAGATCCGCACGGATCAGCTTAGCGGCCCAGACCTGGTCAGCCGAAGGTGAAGGCGAAGGCCTCCGCGCCGGCGTCGAGGAAGCGGATTTCGAAGCTGCGCTCCCTGACATCGCCGGCCTGACGGACGAGCTGGTAGAGCCGCGTTTCGGAGATCGTGCCGCTGCCCCCGGCGTCGATGTCGGCGCCGTGGTCAGCGCCCGGCGCCACACCGTCAATGGTGACAAGGAAGCGCACCGGCCGGCCCGCCGGGCCAGGACCCAGCACCAGATGCAGATCCCTCGCCCTGAAGCGGAAGGCAATCCCGCCACCCGGCTGATCGAGCGCCGCGCTCTCGGCGCCGACTGTCCATCGGCCTGCGAGCCCCCATCGGTTGAGCGGCAGCGTTCGAAGGCTGTACTCGCGCGACCGGTCTCCCGCGACGGGCTCCGGCGAGGCAAAGCCGGAGGCCTTCTCATAGCCGAGATAGGTCTCGCCCGAGCGCGCGGGGCGGGCCGGATCCACGGGAGCCTGCTCACCCTGCATGTCCGGGACGACGGCCCCGACGGAGGCTCCCCGGCTTCCGGCAGTTTCCGCGAGAAGATCCTGGATCACCCGCTCCGACTGCTTCTCGTCGCCCTCGCCGAAATGGCTGTGCCGGATGCGGCCCTGGGCATCGACGACATAAATCGCCGGCCAATAGCTGTTGCGGAAGGCCCGCCAGATCCTGAAGTCATTGTCGACCGCGACCGGAAAGGTGATGCCGAAACGCGCAATCGCCTGCCGGATGTTGCCGATGCTCTTCTCAAAGGCGAATTCCGGAGTGTGGACGCCCACCACGACCAACCCCTTGTCCTTGTACTTCTCCGCCCAGGCGCGGATGTAAGGCAGGGTGCGAATGCAGTTGATGCAGGAATAGGTCCAGAAATTGACCAGAACGACCTTGCCGCGCAGCTCCTCGGCCTTCAGCGGCCCGGAGTTGAGCCAGGTCACGGCGCCTTCGAAACCCGGAGCCGCGCCACGATCCGGCAGCGGGCTTCGGTACAACTTTGCTGGAGTGCCGGTCGGCCAAGGTCCGCCATTCTCTGCGAGGCGCTGGCTGGCCGCCACGGCGCCTTCGCCGCCAAGCCCCGCCAGCAGCCTCTGCTCGATACCGGTTGTGCCGGCAAGGGACAGTTGCGTCAAAAGTCCAGTATCGAGCCCAAAACCGATCGCCAGTACACTCGCGAGCACGGCGTAGCCGACGCCTCGACGGATATGCTCGCCGACGCCCAGCGTACGCTTCATCGCCGCCAGAACCCGGCCGCCAGCCAGGACAGCCAGGGCGATGGAGGTCGCAGCGCCGGCGGCATAGGCGGTCAGAAGCAGGGTCGTTTTGGCATCGGGCCCCTGCAGCGCCGCGCCTGTCAGGACGAGCCCCAGGATCGGCCCCGCGCAAGGCGCCCAGAGCAGACCAATCGCGATTCCAAGCAGGAGCGAACCGCCCATCGAGGACGCTTCGGGTTCAGGGCTGCTCGCAAGCCTGTGGCCGACCGCCACGATCGGACGGGTGAAGAAGGCTGCGGCGCGCGGCGAGACAAGGGTCGCGCCGAGGAGCGCGAGCACGGCCAGCGCAGCCCATCGGCCGACCTCGTTCGCTTGAACAGCCCAGCTGCCCCCTATCGCCGCGAGGCTCGCTACGACGGAGAAGGTGAGCGCCATGCCGATCACCATGGGGAGGATGCCGCGTGTAAAGGGCTGATCGGCACGCGCGAAGGCGAAGGGCAGGACCGGAAGAATGCAGGGGCTGACGATCGTCAGCACACCGGCCAGATAGGAGATGACGAACAAGATCATGGCGGGGCCTCGCAAGGATGACGGAGGCCACCTGCAAGGTGGCCTCCGTCGGATGCACGCCACTCAGCCTCTCCAGCGTATCTCCCATGTTTTGCGGGCGGGCCGTTCTGTAACGGCGTGTAGGCCGGCGTCTGGGAGCGCTATCGCGAGACGGCCTCGGCTGCCTCGACGATCAACGCAGCGACCTCCGCCGGCTTCGAGAGATAGACGGCGTGGCTCGACGCGACTTCGCGGACCTTGCTGCCCGCCCGGCGCGCCATCTCGCGTTCGAGCTCGGGGTTAATCGACCGATCATGGCTTGCGACCAGCGCCCAGCTCGGCTTGCTCTTCCAGGCGGGATCGCCGGCCTCGGCAGAGAAGGCCGCCTTCGCCGCGAAGACCTGAGAGCGCGCCAGGAACTCAGCCTCGGCCTTGGGGAGATCGCCCGCGAAGGCGGCGGGAAAGGCCTGCGGATCGAGATGGAGATAGCCATCTTCGGTCGCCTTGATCGCATCCGGCGGCGCGTTAGGAACCGGCTTTCGGGCGGCAAGCGCACCCAGGCTCTCGCCCTTCTCCGGCTGGAAGGCGGCGACATAGACCAGCCCCGCCACCTTGGCGTCATTGCCGGCGTCTGTGATGACCATGCCGGCATAGCTGTGCCCGACGAGGATCGCCGGCCCATCCTGCAGCGCCAGGACGCGGCGGGTCGCGGCCACGTCCTCCTGCAGGGACGTGAGCGGCTCCTGCACGATCGTGACGTTGTAGCCCTTCGTCGTCAGTCGGTCGGAGACCTGGCGCCAGCCCGAGCCGTCGGCGAAGGCACCATGGACGATGACGATATTGCGGACGGTCGCGGCCTGCGCCCCGGACCAGCTTCCGGCCAGCGACAGCAACGCCCCGCCGAGGGCGATCGAAACAAAACGCGCGCGCATCGAAGCTTCCTTCCTGATCGTTTCATGATGGGTGTGACGGGCAAGCAGCCCGAACCGTCGCGGCCACGTGCTCCCCGGCACCGTGCAGGAAGACGGCGAAGTGTTCGACGGGAAGATTGTCCGCATCAATGTCGGGCCCGGCCCGCGATACACGAGGGTACAAATCTTCCGCGCCGCGCGCCACGCAGGCGGCTCGACCTCTGCTATTGACGGGGAAACGGAAGCTGGAAGCCATCGCCGATGGATCACATCGACCACGTACTCGTCGTCGACGACGATCGGGAGATCCGGGATCTCGTATCGAGCTATCTGAAAAAGAACGGCCTGCGGGTGACGACGGCAGCCGACGGGCGGCAGATGCGCGCCTTCCTCGAAGCCGACCGGGTCGACCTGATTGTCCTGGACGTGATGATGCCCGGCGATGACGGTCTCGTGCTGTGTCGCGAGCTGCGGGCCGGCAAGCACAAGGCGACGCCGGTGCTGATGCTGACCGCCCGGGCCGACGACACCGACCGGATCGTCGGGCTGGAGATGGGCGCCGACGATTATCTGGCGAAACCCTTCGTCGCACGCGAGCTGCTGGCGCGGATCAAGGCCGTGCTGCGGCGCACGCGGATGATGCCGCCGAACCTGCAGGTCACCGAGGCGGGCCAGCTGCTCGCCTTCGGGGAGTGGCAGCTCGACACCGTCGCGCGTCACCTGCTCGACGCAGACGGCACGGCAGTGGCGCTGAGCGGCGCGGAATACCGGCTGCTGCGGGTCTTCCTCGATCATCCGCAGCGCGTGCTCTCGCGCGACCAGCTCCTGAATCTCACCCAGGGACGCGAGGCGGAGCTGTTCGACCGCTCGATCGACCTGCTCGTCAGCCGTGTCCGGCAGCGACTGCGCGACGATGCGCGCGAGCCCGCCTACATCAAGACCGTTCGCAGCGAGGGCTATGTCCTCGCCACGCCGGTCGAGATCGTCACGGCCCGGCAATGAGCTTCGCCAGCCAGATGCGCAGGCTCCTGCATCTGCCGCGCACCCTGCGCTCGCGGCTGTTCCTGATTCTGTTCGCCGGACTAGCGGCGGCACATGTCCTGTCCTTCGCCGTCCTGTTCTACGAGCGCACCATGAGCGCCAAGGCGACGATGTACACGACGCTGGAGAACGACGTCGCTACCTCGATCGCGCTGCTCGACCGCCTTCCGCCGCAGGAGCGCCCGCAATGGCTTTCGATGCTGGACCGCCGGACCTATCGGTACGAAATCGGGACCGGCCTGCCCGGCGTGCCCGAGTTGAGCCCGCGGGCAGCGGAGATCGCGCAGGCCATCAATGTCGCGGCCGGAGGGCGCTTTCCCGTCAAGGTCGAGAGCATCCCCGGAAAGCGCGAGCATCTCCAGGCGCATGTCACGCTGAACGACGGCTCGCCCGTGACGATCGACGTGCTGCCGGCTCTGATGCCCCTCGCGACCTGGCTGCCCTATTTGCTTGCGGCCCAGCTCGCCCTGCTCGTGCTCTGCACCTGGCTGGCCGTGCAACTCGCGATCAAGCCGCTGCAGCGCTTTGCCAATGCCGCCGAGGCGCTCGACCCGAGCCGCAAGGCCGTGAGGCTCGAAGAGACCGGCCCGGCCGAGGTCGCCTATGCCGCGAGCGCCTTCAACGCCATGCGCGATCGCATCGCGCATTATCTCCAGGAACGGGTCCAGATTCTCGCTGCGATTTCCCACGACCTTCAGACGCCGATCACGCGCATGAAGCTGCGCGCGGAGATGGCCGAGGAAAGCCCGGAGAAGCACCGGCTGATCAACGACCTCTCCGAGATCGAGCGGCTCGTCCGCGAAGGCGTCGCCTATGCCAAGAGCGCCCATGGCGATACCGAGAAGCCGACGCGCATCGATATCGCCTCCTTCGTGGAGAGCATCGCCTTCGATTATCAGGATACCGGCAAGGCTGTGGCCGTTCCGCGCACGATCCCGGGCGTCGTCGTCACGCGGCCCCATGCGCTGCGGCGCATCCTGAGCAATCTGATCGACAACGCTCTGAAATTCGCCGGCGAGGCCGAAATCCAGGTCGACAGGGCCGCCGACGGCAAGCTCCGCATTACCGTTCTCGATAGCGGCCCCGGCATTCCCGCCGATCAGCTCGACGCCGTCCTCCAGCCCTTCTACCGCGTCGAGCAGTCACGCAGCCGCGACACCGGCGGAACCGGCCTCGGCCTCGCCATCGCCCAGCAGCTCTCCGTCGCGATTGGCGGCTCGCTTCACCTGGCAAACCGGCCGGGAGGGGGCCTGGCCGCCGAAGTGACGCTGGGCTGAGACGGGCGCCAGGCAAGCCTGCCTGAGCCGGTTCGGGATTCGTCGAAGCAAAGCCGCGGGCATCATTTTGCCGGCGGCCGCCGGAGTTGTTCGTTAGCGAAGCGAACGGAACGCAGCCCGCACCTCCCGCGTGAGGAGTTAGGGCTGTTCCCAGGCCGGGAAATGTCCACCGTTCCTGACCGCGCTGAAATGGCAGAGGTTCTTGTAGCAGCGCTGCGCCCGGTTCCTCGGCACCCGATTGCCGGAAAAGCCGAAGCCCGGGATCGAGGGCACGACCAGATGGAATGCGTCCGCGGCAGAACCGCCATGGCGCGTCGGGTCGACGACCGGGCCTATGACCTTGGTGAGCTCCAGGATCGAGCTCCACCGTCCATGGGTCATGGTCATTGGCAAGCCGTCGGCATGAGGCGAGCGCAAATGGAGGATGTCGAGGCCGTCAGTCTCGGTCACGTACACAACGCCGGACGGGCAGCCGGCCCCGACGCACCGTGCGGCTCAGTTCCCGGGCCGGGTTTCCTCAGGCGAGAGAGGCACCGTTCCAAAGGCCGCCAGGAAGACCGCCCAGCGTTGCTCGAACAAAGCCTGCTGCTCTTCGCCATCGGCGGCGGCGTCTCGGCGCAACCGGGCACGGTTATTGGCGCCTTCGAGAAGATCGACGAGGATGTCGCAGGCCGACTCGGTATGTCCGGGCCGCAACGCACCTGAGGCCTGCGCCTCGGCAAGCGCAGCAACGAGCGGCTCCAGGGCCGACCGCGACCACTCCGCCAGTCGCCCGCGAAGCGTCGCCGAAAGGGCTGCCTCTGCGCTGACCGAGAGATAGAACGCCGCATAGTCACGCGATGAGCCAATCCGGACATAGCGCCCGGCCATCCGGCGCAGCGCATCCAAAGCTCCGGAACCCTCCTTCGCCGCCGCGACCAGGGCGGCGCGGAATCGGCCCAGATCCTGCTCGACCACAGCGTCGAGCAGCGCCGCCTTATTCGGAAAGCGACGATAGATCGTGTGCTTCGAGACGCCGAGGCGCAACGCGATCTCTTCCAGAGACGCGTTGGCGAAGCCGCTGCGGCAAAAAACCGACCGCGCGCCCTCGAGAATCTGCATCTCAAGGACACCCGCCTGCTCTCGGGTCGGCCGTCCGCCGGGTTTTCGCATCGATGCCTCCACGCCCTGACGCCGCATAAACAGCACGGAACCGTTGCGTTTCAAGCCTTCGAATGATAACAGCACGGATACGTGCTGTTATTGCTTTCCCGGACATCTGCTCGCATGCCGTCTATCACCCTTTCGGGCCTGACCTGGGCGACACCGGAGGGGCGCAGCGTCTTTGCCGGCCTGGATCTCGGTTTCGGTCAGGAGCGCGTCGGCCTCATCGGGCGCAACGGGATCGGCAAATCGACCCTGCTGAAACTCATCATCGGCGAATTGCGACCGCTGGCCGGGACGATCGTCGTGAGCGGAACAGTCGGCGTCGTCCGCCAAACCGTCCAGATCGACCCGCGTGAGACGATCGCCGATGTCTTTGACGCTCGGGGCGCACTTGCGATCCTTCGCCGCGCGGAAGCCGGCGACGCCACGCTCGCGGAACTGGCGGAGGCCGACTGGACGCTTGACGAGCGGATCGTGACCGCCCTCGCCCTCCACGGCGTGGACGCAGGCCCGGATGTGAAGCTGTCGGAACTCTCCGGCGGACAACGAACGAGGGTTAGTCTCGCCGCCGCAACCCTCTGGAAGCCCGACTTCCTCCTGCTGGACGAGCCGACGAACAATCTCGACCGGGACGGCCGCGAAGCGGTGATCGCCTTGCTCGCCGAATGGCGTGCCGGGGCGATCGTGATCAGCCACGATCGGGACCTGCTCGGACAGATGGATGCCATCGTCGAGATGAGTTCGCTCGGTGCCACGCGCTATGGCGGCAACTGGGACGCCTATCAGGCGCGCAAGGCGATCGAGCTGCAGGCAGCCCAGCAAGACCTCGCCTATGCGCAGAAGCAGGCAGCCGATGCCGAGCGCAAGGCCCAGATCGCAACAGAACGGCAGAATCGCCGCGAGGGGGCCGGAGCTCGGAAGGGTACCCGGGGCGATCTCCCTCGCATTCTGCTCGGCGCCCGGAAGAACGCTGCCGAAGCGAGCCGGGGCGATGCTGCGCGGCGCATCGAACGGCAACGCAGCGAAGCGCAGCAGGCCGAGGTGGAAGCCCGGGCGCGTGTCGAGATCCTGCAGCACCTGTCGATCGTGCTGCCGCCCACAGGACTTTCGCCGCATCGGCAAGTCCTGAAGCTCGATGCAGTCACAGCGGGCTATCGAGCCGATGCCCCGCTGATCCGCGATCTTTCGCTTCTTGTGTCCGGGCCGGAGCGTCTCGCGGTCGTCGGGCCGAACGGCTCCGGTAAGACGACCCTGCTGAAGCTAATCGCCGGGGAGATGCCTCCCATTGCCGGCACCGTCTCCGTCTTCGTAACCCTGGCCATGCTCGACCAACGCGTGAGCATCTTGGATTCGCAGACCTCGATCCTGGATAACTTCAAGCGCTTGAACCCCGGCTCCGACGAAAACGCCTGCCGCGCCGCACTTGCCGGCTTCCTGTTCAGGGCAGATGCTGCCCTCCAGACCGTCGGCACGCTCAGCGGCGGTCAGATGCTCCGGGCCGGGCTTGCCTGTATCCTGGGCGGGCTGCGGCCGCCTGCGCTGCTGTTACTGGACGAGCCGACCAATCATCTCGACCTCGCCTCGGTCGAGGCGATCGAGGCAGGGCTCGCCGCCTACGACGGTGCCCTGGTCGCCGTGAGCCACGATGAGCGGTTCCTTGCGAGGATCGGCATCCATCGGCAGATCGAGCTGCCCGGCCTTCTCCATAAGCAAGCCTAGAAAAGTCGGAAGCGTCCGCTTTTCGGCAACGGAGTCAGTCTGCCGACCCAGCCTTATGGTTCGGCGCGACGGCTTTGCGACCTGACGCGATGTCGCCTCGTCGGACCAGAAGCCCGCCCTTCGTAAGTCGCTGAATATATTGGAGTGTCGTGGTGGGTGATGTAGGGCTCGAACCTACGACCCGCTGATTAAGAGTCAGCTGCTCTACCAACTGAGCTAATCACCCAAACGCCACGAAGCGTCGCCCTCGGCGGAGAAGTCGTCCGCGTCAGGCAGGGGGCGTGTAGCAAAGCCCCCCTCACCTGTCCACCCGTCTGCGACAGAAATTTTACGGCGGCCGCCGCTTTTGCACCGAAGGCCGCCGAAGGCTCACGCCGCGCGGCGGTTCAGCAGGTGGTAGAGCGCGATCGCGCCGAAGGTCGCCGTGCCGATGCCCGCGAGCTCGTAGCCGAAGATCGGCAGCTTGAGATCGCCGGCGCCCAGGATGAGCGCGGTCGCCACCGTGATCAGGTTCTTGGGCTGCGAGAAATCGACCTTCGCTTCGACCCAGATGCGCCCCGCCGTCGCGGCGATCAGGCCGAAGACGACGACGGCGAGGCCACCCAGCACCGCCACGGGGATCGTGCCGATCACAGCTCCGAACTTGGGCGAGAAGCCGAGCAGCACCGCGATGATGCCGGCGGCGACGAAGACGAGCGTCGAATAGACCCGCGTCACCGCCATCACGCCCATGTTCTCGGCATAGGTGGTGACGCCCGTGCCCCCGCCCGAGCCGGCGATCATGGTGCCGATGCCGTCGGCGATGAAGCCGCGGCCGATCATGTGGTCGAAGCTGCGGCCGGTCATCACCGCGATGCCCTTGATATGCCCGAGATTCTCCGCGACCAGAATGATCGCGACCGGCATGATCAGCATCATCGCCTTCGCCTCGAAGACCGGCGCGGTGAAATGCGGCAGGCCGAACCAGGCGGCGTTGGCGACCTTGCTGAAATCGATTGTCGGCGCGCCGAAGGACGAGGCGGTCAGCCAATAGAGAAGATAGGCGCCGAGCCCGCCGATCAGGATCGGCAGCCGCTGCGCCAGCCCGCGCCCATAGACCGCGACGAGCGCCACCGCGACGACGGTGAACAGCGCGATCCACTTGGTGTAGGGGCTGGCCGAGATCATGCCGATCGCGACCGATGTCAGGTTGAGGCCGATCGCGGCGACGACCGCGCCGGTCACCACCGGCGGCAGCAGCGCCTCGATCCAGCGCGTGCCCACCGCCTGCACGATCACGCCGATCAGCGCGTAGACCGCACCACAGGCGATGATGCCGCCCAGCGCGACGCCGATATTGAGGTTGGGGCCCGAGCCGGCATAGCCGGTGGCGGCGATGACCACGCCGATGAAGGCGAAGGACGAACCGAGATAGCTCGGCAGCTGCCCGCGCGTGATCACGAAGAACAGCAGCGTCGCGATCCCCGAGAAGAAGATCGCGACATTCGGGTCGAAGCCCATCAGTACCGGCGCCAGCACGGTCGAGCCGAACATCGCCACGACATGCTGCAGGCCGGCGACGACGGTCTGGCCCGTCGGCATGCGCTCGTCCGGCATCACGGCGCCGGAGGTCTTCAGCGTCCAGTTCGGAAAATAGCCCATCGGCCTTGCTCCCCATGCGACCGCACGGGGCGGCCGCTCCGGAAAAGCAAAAGAGGGCAAGAACCGGGCCGGCGCCAGATCGCGCCGGCGTCATCCACCGGAATCGGAGCTCGCGCCGCGTCATGGTCGGGCTTGGCCCGGCCATCTCGTGCCGCGTGAGGCGCCGCCGCGTCATGAGATTCTCGGGTCGGCACTGCGTGCCGCCCGAGAATGACGCTGGGAGGTTACTCGGCCGCCTGGGCGTGCTGGCGCACGCCGCGGGCCACCAGCTTGTTCAGCGCCGCCAGATACGCCTTGGCCGAGGCGACGAGCGTGTCGGGATCGGCCCCGCGCCCGGTCACGGCCGCCCCGTCGCGCGACAGCCGCACGGTGACCTCGGCCTGCGCGTCCGTGCCCTCGGTGACGGCATGGACGTCGTAGAGCTCCAGCACGGCCTCATGCGGCACGATCGCCTTGATCGCGTTGAACACGGCGTCGATCGGCCCGTTTCCCTCGGCCTCCTCGGTCACCGAGCGCCCGTCGACCGCGAGCTTCATGGTCGCGCGCTGCGGGCCGCGCGTGCCGGCGATCACGGTGAGCAATTCCAGCCTGATGCGGTCATGGGCGGTGGCGATGTTCTCGTCGACCAGCGCCTCGATATCCTCGTCGTAGACGTGCTTCTTGCGGTCGGCCAAGGCCTTGAAGCGGGTGAAGGCGTCCTCCAATTGGTTGTCGCCGAGATCGTAGCCCATCTCCTTCAGCTTGGAGCGGAAGGCCGCCCGGCCCGAATGCTTGCCCATCACCAGCGAGGTCTTGGTCACGCCGACCGAGGCCGGCGTCATGATCTCGTAGGTCGACTGGTTCTTCAGCATCCCGTCCTGGTGGATGCCGCTCTCATGGGCGAAGGCGTTCCGGCCGACGATGGCCTTGTTGTACTGCACCGGGAAGGAGCACGCCGAGGAGACCGCCTTGGAGACGCGCATCAGCTGCGTGGTCTCGATGCCGGTCTCGTAGGGCATCACGTCGCCGCGCACCTTCAGCGCCATGACGATCTCTTCCAGCGCGGCGTTGCCGGCGCGCTCGCCGATGCCGTTGATGGTGCACTCCACCTGCCGCACGCCGCCCTCGATCGCGGCCAGCGAATTCGCCACCGCCAGCCCCAGATCATTGTGGCAATGCGCCGAGAAGATCGCCTTGTCGGCGTTCGGCACCCGCGCCCGCACCGCCTCGAACATGGCGCGGTACTCGGCCGGCGTGGCATAGCCGACCGTGTCGGGCAGGTTGATCGTGGTCGCGCCGGCCTTGATCGCGGTCTCGACCGCGCGGCACAGATACTCGATCGGCGTGCGCGTGGCGTCCATCGCCGACCATTCGACGTCCTCGACCAGATTGCGCGCCTGCGCGACCGTGGCCGTGATGATGTCCAGCACCTGCGCCTCGCTCTTGCGCATCTGGTGCTCCAGATGGATCGGCGAGGTCGAGACGAAGGTGTGGATGCGCGGCCGCGCCGCATGGCGCACGGCCTCGCCGGCCCGCGCGATATCGGCGCTGATGGCGCGGGCCAGCCCCGCCACGGTCGCGCGCTTGATGCGTCGCGCGATCTCGGACACGGCCTCGAAATCGCCCTCCGAGGCGATCGGGAAGCCGGCCTCGATGATATCGACGCCCATCGCGTCGAGCGCGTCGGCGACCTCCAGCTTCTCCTCGAAGGTCATGGTGGCGCCGGGGCACTGCTCGCCGTCGCGCAGGGTGGTGTCGAAGATCAGGACGCGGTCCCTGGCGGCGGCGGTGTGGCTCGGCGCGGCGTGCTGCGAGCCGCTCTGAATCGGGTGGGTCATGGGTCTGGTCCGGTATCGGCGCCGCGGCGGTCGTCGCTCGGCAGGCGCGGGGGTTCTGAAGTCGGCGGTCTCGTCACTCCCCTGAGCGCCCAGGCAAAGCCCGGCCGGCCCTCAGGGGCTGATAAGGAGAAGCAGGCCGAGAAGCGAGGCAGCCGGGCGCGCGCGCAGAGCAGCATTCCGCGCCATGGCGCGGTCGGTGCGGCAGCTGTGGGCGAAAGCCTGCGGCAAGAGAAGTCCTCGTGAACCTTGCGACATTCTGTAACCCGAAGCCGGCACGCCGCGCAAGCTTGTGTCGCGGTCCAACCGCTTGCGGTGCCTGCCGGCATGGCGCCACTATCGTCCCGCCCGCGAGTCGCGCGGAGGATCGATCGCATGATGCTGTACAACCGCTGGGCCATCGGCCTGGCTTTTTGTTTGTCGGGTCTCGCCGGCTATATCGACACCATCGGCTTCATCAGCCTCGGCGGCTTCTTCGTCTCCTTCATGAGCGGCAACACCACCCGGCTCGGCATCGCCACGGCGGGGTTGAACGGCGGCAACATCGCCACCATCGGCACCATCCTCGCGCTTTTCGTCGGCGGGGTCGTCTGCGGTTCGCTGGTCGGGCATTTCGCCGGGCGGCGGCGCAAATCCGCCGTGCTCTGGCTGGTCGCGCTGGCGCTCGCCGTCGCCGCGTCCCTCGACAGCATCGGCCTCGCCTTCGCCGGGGCCGTCCTCCTCGCCTTCGCCATGGGCGCCGAGAACGCCGTCTTCCAGCGCGACGGCGAGGTCACCATCGCCCTGACCTACATGACCGGCACGCTGGTGAAGATGGGCCAGCGCATCGCCGCCGCCCTCACCGGCGGCCCCCGTCTCGGCTGGGTGCGCCATTTCGTGCTCTGGCTCGGCCTTTGCTCCGGCTGCGTCAACGGCGCGATCGCGCATTATCTCGTCGGCCTCGGCGCGGTCTGGCTCGCGGCGCTGGCGGCGGCGCTGTTCGCGGTCCTCGTGCCGTTCCTGCCGCTGCAGGGGCATGATTGACCGCAACCGGGAATCGGGCATCCTCGGCGCCAGCTTTGCCGGAGACGACCATGCGCCCCACCCTTCTCGCCGTTGCCGGCCTCGGCCTCGCGCTCGCCGGCTGCCAGACGCAGACGGCCTCGGCTCCGCCGGCTCCCTCCCCGCAGCAGGCCGCGCCGGGCGTCACGCCCAACACCTTCCGCATGCCGGCCGGGACGGGCTGCTCGGGCGAGATCGAGCGCTTCCAGGCGGTGATCGACAACGACCTCGCCACCGGCCACACCACCAAGGGCGTGCATGACCGGATGAGCGGCGACATCGCCCGCGCCCGCACCACCTGCTCCGCCGGCAGCGACGCGGCGGCGACCGGGCAGATCCGGTCGACGAAGGCGAAGTTCGGTTATCCGGGCTGAGAGGCACCGTCATGCTCGGGCTTGACCCGAGCATCCCCGAGTATCTCGGAAACCAGCGCCCTTTCGGACTGAGCTTCTCGGGTCGAAGCTTCGCTTCGCCCGAGAATGATGCGAGTAGCTACGCCGCCAGCCCCCGCTTCGCCAGCAACGCGTCCGGTGTCGGCAGGCGGCCGCGGAAGAGCGTGTAGGCCTCAGCCGCATCGCGGGTGTCGCCGGCCGAATAGATGTAGCGCTTCAGCTTGTCCGCGACGGCGGGCGAGAACACGTCGCCGGTCTCGGTGAAGGCGTTGAAGGCGTCGGCGTCCATCACCTCCGACCAGAGATAGCTGTAATAGCCCGCCGAATAGCCGTCGCCCGAGAAGACATGGGTGAAGTGCGGCGTGCGGTGGCGCATGGTGATCTCGGCCGGCATGCCGAGCCGGTTCAGCTCCGCCGCCTCGAAGGCGAGCGGATCGACCTCGGCGGGCGCCTCCAGCGAATGGAAGGCGAGGTCGACCAGCGCCGAGGAGGTGTACTCCACGGTGGAGAACCCCTGGTTGAAGGTCTGGGCCTTCCCGATCTTCTCGATCAGCGCCTCCGGGATCGGCTCGCCGGTTTCGGCATGGATGCAATAGGCGCGCATCACCTCGGGGGTCATGAACCAGTGCTCGTAGAGCTGGGAGGGCAGCTCGACGAAATCGCGCGACACCGCCGTGCCGGCGAGCGAGCCATAGGTCACGTCCGAGAGAAGCCCGTGCAGCGCATGGCCGAATTCGTGGAACAGCGTGCGGGCATCGTCGAGCGAGAGCAGCGCCGGCTCCCCCTCCGCGGGCTTGGCGAAGTTGCAGACATTGACGATGATCGGCCGGGTTTCGCCATCGAGGTTCCGCTGGCCGCGGAAGGCGCTCATCCAGGCGCCCGAGCGCTTCGAGGCGCGGGCGAAGTAGTCGCCGACGAACAGGCCGATATGGCGCCCGCTCGCGGTCTCGGTCACTTCGAAGATGCGGACATCCGGGTGATAGCCCTTGAGCTCCGGCCGCTGCGCGAAGGACAGCCCGAAGAGTTTGCCGGCGACGTCGAAGGCCGCCTGCCGCACGCGGTCGAGCTGGAGATAGGGCTTCAGCACGGCCTCATCGAGCGCGTAGGTCTTCTGGCGCACCTTCTCGGCATAGTGCCGCCAGTCCCAGGGCCGGATCGGCTCGTTCTCGCCCTCGGCCTGAGCCAGCGCCGCAAGATCGGCCGCCTCGCGCGCCGCGCGGGCCTTCGCCGGCTTCCAGACCAGCTCCAGCAGGCCGCGCACATGCTCCGGCGTCTTCGCCATCGCATCGTCGAGCTTGAAATGCGCGAAGGTGGGATAGCCCAGCAGCTTGGCCTTTTCGGCCCGGAGCATCACCATCTCGGCGACGATGGCCCGGTTGTCGCTCTCATTGCCGTTCTCGCCGCGCTTGCTCCAGGCGATGAAGGCCTGCTCCCGCAAATCCCGCCGCCTCGAGAAGGTCAGGAACGGCTCGATCACCGAACGCGACAGCGTCACCGCATGCTGGCCGGGCTTGCCGCGATCGGCCGCGGCGCGCGCCATCGCCGCCTTCACGAAGTCCGGCAGGCCGGCGAGCCCCGCCTCGTCCTCGATGAAGAGCGCATAGGCTGACTCGTCCTTGAGCACGTTCTGGCTGAACTGCGTGCCGAGGCCCGCCAGCCGCTCGTTGATCGCGGCGAGCCGCTTCTTGTCCTCGGCCCCGAGCCTGGCGCCGGAGCGAACGAAGCCCTTATGGGTGCGTTCGAGCAGCCGCGCCTGCTCGGCACCGAGGCCGAGCGAATCTCGCTTCGCGTTCACCGCATCGACACGCGCGAACAATCCCTCGTCCATCATGATCGCCGACCAGTGCCGAGAGGTCACCGGCGACATCTCCCGCTCGATCGCCTGCAGCGCCTCGTTGGTATCGGCGCCGGCGAGGTTGTAGAACACGCCACCGACACGGCTGAGGGCACGTCCCGCACGCTCCAGCGCCTCGATGGTGTTGGTGAAGTCGGGCTCCGCCTTCTCCGCCACGATCGCCGCGATCTCGTGCTTGTGCTTGGCAAGCGCCGCCTCGAACGCCGCGCGGATATGCTCCGGCTTGATGGCGTCGAAGGGCGGCAGCCGGAACGGCGTTTCCCAGCGCGCCGCGAAGGGATTCTCGGCCGGGAGCGGAAGCGCTTCGGGGTGGGCTGTTGCAGGGGCGGTCATCGGATGGCTTTCACGAGGGCAGGCAGGATCAACTGCCTTCGAAGATATGCGCGAGATAGCGGCGCATGAAGGGCGGCATGTCGTGCTTTTCGCTGTCCGCCATGTCGCGCACGATCACGATGTCGGAGAGCTCCTCGTCCTCGAGAGACATCATCCGCTCCAGCATCAGCTCGCGCGCCGCCTGCGCCGGCAGGTCGATCCCGACCGGGCGCATGAAGGCGACGCGGCCCGTCTCGATCAGCGCGGTCCAGCCTTCGCCGACCGTCACATCCTCGGCGCGCAGCCCGGTCTCCTCCGCCAGCTCGCGGGTCACGCTGCCGCCGAGATCGACGGAGCCGTCGGCGCGGACATCGCTGCGATCCGGCGTCCCGGCAGCGAAATAGACCTTGCCGGGATTGGCCGTGTGACCCCCCATCTTTCCGCAGAGAAAGGCCCCGTCGCTGGCCCTCAGCGCGGCCATGGCAAAGCCGTTCCGGACGGTCGGGCCCGGAAAGCCGGCATCGCGCCAAGCCATGAAGGCGGCGTAGTCCGTTTCGAAATAGCCGGCCTGGAACACCCCGTCGCGGATCGAGGCCGTATGCTGCAACAGCACGCGGCCATTGAACATCGCCGGTTTTCCGGCACTGATGTCGGCCCAATGCGCAGCGATCGCGGCCTCGTTCTCCCGCGCATAGACCCAGTCGCAGGGCACCAGCCGGGCCTCGACCCTGTCGAGCGCGACGATGCGACCCTCGACGATACCTTCGCTCACAGAAGCACGCCCTCGCTGACCAGAACGGCCGAGCCCCCGATCCTTGCCGAAGCGAGCACCCCGCCGCGCACGCTCATCTCCAGCGCGATCTGCGAGGGCCGGCCCATCTCGTAGCCCTGCTCGATGACGAGGCGGTGGTCGCCATCCTCCGGCCGGTCATAAGCCATGATCGCCCCGGCGAAAGCCGCCGCCGCGCCGCCGGTGGCCGGGTCCTCGCCGATGCCCGCGCCCGGCCAGAACATCCGGGCATGGAAGGCATGGCCGGTCTCGGCAGTTTCCCGGGTATAGAGAAAAGCCCCGCCCTGCCCGATCGCCGCCTGCCATTCCGCCGCCTGCGGCTTCGCCCGGCCGACGGCCTCGCGGGTCGCGACGGGCACGAACAGGAAGGGCACGCCGGCCGAATAGCTGGCCGGAGAATGTCCATCGAACCCGATATCGGCGGCAGCAAGGCCGATGGCCGCCGCCACAGCGTCCGTCCCCGGCGCTTGGCCGACATGCTCCGGCAGGCGCGGCAGCGTGAAGACGGCATGGCCGGCATGGCTGCCCTTGATCTCGACGGCGCAGGACACGGGACCGACCTTTTCCTCCAGCACCAGCATTTCCGGCAGGTTCCCGGCCGCATCGTCATGCAGCGCCAGCCAGACCGCCGTGCCCACCGTCGGATGGCCCGCGAAAGGAAGCTCTCCGCCCGGCGTGAAGATGCGCACCGCGGCACGATGCTGCGGCTTTTCCGGCGGGAGGATGAAGACGGTCTCCGACAGGTTGAACTCGCGGGCGATGGCCTGCATCGCCTCGGTATCGAGCCCGTCCGCCTCCAGCACCACCGCCAGCGGATTGCCGGCATGGCGGCGCGTGGTGAAGACATCGAGCGTGACGAAGCGGCGTTTCATCGCAAAACCTCAGGGAATCGTCAGGTCGACGGTGAGCGGGCAGTGGTCGGAGGCCTTGGGCCTGTCCCAGCCCACGCGCGGATAGCGGTCGCAGGCGGTGGCGAGCTTGCCCATCGAGCGGTCGGGGTCCCGCGGGTCGAGCGGCACGCGGTAGGGCAGCCCACGTCGGATCATGCGGATCGGCGGCGCGGGATTGGCGGCCGCCAGCGCAGGCGAAAGCAGGATGTGATCGAGCGGCATATGGCTGTCGATCAACCGCTCCTGGGCCTCCGACCAGTAGCGCCGGAAATGCGTCCAGCGCTCATGCGCCGGCAAGGTCCGGGTGGGATCGACCGCGAAACCGTCGAGCAGCGGCTCGATCCCGCTGATACCCTCGTCGACCGGCTCGGCCAGCGGCCCCAGCCCGTGGCGGTAGCCATTGAGATCGCCCAGCACGATCCAGTTCGCCTCGCGCCAGTCGTGGCCGAAGCGCTGCTCGATCAGGAAGCGCACCGCCCGCGCCTCCGCCCGGCGCACCGGCAGCGTCACCTGGCGCCCGTCCTCGCGGCCATTGTTCATCGACTTGAAGTGGCAGCCGAAGAGCGAGAGCCGGCGACGGCCGAATTCGAGCTCGATCTCCAGGCAATCGCGCGCGAACACCTTGCCGTGGCGGGGAATGCCAAGCGCAGCGAGATCCCCGTCGTAGAGGCCCGCCTCGGCGAAGCTGAGTTCCTTGTGGGACACCGCCCTCACCTGCCCCGGTCCAAGCAGGTCGCGACGCGCCGCGAAGGCGATATCGATATTGCGTCTGTCGTTGCCGTCGATCAGCGTGAAATGGCCGTAGCGGTGATCGGCGATGCGGTGGACGTAATTGGCGAAGAACGCCTGCAGGCTGGCGAGCGAGTCGACCTCCTGCAGCATCCACAGATCGGCCTGCGCCTCCGCCATGGCCAGCGCGGTCATCTGCCGCTTGTCGTCCTCGAGCGCGACCGCCAGCGAGCGCTCCACCGCATCGCGCTCGTCCGCACGCGGAAAATGGAACAGCGACATTGCCGCGGCCGTCTCGGTCCGCCCGCCCTGCTCGAAGCGATGCCGCGTCAGCAGGTTCTCGACATTGAAGGTCCCGACGCGCAGCTTCATGGCGTTCCGTCGCGTCGGAGAGGCAACCGATCCACGCCGTCATCCCGGACAAGCTGCGAAGCAGCGCCGGGGCAGGCCCGGGATGACGCTGCGTCTCCTCGGAAAAGCGGCACGCCTCAGATCGCCTCGGGCTCGAACACCCGCGATGGCATCACGAACTCGTCCTGCGCCGCGACCATCAGGATCTCGCGCGATCCCGCCTCCTTGGTCCGCTTCAGCAAACCATACACCGACGAGGCCGCCTTGCTCAGCGCCGCCGCGGCCGAGCGCTCGCGCAGGTAATGCGTGAAGAACAGCGCCGCGATCGCGTCGCCCGCGCCGTTGACGCTGACGTCCAGCTTCGGCGTGCGCACCCGCCAGCTCCCGGCCCCGTCCGCCGCCATCAGATCGATGGCGTCGTCCGGCGTCTCCTCGGTGACGAGCGAGGTCACCATCACGACCTTCGGCCCGGCATCCCGCAGCGCCTCGACCGCGCGATGCGCGTCCGCCAGGCTTGTCACCCCGATATCGGTCAGCAATTCGAGCTCGAACTGGTTCGGCGTCACGATGTCGGCCGCCGGCACCGCCTGCTCGCGCATGAACTCCGGAATGCCCGGCCGCACGAAGACGCCGCGCCCGATATCGCCGATCACCGGATCGCAGCAGTAGAGCGCCTTGGCATTGGCGGTCCGGACGCCGGCAACCGCCGAGAGGATCGCATGCCCGATATCGGCAGAGCCCATATAGCCGGAGATGACGCCGTCGCAGTTCGGCAGCACGCCGCGCTCGGCGATGCCCTCCATCACCTCGTCGATCATGCCGCCGTCGAATACCCGGCCCTTCCAGGCGCCGTAGCCGGTGTGGTTGGAGAACTGCACCGTATGGATCGGCCAGACCTCGACGCCGAGCTTCTGCATCGGAAACACGGCGGACGCATTGCCCACATGCCCATAGGCGACATGCGACTGGATCGACAGGATGTTCATCAGGCAGACCGGGGGATCGTCGGCGGGAGCCCGAACCTAGCCGCTCCCGCGCCGGGCGCCAATCGAAAGCGGTGATGGGCGGCATCACGGGGATGCGGCCTGGCTACCCACCGCTCCCCAGTCATCCCGGACAAGCCGCTTCAGCGGCGTCGATCCGGGATGACGGCGTGGTTCAGCGCGAACCGAGCCGGGCCTACGACCCGCTCTGCGCCTTCTTCGCGAAGGTCTCGATGAAGGTCTTGCTCAGGTCGACATTCGAGCTCGTCAGCTCCGGATCGAGCAGCTTCAGCGAATCGTACATGCTCTTCATGCCGTCCGCGCTGGCGATGCCGGTGCGCGAATAGGCCTCCTGCGAGCTCTTGACCGCGCGCAGGTAAAGCGGCCGGTCGCCCAGCAGATATTCCTGGGGCACGAGGTCCGCGACCTCCTCCGGCTTGGCCGTCTCCAGCCATTTCAGCGCCTTCATGAAGGCGTTGACCAGCTTCTGCGTGGTGACCGGGTTCTTCTCGGCGAAGTCGTTCTTGAGATAGAGCACCGCCGCCGGGTTCGAGCCGCCGAACAGCGCCTTCGTCCCCGCCTCGGTGCGGGTATCGATCAGCACGACGATGTCGCCATCGGCCTCCAGCTTCGAGGTGACGGGGTCGAGATGCGAGATGACGTCGACCTGCTTCTGCTTGATCGCGGCGACGGCGCTGGCGCCCGCGCCGATGCCGATGATCGCGGCGTCCGTCGCCTTCAGCCCGGCCTTGACCATGGCGTATTGCGCCGTCAGCGCGGTGGACGAGCCCGGCGCGGTCACGCCGATCTTGAGGCCCTTGAAGTCGGCGGCGGTCTTCACCTTGTCGGCGAGGTCCTTGCGCACCGCGATGGTGATGGCGGGGAAGCGGCCGAGCTCGATCGCGGCCCGGATGTCCTGCCCCTTCGCCTGCATCCGGATGGTGTGCTCATAGGCGCCCGTGACGACATCGACCGAGCCGCCGACCAGCGCCTGCAGCGACTTCGCGCCGCCGCCGAAATCATTGATCGTGACGTTGAGCCCCTGTTCCTTGAAGTAGCCCTTCTTCTCCGCGACGGTGAGCGGCAGATAATAGAGCAGCGCCTTGCCGCCGACGCCGAGGGTGACGTCGGGCTTCTCGGCCGTCTGAGCCAGAGCGGGAAGCGAAACGGGGCCGGCCATGCCGGAAATGGCGAGCGCGGTCAGCGCGTCGCGGCGGGTGAGCTTCATGGGTGTTCCTCCAAGGGATGTCTGGATTGCGCCTCTGGGGGCGCTTGGCTGCGAGGATAGGCGCGATCCGCCAGGATCGGCAAGACGAGCGCTATGCCGTCGTCGTCGAACTCTGGACCGGGCGCCAGACCAGCAGCCGCCGCTCCACCAGCGTCACCAGCGCGTCGATCAGGATGACGAAGATCGTCAGGATCAGCATGCCCGAGAAGACGCCGGTGACGTCGAAGACGCTTTCGGCCTCGTGGATCTTGTAGCCGAGACCGGCCGAGGAGCCGAGGTATTCGCCCACCACCGCACCGACCAGCGCGAATCCGACCGAGGTGTGCAGCGAGGAGAACATCCAGGTCAGCGCCGAGGGCCAGTAGACATGCTTGAAGAGCTGGCGCTCGTTCATGCCGAGCATGCGGGCATTGGCGAGAATGGTCGGGGAGACCTCGCGCACGCCCTGATAGACGTTGAAGAACACGATGAAGAAGACGAGCGTGAAGCCCAGCGCGACCTTCGACCAGATGCCGAGCCCGAACCAGAGCGCGAAGATCGGCGCCAGCACCACGCGCGGCAGGGCATTGGCGGCCTTGATATAGGGGTCGAACACCGCCGACAGCAGCTCGCGCCGCGCGAAGGCGAAGCCGAACAGGATGCCGGCCGCCGAGCCGATGCCGAAGGCCAGCACCGTCTCCGTCAGGGTGATGCCGAGATGGTAGTAGATCTCGCTGCCGGTGAGCTGGTTGAAGGTGCGGCCCAGCACCGCCGCCGGCGTCGAGAAGAAGAACTGCATCGTCTTGACGTCGCCGAACAGGCTCGTCGCCGTGACGACATGCCAGGTCGCCAGGAAGACCAGCATCACGAGGACTTGGAGGGAAAGGAGCTTGATCCGCTTCATCGCGCCTCTCCCCCGACCGACTGCTGGCCTTCGACGAGTTCCTTCCCCTCGCCCATGGCATAGGCCTTCTGGACCTCGACGCGCAGGGAAGACCAGATGTCGCGATGGATCTCGTGGAAGGCCTTTTCCAGGCGGATGTCGGCGATGTCGCGCGGACGCGGCAGGCTCACCGCGTAATCGGCGACGATGCCGGCGGCGGGGCCCGCCGACATCACGACGACGCGGTCGGACAGCGCGATCGCCTCCTCGAGATCGTGGGTGACGAACATCAGCGCCTTGCGGTCGCGCGACCAGAGATCGAGCAGGAGATTGCCCATGATCTGCCGCGTCTGTGCGTCGAGCGGCCCGAAGGGCTCGTCCATCAGGATGATCTCCGGGTTCCGGATCAGCATCTGCGCCAGGCTGACACGCTTGCGCTGCCCGCCCGAGAGCATGTGCGGATAGCGGTCGACGAAGCTGCGCAGGCCGACACGCGCCAGCCACTCGCGCGCCTGGGCATCAGCCTCCCGCTCGGGCACGCCCATCGGCTCCAGCGCGACCTTGACGTTGTCCAGCGCCGTCTTCCACGGCATCAGCGCATCCTGCTGGAAGAGATAGCCCGCGCGGCGGTTGAGGCCCACAAGCGGCTTGCCGAAGATCGAGACGGTGCCCTGCGAGGGCGACAGCAGCCCGGCCGCAGCGTTGAGCAGCGTGGACTTGCCGCAACCGGTCGGCCCGACGATCGAGACGAACTCGCCCGGCTTCACGGCAAGGTCGATGTCCCGCACGGCCTGGTAGCGCCCGCCATCGGCGAGATGAAACGTGATGTCGACACCGCCCAGCGCGACCGCCGGGCCGTCCGCTCCCGCGCCCTGCCGCGGGCGATCCTGCAACGTCATGAATTCGTTTCCCCGCCGGCCGTGTCGGAGGCGGCCGCCTGCTTGCTCGTTGTGCCGAGTCATAGGCGATGCCCGGCTTGCGCCGCAAGCCAGCCGGCATCGCGGGAGGATGCCGGTTGCCAAGCCCGTCTTGGCACGGCCATAAGCCTCGCTCCGCCCTTCCCCTCCGCCCGTTCGCCACGGCAAAGGAAACGCTTCGTGATCTCCGGCCTGGAACAGCTGACGCGCGACCTCGTCGAGTTCATGCGCGTCCATCAGGAATGGGCGATCCCGATCGTTTTCCTGGTGGCCTTCTGCGAGTGCGTGGCAATCCTGTCCTGGCTCGTGCCCGCCACGATGTTCTTCACCGCCTTCGGCGCGGCGGCCGGCGCTTCAGGCCTCGATCTGGTGCCGCTCGCCATTTCGGCCTCACTAGGAGCGGGTACAGGTTTCCTGGTCTCGTACTGGGCCGGGCTGTTTCTCGGCCCCCGCGTGCACGACTACTGGCCGTTCCGAAACAACCCGCAGATGCTGAGAAAGGGGCACGATTTCTTCGAAAGATGGGGGGTGGCGAGCATCCTCATCGGCCACTTCTTCGGGCCGCTGCGCGCCGTCATCGCGGTGGTGGCCGGCATCGTGCGGATGCCGGCGCTTCAGTTCCACATGGCCAACTGGCTGGCGTCTTTCGCCTGGGGCTTTGGCCTGCTCTATGGGGCCGGTCGTCTCGCCGAGTTCATGACCCGCTGATCGTGGCAGGCCGCGGCCACGCTAGATCAGCCCGATGACGATCGCCATCATCATGGCCAGCGACAGGGCCAGGACAACCCTGACGACCCCCGGCGTCTCGAGAATACGCATCAGTTCCATCGTCGCCTCCCTTGGGTTCGGCAAACTCGGATACGTCACGTCCTCACTGATCATCGAGCCTCGGCCACCGGATATCAGACCGAGATGTCGACGACGAACCAGGCGATCATCGCCAGGACCAGTCCCGCCACCAGCACCATCAGGACCGGACGCCCCAGGAACCCCTGGCGGGCCTCGACCGGCGTCTCGCGCGCCGGATCCAGCGTCGTGTGAGCCTCCGCACGCAGCGGCTGAAAGCTCTCTCCCTCGCGCATGGAGGCCTGCTCTTTCGCGCGTTCTTCTGTCTCGATTGGCATGACGACCGCCTCCTCTGCGGATGTGAAGCGCCGGCTCAGCCCGGGAAGACGTTCAGCAGGGCGTTGACGGCGAGCATCAGGGCGAGCGCGCCGAAGAAGGCCAGCCGCATGGGCCGATCATCCCATCGCGGCGCATGCTCCGCCCTTGCACGAGCAGCATTCCGCCGCCTCATTTCGCCGTCGATCGCCTCCCGATACGTCCTCATGGCCTCGTCCTGCGGATGGGTTCTCATGAGGAGCAAACGCCGGGAGGCGAGCATGGGTTCCGAGGGGTTAACGCCGCAGCCGGTCCCGTTAAACAAAAGAGCGGACGCACAGGGCGCCCGCTCCGGTCTCCGGCAAGGTTTCGTCAACCTTGCCAATTTCTTGCGATGGAATCCGGATGCAAACCGCGAGGCGGTTGAATCCGGATGAGAGGACGGGTCAGTTCTTGGTCTTGTCGACCAGGGCCTTCGCCTTGATCCACGGCATCATGTCGCGCAGCTTGGTGCCGACTTCCTCGATCGGATGAGCGGCGTAGCGGGCGCGGGTCGCCTTGAACGAGGTCTGGTTGACCTTGTTCTCCAGCATCCAGTCGCGGGTGAACTTGCCCGACTGGATGTCGGTCAGCACGCGCTTCATCTCCGCCTTGGTCTCGGCCGTGATGATCCGCGGGCCGGTGACGTACTCGCCATACTCAGCGGTGTTCGAGATCGAGTAGTTCATGTTCGCGATGCCGCCCTCATAGATCAGGTCGACGATCAGCTTCACCTCGTGCAGGCACTCGAAATAGGCCATCTCGGGGGCGTAGCCGGCCTCCGTCAGCGTCTCGTAGCCGGCCTTGATCAGCTCGACCAGGCCGCCGCAGAGCACGACCTGCTCGCCGAACAGGTCCGTCTCGCACTCCTCCTTGAAGGTCGTCTCGATGATGCCGGCGCGGCCGCCGCCATTGGCCGAGGCGTAGGAGAGACCGAGGTCATGGGCGTTGCCGGTGGCGTCCTGGTGGATCGCGATCAGGGTCGGCACGCCGCCGCCGCGCTGATACTCGGAGCGCACGGTGTGGCCGGGGCCCTTCGGCGCGACCATCAGCACGTCGAGGTCCTTGCGCGGCTCGATCAGGTTGAAATGCACGTTGAGGCCGTGCGCGAACAGAAGGGCGGCACCCTCCTTCATGTTGCCGTGCAGCTCGTCGCGGTAGATGTCGCCCTGCAGCTCGTCGGGGGTCAGCATCATCATGACGTCGGAGACCTTGGCGGCCTCGGACGGGGTCATCACCGCGAAGCCGGCCTCTTCGGCCTTCTTGCGCGTGGCCGAACCGGCCTTGAGCGCGATGACGACGTCCTTGACGCCGGAATCGCGCAGGTTGAGCGCATGGGCATGGCCCTGGGAGCCGTAGCCGACGATGCAGACCTTCTTGCCCTTGATCAGGTTGATGTCGGCATCACGATCGTAATAGACGCGCATGGGTGTCTCCTTTGTCACGCGTTATGGGTGGTCCGGCGCGGATCGTTCTGTGCCGTGCCGTAGAGGGTGAAGAACTGGTCGATGGCGCGCTCGACATCGCGCGCGATCCCGGCTTTGTCCAGCTTGAGCGCATCGCCGAGCAGCAGCCGGATCTGCACATCGCGACCGACCAGGCCGAAAAAGGTGCGGAACGCCGTTTCCGTATCGTCGAAGGCGAGCAGACCAGCCTCGCGTCCGGCTTCGAGTACCGGCTTCAGCCGCTCGCCGATGGCGAAGCGGCCATTGGCCAGCACGATGCGGCCGAGCGTGCCGTCGCGCGAGGCTGCCTCGCTGACGGCGACGCGGTTGAGCGCGATCGAGGTCGGGCTGGAGATCACCTCGAGCCAATTGGCGGCGAAGCGCATCAGACTCTCGCGCAAGGCGCCGGCATCGAGCCGCTGGCGGTCGAAATTGCCCGCCCTCACCTGCGAGGCCTGCCAGCGCACCGTCGCCGAGAGCAGCCCGTCGCGGTCGCCGAACCACTTGTAAAGAGTCTCCTTGGAGCAGCTCGCCCGCCGCGCCACGGCGGTCATGGTGAGCTGGTCGCCTTTTTCCACCATCAGGCCCAGCACAGCATCGAGCACGGCTTGCTGGCGCGCGGTCAGCGCCTCGCCCTGCGTCTCTGCGGCGGCCTCGGTCATCGTCGGCAAAAGCTCCAGTACCGTACGTTACGGTTCTGCCTTTAACGGAGCCAGGCGAGCCGGGCAAGCGCGATTTCACCACTGGTCGCCTGAGCCGGAACGATTATGTCTGGCACGCGAACACAAGAGTGGAGAGACCATGACCTTGCCGACCGCTGCCGACATCGTCGCCTTCTGGCGCGAAGCAGGGCCCGAGCGCTGGTTCGAGAAGAACGAGGCCTTCGACGCGGAGATCACGCGGCGTTTCCTCCCGGTTCACGAGGCCGCCGCCGCAGGGAAGCTCGACGGCTGGCAGGACACGCCGGAGGGCGCCTTTGCGCTCCTGATCCTGCTCGACCAGTTTCCGCGCAACATGTTCCGCGGCAGCCCGCGCGCCTTCGCCACGGATGCCAAGGCGCTGGCGATCGCGGAGGAAGCCATCGCGAAAGGCTTCGACCAGCACTATCAGCCGCCCGAGCAGCGCTTCTTCTACATGCCGCACATGCATTCCGAGGAGCTGGCCGACCAGCAGCGCTGCGTCGATCTTTGCGCCGCAGCCGAGGACGCGGAGGGCGTGAAGTTCGCCGTGATCCACCGCGACATCATCCGCGATTTCGGTCGTTTCCCGCACCGCAACGCGGTGCTCGGCCGCCGGACGACGGCCCAGGAACGCGAGTTCCTGGCGGAAGGCGGCTTCGCGGGCTGAACTCAGCCCTGCTGGGCCACCCTCAGCAGGCCGATCGCAGCCACGGTCAGGACGAAGCCGGCCCACCACAACGGCGAGCGCAGGCTGCTTCCCGGCGCCGGTTGCGGGGCCGTCGCGCGCCCGGTCAGCCGCATCACCACCGGCCAGGCGAGGCAGGCGAAGCCGATGACGCCGAGGCCGAGGGCGATGTGTTCAAGCGAGAGCATCATTCCGATTTCGCAGGCGAGATTTCGAGCAGGAGCGCCAGCACCTCGCGGACATCGTCCAGGACGTGACGCGGGGCCTCCCCCAGGCGCCGGAGCACACGTTGTTCGTGATCGATGGTCCGGATCTGGTCGGCCAGCACGGCTCCTGTCACGGGAAGGCCGTCCGGCAGCGGGATCTTGGTCGGCCAGGGCGATGGGTTTCGCGAGATCGGGCAGACGATCGCCCGCCGCCCCGCGGCCTGCATCGCCTGCGCCGATACGACGAGAGCTGGCCGCGTCCCGGACTGCTCGGAGCCTCGGATCGGCTCGAAATCGACGAGGATCAATTCGCCGGGGCGCAGCGCTTCGCGCTCAGTGCGTGGCGTCGTCATCGACGGCCTCCGCACCCACATCGCCTCCCCAATCCAGCGTTTCAGGCTCCTGCTCACGCCCGAGACGCCGCATCTCGGATACGATCCAGTCGAGCGTCAGCGGCTGAGGCCGCCGCATGCCCCCTGCCTCGTCCCCTGCCGAGAGTGTCAATGCTCCAGCGTCCACGGTGAGGTCGAGCGCCATGCCGGGGCGCAGCCCGAGCTGCTTCACCACCGCCTTCGGCAACCGCACAGCGGTGCTGTTGCCCCATTTCGCGACCTGGACCTTCATGCCCGCCTCCACATCCGGATATCCGTATAGGGGATACCTGGATATCCGGCAATTACATCGCGTCCGGCCCGCGGCTCATGGCGGCGATGCCGGTGCGGGAGACTTCCGTGAGGCCGACCACCGTCATCAGCTTGATGAAGCGTTCGATTTCCTCGGTCGAGCCGGTCAGCTCGAAGACGAAGGAGGTCAGCGAGGCGTCGAGCGTGCGCGCGCCGAAGGCGGAGGCCAGCCGCATCGCCTCGACGCGGTGGTCGCCCTTGCCGACGACCTTGACCAGCGCCAGCTCGCGCTCCAGCGCCTCGCCCTGCTCCGTCAGGTCGACGACGCGGTGCACCGGCACCAGCCGGTCGAGATGCGCCTTGATCTGGTCGATGACATTGGCCGTGCCGGAAGTGACCACCGTGATTCGAGAGATGTGCTTGTCATGCTCGGTCTCGGAAACGGTCAGGCTCTCGATGTTGTAGCCGCGGCCGGAGAACAGCCCGGCGATGCGGGCAAGAACGCCGGGCTCGTTGTCCACGATCACCGCCAGGGTGTGGCGCGCGCTGGGCTGCGACTTCGGGGCGTTGGGGTAGTGCGTGGCGGTGCTCGACATCGGAAGACCTGTGGCGGCGGGTTGAAGGGCTTGAAAGTCTAGAGCTTGCGAAGATCGGCAATGGCCGGTTCGTCCACCTCGTCATGGGCGACGATCCAGGGCTCGGCCAGCGCGCCGTCCAGCCAGTCGCGATAGGCCGGCAGCGCGAGAACCGCGTCGATATAGGCCTGCGAGGTGGCATCGACCGCGATCGCATAGGTATCGAGCCGCGTGACCACCGGCGCGAACATCGCGTCGGCCGCGCTGAACGCGCCATAGAGAAACGGCCCTGCCCCGCCGAAGCGCTCGCGCGCCTGCCGCCACAGGGATGTGATGCGCTCGACGTCGCGAGCGACGCCCGGCCCGCGATCGCGCGCCGCATAGCGCTTGCCGAGATTCATCGGGCAGGCATTGCGCAGGGAGGAGAAGCCGGCGTGCATCTCGCTGGAGATGGCACGGGCATGGGCCCGCGCCGCCATGTCCGATGGCCAGATGCCGGCGTCCGGAAACCGGTCATGCAGATACTCCGCAATGGCCAGCGTCTCCCAGGCGGCGATCTCGCCATCCACGAGGGTCGGAACCGTGCCACCGCTGCCGGGCGCGGCCGCGAACACCGCATCCTTGAAACCGGGCGCGTCCAGCAGCACCAGTTGCTCCTCGAAGGCGATGCCCCTGGCGCGCAGCAACAGCCACGCTCTGAGCGACCAGGACGAGTAGCATTTGTTGCCGATCAGCAGCTTCATGCGGCGGCCCGTTCCAGTTCGGCGGTGAAGTCCAGCGCAGCGGCGACATGCAGCGCCGTCGTGTCGAAGACGGGCACGGCACAAACCCCCTGCCCGATCAGGAGGCCGATCTCGGTGCAGCCGAGAATGACACCGTCAGCGGCCTCCTCGCGCACCGCCCGCTCGACGATGGCGAGGTAGCGCGCCTTCGAGGCCGGCTCGATCCGACCGCGGCAGAGCTCCTCGTAGATGATGCGATGAACCTCGTCGCGCTCGGGAGCCTGCGGCACCAGCGCCTCGACGCCGAACGCCTTCAGCCTGTCGCGATAGAAGCCCTGTTCCATGGTGAACCGCGTCGCCAGCAACAGCGGCCGCTTCGAGCCGGCGGCCTTGACCGCGCGGGCGGTCACATCCGCCAGATGCAGGAAGGGCAGGTTCGTCGCCTCGGTGATGCGGTCGGCGACCTTGTGCATGGTGTTTGTGCAGAGCACGAGGCAGGAGGCGCCGCCCGCTTGCAAACGCCGGGCACTCGCCGCCAGCGCCGCCCCGGCGGCCGCCCAGTCGCCCCCGGCCTGCATCTCGGCGATCGGCGCGAAATCGACCGAATGCAGCAGGACGTCCGCCGAATGCAGCCCGCCGGAACGGGCGCGCACGCCCTCGTTCAGCAGCCGGTAATAGACCGCCGTCGATTCCCAGCTCATGCCGCCGATGAGGCCGATGGTGGCCATTGTCGCTTCGCTCCCTTGCGCAGTCGGCCATCGGCAACAGGCAGTCGGACCAACCCGATTGCCTGCGGCCTGCTGCCCACTGCCGTCCTTCAGACCAGCTGCTTGCCCTTGGCGTCGATGATCTGGCCGGTATCGCCTTCGAAATCGGGCAGGATCATCTCGTTATGCGCCTTGCCCGACGGGATCATCGGGAAGCAGTTCTCCTCCTTGGCGACGATGCAGTCGAAGATCACGGGCTTGGGCGTCTTGATCATCTCCATGATCGCGTCGTCCAGCTTGTCGGGATCGTCGCAGCGGATGCCGTGGCCGCCATAGGCCTCGGCAAGCTTCACGAAGTCGGGCAGCGACTGCGAATAGCTCTCCGAATAGCGCCCGCCATGCAGCAGCTCCTGCCACTGGCGCACCATGCCCATGTACTCGTTGTTCAGGATGAAGACCTTGACCGGCAGGCGATACTGCACCGCCGTCGACATCTCCTGCATGTTCATCAGGATCGAGGCCTCGCCCGCGACGTCGATGACCAGCGCCTTGGGATGGCGCATCTGCACGCCGATCGCAGCCGGCAGGCCGTAACCCATCGTGCCGAGCCCGCCCGAGGTCATCCAGCGGTTGGGCTCCTGGAAGTCGAGATACTGCGCCGCCCACATCTGGTGCTGGCCGACTTCGGTCGTGATGTAGGTGTCGCGATCCTTGGTCAGCTCCTGCAGGCGCTGCAGGGCGTATTGCGGCTTGATGATGGTCTCGGAGCGCTTGTAGGACAGGCTCTTGCGGCCACGCCAGCCCTCGATCTGCGTCCACCAGGCCGCGAGCGCGGACTTGTCCATCTGCGGCGAGGTCTCGCGCCAGATCCGGACCATGTCCTCCAGGACATGGGCGCAGTCGCCGACGATGCCGATGTCGATCTTGACCGTCTTGTTGATCGAGGACGGATCGATATCGATATGGATCTTCCTCGAGCGCGGCGAGAAGCCGTCGATGCGCCCGGTGATCCGGTCGTCGAAGCGCGCGCCGATGTTGATCATGACGTCACAGTCATGCATCGCGAGGTTGGCCTCGTAGGTGCCGTGCATGCCGAGCATGCCGAGCCACTGCTTGTCGGCAGCCGGGAAGGCGCCGAGCCCCATCAGTGTGGAGGTGACAGGAAAACCGGTCAGCCGCGCGAATTCGCGCAGGAGCGACGCGGCATGCGGGCCTGAATTGATCACTCCGCCGCCGGTGTAGAAGATCGGCTTCTTGGCCGAGGCGATCAGCTCGACCGCGGCCTTGATCTTGCCGAGGTCGCCCTTGACCACCGGGCGGTAGGTCTTGTGCTGGTTGTCGCGCGGGCGGCTATAGGCGCCGGTCGCGAACTGGATATCCTTCGGGATATCGATGACGACCGGGCCAGGTCGGCCGTTGGCGGCGACATAGAAGGCTTCGTGCAGGATACGCGGCAGATCCGCGATGCTCTTCACCAGGTAGTTGTGCTTGGTGCAGGAGCGGGTGATGCCGACCGTGTCGCACTCCTGGAAGGCGTCCGAGCCGATCAGATGGGTCGGAACCTGGCCGGTGATGACGACGAGCGGGATCGAGTCCAGCAGCGCGTCGGTCAGGCCCGTGACGGCATTGGTCGCGCCGGGCCCGGATGTGACGAGCACGCAGCCGACCTTGCCGGGGCCGGAGCGGGCATAGCCCTCGGCCGCATGGACCGCGCCCTGCTCGTGGCGGACGAGGACGTGCTTGACTTTGTCCTGCTGGAAGATCGCGTCGTAGATCGGCAGGACGGCGCCGCCCGGATAGCCGAACAGATGCTCGACCCCCTGGTCCTGAAGCGCGCGGACGACCATCTCGGCTCCGGTCATCATCTCGCTCATAACGCTCTCCTCGCGGCTTTTTTTGTGATGTCGGTGAAGTCGGGAATTCGGGCAATAAAAAAGGCCCTCGGAGGGGCCTGGGCATGCGCTGGCGTTGGGGACGCCCGGTCTTGAAACCGGCCCCTACCAGCGCACCTTTACGAGAATAAGCTTGCGCATCGCGCTCGTGATCCTTTGCGGAAGTTGCCGGACGCTAGCGGAGGAGAGCTGCCCGGTCAAGCGCAACCATTTCGCAACCGTGTTGGCGAAAATGCCGGACATGCGGAGCCGCGCCGCCACACCGCAACCTTTTGGCAAGCGCACTGCCCTAGCGTCAGATCAAATCACGGGCGGCTCTATGTATCAGGACGTCAACCCGCGCAGCATTCTCACTCGGGCCCATGCGCCGGAAGTGGCGGTGCTGATGCGGCATTTCGAGATGCTGGCCTCGGGGCCAGCCGGCGCGCAGCACGAGGCCTTGCAGGCACTGGCCATCCAAGCCGCCGGCGACGACATCATGTTCATGTCGCCGACACCGACCGGCGACTACCGCTACGAGACCTGCGGTCGCACCCTGCCCCGCACCACCGGCCGCGACCGCACCGGCGGCTACGTCTCCAATCTCCAGAGCGACGTCGCGGAGTTCACGATCCGCTGCTACGACAGGGCTCTGGCCGAAGGGCTCGCCACCTACACCGTCCACCGTACGGTACGCACGGCACGCGTCGGCATCTTCGAGCGCCTGATCCTGCCGACGACCGACGCCGAGGGCGGTCGCCATCTCATCGTCTTCTGCCGCCAGATGAGCTTCCGCGAAGAATTCCTCATGCTGCTGATGGAGACCTCGCCCTTCGGCATCGTCGCGGTCGAGGCTGTCCGGGACGAGGACGCGCGGCTGACCGGCCTCGGCGTGCTGTCCGCCAATCAGCGGGTCGCCGCGCTCTGCGGCACCGATCCCGACATGCTGTTCAGCAGCGATGTGCGCGAGATCCTGCCCTTCCTTGCGAATGAGGAGACCTGGGCGCGTCTGCGCTATGCGGTCGAGCTGCTCCGTCCGGACCAGTTCGAGGTCGAGTTCCTGGCGGCCGGCAGACAGATCTGGCTCCAGGTTTCGCTGGCGCTTCTCGGCGACGGACTCGTGATCACGCTGTCGGACATCTCCGCCCTCATGCGCGCCAACCAGTCCCTCGAGCAGCGCGCCGCCACGCTCGCGCTCGAAGTCGGCATCGAACGCGCGACGCGGCGGGCCCTCTCCGAGGAGATCGGCCAGCGCGAGGAGCGGGAGAAGGAACTGCGGCGCCTTGCCGAGACGGATCCGCTGACCGCGCTGCTGAACCGCCGCTCCTTCACCGAACGCGCCAATGCCGCGATCCAGTCCAGCTCGAGCGACGCGAGCGCCATCTGCCTGCTGATCATCGATCTCGATCACTTCAAGCAGATCAACGACACCCATGGCCATCCGGCCGGCGACGCCGCCATCCGCGCCTTCGCGGATCTGCTGCTCGGCGTCTTCCGGACCGAAAGCTGCCTCATCGGGCGCTTCGGCGGCGAGGAGTTCGCCATCCTCATCCGCGGAGCAGCCGGCGATGCCCTGGAGAAGGCCTCGCTCATGCAGGCGGCGCTGGCGGAGCGGGCATTGCCGGTCTCCGAGACGCTGGAACTGGCCGTGACGGCGAGCTGCGGCATCGCCTGCCGGCGCGAGGGCGAGACGCTGGCGGCGCTGACGAACCGGGCCGACCAGGCGCTCTATCGCGCCAAGAAGGAAGGCCGCAACCGGATCGCGCTGGCGGACGAGCAGCCGCTCGCGAACGCCGCCTGATCTTACCGCGCCAGCGCCGCGCGGGTGACATCAGGGGCCACCTCCGGCGCCACCGCCTGCCAGCCCTCCATCTGGTGCCGGAACCACGTCACCTGACGCTTGGCATAGGCCCTCGTATCGGCCTGGCCAAGCCGGATCGCCTCCTCCAGCGAGAGCGTCCCATCGAGATGGGCAATGAGTCCCGGCACGCCATGCGCCCGCATGATCGGCAGCAGCGGATCGAGCCCACGCGCCTTCAGCCGCTCGACCTCGGCGAGCGCGCCCTGATCGATCATCGCCTCGAAACGCCGGTCGATCGCAGCGCGCACCCTTTCCCGCTCAGGACTGACGAACAGGCGCAGGGTCCCCGCGCCGGAGAGCGGCCCCGGCTCGCGCTCGCCCTGAAAGCTTGCAAGCGAGCGCCCGGTCGCCAGGTGGACCTCGATCGCGCGCATGATCCGCATCCGGTCGGACGGGCGCAGGCGCTCCGCCATCGTGGGATCGCGCACCGCGAGTTCGGCATGCAGCGCTTCGGTCGCCGCGCCGTCGGCCCGCTCCCGGAAGGCCGCGCGCACCTCGTCCGGGACCGGCGGCATCGCGGAGAAACCCTCCGTCAGCGCCTTGAAGTAAAGCCCGGTGCCGCCGACGAAGATGGGCAGGAGCCCCTCCTTCCGGAGCTGCGGCAGCAACGCCGCGACATCCGCCGCATAGCGCATCGCAGAGGAGTTCACCGCACCGTCGACATGGCCATAGAGCCGGTGCGGCACCGCGGCTTCCTCCTCCGGCGTCGGCCGTGCGGAGAGGATCCTCAGGTCGCGATAGACCTGCATCGAATCGGCATTGACCACGACGCCGCCGAAGGCTCTCGCCAGAGCCATCGCCAGCGCGGACTTGCCGCTGGCGGTGGGACCTGCGATGAGCACCGCCCTGATCGTCTCTCCCGTCCGTTCCACCCGGTCTGTCCCATGCTCGTCGCGACGCTCGTTTCCGCCCATGGCCAGGCGCTGCTCGGCGCCGCTGCGCTCGACAGGCTCTGCCGGGCGGTGCCGGGCGTCACCGGCTCGGCCGTGCTGGACGGCGAGGTCGCGGCCGATCTCTTCGCGGAAGCGGGCGAGCCGCGCAAGCTCGAAGCGGATATCCGCGCCGCGCTGGGCGACCCCGCCATCGACATCATCGTCCAACCCCTCGCCGAGCGCCGCAAGGCCCTGTTCCTCGCCGACATGGATTCGACCATGATCGGCCAGGAGTGCATCGACGAGCTCGCCGCCTATGTCGGCCTCAAGGACCTCGTCTCCGCCATCACCGAGCGGGCCATGCGCGGCGAGATCGCCTTCGAGCCGGCCCTGCGCGAGCGCGTCGCGCTGCTGAAGGGCGTGCCGCTGTCCGTCGTGGACGAGATCATCCGCGACCGCATCACCCTGACGCCGGGCGGCAGCGAACTGGTCCGGACGATGCGCGCCAACGGCGCCTACACGGCCCTGGTCTCCGGTGGCTTTACCGTGTTCACGGGGCCGATCAGCGCCACGATCGGCTTCGACGAGCACCGCTCCAACGTCCTGATCGCGCAGGACGGCATCCTGATTGGCGAGGTCGCCGATCCGATCCTCGGCAAGCAGGCCAAGCTCGATTCGCTGGTGGAACTGCGCGCGCGCTTCGGCCTCGCCCCGTCGCAGACCCTGGCGATCGGCGACGGCGCCAACGACCTGGCCATGCTGGGCGAAGCCGGCCTCGGCGTCGCCTTCCGCGCCAAGCCTGCCGTCGCGGCGGCGGCCCATGCCCGGCTGGAGCATGCCGATCTGGCCGCGCTGCTCTATGCGCAAGGCTATACCGGCGCCGAGATCGTCCGAGCCTGAACCGAGGGCTGGCGACTAATCGACGATGAACAGCGTCGCGCCGGTCGCCGTGCTGGAGCGATGCGCCTCGGCGCCGTCGGCGACCTGGTAGCTCATCCCGGCCTTCAGCGGCATGACGCGTCCATCCTCCAGCCGCGTCTCCATTTCACCGGCGAGGCACAGGATGATGTGCCCCTTGGAACACCAGTGATCGGCCACATAGCCGGGCGAGTACTCGACCATCCGCACCCTGATGCGGTTGCCCTCGGGACCGAAATGCTGAACCCGCCAGGTTGCCTCGCCGCTGTCGCCGGCATGGACCTCCACCGGGATCGTCGACCAATCCGTGGTGACGAAGGGAATGTCGCTCATCTTCATGTCAGCCTCCGGGCATGTGCGTCGCGACGCAGCAATCCTGCTCTAACGGGATCGGCGCCCCTCGCCAACGCGACAGGCCGTGACGCGGTGCGGACATGAAAAGGGCGGCCCTTCCGGGCCGCCCTCCAGCTTCTGCAAGCCGGGCTCGCCTCAGTTCATCGCCAGAGCGACGAAGCGGACCTCGCCTTGCGCATTCGAGACCAGAAGCAGGGCCGACTTCTTGCCCTCCTTCTTCAGGGCGTCGAGGCGCTTCGTGACGTCGTCGGGCGAGTTCACCGCCTCCTGCCCCACTTCCACGATCAGCTCGCCGACCTGGATGCGCTTGTCGGCCGCGTTGGAGTTCGGATCGACCTTGGTGACGATCACGCCCTTGAGGCCGTCCTTCAGCGAATAGCGCTTGCGCAGCTCGTCGTTCTGCGCCGAGAGCTCGAGGCCGAGCGCGGTCGCGACGGCGGGCTTGGCGGTCTCGACCGGCGGCTTGTTGGCCGCGGCGGTCTGGACCTTCTCGCCATCCTCCAGGCGGCCGAGCTTGACCGTCTTCGACAGCTCCTTGCCCTTCCGCATGATCAGGACCGGCACGTCCTTGCCGACCGGCGTCGCCGCGACGATGCGCGGCAGGTCGCGCGAATCCTTCACATCCTTGCCGTCGAACTTGGTGATGACGTCGCCCGTCTCGAGACCGGCGGGCTTGGCCGGACCCTTCTCGTCCACGCCGGCGATCAGCGCGCCGCGGGCGCTGCCAAGGCCGAGCGCGTCGGCCGTGGCATCGTCCACGCTCTGGATCCGCACGCCGAGCCAGCCGCGGCGGGTCTCGCCGAAGTCCTTGAGCTGCTCGACGATGTTCGTCGCCAGCGACGACGGCACGGCGAAGCCGATGCCGACCGAGCCGCCCGTCGGCGAGAGGATGGCGGTGTTGATGCCGATGACCTCGCCGGCCATGTTGAACAGCGGGCCGCCCGAGTTGCCCTTGTTGATGGCTGCGTCGGTCTGGATATAGGTGTCGTAGGGTCCCTGGCTGATGTCGCGGTTGCGGGCCGAGACGATGCCGGAGGAGACCGAGCCGCCGAGCCCGAACGGGTTGCCGATCGCCATCACCGGGTCGCCGATCCGCATCTTGTCGGAATCGCCGAACTTCACGAACGGCAGGGGCTTGTCCGACTTCACCCGCAGGACGGCGAGGTCGACCTTGGTATCCTTGCCGACGACTTCGGCCTTGAGGCGCGTGCCGTCGCTCAGGATGGCGGTGATCTCGTTGGCGTCGCCGATGACGTGATTGTTGGTCACGATCAGGCCCGCCGCATCGATGATGAAGCCCGAGCCGGCCGATTGCGAGCGGCGCTGCTGCGGCGCCTGCCGCTCGCCCTGCTGGTTGCGGCGGTTGAAGAACTCCTCGAACAGATCGCCGAAGGGCGTGTCCGGGCCGAGCTGGGGCAGCTGCGGCATGTTGCGGCCCTTCGTATCGGCCGTGGTGACGGCCGAGATGTTGACCACGGCCGGCATCACCCGCTCGACCAGATCGGCGAGCGAAGTCTGGCCTTGCAGCAGCGGCGTGTTCGCCTGTGCAGGCGCCACCACGGGCGTCATCAGCGCGAGCCCGGCGACCCCGGCGGCGAGCGCAAGGCGAACAGGCCGGGAGGCTGCGGAAACGGTATTCGATGCCATCTGGATCCTCTTGTCCGAAAAAGGCAGGCCGGGCGGATCGCCGCGCATCGCAACCGACGCGAAGCAGCGACCGATCTTATCGTTGCAGCATCGGATTCTTCCGAAAAGCGGAATCCTCTTTTCGGTACGATGCTCAGGCGACGTGATTTCCGTGCCAGATTGAACCCCGAAATGCGGCATGAGAGCGACGCACGATCACGTCATCGCATGATCGTGCGCGTCGTCGTGTTCTACCAATTGCCCCGGGCGAGCCAGACGAGCACCACGCCGAGCACCGCCGAGCCCAGTCCGATCAGACGCATCCGATCTGGCGGGGTCTCGGCCGCGCTCCGCAGGGCATCCTTCGCCAGATGAGGAATGGAGGCGAAGAGGATGCCTTCGATGGCGAAGACCAGGCCGAGCGCCGCGATGAAATCCCACATCCGCGTCGCTCGCCGGGATCAGGGCCTCGCCGGCGCGGGCACGGTCGTGCCGGAGGCGGCGGGCGCCTGGGGCTGGCCGTTCCCACGCTGCGCGTTGGGGCCGTTGAAGAACTGGAAGAACGGCGAGTCCGGCGTCAGGACCATCCGGGTGTCGCCGGGCTTGATGCTGGCTTCATAGGCCTGCATCGAGCGGTAGAAGGCGAAGAACTCGGGGTCCTTGCCGAAGGCTTCGGCGAACACTTTGTTGCGCTCGCCCTCGCCCTGGCCGCGGATCTCGTCGGCCTGCTGCTGGGCCTGGGCGACGATGACCGTCGAATCCCTGTCGGCCCGCGCCCGGATCTCCTGCGCCTGCTGGGCGCCGAGCGCGCGTGCCTCGGCCGCCTCGCGCTGACGCTCCGTCTGCATGCGCTGGAACACCGCCGCCGAGTTCGCCGCCGGCAGATCGACGCGCCGCAGCTTGACGTCGACGACTGTCATGCCGAAGCGCGCGGCCTCACGGTTGACCTCGTCGCGGATGCGGCCCATCAGCCGCGAGCGCTCGGTCCGCACCATGTCGGTGAAGGTCGCGTCGGCCAGGACGGATCGGACATTGCCGTTCACGATCGAGGTCAGCTGCGAATTCGCCCGCGGGATGTTGTTGACCGCCTGGTAGAAGCGCAGCGGGTCGGAGATGCGGTAGCGCGTGAAGGCATCGACGACGAGACGCTTCTGGTCCGAGGCGATGATTTCCTGCGCCGGCAGGTCGAGATCGAGGATGCGGTTGTCCAGCAGCGTAACGGTCTCGACCGGCGCGAACCACTTGAAGTAGAGGCCGGGCTCGGTCTTGACCGCACGCACGGCGCCGAGGCGCAGCACGAGCGCCGACTGCGTCTGCGAGACGATGAAGGTGCAGGCGTAGAACACGACCGCGGCGGCGATGACGACGACGAGCGCCGCCGCGCGAAGGAAGGAACCGTTCATCGGGTGCCTCCCTGCTGCGGGGCGCCCGGCGCGGGCCGCCGGGGCTGCTGGAGTTCGCCCAGCGGCAGATAGGGCACCACGCCCTGTCCGTTGCCGTTCTGGTCGAGGATGATCTTGTCGGTACCGCCCATCACCCGTTCCATCGTCTCCAGGAAGAGACGCTCGCGCGTCACGCCCGGAGCGTTCTTGTACTGCTCGTAGACCGCGTTGAAGCGGCTGGCCTGGCCGCGCGCTTCCGCCACGGTCTGCTCCTTGTAGGCTTCAGCCGACTGCGTCAGCTGGGCGGCGCGTCCGCGCGCCTCCGGCACGACGCGGTTGGCATAGGTCTGCGCCTCGTTGCGCAGGCGCTCCTGGTCGGCGCGGGCCGCCTGGACGTCGCGGAAGGCGTCGATGACCTGCTGCGGCGGATCGACCTTCTGCAGCTGGACGAGACGGATCTGCACGCCGGCCTTATAGCCGTTCAGGGTGTCCTGCATCAGCTGGCGCACCTCGGTCTCGATCGCGCCGCGATCGGTGGTGAGCACCGGCTGGATGTTGCGCTTGCCGGTGACCTCGCGCATCGCGCTCTCGGCCACGGCCTTCACAGTGCCCGGCGGGTCCTGGATGTTGAAGATGTAGTCTTCCGGCGCGGCGGGGTCGATCTGCCACTGCACGATGAAATCGATGTCGACGATGTTCTCGTCGCCGGTGAGCATCAGGCTCTCCTCGATGACGTCCGTCTGGCGCGACTGGCGCACCGACTCGACCGTCCGGAAGCCGACCTCGGTGGTGATGACGTTCGTCACCTGGGGCTTCACGACGGAGCCGATCGGATAGGGCCAGTTCCAGTTGGCGCCCTCGCCCGTCTTGCCGACGAACCGGCCGAAGACGATGTTGAGGCCGACTTCGTTGGGCCGCACGAAATAGATGCCGGATCCGAGCCACAGCAGGATCAGGGCAAGCAGCCCCAGGATCAGCCCGCGCCCGCCGAGATTGCCGCCGGGAAGCAGGTTCTTGAGCCGGTCCTGGCTGCGCCGCAGGATGTCCTCGAGATCGGGCGGATTGCCGTTGCCGCCACCGCCTCCGGAGCCGCCGCCCCAGGGGCCGCCGCCACCACTGCCTCCGCGCTGACCCCAGGGTCCTCCCCCGTTGTTGCCACCGCCGCTCTGGTTGCTCCAAGGCATTCTCGGCCCGTTCCCTTTCGTTCGTTTGTCATGCTTGGGGCTCTGCCCGAAGGCAACCCGATGCCGGCACCCTGGCAGGGCGCCGGCCTGAGTTGGTCATGGGCCACGGATTCGTCAACGGCGCAAGCCATTCATCGTGAACGGAAAGCGGCAATAGGACGACCAGGCCGCCCCGAAAGCGACGTTTGGAAGCCGCATATGTGCCGCGATCCCGCAACGATGCGTCCAAAAGACGCGTGCAGGCGCGCTATCGCCCGGGCGAACAGGGTTGGCGCCGCGCAAAGCTCGCGAAGGTGAAGGCGTGCTCGTTCTCGGCGTCGGCCGGGTGATCTTCGCGCGCCGTCTCGACGAACGCGTCGTGCGGCCAGTCCGGAAAGGTCGCGTCGCCCCGCGGCGTCGCATGGACAAAGGTCAGCTCCAGCCGGTCGGCCAGCGGCAGCATCTGCCGGTAGATCTCGGTGCCGCCGCCGATGATCACGGAGGGCGCGGCCATCTCCGCCCCGATCCTGCGGGCAAGTGCCACCGCCGCCTCGACCGAATGCGCGACCTCGACGCCCTCGGCCGCAAAGGTGGCATCGCGTGTGAGCACGATGGTCCGGCGGCCCGGCAAGGGCTTGCCGATGGACAGGAAGGTCTTGCGCCCCATGATGATCGGGCAGCCCATCGTCAGCTGCTTGAAGCGCCGGAGGTCGCTCCTCAGCCGCCAGATCAGCCGGTTGTCATTGCCGATGACGCCGTTGTCGGCGAGCGCAGCGACCAGGACGAGGGGAAGCTCGGCCATCCCGCTCAGCCTTCCCCGCCGAGCGTCGCGAGGGCCTCGCCCTCCAGCCGCTTCACCGTCCACTCGTCCTGTGCCCTGGCGCCGATCGAGCGGTAGAACACCCGCGACGGCTCGTTCCAGTTCAGCACCCACCAGGCGAGCCGCGGCAGGTCCTCGTCGACGCAGCGTTTCGCCAGCCGCGCCATCAGCGCCTTGCCGATGCCGCGCCCGCGCTGCTCCGGCCGCACATAAAGATCCTCAAGCCAGATGCCGTGCCGGCCCCGGAAGGTCGAATAGGTGTAGAACCACAGGGCAAAGCCGACGGCCTCGCCCTCCCATTCCGCGATCTCGCAGAAGACACGCGGATTCTCGCCGAAGAGCGACGCATCGATCTCCGCCTCGCTCGCCACCACCTCGTGCAGCAGCTTCTCGTATTCGGCGAGTTCGCGGACGAACTGCAGGACGAGCCCGGCCTCGCCGGGACGCGCGGGTCGGATGGAGAGGGTCATATCGCGATCGGCGCCTTGATGGACGGGTGCGCCTCATAGCCCTCGATCGTCACGTCCTCGAAGCGGAAATCCTCGAGCCGTGTCACCGCGGGGTTCAGCGTCAGCCGTGGCAGCGCTTTCGGCTCGCGCGAGAGCTGCTCACGGGCCTGGTCGAGGTGGTTCACATAGAGATGCGTATCGCCGAAGGAATGCACGAAGTCGCCGACGCCCAAGCCCGTCACCTGCGCCACCATATGGGTCAGCAGGGCATAGCTCGCGATGTTGAAGGGCACCCCGAGGAACACGTCGGCCGAGCGCTGATAGAGCTGGCAGGAGAGCTTGCCCCGCCCGTCCTCCGAAGGCTGCACGAAGAACTGGAACAGGCAGTGGCACGGCGCCAGCGCCATCTTCGGGATGTCGGCCGGATTCCAGGCGGAGACGATCAGCCGGCGCGAATCCGGATTGCGGCGGATCTCGTTCACCACCCAGGCGATCTGGTCGATCACCTGCCCGTCGGGCGCCGCCCAGGAACGCCATTGCCGGCCGTATACCGGCCCGAGATCGCCGTTCGCATCGGCCCATTCGTCCCAGATGGTGACGCCGTTCTCGCGCAGATAGGCGATGTTGGTGTCGCCGCGCAGGAACCAGATCAGCTCGTGGATGATCGACTTCAGATGCAGCTTCTTGGTGGTGACGAGCGGAAACCCCTCGCCGAGATCGAAACGCATCTGGTGGCCGAACACGGCGAGCGTACCGGTTCCGGTGCGGTCATCCTTGCGGACGCCCTCGGTCAGCACGCGGTCGAGCAGGTCGTGATACTGGCGCATGGCGAATCTCGTCGAAGAGCGGCGGACCATAGCGGGTCCTGCCTGCGGCCGCGCGGGCCTTTACCGCAGGCATCCCCAGCTTTTGAGCAAGAGCTGTCGCCCTGCGGCAGGAGCGGCACGCGCCAACCCCGCACCTTCTCCAATTCGCATTTGAGGCCCGAAAACCTCACCGATGCGCTTTGCCGTCGAAATGCAGCGGCGCACTCTTTCGCCGCGCCGCGGCTGTGCCTATATTCCCTTTGCCGTTCGCAAGACCGGCTATGGCGATAAACAGACTTCGAAATAAGCCTTTCGGACCCGGGGGCAGTACCCGGCGCCTCCACCCAAGCCCTTGGCGATCAAGGGTTTCGGCGGGGGCGAAACAGGATCGACGAGGGTGTAAAGGTTGTCCTTTTGCTCGGCATGGTTCCGCCGTTATCGGGCCAAAGCATAGTTGCCAACGACAACAATGCTCGGGTCGCCGTCGCCGCGTAAGCGGTGCAGGTACCCAAACCAAAGCCCTTGCGTTTAGCCGCGTAAGGCGGGGCTCGGAGGCGCCTGGCAACAGAAGCCTCCACTTTCATGTTTGGCCTCCCGGCTGTTCCCGCCGGCTAGTGAAGCGGAAACAATGTCCCAGGATGTTCTTCGTTACGATCTGATGGTGCAGGAGGCGCTGAAGGGCGTCGTCCGCAAGATCCTGACGGAAGCGGCGCGCGACGGCCTGCCCGGCGAGCATCATTTCTACGTCACCTTCCGGACCGGAGCTCCGGGCGTGCGCCTGTCGCAGCGCCTGCGCGAGAAGCATCCCGAGGAGATGACCGTCGTTCTCCAGCACCAGTTCTGGGACCTGAACGTCAGCGAGCATTCCTTCGAGGTCGGCCTGTCCTTCTCGGGCGTGCCGGAACGGCTGCTGGTGCCCTTCGATGCGATCACCACCTTCTTCGACCCTTCCGTGCAGTTCGGCCTGAAGTTCGAGACGCAGGAGGCCGAGGACGCGGCTGCCGCTTTCGAGCCCGAGCCCGACCTTGCGGCGAAGCCCGCTTCGGTCCCGTCCCGCATCGCACCCGCCGCAGTCCCGGCGCTGAAGAAGGCCGACGCCGAGGCGCCGAAGCCCGGCAAGGCGGAGAAGGCGGTGACCGAGGACGCGCAGGACGACGCCGACCATGGCGGCGCCGAGGTGGTCAGCCTCGATTCCTTCCGCAAGAAGACCTGACGCGACGGGACGTCGAAGCCGCGCGACGACACAACACCCGCGACAGCGAGCAGGACCTCACGCCCAAACCCCTCTGACGGATCCGGCCCCATGAGCGAAACGCGCACCGAAACCGATTCCTTCGGCCCGATTGGAGTGCCGGCCGATCGCTACTGGGGCGCGCAGACGCAGCGCTCGCTCCAGAATTTCCGCATCGGAGGCGAGCGTGAGCGCATGCCGCTGCCGCTGGTCCATGCGCTGGTCCTGGTCAAGAAGGCCGCCGCCCATGTCAACGCAAGACTTGGCCTGCTCGACCAGCGCGTCGCCGGCGCCATCGGTCAGGCTTCGGACGAGGCGCTCGCGGGCAAGTTCGACGACCATTTCCCGCTGGTGATCTGGCAGACCGGCTCGGGCACGCAGTCGAACATGAATGCCAACGAGGTGCTGGCGAACCGCGCCAACGAGATCCTCGGCGTTGGCCTCGGCGCGAAAAGCCCGGTCCACCCGAACGACCACGTCAATCGTGGCCAGTCCTCCAACGATTCCTTCCCGACCGCGATGCACATCGCCGCGGTGCTGGAGATCACCCGCAAGCTGCTGCCGGCCCTGCGCGCTCTCGAAAAGGCGCTGGACGACAAGGCGAAGGCCTTCGCAGACCTCGTCAAGATCGGCCGCACCCATCTGCAGGATGCCACGCCCGTCACCCTCGGCCAGGAATTCTCCGGCTATGCGATGCAGCTCCATCTCGGCATCGGGCGCATCGAGGCGGCTCTGGGCGGGCTCTACGCCCTGGCGCAGGGCGGCACGGCGGTCGGCACCGGGCTCAACACCCATCCCGATTTCGCCGTCCTCTTCGCCAAGGAGGTCGCGAGCCTGACCAGCCTGCCCTTCCGCACGGCCGAGAACAAGTTCGAGGCGCTGGCGAGCCATGGCGCGCTCGCGGCCGCTCACGGCACCCTCGCCGCGCTCGCCTCCGACCTGTTCAAGATCGCCAACGACGTGCGCCTGATGGGATCCGGCCCGCGCTCGGGCCTCGGCGAGATCAGCCTGCCGGAAAACGAGCCCGGCTCCTCGATCATGCCCGGCAAGGTCAACCCGACCCAGGCCGAGGCGCTGACGATGGTGGCGACGCAGGTGCACGGCAACCAGGCGACGATCGGCTTCGCCGCGAGCCAGGGCCATTTCGAGCTCAACGTCTTCAAGCCCGTGATCGCCGCCGCCTTCCTGCAATCGGTCCGGCTTCTGGCCGACGCCGCCGACAGCTTCCGCATCAATTGCGTCGAGGGCATCGAGGCGAACGAAGCCCAGCTCAAGGAGCTGCTCTCCCGCTCGCTGATGCTGGTGACGGCGCTGGCTCCTGCGATCGGCTACGACAAGGCTGCGAACATCGCCAAGTCGGCGCATCACCACGGCACGACCCTGCGCGAGGAGGCGCTGAAAGCCGGCGTCGATGCGAAGCTCTTCGACGAGACCGTCAAGCCCGAGCTGATGCTCCATCCGGCCTGAGCGGAGGAAGAGCCATGGCCGAGATCGTCAATCTGCGCCGTGTCCGGAAGCAGAAGGCGCGCGACGATGCGGCGAGAACTGCCGAGCAGAACCGCATCAGCTTCGGCCTCAGCAAGGCCGAGCGCTCGCTTGCCAAGGCAGAGCGTGACAGTGCCGGCCGCAAGCTCGATGGCCACCGGCTGGATGGCGACGACGCTCCGGACAAGCCATGAGCGCCGAGCGCAAGCGCTCGCTCAGCATCGCCGGCCACCGCACCAGCGTCTCGCTGGAGGATGCGTTCTGGGACGCGCTGAAGGAGATCGCGGCCGCCGAAGGCCGCAGCATCACGGCCCTGGTCGCCGAAGTCGATTCCAGGCGCGGCGAGGCGAACCTGTCCTCGGCGCTCAGGCTGCATGCGCTCGCGCACTACCAGCGGCTGGTGGATGGTTCATCCGGCGCGAAGTCAGACTGAAAAAGCCGGGACAGTGCGGAACACGAAAGTAAGGCCGCTTTTTCAGGCACTTACACCGAACACCCGAATCAAATTCTCAATCCCTTGAATCATCCCCTCAATTGAGCGGGGTGCTCCGCGGTGCCGGCACCGGCGCAATTGGCAGCGACTGAACGCCAAGCGCGCCCTGCGGCCGTGCCGGCACTGACGGCGGCGCCTGCACCGCTCCTTCCGGCGAACTGGCGCGGGGCGCGCCGGGCAGCACCATCGGCCCGGCCTGCGGGGGCTGCGGCGCCGGTGGCGGGGCCTGCGCCGGCGCCTGAGCCCCGGCCTTCTCGGCCGCGGCCCGTGCCCGCTCCTCGGCCTCCGCACGACGGCGCGCCTCGGCATCGGCCTTCGCCTGCTCGGCCTGGCGGCGCTGCTCCTCGGCACGCTGCGCCTCCTCCTGACGCTTCTGCTCGGCGGCGCGCCGCTCCTCCTCTGCCTTCAGGAACTCCTGCAGCTTGCGCTCGTTCTCGTGCATCTCGCGTTCGGCCCGCAGGCGCCTTGCATGCAACGCGCGCTCTCGCGCATCGGCTTCGAAGGCCTCGACCCGTTCGATCTCGCGCGCCAGGGCCCGCGCCGCGACCGTATTGGAGAGCGCGCTGACATCGCTCTCGCGCTTGAGATCGGACAGCGGGCCGCGCCAGGCGATGACGATCTGCGGCGCGTCCCCAGGCCAGCCCTTCGGCAACGGGCCGAGCGGCTTGAGACCGAGGCGCAGATCGGCGTTGAGCGCGCGCAGGTCGACCGTCCCGCTCGCCTCCGCCTTCAGCCCGTTGCGCTCGAAGGCGAAGGGCTGCAGGCGCAGGATGCCGGCGGCGAGCGTGAAGGGCAGCGTGACGTCCGCGAGCGCCCAGGAATCGCGGTCGAGCGCATCGGCCAGCCGGTCGCGCAAGCGCGACGCCTCGCTTTCGGAGGCGTCTTCCCCGGTCCCGGCGATGATCCGCTCATAGGCCCTGGGGTCGAAGCGGGCGAGCCTCGCGCCTGCCAAGGATAGATTCCCTGCGCCGGAGAGGCCGGCGATCAGCCGCGCAGGGCTCTCCCCCGCACCGCCCAGCTCGATGCGTCCGGAGGCCTTGCCGCCGAGCGCGCCTCTCGTCGGGCCCGCAAGATCGACGCCCGAGAGGTCGAGCCGGCCATTGAGCTGCGCCAGCCCGCCGTCGCGCCGCAGCGCCAGCCTCCCGGTGACCTGCCCGCCGCCATAGCCACCCGCAATCTCCTCGACCCGCAGCCCGTCCGCATCGGAGCGCAGGGCAAATCGCGCCTTCTGCAAGGCCACCCCGTCGAGGGCCGTGAGCGTCCCCGCTTCCACGGCGATGTCGAGCTCCGGAAGCTCCGGCGCCCGGCCGAAACGGGAGGTCGACCAGGTCGCGCCCGGCGTCGGCACGGCCTGCCCCAGCGCGGCCGTGGTCAGGATCCGCAGATCGGCGGAGGGCAGGACGAGCCGCCCCGTGATCCTGCCCTCGCGCGGCAGCACCAGCGACCCTTGCGCGCTGGCGCCGGCGAGATTGACCGTGAGATCGTCGACCCGCACGGCGTCGCCATCGAGCCCCAGCCGCGCATGCGCGTCGATCACCGCATCCGGCAGCAGCCGGGCGGCGCCTTCGGGCAGGAGCTGGGCCGGGCTGTCAGCCTGGAGCGTCAGCTGCGGCCGCTCCGCCCCGTTCTCGACGAGGATGGAAAGCCCCGGCCCCGCCAGCATCCCGCTGATCCGCCCGCCGCCGAGATCAAGCGTGAGCCGGCCCGCCCCGGCGCGCAGCGGCGCCGGCAGGCCCAGCGCCGCGAAAGCCTGGCGCCGGTCGCCGAGATCGAAATTCAGCGTGGCACGCTGCCAGCCCCCGTCGCGGTCGAGACGGCCGTCGATGGCAAGCTTGCCGGCTGCGGCAGTGCCTTCCGCGGCAAGGCTGGTCTCGCCCGTTGCGGCCCGCGTCAGGCGAAACCCCGCATCGAGCCGTGACAGCCCATCGCCCGCGCGGCTCAGAACCTCGCTCGCTCCGGCAGGCAGCAAGGGCCCGGCCAGCGCGGCCAGCGTCTCGAAGCGCGGCGCCTTGACCCGGCCGGAAATCTCGCCGCCTTCCGCGAGCAGGGCTCCCGCCCCCGTGACCGAGACCCCGCCGAAGCCGTCGACGCTGAGGCGGCTCAGCCGCCAGGCCGCGCCCTCCCGCCGCAGGTCGAGCGAGGCCGAGCCGGGCGGCGCCTTGCGAAAGCGCGCATTGGCGAGCCTGAGGTCGAGCGCAATGTCCCGCCTCCCGACGAGACCCGCGAGGCTGGTGCCGGGCGGCAGCGTGTTGAGATCGAGCCCGCTGACGGTCGCCCTGGCGCCGAGCCGTCCATCGGTCAATTCGCCGGAAGCCTCCAGCCTCAACCCCGAGGAGCCGGCGACGAGGAGACGCTGGAATGCGAGCGTACCGCCGCCCCAGCGGCCCGCCGCATCGGCATCGATCCGCCCCAGCCCGCCGACCAGATCGGCCAAGGCCGGGTCGAGCCCGTTGCGGGCCAGCACGAGCGCGACCCGTCGCGCATCCTCGGCCTTGACGGAGACGCGTCCCGAGACGGCCTCGCCATCGACGCGGCCGCTGGCACCGACCAGTGCTCCGGCGACGCGCAGCGAGGCCGTGGCCTCGTCGAGCCCGTGCTCGTCCAGCTTGCCGCGCAGAGACAGCGCCGCAAAATCCTCGGCACGCCAGATCATCTGGTCGAGATCGAGGCTGAAATCGATCCGCCCCGGCAGTCCGTTCAGCGCCCGCTCGAACCCCTTGCGGTCGGCCAGCGCGGTCGCCAGCGCATCGGCATCGAGCCGCCGCGCCCGCAGCGCCAGCGAGCCCCCGCCGGTCGCGGGCAGATATTGCCCCTCCCCCTCCAGCCGCGCGGCCCCGCCGGCGATGTCCAGCGTCAGGCCGTACAGGTCGATCTGGCGGCTGCCTCCTTTCAGGCGGCCGGACAGCGAAACCGCCCCGCCCGGCGAAAGCGCGAACGCTCCTTCCGCCTCCGGGCCGAGGGTGTCGGCCTCCCGCGACAGCAGCACGTTGCCGTCGAAGTTGAACTGCATGTCATCGCCGGTCAGGAACGCTTTCGTGCGCAGCCGGCCGGCCTCGTCGATCTCGCCCGTCGTGACGCGCAGCGAGCTGCCCGCCACCTCGCCCTCGAAGCGCCAGGGGCCGGCGAAACTGCCTGCGGAAACCTCGGCTGCGACCGGCACGAGCGTCACCGGGGCCCGCCCGGCCTCGCGCCAGATCACGGAGGATCGGCTGATCGTCAGACGGTCGAGGCTTGCCTGCGCCCCCAGCCCGGCGCCTGTGCGCCGCGGCAGCCGGACGGCGCCCTTCTCGTCGATCGACAGCGACAGGGTCGCCCCGTCGAGACGCGCTTCGGAAAAGCGGAACTCGCCGCGCGCCAGCGCCGCGAGCGCCAGTTCCACCCTCGCCGCCTCGACAGTCGCGAAGCTGTCCTTGCCTCCCGGAGAGCCGATGCGGACCTGTCCGAGCGCGATGCGCGGCGACGGCAGCAGCCGCAGCTGGATGTCTCCGCCGATCGTCGTCTCGACACCCAGCGCTTCGCTCAGCCTGGCTTCGAATTGCGGTCGATAGCCGCGCCAGTCGACGAAGCCCGGCCCGATCAGGGCCGCCAGCAGCGCCAGCACCAGAAGGCCGGCGAGGACTGTCAGACTCTCACGCAAATTCCGCTTTATGCCCCTGTCGTCGCGCCATCATGAAGTCATCCGTCATTGCGCGCAAAGCGAGGCAATCCCGGGGACTGGGTCGAAGCGGTTGCCCAGTCTCCCTGGATTGCTTCCCCGCTTCGCTTCCCGCAATGACGGCTGCATGACCCGCGTGCCGCATGCGGCCCGCAAGTTTCGCCAAGATCGCCAGATTTCAGGCAAGCGCCCGCCAGGTGCAAGCCGCTATGGCGTCACATCACGACGATTTTGCCGGGGTTGAGGATGTTCTGCGGGTCGAGGGCGCGCTTGATCGTGCGCATCACCGCCATCGCCCCGGCGCCGTGCTCCAGCTCGAGATACTTGATCTTCTTCTGGCCGACGCCGTGCTCGCCGGTGCAGGTCCCGCCCATCGCCAGCGCCCGCTTGACCAGCCGGTCGATGAAGCCCTGCACCCGCGCCACCTCTTCCGGGTCGGAGAGGTCGAGCAGCGGCTGGGTGTGGAAATTCCCGTCGCCGACATGGCCGGCGATCGGCGCGATCAGCCCGCTCGCCTCGATGTCGCGCTTGGTTTCCTCGACGCAATCCGCCAGCTGCGAAATCGGCACGCAGACATCGGTCGCCAGCGTGTCGGCGCCCGGCCGCAGCGCCCGGCCGGCCCAATAGCCGTTGTGCCGCGCCTCCCACAGACGCGTGCGGTCCTCGGCCTTGGTCGCCCAGTCGAAGGGGCCGCCGCCATGGTCGGCCGCGATCTCGCCGAAGCGCTCGGACTGCTCCTTCACCCAGGCCTCGGTGCCGTGGAATTCGACGAACAGCATCGGCGTCTCCGGCAGGCCGAGCTTGGAATGCAGGTTGAAGCCCTTGATCATCACCTCGTCCAGCAGTTCGATCCGTGCCACCGGAATGCCGGTCTGGATCGTCATGATCGCGGTGTCGCAGGCCGCCTTGATTGACGGGAACGGGCAGACTCCGGCGGCGATCGCCTCCGGGATGCCATGCAGCTTCAGCGTCACCTCGGTGATGATGCCCAGCGTGCCTTCCGAGCCGACGAGGAGGCGGGTCAGGTCGTAGCCGGCCGAGGTCTTGCGCGCCCGCGTCGAGGTCTGGATGATCGAGCCGTCCGCCATCACCGCCTTCAGAGCCAGGACATTGTCCTTCATCGTGCCGTAGCGGACCGCATTGGTGCCCGAGGCGCGGGTTGCCGCCATGCCGCCGATCGAGGCGTCGGCGCCGGGATCGATCGGAAACATCAGCCCCTGGTCGCGCAGATGCTCGTTGAGCTCCTTGCGGGTCACGCCGGCCTCGACCACGACATCGAGGTCCTCCGCATGGACAGCGACGATCCGCTTCATCTGCGACATGTCGATGCACACGCCCCCATGGATGGCGTTGACGTGGCCTTCCAGCGAGGTGCCGGTGCCGAAGGCGATGACGGGAACGCCATGGGCGGCGCAGAGCTTCACGATTTCGGCCACTTCTTCCGTACTCTGCGGGAAGACGACCGCATCCGGCGGCAGATTCGGAATCCAGGTGAGCGTGTGGCCATGTTGCTGGCGCACCGCGAGGCTGGTGACGAGCCGGTTGCCGAAGCGGGCGGCGAGCGCCTGCGTCACGGCCTCGATTGCCGCTTTCGGCGGGGGCATGACGGCGGCGGAGGGCTCGTGAAGCGACGCGGCGGGCAGGCTCATGGCGAATGGATCCGGTTGTAGAAGTCGAGTTTGGGACGTTGTCGTTTCGCTTCGGGTTACGCTGCGGCCACAGGTCCTGTCCATCGTATCGTCGAGGCGGAATGGACGGCTGACGGCGCAGCGATTTGGTGCATAGTAAAGCAAGGGATGCGGGAATGGGCAGTGGATTTTCAGCGGCCCGCCCTTGAGCCGAGCGAGTGACAGGGAGGCGATCATGACGAGCGAGACACGCGCCCCGGCGCTCTTCTTTGCGCCCTTCGTCTCATCCGTGATGCGGGTCGAGCCGCAATGGATCGACTATAACGGCCATCTCAACATGGCCTACTACCATGTGCTCTTCGACCGGGCGGTCGACGAGGTGTTCTCGCTGGTCGGGCTGTCCCGGGACTATGTCGAGACTCGCCATGCCTCGACCTTCACCGCCGAATGCCACATCCTCTACAAGCGTGAGCTGACAGAGGGCGACGCGGTGCGGGTGACCGCCCAGCTCATCGCCTTCGACGACAAGCGGCTGCACTACTATCTGGAGATGCGCCACGCCCATGAGGGCTGGCTCGCCGCCACCAGCGAGAACCTGTCGCTGCATGTCGACATGGTCCACCGCAAGGTCACGCCCTTCCCGCCGGACATCCTCGCCAACCTGGCCTTGATGAAGGCCGCCCACACGCGCATGTCCCTGCCCGCCACCATCGGCCGCATCATCGGCATGCCGGGCAAGTCCGCGATCGAGGTCGACGAGCGGGAGCTCGCTGAGGCCGACGACGGCGAGACACGGCACTAGCGGCAGTTACAGCCGTCCTTGTCGGGCTTGACCCCACCATCCCGACACGGATCAGGCTCTCGTCAGGAGAGATTCCAGTCAAGGCCGGGCATGGGCCTCCGCCCTTCGCACCACGACCTGCACCGCATAGCCGCGAAACGGCGCCTCGGCCCGGCAGGTCGCGCCTGCCTCGCCCGCAAGCCGCCGCACCACCTGCGGCAGATCCTCCCGCGGCGTGACATGGAACAGTGCCAGCCAGCGCTGCAGGACCGCCTTGAAAGCCGGCGGCAACCCGGCCTGGTCGCCGAAATCGACGATGTGGAGCGAGCCGCCCGGCGAAAGCCGCGCGATCGCCTGCGCCACCACCGCCTGCCAGGGCGGGATCATCGAGAGCGCGTAGGAGATCACGATGCGGTCGAAGCCCGGCCGCCCGAACAGGCCCTGCGGGTCGAAATCGGTGGCATCCGCCTGCGCGAGCCGGATGCGCCCATCGAGCCCGGCCCGCTTCACCGCGCCTCGCGCGGTGTCGAGCATGGCGCTCGACACGTCGAGGCCGAAGCAATCGCATTGCGGATAACGCCGGGCGATGCCGATGAGGTTGCGCCCCGTGCCGCAGCCGATCTCGAGGATCGCCGCGCCCGGCTGCGGCTCCAGCCCGGCGATCAGCTCGTCGCGCCCGAGCAGATAGAATTTCCGGCTGGCGTCGTAGATGTGGCGCTGGTGCCGGTAGATGCGGTCCATCAGGCCAGCGGCGGAGCCACTGCCGGCGGCCGGGGCGGCGCTCACGCGGCCGCCTCCGGCAGCACATAAAGGTGGAAGCCGCCATAGATCGCCGAGCGGTCCTGGCGGCAGAGCGCGCGGCTGCGCGCCTCCTCATAGCGCCACTGGTCGAGGATCGCCGCCGGCACGCGGCCGGGCAGGAGCCGCTCGTCCGCGGCCGTACGGAAGATCACCCGGGCGCCCGGCTTGGCGGTGCGCGTGATCTGGGTCCACAGCGCGGTCAGTTCGGCGTCGTTCATCCAGTCCTGCGCGTCGAGCAGGACATAGGCGTCGCAGCTCTTGGCGGGCTGCTCCTCCAGATAGGTGGTCACGGAACCCTGACGATAGCCCACCGCACCGGCTCTCGCCTTCACCGCCTCGAAATGCCGCGGCTGGAGATAGGGCGGCAGCGCCGCATCCGGCCCCTGCGCATAGCGCCGGCCGAAGGCCTGCTGGGCGAAATAGTTGTCCGCGAGCGGAAAATCGCAGGCGAGGCGCTCCAGCCGCAGCCGCAGCGCGCCGAGCATGCCCTCGTCGCCATCGGCCGCCAGCGCCGCGTATTGCGCCGGCGGGATGCCGAGCCCGTAGAGCGAGGCCGGCTGGCGCACCAGCCAGCGCACCAGCTTGCGTTCGAACACGGGCGCGAGATGCCTCTCGTAAAGCGCACGCTGCTCGGCAAGGTCGCGCGCCGCCAGCATCGCCTTCGGGTTCGCGCCCAGCAGCCGCGCCAGCAGATGCCCGGTGCCGATGAAGCGGCCGAGAAGCCCGTAGCGGTAGAAGCCCTTGGCGAACAGGCTGATCCGCCGCCGCCCGTTCAGCCCGCGCCCCTCCCAATAGCTTCGCGAAACGGCGTCGAGCTGCGGCGCGATCTCGCGGTCGTACACAGCAACGTTCGACGCATCGTCCGCCCGACCGAAAAAGCGCAGGAAGTCGTCATGGCTGCCCATGCGCGCCAGCGCCGCGAGCTTGAGCCGCCCGAGGGCGATATGCGCGCCGTTGAGATCGACCGCGCTGATGCGGACCGGCGCCGCCGTGAGATAGGACAGGATATTGCAGGAGCCGGAGGCGATCGCGACGACATGGTCGTCGGCCTTCAGCGCCAGCGCGTCCATGTCGACGACCGGGTCCTCCCAGATCTGCGGATAGACCAGCCCCGAAAAGGCCCGGGTAAACAGCCATTCGAGCAGCCCCGCCTTGGAGAGGGGCTTGCTGCGCTGAACCGCCGTGCTCAAGCCGAGCGTCGTCGTCCGCCGAACCGTCCGTGCCGTCTGCGCCACTTTGGGCCTCCTCCCGTGAAGGTGGCGAGCCGCCTAGAGGATATGCGTGACGGTCCGGTGACGCGGGATCGAGCGACGGCGGGCGGGGTCCCGCCTTCGTGAACCGGAGCGGCAGCACCGGGGGCTGAAATCCGCGACCTGAATCGCCATATTCGCGCCAACGGAACGTTCGCGCCGGCCACACAGGGTGCGGCGACGTCGAAAGGAGATCGCAATGGGCCTGTCCAGCATGTTCGGCGCCGAGACGAAGCGCGAGGAGACCTTCCCCTTCCAGCTGACCGACGCCGAGTGGCGAGCCCGCCTGACGCCGGAGCAGTACCGCATCCTGCGGGGCCACGGCACGGAGCGCGCCGGCTCCTGCGCCCTCAACTACGAGAAGCGCGCCGGCACCTTCGCCTGCGCCGGCTGCGGCCAGAAGCTGTTTAAGTCGGGCAAGAAATTCGAGAGCGGCACCGGCTGGCCGAGCTTCGACCAGCCGCTGGAAGGCTCCGTCGGAACAACCGAGGATTTCAGCTTCGGCATGCACCGCACCGAGGTGCATTGCTCCAATTGCGGCGGCCATCTCGGCCATGTCTTCCCGGACGGCCCGCCCCCAAGCGGCCTGCGCTACTGCATCAATGGCGAAGCGATGGTCTTCGAGCCCGAACAGGGCTGAAAGGCGGCTCCGGCTTCCTGCTGAGTGCCGGGGCCGCGGCCTGCTTCATCCCATGGAAAATTCGCGGGCGGGGCGCAATCGCGCCCGCGACGACCTATATTGCCGTGAGAACGAATCACGCACGAGCAGCTTCGCCCCTTGTCCGATTATGAAACCACCTCGGCTCCGATGCCCCGCCCCGGCGGCCTCGCCGCCCGCGCCGCGGCGCAGCCTGCCGCCGGTTATCTCAACGGGCTGAACCCGGAGCAGCGCCAGGCGGTCGAGGCGACGGACGGCCCGGTTCTGGTGCTGGCGGGCGCCGGCACGGGCAAGACCCGCGTGCTCACCACCCGCATCGGCCACCTGATCTCGACCAGCCGCGCCTACCCCTCGCAGATCCTCGCCGTGACCTTCACCAACAAGGCTGCGCGCGAGATGAAGGAGCGCGTCGCGCATCTCGTCGGCTCGGTCGCCGAAGGCATGCCCTGGCTCGGCACCTTCCACTCGATCTCGGCCAAGCTGCTGCGCCGCCACGCCGAGCTGCTCGACCTGCGCAGCGACTTCACCATCCTCGACACCGACGACCAGATCCGCCTGATGAAGCAGGTGATCCAGGCCGAGGGGCTGGACGAGAAGCGCTGGCCCGGCCGCATGCTGGCGGGTTTCATCGACTCGTGGAAGAATCGGGGGCTGGCCCCCAAGGACGTGCCGCCGGGCGAGGCCGCCGTCTTCGGCGGCGGCAAGGGCGGCAAGCTCTACGCCGCTTACCAGGAGCGGCTCAAGGCGCTCAACGCGGTCGATTTCGGCGATCTGCTGCTGCACTGCCTGACGCTCTTTCGCGAGCATCCGGACGTGCTCCAGACCTATCACGAGCGCTTCCGCTACATCCTCGTCGACGAGTACCAGGACACCAACACCGCCCAGTATCTCTGGCTGCGGCTGTTGGCGCAGGGCCGCCGCAACATCTGCTGCGTCGGCGACGACGACCAGTCGATCTATGGCTGGCGCGGCGCCGAGGTCGATAACATCCTGCGCTTCGAGCACGATTTTCCGGGCGCGACCGTGATCCGGCTGGAGCGCAACTACCGCTCGACCGGCCACATCCTCGCCGCCGCCTCCAAGCTGATCGCGCGCAACGAAGGCCGGCTCGGCAAGACGCTGCGCACCGAGGGCGAGGCCGGCGAGAAGGTCACGATCACCGGCGCCTGGGACAGTCAGGAAGAGGCACGCCTGCTCTCCGACGAGATCGAGGCGATGCAGTCGAAGGGGCACGACCTCGGCGAGGTCGCTGTGCTGGTCCGCATCTCGGCACAGATGCGCGAGATCGAGGAGCGCTTCGTCCAGGCCGGCGTGCCCTATCGCGTCATCGGCGGCCCGCGCTTCTACGAGCGAGCCGAGATCCGCGACGCGCTGGCCTATCTGCGCTGCGTGGTTTCGCCCACCGACGACCTTGCCTTCGAGCGCATCGTCAACGTCCCCAAGCGCGGGCTCGGCGATGCGACGACCCAGCTCCTGCACAACCACGCCCGCGCCACCGGCTTCTCGCTGATGCAGTCGGCCCGCGCCGCCGTGGAAAGCGACGAGCTGAAGCCCAAGGCGCGGACCTCCCTGCGCGAGCTGGTCGACGCCTTCGGCCGCTGGTCCGCCCGCGCCGAGCACATGCCGCAGGGCGAGCTCGCCGAGCTGGTGCTGGAGGAATCCGGCTACACAGAGATGTGGAAGAAGGACCGCTCGGCCGACGCCGCCGGGCGGCTGGAAAACCTGAAGGAGCTGGTGCGCTCCCTCGACGAATTCCCGGATCTGCCCGCCTTCCTCGAACACGTCTCGCTGGTGATGGACGTCGCCGACGGCGATGCCGAGCGCCGCGTCTCGATCATGACCCTGCACGCCGCCAAGGGGCTGGAGTTCGACACGGTCTTCCTGCCCGGCTGGGAGGAAGGCCTGTTCCCCAACCAGCGCGCGCTCGACGAGAACGGCCGCGCCGGGCTGGAGGAAGAGCGCCGCCTCGCCCATGTCGGGCTGACCCGCGCGCGCAAGAAGCTGAAGCTCTATTTCGCCTCGAACCGCCGCATTCACGGCCTCTGGCAGACCAGCCTGCCCTCCCGCTTCATCGACGAACTGCCCGAGGAGCATGTCGAGGTCGAGCAGGCGCCCACCGCCTATGGCCAGGGCGGCTACGGCGCCTCGCGCTTCGAGCGCATGGAAAGCTTCGGCTCCAGATACAACACGCCGGGCTGGCAGCGCGCCCAGGAGAACCGCGCGAAGAGCGGCGGCAGCAGCGGCTTCTCCGAAAGCGGGCGCGGCTTCGGCTCGGGCGGCGGCTTCGGCCAGGGCAACTTTGGAACCGGCCAGCGCCAGCGCGGCGCCCTCCTGATCGAGGGCGAGCTGACGGCGAAATCGACCGGCGAATCCGCCTACGACACCGGCGCCCGCGTCTTCCACGTCAAGTTCGGCCCCGGCTCCGTCGCCAGCGTCGACGGCAACAAGCTGACGGTGGATTTCGACAAGGCCGGCCGGAAGATGGTTCTGGACAGTTTCGTGCAGAAGGCGGGGTAAGTGCGACTGCTTCGTCAACCCCTCTCACTACCCTGCGTAAGAGGGGGTTTTTAGCAATAATATCAATCATTTAAGTTGATTTCTGTGGACCAATACCTCGGCTTTAGCGACGATTTGCTGTGTTGCCTGTAGGTTACGAGGTGCTTCTCCAGGGAATTGAGGCACCGATACTCACCAACAGCGCCCACATCATTCGCCGCTTGAAGCGCGACGGCTTCGTTCTCAAGAGCGTGCGCGGTTCGCATCATAAATTCGTGCATGAAGCGACGAAGCGCATGACGGTCGTGCCTCATCCGAAGCGGGACATTCCCATCGGCACGGTCCATGGGATATACAGGGACGCTGGCTGGAAACGGGATTGAGCGAAGGTCGCGATGCGACACTACATTGCCATCGTCCATAAGGACGAGACGTCCTGCTATGGAGTCCAGTTTCCCGACGTGAGGGGTGTCTTCACGGCTGGCGACACGCTCGAGGAGGCTTTCGATCAAGCCCGCGAAGTGTTGGAATTCGCGGCCGAAAGCTGGCTCGAAGATACGGATTCGGAATTTCCCGCTCCCCGCAGCATCGATGAATTGCGGCGGGACCCGGCGTTCATCGACGACTCTCGGGATGCCATCCTGCTGGCTGTTCCTTTCGAGCCGTCACGGCCCCGTCTGGCCGCCGAATAAAGAGCCTTCAGCGCACATCGGACAGATCGCGGATGCTCCGCATCCCGGGACGTAAGACCGCCTTCCGCAGCGCTGCGGAGTATCGCCACCTTACGCCGCCGCCGGTTCACCGAACGCGACACGGTCGCGCCCCTGATGCTTGGCCCGGTAGAGCTGGCGATCGGCTTCGCTCATGAGGGATGCGGCGGTGCCGGTCCCGTCGTGACACGCTCCGCCGACGCTCACTGACAGCGGCAAGGGGTCTCCCTGCTCCGAGATCAGGTCGAGCTTGGCGACTCGCAGCCGGATGGCCTCGGCCAGAGATGCGGCACGAGCGAGATCGAGTCCCTCCAGAAAGATCGCGAACTCCTCGCCGCCGATGCGCCCGGCGAGGGCGGTATCGCCCGTGACCTCGCGGATCACCTCGGCGATGGCGCGCAGGGCTGCATCGCCGGCCGGATGCCCGAAGCGGTCATTGATCGCCTTGAAATGATCGGCATCGACGATCAGCAGCACCCCCGCGCCCTTGCCGGGCACCAATTTGGTGAAAGCGGCGAAGAAACCATCGCGATTCAGCAGACCGGTAAGCCCGTCTCGCCGGGCCCGTTCAGCGAGGTCGTCATGCGCCGCCTGCAGCGCATCGTGAGAGGCTGCCAGCTCGGCATGCAGGCTGGCGATGACCGAATGAGCGGCGCGCAGCCGCTCGGCCTGGCGAAACTGCCAGGCGCTGGCCGGAAAGGCGATCGCGACCGGGCAGATCACGCACATGAGCCAGGCGTTGCCGTCCACGACGCCGCCCAGCGCCGGCACGACGGTCGCCGCAAGCGCCAGCGACGCTGCCACCGAGAGGGCTGCCGCGAGCGAGGCTTTCGGCAGGATGGTCCACCATGAGCGCATGGCGCTGTCTTGCAGATAAAGTTGAAGATGAGGTTTGCGGGCTCAAGCCCTCTCCCGCTCCCGGAACGCCGCCCGCGCCGCCATCACCTGCCCGTGATAGGTCTCGGCCCAGAGCCAGACGCCGCAGAAGGCGGCGCTGAGCTCGCGGCCGAGCTCGGTCAGCGTGTAGTCGACATGCGGCGGTATGACCGGGTGGACCGTGCGGGTGACGAGACCGTCGCGCTCCATCTCCCGCAGCGTGTTGGTCAGCATCTTCTGGCTGATGCCCTCGACGAGGCGGCCTACCTGGCTGAAACGCAGCGTGCCGTGCTCCTCCAGCACCTCCAGCACCAGCATCGTCCATTTGTCCGCCACCTGTGCAATCACCTGCCGCACCAGAGACTCGACGGCCGGGCTGACCTCCGGCATGGCCGCATAGCTCATGTGCACGGCTTCGACCGCGTTCCGAACCGCCCGCATCGCATAGTTTCCTTTTCGTGCGTATGGCACTTTCGCGCGCCTTCTTCCTTGTGAAGAGTAAAGGCGCCACCTGCCTTCCCGCAACCACGAGAGGGCCTTTGCAATGAACATCACCGGCAACACCATCCTCATCACCGGCGGCGGCTCCGGCATCGGCCGGGCGCTGGCCGAAGCGCTGCACGCCAGGGGCAACACCGTCGTCATCGCAGGCCGGCGCCAGGCCCCGCTGGACGAGGTCACAGCAGCCAATCCGGGCATGCACTCGGTCACGCTCGACATCCAGGACGAGGCCGGCATCACAGCCTTTGCCGAAACGCTCGTCGCACGGTTCCCGAAGCTGAATGCCGTCCTCAACAATGCGGGAATCATGAAGCCGGAGAACGTCCCGGCCGGCGACAACCTCGCCGTCGCCGAGGAGACGATCGCGACCAACCTGCTGGGGCCGATCCGGCTGACCACCGCGCTGCTGCCGCATCTGCTGAAGCAGCCCCGCGCGACCGTCCTGACCGTGTCCTCGGGCCTGGCCTTCGTTCCGCTGGCGGCGACGCCGACCTACTCCGCCACCAAGGCCGCGATCCATTCCTGGTCGATGGGGCTGCGCCAGCAGCTCAAGGACACTGCGGTCGAGGTCATCGAGATCGCGCCGCCCTATGTCCAGACCGAGCTGCTCGGGCCGCATCAGGCGACCGATCCCGACGCCATGCCGCTGGCCGACTTCATCGACGAGGTGATGACGATCCTGGAGACGCAGGCCGACGCGACGGAGGTCATCGTCGAGCGGTGCAAGCCCCTGCGCTTCGCCGAGGCTGACGGTACCTTCGCGCAGGTCTTCGCCGGGCTGAACGCCCGGCACTTCTGATCGCGGCCCGCTACTCGGCCCGATGGCAGCAGACGCAGAGCTTGTTGCCGTCGGGGTCCCTGACATAAGCGCCGTAGTAGTTCGGATGATAATGCGGCCTCAGCCCGGGCGGACCCTCGCAATGTCCGCCCGCGGCAAGAGCCACCGCGTGAGCGCGATCGACGGCCGCCCGGCTCTCCGCGAGAAAGGCGACCATCTGCCCATTGCCCGGCATGGCCGGCGCCCCGTCGAAAGGCTTTGTCAGGAACAGCAGCGGCCGGTCGTCATCCGCCGGCTGCCAGGCTGCGCCACCGCCATCCTGATCCTTGAAGCGCAGCTTCAGTCCCAGCGCCGTGCAAAGCGCCTCGTAGAACGAGAAGCTGCGCTCGAAATCGTTCGTGCCGAGACAGACATGCGAATACACCGGCCCCTCCCCGCTTCCCCCGCCGGTGAAGCTTAATGGGGCGCAGACGCATGACAACCTCGTCGCGCCCTGTTAAGCGCAGCCCATGCGCGAAGGCCTCCTGCCAGCGACGGTCGCGACCGTCCTCGAACTCTCCATCTCGGGCGAGAAGGCCCGGGCCCTGACCGAGCTGCTCGGCGAGGTGTTCGACCCGACCGAGACCGCGATTTCCGCCTTCGAGGTCGAGCAAGGCGTGACCACGCTCTCGATGAACACGCCGTGGAAGGTCGAGATCTACTTCGCCAATCCGCCGGATGAAGAGGCGGTGCGGGATCTGCTGCGGCCGATCGTCGGTGATCTGGTCGATGAGACGCCCTTCGCCACCGTCAACACCAAGGATTGGGTGGCCAACAGCCTCGACGGGCTGAAGCCCGTGCGCGCCGGGCGCGTCCTCGTCCACGGCGCCCATGACCGCGAGGCGGTGCGGATCAATGACGTCGCCATCGAGATCGAGGCTGCGCTCGCCTTCGGCACCGGCCATCACGGCACCACCTCGGGCTGCCTGCTGGCGCTCGATGCCGAGCTGAAGAAGCGCCGCCCGCGCCGCGGACTCGATGTCGGCACCGGCACGGGCATCCTGGCGCTGGCGCTGGCGAAGCAGATCCGGCGCAAGGTCGTCGCCGGCGATATCGATGCCGTCGCGGTGGAGGTCTCGGCCCACAATGCCCGGCTGAACCATGCGCCACAGGCGCTCGACCTTTACGTCGCGCCCGGCGTGCGCCACGCCAAGGCGGCGCGGCCCGGCCACTTCGACCTCGTCTTCGCCAACATTCTGGCGGGCCCGCTGAGGCGCCTTGCCCCCTCGCTGGCCCGGATCCTGGCCCATGACGGCACGCTGATCCTGTCGGGCCTGCTCGCGATGGATGTGCCCGGCATCGTTTCCGTCTACCGGCACCAGGGGATTTCCCTGGCGAGCCATTCGCTGCGGGACGGCTGGGCCACGCTGGTCATGAAAAAAGGCGGCGCAGCCCCGAGGCCGCGTCGCCCTGCCTGATCCCCGGCGCCGTATGACCGGCGCGGGATCGTTTCTCAGAAGCCCAGCGGGCCGTACTTCGCCTCGGTTTCCGCCTGCAGGCTGCGGGCGTCGTGCCAGACGGCGACGGTGAACTTGGCGGCATCGACGATCTGCTCGGCGATGTGCTTGATGAGAGCGATCATGATCTTAGGTCCTTTCGAAGGCCCGGCGCAAAGCGCCTGGCGGCGGATCATCAGCGGTTGAAGGGAAGCGGCTCGCCGCTCGACAGTGTCGCGTAGGGAAGGCCGCCCAGCACGATGCCGGTCTCGTTGATCGTCAGGTTGCGGGCGCGCAGCTCGCGCTCGGCGCTGATGCGACGGCTCTCGATCATTGCGGCATAGAAGCGCTTCAGCAGTCCTGGGGCCTGGCGCTCCGCCCGCGTCGTCGCGGCGATCACCGGCACCGGCAGGATGTCGGCATTGTTCAGTACGTAGGTCATGGGCCATCTCCCGAAAAACGAAGGACAGTCCCGGTCGCTTCCTCGTTCTCTTATGCTCCTAAAGTAGGATCATGCTGCACTTGCGAGAAGGAGACTTCGCAGATGCGAAATATGCGCTGCACGCATGTCGAAGTTTGATCTACGTTAAGGAATGTCTTCATTTGCATAGCTAAGCGGCGACTGCCTTGAATGGCGGCAGGCCGCGCCACTCGTACGAGCAGGACGGTGACAGCGCTTTTGGCTGGCGTGGCGAGCCCGCCCGCATGAAGATGCGCGCACTCTGCCCTGGACGAGACCATGACCGATTCGACCCTGCCGACCTGCCGCTTCCAGTCCTTTTCCGAGCCGAGCGACCCGGCGCATGTCGCCGGCCGCGTCGCCGCCTTGCGCAAGGCGCTGGCGGCGCAGGGCCTCGCCGGCTTCGTCGTGCCGCGCGCCGACGAGCACCAGGGTGAATATGTGCCCGCTCATATGGCGCGCCTGGCCTGGCTGACCGGTTTCACCGGCTCCGCAGGCCATGCCGTGGTCCTGGCCGACAAGGCGGCACTGATCGTGGACGGGCGCTACACCATTCAGTCGGCGGCGCAGACCGACACCTCCGTCGTTACGCCCGTGCGGATGGAGGAGACGCCGCTGGAACGCTGGATCGAGCAGAACCTGCCGGCTGGCGGCGAGCTCGGCTACGATCCCTGGCTGCACACGGTCGATGGTGTCGCCAGGCTGGAAAAGGCGGCCGCCGCGGCGGGGGGCAAGGCCGTGCCGCTCGCGCCGAACCCGATCGATGCGCTCTGGACGGATCGCCCTGCCCCGCCCGCGGCGCCGGTCAAGGCCCACCGCGCCGATTACGCTGGCGAGGACACAGCCGCCAAGCTCGGCCGCGTCCGCGACGCGCTCGCGGAGGCGAAGGTCGATGCGCTGGTCGTCTCCGATCCGCACGCCCTCGCCTGGCTCTTCAATGTCCGCGGCGGCGATGTCGAGCACACCCCGTTGCCGCTCGGCTATGCCATTGTCCCGCGCGAAGGCAGGCCCACCGTCTTCCTCGCCTCCGAGAAGATCACCAACGAGGCGGGGGACGCGATCGGCGCCGTCGGCGAGATCGCGGCGCCGGCCGCCCTCGGACAGGAACTGAAGCGCCTCGGCGCCGCCAAGGCCAAGGTCCGCCTGGACGCTGCGACGGGTGCCTCGGCACTCGCCACCCTCATCCGCGACGCGGGCGGCACGCCTGATGCCGGCGCCGATCCGATCGCGCTGATGAAGGCCCGCAAGAACGCCGCCGAACTCGCCGGCACCCGCGCCGCCCATCTGCGCGACGGCGCGGCGATGACGAACTATCTGTCATGGCTGGCCCGGGAGGCCCCGAAGGGCGGCCTGACGGAGATCGACGCGGTCGCGGCCCTCGAGCAGGAGCGGCTCCGCACGGGCCTGCTCAAGGACGTCTCCTTCACCACCATCGCCGGCGCCGGTCCCAACGCCGCCCTGCCCCATTACCGCGTCACGGAAAGCAGCAACCGGCGTCTCGAGCCGGGCATCTTCCTGGTCGATTCCGGCGCGCAATACGAGGACGGCACGACCGACATCACCCGCACCATCGTCATCGGCGAACCGACGGAGGAGATGCGCGACCGCTACACCCGCGTGCTGAAGGGCCATGTCGCGATCTCGCGACTGGTCTTCGCCAAGGGCACCTCCGGCGCGCAGCTGGATGCCTTCGCCCGGCTTCCGCTCTGGCAGGGCGGCTTCGATTTCGACCACGGCACTGGCCATGGCGTCGGCAGCTATCTCTCGGTGCATGAGGGGCCGCAGCGGCTGTCGAAGCTCGGCACCACGCCGCTGGAGCCCGGCATGATCCTCTCCAACGAGCCGGGCTACTACAAGCAGGGCCATTACGGTATCCGCATCGAGAACCTGATCGTGGTCGAGGAGCGGGCCATTCCCGGCGCCGAGCGCGTGATCTACGGCTTCGAGACCATCACCTGGTGTCCCTATGAGCGCGCATTGATCGAGAAGAGCCTGCTCGACCCAGGCGAGATCGCCTGGATCGACGCCTATCACGCCAGCGTTCTGGAGAAGATCGGGCCGCAGGTCGAGGGCGATGCCAGGGCCTGGCTGGAGACAGCCTGCCAACCATTGTAGCGCGGGACCCTATGCGTCTTTGCGAGCGCAGCGAATCCCTGCGCTCCTCGCAATGACTAAAAAGGGCTCAGCCATAGGCAAGCACCTCCTCCCGACGGGGAGGAGGACGCAAATCATCCGGCCGCCCTGAACGCGACCACGGCAGCGACGCCGACCGCGACCACCCCCAGCAAAGGCAAGCGCGTCGCCGCCAGCGCGGCGATGGCGGCCGCCGCCGTTTCGGGCCAGCCCGTCGCGAGCGCGCTCGGCGCGATCACCGCCACGAGCACGGCCGGCGGGATGGCGTCGAACGCCGCCTGCGCTCGGGGCGACAGGCTGAGCCGTCCCGCCAGGGCCAGCCCGGCGACGCGCGTCGCATAAGTGACGATAGCCATGCCGAGGAAGGCGAGAAGGTTGATCGGATCGAGGCTCATGGCCCGGCCTCGTCGATCACGATCGGTCGGGTCTGCGGGGCGTCATCCGCAGCGATCCAGGCCGCCGCCAGCCCGGCGACGGCACCGGCCGCGACATGCCAGGGCGGGCCCGCCAGCCGATAGGTCACCGCCGAGGCCAGGCCCGCCGCCGCGACCGTCCAGAAGGTCACGCGTCCTTTCCAGAAGGCTGCGACGAGCGCGATGAACAACGCCGTGAAGGCGAAATCCGCACCGAGCCGCTTCGGGTCGCCCAGCACGGCACCGATCGCGGCGCCCAGCGTCGAATTGATCAGCCAGCCCAGCACGAAGGGGATGACCATTGCGAACCAGTAAGCCGGCGTCAGCCGGTGCGTGCGCGCCCGCTTCTCGGCCAGCGCCCAGTTCTCATCGGCCATGTAATAAAGCCCGAGCAGCTTCTGCCAGCGGCCGAACCCCTGGAGCTTGGGCGCCAGCGAGGCGCCCATCAGCACATGGCGCGCATTGATCAACAGCGTCGAGAACACCAGCGCCGCGATGGGTGCCGGGTTCGCCCAGAGCTCGATCGCGGCGAACTGCGCTCCGCCCGCGAAGACCATCGCGCTCATCAGGAAGACCTCTAGCGGCGAGAGCCCCTTGCTCGCCGCCACAGCCCCGAACAGCAGGCCGATCGGCGCCGCCGCCACGGCAGCCGGCCAGATATCGCTCAGGCCGCGCCGGATATCGTCGCGCATGCTGGACATGACGAAAATCTCTCTCGAAAGGCCGGCTCAGCCGGCATGCGCCGCGCGGAAGGCGCCGGGCGTCACGCCCAGCCGCGCCTTGAAGGCCCGCGTCAGATGCGGCTGGTCGCAGAAGCCGGTGGCGGCCGCGACCTCGCCCGGCATCTCCCCGCGCCGCAGCCGCTCCCGCGCCCGCCGAACCCGGACATCGACCAGATAGGCATGCGGAGTCAGCCCGGTCTCGCGCCGGAAGGCGCGGATCAGGTGATGGCGCGGCAGGCCGGCGAGCTGCGCCAGATCCGCCAGCGACAGATCCTCGTCATGACGCGCCTCGATCAGCCGCTTCACTCGCGCGACAGGCCCCTCTTCCCGGCCGACCTCGCGCCGGGTCAGATCGGCGTGCCGTGCCAGCATATGGGCGTAGGCGCGGATCAGCGCCTCTTCGCCGGCGAGCGCATCGGCGCCTTCCTCCAGCAGCCGATGGGCTGCTCCGAACAGCGCGGCTCCTTCGGCATCCTGCACAACGGGCTCGCGGAAGAACGGCGTGCCGGTGGCCGGCCGCCCGCTCAGCGAGGCGGCGATCTCGCTCATCAGCTCGACGGTGGGGTAGCTCATCCGATAGCGGTAGCCACCCTCGCTCGGCGCGCCGTCATGCACATCGAGCGGATGGTTCATCACGATGTCGCCCGGGCCGGCATGAAGCGTCTGCCCGCGCGCATGCCAGATCTCGCATCCCATCTCGATCGTCCCGATCGCATAGGTGTCGTGGGCATGCGGCGCATAGGCATGGGTGCGGAACGTCGCGGCCAGGAATTCCAGCCCGCCGAAGCGACGCGCCGCGAAGAGATGCGCGCTCTCGCCCGCCCGAAGCGGGGTTTCCAGCAAGGCCTCTTCCTGCGTGATCGACTGCATGGACCAAGGTTAGCGCAGATGCCCGCCACCCTGTCTTGAAGAAAAGTGATGCTGGCGATCGCCCCTACGGAACAACGCGGCACAGCGGGCCGTTGCCTCAAGGAGCGCCGCCCGACGGCGCCTTTTTCGAGAGATTCCTCATGACCCTGCGTCCGATCGCCTTGTTCTTCACCGCGGCCCTGCTCGCCCTGCCCGTTGCCGCCAGCGCCCAGGGCATTCCGCGTGGCGCGGCCACCGGCGCCCGCGTCGGCAACGAGGCGGCCGGTCCTGTGGGCGGGGCGGTCGGTGGTGTCGTCGGCGGCGCGGTGGGCGGCGTGACCGGTGGCGTCAAGGGCGTGCTCGGCGTGCCGCAGAAGACCTCGGTCGGCGCCGGGCACCGCCGCCACCACATGAAGCGGCACCGCCATCACCGCTGATCGCGCCTGAAACAGGACCAAAAGCCGCCGGTTGTGCCGGCGGCTTTTTCGTGCCTAGCCGCCGACCAGGTCGAACCAGCCGGCCTCGTCGATCACCTCGACGCCATGTTTGGCCGCATCCTTCAGCTTCGAGCCGGCGCCCGGTCCGGCCACCAGCAGATCGGTCTTGGAAGACACCGACCCCGCCACCTTCGCGCCGAGCCGCTCGGCCATCGCCTTGGCCTCGTCCCGCGTCATCCGCTCCAGCGCACCGGTGAAGACCACGACCTTGCCGGCGACGGGACTCGCCGTCGCCACTGCCTCCAGCGGCTGCGGCGCGACCTCGACCAGCAGCCGGTCGAGCATCTCCTGATTGTGCGGCTCGCCGAAGAACTGCAGCAGCGCTTCGACCACGGTCGGGCCGACACCGTCGATGGCATCGAGCTCCTGCCGCTGCGGTGAGGCCGGATCGGCCGCCGCCGCGACAGCCTCCCGCAGCCCCTGGAAGGAGCCGTAATTGCGCGCCAGCAGGCGGGCGTTGGTCTCGCCGACATGGCGGATGCCGAGCCCGAAGATGAAGCGGTTGAGCGGCGGCCTGCGCGCGGCCTCGATGGCCTCGAACAGCTTCTTCGCGCTGACCGCGCCGAAGCCCTCCTTGTCCTTCAGCTTCTTGAAATTGGCCTCGTCTCGCGCGGCCAGCGTGAAGATATCGGCCGGCGCCTTCACGGGCAGGTCGGGATCGGTGTGAAAAAACTCGATCTGCTTGTCCCCCAGCCCGTCGATGTCGAGCGCATCGCGAGAGACGAAATGCTTCAGCCTCTCGACGGTCTGTGCCGCGCAGATCAGCCCGCCGGTGCAGCGGCGCACCGCATCCTCCTTGCCGGTGCGCGGATTATGCTCCCGCACCGCCTCGCTGCCGCAGATGGGGCAATGCGTCGGAAATACATAAGGCACGGCATCCGCCGGCCGCTTGCTCAGATCGACGGCCGCGACGCGTGGGATGACGTCGCCGGCGCGCTTCACCGTCACCGTGTCACCGACGCGGATGTCCGGAGGCTCGCCGTCGCGGATGCGCTCGCCCTTGGAATCGTAGCCGCGGATATAGTCCTCGTTGTGCAGGGTGGCGTTCGTCACGACGACCCCGCCAACCGTCACGGGTTTGAGCCGCGCCACCGGCGAGAGCGCGCCCGTGCGGCCGACCTGGATGTCGATCGCCTCAAGGATCGTGGTGGCGAGCTCGGCCGGGAACTTGTGCGCGATCGCCCAGCGCGGCGCCCGCGAAACGAAGCCCAGCCGCGCCTGCAAGGAAAGATCGTCGACCTTGTAGACCACGCCGTCGATGTCGTAGCCGAGCGTGGCGCGCTGGCTCTCGATCAGTCGGTATTGCACCACCATCTCCGCGACGCTCTCGCAGCGCTTCATCAGCGGGTTGGTGCGGAAGCCCCAGCGCTCGAAAGCCTCGACCACGCCGCTCTGCGTGGCGGCCGGCAGAACGGGCATCTCGCCCCAGGCATAGGCGAAGAAGCGCAGGGGGCGTGCGGCGGTGATCGTCGCGTCGAGCTGGCGCAGCGAGCCGGCCGCCGCATTGCGCGGATTGGCGAATTCCGGCAGCCCCTTCTCGCGCTGACGCTGGTTGATGCCCGCAAAATCGGCATGGCCGAGATAGACCTCGCCGCGCACCTCGGCGATTTCGGGCACGTCCTCGCCGGTCAGGACATGCGGAATCTCCGAAATGGTGCGGGCATTGACCGTGACGTCCTCGCCCTCCTCGCCATCGCCGCGCGTCGCGGCGGAGACCAGCTCGCCCTTCTCGTAGCGCAGCGACAGCGAAAGCCCGTCGATCTTGGGCTCGGCAGTGAAGGCGATGCCGGCCTCCTCCTTCCGGCCGAGGAAGCGATAGACGCGGGCCGCGAACTCGGCCACGGCCTCGTCCGAAAAGGCGTTGTCGAGCGAGAGCATCGGCACGCGGTGGCGGATCTTGGCGAATTTGCCCGACGCCTTGGCGCCAACCTTGCCGCTGACGCCGTCGGCATCCTTCAGCTCGGGAAAGGCCTCTTCCAGCGCCACCAGCCGCCGACGCTTCGCGTCGTAGGACGCGTCGTCCATGATCGGCTGGTCGTCCTGGAAATAGGCGTCGTTCGCCGCCTGCACCTCGGCGGCGAGCCGCTTGTGCTCGAGTCTGGCGCGGCGCGGCGTCAGCTCCGCCACGGATGTTTCCGGGGAAGCGGTGGGGTCGGTCTCGCTCATGGCGACAGCATTAAGCGAGAAGGCGCCGACGCGGAAGGTCAGGAGCGGCGCCCCTCACAACCCCGCGAAGAGCAGCGACAGGCGCGACCGGAACGCGTATGCTCAGCCCACTGCGAATTGGAAGCTCGACGCCGGACGGCCGTTGACGCCAAGGATCGGATCGACGGAAGCGTGGCGAACCGGGCTCGAACCGGGATAAGCGCCATGACCCATTACGAAGCGACCCTGCACCGTATCCACGCGGACGAGACGCCGCGTGTCCGCACCATCACCACCGCCGACCTGAAGGACGCCCTGCATTGCGGCTGGGAAGACTTCAAGGCCCAGCCCAGCCACCTCGCCTTCGTCGCGTTGATCTATCCCCTCGCCGGCGTGCTGCTCGCCCAGCTCACGGTGTCCTACAACATCTTTCCGTTGCTGTTCCCGCTGCTCGGGGGCTTTGCCCTGCTCGGCCCCTTTGCTGCGATAGGCCTCTACGAGATCAGCCGGCGGCGCGAACTCCGGATGGATTCGTCATGGCGCCACGCCTTCGACGTTCTGCGCTCGCCCGCGATCGGCCAGATCCTGCTGCTCGGGCTGCTGCTGACCGGGCTCTTCCTCGCCTGGCTCGCCAGCGCCTGGCTGATCTACCGGGCGCAGCTCGGCCTTCCCGCCAACGTCTCGACCACCGACTTCCTGCGCGCGACCTTCACCACCTTCGACGGCTGGGTCATGATCGCACTGGGCAATTCGGTCGGGCTGCTCTTCGCCATCCTCGCCTTCGCGATCTCGGTGGTCTCGTTCCCGCTGATCATCGACCGCCATGTCGACATGGCGACGGCCGTGCGCACCTCGATCGCCGCGGTCGAGGCCAATCCGCGCGTGATGCTCTATTGGGGCCTTGCCGTCACCGGGCTTCTGGTGCTGGGCTGCCTGCCGCTGCTGGTTGGGCTGGTCGTCGCCATGCCGGTCCTCGGCCATGCGAGCTGGCATCTCTATCGGAAGGCCGTCGGCTGAGCCGGGAAGGAACCTTTCGCCACCGATGGTTGTTCATTTCCGCGACAGGGGCCGCTCGGCCCATCCGTTTCGGGGGCTTTCCATGAACAACATCATCTATATCGTCGGCCTGATCGTCGTCGTTCTCGCGATCCTTTCCTTCCTCGGCCTGCGCTGAGAAAGGAAATCCGCCGGAGCTTCGGCGCCGGCGGGAAGGACGACTGACAGGTCCGGCAATCAGCCGCGGTCGTCGCGCCGCGGCTTTTTGCTGCCGAAGGGCTTGCCACCCGGGCGCCCAGGGCCATCGCCACGGGGCTTGTCGCCGAACGGCTTCTTGACGAAGGGCTTCTTGGCCGCAAACCCCGGCCTGTCGCCGCTCTCGGCTGCACGGGCCGCATACGGCTTCGGCCCACCGCGGAAGGAGCGGTTAGGGTCGTTCACGCCCTCGCGGTCGCTGCGCGCGGGATCGTAGCTGCGCTCGCCCTGCGGCTTGCCCTTTCCTTCGAAGGCCCTGGCCTTGCCCTCGTAGGGCTTGCCGCGGCCCTCGGCGGGCTTGCCATCATGCGCGTCCCGGCCGAAGGGCTTCTTCACATAGGGCTTCTTCTCGAAAGGCTTCTTCTCGAACCCACGCTCGCGGGGAGCCTCGGAGGCCGGACCCTTGGCGTCGAAGGAGCGCGCCGCGCGCCGCTCCTCGGTCGCAGGCTCGATGGTGATCCGGTCGCGGTCCTGGCCTTTCGCCGCCTCGTAGAAGCGCTCGGCGACCTCGGCGTCGATCTCGACCTTGGTTTCCGTGTCGAAGATGCGGATGGCGCCCACCTCCTCGCGGGTGATGTGACCGCGGCGGCACAGCATCGGCAGGAGCTGGCGCGGATCGGCGCCCTGCTTGCGGCCGATATCGAGCCGGAACCACACAGTCTCGCCACGCGGGCCACCCGCCTGCCTGTGCGGCCGCTCTCCGTCCTCGCCGTCGCGCCCGAAGGGGCGGCGCTTGGCGGCATAGTCCTCGTTCGTGCGAGGGGCGCGCTGCACCTCGCGGCCGAAGCCCGGATCGCCGGCCTCCTCTGCGGCGGGCAGCCGCGAGCGATAGAGCCTGACCAGAGCGGCGGCGATCTCGCGCGCCTCGCGGCCCGCCATCAGCGCCTCGACCATGCCGGCATCGTCCTCGCCCTCCTGGCCGGAAAGCAGCGGATCTTTCAGCAGGCGCTCCTGGTCGAGCGCATGGATCTCCTCGGCCGTCGGCGGGCCGATCCATTCGGCCTCGAGCTTGGCTTCCATCAGCAGCCGCTCCGCCTTGCGGCGGCGGGAAGGCGGCACGAGGACGACGCTGATGCCCTTGTTGCCGGCGCGCCCGGTGCGGCCGGAACGGTGCTGCATCACCTCGGAATCATTGGGCAGCTCGGCATGGATGACGAGATCGAGCCCCGGCAGGTCGATGCCGCGGGCCGCCACGTCGGTCGCGACGCAGACGCGCGCGCGTCCGTCGCGCAGCGCCTGCAGCGCCGCGTTGCGCTCGTTCTGGCCGAGCTCGCCCGAGAGCGCCACGGCGGTGAAGCCGCGCTCCAGCAGGATCGCCTCGAGATGGCGCACCGCGTTACGGGTGTTGCAGAAGACCAGCGCCACCGGCGCGTTGTGGAAGCGCAGCAGGTTGACGACCGCGAGTTCCGCCTCCTTGGGGTAGCAGCGCACGGCCTTGTACGCGATGTCGGCATGGCCGCGGCGGGCCGCCTCGACCTCGATCCGCAGCGCATCCTTCTGATAGCTTTGCGCGAGCTGGATGATCGCCTTCGGGAAGGTCGCCGAGAACAGCAGGCTGCGCCGGCCTTCCGGGGTGGTCTTCAGGATGTATTCGAGATCGTCGCGGAAGCCGAGATCGAGCATTTCGTCGGCCTCGTCGAGCACGACGGCGCGCAACTCCGACACGTCGAGGCGGCGGCGCTCGATATGGTCGCGCAGGCGCCCGGGCGTGCCGACGACGATATGGGCGCCCTCTTCCAGCAGCATCGCCTCGCGGCGCGGATCCATGCCGCCGACGCAGGAGATCACCTTGGCGCCGGCATGCTCATAGAGCCAGGCGAGCTCCCGCTGCACCTGCAGGGCCAGTTCGCGCGTCGGCGCGATGATCAGCGCCAGCGGCTTAGCCGCGCGGCCGAGCCTCTCGGCCCCGCCCAGCAGCGTCTCGCCGATGGCGAGCCCATAGGCGATCGTCTTGCCGGAGCCGGTCTGCGACGAGACCAGAAGGTCACGCCCGCGGGCGTTCTCCTCCAGCACGGCATTCTGAACCGGGGTGGGCTCTGCATAATTGCGGTCGGCGAGCGCGCGCGCGAGCGACGGGCTCGTGAGAGAAAAGGACATGGACTTAAAGGACCTAAAGTGTTGCGGCGCGGACGGACGAACGGCGCAGGAAGCCCGCGCCCGATGCGCACGGCTATCGATTGACGCAAGGCCATAGACCAAAATCCGCAAAAAGGGAATGCGCAGGTCGCGGCGCCACACACAGGGCGGGTCCGCCCGCAACGAGCTTCATCAGGGATGCCGACCTCCCTAAAGCTGCGAACCGGGAGATCGCACCATGACCCATCGCTTCGGCCGCTATGAACTGACCCCGCTGGTCGATGGCGTCTTCTCGACCTCCTCCGAGGTGCTGATCCATCCCGCCGGCGAAAGTGCCCGCGCCGCCGCGATCGCCAAGGTCGGTCCGAAGATCAGCATCGTCGTGAACTGCTTCGCGCTCGCCGGCGAGGACGGCCTCACCCTGATCGACGCCGGCACCGGCCCGAGCTGGGGCGAAGCGCTGGGCCATGCACCGGCCGCCATGGCAAAGGCCGGCATCGCGCCCGAGGCGGTGAAGCGCATCCTGCTCACCCATCTCCATGGCGACCACGCGCTCGGCCTCTTCGACGGCGACAAGCCCGTTTTCGCGAACGCCGAGATCGTCGTGCCGGCTTCCGATTTCGCCTTCTTCGGCGATGAGGCAAAGCGCGAGACCGTTCCCGAGAACAAGCGCGGCGGCTTTGCCATCACCGCAACCTTGAAGAGGCTCTATGCCGGCCGCATCCGGACAGCCGCGCCGGGCGAGGTGATGCCGGACATCTCGCTCATCCCCCTGCCGGGCCACACCTATGGCCATAGCGGCTATCTGCTGGAAGGCGGCGCTCAGCCGCTGCTGTTCTGGGGCGACGCGCTGCACCTGGCCGGCCTGCAATCGGCCGATCCCGATCTCGGCCTCGCCTACGATCTCGACAGCGCATTGGCGATCCACTCGCGTCGCGGCGTTCTGGAGCGTGCGGCGAACGAAGGCTGGCTGGTGGCCGGCTCGCATGTCGAAGGCATCAGCCGCGTCGAGCGATCGGGACAAGGCTACCGGCTGGCGCGGACGGACTGAGGCGCGCTCGACGGGGCCTTTAGCCCCGCCGCCCGGCCGCCTCGAGCAGCCGCCCCGCTGCAGCCCGCGCCTCTTCCGTGATCGAGGCGCCCGCCAGCATGCGGGCGATCTCCTCGCGTCGCGCCTGATCGGCGAGTGCGGTCACGCCCGTCACGGTGCGCGACGCCTCGCCTTCGCCGGCTGCCGATTTCGCGATCAGGAAATGCTGGCCGGCCTTGGCCGCCACCTGCGGCGCATGCGTCACCGAGATCACCTGCACCCGTTGCGCAAGGCGCGCCAGGCGCTCGCCGATGGCATCCGCCACCGCGCCGCCGACACCGGTGTCGATCTCGTCGAAGACCAGTGTCGGCGCCGAGCCCTGCTCGGCCAGCACCACCTTGAGCGCCAGCATGAACCGCGAGAGCTCGCCGCCGGACGCCACTTTCATCATCGGTCCGGGCCGCGTGCCGGGATTGGTCTCCACCCAGAACTCGACACGGTCGAACCCTTCGGGACCGCGGGCAGCCTCGTCGCTCTCCACCCGGGTGATGAAGCGGGCCCGCTCCAGCTTGAGTGGCGGCAGCTCGGCCTTGACCGCGGCATCGAGCCGGGCTGCCGCCGCCTTGCGCGCTTCGGAGAGCGCTTTCGCCTGCCCGGCGAAGACCGCCTCCGCCTCCGCCAGCTCGGCTTCGAGCCGGCCGAGCGAGGATTCACTCTCGTCGAGGGCGGCAAGATCGCTCGCCATCGTCGCAGCGAGGACCGAAAGCCCGTCGACCGGGACATCGTATTTCCGGCCCGCGGCCCGCAGGGCGAACAGCCGCTCCTCGACACGCTCCTGCTCGCGGGGATCGTATTCGGCCGCCCGCATCGCGGCGGACAGCGCCTCGCCGGCCTCCTCCAGAGCGACGATCGCCGTGGTGAGGGCGGCGATGGAAGGATCGACCAGCTCCGGGGCCTGGCCGGCGCGGCGCTCCAGCCGGCGCAGCACGGCCGCGAGTGCCGGTACGGCCGAGCCCTGCCCGCCGACGGCCTCATGCGCCTCGATCAGGTCGCGGGCCACCTTCTCGGCCTGCATCATGCCCTGCCGCGTGGCCGCGAGTTCGTCTTCCTCGCCCGGCCTGGGCGCCAGCTTGCCCAGTTCCTCGACCGCGTGGCGCAGGAAATCCGCTTCCTTGCGGGCCGCCTCGACGCGCAGGCGCTGGGCCTGCAGGGCCTGCCGCGCCCGCTTCAGCGTCTCGCTCGCCGCTGCGACGGCCTGCGCCTGGCTTTCCAGACCACCGAAACCGTCGAGCAGTGCCCGGTGCTGGGCCGGATCGGTCAGCGCGCGGTCGTCATGCTGGCCATGGATCTCGACGATCGCCGCGCCGATCATCCGCAGGATCTGGACCGAGACGGGCTGGTCGTTGATGAAGGCGCGCGTGCGTCCATCGGCATGCTGGACACGCCGCAGGATGAGATCGCCCTCGGTGTCGATGTCCTGCGCCTGCGCCAGCTTGCGCGCCGCGTGCTCCAGCGGCAGGTCGAACACCGCGATCACCTGGCCCTGGCTCTCGCCATGGCGCACCAGCGAGCCATCGCCGCGGCCGCCGAGCGCGAGAGCGAAACCGTCGAGCAGGATGGATTTGCCGGCGCCCGTCTCGCCCGTCAGGACGCTCAGGCCCTCGCGGAACCCCAGATCGAGCCGGTCGATCAGGACGATGTCGCGGATGGAGAGCTGCGCCAGCATCGGCGTCAGTCCGCCAGCGTCGAACCGAAAAGTGGATTCCACTTTTCGGGCAAACTCGATGCTGCAGCGATGATATAGATCATCAGAACAGCGTCCGGATGGACGCGCGATGATCTATCGAGCCGGCCGTGGTGCCAATGGCTCGTCATGCGGCCACCGTCAGAGACGGTTGATCCCGACGATGCCGCCGACCGTGCGCGTGAAGCCCTGGAAGGCGCGGCTGATATAGGAACCGCGATCCTCGCGCGGCTCCAGCCCGCCGCTCTGCAGCAGCGCATAGGCGTCCTTGTACCACGGGCTGTCGGGGAAATTGTGCCCGAGCACGGCTGCCGCCGTCTGCGCCTCGCTGGTGATGCCCATCGCCATATAGGCCTCGGTCAGGCGCTCCAGCGCCTCCTCGACATGGCGGGTGGTCTGGTACTTGATGATGACCTCGCGGAAGCGGTTCACCGCCGCGGTGTAGTTGCGCTTCTGGAGGTAGAAGCGCCCGACATTCATCTCCTTGGCCGCGAGCTGGTCCATCGCGACCAGGAGCTTTTCCTTGGCGTCGAGGACGTATTCGGACTTCGGATAGCGGGCGATCAGTTCCTGGAGCGCCTGGATCGCCTGGGCTGTCTTCTCCTGGTCGCGCGTCGCGTCCGGGATCTGGTTGTAATAGGAGACGGCAACGATGTACTGCGCATAGGCCGCGTCCGGGCTCGCCGGGTTCTGGGCGATGAAGCGCTTGCCGGCGGTGATCGCCTCTTCCCACTTCGAGGCCTGGAAATTGGTGTAGGCCGTCATCAGCAGGCCCTTGCGGGCATAGGGCGAGAACGGCGCGGATTTGTCGATGTCCTCGAACTTCTTCGCCGCGCCCTCGCTGTCGCCATTCTGCAGACGGGCAAGGCCCTCATTGTAGAGCTTGTCTGCGGGCGTCGGCGGGGTCAGGTCCGGCTTGTAGACTTCCGGCTTGTCGAACGGATTCAGCGAGGACAGCGTATCGCAGCCGCCGAGCAGCATGGCGGCACCGAGCGCCAGGGCCAGGCCCTTGCGCTGAAATGCGCCGCGATGGATTGCCGGAAGGCTTTGGCGCGTCACGCTCACGTCGTCAGTCCTCTTTCGATCGTCCCTGTTCGGGGAGCATGGCTTACCCCAGACGCCTGTCGCGCGCCACTGCCGAAAAGCAATTCCGGGCGGATTTCACAGCCATGCGGCATCTGCGACGCGAACAGGGCAATTCCGGGGCGGTTTTCGGAGGATCGACAGCAAGGCCGGCAAGGGGCAGCAACGGCGCGCTTCAGCGCCGAGGCATGGCCTCAGTGCAGGTCCGGCGCATAAGCGGCCGAAGCGAGGCCGGCGATCTGGGCATTGCGCGGGGCGGCAAAGACCGGCTGCGATTCGACGATCGCGAAATTGGCCCGGTCTGCGAACAGCGCCTCGAGAATGCGGACATTCATGCGGTGGCCGCCGCAATAGGAGCGGAACTCGCCGATGATCGGATATCCGGCGAGCGCGAGGTCGCCGATGGCGTCGAGCACCTTGTGGCGCACGAACTCGTCGCCATAGCGCAGGCCTTCCGGGTTGATGACCTTGTCCTCGCCCACCGCGACGGTGTTCTCCAGCGAGGCGCCCAGCGCAAAGCCGGCCTTCCAGAGTTGCTCGACATCCCGCATGAAGCCGAAGGTCCGGGCCTTGGAGATCTCGCTGGCATAGTCCTTGGCGTCGAGATCGAAGATCTTGCGCTGGCGGCCGATCACCGCCGAGTCGAAATCGATCTCGACATCCAGGCGGAAGCCCTGCTCGGCCGGCATCAGCTCGGCGAAGGCACGGCCCTGCTCGATGCGAACCGGCTGCAGCACCTTGAGATAGCGGCGGGCGGCGCCGAGCGTGACGACCCCGGTCGCCTCGATCGCGGCGACGAACTCGCGGGCGCTGCCGTCCATGATCGGCATTTCCGGCCCGTCGATCTCGACCAGCACGTTATCGAGGCCAAGGCCCATGCAGGCCGACATCAGGTGCTCGACCGTCGAGACCGAGGCCGGACCGCGATCGCCGATCACGGTGCAGAGCTCGGTGGCGCTGACCTTGGTATGCTTGGCGTGGATCAGCTGGGGCGGCATGCCCTCGATGCCGGTCCGCAGGAAGACGATGCCCGAATTGGCGCTGGACGGCTTGAGCGTGATGCTGGCGGGCGCTCCGGAATGGACGCCGATTCCGGTCAGGGTCACCGCCGTCCGCAGGGTCGTCTGCCGATCGAAGCTCATTCCGGTATCCAATCTCTGTGCGCCGCAACCGCTGCTTCAGGCCCTTGCCGGGCAGCTTGGCGGCGACATCCCCATCCGCCGATCAAACCGACTCGATGGGTTATCCTCTTGAAGCAGCCGCAACATAGGCTTCGGGAGCGGCCTCTCAAAATCACTCTTTCTTACGCTCTGTTACAGTCGGAGCGCGCGCTGCGAATGCACTTAAAAGGCTGAAAGATAAAGATTTTCTAACGACGACGAAGCCCGCCGCGGAAGACCGCGGCGGGCTCTGTTACAGGCCCGTCATATGGGCCGGATCAGTTCGCCTGGCGGCGCAGGAACGCGGGGATCTCCAGGTGGTCGTCCTCGCTGTTGCGGACCGGCGCCATGCGGCCATGCGGATCGAGCTGGCCCTGGGCCGGGCGCGGCGCCGGCTGCGGAGCCGGGCGGCGCATATATTCGGCATGGGCCGCGCTCGGAGCGGCGGCCTGCGGCACGGCCGGGGCCTGGCGCAGCTGGGCGGGAGCGGGAGCCGGCTGGGCCGCCTCCTCGTCCTCCTTGCGGCCGAAGCCGACGGAGGCGAGGCGCTGCATCAGCGACATGCGCTTCTGCTCGGCCGTCGGAGCCTGGGGCACGGGCTGGGCGCCGCGCTGGGCATGGAGCTGCGCCTGGCCGGGAGCCGGAAGATCCTCGATCCGCGGCATCCGGGTCGGGCGCACGGCGCGCTCCGGCATCGGCGGGATGAAGCTCTCCTCCATGTGCAGCGGCTGCTCATGGACCGGAGCGGGCTCCGGCGCGAGGGGGGCGGCGGCCATGGCCGGGCGCGGCTGCATCGGCTCGATGCGGATATCCTGCGTCACCTGCGCGGCGGGCGCAGGCTCGGCGGCGGGCATCATGCGGCTCGTCTCGATGGCCGGAACAGGCTGCGGGGCGGCGCGCATCGCCTGCGGCGCCGGCGCGGTGCTGCGCAGGCGGGCTTCCTGCTTCAGCCGCTCGGCGACCTGCGCGATGCGGGCCTCGGTCTCGTCGACCTCGCCCTGCTGCAGGATAGGCTTGTCGATGCCGGTCGCGACGACCGAGACGCGCACGGTGCCTTCCAGCGATTCGTCGAAGGTCGCGCCGACAATGATGTTGGCCTCGGAATCGACCTCCTCGCGGATGCGGGTGGCGGCCTCGTCGACCTCATAGAGCTTCATGTCGCGCCCGCCGGTGATCGAGATCAGCAGGCCGCGCGCGCCCTTCATCGAGATGTCGTCGAGCAGCGGGTTGTTGATCGCGGCCTGGGCCGCGGTCAGCGCGCGCTTCTCGCCCTGCGCCTCGCCGGTGCCCATCATCGCCTTGCCCATGCCGCGCATCACGGCGCGCACGTCGGCGAAGTCGAGGTTGATGAGACCCGGGCGGACCATCAGGTCGGTGATGCAGGCGACGCCCGAATAGAGCACCTGGTCGGCCATGCCGAAGGCGTCGGCGAAGCCGGTCGTCTCGTTGGCGACACGGAACAGGTTCTGGTTGGGGATGACGATCAGCGTGTCGACGGCCTCGTTCAGCTCGTTGATGCCGGCCTCGGCCATCCGCATGCGGCGCTGGCCCTCGAACTGGAACGGCTTGGTCACCACGCCGACGGTCAGGATGCCCATGTCGCGGGCGACGCGGGCGATGGCCGGCGCGGCGCCGGTACCGGTGCCGCCGCCCATGCCGGCCGTGATGAAGACCATATGCGCGCCCGCCAGGTGATCGCGAATCTCGTCGATGACTTCCTCGGCGGCCGCACGGCCAACCTCGGGCTGCGAGCCGGCGCCGAGACCCTCGGTCACCTGCAGGCCCATCTGGATGATCCGCGAGGAGCGCGACAGCGCGAGCGCCTGGGCGTCCGTGTTGGCGCAGACGAAGTCGACACCGTCGAGGCCCGCCTCGATCATGTTGTTGACCGCGTTGCCGCCCGCTCCGCCGACACCGAACACGGTGATCCGGGGCTTGAGTTCCCGGATGTCCGGGGCTTGCAGATTCATCGCCATGGTTGCCTCTTTTGATCCCTGTGACCGGCGCCTGGCGGGAGCCGTCTTGAGCTTCGTTTGACGCCGTGCCCACCGGGGTGGGCGGTTTACTCACTTACTCTTCGAACTTGGCTTCACCGGAAAACCGGTTCCCACTTTTCCGCGCCAAGTTCAGAAACTGTCCTTCAGCCACCGCCCGACGCGCGAGAAGTAGCCGTCCGTCCCCGTTGCGGCGTAGCGGCCGCCGGCCGCGCGGGGCTCGAAATGCTCGGCGCTCGCCACCTGCGGATAGACGAGCAGGCCCACCGCCGCCGCGAAGGACGGCCCCTTGCCGGCCTCCGGCAGTCCCTTGATGCCGAGCGGGCGCCCGGTGCGAACCTGGCCGCCCAGGATGCGCCGCGCGACCTCGGGCAGGCCGGTGAGCTGGCAGGCCCCGCCGGTCAGCACGACGCGCCGCCCGGCCTGGGCCGAGAAGCCGGCATTCGCCAGCCGGTCGCGCACCAGTTCGAGGATTTCCTCGACCCGGGGCTTGATGATGCGGATGAGATGCGATTTCGCCAGATGGTTCGGCATGTCGCGCTCGTCGTCGTCGACCTGCGGCACCGCGATCATGTCGCGCTCGTCGGAGGCCGATGAGATGCAGGAGCCGTGCAGCGTCTTCAGCCGCTCGGCCGCCGAGACGCGGGTCGAAAGGCCGCGCGCCACGTCCATGGTGATGTGATTGCCGCCGACGGCGATCGCGTCGGAATGCATCAGGTGGCCGCCGGAGAACACGCCGAGCGAGGTTGTGCCGCCGCCCATGTCGACCACGACGACGCCCATCTCGGCCTCGTCGTCGACGAGCACCGAGAGGCCCGACGCGTAGGGGGTGGCGACCACGGCCTCGACCTCGAGATGGCAGCGCTCGACCGCCAGCATGACGTTGCGCGCCGCCGACGCCTCGCTGGCGACGACATGCATGTCGACCGAGAGCTTCCCGCCGATCAGCCCGCGCGGGTCGAGCACGCCCGGCACACCGTCGAGCGCATAGCCGGTGGGCAGCGCATGGAGCACGGCCTTGCCGGGACGGATCGCATGCGTCGCGGCGGTGGCGAGCACGCGCCTGACATCCGCATCGCCGACCGAGCCGGAGCGCAGATCGACGCTCGCCGCGTAATGCTGAGAGCCGATGCGTCCGCCCGTCAGGTTGACGATGACCGACTGGACCTCGACCTTGGCCATGCGCTCGGCGGCGTCCACCGAGGCACGGATGGCGCGTTCGGCGCTTTCCAGGTCGATGATCGCGCCGCCCTTCAGGCCAAGCGAGCGCTGATGGCCGATACCGATGATGCGCGCCACATGGGTGCGGCCGCGCAGCCGCTCATTGGCTTCGGCCGGGTTCAGCTCGGCGATCAGGCAGACGACCTTGCTCGTGCCGATATCGAGGATCGAAAGGATCGCGCTCTTGCGCGACGAGAGCGGTCGCATCCGCGGCGTCAGGCCCTGGGAGGTGACATGGTTCACGCCTCGCCTCCCTTCTTCCTGGCCTTGCTGCGGCTCTTGAGCATGTCGGCGCGTGCGGCGGCAGCTTCCTCGGACAGGCGCGCGATCACGCGGCCCGGCTCGCGGAAGTCCAGCGACAGCACGTCCTTGTCCATGATGCGATCGTTGGTCTGCAGCGAGACCAGACGCTGCACCGCCACCTCGGGCTTCGTCTCGGGCAGGCGAACATCCATGCCGTTGTCGAGCTTCAGGCTCCAGCGCCGGTCGGAAACCAGCGTGCCGGCGCGGATATGCTCGGCCAGGGGGCCCGCTTCCTTGCGCAGCGCCAGATATTCGCTCGCGCGGATATTGGCGTTGGGACCCACCACCAGCGGCAGATAGGCGAAGCGCCCGTCATCCATCTTGTCGATCACCGCGCCGTCCGCCGCGATCACGAACAGCTCGCCCTTGACCTGCCACAGCGCATAGGGCTCGCGCTCCGTCAGCGCGATCGCGATCTCGCCGGGATAGAGCTTGCGGACCGCGGCCTCGCGGATGAGCGGGTTAGCCTCGAGCTGCTGGCGCGCCGCATCGGCATCGAAGAACGGCAGCGAGGTCTTCGAATCGATGCCGGCTGCCACCAGCACCTCCTGCTCGGAGATGCCGGAGAGCCCCGAGATCGTCACCCGATCGAGACCGAGCCCGAGGATGCGCGCGACGATGTCGCGCGGCGGGCCGTAACTGTCCTGGATCGACTGGTACTGGCCGCCGATCACCATGCCGCTGCCGAGGCAGAGCGACAGGAAGCCCAGCGCGAGCCAGGTGCCGACATTCCGCGGCAGCCTTTCGGCCAGCGGCTGGGAGCGCCTGGGGCGCCGGAGCCAGCGGCCCTGCCTTTCGCTGCCGATGAGCAGCTGGGGCGCTGGCGCCGCGGCCGGCAGGCGCGAGGAGGATCGTGCCGTCATCGCTTTCACCGATCGAGGGAGGCGTCCGCCACCATCCATTTGACGAGCTCACCGAAGTTCAGGCCCGCATGGGCAGCCAATTCAGGCACCAGGCTGGTCTCGGTCATCCCGGGCTGCGTATTGACCTCCAGCCAGACGAGCGTGTCGGTCTCGTCGTCGTAGCGGAAGTCAGATCGGCTGACGCCCCGGCATCCGATTGCTTGATGCGCCGTTAACGACCACTCTTCGATCTGCTGGTAAATTTTCGGTAAAATTTGAGCCGGGCAGATGTGGATCGAACCACCTTTTGCGTACTTCGCATCGTAGTCGTAGAACTCGCCGGTGGCGGCTCGGATCTCGGTCACGCCCAGGCTGCGCCCGTCCATGATGGCGCAGGTCAGCTCCCGCCCTTTGACGAAGCTCTCGGCGAGAAGCATGTCGCCGCAGGGCCAGTCCTCGCGGGCGATCTCCTGCGGCGGATGCTCGCGCCCCTCCTTCACGATCACGACGCCCACCGAGGAGCCCTCGTCGACGGGCTTCAGCACGTAGGGCGCCGGAAGAACGTGCGCTTTCGCCGCCTCGAAGCGCGAAACCGTGACGCCCGGCGCCACGCGCACGCCGGCCGCCGCCGCGACGATCTTGGCGCGGTCCTTGCGAATCGAGAGCGCCGAGGCGAGCACACCGGAATGGGTGTAGGGAATGCGCAGGATTTCGAGCACGCCCTGGATCGTGCCGTCCTCGCCGAAGCGGCCATGCAGTGCGTTGAAGGCGGCATCCGGCTGCAGCTTCGCCAGCACCTCGGCAATGTCGCGCTGCACGTCGATTCGCGTCACGCGGTAGCCTTCGGCCTCCAGCGCCCGCGCGCAGGCAGCCCCGCTGTTGAGGCTGACCTCCCGCTCGACGGACCAGCCGCCCATCAGAACCGCCACATGCTTCGTCATCGACGCTTCGCTCCTGCGCTCACGCCGAACTTCGGTTAACCATGGTTAACGCGTGGTTAATTCCGGTGCCGCTGTCGGCTCAGGACGCGCGGGCGATGCCCAGCCGCTTGATCTCCCAGTGCAGTTCGACGCCGGAGTGTTCGCGCACCCGGCGCCGCACCTCTTCCCCAAGCCCCTCAACATCGGCGGCGGTGGCGCCGCCGGTGTTGATCAGGAAGTTGCAGTGCATCTCCGAGACTTGCGCGCCGCCGACGCGCAGGCCGCGGCAGCCGGCCGCATCGATGAGCTGCCATGCCTTGCCGCCCTCCGGATTCTTGAAGGTCGAGCCCCCGGTGCGCTCCTTGATTGGCTGCGCCGCCTCACGCGCCGCCGTCACCCGGTCCATCTCGGCCTGGATCGCAGCCCTGTCGCCGGGCCGCCCCTGGAACAGCGCCGAGGTGAAGATCACATCGGCAAGACTCTCGGCGCTCTTGCGGTAGCTGAAGCCCATATCGGCGTGGGAAAGCGTGACGCTCTCGCCGCCGCGCCGGACGCCGCGCGCCTCGACCAGGACGTCCGTCGTCTCGCCGCCATGGGCACCGGCATTCATCCGCAGCGCTCCGCCGATGCAGCCTGGAATGCCGCGGAAGAAGGCGAGCCCGTCCAGCGCCGCATCCGCCGCAGCCCGCGCCACCTTGACGTCGGGCACGGCCGCACCGGCTCTGAGCCTGCCGCCATCGACCTCGATACCGGCGAAGGCCTTGCCGCCGAGCCGGATCACCAGCCCAGGAATGCCGCCGTCGCGCACGATCAGGTTGGAGCCGAGACCGATCACGGTCACCGGAATCTCCTCCGGCAGCCGGGCCAGCAGATACGCCAGATCCTCCTCGTCGGCCGGCGTGAAGAGCAATTGCGCCGGGCCACCCACCCGAAACCAGGTCAGGGCCGAAAGATCCTGATTCGCCAGCAGCCGCCCTCGCAGATCGGGGGCGGCGGCGCGGATGGCGGCAGAGAGGTCGGGAAAGGTCATGGGCCGGCGCTGCTCAGCCCTTCAACGCCGCGAGTTCCCCCGGCAGCGCATAGGCCCATTGGGTGATGTTGCCGGCGCCCAAGCAGACGACGTAGTCGCCAGGGCCCGCCAGTTCGGCCACCATGCCGGCGAGCTTGCCGGGAGCTTCCAGCGGCAGCACGTGGCGGTGGCCCCGCGCCCGGATGCCGGCGACCAGCGAATCGCGGTCCGCTCCGGCGATCGGCGCTTCGCCAGCCGCATAGGTGTCGGCCACGATCACCGTATCGGCATCGTTGAAGCAGGCCGCGAAATCGTCGAACAGGCTCGAAAGGCGGGTGTAGCGGTGCGGCTGTACGATCGCGACGACCTTGCCCTTGGTCGAGGCGCGCGCTGCGCGCAGCACGGCGGCAATCTCGACCGGGTGATGGCCGTAATCGTCGAAGACCAGCGCCCCGTTCCATTCGCCGGTCTTGGTGAAGCGCCGCTTCACGCCGCCGAAGCCGGCCAGCGCCTCCCGGATGCGCTCGACCGGAATGCCGAGATCATAGGCGACCGCGATGGCCGCCGTGGCGTTCAGCGCGTTGTGGTGGCCGGGCATCGGCATCATGAGGTCGCGGACGACCTCGTCCTTGCCCGTCTTGCGGTCGCGGATCAGCAGGGTGAAGCGCGACTGGCCGCCTGTGAGATCGATGTCGAGCAGGCGGAAATCGGCCTGGGGATTCTCGCCATAGGTGACGACGCGGCGGTCGGTGATCTGCCCGACGAGGCTCTGCACCGTCGGATGGTCGATGCACATCACGGCAAAGCCGTAGAACGGCAGATTTTCCACGAAGCTGCGGAAGGCCGCCTTGATCGCGTCGAAGGTGCCGAAATGGTCGAGATGCTCGGGGTCGATATTGGTGACGATGGCGACATCCGCCGGCAGCTTCAGGAAAGTGCCGTCCGATTCGTCGGCTTCCACCACCATCCAGTCGCTCTCGCCCATGCGCGCATTGGTGCCGTAGGCGTTGATGATGCCGCCATTGATCACGGTCGGGTCGAGCCCGCCCTTCTCCAGCAGCGTCGCGACGAGCGAGGTGGTGGTGGTCTTGCCGTGGGTGCCGGCGATGGCGACGGCCGTCTTCAGCCGCATCAGCTCGGCCAGCATCTCGGCCCGGCGCACCACCGGCAGGCGCCGGGCGCGCGCGGCCACCAGCTCGGGGTTGTCGCCCTTGATCGCGGTCGAGACGACGACGACCTCGGCATCGCCGAGATTCTCGGCCTTGTGGCCGACGAAGGTGGTGATGCCCTTTTCGGCGAGGCGCTTCACATTGGCGCCGTCCGATGCGTCGGAACCCTGCACCTTGTAGCCGAGATTGTGCAGGACCTCGGCGATGCCGGACATGCCGATGCCGCCGATTCCGACGAAATGGATGGGGCCGAGCTTCGGCGGCAGCTTCATGATCCTGCGGTCCTGTCAGTTCTGGGAATGCGCGGTGGCGATCACGAGATCGGCCAGGCGGTCGGCAGCGTCGGGGATGCCGGCGCTCTTCGCGTTTGCGGCCATGGTCGTCAAGTGCGCCGGCTGGGCGATCATCCTGGAGAGTTCGGCTGCGAGATGGCGCGGGGTGAAATCGGCCTGGAGGATGCGCATCGCGCCACCCTCCTTTTCGAGGAAGGCCGCGTTCGCCGCCTGGTCCTGGTCGAGCGAACCGGGCAACGGCACCAGAATGGCCGGCCGGCCGATCACCGTCAGCTCCGCCACGGTGGAAGCGCCCGAGCGGCCGATGACGAGATGCGCCGCCGCCATCTGGGCCGGCAGGTCCTTGAAGAAGGGCGAGATCGTCGCGCGCACTCCGAGCGTGTCGTAGCTGCCGCGCACGCGCGCGTCGTCCTCGACACGCGCCTGCTGCACGATGGAGAGCCGCGCACGCTCGGTGTCTGTCAGAAGCTGGACGGCTTGCGGCACGATGTCGGCCATCACCCGCGCGCCCTGGCTGCCGCCGAAGACGAGGAGCCGGACCTGGCCCTCGCCGGGCCAGCCATAGTCCTGCTCCGCCGCTTCCAGCACCGCGGGGCGGACGGGATTGCCGACATGGCGGCACTTGGCCTTCAGGGCGTCGGAGAGGCCGCCCACCTCGGCGAAGCCCGTCGCGATCAGCGTGGCCCGCCCGGCGAGGAAGCGGTTGGCCCGCCCCATCACCGCGTTCTGCTCGTGGATCACGGTCCGCACGCCGGCCAGCGACGCGCCCAGTACCGGCGGCACCGTGGGATAGCCGCCGAAGCCGACGAGGACGGCGGGTTTGACTCGCCCGATGATGCGCCGCGCCGCGAAAGTGCCCTGCGCGAGCTTGAGCATCGCGCCGGCCATCTTCAGCGGGGACCGCCCGGATGGGGTCGCTGCCGGCACGGCATGCAGCGCTTCGGCGGGGAAGCTGCCGGCATATCCGGCGGCGCGCGTATCGGTCATCAGCATGACGCGGGCGCCCCGCGCATGCAGCGCGTGGCTCAGCGCCTCGGCGGGGAAGAGATGGCCGCCGGTCCCGCCGGCCGCCAGCATGATGAGAGGAGCCTCCGCCATCTCAGCGCCCATACATCCCGATCTCGGTCGAACGAGGGCGGCGGCGCGTCAGCGCGAGCAGAAAGCCGGTGCCAATCGCCAGCGAGAGCAGCGAGGACCCGCCATAGGAGATGAAAGGCAGCGTCATGCCCTTGGCTGGCATCATGTGCAGGTTCACCATCATGTTGATCGAGGCCTGGATGCCGAAGAGCAGCGCGAGCCCCGTCACCGCCAGCCGGGTGAACGGGTCTTCCGACTTCTGCGCCACGAACAGCGAGCGGATGACGATCACCGCAAAGAGCGCAACCAGGATCATGCAGACGACGACGCCGAACTCCTCGGCCGTCACGGCGAAGATGAAGTCCGTATGCGCGTCGGGCAGGATGCGCTTCACCGTGCCCTCGCCCGGCCCTTTGCCGAGCCAGCCGCCCTGCGCGAAGCTCTCCAGCGCCGTGTCGACCTGGAAGGTGTCGCCCGAGCCCTTGTCCATGAAGCGCTCGATGCGGGCGCGGACATGCGGCACGAGCTCATAGGCGATGAAGATGCCGGTGGCGCCGATGCCCCCTAGCCCGATCACCCAGAACCAGTGCAGGCCGGCGACGAAGAACAGCCCGGCCCAGACCAGGCTGATCAGCATGGTCTGGCCGAAATCCGGCTGCAGCACCAGCGGCACGATGGTGAAGGGCAGGATCAGCAGCGCCAGGATCGTGCCCGGCAGGTCGGGGCGGCGCGTGCCCTCGGCGAAGGCCCAGGCCGCGAGCACGACGAAGGCCGGCTTGACGAATTCGGAGGGCTGGACCGAGCCCAGCGGCCCGAGCGTCAGCCAGCGTTTGGCGCCCTTCACCTCGACGCCGAAATACAGCGTCGCGAACACCATGGCGAGCGAGACCACATAGATCAGCAGCGCCGTGCGCCGCACCTGCCGCGGGCTCATGAAGGAAACGCAGAGGAAGATCACGATCGCCGCGGCGAGATAGGCCGCCTGCCGGTTGACGAAATGAAAGGTCGAGAGGCCGAGACGCTCGGCGACGGGCGGGCCGCCTGCCATCAGCAGCACCACGCCCGAGACCATCAACGCGATCAGCGCGGCGAGGATCAGCCGGTCGATCGACCACCACCAGCGGCCGCTGAGCGAGGGTTCGGCGCGTGAAACCATGGGACCATTCCATCGGCGAGCCGGCGCGCGAGGCGCGCCTTCAAGACGAATCATTCTGTCAATGAATGGTTAACCGTTTGATTCCGAGGCCGGGCCTATGCACGGCGCAGCAACGGGAAGGACGGCCGTCAGGCCACTTCCGCCTCATGCTTCGACTGCGGTTTCGACGCCGTCGCCCAAAGAACCATCGCCCCGAGTGCCATGCAGACGAGCGAGCCCGACAGCACGCCGATCTTGGTCTCGGTCTCAAGAGCGGCATTGTTGGCGAAGGCGAGCAGGCCTATGAACAGGCTCATGGTGAAGCCGATGCCGCACAGCAGCGCGACTCCATAGACCTGCGCCCAGCTCGCACGGGCAGGCCGCTGCGCCCAGCCGAAGCCGACCGCCGCAGCGACGGCGCCAAAGACGCCGAGCTGCTTGCCGACGAGAAGCCCAAGCGCGATGCCCAGCGGCACCGGGTCGAGCAGCTGGGCCGGCGTCACGCCCGCCAGCGAGACGCCGGCATTGGCGAAGCCGAAGATCGGCACCACGAGAAACGCGCTCCACGGGTGCAGGCCATGTTCCAGCGCATGCAGCGGCGAAGCCATGTCATCCGGCTTGCCGGCACTCGGCCGCAGCGGGATGGTGAGGGCGAGCAGCACCCCCGCGATCGTCGCATGGACGCCGGACTGGAAGGTGAAGAACCAGAGCACGAGGCCGAGCAGGAGATAAGGGACGAGATGACGGACGCCTGCGCGGTTCATCCCATAGAGGACCGCGAGCGTCACCAACGCGCCTGCCAGCATCGGCAGCGACAGTTCGGCGGTATAGAACGCCGCGATGATCACGACAGCACCGAGGTCATCGATGATCGCGAGCGCCGTCAGGAAGACCTTGAGGGAGACCGGGACGCGGCTGCCGAGCAGCGTCAGGACACCGAGCGCGAAGGCGATGTCGGTCGCGGCCGGGATCGCCCAGCCGCGCAAGGTGGCGGGGGAATTCCAGTTCACCGCCACATAGACAAGCGCGGGGCCGATCATTCCTCCCAGCGCCGCGACGCCCGGCAGGACGCGGTCGGGCCAGGTGCGCAGCTGCCCGTCGATCAGCTCCCGCTTGATCTCGAGGCCGACGAGCAGGAAGAACAGCGCCATCAGCGCGTCGTTGATCCAGTGCAGCACGCTGAGCGGGCCGAGATAGGTCTTGAGAAGGGCAAAATAGGCCGGAGCCAGCGGCGAGTTGGCGACGATGAGCGCCAGCGCCGCGCTGCCCATCAGCAGGAGTCCGGCCGCGGCCTGACTATCGAGGAAATTTCGCAGGAGCGACAGAGGACGACGGGCCATCAACGGGTCTCCGGCGCTGGCGGCCCGACCAGCGGCATTGCCTGCTGACCCACGGCCGGATCACGCACCCGCCGGAGCTATGCCATCCTCGTTTCGATGCGGCAACCTCACGCAGCGCCGAGGGACACGGCCTGGCCTGGCCCGAACGAAGAGCCGCACCGCCGCCGCCTTGGGGCAGCTCCGGATGCCGCCGTGTTTACGAGCGTCCACCGCTCCGAACGAAACCCGGCAGCGCCTGGACCAGACTGCGGAAGGTCTCTCCCCGCACCTCGAAATTCGGGAACTGGTCATAGGAGGCGCAGGCCGGAGAGAGCAGCACCGCGATCTCGCCCGCGCCCGGATGCGCCGACGCGTCACGCGTCGCGGCCGCGACGGCCTGGTCGAGCGTCACGCTGCGCTCGTAGGAGACGCGCCCATCGCCGTCGAAGGTCGCGGCGAAAAGGTCGCTCGCCACACCGATCAGATAGGCCTTGGCGATGTTCGGGAAATAGCGGCGCAGCGGCTCGATGCCGCCCTCCTTGGCCTTGCCGCCGAGGATCCAGAAGATATCGCGGAAGGAGGTCAGCGCCTTTTCCGTCGAATCGGCATTCGTCGCCTTGGAATCGTTGATGAAGACGACGCGGCCGATCCGGCCGAGCTCCTCCATGCGGTGCGGCAGGCCGGGAAAGCTCCGAAAGCCCGTGGCGATCTCCCCGGCGCCCAGGCCCAACGCCGCGCAGGCCGCAAAGGCGGCCGCAGCATTCTGGGCATTGTGCGAGCCGCGCAGCGAGCCGATATCGGCGAGACTGGCAACGATGGTCCGCTGCCCGTCCCGGCTCTCGACGATCTGCGTCGTGCGCAGCCCGCCCTGCTCCGTCACCTCGGCGAAGACACCCTCGGCCAACGCCTCGTCGCCGCTGATACGCACCAGCGGGCGCCCGCTCGCCCCCCGTCGCCCGGCCATCTGCCGGGATGGCTCGTCGTCGACCCCGATGATCGCAACGTCAGCCGCTGTGACCAGCCGCTCCTTGATCGCGGCATAGTCTTCGAGCTTGCCGTGCCGGTCGAGATGGTCGGGCGTCAGGTTCATCTGGAGGCCGACGCTCGGCTTGATGGACGGCGCCAGATCGATCTGGAAGGTCGAGCACTCGATCACATGGATGCGGCCCTCGGCCGGCGGCTCCAGCGCCAGCACGGCGGTGCCGATATTGCCCCCCATCTGCACATCGCGCCCCGCCTGCTTCAGCACATGGGCGATCAGCGCGGTGGTGGTCGACTTGCCGTTGGTGCCGGTGATGCAGATCACGGGCGAATCCGGGGCGATCTTCGCCCGCTCGCGGAAGAACAATTCGATGTCGCCGATGATCTCGATGCCGGCAGCCTTCGCCTTCCCGACGGTCCAGTGCGGCTGCGGATGCGTCAGCGGCACGCCCGGCGCCAGCACCAGAGCGGCGAAGCCGGTCCAATCGGCCGCGGCGAGATCGACGATGCCGATCCCCTGCGCTGCGGCCTTCTCCCGGCTGGCCTCGTTGTCGTCCCAGGCCGCGACCTCGGCCCCGCCCGCCATCAGCGCCAGCGCCGTGACGACGCCGGAGCCTCCGAGCCCGAACAGGGCGACCTTGCGCCCGGCGAACACCGTGACGGGGGTGGTCATCGCGGCATCATGCCGAAAAGTGGGAACCGGTTTTCGGGCGACATGATGCCTCTAGACGTTCAGCGCAGCTTGAGCGTGGACAGGCCGACCAGGGCCAGCACCACCGAGATGATCCAGAAGCGGATCACCACCTGCGGCTCGGTCCAGCCCAGCTTCTCGAAATGGTGGTGGATCGGCGCCATCAGGAACACCCGCTTGCCGGTGCGCTTGTAGACGCCGACCTGGATGATCACCGACAGCGCCTCGACCACGAACAGCCCGCCGACGATCGCCAGCACGATCTCGTGCTTGGTCGCGACCGCGATGGTGCCGAGCAGGCCGCCCAGCCCCAGCGAGCCGGTGTCGCCCATGAAGATCTGCGCCGGCGGCGCATTGAACCAGAGGAAGCCGAGGCCGGCGCCGATCACCGCGCCGCAGATCACCGCCAGCTCGCCCGAGCCCGGCACGTGGTTGATCTGCAGGTAGTTGGCGAAGATGGCGTTGCCGACGAGATAGGAGATGAAGCCGAAGGTGCCCGCAGCGATCATCACCGGCACGATGGCGAGTCCGTCGAGCCCGTCGGTCAGGTTCACCGAATTGCCCGCGCCGACCACGACGACGGCCGTCACCAGCGGAAACAGGATGCCGAGCGGGATGATGGCGTCCTTGAGGAAGGGCATGGCGAAGCCGGACGAGATCGCCGGAGGCTGTGTCTGCATGATCAGCGTGCAGGCAGCGAGCGCGACCACGATCTCGATGGCGATGCGCGCCTTCCCCGAGAAGCCCTTGTGGGACTGTTTCGTCACCTTGAGATAGTCGTCATAGAAGCCGATGGCGCCGTAGGCCGCCGTCACGCCGAGCACGATCCAGACGTACGGATTGCGCAGGTTGCCCCAGAGCAGCACCGCCGCGAACAGGCCGGACATGATCATCAGCCCGCCCATGGTCGGCGTGCCGCGCTTGGCGAGATGGGTCTGCGGGCCATCGGCGCGGATCGGCTGGCCCTTGCCCTGCTTGATCCTGAGCCAGGAAATCGCGGCCGGGCCGAAGAAGAACACGAAGAGCAGCGCCGTCGCCGTCGCCCCGCCTGCGCGGAAGGTGATGTAGCGGAAGACGTTCAGGATGGGGAAAGTGCCGGAAAATTCGGCGAGCCAGGTGAACATGGTCTTGGCGTCTCTTGCGCGATCTCGTTGGCGCCGGGGCGGTTCGCGCCCGGCTCGATGAAGTCAGTCTTCGGCAGGCACGGCCGGAAAACGCGCGATGAGCGCTTTGACGATCGGCCCCATGCGCGAGCCCAGCGAGCCCTTGACCGTGACCACGTCGCCGGCACGCACCGCGTCGAGAACGAGAGGCTCGAGTGCGCCGGCATCGTTCGCATAAGCCCCCCGCATGGCCGAAGGCAAGCTCTCATAGAGCCCTTTCATCAGCGGTCCGCAGGCGAAGACCTTGTCGATGGCGTTGGTGGCGAGGGGCTCGCCGAGGCCCTTGTGCAGGTCGCCCCCGCTCGGGCCGAGCTCCAGCATGTCGCCGAGCACGGCGATGCGCCGGCCCCTGCCCTCCACCGGCAGGCGCCCCAGATTCTCGATCGCGGCGCGCATCGAGGCGGGGTTGCCGTTATAGCTCTCGTCGAGCAGCGTCAGCACCCCGCCCGGCATCTGCAGCCGCTGGCGCGCACCCCGCCCGGCGGGCGGGGTCAGGTCGCCCAGCGACAGCGCCGCCAGCGCGAGATCGGCCCCGAGCGCCTTCACCGCGGCCAGAACGGCGAGCGAGTTCAGCACAATGTGGCGTCCGGGGCTGCCCAGCCGGTAGGTCACCGGCTCGCCCAGAACCCGCGCCTCGACGGTCGACATGTTGGGCTTCAGCGAGCAGGAGATCAGCCTCACATCGGCGTCGGGGCTTGTCCCGAAGGTCAGGATCTCGCCTGCGGGGCCGGATTTGGCGATGTCCCGCAGGAGCTGCGACTGCGGGATGTCGGCGTTGATGATCGCCGTGCCGCCCTCCTCCAGCTCCCAGAAGACTCCTGCTTTCTCCTCGGCGATCCCTTCCAGCGAGGAAAAGGCCGCCAGATGCACCGGCGCGATCGTGGTGATGATCGAGACATGCGGCCTCACCAGCCGCGCCAGCGGCAGGATCTCGCCGGGGCTGTTCATGCCGATCTCGTAGACGCCATAGGCGACATCGGCCGGCGTGCGCACCAGCGTGAGCGGGACGCCCCAATGATTGTTGTAGGAGGCGACGGGCGCATGGGTCTTGCCCTGGCGCGACAGCACGAGGCGCAGTGCCTCCTTGGTGCCGGTCTTGCCGACCGAACCGGTGACGGAGACGATTTTGGCCGACAGCTCGGCCCGGCGGGCCGAGCCGGCCTTCTCCATCGCCTTCAGCACATCGGGCACGATGGCCAGGGAACCCGCGCCGGCGAACCCCGCCGCATGCGCCTCGTCGATCACGGCGAGCGCAGCGCCCTTGTCCAGGGCCGCCTTGACGAAGTCATGCCCGTTGCGCGCCTCCCCGGTGATCGCGAAGAAGGCGTCGCCGGGCTCGAGCGTCCGGGTGTCGATCGATGCGCCAGTGACGGCGGCTGGCACGGGCCCGTCCGCGCGGGCGCCGAGCGCCGCGATCAAGCGGTCGCCCGTCCAGAGAGGGTCCTTCATCGCTTCATCTCCGCCAAGGCCGTCCGCACCACGTCATGGTCGGAGAAAGGCAGCGTCCGGTCGCCTACGATCTGGCCGCTTTCATGGCCTTTCCCAGCGACGACCAGCAAATCCCCAGCCTTGAGCATGCCGACCGCATGGCGGATCGCCTCCGCGCGGTCACCGATTTCCCGCAGCTTCGGCGAAGCTGCCATGATCTCGGACCGGATGGTCGCCGGGTCCTCGCTGCGTGGATTGTCGTCAGTGACGATGGCGATGTCGGCCTTCTCCGCCGCGATCGCACCCATCAACGGCCGCTTGCCCTTGTCGCGGTCGCCGCCGCAGCCGAAGACGCAGATCAGCCGCCCGGCCGCATAGGGACGCAGTGTCGTGAGGACCGCCGCGAGCGCGTCGGGCTTGTGGGCGTAATCGACGACCACGAGCCCGCCATTGCCTTCGCCGACGCGTTCGAGCCGGCCGGGGACGCCTTGCAGCCCGGCAATCGCCGCGAGCGCGCGACGCGGGTCTTCGCCGGCCGCGATGGCGAGGCCGGCCGCGACGAGCGCATTGCCCGCCATGAAGTCGCCGACGAGCGGCAGCACCACCGAGGCCTCGCCCCCCGCGAAGCTGACTGTCAGCCGCTGCGTGAAGCCGTCCCGCTCATTGGCGATGAGGCGCAATGTCTCACCCTCGCGCCCGACGCCGATGATCGGGTGCCCCCCGGCCTCGGCAGCCTCGGCGGCCTGCTGCGCAAAAGGCTCATCGCGGTTGATCACCACCGGCGCACCGGCCGGCAGCAGCTTCCACAGCCTGAGCTTCGCCGCCAGATAGTCCTCGACGGTGGGGTGATAGTCGAGATGGTCGTGGCCGAGATTGAGGAAGGCGCCGGCCTTCAGCCGCACCCCGTCCAGCCGGTGCTGATCGAGCCCGTGCGAGGAGGCCTCCATCGCCAGATGCGTGATCCCGTCTCCGGCGAGCTTGTCGAGGGACGCGTGCAGCGAGAGCGGGTCCGGCGTCGTCAGGGAGCCGTATTTGGCCGATGTCGCGGTGACGATCCCGACCGTGCCGAGGCTCGCAGCCCCATGGCCGAGCGCCTGGAAGATCTGGCGGGTGAAATCGGCGACGGAGGATTTGCCGCTGGTGCCGGTGACCGCGACGATGGTTTCGGGCTGGCGCGGATGGATCCTGGCCGCCGCCAGAGAGAGCGCCAGGCGGGGCTCCTGCACCTGCGCATAGGCCACATCGGCCGGCAGATCGCCGGGGCGCGACTGGCTCGCCACAACCGCCACGGCCCCGCGCGCGACCGCATCCGCAATGAAGCTTCCGCCATCCGCCTTCGCTCCGGCGAGCGCGACGAACACCTGCCCCGGGCCGACCGTGCGGCTGTCGAAGGCGAGGCCGTCGACGCGTCGGTCCTCCTCGGGGCGGAAGGCGCCGGGGAAGAGATCTGCGAGACGATAGGCGATGGCGTCTGTCAAAAGCCGATACCCCTGCGCTGCAAGACCCTGATGTCATTCTCGGGCGAAGCGAAGCGTAGACCCGAGAATCTCCCCAAGGATCAAGCGCCTTTCTTTGACCGGTGCTCGTCGCTGTGGTTCCGCCGAACCTCCGCAGCGTCTTGCCCGGGTCAAGCCCGAGCATGACGCCGGCAGACCGCCCTATCGCGAACCCCAGGCCCCCAGCTTCGCCATCAGCGGGAACGGCGCGGGCGGCGGATCGAAGCGTGGGGCCAGCCCCAGCAGCGGCGCGGCCCGCTCGATCAGCCGGCCCGTCGTCACGCCGGCGTTCCAGGCTGCGGTCGAATAGCCGCCGCTCTCGGCGTAGCCCTTCGGTTCGTCATAGATCGCGAGGAACAGGTATTTCGGCTTGTCGGAAGGGGCGATGGCCGTGAAGGTCGTGAAGTTGCGGTTCTTGGCGTAGCGACCGCCGATGACCTTTTCGGCCGTACCGGTCTTGCCGCCGACGAAGTAGCCGGCGATGTCCGCCTTCTTGGCCGAGCCCTTTTCGCCATTCAGCCGCATGATGAACCGCAGCGCCTCGGAGGTTTCCGGCTTGATCACCCGCGTCGCCACCTTCATCGCGTCCTCCTGCGAGCGCTTCAGGAAGGTCGGCTTCATCAGGTAGCCGCCGTTCACCAGCGCGGCCACCGCCGCCATCGCCTGGATCGGCGCGACGGCGAGGCCGTGGCCGAAGGCGATGGTCGCGGTGTTGATCTCGCCCCAGCGCTGCGGGACGATCGGGGCTGCGCTCTCGGGCAGCTCGGTCGTCATCCGGTCGAGCTGCATCATCTTCTTGAGGAAGGCCTTGTGGCCCTCGACGCCGACGGCCAGCGCCATCTTGATCGAGCCCATATTGGACGAATGCAGGAACACCTCCGGCACGGTCAGCGTGCGCCCGGTGCCGTGGTATTCCTTGATGACCTGCCGGCCGAAACGCATCATGCCGCCAGCGGTCGAGAAGCTCGAATTGATGTTGACCTTGCCGGAGTCGAGCGCCATCGCGATGGTGAGCGCCTTGAAGGTCGAGCCCATCTCGTAGACGCCGACACTCATCCGGTTGATCCGGTCCTTCTCCAGGGCATCGACCGGGTTGTTCGGGTCGAAATCCGGCAGCGAAACCAGCCCGAGGACCTCGCCTGTGGTGACGTCCATGATCGCGCCGGCTGCGGCGATCGCCTTGAAGCGCGCCATGCCGTTGACCAGCTCGTCGCGCAGCAGATGCTGGATGCGCAGGTCGAGCGAGAGCTGCACGGGCTTGAGATCGCTCGCCTGGCTGGCAAATCCGGCGCCGTTCAGGTCCTGCAGGCCCTGGGAATCGATATACTTCTCCATCCCGGCGATGCCGATATTGTCGACATTCGCAAAGCCGAGGATATGGGCGGCCGCCGGGCCGTTCGGATAGACGCGCTTGTGCTCGGGCAGGAAGCCGACGCCGGGAATGCCGAGGCGGTAGACCTCCGCCTGCTGGCGCGGCGTGATCTCGCGCTTGACCCAGACGAAGCCCTTCTTGGTGCCGAGCTTGTCGCGCAGATCCTTGGCATCGAGCTCGGGCAGGACAGCCGTCAGCAGCTCCGTCGCCTCGTCCTTGTCGAGGATCTTGCGCGGCTCTGCGAAGACCGAGACGACACCGATATCGGTGGCCAGGATGTCGCCGTTGCGGTCGACGATGTCGGGCCGGGCCGCCGCGATGGCGTTCGATGTCGCGCGCCGGATGCCGACCTGCTCGTTGGGCAGCGTCGCCAGCAATGCGAGCCGGGCGGTGATGGCGAGGAACAGCACCGAAAAGCCGAGGATGACCAGCCCGACGCGAGGCTGCGCCTTGTGGCCGCTCATGCGGAAGACATCGCGCAGCCAGGCGAAGCGCGAGCGTGCCGCCACCGGCTCGGTGACGACCTGGTGCGCGGGCTCCGGCGCCCCGGTCTGATGCGGCTCGGTCATGGCATGGCTCCGGGCGTGGTCGCGCTCGCCTTGCGGTCGCGCGGCGTCTCCGTCGGCAGGCCCAAGCCGAGGTCCTCGAGCTTGCGGCCGATCGTATCGACCTTCGGGCCCCGGTTCGGGATTTCGGAGGGATTGACCACCTGCGTCGCCTGAAAGGGCTGGAGGTCGAGATGGCGGTCGGCCAGCGTCTGGATTCGGTCAGGCCGGTTGAGGAACTGCCACTCGGCCCTCAGCACCTGGATGGCGTCGCGCTCGCGCTGGGTCCTCGCCTTGAGCTTCTGGAGTTGCTCGGCCGCCAGCGTCGTCTCGTATTTGATGGTGTAGGCGTAGACCGCCGAGGAGACGAGCGCTCCGATCGCGACGGCGTGGAGAAACTTGATCACGCTCAGCTTCTCCGGCGGGGCGAGGGTTCGGGAAGGCCCGCGAGCGCGACGAGTCCGGCTTCCGCCTGGCGGGCCGGGGCGTCGTTGCGCTCGGCTGCGCGCAGCTTGGCCGAGCGGGCGCGCGGATTGGCGCGCATCTCGGCCTCGGACGGCGCGACGGCCCCCTTTTCGACGAGCCTGAAGGTCGGCTGCGCCACGGTCACCGCCGGCGCGTGCCGGGAGGCGGCCGGCATCCGGCCGGAGCGCTCGGCCATGAACTGCTTGACGATACGGTCTTCCAGCGAATGGAAGGTGACGACGACGAGCCGCCCGCCGGGCTTCAGCACCGCTTCGGCCGCGTGCAGCGCCTTGACCAGTTCGCCCAGCTCGTCGTTCACCGCGATGCGCAGCGACTGGAACACCCGCGTCGCCGGATGCGCTCCGCCTGGCTCCCCGCGCACGATCCCGGCGACGAGATCGGCCAATTGCTTGGTGGTGGTCAGCGGCGCCTTGCGGCGCGCCTCGATCACGGCGCGTGCCACCGCACGCGAGCGACGCTCCTCGCCATAGTGGTAGAAGATGTTGGCGAGCAGCCCCTCTTCCGCCTCGTTGAGGATGTCGGCGGCGCTCTGCCCCTGCCCGCTCATGCGCATGTCGAGCGGCCCGTCGAAGCGGAACGAAAAGCCGCGCTCCGCCTGGTCGATCTGCATCGAGGAAACGCCGATATCGAGCACCACGCCGTCGAGCGGCGTCATCGCGAAGCGCTCGGCCTCCTGCGCCAGCTCGCCGAAATTCGCCTGCGAGACCGTCAGGCGCCCGCCCATCGCCGCGACCAGATCGGCCCCGCCGGCGACCGCGTTCGGGTCGCGGTCGAGCGCCAGCAGCGTGACGTCGGGCGCAGCCTCCAGGATCGCGCGGCTGTAGCCGCCGGCGCCGAAGGTGCCGTCGAGATAGCGCCCGCCGGCCTGAGGCGCGAGCGCGGCGAGAACCTCGGCAAGAAGCACGGGCACATGACGAACCGGTCCGCCGATGGCTCCGCCTGAACGGTCGCCATGGTCCGTCATGATGCTGCGCCTCCTGCCGATGGGGGAAGGGAACCGAGCGAGCGCTTCACGTCGCGCAGCCGCGTCCGTGCGGTGTCGAGATGGGCGCGGAAACGCTCGGGCTCCCAGATCTGGAATTTGTGGCCGTGGCCGACGAAGGTCACGGCGTCGCCGATCCCGGCATGGGATTTCAGCGCCTCGCTGAGCGTCATGCGCCCCTCCGGATCGACCCTCAGCACTTCCGAGGTTCCGTTCAACGCCGTCGAGAGCAGCTCCCACTCGTCCGAAAAGGGAGAAAAGCGCGACAGGATCTCGTCGATCGTCGCCCGCAGCGCATGCCCGCCCGCATCGAGCGCCGGCAGGTCGAGCGCCTGATGGACGTACAGCCCCTCGTAGCCGTCCTTGGCCAACACGGAGCGGAAACTGGAGGGGATCGAGACCCGGCCCTTGGAGTCCAGCCGGTTGGTGAAGTTCGAGACGAAGCGGTCCGTCAACGCCGCCTCCCGGCCTGCTCTTCACGTCGACGCCGCAGCCCGGGGGCAGCGGCGAAGTAGCCCCCCATCGAAGCAGGCATGGCGCATCGGACAGCCAAATTCCGCGCGGCACACGGACCCTGACCAGTGATTTGCCTGCCGGCTTCGACGGGATGATTTGGGATAGCATGGGCTACCATGGGCGTCAATGGAATCGCAGGCGCAAGCATGCCTCTGCAAGGACTCCCGTCCATCACAACCCGTTAAGGTTAAGGTCCGGTAACCACGAGGATTTCGACGACGTGCCAGAGCGGGCCACGGCAAAACCGCGGTTCCCAGCCCGACAAATTTTTCCGGTGCGTCAGGCGGCGCCGGAGGCCGCGAGCAGCGCGTCTCGCACCTGCTCCAACGCGCGGCGCAGCTCCTCGGCTTGCGCGGCGTTGCCGCCCAGCGCGCTGCCGATGGCCTCGGGCACGCAGCGCCCCTTGGTGCGCAGCTTTTCGCCGGCCGCCGTCAGGTACAGGCGGACCTGGCGCTCATCCTCGGGATCGCGCATGCGCCGGATCAGCCCCGCCCCTTCGAGCCGCTTGAGCAGGGGGGTGAGCGTGCCGGAATCCAGCATCAGCCGCTCCCCCATCGCCTTCACGGTCAGCCCCTCATTCTCCCACAGAACGAGCATCGCGAGGTACTGCGGGTAGGTCAGGCCGAGTTCGGCAAGGATGGGCCGATAGGCGCGGTTGAAGGCATGGCCGGCCTGGTAGACGGCGAAGCACAGATGCTCCTCCAGCCGCAGCATCTCCGCCCTGTCGCCCTGCCCGTCGCCCATGCTCGCTCTCCTCTCCTCCACAAAGCGCGGAGTGCGACCGCGATCAACCCTGCGGTTCGTCAAATTGAATTGTTGACAATCTAATTGCGCACGATATAAATCGCAACCATCGTCATTCAAGCAAGCAAGGAGAGCGATCATGAAAACCCTCTACACCGCCCATGGTTCCGCCACCGGTGGCCGCGAAGGCCAGGCCGCGACCGATACCGGCAACCTGAACCTGATCCTGCATACCCCCAAGGAACTCGGCGGCACCGGCGGCGACGGCACCAATCCCGAGCAGCTCTTCTCCCTCGGCTACTCGGCCTGCTTCCTCGGCGCGCTGAAGGCGGCCGCCCGCAAGGAGAACGTCAAGATCCCGGAGGATGCGAAGGTCGCGGCCGATATCGGCATCGGTCCGCGCGACGACGGCCAGGGCTTCGGCATCAATGCCAAGCTGACGGTCACGGTCCCCGGCGTCGACAAGGCGGTGGTCGAGGACCTCGTCAAGAAGGCCCATGTGATCTGCCCCTACTCGCACGCGACCAAGGGCAACATCGAGGTCGAGACGGTCGTCGGCTGAGGCCGCGCCGAAACGCCCATCGGCAGGATGGCCGGTCGCGTTCCTGCCGATCGGACATCCTGCCGCCGCGAGGTCCAGCGAGCCCGGCAGCCGCGCTGCCGACGCCGCTGTCGAACGGTCGCATGACACGAGTAAACCGTTCCGCTAAAGCGAGGCATCTGTCGATCCTCGCGGAACTGGACGAAGAATGCGCCTCAAAGCACTCGTCGCGGCGGCGGCGTTATGCTGCTCAGCCAGCCTGGGCCAGGCGGCAGGCCTGATGGCCTTCGAGGTTCCGGCCGACGTCTCAGGCCCCGCTCTGAAGGTTCTGCAATGGTCCCCCTGCGCCAGGCCGGCCGATACGGTCAGGCTGGGGCCCTTCGCCATCCCGGCGGTGCGCGACTGCCCCATCGCCGGAGACGGCAAGCTGCCGCTGATCGTGATCTCGCATGGCTTCGGCGGGACGTATCTCGCGCATCACGACACGGCCGAAGCTCTGGCGAACGCGGGTTTCGTGGTGGTCGCTCTCAATCATCCCGATGACAATGCTTTCAACGCGGCCAGGTTCGACAGCCTCGCGGCGCTGAGGACGCGGCCGATCGATGTGAGACGGCTGGTCGACCACATGCTCGGCCCAGCCCCCGCCGCGGCGAGGATCGACCCCGAACGGATCGGCTTTTTCGGATTCTCCCGCGGTGGCTACACCGGCCTCGTCCTCGCCGGGGCGCAGCCAGACATCCGACAACTGCGCGCGGTTTGCCAGGACCCGACCGGGGCGAAGTGCGACCGCATTCCCGCTGGGATGGTCCCGCCAGGGGAGCCGGTCAGCGACCCCCGGATCAAGGCATTCGTAATCGCCGACCCTCTGGCCAGCGTCTTCCCGAACGGGAGCGGGCTAAGGCAGATCAGGGCCCCCCTGCAACTCTGGCGTTCCCAGAACGGGGGTGACGGGGTCGCGCCCGCGGATGTCGCGGCCATCGCGGCCGGCCTGCCCGAGAAGGCTGAGTTTCATGATGCCGCCGGCGCCGGCCATTTCGCCTTTCTCAGCGTCTGCCCTGAGGCATTGGCGAGGGAGCAGCCTGCGATCTGCACCGATGCGGCGGGTTTCGACCGCGCCGCCTTTCATGTCGAGCTGAACGGCCAGGCCGTCGATTTCCTGCGCCGGGAGCTGGACCGGCGAGCCGGGCCCTGACACCCGCTGCGGGACGATGTGCAGGTTTCCGGTGGGATAGGGTGCCAGTCGGCCTGTAAGCCGGGTTTTGTATGGCCGGAGGATCGCTCCCCCGACGTGACGGCCATTCCTCTGGGACGCGCATTGCTGCGGGCCTCAAGCAACCAACCCGGACGACCAGGCCCAGAAACAGGCCCCTCCCCGCTTGCGCGGAAAGCATCGTCCCTATTCGGTCTTGCTCCCGGTGGGGCTTGCCATGCCGTCCCCGTTGCCGGGTCCGCGGTGCGCTCTTACCGCACCTTTTCACCCTTACCTGCGAGCCGAGGCTCGCGGGCGGTTCGATCTCTGTGGCGCTTTCCCTGGGGTCGCCCCCGCCGGACGTTATCCGGCACCGTGTTTCCGTGGAGCCCGGACTTTCCTCCCTCGCGAGCGAGAGCGGCCGTCCGGCCGACTGGCGAGGGGGGACATGCGCGCTGGCGCCGCCCGCGTCAAGCGCGCGGGGGTGCCTGACCGTGCAGCACGTCAGTTGCGCGCGGTGATCGTGCGCACCTTGGCGCAATAGGTGCGGTTGGCGCCGCTCAGCCGGGTCGCCATGTGGCCGCTCTGGTACTTCATGACGGTGCGGCAGGTATCGCCGCCGGCCATGCGATAGGCCTCGGCCAGATATTTCATGCCATAGCGGGCGTTGGTCTCGGCATCGAGCAGGCCGCCAGCTCCGCCCGAATAGCCCATGCCGCGGGCCGTCTGGTGGCGAATCTGCATCAGGCCGTAATTGCCGGCATGGGCAGCGCGTGGATTGTAGCGGCTTTCGACGCGGATGATCGCATCCGCCAGCGAGAACGGCACGCCGTTGGCCGCGGCATGCCGCGCGACGATCGCTTTGATCCCCTCGACCCCGGCCGGCGCGGCAACTGGCTTCGCCTCGGCCTTGTCTTCACTGCGGGCCACCGATGCGGTGGCGGTCGGCTCCTGCACCTTCGCATCCGCAGTCGCAGCGGCTGCCTGCGGCTTCATTCCTCCAGCCTTGGCTGCCTGCCTGGCCGCGGCGACCTCCTCGGCCTTCGCCTTTCGCGCCTCGATCCGCGCCGCCCGCCGCTCCTTGGCGCTCATCGGCTTGCTCGGCGCCTCGGCCGCCTGCTCGGAGCCCTTGGCTTCCTCGGCCTTCAGCCGGGCAATTTCGGCGTCGCGCACGACGATAGCCCTGGGATCCGTTTCCGAGTTCACGAATTCCTCCGCCGAAGCCATCCCGGTGAGGCTAATCAGAACCGCGGCTGCGAGACCGCCATAGACATACTTCATGATCAACTGAACCCTGCTGCGCCACATCTCACTGAGCGGCGGGGTCAAATGCTGACTGAATGTGACGATAATCTGTTCAGCGAGAAAGAAAATGCCTCCGACTTCAAAGGTTATGTGTCTTTGATCTCTACTTCACTATAGAGTATTTTCAGGTATTGGCTGACCGCAAAACTTTGCCGGCGTGAGACAGGGATCGCGAATCAGGAAAACGCGGGCGCCGCCTCTTTTTCGCCATATTTCGGCTCGCGCGACCGAATCGCGGAACCGCGGGGCTCATCGCAGGTTCCGAGGCACCCACCTCTTGATCGAGGCGCAGGCAGCGCCCATCATCGCCCGCATTGTGCTTCGGCGATGCGCGCACCTGCCGTCGCGAGAGCGGTGGCGAGTTCGGAGACCTGTTCCTTTCATGTCCTCTTCGTTCTGGGGCGCGCTCGGCGGCGGCGGCGTCGGTTTTGCCCTTGGCGGCCCATTGGGCGCCCTGCTCGGAGCCCTCGCCGGTCACGTCCTCGTCGATCGTGAGGGAGCGCCCTTTGGGCCCGCTCCGCGCGAGCTCGTCTTCACCACCGGCCTCGTCGCGCTCGCGGCGAAGATGGCGCGCTCGGATGGGGTCGTAACCTGCGACGAGGTCACAGCCTTCCGCCGGATCGTCACGGTGCCGCCGGGCGAGGAACAGCGCGTCGCGCGGCTGTTCGACCTGGCCAAGCAGACCAGTGCCGGCTTCGAGGCCTATGCCGGCCAGATCGCCGCCGCCTTCCGCGACGAACCGGCGCTGCTGGAGGGCGTGCTCGACGGCCTCTTCCTGATCGCCGCGGCGGACGGCGCGGTTCATGAGGCGGAATACGCCTATCTGCGTGGGGTCGCAGCGATCTTCGGGATCGCCGATGCCGATTTCGCCCGTATCGAGGCGCGCCATGTCCGCCGGCCGGACGACCCCTATCTCATCCTCGGCGCCAGCCGCGAGATGGCAGACGACGAGTTGAAGCGGCATTACCGCCGCCTGGTCGCCGAGAACCATCCCGACCGCGAGATCGCCCGCGGTCTGCCTCAGGAAGCGGTCGCGATCGCGACCCGGCGCCTGTCGGCGATCAACGCGGCCTGGGACATGATCGCCCATGAGCGCGGCCTCGCCCGCCGCCTGTCGCACGAGCCGGCCTGACCGCGATGACCGACGCACCGGCGCCCGACAGCCGCTTCGCCAGCAAGATCTTTGCCTCGCCCAACCATGGCGAGCGCAAGCACGCCGACGGCACGCCCGGCCGGCGGCCGGACATGCTGATCCTGCACTACACCGGCATGCCGGTCGCGGGCGAAGCGCTGCAATGGCTGTGCAACCCGGTCTCGCAGGTGTCCTCGCACTATTTCGTCTTCGAGAACGGCCACACGCTCCAGCTCGTGCCGGAGGGCCGCCGCGCCTGGCATGCCGGCGCTTCGCACTGGGCCGGCGAGGCCGACATCAACTCCTGCTCGATCGGCATCGAAATCGCCAATCCGGGCCATCCCGGCGGCCTGCCCGATTTCCCCGAAGAGCAGCTCGTTGCGACGCTGAACCTCTGCCGCGACATCTGCGAGCGCTGGTCCATTCCTCCCGAGCGCGTGCTGGCCCATTCCGACATCGCGCCGGGCCGCAAGATCGACCCCGGCGAGAAATTCCCGTGGCGGCGCTTCGCCGAAGCCGGCATCGGCCTGTGGACCCAGCCCGCCCCGATCCGCGGCGGGCGCTATTTCAGCAAGGGCGATGCCGGCCAGCCCGTCGAGGCACTGCAGGCGATGTTCGCGATGCTGGGCTACGGCATCGCGGTCGATGGCCTGTTCGATGAGAAGACCGAAGCGGTGGTCGCCGCCTTCCAGCGCCATTGGCGGCAGGAAAAGGTGGACGGAGTGGCGGATGCCTCGACGATCACCACCCTGCGCGATCTGCTGGCGACGAGCGCATCCTCCCGGATCGCGTGAACGCGCCATAACGACCGGTTATCCGACAAAAGGAGCAACGGTCGCTTAACGGCTGATGACTAGCGTCGTTGGGTCAACCCGGCAGCCGGAGAACGACTGCTTGAACAACCTTTCTGTCAGTCACAGCCCGGCGCTTCCGAATGGCCTGAACCCCGGCGCGATCGGCGCGTGGGAATGCCGTCTGGCCGGCGACGTGCTGTCCTGGACAGATGGCGTCTACGACATCTTCGGACTGCGGCGCGGCGCCAGGATCCACCGGCCCGATATGCTCGATCTCTACGAGGAGCGCTCCCGGCTGGAGATGAACCGGCTGCGCAGCCAGGCCATCGCGACGGGCAGGCCCTTCTCGCTCGATTGCCGGATCAGGTCGGCGGACGGCAGGAAGCGCTGGATGCGGCTGATCGTCGGCGTCGAGAGCTCCCATGGTCGGCCGGCACGCATCTTCGGCTCTAAGCAGGACGTGACGGCGGAAAAGGGCTTCTGGACCGACCTCGCCCGCAGTTGCGAGCCACGCGCGATGGCGAGCGGCGCGATGCTGCGGAGCTTCGACGAGGCCCTTCTGGGGTTTGCCGAGCGATCCGGCGGCCTGGACTGCGCGCTCGTCATCTATGCCGTCGATGATTATCCGAGCCTGCTCGCGAAATACGGCACCGTCGCCTGTGACGACATGTCGGAGCATCTCGGGCAGCGCCTGCTCCGGCTTTTTCCCGATGCGCTTGCTTCGGGAAGGTTGGCGGACGGCTCCTTCGCGGTGCTCTACCCGAGCCAGCACGATCCGGAGAGGCTTGTTTCCACGCTCGAAAGTGCCCGCCGGCTCCTGCGCCGGCCGGTCACCCGAGGCTCGGTCACGATCGAGTTCAATATCTCGGCCGGTGCCGCGACGAGCAGCTCCATCGGCGGAACCGCTACCCAGCCCAGGCTGATGGCTGCGGCCGAAGCCGGGCTCAAGGCCGCCCGGATGACGGGCGGCGACAAGCTCAGGCTGTTCGACCGCCCGTTGACGGGCGCGCAACTCTGGCGCGCGCCTGTCCATGATGCGGCCGTGAAGACCCTCAGCCCTTCACGCTCTTGACCACGTCGGCGACGTTCCGCCCGAAGGCTTCGGCGGTCTTGAGGTCGCCCGGAACCATCTCCTCGACCGAAGCGTCGGAAGGCGACGTCACCAGCAGTCCGAGATAGCCGCCGAGATTGTTGAGATCGTCGCGGGTGGACGTCTTGGCGTTGGAGGGATGCATTCCCGTGCCGGTCCAGAGCATCTTGTGCTGCGCGGCCAGCGCCGAGAGATAGGTGATGGTGTTGCCCTTGTCGCCGTTCAGCGTGGCGGAATTGGTGAAGCCGGCCGCGACCTTGCCCTTCCAGTCCATGGTGTACCAGGGCTTGGACGAGGCGTCGGCGAACTTTTTGAACTGCCAGGAGACGGTGCCCATATAGGTCGGCGAGCCGAAGATGATGGCGTCGGACGCCTTCAACACGTCCCAGGCGCTCTCGGGGACGTTGCCTTCGGCATCGATGGCAATCAGTTCGACCTTGGCGCCTTCGGCGCCCGCGCCTTGGGCGACGGTCTCGGCGACGCGCTTGGTGTGGCCGTAGCCGGAATGGAAGACGATGGCGATCTGGGTCATGGCGTGGCTCCTGTCTGAACCGGAAGGTGACAGGAAGATGTTGCGGCGCAGCGACGAGCGCAACGCTTGCGCCGTTGCAATCCTGCATGATCGCGCTGGCGTGGCGGCAATCCTTTCGCAATCATCGTCATTGCGCGCGGAGCGAAGCATTCCCGAAGGACGTCGCGCGCTGTCGCCGCTGGACTGCTTCGCCACGCTGGCAATGACGCAAGCCGTGATCGATGGCTCGAGGCAGGTCCCTCAGCGCTTGCGGACGAACTCCGTGCGCAGCACGAGGCCCTTGATCGCATCGTGACGGCAGTCGATTTCCTCGGGATTCTCGGTCAGGCGGATCGTCTTGATCACCGTACCCTGCTTCAGGGTCTGTCCGGCGCCCTTCACCTTGAGGTCCTTGATCAGCACGACTGAATCGCCGTCGGCCAGGAGGTTGCCGGCGGCATCCTTGACCTCGACCTTCCCGGCCGCGGCGGCCGCAGCCGCCATCTCGGAAGCCGGCCGCCACTCGCCGGTCGCCTCGTCATAGACGTATTCGTCGTCGGCCATCTTGCTCAGCCTGTCCCATGATCGCGGGAAAAGCCCCGGCCCGACTGCGTTAGCCGAGCAAGAGGCATAATTCAACGACCGATATCTGTATAATTACCGCCGGCCAGCCCGTCATTCTCGGGCGAAGCATGGCTCGGACCCGAGAATCTCCTGCGGAAAAGCGCGCGCGCTCTTCCAGAGATGCTCGGGTCAGGCCCGAGCATGACGCGCCTTCGTCCGCCTACTCCGCCGCCTGCAGCCGGTAGCTCACTGGATCGTAATTGAGGATCGGCGCCAGCCAGCGCTCGACCTCCTCGATGCTCATGCCCTTGCGAGCGGCGTAGTCTTCGGCCTGGTCGCGCTCGACCTTGGCGACGCCGAAGTAATAGGCGTCAGGATGGGCGAAATAGAGCCCCGACACCGACGAGCCCGGCCACATCGCATAGCTCTCCGTCAGCTTGACCCCGACACGCCGCTCGGCCTCCAGCAGCCGGAACAGGGTTTCCTTCTCGGTATGGTCGGGCTGGGCCGGATAACCCGGTGCCGGCCGGATGCCGCGATATTCCTCGCGGATCAGGTCCTCGTTGGCCAGCGTCTCGTCCGGCGCATAGCCCCAGAATTCGGTGCGCACGAGCTGGTGCATCCGTTCGGCAAACGCCTCGGCGAAGCGATCCGCCAGCGCCTTGACCATGATCGAGCGGTAGTCGTCATTGTCGCGCGCGAACTTCTCGGAGATGCGCTCCTCCTCCGCGCCAGCCGTGACCACGAAGGCGCCGATATAGTCCGGCGCGACGCCCTCCGGCGCGACGAAGTCGGACAGGCACATATTCGGCTTGCCGTCGCGCTTGGAAAGCTGCTGGCGCAGCCCATGCAGCGTCGCCAGCGTGTCCTGCCGGCTCTCGCCGGTATAGAGCCGGATATCGTCGCCGACGGCATTGGCCGGCCAGAAGCCGACCACCGCCTTCGGGTTGAACCAGCGCTCCTCGACCACGCGCTTCAGCATGGCCTGCGCATCGTCCCAGAGCGCGCGCGCCGCCTCGCCCTGCTTCTCGTCCTGCAGGATCGCAGGATAGCGCCCTTTCATCTCCCAGGTCTGGAAGAACGGCGTCCAGTCGATCACCGGCACGAGATCGGCGATATCGTAGGTGCGGAAGGTGCGCGTGCCGAGGAAGCTGGGCTTGGGCGGCAGGTACGCAGCCCAGTCAGGCTTGAAGGCATTGGCGCGCGCCTTGGCGATCGGCAGGCGCTGCTTGTCGGCCTCCGAGCGGCGATGCGCCTCCGCGACCTTGGCATATTCCGCCTGCACCCCGGCGATGTAGCCCGGCTTCTGCTCGGCCGAGAGCAGGCTGGAAACGACGCCGACGGCGCGCGAGGCGTCGTTCACATGCACCGTCTGGCCCTTCTCATAAGCCGGGTGGATCTTCACCGCCGTATGGACGCGGCTCGTCGTCGCCCCGCCGATCAGCAGGGGAATATCGAAGCCCTCGCGCTCCATCTCGGAGGCGACGGTGACCATCTCGTCGAGCGAGGGCGTGATCAGCCCCGACAGGCCGATGATGTCGACCTTCTCCCTGCGCGCGGTTTCGAGGATCTTCTGCGTCGGCACCATCACGCCGAGGTCGATCACCTCGTAATTGTTGCACTGGAGCACGACGCCGACGATGTTCTTGCCGATGTCGTGGACATCGCCCTTCACCGTCGCCATCAGCACCTTGCCGGCCGCCGAGCGCTCGGAGCCGCCGTTCAGGCGCTTTTCTTCTTCCATGAACGGCATGAGATAGGCGACGGCCTGCTTCATCACCCGGGCCGACTTCACCACCTGGGGGAGGAACATCTTGCCGGCGCCGAACAGGTCGCCGACGACGTTCATCCCGGCCATCAGCGGCCCCTCGATGACGTGAAGCGGTTTTTCGGCCTTCAGCCGTGCTTCCTCGACATCCTGATCGATAAAGGCGGTGATGCCGTTGACCAGCGCGTGCTCCAGCCGCTTCTCGACCGGCTGCTCGCGCCAGGCGAGATCCTTGCCGGAGACCGCGACGGACCCGTCGCCCTTGAAGCGCGGCGCGGCGTCGAGCAGCCGCTCGGTCGAATCCTTGCGGCGGTTGAGAACGACATCCTCGCAAAGCTCGCGCAGCTCCGGGTCAAGATCGTCATAGGAGCCGAGTTGGCCCGCATTGACGATGCCCATATCCATGCCGACCTTGATGGCGTGGTAGAGGAAGACCGAGTGCATCGCCTCGCGGACCTTCTCATTGCCGCGGAACGAGAAGGACAGGTTCGAGACGCCGCCCGAGATATGGGCGTGCGGCAGGGTCTCGCGGATCGTCTTCGTGGCCTCGATGAAATCGTTGCCGTAATTGTCGTGCTCCTCGATGCCCGTCGCCACCGCGAAGACGTTGGGGTCGAAGATGATGTCCTGCGGCGGGAAACCGATCTCCTCGGTCAGCAGCTTGTAGGCGCGCGTGCAGATCTCGATCTTGCGCTCATAGGTGTCGGCCTGGCCCTTCTCGTCGAAGGCCATCACCACCACCGCCGCGCCGTACTGCCGGCAGATCCGCGCCTGCTCGAGGAAAGCCTCCTCGCCCTCCTTCATCGAGATCGAATTGACGATCGGCTTGCCCTGGATCGTCTTCAGTCCCGCCTCGATGACCGGGAACTTCGACGAGTCGACCATGATAGGCACGCGGCTGATATCCGGCTCGGACGCGATCAGGTTGCAGAACTCGGTCATCGCCCGCTGCGAATCCAGCAGGCCCTCGTCCATGTTGATGTCGATGACCTGCGCGCCGTTGGCGACCTGGTCGCGCGCGACGTCCAGCGCGGCGGCATAGTCGCCGGCCGTGACCAGCTTCCTGAACTTGGCCGAGCCGGTGACGTTGGTCCGCTCGCCGACATTCACGAAGGGAATCGTCTCGTCGAGCGTGAAGGGCTCCAGCCCGGCGAGCCTGAGATAAGGCTTCACCTCGGCCACCTGGCGCGGCGGCTTGCCCGCCACAGCCTGCGCGATGGCGCGGATATGATCCGGCGTCGTGCCGCAGCAGCCGCCGACGACATTGACGAGACCGGCATCGGCGAATTCGGCCAGCATGCCGGCCGTCGCCTCCGGCCGCTCGTCATAGAGCCCGAATTCGTTCGGCAGCCCGGCATTCGGATAGGCGCAGACCAGCGTATCGGCGATGCGCGCCATGTCCTTGATATGCGCCCGCATCTCGCGTGCGCCGAGCGCGCAGTTGAGCCCGATGGTCAGCGGGGCGGCGTGGCGCACCGAATTCCAGAACGCCTCGACCGTCTGGCCCGACAGCGTGCGGCCGGAAAGGTCGGTGATCGTGCCGGAAATCATCACCGGCAGGCGCAGGCCCTTCTCGCGATAGACCTGCTCGATCGCGACGATGGCCGCCTTGGCGTTGAGCGTGTCGAAGATCGTCTCGATCAGCAGCAGCTCGGAGCCGCCGTCGATCAGCCCCCTCACCTGCTCGGCGTAAGACTCGCGCACCTGGTCGAACGTCACCGCCCGGAAGCCGGGATTGTTGACGTCCGGCGAGATCGAGAGCGTGCGGTTCGTCGGGCCGATCGCGCCGGCGACATAGCGGCGACGCCCGTCCTCCAGGCGCGCGATCTCGGCCGCCTCGCGCGCGATCCGCGCGCATTCGACGTTCAGCTCATAGACGATCGCTTCCAGGCCGTAATCGGCCTGGGCGATCGAGGTGCCGGAAAAGGTGTTGGTCTCGACGATATCGGCCCCAGCCCGGAAATAGGCGAGATGGATGTCGCGCAGCGCATCGGGCAGCGTCAGCGCGATGATGTCGTTGTTGCCCTTGAGGTCGTGGTTGAACCCCTTGAAGCGCTCGCCGCGGAAATCCGCCTCCGTGAGCTTCAGGTTCTGGATCTGCGTCCCCATCGCGCCGTCGAGCACGAGGATGCGCTCGGACGCGGCCTGGCGCAGCGAACGCTCGACCTCGGCGCCGTCGACGGGGGTGGGTGTATAGTCGGACATCGGGATCACTCCGCCGCCACCGCCTGCGCCGCGGCCTTCTCGGGCTTGAGACCCACGAGATGGCAGATGGCGTAGACGAGGTCGGCCTTGTTCATCGTGTAGAAGTGCAGGTCGGCGACGCCGCGGTCGATCAGGTCCAGCACCTGCTCGGCGCAGACCGCCGCAGCCACGAGCCGGCGCGTCGCCACATCCTCCTCCAGCCCCTCGAAGCGGTCGGCCAGCCATTGCGGCACGCTGGCGCCGGTCTTGCGGGCGAAGTTGGCCGTCTGCTTGAAGTTCTGGACCGGGACGATGCCGGGCAGGATCGGGATGTCGATCCCGGCCGCACGCACCTTGTCGAGATAGCGGAAATAGACGTCGTTATCGAAGAAGAACTGGGTGATCGCCCGCGTCGCGCCGGCATCGACCTTCATCTTCAGCGCCTCGATATCGGCGTCGAGAGAGGCGGCCTCCGGATGCTTCTCCGGATAGGCGGAGACGGTCACCTCGAAATCGCCGATGCGCTTCAGCCCCGCCACGAGATCGCAGGTCTGGTGATAGCCCTCCGGATGCGGCTCGTAGACGGTCCCGAGACCGCCGGCCGGATCGCCCCGCAGCGCCACGACATGCCGCACCCCGGCGTCCCAATAGGCGCGGATCACCTCGTCCACCTCGGCCTTGCTCGCCGAGACGCAGGTCAGATGCGCGGCGGGCTTCAGCTGCGTCTCCTCGACCATGCGCTTGACCGTGGCGTGGGTCCGCTCGCGGGTGGAGCCGCCGGCGCCATAGGTCACCGAGACGAAGCTGGGGCCGAGCGGTTCGAGACGGCGCACACTCTCCCACAGCGCGACTTCCATCTCCTCCGATTTGGGCGGGAAGAATTCGAAGGAGACGCTGGGGCGGCGCGAGCCGTGCCGGCTGGGGCGAAAGGCGTTCATCAGGCAACCTCGAGATTGTCTTGGCGCAGCGGCGCATCGGACTGCAGGCGCCGGTCCCGGCCGCGCCACAGCATGACGGGCAACCGCCCGGATTTTCCGTCCGCCAGCGTGACCTCCTGGGCCAGATCGCAGGCGAGGCCCGCCTCGGTGAACCAGCCCGATATCTGCTGGCGCGAGAAGCCGAGGCGCCGATGCGCATGCTCACTGCGCAGGAACTCCATCTCATGCGGCGCAAAATCGACCACGATCAGCCGCCCGCCCGGCGCCAGCACGGCGGCCGCCTCGCGGATGGCGCGCCCCGGATCATCGAGGAAGTGCAGCACCTGATGGACCACGACGAGGTCGAAGGAGCCGCGCGCGAAGGGCAGCGCATAGATATCGCCCTGCCGGAGCTCGACGCGGGAAAGTCCCGCCTGCTCCAGATTGGCGCGCGCCACCGCGAGCATCGCGTGGTTGGCATCGACCCCGACGGCTCGGCCATATTTCGGCGCGATCCGCTCCAGCATGCGGCCCGTCCCGGTGCCGAGATCGAGCATCGCGCCGGGCGAGCCCTGGCCCACGGCCTGCTCGACCGCCGCCTCGACCAGATGATCCGGCACATGCAGGCTGCGCAGCCGGTCCCAGTCGCGCGCGACGCTGGCGAAATAGCTTTGCGCAGCTTCCGCGCGGCTCGCCCGCACCGCCGCCAGCCGCTCGCGATCGGCTGCGAGCACGGGATCGGCGAGATCGAGCCAGGCCGCGAGCGAGGCGGCGAAGGCCCCGCCCGTTCCGGTCTCGTCCAGACGGAAGAAGGCCCACGCCCCCTCGCGCGAGCGCCGCACCAGCCCCGCCTCCGTCAGCAGCTTGAGATGGCGCGAGATGCGCGGCTGCGACTGGCCGAGAATGTCCGTGAGGTCGGAGACCGAGAGTTCGCCCTGCGACAGCAAGGCGAGGACACGCAGCCGCGTCTCCTCTCCCGCAGCCCGCAAGGCCGCGAGGAGAACATCCGAGGACAAGGCCGTTGGCTGCTGCACGCGAACGCCTCCCGCGCCCCAAAGAGATATAAAGATATCTTTATGTCGAAAGCGGCGTTCGTGCAAGCGGATTGTCGGGCCGGAAAACAGGACGCAACCGCGACGTCTCTTTTGGTGGCGGCCTCAGGTTGGGAACCGATCCATCACAGCGAGCGACGCAGCCTGATGCGCAATTTCCGCGATCGGCCCGTTGCGGACCTTAGGGGGCTAGTCTCCAAAATCGTATTTCACAGCCACGCTTCCCGACGCGTCGCGTCTTCTCAGCTTGAGGGTGATTGGACCAAGCCTGGAGTACGATAGCGAGAAACCTATCCTGAGAACTCGGTCACTCTCCCAACTGATCGATGGAGACGGAGGGCATTCGGCCTCGAAGACCGCGTTATCGCGTCCCGCTGTTGACGGGTCCAAGGCCTCGACAGGAACAATCGACACGCGGTTATAGCAGTACGGAGAGATTCCTCCGCCGCCTGCCCATTGTGCGGCGACCACTTTGTAGCGTCCGTCAGGGGACAAAATTTGGTTGATAAGCTGGGGCTCCTCGTCGCGCCGCACGACTGGGCCAATGTACCGCGAGAGCCCGATCATGATCGTGACAAAGCCAATAGCGGCCAAAATGGCGGCTACGACTGCAATAAGCGACCTCAACATCGAGCGTAGCATGGCAACCTGACTAGTCTTCGATCAAATCAAGTCAAGGTCCGCTATCGGCCCATATCGGTCCTTTGCTCAGCACAACAGCGTCCTGATCGCGCCGCCCTGGATCGCGCATTGCCAACTCACTGAGACAGAGGCAGGCCGATTTATCCCCGCTCCTTCGCCGCGCCTCTATCCTGCGCGCGTCCATCCGACCGGGGGGCTTCGCGAGGCATCGTGGGCCGGATGGGGAGCGGGTTTCGCGTCACCGGGCCGTTGCGGGTCCGTCGGACGCGGAGGTGCCGACTTCGCACGGGCCGAACAGGCAGGCCCTGGCCCTCGCCGGGCATTAATGCGAAGCGGACCCCCAGATACCCGTGCGCGGAGCCGGGCAGCGCGAGGTCGTCGCTGTTCGACACATCGACATCGACTCGACATCGGCACGCAGCCGTCGACTGCGAACGCCGCCCGGCTCCGCGCATCCCCCGGATGCGAGAGCATCGGACCGAAAAGGGGAATCCACTTTCCGGAAGAATCCGATGCTCCAGCAAGAAATTAGAACATCGTAACCGCATCCAGCGGACGCGCGATGGTCTAAGCCCGAAACCCCGCAGGCCACGCCTGGACGGGGGGTTCGGTGCGTCGTCGAGATCGGTTTGGAACCTCTGGCATCAGGCGCGTCTCATCCCGGACGCAGCGAAGCGGAGATCCGGGATCCATGCCGGAGCGCTCGCGATCAAGGTTCGGGAATGGACCCCGGATCGGCGCCGCCGAAGACGGCTTGTCCGGGATGACACGCGCTCCTGTCGATGCGGCGCTGATCAGGTCAGGCGCGCTCGCTGACGCGCCGCTTCGCCAGGATCGGCGGCAGCAGCACGACGGGGTCGCCCGCCACGATCGGCCCGGCGAGATCCACCGAGAGCACGAGCCCGCGCAGCTCCGCCGCTGCCCGCACGAAGCTGAATTCGAGATCGGCCCGCCCGAGGGCCTCGGCCACCGCCCGCCCCGCCTTTCGGCAGGGGGTATTATAGGCTTCCACGCGCAGCACGGCGCCGCCGTCGAACCGGCCCTTGCCGCCCCATTGGCCACCGAAGGCCAGCCGGCTGCCCGGCGCCATGGACGAAAAATCGGGAAAGCCGGAGATCAGCAGATTGGCGCCGAGCCATTCGGGCTCGATCCGCTCGGCACCGAGCCGGCCGGCGATGACGCCAAGTTCCGCAGGGCAGAGCGCCGAGAGCTGCCTGTCGTTGCGCAGCACAGCGCCACGCGGCAGCCAGGGCTCGCGTGGCCCAGCCTTTCGGCTGGCGCCGGAATGCCGGTCGCCGACGATACCGGCCAGATCGATCGTCAGGCTCGCCGCGGCCTGCGTGACGAAAGCATGCGGCCCGACGCCCGCCGCTGCCGAAAACACGCCCTCGACACGGCCGATGGTCCGCACAGCCCTCACAGCCCCGGCCGGGGCCGGGCGGCCGGCAGGGCGGCGCGCCGCCCTGTCAGAGGACCTTCAGATCCCCGGCAGCCGTCTTGCCGCGCTCCGTCTTGAGTTCGAACGAAAGCTTCTGCCCCTCGTTCAGCGTCATCAAGCCTGCTTCCTTGACGGCGGTGATGTGCACGAAGACATCCTTGCCGCCATCCGAAGGCTGGATGAAGCCGAAGCCCTTCTCGGTATTGAACCACTTCACGGTTCCGGTCGCCATAGCCGTATCCCTCGCAGCCGCGCCTGCGGACACGTGGACGATCGCCGACAGCCCGCAACCATGAGGATTGACCGAAATCGGCACCTTGTCGAGATGAAACGCCGTGCAGATGCATCATCTCTTCGATCAAGTCTTGGTCAGCAGAACCTGCGTCTTGGCTTCCGCTCGGGAAGAGCCGCCGAGATAGATCTCGACCTCCCCGGGATCGACGACAGACCGCCCCTGCTCGTCATGGACGCCGAGCTGGCGGGCATCGAGCCGGAACCGCAGCGTGCGTGTCTCGCCGGCCTTGAGCATGACCTTCTGGAAGCCCTTCAGCTCCCGCAACGGCCGCGACAGGCTGGCGACAGGCTGGCGGATGTAGAGCTGCGCCACCTCCTGCCCCTCGAGCGGCCCTGCATTGGTGACGTCGACCGAGACCTCGACAGTGCCCGAAAGCGGCAGGGACGAGGCCGAGACGCGCGCGTTCGCATAGGTAAAGCGGCTATAGGATAGTCCGAAACCGAACGGGTAGAGCGGCTCGTTGCGCTCATCCATGTAGATCGACTCGTAGCGCTGGCGGATCTTCTCCGGCCGTCCGGTCGGCAGCTGGTTGTAATAAACCGGAATCTGCCCGACCGAGCGCGGAAAGCTCATCGGCACGCGCCCAGAGGGGTTATAGCGCCCGGTCAGGATGTCGGCGATGGCGGGCCGGGCTTCGGTGCCGCCATGGAAGGTCTGCAGGATCGCCGCGACATGCTCGCTCGCCCAGGTGAGGACGAGCGGCCGCCCGGTCTGCAGCACCAGCACCACCGGCTTGCCGGTGGCGACCAGCGCTTCCAGCAGCTCCTGCTGCACGCCCGGCAGGTCGAGCTTCGTGCGCGAAGCCGCCTCGCCCATGAACTCGCAATCCTCGCCCAGCATCGCGACGACGAGATCGGCCGCGGCGGCGGCGCGGATGGCGGCCTCCTTGTCGGCGAATTCGGTGCCGCAGTTCCTGGTGAAGGCGGGCTGATAGGCGATCGCAACGCCGGCCGGCAGCCGCTCGCGCAGCGCATCCGGCAGCGAGGTGATCTTGCGCCGCCCAAGCCCGGCCGGATCGGTCCAGACCCGCTCCTCCTCCGGCACCGCCATCGCGCCGATCACGGCGACGGACTTCACGCCCTCACGGATCGGCAGGATGCCGTCGGCGTTCCTGAGCAGGATCGCCCCTTCCCGCGCGGCCTGCAGCGCCACCGCGCTGGCCTCGGCCGTCTGCATGAGCTTGGGCGCCTGCGACGGATCGACATCGGGCTTCTCGAACAGGCCCATATGATATTTGACGCGCAGCACCCGCCGCACCGCCTCGTCGAGCGCCTTCATCGGCACGCGCCCGGCCCGCACCTCGCCGGCCAGATGCTTGTGGTAGACGTCACCCATCATGTCCATGTCGATGCCGGCGAGCAGCGCCTTGCGCGCGGCTTCCGCATCGTCGCGGGCGATGCCGTGCAGCCTCAGCTCGGTGATCGAGCCGAAATCGGAGGTGACGAAGCCGCGGAAGCCCCATTTGCCACGCAACAAATCGGTCAGCATCGCCTTGTTGGCTGTCGCCGGCACGCCGTTCAGCGCGTTGAAGGCCGCCATCGCCGTCATCGCGCCGGCATCGAAGGAGGCCTTGAAGGGCGGCAGATAGAGGTCGAAGAGCTGGCTGGTCGGGATCCAGGTCGAGTTGTAGTCGCGCCCGCCCTCGGCCGCGCCATAGCCGACGAAATGCTTGGGCGTCGTCGCGACCCCGCCGCGCTGGTAGCCATGGGTGCGTGCCGCCGCCACGACCGAGCCGAGATAGGCGTCCTCGCCCGCCCCCTCCAGCACGCGGCCCCAGCGCGGATCGCGCGAGATGTCGACCATCGGCGCGAAGGTCCAGTTGACGCCGGCGGCGGAAGCCTCGCGCCCGGTCCAATACGCCGCCTGCTCGATCAGCCCGGGATTCCAGCTCGCCGCCTGGCCGAGCGGCAATGGAAAATAGGTCGAGAAGCCATGGACGGCGTCGAGCCCGATGATCAGCGGGATCTTCAGGCGGCTCTCCCGCACCGCCTTCTGCACGGCCAGCACCTCGGCCGGCACGACGAAGTTCATCACCGCGCCCATGTCGCCGCTGCGGATCTGTCCGGCGTCGAACCCGTCGCCGCGGCCCGACAGATGCAGCTGCCCGACCTTCTCCTCCAGCGTCATCCGCTTCAGCAGCGCATCGACCTTGCGCTCGATCGCCTGCGCCTCCCGGCCGGTCTTCCAGGCGAGGGGCTGCTGGGCGAAGGCCGCGGCGGCCGGCAGGCAGAGCAGGAGGGCAGCGACGAGCCGCAGAAGCATCAGGACGATCTCTCCGGTGAAGGAAGACCTGCGCCTACAGGATCGGACGGGGCGGCTCAACCGCTGGCTCCGTCGCAGCGGCCGGATCGGCGGTGGCGCACCCATTGCATGACGATGGCCATGTCCCCCGCCAGCGGCTAACAGGTGTGCAGCCATGTCGCAGACAGCCATCGTCATGACCCCGCACCGGCACCGCTTCTACGAAGACCTGCTCGCGATCCCGCTGGGCTCGCTGATGGTCAGCATCGGCGTGGTGCTGTTCGCCAAGGCGACCGTGCTGACCGGCGGCGCCGCGGGCCTGGCGCTCCTGTTGCAATTCGCAGCGGGCTGGAATTTCAGCGTCCTGTTCTTCGTGATCAACCTGCCCTTCTACTGGCTGGCGCTGCGCCGCATGGGCCTGCCCTTCACCTTGCGCACCATCGCCGCCGTCGCCCTCATCTCGGTCTTCGTCTGGGCGACGCCGCTCTGGCTGCGCATCGAATCGGTCGCGCCGCTCTATGCGGCCATCGCAGGCGGTGTCGCGATGGGCCTCGGCCTGCTCGCGCTCGCCCGCCATCGCACCGCCATCGGCGGCGTCAACATCCTCGCGCTCTATCTGCAGGAGCGGCACGGCATCCGCGCCGGCTGGGTCCAGCTCGGCATCGACGCGATGATCTTCGCCGCCGCACTCTTCCTGCTTCCGCTCGACAAGGTCGCGCTCTCGCTCGTCGGGACCGTCGTCATCAACGCCATCCTGGCGATGAACCACAAGCCCGGCCGCTACATGGCGGTATCCTGACGCAGGGCCTCCTGCCTTCGGAGCGGTTGCACCGTGCCGGCCATCATGCGACTCAAACGCCGAAAGCGAACGGCGAGACGAGACATGGCCCAGCCCCTGACGATCGAAGATCTGCGCATCATGGCCAGGCGCCGCGTGCCGCGCATGTTCTACGATTATGCCGATTCCGGCGCCTGGACCGAAGGCACCTACCGCGCCAACGAGACCGATTTCGCCAAGATCAAGCTGCGCCAGCGCGTCGCGGTCGACATGACCAACCGCTCGCTGGCCTCGACGATGATCGGCCAGCCGGTCGCGATGCCGGTCGCCATCGCACCCACCGGCATGACCGGGATGCAGCATGCCGATGGCGAGATTCTCGCGGCCCGCGCCGCCGCCAAGGCCGGCGTGCCCTTCACCCTCTCGACCATGAGCATCTGCTCGATCGAGGACGTGGCGAACCACACCAGCGCGCCCTTCTGGTTCCAGCTCTATGTGATGAAGGACCGCGACTTCATCTCGCGGCTGATCCAGCGCGCCAAGGCCGCCGGCTGCTCGGCCCTGGTGCTGACGCTCGACCTGCAGATCCTCGGCCAGCGCCACAAGGATATCCGCAACGGCCTCTCGGCCCCGCCCAAGCCCACTCTGGCGAACATGATCAACCTCGCCTTCAAGCCGTGGTGGTGCCTGAAGATGCTGGACACGCCGCGCCGCCAGTTCGGCAACATCGTCGGCCACGTCACCGGCGTCGCCGACATGTCCTCGCTCGGCTCCTGGACGGCCAGCCAGTTCGACCCGAAGCTGAACTGGGACGACATCAAGTGGATCAAGGACCAGTGGGGCGGCAAGCTGATCCTGAAGGGCATCCTCGACCCCGAGGATGCCGAGACCGCGGCGCAGAGCGGCGCCGATGCGCTGATCGTCTCCAACCACGGCGGGCGCCAGCTCGACGGCGCTCTCTCCTCCATCGAGGCGCTGCCAGGCGTCGTCGATCAGGTCGGCAACCGCATCGAGGTGCTGTTCGACGGCGGCATCCGCTCCGGTCAGGACGTGATCAAGGCGCTCGCGCTGGGCGCACACGGCACCTTCATCGGCCGTGCCTTCCTCTACGGGCTCGGCGCCATGGGCGAGAAAGGCGTCACCGCGACGCTCGACATCATCCGCAAGGAGCTCGACACCACCATGGCCCTCTGCGGCCTGCGCGACATCCAGAACGTCGACGAGCGCATTCTGGTGGGCGGCCGCGAGGGAGCGATCAAGCGGCTGGCGGGGGGGTAGGGTTCGAAGGGCTAGGCCGTCGCCTCAAGGGCTCGCTTTCGGCAGAGCGAAAGGACGGTGAGTGACCTGGTCGATCGTTGCGCGCGACGCGGAAACCGGCGCGTTCGGCGTTATCTGCGCCTCCCGCGCGCTAGCCGTCGGGGCGGTCGTACCCTATGGCGCCGGACGGACCGGCGCGATTGCAACGCAGGCCTTCGCCAATCCGTTCTGCGGCGTCGATGGTCTCGCGATGCTTAGGGAAGGCTGCACCGCGCCGGAAATCGTGGCGGCTTTGTTGAGCGCCGATCAAGGACGCGATCACCGGCAGTTCCATCTCATCGACCGGGAAGGACGAACTGCTGCCTATACCGGTACAGCCTGCCTGAACTGGAGCGGCAGTGTGGAGGGACCGGAGGTTTCGGTGGCGGGAAACATGCTGCACGGGCCACAGGTCGTCGCGAGCACGCTCGACGCCTACATATCGGCATCCGCGGCGGATTTCGACGAGCGCCTCATCATCGCCATGGAAGCGGGCGAGGCGGCTGGCGGTGATCGCCGCGGCCGTCAGTCCTGCGCCATGAAGATCTGGTTGGACGCGCCGTTTTCGCGTTTCGACCTGCGTGTCGACGATCACCCCGAACCACTGACGGAGCTTCGCCGCCTGTGGCGATTGGCTCATCAGGGCTATGTGCCGTTTCAAACCGCACTCCCCTCCCGGTCCAACCCGGCTGGAGCAACGGATCGCGAGGCCGTTTATCGCATGTGCGAGGCTTACGCTGCGGCCTGGAACGCCGAAAATCCCGAATAGCCGTACGAGGACGAACGTCGCTCGCAGGCACAGAGGTCGAGAATACGACACTGCATTCGATCTCAGGCCGGGGTCTTTCAAAAAAGGGGCCCGCATCGATCAACGACGCGGGCCCTTTCTGCCTTATGGCTGTCTCATAACGCCGGGATCGCTCCCGGCGCAGCCTTGTTCAGCCTCAGGCGCGATACCACGCCGCCAGGTTCCAGGTGTCGACGTCCCAGCCTGAGTGGTCGTGCATCAGGCTCTGCGCCGCGGCGACGACCTTGGTGCGCGAGAGGATCGGCAGGATGACGTTGGCCTCGCAGAAGATCTCGTTGACCTTGATCAGCAGCTCGGCGCGCTTGGCAGGGTCCAGCTCCTTCTGCGCGGCCTTGTAGGCCTCGTCCGCCGCCGGGTCGGAGTAGCGGGAGATGTTGCGGCCGAGCCACTTGTTCTCCTTGTTCGCGATCTCCCATGAGGTGAACTGGTTGAGGAAGCGCTCGGGATCCGGCTGCGGCTGCGTCGTGGTGTACATCTCCATGTCCACATAGAGCTTGGTGTAGGTGTCGGGGTTCGCCACGTCCGAGGAGAAGAACACCGAGGCGGTGACCGACTTCAGCTCCAGATCGATGCCGGCCTTCTGGCAGGCCTGCTTGATGATCGCCTGCACCTTCTGGCGCGGGGCGTTGATCGAGGTCTGGAAGACGTATTTGAGCTTCTTGCCATCCTTCTCGCGGATGCCGTCCGAGCCCTTCTTCCAGCCGGCTTCGTCGAGGATCTTGTTCGCCTTGTCGAGGCTGAACTCGTATTTCAGCTTCTGCGACTTGAAGCGCGCCGGCTGGTTGACGAAGCTCGCGGTGGCGGTGCCGGCGCGGCCATAGATGAACTTCTGGATCGAGTCGCGGTCGATCAGCAGGTTGATCGCCTTGCGCACGGCCGGGTCCGACAGCGTCGGATGCTTCGTCTTGACGCTGGAGCGCTCGCCATCGACCTCGGTCCAGGGATCGGTGGTGTTGAGCGTGATGAACTCGATGTCGCCGGCGGGGGCTGCGCTGACCTTGCCGCGGCCGCCGGTCTCCATGCGCTTCAGCAGCTCGTCCTCGACGAGGGTGTCCCAGGCATAGTCGTATTCGCCGGTCTGCAGCACGGCGCGCGCCGCCGAGACCGCGTCACCGCCGCCCTTCACCTCGAGCGTGTCGAAATGCGGCCGGTTGGCGACATGATAGTCCGGGTTGCGCTCCGCCTTGATGATGTCGCCCGGCTTGAAGTCGGTGAACTTGTAGGGGCCGGTGCCGACGGGCTTCAGATTCTCGGGCGCCTCGCGCGACTTGGCACCGATGAACTCGCCGAAGCGGTGCTTCGGGATGATCATGCCGGCGACACCGACGAAGGGGTCGGCCCAGAACGGCGTCGGCTTGGCGAAGATCACCTTGACCGTGAGGTCGTCGATCTTCTCGACCTTGATGTCCTTGTAGGCGCCCGAGGTGTAGGCGGCCGTCGCCGGATCGGCCGCATACTGCCAGGTGAAGACGACGTCGTCGGCGGTGAAGGGCTTGCCGTCATGCCATTTCACGCCCGGCTTGAGCTTCCAGGTGACGGTCGTCCCGTCGGCCGAGAGGCCACCATTCTCCTTGGTAGGCACTTCCGCCGCGAGCTGCGGCACGAGGTTGCCTTCCTTGTCCCAGCCGGCGAGCGGCTCGTAGAAGATGCGCGAGGAGATCTGGTCCTTGGTGCCCGAGGCGAAGTGCGGGTTCAGCAGCGTCGGCGCCTGCCAGAGCAGCATCTTCAGCGGGCCGCCGCCGCCGGCCTTGGTCGGCTTGTAGTCGAGCGTGGCATTCGCCATCGCGACCCCGTTCCAGAGCAGGATCTGGCTCGCGACGGGGGCGGCGATGCCGACGGCCGCCATGTTCCTCATGAAGGAGCGCCGCGACAGGCGGCCTTCCTTCAGATCTTCAACCATGCCTTGAATCGTTTCGCTGCTCATAGCCGACCTTCACATCACAACAAGAAAGAAGCCGGCCAATAAATGGGCCGGTTCTAAACTGACCTAAGGTGAACCAAAGCCTGAAGAAGCTTGGATTCGCCTTCGTGCTAGTGAGGCGTATCTTAAGCCGGTCTTAAAGTGACCGATGGCCGCAGCATGGCCGGGCAGCGTGCCGCACATTGCGGCAAATGGTTGCGGGCTGAGCAATCCCATTGCTCGGCCATCGGCTCGACGCCGAGCAGCACGAGCCTGGAATCACGGCGTCATCCCGGGCCAAGCCCGGGATGACGCCGTGTCCGGACAAAACCTCAGCGCGAGAACTTCTTGTACTGGATGCGCTTGGGGATGGTGGAGTCGATGCCGAGGCGGCGCTTCTTGTCCTCCTCGTATTCGGCGAAATTGCCCTCGAACCACTCGACATGGCTGTCGCCCTCGAAGGCGAGGATATGCGTCGCGATGCGGTCGAGGAACCAGCGATCGTGGCTGATGATCACGGCGCAGCCGGCATAATCCTCCAGCGCCTCTTCCAGCGCGCGCAGCGTGTCGACGTCGAGGTCGTTGGTCGGCTCGTCCAGCAGCAGCAGGTTGGCGCCCGACTTCAGCATCTTGGCGAGGTGGACGCGGTTGCGCTCGCCGCCCGAGAGCGAGCCGACCTTCTTCTGCTGGTCGCCGCCCTTGAAGTTGAAGGCCGAGCAATAGGCGCGCGAATTGATCTCGCGCTTGCCGAGATAGAGGATGTCGTTGCCGCCGGAGATTTCCTCCCAGACGTTCTTCTTGTCGTCGAGCGAGTCGCGGCTCTGGTCGACATAGCCGAGCTGGACGCTCTCGCCGACCTTGATCGTGCCGGAATCCGGCTTCTCGGCGCCGGTGATCATCTTGAACAGCGTCGTCTTGCCGGCGCCGTTGGGGCCGATCACGCCGACGATGCCGCCGGGCGGCAGCTTGAAGGTCAGCCCGTCGATCAGCAGCTTGTCCTGGAAGCCCTTCGACAGATCCTCGAAATCGACGACGTTGTTGCCCAGCCGCTCGGCGATCGGGATGATGATCTGCGCGGTGTCCGGCCCCTTGTTGTTGGCCTTCTGGACGAGTTCGTCATAGCGCTGGATGCGGGCCTTGCTCTTGGCCTGGCGGGCCTTGGGCGAGGCGGCCATCCACTCCGCCTCGCGCTCAAGCGTCTTCTGGCGGGAGACGTCCTCGCGGCCTTCCTGCATCAGGCGCTTCTGCTTCTGCACCGACCAGGCCGAGTAGTTGCCCTCATAGGGGATGCCCTGGCCGCGATCGAGCTCGAGGATCCAGCTCGTGACGTTGTCGAGGAAGTAGCGATCATGGGTCACGATCAGGATCGCGCCCGGATAGGTGCGCAGATGGCCCTCGAGCCAGGCGGTCGTCTCGGCGTCGAGATGGTTGGTCGGCTCGTCGAGCAGCAACAGCTCCGGCTGCTCCAGCAGCAGCTTGCACATGGCGACGCGGCGGCGCTCGCCGCCCGAGAGCTTGTCCACGGGCCAGTCGTCCGGCGGGCAACGCAGCGCGTCCATTGCCTGGTCGACCTTGGAATCGAGATCCCACAGCCCCTTGGCCTCGATCTCGTCCTGGAGATTGGTCATCTCGTCGGCGGTCTCGTCCGAATAGTTCATGGCGAGCTCGTTGTAGCGGTCGAGGATCGCCTTCTGCGGCGCCACGCCGAGCATGACGTTGTCGCGGACGTTCAGCGTCTCGTCGAGCTTGGGCTCCTGCGGCAGGTAGCCGACGCGTGCGCCTTCAGCGACCCAGGCCTCGCCGGTCCACTCCTTGTCGAAGCCGGCCATGATCTTGAGCAGGGTCGACTTGCCCGCGCCGTTGACGCCGAGCACGCCGATCTTGGCGTCGGGATAGAAGGAGAGGTGAATGTCCTTCAGAACCTGCTTGCCGCCCGGATAGGTCTTCGACAGGCCGCGCATATGGTAGATGAACTGGCGGGACATGGGGCGTGCGGGCTCCGCTGGCGGACCGATGGTCGGGCGTGTCGGGAAATCTGGCGCGTATGTAGCGAGGCGCATCGCAAGCCGCAACCGGTGGCGCGATTGTACACCGACATCGGCGGCCTGAATAATGCCGCGCCGGGCGAGCATCGAAGGGGCATCCGACGTGTCAGATGAAACAGGCCGCGCCACCATCGAGCTGCGTCTGGCCAACAGCGACCAGCTGTTCAACACGCTCGATCCCTTTCCCTTTCGGGAGGGCGACATCGATGTCGATGCCGAGCGCTACATCGTCGAATGGGCGCAGGACCTACCCGAGGACTCGGACATCGCGATCGTCATCCATCTGCAGGGGGCGGCGGACCCCGGAAAGCCCCGTCCCGATCTCGCCGCCGCCATCACCGGCTGGTTCGCCGCCAAGGCGCGCGCCGAATCCCACGCCCTGCGGGCGCTGTTTCGCGACGGGAGGCTCGCCTTCCTGATCGGCTTCGCCGGCCTGTCGTTTTGCCTCTTCCTGAGCTTTCTGCTGACCCAGCGCTCCGAAGGCCCCTTTGCCCGGGTCCTGCAGGAAAGCCTCGTGATCATCGGCTGGGTGGTGATCTGGCGCCCGGCCGAGATGTTCCTCTACGACTGGCTGCCGCTGCTCCGCCGCAAGCGGCTCTACCAGAGGCTGGCCAGGGCCGCAGTGACGGTGAGGATGGAGGCCTGAAGCGCCCTCAAGCCGGCTCGACCAGCCCGGCCAGGAAGCGCACGAACCGCTTCGTCCGGCCAGGCCGGGCCGAGGGACGTTGCGCCAGTTGCACGACGACCAGCCGATGCGCGGGAACCACCGCGATGAACTGGCCGCCGAACCCCGCCGCGAACGCCGCACCCGGTCCAAATCGTGCGGCCGGCAACGTCCACCACAGATAGCCATAGCCGAGATCACCGCGATCCGTCGTCGAATGCGCGCTCAGCGACTGGGCGACCCAGTCCGATGGGATGATCTGGCGCCCGCCCCAGTTGCCGCGATCGAGGATGAGTTGGCCGAAACGGAGCGCGTCCCCCGCCGTCAACTTGAATGGATAGGCCTCATGACGGGATTGTGGAACGCGCACATACCGACCGTCATCGGCTTCGAAGTCCACCATCCCGATGGGCCGCGCGATGCGATGGGCGAAGCTGGCGAAGATGTCCTCGCCGGTCTGCCGCCGGTAGATGGTGCCCAGAGCGTTGAAGTCCCAGTTGTTGTAGAACCAGAACGTGCCGGGGGCGTGGCTGCCGCGCGCCGGTCGCTTCTCGCGCATATCGGCGGTCTCATGGGCGGACACATGATAGACCCCTGAGCGCGCTCCGAGCAGATCGCGCACCGTCGCCTGTTTTTCGGGCTCGGTCAGGGCGGGCGGCAGATCGTCGATGCCGAGTTGCGCAAGCGTCGCCGACGGGTCGATTCGCTTCTCGGCGATGGCGATCCCATGGAGCGCGCCGAGCAGGCTTTTGCGCACCGAGGCGACATCGATTTTAAGCCGCTCATTCCCCAGGCTCGCCAGCCGCTGGCCGTCGCGCATGACGATCAAGGCCGCCAGGGCCTCATCCCGAAATTGCTCGTCCGCCAGGCTGGCGGCGGCGCTCGATCCCGCCGAGCCTCGCGCATGCAAGGCCGACGCCGCACCGAGCCAGGAAAAAGCGGCCAGCGCAAACAGGCGGCGACGCGTGGGGTCGATCATGCTCATCGCCGAAATCCGGGGGCGCTTGTCAGGAGTGAGGTATGGCGCAGCGATCCACGGCTTCATTATGACGCGCGCGCTTCACGAACGCGCCAGACCCGTGACCCGGCTCTTTCCTCGGCCCGGCTTTTGCCGCAGCCTGAACGGGCTGGGCAGCATGGGAGCCGTCGATGACGATGTCGAAGCCTCTTGTCAGGTGGACCCTGGCGCTGGCCGGACTGGCCGCGGCGGCGTTCTTGCAACCTGCGGCTCCCGCCGCGGCCCAATCCGACGAACCTGGCTGCCGGCCGGAGATGGCGTCGCTGCGGCCGCCGATCCAGCCCGCCAATCTTGCCCTCGCCAACCTCGCCAAAGACGAGGTGCGGCTGACCTTCGTCGGCCACGCCAGTTTCCTGATCGAGACGCCCGCCGGGGTGAAGGTCGCGACTGATTACAACGATTATGTCCGGCCGCAGGTGACGCCCGACATCGCCACGATGAACAAGGCGCATTCGACCCATAATTCGCGCAATCCCGATCCCGCGATCAGGCAGTTGCTGCGCGGCTGGGACCCCGCCGGCGCGGGCGCCGCCAAGCACGACGTCACGGTGGGCGACGTGCGCGTCCGCAACGTACCGACGAACATCCGCAGCTATGATGGCGGCACCGATTACGACGGCAACTCGATCTTCGTCTTCGAGATCGGCGATCTCTGCATCGCTCATCTCGGCCATCTGCACCACCCGCTGGAGCCCGGCCATCTGCGCGCGCTCGGCCGCGTCGATGTCGTGCTCTTCCCGGTCGACGGCAGCTACACGCTCGACCAGGACGGCATGCTGGAGGTGCTGAAATCGCTGCAGGCGCGCGTGATGATCCCGATGCACTTCTTCGGCGGCGGTACGCTCGCCCGCTTCCTCGCGCGCAGCGAGGGGCTCTGGCCGGTCGAGCGCCGCGAGCAGGCGACGATCACGCTGGGCAAGGCGACGCTGCCGGCCAAGCCGGCCATGATCGTCCTGCCGGGACATTAGCGTTCCGCACGGCCCAGCCGCCGGGTCAAGGACGCCAAGCCGCCTGAACGCCGACGTTAACGCGTCGCTGAGGCTGATCCGAGGCTTGTCTTGCCGAAGCGGCAGATCGTGACATCCTCTCGTCCATCGGGAGTCCGTCCTCATGCGCCGCATCGCTGCCATCGCCTGCCTGCTCGCGACCGCCACATTGCTGCCTGTTCAGGCCGAGGCGGCCAAGATTCGCATCGGCGGGCGCAGCTCAGCCTCGTCCACCACGACCAGCCGCAGCATCGCTGTCGCGCCTGGCGTCGCCCTTGGCGCGAACCGCGCGCAGGCCGCTGGCAGCCAGCCCGGGCGTGTGCCTTTCCCGCCTGCGACGGTCCATCGGACGCAGGAGCCCGTCCCGCTGCGCCTCTCGGCGAACAGCGAGGCCAAGAAGCCGTGGTGCCAGACCGATATCGTGGTCGGCGGCTTCTGCATGATGAACTGACGGAGCAGCCGCTCAGGCGCGGCTGACGCGCCCTTCCAGCGGATAGGCCGGATCGTTGTAGCCCGGCGTCGAGGGATGGCCCGGCGGCACGAGCGAATCCACCAGCGCCTCGTCCTCCGCCGTGAAATCGACATCGAGCGCCGAGAGATAGGCCTGCCATTGCTCGAAGGTGCGAGGGCCTGCGATCGCGGCGGTCAGCAAGGCGTTGTTCAACACCCAGCGCACCGCGAACTGGATCGGCGTCAGCCCGCGCTTTTCGGCATGCTCCCTGATGATCTGGGCGATGACGAGGCTTTCCTGGCGCCACTCCGCCTGCATCATCCGCCTGTCGCCCCGCCCCGCCCGCGTGCCTTCCGAAGGCGCCTGTCCCGGCGCGTATTTCGCCGTCAGCACGCCCCGCGCCAGCGGCGAATAGGAGGCGACGCCGAGACCGTAATGCCCGCAGGCCGGAAGGTGCTCGACCTCGGGCATCCGGTTCATCGCGTTGTAGCAGGGCTGGCTGACCACCGGCCGGTCGATGCTTAAGCCGTCGCAGATCCGGCAGATCTCCGCCAGCCGCCAGGAGCGATAGTTGGACAGGCCGAAATGGCGGATCTTGCCCTGGCGGACGAGATCGGCCAGCGCATGCACCGTCTCCTCCAGCGGCGTCTGGTGATCCTCCTTGTGGAGATAGTAGATGTCGATGAAGTCCGTCCCGAGCCGGCGCAGGCTGTCTTCGCAGGCCTGCATCACCCAGCGCCGCGAAAGGCCGCTCCGGTTCGGCCCCTCCCCCATCGGATTGGCGACCTTCGTCGCCAGGATCCAGTGCTGGCGCTGGCCTGCGATGGCGCGCCCGGTGATCTCCTCCGAGCGGCCCTCATTGTAGGCATCGGCCGTGTCGATGAAGTTGATGCCGGCCTCGCGGGCATGGCCGACGATGCGCAGGGATGTCGCCTCGTCGGTCTGGCCGCCGAACATCATCGTACCCAGGCAGAGCGGCGAGACCTTGAGGCCGGAGCGGCCGAGGCGGCGATAATCCATGGCGATGTCCTTGTGCTGGCGCGCCCGACCTTGCGACGGCCGCGCCCGCGGCGCCAGAGCCATCGACGCGCGAGAGTCATCGACGCGCGCCAGCCCCGCACCGCGCCTCCGCCGGCCGCGCAAGGAAATCCTTAAGCTTTTCTGGGACCGTGACGCATTCTCTTGCGGTCACCCGATGAATCTCGCCCAGCTCATCCAGAGCCAGAACTTCGCGCTGCTGATGCAGGCGCTGGACCAGGCCGGCGCGCTGACGGCCGGGCGCACCGTGCCCGCACGCCTGCTGGCGCTGGAGCCGGACGGCACCGCGACCGCCGCGATCGGCGACGCCAAGGTCTCGCTCGTGCTCGCGGGTGCCCAGGCAAAGGAGGCCGCGCTCCAGCCCGGCGCGACGCTGATGCTGCGCCTCGAGGCGCCCGAACGGCCGGGCGGCGATCTTCGGGCCACCCTCGTCGAGATCCGCCCCCGCCCAACCCTGCCAAGCCCGGCCCCGGCAGCGGGGACCGCGCCGCAGCCGGCGCCCGCCGCACCGCCTGCCCTCGGCAACCCACCCGTGCTCCCGGCCACGGTCGCGCAGTCAGGTGCCGCAGGAGCCGCCGCCCCGCCAGTCGCGCTTTCGGGTTCGGCGCCGCCGGCACCCGCCCCGGCCGCCTCGTCTGCTGAGGCCGGCCCCGCCGGAGCAGCCGCGGTGAAAGCAGGTCCCGCAGCGGACATGGTGCGCGGCCCCGGCGGAAGCCCCGACGCCGCGCCGACCCCCTCGCCTCGCGCGCTGATCGGCCCGATGCTCGGCGCCGCGCTTCAGCGGCAGGACAGCCTCGCGCCGCTCTTTGCCAATCTGCGTGGAATTTCGGAGGGCGCGCTGGCCCTCGCCCTGCCGAAGTCGATGCTGGCAGCGGTCGATCATGTCCTGGCCCAGGCGATTCCGGTGGAACGGGCGCAGCTGACCGGCCCAAGGCTGCAGGAGGCGGTGAAGGCCTCAGGCCTGTTCATGGAGGCGAACGCCGCCACCGGACGCGTCGTGCCGCCCACCGGCGATCTCAAGGCGGCGCTGACGGCGCTGCGCCAGACGCTGGCGCCCCTGATCGAGGCTCTCTCTCCCTCGCCCCAGACAGTGCGGCAGGCACAGGCGGGGAGCCATGTCACGCTTCAGGACACAATCGCCCCGCCCCCGCCGCGCCGCGACGGCCCGCTCGCTCCGCAGGCCCCAGCGGAACGCAGCATCGTCCCCGGCGACACGCCTGCCTCAATCGCAGCGACAGTGCTCAAGCAGACCGATGCGGGGCTCGACCGGATCAAGCTGACGCAATATGCCTCGCTGCCGCTGGAGACGCCCCGGCCGGAGAGCCCGCAGGCCACGCCGCAGCGCTGGCTGACCGAGATCCCGCTGGCCTTCCATCACGGGACCGCGATTCTGCCGTTGCAGGTCGAGCGGGACCCGCCCCGCCGCAGCGTCGAGGGCATCTCGCCGCCGGTCTGGCGCATTCGCTTCGCGCTCGACGTCGAGCCGATGGGGCCGTTGCAGGGCGTCGTCACGTTGCAGGGCCGCGCCGTCGGCGTCACGCTCTGGGCCGAGCGGGAGGAAACCGGGCAGATGCTGCGCGGCGCCGCGCCCGGCCTGGAATCGGCGCTGCTCCATGCCGATTTCGGCGCAGGGGCGGTCGATGTCCATACGGGCCGCCCGCAGGTCGCACAGCCCACCGCGGGGCAGTTCCTGGACCGCCTGTCATGAGCGCGCCGCGCCCGCCCCGCATCGCTGTCGCGCTCGAATATGATGGGCACGGCGCCCCGCGCGTCACCGCCAAGGGCCGCGGCGAGCTGGCCGATCGCATCGTCGAGACCGGGCGCGAGCACGGCGTCGCCGTCGAGGAGAATGTCGTGCTGGCGCAGGCGCTGTCCGCCGTGGAGCTCGACGACGAGATCCCCGAGGAGCTCTACCGCGCCACCGCGCAGGTCATCGCCTTCGTGCTGTCGCTGCGCGGTGAGCTCGACCGCGTCAGGCGCGGCGGCCGGCGCTCGTGAACAGCGGCATCGTCGTCCGGCGGCTTGACGCAGCCGCCTATGCCGGGCTGGGCGAGGCCTTCGCCGAGCTGGCGGGCCATGCGCTGGAACCCAATCCGCATATGGCCCCTGCCGCCGTGGGCGCTGCGACGAAGCTCGTCCCACCCGAGGAGATCGTGGTGCTCTGCGCCTGGCTGAGCGAGGCGCTCGATTTCGAGAGGCTGGTGGGCGTCTGGGCCTTCCGCCGGATGAGCGGGCCGCGCAGCGGCTTCGCGCCCGTGCTGGTCTCGCCCCTGGTGCCGCTCTACGAGGTCTCCTCGCTGCCGGTGGTCGACCGCGACCGCGCGGCGGACGCCTGCCGCGCTCTGATGCGCCATGTGCTGGCCTCCGGCGACCTTCCCCACAGCCTGAGCCTTCCGCTTCTGCCGCTCGAAGGGCCCGGATTCGATGCCCTGTCCGAGGCTTGCGCCGACATCGGCGGCAGCATGGCAGTCTATGAGAGCTGGTCGCGCCCGGTCATGATCCCGCGACCCGGCGACGAGCCGGAAAGCTATCTGCGCCGCTCGCTCGGCTCCCGCTACAAGAAGCGCATGCAGCAGGTCCGCGCCGTCGGCCGCAGCGGCGCCCTCACCTTCCGCCGCAGCCGCGGCGCCGCGGCGAGCGAAGCGCTCGAGGCCTTTCTGGTGCTGGAAGCCGCCGGCTGGAAGGGCAAGAGCGGCACCGCCATCGCCTGCGATCCCGATCATGCCCGCTATATCCGCCGGCTGGTGCAGCTTTTCGCGGAGGCGGACGGCGTGCTGGTGGACGCCCTGCTGCTCGACGGCAAGACGCTGGCGATGGGCCTGCTCCTCGAAAGCGCAGGCCGGCGCCATTTCCTCAAGATCGCCTATGACGAAGCCGAGGCCCGCCATTCGCCGGGCCGGCTGCTGACCGTCGCGATGCTGCGCGCCGACCTGGGCGGCGCGCCGCCCGCCTTCTTCGACAGCGGCGCGGGCGAGGAGGTCGATGCCGGCACCTATGTCTGGGGCGAGAGGCGGCGCATGGGCAATGTCGTGATGCAGATCGGCAAGAAAGGGTTCGATCCGGTGCGCATTGCCGCGGCCGCCCGCTACTGGATGAGACGCCTGCGGGCCGTCCTGCACCGGCACCGGCAGAAGGGGGCTGCCAAGCCCGGCGCTTGACCCGCACGCCGACGCGTCGCTAACCACGGTGCTCCGCCGCTCGTCAGAAAATTGGCGTACGGCTCGGCCATCGCGCGCCCCTTCGAGGGCATCCCGATGGTCGATCTCATTTCCGCAGCATCGGAGACGGCGATGACCTCGATAGCCCGGATCGGTATCGTCACCGTCTCGGACCGCGCCTCGGCCGGTCTCTATGCCGACGAGGGCGGTCCCGCGATCCGGGCCTATTTCGAGAAGGTCCTCACCTCGCCTTGGGAGGCCGTCGCCCGCATCATCCCCGACGACCGGGCGCTGGTCGCGCAAACCCTGATCGAGCTCGCCGACCGCGAAGGCTGCTGTCTGGTCGTCACCACGGGCGGCACTGGCCCAGCCCCGCGAGACGTGACGCCGGAAGCGACCGAGGACGTGGTCGAGAAGCCGATGCCGGGTTTCGGGGAACTGATGCGCCAGGTCAGCCTCGCCAAGGTGCCGACCGCGATCCTGTCGCGCCAGACCGCCGGCATCCGCGGCAGGACGCTCATCGTCAACCTGCCGGGCCGGCCCCGCGCCATCGCCGAATGCCTCGACGCGGTGATGCCGGCGATCCCCTATTGCATCGACCTGATCGAGGGCCCCTATCTGGAAACGGATCCGGCGGTGATCGCGGCGTTCCGGCCGAAGAAGTAGGGTTCCGTCTTCCTGCAAGAAAGAATCGCGGGTCAACCCGGGCGACCGCGGGGAGACCCGGGATCCATGCCGGAAGGTTTCCTATCAGCGTTCCGGAATGGATCCCGGATCTTCGCTTCGCCTTGTCCGGGATGACCGCGATGAAGAGCCCAGGAGAAACAGCTCAGCCCGTCCCCAGCTCCCGCCCGATCGCCTGCACCAGTTGCGGCGCCAGCGGGCCCGTCGCGGCACCGAAGCCGCCGACGAGCGAGCCGTCCCGGCCGATCAGGTATTTGTGGAAGTTCCAGCGCGGCGCCTCGGCCGGTTTCAAGGCTGCCGCCCAGCGATAGAAGGGATGCGCCTCCGGCCCGCGCACGGGCGCCTTGTCGACGAAGGTGTAGGTCGCGCCGTATTCGTCATGGGCCGCCTGCGCGATCGCGGCGCCCTCCAGCGGCTCCTGCCCGCCGAAATCATTGCTCGGAACGGCGACCAGCATCAGGCCGCGCTCGCGATAGCGCTGCCAGAGCTGCTCCAGCGTCGCCATCTGGCCGGCGAAACCGCAGCGGGTGGCGGTATTCACGATCAGGATCGGCCGGCCGCGGTAGTCCGAAAGCGGCAGCGTCTTTCCGTCAGGCCTGCCGAAGGCGAAACCATATGCGCCTCCTGCCGCGCCCTGTCCTCTCGCCGCGCCGGGCATCACGCTCGCCGCCAGCCCCGCCATCACCATCCGCCGATCCATCATCGCATCCTCCTCCGCACGATGCAGATACGTCGAGCGCGCACGAACGGATGCGCCCCGCAAGCCTCTCGGCTCCGGGGCGCATCGGCAATGCACATTGGCGCGAGCCGCCCAGGCGGCCTGGCGGGATCATCGCAGGGGCATCGCATGGTTCCGAAAAGTGGATGCCACTTTTCGGTTCGATGCCGAGGCCTCAGCAGGCGAGGACCTTCTTCACCCGCACTTCGAGGTCGCGCAGCTCATAGGGCTTGACGACGTAATGGTCGGCCCCGTTGGAGGTCGCCTCGTCCATCTTGTCGACCGAGCGCTCGGAGGTCGCCATGATGATCTTGATCTGGTTCAGCTCCGGCACCGAGCGGATGGCGCGCAGCAGGTCGATGCCGCTCATCCCTTCCATGTTCCAGTCGAGCAGAAGCAGATCGTAGCGCTTGGTCTGCATCTTCATCAGGGCCTCGCGGGCGTTCTCCGCCTCGTCGATGTCCTGGAACTCGATCTGCTTCAGGAAGTAGGTCGCCAGGCCGCGCATGCTCTTCTGGTCGTCCACCACCAGGATGCGGTACTCGCTTCTGGCCTTTGACATGTCCGTCTCCTCACGCCGTCCGCAGATTGGGGCGCTCGCCGAGCAGGTGGCTCACAGCCGCGCCGATCTGGCCCAGCGGCACCACCCTGTCGGCGGCCCCGATCTCGAAGGCCGCTTTCGGCATCCCGTTTACCACGCAGGTTTCCCCACTTTGGATTAACGTCTCCGCCCCGGCCTTCCTCATGGCTAACAATCCGTCTGCGCCGTCTCGCCCCATGCCGGTGAGCAGGATGCCGAGCGCCTGGGCGCCGATGCTGCGCGCCACCGAATGAAACATCACGTCGACGGAGGGCGAGTGCCCGCTGACCAGCGGACCCTCCTTCAGGCAGCAGATGAATTCGCCGCGCCGCTCCTCGATTTCCAGGTGGCGCGGCCCGCCCGGCGCGACCACTGCCATGCCGGGCCTGAGCCGGTCGCCATCGGCCGCCTCGCGCACGTCGAGACCGGTTGCCGAGGCGAGCCTGCCCGCGAACTTCGCGGTGTAGCCGGGCGGCATATGCTGGACGACCGCAATGGGGAGCCGCAGATGCGCCAGGTCGCGCATCACCGTCTGCACGGCCGGGACGCCGCCGGTCGAGGCGCCGATCGCGATGAAGGAGGTCTTGCCCGGGCGCATCGGCTCGCGCGCCGATGCAGGCCGCGCCGAGGCCAGGGCAGAGGGCTGTGCCATCTGGCGTGCGGCGGCGATCATCTTGCGGCTGCCGGCCGCGCGCTGAAGCGCGCCGACGAGATGGGCCATGAAGCCTTCGAGCGTGTTGGTCGTGCCGTCCGGCTTCTCGATGAAGTCGATGGCGCCGAGTTCCAGCGCCTGAATGGTGTTGTCGGCGCCCGGCCCGCCGAAAGCCGAGACGATCAGCACCGGCAGCGGGTCCTGCTTCAGCACGCGGGCGAGGAGCTTCAGCCCGTGCCGGCCCGGCAGCTCGAGGTCGAGCGTGACGACATCCGGCCGCAACTCCTGGATCGCGTCCCAGCCCTCTTCGGCGGAGCCGGCCACCCCGATGACCTGGAAGCCCGGCGCAGCATCGATGATCTTCGTCATCAGCTTCTGCATCAGGATGGAGTCGTCGACGACCAGTACTTTGACAGGGGCCGTGGACGAGGGTGTGAAACTCATCACCACACCTCCACTTCACCGGCGACCGGCTGCGTCTTGAGCCGGTTGAGGTAGGCCATTTCCTGCTGCTGGTCGGGATCGCGCGCGGTCGACTGCACGTGCTGCACCCAGGCCCGGCCGGTCGCGGGCTGGTAGTGGATCCTCCGCGAGCGGTTGCCGCCGACATCCTTGGAGACGATCGGAATGCCTTCGCGCTTCAGGAACTCGTTGACGAAGGCGATGTTGCCGTCGCCGATCGCCAGCATCGTCGCGCCCGAGAGCACCCGCGCACCGCCAAACACTTTCGCCTCGAGATTGGCGCGCCTGGCACCGCGCTTCAGCAGGCCGTTGATGAGCACCTCCATCGCGGTGTCGCCATAACGCTCGCCGGCATTGGCGTCGCTGCCGTTGTTCTTCGGCAGCAGGAAATGGTTGAGCCCCCCGACCCCGGCCTGCGGATCGCGCATGCAGACCGAGACGCAGGAGCCCAGCACGGTCGCGACGATCTCGTCCTTGGCGGAGGTGATCTCATGCTCGCCCGGAGCGACGGTGATGATCGTCGCGTCGAAGCGCGGGTCGAAATAGCGGCGAGAGGACCGTGTAACGCTCATGCTGTCCTCTCGTAGATCGTCCGGCCGATGAGGCGAAGATTGGCGTGCGGCTGCGGCAAGGATTCCGAATGGCCGAGATAGAGGAAGCCACCCGGCGCGAGCAGCGTTACGAACCGGTCGAGAATCGAAGCCTTGGTCTGGGTGTCGAAATAGATGAAGACGTTCCGGCAGAAGATCACGTCGAACGGCCCGCTCATCGGCCATTTCTCGATCAGGTTCAGGCGCTTGAAGGCGATCATCCGGCGCATCTCGTCCGCCATGCGCACCTCGCCGCGGGCGGCGTTGCCCTCCAGCTTCATCAGCGGCTTCACATCGGCCGGCAGCCGCTCGATCAGATCGGTCGGATAGATGCCGGCCTCGGCCCGCGCCAGGATGTCGGTGTCGATGTCTGTCGCGAGGATCTTGAAATCGATGTCGTGACGGTTGCCGATCGCCTCGCGGCAGGATGCCGCGATCGAGTAGGGCTCCTCGCCCGAGGAGCAGGCCGCCGACCAGATGCGGATGCGGCCCCTCCGGCTCGCCCGCTCCTGCACCAGCCGCGGCATCACATCCTTGCGCAGGTGGTCGAAATGGTGGCGCTCGCGAAAAAAGGCCGTGTGGTTGGTGGTGACGGCGTTGATCAGCTCGGGCAGCTCGCCCGCGGCCTGAGGCGTCTTCAGGAAGGCGCAATACTCCGCCACCGAGTTGAGGCCCAGCGCCTTGACGCGGCGGGCCAGGCGCCCGCGCGTCATCGCTTCCTTGTGCTCGCGGATGACGATCCCGGCCTGCTCATAGACAAGGGCCGCGATGAACTTCATGTCGTCGCGCGTCAGCGTGACGTCGGCCGCGGACGCGGGCGATGCGAAGCCCATGGGGGGGAGAGGGACGAGGCCTGATCGCGACATGACTATCCGTTCCCTGCACGCAGCGGAGCCGGCCGGCCCCCTGCTGCGACGCGGCGTTGCGCCGGGTTGAAGGCTGTGGCCGCGATGGGCTGGCGCTCCTGCGCCGGCCGCATCGGCTGGGCGGCGGCGGTGGTGAAGCCCGCCACCGCCTGCTGCAGTCGGGCGATCTGATCGCCGAGCGCCGCCGTTGCCTCGGCGCTCTGCCTGGCGAGCTCCACGCTCTCATGCAGCTCGCCGTCGATCTGCCCGACCTTGCGGCTCATCGCCTCGACGCTGCGCCCCTGCTCGGCGGTCGCGGTGGAAATGTCCGCGACCATCGCGGAAACCTTGCCGACGGCGCCGACGATCCGGCCCAAAGCCTCGCCGGTGTCGCGGACGAGGCGCACGCCCTCCCCCACCTGCCCGTTGGAGGTTGCGATCAGCCCCTTGATGTCCTTGGCCGCCTGCGCCGAGCGCTGCGCCAGCGCCCGGACCTCGGAGGCGACGACGGCGAAGCCCTTGCCGGCGTCACCCGCCCGGGCCGCTTCCACAGCGGCGTTCAGCGCCAGCAGATTGGTCTGGAAGGCGATCTCGTCGATCACGCCGACGATGTCGGAGATGCGCGACGAGGATGTCTCGATCCGCTCGATGGCGCCCACGGCCTGCGCCACGACGCCCTGCCCGTGCTCGGCCGCCCCCATGGTCGCGCCGGCGAGATCGGCGGCCTCGCGGGAGCGGGCGGCGCTGCTGCGCACGCTGGCGGCGACCTCGCCCGCAGAAACCGTGGCCTCGCCGAGCATGCCGGCGCCCTGCCCCGTCCGCCCAGCCAGATCCTCGACCGAGCCTGCGACCCTGTCGGCCGACCAGGCCGCCTCGTCGGCCGCCGCACGGACCGTCTCGAGCGTGAGCGCGATGCGGTCCAGCGCCTCGTTGAGGTCGGCCTGCAATGTGGCCAGGGCACCGCTGTAGCGGCCGGTCATCCGGCCCGTCATATCCCCGCATGCCAGCCTCTCGGCGGCCGTCGCGATGTCATGGAGCGCCTCCTCGGCGCAGGCCGCGACTGCATTCAGAGCTTCTGCCGCCTCGCTGAAGCCGGAGCCGGGAGAAACGGGCAGGCGCTTCGAGAAATCGCCCTCGGCGGCCGCTGCGGCCATCTCGCGCAGCGCCAGCGAGAAGGCGCGGTCGCCGCTGAGCTCCTGCCACTCGACAGCCGTCGCCTGCGAGCCGTCCTGCTCGAGCGCCGTGAGCACCAGCCGGACGGTCCGGCGGCCCAGCGCGATCTCCACGGCCTCGCCGCTGCGGGCGCGGTGCTCGGCGCCGATGCGCTCCATCACCCGCCCGAGCATGTCCTTGGCGGAGCAGCCGGGAAAGGCCGCGCGGAAATCGTCCTGCGCTTCGGCGAAGAAGCGCAGCAGCGCCTTGCTCGCATAGACGACATGGCCCTTCGCGTCGCAGATCATCACGGCGCTGCGGCCCTGGTCGAGCGCTGCGCGGATGCGGGCCGCGTCCGTCGTTTTGCCGCTGAGCGACGCCAGGGCACGGGCGAGCTCGCCGGCCTCGCCGCTTTGGGACGGTGCGGGCATCGGGCCGGGCTGACCTTCGGCCAGGCGCACCAATGCCTCGCGCAGCGGCTTGATGCGCCGTGTCGCCAGCCATGCTGCGAGACTGCCGAAGCCTGCCACGAGGGCAGCTGCCGCGACCCCGCCGGCCGGCAGTCCGGCGGCGTTGCCGGCATAGACACAGCCCGCCGCGAGCAGCGCCGAGCCGGCTGCGTTCAACGGCTGGCTGATCGAGAGCGGTGAGAGAGGGCCGAGCGCGTTGCCCATGAAATCCGTTCGTTTCTTGGTCTTGCCCGCTCTCTCACGCAACGCCGGGCTTCTTGCAGGAATGGATCAGGCGGCGCGGCTGGTCTTGACCTGAATTTCGCCGCCGTCCCTGATCACGGCTGCCAGATCGAGCAGCGCGACGATGTCGGTATCGAGCAGGACGAGGCCTTCGATCAGCCCGTGCTCGTCGCGCTCCAGGTCCGGAGCCGGACGCACGGCCGAGACCGGCACGTCGACGATGTCCGAGACCGAGTCGACCAGCAGGCCCGCCGTCTTGTCCTCGACATCGACGACGACGATGACATGGGTCGCGGTGGCATCGGTGACGCCCATCCCGATCGCGGTGCGCAGGTCGTAGACCGCGAGGATCACGCCGCGCAGGTTCAGCACGCCGCGCACATGCGCCGAGGCATGCGGGAGCGGCGTCGTCGCCTGCCAGCCCTTGATCTCGCGGACCATGCCGACATCGATGCCGAAGGTGCGATCGCCGACCTTGAAGGTGACGATACGACGCGCCGCCGCTTCCGGCTGCGCAGACGAGAAGTGCTTTTCGCCGAGTTGGAGGGTCATGGTCATCCAGCCATCTTGAGGTCAGATTGGGTATTGCGCTCGCTATGGGCGGCAAGACGCAGCATGGAGTCGATATCCAGGATCAGGGCGACGAGGCCGTCGCCCAGGATCGTCGCGGCAGAGGCGCCGTTGACGGCTCCGTAATTCGCCTCGAGGCTCTTCACGACGACCTGCTGCTGGCCCACGATCTCGTCCACCGCGATGCCGACATTGTTGCCGCGCTCGGTCTCGGCGATGATCACGATGTTCTCGTTGGTGGTGCCCATCGAGCCCATCACGTCGCCGAGGCGGTAGAGCGGCGTCACCTCGCCGCGCCAGCGCAGGACCTCCTGGCCGAAGGGCAGCCGTTCGATCGGCGTGGAAGCCAGATGCTGCGTCTCGATCACCGAGGCGATCGGGATGACGTAGCGGTCATCGCCGCAGCGGATCACCATGCCTTCCAGCACGGCCAGCGTCAGCGGCAGGGCCAGCGTGAACTTGCAGCCACGCCCCGGCTCGGAATCGACCGAGATGCGGCCGCCGAGCGATTCGACGTTCCGGCGCACCACGTCCATGCCGACACCGCGGCCCGAGACGTCGCTGATGACCTCGGCGGTGGACAGGCCCGCGGCGAAGATGAGCTGGTCGATCTCTTCCGGCTGCAACCGCTCGTCGGCACCGACGAGGCCGCGCGAGCGCGCCTTCATCAGGAGCCGGTCGCGGTTGATCCCGCGCCCGTCATCGGTCACGGAGATGACGATGCGGCCGGCGCGATGCTCGGCGACGAGCTTGATCACGCCCTCGCGGGGCTTGCCCGCCTCGACGCGCTCGTCCGGCGTCTCCAGCCCGTGATCCATCGAGTTGCGGATCATGTGGGTCAGCGGATCGGCGAGTTCCTCGATGATCGTCTTGTCGACCTCGGTGTTTTCGCCCTCGAGCACGAGGCGCACTTCCTTGCCGAGCGTCTGGGCGAGTTCGCGCACCAGCCGCGGCATGCGCTGGAACACGGCCTTCACCGGCTGCGCGCGGACCGCCATGACATGGTCCTGCAGTTCGCGGGTCTGGCGCGACAGAGTCAGGATGCCCTCGGCGGTCTTGGCATAGACATCATAGGGCAGCGACCGCACGCATTCGACCAGCATCGACTGGGTGATGACGATCTCGCCGACGAGGTTCATCAGTTTGTCGATGCGGTCGAGATCGACGCGCACGCTGACGGCCTGGCGCTGGCGTGCCGCCGCCTGGTCATTGGCCGGCGCGCGGACCGCGGCAGCCCGCGCCGCGGCAGGCTCCGCCGCCGGCACGGCGGCAGCGTGCACCGGGGTTACGGGCGCGGGCGCCGGCTGGATATCCGGCTGGGCGGCAGCCTCGGTCGCGGGGCCGAGCTTCGCAAGGATCGCCGAAAGATCGGCAGCCACCGTGCTCGGCACCTCGGAGGTGGAAGCAGGTTCGGGAGCCGGCTGGGGAGCGGACACCGGCGCCTGTGCGGCGGCGGCAGGCGCCGCGGCCACGGCCGCGTCGCCCTGCTCGATCGTGAACTCCTCGGCCGCGAGCGTGAAGTCGAACAGCCCGTGCAGCTCTTCGACCGACATCTCGGTCCGCAGCGCGACGTCGAAGCCCATCCAGCAATCGGTGACGTCCAGGCTTTCGAGCGGCGGAACGCGGCTCAGATCGCACATGATGGAGACGATGTCGTCCGCCGGCAGGGAGGCGAGCACGACGCGCGGCTCGATGACGCGCCGGAACAGGTCGGATTCGGGCCGGATCCTCAGCGTAACGTCGCGGCCGGGCTTGGCGGGCGCCGGAGCTTCGTCGTCCCAGCCGTCATTCGCTGCCGCGGTGGACGGAGCATCGGCAGCACCCGCCTTGGCCTCGACCATGGCGAGCAGATTGCCGAGCGCGGCGATGCCGGGAGGCGCGTCATCGGATTTGGCGGGCGCAGCCGGCGCCGCGGCGACAGGGGCCGGCGCGGCGGCAGCTGCGGGAGCGCTGACCCTGTCCTGCCCGACCTGGGCGAGAGCCGCGAGCAGATCCGGGCGTTCGGTGGCCGGCTCGTCGTTGCGCGCGGCGGACACCAGATCGGCCACGGCGTCCGAGCAGCGCAGGAACAGCGAGAACGGCGCATCCTCGATCGCGACGCGCCCGGAGCGGAGATGGTCCAGCGCAGCCTCGAAGACATGGGCGAAACCGACCAGCTCCGTGCAACCGAAAGCGCCCGCTCCGCCCTTGATCGAGTGGATGGCGCGGAAGGCGGCATTGACGTCTTCCGGATCGACCGAGCCCTCCTCGAGCGCCTGGAGCTTGAGCTCCAGCGCCCCAAGGAGCTCTTCGCATTCCTGGAAGAACGTTTGCTTGAGTTCTGCCAACGGATCCATCGGCCAGCCTCAGTTCTGGTAGCGCGCGACGAGGCCGAGCAGGGTATTGGGCTCGAACGGCTTCACCATCCAGGCGCTGGCGCCCGCACGGCGACCTTCGGCCTTGATCTCTGCGCCGTTCTCGGTGGTCAGCACGATGATGGGGGTGTTCTGGCCCGCAGGGCGCGCCCGGCAGGCCCGTGTGAACTCGATGCCGTCCATGATCGGCATGTTGAGGTCCGTGATGACCACGTCGGGCTTGAACTGGTCGAATTTGGTCAGCCCCTCCTCGCCGTTCTCGGCCTCGGCCACCTCGTGGCCTGCATTGCGCAGCGTGAGGCTCAGGAGGCTGAGCAGGGTCTTGGTATCGTCGATGGCCAGGATTTTCATGCCGGTCACTCCAGAACGAGAGCGCTTTGCGCGGCATTGAAGCCGATCGCCTGCAGGGATTGACGGCACTCCGAAGAGGCCGCCTTGAGCGTGACCGAGAGCCCGCGCGCCGCCGCGCTTGTGGCTGCGGAATGGAGGAGCTGGACCCAGAGACTGGGCAGGGGCCCGGCACTGGCGCACTCCACGGCAATGCTCTCCTTCTGCTCCAGTGCGACGAGCAACTGGTTGCGGAAGGCGGCAGCCTCGGAGCGGCCGAGGAAAGCTGGTAGCGAGACGGTGATGACCATTGAGCTCAACCCGGAATGACGCGTGGTCAAGCTTCGGGCGGAACTGGTAAAAATTTCACTAAACCTTCGCGCGGCCGTCAATATTTTGGACGTGAGCGAGGCAGAACCGCGACTTTAGAACATACTGTTGCTGATGGCCCGCGGCACCAACGTCACCCGACCTTCGTTCTCGCGGTATTTCCGCGGCACGTTGATGATGCCGGACAGGTGCATCCAGAGATTGTTCGGGGAGATCGGCTTCGTAACGATCTCATGGGCACCGAGCTTGGCCGCCTGCACGACCGCGCGCTTGTCCGGGCGCTCCATCATCACCAGCACCGGCGCCTTGGCGAAAGGCGAGGTCTTCTGCGAACGGATTGCCGTCAGGCATTTTGGGCCGCCCCCGTCGGGCAGGTCCCAGTCGAGGATCACGATGTTGGGCTGCTTCTGGATGAAGACCGTCGCCGCAGAGGCGATGTCGGCCGCCTCGAAGATGCGGTGGAGCTGCGCCTGATACAGCATCGTGCGTATGATCCGCCGGTAATGCGGGCTCGCATCGATCAGCAGGACTGAGAGGTTTGGGAAGGAAGGCGCGATATGCATGATGCCGGCCTGACAGAACTCACTGACTCAACACACAAAAACCCGGGCGCCGGCGGCGTTAGACCTTGAGCCCGATCCGGAAGCCGCCCCAGTGCCGGCCCCGCACCATGATCGGCGCCGACAGGTCTTCCATCACCAGGAATTCGCCACCGCCCATGTCACGGCGGTAGCTCTGCAGCAGGAAAGGCTTGCGATTGCGCGCCGCCGTCAGCCCGGTCCGGTCGTCGAAGATGCGGCGGTTGCGGCAGTTGGCGTTGTTCCAGACCGGATCGGCGCCCTGCGGCTGCGCATATTTGCGGTTATGTGTCGGCAGGAAGCCGTTGCGGTCGACGGCCGCGCAGAACACGATGCGTGCGTTCGACTCCAGCAGCTTCTCCTGGATCTGCGGCAGCAGCCGGTCTGTCAGGCTGACGAACCGCGTCATGTGCTGGACCGGATTGGAACCCGGCACCTCGCGATAGGCCTCGTCGAAGAGTTCGGCCATGCCGATCTCGCCTCGCTGCAGCGCCTGCTCGAACAGGGCCGAGATTGCCTCTGCCGTCTCCATCACCGTGGCGATCAGCTCCGACTGGGCCGTGCGAACACCGGATGCCGCGATCGAACCGAGGATGCCCTCGCTGATCGCGACGAGGGCGTCGGTACGCCGCGCCGCCTGTTCGAGATTGTCCGTCGAGTGGTCGACGCCCGCGACCAGCGCCGCCAGGTCCTGCCCCGCCTTGGCACAGGCGGCGGCATTCTCCCGGGTGGGCTGCGAGATCGCCTCGATGCCGCCGATGAGATCGACGACGGAGCGGCCGAAGCTGTCGAACTCGCCAAGCTGCTGCGCGATCGTTCGGCTGCCCTTGATCGCCCTTTCGGCCGTCTGCGCGTTGCCTTCGCTGCGGCGCGACAGGCCATCGACGGCGCGCACGAGCTGGTCGAGCTGGCCAGCGCTGGCGGCCGTGGCTTCGCGGGTCTGTTCCGCTAGCGTCTTGACCGCCGCCGCGATCACGGCGAAGCCCCGCCCCGCCTCGCCGCTGCGCGCGGCTTCGACGCCGGCATTGATCGCCAGCAGCTGGATCTCGCGGGTGATGGACTGGATCGCGTCGCTGGAGGCACGGGCCTTGTGGGCGTCGGCGACGGCCTGCGCCAGCGCCCGCGACATCGATTGCGCCTCTTCGGCGAGGGTCCCGATATCGGATTGGGCAGCGTTGAGGCCGAGCTTGACCGAGCTGGTCACCCGCTCCAGGCCGCTGCGCACCGAGGAGGCTGCGGCCTGCGCGCCCTCGGCCGACTGCTGGATTGCGCGGTTGGCGTCGGAGACCTGGGCGACGGCACCGACAACCCGGCGCAGGCCATCGGTCTGGCCCTCCAGTTCCCGCGTCACGTCGCCGATGCGTCCCGCGATGTCGGTGATTTCCGCGCCCAGCTTGCCGAAGCGCTCGGCGATCTCGCGCACGGCGCGCTCGGCCCCCGGGGCAGGCGTGTGGTCCGTCGTCGCTGCCGCCGCGCGCGGCGGCAGGCGCTCGGCCTCGAAAGCCAGTGCGTGCATGATGGAGCGGTTCCCGGCACAAATGTCGCCGAACCGTAGCTAAACGCGGTAAACCGGCGGTTAAGAGGGATTTTGCCTGCGAAGCCTTCCGGCGATGCAGCAGCTGAACCCACGGGGATGTGAACGGACGCCAAGAACCATGCCCGAAGCCCGCGCGTAGGGTCCGGTACCGAACCAGTCGGTCCACGATGATCAAGGGAGCACGACAGATGATGCACGCCACCGGACTTTCCCGCCGCAACCTTCTCGCCTTCGGCGCGGCCGCCACGGCTCTTGCCGCTGCGCCGCGCGTTTGGGCGCAGGCTGCGGCCCCGGCCGCTCCCGCCGGCCCGTTCTCCCTGCCCAAGCGTGCCTATGAGGCGAACGCGCTGGAGCCTCACATCGACGCGACGACGATGGACATCCACTACAGCCGGCACCACCAGGCCTATGTCACCGGGCTGAACAATGCCGCCAAGGAGCACGGTGTCATCGCCAAGGCCTCGTCCGTCGCAGAACTGCTGGCCGATCTCAACCAGTTGCCGGAAAGCATCCGAACCCTCGTGCGCAACAATGGCGGCGGACATGCCAACCACACCATGTTCTGGGAGATCATGGGCCCGAATGCCGGCGGCGCGCCGACCGGCGAGGTCGCGGCCGCGATCACCCGCGATCTCGGCGGTTTCGACAAGTTCAAGGCGGACTTCGAGGCGGCCGGCCTGCGCGTCTTCGGCTCCGGCTGGGTCTTCGTCACGGTCGACAAGGCTGGCAAGCTCGCTCTGCTGCCGCGGGCGAACCAGGACAGCCCGATCATGGACAAGCACACCGTCCTGTTCGGCAACGACGTCTGGGAGCACGCCTACTACCTGAAGTACCAGAACCGCCGCGCGGAATACCTCAAGGCCTGGTGGAACGTGGTCGACTGGAAGAAGATCGACGCGCGCTACGCCGCAGCGAAGGCCGGCAAGCTGGCGATCTAGATTGACTCCCGACCAGGACAGCAAAGGCGCGGGAACCCCTCTCCTGCAAGGAGAGGGGTAGGGGTGAGGTGTTGGCCGCTGGGCCCGTGAATTGCAGCCTCGCCGCTTCGCAGCGACCGCCTCACGGCGAAATCGGTGAGGGGCCTACCCCTCGCCCTGCCCTCTCCCTCTGGGAGAGGGTTCCCCGCGCTATCCGAGCCTACGCGGCGCAGGCTAGTGCCCCGCCTTCACCCCGCCGCCCTCGCTGAGCCGCGGAAGGAACCAGGCCAGCAGGCCGATCAGCGGGATGAACGAGCACATCCGGTAGACGGTCTCGATGCCGTACCAGTCGGCGAACTCGCCGAGCAGCGCCGCCGCCAGGCCGCCGAGGCCGAAGGACAGCCCGTAGAAGAACCCGCCGACGAGCCCGACACGGCCCGGCATGAGTTCCAGCGCATAGATCAGGATCGCCGCGAAGGCGCTCGACATGATGATGTTGATCACGATCGTCAGCACGCCCGTCCAGAACAGGTCGGCATAGGGCAGGATCAGGGTGAAGGGCAGCGCGCCCAGGATCGAGAACCAGATGATCTTGTTGCGGCCAATCCTGTCTCCGAGCATGCCGCCGCCGAGCGCCCCCGCCGCCGAGGAGGCGAGGAACAGGAAGAGCATGACCTGCGAGTTCTGGATCGAGATCCCGAACTTGCCCATCAGATAGAAGGTGTAGAACGAACTGAAGCTCGACGTGTAGGCGTTCTTCGAGAACAGCAGGATGATCAGGATCGCGATCGCGAAGGCGACCGCGCCCTTTGGCCGCGTCGGTGCGGGTTTCGCCGCGCCGGCTGGCTTGAGCGGGCGTGCCCGGTCCAGCCGCGCATAGCTGGTCGCCGTCCAGACCATCAGCATCATCGCGATCAGGGCCGCGACCGAGAACCAGGCGAGGCTCCCCTGCCCCCGCGGCACGATGATGAAGGCCGCCAGCAAGGGGCCGAGCGCCCCGCCCGTCTGCCCGCCGACCTGGAAGATGCCCTGCGCCAGCCCGTGCTGGCCGCCCGATGCATTGCGCGCCATGCGCGTCGCTTCCGGGTGGAAGATCGAGGAGCCGATGCCGACGCAGGCCGCCGAGAGCAGCAGGAGCCCGTAGCTGCCGGCATAGGCGAGCCCGATCAGTCCCATCAGGCTGAAGCCCATTCCCACCACCATCGAATAGGGCAACGGATGCTTGTCGGTGTAGAGCCCGACCGCCGGTTGGAGCAGCGACGCCGAGACCTGGAAGGTCAGCGTAATCAGCCCGATCTGACCGAAATCGAGCCGGTAGCTCTCCTTGATGATCGGATAGATCGCCGGGATCAGCGACTGGATCATGTCGTTGAGCAGATGCGTCAGGCTGAGCGTAAGCAGCACCGGCATCATCGCCTTCTGGGCGGTCGAGGCGGCGGTCGGCGTGCTGACGGCCATGGCAAAAAGGCTCCGCGCCGGAGGGGTGACGGAACCGATTCCCGCCCCGGACTCCGGGGGCGCTCTGTAGACGATCGGACCGGGCGCAACAATCGAGCACGGCGGTATTGCCGTTATGCAAAAGCAAGCCGGCTCGCAAATGAGACGACACCGTCGTCCCGGACAAGCGGCTTGAGCCGCGCCATTCTGGATCCATGTTCGGCCGCGCGCGGACAAGGTTCAGGCATGGATTCCGGGTCGAGGCTTCGCTCCGTCCGGAACGAGCGCACGTCGATGACTCGACGGCTCAGCCGCTGCGCAAAATCGAGAGTGCCGCCTGACGCCCCACCGCGATGCGGCCGTGGCTCTCCGACAGGCCGAGGAACGCGGCCGGCGTGACCGTCGCCATCGCGAGCGCCTGTTCGAGGCTCGCGCCGCCATGGCGGGCCATGTTCAGGACCGCGCTGCTCATGTCGAGATGCGCGCCGGCAAGACGCCCTTCCGCATTGACCAGCCTGCCGCCCTCGACATGGATCGTCTCGCCGAAGAGCTCGAAGGCCTCGCGCGGCGAGCCGATGGTCGCCATCGCGTCGGTGACGAGCATCAGCCGCCGCGGCCCCATCGCCTTGAAGGCTGCGCGGATGCTCGGCCAGGCGACATGATGCCCATCGGCGATCAGCCCCGCCGCCAGCCCTTCATTGGCCAAAGCCGCGCCGACGATGCCTGGTTCGCGCGAGCCGAGCTGCGACATCGCGTTGAAGAGATGCGTGACGCCCGACAAGCCCTCGGCCTGCGCACGCGCCATCTGCTCGTAGCTCGCGACGCTGTGCCCGGCGCAGACCCTGACGCCCCGTTGCACCAGTGCCCGGATGAAGCCCTCCGGCACGCATTCCGGAGCCAGCGTCACCAGCGTGACTCCGGTCGGGCCAAGAGCCGAGAGAAGCGCGACATCCTCCGGCTCGGGCCGCAGCAGGTTGGCGACCGGATGCGCGCCGTGGCGCTCGGGATTGATGAACGGCCCCTCGATATGCAGGCCGGTGCAGCCCGGCACGCCCTGAGCGAGCGCATCGCGCGTCGCCGCGATCGCCTGCGCGATCCCGGCGCGGCTGGCGCTGATCAGCGTCGGCAGCAGATGGCGCGTGCCGAAACGGGCATGAGCCTCGCAGATCGCCACGATCCGCTCGACGCTCGGCCCGTCGTTCAGCATCACGCCGCCACCGCCATTGACCTGGATGTCGATGAAACCCGGCGCCAGCACCGCATCGTCCGGCAAGTCCTCGATGGCGCAGCCGGGCTCTGTATCGGCGGGCAGGATCGCCGTGACGCAGCCGCCCTCAGCGACGACGACCCGATCGGCGAGCATCCGCTCGCCATCGAACAGCCGCGCAGCGCGCCAGGCCTGGCGCCTCATCACAGCGTCTCCGTTACCTTGCGCAACCCCGGCGGCCTGTCGACATCGCGACCCTGCCGTTTCGCCTCGGCCTCCAGCGCCCGATAGGCCGGTGCCAGCAGCGCGATCGCATCCAAGGCCGGATCGCCGCCGGCCGACAGCCTCTGCAGTCGGGGCCGCGCGCCGCAGGAGGCGAAGACCGGCGCGCCGGCCTGTGCCAGTGCGGACAAGGAGGACGCGATGCTCTCCGACACTTCGCCGCCGGGATCGAGCCCCAGCACCGGATGCTCGGCCCGGATCGCCGCCTTCGGACCATGCAGGACCTCGGCCGCGCTATAGGCGAGCACCGGTACGCCCATGACCTCGGCGGATTTCAGTGCCACCTCCCGCGCCGGTCCCAGGCTGAAGCCGCGTCCGATGACGTAGCCCGCGGGTGCGCTCGCCAGATGGCGTGCCCAGTCCGACCAGTCGAGCGTCAGCGCCTCGCCGAGCCGCTTGGGCGCGGCCTCGACGGCGCGCCGGAAGCCTTCGTCATCCGAGAGCGCGGCGACCAGCAGTGAGCCCGCGAGCATGGTGTTGACCACCGTCTTGGTGGCCGCAACGGCCAGTTCCGGCCCCGCCAGGATCGGCAGGACATGGCGACAGGCGCGCGCCGCCGGCGAATCGGGGTCGTTCACCAGCGCGATCGTCTGCGCACCGGCCGCCGTCGCCTGCTCGGCTGCCGCGATGAGATCGGGACTGCGGCCGGACTGCGAGACAAGGACATAGAGCGCCCCGGCGAGCCGCGGCTCGGCCCCGTAGCGCGTCACCACCGAGGGGGCCGCCGGTGCGGCACTCAGGCCCAGCCGCGTCTCCAGCAGGTAGCGCAGATGCGTCCCCGCATGGCCCGAGCTGCCGCGCCCGCTGACCACGGCATGGCTGATCCGGCCAAGATCGAGCGCGCGAGCGATCGACGCGACGGCACCCTGCCCTCCATCGAGCAACCTGGCAGCAGCTTGCGGAATTTCGGCGATCTCGCGCGCCATCCGCGAGGGCGTCGGTTCCTGCGCGCTCATGACGGCTGCCCCATGGCTTCTCCCTTCAGCGTGGCGACGAAGTCGTAGCGGTCGCCGCGATAGGCCGAGACGGTGAACTCGACCGGCTTGCCATTGGCCAGGAAGGCACGCCGCTCGATGCGCAGCAGCGCGCTGCCGGCCGGCACGCCGAGATGGCGCGCCTCCTCCGCCGTCGCGAGACCCGCATGGATGCGCTGGACGCCATGGGCAGGCGCGGCGCCCCGCTCGGCCAGTGCCGCATAGAGCGAGGCTTCGATCAGGTCCGCCGAGGGCAGGACCGCGGCCGGCACCACCGCGCATTCGATCGCCAGCGGCTCGCCATCGGCGGTGCGCACCCGGATCAGCCGCACGACGTTCTCGCCCGGCGCGAGTCCGAGCGCCATCGTCTCCTGCGGCTTCGGCCGCGCCACCTCCTTCGACAGCCAGACCGAGCCGGGCCGCTCGCCGCGATTGGCGATATCCGTCGAGAAGGAGGCCAGCACCGACAGCGGTTGCTCGATGCGCGAGGCGACGAAGGTGCCCGAGCCGTGCCGGCGCGAGAGCGTGCCACTCCGGATCAACGCGTCGATCGCGTTGCGCACCGTGACGCGCGCATAGCCGGTGAGGTGCGCAAGGTCACGCTCGGAAGGCACGGCGTCCCCGGGCTGGAAAACGCCGCTCTCGATCAGCCGCGCCAGCGCGCCGGCGAGCCTGAGATAGCGCGGCGTCGGGTCGTCGCCCGCCAGCGCCTGCAGGATCGCTTCCTGCTTGGCGGGAACGGGGCCGGGCGCGCTCACGGCGCGGCCTGGCGCGCCGCCGCCCCCTGCAACTCGCCGCCCCCCGCGAGCGCCACCAGCGCATGCCTGAGATTGCCGCGATGCTCCGTCAGGAGCGCCTCGGCGAGCGCCGGATCCGCCCCGCTGGCCAGCAGCACAGCGCGCTTCACGTCGCCGCCGACACAGTCGAGATGCCGGGCCGCAGCGTCCATCCCGCAGCCGGTGATCATGTCCACCATCTGTGCGGCGCGGTGCCTGAGCTTGGCGTTGGTGGTCCGCATGTGGACCATGAGCCCGCGATAGACCCGACCGAGCCGGATCATCAGCAGCGTCGAGAACAGGTTGAGCACGATCTTCTGCGCCGTGCCGGCCTTCATCCGGGTCGAGCCGGCAACAACCTCCTCGCCGGTCTCGATCAGCACGGCGTGGTCGGGGCTGTGCAGCAAGGCCGAACCCCGGTTGTTGGCGACGCCGATGGTCAGCGCGCCGCGCGCCTTGGCCTCGGCGATGGCCGCGAGGGTGAAGGGGGTGCGCCCGCTGGCGGCGATGCCGATCACCACGTCGTTGGGTCCGACATCCGCGTTGCGCATCGCCTCGGCGCCGTCATCGACGGAATCCTCGGCATTTTCGACGGCATGCAGGATCGCCTCGTCGCCACCGGCGATGGCGAAGCCGAGGCGCTCCTCCGGCCAGTCGAAGGTCGGAGTCAGCTCCGCCCCATCCTGCACGCCGATGCGCCCGGAGGTGCCCGCGCCGGCGTAGATCAGCCGCCCGCCGGCCTCCAGCCGCGGCACGGCCGCCGCCACTGCCGCGCCGATCGCCGGCAGGGCGGGCATGATCGCCGCCACCGCCATCAGCTGGCCCTCGTAGAGCGCCTTCAGGATGTCGAGATCGCCCCAGGCGTCCAGCTCCTGATAGCGCGCGCTGACATCTTCGGTCGCCATGGAAAGCCTCTTTGTGACCAGACCAAAATAAGTCCACTTGAACCTGGTTAGCAAGCGCCCGCCCTGGGAAAAAGCGGCCGGCGACCGTCCCGGCCCCCTTCGGGAAGCAGCTTGCTGCGGCGCCCCGGAGCCTTTTCATCGCCGTCACGCTTGAATCGCCATGGCAACGCCTTGAATCAACATGGCGAAAGGAGTCTCCAACCCCCTGGGAATTCGTGGATTTCTCCAACCGCTCGGTCGAGCCGGATCAGCATGGCCGGGCACCGCGCAACGCGACAGCCGCACCCGCCTGCGCAGCAGGCCTGCCCCCTCGTGTTCCAGCAAAACGGATTCGCACTCAGCGGCTTGCACCCCGCGCCTGAATCGTCGCTTCAGGCTTCGGCCGGGCTTCGCCCCGCCAAATCCTACCGCGGCAGGTTCAGCCGCCCGCCGGTCAGCGGCTCCGGCACGCCTGTGGTGCCCGGCAGGCTGAGCGGCAGGCCTTTCACAGAGCGGATCGCGAGATAACCGAAGGTCTGTGCCTCGATCACGTCGCCGGCCCAGCCGGCGGCCTCCACCGGCTCGACCGGCACGCCGAGGCGCTCTGCGAAGCGTTGCATGAAATGCCGGTTGAGCCGGCCGCCGCCCGTCACCAGCCAGCGTTTGGGCCGCTTCGGCACATGCCGCAGCGCGTCGACCACGCTCTCGATGGTGAAGGCCGCCAGCGTCGCCGCCCCATCCGCATCCGACAGGGGCTCGACCACCTGGGCCCGGCGGTGGAAGTCGTTCCGGTCCAGCGATTTCGGGGCCGGACGCTCGAAATAGGGATTGGTCATGAACGCGGTGACGAGATCCTCCCGCACGGTTCCGCTCGCGGCAAGCTCACCATCGGCATCGAAGGCCTGCCCTCGCCGCTTCAGCACGAAATCGTCGAGGATCGCGCTCGCGGGCCCCGTGTCGAAGGCGATGACCTCCTCGCCATCGATATAGGTGACGTTGCCGACGCCGCCGAGGTTCAGCACCATCACCGGCTGGTCCAGCCTTTGCGCCAGCGCCTGGTGATAGAGCGGCGCGAACGGCGCGCCTTCGCCACCAGCCGCCACATCCGCATGGCGGAAGCGATCGACGGTCGGGATTCCAAGCGCAGCGGCGACCGCCGGCCCGTCGATGAGCTGGCGGGTGAAGCGGATTTCCGGGCGATGATAGACGGTCTGGCCATGCAGGCCGACGAGATCGATGGTGGCCGGATCGAGCTTCTGCTCGGCCACGAAGCGCCGCACCGCGTCCAGATGGGCCGCCGTGACCGCTGCTTCGAGCTCCATCAAGGGGTCGTCGACGGCCCGCTCGGGAGCGGCGATCAAGTCCTGCAGGGCCTGGCGGGTCGCCGGCGGATAGGCATATCCGGCGCCGGGACCAAAGCTCAGCTGCTCGCGCCCGTCGCTGGTCACGATCGAGACGTCGATCGCGTCCATCGAGGTGCCGCTGATCACGCCGATCGCGGTCAATACCGGCTTGTCGAGATCGCGCATCGTTTCGGCCCTTCCCCCTGCCTGCTTTGCCGTGCAAAGGCTTGCATCGGCTCTAGGCGATCGGCTAAGCGTTGTCCAGATTGGTCCATAAGTGGTCCACCTGCGACACTGCCGGTGCCACATCATAAGCGAGGGGTGGGTCATGCATCGCGACGTCCGTCAGGGTTCCAAGCTCTCCCGCCGCCTGCGCTGCGGCATCGCCGCCGCCGCTTTCCTGCTCGCTGCCGGAACAGCCGGCGCCCAGACGCTCGAGGTTGCCGTCGAGGCTTCTCCGGCCGGGCTCGACCCGCATATCGTCACCGCCTTCGCCTCCTCCCAGATCGTGCTGGGTCCGATCTATGAAGGGCTGACCGCGCTCGACAAGGACCTGAACATCGTCCCGGGCCTGGCCCAATCCTGGACCATGTCGGCGGACGGCAAGACCGTCACCTTCAAGCTGCGCCCCGGCGTCACCTTCCATGACGGCAAGCCGATGGAAGCGGAGGATGTCGCCTCCTCGCTGCGCCGCGTCGTCTCGAAGGATGTCGGCTCGCCGCTTGCCAGCCGCCTCGCCGCGATGGAGAGTGCCACCGCCGTCGATGCCACGACGCTTGAGCTGAAGCTGAAGGAGCCCTCGGCCCCGCTGCTCGCCTCGCTCACCGGCATCGCCATCGTCCCGCGCGGGCTGGAGGCCAACAAGGATGCGCTCCAGCGCGCGCCGGTCGGCACCGGCCCGTTCAAGTTCGAGGAATGGCGGCCCAACGGCTTCATCCGCCTTGCCAAGCATGCCGGCTACTGGAACGCCGCCGGAGTGAAGCTCGCCGGGGTGAAGTTCAACTTCGTGCCGGAGGCCGCGACCCGTGCCGTCGGCATCGGCAACGGCCAGTTCGCCCTGCTGCCGCATATCGACGCCGCCACGGCGATGCAGCTCGAAGGCAAGCCGAATGTCACGATGCAGAAGACGCAGGAGCTCGCCTACACCCTGATCGGCATGAACGTCTCCAAGCCGCCCTTTGACAATGCGAAGGTCCGCGAGGCGCTGAACTACGCGCTGAACCGCAAGGAGATCATCGACGCCGCTTTGTTCGGCGCCGGCGCGCCGGCCGCGCCGCTTCCACCCGTGCTCAAGGACTGGGCCGTCGAAGTGAAGGACCTGCCCTGCTACGCCTATGACCCGGCCAAGGCCCAGGCGCTGCTCAAGGAATCCGGCGTCGCCCTGCCGATCAGCGTCAGCATGACGATGCTGCCCCGACAGGATATCCGCGACATCGCCCAGGTGGTGCAGCAGCAACTCGGCAAGGTCGGCATCAAGGTCGAGCTGAAGAATCCCGAGCTCGGCCAGTTCGTGCAGGACTGGCGCAACTCCAACTTCGACCTCTTCGCCTCGACCAATGCCGGCAGCATCGAGCCGGACGATTATTTCTACCGCGCCTTCCGCACCGGCGGCTCGACCAACGTGTTCAAATATTCGAACCCCGAGCTCGACGCCCTGCTCGACAAGGGCCGCGCGACGCTCGACAAGCCGGCGCGCCAGACGATCTATCGCGACGTGCAGAAGATCCTCGGCTGCACCGGCCCGGCCGCGCATATCGCCTACCCGACGCTGTTCAGCGCCGTACGCGGCAATCTGCAGGGCTACCAGATCTACGCCAACCGCTCGCTCGTCTCCCTCGGCGGCGCCAGCCTGCGCTGACGCCTCAAGGACGGCTCCAGGGATCGAGGCATGCTTCGCCATCTGCTCCAGCGCGGCCTCGATCTCGTCATCGTGCTGTTCGGGATTTCCGCGATCGTCTTCCTGATGATCCGGCTGATCCCGGGCGATGCGGTCGCGATCATGCTCGGCGCCAACACCGAAGTGACGCCGGAGCGGCTCGCCGCGATGCGCGCCGAACTCGGCTTGGACAAGCCGCTGATCGAGCAATACCTGTCATGGGTCGGCCGCGCGCTGCACGGTGATTTCGGCACCTCGATCTGGACCGGCCGCCCCGTCATCCAGGAAATCGCGGCGCAGATCTGGCCGACGCTGGAACTGACCTTTCTCGCCCTTCTGTTCGGCGCGGTGCTGGCTGTGCCGCTCGGCTGCCTGATGGCGCAATGGCGCGGCGGCAAGGCCGACCTCGTGCTGCGGCTCGGTGCCATCGCGGGGCTGACCATCCCCTCGTTCTGGCTCGGCATCGTCATGCTGATCGCCGTCGCCGCCTGGCTGCCGGGCTTCGCCTCGCTGGGCTATGTGCCGTTTTCGGAAGACCCGCTCGGCAATCTCCAGCGCATGCTTCTGCCGGCGGTCGCGCTGGCCTTGCCGATCCTCGCCAACCTCTCGCGCCTCGTCCGCTCGGCGATGCTGGATGCGCTCGGGCAGGACTATGTCCGCACCGCCCGCGCCAAGGGGCTGGCCGAGAACGCGGTGCTCTACCGCCATGCCCTGCGCAACGCATTGATCCCCTTCGTCACCAGTGTCGGCATCATGGCGGGCTATCTCTTGGGCGGCGCCATCGTGGTCGAGCAGGTCTTCTCGATCCCCGGCCTCGGGCGCCTCATCCTTGGGGCCATCGCCGAGCGCAACTACCCGCTGGTGCAGGCGACGATCCTCGTCGTCACCGTCGGTTTCGTCGCGGTCAACGCGCTGGTCGATCTCGCCTATGCGCTGATCGACCCGCGGCTGAGGACGGCGTCGTGAGCCAGAGCCGCCGCATCGCGCTGGTCGCAGGTATCTTCGTGGCCTTGCAGATCGCGCTCGCCGTCAGTGCGCCGCTGATCGCGCCCTATGATCCGCTGGCCCAGGACATCGTCGCCCGCCTCAAAGGCCCCAGCCTCGCCCACTGGCTCGGCACCGACCATCTCGGCCGCGACATCCTCTCGCGCATCCTCTACGGCTACCGCACGGCGCTGATCGCCTGCGGCATCGCGGTGGGTCTCGCCCTCGTGATCGGCGGCGGGTTCGGCCTGCTCGCGGCCTTCTATCGCGGCTGGTGCGAGCGCATCGTCATGCGCGCGATGGACATCCTCTTCGCCTTCCCGGTGATGCTGCTGGCGATCGGCATCATCGCCATGCTCGGCCCGCGGACGGAGAGCGCCGCCATCGCCATCGCCGTGGTCTATGTGCCGATCTTCGCCCGCCTGCTGCGCGGCCCCGCGCTGGTGCTGATGGAGAGCGATTTCGTGGCCGGCGCGCGCTCGATCGGCGCTGGCGACCTGCGGATCATGCTGCGCCATATCCTGCCGAACCTCGCCTCCGTCATCCTGGTCCAGACCTCGCTGCTGCTTTCGGCCGCGATCCTGGTCGAGGCCTCGCTCTCCTTTCTCGGACTCGGCACCCAGCCGCCGACTCCTTCGCTCGGGCTGATGCTGGCCGAGGGTCGCAACTTCGTGCTGCTCTCCCCCTGGAACGCGATCTTCGCCGGCCTCGGCATCCTGCTGCTCTCGCTCGGCTTCAACCTGCTTGGCGACGCGCTGCGCGACGAGCTCGACCCGCGCCTGCGGGACCGGACATGATCCGGCGGGCCCGCGCCGAAGACATCCCCGCCGCCGCGGCGTTGATGGCCAAGGCCTATGCCGTGCATTTCCGCCCGATCATCGGCGAGGCGGCGCTGGGTTTCGACCAGGCCCATTTCGAGGCCCGCTTCGCCCGCGATCTGGCGGATCTGACCGTCTTCGACGACGGCGGCATCGAAGGCCTGCTCCTCCTCGCCGGGGGCCACATCGCCATGCTCTTCGCCGCGACGCCCGGCGGCGGCCATGGCACCGCCCTTCTCGCTCATGCCGAGGCGCAAGGCGCGCGCTCGCTCGAAGTCTTCGGCACCAATGACCGCGCGCGGCGCTTCTATGAGCGGGCTGGCTGGCGGGTGGCGAGTGAGTATCAGCGTGAATTCGCCGGAGCGGAGCACCGCTTTCTGCGCTACGAGAAACACTCATCCAGCAAGCGTGGGGAATCCCTCTCCTGCAAGGAGAGGGATGGGGGTGAGGTGTAGGCCGATGACCCAGTTTGCCTTGCCTTCGCCGCGGTCAGTCAGGTGGGGCTTCGCCTCAAACGGGCCTGCCCCTCGCCCTGCCCTCTCCCTCCGGGAGAGGGTTCCCCCCGCCTAGACTGCCCGCCTTGGAGAGGCTCGTCTCTGATGGAAAAGCTCCTGATCCGCGGCGGCAATCGCCTGTCCGGAACCGTCGACATCCGCGGCGCCAAGAATGCCGCCCTGCCCGCCTTCGCCGCCTCCCTGCTCTCCGACAAGCCGTTGACCCTGCGCAACCTGCCGGACGTGGTCGATGTCCGCACCATGCAGGCGCTGATGGAAGGCTATGGCGTCGTGGTCTCGGGCCGCTCGACCGACACGCTGACCTTCGATGCAGCCGGCGCCGCGCCGCGCGAGGCGAGCTACGACATCGTCCGCAAGATGCGCGCGACCATTCTGGTGCTCGGCCCGCTGGTCGCCCGGTTCGGCCGGGCGCGTGTCTCGCTGCCCGGCGGCTGCGCCATCGGTGCGCGACCGGTGGATCTGCACATCAAGGCGCTGGAAGCGCTCGGCGCCACGATCACGGTCACGGGCGGCTATATCGAGGCCGCCGCGCCGAATGGCCTCACCGGCGCGCGGATCGTCTTCCCCTTCTCCTCGGTCGGCGCGACCGAGACCGCGCTGCTGGCGGCAAGCCTCGCCCGCGGCGAGACCGAAATCGTCAACGCCGCCAAGGAGCCGGAGGTCGCCGATCTCGCGCAATGCCTGCGCGCCATGGGCGTGACGATCGAGGGCCTCGGCACGCATCGCCTGCTTGTCCAGGGCACGAGCACGCTGCGAACCGCGAGCCACGAGATCGTCGCCGACCGCATCGAGGCCGGCACCTATGCCGTCGCAGCCGCCATCACCGGCGGCGAGCTCGAGCTGGTCGGAGCGAGGCTGGAGCATCTGGCTGCTGTCGGCGAGGCGCTCGAGGCGGCGGGCGTCCGGCTCTGGCCGAGCGACCGGGGCCTGATGGTGACGCGGCCGGGCGCGCTCAGCGGCATCGACGTGATGACCCAGGCCTATCCCGGCTTCTCGACCGATCTGCAGGCGCAGTTCATGGCGCTGATGTGCGTGGCGGAGGGCACATCGCTGATCCGCGAGACGGTGTTCGAGAACCGCTTCATGCATGTGCCCGAGCTTGTCCGGCTCGGCGCCGACATCACCCTGAAGGGCACCAGCGCCACGGTGCGCGGCGTCGGCCGCCTGAAGGCGGCGCCGGTGATGGCGACCGACCTGCGCGCCTCCGTCAGCCTCGTGCTCGCAGGCCTCGTCGCCGAGGGCGAGACGATTGTCAGCCGCATCTACCATCTCGATCGCGGCTATGAGGCGCTCGACCGCAAGCTGAAGCGCTGCGGCGCCGATATCGAGCGGGTGCCCGCATGAGCGCCGTGCCGCTTTATCTCGGAGTCGATGGCGGCGGCACCGGCTGTCGCTGCCGGCTGGAGACGGCCGAAGGCGAGGTGCTGGGCTCCGGCATCGCCGGCCCCGCCTCGCTGCGGCTGGGGCAGGAAATCTCGCTCGCAGCGGTGTTGCAGGCGACACGCGGCGCACTGGCGGAAGCCGGCTTGAGCGAGACCGATCTGAACCGCATCCATGCCGGCATCTGCCTCGCCGGGATTGGCCGCAAGGGCGCGCGGGAAGGGCTTGCGGCCTGGCAAAGCCCCTTCGCCCAGGCCATCTTCGAGAGCGACGGGCTCGGCGCCTGCCTCGGTGCCCATGCCGGCGAGGATGGCGGCATCGTCATCGTCGGCACCGGCTCGATCGGGCTCGCCCGGATCGCCGGCGCGGAGCTGCGCATCGGCGGCTACGGCTTTCCGATCGGCGACGAGGGCAGCGGTGCCGATCTCGGCCTCGCGGCGATCCGGGTCGCGCTGCGCGCCCATGACGGGCGCGAGCCCGCCACCCGCTTCACCCGCGACGTGCTCGCCCGCTTCGAGGGCGATCCCTTCGAGGTCGTGGCCTGGATGGACAAGGCCCACGCCACCGACTACGCGACGCTCGCCCCACTGGTGCTGCGTCACGCCGATCTCGGCGACGCCCACGCCCGCTCCATCATGCAGAACGCGGCGGCCATGATCGATGCGATGGTGCGCACCTTGTTCGACCGCGACGTGCCCCGCGTCAGCCTGATCGGCGGCCTGTCTTCCGCCATGGAAGCCTGGCTCGCCCCCGATGTCCGCCGCAGGCTCTCCCCCGTTCAGGGCGACGCGATTGCGGGCGCCCTCTCTCTGGTGCGCGGCCGCCGGTAAGCTTCAGCGCAGCCGCGCGGCGAGAAAGTCCACGAAGGCGCGGACGCGCGCCGGGATGCTCGCGCCACCGACGAAGACGGCGTGGATCATTTCGACATCGCCGGGATTGAACGCCTCCAGGATCGGAACGAGCCGCCCGTCCGCGATCTCCTGCGCGACGCTGAAGGCGCCGACGCGGGCGATGCCGACCCCGATCGCCGCGAGCTGCCCCAGAGTCTCGCCATTATTCGCCTCGATCGTGCCCTTCACGCTCAGGGCGAAGTCGCGGCCATTGCGCACGAAGGGCCAGACGGGCTCGACCCGCCGGAAGTTGAAGTTCAGGCAGTTATGGCCGTGCAGGTCCTCCGGCATCTGCGGCATGCCGAAGCGGGCGAGATAATCGGGCGAGGCGACGATGACCCGCCGTGTTTCGCCCAGCTTGCGGGCGGTGAGCGTACTGTCGGCAAGCGGCCCGAAGCGCACTGCCACATCGGCCTGTCCGGCGGCGACATCGATCACCGCATCGGTCAGCGCGATGTCGACGAGGATATGCGGGTAGAGCGCCGCGAATTCGCCGAGCAGCGGCACGACGCAGAGCCGACCATGGGAATGCGCCGCGCTGACACGCAGGCGCCCGCGAGGCGTTCCCTGATCGGCGATCTGCTGCTCGGCATCGTCGAGATCGGCGAGGATGCGCCGCGCCGCCTGCAGATAGCTTTGCCCTTCGGCGGTCAGGGTCAGCGCCCGGGTCGAACGCAGCAGAAGCCGCACGCCGAGCCGAGACTCGATGCGGTCGACGGTGCGGCTGACGGCCGAGGGGCTGAGCCCAAGCTGCCGCGCCGCGCCCGAAAAGCTACCCTGCTCGACGACCGCGGCGAACATCGCCAGCGCATGGGCCCTGTCGGAGCTGGGCTGCATCTTTGCGTTCATCGCAAATATCCTAGGCTGAATCAGCCCATAACCACCGGCTGACCCGGTGTCTATCTGTGCCTCACCCTCGCAAAGGAAGAGTGAGCCATGGACTATCGTCAACTGGGATCGTCGGGGCTGCGCGTGCCGGCCCTGAGCTTCGGCACCGGCACCTTCGGCGGCGAGGGGCCGCTGTTCAGCGCCTGGGGCCAGAGCGATGCGCGCGAGGCGCGCCGCCTGATCGACATCTGCCTCGAGGCCGGCGTGACGCTGTTCGACACCGCGGATGTCTACTCGAACGGCGCCTCCGAAGAAATTCTCGGCGAGGCTCTGCGCGGGCGCCGCGGCGACGTGCTGATCTCGACCAAAACCGGCCTGCCCATGGGCGACGGCCCGCAGGATTGGGGCGTGTCGCGCGCGCGGCTCATCCGCGCGGTCGAGGCCGCGCTGAAGCGCCTCGGCACCGATCATCTCGACCTGCTGCAGCTCCACGCCTTCGATGCCTCGACCCCGGTCGAGGAGCTGATGGGCACGCTCGACGGGCTGATCGCACAGGGCAAGCTGCGTTATGCCGGAGTCTCCAATTACCCCGGCTGGCAGTTGATGAAGGCGCAGGCCGTGGCGGACCGCCATGGCTGGCCGCGCTTCGTCGCCCATCAGGTCTACTACTCGTTGATCGGGCGCGCTTATGAGGACGAGCTGATGCCGCTGGGGCTCGACCAGGGCATCGGCGCGCTGGTCTGGAGCCCGCTCGGCTGGGGCCGCCTGACCGGCAGGATCGGGCGCGACAGGCCGATCCCGGCCGGCAGCCGCCTGCACGAAACCGAACAATTCGCACCGCCCGTCGAGACCCAGCATCTCTACCGCGTCATCGACGCGATCGAGATTGTCGCCGCCGAGACCGGTCGCACCGTGCCGCAGATCGCGCTCAACTGGCTGCTGCGGCGCCCCACCGTATCCTCCGTGATCATCGGCGCGCGCAACGAGGAACAGCTGCGCCAGAATCTCGAAGCGGTCGGCTGGTCGCTGACGCCCGAGCAGGTCGCGGCGCTCGATGCGGCGAGCGAGGTGCTCCCGCCCTATCCCCACACCCCCTATCGGCAGCAGGAGGGCTTTGCCCGCCTCGCCCCGCGCGCCGTCTGAGGCCTCGTGATGAAACTCAATCCCGGATTGATCGCGCTGTCCGTCGGCGCCTTCGGCATCGGCGTCACCGAATTCGCGCCGATGGGGCTGCTGCCCATCATCGCCAACGACCTCGGAGTCTCGATTCCCAGCGCGGGGCTGCTGATCAGCGCCTATGCGCTGGGCGTGATGATCGGCGCCCCGCTGATGACGCTGACGACCGGCCGCGTGCCGCGACGCAGGCTGCTGATCGCGCTCGCCGGCATCTTCACCGCCGGCAACCTGCTGGCGGCCGTGTCGGATGGCTACGGCATGCTGCTGGCGGCGCGCCTGCTCACCTCCTTCAACCACGGCGCCTTCTTCGGAGTGGGCTCGATCGTGGCCGCAAGCCTCGTCCCGCCGCAGCGGCAGGCCGGGGCTGTCGCAGCCATGTTCATGGGCCTGACCATCGCCAATGTCGTCGGCGTGCCGCTCGCCACCTGGGCCGGGGAGCATCTCGGCTGGCGCGCCTCCTTCTGGGGCATCTCGGCGCTCGGCGTGCTGACCATGGTGGCGCTGCGGCTGACGCTGCCGCCGCTGCCGGCGCCGAAAGGGGCGAAGGTCATGGCGGAGCTGCGGGCCCTGACCCGCGGCGCCGTGCTCGGCGCGCTGGCCCTGACGGTGATCGCATCGAGCGCGATGTTCACCGTTTTCACCTATATCGCGCCGATCCTGCGGGATGCGACGAAAGCCTCCCCCGCCTTCGTCACGGCGATGCTGTTCACCTATGGCGTCGGCCTGACGCTGGGCAACTGGCTCGGAGGCCGCTTCGCCGACCGCTCGGTCGACCGGACGCTGGTTGTGACCCTGGCGTCGCTCACCGCCGTGCTCGTGGCCTTCGCGATGCTGATGGGGCAAGCCGCTGTGAGCGCCGTGCTGATCTTCCTCTGGGGGATCGCGAGCTTCGCCCTGGTCCCGCCGCTGCAGGTGCGGGTGATGTCGGCGGCCTCCGACGCGCCGAACCTGGCCTCGGCCGTCAATATCGGTGCGTTCAACCTCGGCAACGCCGCGGGCGCGGCGCTCGGCGGCGGGGTCATCGCCATGGGCTGGGGCTATCCGGCGGTGGCGCTGGCGGGAGCCGCGACCTCGGCGCTCGGCCTCCTCGCTGTCCTCATCGGGACCCGCCGGACCGAGCAGGCTCCGGCGGCGCAGCTCGGCGAAGCGGGCTGCCGATGAACCGCCTGGCGGGAGAGTGGGCTCCCGCCTCCAGCCCCATGGATCAGGCTCCGCGCAGGGCGATCAGCTCGACATCGATCGTCTTGGCCCGGAAGCCGGCCTCGCAATAGCAGAGATAGAATTCCCACAACCGCCGGAACGCGTCGTCGAAGCCCAGCGGCGCGATCTCGTGCCAACGTTCATGGAAGCGGCGGCGCCATTCCTTGAGGGTGTGGGCATAGCTCTCGCCGAAGCCGAGTTCCTCGGCGACCGCGAACCCTGCGGAGGCGGCCTGGCGGCGCAAGGCGGCCACGGACGGCAGGCAGCCGCCGGGGAAGATGTAGCGCTGGATGAAGTCGGTACCCTGCTGGTAGCTCTCGAAGATCGCATCCTCGATCGTGATCGCCTGCAGCACCACCCGTCCGCCCGGCTTCAGCGATCGCGCCAGCGTGGCGAAATAGGACGGCCAATAGGCACGGCCGACCGCCTCGATCATCTCGATCGAGACGATGCGGTCGAACTCGCCGGTGATGTCGCGATAATCCTGCAGCCGCAGCTCGACCTGCCTGCTCAGCCCCGCCGCATCGACGCGGCTTTGCGCGGCTTCGAGCTGGGCGGGCGACAGCGTGATGGCCGTCACCCGGCAACCTTCGCGCGCGAGCCGCTCGGCCAGTGCTCCCCAGCCGCAACCGATCTCCAGGACATGCTCGCCCCCGGACAGGTCGAGCATCGCGACGATCCTGTCGAGCCTCCTCTGCTGGGCGATCTCGAGCGTCTCGGCCGGGTGCGCGTAGAGCGCCGAGGAATACATCATGCTCTCGTCGAGCCAGCGGCGGTAGAAGTCGTTGCCGAGGTCGTAATGCGCCGTGATGTTGCGGCGGCTTCCCTTGCGGGTGTTGGCGTTGAGCAGGTGCCTCGTGCGGTTGAGCAGGCGAGCGGGCCAGCTGCCGGAGACGAGTTCGCGCAAGGTAGCGTCGTTCCGCGCGCCGAGCTCGATCAGGGCGGTGAGATCGGGCGTTTGGAGATCGCCGTCGCGATAGGCTTCGGCGAGGCCGATATCGCCATCGATCAGGAGCCGGCGTATCGAGCGCCAGTTGCGCAGGATCAGGGTCGCCTGCGGGCCGGGCGCGGCGGGGCCGCTGCACAGGCGCTCGCCATCCGGCGTGAAGATCGTCAGCTGGCCGATCGCGATGCGCGACAGCAACCGGCGCAGGAACCAGCGTGAGAGGCTGAGGCCGCGCGGCAACGCGAACTCCTGTGCGGCCAAGCGGAGGGGGCGGTCGGTTTCGGGCCGGCTCATGGCTGCAACGGTCCTTTCGCATGGGGTGCCGCGGCGCTGCCGAGGGTGAAGCCGCGGGCCGGCGCTGCCGGATGAGGCCGCCAGCGGATCCGCTTCGCCAGCAGCCGCACGGCGTGCCAGTGAATGGCGGCAGTCACCTTGAGGGTGAGGAGCGGATGCGTGACCAGCAGGCGCAGCAGCGCGGTATCGCTCAGGGCCACCCGTTCGCCGCTCAGAACAGCCGCGATCATGCGGCCTTCGCCGTCCTGGGCGTCGATGGCGATGGAGACACGCGCGTCGGGCGGCGTGACCGTGAAGGCGTAGCGCATGTCGAGTCCCATGAAGGGCGAGACATGGAAGACCTTCCCGGCCTCCTGCCGCAGCACACCGCCGTCGAGGACGGCCGGAGCGACATAGCTGTGGACCTCGCCGAAGGTGTTGTGCACCTCGTAGACGGTCGCGCACAGGCTGCCGTCGCGGCGGTAGCAGAAATACGTGCTGAGCGGGTTGAAGGCATAGCCGAGGATGCGCGGCATGGTCAGCAGCCGGATCGGCCCGCCATCATGCGCGATCCCGGCCTCGGCCAGCATCGCCTCGACCTGCGGCCGCAGCGGCTTCCCGCTGCGGTCCCCGTAATCCGCATCGCGGAAGCTGTAGAGGTTGAAGCGGTCGCGCGAGAACAGCCTGAGCTCGCCCGCGAGCCCGTCGATCTCGTCGAGGTCGAGCAGCGTCCAGAACACGCGGTAGGACAATGCATGGGGCCGGGGCCGGAAGCGGTGGTGTCGCACCCGGCCGACATAGAGGGCGGAACGCTCTTTCACGCAGCCCGCTCCAGCGGCAGCGAGGCCGGAATGCGTCCCGACTCGTCGCGCACCTGCCAGGGCCTCCGCACGCCGCCGAGCGCTTCGGCGACGGCAAGACCGGCCTGCAGGCCATCCTCATGGAAGCCCGAGCCGAAATAGGCGCCGCAGAACCAGCTCCGCCGGGCGCCCTGCAGCGACCAGAGGCTTTGCTGCGCGCCGAGTGCGGCGGCGTCGAACAACGGGTGCTCGTACATCTCCTCATGCAGGACCGTCCCGGCGCGCAGGGTCTCCGGCGGGTTGAGGGTGACGAAGAGGGGCTGCGCCTCAGGCAGGCCCTGAAGCCGGTTCATCCAGTAGGTGACCGCGCAGGCTGCGTCAGGCCGGACCCGCTCGCCGAGATGGTTCCAGCTCGCCCAGGCCCGGCGACGCTTCGGCATCAGCGCCGCATCGCCATGCAGCACGGCCCGGTTGCGGCTGTAGCGGAAGGCGCCGAGGGCTTCGCTCTCCGCCGTCCCGGGATCGGCCAGCATCGCGAGAGCCTGGTCGGCATGGCAGGCGAAGACGACATGGTCGAAGCTCTCGCTCCAGCCTTCGCCGGTCAGCACGACGTCGTTGGGCCCGCGCCGGACCTGCCGCACCGGGGCGGCCGTTCTGGCTTCGCCGGAGAAAGCCGCGCGCAGCTTCTGCACATAGACATCGCTGCCACCGCTCACTGTTCGCCAGACCGGCCTGTCGGTGAGCTTGAGCAGCCCGTGATTGTGATGGAAGCGGAGGAAGGCGGCGGCCGGATAGGACAGGATTTCCGCGCAAGGCGCCGACCAGATCGCGGCGGCCATCGGCAGGAGATGATCGTCGCGGAACGCCTCGCCATAGCCGCCGGCGGCGAGATAATCACCGAGCGAAAGACCTGGGGCGACGTCGGCGGCCGCATCGCGGGAGGCGTTGCGATAGAAGCGGGTGAGGTCCCGCAGCATCGACCAGAAGCGCGGGCGCACCAGATTGCCGCGTTGGGCGAAGAGACCATCCAGGCTGGTGCCGCTATATTCGAGCTGCCCCGCGTCGAGCGAGACGGCGAAGGACATCTCCGTCGGCTGCGTCGCGACGCCGAGATGCTCCATCAGCGCGGCGAAGTTCGGATAGGTCGACTCGTTATAGACGATGAAGCCCGTATCGACCGGGGTTTCCCCGGCAGGCCCGGAGATGCGTACGGTGTTCGCGTGCCCGCCGAGGCGGGGCGCCGCCTCGAACAGCACGACCTCATGCGCCTGTCCCAGAAGCCATGCGGCCGAGAGACCCGAGATACCGGCGCCGATCACGGCGATCCTCATCGGCCTGTACTGCGCTCGCCCCATCATCCGCTCTCGATTGTCCATGTCGGCTATACGCGGGGCGCGTCGGACTGGATTTGTCTCGCGGGCCAACAAAACCGTGGATCCCGGTGACCCGCCCCCGGCTTTCCTGCGTAACCGAAGAAGCCCGCTTTCCGGTAAGGGCCTGCCGCGGAGACATGGCACATGAAGCGTCTGACAGCGGCGATCGGCGCCTATGCGGCACATCGCGATCCGCGGGCCGCCATCGCCAACACCGTCGCGCTGGTCATCGTCTCGAACCAGCCCTTCTATCCGCTCTATCTGTATTGGGCGGTCTCGCCGGCCATCGCGCCGTCCTACCTCACATTCCTGTCGACGCCTCTCTTTTCCGCCGTTCCACTCGCCATGCGGCGAAGCCCGGTTCTCGGCCGCTCGCTGCTTGTCCTGGCCGGGATCGGCAACACTTTGCTCTGCCGGGCCGCCTTCGGTCCCGGTTCTGGGGTCGAGGTCTTCCTGTTCCCCTGCATCATGCTGGCAATGCTGCTGTTCCGGCGCTCCGAGCGCGGCTTGGCCATCGCTTTCACGGCGCTCGGCTTCGGCGCCTGTCTGCTGCCGGCCTCGCTGCTGGGGGCGCCGCTTCATGTCTATCAGCCGGCGGAATACGTGGCCTTGCAGCGCCTGAACTTTCTGAGCGCGGCCTCGCTGACCGCACTGATCGGCTGGCTCTTCGTCACCCGGCCCGGCACGAATTCGCCTCCGGACGAAACCGACCGGACCACCGGAGCGTAGACAGCAGGCACGCCCAGAAAGGAGATCGTCATGACGCGCCTTGTTGCTTTGGCCCTGGTCGCCCTTTCCGCCAGCGGGGCGGCTGCCAACGGTATCGACGGGACCTGGCTGCGCGACGACGGCAATGCCCGCGTCCGCATCGCACCCTGCGGCGACAAGGTCTGCGCCACCAATCTCTGGATCGGCGACACCAGCAAGGGTGAGGAGGTCGGCGACAAGCTGGTCATGACGCTGGCCAGGCAGCCTGACGGCACCTTCTCCGGCAGCGCCTACGACGCCAAGCGGGACCGAAGCTACGCAATGACCATCATCGCCAGGGAAGGCGAGTTGACGACCCGCGGCTGCATCGTCGGCGGCCTTCTTTGCCGGGACGTGAACTGGACGGCAGCCCCGTGAACCAGTGCCGCGTGAGCCGGTGCCGAAGGTATGGCCGCGCCTCCTGTGATCCGACCTGACGAGATCCGCGTATCTGTCCTATGGTTCCCGCACTCGCCCTGAATGTCGATGGGATGCGCAAGGCGAGAGCCATGGTGCAGAGAGGCCGGTCCGTCGTCTTGTTCGACCCCAATCGATTGATAGCCGCCATCGCCCGCTCGGGCGACAGGCAGGCTTTTGCCGAGCTGTTCGACCATTTCGCGCCGCGCGTGAAGGGACTGCTGATGCGCGGCGGGGCCTCGGCTGAGCTCGCCGAGGAGGTCGCTCAGGAGGCGCTGCTGGCGGTGTGGCGAAAGGCGGCCCTCTTCGATCCGACAAAAGCCAGTGCCTCGACCTGGATCGCCACGATCGCGCGCAACCTGCGCATCGACATCGCCCGCCGCGAGACACGCTCGCGCCTGTCGCAAGTTTACGAGATTTTGGATGAAGAAGACCCCGAACGCCCCGATGATGTGCTGTCCGGCGCCGAGCGCGAGGCGCGCGTGCGTGCCGCGATGAACCATCTTTCGCCCGATCAATACCGCGTGGTCGAGCTCGCCTTTCTGGAAGGCTTCAGCCACCAGGATGTCGCAAAGCGTCTGGCCATTCCGCTGGGAACCGTGAAATCCCGCTTGAGGCTGGCGCTTTCGCATCTGCGCGGCCGGCTGGAGGATTTGCGATGAGCGTCGTCCATCGCCCCTCGGACGAAACGCTCGCCGCCTTCGCGGGCGGGCAGCTCGATGAAGGGCTGGCCGTGGTCGTGGCCTGCCATGTCGCCGCCGATCGCCGCAGCCGCGAGCGCGTGCACGAGCTCGAGGCCGTGCAGGGCGCCTTGCTGGACCGGGTCGAGCCCGTGCCGATGACGGCCGGGCCGCCGGATCCGGAGCACAGGACGCCGGCCGGGCCTCACGATCCGGCAGGTTTGCCCACCGAGCCGGAAATGCCGGCGGTCCTGCGCCCCTATGGCCTCGGCCCGTGGCGGCCGATCGGCATCCGCATCGCCATGCGGCGCGTCGACGTCCCCCGCGCCGAGGCGCGCGTCTTCATGCTGCGCGCCGGGCCCGGCATCGCCCTGCCGCACCACAAGCACACCGGGTTCGAATGGACCACGATCCTCTCCGGCGCCTATGAGCATGAATATGGACGCTACGCGGCCGGCGATTTCGACGAGGCCGATGCGGAGCATGTGCATACGCCGCGCGTCGATCCCGTCGAAGGATGCACCTGCATCGTCGCGATGACCGGCGGCGTGCAGTTGCAGGGCTGGCTTGGCCGGCTGCTGCAACCGCTGGTGCGGTTTTGACGCTCGCATCCTTCGCAGCAGCCCTTGTTTTCGTGGCAGCGGCGATGTCGGCCTCCATGGCATTGGCGAGCGTGATCGAGCGCCGGACCGGCAATTCCGGCTGGATCGACGTGGTCTGGACCTTCGGTCTGGGAGCGACGGGCGTCGCGGGCGCGTTGCTGCCGTTCGGGACGGGGCCGGTGTCGCGGCGCATGCTCGTGGCTGCGCTGGCCCTCGCCTGGGCCCTGCGCCTCGGCCTGCACATCGCCCGGCGGACCAGGGGCATCACCGAGGACCCGCGCTATGCGAAACTGAAGCGCGACTGGGGCGCGGCCGCACCCAGGCAACTCGCCCGGATGCTGCAGATGCAGGCTTTGGCCAGCATCCCGCTGGGGATGGGGATCGTGCTGGCCGCTCATGGCCCTGCCCCGTCGCTCGGCTGGGGCGACCTGATCGGCGTCCTCGTCTTCGTCGCCGGCATTGCCGGCGGCGCCATCGCCGATGGCCAGTTGCGTGACTTCGCCAGATCCGGCGCGGGCGGCGTTTGCGACCGCGGACTGTGGCGCTGGTCGCGGCATCCCAACTACTTCTTCGAATGTCTGCTCTGGTGCTCCTACGCGGTGATAGCGCTGGCGGGGGGCTATGCCTTCGGCTGGCTCGCTCTGCTGGCGCCGGCCTGCATCACGCTGCTGCTAACCCGCATTTCCGGCATCCCGCCGCTGGAAGAGCACATGCTCGCCAAGCACGGAGACGCCTACCGCGCCTACCAGGCGCGGACGAGCGCCCTGATCCCGCTGCCCCCCGGAGGAGCGACGCCATGACCATCATGCGGAGGCTCTCGAACTGGGGCGAGGCTCTTCCCGTTCCGGACGCGGTCAGCCGCATGGTGATCGCCTCGCTGGTGGGGCGCACCGACCGGTCTCTCGCCACCCAATCGCCGGACGCCGCCGCCTTCGCGCGCGAGATGGCGGCGTTTCCGATCGCCCTCCATACCGATGCCGCCAACGCCCAGCATTACGAGGTGCCCTCCGCTTTCTTCGCCCAGATCCTTGGCCCTCGGCGGAAATACTCCTGCTGCTACTATGCCGCACCGGGGGACACTCTCGCCTTTGCCGAGGAGACTGCGCTGGCCCTGACGGCGGACCATGCCGGCCTTGCCGATGGGCAGGACATCCTCGAGCTCGGCTGCGGCTGGGGCTCGCTCTCACTGTGGATGGCAGAGCATTATCCCGATGCAAGGATCGTCGCAGTCTCCAACTCGGCCTCGCAGAGGGCCTTCATCGAGGAGCAGGCCCGCCGCCACGATTTTGGAAATCTGCGAGTCGTCACCGCGGACATGAACGAATTTGCGACGGAGGAGCGGTTCGACCGCGTCGTCTCCGTCGAGATGTTCGAGCATATGGCGAACTGGCGCGCGCTTCTCGGGCAGGTTCGGGGCTGGCTGAAGCCGGATGGCCGGCTCTTCATCCACGTCTTCGCCCATGCCCGCGGCTGCTACCGCTTCGATTCCGCCGACGCCGGCGACTGGATCGCGCAGCATTTCTTCACCGGCGGGCTGATGCCCAGCGCGACCCTCGCCCACCAGTTTCCCGACCTCTTTGCCGTCGAGGCCGAGTGGCGCTGGAGCGGCGAGCACTACCGCGCGACGGCCGAGCAGTGGCTGGAGAATTTCGACCGCAACCTGCCGATGATCGATCCGATCCTGCGCGAGGTCTATGGCTCGGATGCCGCGCTCTGGCGCCGACGCTGGCGCCTGTTCTTCCTGGCGACCAGCGGCCTCTTCGGGCATGCGGGCGGAAACGCCTGGGGCGTCCACCACTACAGGCTGAGCCCCACCTGAGCAGATGGGGCGGAGAGCTGGCTCAGACCCAGCCCCACTGCCCCGCCACGCGAACCGCGTGATAGGCAACCCAGGTGCAGAAACCGACGACGAGGGTGCCGTAGGCGAGGTCCGCGAGCGTGATCGTCAGTGTCCAGGGACGCAAGGTCGCGTAGTTCGTCAGGTCGTAGGTCGCGTAGGCCAGCAGCCCGATCAGCGCACCGTTCAGCAGCGCCGACCCGGCATTGCCGTCCCGCAGCGCCGGCATCAGCGCGAAATAGACCACGCCGAGCGGGAAGCCGAAATAGAACAGCGCCGCCGGCCAGTAGCGCACCTGCTCCACGATCAGATCGCCGAGCGCGGGGCGGTAGAGCTTCGCCGTCATCGTGCTGAGCCAGATGGCGTCGCAGATGCCGAAGGCGACGAGGAAGGCAATGTAGCCGGCGAGGAAGCGCATGGCGATCTCCGAGGATTTTCAAGGGAGATACGCGGGCTTCCGCAAGCTGGTTCAGTCCGGTCGAGGACCGACCGAGGCGCGTCATGCGACGGCGGGGTAGATCCGGCATGGTGCGCCGCACCGTATCAGCAATCATGCTTCTCAGGCCCATGGTGACGATGACGACCCGGATCGCCCGCCGCACGCTCCTTCCGCTGCTCGCGGGACTTGCCCTGCCGGCCTGCGCCGCCCTGCGGCCGGGCGCCCTGACCGAGGGCGCGCGCGATGTCGCCTATGGCCCCCATGCCCGCCAGCGCATGGACATCTATGTGCCCAGGGGCGGCGGAGATGGCCCGAAGCCTGTCGTCTTCTTCATCTATGGTGGCTCATGGGCCAATGGAACGAAGGAAGCCTATTCCTTCGTCGGCGATGCGCTGTCGGCCCGCGGCTTCGTCACCGTGATCGCGGATTATCGCCTTGTGCCGGAGGTCCGTTTTCCGGCGTTCATCGAGGATGGAGCGCTCGCGCTGCGTGTCGTGCGCGACACCATCGCCCGCTTCGGCGGCGCGCCGGACAAGATCCACCTCATGGGGCATTCGGCCGGCGCCTATAACGCGATGATGCTGACGCTGGACAGGCGCTACCTCGCCGCCGTGGGCCTTGGCGCCGGCGACATCCGCTCCACGGTCGGCCTGTCCGGCCCCTATGATTTCCTGCCTTTCGATATCGACGTCACGAAAAACGCCTTCGGCAACGCGCGCGTTCCGGCCCAGACACAGCCGGTCACCTTTGCCCGTCGCGACGCCCCGCCGATCTTCCTCGGCACCGGCTCGGACGACACGACGGTCCTGCCGCGCAACAGCGAGCGTCTCGCGCAGGCGCTGCGGCAGGCCGGCGCCGGCTCCGTCACGCTCAAGATCTATCCCGGCCTCGGCCACGCCGGAACCGCGATCGCCCTCTCCCGGCTCCTGCCGTGGCAGGCTCCGGTCCTCGACGATGTCGTCACGTTCCTGAAGGCGAGGTGAAAGTCAGATATCGAGCCGTTGCAACCGCCGCCGGTCACGCAGGACCATGCAGCGCCGGTGCTTCGGCAGCTCGATGATTCCGTCGCGCTCGAGTTGGCAGAGTGTGCGCGAGACGGTTTCGATCGTGAGCCCGAGATAGTCGCCGATATCGTGGCGCGACATCGGCAGGTCGAAGCAATCCTGCTCGTCCATGCGGTCGGAGAGGTCGAGCAGGAAGGCGGCGACCTTCTGCACCGCGTTCTTGCGGCCCAGCAGCAGACGATGGGCGCGCGTGCGCTCCAGCGCATGCATCACCGCATCGAAGGCGCTGCCGCCCGGTTCGTTCCACAGGTGGCGCGGGACGATCCGCACCGCAGTGGTGTCGATCGCCTCGGCGCTGAAGCTGTAGACCTTCGTGCACTCGATGCCGAAGACGTCGCCGGGGAGGAAGAAGCCGTCCACCTGCCGGCTTCCGTCCCGAAGCAGCTGGCACGTCCGCACCGCGCCCGAGAGCACCTGGTAGATGCAGGATGCGGGGTCTCCCTGCATGAAGATCGCCTCGTCCTTGCGGAAGATGCGCGGCGTGCTGGCGGCCGGGCGCAGCTGGGGCGCGACGGCGATGGGGGAGGAGGTCTGCAGAGCCAGGGAGAGCACGAGGATCAATCTCATGTTCGGTCAATCGATGCCCGAATCTACCCTTCTGCGGGCCTGCCCCCTATTCGGATTGATCACCTAAGGGAGGTTCCGGATCCCCCAACGTCAGGAGATGTGGCCTGGCGGATGCAGTCGACGAGGGCCGGCCCTTCGAGCGGCTTCTCCAGGATGCGCCGGTACCCCGCCTCGGCCGCACGGCGGCGAACGTCTTCGGTCAGCCTTGCGCTGATCAGGATCGCGGGGACGCAGACGCCGTTCGCCCGCAGCCTGGCGAGGAGGGCGAGCCCGTCGAGCCCCGGCATCGAGTAGTCGATCACCAGGCAGCCGCCACGGGCGATCAGGCCGGCCGAGAGGAGCTGCTCGCCGTTTCCGTACGTCCGGACCTGGAAACCTTCCAGCTCGAGCGCGAATTGAAGTGAATGCCGCACCGCATCGTCGTCGTCGACGACGATGACGGTCGGCCCCGTCTTGCCAGTCATGAACGCGCCTGCCTCGGCCACGCGGGCTGGATGCCCTGCCGCGCGCATTCTGCCCGGAGCGCTCCGGCGCCCCAATTCAGGAAAATCCCCTATGGCAGCTCTCGCCCGGCGCGGCGCTGCGGCGCGCCGGGCGTCCGGCTCAGGGCAAGGCAGCGCCAGACGTGAACAGCACGAACCGCACGAGTTCGGGCAGGCTCGTCGCGCGCATCTTGGTCATGACATTGGCGCGATAGATCTCGACCGTCCGGGGGCTGATCCCGAGTTCATGGGCGATGACCTTGTTGGCCTTTCCGGCGACCAGCCGTTCGAGCACCTGTCGCTCGCGTTCGCTCAGGGCATCGATCCGCGCCTGGATATCGCTGCTGAAGGCGTCTCGCTTCGCCTGATGCTGATACCGGTCGAGAGCGGCCTTCACGGTCGAGATCATCAACTCGTCGTCGAAAGGCTTCTCGATGAAATCGATCGCCCCATGCTTCATCGCCTCCACGGCGAGCGGGACATCGGCATGGCCGGTCATCACGATGACGGGCAGCGCGATCCCGCGCTGCCCGAGCTGGCGCAGAAACTCGATGCCGTCGATGCCCGGCATGCGGACATCTGTGATGATGCACCCCGCCGAAAGCTCCTTGACGCTGGCCAGGAAATGCCCGGCCGATTCATGCAGCCGGACCGGAAGCCCATCGGAGGCGAGCAGGAACGACAGGGACTGCCGGACGGCCACGTCGTCATCGACCACATGGACGATGGCATCACTTTGCATGGGTCATCTCCTCGGGATCGACCGCCCTGAGTGAAAAAACGAAACGGGTTCCCCCTTCCGGGACCGGCTCGGCCCAGATCCGCCCCCCATGCGCCTCGACGATCGTCCTGCAGATCGAGAGGCCGACGCCCATGCCATGCTTCTTCGTCGTCACGAAGGGTTGGAAAAGCTGCTCGACGATCTGCGGTGCGAGCCCGGGCCCGGTGTCGGTGACGGACACCTCGATCGCTTCATGGGAGATGCGGGCGGTCGCGACGACGAGCTCGCGCCGCTTCTCCCCGCTCATCGCCTCGATGGCATTGCGGATGAGATTGAGCAGCACCTGCTGGATCTGGATGCGATCGGCCAGGACGAAGGTGGCCTTCGGGTCGAACAGATAGGCGACGCGGATGCCCCGCTCCTTCGCGCCGACCAGGGCGAGCGCGCTCGCCTCCTCGATCAGCTTGGTCAGGACCTCGACATGGCGGTCGCTTTCCCCCCGCGCCACGAAGTCGCGCAGGTGGCGGATGATCTGCCCGGCCCGCAAGGCCTGCTCGGCCGCCTTGTTCAGCCCGTCTTCCAGCATGGCGACCTGGTCGCCCTCCATGCGCTGCAGGATACGCCGGCACCCCTTGAGGTAGTTGGCGATGGCGGTGAGCGGCTGGTTGATCTCGTGGGCGAGCGTGGAGGCCATCTCGCCGAGCGCCGTGAAGCGCGACATATGGACGAGCTCGGTTTGCAGTTCCTGAAGCCGGGTTTCCGTCCTCTGGCGCTCGGTCAGGTCCCGGATGAAGCCGGTGAAATAGCGTCGCCCGCCGGAGTGCATCTCCCCGACCGCGAGTTCCATCGGGAAGGTCGAGCCGTCCTTGCGCTGGCCCACCACGACCCGGCCGATGCCGATGATCCTGCGCTCCCCCGTCCCGAGGTAGCGCTCAAGATAACCGTCATGATGCTCGCGATAGGGCGACGGCATCAGGATCTTGATGTTCCTGCCCTGCACCTCTTCCGCCGTATAGCCGAACTGGCGGATGGCGGCGGTGCTGAAGGACTGGATGGCGCCCCGCTCGTCGATCACCACGATGGCATCGGGGACCGTCTCCAGGATCGACCGCAGATGGGCCTCGCGCGCCTGGCGCGCCTCGTCATTCGCGACCTCCGCCGAAACGTCGCGGAGCACCAGCGCGTATCCGGAAGGGATCGGGGGGCGATCGACGAGAGGCGACACCGAGATGCTGGCCTGGAAAGACGACCCGTCCTTGCGCCGCAGGCGCGAGAGCGCCGAGGCGGTTCCCGCCGCACGCGCTCCCGCCAGCAGCGCCTCGACACCGAAACACGCATCGGCCGCGAACAGCTCCGCCATGTCCTGGCCGATGATCTCTCCGGGCTCCCACCCGGTCAGATGAGCCGCCCCGACATTCCAGCTCGCAATCTTCGCGCCCTCGTCGATGAAGATGAGTCCGAGATCGCTGACGACCTCGGCCAGCGGGAATGCTTTCGCCAGGGGATGCGTAGCGGGCGGCAAGGCGTTCGGGTCGTTCACTGCCGGATCGGCCATTCAGTCCATCTCGCCTTATGCCGTTGCGCGGGTCGACTCACCCTGCCTCCATGGCGAGCCGAACGCCACGCCCATTGTCCTATCGCAAAGCCCCTGACCGTTTAAAGGGCGATGGAGGGTTCACGACGGCCTCCCATCTGGACGAAGGCACAGTGGGTCGTACCACAGCGCGACGAGCCGCGCCCGATGTCCTCGGGGCCCGCGGAATCATTGCGGCCTCTCATCATCTTCGCTTATGCTCCAGCAGCGCGGCCCCCAGGGGGTGCTCTCTTTTGGCCTGCGTCCGGCAACAACGCACCAGCCGGCGCGCCTTGCGTTGAATCAAGCGCCTCTTCCGTCTGCGGGCTCATAGTTTATCGCGCACCGGAGTCGGGATCGCGTCCGACGTTCCGAACCATTCCAGATGGAGGGTCCAGCTATGGCCAGGACGATGAAGGCCGCCGTTGTGCGGATGTTCGGCAAGCCGTTGACGATCGACGAGGTGCCGGTACCCGAGCCCGGCCCAGGCATGATCCAGGTCGCGATCAAGGCCTCCGGGGTCTGCCATACCGACCTTCATGCCGCAGAGGGCGACTGGCCGGTGAAGCCCAACCCGCCCTTCATCCCCGGCCATGAAGGCGTCGGCTTCGTCTCGGCGGTGGGCGCGGGCGTCAAGCACGTCAAGGAGGGCGACCGTGTCGGCGTGCCCTGGCTTTACACCGCCTGCGGCCATTGCCGGCACTGCCTCGGCGGCTGGGAAACGTTGTGCGAGACGCAGCAGAACACCGGCTATTCGGTGAATGGCGGTTTCGCGGACTATGTCGTCGCGGACCCCAACTTCGTCGGCCACCTGCCGAAGAACATATCCTTCACCGAAATCGCCCCGGTGCTCTGCGCCGGTGTCACGGTCTATAAGGGGCTCAAGGTCACCGACACCAAGCCCGGCGACTGGGTCGCGATCTCCGGCATCGGCGGGCTCGGCCACATGGCGGTGCAATACGCCAAGGCCATGGGCCTCAACGTCGCGGCCGTCGACATCGACGACGCGAAGCTCGATCTCGCCAGGCGGCTGGGCGCGACCGTCACGGTCAATGCCCGCAACGAGGACCCGCGGACCGTCATCCGCCGCGAGACCGGCGGCGGCGTGCAGGGCGTGCTCGTCACGGCGGTCAGCCCCAAGGCCTTCGAACAGGCGATCGGCATGGTCGCGCGCGGCGGCACGATCGCGCTCAACGGCCTGCCGCCGGGCGGCTTCCCGCTCGACATCTTCGGGATGGTCCTGAACGGCATCACCGTGCGCGGCTCGATCGTCGGTACGCGGCTCGACCTGCAGGAATCGCTCGACTTCGCGGCCGATGGGAAGGTCAAGGCGACGGTGGAGACCGCCAGGCTCGAGGACATCAACGATGTCTTCGAGCGGATGCACAAGGGCCAGATCGAAGGCCGCGTCGTGCTCGATCTCGCCGCCTGATAGACCGCGGGGGTCGGTCGGTTCGCTGTCCTCAACGGAAGTGGTGGGCCGGGCCGGACTCGAACCGGCACCGGCGCTGTTATGAGCAGCGAGCTCTAACCATTGAGCTACCGGCCCGCTCCTCGCCTACAGCATCCCGGAAAAAAGAAAAGCCCCGCGGCATGCGCCGCGGGGCTCCTCACTGTGTCGTTTCCTGAGGCCGGGATCAGGCCGCGTGCGCCAGATTCTGGCCTTCGCTATGGGCGGCGTGGCCCTCGCGGAACTGGAAGCGGGCGATGTGCTCGGTGAGGGCGCGGGTCTGTTCGTCGGTCAGCGCCAGCGCCGCGTTGGTCTCCTCGACCAGCGCCGCATTCTGGTGCGCCATCGTGCCGATGCCGTCGATCTCGGTGTTGATCGCCGAGACGTCGCTCGCCTGGCTGCGGGCCGTCTGCGAGATGCCGTTCATCAGACCGGTCAGCTCATTCACCGAACCGACGATCGCGCCGAACATCGCCGAGGTTTCCTCGACGAGGCCGACGCCGACCTTGACGTCGCCATGGGCGGCCTCGACGAGCTTCTTGACGTCGTTCGACGCGTCGGCCGAGCGCTTGGCGAGGCTGCGGACCTCGGTGGCGACCACCGCAAACCCCTTGCCGGCATCGCCGGCACGGGCGGCTTCGACGGCGGCGTTCAGCGCCAGCAGGTTGGTCTGGAAGGCGATCTCGTCGATCATCGCGATGACCTCCGAGATCTTGCTTGAGGACTGCCGGATGCGCTGCATCGCTTCCAGCGCGGAGGCGACCACCTTCTCGCCCTGCTGGGCCCGCTCCTCGGCGTTCTGGGCCATGCCGGTCGCCTGCGCGGCCTCGCTCGCGGTCTTCTTGACGGTGCCGGCGAAGGCGCCGAGCTGGTTCGTCGCCATCGAGACGGCGTTGCTCTCCTCGCTCGTCCGCTCGGCGAGATCCGTCACGCCGTCGAGAATTTCGCTCGTGGCGCTGCGCACGGCAGAGACGGTCTCCGACAGACGCGCCAGCGTGCTCTCGAACTCGTCGGCCAGCGCGTTCGTACCGTCCTTGAGCTCGGCGAAGGCGCCTTGATAGAGACCCTCGATGCGGGTGGAGAGGTGGCCGGCCGAAAGTTCGGCCAGCACGTTGCAAGTCTCGGACAGGCCCGACTGGACGGTCCCGAGCAGCTCGTTGACCGAGCCGGCGAGCGCATTGAGCTCCGGATCGGCGAACTGCGCCGCGACCCGCTGGCTGAAGTCGCCGGCGGCGGCGGCGGCGACGACGACGCCGAAGGCCTCGCCGAGTTCCTGCATCATCTGGCGGCGCTGCTCCTGCGACCGCTGCTCGTCCTCGAGCTTGGCGGCCTCGGCGGCGCGCAGCGCCACCGCATTGTCCCGGAAGAGCAGGACGCTCTTCGAGATGTCGGAGATTTCGTCGTTGCCGCGGGTATCGACGACGGTCTCGAGGGCCCCGTCGGCGATCGCGCGCGTCGCGCCCCACAGACGGTTGAGACGCCCAACGATCGCCGGCCGCACATAGAGCAGCGCCAGCGCAAGCGCGATCAGCAGCGAGCCTGCCCCGATGACTCCCAGCCACATCTTGCTCTGCTGGATCATCTCACTGGTCGAAGCGCTGGTCGCCGCAGCGCCGTTGCGCGAGGCGGTGACGAGCTGGTCCACCTCGTGACGAACGGCGTCGGCCGCAGCGCGGGTCTGCTCCAGCCCCTTGTCCATGCCGGCACGCGTCTCGAGTTCGCGGTCGCGGATGGCGACGACGCCGTTGCGGTCGGCGCTCAGGTTGACGATCGCCTGCACGGCCTTGGACCGCTCGGGATTCTGCCGCAGGGCTTCGGCATCGGAGAGCAGGGCCATCAGGCGCTTGATATTGGCATTGAGCTGCGTCTTGAGCTGCCCGAAGCGCACCGGGCTGTCCACCTGGGAGATCTCGCGCAGCAGGCCGACGAGTTCGCTCGTCTGGAGCTGCAGGGCCTGCAGCGACGAGACCAGGGCCAGATCCTTGTCGATGATCTGGTTGACCGCGGCCTCGACCTGGTCGCTGGACACCTGAGCGGCGCTGGAGATGCCCATCTTGAGGTTGAACTGTGCGTCGGAAGTCTCGAAGTCGGCGATGCTGCTGAAAGCGTCGCGGGCCTTGGTCAGGTTGGCAAGCGCCGTCACCTGGTCGGCGCCGTTACGCAGGCGGTCGCCTGTGAGATCGTTGATGTCGTTGATCTCCCGCGAGAGCGCGTCGATCGCCTTCTGCGTCTTCGACTGGTCGACCTTGCCCTGCTGGGAGATGCGACGCAGCAAATCCATCTGCCGCGACTCGACCTTGTCGAGCTCGCCGGTCAGGGCCGAGCGCTGCTGGACCGTCGCGACCTCGCTGAAGCGGGCGGCGAGCGCGGTCGACTGCGTTGCGGCCTGCGACAGCTCGAGCGCGAGCTGGACCACCGGCATCTTCTGCTCGACGAGATCGTCGACCGTCGTCTCGACGCGCTGGTAGGACAGGAACGCGACGCCGGTCGAGACGATCGTCAGCGCGGTCAGCGTGCCCAGCGCCGCATAGATGCGGGTCGCGATGCCGATCCGCATCGGCTTGCGCTCACGCGCTGGCTTGGCATTCGTCATGAGGTCGTCTCCGCATTACGCGACGCGAGAAGAAGGATTCAGCGGCTCGGAGGCGGTGTGTCCGCCAACCGGGAAAAGGGCGATTCCGTTGCGGCCGGCACGCGAATCCTCATCCTCCCGGCGGGGTGGCCGGGCGGCTGGAACCGCATGCAGCGTCGAACGGACATGAAGGATTTTCCCCGCGCCGGCTTGACCCGGCTTGTCGAGGAAAGATGCGCAACTGCGCTTAAAGAACGTTTAAACTTGGCCCGTTTTGAATCAATCTGGATTCACTCTGATTGACCTAACGTTAGGTTTTCGGTTCGTCCGTGGTCTCTTCCCGCGGCACCGGCCGCGGGCGCCCCTCCTCATCGATCGCGACGAAGGTGAAGGTCGCATCGGTGACCTTCTCGTGCAGCGTGGTCCTGAAGCGCTTCGCCCAAGCCTCGATATGGATGCGCATCGAGGTCCGGCCAACCGATTCGATCTCGGTATAGACGCTGAGCACGTCGCCGACCTTGACCGGATGGATGAAGGTCATTGCCTCCACCGCAACGGTGACGACGCGCCCTTGCGCCCTGTCCACGCCGGCGATGCCGCCGGCAGCATCCATGCGCGACATCACCCAGCCGCCGAAGATGTCGCCATTGGCATTGGTATCTGCCGGCATCGCATTGACGCGAACCGTCAGCTGGCCGCGAGGGGCCTCGTCCCGTGTGACACCGACCTCGTCCATCATGCCTCTCCTCGCCCCGCAGCGCGCCCCGCGTCCGGCCATCGTCGGTAGCGGCAAGCGCGAACGCCATCAACCGCCGCAGGCGAAAAGGCCCCTGCTCAGGCCGCGGCCGGCGTTGCGCCGCCCGCCGCCGCGCGCCGCGCCCGCATCATCAGCCAGCAGACGATCGCGAGGTTAAGCAGGTTCCAGGCCAGCCCGTTCAGGAAGGCCGCGCGATAGGAGGCGAAGGCGTCGAAGATCGCGCCGGAGACATAGCCGCCGAAGGCCATGCCGAGGATCGTCGCGGACATGACGATGCCGATGCGGGTCCCCGCCTCCCGCGCCGGCAGGTATTCGCGGATGATCACCGCGTACATCGGCACGATGCCGCCCTGGAACAGCCCGAAGATGCCCGTCACGATGAAGAGCGAGGTCAGCCCGTCGAACCAGAGATAGAGAAAGAGCGCCAGCCCCTGCATCAGCGAGCCCAGCGCCAGCGTCGCCGCCCCGCCGATGCGGTCCGCGACGAAGCCCGAGCCGATGCGGCTGACGATTCCGAGCGCCAGCATCAGCGAGAGCATCTCCGCGCCGCGCGCGACGCCATAGCCAAGGTCGCCGCAATAGGCGACGAGATGGACCTGCGGCATCGCCATCGCGACACAGCAGGAAAAGCCGGCGACGGCGAGCAGCCATTGCAGCTGGTTCGGCGAAAGACCCAGATCGCCCCGCGCCCCGGCGCTGGCCGCTTCGGCGGCCGCGAGGCTCGCGGCCGAAGGCCGCCGTCGGAAGAAACCCGCCAGAGGCAGCATCACCGCCAGCACGGCGATGCCGATCCCGATATGCGTCGCGCGCCAGCCGTGATGCGCCACGCCCCAGGTGATCACCTGCGGCCAGATCACGCCGGCGAGGTAGCTGCCGGAAGCGCCGAACACCACGGCCAGTCCGCGATGCCGCCGAAACCAATGCGAGAGGTCGGCGATCAGGGGTGAGAAGCCCGCTCCGCCGCCGACGCCGATGAAAAGATGGACCAGCGCGAACTGCCAGAGCGTCTGAGTCAGCCCCGCGACCATGTAGCCAAGGCCCAGCAGCAGCGCTCCCAGAACGATCGGCACGAGGATGCCGTAGCGGTCGGCGATGCGCCCCATCGCGATGTTGCCGAAGCCGAAGCCCAGCATCACGCAGGTATAGGGCAGCGCCGCTCCCGCGCGCAGCGTATCGAACTCCTGCTGCACCGAAGGCAGCACCACGACCACGGACCATGTGCCGACGCAGGCGGCCGTCCCGACGAGCAGCGCGACGGCGAGCCGCAGCCAGGCATAAGAAGAATCGGGCGCATAGCGCGCCGCATCGTCGTTCGGGGCCATGTTTCCTCGGCGCTGGCTCTCGCGGCCTTCAAGCCGAGGCTTAGCAGCTAACGGCGCGAGAACAACTGCCGCCGACACAGGCGAGGAATGCGTTTCGCAAGAAAGCCGCAGCCCGAGGGCCGCGGCTTCCGGAGATGCAGACCGGGTGATACAGGCCGGGTCAGGCGGCGCGGCGCTCGTGGCGTCCCTCGTTCACTTCCTCGATGATCTTGGCGACGAAGGCCGGCAGGTCGTTCGGATTGCGCGAGGTCACGACGCCCTTGTCGGTGACGACTTCGCTGTCCTCCCACTGCGCACCGGCATTGATCATGTCCTGCTTGATCGTCTTGTAGGAGGTGAGCCTGCGGCCCTTGGCGATGCCGGTGTCGATCAGCAGCCACGGCGCGTGGCAGACGGCGGCGACCACCTTGCCCTGCTCGAAGAAGCTCTTGATCAGCGCCAGCGCCTTGTCGTTGCCGCGCAGCGTGTCGGGGTTCATCTGCCCGCCCGGCAGCACGATGGCGTCGTAATCATCGGCGCGAGCCTGGTCCAGCGCGCGGTCGACCTTCACCGGCCGGCCCCAATCCTTCTGGTCCCAGCCCTTGATCTCGCCCTGCTCCGGCGAGACGATCTCGACGATGGCGCCGGCCTTCTTCAGCGCGGCATGCGGCACGTCGAGCTCCGACTGCTCGAAGCCGTTGGTGGCGAGAATCGCGATTTTCTTACCGGCCAGATCGCTCATGGCGTTCTCCTGAACTTGATGGGGATGTGTTCAGGTGAACAGCCGGCGGCCCGAAGCGTTCCCGGACAAAAGGTCGCGCGCGTGTCTCGCGCTCGCAGATGACCTCAGCGGAAGATGCGCTCGCCTTCCGTATCGACGATCTGCTGCCCCTTGGTCAGGGTGAAGTTCGCCGCGTCTTCTTCTCCCGGAAAGCGGTCGGCGCGGATGAAGCGGTGGCTCTTCGTCTCGCCCTCGACGACCTTCTCGATCACGCCGCAGAGCTGATAGCCGCCCTCTTCCTTGTAGGGCGTCGCATGGATGGTGAAACCGTTGTGCTCGATGCTCTTGACCGGGCCGGCGGGCTTCTCCTCGGCCGGCTTGCGCCCGCCGCCGAACAGCGATTTCAGGAAGGACATCGCGGCACTCCTCCGGCCCGAACAGATTGGCCCATGATCGTCGATGCAGGGAGAAGTAGTCGCCCGCATCCCTCCTGCCAAGCGCCGGCACGAGCGCCACCAGAGCGGCCTCCCCGTGGCCAGCAGCATCTTGGCAAGGGCAAGGGCTTGGATTATGGAGCCCTCATCGGGTCCATGCCCGTTCGTAAGCGTCTCACGTCAGGCAACGCATCCTCCTCGGCTCGGCCGTCAGGATGCTCATCGATGGCCTGCCGCTTGCGAAAGACCTAACCCATGTCACGATCTGGATACCGCAAGCTCCCTGCCCGCTACGGCGCGGTGGTGATGCCGCTCATCCTCTCGGTGCTGATGACCTTCGTGGTCTCGGGCATCGCAACCCTCAAGGCGCTGGGCTTCGGCCCCGATCTGCTCAGGGTCTGGCCCATCTCCTGGGGCCTGTCCTGGCTCGTCGCCTTCCCGACGCTCCTGGTCATCCTGCCCTTGGTCCGCAGGATGGTCGCGCTCGTGGTGGCGCCACCCGCCTGAGAAGCCTGCTCACGCCGCGAGGTGCAGAACCACCTCGCGGCGATGCGGGCGCACGCGATGCTCGAACAGGTAGAGGCCCTGCCAGGTGCCGAGCATCAGCCGCCCGCCCATCACCGGAATCGAGAGGCTGACCGGGCTCAGCGCCGCCTTGATATGGGCGGGCATGTCGTCCGGACCCTCCGCCCGGTGGACGAGATAATCCATCGCCGGATCGTCCGCCGATGGCACCAGCCTGCGGAAGAAGGCGTCGAGATCGCGCTGCACGTCCGGATCGGCGTTCTCCTGGATCAGCAGCGAGCAGGAGGTGTGGCGGACGAAGACCGTCATCAGCCCGCTCTCCTCCCCGCCCTCGCGCAGGAACGCGTCGGCCCGGCGCGTGAACTCGTAAAGGCCGGGCCCGCGCGTCTCGACCGTCAGAAGCGTCTGGCGGGCCAAGTTCAACGCTCCGTCAGGGCGAGCTTGGCCCCGAGCGCGACGAAGGCGGCCGCGAAGCTGCGCCTGAGCCAGGCCATCACCGCCGGGCGGCTCACCACCTTGTCCCGCATCGCTGCGGCGAAAGCGCCGTAAAGCGCGAAGACCACGAAGGTCATCGCCATGAAGACGCCCGACAATTCCAGCATCCGCGCCATCGGGCCCGCCCCGTCGGCTGCGATGAACTGGGGCAGGAAGGCGACGAAGAAGATCGAGAGCTTGGGATTGAGCAGGTTGAGCGCCAGCCCGTCGCGCAGCACCCGCCAGGCAGAGCGCGCATCCGGCCTGGTATCGACCGAAAGCGCGCCATGCTCCTGCAGCGTCTGCCAGGCCATGAACAGCAGATAGGCGACGCCGGCATATTTCACGACCGCGAAGGCGAGCGCGCTGGCATGCAGCAGCGCCGCCAGCCCCAGCATCGCCGCGAGCAGATGCGGCACGATGCCGAGGGTGCAGGCGAAGGCCGCGAGCAGGCTGGCCCGCGAGCCGCGCGTGAGCCCGGCGGCGATGGTGTAGAGCGCGCCGGTGCCCGGCGAGGCGACGATGATCAGGGAGGTGAGCAGGAATTCGGGGGACATGGGCGCAAGCCTCCGGGGAGCAGCGGCCAGCAAGCCGCAAGCCGCGGCCGGGATCAACCCCGCTGCCGGGCCTATCCGCCCGCGACCATAAAGCTTAGGTATTGACCTAAGTATTTTTCTGGGCTTGGATCGCGCCATGTCCGCGACGCCCCCCGCCCTCGACGACACCTTCCGCGCCCTGGCCGATCCGACCCGGCGCGCGGTGGTGCAGGCTTTGGGGCGGGGGCCGGCCTCGGTCAGCGAACTCGCCCGGCCTTTCGAAATGGCGCTTCCGAGCTTCCTTCAGCACCTCAAGGTCCTGGAGGAGAGCGGGCTCGTCACCACGGCGAAATCCGGGCGTGTGCGCACCTGCTCCCTGTGCCGGGAGCCTCTCGCCGCCGCCGAAACCTGGCTGGAGGCGCAGCGCAACCTCTGGACGCAGCGCCTGGACCAGCTCGACGCCTTCGTCCTGCAACTGAAAAATGACGAGGAACGCCCATGACGACCCTGCCCGCCGCCGCCTTCGACCCGGCGCTCGATCTCGAACTCAAGCGCGAGGTCGCGGTGCCGCCGCATCTGGTCTGGCGTGCCTGGACCGAGCCGGCCCTGCTCAAGCAATGGTTCACGCCGGCCCCCTGGCGCACCACGCATTGCGAGATCGACCTGCGCCCCGGCGGCCAATTCCGCACCGTGATGGAGGGCCCCAATGGCGAGAAGCACGACAGCACCGGCTGTTTTCTCTTCGTCGTCCCCGAGACGCTGCTGGTCTTCACCGACGCGCTCGGCCCCGGCTACCGCCCGCTGGGCTCCGGCTTCATGACCGCCTTGATCGAAATCGAGCCGACGGCGATCGGAACGCTCTACACCGCCCGCGCCCTGCACAAGGACGAGGCTGGCCGCAAGCAGCACGAGGAGATGGGCTTCCAGCAGGGCTGGGGCACGGCGCTCGACCAGTTGGTGGCGCTGGTGAAGGGGATGTGAGGGAGGCGGCCTGCCTCGCCGGTCTATGACGCCTAGCTCAGTCCCGGCGTTGCCGGCGCCTTACACAATTGGCTGGCCTGCGAGGAAGAGCCACGGCGCGAACAGCATCTTGAGATAGGAACTGTTTTTCGCGCCGATGCTCGAACCGACATCGCCCCAATGCGACAAGCCGTAGGCACAGCCAATCCAGAGGATGGCCGAGGCTTGCCACATGGGAAGGAGGCGGGGCCAATCCGGGGCCCAGCCGAAGCGGCGCAAGCCCGCGACGATGATCAGCAAGATTGGGCCGGTATTGGCCATCAGGGCCAGGAGCCCGAAGGCCAAGATCGGGAAGATCACCATCGACGAGATGAGCGTTGTCATGGGGAACGCCAGAACCAGCGACAGCAGGACGCTCGCGATCCATTGTCCGCGTGTCAAAGCCATTGTGCCCCTGCCCGTTCCGACAGTCCGAGCCCGGAGTATTCGCGTTCCTTGATAACGTTTTGTGAAAAAGGGCGCCGGAGCGCCCTTTGAAGACAGAAGGTTGAACGACCTCAATTGTCCAGGAAGCTCCTGAGCTTCCGGCTCCGGCTCGGATGCTTCAGCTTGCGGAGCGCCTTCGCCTCGATCTGGCGGATGCGCTCGCGGGTGACGCTGAACTGCTGGCCGACCTCTTCGAGCGTGTGGTCGGTGTTCATGCCGATGCCGAAGCGCATGCGCAGCACGCGCTCCTCGCGCGGGGTGAGCGAGGCGAGCACGCGCGTCGTGGTCTCGCGCAGGTTGCTCTGGATCGCCGCGTCGATCGGCAGGATCGCGTTCTTGTCCTCGATGAAGTCGCCGAGATGGCTGTCCTCTTCGTCGCCGATCGGGGTCTCCAGCGAGATCGGCTCCTTGGCGATCTTGAGGACCTTGCGCACCTTCTCCAGCGGCATGGCGAGCTTCTCGGCCAGTTCCTCAGGCGTCGGCTCGCGGCCGATCTCGTGCAGCATCTGGCGCGAGGTCCGCACGATCTTGTTGATCGTCTCGATCATGTGGACGGGGATACGGATCGTGCGGGCCTGGTCGGCGATCGAGCGGGTGATCGCCTGGCGGATCCACCAGGTCGCGTAGGTGGAGAACTTGTAGCCGCGGCGGTACTCGAACTTGTCGACCGCCTTCATCAGGCCGATATTCCCTTCCTGGATCAGGTCGAGGAACTGCAGGCCGCGATTGGTGTATTTCTTGGCGATCGAGATCACGAGACGCAAGTTTGCCTCGATCATCTCCTTCTTCGCCTGACGCGCCTCGCGCTCGCCCTTCTGGACCATCAGCACGATCTTGCGGAACTCCTGGATTTCCAGGCCCGTCTCGGAGGCGAGCGTGTGCACCTCCTCCCGCAGATCCTTGATCCGGTCCTTCTCGGCGGCGACGAATTCCTTCCAGCCGCGCGAGCCCAGCTTGGAGACGCGCAGGACCCATTTCGGATCGAGCTCGCCACCGACATGCTGCTTGAGGAAGTCCTCGCGGCCGACGCCATAGCTCTCGGCAAGCCGCAGCAGGCGCGTCTCATGGCCGATCAGGCGCTTGTTGATGTCGTAGAGCTGCTCGACCAGCGCCTCGATGCGGTTGTTGTTGAGCGAGAGCGACTTCACCGCGGTGATGATGTCGTCCTTGAGCTTCTTGTATTTGCGGTCCTGCGAGGGGGAGAGCTTGGCGTTCTCCAGCCGGCCGGCAATGTCCTGGTCCTGCAGGCGGCGCAGCTTCTTGTAGTCGTCGGCGATGGCGTTGAAGGTTTCCAGAACGCGCGGCTTGAGCTCGGCCTCCATGGCCGAAAGCGACACGTTGTTCTCCATGTCGTCGTCGTCCATGTCCGGCGGGGTCTCCCCCTCCGGAGTCTCGGCGGCCTCGGCCTCCTCTGCGCCCTCCTCGCCGGCTACGACCGGGTTCTTGCCGTCCGGGCCAGCATAGGTCGCCTCGAGATCGATGATGTCGCGCAGCAGAACCTTGCCGTCCACCAGCTCGTCGCGCCAGATGATGATCGCCTGGAAGGTCAGCGGGCTCTCGCAGAGCCCTGCGATCATCGCCTCGCGGCCGGCCTCGATGCGCTTGGCGATCGCGATCTCGCCCTCGCGGGAGAGCAGCTCGACCGAGCCCATCTCGCGCAGATACATCCGCACCGGATCGTCGGTGCGCTCGGTCGGTTCGAGATTGCGCTTGGTTTCCGTCGGCAGGGTCTGGCGCGAGGCCTCGACCAGGTCGCCGCCCTCGACCTCGTCCTCGTCGCCGGCCGCGGCGCCTTCCTTGCGGTTGGCGCGGTCCTCGCCGGCGGCTTCCGGATCCTCGTTGTCGACGACGTTGATGCCCTGCTCGCTGAGCTGGCCGAGCACGTCCTCGATCTGCTCGGACGAGAACTCCTCCGAGGGCAGCACTTCGTTCAGTTCGTCATAGGTGACATAGCCGCGCTTCTTCGCGAGCTTGATCATCCGCCTGACGGCCTGATCCGTCAGGTCGAGCAGGGGACCGTCGGTGGTCGGAGGGGCATCCGGCGCAACCTGATCGGTCTTGTCCCGTTCGCTCGCTTTCGTCGCCATCAATAGCGCTCCGCTCCTGCGCCGGAATGGCCGTGGCCATATACCGACGCATAAAAGGGCGGCGCGACCGCAGGCCCGGCGCGCTCACCCACCCAAATCACTCGTTCGCAGATGGCACCCGACCTCGTTGACGAATCGTGAACCACCCGAGGCCTTCGCGCACATCGACGGGCAGCGACCACCAAGGCCCGGCGCTTCAATCCTCGGACATGGCCTCGATGCCCTCGATCGTTTCGAGGCGGGCCTTGACGTCCTTGATCCAGGCGAAATTGGCTTCGGTCGCTTCGTCAGCCAATGCACGCTCGGCTGCTCGCAACTCGCTATTTAGCGTCCGCGCGCGCTGATGCAAGACGACGGCCTGATGAATCGAGTCGAAAACCGATTCAGGATCAGCGCCTTGCGCCAGTTTCAGGCGCTCGGCCGGCCCCGTGACAGCCAGCAACTGGCTGTAGGCCTCCCTCACCCGCGGCTGCGCCAGCCGCTCGGCGAGACGCTCCCGGTCGAGGCTTTCATCGACCGCGTCGAGCAGCGCCTGGCGCACGCGCTCGGCCGCCGGCCCGTCGAGCGAGAGCTCGGCGATGTCGTCGAGGCAACGCAGGATCAGCTCGGGATGGCTGGCCAGAGCCAGCAGAATGAAGGCCTCGCGCTGGTCCTCGCCGCGAACCCTGGCGATCATCCGCGACTGGGTGAGCGCGCTCGAAGCCCGCAGCGGGCCGGCGAGCCAGGGCGGCACCTGCCGGAAGCTGCCGCCGCGCCCGCCGCCCGAGAAGCTGCCCTTGCCGCGCTGGAAGCCTCCGTTTCCCCGCTCGGGCCGGGCCGGCGCGGCGCTCGCGAAGAGCTGGGCCAGCCGCTCGTCCATCTCGCGGCGATAATGCCGGCGGGTCGCCTCGTCGCGGATCTGGCCCAGCGGCTCCTTCAGCCGGCGCTCGAAGGCGGCGCGTCGCTCCGGGGTATCGAGCGGGCCGGCCTCGACCTCGCGCTGCCACAGCATGTCGGCGAGCGGGCGCGCCGCGGCCAGGACCTCCGCGATCGCCGACTTGCCGCCGGAACGCGCCAGATCGTCCGGGTCCTGCCCGTCCGGCAGCAGCGCGAAGGAGAGCGACTTGCCGGGTTCGAGCAGCGGCAGCGCCAGATCGATCGCCCGACTCGCGGCCTTCCGGCCGGCCTTGTCGCCATCGAGGCAGATCACCGGCTCGTCCGCCATGCGCCAGAGCAGGCCGAGCTGGTCCTCCGTCAGCGCCGTGCCGAGCGGCGCCACCGTCTGCGGGAAGCCCGACAGCGCCATCGCGATCACATCGACATAGCCCTCGACGACGATCACCTGGCCCGTGTCATGGGCCGCCTTGCGGGCATTGTGATGGTTGAACAGCAGAGAGCCCTTGTGGAAGAGCGGCGTTTCCGGCGAGTTCAGGTACTTCGCCGAGACCTCCGCGCTCATCGCCCGCCCGCCGAAGGCGATCACGCGGCCCCGAACGTCATGGATCGGGAACATGATACGGTCGCGGAAGCGGTCGTAAGGGACGGCGATCTCCTCGCCATGCACCAGCAGCCCCGCCTCCATCATCAGCTCGGCCGGAACGCCCTTGGCTGCGAGATGGTCGCGCAAGGCGAAGCGATCGGCCGGACCGTAGCCCAGACGAAAGCGCGTGCGCGCCTCCCCGTCGAGCCCGCGGGTCGAGAGATAGCGCCGCGCGGCGGCGCCGCGCTCGCCCGTCAGCTGCGCCTCGAAGAACTGCGCCGCGAGTTCCACCACCTCGTGCAGCCCCTTGCGCCGCTCCTCCTGGACCTGCGCCTCCTGGCTGATCTTCGGCAGCGTCACCCCGGCTTCGCCCGCCAGCTTCTCGACCGCCTCCGGGAAGGAAAGCCCCTCTGTCTCCATCACGAATTTGAAGATGTCGCCGTTCTTGCCCGAGGAGAAATCGAAGAAGGAGGCCTTCTGGTCGTTGACGAAGAAGGAGGGCGTCTTCTCGGCGTTGAAGGGCGAGAGCCCCTTCCATTCACGCCCCGATTTCTGCAGGCGCACGCGCTTGCCCACGACCGCCGAAACCGGCAGCCGCGCCTTGATCTCCTCGAGGATGGAGGGCGGGAACTTCATGGGGTTCTATCTGAGCCCTCGGCCGCCGCTTGCCAAGCGGCCTGCAGCGTCGCGCGGCACTTGGCCGACATATCCACAGCAGCCCCTTCGTGACAAAGAAAAGGGCGAAAAAGGAAGAAAGCCATGGCGCTCAACATCAAGGACCGCGAAACCGAGGAGGCCATGCGCCTGCTCGCGCGCCGCTGCGGCCTGAGCTTGACCGAGGCCGTGCGCCAGGCCGTCAGGAGCGAGCTCGGCAAGGACGAATTGTCCGAGAGGAAAAGGCGCGGCGCGTGGCGGAGGCGATGAAGCGAATGGACGCTCTCGATCGCAAGTACGGAGTTGAACCACCCGAACGGTCCATGACCAAGGACGAAATGGACGCCATCATCGGCTACGATGAGAACGGAATGTGGTGAGCATCGTCGTCGACACCTCCGCGATCATCGCCTGCCTGACAGGAGAGCCGGAGCGGCCCGAATCCATGCGGATTCTGGCGCTCGCGCACCGGCGCGTTCTGTCCAGCGTCAACCTGCTGGAGGCTCTTCTCGTCGTGTCGGGGGCGAAAGGCCTGCCGCGAGACTGGCTTGACGACTTCATCTCCAACGAGGGATCGACATCGTCCCTTTTGTCGAAGCGCACGCCAACCTCGCCTTCGAAGCCTATGCTCGCTACGGCAAGGGCCGGCACCCGGCGCGCCTGAACATGGGCGATTGCGCGGCCTATGCGCTGGCGAAGGCCCAGGGCTGGCCGCTGCTCTACAAAGGCGCGGATTTCTCCGAAACGGATATCGAGCGGGCTTGAGCGCCCGCCCGACTGCGGCGCGTTACCCGCCGAGCGCGGCCTTCACCATCGGGCTGACCTTGCCGAAATCCATCTGCCCGGCATAGGCGCCCCGCAGCAGGCCGATGACCTTGCCGATGTCCTTCACGGCGGTGGCGCCGGTCTCGGCGATGGCCTTGTCGATCGCGGCCTTCACCTCGTCCTCCGACATCTGCTTGGGCAGATAGGCGGAAATGACCGCGACCTCGGCCCGCTCGCCATCGGCGAGTTCGGGGCGGGCATTGGCGTCGTAGATCGCGATCGATTCCTGGCGCTGCTTGATCATCTTCTGCAGCACGCCGAGGATCTCGTCCTCCGTCGCTTCGCCCTTGCCGGCGCCGCGCGCCTCGATGTCCTTTTCCTTCAGCGCTGCGATGATCAAGCGGATCGCGGCCACCTTGTCCTTATCGCCGGCCTTCATCGCCTCCTTCATATCGGGCATGAAGCGCTCGCGCAGGCTCGTCATCTGTCGTTCCTTTTTGTGTGTGCGGCCTGCGCCAGCTTCGATTGACGGGCCGGGCCCGCCTCTTTAAGGCTCGCGTTCCAGACCGGCGGAGCGGATTTCGCAAGCCCCGCCACCGCATTCTGCCGCGATCAGCGGCCTGGACCGAGACATAGACATGACCGCTCACGAAGGAAACCCCGCCGAGACCGGCTGGACCGAACCGCGCGCGACTGCGCTCCTGGTGCTGGCGGACGGCACGGTGCTGGAAGGCTTCGGCCTTGGTGCCGTCGGCGAAGCGCCGGGCGAGGTCTGCTTCAACACGGCGATGACGGGCTATCAGGAAATCCTGACCGACCCCTCCTATGCCGGGCAGATCATCACCTTCACCTTCCCGCATGTCGGCAATGTCGGCGTCAACGAGGAGGACACCGAGACGGTCAACGCCGCCGCCTCCTCCGGCGTGCGCGGCTGCGTGCTGCACGCCGCCATCACCGAGCCTTCGAACTGGCGCTCCGCCCGGCATTTCGACACCTGGCTGAAGATGCGCAACATCGTCGGCATCTGCGGCGTCGACACCCGCGCGCTCACCGCGCTCATCCGCGACAACGGCATGCCCAACGCCATCCTGGCTCACAGCCCGGACGGCGTCTTCGACATTGAGCGCCTGAAGAAGGAAGCGGCCGCCCTGCCCTCCATGGCGGGTCTAGACCTCGTGCCGCTGGTTACCTCGACCCAGCGCTATGACTGGGAGGAGACCCCCTGGGTCTGGCCGGCAGGCTATGGCAAGCGCGAGACGGCCAGGCACAAGGTCGTCGCCATCGACTATGGCGTGAAGCGCAACATCCTGCGCCTGCTCGCCAAGGCCGGCTGCGAGGTCACCGTCGTGCCCTCGACCGCCACCGCGCAGGAGATCCTGGCGCTGAACCCGGACGGCATCTTCCTCTCCAACGGCCCCGGCGACCCGGCCGCGACCGGCGAATACGCCGTGCCCGTGATCAAGGAACTGCTCGAGAAGAAGGTGCCGACCTTCGGCATCTGCCTCGGCCACCAGATGATGGCGCTCGCCATCGGCGGCCAGACCATGAAGATGAAGCAGGGCCATCACGGCGCCAACCACCCCGTGCAGGACAAGACCACGGGCAAGGTCGAGATCGTCTCGATGAACCACGGCTTCGCCGTCGATCCCGCCAGCCTGCCCGCCAACGCGGTCGAGACCCATGTCTCGCTCTTCGACGGCAGCAACAGCGGCATCGCGCTGACCGACCGGCCCGCCTTCAGCGTCCAGCACCATCCGGAAGCGTCGCCCGGCCCGCAGGACAGCCACTATCTGTTCACTCGCTTCGTCGAGCTGATGGACAAGGCGAAGGCGGCCTGAGCCGCCGCTTCCGCGCAAACCTGCTTGACCGCGCGCGCGCCTCGCGGTTTAAGCAGCTCATGACCAGCCTGATGGCCAGCCTCCGCAGCTATTACGCCCCGTCCTCATAGAGGCGGTGGCGTTCCCATGCTCAACCGCCGCGCTGGCGGTTGAACTTCAGGCTCTTCTCCGACATCGCGGCCCACCTTCCGGACCAAAGCGATGTCACCGTCTCTCAGAAGCGTTTCCACCATCGGGATCATGGGTTTCGGCGCCTTCGGCCGCCTGATGGCCCGCCATCTTCAGCCGCATTTCGCACTGCGCATCCACGACCTGCATTGCCCGCCCTCGCCGGATGACGGTGGGCGCGGCCTGTCTCCTGCCACTGCAGACGAGGTCGCGGCTTGCGACCTCGTCATTCTCGCCGTGCCCGTTCCCGCCATTCCGGACGCCATCGCGGCGCTGCACCCCCATCTGCGCGCCGGCACGGTCGTGCTGGATGTCGGCTCGGTCAAGATCGGGCCGGCCCGGGCTCTCGTCGAAGGCCTGCCGACGCATGTCGGCATCGTCGGCACGCATCCGCTGTTCGGCCCGCAGAGCGCCCGCAACGGCCTCGCCGGCCTGAAGATCGCGCTCTGTCCGATTCGCGGCGGCGCCACGCCCCGCATCGCCGCCTTCCTGCGCCATGTGCTGAAGCTCGAGGTCATCGTCACCACGCCCGACGCGCATGACCGCGAGGTCGCGATGGTTCAGGGCCTGACCCATCTCATCGCCAAGATCCTGGTGCGGATGGAGCCGCTGCCGCGCCGGATGACGACAGCGAGCTTCGACCTGCTGATGCAGGCCACCGACATGGTCCGCTACGACGCGCCCAACGTCTTCATGGCGATCGAGCGCGCCAATCCGCATGCCAAGGCGGTTCGGGACCGCTTCTTCAGCCTGGCGGAGGAGATGCGGCTCTTCCTGGAGCGGGGGCATGACGCAGCCGAGACACGCGCCCCGGACGATGCCTCGCTGGAGCAGGCGTCGTAGCGCGCCTGCGACGCCGACAGCCCTATGCAAGGGCGGAGCACCCCGCCATATCGGGAGCCATTCCCTGCCGGACTGCAATTCATGACCGACAACCCGCTCGCGCATCCCGGCGCCGCCCATCCCGACCTGCGGGAGCAGATGATCTCAAATCTCGTCCGCATCTTCTATGCGCGGGCGAGGCGCGACGAGGTCATCGGCCCCATCTTCGAGGCGGCAGTGGAGGATTGGGAAGACCACATCACGCGCATCACCGATTTCTGGAGCAATGTGATGCTGCGCACCGGCCGCTACGAAGGCCGGCCGATGCGCCCCCATCTCATCCTGCCGCTGACGGCCGCGCATTTCGACCGCTGGCTCGAACTCTTCGAGGCGACGGCCCATGAGATCTGCCCGCCGGATATCGCCTGGGCCTTCATCATCCGCGCCCGCCGCATCGCCGACAGCTTCGAAATGGCCCGCGCCAGCCAGCGCGGTGAGGTGGCAGGGCCGCGGCACAGCGTGCGATAGCCGCACTCTCCGTTTGCGAAAACGCGGGCCGTCCCGCGCGGAGCAAGGCGCAGGGCCTGCACAGGTTCCGGCCGGGCGAAGCCCCTGCCGGTTGCGCCGGCCCGCCCTCTATGGCTAGTCGAGAGCACAGGCCGGCACGCGCGGCCGCAGGGGATAAAGGCGAAGCATGTCCTGGCGCGATTTCTGGAACGGCGAGCACGCCATCTATGTGTCCCCGCGCCACAAGGCCCTGCACTACCGGCAGATCGCAACCGACCTGATCGGACATATCCCCTCGCGCGAGGCTGTCGTGCTCGACCATGGTTGCGGCGAGGCCCTCGACGCCGCCCGCGTTGCCGCGGCCTGCGGCCGGCTCTATCTCTGCGAAGCGGCGCCCAGCGTGCGCGAGAAGCTGCGCAGCCAGTTCGGGCGCATCGACACCATCGCGGTCGTCGCGCCGGAAGAGGTCGAGGCCCTGCCTGAGAACGCGCTCGACCTGGTCGTCGCCAATTCGCTGATCCAGTACCTCTCCCGCGACGAGCTGAAGGCGCTGCTCGTGACCTGGCGCGAGAAGCTGAAGCCCGGCGGCGCGCTCGTCCTCGCCGACGTCATCCCGCCCGATGTCAGCCCGCTGACCGATGCGACCCAGCTCCTCGGCTTCGCCTGGCGCGGCGGCTTCCTCACCGCTGCGCTGGCCGGGCTGGTCCGCACCGCCTTCTCCGACTACCGCAAGCTGCGGGCGCAATATGGGCTTGCGACCTATGCGGCCGAGGATGCCATGGCGCTGGTCCGCGAGGCAGGCTTCGTCGAGGTCCGCCGCGACGCCAATTTCGGGCACAATCCGCATCGCATGACCTTCAAGGCGAACAAGCCGGACTGATCGGCCGGTCCATCTGCCGGGCCAAAGGTCGCCAGCGCATCGATGTCGCCCGAACCGCTTGATCTAAGCCGGAAAATATGGCTTGAGCGCGCCTTGCTCCCATGCCGAGGCCGCCGTGCAGGACCCCTTCGCCTGTCCCTATTGTGAGGCCTCGCTCAACCGGGGCGTGTTGTCCTGCCGCTGCTGCGGGCGCGATCTGACACCCGTTCTGCCGCTGCTGAGCCGCCTCGATGCGCTGGAGGCCCGTCTCGCGGCCTTCGAAAAGAGCGCGGAGGAAGACCGCGCGGCCCTGGCGGCTCTCGCGGACCGGCCCGCGCCAGCCGAGATTGCCGCCGCCTCTGGGAACCAGGCCGAAGCGGCGGAGGCCCTCCCCGCCGCGCCACACGTCCTTCCGGCCGCACGACGCCGCTTCTGGGTGCTGCCCTTCGGGCTCGTGCTGCTGCTGCTCGCCTATTGCGCCGTCGTGCTCTGGCTCGATCTGCCGCTCTGGGTGCTGCGGCTGGCCTCGATCGCGATCCCCTTCGTCACCGGTGCGATCTATTTCGGCATCCGCCCGCGCCTGATCGCCTTCGACCTGGGCGTTGCGATCGCCTTCGCGATTTTTTCCGTCGCGACCATGAACGCGTTGCTCGGCTGGCACGACAACATACCGCTCCTTCCGCAGGGCCCGGCGGCCTGGCGCGAGACGGCGTTCTACGCGCTCAGCATCGCGGCCTCGATGTTCTCGGGCATGCTGCTGCGCGTCACGCAGGCTGCGCTCGCCGCGCGCGGCCTCGTCTCGCTGCCGGAACTGCGGAAAGGGCTGCTGGCCGTGCATGGCAAGGTGCCGATGGAAACGCTGAAGACCATCGAAACCACCATTCTCATGGTCAGCACGGTCATATCCGCCATCGCCGGCCTCGTCGCCGGCATCCTGGGAGTGAAATAAGAATGATGATCACGCCTGTGCTCGTCCGGCACATCCTGTCTGCCGCCTTTGTCGCCGCCAGCCTGAGCGCCGCCGGCGCCGCGGAGCCGATCCAGCTCATCACCCCCAGCGAGGCGGGCATGCCGACATCGGCCATGGGCAATGGCAGCACGCGCAATCTCACCCGCGGCCCGGGCATCGACACGCTGCCGACGCCGGACAAGGGCGTCGACGGCAAGCCGTTCCGCCTCGCCGTGCGCTTCATGCCGAGCAATGGCGTGCCGGTCGATCCTGCCAGCGTGCGCGTCTACTATCGCCGCCAGCCGCCGGTCGACATCACCGAGCGCATCAAGTCCTTCATCACCCCGGCCGGGATCGACGCCCCCTCGGTGGTCGTGCCCCCCGGCACGCATGTGATCGAGATCGAGGCGATGGACAAGGAAGGCCGAATCGGCCGCCGGCAGCTGACCCTCACGGTCGCGCCCCAGCATTGAGCATCAGGCGCCGCGGTCGGCGAAGCTGAAGAACTTGTGCCCGAGGAACGAGAACACCATCACCAGGCCCGTCGTCACGAGCTGCATCGGCAGATAGGGCAGGCCGAGCCGCGTAACGAAGAGGTGCATCAGGACGCCGGTGAGCGCGAAGCCACCGGCGGCAATCAGTCCGAACCGCCAGCCGGCCTGCGCATGGCTGCGCGTCGCCTCGAAGGTCATCCAGCGGTTCAGCGTATAGGAGACCAGCGCGCCGACGACGAAACCGGCGAGCGTCGCCGGGACGGGGTCGAACCGCCCGAGTTCGACGAGACCGACCAGCACACCGTAATGGGCGATCGCGGTCAGCCCGCCGGCAAAGCCGTAGACGAGAAGTTGGCGGAACTGGCGCGGATAGCGGCGGGACGACATCGCCGCAGCCTATAGACCAGCAGATCGAGGCTGCCTACGGGCCAGGGACGGTCATCGATGCCGGCACCGCGGCCGCGCAACTCACGGGCGCACATTCTAAACGAAAGCCGAACAGAATGTTCATTATTTCCGCGTATGCAACAATCGCACGGGCGAGCCGTCCATGCATTAGACCTTATTTATGTTAGTGCAAAGCGCCTCTATGCCACGCAATGCTCGATTTCGTCACATTCAACGAGCCGACCACCTGATCAACATTTGCCGATGCGGCAGCATGTTCGGCGTGTTTCTCGGCCTTTTTTGGTTATCGATTTTTGTGGTTTCGCAGCACTGGACAGCCGCAATCGGGCTTGCGACGCTCGGAATCCTGGCAATCCCGTGTTGGCTCATCGGGCGCAGCGGCAAATTCTCTCTCGGCCTGATGTTGGCCCAGATCGTCTGCCTGACCTACATCGTCTTCTTCGCGCTGGTTTTCGATATCCCGACCACCGCGATCCCGCGCACCACTCATCTTTACCTGCTCGTGATCGCGGTGGTCGGCTTCATCAACTACCGGCGCGAACCCTTGCTGCTTCAAGTGCCGATCATCGTCGCCTGCCTGGTGGCGTTTATCGCCATCGCGGCCGTCAACCCGTCCGTCGCCATTGCGATTCCGATGTCGGAGAGCGTGAGATCCGCCGGAGCCTGGATCAACGCCAGCGTCTCGATCTGCATGCTCGGCGCCTGCATCGTCGCGATGCAGATCGACCTGTCGCGGAGCACGGACATCGCGAGCGAACTGCAGAAAGCGCTTTGGAAGCGGCAGTTTCGGCTGGTCTATCAGCCGCAGGTGGATGCCGAGGGCAAGGTCCTCGGCGCGGAGGTGCTGCTGCGCTGGACCCACCCGAAACGGGGCGAGGTTCCTCCGGCCGAGTTCATTCCCCTGGCGGAGCAGGTCGGCTTCATGCCGCAGCTTGGGACCTGGATCATCACAGAGGCCTGCCGAACGCTCGCCGACTGGCGAGCAGATGAGTCGAGGAGAGCCCTTACCCTCTCGATCAACGTCACGGCCGACCAGTTCATCCAGCCCGACTTCTATGCCGCGCTGCGGCAGGCGGTCGACAGAAGCGAGATTGCCCCCGACAGGCTGAAGCTGGAGTTGACCGAGACCGTCTTCGTCAACGACGTGGACGCCATCGTCACGAAGCTGTTGCTCCTGCGGCACGCGGGCTTCGCCATCTCGCTCGACGATTTCGGCACCGGTTATTCGTCACTGAGCTATCTGCGCCAACTCCCGTTGAACCAGATCAAGGTCGATCGCAGCTTCGTGCGGGGCGTGGCCGAAAGCCGCCGCGCGGCCGCACTGGCCAAGACCATTGTCCAGATCGGGCACGATCTGGGCCTCGATGTTCTCGCCGAGGGCATCGAGACGGAAGAGCAGCACCGGATCATGCAGGCCTATGGCTGCACCGGCTTCCAGGGTTTTCATTTCGGCCGCCCGATGCCTTTGCCCGCCTTCGAGCAATGGCTCGCCGAGGCGCAGCGCCCGGCCCCGCAGGCCCGCGTGCCTGCCATGGCGTAACGGGATCGGCGGAACGCTCCGGCGCGTTTCCAACCTGTGCGTTGATCGGGTGGAGGCGCGCTTTTCCCTTCCCCCGGCCGCCTCGCCCATCTATAGCGAGCGCCTAGCATTCATTCCGACGCTCGCCAGGCCTCCGCTCGCCCGAACGGACCGGCCTCGCGCGCGCCCGCCGAGACGGTCGAGACCATGCCCAAGCGCACAGACATCAAGTCCATCCTGATCATCGGCGCGGGCCCCATCATCATCGGCCAGGCCTGCGAGTTCGATTATTCCGGGACCCAGGCCTGCAAGACGCTGAAGGCCGAAGGATACCGGATCATCCTGGTCAACTCGAACCCCGCGACGATCATGACCGATCCGGACCTGGCGGACGTCACCTATGTCGAGCCGATCACGCCGGAGGTCGTCGCCAAGATCATCGAGAAGGAGCGCCCCGATGCGCTGCTGCCGACGATGGGCGGCCAGACCGCGCTGAACTGCGCCCTGTCGCTCAACAAGAAGTCCATCCTCCAGCCCGACGGCAGCAAGATCAGCGTGCTGGAGAAATTCGGCGTCGAGATGATCGGCGCCACCGCCGAGGCGATCGACAAGGCCGAGGATCGCGAGCTCTTCCGCGAGGCGATGACCAAGATCGGCCTCGACACGCCGCGCTCGCACCACATCAAGACGCTCGGCCAGGCGCTGGACGCGCTGGAGGATATCGGGCTGCCCGCCATCATCCGCCCCTCCTTCACCATGGGCGGCACGGGCGGCGGCATCGCCTACAACAAGGGCGAGTTCATCGACATCGTCGAGCGCGGCATCGACGCATCCCCCACCAGCGAGGTCCTCATCGAGGAGAGCGTGCTGGGCTGGAAGGAATACGAGATGGAGGTCGTCCGCGACAGGAAGGACAACTGCATCATCGTCTGCTCGATCGAGAATTTCGATCCGATGGGCGTCCACACCGGCGATTCGATCACGGTGGCGCCGGCGCTGACGCTGACCGACAAGGAATACCAGATCATGCGCGACGCCTCGCTGGCGGTGCTTCGCGAGATCGGCGTCGAGACCGGCGGCTCCAACGTCCAGTTCGCGATCGACCCGGCGACCGGCCGCATGATCGTCATCGAGATGAACCCGCGCGTCTCGCGCTCCTCGGCGCTGGCATCGAAGGCCACCGGCTTCCCGATCGCCAAGGTCGCCGCCCGCCTCGCCGTCGGCTACACGCTGGACGAAATCGAGAACGACATCACGGGCGGCGCCACCCCGGCCTCCTTCGAGCCGACGATCGACTACGTCGTCACCAAGATCCCGCGCTTCGCCTTCGAGAAGTTCCCGGGCTCCGAGCCGACGCTGACCACCGCGATGAAGTCCGTCGGCGAGGCGATGGCGATCGGCCGCACCTTCCAGGAATCGCTGCAGAAGGCGCTGCGCTCGCTGGAGACCGGTCTCGACGGCCTCGACGAGATCGAGGTCGAGGGCCTCGGCCTCGGCGACGACAAGAACGCCGTCAAGGCCGCGATCTCGACGCCGACGCCCGACCGCATCCTGCATGTCGCGCAGGCGATGCGCCTCGGCTTCACCGACGAGCAGATCCATGAGAGCTGCAAGATCGACCCCTGGTTCCTCGCCCAGATGCGCGGCATCGTCGAGACCGAGGAGAAGATCCGCAAGTTCGGCCTGCCGACGACGCCCGGCGCCTTCCGCCAGATCAAGGCGATGGGCTTCTCCGACAAGCGGCTCGCCGCCGTCGCCGGCAAGAGCGAGGCCGAGGTGCGCGAGCTTCGCCGCTCGCTGGAGGTCCGCCCGGTCTACAAGCGGATCGACACCTGCGCGGCCGAGTTCGCCTCGCCGACCGCCTATATGTACTCGACCTACGCGATGCCCTTCGTGGGCAAGGCGGCCGATGAGGCGCAGCCGTCCGACCGCAAGAAGGTCGTGATCCTCGGCGGCGGCCCCAACCGCATCGGCCAGGGCATCGAGTTCGACTATTGCTGCTGCCACGCCTGCTACGCGCTCAAGGATGCGGGCTACGAGACCATCATGGTCAACTGCAATCCGGAGACGGTCTCGACCGACTACGACACCTCGGACCGGCTCTATTTCGAGCCCCTGACCGCCGAGGACGTGCTGGAAATCCTTGAGACCGAGAAGCAGAAGGGCACGCTGCACGGCGTCATCGTCCAGTTCGGCGGCCAGACCCCGCTGAAGCTCGCCAATGCGCTGGAGGAGGCCGGCATCCCGATCCTCGGCACGTCTCCGGACATGATCGACCTCGCCGAGGACCGTGATCGCTTCAAGCGCCTGCTCGACAAGCTGCAGCTGAAGCAGCCGAAGAACGGCATCGCCTATTCGGTGGAGCAGGCGCGCCTGATCGCGGCCGAGCTCGGCCTGCCCTTCGTCGTGCGCCCCTCCTATGTGCTGGGCGGACGGGCGATGGCGATCATCCGCGACGAGCCGATGTTCGAGGATTATCTGCTCGGCACGCTGCCTTCGCTGATCCCCTCCGAGGTCAAGGCGAAGTACCCGAACGACAAGACGGGCCAGATCAACACGGTCCTGGGCAAGAACCCGCTGCTGTTCGACCGCTACCTGTCGGATGCGATCGAGGTCGATGTCGATTGCCTCAGCGACGGCAAGGACGCCTTCATCGCCGGCATCATGGAGCATATCGAGGAGGCCGGCATCCACTCGGGCGACTCGGCCTGCTCGCTGCCGCCGCGCTCGCTGGCGCCTGAGATCATCGCCGAGCTGGAGCGCCAGACCAAGGCGATGGCGCTGGCGCTCGATGTCGGCGGGCTGATGAACGTGCAATATGCGATCAAGGACGGCGTGATCTACGTGCTGGAGGTCAATCCGCGGGCCTCGCGCACCGTGCCCTTCGTTGCCAAGGTCATCGGCAAGCCCATCGCCAAGATCGCCGCCCGGATCATGGCGGGCGAAACCCTGGCGGGCTTCGGGCTGAAGGCGCAGAAGCTTGGCCATGTCGGGGTCAAGGAGGCGGTGTTCCCCTTCGCGCGCTTCCCCGGCGTCGACGTGCTGCTCGGGCCGGAGATGCGGTCCACCGGCGAGGTCATCGGCCTCGACCGCTCCTTCGACGTCGCCTTCGCCAAGAGCCAGCTCGGCGCCGGCTCGAAGGTGCCGGTCAAGGGCACGCTCTTCGTCTCGGTGCGGGACGACGACAAGCCGCGCATTGTCGAATCGGTCCGCATGCTCGCGGGCCTCGGCTTCCGCATCCTCGCGACCGGCGGCACGCTGCGCCTGCTGCAGGAGGAGGGCATCGACGTCGCCCGCATCAACAAGGTGCTGGAAGGCCGGCCCCATGTCGTCGACGCGATCAAGAACGGCGAAATCCAGCTGATCTTCAACACCACGGAAGGCCCGCAGGCGCTGACAGATTCCCGTTCGCTACGACGCGCGGCCCTCTTGCACAAGGTGCCCTATTATACCACCTTGGCGGGCGCGATCGCGGCAGCGGAAGGCATCAAGGCCTATAGCAGCGGCGATCTCGAGGTACGATCGCTGCAATCCTACTTCGAAGACGTGGCCTGATTTCGGGCAAGTCCGCGCGGTGTTGCTCCGCGCGGTTTTAGAAGTCGAAGCGGAAGCGTGGGACACCGGTGGCCGATGCGGCCGGTGCGGCCCGCGCTTTCGAAGCTTACGGGACGGAAAGAATGGAAAAGGTTCCCATGACGGCCGGCGGTTTCGCCGCCCTGGAAGCAGAGCTGAAGGACCGGCAGCAGGTCCAGCGTCAGCGCATCATCACGGCCATCGCCGAGGCGCGCGCATTGGGCGACCTGTCCGAGAACGCCGAGTACCACGCGGCGAAAGAGGCGCAGTCCCTGAACGAGGGCCGCATCATGGAGCTCGAATCGCTGATCGGCCGCGCCGACATCATCGACGTCTCGAAGCTGGGCGGCGACACGATCAAGTTCGGCGCCACCGTCAAGCTGATCGACGAGGATACCGAGGAAGAGAAGTCCTACCAGATCGTCGGCGAGCCGGAATCGGACGTGAGATCCGGCAAGGTCTCGATCGGCTCGCCGATCGCGCGCGCCCTGATCGGCAAGAAGATCGGCGACTCGGTGCAGGTCAACACGCCCGGCGGCGGCAAGGCCTACGAGATCGTCGACGTCGTCTTTCGCTGATCGCACCGGGCGCATCTCGACTGCGCCCCTGCATGGCCCCCTCACGATCACGCCGCTGCGACCGGGCTGGCAAAGCGCCAACGGCATGACCACATCGAAGCAAGCGACCTTCGGAGACCCGTCATGACCACACGCCGCCATTTTCTCGGCCTCGCCGCAGCCGGTGCTGCCCTTGCCCTCCTGCCTGCGGCGCTCGCGCCAGCCTTGGCGCGCCCGGCGCGTGCCGTGGCGAGGCCCGTCACGATCATCTTCGCGCCGAGTGTCGCAGAAGCCTGGGGCCGCAATCTCGGCCTCGTCCGCTCCGAGCTCGAATCGACGCTGGCCAGCATCCTCGGCTCGCGCTTCGCCGGCAGCGGCCACAGGCTCGTGGTGTCGGTGAACAGCCTCTGGCTCTCCGGCAATGGCGGCAATGGCGGCCGGGTCCGCGATGGCGGCGGCGCCGCAGACATCATGGAAAGCGTCGCCACGCTCTACGACGCCTCTGGCCGTGCGGTCGGGTCCTGGCCGATCCGCTCGACCGAGTTCGCAGACGGCATGGCCCGCGGCCTGCCGAACCTCGACCAGCTTCGTCTGGAAGCCCTGGCCCGCAACAACGCCTGGTGGATCAAGCGCTACGTCGAGGCGTGAGACAGGGATCGCCGGCTGCCGCTCGGGTGATCGGCGGCCGCGACACCTTCTCCGTCATCCTAGACCAGCCGCGAAGCGGCGTGCTCACCCGAACGGAACGATCGGCTCGTCCTTGACCCGGTCGAGCGCGAGCCCGGTCCGAACGTTGCGGACATTCGGCAGCGCGGTCAGCTCGCCGACGAAATCCTGGAACGCCTTCAGGTCGGGCGCCACGCATTTCAGGATGAAGTCGATGTCGCCCGACAGCGTCCAGCATTCCCGTACCGGCGCCCATTCGCGGATGCGCGCCTGGAAGGCGGAAAGATCGGCCTCCGCCTGGCTCGCCAGATGCACGAAGGCGAAGCAGACCACCTCAAAGCCCAGCGCGCGCTCGTCGAGATCGGCATGGTAGCCGCGGATCAGCCCGGCTTCTTCCAGTGCGCGCACGCGGCGCAGGCAGGGCGGCGGCGAGATGCCGACCCGGCTGGCGAGCTCGACATTGGTCATGCGCCCGTCGGCCTGAAGCTCGCGCAGGATCCGCAGGTCGATATCGTCGCGTTTGGCGGCCAAGGATCGTCCCTGATCGGGTGCGGGGAAAGACCGCGCTGGTGTAGACGCCGCCGCCGGGCGATACAAGGCGAATGCCGCCGTCCGACGCCGCCATGCACGCGAATCCCGAGCCGACCGTCTGGGTGCTGACCGACGGAAAAGCCGGCGACGAGCTGCAATGCCTGGGCGTGGCCGAGCGTCTGGCCCCCTCTCCGGTGATCCGCCGCGTCGCCCCGCGCAAGCCGTTCGCCTGGCTGATGCCGCGCGGGCCGATCGACCCCCGCGAGGCACCGGACCGCCCCGGCAGCCCCCTCTCGCGCCCCTTTCCCGATATCGCCATCGCCTCGGGTCGGCGCGCGGTGGCCTATCTGCGCGCGCTGAAGAAGGCCTCGAACGGCGCGACCTTCACCGCCTTTCTCAAGGACCCGCGCACCGGCCCCTCCGCGGCAGACCTGATCTGGGTGGCGGAGCACGACCGTTTGCGCGGCGACAACGTCCTCGTCACCCCGACAGCGCCGCACCGGCTGACACAGGAGAAGCTGGCCGCCGCGCGCGCCGCCCCGCCGCCCTTCATCGCGGCCCTGCCCCGCCCGCGCGTCGCCGTGCTGGTGGGCGGCGACAGCCGGCACCACCGCTTCACCGCTCCCGATATCGCCCGGCTCTCCGGGGGTCTGGATGCGCTGGCAGCGAGTGGCGCCAGCCTCATGGGCTCACCATCCAGGCGCACACAGGCCCCGCTGGCAGAGGCGGTCGCCGCGATTTTCGCCCGCCATGGCGGCTGGTGGTGGGACGGCAAGGAGGAGAACCCGTTCCTCGCCCTGCTCGCCAATGCCGACGCGATTCTCGTCACCGCCGACTCCACCAATATGCTCGGCGAGGCGACCGCGACCGGAAAACCCGTGCTGGTCTTCGAGCCCTCGGGAGGCCATCCCAAGATCACGGCGCTCATCGCCAATCTGATCCGCGCCGGCGCCGCGCATCCTTTCCGTGGACAGCTCGACGGCTCCCCCTATGCGCCGATGGACTCCACGCCAGTCATCGCCGATGCGATAAGACGAGGATGGCTGCGCCACCGATCCGAGCTGGGGCTCGCGGGCTCTTGAACCGCGCGCTCCTTGTCCGGCATCGTCGCGCGCGTATCTGACGGTATCGGGCGCGGCCTCGCCGCGCGGAAGGAAGAAAGACGATGGCCCACACCCACGCCCGCGTCATGATCATCGGCTCCGGCCCGGCCGGCTACACCGCGGCCATCTACGCCGCCCGCGCGATGCTGGAGCCTGTCCTGATCTCCGGCCTGCAGCAGGGCGGCCAGCTCACCATCACCACCGATGTCGAGAATTATCCCGGCTTCGCCGACCCGATCCAGGGCCCCTGGCTGATGGAGCAGATGCGCGCCCAGGCGGAGCACATGGGCACGAAGATGGTCTTCGACCATATCGCCAGGGTCGACCTGTCGCAGCGACCCTTCCGGCTCTGGGGCGATGCGGGCGAGACCTATTCCTGCGACGCGCTGATCATTGCCACCGGCGCCCAGGCGAAATGGCTGGGCCTGCCCTCGGAGCAGGCCTTCCAGGGCTTCGGCGTCTCGGCCTGCGCCACCTGCGACGGCTTCTTCTTCCGCAACAAGGAGGTCGTGGTCGTCGGCGGCGGCAACACCGCGGTCGAGGAGGCGCTCTATCTCGCCAATCTCGCCAGCAAGGTGACGCTGGTCCACCGCCGCGATTCGCTGCGTGCCGAACGCGTGATGCAGGAGCGCCTGTTCAAGCATCCGAAGATCGAACTCGTCTGGGACAGCGAGATCGCCGAGATCTGCGGCGCGACGCAGCCTCCAAATGTCACCCATCTGCGCCTGCGCAACCTCAAGAGCGGTGCAGAGAGCGAGCTGAAGGCCGACGGCGTCTTCATCGCGATCGGGCACAAGCCCGCGACGGACCTCTTCGCGGGACAGCTCACCATGCGCGAGAGCGGCTATCTCGACGTCGAACCCGGCACGACCAATACCAACATCCCCGGCGTCTTTGCGGCCGGCGACGTCACGGACGAACATTATCGGCAGGCGGTGACGGCGGCCGGCATGGGCTGCATGGCCGCGCTCGACGCCGAGCGTTGGCTGCTCGCCAGCGCCCTCGATCAGCGTGACGCGGCGGAGTGAGGCCGGAGAGGATGATCCATCACGCAAATTGATGGATCATCTCACCAGATTCAGTCCCAAAAAGAACAATCTCCGCCAAGCAGACATTGACGCACAAGGACTTTACCCCCCAACATGCGCGAAACGCATAACGGGGGACGCGCGGTGGATTGGGACCGCATTCGCATTTTTTATACGGTCGCGGAGTCGGGCAGCTTCACCAAGGCTGGCGACGTCCTTGGCTTGAGTCAATCGGCCGTCAGCCGCCAGATCGGTGCGCTGGAGCGTGAGCTGCGCGCGCCGCTTTTTCACCGGCACACCCGCGGCCTGATCCTGACCGAACAGGGCGAGCTGCTCTGGCGTGCGGCCCGGGAGATGACGCAGCGGCTGGAGCGCACCCGCTCGCAGCTCTCCGAGACCCGCGAGCATCCGTCGGGCGAGCTCAAGGTCACCGCCACGCGCGGCCTGGGCGGCCATTGGCTCACGCCGCGCCTGGCCGAGTTCCTGGATCTGTACCCCGACATCCGCGTCGAGCTGATCCTGACCGACGAGGAACTCGACCTGTCGATGCGCGAGGCCGACATCGCCATCCGCCTGCGGCAGCCGCAGCAGCCGGACCTGATCCAGCGCAAGCTCTTCACGGTGCATTTCCACGTCTACGCCGCACCGGCCTATGTGAAGCGCTTCGGCGAGCCCAAGAGCTATGACGACCTCGACAACCACCGCATCCTGTCCTTCGGTGGAACCTCGCCCTCCTATCTGACGGCGGTGCACTGGCTCGGCACCATCGGCCGCGACCAGCGCAATCCGCGCCCCGTCCATCTGACCGTGAACAACATCACGGCGATGAAGCGGGCCGTGGACTCCGGAGCGGGTATCGCGGTGCTGCCGGACTACCTGATCGAGCCGGGCTCGCCGCTGGTGCAGATGATGCGGGAAACCGAGATGCCGCAGCTCGAGAGCTATCTGGTCTATCCCGAGGAAATGAAGTCGGTCGCGCGCGTCCAGGTCTTCCGGGACTTCCTGATCCAGAAGGCGCAACGCTGGACCTATTGAGCCGACGCACCGAGCGTTCGTCAGCCTGAACCCGCTGCCTGATTCTTGGGCGGCGGGTTTTCCGTTCGGGGCGCCCTCCAGTCGGATCGAGCCTCGAGCCGATATGCCGCTCCGGTGGGCCGAACCGTCTGCGACTGGCCCTCTGCGGAGCATTCCATCGTGCTCAATCTGCGTCGAGCGCATATTTCTCAATCATTTACAGTCAAATTAGTCCCATTCGGGCCCTAGCCATGCAATTTGCGCATGACAGACCCAAGCTATGCTGCATTGCAAAACGGCAGGGCCTGCACAATATTGAAGCCACGGTTGTTCGAAACGGGCTCCGCAATCTCCTCCCGGCGTTGAGTTCGTTTCAGCCGTTCCCCTCTGAGATGTTTGGCGGTTGAGCCAGATGTTTCAAACTTACAAAGCCGGCTCCCGAAAGGGATGCCGGCTCTTTTTTTGTCGCGCGGTCTGCGTTCGAAGGCCGCACCGCCATGCTGGGCTTGCTGTCGAATGACGCGGCGGGCCGGCACCAGTTCGGCCGAGCTCAAAGAAAAAGGCACCGCTCGTTCGAGCGATGCCTTTGTACCCTCGGACGGGGCCCGTCAGGCCGCGAACCTGCCCGCGATCTTGGCGACGTTGTCGAGGAAGCCCTTCAGGAAGGCATGGGTGGTCTCGTCCGTCACATTGTGCTCGGCGTCGAACATCCCGTCCTTGTAGTTGATGAAGACCTGGCTGCCGACGACGACCCCGGCGAGATTGGTCATGATCATGCGCAGCTCCTGCTGGGCCGCGGCGGTGCCGACAGCGCCGCCGCTGGTACCGGTGACGGCCACGACCTTCCCGGCCCAGGAGCTCTTGCCATAGGGCCGCGAAGCCCAGTCGATGGCGTTCTTGAGCACGGCGGGAATCGCGCGGTTGTGTTCCGGCGTCACGATCAGGATGGCGTCGGCCGCCTCGATCTCGCGCTTCAGCCGCAGCGTCGGCTCGGGCCGGTTGGGCTCGAGGTCCTGGTTGAACATCGGCAGATCGTCGATCTGAACGAAGGACGATTCGAAAGCTCCTTCGCCGAGCTTGGCCAGCGCCTGCGCCAGCTTGCGGTTGATCGACTCGCGGCGGTTGCTGCCGACGACGATGGCGAGCTTCAGTTTGGCCATGATACCCTCGAAACGGAGTTGAAGGCCGCGACACTAGCGGCGCGGGGGCTGGACGCAAGCGCTCGCCCGCAAGCCCATCATTGCAGCGTCCCAAGCAGCAAGCGCTCAGCGCGAACCGGGCCGCGCGGCCAGCGGCAAGGCATCGAACAGGCTGGGTTCGGCGCTGGTCCGGGCCTTTTCGATGGTCAGGATCCTGAGTTTGGTTTCGACGCCGCCATCCGCGGAGAAGCCGCCTGTCTTGCCGCCGGCCGCCAGGACACGGTGACAGGGCACGATGATCGGCCAGGGGTTCTGGCCGAGCGCGACGCCGACCGCCCTCGCCGCTCCCGGCTCGCCCAGGCGCTGCGCGACCTCGCCATAGGTCAGCGTCTCGCCATGCGGGATCGCGAGCGCGATCTCGTAGACCTTGCGGTGGAACGCCGGGACGGTCTCGATCGCGAGTGGAAGATCCGAAAGATCCCGCTTCTCCCCGGCGAACAGGGCCTGGATGCCTGCGACCGCCCCAGCGACGAAGCCTTCCGCAGCCGCCTCGCTGGCTTCCGGAAAGCGCCGTGCCAGCCGGTGCCGTGCAGCCCCCTCATCGCCCTCGGGGAGCTGCGCACCGATGAAGCGCTCGCCCTCCCAGGCCAGCGCGCAGATGCCGATCGCGGTCTCGAAGAGATGGAAATGCTGGGTCACGATATCAGTCTCGGGCAGAGCAAGCGCTGACCCGAGAGTCATGGGCAGCCGGTGCCCGGGTCAAGCCCGGGCATGACGAGCGCCGTCAGCGGCTCACATGAAGAGCTTCTCGCCCTCCAGCCCCTTGTAGAGCCCGGCAACCTGCTCGCCATAGCCGTTGTAGATCAGTGTCGGCCGCCGTTCGCGCGAACCCAGCACCTGCTCGCTCGCCTGGCTCCAGCGCGGATGCGGCACGGCCGGGTTCACATTGGCCCAGAAGCCGTATTCGGAGGCCTGCAGCCCCTCCCAGAAGGTCTTGGGGCGCTCCGCGACGAAGCTGATCTTGCGGATCGACTTGACCGATTTGAACCCGTATTTCCACGGCGTGATCAGGCGGATCGGCGCGCCGTGCTGCGTCGGCAGCGGCTTGCCGTAGATGCCTGTGACCAGCAGCGGCAGCTCGTTCGTGGCCTCCGCGATCGTCAACCCCTCGGTATAGGGCCAGGGATACCAGCGCTGGTTCTGCCCCGGTGCGACGCGCGGATTCATGAAGGTCTCGAAGCGGATGTATTTGGCGCCGGAAAGCGGCTTCGCCATCGCCACGAAGGACGCCAGCGGAATGCCGGTCCACGGCACCGCCATCGCCCAGGCCTCGACGCAGCGGAAGCGATACAGCCTTTCCTCGAGCGGCAGCTTGCGCACGAGATCGTCGAAACCGATCTCGAAAGGCTTCTCGACAAGGCCGTCGACCTGGATCGACCAGGGCCGCACCGGCAGTTTCTGCGAAGCGTCGACAATGTCCTTCGACATGCCGAATTCGTAGAAATTATTGTAGTTCGCCGCGTCTTCCGCCTTGGTCAGCGGCACGTCGAGCTTGTAGGCCTCGTTGCGCCTGGCCGGGTAGAGATCGAGCGTCGGGTCGGCCGCCTGCGCGGCGGCGAGGCTTGGCAGCGCAGCCGCCCCGGCGAGGCCAGCGGCCCCCGCCATGAGCTCGCGGCGATTGAGGAACACGCTCTCCGGCGTGGCCTCGCTTTCCGGCATTTCCCAGCCGGCACGGCGCTTGATCAGCATGACGGACCTGTCTCCGCTTTCGTTGAAGGCCGTTAGGCCACGAAAGCGGAGACGCGGCAATTCACGAGGGGGAGAGGAAGGAAGGGCAATGGGCGATCGGACTTTTCCCGATTGCCTATTGCCGACGGCCCCGAACTCAGCCCCGCGCCTCCAGCGCCTTGACGATCGCCTGGCCCATCTCGGTCGTCGACACCGCATTGGCGCCCGGCGCGGCGATGTCCTTGGTGCGGGTGCCGGAGCCGAGCACGTCGGCGATCGCGCCTTCGAGGCGGTCGGCCGCCTCGCCATTGCCGAAGGAATAGCGCAGCGCCATCGCAAAGGAGCCGATCATCGCGATCGGGTTGGCGAGGCCCTTGCCGGCGATGTCGGGCGCCGAGCCGTGGACGGGCTCGTAGAGCGCCTTGCGCTTGCCGGTGGCGGGATCCTCGGCGCCGAGCGAGGCGGAGGGCAGCATGCCGAGCGAGCCGGTCAGCATCGCCGCCACGTCCGAGAGAATGTCGCCGAAAAGGTTGTCGGTGACGATGACGTCATACTGCTTGGGCCAGCGCACGAGCTGCATGGCGCAGTTGTCGGCCAGCACATGCTCGAGCTCGACATCGGCATAGTCCTTGGCGTGCAGCGCGGTCACCGTCTGCTTCCAGAGCACGCCGGTCTTCATGACGTTGTGCTTCTCGGCCGAGGAGACCTTGTTGCGGCGCGTGCGCGCCAGCTCGAAGGCGACGCGGCAGATACGGTCGATCTCCGGTGTGGTGTAGAGCTGCGTGTCGACGCCGCGCTTCGAGCCGTCCTCGAGCGTCACGATCTCCTTCGGCTCGCCGAAATAGACGCCGCCGGTGAGCTCGCGCACGATCAGGATGTCCAGCCCCTCGACGACCTCGGGCTTCAGCGACGAGGCCGAGGCGAGCGCCGGATAGCAGATCGCCGGACGCAGGTTCGCGAACAGGCCGAGATCCTTGCGCAGGCGCAGCAGCCCGGCTTCCGGGCGGTGCTGGTAGGGAACATCCGCCCATTTCGGCCCGCCGACGGCGCCGAACAGCACGGCGTCCGCCTCCTGCGCCAGCTTCATGTCGCCTTCGGAGATCGCCTGCTTGTGCGCGTCATAGGCCGCGCCGCCGACCAAGCCCTTCTCGATCTCGAAGGAGCCGAGCCCCTGCTTGGCGAACCAGGAGACGATCTGCTCGACCTGGCCCATCACCTCGGGGCCGATCCCGTCGCCGGGGAGCATCAGGAGCTTGTGGGTCGCCATGGTCGTCTCGCCTCGTCTGGGAAATCCGTTTCCTCGCGCGGCTGCTTAGAGCATCGGCCCGGAAAGGGGAATGCTCTGGCGGCAATCCGGCGTACCGCCGGGCGCATCGGCACGAGGCTTGGACCCTGACGCGGTGGAAAGGGGCGAAACCCATGCTTCGTCCCGGAATGTGACGGACCGGCTTCACGATGACACGCTCGAAACGACTGCTCTGGACGCTGCCCATCCTGGCAGCAACCGCACTCGGGAGCTGGCGCTATGCCATCGGCAGCACGCATGGCCATACGCCCGAGGCCGTGAAGGCGATGACCTTCGCGCCCTATGCGACGCAGAAGGCGCTCTATCATGTCACCGAGGGCAGCGGCCTGATCGGCCATGGCCGCTATCGCAACCTGCTGCAGATCGCCCGCAACCATCTGCAGGCGGTCGGCGTCGGCCGCCTCGATCTGCGCATCGTCCTGCAGGGCGACGGCATCGAGTTGCTGGAACTCGCCAGGAGCGACAAGGATCTCGCCGCACGCATCGACGCGCTGAAACGCGATGGCGTGCGCTTCCTGATCTGCCGCAACACGATCATGGGGCATGACCTGGATCCGGCGGACCTCTATGGCGTTGCGCCCGCCGACATCGTCCCGGCCGGCATCGCCGAGGCGGCGTCGCTGGCCCAGCAGGGTTACGTCTATCTCAAGCCGCTCGGCTGAGCGGGTGTGCGGCCATTGGCGCTGCCGCCGATGGCCGCGCTCGCAGACCTCAGCCCGTCTTCTCGATGTTCCAGAAGAACTGCACGGGCGCCAGCACCATGCCCTTGAGGCTGGTGCGATAGGCCATCGGCTGCTGCACCAGCCCGCAGGGCGCATAGGGCACCACCTCGAAGCCGCGCCGCTCGATCTGTGCCGCGATCTCCTTCTGCTTGGCGTCCTCGGGGGTCGCGATCCATTGGTCGCGCAGCCCTTCCATGGTCGGGTCGTCCGGCCAGCCGAAGAAGGCCGAGCTGCCATTGGCGCGCATCAGCGGGTGCAGGGCAGGGTTCAGCGTGTCGGCGCAGGACCAGAGCGTATGGAAGATCGACCAGCCCCCCTGCTCCGGCAGGCCGCGATTGGCGCGCCGGCCGATGAAGCTCGCCCAGTCGGTGGCGACGAGGTCGCAAGCGATGCCGAGCTTCTTCAGCAGGTCCTGGGTCACCATGCATTGCTGATAGGCGATGGGCTGGTCGGACGGGGCAAGCAGCACGACCTTCTCGCCCCTGTAGCCCGCCTCCCTCAGCATGGCCTTGGCCTTCTCCAGATCGCCCGGCAGCGCCTCCTTGCCGCCGGCGCCGGTCGACATCGGCGAGCCGGGCGTGAAGAAGGTCTTGGCTTCCTGATAGTAGGCCTTGTCGCCGACCACGGCGTCCATGTAGTCGCTCTGCTGGATCGCGGCCATCACCGCCCGTCGCACGCCCGGATTGTTGAAGGGCGCCTGCATATGGTTGAAGCGCATCACCAGGAACAGCCCCAGCGGCACGTTCCTGATCACAACATCCTTGCTCTTGTACAGCACCGGCAGCAGGTCGACCGGCGGCTGCTCGTACCAGTCCACCTCGCCCTTGGTCAGGGCACCGACCGCGGCGCCCGGCTCGGTCAGCGCCAGCCACTCGATCCGGTCGATCTTTGCCACCTTGCCGCCCGCGGCCCAGGATGGCTCTTCCTCGCGCGGCTTGTACTCGGCGAAGCGCTCATAGACCGCGCTCTGGCCGGGCACCCATTGCTTGTCGGCGAAGCGCCACGGCCCGGAGCCGATGGCTTCGGTGATCGGCCTCATCGCATCGGTCAGCGCGATCCGCTCCGGCATGATGAAGGGCACGTTGGAGGAGAGCTTGCCGAGCGCCGCCGGCAGCATCGGGAAGGGCTTCTTCAGCCTGACGCGGAAGCTGCGCTGGTCGATCGGCTCATAGGCCTCGACGAAGGTCGCGAAAGTCTGGCCGAAGGCGTCGCGCTTCGACCAGCGGGCGATCGAGGCGATGCAGTCCCTGGACGTGACGGGCTGCCCGTCATGGAAGGCGAGCCCTCCGCGCAGCGCGAAGCTCCAGCTCAGCTCGTCCGGCGCGGTCTCCCAGCTCTCCACCATCTGCGGCTTGATGCCGAACTGGGCATCGGTCGCGAACAGAGTGTCATATATCAGGTAGCCATGGTTCCGGATGACATAGCTCGTCAGCGTGATCGGATCGAGCGAGGGCAGCGGCGTCGAGGGGATGAAGCGCAGGGCAGCAGAACTTCCTTGCGAAAAGCTGGCATTCGGCATGAAGGCAGAAGCGGCAAGCGCGCTCGTCCCCTTGAGCACCGTGCGACGGCTCGTTGTCATGATCGTCTCCCCTGATCTGTAGCCCGCCTTCTGAGCCAGCGGTTGCACGCAAGAGATATACCAGATCGGCGCCGACGGGAGCCCGTCTATCGGCTCAGTCGCGCGGTCACCTCGATCTCGACCTTCATCTCGGGCTTCAGCAGCCCGGCAACGACATAGATGCCCGCCGCCGGCCGGATCTCGCCGAAGACCTCGCCGCAGACGGTCAGCACCGGCTCGCAATGGACGCGGTCGGTGACGAAATACTGGGCACGCACCACCTGCGCGAGCGAGGACCCGGCGTCCGCCAGCACGCCCTCGAGCGTGCGGAAGATGTTCCGCGCCTGCTCGGCGGCATCCTCCGGCATCGTCATCGTGGCGTAGTCGTAGCCGGTGGTGCCCGAGACAAAGACAAGGTCGCCGTCGATCACGGCGCGCGAATAGCCGAAGGCGCGCTCGAAGGGCGAGCCGGTGGAAATCAGGCGGCGCATGGGAGTTCTCCGAATGAAACGGCCGTCATCCCGTGCGACCGGAAGGAGACCCGGGATCCATGCCGCACCGGTTCAGGCATGGATCCCGGATTGGCGCCGCTCACGCGGCTTGTCCGGGATGACGCGGTTTTCGCCGTACAGGAAAGGAAGACGCAGACCACCGGTTTTCTGCGAATGCTAGACCCGCCCGCTCTTCAGCGCGCGCAGCACCTTCTCGCCAGGCCGCCCGGTCTGCTGCATGCCCATCTTGGCTTCGACATCCTTGATCGCGGCGCGTGTCAGCGAACCCACCGCCCCATCCGGCTCGCCGACATTGTAGCCGCGGGCGATCAGCAGGCGCTGCAATTCCCGGCGCTGCTCGCGCGAGAGCGGCAGGTCGTCGGTCGGCCATTGCCCCTGCACACCCGGCTTCCCGCGCAGCCGGTCGGAGAGGAGCGAAATGGCGAGCGCATAGGAATCCGCACCGTTGTAGCTGTAGGCGGCATCGTAGTTCTTGAAGACGAGGAAGGCTGGCCCCTCCCGCCCCGCGGGCATCAGCAGCCCGGCATTGCCGGTCCCATCGAGCCGGGCGCCGTTGTATTTGACGATGCCCTCGGCCGCCCAATGCGAGAGCGGCTTCTTCGGATTGCGGCCGGTCGGGCCGCGATAGCCGTCGGGCACACGCACCTCGTAGCCCCAGGTCGCGCCGGTCACCCAGCCCGCCTTGTCCATGAAATTGGCGGTGGAATGCAACGCGTCGGCGACCGAGTCGACGAGGTCGCGCCGCCCATCCCCGTCGCCATCGACGGCGAGCCTGAGATAGGTCGAGGGGATGAACTGGGTGTGGCCGAAGGCACCCGCCCAGGAGCCCGTCAGCCGCTCGGGCCGGACGTCGCCGCGCTGGATGATCTTCAGCGTCGCGATCAGCTCGCCCCTGAAGAAGGCGTTGCGGCGCGGCGCGTAGCAGGCGCCGGTGGAGAGTGCCTGCACCAGAGGCATCTTGCCGCGCGCCTTGCCGAAATCGCTCTCGACGCCCCAGACGGCCGCGATGGTGTGGCGGTCGACGCCGAAGCGCTGCTCGGCGGCGGCGAAGACGGAGGCGTATTGGCGCAGCATGGTGCGGCCTTCCGCGACCTTCTCGTCATCGACGAGCGTGCCGAGATAGTCCCAGATCGGCGTCTTGAACTCCGGCTGGTTGTTCATCGCCTCGATGACCTTCATGTCCGGCTCCACGCCGGACATGGCGCTGTCGAACACGCTGGTCGAGACACCGGCGGCCGAGGCGGCCGAGCGCAGGCCGGACAGGCAGGACTGGAAACTGCCCTGCGCGCTGGCGGAGCCGGCACTGAGGGCGAAAGCAAGGGCCGCAGCCGAGCAAAAAGCGATATGGGAGGCGCGCATGGTCTCCACCGATTCGAGGGCAGTTGCCGGCAGGCTAGGCGGTCATGGTTAAGGGAGGTTAACGTCGGCGCAAGAGCGGCGCGGCGCGGCAAAACGCGTTATGCGGGTCTCCCGCCGCCCCGCGATTCGCCTGCCATGCCCGCCGCCCCCGTCGAACTCATCGGCTTTGCCGCCGCGACGCTCACCAGCCTGTGCTGGCTGCCGCAAGCCTGGCGCACGATCCGGACCCGCGACACGCGCGCCATCTCGCTGTGGACGCAGGTCCTCTTCGCCTGCGGCGTCGTGCTCTGGCTGGCCTATGGCGTGCTGATCGTTTCGTGGCCGGTCATCGCGGCGAACGCCATGACGCTCACCCTCGTTCTCGCCATCATCGGCATGAAGCTGCGCTTCGGCTGATTCCCGCCAATCCTCGACTTCCTTCGTGCAGACTTAAGAGACATCCCTTGCGCACCCTGCTTGCCGTCGCCGCGCTTCTCGCCGGCACCGCGCCCCTGCTCGCCGGCCCGACCTGCAGCCCGGGCGACCCGTCCGCCCAGATCCTCGCTTCCGCCACGATCGGCGACGTGCATCCGGCCTTCAGCCACAAGCGCGTCGCCTATGGCTGGTCGCTTCAGGTGAAGCGGGAGGACCATGACGATGCCGGCATGACCTATTATGTCGGCGACCTCTATGATGCGCAGGGCAGGCTCTCGACGAAAAACGTCTTCGTGCTGGAGAACGAATGGGATTGCGGGCCGTAAGGGTTCAGTTCGCCGGCCTGACCCGCAGCACCTTCCCATCATCCTCGTCCGTGACGAGATAGATGAAACCGTCTGGCCCCTGCCGGACATCCCGGATGCGCGCTCCGATATCGGTGAGCAGCCTCTCCTCGCCGGTGACCTTTTCGCCATCGGTAGACAGCCGCGCGAGCTGGCTGCCGGCCAGCGCGCCCACGACGAACGAGTTCTTCCAGGCCGGCCAGACCGCGCCGGTGTAGAACGCCGCGCCTGAAGGCGCGATCGACGGGTCCCAGTAGAACAGCGGCTGTTCCATGCCCGGTTTGGCCGTGCCCTCGCCGATCTTGGTGCCGGAATAGTCCACGCCATAGCTGATGACCGGCCAGCCATAATTCAGGCCCGCCTTCGGCGTGTTGACCTCGTCTCCGCCGCGCGCGCCGTGCTCCGCCGTCCAGAGCTGGCCCGTATCCGGGTGCAGCGCTGCGCCCTGCACGTTCCGATGGCCGACCGACCAGATCTCCGGCGCCCAGCCCGGCTTCTTCGGGTTGTCGTCCGGCACGCTGCCGTCAGGGCGGATGCGGACGAGCTTGCCGATATGGTTCTCGGGGTTCTGCGCCTGGTCGCGCTGGCTGAAGCGCTCGCCCAGCGTCACGAACAGCGCGCCGGTTCGGTCGAAGACCAGCCGCGAGCCGAAATGCATGGTGGAGTTCACGGTCGGCATCTGCCGGAAGATCACGGCTGTATCGGCCAGAGCCGTGCCCTGTTCGTTGAGCCGCCCGCGCGCGACGCTGGTGCCGTTGCCGTTGGCGCGAGGCTCCGCGAAGGAAAGATAGACGAGGCGGTTGCGGGCGAAATCCGGGTCGAGCGCGACATCGAGCAGACCGCCCTGCCCGCGCGACATGACATTCGGCACGCCGGTGATCGGCCGCGAGAGCTTGCCGTCCTTCGCGATGAGCCGCAGGCGGCCCGGCCGCTCCGTCACCAGCATCTGCCCGTCGGGCAGGAAGGCGAGCGCCCAGGGATGCTCGAGCCCGCTCGCCACGGTTTCGACGGCGAGGTCCCCGGCGCTCGACGGGTAGCGCTTCTGGGCCGAGGCCGGCCCCTGCCAGAAGGCGAGGCAGAGCCCTGCCGCCAGCGCCGCAGCGATCGTTCCGGTCTTTCGCATCCGCATCCTCCCTGTCTGCGCCGCAGATAGGGAGAACGAGGCAGGGCGCCAATCGTTGCTCACGCCCTTGTCAGGACGGAGCCGGCCGCGCCCTCGAGTTTATTCCGGCTTCACGCCCGCATCGGCGATGATCCGCTTCCAGGTCGCGATTTCCTGGAGATGGTAGGGGCGGAACGCCGCCGGGTCGCGCACTTTCAGGCTGAAGCCGAGCTTCACGATCGCGTCGCGGGTCGCCGGCTTGTTCAGCGAGGCGATAATCGCCTTGGAGAGCGTGTCGAGCACCGGCTCCGGCGTCTTCGCAGGGGCGAAGAAGGCGGCCCAGGATTCGGCGTCGGCATTGGTCACGCCCTGCTCGCGCAGCGTCGGCAGGGCCTTGGCCTGCGCGTTGCGTTCGGGGCTCGCGATGGCGAGCCCGCGCAGCGTGCCGGCGTTGATCTGCTCCAGAACGCTCGGCAGCGTCGAGTTGGCGATGTCGATGCGCCCGCCGACCAGCTCCTGCACCAGAGGCGCCGCACCCCGGAACGGAACATGCGTCATCTTGATGCCGGTGCGCTGCATGAAGAGCTCCATCGCCAGATGGGAGCCGGAGCCGACGCCGGTCGAGCCGTAATTGAGCTTGCCGGGATCGGCCTTGGCGAGCGCGATCAACTCCTGGATGTTCTTGGCGGGCAGGTCCTTGCGCACCACGAAGGCGTGTTCGAAGGCCCCGACGCCGGCGAGCGGCGCGAAATCCTTCACCGCGTCGTAGCCAGGGTCCTTCAGCAGGAACATGTTGTTGCCATGCGTCTGGTTGTTGCCGAAGACGATGGTGTAGCCGTCCGGCGCCGCATGGGCGACGGCACGGGTGCCGACCGCACCCGAGGCGCCCGCGCGGTTGTCGACAAGCACGTTCTGGCCGAAGGTCGCGGAAAGATCCTGCGCCACGAAGCGCGCGATCGCGTCGGTCGGGCCGCCCGCCGGATAGGGCACGATCATCGTCACGACCTTGCTCGGGAAGCTCTGGGCCCGCGCGATCGACGGAGCAAGGATGGCGCCGGCCATCAGGCCGAGCGTGGAGCGGCGGGTCAGCGACATGGCATTCCTCCCGAGGCCCGCTGAAGGTGCGGGGCTGTTTGGTCGGTGCTTTAAGGGGAAAGACGGCAATCGTCCAGCAAGGCGAAAGACTAGCTGTGGCGTGTCAAACCGGCCCGCTTCAGCCGCTGGATGGCGAGGTCGAGGGCCTGCAGGAAGGCGGAACGGTCCTTAGGCGAGAACGGCTTCGGCCCGCCGCCGGCGACGCCCATGGCGCGCAGATCCTCCATCATGTCGCGCGTCGCCAGCGCCATGCCGATCGAGGCCTCGGTGAAGGGCTTGCCGGTCGGGCCGATGACCTCCGCGCTCGCCTTGATGCAGCGATCGGCGAGCGGAATGTCCCCGGTGACCACGATGGCGCCCCGGCCGACGCGATCGGCGATCCAGTCATCGGCCGCGTCGAAATTGCCGGGCACGATCACGCGCTCGATCCAGGGCTCGCGCGGGACGTTGAGAAAGCTGTTGGCCACGACATAGACGTGCAGCCCGTGCCGGCCGGCGACGCGGTAGATCTCGTCCTTCACCGGGCAGGCGTCGGCATCGACATAGATCGCGATCGGTGTGGGGGCTTCCATGGCGAGGAGCGCATCGCAGCAGGCGCCCGAACGCGCAAGCCTGAAAGTCTCCGCCGCGCAATGAAAGAATTGTCGTGCGCCGGCTGCATCGAAAGCCTAGGCTCACCTCCTGCTTCGACATGACGTGCTCCGGCTTTCGCCGGACCGGCCGCGGCAGGCGAAAGCCGGCCAGCCATGAGCGGAACCTCCCATAGTCTACCGACGACGGATCCGGCGCGATCGGGCCCGGATCTGCCTTCGCGCGCTCAGCCCCTCCCGGCCTGAGCGAAGCGTGATTTGACCAGCAAGGAGCAGCACGATGGCCAAAGGTGAACAGCGCGGCAACCGCGAGGCGAAAAAGCCCAAGAAGGACAAGCCCAAGGCCGCGGCCGCGGCACCCTCCAGCCTCGCCGCCGTGATGGCGAAGGCCGATACGCAGAAGCAGAAGAAGAAATAGCCCGGCCGGTCGTCAGTCGGTCTCGGGCACCTCATCCGTCCAGACCCTGAAACCGGTCAGCGTGTTGGGGCCGAAGGAGGTCGCGATCGCCACATCCGCCGCGTCGCGGCCACGCGCGATCAGCACGCGGCCGATGCGGGGCACGTTGTTGCGCGGATCGAACATCTGCCAGCCACCCTCCAGATACGCCTCGAACGAGGCCGCGAAATCGCCCGGCGGCCAGGGCTTGGGCGTCCCCATATCGCCGAGATAGCAGGTGCAGTAGCGCGCCGGGATGTTGAGCGCGCGGCAGAAGGCGATGGCCAGATGCGCGTAGTCGCGGCAGACGCCCCGGCCTTCGCGATAGGCCTCGGACGCCGAACGCGTCACGCTGGCATCGTTGTAGTCGAAGGCGATGCGCTGATGGACGAAGTCGCAGATCGCCTGGACACGGGGCGCGCCGGGCTGCGTATGCCCGAAGAGCTGCCAGGCCAGGTCCAGCATGCGATCGCTGTCGCAGAAGCGGCTGGCCAGCAGGAAGACGATGCACTCCTCCGGCAGATCCTCGACCGGAACCTGGCCGGCGCTGCGGTCGAACGCCTCCGGCAGGCCGCTATCGGCGATGATCGCATCGGCGGAGATCCGGACCTTGCCCTGCGGCGCCAGCACCCGGCTGCACCAATTGCCGAACCCGTCGCGATAGGCGCGGATCGGCACGGAGGGGCGGATGCGCATGTGGTCGGGCGTGACGAGATCGGAGAACCGGCTGAAATGCACGTTCAGCATCAGGATCATCGGGGTGGGTTGGGGAAGATCGTAGTCGAGCTCGTAGCCGATCCTGATTTTCACACGATACCTTCTGCGCGGCGATCCGCGCCGTCATGGGTGGCCCCCGCCAGCCCGGCCATCATACACATTTCCGGCCAGGCTGGCGCACATCATCTTGATCGGGCTTGAAGCGCACCCTCCCGCCGCGCCCCGGCGTCGCATTCACCACGCTGACGCCAGGCATCACGCAGTCTGGCTTGCGATGCCGGCGCGCGGAGCCTAAAGCACGCACGCGCCCGACAGGCGCGTGCAGTCCGCATCCCGGAGATCAGTCCCATGGCCTTTCTTGCCGACGCCCTGAAGCGCGTAAAGCCGTCTGCGACCATCACGATCACGCAGAAGGCCCGCGACCTGAAAGCCCAGGGCAAGGACGTGATCTCGCTCTCGGTCGGAGAGCCGGATTTCGACACGCCGGACAATATCAAGGAAGCCGCCATCGCGGCGATCCGGCGCGGCGAGACCAAGTACACGCCGGTTTCCGGCATTCCGCAGCTGCGCGAGGCGATCACCCGCAAGTTCAAGCGCGAGAACGGGCTCGACTACAAGCCGAGCCAGACCATCGTCTCCACCGGCGGCAAGCACGTCATTTACAACGCCCTGCTGGCCACGCTGAATCCCGGCGACGAGGTCATCTGCGTCTCGCCCTACTGGGTCTCCTATCCCGAGATGGTGGCGCTGTGCGGCGGCACCCCGACCTTCGCCGAGACGAAGATCGAGAACGAGTTCAAGCTGCAGCCGGAAGAGCTCGAGCGCGCGATCACGCCCAAGACCAAGTGGGTGATCCTGAATTCGCCGTCGAACCCCTCGGGCGCCGCCTATAGCCGCGCCGAGATGAAGAAGCTCACCGATGTCCTGATGCGCCACCCGCATGTCTGGGTGCTGACCGACGACATGTACGAGCACCTCGTCTATGGCGAGTTCGAGTTCGTCACCCCGGCGCAGGTCGAGCCCGGCCTCTATGACCGCACGCTGACCATGAACGGCGTCTCGAAGTCCTACGCCATGACCGGCTGGCGCATCGGCTACGCGGCCGGCCCGCAGCATCTGATGAACGCCATGGACCTCGTCCAGGGCCAGCAGACCTCGGGCACCTCGGCGATCTCGCAATGGGCCGCCGTCGAGGCGCTGGACGGCACGCAGGAGCACATCCCGGTCTTCAAGAAGGCCTTCGAGCGCCGGCGCGACCTCGTCGTCTCCATGTTGAACCAGACGCGCGGCCTGGTCTGCCCGAAGCCGGAAGGCGCCTTCTACGTCTATCCCGACTGCTCGGCCCTGATCGGCAAGACGATGCCGAACGGCAAGGTCATCGAGACCGACGAGGACCTCGTCATGGGCATCCTCGAGACGGAGGCCGTCGCCGCCGTGCACGGCTCCTCCTTCGGCCTCGGACCGAACTTCCGCATCTCCTACGCCACCTCGGACGAGAAGCTGGAAGAGGCCTGCCGCCGCATCCAGCGCTTCTGCGCCGAGCTGCGCTGAGACCGATGCTCGCGGGCGCCCTGACGCGCCGCCTGTTGCTGGCCGGGGGCTTCACGCTCCCGGCCGCTTTCGTTCTGGGTCAGGCACCTGCGCCTTCGGGCCTGCCGGCCCGTGAGGCGTTCGAGTTGCTCCGGGCCGGCCGCATCGTGCTGGTCGACATCCGCTCGCCCGGGGAATGGGCCGATACCGGCCTGCCGCAGGGAGCCATTCCCTATGATCTGGATGCGACCGCCTTCGACGTCAGGCTCGCCGGCCTGCGCCTCGACAATCCGGGCAAGCGCATCGCCCTGATCGACAGGACAGGCGCCCAGGCCGCGGCGACGGTGCAGAAACTCGGCGGCCGGGGCTGGCGCGATCTCGTCGCGGTGCGCGGCGGTATGCTCGGCCCGGGTGGCTGGCTGGCGGAGAAGCTGCCGGTGGTGGGGTATCCTTAAGCAACGGCCGTCATGCTCGGGCTTGCCCCGAGTATCTCGAGCGGAAAAAGGCGCCTCTCCCGGAAGGAGATTCTCGGATCTGCGCTGCGCGCCGACCGAGACTGACGGCAGAAGTCAGCCTTGGCCGTGCGCCTTCAGCAGATCCGGCCGCCGCTCCCGTGTGATCCGCTCAGCCTCCGCCCGCCGCCATTTGGCGATCCGGGCGTGGTCGCCGGAGAGGAGCGCCTCGGGCAGGCCGCGCCCCTCCCATTCGCGGGGCCGCGTATAATGCGGATATTCGAGCAGCCCGTTCTCGAAGCTCTCATCCTCGCCGGAGGCGACCTTGCCCATCACGCCGGGGATCAGCCGCACGCAGGCATCGAGCAGCGTCAGCGCCGCCATTTCGCCGCCGGAGAGGATGTAGTCGCCGATAGAGATCTCGGTCAGCCCGCGCCCCTCGATCACCCGCTCGTCCACGCCCTCGAAGCGCCCGCAGACGATGACGACGCCCGGCCCCACCGCCCAGTCGCGCACCATCGCCTGCTGCAAGGGCCTCCCGCGCGGAGACATCAGCAGGCGCGGGCGGGTATCCTCCGCCGGCACGGCCGCATCGATCGCCGCCGCCAGCACGTCGCAGCGCAGCACCATGCCCGCCCCGCCGCCGGCCGGGTTGTCGTCGACATTGCGGTGGCGGCCGATGCCGTGCTCGCGGATCTGGTGGGTGTCGAGCGACCACAGCCCCTTCCGCAGCCCCTCGCCCGCCAGCGAGAGGCCGAGCGGGCCGGGAAACATCTCCGGATAGAGGGTGAGGATGGAGGCGCGGAAGGTCATGTTTCGGATGGTATCAGACATGAGATGAAACGCGTCGTCGTCCCGGGCGGAGCAAAGTGAAGACCCGGGATCCATGCCGGAACCGTTCAGGCATGGATCCCGGATCGGCGCCGCTGACGCGGCTTGTCCGGGATGACCCGCGGAGCGAGCCAGGTTAGCCGAACCGCAGTGCCGGCAACCCATCCAGCGCGGCGAAATCAGGCGCTTCGCCGATGAGGTTGTCGAAGCCGGCGAAATCGGCGGCGGTCAGCATCGTCAGCAGCGCGACCGCCCGCATCCCGGCACGCCTGGCCGCCTCGATGCCGTTCGGTGCATCCTCGAAGACGATGCAATCGGCAGCCGGCACGTCCATGCGCCGTGCCGCCTCGAGAAAAAGATCCGGGTTCGGCTTGCCGCGAAAGCCCTGCGAGGGCGCGACGAGCGTGGCGAAGCGCTCGCGCAGCCCGAGCTTGTCCATCACGAGATCGAGATTGCCGGGCGGTGCGGCGGTGGCGACGGCCATCGGCACGCCGGCCTCGTCGGCCCGAGCCATCAGGTCGAGCAGCCCGCTCACCGGCGCGACATGCGGGCCGTAGGCCTCGCGGTAGTAGAGTTCCTTGTCGTGGCCGAGCGCATCGATGCGCGCTTGGTCGGCGCCCGGAAACAGCGGCGCGAGGATCTCGGAGGAGGCCATGCCGGCCGTCTTCCTGAAGAAGGCATCGGCATCGAAGGGCAGGCCGTGCTCGGTGAGCAGCCGGCCCCAAGCGTCCTCATGGTAGCGCATATTGTCGACGACGGTGCCGTCCATGTCGAAGATGAGGGCGCGCGCCGGTCTATCGCTCGGCGTCATCGGGGCGCTCCTCCTCGGGCTCGAACAGGCCGGCAGGGGGCTGCGCCTCGATCCGCCGCGCAGCGATGTCGACGCGCGGCGCGCAGGCCTTGGTGAACGGCATCAGCACCGACCGGCCGTCCGGCGTCTCGATGTCGAGCAGGTCGCCGGCGCCGTAGTTCTCGACGGCGGTCACGGTGCCGAGAACGGCTCCCGCGGGATCGACGACCGCGCAGCCGATCAGGTCGGCCTGGAGGAATTCGTCCTCGTCCTCGGAGGGCGGCAGCCTGTCGCGGGGGACGAGGAGTTCGGTGCCATTCAGCGCCTCTGCGGCCTCGCGCGTCGTCACGCCTTTCAGCCGGGCGACGACGACCTCCCTGGCCGGGCGGATATCGGTAATCTCGTAGGCGCGGCCCTTGCGGTCGCTGAGCGCGCCATAGTCGGCGATCGCCAGCGGATCGCCGGTGAACGCCTTGATCCGGACCTCGCCGCGCACGCCATGCGGCGCGCCGATGATCCCGAGCAGGATGAGGGAGCTGTCAGTCATGTGGCAGGCCTCGCCGTCATGCCCGGGCTTGTCCCGAGCATCCATGTCTTGAACACCGCGCTGGCCGAACGAAGACGTAGACGGTCGGCACAAGGCCGACCATGACGCAAGGTCGCCAGCGCGATGTCAGAACCTGCTCACGCCTCGGCGGAAGCGTCCTCGGCCGGCTGGGCGGCCTTGGCGGCCTTCTTCTCGGCGCGCTCCTTGGCCTTTTCGCCGGCAACGGCCTTCTGCGGGTTGTTGCGCGCCGGGCGCTTGGTCAGGCCGGCAGCGTCGAGGAAGCGCAGCACGCGGTCGGTCGGCTGGGCGCCCTTGGCGAGCCAGTCCTTGGCCTTCTCGGCGTCGAGCACGACGCGCTCGGCCGAATCCTTCGGCTTCATCGGGTCATAGGAGCCGATCTTCTCGATGAAGCGGCCATCGCGCGGCGAGCGGGCGTCGGCGACGACGATGCGGTAGTAGGGGCGCTTCTTGGCGCCGCCGCGGGTGAGGCGGATCTTGAGGGACATGGGTCTTCTTCCTTTGGTTGAACGTTGATCTGGGGTTGAACGGTAAAGGCTACTTCTTCTTGCCGAACGGGTTGCCGCCCATGCCGCCGCCGAGGCCCGGCAGCTTCGGCATCATGCCGGCGGGCGGGGTGACGCCCTTGGGCAGGCCCGGGAAACCGCCCGGCGGCAGTTGCGGCAGGCCGCCGCCGGCGCCGAGCTGCTTCTGCAGTTCGGCGAGCTGCGCCGGGTCCATCTTGGAGGGGTCGGGCATGCCCGGCGGCAATCCACCGCCCATGCCGCCGCCCAGCCCGAACATGCCGCCGAGCTTGCCCAGCATGCCGCCCTTCTGCTTCTTCATGGCCTTCATCATGTCGGCCATGCCGCGATGCATCTTGAGCAGCTTGTTGATCGCCTCCGGCGAGGTGCCGGAGCCGGCGGCGATGCGCTTCTTGCGGCTGTTCTTCAAAAGATCGGGGTTCTTGCGCTCGGCCGGCGTCATCGAGTTGATGATCGCGACCTGACGGGCGATCATCTTGTCGTCGACCTTGGCCGCGGCGAGCTGGTTCTTCATCTGCGCCATGCCGGGCAGGAGGCCCATCACGCCGCCGAGACCGCCCATCTTCTCCATCTGCTGGAGCTGCATGCGCAGGTCGTCGAGGTCGAAATTGCCCTTGGCCAGCCGCTGCGCCAGCGCCTGCGCCTTGTCGGCATCGACCGTCTGCGCCGCCTTCTCGACGAGGCTGACGATGTCGCCCATGCCGAGGATGCGGTTGGCGATGCGCGAGGGATGGAAATCGTCGAGCTCGTCGACCTTTTCGCCGGTGCCGACGAGCTTGATCGGCTTGCCGGTGACGGCGCGCATCGAGAGCGCCGCGCCACCGCGCGAATCGCCGTCCATGCGGGTCAGCACGATGCCGGTCAGCCCGACGCGGGCATCGAAGGCACGCGCCGTGTTGACCGCGTCCTGGCCGGTCAGCGCGTCGGCGACGAGCAGAACCTCATGCGGGCCGGTCGCGGCCTTCACCTGCGCGACCTCTTCCATCAGCATGTCGTCGAGCGTGACGCGGCCGGCGGTGTCGAGCATCACCACGTCGTAGCCGCCGAGCTTGGCCGCCTCGATCGCGCGCCTGGCGATCTGCACGGCCGATTGGCCGGCGATGATCGGCAGCGTCTGCACGCCGACCTGCGTGCCGAGGATGGCGAGTTGCTCCATCGCGGCGGGGCGCCGCGTATCGAGCGACGCCATCAGCACCTTCTTCTTGTTGCGCTCGGTCAGGCGCTTGGCGATCTTCGCCGTGGAGGTCGTCTTGCCCGAGCCCTGCAGGCCCACCATCAGGATCGGCACCGGCGGCACGGCGTCGAAGCCGATGACCTCGCCCTCCCCGCCCAGCGTGTCGATCAGGACGTCGTTGACGATCTTGATGACCTGCTGGCCGGGCGTGACCGACTTCAGCACCTCGGCGCCGACGGCCCGCTCGCGAACCTTGTCGGTGAAGCTGCGCACGACCTCGAGCGCGACGTCGGCCTCGAGCAGGGCGCGACGCACCTCGCGGAGAGCCGCGTTGACATCCTCCTCGGTCAGCGAACCCCTGCGGGTCAGCCCCGAGAGGATGCCGGAGAGTCTGTCGCTCAGCGTGCCGAACATGCGGACCTGCCTGCCTTGCTTCAGGAAGCCTTCACCGCCAGAACCCACCCCCAAACGGTTTCGCGCCCGAGGGCGCAATCGCGCTGTCGGACGTTGACCTCCGGGCTCATGAAGCGGCTTGCGCGGCCCGGTCGGCGGATGTGGTTTCGGCGATGTCGGCGAAACGGATGGCGCGTTAAAGCGCGAGACCGCCGCAAAAGTCAAGTTTTGGGCACGCACAATCCCGGCCTACCCGACCTGTTCATGTCCAGCTCAGCCTGCCTCGTCCAATCCGGCCTTGAGAATGCCCGGATCGGACAGCATGCGCTGCCAAGACCCCCATGCGCTGTCACGACCAATCGCGAGACGAAGACCGATGCATCGCCGCTTTGCCCTGATCCTCCTGGCTTCGACCGCTCTCCTTGCCGGCTGCGCCGGCGAGCCGCGCCGCGAAGGCCGGCTCGATCCGCGCATCGTGGAGCGGCTGAACGCCGTCTCGCTCGATCCGGCCCAGGCCGGCCGCATCCTCAACGCCTATCGGGCGAGCCTCGGCCTGAACCCGCTGAAGCCCGACCCGCGGCTGATGGCGATGGCGCAGCGCCAGGCCGACGCCATGGCCGCGCAGAACAGCTTGTCGCACGATGCCGATGGCAGCTTCGCCTCCCGCGTGACGGCGGCCGGGCTCGATTCCGCCCGCACCGCCGAGAACCTCGGCGGCGGCTATTATTCGGCCGAGGAGGCGTTCGAGGGCTGGCGCAAATCGCCGGGCCACGACCAGAATCTGCGCTTGAAGGAGGCGACGCGCTACGGCATTGCCCTCTCCAAGGACCCGCGCACGCGCTATCGCACCTGGTGGGTGCTGATCGTTGCGAGCGAGCCGGAGGTGCGTCGCGAGATGGGCGCCCCCGCCCCGACGCAGACCATGTGGTTCGGCAACAACGCGCGTCCGGTACGCTGACCACCGTCCATCTTGCCACCGTCCATCTTGGCGCCGTCATCCCGGGCGAAGCGAAGCGCAGACCCGGGATCGGCGCGGCTGACGCGGCTTGTCCGGGGTGACGGAGCAGGGAGCCTCCAAGGCCCCCTTTACAAGCGCGCCAATCCGGTGATGGCTCTCCTTGCTGAAGCGGAGCCACCACCATGACCTTCGAAGCCTGGGCCACCTTTGCCGCCGCGACGGCGGTCCTTCTCGTCATTCCCGGCCCGACCATCCTGCTGGTGGTCTCCTATGCGCTCGGCCAGGGCTGGCGCACCGCGCTGCCGATCGCGATCGGCGTCGCGCTCGGCGATTTCACGGCGATGACGCTGTCGATGCTTGGCGTCGGAGCCCTGCTCGCCACCTCGGCGGGCGTCTTCACCGCCTTGAAATGGGTCGGCGCCGCCTATCTGATCTGGCTCGGCATCAAGCTCTTCCGGGCCGGCGGCACGCTCGACGCCAAGCCGCGCGAGGATGCCGCCCCCGCCTGGAAGATGCTGGGCCACGCCTGGCTGGTGACCGCCCTGAACCCCAAGAGCATCACCTTCTTCGTCGCCTTCCTGCCGCAGTTCCTCGATGCCAAGGCGGATTTCTGGACGCAGATGCTGATCTTCGAGACCACTTTCGTCGGCCTCGCCTTCGCCAACGCGCTGGGCTACGCGCTGGTCGCCTCCCGCGCCCGCTCGGTCATCCGCAATCCGCGCGCGATCGGCCTGTTCAACAAGGCCGGCGGCACGGCGCTGATCGGGGCCGGCATCGCGACGGTGGCGATCCGCTCCGGCAGCCATTGATCGATCGATGACGCACGACAAGGACGCCCAAACGCTCGATTTCTATGCGGCGGAAGCGCAGGCCTATGCCGGGCGCCCGCGCGAGGCCGAGCATCGCCGCATCGACCGCTTCGCCGGGAGGCTGCCGGCCGGCGCCCGCATCCTCGAACTGGGCTGCGGCGGCGGGCAGGACAGCGCCGAGATGCTGGCGCGCGGCTTCGATGTCGTCCCTACCGATGGCTCGCCGGAGCTGGCGGCGCAGGCGGAAAAGCGCCTCGGACGGCCCGTTCGCGTGCTGCTGTTCGAGGATCTGGCGGAGACCGCCGCCTATGACGGGGTCTGGGCCCATGCCTGCCTGCTGCATGCGCCGCGCCCGGCCCTGCCCGGGATCATCGACCGGATTCATACCGCACTGAAGCCAGGCGGCGTCTTCTATGCCAGCTTCAAGGCCGGGGAGGCCGAAGGGCGCGACGGCTTCGGCCGCTACTTCAATTACCTCTCCAGGGACGAACTCGCCGCAGCCTACGCCCCGCCCTCGCGCTGGGCCTCGCTGGCGATCGACGAGGATACCGGCGGCGGCTATGACGGCATGCCGACGCGCTGGCTCCATGCCCTGGCGGTCAAGCAGGCGTGATCCCCGGCAGGCTTGACCCCGGATCGCGACAACCTACCTCTTCCGGGCCATGAACCGCCGCAAGCTCCTCTCCGTCCTTGGTCCCGCCGCCTTGTTCGCCTCGGCGGGGACTGCCTGGGCGGCGGTCTCACGCTCGCGCAACCCCTATTATCAGGGGCCGGTCAGCGATCATTTCGACGGGCTCGCCTTCAGCGACGGACGCACGGCCAGCAAAGGCCTGCTCGACGTGCTGCGCTGGCAGACCGGAAAGCGGGAACGCGAGGCCTTCCCTGTCAGCTATCCGGCCCCGCCGCAGGACAAACCGCCCGCCAGCGTCGAGGGTGTGCGCATCGTCCATCTCGGCCACGCCTCCTTCCTCTACCAGATGGCGGGCCTGAATCTGCTGGTCGATCCGGTCCTGTCGGAGCGGGCGAGCCCCTTCACCTTCATCGGCCCGAGGCGCGTGAACCCGCCGGGCGTCGCCTTCGATGACCTCCCGGTGATCGACGCCGTGCTGGTCACGCACAACCATTACGACCATCTCGACATCGAGACGCTGGCCCGCATCCACCGCCGCGACCGGCCGCGGATGATCATGCCGCTGGGCAATGACACCATCGTCAAGGCGCGCATCCCGGATGCCCGGACGGAGGCGCATGACTGGTCGGACAAGCTTGCTCTCTCCGACGCGCTGACGATCACGCTGACGCCGACCTATCATTGGTCGGCGCGCGGGGCCTTCGACCGGCGCATGGCGCTGTGGTGCTCCTTCATCCTCGAAGCCGGGGGCATCAAGATCTTTCATGTCGGCGATACCGGCTTTCACGACGGCTCGCTCTACGAACGGCTCGGCCGCGAGCACGGCCCCTTCAATCTCGCCGTGCTGCCGATCGGCGCCTATGAGCCGCGCTGGTTCATGGCCGAAAACCACATGAACCCGGAGGAAGCCGTGAAGGTCATGCTGGCGCTGCGCGCCGAGCAGGCGCTCGGGCACCATTGGGGCACCTTCCAGCTTACCGACGAGGGCATCGAGCGCCCGCCCGAGGCGCTGAAGACCGCGCTCGCCGCCGCAGGCCTGGCCGAGGAGCGCTTTAGGCCGATGCGGCCGGGATTGAGCTGGACGGCGTAACCGCAACCATCATTGAGTTCAGAAGGAACCACTACGTCATCGCGGACATGCGGCCAAGCCGCGCCGATCCGGGGTCCATCGTAGAACGAGAGCGCCCTTCGATGGATCCCGGGTCAAGCCGGGATGACGGCGTGTTTTCGAGAAAAACCCGCGGACTCTAGCGCCTTTGCGCTCGTGAGCGCCTATTTCGGCTGCACGTAGACGTTGATCTCGAGGTTCGGATCGCCCGCATCGTTGAGGTCGCTGACATACTCCTCGAGGAAGGCGTCCTTCACCGTGATACTCTTGGCTTCGAGATAGGCGGTGATCGTCTCATAGGTCGAGTCGATGTCGTCATAGGGCGCCTGGTGCAGGAAGCGCAGCGCCGCGCCGGCCGGCGACGTGCCCATCTTGAAATCCGGGCCCAGCGCCGGCGCCTGCCCGCCGGGCGCGATCGCCACAGGCAGCATCGCCTCGAAGCGGAAGCCATCATCGGTCGTCTCGACGAAGAGCGAGAGCGGCCGGCCCGTCACCGCAAGGCCGGTCCGCTGCGCCTCGGCGCGAAGGGCACCCACCGCCTCGGAAAGCTGCTGGAAACCCTGGTCCCAGGTGGCCTGCCCGGCCCGCATCAACACGGGCTTCGGCGCGAGCGTCACCGACGCGACATCGGAGGTGTCTGCGGCTTTGGCCGCGAGCGTGGCGTTCGGGTCCGGCAAGCCGGTCTGCTGCTGCGTGGGCGCGGCGGGTCCCGGCTGTCCCGGCACCGGCAGGGTCGGCGGAGGCTGCACCGGCTGCGGCTCGAGCGGACCGGGAGGCGCCGGAGGCGGCTGCATGGGCTGCGGCGTCACGTTTGGCGCGGGCGGGGCCGGCTGGACCGGTTGCGGGCCGGGCTGGGGGTCCGGCACGGCGGCGGGCGGCGCCTGGTTCGGCGCGGACTGAGCCTGCGCCGGAGCGACGCCGGCAGGCGGCGCAAGCGGGCTCGCCTGCACGGCGGAGGGCGAGGCGACGGTGCTCTGCGCCGCTGCGGCGGCCGCGAGCCCGGCGACGCCGACTCCAGCCAGGAAACACATCCGGAAATACCGCATCGTCACGGCCCTGATCTTCAAGCGATTCGCCCCCTTGCGGCGCAACATAGAATGTCCACCTAGCGCGACAAGCGGGCATGAGGGTGGCTTTTTCACGTCGCCTCCGTCATAGACCGCGCATCTGTGGGGTATGTGACGACATGAACGCCCTGGCACATCGCCGGTTCCTGAAGATGAACGGGCTCGGCAACCAGATCACCGTGCTCGACCTGCGCGGCAGCAAGCATGTCGTCACGGCCGGGGAGGCCCGCGCCATTGCGGCCGAGCCCCGCGCCCGCTTCGACCAGCTGATGGTGCTGCACGACCCCAGGCTCGCCGGCACCGACGCCTATATCCGCATCTACAACACCGATGGCAGCGAGGCCGGCGCCTGCGGCAACGGCACGCGCTGCGTCGCCTGGGCCATGACCGCCGATGCCGCCATGGGCGACGCTGCCAAGACGCGGCTGATTTTGCAGACCAGGGCCGGGCTGCTCCCCGCCCTCCGCGAGAGCGAGGATGTCTTCACCGTCGATATGGGCGAGCCGCGCCTTGCCTGGGACGAGATCCCGCTGGCCGAGCCCTTCGCGGATACCAGCCGCTTCGAACTGCAGATCGGCCCGATCGACAATCCGACGCTGCACACGCCCTGCGCGGTCAACATGGGCAATCCCCATGCGGTCTTCTTCGTCGAGGACCCTTACGCCTACAATCTCGAGCAGATCGGCCCGCTGCTCGAAAACCATCCGATCTTCCCGGACCGCGCCAATATCGAGCTTGCGGCGGTGAAGGCGCCCGACCGCATCGTCATGCGCGTCTGGGAGCGCGGCGCCGGCATCACCCAGGCCTGCGGCTCGGGCGCCTGCGCGGTGCTGGTCGCCGCGGTCCGGCGCGAGCTCTCGGCGCGCAAGGCGGTGGTCAGCCTGCCCGGCGGCGACCTCACCATCGAATGGCGCGAAAGCGACGGACATGTGCTCATGACCGGCCCGGCGACCTTCGAATGGGAGGATACGCTCGATCCCGCCCTGTTCGAGACGGCCGCCTGATGGCGCTGGAGGTCGTCACCTTCGGCTGCCGCCTCAACATCGTCGAGAGCGAGGCGCTGCGGCTGAAGGCGGAGGCCGCGGGGTTGAAGGACGCCGCGATCGTCAACTCCTGCGCAGTGACCGCGGAAGCGGCGCGCCAGGCGAGGCAGGCGGTGCGCCGCCTGAAGCGCGAGCAGCCCGACCGGCCGGTGATCGTGACCGGCTGCGCCGCCCAGATCGAGCCCGCCCGCTTTGCGGCGATGCCGGAAGCCGCCCGCGTGCTCGGCAATGACGAGAAGCTCGACCCGGAGATCTGGTCCCGGCTCGCCCGCTCCAACAGCCTCGGCGAAGCCACCGCCGCTGCGGACGACAAGGTCGTGGTCGGCGACATCATGGCCCGCTCGCGCATCCGCCCGGCCCCGACCGGCCGCCTCTCCGGGCATACGCGCGGCTTCGTGCAGGTCCAGAACGGCTGCGACCATCGCTGCACCTTCTGCGTCATCCCGTTCGGGCGCGGCCATTCGCGGTCGCTGCCGCTCGCCGATGTCGTGGCGCAATGCCGCACGCTGCTGGAGGGCGGTGCCCGCGAGATCGTGCTGACGGGCGTCGATCTCACCAGCTATGGGCGGGACCTCGCCGGCATTCCCTCGCTCGGCCACCTCGCCGGGGCGATCCTGCGCGCCTTGCCCGAGTTGACGCGACTGCGGCTCTCCTCGATCGACGCGGTCGAGGCGGACGACGCGCTGCGGGCGCTGATCGCCGGCGAGCCGCGCCTGATGCCGCATCTGCACATCTCGCTCCAGCATGGCGACGACCTGATCCTGAAACGGATGAAGCGTCGCCACAGCCGGATGGATGCGATCCGTTTCTGCGCGGAACTCAGGGCGCTGCGTCCAGGCATCGTCTTCGGCGCCGACCTGATCGCCGGCTTCCCGACCGAGGACGAGGCGATGTTCGCCCGTTCGCTCGCGCTGATCGAGGAATGCGGGCTGAGCTTCGTCCACGTCTTCCCCTATTCGGCGCGCCCGGGCACCCCCGCCGCCCGCATGCCGCAATCGCCGGCTGCCCTCGTCGCCGAACGGGCGGCGCGCTTGCGGGAGGCAGCCTCCGCCGCCCATCGCCGCCATCTCGCCGCGCGCCGGGGCAAGCCCCTCAGCGTGCTGACCGAGCGCGGCAACAGCGGCCGGGCCGAGGATTTCACGCTGGTCCGCTTTGAAGGCCCGGTCGAGCCCGGCCTGATCGTCCCGGCCATCGGCCATGCCGATGACGGGCGCGCCCTGCTGGCAGCCTGATCGGCAGGAAGACGACAGGGCCGCCCGGTGGCCAGTGGGAGGGAGATACCGGGGCGGCCAAGCCATGCCCGCAATGGCCGACCCGGCGGTTGGACGCATCAGCGCGGAAAAGTTCAAGGCCCTCCGCGATTGTCATGCCCATCGGGCAGGCGCCTCGGCGGTTTCAGGGGATGATCTGCCCGGTGACGCGCTGCACCACGTTGTTGCAGTAGCCGCGCGGGTTCCATGGCATTGCGAGAGGCTGCGACCGCCCGCTGATATCGGTCGCTCTCGCGATGAGGGTGACCGGCCCGGGTCCCAACCCCTTCAGCTCGACCGAGAAAGGCCGCCAGGCGAAGGGCCCCTCGCCCGCCTCGAGTTCAGCCTCCCGCCAGGACAGGCCGTCATCGGCGGACACCGCGACAGAGGCGACCGGCGTCGCGCCGCTCCACGCAAAGCCGGCCACGCGCAGCGGCTCGCCCGACGTCACGGCGAAGCCGGAGAGCGGCCGGGTGATCAGCGACTTCACCGGCATGTCGGTGATGACGGCAAAATCGGCCGGGTCGAGCGGCTCGCCGGGGGCGATCGACCGGACCGGCAAGCGGTAATCGGTGCCCCGCATCTTCTCGCCGTCATGCTCCTGTGTGCGCAGGCTGATGCGGGAGAGCCATTTCTGCCAGGCCGAGCCCGGATAGCCCGGCGCCACGATCCGCAGCGGCCCGCCATGCAGATGCGGCAGCGGCCCGTCATTCATGCCGAAGGCGATCAGCGTCTCGGGCGCCAGCGCCTTTCCGATCGGCAGCCCGCGCGAGATCGCGTCCTTGTCGGGGTTGGCGGCGGAGCGGTCCGGGGAGTGATGTCCGGTATAGACCGCTCCCGGCTTCGGCGCCGAGGGCTCGAGGACGTCGGCGAGCCTGACGCCGGTCCAGCGCGCGCAGCCGACGGCGCCCAGCCCCCATGGCAGCCCGTCCGTCGCGGGCGAGAACTGGCCGCGGCCATTGCCGGCGCATTCGAGCACGGCCGGGATCGTCACGGTTTCGAAGCGCTGGCGCAGCCCCGCGAGAGTCCATTCGGCCGGCCGTTCCACCTCGCCGTCGATGGTCAACCTCCAGCTTTCCGGATCGGCAGGCTCCGGCAGCACGCCATTGTTGCGGATGAAGAAGGAGGCGATGGGCGTCAGCAGCGAATCGAGCTGCTCGACCGGCGGCTCGGCATTGAGCGCGGCATCCTCATGGATGTGCAGGCGGGGCTTGGCGCTGGCCAGCAGGGCGAGTTCGTCGGATCGGCGAGACAAGGAAGAACCTTCTCTTTCGGCGCCGTAGCGGCGCAGGAGAAACGTCGCCCAACAGACCAGCGCAGCCCCGGCCTGTCACCCTTCCCGCACAGCCGCGCCTGCCACCACCTCCTCGCGCAGAGCCCGCCGCAGCACCTTGCCGACATTGGTCTTCGGCAACGTCTCGCGGAAGAAGATCTGCTTGGGCACCTTGTAGCCGGTGAGGTTCTCCCTGCAGTAGGCCCGCAGCTCGTCGCTCGTCAGCGTGGCGTCCTTGCGTACGACGAAGGCCGCGACGACCTCGCCGGAATGCTCGTCCGGCAGGCCGATCACCGCCGCTTCGCGCACGCCCGGATGCGAGGCCAGCACGTCCTCCACCTCGTTGGGGTAGACGTTGAAGCCGGAGACCAGCACCATGTCCTTCATCCGGTCGACGAGCTTGATCTGCCCGTCCGGCAGCATGATGCCGACATCGCCGCTGCGGAAATACCCGTCCGGGGTCATCGACTTCGCCGTCTCGTCCGGCCGGTTCCAGTAGCCGGCCATGACCTGCGGGCCCCGGATGCAGACCTCCCCGGCCTCGCCCATCGGCAGGTCGTTGCCTTCCGCGTCGCGGATCGCGATCTCGGTCGAGGGAATCGGATAGCCGATCGTGCCGGTGAACTCGGAAATGTCGGGCCGGTTGATCGTCGCGATCGGCGAGGTCTCGGAGAGGCCGTAGCCCTCGATGATCGGCTTGCCGGTGACCGCCTTCCACTGCCTCGCGGTGGCGGCCTGCGTCGCCATGCCGCCGGCCACCGCGAAGCGCATCTCGCCGAAATCGACCGAGCCGATCTCGGCATGGTTGGCGAGCGCGCTGTAGAGCGTGTTGACGCCGGAGAACAGCGTGAAGCGACTGCCCTTCAGCATCTTCACGAAGCCGCCGATGTCGCGCGGATTGGCGATCAGCAGGCTTTTCGCGCCGATCCGGAGCAGGAACATGCAGCAGCAGGTCAGCGCGAAGATGTGGTAGAGCGGCAGGGCCGTGACCATCACATGCTGGTAGTCGGGCCGGCCCTGCGGGGATTCCAGCACCCATTCCAGCCAGAACCCGGCCTGCTGGACATTGGCGGCGACATTGCGGTGCGTCAGCGTCGCGCCCTTCGCCACGCCGGTGGTGCCGCCGGTATATTGCAGGAAGGCGACGTCCTCGGGAGCCACCGTGACCGGGGTCATCGGGCCGCGGCCACGCAGGAGCGTACCGAGCGGGATCGATCCGGGCAGGTCGAACGGCTTCACCGCCTTCTTCACATGGCGCGAGACGAAATTCACGATGGTGCCCTTGAAGCCCATCAGGTCGCCGGGCGTCGCGATGACGATCCGGTCGAGGGTCAGATGAGGCTTCGCCTCCTCGACGACATGCGCGAAGTTCTCGATCACCACCAGGATGCGCGCGCCGGAATCGTTGACCTGGTGGGTGAGTTCGCGCGCCGTGTAGAGCGGGTTGACGTTGACGACGGTGAAGCCGCCCAGCAGCGTTCCGAAGATCGTCACCGGATAGGCCAGGATGTTCGGCATCATCAGCGCGACGCGGTCGCCCTTCTTCAGGCCCTGCGCCTGAAGCCACGCCGCGAAAGCCTCGGCCGCGCGGAGGGTCTCGGCGAAGGTGATCGCCTTCCCGAAGCTCTCGAAAGCCGGCCGCTCCGCATAGGTGCGGCAGGCCGAGCCGATGAGATCGACCAGCGTGCCGATCTTCGCCTCATCGAGCGTCGGCGGCACCGCCGGCGGATAATGCGCCAGCCACGGATGCTGGTCGCGCTGCTGGGCCTGCAAGACGTTGCTCGCCATGTTCCCTCCAGTGGCCTTGGCTTTCCGCCAGAGGGCGGCGCCGGCCGTTCTTTTGCCGTCGTCAGAGTGCGGAACCACGCGAAAGAGCGCAAGCACCCGAACGCAACCTAACGGTTTAGATATAAACTGTTTTGACGGCGGGGTGGCAAGCCCTCTGGGCAAAGGGCGCGTCGGAAGCATCCGGAATGGGTCCCGGGTCTGCGCGGAGTTTATCCCTGGGCCGATCGCAGATCGGACCCGAGGGCTTCGCCCGGGATGACGCGCGCTCTGGGAGAAGCTGAGAGAGCGTGCACCGAAAGCCCCGTCCGGCTGTCGCCGCGGGGTTTCGGATGGGGCGATCCCAAGGGGATGCGCGGGGTTAAGGGCGGCGCGCGGTTTTGGCCGCGTGCCGATGTCGATGTCGAGTGTCGAAGTCGATGCGGCGCCTGCCGGCCCCGCCCGAAACCCCGCGCGCGGTTGTCTTGTGAGGTTGTTCGCCAGGGCGAAACCGGGCCTGCCTGTTCGGCCCGGCGGCGAGAACCCCTCCGGATCAAGGCCACCCGCATGATGGCGCAAAACCCGAAACACCGCATCCAGCCCGGCCGCACGATGCCTCGCGAAGCCCCCTTGGTCGGGCGGGACGGACGCGAGGATAAATGCGCTGCGGGGAGCGGGGATAAGTTCCGGCGCGCATTTTTGCGGGTCGGCTATGGGTCGACAGCGAAACGAAGGGTATGCTTCCGTTCGGATATGCTGACACTCGACCATCTCACCGTGATCGCCCCGAACCTGGATGAAGGCGTGCGGCACGTTCGCGCGTGCCTCGACCTCGATGTCCCCTTCGGCCAACGCCATGTCGGCATGGGCTCCTGCAATCATCTTCTTCAACTTGGGGGTTCAATCTATTTGGAAATCGTGGCGCTCGACCCCGATGCCGATCCGCGTGAAACGGCGCGCTGGTTCGGCCTGAACGACCCCAAAAAGGTCAGGCGTGAATGGGACGCCGGACAACGTTTGCGGGGCTGGGTCGCCAGAGTCGACCGTATGGACGAAGTGCTCGGGGGACGTGAGGCCGTCTTCGGCAGGAAGGTCGCCCTGCCCGCCGCTGATCCTTCGTTCGATTTCGCAATCCCCGAAGACGGCTCGCTGCCCCTGGACGGGGCCGTTCCCTCCTTGATCGACCGGCGAGGCAAGGCTAGGTCCATGGCAAATATCGCCGACCTGGGCGCGCGGCTGAAAACCTTCTCGCTCGAACATCCCGACGCCGACGCGATCTCCATCCGGCTGAAGGAGATCGGCCTCGATCCGATGCTGACGATCCGACAGGGCCCGGAATTCCGCTATCGGGCCCATGTCGAGACTCCTGCGGGTTTGAAGGAGCTTTCTTGACCCGCGAGACGGCCGGTTTTGGGCTGCAACCATACCTCGACCTTCCGTCCTGAAGCCGACGCCGCATCCGACCATTCAGGCGTGATCGTGCTGATGATGTAGGTCGGGATAGTGCGGATGGGTGTGCGTCAGGGGCTCGTGTCGGTGCCAGTGCGAGTGCGGCTCCGTGACAGGTCCGTCGTGATGATGCTGGTGGTGCTCGTCGTGGACGTGGACGTGCTCGTGCTCCATCACGTTATGGACGTGCTCATGCTCGTGCCGCTCCGCGAGGTGCAGCCATAGCCCCGCTCCCATCAGCAGACCGGCCGCGACAAGCTGCATTGTCACTGGCTCGTGCAGCAGCGTGACGGCGATCATCGCGCCGATGAAGGGAGCAAGCGAGAAATAGGCCCCGGTGCGCGCCGCGCCGAGGTGACGCAGCGCCAGCACGAACAGGACGAGACTCACCCCAACGCCCAGGAAGCCGACCACGGCCGCCACACCGACCGTCGCCACAGGTGGCACGGACGCGCCCAGCAGCAGCGCTATAGCGACGTTCACGCTGCCCGCCGTCAGCCCCTTGATGGTGGCCGTCACCACCGGATCAGCTGAGGACAGCTTGCGCGTCAGGTTATTGTCGATGCCCCAGGCCAGACAGGCCGCCGCGATGAGAGCCGCCCCTGCATCAAGGCGCACGCCTCCTCCTTCCCACGACAAAACGACTGCGCCCGTGAGGATGGCGAAGGCTCCCAGAAGCAGCCGCCGATCCACGTTCTCCCGGAAGACCACCCAGGCAATAAGCATGGTCGCCAACCCTTCGAGGTTGAGCAGCAGCGATCCGGAAGCAGCAGAGGTGTGCGAGAGCCCCAGCATCAGCAGAAGTGGCCCAGCTAGTCCGCCGAACAGCACCACGGCCGCCAGCCACGGCAGATCATGACGACGCAGGGGAGCCTCCGGAGCCGGGATGCCGAGTGCAGCCCGGCTACCATGCACGACCGCCAGACCAACGCCTGCACCAAGGTAGAGCACCCCGGCGAGCAGTTGCGGGGACAACTCACCGAGCAACAGCTTGGCGAACGGGGCCGAGGCCCCGAATAGGACGGCCGAAACGAGCGCCAGCGGCACTCCTGGCCAGAGATGCGAATGGGCGTGTTTCATCGCGCGACTTTAGCAGGGTTTCATCAGGGGCCTGAGAGCGGACCTCCCGAATTTCTGCAGTGGGCCGGTAGCAGACCTCAGCGGAGCAAGTTCAGCTTCCATATGCCTCGGGCCAGAAGCCAGTCCTCAGCGGGGTTGATCGCCGCCCGCCCTTAACTAGCGCCTTGACGCTCCGGCTCGATCGCGACGTATTAGTCCCAGCCCCGGATGCCTATCTTCACCTACCTGAACTGCACCGAATTCGGCTTCAGCCTTCGCCTTCGACTATGCCAAAATCAACGAACCCTTCAGGACAATAAGTTCTGAGAAAGCGGTCTTTTCAGGAACGTAGCTTCATATGCATGAGCAATTGAGATAAGCGATCCATCTCTTTGACCCCGAATAAAGTATTCCTTAAATTCATACCTATTGTTAGATGGCGAGGGAACAAAAAATTGGACTTTTTAGTATAATATTTAAAGTTTTCTCGATTTTCATTATAATCAATATCAATTCCTATTCTTTTTCCAAATAGAAATTCTTTGGAATGTTTTCCAAGTAAATTGAAATTCAAAATCGATACAATGGATAAAAACCTGTAATCATATACGAACTCGACTTCATCAGGTCTATACCTTTGAAAAAAGGGCCTATGTCGTTTTCTTTTTAGGTAAAAGTAATTCGGATAAGATATATTAACAGATCTTGATGTAATTATATAGTATATTGTGCGTGAAACTAATAAGCTATGCAGTAAATTAGCTACAATATATATTGTAGCGAAATTAATGACGTTGCCGTAATTTTTTACATCGAAAATCTTAATGAATGCGATGAATGCAATATACAGCAATAATCTATGAAAATTAGCCGATATGACGAATCGCGTCGGCTCCGGATTGAAGTGCTCTATGTAACCATTGCTGAAATCTTTTCGTTTTGCCATCGACTAACACTCAAAGGTGATAGTTTTATATTTTCTAATGCTGCTTTAAGAATCGGTCTAAGCTGCCTCAACTAAATTATTGTCGGTAATGGTGACGGAAAGCCGGTCGGTGAGAGGGGTGTGTGCCTCATTCCCGATCAGCATGCTCCAAACCACGACGACTTCCATCTGCTTTCCCTACGAAGCTGGGGTGCGGTGCCGCACACTATCAATGGCGGCGGGAATGTCCGCAACGGGCCATTAGCCGAAATTGCCGATTCGAATTAGCCCGCCCTTAAATCGGGGATTGTATGCTCCCCGGGAGGGCTCGTGGCTCGGAGAGGCAATAACGTGGGTATCATTGCCGCTCTGGCTCGATATTTTGGCGTCTTGGGCGGTTTGCTGTTGCTGGTCGCCGTTGCCGTTACAGGCTGCTGGATCACGGCTTTCCCCCGATACACCTTCGGGTATCGCCTTACGGTGAACGTGGAAACACCAGAGGGGTTAAAGACAGGCTCAAGCGTTGTTAGGCTCACGGAGCAAAAGCAGCTAAAATTCGGGGAAAGCACAAGCTGGTCTAGCTCGATCAAAGGAGAGGCGGTTGCGGTTAACCTTGGGCAACGAGGATTTCTTTTCGTTCTGCTTAAGGGCAATCCAATGAAAAACTACGCATCATCGGCTGATGGCATAGCTTTCCACGTTTTTCGAGCGACAGACGGACGCCCCGGCAACATACCTGATGATGCTCCGCGCTACCGCACAGAGAGCCTTTCTGCGCAGCTAAGGCCCGAGCAGATGCCGCTGATGGTACGATTTCGCGATATCTCCGTGCCTGCATCGGTAGAGTCCGTCGATCCACGAGACCTACCGGCAAGTTTTGGTGCTGGGGTGCGTCTACGGGATGTCACGCTGACGACGACGAGCGATCCTGCGACGGAAGTGATCGTCAAGATTTTGCCCTGGCTGATTGGCCCGCACTATAACGGTCACTTGGACGGCGAGAAATACGGCTCCTATCGCCCAGGAACCCCATTCGCGAATTCTCTTACTTCCAGCGATTTCAGGCAGGGTTGGCCGCCGCCAAAGTGAGTCTAGGTCCGCTACGGGCCACCACCCTAACCGCCGAACCGCCGCTACCCTCACAGATTCCGCCGCTCTCCCCGCAGCGTCGAAAGGCCGATGCCGGCCGCGTCGAAGCCGCCATCGACGGCGAGCACCTGCCCGCTGATGTAGCTCGCCTTGTCGGAGCAGAGGAACAGGATGGAATTCGCCAGCTCCTGCTCCAGCCCATAGCGTCCGAGCGGGATGGCGTCGCGGTAATCGGCGCGGATCTCGGCCGAATGGACGGCCTTGGCCATCGCCGTCTCGACCGGCCCCGGCGCCACGGCATTGACGCGGATGCCGAGGCTCGCCAGCTCCACCGCCTGCTGCCTGGTCAGATGCGCCAGCGCCGCCTTCGACGTGCCGTAGGCGACGCGCAGGGTGGAGGCGCGCAGGCCCGAGATCGAGGTGATGTTGACGATGGCGCCGCCGCCCTGGTCGGCCATCAGCGGTGCGGCGAGCTGCGTCGCCAGGAACGGCCCGCCGAGATTGACCGCCAGCACACGCTGCCACTCCTCATAGGTTGTCTCCAGCAGTGGCTTGAACACCGCCGTGCCGGCATTGTTGACCAGCGCGTCGAGACGGCCGAAGCGGGCGACGATCTGGGCGAAGGCGGCCTCGACCTGCTGCGGCAGGGCGATGTCGCAGGTCAGCGCCAGCGCCGACTCGCCCGCGCCAAGCCCGGCCGTCGCCGCCTCCACCGCCGGCCCGTCGATATCGAGCAGCGCGACGCGCCAGCCATCTTCGAGAAACCGCTTCGCTGTCGCGAGCCCGATGCCGCGCGCGGCGCCGGTGACGAGGACGACCTTGGCAGAGGCAGGCATGGAGCGTTTCCCGAGCTGATGTGATACCATTGGCCAGAGGCTTAAATGGCGATCGGCGTGAGGGGCAAGCCGGGTCCCGCGCAGCTTGCCGCCCGCGCTTTGCCGCTCGACAAAGCCCCCCCTCTCCTGTATGGCCGCGCTCTCAACTGAAAACAGCGCGCCGTAACGCCCGCGTGTCCAAACGCGATCACGGCAATGGAGAGACTGATGAACATCATCGAGCAGATCGATGCCGAGCAGATTGCCAAGCTCAGCGAAGGCAAGACCATTCCTCCCTTCCAGCCGGGCGACACCGTCCAGGTGAACGTGAAGGTCAAGGAAGGCGAGCGTTCGCGCGTGCAGGCCTATGAGGGCGTCGTGATCGCCCGCAACGGCGGCGGGCTCAACCAGAGCTTCACCGTCCGCAAGATTTCCTATGGCGAGGGTGTCGAGCGCGTCTTCCCGCTCTTCTCGCCGAACCTCGATTCCATCAAGGTCGTCCGCAAGGGCAAGGTGCGCCGCGCCAAGCTCTATTACCTGCGCGACCGTCGCGGCAAGTCGGCCCGTATCGCCGAGCGCGTCGAGGCTCGTCCGGCCAAGGGCCCCAAGGGCGCGGCCAAGTAAGCTCCGGCATCAGCCGAAGAGATTTCAAACGCGGTCCTTCGGGGCCGCGTTTTTTGTTGGCGTTGACCAAGGGCCGATGGGCCTCCGAGGGAACGGCTTTGGCCGGACCTAGACCGTGCCGATTTTTCGAGGAAACGGGGTGTCATCCCGGACAAGCTGCGGAGCGGCGCCGCTCCGGGATCCATCATGGAGTTGCGGAGCTCTCCGATGGATCCCGGGGCAAGCCCAGGATGACGGCATGGTTCCGAGAACCAGCATGCTCTCGGATCATGCCAGGCCGGCAAGTCTCTCCAGCAGCAACGCCACGTCGCCGGCATTCTGGTAGAGGCCGAAGCCGACGCGCAGGCGGTCGCCGCGCAGATCCACCGTGATGCCCGCTTGCGCCAGGCGCTCATGCCAGGCCGGCGCATCCGCATGGCGGAACGTCAGGAAATTCCCCCGCGCCGGCTGCGAGAGCGGCAGCACCAGATGCCCGGGCGCGAGGATGCCGCAGGGCCTTTGCGTGATCCCGGCGACAAAGAGCTCCTGCAGGGCCAGGGCATGGCCATGGATCGCCGGCACGTCGAGCCCTTGCCCGTCGAGCCAGTCGAACACCGCCGCCATGCGATAGAGCCCCGAGGGGTCGAAGGTGGCGCCCATGAACCGCCAGCCGCCCGGCGCATAGCCGATCTCGCCTTGCGGCCCCGCCAGCGCGCCGAAGGAGGCGTACCAGCCGGTATCGCGCGGCCTCGGCGCGAAGCCCGGCGGGCAGTGCAGGAAGCAGGCGCCCTCCCCCGCCATCGCGTATTTATAGCCGCCGGCGAGATAGAACGCCTTGTCGGCAATGGCGGAGAGGTCCGTCGGCCGGGCCATGAAGCCGTGATAGCCATCGATGACGACGAGGCGGCCGGGCGCGGAGACGGCTTCGACGAGGGCGTCCAGATCGGTCAGCGCATGGCCCGAATTGAACTGCACCTGGCTGAGAAAGACCATGTCGGGCGCGCCGGCCTTGGCCGCCTCGGCGATGCGCCCTGGCAGCGTGTCGAAAGGCTCCGCCGGGACGACCGTCAGCGCCACCAGCCCCTCCTCGGCCAGCCGCTCGATCTGGCGGCGGAAGGAATGGAATTCGGCATCGCTGGTCAGGATGCGCGGCGTGCGCCCCCGCGGCAGGCAGGAGATCAGCCGGTTGACGAACTCATGGGTGTTGTTGGCGGGAACGAGGCCGTCGGTGCCCGGCAGGTTGAGGCGCCTGGCGATGCCGGTCGCGGCCTTCGTCCAGACCGGCCCCAGCACCTCCTCCCATTTGCCGTCGACGAGGCGGGCCGCATCGTCCCAGCAGCGAAGCTGGGCCTCGCGGGTCACGTCCGGCCAGAAATGGTGGCTGTGCGCGGCAAAATGCAGCTGCGCGGGCCAGTTCTGCCGAAACTGCGAGAAGGCGGCGGTGAGGTCCAGCGCCGCCGCTCCCGGCAGGCCGCCTCCGGTCGAGATCGCATCGCTTTGCATCGCCGCTCGCCCCGAACCTTGCCCGCGCCTCAAAATACTTTAAGCTTAAAATAATTGGCGCCGACCTTTCGTCAAGGCGCCGCGTCGGAGCAGCGCGATGGAACGCGAAACGGGCGAGCAAGGCAGCCGGATCGAGGCTGGCATGCAGACCGATTTCAAGGAGCGGATGGATTACGGCTCCTATCTCGGGCTCGACATGCTGCTCGCCGCCCAGAAGCCGCTCAGCGACGCCCCTGACGAACTGCTCTTCATCACCATCCACCAGGTGCAGGAGCTCTGGCTGAAGCTCGCGGCCCATGAGCTCGACGGCGCCATGGCGGCGATCCGGTCAGACCAGTTGCAGCCGGCCTTCAAGTCGCTGGCCCGCGTCTCGCGCATCCAGTCGCAGCTCGTCGCCGCCTGGGACGTGCTCTCGACCATGACGCCGGCCGATTACCTCGCCTTCCGCGACACGCTCGGCCAGTCCTCGGGCTTCCAGTCCTACCAGTACCGCGCGCTGGAATTCCGGCTCGGCGCCAAGGACCCGCGGATGATGGCGATGCATCGCCACCATCCCGAGCATCACGCCCATCTCGAGACGCTCCTCCACGCGCCGAGCCTCTATGACGAGGCGCTGCGCCTGCTGGCGCGCCGCGGCCTGCCGGTCCCGGCCGACTGCATCGAGCGCGACTGGAGCGTGCCGCATGCCGCGAACGAGGCCGTGAAGGCCGCCTGGCTCTCGATCTACCGCGACACGAAAACCCATTTCGATCTCTACGAACTCGCCGAGGAGCTGGTCGATGTCGAGGACCAGTTCCAGCAATGGCGCTTCCGCCACATGAAGACGGTGGAGCGCATCATCGGCTTCAAGACCGGCACCGGCGGGTCCAGCGGCGTCAGGTTCCTGCGCACGGCGCTGGAGCGCTCCTTCTTCCCCGAGCTCTGGCAGTTGCGCAGCGAGCTGTGACGGCCTCGGGCCCTGCATCGCTGCGATGCGACGGTTGCGCCTGCGCCGATTGTCGCGCCTCTTTGGAACTGCTACACGCTGGGCCATGACGCCATGCGTGCATCCGTTCCAGCGCTTCTGCGCCGTGCAGGGAGAGGGCCATCTGCCCCCTCTGCCGACGACGCAGGATTTCGTCGCGCTGCATGACCATGCCCGCCTGCCCTGGCGCTTTTTCGGCCGCTTTACCGCCTCGATTGCCGCAGGCCTTACCGGCGCCTGAGACCGGCCGCTTCGCGCGGCCGGCGACAGGCGATCCGTGACATCGAGCCGGCCCTGCCGGATTTCTCGCTTTCAAGAATCAATTCATGCAGACCGAGACGAAGCCATGACTGCGACCTCCGCGCCCCGTACCCTCTACGACAAGATCTTCGACGACCACGTCGTCGACCGGCAGGATGACGGCACCTGCCTGCTCTATATCGACCGCCACCTCGTCCATGAGGTGACGAGCCCGCAGGCCTTCGAGGGCCTGCGCATGACGGGCCGCAAGGTCCGCAGCCCTGAGAAGACGCTCGCCGTCGTCGACCACAACATCCAGACGACCGACCGCTCCAAGGGCATCCAGGAAGAGGAAAGCCGCATCCAGGTCGAGGCGTTGGCCCGGAACGCGAAGGACTTCGGCGTCGAGTATTTCCACGAGCTCGACAAGCGCCAGGGCATCGTCCACATCGTCGGCCCCGAGCAGGGCTTCACCCTGCCCGGCACCACCATCGTCTGCGGCGACTCGCACACCTCGACCCATGGCGCCTTCGGCGCCCTCGCCCACGGCATCGGCACCTCGGAGGTCGAGCATGTGCTGGCGACCCAGACGCTGATCCAGAAGAAGGCGATGAACATGCTCGTCCAGGTGGACGGCACGCCCGCGCCCGGCGTCGGCGCCAAGGACATCACGCTCGCCATCATCGGCGAGATCGGCACCGCCGGCGGCACCGGCTCGGTGATCGAATATGCCGGCGAGGCCATTCGCGGCCTATCCATGGAAGGCCGCATGACGGTCTGCAACATGTCGATCGAGGGCGGTGCCCGCGCCGGCATGGTCGCCCCGGACGAGAAGTCCTTCGCCTATCTCAAGGGCCGCCCCAAGGCGCCGCAGGGCGCCGCCTGGGACGCCGCCGTCCGCTATTGGGAGACGCTGCGCACCGACGAGGGCGCGCATTTCGACCGCATCGTGAAGCTCGACGCCGGCAACCTGCCGCCGATCGTCTCCTGGGGCACGAGCCCTGAGGACGTCATCTCGGTGCTGGGCGCGGTGCCCGATCCGGAGCTGATCGCGGACGAGGTCAAGCGCGCCTCCAAGAAGCGCGCGCTCGAGTATATGGGCCTCACCGCCGGCACGAAGATGACCGAGATCCCGCTCGACGTGATCTGGATCGGCTCCTGCACCAATGGCCGCATCGAGGATCTGCGCACCGTCGCGAAGATCGTCGAAGGCAAGAAGCTCCATGAGAGCCTCGACTACGGCATGATCGTCCCCGGCTCCGGCCTGGTGAAGGAACAGGCCGAGGCCGAAGGCCTCGACAAGATCTTCATCGCCGCCGGCTTCGAATGGCGCGAGCCCGGCTGCTCGATGTGCCTCGGCATGAACCCCGACCAGCTCAAGCCCGGCCAGCGCGCAGCCTCCACCTCGAACCGCAATTTCGAGGGCCGGCAGGGCTTCAAGGGCAGGACGCATCTCGTCTCGCCCGCCATGGCGGCGGCGGCGGCCCTGACCGGCCACTTCGTCGACGTGCGCACGCTGGGCTGACGCGAAGACGCGGGGAGAACGCCATGTCGAACGATCCCCGCGACTCCGCCCGCGCCGCCGAGGCCAAAGACGCGCTGGCACGCGTCAAGCGTGACAGCGAGACCATGCTCGGCTCGTCGATGGGCCGGGCGGCCGATCACTTCGCCGGCGCGGACGCGCCGGAGAACGACCGGATCGAGCTCTGGGGCCGGCGCATCGGCCGCGGGCTTTCGCTGCTCGGCGTGGTCGTGCTCGGCTGGTGGCTCGGCCATCAGCTCAAATTCTGGTGACGCGATGGAGGCCTCGGTGACACCGGCCGCAGACATCGACTGGGATGGCGCGAAGGCGCCGTCGCTGGAGGCGTTCGAGGTTCTGGCGCAAGCGGCCTTCGACCGCCTGCCGGACGAATTCCGCGCGCTCTGCGCCGATGTGATCTTCAGCGTCACCGAATTTCCCGAGGACGACGTCCTCAAGGAGCTGGAGGCGGAAAGCCCCTTCGACCTGCTCGGCCTGTTCTCGGGCGTCGGCCTGCCGCAACAGGGCTTCGGACCGCAGACCGGCCAGATGCCGAACACCATCCACCTCTATCGCCGGCCGATCCTCGACTACTGGGCGGAGCACGACGAGAGCCTCGGCTCCATCGTCACCCACGTCATGGTCCACGAGATCGGCCACCATTTCGGCTTCTCCGACGAGGATATGGAAGCCATCGAACAGGCGGCCGGCTGAGCCGGCCTCAAGCAAGGACGAGAACCATGCAGCCCTTCACCACCCTGACCTCCACCCCCGCCCCGCTGAAGGTGGTCAATGTCGACACCGACATGATCATCCCCAAGCAGTATCTGAAGACGATCAAGCGTACCGGCCTCGGCACCGCGCTGTTCTCGGAGATGCGCTACAAGGAGGACGGCTCGGAGAACCCGGATTTCGTGCTGAACCAGCCGGCCTATCGCAAGGCGGAAATCCTTGTCGCCGGCGACAATTTCGGCTGCGGCTCCTCGCGTGAGCATGCCCCCTGGGCGCTGCTCGACTTCGGCATCCGCTGCGTGATCTCGACCAGCTTCGCCGACATTTTCTACAACAACTGCTTCAAGAACGGCATCCTGCCGATCAAGGTCACGCCCGAGCAGCTCGACATGCTGTTCGACGACGCCGAGCGCGGCTCCAACGCCACGCTGACGATCGACCTCGAGAACCAGACCATCAAGGGTCCGGACGGCGGCGAGATCCATTTCGAGCTCGACCCGTTCCGCAAGCACTGCCTGATGAACGGTCTCGACGATATCGGCCTGACCATGGAGAAGGCCACGAAGATCGAGGCGTTCGAAGAGAAGCTCAAGCAGCGCGAATGGGCTTGAGGCGCGAGGACGCGCTGCAGACTTTGCTCGGAGCCACCTGGTCATCCCGGGCCTGACCCGGGATGACCAGATCGTCGTGAGGCCGCAGAGGGCTCACACCACCAGCCCCTGGCGGGGCGCAGCAGCCGGCGGAGCGACAGCCATCGCCTGCGGTGACGCGGCTGAGAAAACCCGCTCGCCACGACGTCCTCGGTTCCAGCCACGGGCGAAAGCCTCCGCTGTGAGCGGCGGCAGGATCGGCGTGATCGTGACGATGGCGAAAAGCCGAAGCCGTTCATGACAGTTGCGTCAGTCGGCGCCGATCGCCGCCTTCAGACCACCACCGTGATCGTCTCGGCCGCCCGCGTCAGGCCGGTATAGAGCCAGCGCGCCCGGTGTTCGCGGAAGGCGAAGCTCTCGTCGAACAGCACCACGTCGTCCCATTGCGAGCCCTGCGACTTATGCACGGTCAGCGCATAGCCGAAGGTGAACTCGTCGGTGTGCTTGCGCAGCTCCCAGGGAATCTCCTCCTCGGTGCCGTCGAAGAAGTTCGGCAGCACCGAGACCTTCACCGCCTTGCCCTTGGCATCGTCCTCCGGGGTCACCCGCATGGTGACGAGCCCCTTCTTCGAGGTCTTGATCTCCTGCACGATCCAGGAGCCGCCATTGAGCAGCCCCTTGCTCTTGTCGTTGCGCAGGCAGACCAGCTTTTCGCCTGCCACCGGATTGGTTTCGGTGCGGCCCATGAGCTGGCGGATGCGGGCATTGTAGTTGCGCCGCGTCTTGTTCATCCCGACGAGCACCTGGCCGGCGCCCATCACGATCTCCGGATTGACCTCGGCCCGTCGGATCACCCGGCTCGGCCCGTACTCGCCGAGTTCGAGCCGGCCACCCTCGCGCACGATCATCGACATCCGCACGATCGGGTTGTCCGCCGCCTGGCGGTGGACCTCGGTCAGCATCACGTCGGGCTCCTGCTCGGTGAAGAAGCCACCGCCCTTCACCGGGGGCAGCTGCGCCGGGTCGCCCAGCACCAGCACGGGCGTGCCGAAGGAGAGAAGGTCCCGCCCCAGCTCCTCATCGACCATCGAGCACTCGTCGATGACGATGAGCTTGGCCTTTGCGGCCGTGCTCTCGCGGTTGAGGACGAAGGTCGGGCTTTCCTCGTCGACGCCGCGAGAACGGTAGATCAGCGAATGGATCGTCTGCGCCTCGGCGGCGCCCTTGTTGCGCAGGACGAGCGCGGCCTTGCCGGTATAGGCGGCGAAGACGACGTCTCCGTCCACCGCCTCGGCGATATGGCGCGCGAGCGTGGTCTTGCCCGTGCCGGCATAGCCGAACAGGCGGAAAACCTGCGGCGAGCCGGCCTGCAGCCAGCGCGCCACGGCCGACAGGGCTCCATCCTGCTGGACCGACCAGCTCATCGGAAGATCATGCGAAGGGACATGCCGCAGATGGGGCCGAGTCGCGCGCCGAAGGCAAGACCACAGGAGACATCGGCGGCGGCCGCGCGCCTCAGGCGGCGCGCAATCTCGCGACGAAGGCGCCGGCCTCCGTCTGGAGCGCCGCGATCCGCTGCACCAGATCGCGCGCGCTGAGCGCACCCATATCCGCCTGGGTGACCGACTGCATGTTGGCTTCCGCGATCTCGGCCATGGCGATCGCCGCCGTGCCGGTGACGTCGGAGATGCGCGAGACGGTGTCGCCCAGCGAGCCGAGCAGCTTCGCGTTGGAGCCGACCATGGTGGTGATCTCCGTCGCCGCCTGCTCGACATTGCCGATGCCGGCGCCGATTGTCGAGATCGCCGTCGCGGCCTGCGACAGCGCGTCGTCCACCTGCGCAATGCGCCGCTGCACCACCGAGGCGGCCTGTGCCGTCTGCCCGGCCAACGTCTTGACCTCGGCCGCCACCACCGCGAAGCCCCGGCCGTGGACCCCGGCCCGCGCCGCCTCGATCGCCGCGTTCAGCGCCAGCAGATTGGTCTGGCGGGCCACCTCCTCGATCATCGCGATCACCTCGCGGATCTGGCCGGCCTTGTTCGTCAGTTGCTCGACCAGCGCGTGGGTGCCGCTCGCCTGCTGCGTTGCCGCGCTGGCAAGGGTCGAAACCCGTTCGACCTCGGCGCTGATCTGCCCGACCACGAACTCCATCTGCAGGGCGGCCTCGGCCGTGCGGTTGGCATCCGCGCCCGCACCGTTGACGGAGGCCGCGGCGATGTCGGAGCTTTTCGAGACCTGGGTCACCCGCACCGCGGCGTCCTGCAGCGCCGCGCGAAGCGTCTCGCTGGACTCGCCGATCTCGGCGAGCAGGACACCGAGCCTGGACTGGAACTCGTCGGCGATGCGGGCCAGCTCGCGGCTGCGGGATTGCTGATGGTCGCGCGCCAGCTCCGCCTCGGTCTCCCGCGTCACCAGCGTCGCGCGGGTTTCGCTGAGCTGCCGGACGGTCCGTGCGAGTTCGCCGATCTCGTCCGAGCGCCCGCAATACGGCACCTCGATCACCGCGGAGGAAGCGGTCGCCAGGCGGATCGATTGCATGATCGCCCGCAGGGGCCGGGTCAGATGCCGGCGCAGGACGAAGAAGGCGAGCCCCCCCGTGGCAAGCGGCAGAAGCAGTGCCAGGACGAGGATGCGGAAACGCACGCCTTCGGCGCGGCTGGTCGCCAGCGTCGTCGTTGCGAAAGCATCCAGGCCAAGCTGGTCGCGGATCGCCGATGTCGCCGCGATGATCTGCGTTGCGTTCAGTCGGGCTTCCTCCGCCTGCGCTTCGAGCAAGGCGGCCTTCACCGAAACGCGCCGGCCGATATCGACGAGGCCTCGCTGAAAGGCGATGAAGGTCTGGACCCGGGCATTGAGCGTCGGATTCCTCTCGCGCAGCTCAGCCGGCATGGCGCTGATGAACTGGGCACGGGCGGAATCGACGAGCTCGGTGGCTGCATCGATCTGTTCGAGCGCGGCGGTGATCTCGCTGCTCGTGGAATCGGCGTCGAGGCGCGCCAGCAGCGAGGCATGGGCGACGCGGCTTGCGAGCAGCGAGGCCGATCCGGCAAGCGCCATGCTGGAGAAGGCCTGTCGATCGATGCTGCGGACCTCGGCGCCTCCGAGCAGCACGCTCACCAGCCCGGCTGTGGCAGCCAGGCTCAGAGCCGCGAAGAGACACATGATCTTCGCCGTCAGTCCCAGTCGCCGCATCGTCAGTCATAGCCCCCGTCCCGAGGCGTCTTCGCAGAAGCGAACGAACACGAAGTTAATGACGCGACGGCAACATAAGCGAAATCAGTCGATTAGCCGGTTTAGCTGCATGTCGGACAGGTTCCCGCTGGCCTGGGTGGTCATCGCGCCTTGCGAGGCGACCGCCAGCGAGCCGAAAAGCGCGTTCACAGCCTTCGGCCTGGTACAGGGTCAGAGATCGACGCAATGGCCTCGCCGCTCAAGCCCCCGCGCAGCGCATGTCGAGCGCAGCGACGATCCGCTCTCGTGCCCAGCTACTGCGACAGAAACTTGAACGGTTCGGCGGCGACGAACTTGCCCGACACCTCGCCGGCATAGATCGGATGGTTGGTGAGATCGAGACGGGCCGGCTTCGAACCGGCCGCAAGCGTCAGCTTGTCGAGGTCGACCCAGAAGATCGAGGGATTATAGGACGATTCGAAATAATACCGCTTGCTGCTGATGTCGGAAACCGACCGCCAGATGGTGCCTGCGATATTCGGTTTTCCAGCTTCAGCGAGACCAAGCGGCACCGATATGCTGCGGATCAGCGAAAAGGCAGTGGCGATCGCCAGGCGATTATCCTTCTCCTTGGGCGCTGCGTTGAGAGCCCAGTTCGTCCGGACAAATCGATCGGAGGAGTTGATCGTTCCAGGCAGAAAAGACAGGCCGTCGATGTTCTTCCAGTAGGTCGAGATCGCCAGTTGCTCGTCGAAGGGCGGCGAGTTCGTCATCACTCGATATTTCGCACTGTGATGAATGACGAGCTTGCCCTTCACATACTCGAAAATCGCGCTGTCGCCCGTCGCATCCGCGAGGGAGAGATGCCCGCCCGCCGCATTGCCATCCGGCAGCGTCGGCGCGACGATCGCGAAGGGCTCCTTCGACAGCGCATCGACGGCCTCGGCAACGGTGGCGAAGTTATCGAGCGCATACTGCGTCCATGCGCCGATCGACATGAGCGGTTTGCCAGCGGCTTTGGCGTCCCCGTAGTCGGCTTCGGCAAGATAAAGGGTGTTAGCGACCAGGCCGGCGGTATTCATGCCTTCGACGGTGGCCACGTTATAGAACGACGAAATCACGGAACCATATTTCGAGGTCCAGCTCAGCGACCCCTGACCCAGCCCGCCATCCCGCTTCATCCCTTGGGGAAAGGCCCACAGGTCGGTCTTGGGGTCCTCCATCCAGTCCATCGAACGGCCGACGGCGAAGGTTTTGTTCCCCGTCTCATAGATGAAGCGCGTGCAGGCATTGCCTGCAACGCTCCCCAGCGCGATCGCAACGCAGGCGATCGAGCCGATGGCGCGCAGTTTCTTCATGAGACGATCTCCCAGGGGACACCGAAGCCGAATGGCAGGGGCGGATCAGGATTTCAGGAAAGCCATGGTCTGCTTTTCGACCCCTTTCCTGTCACAGCAGGACCTTCCGTTCGGTTAACCGCGAGCAGCAGGGCTCCTTGCCTGCCGCTGCGCATGAGGCGTCTGCAGCCGGCCGGTCGTTGCTCGACGGACGCTTCATCCGGTGCGGCAGGGCCAGCCCCTCGTTATCCGTTCACGCTCCCATATCCGCCCGGCGTCGGCGTGATCACGGTCACTGCCTCGCCCGCCTGCAGCAGCGTCTGGTCGGACGGCTGCAGTTCCTCGACCGCTCCCGACAGCCGCCGCACGAGGGTGCGGCCGAGTTCGCCTGGCTCTCCGCCGGCGGCCCCGAACGGGCGCACCCTGCGGTGGGAGGCCAGGATCGCGCAGTCCATCGTCTCTCGGAAGCGGATGGTGCGGCTGGTGCCGTCGCCGCCGGCCCACTGCCCCTTGCCGCCCGAGCCCTTGCGGATGTGGAAATCCTCGAGCACCACCGGGAAGCGCGTCTCCAGGATTTCAGGATCGGTCAGGCGCGAATTGGTCATGTGGACATGCACGCCCGCCGTGCCGGCAAAGCCCGGCCCCGCCGGCGAGCCGGAACAGATCGTCTCGTAATACTGGTACTGGTCATTGCCGAAGGTCAGGTTGTTCATCGTTCCCTGCGAGGCCGACATCGCCTCCAGCGCGCCGAAGAGCGCATTCGTCACCGCCTGGCTGACCTCGACATTGCCGGCGACGACGGCGGCGGGATAGCGGGGCGACAGCATCGAGCCGTCCGGCACCACGATCCGGATCGGCCGCAGGCAGCCGGCGTTCATCGGGATGGCGTCGTCGACCATGACCCGGAAGACATAGAGCACCGCCGCGCGCGTGACGGGCGCGGGGGCGTTGAAATTGTCCGGGCGCTGCTCGGAGGTGCCGGTGAAATCGACGGTCGCCTCGCGCTTGTCGCGGTCGATGGTGATCTTCACCTTGATCGCGCAGCCCTGGTCCATCGGATAGGTGAATTCGGCATCGTGGAGCTTGGTCAGCAGCCGCGCCACGCTCTCGGCCGCATTGTCCTGCACATGGCCCATATAGGCCTGCACGACGTCGAGCCCGAAGGAGCCGATGATCTTGCGCAGCTCTGCCACGCCCTTCTCGTTGGCCGCGATCTGCGCCTTGAGGTCGTTGACGTTCTGCACGACGTTGCGGACTGGATAGCGCGCCCCGGTCAGCAGCGCGATCAGCGCGTCCTCGCGGAAGCGGCCCTGGTCGACGATCTTGAAGTTGTCGATATAGACGCCCTCCTCCTCGATATTCGTCGCCAGCGGCGACATCGAGCCCGGAGCCGTGCCGCCGACATCGGCGTGGTGGCCGCGGCTCGCCACCCAGAACAGGATGTCCCTGTCCTGCGTGTCGAAGACGGGCGTGCAGACCGTGATGTCGGGCAGATGCGTGCCGCCATTATAGGGCGCATTCAGGCAGTAGACGTCGCCGGGCCTGATCACCGGGTTGTTGGCGATCACCGTCTCCACCGAACGGTCCATCGAGCCCAGATGCACCGGCATGTGAGGGGCATTGGCCACCAATGCCCCGGTCTGGTCGAAGACGGCGCAGGAGAAGTCGAGCCGCTCCTTGATGTTCACCGAATAGGCGGTGTTCTGCAGCGTCACGCCCATCTGCTCGGCGATCGACATGAACAGGTTGTTGAAGATCTCGAGCATCACCGGGTCGGCCCTGGTGCCGATCGCCGCCTGCTGAACGAGCGCCTCGGTCCGCGTCAGGACGAGATGGTCCTTGGCCGTCAGCTTGGCCGCCCAGCCCTGCTCGACGACGACCGTCTGGTTCGGCTCGATGATGATCGCAGGACCGGCAACGCTCTGCCCGGGCGCCAGCGCCTCGCGCTTCACCACCGCCGCATCGTGCCAGACGCCCTTGGCGAAGAAACGGGTCCGCTCCGCGACGGGCGCGTGACCCTCCTGCTCGCTCGCGCTGTCCTCCTCGAACTTCGCGCCGCCGCCGATCGCCTCGACCTCGATCGCCTCGACCACCAGCCCCTTGCTTTCGTCCATGAAGCCGAAGCGGGCCTTGTGGGCAGCCTGGAAGGCCTGCCGCATCGTCCCTTCCGGCCCTGCCGGAACGGCGATGGCCGTATCGGTTCCGGCATAGCGAATATGGGCACGGGTGTGGATCGCGATGTCAGACGCCGAAACGCCCTGCCCCGCGACCTCGGCGCTCGCCTCCGCGATCAGCCCGGCCGCCAGTGCCGCGATCCGGCTCTCGGCCTGCCCATCGACCGGCACGTCCAGCGCCGCCGTCCGCGTCGCGCGGATTTCGGCGAGCCCCATGCCATAGGCCGAGAGAAGCCCCGAGAACGGATGCAGCAGCACGGTCTTGATGCCGAGGGCGTCGGCAACCAGGCAGGCATGCTGCCCGCCCGCGCCGCCGAACGAGTTCAGCGCATAGCGCGTGATGTCGTAGCCGCGCTGCACCGAGATCTTCTTGATCGCCTCGGCCATGTTGGCGACCGCGATCTGGATGAAGCCGTCCGCGACCTCCTCGGGCGAGCGCCCGTCGCCGACCTCGGCTGCCAGCACCGCGAACTTGTTGCGCACGATCTCGACGTCGAGCGCCTCATCCTGCCTCGGCCCGAAGATCGCCGGGAAATAGGACGGGATCAGCTTGCCGACCATGACATTGGCGTCGGTCACCGCCAGCGGCCCGCCCCGCCGATAGGCGGCCGGCCCGGGATTGGCACCGGCCGAATCGGGCCCGACGCGGAAGCGCGCGCCGTCATAATGCAGGATCGAGCCGCCACCGGCCGCGACCGTGTGGATCAGCATCATCGGCGCGCGCATCCGCACACCGGCGACCTCGGTCTCGAAGGCGCGTTCATATTCGCCGTCGAAATGCGCGACGTCGGTCGAGGTGCCGCCCATGTCGAAGCCGATCACCTTGTCGAACCCGGCCGAGCGCCCGGTCTCGGCAAGACCGACCACGCCGCCGGCGGGGCCGGAGAGGATCGCGTCCTTGCCCTGGAACAGCTCGGCGGCGGTCAGCCCGCCCGACGACATCATGAACATCAGCCGCGCCCCCGTGCGGGCGACGTCGAGTTCCTCCGACACCTGCTGCACATAGCGGCCCAGAATCGGCGAGAGATAGGCGTCGACCACGGCGGTATCGCCGCGCCCGACGAGCTTGATCAGCGGCGAAACCTCGTGGCTGACGGAGACCTGCGGGAAGCCGATCTCGCGCGCGATCCGCGCCGCGGCCTGCTCATGCGCCGTGAAGCGGTAGCCATGCATGAAGACGATCGCGACGGCGCGGAAACCCGCCTCGTATTGCGCCTGCAGCGCGGCGCGCAGCACCGTCTCGTCGAGCGCCCGCTCGACGGCGCCGTCGGCCAGCACGCGCTCCTCGACCTCCAGCACATCCTCGTAGAGCTGCTCGGGCTTGATGATCTGCTTGGCGAAGATGTCGGGCCGCGCCTGGTAGCCGATCCGCAGCGCGTCGCGGAAACCCTTCGTCGTGACCAGCAGCGTCCGGTCGCCCTTGCGCTCCAGCAACGCATTGGTCGCGACGGTGGTGCCCATCCGCACCTCGCCGATCGCGTCGGCGGGGATGAGCGCACCCTTGGCGAGACCGAGATGATCGCGGATGCCCTGCACGGCCGCGTCGCGATAAGCGCCGGGATTTTCCGAGAGCAGCTTCCTGGCATGGAGCTTGCCAGAAGGATCGCGTCCGATCACGTCGGTGAAGGTGCCGCCGCGGTCGATCCAGAAATCCCAGCGTGTCGCCGACATGGCCTACCCCATCCAAACCAGCGGGAATTGTCCTCGCTGAGGTTTCATCGATAAATCGTCGATGTTCTGTTGACAAGCCGATTTCGGCCGTTACGATCCCGATTATGGCCGGATAATGGCAGAGGGGCCAACGGCCATGTCGCGGTGACGCGCCGCGAAGGGAGAGCGATATGAGCGAACCGCGCCTGCCCGCTTGCGGGCCAGCCGGGGAGGCCGCCCCATGCTGAGGCGCGGCCTGGACCTTCTCTATCTATCCGCGGGCTACCTCGCCGGGGTGTTCCTCGTCGCGATCTTCGCGCTGATGATGCTCCTGTCGATCGGGCGCGAGATCAATCTCAACGTCCCCTCGGGCGACGATTTCGCCGCCTGGTCGCTTGTCGCCATGGCCTTTCTCGGCCTCGCCCATACCTTCAAGAAGGGCGAGATGATCCGGGTCGGCCTGCTGCTGGAGCGTCTTCACGGCCCCGCGCGACGCATCGCGGAGCTCGTCTCACTGACCATCGCAGCCGCCTTCATCGCCTTCTTCACCTGGCAGGCGGGCGGCCTCGCTTACGATTCCTGGCGCTTCTTCGACATGTCGACCGGCGTCGTCTCGGTCCCGCTCTGGATTCCGCAGATGGGCATGGTGCTGGGCCTCGCGATCCTGCTCATCGCCATCGTCGAGGAGTGGCTGATCGTGGCGCGCGGCGGCAAGCCGAGCTACGAGCCCGAGCCGCCGCAGACCACCGAAGAACTGATCGAGCGCGTCGCGCAGGGCGGAGGCGTCTGAGCATGAGCCTTCCCGCTCTTTCCATCGTCCTTCTCGGCTTCCTGGTCGTGATCCTCGCCAGCGGCGTCTGGATCGCGGTCGGCCTCGGCCTCGTCGGCCTGCTCGCCATGGTGCTCGTCACCGACATCCCGATCGGCCAGGTGCTGGCGACGACCGTCTGGAGCGCCTCGGCTTCCTGGACGCTGGCAGCGCTGCCCCTCTTCATCTGGATGGGCGAGATCCTGTTCCGCACCCGGCTGTCGGCGCAGATGTTCCAGGGGCTGGCGCCCTGGCTGCAATGGCTGCCGGGACGCCTCATCCACACCAATATCGTCGGCTGCGGCATCTTCGCCGCCGTCTCCGGCTCCTCGGCCGCGACCTGCGCGACCATCGGCAAGATCGCCCTGCCGGAACTGAAGAAGCGCGGCTATGACGAGAGCATCAGCATCGGCACGCTCGCCGGCTCCGGCACGCTCGGCCTGCTGATCCCGCCGTCCATCCCGATGGTGGTCTATGCCGTCACCGCCAATGTCTCGGTGCTGCAGGTCTTCCTCGGCGGCTTCCTGCCCGGCCTGCTCGTGATGGCGCTCTACATGGGCTACGTCATCATCTGGTCGCTGCTGAACCCCGGCAAGGTGCCGCCGCGCGACCCGCCAATGCCCTTCCTGGCCAAGGTCCGCCAGTCGGCCAAGCTCGCGCCCTGCCTGCTGCTGATCGCCGCGGTGTTTCTCTCGCTCGTGCTCGGCTTCGCCACGGCGACGGAATGCGCGGCCTGGGGCGTCACGGGCGCGCTGCTGCTCGCCTGGTGGAGCGGCACGCTGACCTGGACGACCTTCTTCGAGAGCGTGATGAGCGCGACGCGCCTCACCTGCATGATCATGCTGATCCTGGCCGGGGCGGCCTTCTGCACGGCGGCGATGGCCTATACCGGCATCCCGGCCGCGCTCGCGGAATGGGTCAAGGGCCAGTCGCTCTCGCCGCATATGCTCGTGCTGGCGCTGACCCTCATGTACATCATCCTGGGTTGCCTGATCGACGGCATCTCGATGATCGTGCTGACGGCGGTGATCGTCCTTCCGATGGTGAAGGAAGCGGGCTTCGATCTCGTCTGGTTCGGCGTCTATCTCGTCATCCATGTCGAGATGGCGCAGATCACCCCGCCGGTGGGCTTCAACCTGTTCGTCTTGCAGAACATGAGCGGCAAGGACACGATGACGATCGCGAAGGCGGCGTTGCCGTTCTTCCTTCTCCTGAACGCGGCCGTGATCATCATCACGACCTTCCCGGATATCGTGCTCTACTTGCCCAAGCTCGCCTTTCCAGACCGCTGACCAATCATAAACAGAGAGGGAATGACATGCTCAATCGTCGGACACTGACCGCTGCCGCCTTCGCCATCGGGGTGAGCGCGCTCGCCTTCGCGGCGCCGGCCTCGGCGCAGACGAAATGGAACCTGCCGAACGCCTACCCGGCGGACAATCCGCATACGGAGAACCTCGCGCTCTTCGCCAAGGACGTCGAGACGGCGACCGGTGGCAAGCTCCAGATCACGGTCCACGCCAACGCCGTCCTGTTCAAGGCCCCGGAGATCAAGCGCGCCGTCGCCTCGGGCCAGGCCCAGATGGGCGAAGTCCTGATGTCGCTGCACGAGAACGAGGATCCCGTCTTCGGCATCGACGTGGTGCCCTTCCTCGCCACCAGCTTCCCCCAGGCGAAGAAGCTCTACGCCGCGTCCAAGGCGGCGGTGGAGAAGAAGCTCGATGCCCAGGGCGTCAAGCTGCTCTTCATGGTCCCCTGGGCGCCGCAGGGCGTCTACGCCAAGAAGGACCTCAACACGATCGAGGACATGAAGGGGCTGAAGTGGCGCTCCTATAATGTCGGCACTGCCCGCCTCGGCGAACTGCTCGGCATGCAGTCCGTCACCATCCAGGCGGCCGAGCTGCCGCAGGCGCTGGCGACCGGCGTCGTCAACTCCTTCATGTCGTCGGGCGGCACCGGCTACGACTCGAAGGTCTGGGAATCGCTCGACCACTTCTACGACGTGCAGGCATGGATCCCGAAGGACGCGACCCTGGTCAACAAGGCCGCCTTCAACGCCCTCGACAAGGCGACGCAGGACGCCATCCTGAAGGCCGCCGCGAGCGCCGAGGAACGCGGCTGGAAGATGTGGCAGGAGAAGGCCGGCTGGTATCTGGAGCAGTTGAAGGCCAAGGGCATGAAGGTGCAGCCGCCGTCCGCCGAGCTTGCCGCCGGCTTCAAGAAGGCCGGCGAGACCCTCACCTCCGACTGGCTGAAGAAGGCCGGGGCCGACGGGCAGGCCATCGTCGACGCCTACAAGAAGATGTGAGGACGGGCATCATGGTCGGGCTTGGCCCGACCATCCCCTGCAAACGCTTCTCGGGTCGGCGCCCCGGCGCTGCCCGAGAATGACGAGCGCTTCAGCCATGGCAGACCTCAAGCCCTTCCCCGACGACCTCGGCCCCATCGTCTCCTCCGGCCATCTCGCGGCCGGCGCGATGCCGGCCCTGTCCGAGTTCGAATTCGCGCTGAGCATGACGGCCCATGCCTTCCAGCGCTGGATCGTGCGCGGCATGGCGGCGGCGGGACTGCCCGACCTGTCCCCGCTCGACGTGATCGTGCTTCACAACGTCAACCACCGCGGCAAGGCGAAGCGGCTCGCCGATATCTGCCTCGTCCTCAACATCGAGGACACCCATCTGGTCAATTACTCGCTGAAGAAGCTGGAAAAGCTGGGCCTGATGAAGTCGGGCCGCAAGGGCAAGGAAAAGACGGTGGCCATCACCTCGGCGGGCGAGGATGCCTGCCGCCGCTATGCGCAGGTGCGCGAGCAGATCCTCGTCAAATCCGTCCTGGCCTCGGGCGCCGATGCCGGGCGCCTCTCCGACATCGCCGCGGCGATGCGCTCCCTTTCCGGCCAGTACGATCAGGCGGCACGGGCGGCGGCGAGCCTGTAGCGGCGCCGCCGCCTCGCCGCCCTCAGATCGCGACGTCCTTCTGGCGCTCGGCATATTCCTCGGACAGCGCGCCGTGGAGCGACCAGAAGCCGCGCGGCTCCACGCCTGACAGCCGGTCCTCCAGCAGGTCGAGATGCAGGTGCCACCCCCCCGATACCAGGACCATGCGCTCCTTCGTCGCGAGGCGGCGATGGACCAGCACCAGCCGCACCTTGTCGCCCTCCTGCGAGAGCGCGATGTCGACATCGGAGTCCGGCTCGCCCATGCCGACCCAGCTGAAGGCCAGGCGCCGCGGCGGATCCCACGCTGTCACCGTGCCGTGCATCAGCGCGCCCTCGTCGTTCATCTTGCGGGCATGCTCGGGCGGGCGTTCATTCGTGAGCCTCGAATGCATGAAGAAGAGGTCGATCCGGCCGCCGGCACGCGGTTCGGTATCGCCGCCGCAGAACCATGTCGCCCGCTTGTCGCCGTCTGTCAGATAGGCCCAGACCCGCTCGATCGGGCCGGGCAACAGCCGCTCGAACCGCACCGCGCCGCTTTCCAGAACCGTGCCGTAGCTGCTCATCCTGCGTCTCCCTGATCCGCATCTTGTTTCGACAGTTCGGCTTCCAGCCGGTCGAGGCTCGCGCTCCAGAAGCCGCGCACCTTGGCGATCCAGGCCTCGAACGCAGCGAGCCCTTCCGGATCGAGGCGATAGATCCGCCGTTGCCCTTCGACCGAAACCTTCACCAGTCCCGCTTCGCGCAAGACCTTGAGATGCTGCGAGACAGCCGGCGCACTGAGCGGAAAGCGCCCGCCGATCTCCCCTGCCGAGAGCGGGCCGCTGCCGAGCATCTCGACGATGTCGCGGCGGGTGCTGTCGGCGAGGGCTGAGAAGCGATCCATGGCCCAATATTTTCTTATTCACTTAATTAAGTCAATAACGAAATAAATGGCACGGATGCGGACTGCCGCTTGTCACGCCAGAGAGGTTCAGCCAGAGAGGGCGCCCCTCTGGCCGGATCCCATGACTGCCACGCGCAACGCCTCCCTCGCCGGCATCGGCATGATGCTGCTCGGCATCCTGCTGTTCTCCGTCAACGACGTGATGGGCAAATGGCTGGTCGCGACCTATTCGGTCGGGCAGGTCCTGCTGATCCGCAGCATCGCAGGGCTGATCGTGCTCGCGCCCTTCGTCATCGCCCAGGGCTGGCGCCGGACCTTGCGGCCCGCGCGGCCCGGGGCGCAGGCGTTGCGTGTGCTGTTCGGCTGCGGCGATGTCGCCCTGTTCTATGCGGCGGTCAGCCATCTTCCATTGGCCGACACCATGACGATCTGGCTCGCGGCGCCGGTTTTCGTCGTCGTGCTGGCGGCCGTCATTCTGCGCGAGACTGTCGATGCGGCACGCTGGGGCGCCGTGGTCGTCGGCTTTGCCGGCGTGGCCGTCGCGCTCGGCCCGTCCGCAGCCAGCCTTTCGGCACCCGCGGGCATGGCCCTGCTTGGCAGCCTCTGTTTCTCCGCCATGATGATCGCGGGACGCCAGTTGCGCGGCACGCCGGACGTGACGCTCGTCGCCTGGCAGACGGCAGGCGCGGCGCTCATCGGCCTCGCCCTGCTCCCCTTCGGCTGGGTCACTCCGAGCCTGCGTGATACGGCGCTTCTCTCCCTCCTCGGGATCGTCGCGATGGTGGCGCATCTGTGCGTCACGCGCTCGCTGAAGCTGGCGGAAGCCTCGGTCGTGGTGCCCTATCAGTACACGCTGCTGATCTGGGCGCTGGTTTTCGGCTGGTTCGTCTTTGGCGACTGGCCGACACCGGCGATGCTGGCCGGCGCCGGGTTGATCATTGTGGCGGGCCTCGCTCTGCTCGTCCTGGAGCGCCGAGCCTCTTCGCTCTCGGCGAAGATCGAGGTCACGCCCGCCTCCGTGCCCTGAGAGCGGTGCCACGCAGGGCGCGCGCGGGGCTTCAATAGAGCCGGCTGCGATAGGCCTCGGCGAGATTGCGGTCGGCCTCCTCCGCATCGACCATCTTCGTCTGCTCCGCCACGATCCGGCCGAGCGTCGGGAAGCTGCTGCGCGGCACCTGCGCCGCCGGGTCCCACAGCTTCGAGCGGATCAGCGCCTTGCCGCAATGGAAAAAGGCTTCCTCCACCGCGACGAGGAGCCCCGTCAGCGGCGGCCGCTCCTGAACCGCAGAGGGCGCGAGCAGCGCGGCATCGCGCGTCGCGCGGGCCTTGCCGTTGACCCGCAGCGTCTCGGCGATGCCCGGCACCATGAAGAGCAGGCCGATGCCGGGCGAGGCCAGCACGTTGCCGAAGCTGTCGACGCGGTTGTTGCCGCGCCTGTCGGGGATCAGCAGCGTCCGCTCGTCCAGCACACGCACGAAGCCCGGCGCATCGCCGCGCGGGCTGGCATCGGCGTTTCCGGCGCCATCGCTCGTCGCCAGCACCAGAAAGGGCGAGATGGCGATGAAGTCCCGGCAGAAGGAATCGAGCCGGTCGAGCACCTTGCTCCGCACGACCGGGCTGACCGGGCCGATATGCTCGCGCAAGGCCTCGGCATCGGTGACGCAGGCCTGGGGATCGTCGAAACCGGTTGTCATGCTGGGCCCTCCTGCCGGCAGTGTCGCCGGATGGGCAGCGGATCGCCAGCCCCGCGGCGACATGGCCGCAGCAGCCGGGCGCATCGCCTGTCAGGCCTGCGCGCTTCTTCCACCGGCGACAACGCCTTGATTTGTCGCGGCCCCGCAGCCATCGTACCCGCCAACCGTTTTGCCTTGATGAGGCCGATTCCCATGTCCCGCGCCTGGCTCTCCACCGCCCTGGTTTCGCTCGCCTGCCTGACCGGTTTTGCCGCGGAGGCTAGCAGCCGCCGCATCGTCGCGCCCGTCGACCGCGCCGAGGAGCGAATCATCCCGATGTATGGCGACCTGCCGGGCTGCGCCGACCCGGCCGTCCTCGGCAGCCTCTCCAGCTCGTTCAACGCCCGCGAGGCGACGTTCTGGGGCCCGCTCGAAACCCTCTCCTATGACCGCATCGGCCAGCTCGGCTACCGGCCCTGGGGCGATGACACGATTCCGCGGCGCTTCTGCACCGCCCGCGTACTGCTGAACAACGGCCTGTTCCACCGCGTCGATTATTCGGTGCGCGAGAATCTCGGCCTGTTCGCCCGCGGCTGGAACGTCAACTGGTGCGTCTCCGGCCTCGACCGCGAGCGCAGCTATGCGCCCGATTGCCAGATGGCCCGCCCCTGAGCCGGCCGGCGATGAGGCTTCGGCGCGCCAGGCTGCTGGCCCTCGCGGGGCTCGGCGCCCTCTCGATGGCGGGGGGCGTGCAGGCGCAGGGTTTCGGCCAGCGCGGCGGCGCAGCCGGCGAATTCGATTTCTATGTGCTGGCGCTCTCCTGGTCGCCGGGCTTCTGCCGGCTGGACGGCGGCAACGACCGCAACCGCGAGCAGTGCTCGGACGGCGCCAATCTCGGCTTCGTGGTTCACGGGCTCTGGCCGCAATATGAACGCGGCTATCCCAGCGATTGCGGCCCGGCCGGTCGCTCCCCCTCGCGCATCGCGCTGGAGGAGGCCAAGGGCGTCTACCCCACAGAGGGCCTCGCCCGCTACGAATGGCGCAAGCACGGCACCTGCTCTGGATCGAGCCCGTCCGATTATTTCCGCGATGCCCGCCGTGCCCGTGACAAGGTGGCGGTTCCGCCCGCTTTGGCCAAGCCGCAGCGCGAGCAGAACTGGACCGCGATCGATCTCGAACGCGCCTTCGCCGCTGCCAATCCCGGCCTGCGCACCGATATGATGTCGGTGAGCTGCAAGCGCGGCGTGCTGCAGGAGGTCCGGATCTGCCTGACCAGGGACCTGCGCAATTTCCGCTCCTGCCCCGAGGTCGATCGCTCCGGCTGCCGCAGTCGCGAGTTCAGCGTGCCGGCACCGCAGTAGCCGTGCAAGGCCCCGGTTGCCTGCGGCGCGCGGGCGGCCGATAAGCGCGCCATGAACTATCGCCACAGCTTCCATGCCGGCAATTTCGCGGATGTGCTCAAGCACGCGGTGCTGGCGCGCATCCTGCTGCATCTCAACGGCAAGCCGACGCCCTATCGTTTGATCGATACCCATGCCGGCAGCGGCCGCTACGATCTCAACGCCGACGACGCCTCCCGCACCCATGAGTGGAAGGACGGCATCGCCCGGCTCGACCGCTCGCCTCTGGCACCGGCAGCCGAAGCCTTGCTCGCGCCCTATCGAACGGCGCTCTCGGCGATCCGCGCCGAGCATAGCGCCGAGGCCTATCCCGGCTCTCCCTGGCTCTGCCGCCATGCGATGCGGCCCTTCGACCGGCTGATCGCAGCCGAGCTGCATCCGCAGACCTACACGAAGCTGGTCGAGACGCTGGCCCGCGATTCGCGCTGCAAGCCGCTCGCCATCGATGGCTGGACGGCCTTGCGCGCCAATGTTCCGCCCAAGGAGCGACGCGGCCTCGTCCTGATCGACCCGCCCTTCGAGGAGAAGGACGAGTTCGCCACGCTGACGAGCCAGTTCATCGCCGCCCATCGCAAGTGGCCGACCGGAATCTACATGCTCTGGTACCCGCTGAAGGACCGGAACGCCGTCTCGACGATGGTCGACGACGTGCTCGATGCCGGCATCGGCCGGCTGCTGCAGTTGGAGATCGACGTCGACCGTCCCGAGGCCGCCGGCGGCCTGAGCGCGACCGGCCTGCTGATCGCCAATCCGCCCTGGCGCCTGGCGGAGGAGATGGAGACGCTGCTGCCGGCGCTGACGGAGCGGCTCGCGCAGGGGCAGCGTCCGCGCTATCACTGCGAGGCGATGCGGCCCGACGGCTGATCGCGCCCGCCTTCTCTCCCTCGACGGATGACGACGATGCTCGTGCTGCGCTCCTCCCCCGCCTCGCCCTTCGGCCGCAAGGTCAAGATGGCTGCCCTCGAACTCGGTCTGATGGACAAGATCGAGATCGTCGCCGCGGACACCACCGACCCCAACGAGGTGCTGCGCGAGCAGAACCCGCTGGGCAAGATCCCGACGCTCGTTCTCGAAGACGGGGTGACGCTGTTCGATTCCCGCGTGATCGTCGACTATCTCGACCATCTGGCCGGCGGCGGAAAGATCATCCCGGCCGGCGAGGCCCGCTTCGCGCAGCTGCGGCTCCAGGCGCTGGCCGATGGCATCGCGGATGCAGCCCTGCTCAAGGTCTATGAGGGCCGCTTCCGGGCCGAAACCGAGCGGAGCGCGAACTGGGTCGCTCATCAGGATGGCAAGGTCGCCCGTGGCCTGGCCGCTTTGGAAGCTGCTCCTCCGGCCTTCCCGGACCGCCCGCGCATCGGGGAGATCGCGCTGGCCTGCGCACTCGGCTACCTCGACCTGCGGTTCGCCGGCGCCTAGCGCGCGGAGCATCCCAGGCTGGTGGCCTGGCTCGACGACTTCGCCGCCCGCGTACCGGCCTTCGAGAAGACCCGCTTCACCGGCTGACGGCCCGCGGCGGCAACGCCGAGAGCCATGACCAACGCAAAAGGGCGGCGCCATCCGGCAGCCGCCCTTTTTCTTGCACGCCGGATTCGGTGTTCGAGGCAACAAAAAACCCGGTGGCCAGAGGCCACCGGGTCGTTCTGACTTCCCGAAGGAAGCTGGATCAGAACTTGTAGCTCAGACGGGCGCGGACGACCGAGAAGTCGGTGCCGATCTTGGCGCCCGTGTTCTGAACGCGCTTCTCGCCCAGGTCGACGTAGAGGTACTCGACGCCAGCGATGATGTTGTTGGTCAGAGCGTACTCGAGACCGCCGCCGACGGCGAAGCCGCCGGTGTGGCTGTTGTCGGCCGAGAAGCCGAGAGCCGGGATCGAGGTCTTGACGTTGCCGTAAGCCCAACCACCGGTCACGTAGGGCATGAACCGGTCGAAGGCGACGCCGACGCGAGCGCGGACGGTGCCGAAGTAGTCGGTCTTGACGCGGACGAGGCCGAGGTTGCTGCCGGTGCTGAGGTCAGCGCCCTGGATGTCGGCTTCGACGCCGAGCACGAACTGGCCCATCTGGTAGTTGTAGCCGACCTGGCCACCGCCGACGAAGCCGTCGAGATCACCGGTGTTGGTGACCTGGAAGCCCGAGCTGTTGACGTTGCCCCAGGCGTAACCGGCGTTGGCGCCGACGTAGAAACCGGTCCAGGTGAACGCCGGGGGGACGTACATCGGGGCGGCGACGGGGCCCTTGCGCGACGGCAGGTCGGCGGCCGAGGCGGCGCCGGCAGCGACGAGGCCGAGGACGGCAACACTCGCGAGCAGATACTTCTTCATGACAAACTCCTTAGTCGTCGCTTTGCCGGTGGACCCGGCGGGTGATTTCGATGGCATCTGTATAGTCCCGGATGCCGGCTTTGTCTGTTGCGCCGGAAGCACAGCCATGTTGCGAACCGCGGCAGAAATGCGGCACGAATGCGATGACTGGACGCAAATAGGTAAAGAACGGTTAACCAAGGGGAAGCTTGCGCGTATGGTAAATCGAATACTAATCGAAAACGGTTCCACATGAGCGGAACCGTGGACGACCGTCCTGACAACGCGTTCGTTCCATTGTGGTTCCGCTGGAGGTCGAGAATGTTTGGGCCGGCAAACTTGCCGAGCTTGGCCGCCCATGCTTAAGCCCTGAAATCAAACGGATAGATCAGGTCGTGGCGCCTCTTTCCATTTTCATCATCGCATTGAACGAAGCCGACCGGATCGGTCGCACGCTCGAGGCCGTGCGCGGCTTGAGCGATGACGTCATCGTCGTCGATTCGGGCTCGACGGACGGCACGCAGGATGTGGCGAAGGCACATGGTGCGCGGGTGATCTTCAACGCCTGGCCCGGCTATGGCGGGCAGAAGCGTTTCGCGGAAGAGCAATGCCGCCATGACTGGCTGCTGAATCTGGATGCCGACGAGGTGCTGCCGCCCGATCTCGCTGCCGAGATCGCCGCGCTCTTTCAGCGCGGCGCGCCGCCGCTCGACGCCTACAAGCTCCGGATCGCCGAGATTTTCCCGGGCGAGAAGGCGCCGCACCGATTCGCCTATGCGCTGGCCCCGGTGCGCCTCTACCGGAAATCGAAGGGCCGCTATTCTCCCTCACCCGTTCATGACCGGGTCGACCTCGTCCCCGACGCACGAATCGGCAAGCTGAAGGGAACGGTCCACCACTTCTCGGTCCGTTCGCTCGGCGAGCAGATGGAGAAGCTGAACGCCTATAGCGACGCGCAGGCCGATGATCTCGACGCGCGCGGCATTACCGTGTCGGGGTTCCGGCTGGTGACGGAGTTTCCGGCGAACTTCATCAAGGCCTATATCGGCCGCCGCCACGCCCTGCGCGGCATCTACGGCTTCATGACGGCGATGAACTACGCATTCTACCGCTATCTGCGTGCGGCGAAGCACTGGGAACGCCGGCTGCGCCGGAATTCCGGCATCGACGCCCCCAAATCCGGTGGCGATTCGGCCGGCGGCTGATCGCGCCGCGCACAGAGGGTCAAACGAGGGTGATCGCCGAGATCAGGCGCCCGTAATCGGGCTCGCCGCGATGGGTGGTGCGGCGGTAGCTGAAGAAGCGCTGCTCATCGCCATAGGTGCACAGGCCCAGATCGACGAAGCGGCCGATGCCGGCCTCCTGCGCCTTCAGCCCGATGAAGGCCGGCAGGTCGAACATCGCATGCGCCGCGCGCTCGGAGCCCGCAAAGAAGCGGGCATAGGTCGCATTCTCCGCCTTGAAGCGCTCGATGAATTCGGGCCCGACCTCATAGGCCTTGGCGCTGATGGTCGGTCCGAGCACGGCGACGATCCGCTCGCGCCGCGCGCCCAGCTTCTCCATCTCGGTCACCGTCGCGCCGACGACGCCGGTGAATGCCCCCTTCCAGCCGGAATGGGCCGCTCCGATCACCCGCGCCTGGGCATCGGCGAAGAGGATCGGCCCGCAATCGGCGCTCGAGACGCCGAGCGCGACATTTTGCGAGACCGTGACCATGGCGTCCGCCTTCGGCCGATCGCCCTGCCAGGGACCGGTGACGACCGCGACATCCGGCGAATGGACCTGCCAGAGGCTGACCAGATGATCGGGCTCGACCGACAGATGCCGGGCCATGCGGGCCCGGTTTTCGGCAATCGCCGCGGGATCGTCGTTCGAGCCCAGTCCGCCATTGAGCGAGGCGTAGATGCCCGCCGAGACGCCGCCCTCGCGCGTGAAGAAGGCGTGGCGGATGCCAGGCTCGGCCGCAAGCTCGGGAGAGATGATGAACATGCACAAAATCCTGTCCGGCGCGGCCGGCGTCGAAAAGCGTCAGCCCCGCTCTGGCAGCCGATGAAGGTCAAATCCAGGCAGAGGCGGCATCGCGGGATGGGTCAGCGCGATCGCCTTGAACAGCTCGCCCATCTCCGTCGCTCCCGTCGCCGTCAGGCGGTCGAAGGCCTGAGAGATTCCGTCGCGCTGCGCCGGCCCCGCCTTCTGGGACAGGCGCTGCGCCCGGTCAGCCAGGCCCAATGCCAGCAGGAAGTCCCGCTGCGTTGAGGGCCCGTGCAGCGCCGCGCCTGCCTGAAGACCCGCCTGGCCGATCCGCTCGAAATCGACATGAACGGTGAGGTCGGCCTCCCCCGGTTCCGCCAGCGGGTCGACGAAGGCGTGCCGCTTCACCGCCTGCAACGTGTCGCCGAAGCCGGAGCGGGCCGAGCCGTAGTCGATGAACAAGGCTGCGCCGCCTGCCGAGGCGAGATGCCGAGCAACCTCCGCGGTGACTGCGAGGGCAGCCGCCGGCTGCTCGAACACACTGCCGGCCTGAGCGCGAAGCTTGAATCCATCCTCGACCGCCGGGGCGAGCCCGAACGTCAGCCCCCCCGCCGCGTCCAATCCGACGAGCCGCTCCCGCCAGCCCTGCTGCGTCATCACGAACTGGTCGAGCGGCAGCGCGTCGAGGAACTCGTTGCCGATCACGACGACGGGCCCGTCGAGCGCGGAGCCGAGCGAATCATGCCAGGCCGGATCGGCCGCGTGCAGCGAAGCCGCCTGGCTCGCGCGCAAGGTCGGACTTGTCTCGACCAGATGCACCGAAGCCGCCTCGCGGAAGCCGGGCACGATCCGCGTCGCCCGCAGCAGATCGGCCATCAGCGTGCCGCGGCCGGGGCCGAGCTCGATCAGCCGGAAACGGGCCGGCGCGCCCATCGCCTGCCAGGCGTGAGCGGCCCAGAGCCCGATCAGCTCGCCGAACATCTGGCTGATCTCGGGGGCGGTGGTGAAATCGCCCTCCTGACCGAAGGGGTCGCGCGTGATGTAGTAGCCATGGCGCGGATGGCCGAGGGCCAGCGCCATGAAGCGCGAGATCGGCAGCGGCCCCTCTGCCGCGATCAGGCGGGTGAGCTCCGCCTTCAGCGCACTCAAGCCGAGGCCTCGCGGCGAGAGCGCAGCACCAGCCAGATCCCGGCGAACAGCACCGGCAGAGAGAGCAGCATGCCCATGGTGATCCCCCCGGAGAGCGCATCGACCGAGGTTCCGAACAGGAAGCCGAGCTGGGGATCGGGCTCGCGGAAGAACTCGCAGACGATCCGCGCGATCGCATAGCCGATGCCGAAGACGCCCGCGACCAGCCCCGGCCGGCGGAACCAGCCGGACCAGACCAGCACATTCACCACCGCGAAGAGCAGGATGCCTTCGGCGAAGGCTTCGAAGAGCTGGCTCGGATAGCGCGGCTCTGGCCCGCCATTGGGGAACACCATCGCCCAGGGGAAGTCTGGCGCCGGCCGGCCCCACAATTCGCTGTTGATGAAATTGGCGATGCGGCCGAGGAACAGGCCGATCGGCACGACGGCCGCCGCCAGATCGAAGACCGGGAGCGCCGGATAGCCGCGGCGCCTGGCGAAGGTCCACAGCCCGAGCGTGGCGCCGATCAGCCCGCCATGGAAGGACATGCCGCCCTGCCAGATCGCCAGGATGTCCTGCGGCCGTTCGAGATAGCGCGGCAGGTCGTAGAACAGCACGAAGCCGGTGCGTCCGCCGAGCACGACGCCGAAGGCGACGAAGAGCAGCATGTCGTCCAGCTCTTCCGGCCTCGGCCGCGCGAGCCCGCCCCAGAGCCGGTCCGTTGCCACCAGCCGGCGCGCATACCACCATCCGCCGAGCAGCCCGACGACATAGGCGAGCCCATACCATTTGATCGCGAGCGGCCCGAGCTGGACCGCAACCGGATCGATCATCGGAAAGGGAATGGCGAAGACGGGCATGGCTCAGTCCGGCGGCAGGCGGGGCAGATGGCCGCCTGGCCGCCGAATGGTCAAGAAAAAAGGCTTCGCTGCGGCGGCCTGCCGTCGAGAACATCAAAGGACGTTTCGGCCAACGAATAACGCGGGTCATCGCGGGCGACTCGCAGGGAGGCCCGGGATGACCCGTTGCACAACCCGAGGATCACTTTTTCGGCGTCGGCCAAGTATCTGCCACAACTCGCAGCATGAGGCTCGGGCTAGCCCGCGACTGTCAGAGCTTCACGATCAGCTTGCCGAAGTTCTTGCCCTCGAGCAGGCCGATCAGCGCCTCGGGCGCCTTTTCGAGCCCCTCGACGATGTCCTCCTTGTACTTGACCGTGCCGTCTGCGACCCAGCGGGTCATCTCGTCCTGGAAGGCCTTGCCTTGCGTGGGAACGAATTCGCGCTGGATGAAGCCGCGGATCGTCAGGCTCCTGGAGAGCACCTGCCGCATCAGCAGCGGCAACCGGTCCGGCCCGGGGAAATCGCCGGTAGCATTGTACTGCGCCACCAAGCCGCACACCGGAATGCGGGCGAAGGTGTTGAGCAGCGGGAACACCGCGTCCCAGACATGGCCGCCGACATTCTCGAAATAGACGTCGATGCCGTCCGGGCAGGCGGCGGCGAGCTGGCTCGCCATGTCGGGATCGCGATGGTCGATGACCGCGTCGAATCCGAAGGTCTCGCGAACGAAGGCGCACTTCTCGGGCCCGCCGGCGATGCCGACCGCACGCGCGCCCTTCAGCCTCGCGATCTGGCCGACGGCGGAGCCGACCGGCCCGCTGGCGGCGGCCACCACCACTGTCTCGCCCGGCTTCGGCTGGCCGATCGCCAGCAGCCCGGCATAGGCGGTGAAGCCTGGCATGCCGAGCACGCCCAGCGCCGTGGTGACCGGGGCGGCCTTGGGGTCGAGCTTGCGCAGTCCCTTGGCCGCGACGGCGGCATGGCTCTGCCAGCCGGAATAGGAGAGCACGATGTCGCCCGCCCTGAACGCCGGGTCGCGGCTCTCGATCACCTCCGCGACCGTCCCGCCTTCCATCACCTGGCCGATCTCGACAGGCGCGGCATAGGATTTCGCGGCGCTCATCCGCCCGCGCATATAGGGGTCGAGCGAGAGATAGAGCGTCTTCAGCAGCACCTGCCCGTCGGAGATCGTCGGGATCGGGGCGCGTTCGAGCCGGAAGTTCCCGGGGTCGGGGCGCCCTTCGGGCCGGGAGGCGAGGACGATCCGGGTGCCATCGGGCTGCGACATGAGCTGTTCGATCCTTGCTGGAGGCGCGGGGCGCGCCATTCCGTCGCATATTGGGACCGGACTTCGACAATGACAGGGCGGCCGCGCCGATAAGGTAGCTCGGGGCTGCCGGCGCAGGGCTTGCTCACGAGCTTTCGCGGAGGCGATCCAGGGCTCGGGGATGGTCGGAAAGAGGCTGTCGGCGCGCCTGCCAGGCGGCGATGACGGCATCGGCATTCGCGGCGGCATCGACCGTGCCGTCCACCTCGACGTCATAGGTGCAGTAGGAATGGATGCGGTGGAAGTCGCGCCGCGCGTCGCCGAGCGGCCGGTCGCCGCGTGCGATCTCGCGCCGCTCCAGTTCATCCAGGGGGCAGTGAACGCCGATGAAGAAGACGTCGAGCCCGGCGAGCGTCATGGCCAGCCGCGTCAGCCAGGCCTCGCTCTCCATGATATGCTCGACAATCAGGTCGTTGCCCGCCTCGGCATAGGCGACGAGCGAACGCTCGAAGCCGATGAAGAACGGCTCGCGCAGCGCGCGCCAGTCGAATTCCCTGCTGCGGATCCGCGCTGTCGGCAGGACGCCTGAATCGCGCAGATGATCAATCGAGATATGCCAGAACGGCCCAGGCATTCGGGCCTGAAGCATCCGCGCTAGCGTGGATTTTCCGCTGCTGGACGCGCCGTTGATCAGGAGGATGCGACCGGGCGGCAGGCCCGTCTGCAAATCGCGGGGAGACGACAAATCCGCCATGCGCGCTGTTCCGGATCGCGGCGCACCAAACGGCGCGCGGGAGGCGCGGATGGATGGCGAACGAGCCGCCCTGCGTCAAGGACAAGCAAACCGGCTTCATCGGATGAAGCGGCGCCTTGCAGGGGCAAGGAGCGCCCTGCAGGCGGAGAATGTCAGGCCGTCTTCGCCGCCGGCTTGGCCTTGGGTGCAGCCTTGGGCTTCGGCGCGGCCTTGGCGGTCGGCTTGGCGCGAGAGGACTTCGCCTTCGGCGGCGCAGCGGCCTTGGCCGCGGCCTCTTCGGCATCCCGCGCCATGCGCAACGCCTTCAGCTTTTCGGTCTTCAGTCTCGTCTGGCTGGCCGCGTCGTCCAGCGCCTGCCAGGCGAGCAGCGCGTCGCGCTTGCGCTGCTCCGTCGTCTCGAAAGCGGCTTGCGCCCGGGCCTTGATCTCATCCAGCTTCATGTTGCGGCTCGACATGACAGGCTCCTTTCGGCAAAGGGGGGACGTGATCACGCCGCCGGCGGACGGGGGGCTCCAGCCCGCGGCTTGAGCGGCAGCTTGCGCTTCGGCGCCGGCAGCAGGCCTTCGCGCTGCGCCTGCTTGCGGGCGAGCTTCTTGGCGCGGCGCACGGCCTCGCCGGCTTCCCGCACCCGCTTCTCCGACGGCTTCTCATAGGCACGACGCTGCTTCATCTCGCGGAACACGCCTTCGCGCTGCAGCTTCTTCTTCAGGACGCGCAGCGCCTGTTCGACATTGTTGTCCCGCACGAGAACTTGCATGGTCGTCCTTCTCTCATCAAAAAAACAAAAGGGCCGGGCGACTAATCCCGACCCTTCGATCACCGCTGTCGCAGAACGTTCGCGTCGTGGCGCCAGTACATCCGTGGTCGCCTCATATCTCCGCCGCTCCGCGTGATGCGGTTACTCGGCGCGCAGATTGTCCGCAGAGCTCTTGCCCGAACGCTTGTCCTGGACGAGCTCGTAGGAGATCTTCTGGCCTTCGCGCAGCTCGCGCATGCCGGCCCGCTCGACGGCGCTGATATGGACGAACACGTCCTGGCCGCCATCGTCAGGCTGAATGAAACCGAAACCCTTGGTCGCGTTGAACCACTTCACAGCACCCGAAGCCATCGAAAACTCCTTTAAAAACGATTGTCCAATCCGCGCAGGAATGCGCGGTTGCATAAACTCGATCAAAGGAAGAAATCGTCAGCGTGCGGCGCCGAAGGCGCGAACGGCCAAGTCATCAGGCCCGATATCGAGACCAATATCTAAGCGACCGGCCGCAATTTGTCAAACCCCGACCAAAAGCACCAAAATCGAATAGCGATTGTTGTACGCTTCCTCCAAGTGAAATCTGCCAGAAAATCTTGCGCTGAATTGATATTCCCCGAGAGAAATCTGCCGGATTCCAGAGCGCTATGCGGCTCGCAGTCCCGCTGCCGGTTCGCATCGCGCCTGTTCGGAACGCCCCGCGCCTCCTGACATGACGAAGCCGCCGCGGCATCCTACATGAGGCCCATGAATCGCGAGCGCCAAGACGACCTGCCCCAGGAGGACTACGAGGACGAGGAGGACGCCCTCCCCGCTTCCGAGCCTGCGGTCGATCTTGCCGAGGCGGCACCCGGCGCGCTCAAGGCCGGCATCGAGGTCATCCAGCAATTCGCCCGGCATCTGCCGAACAAGCCCGGCGTCTACCGCATGTTCGATCGTGCGGGCGAGGTGCTCTATGTCGGCAAGGCCAAGAGCCTGAAGAACCGGGTGACGGCCTATGCCCGCGGCATGGCCCACACCAACGCCGTCGCCCGGATGATCGCCGAGACGGCGAACATGGAATTCGTCACCACCGGCACCGAGACCGAGGCGCTGCTGCTCGAATCCAACCTGATCAAGCAGTTGCGGCCGCGCTACAACGTGCTGCTCAGGGACGACAAGTCCTTCCCCTACATCCTGCTGAGCGGCGACCACGAGGCGCCCGCTCTGTTCAAGCATCGCGGCTCGCGGCACCGCAAGGGCGATTATTTCGGCCCCTTCGCCTCGGTCTGGGCGGTCAAGCGCACCATCGACGCGCTCCAGAAGGCCTTCCTGATCCGCACCTGCTCGGACTCCTTCTACGAGAACCGCACCAGGCCCTGCCTGCTCTATCAGATCAAGCGCTGCTCCGGCCCCTGCACCCGCGAAATCGAGATTTCCGACTACCAGGCCCTCGTCGGCCAGGCGCGCGACTTCCTGTCGGGCCGCTCCTCGGCGGTGAAGCAGCTGCTCTCGGCCCGGATGCAGGAGGCGGCGGAGGAACTCGAATTCGAGAAGGCCGCGCGCTATCGCGACCGCCTCGCCGCGCTCTCGGCGGTCCAGGCCGGGCAGGACATCAACACCCAGGGCGTCGAGGAAGCGGATGTCTTCGCCATCGACGAGCAGGCCGGGCATTTCTGCGTCGAGATCTTCTTCTTCCGGAACCACCAGAACTGGGGCAACCGCGCCCTCTTTCCGCGCGCCGACCGCTCGCTGACGCCGACCGAGGTGCTGGCCTCGGTGGTCGCTCAGTTCTACGACGACAAGCCCCCGCCAAGGCTCGTTCTGCTCTCCCATCCGGTCGAGGAGATCGAGCTGCTCGGCCAGGCGCTGTCGGCCCGCGCGGGCCGCAAGGTCGAGGTCGCCAATCCCAAGCGCGGCGAGCGCGCCGACCTGATGGCCCATGCCGTGAAGAACGCGCGCGAGGCCCTCTCCCGCAAGCTCGCCGAGAATGCGGGGCAGCAGTCGCTCCTCGCAGCGCTCGGCGCCGCCTTCGGCATGGAGACGCCGCCGCGACGCGTCGAGGTCTACGACAACTCCCATATCATGGGCACGAACGCGGTCGGCGGCATGGTCGTCGCCGGATCGGAGGGCTTCATGAAGAGCCACTACCGCACCTTCAACATCTCGACCGACACCATCGCCGGCGACGATTTCGGCATGATGCGCGAGGTGCTGACGCGGCGCTTCGCCAGGTTGGCGAAGGAAAACGCGACCGGCTCTCCTCCCCCCGGTGAGGAGGAGCTGGAGGTCGGGGTCGCGCCGCCTGGTGAACTCTCGCCGAGCGGGGCTGCCCCCATGCCTCCCCCTTCCCCACAAGGGGGAAAGGAGGCGCCCTCCCGCCGGGCACGCGCCCTGCAAGACCGCGACGGCTTCCCCTCCCGGCCCGATCTCGTCATCGTCGATGGCGGCAAGGGCCAGTTCTCGGCCGCGCTGAAGATCATGCGGGAGCTTGGCGCGGCCGACATCCCGCTGGTCGCCATCGCCAAGGGGGAGGACAGGAACGCGATGCGCGAGACCTTCCACATGGCCGGCCGCGAGCCCTTCAAGCTGCAGCCGCGCGACCCGGCTCTCTATTTCATCCAGCGCCTGCGGGACGAAGCTCACCGCTTCGCGATCGGCACGCACCGCGCCAAGCGCAAGCGCGACACGATGAAGAACCCGCTCGACGAGATCCCCGGCATCGGTCCCTCGCGGAAACGTGCGCTGCTGCTGCATTTCGGTACGGTGAAGGCGATCCAGCGCGCCAAGCTCGACGATCTGATGCGTACGCCCGGCGTCAACGCCGCTACAGCGAAGGCCGTGCATGATTTTTTTCATGATGCTTGATCATTCCGTCACATTCCCGGTCTTGCGTGTTGACGCCGCAATGGCAGGATTGCTTTGGTGCTCAACGTGACGATTCTTCCAGACGCCATCAGGCGGCGCGGCCCCTGGTCGCTCCCGAACCTGCTCACCTACGGCCGGATCCTCGCGATTCCGGCCCTGGTCGCGATCCTGTTCTGGCCGACCGACGACTGGATGCGCTGGATTGCGCTGGCGATCTACACGCTCGCGGCCATCACCGATTATCTCGACGGCTACATCGCCCGCGCCTGGAGCCAGCAATCGGCCATCGGCCGCATGCTCGACCCGATTGCCGACAAGCTGCTGGTCGCCGCGCTGCTGCTGATGCTGGTCTATACCGGGCAGGTCCATGGCTGGACCCTCTGGGCGGCCATCGTGATCCTCTGCCGCGAGATCCTGGTCTCGGGCCTGCGCGAGTTTCTGGCCGATCTCAAGGTCAGCGTGCCGGTCAGCAGGGTTGCGAAGTGGAAGACGACGCTGCAGCTCTTCTCGCTCGGCTTCCTGATCGCGGGCCCGGCCGGCGACAAGGTGCTGCCGGCGAACACCCAGATCGGCATCGCCCTGCTCTGGGCCGCCGCGGCGCTGACGATGTATACCGGCTGGGACTATTTCAACGCCGGCATCCGCTATCTCGTCGAGGAAGACGAGCGCGTGCCGTGACCGAAGGCACCGGCTCGAGATGAGCGACACTCCGCAGGCGCAGACCGACACGCGCAGCGTCAAGCTGGTTTACTTCGCCTGGGTGCGCGAGCGCGTCGGGCGTCCAGAAGAGACGCTCGCGATCCCTGCAAGCCTTGCGACCGTGGCCGACCTCGCCCGCTGGCTGAAGACGCGCGGAGAGGGCTACGAAGCCGCCTTCGCCGACGAGACGGTGGTCCGCGCCGCGCTCGACCATGTCCACGCCAAGCCGCAGGCGCCGCTCGGCGATGCCCGTGAGATCGCGTTCTTCCCGCCGATGACGGGAGGATGAGGGATGGCGCCGATGCTCTGTCATTCCGGGGCCGCGCATAGCGCGGAACCCGGAACCCACGACCGGGCGAGCGGGCCGCGATATGCTGTCCTCACCACGACACCCGGTCTTGGGTTCCGGGTTCGCGCCGGCGGCGCGCCCCGGAATGACAGGCAGCGTCGATGACCCCCACCATCCGCATCCAGCGCGAGGATTTCGATCCCGCCGCCGAGATCGCCGCGATGTCGGCGGGCCGGACCGATATCGGGGCCGTCGTCTCCTTCAGCGGCCTCTGCCGCGACGAGGCCGGAACGCTGTCGGCGCTGGAGCTCGAACATTATCCCGGCATGGCCGAGGCCGAGATCGCCCGCGTCGCCGCTGAAGCCGCGGCCCGCTGGCCGCTGATGGGCCTCCTCGCCATTCACCGCCATGGCCTGGTCAGGCCGGGCGAGCAGATCGTGCTGGTGCTCGCGGCCTCCGCCCATCGCCGCGCCGCTTTCGAGGCCGCCGACTTCATGATGGATTATCTCAAGACCCGTGCCCCGTTCTGGAAGCGCGAACACCGCGCCGACGGCACGCTGGGCGGCTGGGTCGAAGCCAGGAGCGAGGATGACGATGCGGCGCAGCGCTGGACGATCTGAGGCTCGCACCGCCCTGATGCTCGCGGCGGTGGTCTGGGCCGGCCCGGCGCTCGCCGCCGGCGAGCCCAAGCTTCCCGATCCCAAGGCCTTCCGCGACTGGATGGCGGCCTGCGACAACGTCAAGGGCTGCGCGGCGCTCTCGCTTCCCGCCGAGGCGGCCGACCCGATCGCCTATCTGCGGCTCGAGCGGCCCGCCGGCCCGACCGGAGCCGCCCGGCTCGTGCTGCGGCTGCGCGGGGAGTGGAAGAGCCCGCCCAGGGCGCTGCAGCTCCAGCTCGACGGGGCACCCTTCCCCGCTGCCGGCAAGGCGCTGCCGGTCACCGTCGAGGACGACCTCGCCACGCTCGCCTTCTCGCCGGAGGATACCGCCGCCCTGATCGAGGCCGCCCGCAAGGCGACGAGCCTGTCCGTCGCGGCGGCCGGCACCAAGGCCAGCGTCTCGCTCGCCGGCTCGGTGGCCTCGATGCTCTGGATCGACGAGCAGCAGGGCCGCCTCGGCACGCCATCGGCGCTGATCCGCAAGGGCAACGGGGCCGCCGTGCCGCCGGCGCCCGAGCCGCCGCTGGTCGTCGCCAGGCCGGCGCCGCCCATGCTCGACATGAAGCTCGGCAAGGTTCAGGCCGCGCGGCTGAGGGCGGATCTCAAGAAGCGCAAGCCCGATGCCTGCGAGGACGATGCCGCCGAGGGCGACGAGGCCTGGGCGCTCGGCGAGAAACGCATGCTCGTCGCGCTCGCCTGCTCGCGCGGCGCCTACAACGTCTCCTCGTCCTTCTTCCTGATGCCGGAGAACGAACCGGCCAAGGCGAAGCCCATGCGCTTCCCCGATGGCGATGGCGACGACGGCAACGAGCTGACGAATGCGAGCTTCGATCCGCGCACCGGCCACCTCTCCTTCTTCGCGAAAGGGCGCGGCATCGGCGATTGCGGCGTCAGCGGCGGCTATGCCTGGACCGGCACGAGCTTCGCGCGCACGGAACTGTCGATGATGGGCGAATGCCGCGGCATCGGCCCGGACGACTGGTTCACGCTCTATCGCAGCCGGGCGAAGTGATCACAGCTGCCATTCCGGGTTCTTCGCTATGCGAAGCCCCGGAATGACAAAGTGGTTGGCGAAGCCGCTTCGGCGGCGCCATTCCGGTCTCAAGCCGCCTTCGATTGCGGGCGCACCGCGGCCGAATAGTCTTCCATGATCACCTTGCCCATATTGCCGGTGATGAAGTTGTACGGGCCGATCTCGGCGACCAGCGTCACCTCGGCGGCCGAGCCGGTGATGAAGCACTCGTTGAAGCCCTCCAGCTCCTCCGGCCGGATGCGCCGCTCCACCACCTCGAAGCCGCGCCCCCGGCACAGGTCGATCACCGACTGGCGCGTCAGACCGTTGAGGAAGCGGTCGGCCATCGGCGTGTGGATCACGCCATCCTTGATGAAGAAGATGTTGGCGCCGGTGCATTCGGCGACATTGCCCTCATGGTCGAGCATCATGGCGTCGGCATAGCCCGCCCGCTCCGCCTTGTGCTTGGAGAGCGAGCAGATCATGTAGAGCCCCGCCGCCTTGGCATGGACCGGCGCGCAGGCCGGGTCGGGCCGGCGATACTCGGCGACGTCGAGGCGGATGCCCTTCAGCTTGGCGGCCATGTCGAACATGCTCGGCCACTCCCACACCGCGATCGCCGTATGGATCGTGTTGTTCATGCCGGAGACGGCCATCATCTCCGAGCCGCGCCAGGCGACCGGGCGGACATAGGCGTCCTTCAGCCCGTTCTCCTTCAGGCAGAGATACTTGGCCTCGTCGAGCTCCGCGACCGAGTAGGGGATCGTGAAATCCATGATCTCGCCCGATTTGTGGAAGCGCTGCGAATGCTCCGTGCACTTGTAGATGACGCCGTCATAGGCGCGCTCGCCCTCGAACACGCAGGAGCCGTAATGCAGTCCATGGGTCAGTACGTGGACCTTGGCGTCCTTCCACGGCACGAGCTTGCCGTCGAACCAGATGACGCCATCGCGCTGGTCGAAAGGAATGACTGACATGGACCTTCTCCTGGGTGCTTCCTCGTTCGGACGGCGGCACGGCCGCGTCTGGAACGCAAGCATGGTCGATTGCTGCGCTGCAACGACCGGCTTTGAAATAATCGTTCGCTGAGCGCGCTTGACCGGTAATCTTGCGTCTGAGATATGTCAACAACCTTGACCTAAATTTTTGGAGAGCCGATTTGGTCGAGACTTCGCGCTTGGGAGAGCAAGGCCCGGCCGCGCAAGCGGACCCCGCGGCATCGGTTCCCCACGACCTGATCGAGCTGCTGTTCTTCGCCTATCGCGACTTCGTCAGCGACCCCGACCGCATCCTGGCCGATTATGGCTTCGGGCGAGCCCATCACCGCGTGCTGCATTTCGTCCAGCGGCGGCCCGGCATGACCATCGCCGAATTGCTCGACATCCTGAAGATCACCAAGCAGAGCCTCAACCGCGTGCTGAAGGAGCTGGTCGAGAAGGGCTATATCGAGCTGCGCACCGGCCGGCAGGACAAGCGCCAGCGCCACCTCCACACCACCGCCGCCGGCCAGGACCTCGCCCTGAGGCTGGTCCAGCTGCAATCGAAGCGCATTCTCCGGGCGCTCGACAGTGTCGGCCCCGAAACGGCGGGGACCGTCGCGCGTTATCTCACGGCGCTCATCGATCCGCCGGAGCAGGCGAATGTGCGCGGATTGCTGACGCGCCCCTAAGCGGACGCCCGCGATCTAGCCGCCGCCCCCGCCGCGGCCTATGCTGCGCCGCAGCTGAGACGCCGTCGTCACGCGGACTGGCCGAGGAGAGCATGAGCCTGACCGACACCGCTGCAAGGCCGGCCCGGAAGATCCTGCCGGACGAGGCGCCGCATGTGCTCGTCGTCGATGACGACCGGCGCCTGCGCGAGTTGCTCGCCCGCTTCCTAGGGGACAATGGCTACCGCGTCACCACCGCGGCCAATGCGGCGGAGGCCGATCTGCGCCTCGGCAACCTGGTCTTCGACGCGATCGTGCTCGACGTGATGATGCCGGGCGAAAACGGCTTCGACTTCGCCCGCCGCTTCCGCGTGGCGTCGGCCGTGCCGATCCTGATGCTGACCGCCCGCGCCGACGGCAAGGACCGGATCAACGGGCTGGAGATCGGCGTCGATGATTACCTCGCCAAGCCCTTCGAGCCGCGCGAGCTCCTGCTGCGCCTCGGCAACATCCTGAAGCGCACCGCCATTGCCGACACGGCATCCGCGTCGGCCCGGCCGGATTTCGTCCGCTTCGGGCCCTTCATCTATGGGCTCGCCCGCGGGGAACTGCGCAAGGGCGAGGAGACGATCCGCCTGACCGAGCGCGAGCGCGAGATCCTGACCATGCTGGCCGAGCGCGCGGGCGAGGTCGTGCCGCGCGAGGAGCTGGCGGCGCAAGGCTCGGCCGCGAATGACCGCACCGTCGATGTCCAGATGAACCGCCTGCGCCGCAAGATCGAGCGCGACCAGGCCGATCCGCTTTATCTGCAGACCGTGCGCGGCGTGGGCTACCGGCTCATCACGGATCGGGCGTGACGACCCCCCGGCCAGACGGCGGAAGACAGCGGCTCGGGGTGATCGCGGCGCCCCTGCGGCGCGCCAGAACGGCCCTGGCGGCGGCCGCCAGCGATACCAACGCGGCCGTCAAGCCCGTTCTGCGCAGGATCGGCCGGCCGCTGAATATCGTCGCCCGCTATATGCCCAAGGGGCTGTATCCGCGCGCGCTCGTCATCGTCATCGCGCCGGTGGTGATCCTCCAGTCGGTCATCGCCTATGTCTTCATGGAGCGGCACTGGCAGACGGTGACGCAGCGGCTCTCGGCCTCCGTTTCGGCCGACATCGCCATGCTGATCGACGTCTATGAGAGCTACCCTCAGGATGCCGACATCTCGACGCTCTCGCGCATCGCAGCCGAGCGGCTCGGCATGGATGTCGACATCATCCCCGCTGCCGATCTGCCGGCACCGGGACCGCGGCCCTTCTTCTCGCTGCTCGACAACACCCTGTCGACCGAGTTGAGCCAGCAGGTGGCGCGGCCCTTCTGGCTCGACACGGTCGGCCGCTCCAGCCTGATCGAAATCCGCATCAAGCTCGGCAAGGACGTGATGCGCATCCTGACACGGCGCAACTCGGCCTATGCCTCGAACAGCCACATCTTCCTGCTCTGGATGATCGGCACCTCGCTGATCCTGCTGACCATCGCGGTGCTCTTCCTGCGCAACCAGATCCGGCCGATCCTCAAGCTCGCCGACGCGGCCGAGGCCTTCGGCAAGGGACGCGATGCGGAGCTTCGCCCCCGCGGCGCACGCGAGGTCCGCCGGGCCGGCGCCGCCTTCATCGAGATGAAGCGCCGCGTCGAGCGCGCGATCGGCGAACGCACGACGATGCTGAACGGCGTCAGCCACGATCTGCGCACCATCCTCACCCGCTTCAAACTCTCCCTCGCCCTGATGGAGCGCTCCTCCGAGATCGAGGCGCTGGAGAAGGATGTCGACGAGATGAGCCGCATGCTGGAGGATTATCTCGCCTTCGCCCGCGGCGATGCCGGCGAGGCTCCGGTCGAGACCGATATCCGCTCGCTGCTCGAGGAACTGAAGGCCGATGCCGAGCGGCAGGGCCACCAGACCGAGCTGGAGGTCGTGGGCGACCCGCTCGTCGTGATCCGCCCCGACGCCTTCCGGCGCCTGCTGACCAACCTCGTCTCCAACGCCGCCCGCTACGGAGACCGCATCGCGATCCGCGCCACGCATGATGCGCGCTACCTGATCGTGATGATCGACGATGACGGGCCGGGCATCCCCCCCGACCAGCGCGAGGAGGTCTTCCGCCCCTTCTTCCGGCTCGACGAGGCGCGCAATGTCGATGGCGGCGGGACGGGGCTCGGCCTCGCCATCGCCCGCGACATCGCCCGCGCCCATGGCGGCGACATCATCCTGTCCGACTCGACCCTCGGAGGCTTGCGCGCGACGGTCAGGCTGCCGGTGTAGGGGTCGGCAACCGGCACATGACCCTGACTTGCGCCAGCGCGAGATCGGCCACGCCAGGTCCCCGACGCCGGGTCACCCGCGGCATTCCGCTCGGGAACGGATGCGGATGCGCCGCGTTTGGCGGTTAGACCGTACCCTGAGGCATGGAGGACCCGATGTCATACGGCAGGTTCGCCGCAATGATCGTCGCTTCGACCGTCGTGATGTTCGGACTGATGTATCTGAACACCTGGGCCGTCGACCACGTCTTCTTCAGCCAGACACGCGCCTGGATGGCGCTTCTCATGGGATCGGTCATGGCCATCCTCATGATGGCCTTCATGTGGAGCATGTACCCGAAATCCACGATCAACCTCGGCGTCGTCCTGGGGGCTGCCATCGTCGGCGGCGCTTGCCTCGCGCTCGTCCGGTCGCAGGCCACCGTGTCGGACGTTGCCTACATGAAGGCGATGATACCGCACCACTCGATTGCCGTGATGACGAGCGATCGAGCCCGGATCCACGATCCGCGTGTCAGGAAACTGGCGGACGGCATCCTGAGCGCGCAGGTTCGCGAGATCGCTGAGATGAAGGCGTTGATCAGGGACTTGTCCGCCCAGCCGGCTCCCGACAATGCTCCGGCTTTGGCGCCCGCCCAGGTCGGTCAATGATGGCCGCCGGCCGGAGACAGGCGAGCGAACGCCCCAGCGACAGCCTCGTCCCGGCGGCAGTGCGGTCGAAACTCGACGTTAGAACATCCGCCCGCCATCCGGCACGGCGTGACCCGGCCCGAGAAGCACCACCTCGCCATCCGCATCCGGAACGCCGAGCGTCAGCACCTCGGAGCGGAACTTGCCGATCTGGCGCGGCGGGAAATTCACAACCGCCATCACCTGCCGGCCCACGAGCCCCTCGGGCTCGTAGTGCTTCGTGATCTGGGCCGAGGAGGTCTTGCGCCCGATGCTGCCGCCGAAATCGATCACCAGCTTGATCGCCGGCTTGCGCGCTTCCGGGTAGGGTTGCGCCTCGACGATGGTGCCGACACGGATGTCGACCTTCAGGAAGTCATCATAGCCGATTGTCGCGGCTGGTTCGCCAACTGTCTCCACGATGCCCCCTCGTCACCGCCCGGCTCAGATCGCCGGGGCGTAGTCGTCGTTCTCTTCGCCGCTCGCGGCACGTTCGCGGCGGCGCGCCTTCAAGGGCCGGCCCGAACAGAGCGCCCGCGCGATCCCCCGCAGCGGTGCCGTCAGCCGGTGCACGTCCTCGACGCGCGCCATGATCCGTCCCGCCGTCTTCAGCTCGCTGTCGAGCCGCGCCATCGTCCGGGACAGCTCCGGCTCGTCGTCGTCCAGCCACACCTCGGAGACGCGGGCCATCAGCAGCACGGCCCCCTGGACCCGCAGATGCCCCAGCGAATCCTCGGTCGGGATGCCGGCCGAGGCCAGCATGTAGCGCCAGGAATTGACCGCGCCCTTGTTCAGCGCCGCCAGGGCCAGCGGATCGCGGCGGATCGCCGGCGCGATCCTGCGCAGGCCCGCCTTGTAGGGCTCCATCGCATCGAGCCGCCGCATCACCAGATCGAACAGGCGCTCGCGGATGGGCTCCGCGGCGAGTTCGCCCGTGCTTTCAGCCAGCACGGCATCGTCGACGATGCGGGTGATACCGCCGAGCATGGCGAGCTTGGAGGGAAAGAGGCCACGCAGCTCCGCCAGCGTCAGCCCTGCCTCGCTCGCGATGTCCGGCAGCTCGATCGCATCCCAGGGGCGGATGGCCGCGAGCCGCATCAGCGCGTCGACGGCGCGGCGGCGCGGATCGACGGGCTTGCTCGCGGCCGGCTCGTCGGCGCCGGGTGTGGCGGAAACGGCTGTGCTGGTCATCGGACTGCTCCTCGCGCTTCGCTGTCGAAGATCAAGTTAGGCATCCATGATGGCGGGGGAAAGGCCGATCAGCCCGACAATTCCCCGGCGCGGCGTTTCGCGGCAGCCACAGCCCGGCCCATGAGGGGCCCGAGCCCGTCCTGCGCCATCAGCACCTCGAGCGCCGCGGCGGTGGTGCCGCCCGGCGAGGTCACGTTCTGGCGCAGGGTCGCCGGAGGCAGCGGCGACTGGAACAGCAGCTCGCCCGCCCCTTCAACCGTCGCGCGCGCCAGCCGCTCGGCGACATCCGGCGGCAACCCCGCCTCGGTACCGGCCTTCGCCAGGCACTCCACCATATGGAAGACATAGGCCGGTCCCGAACCGGAGACTGCGGTCACCGCATCGATGAGCCCCTCATTGTCGAGCCACTCGACCTTGCCGATGCTCGACAGCAGCGCATCGGCGAGTGCCATCTGCGCCGAGCTGACGCCCTTGCCGGGCGTGGCGGCGGTGGCGCCGCGCTGCACCGAGGCGGGCAGGTTCGGCATCGCGCGGATGATGGCGGAAGCGCCCGGCAGACGGGCCGAAAGATCTCCGATCGTCTTGCCGGCGAGGATCGAGATCAGCAGCGTCTTCGGGTGGATGAAGGCCTGCACGGCCGGAGCCGCCGTATCCAGCATCTGCGGCTTCGTCGCCAGGACCACGACCTCGGCCGGCTTGATCTCCTTGGCGGAGGGGTTCAGCAGCATGCCCTTCTCGGCCGCGAGATCGACCATCTCGTCCGAGGGCTTGGGGTCGATCAGGCTGATGGCCTTGGGGTCGATGCCGATGCGCAGCCAGCCTTCCAGCATCGCCCCGCCCATCTTGCCGGCGCCGATCAGGACAAGCGATTGCGGAAGGGGTGCGGACATGACCGGTGCTCATCGCTCGGAATGAAGGAGGATGCCGGTCGGCGCCGGCGCGTCCCGGGGAGCAGAGCCTGCCGGCGCAGCCGGGTCAAGCCGGGCGCCGCGGGCTCATGCCTCGCCGGCGGTCTCCAGCATGGCACCCTCGAGCGCTTCCTTCGCGCTCTTGCCGGCCCAGACCACGAACTGGAAGGCTTGATAATAGCGCTCGCAGGCGTCGATCGCAGCCTTGATCAGCGCCGCCGCCTGCTCGCCGGTCGGCTCGGCCCCGCCCGAAAGCAACAGCGCGTGGCGATACATCACCACGCTTTCGCTGCTCCACAGGTCGAAATGGCCGAGCCAGAGCTGCTCGTTGACGTAGCTCACCAGCTGCAGCACCTCGCCCCGGCGCCGGTCCGGCACCTTGAGGTCGAAGGCGCAGGCGATGTGCAACGCCTCGACTTCGGCCAGCCAGGTGATGGCGACATGGTATTCCGACCAGCCGCCGGTCACGGCAACGGAGAGCTCGTCCTCGCTGTCGCGGTCGAAGGTCCAGTCGTTGAGGGAGGCGAGGCGTTCGAAAAGATCGAGAGGGTTGGCGGGCCGGTCGAGATCGGCATCCAGGTCGAGGTCCATCATGCCCTTTGGTCCACCTCCGGGCAGGGCCCGGCGCGTTCGAGAAGAGGAACACGGCGACAGGAAAGCGGAAGGAACGCAACACACCTCCGGAACGCTCCGGCAGGAGCGCTCCCATCCATCCGGCGCAAACGAATCCGCCCGGCGAATCAAGACTTTCCAACGACGATAGCGCAGGCGCTGTGACGCTCCCAACACGGCGCCGACGCTCCCCGGATTCGGGGTGCCCGCTCAATCCCTCGAACGGCCTGTCCACAGCACATGGCTGTGGACGAAGGCAGGGCGCCGCGTCAGGCCTTGGGCAGCTTTGCCTCCAGCTCGGCCAGGCGGGCGGCGAGCTTGTCATTCTCCTCGCGGGCGATCAGGGCCATCTCGCGCACGGCCTCGAAGTCCTCGCGCGAGACGACGTCGAGCTCGCGCAAGAGCTTCTCGATCTGCGTCTTCACCACGGTTTCGACCTCGCGGCGCACGCCCTGGGCCGCGCCGGCGGCGTCTGTCGCCAGCCTTGCGATGTCGTCCAGGAATCGGTTGCTGGTGCCCACCATGATCGTGTCTCCCGCGCGGCCGGCCTCACCCGAGCCTCGAAATCCGCCTGCGCGCTATATGGGAGAAGGCTGGCGCAACCGCAATCGAAAGCCGGTTGCGCCCGCTCGACGCAGCCGGGATCCCGGCAGCAGAGCCATGATCTGGACCGCGAGCCTCATCCCGCCTAGAACATCGAGTCACAGGGAAGTCTCGAAGCGATCCACAGCCCAAAGGGCGGGAGGCGTCATGATCCACCGTTTGAGCGGCCTCGTATGGGGGCCGGTTGTCGCGCTGGCGCTCGCCGGCTGCCAGGAAACCACCCAGACTGCGCGCCCGCGCATCGATGCGCCGGGCGTTCCGGTCTCGGTGCAGAGCATTTCGGGTGCGCCCGACGACGTCACCACCAGCTTCGCCGGGCTGCTCGGAGAAGCTGCTGCCGAGCGCAAGATGGAAATCGTCCCGGGCGACAAGCCCGCGCGCTTCCGCGTCAAGGGCTACCTCACCGCCCAGCCGACCGAGGATGGACAGACCGCGCTCGCCTTCGTCTGGGATGTCTACGACTCCACCCGCCAGCGTGCCCAGCGCGTGCAGGGCGAGAGCATCGGCAAGCGCAGCGGCGGCTCCGATCCCTGGGCCGGGATCGACCGCACCGTCGTCGCCAAGGCGGCCTCCGATTCGATGGATGCGATCGCGGGCTTCCTCGTCACCGCGCCGGCGGCCGAGGCCGCGCTCGGCCCGGCCGACAAGGCCAGGCCGGACGACAAGAAGGCGGCCAAGACGGCGACCGCTTCGGCGAGCGACCGAAAGCGGCTCTGAAGCCCTCGACACCGGCTCGCCACCCGCTGACGCGGTCGCTTGGCCGGCGTCACGCGATTTACATGCCGATATTGCAGCGCAGCGGTCGACTCCCTGCGGACGCGCTGTTAAGAGCGCTTCCAACTGAGCCGGCTCGCCCGGCCCCGTCCCGCCTTCTGCAACGGTACGCCACGGCATGGCCTCTCATTTCAAAGTCGTCGCCGGTAATTCCAACCGGCCGCTCGCCGAAGCCATCTGCAATCACCTGAGCATCCCGCTTGCCAAGGCTTCGGTCCGGCGCTTCGCCGACATGGAGGTCTTCGTCGAGATCCAGGAGAATGTGCGCGGACAGGATGTCTTCGTCATCCAGTCGACCTCGTTCCCGACCAACGACCATCTGATGGAGCTTCTGATCGTGACCGACGCGCTGCGTCGGTCCTCCGCCAAGCGCATCACGGCGGTGATCCCCTATTTCGGCTATGCCCGCCAGGACCGCCGCGCCTCGGGCCGCACGCCGATCTCGGCCAAGCTCGTCTCCAACCTGATCACCCATGCCGGCGTCGACCGCGTTTTGACGCTCGACCTGCATGCCGGGCAGATCCAGGGCTTCTTCGACATCCCGACCGACAACCTGTTCGGCGCCCCGCTGATGGCGCGCGATATCAAGGACCGGCTGGAATGGAGGAACGCGATGGTCGTGTCGCCGGACGTCGGCGGCGTCGTCCGTGCGCGCGCGCTGGCCAAGCGCATCGACGCCCCGCTCGCCATCGTCGACAAGCGTCGTGACAGGCCCGGCGAATCCGAGGTGATGAACATCATCGGCTCCGTCGAGGGGCGCTCCTGCATCCTGATCGACGACATCGTCGACTCGGGCGGCACGCTGGTGAATGCGGCCGAGGCGCTGCTCGACCAGGGCGCCAAGGAGGTCTTCGCCTACATCACCCATGGCGTGCTCTCGGGCGGCGCTGTCGCCCGCATCGCCGGCTCCAAGCTGAAGGAGCTGGTGATCACCGATTCGATCATGCCGACCGAGGCCGTGAAGGTCGCCCGCAACATCCGCGTCATCTCCATCGCCCAGCTGATGGGCGAGGCGATCGAGCGCACCGCGAGCGAGACCAGCGTCTCCAGCCTGTTCGATTGAGGACGATGCGGCAGTCGGCAATGGGCAGTCGGCAGCGGCACCAGGCTCACTCGGCAAACCCACTGCCGATTGCCTACGATCGACTGCCCGCGTCCGAAGGACGCTCATGACCTCCCGCGCCCTTGTCCTGTTCTCCGGCGGCCAGGATTCGTCCACCGCCCTCGCCTGGGCGCTCGACCGCTTCGACAGCGTCGAGACGGTCGGTTTCGACTACGGCCAGCGCCATCGCGTCGAGATGGATTGCCGGCTGGCGATCCGCGGCAAGCTGCCGGCCCTGTCTTCCCGCTATGCCGAGCGCCTCGGCCCCGACCATCTCGTCGACCTTGCCGCGCTCGGCGCGATCTCCGAGACGGCGCTGACCCGCGACAGCGAGATCGCCTTTGCCGAGACCGGCCTGCCGACGACGTTCGTGCCGGGCCGCAACCTGATCTTCCTGACCTTCGCCGCCGCGCTGGCCTATCGCCGCGGCGCCAAGCACATCGTGCTCGGCGTCTGCGAAACCGACTATTCCGGCTATCCCGACTGCCGCGACGACACGATCAAGGCGATGCAGGTCGCGCTGGGCCTGGGCCTCGACCGGCGCCTCGTGCTGCACACCCCGCTGATGTGGCGCGACAAGGCGCAGACCTTTGCGCTCGCGAGACAGCTCGGCGGCCAGGCGCTGCTCGATCTGGTGATCGAGGACAGCCATAGCTGCTATCTCGGCGACCGGACGACGCGGCATGGCTGGGGCTATGGCTGCGGACATTGCCCGGCATGCGATTTGCGAGCTAAAGGCTTCGTGGCCTATCTCGCAGCTCCCGACGACAGCGGACCTACCTATGACCCGTGACCGCCAGCGCGTCCTCGAAGGCGCCATCGCACTCGTTCTCTTCGGCCTGACCATCCCGACCGCGAACTGGATGATCGGCAATGTCGGCACGGTCTGCGTGCCGCAGGGCCCTTGCCTGGTGCCGGTCTGGCCGGGCATCGCCGCTCCCAGCGGCGTGCTGATGATCGGGCTCGCGCTCGTGCTGCGCGACATCGTCCAGCGCCGCCTCGGGCCGATGTTCGGGCTCGGCGCCATCGTGGTCGGCACGCTGATCTCGGCCTGGCTCGCCCCGGCAGCGATCGTGATCGCCTCCGTCAGCGCCTTCCTGCTCTCAGAGCTGGCCGATTTCGCGGTCTACACCCCCCTGCAGCGCCGCCGCTTCGTCACGGCCGTGTTCGCCTCGGGCGTCGTCGGCCTCGTCGTCGATTCGATCGTCTTCCTGCACCTCGCCTTCGGCAGCCTCGATTTCCTGGCCGGACAGGTCATCGGCAAGATCTGGATGATCCTCCTGGCGCTGCCGCTGATGCACCTCCTGCGCCGCCGGGACGAGAGGCTGGGACTGGTCGCGGCCTGAACGCCGGATCGGCACGGTTTTCGGTTTCACCGCTGAGCCCCACATCTCGGGCACAGTTTGAAATACCGCTGAAACCAAGAGTTTACGAGCGCGTGGCATAGCTGACCAATGGTCAGCATCAACCCCAGAGAGCTTGCGGACGGTTCGGCCGAGCGCCTGCAAGCCCTGCAGAACGAGATCCTCGAGGCGATCGCCTGCGGGGAGCCTCTCGTTTCCATCATCGAGCGGCTCTGCCGCCGTGTCGAAGCCGTCGCGCCGGGCGTCATCTGCTCGGTCGTCACGGTCGATCCAGAGCGGCGGCTCGTGGCCCTGGCTGCCCCGAGCCTGCCCGCGCACTACACGGCCGCGATCACCGGCCTGCCGATCGGCCCGGACGTCGGCTCCTGCGGCTCCTCGATCTATCGCGGCGAGCCCGTCTGCGTCACCGATATCGCAAACGATCCGCTCTGGGCCGGGTTCAAGCAGCTCGTCCTGCCGCTTGGCCTGCGGGCCTGCTGGTCCAGCCCGATCAGGGCCCGCAACGGCCTCGTGATCGGCAGCTTCGCCTTCTATTACGATCAGGTCCGCGGGCCCGACGAACTGGAGCAACGGATCGTCGCGACCTGCGTCCACCTCTGTGCGATCGCGATCGAGCATGAAGAGGTGCGCTCCCGGAATCATCGGCTCGCCTATTGGGACACGCTGACGGGGCTGCCCAACCGTGTCGCCTTCAACGAGGCGATCACCCGGATGACGGCGGAGCTGCCGCTTAATTTCGGCCTGATGCTGATCGACATCGACCACCTCAAGGCGATCAACGACACCATGGGCCACGCCGCCGGCGACGCGCTGATCGCGACCGTGGGTGCCAGGCTGCAGGCCGTGATCGGCGAGGCCACCGCCTGCCGGATCGGCGGCGACGAGTTCGCCGTGCTGCTGCCGGACTGCAACCAGGCGAACCGGATCCGCGCCCTCGCCTGCTCGATCCTCGCGGCGGTGGCCGCCCCCCTCGATCACGAAGGCAACGCCCTCGTTCCCAGCGTCACCATCGGCGCGGTTCTGGCGGGAGAGGATGGCGACGACAGCGTGACGCTGCGCCAGAATGCCGACTTCGCCCTCTACCATGCCAAGGAAGTTCGCCGCGGCGGCTATGTCCGCTTCAGCAACGGCCTGCGGACCTCGATGACCCGCCGCCTGCAGAGCCAGCGCGATGTCGACGACGCGCTGACCGAGGGGCGCATCGTCGCCTACTATCAGCCCGTCATCAACCTGGACACCGGCGAGATCGCAGGGGTCGAGGCTCTGGCGCGGATGCGAATGCCGGATGGACGTGTCGCCACGGCAGGCGAATTCCAGGAAGCGATGCTGGACCCCAAGATCGCCTACCGCATCACCGGCCAGATGCTGGCTGCGATCGCGGCTGACATGGCGACGTGGTCGCGCGCGGGCGTCCAGTTCAAGCATATCGGGCTCAACGTCACCTCGGCCGACTTCAAGAAGGGCGATCTCGTCCAGCGCATTCTGCGGACGCTGGACCGGGTGCGGGTCGCCCCGGCGCATCTCGTCATCGAAATCACCGAGCAGGTCTTCATGGGCGCGCGCAAGGACGGCGTCGCGCGCACCATCGAGCAGCTGCGGGGCCATGGCATTGCCGTCGCCCTCGACGATTTCGGCACAGGCTTCGCATCGCTGACCCATCTGCTCGACTTTCCCGTCGACGTCATCAAGATCGACCGCTCCTTCATCGCCGCAGCCAGGACCGGTTCGCGAAGCAGCGCGATCGTCGAGGCCATGGTCGGTCTCGCCGGCAGGCTGGGCATGAAGGTCATCGCCGAAGGCATCGAGACGACCGACCAGGCCGAGTGGCTGAGAGCCATGGGCTGTCACCTGGGCCAGGGCTTCCTCTATGCGCAGGCCATGCCGGCCGGGATGGTCGCCGAGCTGCTGCAGCGCCTCGGACCTATGACTGGAACGGAAGCGCCGCCCTTGGCCGACCTCACCGCGACCGCCGCCTGAACGCGCTGCGCCTGCGGACTTGAGATCGCGGCGCTTTTCGCTTATGAGCACGCCCAGCGTCCCGCTGACACCCTTGGAGGCTCTGGACGCTGAAGCCGATGGCCGCCTTTTTGGCGGCCTTCTCATTTTCGTGAAGTCAAGGACATCAACATGACCGCCGTGAAGCAAATCGAGGCTTCGGCGCGCGCACAGGTCGGCAAGGGGGCCGCTCGTGCCGTTCGTCGCCAGGGCCAGACGCCTGCCGTGATCTATGGTGGAAACACCGCCCCCGTCGCCATCGCGCTCGACGCCAACAAGACCCGCCAGATGATTTTCGGCGGCCACTTCCTCACCACGATCTTCGAGATCGCCGTTGACGGCAAGAAGGAGCGCGTCATTCCGCGCGACTATCAGCTCGATCCGGTGAGGGACTTCCCGCTCCACGTCGACTTCCTGCGCGTCGCCAAGGGCCAGACCGTCACGGTCCAGGTTCCGATCCACGTCACCGGCCAGGATGCCAGCCCCGGCGTCAAGAACGGCGGCCTGGTCCAGATCGTCGAGCACACGCTCGAGATCACCGTCGAGCCCGACCGCATCCCGGACGCCTTCGAGGTCTCCGTCGCCGGCCTCAACATTGGCGACCAGCTCGAGGCCAAGGTCATCAAGCTTCCGGCCGGCGCCAAGCTGACCGTCGGCTCGGACGCCACCATCGTCACGATCGCCCCGCCGACCGTCGAGGCCGAGCCCGAGGCGACCGAGGAAGGCGCTGCCGAAGCGACTGCCGCCAAGGAGTGAGCGGCACGCCGCTTCCCTTCTCGCAGAATGCCAGACGGCCGGGTTTTCCCGGCCGTCTTCATTTGCAGAGGTCGATGAGATGCTGATCTTCGCCGGGCTCGGCAATCCGGGCGCGCGTTACGCCCGCAACCGCCACAATATCGGCTTTCTGGCGCTGGACGAGATCGCCCGCACGCACCGCGCGGCGCCGTGGCGCTCGCGCTTTCAGGCGCAGGCCAGCGAGGCGACCATCGGAACCGAGAAGGTCATCCTGCTGAAGCCGCAGACCTACATGAACGAATCCGGCCGCTCCATCGGCGAGGCCGCGCGCTTCTTCAAGGTCGCCCCCGCGGACGTGATCGTCTTCCACGACGAGCTCGACCTTGCCCCAGCGAAGCTCCGCGTGAAGCTCGGCGGCGGCAATGCCGGCCATAACGGGCTGCGCTCCACCACCGCCGCGATCGGCAACGACTACCGCCGCGTGCGGATGGGCATCGGCCACCCCGGCGCGAAGGAACTCGTCCACGCCTATGTGCTGAACGACTTCGGCAAGGCCGAGCAGCCCTGGGTCGAGGATCTCTGCACCGCCTGCGCCGATTTCGCCCCCGCGCTCGCCGCCCATGACGATGCCGGCTTCCAGAACAAGGTCCACCTGTTCATGGAGGCACGCGGCCACGGCGCCGTGAAGCGGCTGGGCGAAAAGGCCAGCGACTGAGCCTCAGCAGGGCAGCTTCGCGCCGCCTTTCGCGATCGTGACCGGGCTCGTCCCGGAGCTTTCGTCGGTCTGCCGGGTCGCGATCATGGCGACCTGGGCGCCCGGCTTGATCTCTGCGGCCTCGGCCGGAGCGGCCATCAGGATGGTCGTGTCGGGCGTGAGTGTCACCTTCTGCTCGCCGCCCGGGTAGCTCAGCACCAGCCCTGCCCCGTCGACCCGCGAGACGGTCCCGGCGACCGTGGCGTTCGTCATCGTCGCATCCGGAAAGACGAAGACCTGCACCGCAAGCAGCGTTCCGTCCGGCTGTGGCCTGGCGCCGACGCCCGCCCCGAACGCACCGCCATGCACTTTCCCGTGATCGTCCTGCGCATCAAAAGATGTGCGGCACTTGTCTTTGCGCGCTGCGCCCCGCAATAAGACGCCAAAATCTCAATTGTCGCGGCAGCCGCAAGGGCGTCGCATCGGATAGGCGATCATGGGCTTCAAATGCGGTATCGTCGGCCTGCCGAATGTCGGCAAGTCGACCCTCTTCAACGCGCTGACGCAGACCGCGGCAGCCCAGGCGGCAAACTATCCGTTCTGCACGATCGAGCCGAATGTCGGCGACGTCGCCGTGCCGGACGAACGCCTTGAGAAGCTCGCCGCCATCGCCGGCTCCAAGGAGATCATCCCGACACGGCTAACCTTCGTCGACATCGCCGGCCTGGTGCGCGGCGCCTCGCGCGGCGAGGGCCTCGGCAACCAGTTCCTCGCCAACATCCGCGAATGCGACGCCATCGCCCATGTCGTTCGCTGCTTCGAGGATGGCGACATCACCCATGTCGAGGGCAAGGTCTCGCCCATCGACGACATCGAGACGATCGAGACCGAGCTGATGCTCTCCGACCTGGAGAGTCTCGAGAAGCGTGTGCTGCCGCTGGAGAAGAAGGGCAAGGCCGGCGACAAGGAGGCCAAGGAGCTGGCCGAGCTGATGAACCGCTGCCTCGTCCTCCTGCGCGACGGCAAGCCCGCCCGCCTCGTCCAGGTCGCGGCCGATGAGCGCCGCGCCTTCGAGCTGCTCGGCCTGCTCTCCTCCAAGCCCGTCCTCTATGTCTGCAATGTCGAGGAGGCGAGCGCCGACAAGGGCAACGCCTTCTCCGAGCTGGTGAAGAAGCGCGCCGCCGAGGAAGGCGCCGTCGCGGTGGTCGTCTCGGCCAAGATCGAGAGCGAGATCGCGGTCCTGCCGGAGGCCGACCAGAAGGATTATCTCGAGGCGGTCGGCCTGGAGGAACCCGGCCTCAACCGCGTGATCCGCGCCGGCTACAGCCTGCTGCACCTCGTGACCTATTTCACGGTGGGGCCGAAGGAGGCGCGTGCCTGGACGATCGAGAAGGGCACCAAGGGCCCGCAGGCCGCCGGCGTGATCCATACCGACTTCGAGAAGGGCTATATCCGCGCCGAGACCATCGCCTTCGACGATTACATCGCCTGCAAGGGCGAGGCCGGCGCGCGCGAGGCCGGCAAGTTCAGGCTGGAAGGCAAGGAGTATGTCGTCGCGGACGGCGACGTGCTGCATTTCCGCTTCGCCAACTGAGCGACCGGGCGAGGAAGGCGATGCTGCATTTCGAGGATTTCGTCGTTGGCGAGAGCGTCCGTACCCACAGCATCGCCGTCTCGCAGGATGATCTCGTCGCCTTCGCCTCGCGCTACGACGCACAGGACTTCCATGTCGATCCGGAGGCGGCCAGCACCAGTTTCGTCGGCCGGCTAATCGGGTCCGGCTGGCACAGCTGCGCCCTGCTGATGCGCCTGATCGCCGAGGACTTCCTGCTGGATTCCACCGGCATGGGCGCGCCGGGCATCGACGAGGTGAAGTGGCTGCGCCCGCTGCTGCCGGGCCAGGCCGTCAGCGCCCGACGAACCGTGCTCGAGACCAAGGCCTCGCGCTCGCGTCCCGAGATGGGGCTTGTGCGCTTCAAGCTCGAGCTGCTGGGCCAGGACGACGAGGCGATCCTGCTTCAGACGAACTGGATCATGTTCGGCCGCAAGGGCGGCGGTGCGCGTCCGCAGCCCAGGGGCGACTGGCTCGCGCACGGACCTCGCTACCAGCGCCCGCTCCCGGAAAGCCCGCTGGAAGCCCCTGCCGGGCCGGCCGAACCGACGCGCTTCTTCGAGGAGCTGGAGATCGGCCGCCGGCACGAACTCGGCAGCTTCGTCTTCACATCCGAAGAGATCGTCGCCTTCGCCCGCAGCTTCGACCCGCAGCCTTTCCATCTGGACGAGGCCGCTGCGCGCACCAGCCTGTTCGGAAGCCTCGCCGCATCGGGCTGGCATACCGCGGCGGTCTGGATGGCGACGATGGTGTCCCACCGCAAGCGCCAGCTCGCCGCGACCATCGGCCGGCCCGCACGCCTCGGCCCCTCGCCCGGTTTCAAGAACCTTCGCTGGTCGAAGCCGGTTCTCGCCGGCGACCGCATCACCTATTTCTCCGAGATCGCCGACAAGCGCCCCAGCGCCTCGCGCCCGGACTGGGGCCTGTTCTTCCACCGCAACACCGGCGTGAACCAGAACGGCGAAGAGGTCTTCAGCTTCGACGGCTGCGTGTTCGTGGAGCGCAAGCCCGGCTAGGCGTGATTCGCTCCGCGCATCCCTCGGAGCCTCAGGCCTCGCTGAAACCGCGCCAGTCCAGCAGCTCCCGCGAGAGGCCGGCCGTCTGGCTGTCGAGGGCCCGCATCGCCTCCTCGACCTGCTGCGAGGCGTGGTCGAGCGCGGTGACGCTGTCCTGGGTCAGAATGGCCTCGTGCCTCAGGCGCTCGAGAGCGGAGAGGATCGAACGTCCCTCCTCGAAGACGGTCCGCATATGGCTCGCGATGTCGGCGGAGACGCTGACATCGCGGCGCAGCTCCCCCGCCAACCGATCCGAGGCCTCGCCATCGGCAGCCAGGCTGGCCGAGAGAACGCCGATCTGCCCGGTGACGTCCTGGATCGCAGACCGGATCTTCAGGCTGCGCCCCTCGATGTCTTTCGTTGCTGCGGCAGTGCGACCGGCCAGGACCTTCACCTCGTTGGCCACCACGGCAAAGCCCCGGCCGGCCTCACCCGCCTTGGCGGCTTCGATCGTCGCATTGAGCGCCAGAAGGTTGATCTGGCCGGCGACCTGGCGGATCAGCGCGACGACGTCGTCGATGCCGGCCGCGTCAGCGTTCAGGCGAACGACGCGCTCCTCCATGCAGAGCGCTGCGGCGGCGGCCTGATCGCTGCGCTGGCCGATCGCGTCCAGATGCATGTGCACACGGTCGATCACTTCCGCGATCGCCTGCGATCGCCCCAGCACGGCGGAGCCCGCCGTTTCCAGCGATGCGGCGTGAAGTTCGGCGTCCTTCAGATAGGCAATGCTCTTGCCCGAAAGGCCGCTGACTGCATGCGTCGCATCGCGGATCGTCTGCGATGACGCCGCAACATGCGATCGAAGCCGATGCAGATCGCCTGCGAGCGCCGTGTTGAGCCGCTCCAGACGCGTCGCCCGCGCTAGCCGCATGGTTGCTTCCCGCTGCACGTCGTCCTGCAGAGCCCTCGCCTGCCGCTGGGTCTCCTGCAGGCTCGACAGGGCCGTAGCGACAACGCCGATCTCGTCCTTGCGGTGGGTGTGCGGGATCGTCACCCTCGCCTCGCCCTTGGCGATCCGGCCGATGATTCCGCTGAGCTCTCGCAACGGCCCGACGACGCGCAGCGTGAGGAACAGGACAAACACCAGCACGAGCGCCATCGAGCCTGCGCCGATCACCCAGATGCGTCGGGTGATGCCCTCGGCTTCGGCGATCGCTGTGGCCATCGGCTGGGTCACCTCGATCATGCCGCGCACATCCCCCACCTTCCAGGCCTTGAAGGGGGAATCCGGATGGGAGTTGTGGCAGTCGACGCAGCTCTGCGTCATGCGGTCGGCCACGGCGAGACGCAAGACAGAATGGTCGCCCTGGCCCTCGACACGCCAGAACGCCGCGCCAGCCTGCTTGGACACCGTATTCCACGCCTCTTCCTGAAAGGCATCGAACGGCTTGCGGCCGTGCCGGGACGGCCAGGGGAAAGGGCTGAGAAGCGCAAGCCTCGTATCCTTGCTGGACGCATATTGCGCGAAGTCGGCAAGGAACGTCGTCGGCGCCGGCACGGTGCGGTCGATCCCGATATAGCTCGGAGACACGGTCACCCCGGGCAACCCGGCGATCTTGGACAGCGTGTTATCCGAGTAGAAGCCGCGCAGTTTCAGCAGCTGCTCTGCGGTCACCAGCGCACGCTCGCGGACGGCTCTGATCTCTGTCGAGAGAATGAAGTCCGGAAGATAACGCACGACCGCGGCAATCACGAGCGCGCTCGCGACAGCCATCGGCAGCAGGATTGACCACAGCAACGAGCGGCGCCTGCTGGCGCCCGGTTCCACGCCTGGCGCCGCCAACGGCCTTATCATGATGTTGAACGAAAACACGGGATACGCTGCGAATTGACAGAAGCATCACCGTACCGTTCCCATGTTAACCGCCGGTAACGATAGGCTCGATTTTACCCATCGCCCTACGTCATCTATCGCAACCCGGCGAGTTTGACTTGGAGCAAACTCGGGCGCGCTCTGGATCGCGCAGGAAAAGGATTGACGCGCTGATGGGCCGGCGGCGACCCGACCTCTGAAACAAAATGCAGCGCTATGTCCCGCAGAACGTCGCCAGGACCCGCTCATGCTGCTGCGGTGGCGCCGCGTGGTCCTGATGGCCAGGCTGATCGTCGAAAGGCTTCGCGAGGACGGCAAGCAGGGTTTCGAAAGGGCCGAAATCGCCGCGCTCGACAGCCGCCTCCAGAGCCGTTTCGACACGGTGGTTGCGCGGGATGAACAACGGATTGACCCGGCGCATCGCGTCCCGGCGTTCCGCGCCGGATGCCTCCTCGCCCCTCAGCCTCTGCCGCCAGCGCGCCTCCCAGACATCGAATGCCTCCGGCTCCTGGAAAAGCTCCCGGCACGTCCCGCCCTGCACGAGCGCGGCATCGTCCGCCAGCCGTCGGAAGGTGAGGGTGAAATCCGCCTGACCCCGTTGCATCGCCTCGAGCAGGCCGCGCACCAGCGCCGCATCGTCTTCGCCCGCCGTCGCCATGCCGAGCTTGCGGCGAAAGCGGTCGAGCAGGACCGGCTGGAAGTGACCGCTGAAACGTCCCAGCGCCTCCTGTGCGAGTGAGACGGCGACATCCTGATTCTCATCGAGAAGCGGCAGCATCGCCTCGGCCAGCCGCGTCAGGTTCCACAACGTGATCGGTGGCTGGTTGCCATAGGCGTAGCGGCCACGCTCATCGATGGAACTGAACACCGTCGCGGGATCATAGCTGTCCATGAAGGCGCAAGGGCCGTAGTCGATGGTCTCGCCCGCGATCGACACGTTGTCCGTGTTCATCACCCCATGGATGAAGCCGAGCGTCATCCAATGCGCCACCAGGTTCGCCTGCGCCCCGATCACGGCGTCGAGCAGGCCGAGGTAAGGGCTCGAAGCCTGCGCTGCGGCCGGATAATGCCGCGCGATCACATGGTCGGCGAGCGCCCGGAGCCCTTCGACATCGCCGCGGGCCGCGAAATACTGGAAGGTGCCGATCCGGATATGGCTCGACGCGACACGCGTCAGGACCGCGCCGGGCAGCGCTGTCTCCCGCCTGACCGGCTGGCCGGTGGTCACGGCCGCGAGCGCTCGGGTGGTGCGAACGCCGAGGGCCGCCATGGCCTCGCTGACGATGTATTCGCGCAAGACCGGCCCCAGCGCCGCACGTCCGTCGCCATTGCGCGAGAACGGCGTGGGCCCCGAGCCCTTGAGCTGGATGTCGAAGCGCCGTCCGTCCAGCCCCAGGACCTCCCCGAGCAGGATCGCCCGGCCATCCCCGAGCTGCGGGCTGAAGCCGCCGAACTGATGCCCGGCATAGGCGGTGGCGATCGGGAAGGCGCCGCCGGGAATGGTATTGCCCGCGAGCATCGCGACACCCTCGGGGCTGCCCAGCCAGTCCGGATCGAGCCCGAGCTCGGCGGCCAACGCCCCGTTGAGCTTCACCAGCACCGGCGCCTTGACAGGCGTCGGGTCGAGCCGGGCGAAGAAGCGCTCCGGCAGGCGGGCATAGGAATTGTCGAATGCGATGGCGACCATCGCATGAAGATAGGGCCATCACGGACGATCGCAATGCGCGGCGCGCGCCCCGTCCGGGCCGGACCGTTTGCCGCTGCTCCGCTCAGCCCGTCCGCAACTGCGCCGGCGCCGGTGCCAGCGGCACGGCCGCGGTCTCGACCCGGTCGCGCCCCCGCCTCTTGGCCACGTAGAGGGCATCGTCGGCGGAGGCATAGAGCGCATCCCCGTCCAGCGGGCCACCGGCGCAGCAATGGCCGATCGAGACGGTCAGGCCGTGCAGGCGCGGGCTGAGACGGTGCCAGGGCTCTTGCGCGAAGGCACCTCTGACGGCCTCGGCCAGCAACAGCGCGGTCTCGGAGGCAGGACCGGGCAACAGCAGCCCGAACTCCTCGCCGCCGAGACGCGCGATGGTACAGCCCTGCGGGACGGGCAGCGCGCCGATCAGGCTTGCGACCTTCTTCAGGCAGGCGTCGCCCACGACATGGCCGAACTGGTCGTTGACGCCCTTGAAGTGATCCACATCGACGATCAGGAGCGCCAGCTTCTGCGCCCTGGCGGCTTCACCGGCGAGCACGTTCATGAAATGTCGGCGATTGGCCAGTCCGGTCAGCGCATCGGTCTGCGACAGCAGCCTGAGATCGGCATTGGCCCGGTGCAGCGCCTCCTGAGCCTGGAGCAGCTCGATATGCTGGCGCTTGCCCGATGTGATGTCGGCATGGATGAAACAGCCGATTCCCTCGACGCTGTGCCGCGAGAGCACGCGCCGCCAACGCCCGCCCGGCAGTTCCACCTCGAAGGGCGCACCGTCGTAACGCAGCCCGGCGCGGATCGTCGCGCGCCGGTCCGCGATCACCGCCTCGTCGCCCCAGGCCTCCGCAAGGACCTGGTCTAGTTTCTCGCCGACGATGACCCGGTTTTCGGCCAGGTCGTAAAGCTGCCGGAAGGCGTCGTTGGCCACGATGATGCGATCGTCGCCGTCGACGATGGTCGCCCCGTCCGGAATGAAGCGCAGGGCCTCGAAAACCGGCAGCATCGCATCTGTGAGGGCGACCACCTCGGCCCGCCTGTCGAGCGACTGCCAGAGGCGGACCCGCCCGCCGGATGGCGACGGCAGCGATGAGGCTCGCAGGCGCCGACCGCCGTGCAGGAACTCGAAAGGCTGCGTCTGATTGAGGTGACGAGCCACGCCTTCGGCGATGCAGCGCTCGATATCCGGCAGTTCGCCGGGCTCAAGACCGGCTGCGTAGAAGCGGCGCAGATTGTCGGCATAGGCCTCGCCGACGCGGATATGGCCTTCGTGCTCCGGGAAGAATCGGAGGAACGCGCTGTTCCAGCTCACGGCCCTGAGCTCGGCGTCATACTCGCATGCGCCGATCCCCAACATGTCCAGTGAATCGTGCAGATAGCGCGAAAGGATCATGCCACAGGTCTAGGCGGCAATGCTTAACGCTAAGTAAGATCACTGACCTGCAATCAATCGACCTTGCCGTAGCCGGCGAAGCGCGCAGCGACGCGCTGCATCTCCCCGTCGTCCAGGATCACAGGATCGAGCCCGGCCGCCAGCAGATCGAGATACTGCCCGGCGAGATTCTCCACCTCCGCGACGATCTGATGCGCCCCGGCCAACGAAGCGCCGAGCGCGATCACGCCGTGATTGGCGAGCAGCACCGCCTTGCGGCCCTCCAGGCCTTGGACCGCGTTCTCGGCCAGTTCCGGTGTGCCAAAGGTGGCGTAGTCGGCGCAGCGCACATCCGGCCCGCCGCACAGCGCGATCATATAATGGAATGCGGGGATTCCGCGCCGCGCGCAGGAGAGCGCGGTGGCGCGCGGCGAGTGGGTATGCACGATCGCCTGGGCATCCGGCCGGGCCCGGTAGATCGCGGTGTGGAAGGGCCATTCCGAGGAGGGCTTGCGCACGCCCGACAGGATGCGCCCGTCGAGCGAGAGGTGAATCAGGTCCTCCGGCGTCGTCTGCGCATAGGGCAGGCCCGAGGGCGTGATCAGCAAGTCGTCGCCGAGCCGGGCCGAGACATTGCCCGATTTCGACGGACAGTACCCGGCCCTGTCGATCGCCTGGGCGACCGCGACGATCTCCTCGCGCAAGGCTCGCTCGCTCATGCCGGCTGTCCTCGGGCCAGATCCGGAAACAGGCCCGCCAGCCCTTCGGAGCTGGCGGCGCAGACGCCGCGCTCCGTGATCAGGCCCGAGACCAGCCGCGCGGGCGTGACGTCGAAGGCGGGGTTGGCAGCCGCGCTGCCGGGCGCCATGACGCGCACCGCCCTCACCTCCCCGTCCTCGGCGAGACCCTGCACATGCGTGACCTCGCGCGCCGCGCGCTCCTCGATCGGAATCTGGCGCAGCCCGTCATCCATCGTCCAGTCTATGGTGGGGGACGGAAGCGCGACATAGAATGGCACGTCGTTGTCGCGGGCGCCGAGCGCCTTGAGATAGGTGCCGATCTTGTTGGCGACATCGCCGTTCGCCGTGGTGCGATCGGTTCCGACGATGACCATGTCGACCTGCCCGCGCTGCATCAGGTGTCCCCCGGCATTGTCGACGACGACAGTGTGGGGCACCCCATGGGCACCGAGCTCGTAGGCGGTCAGCGCGCCGCCCTGGTTGCGCGGACGGGTTTCGTCCACCCAGACATGAACGGCGAGCCCGGCATCATGCGCGCGATAGATCGGGGCCAGCGCCGTGCCCCAATCCACCGTGGCGAGCCAGCCGGCATTGCAATGGGTCAGGATGTTCACCGCCTCGCCGGAGAGCTTGCGCGCGGCGACATCCCGGATCAGGGGCAGGCCATGCTCACCGATGGCGCTGCAGAGTGCGGCATCCTCGTCGCAGATCGCCGCCGCCTCGGCATAGGCGAGCGCAGCCCGGTCCGCAGCGGCGACCGGCAGCAGCACGCGGCGCATCCGCGCCAGGGCCCAGTGCAGATTGACAGCGGTCGGCCGGGTGCCGCCCATCAGCACCAGAGCAGCCTCCAGCGCCGCGTCGGAGGCGTCGGCGCGCATCGCCAGCGCGACCCCATAGGCCGCGGTCGCGCCGATCAGCGGAGCGCCGCGCACCACCATGTTGCGGATCGCGTCGGCCGCCTGCTCGGCGGAGCCCAGCGCCACGGTCTCGAAGCGGAAGGGCAGCCGCGTCTGGTCGATGACGACGACGCGCCAGCCATCCTGCGCCAGCCAGATCGTCCGGTAATGCTGGCCGTTGATCTTCATGCCGCGCTCAGTGCCCGCCGAAGGAAACCAGCGTCCGCACCGGCACGCCGAGCTTGCGGATGCGGTCGCCGCCACCGAGGTCGGGAAGATCGACGATGAAGCAGGCCGCGACCACTTCCGCCCCCAGCTCGGTCAGCAGCCTGACCGCGCCTTCCGCCGTGCCGCCCGTCGCGATGAGATCGTCCACCAGCAGCACCCGCTCGCCGGGCTGCACCGCGTCGCGATGCACCTCGATCTCGTCGGTTCCGTATTCCAGCGCGTAGGTGACGCGCAGCGTCTCGCCCGGCAGCTTGCCCTTCTTGCGGACCGGGACGAAGCCGGCGGAAAGCTGGTGTGCCACCGCCCCGCCGAGGATGAAGCCGCGCGCCTCGATGCCGGCGATCTTCGCGATCTTGAGCCCGGCGAAGGGCTGCACCAGCTCGTCCACAGCCCGCCGGAAGGCCCGCGCATCGCCCAGCAAGGTGGTGATGTCGCGGAAGACGATGCCGGGCTTCGGATAATCCGGGATGGCGCGGATCGTGTCGGCGAGATTCATGAGCTGAGGTCCGGAGGCAGGAGCGACTGCCTTGGTCGGACGATGCAGCGCCCTCGTCAAGGCCATCACCGTCACGCCTGCGCCAGCACCCGTCCTGCGACGGCGTCGAGCTTGGCGAGCAAGGCGGGGTCGCGGAAGCCCGGCGCCGTGATGATGGCGTTGTCGAGCGCGCGATGCGAGCCCGCCGGGCAGTCCTGCCGCTGCGCCGGGAAATCGGCCGCCAGCCTTGCCACGAGGCGCCGCGCCTTGTCGGCATTCTCGTGCATCACCTGGACGACGGAGGCGACGTCCACCACCCCGTGCAGCTCGTGCCAGCAGTCGAAATCGGTTACCATCGCGACGGTGGCGTAGGTGATCTCGGCCTCGCGGGCGAGCTTGGCTTCCGGCATCGCCGTCATGCCGATCAGGTCGAAGCCGAGCCCGCGATAGCTCATCGATTCGGCATAGGTCGAGAACTGCGGCCCCTCCATCGTCACAAGAGTGCCGCCACGCACGAAGGGCAGCTCCTCGGCCTGTGCGGCCTCGGCGATGCGGCTCTGAAGCGCCGGCCCGACAGGATGCGCAACCGAGACATGCGCGACGCAGCCCTTGCCGAAGAAGGAGCTGTCCCGGCGCACCGTGCGGTCGATGAACTGGTCGACCAGCACGAACAGGCCCGGATAGAGCTCCGCCTTGTAGGAGCCGCAGGCCGAGAGCGAGACCAGATCGGTGACGCCGGCCCGCTTCAGCACGTCGATATTGGCGCGGTAGTTGATGTCCGACGGCGAAAGCACATGCCCACGCCCGTGCCGGGGAAGGAAGACGATCTTTGTCTGGCCGATCCGGCCGATGCGGAGCGCGTCGGAAGGCTCGCCCCAGGGGCTCTCGATACGCTCCTCGCGGATGTCGGTCAGGCCCGGCAGATCGTAGATGCCCGACCCTCCGATGATTCCCAGAACGGCTTGGCTCATGTTCATATCCTTATGCGGGCGCGGACAGGATCATCCTTCGATGACGGTCACGCTACAGCGCGATCGTCCCCCGCCGCGCGGGCGCCAAAATGAAAAGGCCCCGTCGCCGGGGCCTTTTGGGGGGAATTGTCGGGCCGCTCAGTGCGTCGCCGATCCGTCCGGCATGCGGGCCCAGATCCGCTTCTTGCTGAAGTAGAGCAGGAAGGCGAAGATCACCAGGAACGGCATGAACCACAGCGCGATCCGCTTGCGCTGCTCCATATGCGGCTCGGCCATCCAGACCATGAAGGCCGAGACGTCGCGGGCATACTGGTCGATCGTCTCCGGCACCTGCGGCTGGCCGTCGGCTCCCTTTGGATATTCGACCTGCCCGTCATTGAGGGGCTTGGGCATCGCGATCAGATGGCCCGGCATGTACTTGTTCCAGTACTGGCCCGGCAGCAGCGTGGTGCCGGCCGGCGGCTCCTCATAGCCGACCATCAGGGCGTGAATATAGTCCGGCCCCTGCTCCTGGTACTGCGTGAAGATGTCGAAGACGAAGCGCGGGAAGCCGCGCTCATAGGTGCGCGCCTTGGCGAGAACCGAGAAGTCGGGCGGATAGGCGCCGCCATTGGCCGCGCGCGCCGCCTGCTCATTGGCGAAGGGCGAGGGGAAAGCATCGGCAGCCCGCCCCGGCCGGTCGAACATCTCGCCGGTCTCGTTCGGGCCGTCCTTGACCTGGTAGGTCGCGGCCAGCGCGTTGACCTGGCCGACCGTGAATTCCGGCCCGCCGGGCTGCGCCAGGTTGCGGAAGCGCACCAGGCTCGCCGCATGGCAGCTCGCGCAGACTTCCTTGTAGACCTTGTAGCCGCGCTGCAGCTGGGCACGGTCGAACTTCCCGACCGGGCCGGAGAAGCTCCAGCTCAGAGCCGGCGGCTCGACGCGTCCCTCGGCCGCGCGGACGGCCGTCAGCGACAGGGCGGAGGCCGCGAGGCCGGCGGCGAGGCCCGCCAGGGCCAGACGGAGAGAGGTTCTGCTCATGGTTCCGTCAGCCCTTGACGTTCGGTTCGGCAGTGGCGGCGCCCGCCATGCGGACGGCCGAGCCGCCCTTGGCGGAAGCCAGCACCGCATCGGCGATGGAGGTCGGCAGCGCCTTGGGCCGCTCGAAGAGACCCACGACGAAGAGCGCCACGAAGAAGCCGAAATACAGCACCGTGAAGATCTGCGAGGCGATGACGTATCCACCTTCCGGCGGCATCGCACCGAGATAGCCGAGGCCGATGCAGACGATGACCCAGACCCAGAACAACTGGCGCGCGATCGGCCGGTAGCTCATCGACTTGACCTTGGAGGTGTCGAGCCAGGGCAGGAAGGCGAGGATCACGATGGCGCCGCCCATGGCGAGCACGCCGCCGAGCTTGTCGGGGATGGCGCGCAGGATCGCGTAGAACGGCAGGAAGTACCATTCCGGAACGATGTGGGCGGGCGTCGCGGCGGGGTTCGCCGGGATGTAGTTGTCCGCATGGCCCATGAAGTTCGGCTGATAGAACACGAACCAGCCGAACACGATCATGAACACGACCATGCCGAGCACGTCCTTGATCGTCGCATAGGGCGTGAACGGCACGGTGTCCTTCTGGACGTTCTTCACCTCGACGCCGGTCGGGTTGTTCTGGCCGACATGGTGCAGCGCCCAGACGTGCAGGATCACAACGCCGAAGATCATGAACGGCAGCAGGTAGTGCAGCGAGAAGAAGCGGTTCAGGGTGGGATTGTCGACGGAGTAGCCGCCCCACAGATAGCTGACGATCACCTCGCCGATGACGGGCAATGCCGAGAACAGGTTGGTGATGACGGTCGCGCCCCAGAAGGACATCTGGCCCCAGGGCAGCACATAGCCCATGAAGGCGGTGGCCATCATCAGCAGGAAGATGACGACGCCGAGGATCCAGAGCACCTCGCGGGGGGCCTTGTACGAGCCGTAGTAGATGCCGCGGAAGATGTGCATGTAGACGGCGATGAAGAACATCGAGGCGCCGTTGGCGTGCAGGTAACGCAGCATCCAGCCATAGTTCACGTCGCGCATGATGTGCTCGACGGAGTTGAACGCCAGCAGCGAATTGGCGGTGTAGTGCATCGCCAGGACCACGCCGGTGATGATCTGCGCGACCAACATGAACACGAGGATGCCGCCGAAGGTCCACATGTAGTTCAGGTTCCGGGGAACCGGATAGGAGACCGCCGAGTCGTGAGCCAGCCGGATGATCGGCAGGCGGGCATCGAGCCAGCGTTCGAAGCCGCTCTTCGGGACGTAGGAGCTGTGACCACTCATGAAGAATGCCTCAAGGCTGTCTCATCTTGGCAGGAAAGCATCGAGCGCATCGCTCAGCCGATCTTGATCTTGGTGTCCGACGTGAAGGCATAGGGCGGCACCGGCAGGTTGAGCGGCGCCGGGCCCTTGCGGATGCGGCCGGAGGAATCGTAGTGCGAGCCGTGGCAGGGGCAGAACCAGCCGTCGAAATCGCCCTTCGGCTCGCCAGGTGCGGTGCCCAGAGGAATGCAGCCGAGATGGGTGCAGTTGCCGAAGACAACGAGGATCGGCTCGTGGCCGGCCTTGGTGCGCTGCTGGTCGGTCTGGGGGTCGCGCAGGGTCGCGACATCGACGGCCAGCGCCTCGTCGATCTCCTTCTTCGTCCGATGACGGACGAAGATCGGCTTGCCGCGCCAGAAGATCTTGATGGCCTGCCCTTCCGCGATCGGCGCCAGGTCGACATCGACCGGCGCGCCGGCCGCGATGGTCTGCTGGTCGGGCGCGAGCTGGCTGATCAGCGGAACAACGATGGAGCCGGCCGCGACGGCACCAGCCGCACCGGTCGCCAGGAGCAGGAAGTCGCGGCGGGTTCCGCTCTTCGTATCGGTCGCGTGCGCCACGATCCAATCCCTCTTACACGTCTTGCGAGCTGGAACAGCTCGAATTCATCGCCATTCGCCCTCATAGGGGCGCGTCGCTCCAGCCGCAATGCGGCCGCGCGTCGCTCGGCTCTTTGACATGCAGATTGGACGAAGTCTACTGTCGCGAAAGCGTGATCGGCGCATGGCGCACAGGCGCCGGCCGGGGACCTCACACCGGCAGCTTTTCCGGATCCGCGGCGGCCAGAAATCCGCCGGACTGGCGCGACCAGAGCCGCGCATAAAGACCCTCCCGCGCGATCAGTTCGGCATGGCTGCCGATATCGACGATCCGGCCCTTGTCGAGCACCACCAACCGGTCGAGTTCCGCGATGGTCGAGAGCCGGTGCGCGATGGCGATGACGGTCTTGCCCTGCATGAGCGTCGAGAGCTGTTGCTGAATGACCGCTTCGACCTCGGAATCGAGGGCCGACGTCGCCTCGTCCAGCACCAGGATGGGCGCGTCCTTGAGCAGCACACGGGCGATGGCGATGCGCTGGCGCTGCCCGCCGGAGAGCTTCACGCCTCGTTCGCCGACGCGCGATTCGAACGCCTTGCGGCCATCCTGGTCGCCGAGGCCGAGGATGAAGTCATGCGCCGCCGCCTGCCGGGCCGCACGCGCGATCTCCTCATCGCCGGCGCCGATGCGTCCATAGGCGATGTTGTCGCCGATCGAGCGATGCAGCAGGGAATTGTCCTGCGTCACCATGCCGATCTGCGCCCGCAGCGAGTCCTGCGTGACATGGGCGATGTCCTGCCCGTCGATCAGGATGCGCCCGCCCTCCAGCGGGTAGAGGCGCAGCAGCAGGTTCACCAGCGTCGACTTGCCGGCACCGGACGGCCCCACGAGACCGATGCGCTCGCCCGGCGCGATGGCAAGGTCGAGCCCCTCGAACAGCCCGCCGGCCTTGCCGTAGTTGAAGCGGATCTTCTCGAAGCGGATCTCGCCCCTCTCCACCAACAGAGGCACCGCATCGGCCGCATCCGGCAGATCGTGCGGCTTGGCGATGGTCTCCATGCTCTCCTGCACGGAGCCGAGATTCTCGAAGATGCCGCGCACCAGATGGATCAGCCAGCTCGACATCTGCACCAGCCGCAGGACGAGGCCGATGGCAGCGGCGACCGCTCCCGGCGTCATCGCGCCATGGCTCCAGAGCCACAGCGAGAGCGCCGCCGTCGCCACCACCAGCATCGAGTTCATCGTCTGCAGGATGACGCTGACGCCGGTGATCAGCCGCGACAGGTTGAGGAAGGATTCGTTCCACCAGCCGAGCGATTCGCGCACGGCCGAGCGCTCGGCATCGGCTCGCGCGAACAGCTTCACCGTCAGGATATTGGTGTAGGCATCGACGATGCGCCCCGTCGTGCTGGAGCGTCCGAGCGAATTGGCCTCGGAGCGCTTTTTCGCGCGGGGCACGAAATAGGCCAGCAGCGCCACATAGGCGCCGAGCCAGAGGACGACCGGCAGCGCCAGCCACAGACTGGTCTTGCCGAAGAAACCGAGCGCGACGGTGGCAAAGATCAGCGCGTACCAGAGATCGTCGATGACCTCGATCGTCGCCCCGCGGATCGACTGCCCCGCCTGGATGACGCGCGCCGAGAGCCGGCCGGCGAAGTCGTTCTGGAAATAGGAGAGCGCGTGGCCGAGCGTGTAGACATGGTTGCGCCAGCGGATCTGGTTGGTGATCTGCGGCACCACCACTTGGTCGACGATGGCGTGGTTGGCGAAATAGATCAGCGGCCTGACCACGACGAGCAGGAACGCCGCGCCGATCAGCAGCCAGCCCTGGTCGCGCCAGATCGCCTCCGGCGTGCTGTGGGTCAGAAGGTCCACGAACCAGCCGACCATCAGGTACATCAGCGCCTCGATGCCGCTGAAGCCGAGGCCCGTCAGCATGATCAGGGCCATCCAGCCCTTCACGCCCTTGATGTGATGCCACATGAAACGCCAGACGCCGCGGGGGGGCACCTCCCGCTCGTCGAACGGGGCGAACACGTCGATGCGGCTCTCGAGCCAGCGGAACAGCGGGGCGAACATGAACCGCCCTCCTAGGCCGGCATCGTGGTGCAATTCAGCGCGTCATATGGGCTGGGCATGGCTCGCGCGCCAGCCTGCTTGACGCATGTCGCTCTGCCGCCTCATGACAGCAGCGATGTCTGCAACCTCGACGCGCCTCGCCCTGTTCCAGCCCGACATTCCCCAGAACACCGGCACGCTGATCCGCATGGCGGCCTGCCTCGGCTTTCCCGTCGACATCGTCGAGCCCGCGGCCTTCGACGTCTCGGACCGGCATTTCCGCCGCTCGGGCATGGATTACCTGGAGCGCGCCGCCGTCACCCGGCACGATTCCTTCGCCGCCTTCGATCTCTGGCGACGCGCGCAAGGACATCGGCTCGTCCTGGCGGAAACCGATGGAGAGACGCCGCTGCCCGAGTTCTCGTTCCAGCCCGGCGACATCGTCCTGGTCGGGCGCGAATCGGCCGGCGTCACCGCCGAGGTCCAGGCCGCCGCCGGCGCCAGCCTGCATATTCCGATGCGCCCCGGCTTGCGCTCGCTCAATGTCGCGCTCGCCGCAGCGATTGTCATGGGCGAAGCCTTGCGCCAGACAGGCGCCTTCCCGCACCGCGATGGATAGGCCGATGACCCCCCGCCGCCCCGCCGACCCCGCAGCCCCCGCCGATCCGGCGGTCGTCGAGGCGCTGAAGCCGCGCGCCGCCGCCTGGTTCGCAGAACTGCGCGACCGCATCTGCGCCGCCTTCGAGCAGGTCGAGAACGAGGCCACCGGCCCCTTCCCGCCGGAGGCCGATACCCCCGGCCGCTTCGTCCGCACGCCCTGGCAGCGCACCAACCATGACGGGACGCCCGGCGGCGGCGGCGTGATGTCGATCATGAAGGGCCGCGTTTTCGAGAAGGTCGGCGTGCATGTCTCGACCGTCCACGGGACGTTCCACCCGGATTTTGCCGGCCAGATTCCGGGCGCGGCGCAAGACCCGCGCTTCCACGCCACCGGGATCTCGCTGATCGCCCATCCCTGGAATCCGCACGCGCCGACCGTGCACATGAACACCCGCTTCGTGGTGACGACACGGCCCTGGTTCGGCGGCGGCGCCGACCTGACGCCCGTGCTCGACGCACGGCGCAGCCAGCAGGACGCCGATGCCCGCGATTTCCATGACGCGCTGCGGGCTCCCTGCGATGCCTTCCCGGCCGTGGCCGATTACGCGGACTTCAAGGCCTGGTGCGACGAGTATTTCTTCCTGAAGCACCGCAACGAGCCGCGCGGCATCGGCGGCATCTTCTACGACTATGTCTGGACAGGCGACGCCGAGGCGGATTTCGCCTTCACCCGCGCGGTCGGCGAGGCCTTCCTCGGCATCTACCCGGACATCCTGACGCGCAATCTCGCCAAGCCCTGGAGCGAGGCCGAGCGCCACGAGCAGCAGGTGCGCCGGGGCCGCTATGTCGAGTTCAACCTGCTCTACGACCGCGGCACGATCTTCGGCCTGAAGACAGGCGGAAACGTCGATTCGATCCTGTCCTCGATGCCGCCCACGGTGCGCTGGCCGTAAGGCGCCACGGCGTCAAGCCCGGGCCTGACGAAGCGCTTCCACCGCGGCACCGAGCAGCGCCATCTGCTCCTGCAAGCCGGGTGGGCAGCCGGCTTCGATCCAGCGGTGCCGTGCGGCTTCCAGGATCTGCCCGATGCGGGGGCCCGGCGGCACCTCGAGCCCGATGACGTCCTTGCCCGTGGGCGAAAAGACCGGCGTGCGGGCGAGTTCCGCGATCAGGCACTGCACACCTCCCCTTCGAGCATCATCTGCGGAGGTGTTGAGCAGGACGAGCGCGGCGGCAGCCGCGTCCGAGCCCAGGGCGAATGCCGCATGGCGCAAGGCTGCGAGAGCCGGCGCGCCAGCTTGACCCGCAAGGCGCTCCAGCGCGCGCCCGATCCGCTCGATCCGATCGAACTCCGCATTCGAGAGCCGCAGCCGCTCACGCAGCCTGAGAGCATCTTCCCGCACGCAGACAGCCAGCGCTGCCAGCCGGAACGCCGGAAAGACGTCGGCGCCGTCGTCCTCGGCCACGGCTGCGAAGCGCGACGGATGCGGCACGCCGCCGATGACCGGCATCAGCAGCCCGGCGCCGGCCATCGCCCGCACGGTCTCGGCAGCGCGCGGCGCGACGAGGAGCTTCATCGTTTCCGCCCGCACCCGTTCGCGCGACAGCCCCTCCAGCCCGTCGCGCCCGGCGATGCAGGCGGCGAGCCCGGCCGCGTCCGGCTCGCCGACGCCATACTGCGCCTGGAAGCGGAAGAAGCGCAGGATGCGCAGGTAATCCTCGCGGATGCGCGCCCTCGCATCGCCGATGAAGCGGATGCGCCGGGCGGCGAGATCGGCGAGGCCATCGCCATAATCATGCACCTGGCCCGCGCGGTCGAGGCCGAGCGCGTTGATGGTGAAGTCGCGCCGCAGGGCGTCGGCGGCGAAATCCCGCCCGAACATGACCTTGGCCCGGCGCCCATCCGTCTCGACATCATGCCTGAGCGTGGTGACCTCGAAGCTCTCGCCTTCGCCGACCAGCGTCACCGTGCCGTGCTCGATACCGGTCGGCACCGGCTTGAACCCCGCAGCCCGCCCGCGCCGCATCGTTTCCTCCGGCAGGGCCGTGGTCGCGAGATCGACGTCGCTCGCCTCCGTGCCGAGCAAGAGGTTCCGCACCGCCCCGCCGACGACGCGTGTTTCCTCGCCCTCTCCGTTCAGCGCCGCGAGCACACGCGCCAGCGCCGGGCGCTCAAGGAAAGCGGTGATCCGCGCCCGCATCTCGGGTGTCATCGGAACCGGCCGGGCACGAGAACCCCGTTTTCCATATGCGGCGGCTCATAGGCCCCGCGGTCGCGCTTCGCCACGAAGCCCTCGACGACGAGGAGGCCGATCGCCAGCACCAGCCCCGCCACGGCGAGCAGGAAGGCATGCCGGCTCCAATGCGCGATATCGAGCGGATTGCGCCGCTTCACCACGAGATAAGCGGCAAAGATGCAGAAGGGCAGAACGAAGAGCAGGACCTCTTCGATGATGGCGCGCAGCATGGCTTCTCTTTCAGCCCGCCAGCCGCTCGTAGAGATTGCGGATGATGCCGGCGGTGGCTCCCCAGATATAGCGATCCTCGAACGGCATCGCATAATAAGTGCGGAAATGGCCCTTCCACTCCCGCCCCTCGCGCCTGTGGTTGGCAGGGTCGAGCAGGAAGGACAGCGGCGTCTCGAAGGCCGCATCGACCTCGCTCGGGTTGAGCGTCAGCGAGAAGGGCGGCTCGACCAGCGCGACGACCGGAACGATGCGATAGCCGGTGCCGGTCAGATAGGCATCGAGGAAGCCGAGCGTGCTGATCCGCTCCCGCGACAGCCCGATCTCCTCCTCGGTTTCCCGGAGCGCGGTCACGACCGGGGAGCCATCGACCGCATCGACGCGCCCGCCCGGAAAGGCGACCTGTGCCGAATGGCTCCGCAGGGCCGCCGCGCGCTGGGTCAGCAACACCGTCGGCCCCTCCGGTCGCGGCACGACGCCGATGAGCACGGCCGCCGGAATGGCGCGTTCTTCGTCGGGAATCGGGAAGGGATGCTCTTGCCCCTCATGGTCGCCGCGTGGACGCGCGATCACGTCTCCGAGGGTGGGCGGGTCCGGGCGCAGACGTTCGCGGGCCAGCGCCGCGAAGCGCTCGGCGCTGAGATTCAGAGCCTTGCCGGTGGTCATGAGATATCGAGGCCCTCGATCTCGCGTGCCGGCAATGCCGGATAGAAGGTACCGCCGGCCGCGATGCCGAACTGCGCCTCGCCTCCGACCTCCCGGATTTCGCCCAGCGCGAGCAGATCATAGGTCAGCGCCCGCGTCAGCCGTGCCCACAGACCTCTGCGGACATGGACATAGGGTTTCAGCCCGTCCTTGGCCGCCCGCTCGAAGCGCAGGCCATGATCCGGGCCGACACTGACCAGATCGTCTACCGAGGTGCGCAGCGCGATGGCGCGCCCGTCGCCCTCGCCATCCACCTGCATCTCCACCGCCTGCAGGGGGGCGTCCTCAACCTGGATGCGCACCTTCTCCACCGGGGTCACGAGAAAGTGCTCGTCGCCCTCACGCTTCAGGACGGAGGAGAACAGCTTCACCAGGGCCGGCCGGCCGATCGGCGTGCCGAGATAGAACCAGGTGCCGTCCGCCGCCACCCGCATGTCGAGATCGCCGCAGAATGGCGGGTTCCAGCGCTCGACGGGCGGCGCCCCCCGGCGCTTGGTGTCGCCCAGCGCAGCCATGAGCCGTTCCATCGCAGGCCCCGAACTCATCGCCTGCCCCGCCTCGGCCGCCTGTGGCATCGTGGTTGCATCGCGTTTCCGCCTTGAACTCCACATAATCGTGAAGCGCTGTTTATGTGTACCGCAGCAATCGGTGCTTGAGCCAGCAAACCGGCCCGTCCACATTCAACCGGGAAGCGCCGCAACGGTTCGAATTCGGTATCGCCGGAATTCGGCAGCGACAAGCGCGATGCGCCGACACGAAGGAGATCGACATGGTGGCGCAGGCCCGCATGAACGAGAGCAACGCCCCGATCGATCTCGACAGCGGCGTCGTCGAGGCGGCGGAAGCGGCACTCGGCGCGATCGGCGCGGCCCGCAAGGAGATCGGCCAGGTCATCTTTGGGCAGCAGAAGGTCGTCGACCTGTCCTTGATCACGCTGCTGGCCGGCGGCCACGGACTGCTCGTCGGCGTGCCCGGCCTCGCCAAGACCAAGCTGGTCGAGGCGATGGGTACGGTGCTCGGCCTCTCGGCGCGGCGCGTCCAGTTCACGCCCGACCTGATGCCCTCCGACATCCTCGGCTCCGAGGTTCTCGACGAGAGCGCCGACGGCAGGCGTCATTTCCGCTTCATCAAGGGCCCTGTCTTCGCCCAGTTGCTGATGGCGGACGAGATCAACCGCGCCAGCCCCCGCACCCAGTCGGCCTTGCTGCAGGCGATGCAGGAGCACCACGTCACCGTGGCCGGCGAGCGCTACGACCTGCCCGCCCCGTTCCATGTGCTGGCGACGCAGAACCCGATCGAGCAGGAGGGCACCTACCCCCTGCCAGAAGCCCAGCTCGACCGCTTCCTGCTTGAGATCGACGTCGGCTATCCCGACCGCGAGGCCGAGCGCCGGATCCTGCTGGAGACGACCGGCGCCGCCGAATACCGGCCGACCCCCGCGATGACCGCCGAGACGCTGATGTCGGTCCAGCGTCTCGTGCGCCGCCTGCCGGTCGGCGAGGCCGTGGTCGATGCCATTCTCGATCTCGTCCGCTCCGCCCGCCCCGGCGAGGGCGACGCCGCCATCACCGAAAAGCTCGCCTGGGGTCCCGGCCCGCGCGCCAGCCAGTCGCTGACGCTGGCCGCCCGCGCCCGCGCCCTGGTCGAAGGCCGGCTCGCGCCCTCCATCGATGATGTCGCAGCGCTCGCCGTGCCGGTCCTGAAGCATCGCGTCGCTCTGACCTTCGCCGCCCGCGCCGATGGCGAGACCGTCGAGGGCGTCATCAGCCGTCTCGTGGAACGGCTGGGATAGGTTGATGCTGCGCACGCGTGTTCTCAGCCAGACCGAACGGCAGCCGGCGAGGCCGGTCCTCACCGCCTCGCTCGATCTGGCAGCGCGCCTGCCGCGGCTCATCCTCGAAGCGCGCCGCGTCTCGGCCAGCGTCCACGGCATCCATGGCCGCAGGCGCGCGGGACCCGGCGAAAGCTTCTGGCAGTATCGGCCGCTGGTCGCTGGCGAATCCGCCTCCCGCATCGACTGGCGGCGATCGGCCCGTGACGGCCACCTCTTCGTGCGCGAGCGGGAGTGGGAAGCCTCGCACACCGTCTGGCTCTGGATCGACCGCTCCGCCTCGATGGGCTTCGCCTCGTCCCTGGCTCAGGCGCCGAAGATCGACCGGGCGCTGGTGGCGGGCTTCGCGCTCGCGGAGACGCTGGTCGAGGGCGGCGAGCGCGTCGGCCATCTCGGCCTGACACGGCCGATGGCCTCTCGCAACATCATCGAATTGCTGGCGCAGGCCATCGCAGCGGATCGCCAGGGCGCCGAGGACGATCTGCCCCCGGCGGCACCGCTGCAGCGGCTTTCGGACGCCATCATCGTCACCGATGGGCTTTCGCCAGCCGATTCCCTGGCCGCTCGCATCCGGGCGCTCTCCGGCAGCGGGGCCCGCGGTCATGTTCTGCTGATCGCGGACCCGATCGAGGAAACCTTCCCCTTCACCGGGCAGGCCGAGCTCTTCGACCTGGAGGATGGGCTGGCGCTGCGCGTCGGCGACGCCGGGTCCTGGGGAGAGGACTATCGCCAGCGCCTCGCTGCCCATCGCGAGGCGATTCGCGAGGCCTGCCGCAAGGCCGGCTGGACCTTGACGCTCCACCGCACCGACCGCCCGACCAGCGAAGCCGTGCTGCGGGTTGCAAGCCTCGTCTCCGCGCGGGGGGCGAACTGATGGCTGCGGTCGACCTCAAGGCTCACCCATGCTGAGCGCCCTGCCCTTCACCTTCTCGGCGCCGCTGGCCTTGGCCGCGCTGGCCCTGCTGCCGGCGCTCTGGCTCATCCTGCGGGTCACCCCGCCCCGGCCGCGCCGGATCGACTTTCCGCCGCTGAAGATCATGGCCGATCTCGTCGCCAGGCGTGAGCTGCCGGCCCATACGCCCTGGTGGCTGCTGGCCCTGCGGATGGCGATCGCGGCGTTGGCCATCCTTGCCGTCGCGGGCCCGGTCTGGAACCCGCCGCGCGAGGCCGCGGCTGTTCGCGGGCCGATGCTGCTGGTGATCGACAACGGCTTCGGCGCGGCCGGCGACTGGTCCGACCGCATCGCCGTGGCCGAATCCCGCATCGCGGCCGCCACCCGCGAGGGTCGCACCGTCGCGGTTCTCGGCCTGGCCGAAAACCCGGCCGAGATCGCGCTGTCCGATCCGCGCGCCGCGCTGGAGAAGCTGCGCGCGCTGCCGCTGGAGCCGCATGCGCCGGACCGGGCCGCGCATGGGCCCCGCATCGAGAATTTCCTGCGCGCCCAGCCGCAGGCCGAGCTGGTCTGGGTCACGGATGGCCTCGCGATCCGCGACGAGAGCCCCTTCCTCGCGCAACTGAAGCCGCTGGCGGATGCCGGCCGCCTCGCCATCCATGCCGCCCCCGCTGACCAGATCGCGCTTGCGGCCCCGGAAAACCAGGCCGGCGCGCTGACGGTCAAGGTGCTACGTCCGAACCCCGCCGCCGCGGCGACCGGGCAGGTTCGCGCGCTCGACCTCAAGGGCCTTTCGCTCGGGGAGGCGCCGTTCATCTTCGAAGGCAACGCGCTCGAGACCAGCGCCCGTCTCACTTTGCCGATCGAGGTCCGCAACGCGGTCTCACGGCTGGAGGTGCTGGGCCAGCGCAGCGCCGGCGCCGTGGCGCTGCTCGACGACAGCGCCAAGCGCCGCCGGGTCGGCATCGTCTCCGGCACCACCGCCGACACCGCGCAGCCGCTGCTGTCGCCGACCTATTACGTCTCCCGCGCGCTCCAGCCCTATGCCGATGTCCGCCAGCCGCGGCAGGGCTCGACCGATCCGGTCGGCGAGCTCTTGGCCCAGAATCTCTCCGTGCTGGTGCTGGCCGATATCGGCGCGCTCGACCGCGACACCACGGGCAAGGTCGAGGATTTCGTGCGCCGCGGCGGCGTGCTGCTGCGCTTCGCCGGCCCGCGCCTCGCCACCGCCTCGGACGAGCTGACGCCGGTCCGGCTGCGGCGCGGCGGCCGCACGCTGGGCGGCGGCCTCTCCTGGGACACACCGCGCAAGCTTGCCGCCTTCACGCGCGAGAGCCCCTTCTACGGCCTGACCATCGGCGAGGATCTCCGCGTCAACCGCCAGATCCTCGCCGAGCCCGAACCTGAGCTCTCCCGCAAGACCTGGGCGGCGCTGGAGGACGGCACGCCCGTCGTCACCGGCGAGCGGCGCGGAGACGGCCTGATCGCGATGTTCCACGTCACCGCCGACACCACCTGGTCGAACCTGCCGCTCTCGGGCCTTTTCGTCGAGATGCTACGCAAGGTCGTCAATCTCTCGGGAACAGGCCCCGCCCCTGCGACGCAGGGCGACGAAACCCGTGTCGAGACGCTCTCGCCCACCCGTGTCCTCGACGGCCTGGGCCAGTTCCGCACGCCGCCGCCGACGAGCCAGCCGGTCGCGCGCAGCTTCACCGGCCGCGCCAGCCTGCTGCATCCGCCCGGGCTCTACGGCCCCAGCGAAAGCTCTCTGTCCGTGAACGCGCTGGCTCCCGCCGACAAGCTCGCCGCGCTGGACCTAGCCGGCCTCGGCGCGCCCGTCCTGCCGATCAGCGAGCCGGTGGCGCGCGACATGCGCCCGCTGCTCCTCGTGCTGGCCCTGCTGCTGCTTGTGGCCGACACGCTGGCGACACTCTGGCTCGGCGGCCGGCTCGGACTGCGCCGGGCGCGAAAAGCCGTCGCGCCGGCCGCGATCCTGCTCGCCTTGACGGTCGGCGGCTTCGGCCTGCCGGATGCCGCGCGTGCCCAGACGCCGCCACCACAACCGAACCAGCAGCAGGCGCTGCCGCCGATCCCGCGCGAGCTGCTCGCCAATGGCGCGATGACCCGACTCGCCTATGCCGTCACCGGCGACAGGGCGGTCGACGACATGTCGAAAGCGGGCCTGACCGGGCTCAACACCATCCTTGCCGCCCGCACCGCGCTGGAGCCGGGCGATCCGGTCGGTGTCAATGTCGAGCGCGACGAGCTCGCCTTCTTCCCGGTGCTCTACTGGCCGATCGTGGCGGGCCGCCCGATCCCGGCGCCCGACATGCTGCGCAAGCTCGAAGCTTACATGAAAGGCGGCGGCCTCGTGATCTTCGACACGCGCGATGCGATGAGCGCCAGGCCGGGCGGCGGGACGACTCCCGAAGGCGACCAGCTCAAGCGCATGCTGCAGACTCTCGATATCCCTGAGCTGGAGCCGCTGCCGCGCGACCATGTGCTGACCAAGACCTTCTATTTGCTCGACGGCCTCGTCGGCCGCTACGACACCGGCACCACCTGGGTCGAGGCGCTCCCGCCGGCCGATGAGGAAGGCCGCCGCCCGGCGCGCGCCGGCGACAATGTCTCGCCGATCGTCATCACCTCCAACGATCTCGCCTCGGCCTGGGCGATCGACCGGCGCGGCGAAGGGCTCGTGCCGCTCTCCGGCGGAGACCCGCGCCAGCGCGAAATGGCCCTGCGCGGCGGCGTCAACCTCGTGATGTACGCGCTGACCGGCAACTACAAGGCAGACCAGGTCCATGTCCCGGCCCTGCTCGAAAGGTTGGGGCAGTAGCGATGTGGAGCCTCTCCTTCACGCCGCTGGTGCCGCTGCCGCTGCTGATCGGGCTTGCCGTTCTGGCGGCGCTGGCCGCCGGCGCCGCCATCGCTCTGGCCGGCCGCAGCGCCGTTCTGCGCGCGGTCGCCCTCCTGATCCTGGCGGTCGCGCTCGCCGATCCGTCGCTCGTCTTCGAGGACCGTGAGCCAGTCAAGGACGTCGTCCCGATCGTGGTCGATCGGTCGGCCTCGAACCGCCTTGCCGATCGCACGGCCCAGACCGACGCGGCGGTCGCCGAGGTCGAGCGGCAGTTGCGCGGCATTCCGGGCATCGAGCCGCGCGTCGTCGAAGTGCAGGACGCGCAAGGCTCCAGCGACGGGACGCGCCTCTTCGAGGCGCTGACCAACAGCCTCTCCGATGTCCCCTCGGAGCGTGTCGCCGGCGCCATCGCCATCACCGACGGGCTCGCCCACGACACTCCCCCCAATGCCGAGGCGCTGGGGCTCAAGGCGCCGCTGCATGTCCTTGCCACCGGCCGCAATGCCGAGATCGACCGGCGCATCGTGCCGGTGGATTCCCCGCGCTTCGGCATCGTCGGCAAGGACCAGATCATCCGGCTGCGCGTCGTCGACAAGGGCGGCCCCGGCCGCGCCGGGCTGACGATCCGCCGCGACGGAGAGGTGATCGCGCGCCGCGAGGTGGCCACCGGGCAGGTCGTCCAGGTCCCGGTGCGGATCGACCGGGGCGGGCCGAACGTGGTCGAGATCGAGGCCTCGCCGCTCGACAACGAGCTGACGCTCGCCAACAACCGCGCGGTCATCACCATCGAAGGCGTCAGGGACAAGCTGCGCGTCCTGCTCGTCTCGGGCGAGCCGCATCCGGGCGAGCGCACCTGGCGCAACCTGCTGAAGGCCGACGCCAATGTCGACCTCGTCCATTTCACCATCCTCAGGCCGCCGGAGAAGCAGGACGGCACGCCGATCAACGAGCTGTCGCTGATCGCCTTCCCGACCCGCGAGCTGTTTCAGGTGAAGATCAAGGAATTCGACCTGATCATCTTCGACCGCTACGCCAACCAGTCGATCCTGCCGCTGGTCTATTTCGACAACATCGTCCGCTATGTCCGCGACGGCGGCGCGCTCATGGTCGCCGCCGGCCCGGAATATGCCGGCCAGCAGACGCTCGCGCGCACCCCGCTCGGCCAGATCCTGCCGGCGGTGCCGGATGGCAGCGTCATCGACGAGGCCTACAAGGCCCGCGTCAGCGATCTCGGCAAGCGCCACCCCGTCACCCGCGATCTGCCGGGCTCCGAGGTCGAGCCCCCGCGCTGGGGCGAATGGCTGCGCATGGTCGGCGCCCAGGCCCGGGCCGGCGCCACCCCGGTCATGACCGGCCCCGGCGACAAGCCGCTTCTGATGCTCTCGCGGGAGCAGAAGGGCCGCGTCGCGCTCTTCCTCTCCGATCATGAATGGCTGTGGGCGCGCGGCTTCCGCAATGGCGGCCCTTATCTCGACCTGCTGCGGCGCCTGAGCCACTGGCTGATGAAGGAACCCGAGCTCGAGGAGGAGGCGCTGCGCGCCAGCGTGCGCAACGGGCAGATCGAGGTCGAGCGCCAGACGCTGGGCGAGAACCCGGGACCGGTGACGGTCTCCGGCCCCGACGGCAAGAGCCGGCAGGTGCCGCTCGAAGCCGGCCGGCCCGGTCTCTTCACCGCCCGCATCCCGACGACGCAACAGGGGCTCCACCGCCTCACCGCCGACAACCTCACGGCTTTCGCCAGCGTCGGCCCCGAAAACCCGCGCGAGCTGATGGAGGTCGTCAGCGACCCGCAGGCTCTGGCGGCCCTCGCCCAGGCCACCGGCGGCTCCTCCCGCCGCATCGGCCGGGAGGGCGATTCGGGCGTGAATATCCCGCGCATCGTGCCGATCCGTTCGGGCAGCCAGTTTGCCGGGGCCGACTGGGTCGGGCTCAGGATCAGCGATTCCGGCATCGTGAGGGGCGTGCAGATCTCGCCGCTCTTTATCGGATTGATCGGGCTCGTGGTGCTGTTCGGCGCGCTCGTCGCCGGCTGGGTCGGCGAAAGCGGGCGGCGCTTCGGGCGCAAGGCCTGAGAGAGCAGGACGCCTTGCCCGGGTTCGGCCCGAGCATCGCAGAAGCGCTCTGGCGCTTCGCCCTGCATGAAATTCTCGGGTCGATGCTCCGCATCGCCCGAGAATGACGATCGTCTACCGCGCCGACGTGACCGCACCCTTGCGCTGCGCCATGACGCCCTCGACCAGCTCCAGCGCCAGGAACCGCGCCGGATCGGCCGGGCCCGGCAGGACGAGCTGCCCGGGCGGGATCACCCTGAAGCCGAAGCGGGCATAATAAGGCGCGTCCCCGACCAGCATGATCAGATCGTGCCCGGCCTCGCGCGCAGCCTCGATCGACCGGTTCATCAGCGCCGCCCCGATGCCGCGCCCCTCGAAGGCGGGATCGACCGTCAGCGGCCCCAGCATCAGCGCCTTGTGGCCGCCCGCGATCACGGGCGTGACCTTGACCGCGCCGACGAGGAAGGTGCCGACATGGGCGGCGAAGGACAGCGCCGGATCGGCCGGCACGCCCTCGCGCAGGCGGAAAGCGGTGCGCGCGAAGCGGCCCGGCCCGAAGGCGCGTTCATGCAGCCGCTCGATGGCGGCCTGGTCCACGGGCAGTTCGTGGCGGATGGTCAAAGGCAGGGATGTCATGGCGACCGGGAAACACAGCGGCAGCGGGAAGGACGAAGGCCGGCGCGCGAGCGCACGAACCCGAAAGGCGCGTTCAGCGCGTCGGTCGTCGCAGGTCGCTGGGGCTGTGCAGAGCGGTCATGGAGCGGGCCTGTAACAGAGCGGCCCGCCCACGTCCATCGCTTCATCGGCAACCTTGCGGCAGCTTGCGGCCAGGGCGGCGATGCGGTCCATTCGTTCCGAGGCCGGGACCAGACGAACCAAACGCGGTGAGCGCCTCGCTCAGGCGCCCGATCCCGCTCGCAAGCCTTATGGGAGGACATCATGGTCAAGATGCTGATGCGCGCGGGGCTGGCGGCGCTGGTCGCGAGCTGCGCCCTGCCCGCCCTCGCCCAGCAACCGTCGCCGGAGCGGAAGAGCCCGCCACGTGACGAATTCTTCTGGCTGGGCGAGCTCAACAAGGCGAGCACCGTCATCAACAGCGAGCAGGGCCTGCTCGACAAGGCTCTGGCCCCTAAGATCGCGAAGGGCATCGCCAGGGTGATCGAGGCCGGCAACCAGCCCGGCGCCAGGCGCCCCTCCACCGTCATCACCTTCGAGCCGCTGATGATCAAGGAGGCAGGCGTCGAGGTCACGCTGATCCATGCCGGCCGCTCGAGCCAGGACATGCACGCGACCTATCGCGCCGCGATCATGCGCGACCGGCTGCTGGCGCTGGCCGACCAGCTCGCCCGCACCACGCGCACCATGGTCGAGCTCGCGGCCGCCCATCGGGACACGGTCGTGCCGAACTACACCAACGGCGTCGCCGCCCAACCCAACAGCTACGGGCACTATCTGCTCGGCCTCGCCGCCGGCTTCGACCGCGACGCCCAGCGCATCCGCGAGACCTATGCCCGTGTCGATCTCTCGCCGATGGGCACGACCGTGCTGAACGGCACGAGCTGGCCGCTCGACCGCGCGCGGATGGCCGATTATCTCGGCTTCGCGGGCCTCGTCGACAATGCCTATGACGCCTCGCAGATCGCAGCGGCCGACTTGCCGGTCGAGACAGGCGCCATCGTCACGAGCATCGCGCTTCACACCGGCGGCTTCATCCAGGACGTGATGACGCAATATGCGCAACCCCGTCCCTGGATCCTGTTGCGCGACGAGGGCGGCATGACCGGCGGCGGCACCACCTACGTCTCCAGCGCGATGCCGCAGAAGCGCAATCCGGGCCTGCTCAACGGCACGCGTGAGGAGGCTTCCGAAGCGCTGGCGCTGGCGACGGGGCCGGTGTTCAAGGCCCACAATATCCCGCCCGGCATGCCCGACGCCAAGAGCGCCAAGGCCAACAGCGCCATGATCGACGCCGGCACGCGCACGCTGCAGCGGCTCGACCGCATCCTGAAGGCGCTGGCCATCGACCCGCAAAGGGCGCTGGACGAGCTCAACAGCGACTGGACGGCCTCGCAGGAACTCGCCGACGTGCTGATGCGCAAATACCACCTGCCTTTCCGTGCCGGGCACCATTTCGCGTCCGAGGTCGTCGATTACGCCAAGGCCAACGGCATCAGGCCGACCGACTTCCCCTATCCGCAGGCGCAGGCGATCTACCGCAAGGCGGCGGCCGAGGCGCAGCTGTCGCCTGCCGAGCTGCCGATGAGCGAGGCGGAATTCCGCGCGACGCTGGACCCCGTCGCGATCGTCAGGAACCGCGCCACCTCTGGCGGCCCGCAGCCGGCCGAAATGGACCGCATGCTGGCTCAGGCGCGCCAACGGCTCGACCGGCACGACAGCTGGATCAAGGAAAAGCGCCAGCGTATCGCCGACGGGCTGGCCAGACTCGACGGGGATTTCGCGAAGCTGGTTAACGCACCCTGACCTCTCGGCACTCCCGCCATCGCCTACCAGTCGGCGGTCGGCGGGGCCCCGGTCGAGATCTCGTGGAGACGGCGGCGCGTCGCTGCCGTCGTTCCGGCTGGCAACGCGTCGAGCGGAAAAAAGCCGATCTCGGCGATCTCCCGGTCAGGCTGCTTGATCGCAGTGACGGTAAAGTCGCGCAGGGTGAAGACCGCGACATGGTCCCGCCGCGACATGCCGCGATTGAAGAAGATGCCGTGGAGGGAGAGCGGACCCGCTGCGTCTATCGCCGCTTCTTCCATCAATTCCCGCACCGCAGCCTCGAGCATGGTCTGACCGACCTCCACCCCGCCGCCCGGAAAATGCCAGCCATCGACATAGGTATGCCTGAGCAGCAGGACCTCCCGCTCCTCGCGGATCACCACGACGCGCACGCCCAGCGTCATCGCCCGCGTCATGCGAAAATAGAGATGCAGCAGGCGCGTCAGGACGCGCTGCGGAAGCGATCGTGCTGCCTCTTGCTCATGCTGCATCCGGATTGTCCTCGCGCGATTCTCAACGGCGGGTTAATTGTCTATGCAATTGACGCATAACGGACCTGGGGCAGACCCCGTTGTCTTGTCACACGCGCGGCACAAATAGAGCAGATACCGCCGTCGTCATCACCGGGGACCCTTATCATGCTGCTCTCGTTCATCATCGCCCGCCTGAGGGCCAAGCCCGCCTACACCTGGAAGCCCGCCGTCACCATGACCGATTCGCGGATCGTGTCGGAACTGACCGGCGCCGCCAACTGATCGCCCGCAGCTGCCGCCCGCACCGCGCCGATTTGCGCGCTTGACGGGCGGGCTGCCGCGGGGGCAAGCGCTGGAGCGTGTTTAAGCTCGCGCATCTGTCCGACCCGCATCTCGGCCCGCTCGCGGGCTTCTCTCTGCATCAACTGCTCGGCAAGCGCGCCACCGGTTACATCAACTGGCGCCGCAAGCGACGGCACGCCCATGACATGGATGTCCTGGCGCGCATCGTCGCCGATATCCATGCCGAGGCGCCGGACCACATCGCCTGCACCGGCGACGTCTCGCATATCGGCCTGCCGAACGAATTCAAGACCGCCGTCGCCTTCCTCGACACGCTCGGCCCGCGCGAGACGGTCAGCTTCGTCCCCGGCAACCACGACGCCTATGCCCGTTCCTCGCTGAAGGCCCTGGCCGAGCTGCTGGCGCCCTGGAGCGGCAGCGACGATGGCGGCGCCGGCTATCCCTGGTATCGCCGCCGCGGCCCGGTCGCGCTGATCGGCGTCAGCAGCGCGGTGCCGACCTTGCCTTTGCTGGCGACAGGCCGCGTCGGCCGCGAGCAGACGGCGCGCACCGCCGCCCTGCTCGACCGTGCGCGCGACGAGAACCTGATCCGCGTCGTGCTGATCCATCACCCGCCCTATCCCGGCGGCGCGCGGCGCTCCCGCGAACTGGTCGATGCCGAGCGCTTCGAGACGATGCTGCGGCTGAAGGGCGCGGACCTCGTCCTGCACGGCCACAACCACACCTTCTCTTTGGCTTGGCGGCAGGGGCCGGAGCGCGATTTCCCGATCGTCGGCGTGCCCTCGGCGTCGCTCGGCCCCCGCGGCCATGGCGAACTCGCCGCCTGGCACCTCTTCCGGATCGCGGGGGACGGCAAGGCGCCGCGCATCACGCTGGACCAGCGGGGCTGCGACCTCGCCGGCCTGGTGGTGCGCCGGCAGGAAATTGCGCTGATGGGCGAGGCAGTCGGCAATCGCCAATAGGCCGTCGGGCGTCCTTTCCGGCCTACTGCCTACAGCCCACTGCCGCTCCTCCCTCAGATGCAGCGGCCGCCGTCGACCGTCAGAACCGTGCCCGTCACCATCTCGGCTTCGTCCGAGCAGAGGAAGACCGCGGCGTGGCCCATGTCCTGCGGCGTCGAGAGCCGGCCCCACGGGATCGAGGCGCGGAACTGGGCGCGCTTCTCGGGCGTGTCCTCGCCCATGAAGGTCGCCAGCAGCGGTGTCTCGCCCGCCACGGGCGCGATGGCGTTGACGCGGATGCGGTCCGGGGCGAGTTCCACGGCCATCGACTTCGACAAGAGGTTCACCGCCCCCTTGGAGCCGTTGTACCAGGCGAGGCCCGGCCGGGGCCGCACGCCGGCCGTCGAGCCGATGTTGAGGATCACGCCGCCGCCATGCTCCCGGAAATGCGGGACCGTCGCCTTGGCCATCAGGTAGATCGACTTCACATTGACGGCGAAGACCCGGTCGAACTCCTCCTCCGTCACGTCGAGCATCGGCTGGTTGCGGTGGCTGATCCCGGCATTGTTGACGACGATGTCGAGGCGCCCGAAGGCCGCGAGCACCTCCGCAACGGCAGCGTCCACGCTCGCCGCCCGCCCGACATCGCAAGTCGCCGCGATGGCGCCCTCGCCCAGCGCGGCGGCGGCCTCCTCGGCCTTCTCGCCATTGATGTCGAGCACCGCGACCCGCGCGCCCTCGCGCAGAAAAGCCTGCGCGATGCCGAGCCCGAAGCCTTGCGCCCCGCCGGTCACCAGCGCCGTCTTGCCCTTGAGTCTCATGGTCCAGTCCTCGTGCTGTGTGGTTGCGCGATGTTTGAAGCGATCGGCCGCGGCGGTAAATGCGTTTTGACGCAGGGACGGATACGGAAATGGGATGGCTCGCCGTCATTCTCGGGCGGCGCGGCGCGCCATCCTCGGCTGAAACCCGAGTGCGACGGAGAGACTACGCCCCCAGCTCCTCGCGCAGCATCTCCAGCTCGAGCCAGCGCTCCTCGGCCGTGCCGATCTCCCGCGCAACCTCCTCCAGCCGCGCCGTCGCCTTGGCGAAGAGCTTCGGGTCGCGGGTATAGAGATCGCCGGCCACGGCCGCGTTGAGCTTGGCGGCTTCGGCCTGCAAGGCTTCGATCGTCTTGGGCAGCGTCTCCAGAGCATGCTTCTCGTTGAAGGAGAGCTTGCGCTTGGCGACCGACGCGGGAGCAGCCGCCGGGGCGGCCTTGACCGCGGCAGGCGCCGGCTTCTCTGGCGTGCGCGCCTTCGCTCCGACGCCGCGTCCGCGCTGCCTGAGCATGTCCGAATAGCCACCGGCAAACTCGGTCCAGACGCCATCGCCGTCCGAGATCAGCACGGCCGAGACGACGCGGTCGATGAAGTCGCGGTCATGGCTGACCAGCAGCACCGTGCCCTGGTAGTCAGCCAGCAGCTCCTGCAAGAGGTCGAGCGTCTCGAGGTCGAGATCGTTGGTGGGCTCGTCCAGCACCAGAAGGTTTGAGGGCTTGGCCAGAGCGCGGGCCAGCATCAGCCGGCCGCGCTCACCGCCCGACAGGGCCCCGACCGCCGTACCCCGCTGCAGCGGCTGGAACAGGAAGTCCTTCATGTAGGAGATGACATGCCGCGGCTGGCCGCCGACCATCACCTGGTCCGAGCCACCACCGGTCAGCGCATCGCCCAGCGGCGTCGCCGGATCGAGGCTCTCGCGGCGCTGGTCGAGCGTCACCATTTCGAGCGCCGTGCCGAGCTTCACCTTCCCGGTATCGGGCTTCAGCCCGCCGGTGAGCAGGTTGATCAGCGTCGTCTTGCCGGCGCCGTTCGGCCCGACGATGCCGATCCGGTCGCCGCGCGCGACGCGCAGCGACAGGTTCTTGACCACGACGTTGTCGCCATAGGCCTTGGAGACGTCGATAGCCTCGATGACGAGCTTGCCGGAGGTCTGCGCCTCGCTCGCTTCCAGCCGGACATTGCCCTGGGCCCCGCGCGTGTTGCGCCGCTGATCGCGCAAGGCATGCAGCTCACCGAGCCGCCGCTGGTTGCGGGTGCGCCGCGCGCTGACGCCATAGCGCAGCCAGTCCTCCTCGCGGGCGATCTTGCGGTCGAGCTTGTGGCGGTCGAGCTCCTCCTGCGCCAGCACCTCGTCGCGCCAGGCCTCGAACTCCCCGAAGCCTTTCTCCATCCGCCGTGTCACGCCGCGATCGAGCCATATGGTGGCCCGCGACAGCGATGTCAGGAAGCGGCGGTCATGGCTGATCAGCACCATCGCAGAGCGCAGCGATTTCAGCTCCTGCTCCAGCCATTCGATCACCGGCAGGTCGAGATGGTTGGTCGGCTCGTCCAGCAGCAGGATGTCGGGCTCCGGCGCCAGCACGCGGGCGAGCGCGGCGCGGCGGGACTCCCCGCCCGACATGGTGGCAGGGTCCTCCAGCCCGGTGAGCCCGAGTTCGTCGATCAGATATTGCGCGCGGTAGGCATCGTCGCCCGGCCCGAGCCCGGCTTCGACATAGGCGAGCGAGGTCTTGTAGCCGGTGAAGTCCGGCTCCTGCGGCAGATAGCGGATGGTCGCGCCGGGCTGGACGAAGCGCTCGGCATGATCGGGCTCGACGATGCCGGCCGCGATCTTGAGCAGGGTCGACTTCCCCGAGCCGTTGCGCCCGACGAGGCAGACGCGCTCCCCGGCCGAGACGGCGATCTCGGCGGACTCGAGCAGCGGCTGTCCGCCGAAGGTGAGCGCGACGTCGCGCAGATGCAGCAAGGGGGCCATGTCTCTTCCGATGAGCAGGACGTCTGGTCCTGTGAACAGGGGAGCGGGATAGACCGGCGGGGCCTCCCTGTCACCTTGGGCGGCAATGGCACGGCGCTTGCGGAGGGCGCCGGACATCTTATCCTGCCCTCGACGCACCACGGAACGCCAGCCATGCCTTCAGCCCGCAAGCGCCCGATCGGGATCGGCCATAATGGCGGCCCACCCCTGAAGGAGCGCAAGCGCCGCTCGACGCTGGGACCGGGTGCCATCGGCCGGACCTTCGACTGGCGCTTCGCCCACCGCAAGGCCTGGAAGAAGCCACGGGAAATCGCCATCCGCCGGCAGGAGAACGCGGACGCGCTCGGCCTGACCTATGAAGAATATGCGCTCGAGATCATGGAGCGCGGCTATTATCCGCAGCCCGAGCATGTCGAGACGATCAAGGCCATGCGCCCGCAGCGGATCCGGGACAATGGCGTCGTCGGACAATCGCTGAAGCGCGCCAAGCTGGACTAGCCGCCGAGCCGGCGCCGGAAGATCCGCGTCATCGGCCGCTCGAACCAGCGATGGATCAGCAGCGCGGCCACGATCGCGCCGGTCAGCGCGATCAGGATGTAAAGCTCCGGAGACAGGCCGCCGGCCCGCAGCGCGATTTCGCGCAGGCCGCGGATGACGAAGGGGTGGACGAGATAGAGCGCGTAGGACGCGTCGCCGATCATCGCCAGCGTGCGCACCGGCTGCGGCGGCATCGGCCCGTCCCGCCCGCAGGCGGCCGCCAGCACGAGCAGGATGGCGGCCGAGCCGTTCCAGGCGACGACGCTCCAGGTCCCCGCCCCCTCACCGCGATGCGCGGCGGCTACCAAGACCGCGATCCCGCCGAGGGCGACCAGCACGCGCAGCGCGCCATGCAGGCGAAGCCCTCTCCGGCGGAGCAGCGCGATGCCCATCCCGGCCGCGAATTCGAGCACGATCGGCTGGCCCCAGAAGCCGAAGGGCAGCGGCAGCGGCCCCGCAAGGCTCTCGCTCGCCACCAGCGCCGCGAGCGCCAGCACGACGGCCGGCAGGGTCCACCGCGCCGGCAGCAACAGGGCGCCGGCGAAGACGACGTAGAACAGCATCTCGTAGTTCAGCGTCCAGCCCAGGGAATAGACTGGCTGCACCACGCCTTGCGTCGAGAGCATCGGCCAGAACAGGTAGGAGCCGGCGATCTGCGCGAGACTCGGCGTACCCGAATTCAGCACCGACGGACTGACGAGGGCGATGAGCAGGAAAGCGCTGGTCATCGCCCAGTAGAGCGGCACGATCCGCGCCAGCCGGCGCCTCAGGAAGACGCCGCTCGCTCCGGCGCGGCCGAACAGGTCCTGCGAGGCATGGACCATGATGAAGCCGGACACGACGAAGAAGATATCGACGCCCGCCATCCAGGGCAGGAGATCGCTGCGCTGGAAGGAGTGTCCGGTCGCCTCCGCCAGCAGCGCGGCATCGGGCTGCACATGATGGATCGCGACCATGAGCGCCGCGAGCGCGCGCAGGACCTGGATGGAGGAGATGGGCTGCACGCGGGATCTTCGTTCGGGCTGGCGAGCGGACCCGCTCAGCCAAACCACAACCGCTTGGGATCGTCGAGGCCGAAGCGCTGCAGATGGGCGGCGATGGCGGCAAGGCCCTGCTCGGCGGCGTCCTGCGCCGTCACGACATGCAGCGGGATGCGCGCCATCAGCTCCTCCATCGGCGGCTTGCCGGTGAAGACGGACCTGATCGTCGCCCTGTCTGCGAGGGGCATTAGATGCGGCGCGATGCCGCCGGCGATGAACACCCCCCCGGTTGCCTTGAAGGCGAGAGCCAGATCGCCCGCCACGCGCGCCAGCAGGCGCCAGAAACAGACCGCCGTCATCAAGGCTGCCGGGTTTCCGTCGAGAGCGAGGCGGCTGATGTCGGCGGCGCTGACATCCGGCTCCAGCATGCCCGAGGTCGCGGCCACGGCCTTGTGCAGCCGCACCAGCCCGTCGCCGCTGAGCAGCGTCTCGACCGTGACCCGCGGCTCCTTCGCCATCAGGGCCGGCCAGATGCGTTGTTCGGCGGGGTCCTCGGGACCGAGGCCGATATGGCCGCATTCCGTCGGGATGAGGAAGCCGCGCTCGCCATGCGTCAGGAGCGCGGAAGCGCCGAAGCCGGTCCCCGGCCCGAGGACCAGGCGAACGCCGCCGGCCTCCGGCTCGCCGGCGATCAGCGTCTCGACATCGCCCGGACGGAGCACGGCAAGTGACGCGGCCAGCGCCTCGAAATCATTGACGAGCAGTCCCTGCCTGAGGCCGAGCGCCTCGGCGATGCGCGGGCCGTCGAAGCTCCAGCTCGCATTGGTTAGCTGGGCGGTGCGCCCCTCGAGCGGCCCCGCCACGGCCAGGAGCGCGGAAAGAGGCCGCTGGGGCAGTGTCGCGACAACGCTTTCGAAGGCCTCCTCTGCCGTCATGAAGCTGCCCGTGCCGATGCGGGCCAGATGACGGTGCGGCCGGTCCGGGTCCTCGACGATCGACAGCCGGCAATTGGTGCCGCCGATATCGGCGATCAGCACCGGATAGGCGATCGAGGGCGGGCGCATCACAGCGGCTTCCGGAACGGCGCGAACCAGCCGAGACCTTCCAGCGTGCCATGGGCCGGCCGGTACTCGCAGCCGACGAAGCCGCCATAGCCGAGTCCGTCCAGCTCGGAGAACAGCGCGGGATAATCCGGGCCCGACGCATCCGGCTCATGCCGTCCGGCGGCGCTGGCGATCTGCACATGCCCGACGAGCGGATAGAGCGCCCTGAGCTTGCCCGGCACGTCGCCATGGATCAGCTCGCAATGATACATGTCGAACTGGAGCCTGACGTTGGGCCGGCCGGCCTCCCGCACATAAGCCGCTGCGCGCTCGAAATCGTTGAGGAAATAGCCCGGCATGTCCTTGCCGTTGATCGGCTCGAGCAGCAGGTCGATGCCGTGCTCGCCCAGCTTGTCGGCGGCATAGGCCAGCGATTCGCGATAGGCCTTCTCGGCGGCCGGATCGTTCGGATCGGCGATGCCGGCCATCATGTGGACACGCTTCACGCCGGTCTCATGGACATAGGGCAGCGCCGTATCGAGCGACGCGCGGAACTCTGCCTCGCGCCCCGGCAGCGCCGCGATGCCGCGCTCGCCCCTGGTCCAGTCGCCGGGCGGCAGGTTGAACAGCGCCTGTTCCAGCTCCCCGCCGGCAAGCGCGAGGCCCACCTGCTCGGGAGCGTGGTCATAGGGGAACAGGAATTCGACCGCCTCGAAGCCGGCCTCCGCGGCCGCCTTGAAGCGATCCAGAAAATCCCATTCGGTGAACATCATCGAGAGGTTGGCGGCAAAGCGCGGCATGGTCATCCCAGGCGTCGAGGCATCGTTGATCGCAGGCTAGCCTGTGAAGACGCCCGCGTCATGCCACAACGCGAGGGGGTGGTCCCGCGTTCCGATGATGAGGCAGCGATCCACACCCCGCGCCGTCATCCCGGGCGACCGCAGGGAGGCCCGGGATCGATGCCGGAGCGCTTCCGATCAGGGTTCCGGCATGGAATCCGGACCGGCGCCGCTGCCGCGGCTTGTCCGGGATGACTCGAGCTGGAGCAACGCTCGCCAGTGGAGCGAGGACGAGAACCTACTTCTTCTCCGGCTTTGCCGGCGGATTGGGATCGGCCGAGAAGTGGCGGAAGACCATGTCCGGCGAGGAGGTGTTGTGGCGCGAGTAGTTGGTGCGCCCCATCCAGACATCGGTCGCCTTGCCGCCCTGGAACGGCATCAGCGGCTCCTCGCGCCAGCCCTTGGCGCCGGGCTCGCGGATGGCGATGCGGGCGACATCGTTGTTGAACTCGGTGACGTACATCGAGCGCAGCGCGACGAAGCCCTTGCCCTCGCCCACCGGCTTGTCGAGCACGGCGTCCAGCACCATCCGGTTCTCGTCGACGCTGGCGAGCGTCAGCGTGCCGGAATTGCCGTCCTTGTAGTGCATCTTGAAGGAGATCGTCTTCGGGTCGAACTCGATCTCCTTGATGTTCACGACCGGGCGCCCCTCCTGCTCGATCGGCCCGAACAGGAAGGAAGAGCCATAGGAGTTGAAGCCGAGGGTCTGCGGCGGCATCGGCCGGGCGCGCCAGTAGCCGTCCTGCGGATAGACGACCAGCACCTCGTAGGACTTGTCCTTGCCGAGCTTCCAGAGCTGGACGAGATGCAGCCCCTTCTCGACCCGGTCGCCGACGCGGAACGTCGTGTCGGCCGGGCGCCAGAAGGTCGGGAAGGTGTAGCCGACCAGCCAGTAGTCGATGCTCTCCCAGAAGGTGACGCGCCGGGGTGGCGTGGGCGGCGCGAAGGCTGGGTCTCCCTTCATGTCGCAATTGGTCCAGTCGGCGTCCCAGTTGTCGCGCACGAGGCCGGCCGCGTAGGCGGGGTGCGCGGCCTCGATCTGGAAGCGGCGGACCTCCGGCGAGATCGCCTTGATGGTGACGTTGTCCTTCTCCGCGCAGGCGACGGGCTCGGACTCGTTCTTCACCTCGACGGCGACGTCGCCTGCGGCATGGGCCGGCGCGGCGAGGCCGAGGCAGAGAAAAAAGGCGGCGGCGCTGAGGCGCGAAACGATCATTGCTGGTCGGTCCCGTTCGTCGTCAGGGGAAGCGTGTCGGCAGAGATGGCCCGAGGCGGCGCCCGCGCGCAACCCCGGCCACGGATCAGGCGGCGGCCCGCAGCGGCGGCTCGTCGCGCGGTTCCTCGGCCTGAGCGATGGCAGCGAGCACCGGCGGCGTCTCGAAATCCTCCGGGATGCCGCAGAGCCCGCGGCGCTCCAGCCAGGCGCCGAGCGCCGGCAGGGCCGTGAGCATCGCGAAGGGGATCGCCAGCACATAGCCTGCGGTCATCGGCAGCGACCAGAGAAGCACCGATGGCGACAGCACCGCCAGCGTCGCGAAGAGATAGGCACCAAAGAGCAGATGCGGCCACAGCCCGGCGAAGGCCGTGGCGAAGGACAGCGCATGGGCATCCCGCGCCTGACCGTTCCACCCGATCCGCGAGCGGCCGAAGACGAGGCCGATCATGAACACCGTGGTCCGGAAGGACGACACGGCGCCCTGCAGGAAGGCGAAGACGAGCTCGATCGCCATGGAGGAGAGGAAGCGCGGCAGGCCGCCATAGCGCGCGACCGCCCCCTTGCTGATCAGGATGTCGAGGAAGCCGGCGAGCTTGGGCGACAGATACATCGCGAGGAACACGCAATAGAGGCCGATGGCAACGCCGGCCGGATAACCGGCGAGCGCGCGGTCCTCCACCACCTTCAGCGGCACGAGCGCGATCATCAGCGTCCAGGCCGGCAGGCCGAGGAACATCAGGACGGCCCAGGCGAGCTGGAAGCGGCTCATCGGCTTCAGGCCGGCAAGGCCCATCAGCTTGAGATATTGCAGGTTGCCGAGGCACCAGCGCAGGTCCCGCTTGACGTAGTCGAGCAGCGTCGGCGGGTTTTCCTCATAGCTCCCGGCCTCGACCGGCAGCACGCGCACCTCGTAGCCGGCGCGGCGCATCAGCACCGCCTCGACCTGGTCGTGGCTGAGGATGGCCCCGCCCAGAGGCGCCTTCCCCGGCAGAACCGGCAGATGGCAGTGCTCGCGGAACGGCGCGACGCGCACCAGCGCGTTGTGACCCCAGAACGGGCCGCAATCGCCGCCCCACCAGGCCGAGCCCATGGTATAGGGTCGCATGCCCTGGCGCATGCCGAACTGGAAGATGCGCGCGAAGGCCGAGCGGCTGGGCATGCCCACCACCAGGCTCTGCAGAATACCGAGCTTGGGATAGGCCTGCATCATCCGCGCCATCGACAGGATGCTCTCTCCGGACATCACGCTGTCGGCATCGAGCGGCAGCATCAGTTCGTAGCGATCGCCCCAGCGCTCGCAGAAGTCGCGGACATTGCCGGCCTTGAACCCGGCATTGTCGCTGCGGCGGCGATAGGTCAGTCGCGCCGGCTCGCCGATCTCGCGCGTCCAGGCGCTGGCCAGCGCCTCCTCGGCCGCGGCGACCTGCGGATCATTGGTGTCGGACAGCACGAAATAGTCGAACCAGACGCCCTCGCCGGTGGCGTCCAGGCTCTCCTTGACGGCCCGCAGCCTGCGAAAGGCGCGGGCCGGGTCCTCGTTGCGCAGCGTCATGAGCACGGCGGTGCGCAGCGTCAGCGGCTGCCCCTCTTCTCCCCATACGGCAAAGGGCGCGACCTCGGCGAGGCCGTCGCGGCGGCCATGCAGCAACCAGAGGCCGATCGCGGCGTTCCAGAAGCCGAGCACCGTCCAGGGCGCCCCGAACAGGAAGGCCACGGCAATGACGACGTCCGCCGCGCTCCACCCGCCCGCTCCGAGCACATGAGCCAGCCCGAGCAGCAGCACCGCCAGGGTGGTGCTATTCAGCACGAGCACCAGCAGCCGGCGACGGCGCAGCACGGCCTCGCTCTCGATACCCGCAGGCGTGAGGCCGAGGGCGTCGACGGCTTGCGCCGGCCGCGGGAACGTGGTCGGAGCAACGCGCGGGTTCGTGACGGTATCGGTCATGGCTCGCAGGCAGGCTGGGACGGAAGAGATCGGAAGCGATGGCCCTCGAGATGAAGCCGGCCACCTCTGGAGAGACGCGGGCGGCAGCCCGTGCGCTCTGGTACACAGCGCCCCGTGAATGCAGTCTGAATGAGCAGCCGCTTCCGGCCCGAAAGGCAGAAGACTGCCTCGTCACGACTTTGTGGAGTGGGGTCAGCCGCGGCACCGAGCGGCTCGTCTTCGAGGGGCGCGTGCCAGTGTCCGAGCATGAGCGCATGCGCGCGCCATTCCAGGAGGGAGATTTCCCCTTTCCGGTGAAATACGGCTATTGCGCCGTCGGCCGCGTCGAGGACGGCCCCGCCGGGATGATCGGCCACGAGGTCTTCTGCCTGCATCCGCATCAGGACCGCTTCGTGGCGCCGGCAAGTGCCCTTTCTCCGCTCCCGGAGAACGTCCCGCCCCGCCGCGCGATCCTCACCGCGAATATGGAGACGGCGCTCAACGCGCACTGGGACGCCGCCTCCGGCCCCGCGGACACCATCGTCGTGGTCGGCGGCGGGGTACTCGGCCTGCTCGTCGCCTGGCTGGCCGGCCGGCTGCCCGGCGCGCGCGTCACGCTGGTCGATGTCCAGCCCTCGCGGCGGCAGCTCGCCGAGCATCTCGGCTTCGGCTTCGCCCTGCCGGCGGATGCGCCTGCCGACGCCGACCTCGTCTTCCACGCCAGCGCGAGTTCGGCCGGGCTGGACACGGCCATCGGCTGTGCCGGCATCGAGGCGCGCATCGTCGAGCTGAGCTGGTATGGCGAGGGGGAGATCCCGGCCTCGCTCGGCGGCGCCTTCCATGCCAGGCGCCTCCAGCTCATTTCCTCCCAGGTCGGGATGATCGCGCCCTCGCGCCGGCCGCGCTGGGACTATGCACGCCGGACGCAGGCGGCGCTGGCGCTGCTGGCAGACGACCGGCTCGACGCCCTGATCAGCGACGAGATCGCCTTCGCGAACACGCCGTCCGAACTGCCGCACATCCTCGCGCCGGATTCGCGCGCATTGACGGCCGCAATCCGCTATTGAGCGTGGCATGACGGTATCCCGCGACCTTCCCCGCCCGCTCCTCGTACCGGAGCTCAACATCACGTCCCTGCCGCAGAGCCTTCGTTTCTGGCGCGATCTGCTCGGCTTTCGCATTCTCTACGATCGGCCAGAACAGGGCTTTGCGGCGATCGAGCGCGAGGGCGTGGAGTTCATGCTGGAGGAATACGATACCGGCCCGCAGGAGCGCCTCGGCATCTGGGACACCGGCCCGCGGGAGAAGCCCTATGGGCGCGGCATCAATTTCGAGATCACGGTCTCCGATATCGGCGTGCTGATATCGTCGCTGGAGCAGGCCGGCTGGCCCCTCTTCTTCGGGCCGGAAGAGCGCTGGTATCGCGCCGATGCCGAGGAGGTCGGCGTCCATCAATTCCTCGTTCAGGACCCGGACGGCTATCTGCTGCGTTTCTCGCAATCGCTCGGCCGGCGCCCATCCCGGGCGGGCCAGGCTTGAGCCAACAGGAGATCGCATGTTTTCCGTCGAGGTCCGCGACCGCATCATGATCGGCCATTCACTGCCCGATCCCTTCTTCGGCCCGGCGCAGGCCATGCACGGCGCCACCTTCGTGGTCGACGTCGCCTTCTTCCGAGAAGAGCTGAACCGGCAGAACGTCGTGGTCGACATCGGGGCGGCGCTCGACGTGCTGTCGAAGACCCTGAAGCCGCTGAACTACCAGAACCTCGATGTGCTGCCGCAATTCGCCGGCGTGCTGACGACCACCGAATTCCTCTGCAAGCACATCTTCGACGCGATGAAGGCGGCTGCGACCTCCGGGGCGCTCGGCGCCGATGGTGCCGGCCTCGCACGCATCCGCGTGACGCTGCACGAGACCGATCTCGCCCGCGCCACCTATGAGGGCGCGCTCGCGTGAGCGCCATCGCCTTCGCGATCCCCGGCGACATCGACCTGCCGACGGGGGGCTATGGCTATGACCGGCGTCTCCTGAAGGAATGGCGCGAGGCCGGGATCCCGGCCCGGCATCTCGCCCTCCCCGGCGCCTTCCCGTTTCCGACGGCCGATGATGTCGCGCTGACCGAGCGGATTCTGGCCTCCGCCGGACCGGAGGAAACGCTGCTGGTCGATGGCCTCGCCTTCGGCGCCTTTCCGGAAGCGCTCGCCGCCCGCTTCGGCGGACGAATCGTCGCGCTGGTGCACCATCCGCTGGCACTGGAGACCGGGCTGGATGCCGCCACCGCTTGGCGTCTGCGCGACAGCGAGACGCTGGCGCTGCGCCATGCCCGCGCCGTGGTGGTGACCAGTCCGCCCACGAAAGAGGTGCTGTCAGCCGAGTTCGGCGTGCCTCCCGACAAGATCGCGGTCGCACTGCCCGGGACCGATCCCGCGCCCCGGACCGAACCGCGCCTCGGCGCGGGCCCCGCCAGGCTGCTGGCGGTGGGTTCGATCGTTCCGCGCAAGGGCTATGACGTGCTTCTCGCGGCGCTGGCGCAGATCGCCGATCGCGGCTGGTTGCTCACCATTGCCGGCTCCCCCGATTACGCGCCTGCAACGGCAGCGGCGCTGCGGGATGCGATCCGCGACGCCGGCTTCGCCGAAAGGATAAAGCTGGCCGGCGCCGTCGATCAGGATCGGCTTTCGGCGCTCTACGCTTCTGCCGACATCTTTGTGATGCCGTCGCTTTACGAGGGCTACGGCATGGTGCTGACCGAAGCCCTCGCCCGCGGCCTCCCGATCGTCTGCACCCGCAGCGGCGCAGCGGCGGACGCGCTGCCCGACGCTGCGGCGCTGAAGGTGACGCCCGGTGACGCAATGGCACTTGCCAAGGGGCTCGCAAGGCTGATTGATGCGCCGTCCGAGCGCCGAGCGCGAGCGGATGCCGCCTGGGCGGGAGCCGCAACGCTCCCCTGCTGGCGGGACACGGCACGAACCGTCGCGGAGGCGTGCCTCGGTGGCGGCCCAAGGATGGACTGATGGCTGGGTTTTCGGCGGATTGGCTGGCTCTGCGCGAGCCGGTGGACCATGCGGCGCGCAACCCGCAGGTGCTCGGCGCCGTGGGGGCGCATTTTGCTGGCAAGCCGTCCATGTCGGTGCTCGACCTCGGCTGCGGCGCCGGGTCCAATCTGCGCGGCAGCTTCGCCGCCCTGCCCGATCGGCAGCACTGGACGCTGGTGGATTACGACGCCGGTCTCCTCGGCCGGGCCCGCGAAACCCTGTCGCGCTGGGCCGACGAGGCGCGCGAGCAGGGCGAGGAACTGGTCCTCGCCAAGGACGGCAAGACCATCACCGTCGATACCCGGCAGGTCGATCTTTCCAAGGATCTCGAATGGGTGCTGGGCTGGCAGCCTGACCTCGTCACCGCGGCGGCCCTGTTCGACCTCGTCTCGAAGCGCTGGATCGAGCGCTTCGTCGCCGTTCTCACCAGTCTGAAGCTGCCGCTTTATGCGGCGCTGAACTATGATGGCCGCGAGCGCTGGAAGCCCGCCCACCGGGCCGATGCCGGCGTCCATGCCGCCTTCCGGCATCATCAGCACGGCGACAAGGGCTTCGGCCCCGCCGCCGGCCCCGATGCCTGCGACCTGATGGCGGAGGCCTTCCGCAAATCGGGCTTCGCCGTCTCGACGGGCGACAGCGCCTGGCTGATCGATGAGCGGCACGGTCCGCTGCGCGACATGCTGGCGCAGGGCATCGCCGATGCGGCGGCCGAGACCGGTCATCTCGACCAGGCCCTGCTGGCCGACTGGCTGGCCGCGCGCCAGAAGGCGACCAACGCACTGGTCGGCCATCACGACCTCTGGGCGAGGCCGGTCTGAGCAGGCGCTCCAGCGGCTCGGCCTACCCCCTTCCCGGCCACATCCGGCGCAGCACGCCGTCGCGGCGGATGAAGCGGTGATAGAGCGCCGCGACGATATGCAGAGCGGCCAGCGCGCCTGTCGCCAGCGCCAGCTTGCCGTGAAGCCCGAGGACGCGTCCGGCAGCGGCTTCGTCCGGCGCAGCCAGCGCCGGAAGGCTGAACAGCCCGAACACCTCCAGCGCGGGGAAGAGCGAAACGCCGATCCAGCCGAGGAGCGGCACCACGATCAGCAGGCCGTAGAGCAGCCAATGCACCAGATGGGCACCCCATCGCTGCAACGGCGCCAGCCCCGGTTCGTCTGGCGGGGCGCCGTGGACGAGGCGGTAGACAAGGCGTCCGGCGACCAGCCAGAGCAACAGGAAGCCGAGCAGTTTGTGCGTGCTGTACAGCGCCTCGGTCGTGCCGTCCCAGAGGTTCAGGACCTGGCCCCGATAGCTCATCGTGAGGCCCAGCGGCAGCATCACCAACACGCCCAGGGCCGTTATCCAGTGCAGCGCGCGCGCCGTCGCGGTGTAGGTCTGGCTGGCGCCGTCGTCGTTCTGGTCCATGGAGCCCCCCGCGGCGCGGATGCGGACCCATTCATGCCATGTTCAATCGTATCGGCCTATATGCCGGCTGCGACAGATATCGTCCGGCGGTGGCGGCTGACGCAGTTTTGATCGAAGGAACCCGGCCGCGACCGCAAACGTTCATGGCGGGGTGCACCGCGTGATCCTATATCCTGCACCGGACGTATAGTGAGAAATTCCCGGCCCTCGTCGGCCCGTGCTGATGGATCGTTCCATGCCTGAGTCGCGTAGTCTTCTTGGCCTGTCCAGTGAGGCCGATCTCGTCAAGGTCGACAGGGCCATTTCCGAGTTCCGTGCCGGGCGGCCTGTCCTGCTGCGCGACGACGGAACGCTCGCTCTGGCGCTTTCGGCTGAACTCGCCGATCCCGACCTCGTGCAGCGTCTGGACAAGCTGGCTTCGGGCGGCGCCCATGTCGTGCTGTCGGCCGCGCGCCTGCGCCGGCTGGGGGCCAAGGGCCGCACCGAAGCCGGCATCTTCGCCCTTCCCCGGATCGATCTCGACCGCGTCGAGAGCCTCGCGCTGAAGCTCGACGCCCGCATGGACGCGCCCGTTGCGCCGGCCTCCGCGCTCGATGACGCTGCGCTGGAGCTTGCCCGCCTGTCGCTGGTGCTGCCGGCGGTGCTCATCGTCTATGTGTCGGCCGAGCAGGTCGCGGGCGAGCCGCTCGTCGAGGTGGAGCTTGCCGCCATCTCAGGCTATCGCGCCGCCCAGGCCGCGACGCTCAAGATCGTCGGCCGCGCCCCCGTACCCCTCGAAGGCGCGCCCGAAACCGAATTCGTCGTCTTCCGCGGCGGCGAGGGCCTGCGCGACCAGGTCGCGATCGTTGTCGGCAAGCCGGATCTGACCCAGCCCGTGCCGGTGCGCCTGCACTCCGCCTGTCTGACCGGCGACCTTTTCGGCTCGCTGAAATGCGATTGCGGCGACCAGCTGCGCGAGACCGTGCATTGGATGGCGCAGAGGGAGGGCGGCGTCCTGCTCTATCTCGATCAGGAGGGCCGCGGAAACGGCATCTCCAACAAGATGCGCGCCTACAAGCTCCAGAGCCAGGGCTGGGACACCTATGACGCCGACGAGGTGCTGGGTTTCGATCTCGACCAGCGCCATTTCGACTTCGCCGCGACGATGCTGAAGCAGCTCGGCGTCTCGCAGGTCATCGCCCTGACCAATAATCCGCAGAAGATCGGCGCGATCGAGGCCGCGGGTCTCGATGTCGCAGCGAGCCAGCGCGTGCTGGGGCGGCCGAACGCCCATAACGTCCGCTATCTCGCCTCCAAGCGCGACCGGGCCGGCCATATCATCGACATGGACGCCCTGATGGCGCGTGCCGCGCCGAAGGACTGAACGGGCGGATTGACCGCCGCCCGGTTTTCCGACAGGCCAGCCGTGATGGCGACGCCCGAGGACCCAAACCAGCCGCCCGAAACCTCGACACGCTGGCCGATGGCCGGCGTGGTCGCGATCGTCTGCGCAGCCTGGCTCTGCCTGTCCTGGCCGTGGCTGTCCGGCGCCCTCACCATCCCCTGGGACGCGAAGGCGCATTTCTATCCGCAGCTCCAGTTCCTGGCCTCGAGCTGGCATCAGGGATTGTCGCCCTTCTGGACGCCTTACGTCTTTTCCGGATCGCCGCAGGTGGCCGATCCGCAGTCGCTTATCTTCTCGCCGCCCTACGCGCTTGCCGCGGCGCTCGATCCCGATCCCGGCTTCCGACTCTTCGACGGCGCCGCACTGGGCACCCTGCTCGCCGGTGCGCTGGCCATCGTGGTCCTGTTCCGCGACCGCGACTGGCACCCGGCCGGCGCCGTGGTGGCGGCGCTCGCCTTCGCCTTCGGCGCGGCAGCCGCCTGGCGCATCCAGCATATCGGCCAGGTGCTGAGCCTCGGCTATTTCGCGGTGACGCTGGCGCTGCTCGCCCGCGCGCTGGAGCGCGGCTCGGCGGGATACGGCTTTGCGGCCGGGGTCGTCGCCGGGTTCATGGTGCTGGGCCGGGATCAGGTGGCGCTGATCGGTGTCTATGTCCTTGCCGGGCTGGTCGCAGCCGCCATCCTGATGGCGCGGCGGCCCTGGCACGCCTTCCGCGCCAGCCTGAAGCCGCTCCTTGCAGGGGCGCTCGGCGGCGTTCTGATCGCCACGGTTCCGATCCTTCTCACGCTGTTCATGGCACAGGAATCCAACCGGCCGGTGATCGACTTCGTCGAGGCCGGCAAGGGCTCGCTGCATCCGGCGGCGCTGCTGACCGGGCTCGTCGCCAACCTTTACGGCGCCGCCGGCCCCCTCGCCAATTTCTGGGGTGCGCCGAGCCCGGCCTGGGAGGCGCGCTTCGGCCCGCTCCAGCTCTTCCTCGCCCGCAACATGAGCCAGCTCTATCTCGGCCTGCTGCCGATGGGGCTCGTGCTGACCGTCGGGCTCGTGCGCGGCGCGCTCTTCCGCCGCGAGATCGTCGCGCTGACGATAGCGGCCGCGATCGTGCTGGTTTTCGCGCTCGGCCGCTACACCCCGGGCTTCCGCCTGCTCTTCGCGCTGCCGGGGATCGATTTTTATCGCAGGCCGGCCGATGCGCTGTTCATTCTCGGCGCGCTCCTTGCCATCCTCGGCGGCTATCTCACCCATCTCATCCTCACGGGACAGGCGCTGCGGCCGAGGCGCTGGCAGCGCGCGGTGGAAGCCCTGATCTTCGCCGGTGCCTTCGCTCTCTCGCTCTGGCTGGCCTGGACGGTCGGGCGGGTTCATGTCGCGGCCGTGCCGCTGGTCACCGCCCTGCTCTGCGGCATTCTCGTGATGGGCGCGCTCGTCGCGGCACGCGGGCTCGCACAGCGCGGCTCGGCCCTGGCGGCAGCGATCGTGCTGGCCGGAACCATGACCGTGGATCTCTCCGTCAACAACGGGCCGAGCGAGTCGACCGCCCTACCCTCGGCGATGTTCGACGTGCTCCGCAAGGACACGGCCAATGAGACCATCGCCCTGTTGAAGCGGGAGACCGCCCGCACCGCCGCCCCGGACCGTCGCGACCGCATCGAACTGGCGGCGATCGACTTCCACTGGCCGAACGCGAGCCTCGTCCACCAGCTCGACAACACGCTGGGCTATAACCCGCTGCGCCTGGGCCTCTACACCATGGCGACCGGCGCGGAGGATCAGGTCGCCCTGCCTGACCAGCGCAGGTTCACCCCGCTGATGCCGGGCTACCGTTCGCTGCTCGCCGACATGCTCGGCCTGCGCTTCATCGCGACCGGAGTGCCGATCGAGCAGATCGACAAGACGCTGAGGCCCGGCGACCTGAGGCAGATCGCGCGCACCAGGGACGCCTATGTCTATGAGAACCCGCGCGCCCTGCCGCGCGTTCTGCTCGTGCCGGAGGCGCGGCAGGCCGATTTCGACGACATCCTGAAGACCGGCCGCTGGCCCGAAGGCTTCGATCCGGGCCGCACCGTGCTGCTCGACCGGATTCCGTCGCAGCCGGCGGGCCCCGCTGCAGCCGGATCGGTCGCGATCCGCGACTACGGCACCACCGAGGTCACGCTCGCGGTCGATGCGCCGGCCGGCGGCTATGTCGTGCTCAACGACGTCTGGCACCCCTGGTGGCAGGTCGAGGTCGACGGCCGCCCGGCCGAGATGCTGCGCGCCAATGTCCTGTTCCGCGCCGTCGCGGTCCCGCCCGGCCGTTCGACCGTGCGCTTCATGTTCCGGCCGCTGGAAGGCCTGTGGCGGGATGTCACGGCGGAGCTGGAGCGCCGCCGTCCTGCGCCGAAAGGCTGATCAGGCCAGGGCCGCCATCGCCGCGACCGGCTGCACCGAGAGCCCGTCCAGCACCTTCGCCAGGCCGGCAGGATCGACCTGCCCGCCGCGCATCGTCTCTTCGCGATGAATGCCGCCGGCGATGAACAGGCTGTCGAAGCCCATCAGCCGCGCGCCGGCGAGATCGGTCCGCACCGCATCGCCGATCACCAGCACCTTGGCCGGATCGACCGTCCGGCCGCCGCGCAGCTCGGACGCGGCTGCGAGAGCCAGATCGTAAGCCGGCCGGTAGGGCTTGCCGGCCCAGGCGACGGAGCCGCCGAGCTCCTCGTAGATCGTGGCCAGGGCCCCGGCGCAGGGCAGCAGATCCTCGCCGACATGCACCACGAGATCGGGATTGCCGCAGATGAAGGGCAGCCCGCGCCGGGCGAAATCCTCCAGCAGCGGCCGGTACTGCTCCGGCGTCTCGGTGCGGTAGTCATTGAGCTCGGTCGCGACAACGAGATCGGCCGAGGCGGCGTCCACCAGCTCGACCCCGAGCCCTTCGAACACCGAACGGTCGCTTTGCCAGCCGATATGATAGGCCTTGCTGTGGTGGCTTTCGGCGATCAGGGCGCGGGTGACGTCGCCCGAGGTCACGAGCCGGTCCCAGCACTGGCGCGGCACGCGCTTGGCGTCGAGCACGCTCGCGACCTGCGGCGAAGGCCCCGGCGCGTTGGAGAGCAGGACGACCGCCCCGCCCCGCTCGCGAAACGCCGTCAGCGCCTCACAGGCCGGCTCCAGCGCCCAGAGCCCGTCATGGACGACCCCCCAGACATCGCTGATCAGCACGTCGTAGCGGGCGAGAAGCGAGCCCGCCTGCTTCAGGACGGGAACCGCCATCAGCGCTTCGCCTCCACGGCCATCCGCGCCTCGACATCGGCCCGGCTCGGCAGCGGCGCCACCGCGCCGTAGCCCTGCGTCGAGAGCGCTGCCGCGACATTGGCATAGGCCCCCGCCAGGAACGCATCGCCGGTGCGCAGATATTCGGCCAGGAACGCGCCGTCATAGCAGTCGCCCGCGCCGGTCGCGTCGATCGCGTCGACCTTGATGGGCCGGAAGCGCTCGCGCTTTACCGGCGTCGCAACCAGCGAGCCCTCGGCGCCAAGCGTCAGCGCCACCACCCGCGCGCCGAGGCCGAGATAGAAATCGACGATCCGGTCGGGATCGTCGAGGCCGGTGAGCTGCGCCGCGTCGTCGAGGCCGGGCAGGATGATGTCGGCTATCGCGCAGGCGGCATGGATGATGGCGCGCGCCCTGGTCAACGGCCAGAGCTTGAGGCGCAGATTCGTGTCGTAGGCCGTGGTCACGCCAGCCTTGCGAGCCGTCTCGAAGGCCGCGAACACGGCATCGCAGGCCGCGGCCGAGATCGCCTGGCTGATGCCGGAGGCCTGCACGATCCGCGCGGACCGGATCGTCTGCTCCGGCAGGTCGCGGGGGCCGTAAAGGCTCGCGGCCGAACCCGCCCGCAAATACGAGAAGACGTGGCCGGAGGGGCCGTGCTCGACGAAATAGAGCCCGGTCGGCGCGGTCGGATGCGTCGTCACATGACGCGCATCGACCCCTTCGCGCCGCCACATGGCACGGATCGAATGGCCGGCGCTGTCGTCGCCGAGCGCGCCGAGATAGCCGACCGAGAGCCCTTGCCGGGCCGCGGCCACGGCGCAGTTCGAGGTGTCGCCGCCATGGCCGAACTGGAACGCGCCGGTTTCCGCCCGCGTCGCGTTGAATTCGCCCAGCGGCTCGCCGAGGCAGAGAAGGTCGTAATGGCTGTCGGTCACGGGATTTCAAACCATTGAAACGGCGCGAAAGCGTTAGCGCATCGGACCGAAAAGTGGAATCCGCTTTTCGGACGAATCCTATGCGCCAGCAATGAGATAGATCATCGTTATCGCGTCCGGTGGACGCGCGATGGTCTGAGGCAGCGCCTTCCTAGATCATCGGGCCGAAAAGCGAAACGCGCTTGTTGCCCTACTCGGCCGCCTGCCGCTTGGACGGCGTCTCCATGAGACTGTCGGCGAGCCGGACGATTTCGCGGCGCAGCTCGGGGCGTCCGCTGCCGTCGGGGCCCGCCATCCTGCGCAAGGCCGCCAGCTCCGTCCGCGCCTCGATGCCGTCGGCGCGCGCCTGGGCGAGCGCGCCCTCCAGCATCTGGAGCTCGGCCCGCAACGTTTCCATACGGCCCTCCCGCTCGCGCTGCTCGTCCTGCATGGCCGCGGCCTCCTCCTGATGGCGTCGCTTCAGCTGCTGCGCCTCGGCTGCGGCGGCGCTGGCGCGGGCATCGGCGGCCGCGAGCCCCGCTTCCGCCTGGGCGATCCGGGCCGCGAAAGCGTCTCCGCGCTCTCGCTGGCCGTCGCGCTCGGCCGCCAGCACCAGCAGCTCCGCCTCCGCCCGCGAGAGGCTCGCCCCCGTCGCGGCCAGGGCGTCGGCCAGTTCGTCGCGCTTGCCTTCGAGGACCATGATCTTCGTGCGATCCTCGACCTGCGCCACGCGCAGCCGCTCATGGTCGTCGCGCAGCTTGGCAAGCGTCGCCTCTGTTTCGCCGAGCCGGATTTCGCGCGCTTGCCGGAGCGCCTGCTCGTCGGCCAGAGCGGTGGAGAGGGCGTCAAGGTCCGCTCGCGTGGCGGCAAGGTCCGCGGCAGTCTGTGCAAGCGTCCGTTCGCGGCCAGCAAGCTCGTCCGTGCGCTGGGCCAGCATCGCCGTCGTTTCGCCATGGGCCTCGCGCTCGGCAGCGAGGTCCCGTTCGAGCCTTTCGCGCTCGCCCTGCAGATCAGACAGGGAGGCCTCCAGCGCGGCGATGCGATGCGCCCGCCCGTCCAGCTCCTGCTTGAGCCCGGCGATCTCCATGTCGCGCCGGCCAAGGTCCCGCAGCGCATCGGCCTTGGCCGCGAAGCCCCGTTCGGCCTGCTGTTCGGCGGCGCGCATCCTGACCGCCAGTTCGGCGCGCAAATGGTCGCGGTCGGCCGCGATCTCGGCCAGCGACAGCGGGAACGCCGCCTCTGCCCGCCTGCGGGCAAGGCGGTCGGCCCGCCGGGCCAGGGCCGGAACCAGGGCAAGCGCGATGAGCGCGGCGCAGAGGAAGCCGAGCGCGATCAGCATGGCGGCTTCGATCAAGGCCAGCGCCTCCGCAGGTCGAGCAGGCCCGAATTCTGCCATGCGATCAGGCACATGGCCAGCGCCTTGGCCTCAGAAGGGATTCCAGGTCGATTGCTGGGTGAACTTGAGGTAGCCGAGATTGACGCCGAGCCGCCAGCCGACGCCGGTGCGGATCGGGACGAGCGTGATGCCCTCGGCCGTCATCGCCGTGAAACCGAAGCCGCCGATGAAATAGGCGGAGCCGTCGACGCCGGCGAAGCGCTGGTAGACCGCATCGACGCTCGGCAGGTTGTAGACGAGCATCATGGTGCGTGCGCCCTCGCCGCCGAAATCGAAGCCGATCGAGGGGCCCTGCCAGAACACGCGGCGATCCCCGGCATTGCGCGTATAGAGCGTGCCCTCGCCGTAGCGCAGCCCGCCGACGAAGGCGCCGGACGCTTCCTGACCCAGGATATAGCCGTTTGGCTCGCCCCAGCGCCGCACCGCCTCCTCGATGGCCAGGGCAAGGCCGCGGGAAACGTTGCCGAAGAACTTGTGGCCGGAACCGACGAGCTCGTTCTGCGAGAAGGAGCGCTGGCCGTCATAATTCTGCGCCAGCGCGGGCAGCGGCAGGGTGGAGAGGCTCGTCCCGGCGAGAGCCGCCGCAAGGCCGCCCTTGATGAGATTGCGACGGGTCTGGATCATGGAAGCGATCTCCGAACAGGGCGACCGGCCGAGCCGGCAGCGGAACGCTGTGAAGCCCGTGGCCTTTCCGTCCCGGCCGATTGCACGGCGATGGAAGCGGGAAAGGCATGGCCGCGGGCCGGAAGGCGGGCCGATCCTGGGCTTGCCGCCGCTGGGCGGACTGTCGAAAAACGACAATCCGAACAATCCGAATCAATTCGGTTACGCGATTGATAGGCCGCAAATCTATCCAAGGCGTGAAGATTCCGGGATTGCCGGGTCCGGCGTGGTCGGGCCCCAGAGGATTTGTGTCGATGAAGGCCGTACCAAGGCAGCGCTGGATTTCGCTCGGCGCGGGCATCATGTCGCTCGGCGCGCTGCTTCACCCTGCCCTGGCCAACACGCCGGGGGCGGGTCAGGCGCCCACCCTGACGTCGAGCGCTCATGGGCAGAATAGCAGGCTCCCGGCAGGGCTGCCGGACCTTCCGTCTTTCGGAGAGGCGATGCAGCGGAGCCTGTGGCTCGGCCTGGCGCTCAACGGCTTCGATCCGGTGACCTACCGGCTGGGCAAGCCCGTGGCGGGCACGGCCGCGCATGAACTGGTCGTGGACGGCATCGTCTGGCGCTTTGCCTCCGCGGCCAACCTCACCGCCTTCCGCGAGGCGCCGGAGATCTACGCACCCGCCTTCGGCGGCTTCGACCCGACCGGAGTGGCCGCCGGGGTGGCGGTCGATACCGACCCGATGCAGTTTGCGATCGTCGAGACCCGGCTTTTCCTGTTCCACTCGGCTGCGAACCGGGACCGCTTCCTGCGGGACAAGGCGATGCTGGCGACCGCACAGGGGCTGTGGCCCACCGTCGAGCGGACCGTCGCCCGCTAGTTCAGGCGACAGTGCTCAGCAGCAGGCGGCCGCGTCACCGTCGATCACGCGGCGCGCCAGGGCTTCGCTGGATGCGGCGACGAAGGGCGGGTTGCGGAACTGGCGTTCCGCCACGCCGTAGCGGGGTACCGCCCCGTCGAGCGTCAGCACCACGCCGCCCGCCGCCGCCAGGATGGCATCCCCCGCCGCCGTGTCCCACTCCATGGTCTGTCCGCAGCGGACATGGAGATCCGCCTCGCCCGAGGCGATCAGCCCGAACTTCACCGCCGAGGACATCGGGACGGCCTCCCCCTTGCAAAGGGAGGCGGCGACGCCCTCGCTATGGCCGCCGCCATGGAAGCGGCTGACCAGGACACGGGGGCCTTCCGGAGGAAGCGCCCGCACCTCGACCTGCCGCGCCGCGCCGCTCACCGCGCCGTCGGGGCCGAATTCCTGGGTGTAGGCGTGCTCGCCACCGAACCAGAGCCTGCCCAAAGCCGGCGCGGCGATGGCTCCGGCAACCGGGCGCTCATCCACGACCACGGCGATGGCAACGCAATAGCTGTCGCCCCCGGCGAGGAATTCGCGCGTTCCGTCGAGCGGGTCGAGCAGGATGAAGACCGGGCCGGGCACCGCGCTCTCCACGGTCTCTTCGCTGACCACCGGAAAGCCCGGCGCCAGACGCGCGAGAGCCGCCTTCGCGGCATCGTCTGCCGCGAGGTCGGCGGTGCAGACGGGCGAGCCGTCCATCTTCAGCTTGACCTCGTAGGCGGCACGCTTCTGCAGCAGCACAATCGCGGCGGCGCGTGCGGCTTCGGCAAGCTTCCTGGCGATGGCATCGCGATCGCGCAGGCGGGGATCGTCGCGGCCGATCATTGCGGCCCATCCTTGATCATGGCGCTCGGAAGATGGGGATTAACCACATGAAAACCAAGACGGCAGCATATCAGAGCGCAATGGCGCCACGCTCTCGGCGCAGCGCTCACCCCGGGATTTCGCCTCCATGACCGCCATCTCGCTCGATTCGCTCGACCTGGCCGCGCTTCTCTGCAGCCGCGTCTGCCATGACGTGATCAGCCCGGTCGGCGCGATTGTCAATGCGCTGGAAGTTCTGGAGGAGGACGACCCCTCGATGCGCGACTTCGCGCTGGAGCTGATCAAGAAGAGCGCGCGCAGCGCCTCGGCGCGCCTGCAGTTCGCCCGGCTGGCTTTCGGTGCGGCGGGTTCTGCCGGGGCGATGATCGACCTCGGCGACGCCGGGAACGTCGCGAACGGCTTCCTCAACGACGACAAGCTCTCGCTCGACTGGGAGGCGCCGCGGGCCCTGCTGCCGAAAAACCAGGTCAAGCTGCTGCTGAACCTTCTCGTGATCGCCACCCAGGCCGTGCCGCGCGGCGGCAAGCTTGTCTCCCGCGCGACCGTCGAGGGCGAGCAGGGCAGCTTCCAGATCACCGCGACCGGCTCCCACGCCCGTATTCCGGCGCATGTCGAGGACCTTCTCGCCGGCGAGTCCGAGAGCGGCGTCATCGACGCGCATGCGGTGCAGCCGCTCTACACCGGCATGGTCGCTCGCGCTGCGGGAATGACCATCGCAGTCGCGATCGAGGGCGACACGGTCACCATCACCGCCAAAGCGGCCTGAGGAAATCGCGCGTTTGCGCCAACTCCTCAACCGATCATCAACCCTTATGGCGCTTTAGTTCAGGCCATGTGTCGCGTTGGGTGATGGTCCTGCATGGACGAGTTGCTGCAAGAGTTCCTGACGGAGACCGGCGAGAACCTCGACACGGTCGATCGGGAGCTCGTCCATTTCGAGCAGGAACCGAATAACCGCGACATCCTGCGCAACATTTTTCGGCTGGTCCACACGGTCAAGGGAACCTGCGGCTTTATCGGCCTGCCACGGCTGGAAGCCCTGACCCATGCCGCCGAATCCGTGATCGGCCAGTTCCGCGACGGCGCCACGGTCCGCCCGATGGCGGTGACCGCGATCCTCGAGACCATCGACCGCGTCAAGGACATCCTTGCCGAGCTCGCCGAGAAGGGGCAGGAACCGCAGGGCAACGACGCCACGCTCATCGCCGAACTCCAGGCATTGGCATCGATCGCCAAGAGCGAACTCGAAAAGGCCCAGCCCGAAGCCAGCGAGCCAGCCTCGGACGCGACGGTCGACCCGGTCGCGGCCTATCTCGCCCGGCATGGGCACGCGGCTCCGGCCATTGCCGCGCCCGAGGATATCGTCTTCCAGCACGCGCCGGATCCCGAGCGCGGACCGGATGGCCGGATCGAAACCGTGTCGAAGACGGAGGCGGCGGCCCGCGGCGGGCCGGCGACGCTGCGCGTCCCCGTCGACACGATCGAGCATCTGATGACGATGGTCTCGGAGCTGGTGCTGACCCGCAACCAGTTGCTCGAGGTCTCGCGCCAGAAGGAGGACCCCGGGCTCAAGGCCCCCCTGCAGCGGCTCTCCCTGATCACGGCGGAGCTGCAGGACGGCGTCATGAAGACGCGCATGCAGCCGATCGGCAACGCCTGGTCGAGGCTGCCGCGCATCGTGCGGGATCTCAGCGCCGAACTCGGCAAGGGTATCGAACTCGTGACCGAAGGTGCCGATACCGAGCTCGACCGGCAGATCCTGGACCTGATCAAGGATCCGCTCATCCACATGGTGCGCAACTGCGCCGACCACGCGATCGAAATGCCCGAGGAGCGTCGCGCCGCCGGCAAGCCGGGCCACGGAACGATCCGCGTCAGCGCCTATCACGAGGGCGGATCCGTCACCATTTCCGTCACCGATGACGGCAGGGGCCTCGACATCGACCGCATCAGGCGCAGGGCCGTGGCCCGCGGCCTGGTCAGCGAGGTCGAGGCCGAGCGCCTGAGCGACGCGCAGATCAGCCGCTTCATCTTCCAGCCGGGCTTCACCACCGCCGAACAGGTCACCGCCGTCTCCGGGCGCGGCGTCGGCATGGACGTCGTCAAGGCCAATGTCGATGCGATCAGCGGGCAGATCGAGATCGCGAGCCGGCCGGGCCTCGGCACGACCTTCACCATCAAGATCCCGCTGACGCTCGCGATCATCTCGGCCCTGATCGTCGTCATCGGCGAAGAACGTTACGCCATCCCCCAGACCGGCGTCCGCGAGCTGGTGCGGGTCAAAGGCCATGACGAGAACCGCATCGAGCAGATCAACGGCGCACCCGTTCTCAGGCTGCGCGGCCGATTGCTGCCGATCGTGGTGATGGGCGATCTGCTCGGGACCGAGCGTCACACGGAGGCCGAGGGCTTCATCGTCGTCACCCAGATCGGCGAACGCCAGTTCGGCATCCTGGTCGACAGCGTTTTCCACACCGAGGAAATCGTGGTGAAGCCGATGGCGAGCCGCCTGCGCAAGCTGCCGCTCTTCTCGGGCAACACGATCCTGGGCGACGGCGCGGTCGTCCTCATCGTCGACCCCAATGGCGTCGCCTCCATGATGGGCGTCCCGGACGAAGCCGGCACCATCGAGCGGGAGCCGTCCGCCAGCAGCCCCGCCGCAGTCGCCGACCGGACGACGATGCTGGTCTTCCGGACAGGGGGGGACCGGGTCCAGGCGCTGCCGCTCTCGCTGGTCACCCGGCTGGAGGAGGTCGAGGCTTCCAGCTTCCAGCATGGCGCGGGACGCACGCTGCTGCACTACCGCAATCGGCTCGTGCCGGTGCTGCCGCTCGGCCGGACCGAGCTTCGCACGGAAGGACTGCAGCCCCTCATCATCGTCTCCAACGGCGGGCGCAGCGCCGCCCTGGCTGTCGACGCGATCATCGACATCGTCGAAGAGGCCTTCGAGCCGGAGATGGCGACGGGCAGCGAGCGTGGGGTCATCGGGTCCGCGATGATCCGGAACCGGGCGACCGACATCGTCGATCTTGCGCATTATCTGCCGCTCCACGAGCCCGGATGGCTGGGGTCGGGGCGAACCGATCTGGAGTCGGGTCATATCCTCCTCGTCGAAGCTTCGGATTTCCTGCGCGAGATGCTGATGCCGGTCCTCAAGGCCTCCGGCCGCCAGGTCCTCGCCGCCGCTGACGCCGCGACCGCCCTGCACCTCGCCAGAGAGCAGGCCATCGGTGTGGCCCTCGTCGACCTCGATCGCGACCCGGAAGCGGCCTTCGGCCTGATGGCGGCGCTGCGCAGGACCGAGAGCGGAGTGCGCCCGCGCATTCTCGGGCTCACCGCCCTCGTCACGCCCGAGCTGCAGGTCAGGGCCGGCCAGGCCGGCGCGGACGACGTCCACGCGAAGTTCGACCGACGCGCCGTGCTCGGAGAAATCAATGCCCGCGCCAGCGATCTCAGGGATGCGGCATGACCCTTCGATCCGATGATAGCGATACGGTGCCGGGCCAGTTCGAGGCCTCGCTCGACTATGTGACGGTCAGGATCGAAAAGCAGCTCCTGGGGCTGCCGATCGGCCGCGTTCGCGACGTCTTCATGACGAACCGGATCACCATCGTTCCGGGCTCGCCGGCGGATATCGTCGGCCTGCTGAACCTGCGCGGCCGCGTCGTAACTGCGCTCTGCCTGCGCAGGCGGCTGGGATACCCGCCTCCTCCCCGCTTCCAGAAGGGCACCGAGCTGACCGCCGTCGGCCTCGATCACCAGGGCGAGGCCTATGCCCTCATCGTCGACTCGGTTGGCGAGGTGATGAGGCTCGATCACGGCACTCTGGAGCCGCTTCCCGGCCATCTCGACCGGAGCTGGTCGGCCCTCGCGACCGGGGTTCACCGCCTGCCCGATCAACTGCTCGTCGTCCTGGACCTGGATGCCGTGCTCGATCTCGACCTTCAAGCGGCCGCCTGACGGCGCCCCCCACGCGCTCCGGAGACCAACCATGAAATACTGCCTCGTAGTCGATGACTCAGCCGTGATCCGGAAGGTGGCGCGGCGCATTCTCGAAGGGCTGCAGTTCCGCATCGCCGAGGCGGAGGATGGCGCGCGCGCCATCGATTCCTGCAAGGGCGAAATGCCGGATGCCGTCCTCCTCGACTGGAACATGCCGATCATGGACGGATACGAATTCCTGCGCACGCTCCGCCAGATGCCGGGCGGGAAGCGCCCCAAGGTCGTGTTCTGCACCACCGAAAACGACATCGCGCATATCGCGCGCGCCATGCATGCCGGGGCTGACGAGTACATCATGAAGCCCTTCGACAAGGAGATCGTTGCCTCGAAATTCCACCAGGTCGGGCTGCTCTAAGCGGAGCGCACCGCCTGCGACCGATCGGATCCTTTCATGGACGCGCGCCTTTCAGCCCAACCGGCCTCGCGGCAAAAGACCGTCGTCATTGCCGACGACTCCGTCGTCGTGCGCGGGCTGTTCGCGCGCTGGCTCGGCGAGGTCGGCAATGTTCGCGTGGTCGCCGTCGCGGGCGACGGGGAAACAGCGCTGGCGCATGCGGGTCGCTTCAAGCCGGACGTGATGGTGGTCGACCTCGACATGCCGGGCATCGAAGGCGCCGGCACGATGCCGCAGATCCTGCGAGAGAGCCCGCGCACGAGCATCCTGCTCGCGGCGACTCTGAACGAGCGCAACACCCGCCTCGCGCTGGAATGCATGACCAAGGGCGCGATGGACCTCGTCTCGAAGCCCGACAGCCGCAGGGGGATGACGGTCTCGCTCGACTTCCGCAGCGAATTCCTGATGAAGTTCAGCTCGGTCGCGCAGTCTCCGCCTCGGCTCGGCGCCCTGCCGCAGGAGGTCGACGTCGGATGGCCGCAGCCCGGCCGGCCGACACTCTCTCCGCTGGTTTCGGTTGTGCCGCGCTACCTCGTCATCGGAGCCTCGACAGGGGGACCACGTGCGGTTGCGAAAGTGTTGTTCGACATCGGCGATGGGCTGGGCGAGCTGACGACCCTCGTCGTCCAGCACATGCCGCCTCTCTTCACGGCATCCTTCGCGGACCAGATCGCCAGCCAGATCGGCATCCCGGCTCGGGAGCCCTACGACGGCGAGCGCCTGAATCGCGGCACGGTCTATATCGCGCCCGGCGGACGGCATCTCGGCATCGATCGCCGCCTCGGCCACATCGTCGCCTCGGTCAGCGACGGACCGCCCGTGCACTTCTGCCGGCCTGCCGTCGATGTGCTCTTCGCCGATGCCGCACGCCATCTCGGCGCGGCCGCGATGGGCCTGGTCCTCACCGGCATGGGCAGCGACGGAACAGACGGCGCGGCAACGCTCCGCCAGGCGGGAGCCGCGGTCATTGCGCAGGACGAGGCGAGCAGCACCATCTGGGGCATGCCGGGCTCGGTGGTGCGGGCGCAGCAGGCGAGCACGGTCCTGGCGCTCGACGAGATCGGCGCGGCGGTCCGGTCGCTGGTCGGCGGAAGTGCTGCGCGATGAACGCCTCCGACTTCTCCTTCCTGCAGAGGTTCTTGCAGCAAAAGGCCGGCATCGCTCTCGGCAGCGACAAGCTCTACCTGGCGGAAAGCCGCCTCAGCATCCTCTGCCGCCGCCGCGGCGGCGACACGATCGACGCCCTGATGCAGCAGGTGCGGCAGGGCCGGGACAGCGAGCTGGAAATGGCGGTCGTCGACGCGATGACCACAAACGAGACGCTGTTCTTCCGCGACCAGTCCCCCTTCGCCCTGTTCCGCGACGTGCTCCTGCCGGAAAAGCTCGCTGCCAACCGGGCGCAGCGCAGCCTGCGCATCTGGTGCGCCGCGGTCTCGAGCGGGCAGGAAGCCTATTCCCTGGCGATGATCCTCGACGAGATGGCGGGCGAGCTGGCCGGCTGGAGGGTCGAGATCCTCGGCACCGACATTTCGGGCGAGATCATCGACAAGGCCCGGGCGGGAACCTACAGCCAGTTCGAGGTGCAGCGCGGCCTGCCGGTCCAGATGCTGCTCCGGCACTTCACCCAGCGCGGCGACAAATGGCACGTTTCCGAGAAGCTGCGCGCGATGGTGCGGTTCCGCCAGCACAATCTGCTGGAGCCGAGCGAATCCTTCGGCCGCTTCGACGTCATCTTCTGCCGCAACGTGCTGATCTATTTCGATCTGCCGACCCGGGCACGGGTGCTGGCGCGGCTCGCGCAGCACATCGACCCCAACGGGGCGCTGATCCTGGGCGCGGCGGAAACCGTGCTCGGGCTGGACAGCGCCTTCACGCCGGACCGGGAAAACCGCGGCCTGTTCCGGCGCGCGGGGCCGTCCACCCCCGCCACGACGCCGCTCGATCGACGCCACCAGGCCAGCCTTGCCGCCGGCTGGCGCAGCTGACGGCCGGTACCCTCTCCCGGACGGCAAGCAGCGCCCAAACAAAAACCCCGCCTTTCGGCGGGGTCCCGTCAACCTGTCGTGTACATCCGACGATCAGGTCAAAACTCTTGTGCAGCCTCTGCGTGACCGGAGCGTGACGGTCGCGGCCGAGTCTGTTCGGCTCAGGCCGGAATCCGCTCCTCGACATCGGAGGGCTCGCGCAGCACATAGCCGCGGCCCCAGACCGTCTCGATGTAGTTCTTGCCGTCGGACGCGTTCGCCAGCTTCTTGCGCAGCTTGCAGATGAACACGTCGATGATCTTCAGCTCGGGCTCGTCCATGCCGCCATAGAGATGATTGAGGAACATCTCCTTGGTCAGCGTCGTGCCCTTCCGGAGCGAGAGAAGCTCCAGCATCTGATATTCCTTGCCGGTGAGATGGACGCGGGCGGCGTCGACTTCCACGGTCTTGGTGTCGAGGTTGACGACCAGGTCGCCCGTCGTGATGACCGACTGGGCATGGCCCTTCGAACGACGCACGATGGCGTGGATGCGGGCGACGAGTTCGTCCTTGTGGAACGGCTTGGTCAGGTAGTCGTCGGCGCCGAAGCCGAGGCCCTTCACCTTGTCCTCGATGCCGGCGAGGCCGGAGAGGATCAGGATCGGCGTCTTGACCTTGGCGACCCGCAGGGACCGCAGCACCTCGTAACCGGACATGTCGGGGAGGTTCAGGTCGAGCAGGATGATATCGTAGTCGTAGAGCTTGCCGAGATCGACACCCTCCTCCCCGAGATCCGTCGTATAGACGTTGAAGCTCTCGGATTTGAGCATCAGCTCGATCGACTGAGCGGTCGCGCTATCGTCCTCGATCAGCAGAACCCGCATGTCCACGTCCCCAATTTCGCCCGCAGGGCAGGTTGATCGTTCTTCTCGCCCGGACCGGAACGGCCCTGGGCGCCGACGCACTTGCCCGATGAAACGCCACGCGACACGCTAACGGCGAATTGGTTAACAAACCGTGATTCCCGTGCGCAAGCGCTGTCTCGGAAAAAGTGCACGATCCTTGTCGAGGTGAGTCGAATTTGACACGGATCGTCGCGCAGTTTTCCGCGAAAGCACCCTTTCGCGGAGGGCAGCCCCGGTAACGGACCTTTTCGGCCCGCGACACGACGCAGCTCTCGATGCCCAGTGTTAATCACACAGCTTAATGAAGCGTAAATCCTCGCAATTTGTTAGGAGAGATCAACAGAAGATGGACGCTGCCCGCCACGCCTTGTCTCCTGCGGCCAAATCATGATGTGGCGGGCGACCGGCACTCTCCTTCGCCGTCCCTGCAGAGGATCGACACCGAGAGCATGAGCAGCACATCCGGACATGGCCGCCTTGCGGCGCTCGCCCGCACGATCGAGGGGATCGACAGGGTCGGGCTCTATGGGCGCGTCACCGGCGTGCGCGGCCTGCTGGTCGAGGTCGCCGGCCCGATCGGGGCGATGAGCCTCGGCGGGCGCGTCGGCATCGAGGTGGCGCCCGGCCAGCGCGTTCCCTGCGAGGTCATCGGCTTTTCCGGCGACAAGGCGCTGGTGATGCCCTTCGGCAGCCTGAACGGCGTGCGCAGGGGTTGCCCAGCCCATGTCGATAGCGTCCAGCCCGGCCTGAAGCCGACGCCGGCCTGGCTTGGCCGCGTGATCGACGCGCTCGGCAATCCCGTCGACGGCGGTGCGCCGCTGCCCGAGGGCGAGGTTCTGTATCCCTTCCGGGCCGATCCGCCGCCCGCCCATTCCCGCCGCCGCGTCGGCCGGCCGCTGGACCTCGGCGTGCGCTCGCTCAACGCCTTCCTGACCTGCTGCCTCGGCCAGCGCATGGGCATCTTCGCAGGCTCGGGCGTGGGCAAGTCGGTGCTGCTCTCCATGCTGGCGCGCTATGCCAAGGCCGACGTCAACATCATCGGGCTCGTCGGCGAGCGCGGCCGCGAGGTGCAGGAGTTCCTGCAGGAGGATTTGGGTCCGCAGGGCCTTGCCCGGTCGATCGTCGTGGTCGCGACCTCGGACGAGCCGGCCCTGATGCGCAAGCAGGCGGCGCTCACGACATTGGCACTGGCCGAGTATTTCCGCGACCGCGGCCTGCAGGTGATGTGCCTGATGGATTCCGTCACCCGCTTCGCCATGGCGATGCGCGAGATCGGGCTCGCCGCCGGCGAACCGCCGACCACCAAGGGCTATACGCCGACCGTCTTCGCCGAATTGCCGCGCCTGCTCGAGCGGGCCGGCCCCGGCACGGGCGATGGCGCGATCACCGGCCTGTTCACCGTGCTGGTCGATGGCGGCGACCATGACGAGCCGGTGGCAGACGCGGTGCGCGGCATCCTCGACGGCCACATCGTGATGGAGCGGTCGATCGCCGAGCGCGGCCGCTACCCGGCGATCAACATCCTGAAATCGGTCTCGCGAACGATGCCTCGCTCCTGCGATCCGGCCTACTACCCTGTCGTGCAGAAGGCCCGAGCGACCCTCGCGACCTATGCCGACATGGAAGAGCTGATCCGGCTCGGCGCCTATCGCCAGGGCGCCTCAGCCGAGGTCGACGAGGCGATCCGTCTCAACCCCGCATTGGAAGCCTTCCTGAAGCAGGCCAAGGACGATGCGACATCGCTGCCCGAGAGCTATGCCCGGCTCGCGGAGATCATGGGCTGAGCCCCGCCACGACGGAGGAACGTCATGATCGCCGCATTCCTGACCGGTCTCGTCGCCCTTATCCATGTCTACATCGTCATCCTTGAGATGGTGCTGTGGACGACGCCTCGCGGGCGCGCCGCCTTCGGCCTGACCGAGGAGTTCGCGCGTCAGACGAAGGTGCTTGCGGCCAATCAGGGGCTCTACAACGCCTTCCTCGTCGCCGGGCTCGCCTGGGGTCTGTGGCTCGGTGCCGCCGGCTTCGCGATCAAGCTGTTCTTCCTCGGCTGCGTGCTGGTCGCCGGTCTGTTCGGCGCTGCAACGGCCAGCCGCAAGATCCTGTATGTCCAGGCCCTGCCCGCTGCGCTCGCCTTGGCGGCACTCGTCGCCGGCTACTGAACCGCCGGGCGCTCCAGCACCCGGACCAGCGCCAGCATGGCGAAGAAGCCGAGGAACTGGATCGCCGCGGAGATCAGCAGCGTCTCCCTCGGCCCGAACCGCTCGATCAGCACGGCGAACAGCAGCGGCGCCGCCGCGAACGCGATGTTCTGCGGCACGGTGAGCCGCCCCAGCATGGAAGCGAAGCCGCGCCGCCCGAACAGGGCCAGCGGCAGCGTCGCGCGCGCCACCGAGATCACCCCCAGCGCGGCGCTGAACACCGCGATGAAGACGCAGGCCGCGGCAACCGACATCGGCACCATCGGCAGGGCCAGGCAACACAGCGGCCCGAGCAACAGCCCCAGCAGCGCGACACGCTCGGCCGGCAGACGCTCGCCCAGCGTCGCATCGATGGCCCGGGCGGCAATGGTTGCCGGCCCGCTCAGCGTCGCGATCCAGACAGCCTGGGCCTGCGTCAGCCCGCTGCCCTGGAACAGGCCGATCAGGTGCAGCGGCAGCCCCCAGGACACCAGCCCGCTCGCGGAGAAGGCGCAGGCGGTCAGCCAGAAGGCAAGCCGCCTCCGCTCCGCCGGAATCCGGCCCGTCTCAAGCACCGAAGCGGGCGCCGCCAGCTCCGGCTGGGACGGCGCCGGATGGCCGCGATAGCGCGGCACCATCGCATAGATCGGCAGCACGACGGCCAGTTGCAGTGCGGCGAAGACCAGAACGGTGGCCCGCCAGCCGAAACGGTCCATCAGCATGGCCGTGATCGGCCAGAAGAGGCTCGAGGCGAGCCCGGTGACCAGCATCATCAGCCCGATCACGCGCCGCGTCCGCTCGCCCATCAATTGCGCCACGGTGACATTGCCGACATTGGCGAGCGACATCGCATGGCCGAGCCCGATCACCCCCCAGCTCGCAAGATAGCTCCACGGCCCCTGCGCCGCGGCGAGTACCGCAAAGCCGAACGCGCAGACGATAGCCCCCAGACACATGGTCCCGCGCGTGCCGTGGCGATCGAGCCGGCGGCCGATCATCGGCGCCACCAGCGCCCCGACGATGAGCAGCACGGTGATGCCGCCGAAGACGATCTCGGCGTTCAGCCCCAGCTCCCGGTCGAAGGCGCGCACCAGCACGGCCGGCGAATAGAAGGTCGTTCCCCAGCCGATCAGGCGGGTGACGACGAGGCCGCCGAGCAGCGGGCCATGCCCGGCGAAGCGCGATGAGGAGGGGGCCAAGGCAGACAGATCCATAAGCGCCGGCATGCGGCCGACAGCTCTCCTAGATCATCCCGCCAGCCGGCGGCAGCAGCCTGAATGCGGCCTGAACATGCGCCAAAGGCAGGCCGTTCCGGTAAGGAAAGGTCAACCTCCTTGCGCCATGGTGTGCCGGTCTCGCGGATGGAGTTCCGGTCGTCGATCGAGGGGTCGGTCGCGGCCGATGCGTTATCAGGAGTTGAAAACGATATGAAGTCGCGAGAGACGCTGCTTCGGCTTAAGCGCTTCCAGGTCGACGAGAAGCGTCGGCGTGTCAGCCAGATCGAGATGATGATCGCCGATTTCCACCGCATGGCGGCCGATCTCGACCGCGAAATCCATGCTGAAGAATCCCGCGCCGGCATCTCCGATCCGGGGCACTTCGCCTATCCGACCTACGCCAAGGCGGCGCTCGGGCGCCGCGACAACCTCCGCCAGTCGGCCGACAACCTGAAGGGCCAGCTCGACGAGGCCAAAGCCGAGTTGCAGGAAGCCTTCGAGGACATGAAGAAGGTCGAGATCCTGGACGACCGCGAACGCGCCACCGAGCGCGCCGCCGAGGCCGCCCGCGACCAGGCGACGATGGACGCCATCGGGCTGCGCTCGCGCGCCTGACACCAGCCTGCCATCATCCAAGACAAACCCCGAGGCTCGCGCCTGCGGGGTTTTTGTTTGCCCGGGTGTCGGCGCCGGAGATGGACCCGTCGCAGGTTGGCGGCAGCGGCCTTGCGTATCCATGCCAGGCCGCTGGCGATGCGCCTCAATCGCTCCTGGATGTCACCGATATCGCAAGCCGCGCGTCGTAGATCGTCTTTCCCTGGGCAGTCCGGACCGTGACCGAAATCTCGCGGACACCGAGCGGGAGTTCGTCCTTCGCCATCTCGCCGAGACTGCGGATGGCCTCGGCCAGTGCCGTACCGTCGTCCGGCAGCTCGACGGGATCGATGCCGTCGCTCACGGCGGCACCAGCCCTTGTCATGAAGAAGTAGTGCGGCATGGCTGTCCAACTTCTACGAATGCGGCTGCTATCCAACTCCAACCGACGCCTGACTGTCCCGAGATGTCTAAAACGCACCGATACTGGGTGACTGATGGAGATAGGTGGGGTCGAAGTCCGAGCGATCGGCGAGATCCTCGAAATTGTGGATGAGAAGGCGGCCCTGGTTCCAGGTGATCAGGTCCAGCCGCCGCATGTCCTGAATCGTGCGGTTGACATGGACCGGGCTCATCCCGACCGCATCTCCGAGTTCCGTCTGCGTGATCGGAAAGTCGAATCCGGTTTCGCGAGAAGCCAGGCCGACGGCTTCCAGGCGCATCTGCAGCTCGCAAAAGAGATGGCCCATATGCTGAACCGCATTGAGCCGCCCCATCACCATGAGCCATTCCCGATAGAGCGCCGCGTCGATCAGGGTCAGACGCCAGAGGGGAACGGCAAGGTGGGGCTCGGCCTGGATGGCGGCCCTGACCGCCGCATGCGGAATGAAGGCGACGGCCAACTCGGTGAGTGCGGCGAGGCTGTGGTCCATGGTGGAGAGCAACAGGCTCTGAAGGTCCGGAATCTCACCCGGAAAATGCAGCGAGAGAATCTGGCGCCGACCGACCGATGTCGTCTTGTAGCGGGAGGCCCAGCCGCGAACGATCAGCGCGCAGTGGTCGGGCTGGTCGTGCTCGCGGACGAAGTCCTGGCCGGCGGCGAAGGTCTTGGCGATCAGCGGCAGCGCCCTGAGGGCCCGCTCTTCGGATTCCGTGAGCCTCGTCACCACATTCACCTTGCGGACGAGTTGGTCCAGCGCATCGGCATGGGCTTGGCTCATGAACATTCCCGCATCATACGGAAAGGCTTCATCGTCTTCCCATCACCCAGCGAACGGGGGCCCCCGCCGACGGAAGCACCTAACCTGCGCCTCTGTGGCGCTTCAGTAACAATTGTTAGTTGAGCAGGGGCAAGATCACACGCGGCGACTCCGCCCCGTGCCGGCACAGGCTTGCCGATCCTTACGCCCCTCCCACCACGGGATGATGCGGCACGCTGTCCCGCCGCATGAAGCCTTTCAGCCGAGGATCGTCGTCCACCTCCACCCCGCGCTTGAACACGGTGAAACCGGAGCGCTGGTAGAATTCGACCGCGCCCTGATGGTCGATCGTGCAGGTGTGCACCCAGAAGCGCCGGATCGGCCTGGCCCAGGCGAGCTTCAGCGCCCGGTTCATCAGCCAACGCCCCGCGCCTTTTCCCAGCACCGGCTCGTCGATGCCGAAAAAGGCGAGCTCGCCCTCCCCTGCCACGCGGAAATCGAGTTCGAGCAGCCCGACATCGCGGCCATCGTGGCGCAGCACGTAGAGCTCCACCGCCGGGTCAGAAAGGATCGCCTCCAGCTCGGCCCGCGGCTTCACCAGCCGGCTGAACCACATCCAGCGCTCGCCGAGCACGCGGTAGATCGCGAGATAGCGCCCGGTCTCGCTGCCATCCAGCCGTTCCAGCGCGAACGCCTCGGTCCCGGGCGGATCGCTCTTTGCCGGCGGCGGCGCCAGCATTTCGAGCGAGGTCACGATCGCCGCGATCTTGCCGGGCGGCAGGTCGGTGGTCCCGGTGAGGCTGATGGTCAGCGTCTGGCTCATACGCAATCGTCCGCATTGAGAATCCGGTCGCGATCATGACATGATCGGGGCGGAAAGATCATGATGCGATGATGCATGGCAGGGCGAGCGAGCCGCAGGGCGGGCGGCAGGGGCAGGACGGGCGCTGGCGCCTGATGCTTGCCCTGTTCGTCATGCTCGCAGCCGTGGTGCCGCATCTCACCTTGTCCGCGTCGCCGCCCGGTGCGCCGGTGGCCCGCATGGCGCATGGCATGCCGGTCGCGGTCCAGGCGGATGGCACCGTGCCCTGCCATGAGCAGTCCTCGCGCCCCTCGCATGCCTCCACGCTGCCGGCCTGTTGCATCATCGGCTGTGCGGTGATCGCCGAGACACCCGCGCTCGCCTTGCCCGTCCGCGGGGTCGCCTGGATGCAGCCCAAGCCGCCGCAGGCGCGCATGCTCGCTGGAATCTCCCGCGAGCCGGCCAAGCCGCCGCCGCGGCTGAAGGCCGCTTTTCTTTAGAACCTGTTCCCGACGGAGCCCCCCGCGCAGCGTCGCGCGCTTCGTCAGCCGATCTTCGAAGGAATGTCACGATGAACCGCATGGTTTCGACTCTCGCCGCCCTGACGCTCGGCTTCGGCCTGGCAGGCGCGGCACAGGCCCAGCAATCGCACCAACACGGCGCGATGCCGGCCGCAAAGGCGTCTCCCGCCGAGGGCGCTGCGACCAAGGCCTTCAAGCAGGCCAACATGAAGATGCACAAGGACATGGACATCGCCTATTCCGGCGATGCCGATGTCGACTTCCTGCGCGGCATGATCCCGCATCATCAGGGGGCCATCGACATGGCGAGGATCGTCCTGGCCAACGGCAAGGATCCTGAGGTGCGCAAGCTCGCCGAGGCCATCGTCCGCGACCAGGAGAAGGAAGTCGCGATGATGCGCGAGATGCTGAAGAAGCTGGGCAAGTAGCGCCGCCCTCCGAGAGGCCGGCTGCGGCGACGCCGCCGGCCTCTGCCGCTTGCTCTCGGCTTCCCCCGCTGGCAAGACGGCTTTGTAAGGTTCGCGCCGGTACGGTTGGCCGTGGGCCGCCTGCCTCCGCCCCGGTCCACCAAGCTTCGGCGCCTGATGAAACGCTATCTCGATTATCTCTGGCCGATCGTCGGGCTCGTCGCGGTCGTCTGGTCCGTCGAACTGCTCTGGGACAAGCTCAAGGCCGAGGCCGGCTCGGACGCGGCCATCGAGGCGCTGCTGCAGAACGCAAATCTCTGGCAGAGCATCAAGATCATCGCCCACCGGATCGGCCACAAGATCGCGGTGATTCCGCACGATGCCTTTGTCCATGCGGCACTTGCCACCCTCGTCGCCTATGCGGCGCTCGCCTGGTACGACCGCATCGCCCTGATCCATCTGCGCAAGCAGAAGGGCATCTCCTGGTTCTACATCTCGCTCTGCTCCTTCGTGACCTATGCCCTCTCCCACAATATCGGGGCGTCGGTCTTCTCCGGCGGCATGGTGCGCTATCGCGCCTACACGGCGAAGGGCTTGAGCGCGGGCGAAGTCGCGGTCCTGATCGCGCTCTGCTCCTTCACCTTCGCCTTCGGCACGCTGCTGTTGATGGGAATCGTGCTGATCTACGAGCCCGAGATCCTGCGGCCGCTGACCCGCATGTCGAAATGGTTCGCCATCGGGGACGGCACGGCGCGGATGATCGGCGTCGGCATGCTCGTCTTCGTCGCCCTCTACACCGTCGGTTCCTGGCTCAAGTTCAAGCCCTTCAGGATCGGCAAGTTCGAGGTCATCTATCCGCGCCTGCCCATTGTGGCGCGGCAGTATCTCGCCGCCCCGCTCGAACTCGCGGGCGCCGCCGGCATCATCTATTTCGCCCTCCCCGCGCAGGGCAATCCGGGCTTCATGATCGTGCTGGGGGCCTTCCTGCTCTCCTTCTCCGCGGGGCTGCTCAGCCAGGTTCCCGGCGGCGTCGGCGTGATGGAGGCGGTCTTCCTCGCGGTGATGCCAAGCGTGCCGGCGCCGGCCGTCTTTGCCGCGCTGCTGATCTGGCGGCTGTTCTATCTGATCATTCCGCTGGTGATCTCGCTGCCGGTCGTCCTCGCCTTCGAGCGGGCCCAGCTCAAGCGCAACACGCGGATTGCACCGGCTCCCTGAGGCAAGGCGTCATTGCGAGCGCGGCAAAGCAGGCCAGGGGCAAGCTGGATCGTTCCGCCCTGCCCCTTGCGGATCGCTTCGTCGCTTCGCTCCTCGCAATGACGACAAGCAGAGAGCCGATCGATCTTACGCGTGCCCGCGCTCAGGTCGCTTCAGCGCGATCGCCGCGGCCCCGAACATCATCAGCGCGCCCAGCGCCTCCGACCAGCCGAAGGGCTCGGACAGCGCGAACACTCCGACCGCCACGGCGATGGCCGGGCTGACGAAGGCGTAGAGCCCGGCCCGGAAGGCGCCCCAGTCGCGCAGCAACCGCATATAGATGGTGAACCCCATCAGCGAGCCGCCGACGATCAGGAAGGCCAGAGCAGGCAGCACCGGCCAACTGGCGAGCTTGGCAAGATCGGTGAACGCGACCGGCTCCAGCAACAGCGACACAGCGGTCAGCCCGATGCCGCCGATCAGGGTTTGCCAGCCGGCGAGCGTCAGCGTCGGCATCGCTCCGGCGATGGGGCGCGAGAGAACCGCGCCGGTGCAATAAAGCAGCGTCCCGGCGGCGACGGCGCCGAGCGCGATCGCCTCGAGCGGATCGCCCTGCGCGACCGAGAGACCGCCAAGCGCTCGCGTCGCGAAAAGAAAGCCCAGCCCGGCCGTGCCGAGCGCGATCGCCGCGAGCTTGCGCCCATCGATCGGCTCCCCGGCGATGGCGCGGCTCGCCAGCAGGGTGAAGATCGGGATCGTCGCGAAATTCACGATGGCCGCGAGCCCGCTCGGCGCATGCGCGGTACCCCAGAACAGCAGCGTGTAATTTCCTGTGTTGAGCAGCAGGGCGGTCAAGACGAGCCGCGGCCAGGCCTCGCGCGGCACTTTTACGACGTCGCGCCCGGCCCAGAGCAGCATCAGCAGCCCGGCGATGGAGAAGCGCGCTGCAGCGAGGAAAACCGGCGGCACATGCGCCGCGCCGACCTTCACCGGCAGCCAGGTCAGGCCCCAGACGAGGCACATCAGGGCGAAAAGGGTGGCGTTGCGGCTCATCCGCCTCGCTTAGCCCTGCCGCACCGGCCTGACCATTGCGCGGCGGGCATCGCGGCCCCGTGGAAAGTCAGACGCTCCCAACTGTTCGCAGCCGCACGCGCGGATGGATCTCAGCCTGGGACAGCACCGGCGTCTCGCGGCGGAAGCGCTCGATGATCTGGCGCACGAAGGGCCGCGCCAGGCCCGAGGTGACCAGCGCCGGCATCTCGCCCATGCGCGCCGCATCCTCGAAGCGCTCGCGGACATGGCGGACGAAGTCCTGCAGCCGCGAGGGCTGCATGGCCAGATGGCGATCCTCGCCCTGCCCGATGACGGATTCGGCGAAGGCGCTTTCCCAGGCCGGCGAGAGCGTGATGATCGGCAGCGTCCCGTTCGCATCGGAGAACTGCGCGCAGATCTGCCGGGCCAGCCGGGCACGGACATGCTCGGCGATGTCGCGCGGGTTCTTGATGCCGCCCGCCACCTCGGCGATGCCCTCGACGATGGTCGGCAGGTCGCGGATCGAGATGCGTTCGGACAGCAGCAATTGCAGCACGCGCTGGATGCCGGTGGTCGAGATCTGCATAGGCACGATCTCCTTGACGAGATCGGCATGGTCCTTCGGCAGCTCGCGCAGCAGCTTCTGCACCTCGCCATGCGAGAGCAGCTCCGGCATGTTCGACTTCAGCACCTCGGTCAGATGCGTCGAGATCACGGTCGCGGCGTCGACGACGGTGTAGCCGCGCAGTTGCGCCTCGTCCTGCAGCGCCCCGTCGATCCAGGTCGCGGGCAGGCCGAAGGTCGGCTCCAGGACATTGTGGCCGGGCAGGCCGACCGCGCCGCCCATCGGGTCCATCGCCATGTACTGGCCGGCATAGACGATGCCGTGGCCCGCATCGATCTCCTTGATCTTGATGTAGTAATGGTTCGCCTCGAGCTGGACGTTGTCGACGATCCGCACCGCCGGCATCACGAAGCCGAGCTCGGCGGCGAGCTGGCGGCGCAGCGCCCGCACCTGGTCGGTCAGCCGGTCCTGCCCGCTGGTCGAATTGACCAGCGGCAGCAGCGCGTAGCCGATCTCGATCTTGAGCTCGTCCATCTTGAGGAGATCGTTCAGCGTCTCCTCGCGCGGCGTGCCGTCGGCCGCGAGAGCGCCGCCGGCCTGGGCAGCGCCGGGAGCAGCCGCGGCCTCGGCCTCGCGCTCCTTCGCCAGCCGCCCGAACCGGCGCGCCAGATAGGCGGCCCCGCCGGCGAGCGCGAGGAAGGGCACCATCGGGATGCCCGGCAGGAGCGCGATCAGCAGCATCACTGCCGCCGACATGCCGAGCGCCTTCGGATAGCCCGAGAGCTGCTCCCCGAGTGCCTTGTCGGCAGCGCCGCGCACGCCGGCCTTGGAGACCAGCAGGCCGGCCGCGGTCGAGACGATCAGCGCCGGGATCTGGCTGACGAGGCCGTCGCCGATGGTGAGCTGGGTGTAGTTGGTGGCGGCCTGGCCGAAGCTGAGCCCCTGCTGCGCGACGCCGATGATGATGCCGCCCAGCACGTTGATGAAGGTGATCAGCAGCGCCGCGATCGCATCCCCGCGCACGAACTTCGAGGCACCGTCCATCGAGCCGAAGAAGGAGGACTCGTCCTCAAGCGCCCGGCGCCGCGCCTTGGCCGTGTCCTGGTCGATCAGGCCGGCCGAGAGATCGGCGTCGATCGCCATCTGCTTGCCGGGCATCGCGTCGAGGGAGAACCGGGCCGCGACCTCGGCGATGCGGCCAGAGCCCTTGGTGATGACGATGAAGTTGACGATCAGCAGGATGGTGAAGACGATCACGCCGATCACGAAATTCCCGCCCATCACGAAGCCGGCGAAGGCCTCGATGACGTGGCCGGCCGCCGCGCCGCCCTCATGGCCATGGGCCAGGATAAGGCGCGTCGAGGCGAGGTTCAGCGACAGACGGAACATCGTGACGATCAGCAGCACCGTCGGGAAGGACGAGAACTCCAACGGCTCTTCGATGAACAGCGCCGTCATCAGCACGAGCACCGAGACGATGATGGAGAGCGCCAGCATCAGGTCGAGCATCACCGCTGGCATGGGGAAGATCAGCACCACGAGGATGCCCATCACGCCCGCGGCGAGGAACAGGTCCGGCCGGCTCAACATCTTGGCGAGGCCGCCGCGATTCGGCATGCCGAACCCGCCTGTCGCCTGCCCTGCCGTCACATCGGTCATCGACCGCCCCGCTTTCGCCAAGCCGCCGCGCGCCCCTCACGGTCGCACGCGCAGCCCGGCAATTCTTGCCGGGCTTATGGTGAACGAGTGGTTAAGATTCGGAGGCTCGCCCGATCAGGAACATTTGATGCGCACCCCTTGTTGTCGCTGCGAAAGACAGGCCGGGAGTGTAGCCGGCCGTTGAGGCGTGCCGCAGGCACGGACGGATCGGGGGAACCGTGCGACAGGCCCAGCACACTGCCATCGTCGAAACCGACGTGCCTGCCCGTCTCGATCGCTTGCCCTGGTCGCGTTTCCATACCCTCGTCGTGGCCGCGCTCGGCATCACCTGGATCCTCGACGGGCTCGAAGTGACGCTGGCGGGCGCGGTCTCGGGCGCGCTGAAGGAAAGCCCGGTCCTCCGCTTCACCAACACGGAAATCGGGATGGCGGGCGCCGCCTATATCGCCGGCGCGGTGATCGGCGCGGTGCTCTTCGGCTGGATGACGGACCGGCTCGGCCGCAAGAAGCTCTTCACGATCACCCTGCTGGTTTACCTGGTGGCGGCCGCGGCCACCGCCTTCTCCTGGAACCTCTGGAGCTTCCTGCTCTTCCGCTTCCTGACCGGCATGGGGATCGGCGGCGAATACACGGCGATCAACTCGACGATCCAGGAGCTGATCCCCGCGCGCGTTCGCGGCTGGACGGACCTCGTCATCAACGGCTCCTTCTGGATCGGCGCGGCCATCGGCGCGGCAGGCGCGATCGTGCTGCTCGACCCCGCGCATTTCAATCCTGAGCATGGCTGGCGCCTCGCCTTCTTCATCGGTGCGGTCCTCGGCCTGTTCATCCTGTTCCTGCGCCAATGGCTGCCAGAGAGCCCGCGCTGGCTGATCAGCCACGGCCAGCCCGAGCGCGCCGCCGCCATCGTCGCCGACATCGAGCGGCGGGCCGGGTTCACGCCACCGCCGGGCGAGGTGCTGCCCCTGACGCGATTGCGCCCGCGGGCCGCGACGCCGCTCGCGGAAGTCTTCCATACGCTGTTCGTGGTTCACCGCAGCCGGGCGCTCGTGGGCCTGGCCCTGATGGTGGCGCAGGCCTTCTTCTACAACGCGATCTTCTTCACCTACGCCCTGATCCTGACCGATTTCTACCAGATCCCCTCGGCCTCGATCGGCTGGTTCATCCTGCCCTTCGCCGCCGGAAACTTCCTGGGGCCCCTGCTGATCGGCCGGCTCTTCGACACGGTCGGCCGGCGCGCCATGATCGCCGCGACCTACGCCCTGTCCGGCCTGCTCCTCGCCGGCACGGGCTACCTGTTCTGGCGCGACCTGCTGAGCGCGAGCCAGCTGACGGCGTGCTGGAGCGTGGTGTTCTTCTTCGCCTCGGCCGCGGCGAGTTCCGCCTATCTCACCGTGTCCGAAACCTTCCCGGTCGAGATGCGGGCGCTCGCCATCGCCCTGTTCTACGCCGTCGGCACGGGGGCCGGCGGCGTCGCCGGGCCCTGGCTTTTCGGCGCCCTGATCGACACCGGCTCGCGCGGCAGCGTCTTCGGCGGCTATCTGTTCGGTGCGGCGCTGATGCTCGCGGCGGCCTTCGTAGCCGCCCGCTTCGCCGTCAGGGCCGAGCGGCAGCCGCTGGAAAGCGTGGCCCGGCCGCTGACCGCGGCGGACTGAAGGATGGCAGCGCGACAGGCGCCGGCTGGAACAAAGCATCCTTCGAATGCATTATGGTCTGTCCGCCTTCTCCGTTTAGGATCGTGGACGATGTGGTGGAAACTCTCTGGAGGTCGTCGTGGACAGACGCTCATTCCTGATGACGCTGGTCGGGGGCCTTGCCGCCGCCGGCATGGGCGGCATCGCCGCAGCCGAGGCTGCACCCCAGCCAAAGCCGGCCCTGAAGCCCGAACCCGGCCCGGCCGAGACCGATGAGGCAGTGCTGGCCGAGACCAAGGACGCGCTGGACAGGACCGACGCCGAATTCAGTCAGTACTATTATTACCGCCGGCCGCGATATGGCTATTACCGCCGGCCCTATTATCGGCCGCGCCCCTATTATCGGCCGCGATATTACTATCGCCCGCGGCCCTATTACCGCCGCCGCCGCTACTGGTAGTCTCCGGTGACCGGCCGGGTCAGGCGGCGCTGATGCGCGTCTGACCCGGTTCGGCGACGGTGATGCCCGCGGAGCTGTACTCGCTGAGCTTGTTGCGCAGCGTGCGGATGGAAATCCCGAGAATTTTCGCCGCGTGAGTGCGATTGCCGAGGCAGTGGTCGAGCGTGTCGAGGATCAGCTCCCGCTCGACATCGGCCACCGTGTTCCCCACCAGCGACCGCGTCATCGCCTCCGCGGTCTGAGCCGCGCGGGACGCCGTATCGCGTCCAGCCACAGGGCCGAGCGCCTCGCCTTCCGGCGTCAGCACCGCGGAGGCGCCGATTTCAGGACCGCTCGCCAGCAGCACCGCGCGGTGGATGGTGTTCTCCAGCTCTCGCACATTGCCGCGCCAGCCATTGGCCAGCAGCACCTTGCGCGCATCTGCGGCCACGGGGCGGATCGGCAGGCCGTTCAGTTCGGCATACTTCTTCGCGAAATGGTCGGCCAGCGCCAGGATGTCGCCCGGCCGCTCGCGCAGCGCAGGCAGGCGCAGATGCACGACGTTCAGCCGATAGAACAGGTCTTCGCGAAACAGGCCGTCCCGGACGGCATCGCCGAGGTTGCGGTTGGAGGTCGCGATGATGCGGATATCGACCTTCACGGGCTGGGTGCCGCCGACGCGGTCGATCATCCGCTCCTGCAGGGCGCGCAGCAGCTTGGCCTGCAGCCTGACATCCATCTCCGAGACCTCGTCGAGCAGCAGCGTGCCCCCGTTCGCTTCCTCGAACTTGCCGATGCGCCGGGCGATGGCACCGGTAAAGGCGCCCTTCTCATGTCCGAAAAGCTCCGATTCCAGCAGGTTGTCCGGAATCGCCGCGCAGTTCACCGCGACGAAGGGCTTGTCCTTGCGGCCTGATTTCTGATGGAGATGGCGCGCGATCACCTCCTTGCCGGTTCCGCTCTCGCCGGTCACCAGCACCGGCGCCTCCGAACGCGCGATCTGGGTGGCGAGCTGGACGACGCGTTCCATCGCCGGATCCTTCCAGATCAGGCTCGTCTGGTCGGAGGCCACCGCCTCCAGAACCGCCGCGATCAGCTCCGGATCGGGCGGCAGCGGCACGTATTCGCGCGCGCCGGCCTGGATCGCCGCGACGGCCGCCCGCGCATCGGTCGAGGTGCCGCAGGCGATGATCGGCGTGCGGATGCGCTCGGCCTCGAGCGCCGCCACATAGGCCGCGATCGGCTGCACCACGTCGATCATCAGCAGGTCGGCGCCCTTCGCCCGCAGCACGGCGAGCGTCTGGTCCAGCGACTCGGTATGGGTGACCGCGGCACCCTTCGACATCGCGATCTTGGCCGCTGCGATGATCTGGCCCTTGAGACCGCCGGCGATGATGAGGCGCATGGCTCAGGTCCTTTCATGCGATGCAGAACAGGCGGGCACGGCTCTCACCGGTCCGCCTTGATGATTTCAGTCATGGTCACGCCGAGGCGGTCCTCGACGACGACGACTTCCCCGCGCGCCACCAGCCGCTCGTTCACGAAGATGTCGATGGCCTCGCCGACGCGCCGGTCGAGCTCGATCACGGCCCCCGGCACGATCTGGAGCAGGTCGCCGACCGCGACCTTCGAGGAGCCGAGCACGGCCGAGACCGTGACCGGCACGTCGAAGACCTGCTCGAGGTCCTCGGCGGTCTTGACCGGCACGGGGCCGGACCGCGCCACGGACCCTTCGTGATCGAAGGAGAGATCCGCATTGTTCAGCGGCGGCAGGTTGAGATCGCTGTCCTGGCTCATGGCTCAGACCTTCAATGACCCGCGCGGGCAGGAAAAACAGTGGCGACGGCCTGCTCGATCAGGGTCGAGAGCCGTTCGCGATCCATGACGAAGCCGCCGTCCGCCCATTCGATCCGTCCGTCGCCGGGCGTGATGTCGGGTTCGCCGAGCACGATCAGGCGGCCCGAGAAGCCGTGTTCGAGCGACAGCCGCTTCACCAGTTCCTCGGCCGCTTCGACCGCCGATTCATGGACGCGCACCACCAGATGCGGCGCCTGCCGGGCGTGGCTCAGGCATTCGCGCACGGCTCCAGCGAGCGTCGCCAGCGGTTTTTCGTCCAGCGCCGCGCCGGCAATGGCCTTTGCAACCGCGATCGCGATATCTGCAGCCTGCTCCTCGAGCGAGGCCACCCGGGCTTCTTCCAGCGCGAAGAGCCGCTCGGCCGAGCGGGCGAGTTGCGCGGCCAGGCCGCCCAGTTGCCCCTCCGCCTCGTTGCGGCCCTGTTCATGCCCGAGGCGGAAGCCTTCCGCCCGAGCCGCAGCCACCTCCGCCTCGCCGGCCGCCTTGCGGCTGCCCTCGCGGAAATCGGTGCCGAACATGAATTTCGTCGCAGCCGCCATCAGTACACCAGCTCGTCGTCGGCGCCGCCCTTGGAGAGCACGATCTCGCCCTTCTCCGCGAGTTCCTTGGTGAGTTGCACCAGCTTGGTCTGCGCCTCGTCGACATCCTTGAGGCGCAAGGGTCCGAGCGAATCCATGTCGTCCTGCATGTTCTTGGCGGCGCGCTGGGACATCGCGCCGAAGAAGAAGTCGCGCATCGGCTGGCTCGCCCCCTTCAGCGCGCGCGCCAGCGCGTCCTTGTCGGCCTGGCTCACCAGCGTCTGCAGGCCGGCCTGGTCGAGCTTTGCCAGATCGTCGAACGTGAACATGAGCGCGCGGATGCGCTCCGCCGCCTCCTGGTTGGAGGCGTCCAGCTCGGCGAGGAAGCGCATCTCGGTCTGCCGGTCGAAGCCGTTGAAGATTTCCGCCATCATCTCGTGCGGATCGCGCCGCCGCGTCTGCGTCAGCGTCGAGACGAATTCGGTGCGCAGCGTGTTCTCGATATGGTCGAGCGCTTCCTTCTGCACCGATTCAAGCCGCAGCATCCGGCCGACAACCTCGATCGAAAGGTCGTTGGGCAGGTTGCGCAGCACGTTCGCGGCGTGCTCCGGCCGGATCTTCGAGAGGATGACGGCGATGGTCTGCGGGTACTCGTTCTTGAGGAAGTTGGCGAGGACCACGGCATCGATATTGCCGAGCTTCTGCCACATGTTGCGGCCGGCCGGACCCCGGATTTCCTCCATGATCAGCGCAACCTGATCGCTCGGGAGGATCTTCTCCAGCAGCGAGATGGTGCGGTCGAAGGAGCCGGTCACGGCGCCGGCGCTGGAGAGCTTGCCGACGAAGTCGAGCATCAGCCTCTCGACCTCGTCGGCATCGACGGTGCCGAGTTCGGCCATGGAGCGGGTGATGATGCGGATCTCGTCGTCGTCGAACTGCTGCCAGATGGTGCGGCCGTGCTCTTCCCCGAGCACGAGCAGGATGACCGCCGCGCGCTGCGGGCCGGTCATCTCGGCAACGGTGGTCACGCCGCCGGCATAGCCCTCGATGCCGTCGATCATGCCGGTGTTGCGGGTTGCGATGGGGTTGGGTTCTGCCATGGTTCAACCGGCCGGTTACGCGGGCGCTTTTTCGTGGATCCAGCTGCGCAGGACCGCAACCGAATCCGCCGGGTTCTGCGAGACGAGCGCACCAATCTTCTCGACGGACTGCGCCTTGAGCTGGCCCTTGACCTGGGCGATGGCGAGCATCTTTTCGGACGGCATCTCGAAGTCGGCCATGCTGACCTCTCTGGTGGCCGGACGAGGCGCGGCAGCCGGATCGCCCGTCCCATCCGCCGGGCCAGCGATCGCGCCGGTGCGCATGAAGCTCGGCAGAGGGCGCATGCCGCCGCTGTTGTCCGAGGCGAGAACCTGCTTCAGCAGCGGCCGGACGACCGTCATCAGCACGACCAGGGTCATGAGCGAGATGACACCGAGCTCGGCAAAGCGCACCAGATCCTCTCGCGTAAAGGACATGAGCTGCTGCACGAAGCTCTGCTCGACGAGATCGCTGGGCGCGGCCGGAGCCTCTGCGAAACGCAGGTTCACGACCTCGACCTTGTCGCCCCGGCTCTGATCGAAGCCCACTGCGGTGCGCACCAGCTCGCCGATCCGGTCGAGATCCTCGTTGCTGCGGGGCTGGTAGGAGGCCTCGCCATTCGGCGCACGGGTATAGACGCCGTCCACCAGCACCGCGACGGAGAGCTTCTTGACCCGGCCGCCCTCCTGCATCTCGGTGCGGACGGTCTTGGAGATCTCGTAATTGGCGACCTCCTCGTTCTTCTGGGAATTCTCGCGCTGGTTCTGCTGCGCCCCTTGCGCCTGCTGTGCGCCGGGCAACTCGTTGCCGACCGTCACGGTGCCGTTACCATCGGTCGTGGTCGAGGCCTCGGTGCGGTTCTGGCTGGAGCGCAGAACCTTGCTCTCCGGGTCGAAGCTCTCCGACCGGCTTTCGATGCGGTTGGTGTCGAGCGCGGCCGAGACCTGCACCCGCGCCCGGCCATAGCCGACGACGCTGGCAACGATATCCTCGACCTGCGCCTTGAGGCGCTTTTCGATCGCGGTCTGGCGCTCCTCGATACCGAGGCCCGCCAGGCCGGAATCCCCCTGGGCCCCATCGGCGAGCAGGCGGCCCCGCTCGTCGACGATCGAGACCCGCTCCGGCTTCAGACCGTCGACCGCCGACGCCACGAGATGACGCACGGCGCGCACCTGCGCGGCGTCGAGCTCGCCGGCGAGCTTCAAGGCGATCGAGGCCCGCGGCGGCTCCCGGTCGCGTTCGAACAGCCGGCGTTCCGGGATCACGAGATGGACGCGCGCCGCCTGCACCCGGCTGATCGAACGGATGGTGCGCGAAAGTTCGCCCTCGAGCGCGCGCAGGTGATTGATGTTCTGGACGAAACTGGTCGAGGAGAAGGCGTCGCCCTTGTCGAAGATTTCGTAGCCGACGCCGCCGCCGGCGGGAATGCCCTTGCCGGCGAGGTCCATCCGCAACCGGGTCACGTCCGTCTTCGGCACCAGGATGGTCTGCCCGTCTCCGCGCAGCTCGTATTTGATCCCGCGGGTGTCGAGGTCCTTCACGACCGCACTGACGTCCTGGCTCGACAGGTCGGCGAAGAGCACGCTCATCGACGGCTGCGACATGCGGACCATCACGAAGGCGAAGAAGCCCACGAGCGCGAGCGTGACAGCCAGCATCGCCGCCAGCCGCGCCGCGCCGAACCTGGCAAACTGCTCGATAACCGCGTTCACGCCGCCATCCGTTCCACAAGACCGTGGCTCCCGCGCGTTCGGCACGGTCCACTAGGCAAGTTTTTCCCGGTGCATGGTTAGCGCCCGGTTAATTTTTCCCGGCGCGGCGTTAACTTTCGGTGGGAAGTGGCAGGGGCAAACGCGAAAACGCCGGCCTCGATGAGACCGGCGTCCGCCGAAACGGCAATGAAATCAGGTGTTACTGACGGTAATGCTGGATGCGCGTGGTCCGCAGACCGGCCAGGCCATGCTGATCGATCGACATCTGCCAGCTGAGGAATTCGTCCACCGTCAGGGTATAGCGCTGACACGCCTCCTCCAGGCTCAGCAGGCCGCCGCGAACGGCGGCGACCACCTCGGCCTTGCGCCGGATGACCCAACGCCTCGTATTCATCGGCGGGAGGTCCGCGATCGTCAGCGGACTTCCGTCCGGTCCGATCACGTACTTCACCCGCGGTCGCATTGGCTCGGTCATGATACTCTCACACAACTCAACAGACCTACTGGAGATGAGCGTATCCATGCGGTTTTAAGATTTGGCTAAAACGATGGCTCGGGATGTCCGAGAGTGATTCGGACGGGTCACTTGGTGCGCACCACACCCTTGACCTTGTCGATCGGGACGCTGATCGCGCCGATCTTGAGGGTCGGGATCGAGGAGGTGAAGTCGACGCCGTCGACCACGCCGCCGATCTGCGTCTTCACGGTCAGCGCATCGCCCGACACGCTGCGGCCGTCGATTGTGACAGTGTAAGCCCCGTCCGGCGCCGCGGTGCCGATCGAGGTCTTGCCGTCCCAGGTCAAGGTCTGGTCGCCGGCCACGAGACTGCGTGTCATCGTCTGCACGACGCTGCCATTGGCATCCTTGATCGTAACCGTGGCGTTGCCGGCGGCCGAGGAGTTCACTTTCCACGCGGCCGCGCCGCCGGAAAGCTGGGCCGTCGCCCCATCCGCGGTGATGGTCGAGCCGATGAAGCCGACCGCATTGGTTGCGGTTCCGGCCGCGCTCAGGCTGAGCAGCGAGCTCAGCGTATCGTTGGCCTTGAGCTGCTGCTCGACACCGGCGAACTGAACGAGCTGCTGCGTGAACTGGTTGGTATCCAGGGGGTCGAGCGGGGACTGGTTCTTCAGCTGCGTCGTCAGCAGTGTCAGGAACTGGTCGAAATTGTTGGCGATGCCCTTCGCGCTGCTGGAGCTGCTCGACGAGCTGCTCGTGCCGCTGGACGAGGATGAGTTGGAGACGTTCGAGATCGCCATGGGACGGTCCTCGTTCAGATGCTGAGATCGACGCCGCCAAGGCGGACGATCTGGCGTGAAGACTGGGGCGCGACGGCGGCCACGCCGCCGATCGCATCGGCTTCGTCGCTCTGGGGGGCGTGCCGCTGCCGTTGCGGGGCCTCGTCCTGCTGCCGTTGCTGGCGGAAGGCCTGCTCGGAATTGTCCCGCAACGTGATATCGACGCCGCTGTCGGACGGCTTCAGGCCGGCCTGTTCGAAGGCGCGCTCCAGCGTGCGTGCATCGCGCTGCAGCAGGTGCAGGGTCTCGACCCGGTCGACCACGAGCCTCGCTCTGACCTCGCCCTTGTCTGAAATCGAGAGATTGACGTCGACGCGGCCGAGCTCGGCCGGGTCGAGCCGGATATCGAAGCTTTTCGCGCCGGCCAGAGCGCGCATGCCGATCTCGATGGGAACGAGATGCAGCGGCGTCGGCACGGCAGTGCCGTTCGCCTGTGCCTGAGGCGCAGGCTGCGCCTGCGCTGCGGCCGGGTCCAGGAGGGCGGCCGCTTGCGGATGGGCGGCCGCGGGCTTGCCCGATGCCTGCGCGACCAGCGCCGAGAGATCGATCGGCGCCAGCGCCTGCTGGAGGGTTTCGGGCAGCTTGCTTTCAGCCTGTGCAGGCTGTCCGCTCGGCTGCGTCAGGGGAGCCGGGCCGGCATCGGTCTTGGCAGGAGCGGCGGCCCCGAGTCCCGCATGACCCTTGGCCGCCAGCTGCGCAGCGGGCAGTCCGCCGGACTTATCGTCGACCTTGCCTGCCTCCGCCGGCTGTCCGCCCGCAACAGCGATGCCGGGCGTACCCTTGCCGATATGCTGGAGTACGGTCGCAGTTGCGCCGCGCGTGTTCGCCCCCACGGGGACCGCACCCGCCTCGCCCTGCGCCTCGGCACCGCTTTGCCCCTCAACGGCCGTTGCTCCGGTGCCGGGCAAAATCGCGAGATCGGGCGCGGCCGCAACGGTCCCCGCCGCTTGCGCAGGGGCGGAGGCCGGCTCCGGGGCGGGGCCGGCAACCTCGGCCTCATCGCCGGCCTTTTTCTTGCCCGGCTTGACCACCAGGGGCACCGTCCCTGCTTCCGCAGCCTCGGCGCCGGCGGCCTGGGTTCCCGTGCCCTTGCCGGTCGCTTCTTCGGCAGCCGCGAGGATGCTCGCAATGGCGCCGATATCGGTGGCCGGAACCTGTGGCTTCTGCCCGGCCGCGACCTGTCCGCCCGTCGGTGCAGCCGGCGGTGCGGACGAACCGTCGGAGGGCTTGGGCACCGCCGTTCCGGGCGATTTCGCTTCCGCCGCCGGCGGGTCACCTTTGCCGGCATCGGGCGTCTTGGCATCGGCCGGGGCCGATGAATCTCGCGTGGCGGCGCTCTTGTCCGGCGCGGGACGCTTCTCGTCCTGCGCATCCGGCAGCGCGAAGTCCCGGCTCTCGCGCGCCGTTTGGGGCGCACGGCTGCGCTGCGGAGGCGGGTCCGCTGCGGAGGGGGAGGAAAACACCGGATCGATAGCCATGGACAGGTCCGCGAGGCGAGCCGGATAAGGTGGCCCGCCCCTGATGCAGCAAGTTGCAAGCCATGTCCGCTTTCAAGGAATGCAATGACTTAGACGAGAGCTCCGGTTCCGCCAGCGGCAGGAATCGCTCGGCGCGGACCCTCCCCCGGCAGGAATTGCCGATCGCGCTGGCAGGCTTCGGCCAAAGCCGGTATAGAAGCCGCCATCGGCGCCAAGAGCGCCCTGGAAGATCCAAGCGCGCCCCGGAAACCCTTTTTCGTCGATGACCACGCCCCGCAACTCCCTCGACATCGCCAAGCCGCCGGCTGCGACCCGCGTCGTCGCAGCGATGTCGGGCGGCGTCGACTCGTCGGTGGTCGCGGCCCTCCTGAAGCGCGAGGGCTACGACGTCGTCGGCGTCACGCTGCAGCTCTACGATCACGGCGCCGCGGTTCACCGGGCGGGCTCCTGCTGTGCCGGGCAGGACATTCACGATGCGCGCCGCGTCGCCGAAGCCATCGGCATTCCCCATTACGTGCTGGATTACGAGAGCCGCTTCCGCGACGCCGTGATCGAGCGCTTCGCCGAGAGCTACCTCGCCGGCGAGACGCCCATCCCCTGCGTCGAATGCAACCGGACGGTGAAGTTCCGCGATCTGCTCGATCTGGCGAAGGAGCTCGGGGCCGATGCGCTCGCCACCGGCCATTACGTCGTCAGCCGCGATCTTGGCGACGGCCATCGTGGCCTGTTCCGCGCGGCGGACATGAACCGCGACCAGAGCTATTTCCTCTACGCCACGACGCAGGAGCAGCTCGACCTGCTGCGCTTCCCGCTCGGCCACATCGATAAGGCGCAGACCCGCGCGCTCGCCGCCGAACTCGGCCTCGCCATTGCCGACAAGCCGGACAGCCAGGACATCTGCTTCGTCCCGAACGGCCGCTATGCCGACGTGATCGAGCGGCTGAAGCCCGGTGCAGCCCGCCCGGGCGAGATCGTCCATCTCGACGGCCGGGTGCTCGGCCACCATGACGGCGTGCTGCATTACACGGTCGGGCAGCGCAAGGGCCTGGGAATCAGCGCGGGCGAGCCGCTCTATGTGTTGCGCCTCGATGCCGACGGCGCCCGTGTCATCGTCGGTCCGCGCGAGGCTCTCAGCGTGCGGGAGATCCGGCTGCGCGACGTCAACTGGCTGGGCGAAACCGCTCTGGACGCGCTGCCCGCCGAGGGGATCGACGTCGCTGTGCGCGTCCGCTCCACCCGCGCCCCGCGCCCCGCGCGGCTCTCGCGCGACGAGGATGGCCTGCGGGTCGAGCTCGCCGACGACGAGGAGGGCGTCTCGCCCGGCCAGGCCTGCGTGATCTACGCCGATGCCGGCCCCGGCGCCCGGGTCCTCGGCGGCGGTACGATCCTGCGCCGTCCGGCGTTGATCCCGCATGCGGTTTCCCCCGCCGCGCTCGCCCTGTCCTGACGGCGCTCAGCCGCGCGTCTCTCTTATGCGGAACCGCCGATGCCGGTGACTTACGACCTCGACAGCCAGAAGCGCGTCTATGCGACCTGGGCCAAATTCTACGACAAGATCTACCAGCGCATGCTGGCGCGCCCGCAGCGCGAGGCCGTGGCCGCCGCCTGCGCCTGCGGACCGGAGATCCTGGAAATCGGCGTCGGCACCGGGCTGACCCTGGCCTATTTCGATCCGGGCAGCCGGGTCGTCGGGGCCGATCTCTCGCTCGACATGCTGCGCGTCGCCCAGCGCAAGGTCACCGGGCAGAAGCTCGCCCATGTGCGTGGGCTCACCGTCATGGATGCCTGCCGCCTCGGCTTCGCCGCCGAGCGTTTCGACGCGGTCACCGCCCAGTTCGTCATCACGCTGGTTCCCAAGCCCGAGCAGGCGCTGGCCGAGATGGACCGGGTGTTGAAGCCCGGCGGCGAAATCATCATCTCCAGCCGCCTCGTCGACGATGGCGGTCTCCTGGCGCCGTTCTGGGCGGCCGTCGCGCCGCTTGCGAAGGCCGTCGGCTGGAGCAGCGACTTCAAGGTCAGCCGTCTCACCAACTGGGCCGCGGCCAGCGGACGCTATGAGACGGTCCATGTCGGGCGCGGCTATTTCAAGGTGGTGCGCCTGCGCAAGCTGGCGTCTCTGGCCTCTTGAACACGGAATATTCCCGCCGCGAGGCTTGACGAGGACAAGGGGCGCCGCCTATATCGCGCCCCTGTGACGGGCGCCTCCGGCGGCCGGACCCTGTGGCGGGGTAGCTCAGCTGGTTAGAGCAGCGGAATCATAATCCGCGTGTCGGGGGTTCAAGTCCCTCTCCCGCTACCACCATTTCCCTTGAACCTCCGACAGCGTTCAAGGTTTTGAAATCTATCGATTCTTTTCGAGCGCCTCACACCTGCGGACTGTGAGACATCTCACAGGGATGTCTCACACCGATTCCGCTTGCTGGCGAGACGTCGCGTGGCCCGCTCTTCCCATCTCACCCGCCGCGAAGGCGGTCGCTACTACCTGCAGATTCGACTGAAGGCCTTCTCCGGGGCTTCATCCAGCCGCTTAGTTCGATATTCACTCGGAACGAGCGACTATCGGACTGCCCGCCGTGCCCTGGCGGATGATCTGACGAGGCTCGTTCCCTTGCAGAACGCAACCAACCTGGCCGAGCGCCGCGAAGCCGTGATGGCCCAGTTGAGGATGTTCCGCCTCGACGCTCCTAGCGAGATCATGGACAAGCTCGAGCGGCGTCGGGCCTACGAGCATGTCGTACGTCGGCTTATCGACGAGATGCCTGCGCTCGACCGGGACCCGATCTTCAATGAGCTCTGGATGAACTTCTGCGAACGGAACCTGAGCGCGGAACGGTCGCTGAAACGGACGGACGATGTCTCCGAGGCCTATGAAGCCGGACGGGCCAGCGCGTGGCGGGCAGCGCGGGACCGCCGCTTTGCGGCGCTGACGCCCCACCCGCCGACACCTGAGACTTCCCCGTTCGCCACCGAGCCCGACATCCACGCCTCCTCGGCCGAAACCGCCTGGTCTCTCGTTCCGACTTTGTCGACGACGAGCGAGCAGACACCTTCCCCCACGCCCACTGCGCCGATCGAGCTTCCAGTTGCGAGTAGCGGCGGAGGGCACCTCATGGGAGACTACTTCGAAAGGTTCCTTGACGATGAGCGCAAGCGCCACGGCGATGATCGCGCCCGCAGCGAAACCGGACCGATCGTCGCCTTCATGCTCGACCTTCTCGGGAACAAGCGCCCGGCGGCCTACAGTCACGAAGAGTTCCGGACCCTCAATCTGGAAATTCCGAATATCCCAACACGAAAGAACATCCCAAACGCCATCGGACGTTCCCTCCATGCACGCTATCTCCACGCGCTGAACAACCCGCTGACGCCTCTGGAAAAGGCGACGAAAACAACCATCAGAAACAACTATCATTCCGGACTCAATCGGTTCTTCGGCTGGCTGCATGCGAATGGGTTGATGACGATCAAGCCGGCGCTGAACATGGTGACTCAGCAGAACCGGGCCAGCTTGCCGCGCGACAGCTTCGACGATGACGAGGTCCTCGCCATCCTACGCCTGCCTCTGTTCACCGGCTGCCACAGCCACGAACGCATCTGGACGGAAGGCAAATACCTCATCCAGGGGTCCCTCTACTGGACCTATCTGATCCTCCTGCTGACGGGCATGAGGCCAGGTGAAGTCGGCCCTCTCGCGCTTGATGACATTGGGGAAGCCGACGGCCTCGCCTATCTTGATCTGCGCCCCTTCGACGCCCGCAAAGGACGCGTCACGTTGGCTGAGATGCGCGACCTCAAGACCGGGGCCTCGGCACGCATCGTGCCGCTCCACCCGCTGTTGATCGAGCTCGGCCTTCTCGACCATCGCGACCATATGAGAAAACTCGGCAAGACGCGCCTGCTGCCCGACCTCGAGCCTTATCAAAAACCGGACGGACGGATGCGCTGGAGCCAGGCCATCACCAAGAGCTGGCAGTATCTCAAGAACCAGAAGAAAATCGTCACGCGTCAGGACGTGACGCTATACAGCACACGCCACATGATGGCGGATATGATCGATCAACTCCGGCTGCCGCAAAGGACGCGCGATCGGGTCCTCGGGCATTCCCATGCCGCAAATGCCGCCGGAAACTACGGCCGGAAAGGCCTCCTCTCGACCAGCGAACTGCGCGAAATCACGGGTATCGAGACGCCGCTCATCGAAGCAATGCGCGGTATCCTGATGCTGGCCAAGGAGAGAGCGGATCGAGGAGAACTGGTTCTGATCCGGCCGGAGCGGCCTCCAGCGCGCCGGAAAAAAGCGCAGGACGTGTCCTAGGTCAGGAGGCCGGCCAAAATCTCTGTGTCGCAGGTATGGCTCACATCACGGCTCTCAGGCGGCTCCTCCCAGGACGTGAACGGGTGTTCTTCTGAAGCTGGCGCGGCGTTGGGAAACAACGGCAGCCTCATCCAGATGCGGACGGCTCGGCTCGAGCCGTCCGAGAACTGACTGTTCAGGCGACCGGCGAAGCGTTCCGCGCGAGCTGGGTGAAGCGGCTGACGCCGAGACCCTGGTTCGGGGCGACCCAGCCCCAGCTCGGGCGATCGTTGGCGGCGTCGCGGACGACGAATTCATGGACGATGCGCTCGATGATCGTCAGCAGGCGCCCACCATCGAGCCGAGGCTTGAAGATGTAGATCTCATCGGCCCGGCTGACGCGCTCGCCTTCGCCGGTGTTGTAGCCGGTGAGACGGATGGCCTCGCGCGGGTCGAGGCGCAGATCGGCGCAGTGCCGGCGTCCGGCCGGCGAGGCGATCCAGCCGCGCAGTGCAGCCGGGCTCAGCCGCTCATGGAGTTCCTTCTCGAAGCCGATCAGGGAGAGCCCGCTCGGCAGGACGACGCGGATGACACGCGGGCGCGCCTCGACGGGAGCTCCCAGGAGAGGCTTGCGCGAGGGGTGGATGAGGACGAGGCGCCAGTTGTCGTAGCCCGGATCACAGGCGAGGCCGGCCTCGGCCTCGTACATCCCGGCGTAGCGCTCGAGATTGATGTCCTCGATCCGGGCGAGCGCGTTCTCCGAGGCGGTCGCGGAGATCTTGAACAGCGGCAGCGCGAAGCGCCGCGCCAGGCCATGGAGACCGGTCGGCTGGTCGGGCGCCTTCAGCGTGTCGCCGGAGCCGGCGACATAGACATAGGCGACGTGGCTGGGCTGGTAAGCATCGGCGAACTCGGGATCGAGGAAGGCGCCCTCGGGGAGCGGCACGAGATCCTTGCCGCCGATGGCGGGCCAGCGCGTCTCGACATAGTGCGTGACGGCGGCCGTGCTGCCCTCCTCGCGGATGCGGCGAGGCATCGCCGGGATGGTCTGGCCATCGCTGTTCGTCCTGGTCATCATAGTTTTCGTTTCCTGTCGGTCTCGGGCTTCCCGGGGGTACTCCCGTTCTCGCCTCACTCTCCTCCCCTCTCTCCCTTGGTGGCTTGGCGGATGAACCCGATCGGCCTCCTCGCGCCTTCTCTCCCGGCGAGCAGGACCTGCTCGGCCCCGCGGATGTCGGCGGCGACGAGGTGTCGCCGCCCGGCCTCGCAGGCAAAACCCATGGCGATGTCCCAGAGACGCGAGAGAGTCCGCGGATTGTGGCTGGCGGTGCCCCGAAACAGTTCCGCCCCGGGCTCGGCGAAGCTCTGGCCGACCCGCAGATTCGCCTCATGGAAGATGCTTCTCTGGATGGCGAGCATCTCGGCGGGCTTGGGCTCGATCGTGAACACGATCATCCGGTCAACGATGCTCGTCGGCAGCGGATCGAGGCTGTTCGCCGTGGCGAACCAGAAGATGTGATCGGCGCGGATCGGCAGATCGACGAATTCGTCGACGAAGCGGGCGGCGTTCTCGCGCTCGAGCAGCGAGTGCAGGACATTCTCCGGGGTCTCCCGCGGATTGATCGGCGAGGCCTTCTCGATCTCGTCGATGACGATGAGCGGACAGGCATGGCTGCCTTCGATCAAAAGCTTTGCAACCTTACCGGGCCCGGATGCCCGCCAAACCGGCGTCAACCCGGAGAAGGCCGAACCGCGATCCGTCATCAGGTTCATGGCGATGACCTCGAAGGGAACGCCCATCGCCTCGGCGAGCTTTCGGGCGTAGAAGGTCTTGCCCGTACCGGGTGGCCCGACGACCACGGCGGGATCCAGCCGCAGCGGAGTGCCGGTGGCTTGGGCCAGATTGGCCGCCCGAACGATCCAGGCCGTGATCTCCCCGAAGTGAGGACAGATCGCGTTGAGGCCGGCAACACGCGCGATCATGGCCTCGTCGGGGACGACGAGTCGGCGCCAGGGCCCGCGCTCGTCGGCATGCATCTTGGTCCAGAGCCTGACCTGACGGGCCTGACCGGCATCCTCGTCGTTATTGGCCTCAGCAGGATCTCCGACGAAGCCATCGCCGTGTCCGAGACGGCGCGCCAAGCGCTCGGCATCATAGATTTCGATTTTCGGCCCGACGGGTTCGATGGTGCCGCCGGCGCCGACTTCACTGGCACCGTCCGCGTCCGTGTCAGTGCGTGCGCCATCAGGGCGCTGGTCACGCAGATGACCGAGCTGGACCTGGAGTTCGAGATAGCGCCGGTTCTCAAGGAACTCGGCGTCGTAGGACGGGATCGTGTTCATGACCGACCTCACAGCTCGACGCCGCCGAGGACGCTCACGAAGCGCCCGCCCTGCCGGGCGATGCGGCGCCCGACGCCGAGCGCGATCTCGACCAGGGCTCGCATCGCATCGGGGTCCTCAGTGCGCTCGCTGATCAGGCGCTCCGTTTCCATCTTCGCGACGAGATCGGCCGATGTGCGCGCCGGCCAAAGCCCGATCCGGCAGAGTCTTGCATAGGCGAGAATGAGCGCGCCCCGCCGGGCGCCGTACCAGAAGGGAGATGGAGGCTCGGCCTGCGACCAGGCTTCGACGCTCGCCAACAGGTCCCGCGCCTCGCCGAGCAGGAGAGCGAGATCGGGCGGATCGTCGAACCAGGCCTCCAGCGCCGGCCCATGTTCGAGGTGATAGACGTCGGGTGCGGTGCCGTCGCCGGCACCCGGCTGCGGCAGGACGGCGCCGCTGAAGTGCCGGGCGGCTTCGCCCATGCCGGCCAGGATGCGCGCGCCGATGACGAGACGCGAATCGCTGTCGGCGAAAGACCGCCGCAGCGCGCGCTCCATCAGCTTCGGATCATGAACACCGCCGCCGTTGCGATACTGCTGGTCCCGCTCCTTCGCGAGCATGGCCTTCGCGAAGCGGTCCTCGGCCGAGCCGGGCGGAACGAGCAGCATCGCGATTCCGCCGGCATGGGCGAGGACTGCGAGCGCGTTGCCGATATCAACCAGATGTTCCAATGCCGAGGGATCGGCTTCCGCGAGGGTGAGGAAGCGCTCATACTCTCGTGTATGCACCAGTGCGCGGCCGCGAAGGTCGAGGATCGGCGGGAGCCGCTCGAGCAGCGCGGCATGGCACTCCAGCGCGTCCGGCAGCTCCGGCAGAAGCGTATCGAGCGCGGCGAGCTCGTCGATGACGGGCACGCTATCGGTTGTGAAGACGAGGTCGCGCAGGGACGGTGCAGTGTTGTCGGTCATGATCTGGATTGTCCTGAGGGGTCGGCCTATCCGCCCTTTCACCTCCTCCTCATCGCCATGACGAAAGGCGCGCCCTTGCAGGCGCGCCCCTCCGCATAGTCCGCGACGGATACTGCAATCCGGCCGTCAGTCGATCTCGTCGATGTTGAGGAACCGGGTGCTCTGGCCAGCCACCGTCTCGCCCTGCCCGAAGGCGATCTCCCAGAGCGCGCCGAGCCTGTCGGGGTCGGCATCGCGGGAGCGCACGAGATCGCGGGCGGCGATCTTGGCGGCGACATCCGTCGCATTGCGGGCGGGCCAGAGCGCGACGCGCAGCAGCCGGGCGTAGGCGAGGATCAGCCCGCCCTCGATCGCGGCGTCGTCCATCCCGGTCGGCTGGTCACCACGGCGCAGCTCATCGACGAGTGCGAGGAGGTGACGGGCGCCGTCTAGAAGCTCACCGAGATCGGGCGCAGCGGCGAAGTACGCCTTCAGGCTGCCGGCCTGTTCGAGCGTCCAGGCGCGGGGCGCGCCGGCCTCGGTCACATCCCCCGGCTTCAGCTGGAGCGCGCCGACCCGTCGCGCCATGGTCTCGATCATCTCGGCGACCGCATTGGCGCTGGTCGGCAGCGCCAGATGCGCGGGGCGCTGCGGGAGATCGCCGACCGCACGACGCGCCAGGGCGATGTCCTCGCCATCGCCGTTCCGGCGGGCATGGCGCAGCAGGTTGCGGCCGAACTGCTCTCGCGCCCAGACGTCGTCCGCCGAGCGGTCCGGCAGCAGGAGCAGGGCGAGGTTCGACGCATTGGTCAGGATCGTCAGCGCATTGGCCACATTGATCCAGCGCTCGACCTGCCCCTTCTCGCGGGCGAGGAGCAGGATCAGGCGCCGAACCTGTTCGGTGTGAGCCTGGCCGCGACCCCTGATCTCCAGCAGGCCGGGCAGCTGGTTGCGGAAGATGGCGAGGCTCTCCGCCTCGCTTGGCGCAGCGGGGACAAGCTCCTCCAGCCCCGCGAGATCGTCGGTGACGGGATAGCGGTTCGGGTCGATGGCGATGGTGCTGAGCAGCTCGTCGCGGCGGGTCTTGGTATTCATGATCTTGTCCTTCAATCCATGGGGGTGACGGTGTCATTCCGTCGGTTTTCTCCTTTCTCCTGATGGCTTGCCGCTGCCCGGCGTTGCAGGAATCGAAAAGGCAGCGCCGGCGAAGGCGCTGCCTCTGGGTTCCCGATGACGAAGCACCTGTCGGGCGCTTCGGTTCGGTTTGCTTCATTCTGCGGCGAAGAGTGTCGCGATGCGCACGCCGAGCGCGAGCGCGAGGAGGCCCACCTCGTCAAGGTGGGCCTGAGTGGTTGCCGCCTCGATCGCTTCAAGGCGGATCGCGGCGATGCCGGAGAGGCGGACGACATCCTCGGTGCTCAGGCCGCGCTCATCACGCAGGCGCTTGAGATTGCGGGCGAGCAGCGCGGCGGCCGGCAAAGGCTTTGCTGGATTCATGGGGGTTCCCTTCCGTTTGGAGCGGGAGAGCCCTTCTCTCTGATATCTCCGGCCGAGGTCCGGCCGTTCAGCTCTTCGGCTTACGGCCAGCCCGCAGCGGCTGCGGGGCAGGGTCGTCATGGCCGGGCTCGGCGAACATCTGCGCGATCGGAACATCCAGCGTCAGCGCGAGCTTTTCGACGATGGCGATCGAGGGGTTTTCGATCCGCCGCTCGAGCCGGCTGACATAGGTTCGGTCGATGGCGCTATCGAGCGCCAGCTTCTCCTGCGACAGGCCGCGCTCGACCCGCAGCCGTCTCATGTTCCAGGCAAGGAGTTCGCGCGCGTCCACCGCGCGATGTCCAACGGATCAGGGTCGATTTATCCACGGTAATTAGACCCATTATTAAGTTCAATCCCAAGTCCCAGTGCCGGTGATGCCTCCAGCGACACCGGTTTCAGCGTCAATTAGTAAGATGCCTATAGTCCCATGTTACGAGCTGTCGAACGACAGCGCCTGAGGGCAGACCTGCATGATCCGGCAAACCCTATCCCGCTTCCTGATCGCATCGAGCCTCTGCCTCGTTGCAACGGCGACAGCAGCCTATCCAGATGCGGGCCTGCGTTTCCGCGACGATGGGGCGGCGGTGCAGGCCAAGGCGCTGCAGCAGCGCTTCTAGCAGCTCGGCAGCGATCGTGGTGCCGAGGTTCCCGCGCAGGCGGCCAGACTATCGGACCAGGTCGCGCGGTTGATCGCGCTGCTCGACCTGTCGCGGCCGGCGATCCCGAAGGCGGGCCAGGTCTGCTCCGAACTCCTTGGGCCGTGGTACTCGGCCGGACCGCCGCTGCTCGACACCAATGCGGCGCCGGTCGATGCCCGGACCCGCGCGGCGCGCGGCCTGACCATCAGCTGCTGGAATGCCGTCAACGCGCATCTTCTTGCCAATAAGGACGTCCTCGTCAGCGGCATGCTCGATTGGATCGCCATCAGGGCGGCGAAGGAAAGCATCGGCACGGCGCGAGGCTGGTGCACCGGCTACGGCGCGCAGGACAATTGGTGGCCGCTGCGGAGCTTCTATCCGGACGACCTGATCAATGCCGTCATCGCCGGCTGCACGGCCCGGGCCGACGCCGTGCTGGCCAAGGCGGCCGAGACGCGGCTCCAGACTGCGATTGCGACAGCCGAGCGCAGCGATCGGACGCTGGAAGCCATGGTCGCTGCCAAGTGGTTGCCGATGCCCAATCTCGGGATTGGCGACCCGGCGCTCGCCCGCAGCGCGAAGGAGCGCTACGAGGCCGCGGTCCTGCCGATCCGACGGCAGGTGACCGACGAGATCGTTGACAACCTGGAAGAGGCGTATGGCAACAAGATCGTCGCCGACAAGCTGATCCGCACGGCGCGTCAGGCGTGCAACGAGGTCTGGTCGAAGACTCTGTTTTCCAGCCAGGACGACGGCATGCGCGCCATCGACACGTCCTGCAAGAGCATGGAAGCTTCCTTCATCCAGCGTGCCTGCAAGAACGCGCTCGACAAGGCCGGCATCGAGACGCTGGGCGGGCCGAAGCTGATGACGGTTGCGCGTGCCAACGGGACACTGGGGCCGGTCGACTACAACACCATGGTCTGCGCTGCCACGATCGACGGGTTCGCGGTCACGACCACGACCTCCTGGTTCGGCTCACCCTCGATCACGATCGGGCCAGCGCAGGGCGGAGTCTCGGTGAACCTGAAGCTGCGCAAAGCTTCGCGCGAAGGCGGCGTCGAGGTCTGGGCGCTCGGCAATCTCGAGGGCAAGGCGCCGCTGACCACCGCCTCCGACCTTGTCGGCTGCCTGGCCACCACGCTCGACCGCAACGACCCGACGCCGGTTGTCCGCGGCGTGGGCTTCGCCACCGGGGCGGTCGTCACCCTTGCCGATCTGTTCAACGGAAGCGGGATGACCACCTTCGAATGCCGCGACGCCAAGCTGCGCTGGCTGGAGGCGGCCCGATGAGCCACGCTGCGATGAACCTGAAGCGATACGGGCTGGCCACGCTTGGCCTGATGCTGGCCATCGCCACAGCGCGCGCCGAGGTCGGCGAGCATTATGCCGACACCGATGACGCGCTCGGCGTCGCCCGGGGCCCTGCCGCAGCCGAGATCCGGGCGGCTTTGACCGCGAGGGCGCAAGCTTGCACCGGTATGGACTTCAAGCCGACCCGCTGCGCGCTCGCCGTCAACGCCGTCAACGCCGACGTCCACTACGGCTCTGCGGAGGGCGACAGCCGCAAGCTCGCTCTGGTCTCGGTGCGCTGGCAATCCGATCCGACCGGCAATGTCGTCGAGGCTAAGGGTCTGGTGTTCGTCGCCGAGCCCGGAGCGGCGTTCCGCTTGTTGGGCGAGACCGATCTCATCGGCGAAAGCCTCCGCGATATCGTCTTCGAACGGCAGCGAATCACCTATGCGACGGACTATCTGCGCGGGGGTGATTCTCGCGGCAACCCGACCGGCCAACGTCGCTATGAGATACGGCGCGTTGTAACGCCGTATTCACCGGTCGTCGTCGACCGATTGCCGCCTACGCGATTCGACCACCGACAGCCGCAGACTCCTGGCCGTAGTACCCCTGCCCCCGGGATTTGTAGCTCGCGAGCGACCTTTGCTTAGGCGGCGTCGTGCACCAGTCGTGGATGATGACCTCGGCGATGCGCACGAGGCGGTCGGCATCGCGCGATTTGGGCCTGAAGAAGTAGAACTCCTTTGCGAGCGAGACGCGCTGGTCCCTCGCGAAGCCGTAGCCGGTGAGCCGTCGGAACTCGTCTGGACTGCGCCCGATCTGGGCGCAATGCGCCTGCCCCTCTACCGAATCGAGCCAGTCGTTGAGTGACGCGTTGCGCATCGCCGCGTGCAGGCGCTCATCGAACTCGTCCTTCGACATATCCTGCGGCAGCCTGACGTGAAGACAGCGGTCACCGACGCGAACCGGCGAGCCCTCGAGCGGCCCACCGTGAGGCAGGATCATCTGGGCGGTCCAGTTGTCGAAGCCCCTGTCGCTACAGACATACCCATCGACCGAGAGGGTCTGACAGCCGTACCGGTCCTTGGAGAGCTCGCGCAGCCGGCTGCGGATATTGACCTGGGCGGTCACCGAGACCTTGTGCAGACAGGCGTAGAGCCGCTCCGCCACGCCACGCAGCCCGCGCTCGACCGAGGGGTTGCGATGATTTTCCGGGCAGCCGGCGACGTAGATGAAGACCAGCTCTCCCGCTTGATACCGGATCTCGAAGGCCACCGAGGTGAAGGCGTCCTCCGCGAGCGGCAGGAGATCGTTCCCCCGACGCGTGGCCACTGGACTTCCCACCAGTGGCTTACGACGCCGGCAGAGCCATCGGGAAGGATTTGCGTTCCCGGAGCCATGGAGCTGCGCTTGCTGCTGGTCTGGCTGGCATTCGTGTTCGTCGTCATCGTCAGTTCCTCTAAGTCCCGTGGGGTGAGGCATCAGCGCCTCGCGATTCCCTTCTCACTTCAGCTCTCCATCCCCGCCGAGGCTCATCAGCCGTCACGGCCGGCGCCGAGAAACCCGATCGCCTCCGGCTTCGCCGCCCCGGCGGTCAGGCGATCGGCCGCCTCGACATCCGCAAGGTTGAGATGGTCACGCCCGGCGGCGGCGGCGTAGCCGAGGGCAAGCCTGACGATGCGCGTGATGCGTCTGGGATTGGCGCGGGCGAGCCGCGCGAGGACATCGTCTCCAGGTGGAACGATTGCCCCTCGCGCCTCGGCAAGGGCCGCGGCGACGATCAGGCGGGTAATGGCCAGGAGCTCATCGCCCGACGGTGGCGCAATCTCGAAAACCGCCAGCCGGTCCAAGATGTAGTCTGGCAGGCGCGATGCGTCGTTCGCCGTCGCGACGACGATCGTATACGATAGGTTGAAGGGAATGCGCAGGTACTCGTCCTCGAGAGCCCGACTGTTTTCCGGCTCGAATAGATTCAGCAGGACGTGATAGGGCTGCTCGTCGCGATGGGTCTGGAACTTGTCGATTTCGTCGAGAATGATGACGGGTTGCGCAGTGTCGCCGCCAACCAGGGCCTCGTTCACGACGCTCATGCGCGAGCCGCGCCAAGAGGTCGGATGGCCAACGACAAGCTGTTGAGCGTCACTATTGGTCGCGCAGGAGAAAGCATGCGAGGCGACCCCGAGCGCCTTCGCGATTGCCTTCGAAGCGTGCGTTTTGCCGATCCCAGGTGGCCCGAGCATCAGGATAGGCGGAACTGAGAGCGCGGCGCCGGACAACATCGAGAGCGCCACGCAGCGATCGACCAGGTCGATGACCACGGCGAAACCGGGGCACGCCAGACGGGCTTTCGCCAACCGGTCGCGCGTCGCCTGCGATCCGAACAGAAGCGGCCGTGCCGGGCCGCGCTCGTCGTCGGCCAGCCAGCGCAGTTTATCAAGCCGGACCTGCTCCTCGGTTGAAAGGTTGGGCTGAGGAAGACCTAGTTCAGTCTCGGCCTCGAACTGATAGGCCCGGCCGTAACAGCGCTCGAGCTGGATCAGCAGCGCCCCGGGGTCGAAGATGGCGACGTGATGCGGAGGTTCCGCTTCTATTGATGGCCCTGGCGCTGGTACACCATCACCTTCCCCAGGTCCTCTGGAACCATTGAGGTGGGGTCGAAGCGCTGTCTTGTCCGCATCGGCATAGGCACTATCAAAAATCTCATCGTTCATGGTCTTGATCCCGTGGGCGGGCTCGGTCGAGCTGCCCCCCCGGGAATCGGTCATGACGAAAGGCGCGACGAAGCAGTCGCGCCTTTTTGGCCAGTACAGCGATGACGGATTGGCTCGGGGTCAGCCTGGATGGAGCCGGGCCTCGCCAATCTCAAACGCCCACTCGACGACAGCACGTAGATGATCCGGGTCACGGTAGCGCGGCGCTATCACCGCGAGCGCCGCCTGCCGGATGGCAACCTCTTCTGGATCGCGGGCCGGCCATAGACAGATCCGAGCAAGACGCGCGTAGGCGAGAAGCTCGGCGCCCCGGATTGAATCTGCCAGCAGGCCCGGCTCAGAGATCCGTCCCTGCACCCGCCGCCAGACGTCGAGCTGCGCGAGAAGGCTGCGGGCGCCGTCGAGCAGGTCGGCGGGATCGATTCCTGTCTCCAGCCAGAGCCGAAGCGATGGCGTCGTCGAGATCGGATATGCCCCAGGCTGGCCCGGCGTCGCGTCACTCTCCTGGCAGACGCGTGACGGCAGCCTCGGCGGCTTCATCCCCTGCTCGCTCATCGCGACGAACTCGCCGCCGCAGATCCGCGTCACGCGAGCACGAACGTCAGGGTCGCGAGAGCGACTTGCCACCTTGCGCATGGCGCGCCGCAGGTCGGCGAGCGCGCGATGATCGTCGTAGTCCCGAGGTACGACCAGCAGCGACGCGACATTGGCGCTGTCGACCAGCAGGGTCAGAGCCGTTGTGCTATCGAGAATAGCCTCATCCGGCGCAACCGTGCCGTCTCGGACGTCACCCAGCGTGCGGGAGATCTCGGACGTATGGAACTGCGCACGCGCCCGGATCTGGACCAGCGCGGGACGATCGCGCGATACTGCAGCGACACGACGGAGCCCGGGCTCGTCATCGTCGATGAGGAACTCAAGAGCTTCCAATTCGTCGCAGATCCCGACCAGTTCGGTCGACCGCTTCAGCGTATTGTCGTCGGCGCAGATCGTCGATTCGGTATTGGTATTCATGGACTTCGTTCCGTTTTCAGGAGGGGTGATCTGCTCCTCGCAGCGCCTTCCCGCTCGCTTCGGCATGCAAAAGGGCGACACCTCACGGCGCCGCCCTTCCTTGATTTCTCGGCTGTGTTGGCCTGTTTCAGACGATCGGCAGCCAGTCAGGCTCAAGCTCGATGGTCACGCCATACCGCCACTGCTTCGCTGGCCAGATCGCCTCCGAATAGAGGTGCCGGATCGTCGCCTGCATGGGCAGCGGATCGTTGCGGGATGCCCGGTCATTGATGATCTTGACCAGCCGCTGCTTAACGGCTGCACCGGTCGAGCCTTTGAAGGCGGGCCAGATCGCGATCTGCGCCGCGGCGAGATAGGCCAGGATCAGCGCCGCTTCCGATGCACGTCGCAGATGTGTCGCATCCTCGATCGTCTGCCGAGCGAGCGCTTTCAGACGATCGGCCGTGGTGATCATCGTCTCGACACGCGCCTCGAGCTTTTCGAAGTCGGGCTCGGCCGTGAGGAACGCGCCCCAGCGCGCGATCTGACGAGATGAGAGCAGAACCTCGCCGCCAGATTGGGGCGTCAGATCGACGAGATCGAAGCGCTTCAGCGGCCAGGTCGCGAGACCACGGTCGCCGCTGGTGGGAGCCACGGGACCTGGCTGCAGCATCAGCGAACCCGGGTCGAAGGCGGCGCGCTTATGACGGATGCGGATGGCCGTGTCGGGCTCCAGCATCGCAGCCGTGTCCCGGTCGGTATCGGCGCCATAGGGACCGCCATGCTCCGCCAAGGCCAGTTTGGCTTCGGCCTCCTGCAGAGAATCAGACGGCCAGATCGCGACGAGTGCGGCGCAGGACAGGCCAGCGAGCTTCAGCGCCACAGATGCGTTGCAGACGATGTGGGGATGAGGTCCACCCAATTGCACGCGCGTGCCCTCGTCGGCGCAGCGTTTGGCGTCGCGCGCGGCCTCTTTCAGATCCGGCGCGCTGGCGCGCAAGGCGACAAGCTCGGCGATCGTAGGGTCGTCGCCGATCGCCTCCGAAATGGAGGCAAGCGGATCGCGGATTGGTCCGATCCGCCGGTCGTGCGCATCGCCGTCATGCGGCGTGATGGGGCGCTGAGGGTCGTGTTCAGTCATTTTCGGTTTCGTTCTCACGTGGGTCATGGCCCTTGCGGCCACGCTGTCCCTCGTCTGTTCCTGGAAACGCGAAGGGCGCCGCGGTCCGCGGCGCCCTTCGCAAGCTCGGCGAGCGTTGGAGGATCGACAGATGCCTGGGTTCAGAGCAGCTTGGAGCGACCGGCGGCCTCGTGCTGCATCCGCCGGAGATCGCTCAGGCGATCGGCGGCTTGGGCGGCGAAGGCGACGATATCGCGCAGGCGCGCCTCACCGAGGCGGCGAGAGAGATCCGCCACGCGATCCCCCAGGTGATCATTGCGGCTCGAGACGGCGGCGATCAGGCAGGCGCGCGCCAGATCGGCGGTTGCCAGGAGGCAGGCCCCCTGATGCGCGCGCTGCAGCCGGTCGAGCCGCTCCTGATCGAGATCGGCACTTTCGATTTCGCGCGCGAAGCCGTCGGCGTCGTCGAGCTGCAGGGCGGCCCGTTCGATCAGCGTACCCGCCGGAGCCTGATCCTTCAGGAAGGCGGCGAGGCTCATGCCCTGTTCGAGGCCGACCGCCGCGGGAATACGGTCTCGCGTATCCTCGATCCCCGGAACGCTGGCGGCGCGGAGGTCGTGACGGCCACCGGAAGCGTCATCATCGCCTCCATGGAAGAATGCCTTTCGAGCCAGGTTAGCGAACCCCGCGTCATCGCCTATTGCCGCGAGGACGTCGACGAGGACACGTTGGCGCGTTGCGAAGTCGGCAGCACTGCGGGGCGGCGCGAGGGCGACGGCGATTGTCGATGCGGTGTTGAGCAGCGAGAGCGCGATCAGCATGTCGAGGAAGAGTGCGACCTGGCTTTTGCTGGAAGTGTCGGCGAGCGCGAGGAAGCGCATGATCTCCTCGGCATAGCCCCGCGCGCGCGAGGCGACGTCACCCACGGCACAGGTCTGGGCCGCAAAGGCGGCATAGCCCTGCTCGGCGCTGCCAGACAGCGACAGGCTGCGTGTGAACGCGGAGAGGTCGTCGGTGATCGGGCGGAGCGGCAGTTCGAGCTCGAGATCTGCGAGCGAGGCGATGGTGTTCGACATGGTGTGTTTCCTTTTTCCCGAGGGGTCATTCCCTCCTGGCATCACGCCTTCCTCTCCTCCCGACCGGCCGAGCCCGGCCGCCTTGGACCCGCTATTTCCAACAACAACACGAGACCGGCACGGCACTGGGACGGGCTCGGCACGGGAAATTTGGTTAGAATGCCGTCCCGCAGCCGTGCCGTTGCCGTGCCGGTTGCGTCCGACCGCCGCGGGTCGGAGCCCTGACGGACCCGGCACCACAAAATCCGTTAGAACTCCGTGCCGGAGCCGTGCCGATTGCGCCCGACCGCAGCGAGACGGCACCGGGACGGGCGCGGCACGGGAACTCCCGTTAGAACGCCGTCTCGGAACCGTGCCGATGCCGTGCCGGTCAGAGCGAGGTCTGGGCTGCCTTCAAGCGCTCGGCTAGCCACAGCGCGATCTCGTCGAGATGCGAACGCTCGCTATCGTTGTTGCTGGCCACCTTCAGCTCGACGCAGCGCGCGAGCGCACGCGGCAGCGTCAACCAGGGAACGTCCTCTGACGTCGTCAGACGGTGCAGCAACCAGTCCTGCCCTTTTCGCCGACCGTTGTCGCAGAGAGTCTGCGGTGCGGTGAGGAAAGCGTGACGGTTCGCGAAGGCGCGCAACCTTTCGTCTGAAAAGTTTTCCGCGGCGAATGCAGTTCGCCGATCCCAGTCAAGCCGGTGCCAAGTGACACAGGCCCGGGCATCGCCATTGGGGATGAAGTGATCGTAGAGCTGGCCTTCGGGCCATGGGCTGGGCGCACGGTCGGCAAAACGCATCTCGAGTGCCGTTGGCAGAGTCGACCAGATATCATCATGAGCGCTGATCTGCCGGATGCGCTCCAGATGGACCGCGTCGGTTTCGCACGGTGCAGCAGCGTGACGAAACAGACTCCATGGCAGCAAAACCGGCTGGGCGTTTAGCTTAACCATTCGGATTGGGCGCTCGCCCCGCGCGTTCATCGCGGCCACAAGTTCGGCCGGCGGCAGATCGAGATAGCTGGCGGGATCAACGCTGAGATCAGCGACCGCCATGCTCGAGGGGTTGGCGGGCGCCGTCATCAGGCCCGTGACGGGTATGATCGTGCCAAATGCCAACAAGCCGAGGAGTCCGCCGGCATCGAGCCGCGCCTGGACGTGACGTTTGTCGGCATTCTCCAAGAGCGCCGCCATCAGGGTCGGCGAGCGTTCCCGCAGCAGCCTGAACAGTTCGATCGTCGCGTGCACGTCGGCGAGCGCGTCATGCGCGTCCTCTTCGGTGAGGCCGATGCCGTTCAGACGACAGAGCTCGCCGAGCCGAAAGGACGGCTTGCCCTTCTGCTCGGGAACACGGATCGCGCCGGGATCGAGCGCGGCCACGGCCCGCGCCATCACGAGCACATCGGCGCGCCGGTGACCGCCAAGCGAGGTCTGATACGGCGGCAGCAGATTCTGAAAAAATGCCTGGCGCAGCATCTCCTCGTCGTATTTCAGGCTATTGAAGCCGATGATCGTGGCTGGCGCCGCGGCCTCGATGAACGCGGCGATGGCTTGCATCATGCCAAGCTGGTCGAGCGGGGCCTCGATCAGGTCACTGGGCCGCAGGCCCGTAACCAACAAGGCTTCGGGCGACGGCACGATGTGATCGGGCGGGCGCGCCCGCAGGACCAACTCGTCCTGAACGACGAGATCGTCGCAGGTCCGAACGAAGGCGGCCTGAACGGGAACGTCGAAGGCCGGCGACAAGCCGGTGCATTCCAGATCGTAGAAGATGTACCCGGCCATCAGTGCGTTCCCTGGCCGGGGTCCATGCCGATCGGAACCTTCGTCAGCACGATGCCGAGATCCTTCGCATCGGCATGCATCGCCATCTCGATCATCGGCGCCGCGCGAGAGCGGCGCATCTCGTCGTCGTCGCGCGCCATCGCCTCATACACTGCGATCTTCAGCGCCAGGATCTCTTCGGCAAAGGCCGGCGGCTCGGCAAGCAGGAGCGCAAAGCGACGGGCGGCCGCCCGCGCGCCTTCGCCCAACTGGCGCCCGTTCAACCCCGCATGATCGTGGTAGATCTTGCCGGGGTTCTGCTCGAGCAGAACTGCATGCGCCATGCACGCCTCCCAGCGCAGATAAAGCGTGTCGGCCTGCTGCTGGGCGAGATAGGCGCGCTGATAGAGCCGCAGCTCCTCGTCATCGGGCAAGGCGGTGTCGCCGCCCATGTTCGAACTGGTCATGAGACATATTCCGTCGGAGGATCAGGCCCGCAGCCGCCCTCTCCGGACAAAGCTCACAGGGGTACTCGGTCGAGAGCTCCGATCGCTTCTCTCTTTTCCAACCTTCAACGGGGAATTCTGGCGCATTTCGTACTTGGCATGCTGACGACAGCCACATCCTTCGATCTTATTTCACCACAGCAGGTTCGAATCTGGCGCGAAGCCGGTCCGCCACCGAGCCGTACCCTTCACTGTCGAGCCAGTTAAGCAAGAGCAGCGGCGGTTGGGGCGGATCCGTCAGGACGATGGTCCTGATAGTTGCGCTGGCGGGCAACAATAACTCTGTGGTTGGCCCTGCGAAAGGATGATAACGGGGTAGCGCGGTCCCGCGAAAGGGCAAGCTAGTGCGTAAGGTCACGAGCCGGAGCGCGTCCCGGAGCGCCGCATCTATAAAATAGTGCCGGACTTCCCTGTTCTCGCGCTTGATCAAAAGACACGTGCCGACCTCCCTAAGTCCCTTGCCTTTGCCCCCATATTGGCCTTCGTGACAGAACCAAAAACCAATGAGCATAGGCTCAAGGTTGCGCGCCGCCTCCCGGGATGCCGGGTCAGTCAGCGCTGCACTTGCGACGAGCGCTCTCAGCTGTTCGACTGGCAGCTTCGCAAGGGAGGCGCCCTCGGAGTTTGCGATCAGTTGTGGCACGACGAAGCTTATGCGCCAGCCGTCCTGTACCGACGATGCCTGGACCTCTGATGATTTAATGTCCAGATCGAGCTGACTAAGTTGCGCCGACACGCTCTGTGCCTGGCACAGCGCGCGCACCGCGAGCTTGTAGGCATTGTAGCCCAATGCCTCTGCAGCGTCTGCGGAGACGGCTTTTCCAGACCACTGGAAAAGTACGCGACTGTGGTCTCCGTAAAGGTTTACACGGAAACTCTGCAGCTTTTGCGACTTCTCAGCCTTCTTATTCGCGGTAACACCGATCGTCGTGGCCATAGCGGTTCTCCCAGGGGTCTGCATTCACCGGATCTGTGAACGTGGAGAACGAGACCCCCTAGGATCCCAGCCGACTTTCTAGCGCAGCGTATGTCGCCACCTTGCCAGATCGTCTGGCGCGCATCACGGCAGTGCCATGAGGGCGGACTCCACCTGCCCCTGATCGCGCCTGAGTGAGAGGCGAGACTGGCCATGCTGACAACCTCAAGCACTCGGCCGCTATTCAGCATACGAAAAGTAACATAAACCATGCCGCTCACAATAGTCAAGCAACGTGATTCAAATTCCTCAAATTGGTGGCGACATCGATAGAAACGACGGCCGAACGCCGTTCGCTCATGATGATTGACGACTTCCCCCACTTGCGCTCGCAAGCCACGGGGCGTCAGGTGTGCGTCGCGCGGTGCATTTCGAACGGTAAGGATCAAGCGCTCTCGTTTAGTTGGCGATGGGGCGCCGACCTGGCGCCAAGCCTACTTTCCATTCGACAGCCAGCCTGTTCCGACATTGCGCCGAGAGACCAACGTCGAAGCTTTCCTGTTTCCGACTTTTGGCTCAGCGCTCCAAAAGCGCGACCAAGGCCGGCGACCGCGCCTCTTGGGTTGATCGAGCGAACCGAATCAGACACCCCTGACTATGTCGATGGGCAAAAATAGCCTCGGGCCGACTGGGTCCTGGAAATCGACGTGATGAGGTTGAGACCCTCGCCAGAGCGGCGGGTCTCCCCAACCTCTGGCGAGGGTCCGGTGCAGAAACGGATTGAGGCCAGAGCGCTATGTATTATTTTGGGCATGACTGCGGCACCGCGAGCAGCGTTCCCCGATTCTTGTCCTGCGTTACGTTTTTACATTCTGTATCTCACGAGGAATATGACCGTTGGGTGATCTGGGCGAATGATCCTCGCGATGCCATCAAAAAGGCATCATACTTTCGATATTTAGCCAAAATCGCTTTGATACCAGGATATAAGCGATCTTTCTCTGCGGATTCTACAGAAAAATCAGATATTACTGCGTTCTCTGAGTTGGCTTCAATCTATAATGACCCCGGCATTCATTTGATGAGTGGCTTGGAAGGGGAGCGGTGGCCGCACCCTTTATTTGAGCCACTTCAGGATTTTGATCAGTTTGTGGAGCCGTTGGTAGAAGCGCTTGCGTGGAACGATCAATTTCTGAGTCAGGCGCTTGAAAGAGGCGACGATATTTTTGTCGAGCTCGGCAACTTTGGAGATGACGAACAATTTGATTTTAATTTGAGTTTTCGTTCAACAAGAAATGGTAAATTGATACAATATGATTGTTCGACGTTGGCTGTCATTATTTTGGCGTTGCTGCGAGACTTCCGGTCATATTCTCGACATATCCCCATAATACGCACGTTTAAAATCATTCCTCCCAAATCGGCATCGATGCGCGCGTCGCTATTCCCTCGGGCTCAACGCGCCAAGCGCGTTGCCGAGTGTTGGGCTCACGTTCTCGAAAGTTACACGAAGACCCGGAACACTGACGGGTGGCCGGGTTCATGATGAATTCGCCCGACGCCGACGTGATTGCGCGGATGCTCAAGCGCGCCTCCGACAGGCAAGCCAAGCAGGCCCAGAAGCGCGTCGAGAACGCCGTCAAGCGCAATCCCTTCAAGGGCCTCGGGCACACCACTGAATCAGCGTTCGCCGCCGCGCTCTCGAAGGCGCTGAGGAACCACGGGGCCAAGGCCAAGGGCGGTCGCGCCTCGATCCGGATGACCGCGCCCGACACCGGCGGGCGCCCGTTCCACTTCGACCACACCGCCGTCTCGAAGAAGTCGATCGCCCTGAAGCAGGGCGAGACGGCGCCCGCGACCAACACCTACGGCAAGCGCAGGAAGGAGTTCGCCAAGCCGACGTCGCACACGACGACGAGCGGGGCGCACATGGCCTACATCGAGCGCGACGGCGCCGCCGAGGCCTTCGACCTCGACAAGGAGCTCGACGCGGCCATGGGCCGGGGCGGGCGGGGGCGCACGCCCGGCGGCATGCAGGGCTACCTCGAGGACGAGGAGAAGCTCGCCGCCAACGACAAGGCCAATGGCCTGGGGCCGTCGCGCGAGGTCGCCTTCAGCTTCGGCACCCCTGAGATGGGCGAGACGCTCGAGGAGCGCATGGCCTTCTGGGATCTGGCCGAGCAGCACGCCGAGCGCGGCAACGGCACGATCCAGCACCGCCTCATCGTCGAGCTGCCCCACGAGTGCTCCGCCGAGGACCGCCTCGCCGTCATGCGCTCGTTCACGAAGAAGTACGAGGACGACCGCGTCCCCTACTGGTGCGTCCTCCACGCCCCCGTCGAGGGCAAGAACGACGACAGGAACTTCCACGCCCACATCGTCCTGCTCAACCGGCCCGCCTGGAAGGAGCCCTTCCCCGAAGGCGGGAAGAGCTTCCGCAGGGAGGACGGGCCCCTGGTCGACACCTGGACGTTCGCCGCGACCGAAGAAATCCGCGACAAGCACGACAACTACCCCACGCAGTACCCGCTTCGCGAGAACGTGCTCGAGGACTACAGGGGCAAGTTCGTCGCCAGCGAACGCAAGCGCTTCGCCCAGGCGGTCAACGAGCAGATGATCGCGTCGGGCGTCCCGGTCCGCTACGACCACCGCAGCTACAAGGCCATGGGCCTGCCGGTCGAGGCGATGAAGTCCGTCAAGGGCATGATCCTCGAGAAGGCGAAGGCAGGCGAGCGCCTGGTCCTCGACTCCGGCCAGACCAAGCGGCTCGTCGACTTCGAGATCGAGCGCATCGCTCGCGAGCGCCAGGTCGACCTCTCCGAGGTCGAGCGGATCAAGCGCGCCGTCCGCAGCGGCACGACGCGGCTGACGCACCTCGACCGCGAGGCGCGCCACCTCGGCCGCAAGGGCCTCGTCAGGCACGCCGGCCACGCGCTCAAGAAGGCCTACGCCCACGCCGCCCTGCGCTACGCGCTGGCAAAGCAGGCCCACGTCAAGCGCGAGATCGAGCTGCGCCTCGAGTCGTTCAACCTGAGGCGCTACGTCGAGGCCACCGACCCCCAGGCGTCGGCGCCCCTGCGCGAGAAGATCGAGAGGGGCCTGAAGGCCGCCCAGAAGGCCGACGAGGAGGCCGCCGCCCGCGACGCGGCCGATCCCAAGCGCAAGCCGGCCCCCGAAGGGGCCGAGCGCCCCAAGCGCAAGACGGAGAGAGTCGTCGAGGGCCTCACGGCCCAACTCGACGCGCTCCCGGATCCGGAGATCGTGACCCTCATCCACAGGGAGGCCAAGGCCGAGCTCAAGCGCGCGGAGCGCGAGCACGCCGAGGCCCTGGCGCGCACCGAATCGCGCATGGCGCGGGCCCTACGGGCCTGGGGCGTGCTGGCGGAGAGGCCGGCGCCCGTCGAACTGCCGGCCCACACCGAGCACGCCGGCGCGCCCCCCGTGCCGAACTACGCGCCGCGCGACGAGCCGGAGGCCCCCAAGAGCCTCTACCGGCACTACCCCGAGTCGGCGCACGACATGATCGACCAGATGTTCAACACGCCGCAGTCCCGGATCGCCCTCGAGCTGACCAACCGGATCAGCGACCACATCCAGGAGGCCGCCAAGATCAAGGTCCCGGGCAAGGAGACCGCCGAGGTCGTGATGGACGAGGTCAAGGCCCTCGTCGCGGCCTTCAAGCAGGGCCCGGCCCACGGCGAGCTCGCGCTCACGCTCGGGCCCCGCGACAGGAGCCCGCTCGCCGGCGTCCCCAGGGGTGCCGCTGAGGTCGTCCGGGCCCAGCGGGCCGAGTTCGCGGCCAGGGTCGCAGCCGGGCGCGCGCCGGAGCCCCGCCCCGCCGAGGAACCAACCCGACCGCCCACGCCACCCGCGCCGCAGCCCGAGAAGCCCGTCGCGGCACCGACCGCGCCAGAGCCGCCGGAACCACAAGAAAATCAGGCGCCTGATGCGCGAGCATGACCTTCAACCGCGTCGGCGCCGGCGCTACGTCGCCACCACCAATGGCGATCATGAACTGCCGATCTTCCCGAACCTGGCGAAGGATATCGTGCCGGATGGGCCGAACCAGCTCTGGGTGGCCGACATCACCTACGTCGCGATCACCGTGGGCTTCGTCTACGTTGCCGTCATCCTCGACGCCTGGTCGCGCAAGGTCGTCGGGTATGCCATCGGCCGCTCGATCGACGTCCGGCTGACACTGGCCGCACTGCACTCCGCCATCGAAAAGCGAAAACCGCCGCCCGGCTGCGTCCACCACACCGACCGCGGATCGCAATATGCTGCGGGGCGTTATAGGCACGCTCTGGCCGAACACGGTCTCGTCGGATCGATGGGGCGCCGCGGCAACCCCTACGATAACGCCAAGGCCGAGAGCTTCATGAAGACGCTCAAAGTCGAAGCCGTCTATCCGATGGCATATGACACCTTCGAGGATATCGCCGCCGACCTTCCACGCTTCATCGATCACGTCTACAACGCCAACCGACTGCACTCCGCTCTCGGCTATCTCAGCCCGCAGCAGTTCGAGGATCAACACGCCCGGCTAGCGGTCAAATCCGCAGCCTGATCCTGTCTACCCGCAGGGGCGCACTCCAGATCGGCGTCCAATATTGGGTCTGACGCAATCCCGCTGACATTTGAGATCATTGCGCGCCGATCAGACGCGCCTGGAGAAGATCGATCTTTCCGCGGCCGTACATCTGGCGTTTGACGAGCTTGAGGCGGGTGATCTGGCCTTCTGTCTGACCGTTCGACCAAGTCGAGAGGATTGCTGCTCGCACAGCGGCCTCGTCTCGTCGGACGCCATTGGCCAAGGAGGCGACCAGGCTTTGGGAGGCTCGATCGATCCAAGATGACAAGGGCTCGGCCCGCTTCATCCTAATCATGGCATGGAAGTCGGCGATGATCTCGCGAGCCTCGACCAATGCCGGCACGCCGTCCTCGATCGCCGCGATCGTGACGGTTTCAGCCTTTGTGAGATTGTCGCGACCGGTGGTCATCAACCGCGCGATGGTCCGGGCCGACGGGACACGCGCGAGGCTGCTTGCGTCCGCTTTCTCCGCGCGGCGGCGGCGTGTCGCCCATTCCGAGATCACCCTGAGGCTTCCCCGGAAGCCTTTCGTCCTCATCGAGCGCCAGAGAGCAGCTGCGTTCCGAGTTCCCGCGTCCCATTGCGCATCGAGCCAGGGCAGATGCGCATCCAACGAACTCTGGCGAGGTCGGAAGACGTCGCTGCGCTCGCCGCGGACGATCCGCCTGACAGTCTGGCGGTGATGGCCGGTGCGCTTGACGATCTGCTTGATCGGCACACCCTCCCGCCAGAGGGCGAGGACCGCCGCGTTGATCTCTTCCCGCCGCAGATATCCATCGTATTGCAGCTTCTCCGCCGCCGTCAGGAGCGCAGGATTGACGACGGTGGCACCAATGGCGCTACGGATCTGGCGCATCGACTTGCGCACGGCATCGAGGAAAGCGCGGCTGGCATTCTCCATCAGGTGCCAGCGGTCGGCAACCTGGACGGCCTGCGGCAGGGCCCGTGCCACCGCCTCTCCATAGCCACCGCCACGGTCACGAGCGACTGTATGGACCAGCCGCTGATGGCGGAGCCAAGCTTCCGATGTTGCTGGCTCCCGGTCGGAAAGAAGCGCGACCGGCCGACGCCTCTCCAAGTCGCAGACGATCGTGCCGTAGCGGTGATTGCGCCGCCAGGCGAAGTCATCGATGCCGATCACGCGCAGCGGCTCGCTCGGCACCCTGGCACGCTGCCGGACCACGCGCAGCAACGTGTCGTTGCTGACCGGTAGCATCATCCTCGCGGCAAAACTTGCTCCGGGCCTGCCACCCAAGGCGAGGCCGAGATGCTGGACGATATGATCGAGACGATCGGTCCGACGCGCTCGCGGCGCGAGGACGCGGTCACCAAAGCGCTCCGCGAAGATCTGGCGGCCGCACAGGACGGCATCGCAGCGAAAGCGCCGAACGAGGACCTGGAGCTCGACGCGTCGGCCGCTGAGCGGCAGGTCCTTTGCACGCCGGAAATACCGGCTTTGGATCCGTTGCGAGAACGCCCCGCAGTCAGGACATGGACAGGCGCTGACGGCGGACCGGGTTCGGACAACAACGCGATCGCCTTCGATCGTGATACCGTCGACAATCAAACCTGCGGGAACCAAGCTGGCTGGTCGAAATCGCTGCTTCATCGCGCTGATTCCTTCTGGAAACCAGCATCAAAACAGCCCCGACCTGCAGCAGATTTGAGTCAGACCCAAAGTTGGACGCCGATCCCCCGCCTCAAGGGGTCAAACTTGCACACGATGAGGTAATTGCTGCCGTCGAGGCGTGACATCAGATTGATGGACGGCCGGCAGCGGCGCCGGCCTGAGCACGGGATGGTCGTCATGAAACAGTATGTCGGTCTGGATGTATCGCAGAAAGAGACCAGCGTTTGCGTCGTCGATGAATCTGGAAAGGTCGTTTTTCAAGGCCGCGCGAGATCCGATCCCGGCGCTTTGGCGGAACTATTGAGCAAGCGCGCGCCGGGTGCCGAGCGGATCGGCTTCGAGACCGGCGCCATGTCGAGCTGGCTGTGGCATGAACTCAACCGGATCGGTCTGCCCGTCGTGTGCATCGATGCCCGTCACGCGAAGGCAGTGCTGTCGGTTCGAATGAACAAGAGCGACGAGAACGATGCCCAAGGCCTGGCGGAGCTGGTTCGGGTCGGTTGGTACCGAGAAGTCAAAGTGAAGAGTCCGGAGAGTCAGGCAACCCGGTCCCTGCTCGTCGCGCGTTCCAGGCTTGTCGCCATCCGCCGCGATCTGGAGAACCAAGTCCGTTCGATGCTGAAGGAGCATGGGCTACAGTTCAGCCGATCGATTGGATCACAGTTCCGGCGAAAGGTCTTGGAGCTGCTTGCCGAGGATCATCCGCTCCGATCCGTGATCGGGACGCTCCTCAGGGTCCATGAGCAAACCTGCGAGGAACAGGAAAAACTTGATCGTCAGGTCCGGCGTCTCGCTCATGGCGACTGCACTACGCGCCGGCTGATGACGGTTCCCGGCGTCGGCGTGGTGACGGCGCTGACCTACCGCCACACGATCGATGATCCCTCGCGCTTTTCCTCGGCCAGCGATGTCGGTGCCTACCTGGGCCTGACGCCGCGGCGAAAACAATCCGGGGAAACGGATGTCAGCGGCCGTGTCTCGCATTGGGGAGATCGCCTGCTGCGAACATATCTCTACGAGGCAGCCAGTGTCCTGATGCATCGAACCAAGAAATGGTCAGCGCTGAAAGCATGGGGCATTCGTCTCTCCAAGCGGATCGGGATGAAGAAGGCCAAGGTCGCCGTCGCACGCAAAATGGCCGTGCTTCTCCACTGCATCTGGGTCGACGGCACCAGCTTCCAATGGGGGAGCGAAAAGACGGCGTAGGCGCTTCCTGCATTCCCGCTCACGGGTGCCAATCTCGGTACTCGCGATGTCCCCGCCGGGACGGCGGTTGTGGTGACCTCGTTGTTTCGGCTGACGTCCACTGGAACGTCGTTGCACACGTTGAGGCACCCGACCCGAACATCATCATGAGGCGCTTGACCTCGGAAAGGACCATGACCCCGGCGATGACGGCGCGAAATCCGAGGTTGACAGCTCTCCGCAATTAAAGGTCCGAAACACAAGCGGTCGGCGTCAGGTCCGGCCTGGCGCCCAGCGCGGCGGCGCGCCAGTCGCGCATCGCCTGGCGCACGCGTGCCATCCTCGAGGCGCTGGCGCGCTCGTGGCGCGCTTTGAGGATCTCGACTTCGGAGCGGGCGACGTCGTTGAGGAGCGCGGCGAGCGCGGTCTTCGGCACGACCGCCATCTCCTTCTTGAGGCGGGCGACCTCCTTCTTGTTGCCCTTGGCGCGGGCGTCGAGGAGGCTTCGCGCCAGCCTGGCTTGGAGGAGCGCGACGATCTCGGGCTTCGTCGCCTCGACGACGCGCTCGACCGAGCGGATCTCCTGGGCCGCCTCGATCGAGCGCTCGACGTGCAGCGCCCGCGTGCGGGCGTAGTCGAGCGCCTTGCGCTTGACGAAGGTCTTCACCGCGTGCGCGCCGCGCCGCAGGATCGGCTTCTTCTTGAGGAAGTCGCCCTCCTTCTCGAGCTGGCGCAGCTCTCGGTCGCCAGCCCTGACAGCGGCGCGGATCTGCGAAACCTCGGAATAGTCCGGCGCGCGTTCACGAGCGAGCCTCTGGATCTCCGCCTGGACGTCTCTCTTGGTCTGTGCGTAGTCCAGCACGACGCGGTCGCCCGCCTTGGCCTTGTCCTTGATGATGCGGGAGATGGACTTCATCGAGTCGACCTCGAGGCCCATCGCCTTGTAGCTGCGGTGGTCGTAGCGGACGGGGTTCCCGACGGCGGCCATCCTCTCGTTTACGATGTCGGAAAAGCGCTTGCGCTGGTCCTTGACGAAGGTCGCTCGATATTCGGGGAGGATCGTCTGGCGTTTGGGGTAGCGCCATTTCGTGACGCGGAAATCGTCGGGCAGGAAGCTCTTGGCGGCGAAGTCCCAGGTGTCCACCAGTGGGCCTTCCGGGCCGACCTTGACCTTGCCTCCGAGGGGCCACTTCATCATTTTGGCCGGCCGGTTTAACATGACGATGTGACCGTGATAGTTTCGGCTGTCGTTCTTAGCCGTCGGCGCGTGCAGCACCGCATAGAAGGGGATGCCGTCCGCCTCGAACTTCGCGGTGAAGGCCTCCATGATCGCCAGTCGATCCTCGGGCGACGCCTCGTGGGGCAGCTCTATGATGAAGCGGTGCTGGATCGTGCCGCTCTCGCCCTTGGCGTGCTCCTCGACGAGGTCCCAGAAGGCCATTCGCTCCTCAAGCGTCTTGCCCATCTCCGGCGTCCCGTAGGAGAAGACGAGCGCTTTCGGTGGCTTGACGTCGGCCGGCTGCTCGAGGTCCTCGGCCTTGGACGGGTCCTCAAGGTACCCCTGCATGCCACCCGGTGCGATCTCGCGACCAGCCGCCCCGATCGCGGCTCGGATCCTAGCCGCGTCCTCAAGGTCGACCTCGATCATCTCGGCTGCGCCGTCGCGCTCGAGGTAGGCCATGTGCGCGCTGCTGCTGCTGGTGTGGCGCTTGGGCCTGGCTTCGAACTTACCCGACTTGCGCACGGCCTTGGCCGTCTCGCCCGGCTTCAGCTTTATCGTCTGCGAGGACACCGCGGTGTGGTCGAAGTGGAACGGCCTGCCGCCCGTGTCGGGGGCGGTCATCCTAATTGAGGGGCGCTGTCCCGAGTTGTTGCTATGGAACGTCAGGGCACCCGTGAGCGCGTTCGTCAGCGCCCTCTCGATGCCACCCATGCGCGCGTGGGCGTTGTTTGAGAAGGGGTTGCCGCCTGAACGCTTCCATCTGCGCTTGGCCGCCTTGGTGGCCTGGTCCGCAGCTTTCTTCAGGAGGCGCTCGACCTGCTTCTGGTTACCGGCCCCGAGGATCGACTTGCCCTCGTCGAGCTCGATGCCCTTGTCTTGTGCCTTGGCCATGACGAGCAGCCTCTAAGCTCTCAACCAAGTCGCAGCCGAGGGCCTAAGGACCCTCAAAAGCCGGGCGAACTCTTCGATCACGGGACGCTGGCGCAGCCAGTCCGCCAGCCACGTATCGACGAACGGAGTCAGCCATCGGTTTCCTGCCTTCGCCCAGGCCTTATGCCCACTGAATGAGTAAAAAACGGCAGCTTCCAAACAGGAGATGCAATCTTCTCGCAGCAGCTCCATGGCCCCGTCATTGAGCTCTGCGATCGCCAGGGCAACCAACTCGCGACCGAAATCGCGCTTGAGGTTAAGGTCGATCACGTCTCCCAGATTCTTCGCGCTGTTCGTCGTCAGAACATTCGGCACAACTCGCGGCGTAGATTAGCGGAGTGCGGGCCTCGTCTGGGGGTTGATGTTAGGCGGCGAGCTTGCGGTG
>NZ_FTMO01000042.1:2500-5777 GCF_900156025.1 Allobosea sp. TND4EK4
TGCGCGGACATCGATCATGAGAACGATCAAGTGCCTTAAGAGCATTCGGTGGATGCCTTGGCGCTGAGAGGCGATGAAGGACGTGATACGCTGCGATAAGCCGTGGGGAGCTGCGAATGAGCTTTGATCCGCGGATTTCCGAATGGGGAAACCCACCTTCGATCTCTGTTATTCCAAGGACAGGCTTTCGGGTCTGTTTTTGAGCTAACAGAGATCATGAGAAGGTATTGAAACCTGAATACATAGGGTTTCAAAGCTAACCCAGGGAACTGAAACATCTAAGTACCTGGAGGAAAGGACATCAACGAGACTCCGTTAGTAGTGGCGAGCGAACGCGGACCAGGCCAGTGCCTGACTGTAAGTTACCGGAAGTGGTTGGGAAACCACGCATCATGGGTGATAGCCCCGTACGGATCTGCGAACAGTTGGGACATGAGTAAGGCGGGACACGTGAAATCCTGTCTGAACGTGGGGGGACCACCCTCCAAGCCTAAGTACTCCTCAGCGACCGATAGTGAACAAGTACCGTGAGGGAAAGGTGAAAAGCACCCCGACGAGGGGAGTGAAACAGCACCTGAAACCGAATGCTTACAAACAGTGGGAGCTCAAGGTTCGTCCTGAGTGACCGCGTACCTTTTGTATAATGGGTCAGCGACTTAGTCTGGCGAGCAAGCTTAAGCCGTTAGGTGTAGGCGTAGCGAAAGCGAGTCTGAACAGGGCGTTCAGTTCGTCGGATTAGACCCGAAACCGGGTGATCTAGCCATGAGCAGGTTGAAGGTAAGGTAACACTTACTGGAGGACCGAACCGGTGCCTGTTGAAAAAGTCTCGGATGACTTGTGGCTAGGGGTGAAAGGCCAATCAAACTCGGAAATAGCTGGTTCTCCGCGAAAGCTATTTAGGTAGCGCCTCGTGTGAATACTCCGGGGGGTAGAGCACTGGATGGGTGAGGGGTGCTTACCGCATTACCAATCCTAACCAAACTCCGAATACCCGGAAGTACTGCACGGGAGACACACGGCGGGTGCTAACGTCCGTCGTGGAGAGGGAAACAACCCTGACTTACAGCTAAGGCCCCCAATTCGTGGCTAAGTGTGAAAGGATGTGGGAATCCCAAAACAACCAGGAGGTTGGCTTAGAAGCAGCCATCCTTTAAAGAAAGCGTAACAGCTCACTGGTCTAAACAAGGGTTCCTGCGCCGAAAATGTATCGGGGCTCAAGCCACGAGCCGAAGCTTAAGGTTTGCACTTTGTGCAAGCGGTAGCGGAGCGTTCCATAGGCCGACGAAGGCGGACCCGTGAGGGCTGCTGGAGGTATTGGAAGTGCGAATGCTGACATGAGTAACGACAAACAGTGTGAAAGACACTGTCGCCGAAAGTCCAAGGGTTCCTGCGTAAAGTTAATCTCCGCAGGGTTAGCCGGCCCCTAAGGCGAGGCCGAAAGGCGTAGTCGATGGGAATGAGGTGAATATTCCTCAGCCAGTTGGTAGTGACGGATCGCGTACGCTGTCAGATCTTATTGGATTGATCTGGCTTCCAAGCGGTTCCAGGAAATAGCTCCAACATTAGACCGTACCCTAAACCGACACAGGTGGACTGGTAGAGTATACCAAGGCGCTTGAGAGAACTATGCTGAAGGAACTCGGCAATTTACCTCCGTAACTTCGGGATAAGGAGGCCCAGTGCTTAGGCAACTAGGCATTGGGGGCACAGACCAGGGGGTAGCGACTGTTTAACTAAAACACAGGGCTCTGCGAAATCGTAAGATGACGTATAGGGTCTGACGCCTGCCCGGTGCCGGAAGGTTAAAAGGAGGTGTGCAAGCACCGAATTGAAGCCCCGGTAAACGGCGGCCGTAACTATAACGGTCCTAAGGTAGCGAAATTCCTTGTCGGGTAAGTTCCGACCTGCACGAATGGCGTAACGACTTCCCCGCTGTCTCCAGCATAGACTCAGTGAAATTGAATTCCCCGTGAAGATGCGGGGTTCCTGCGGTCAGACGGAAAGACCCCGTGCACCTTTACTGCAGCTTTGCGCTGGCATTCGTGTCGGCATGTGTAGGATAGGTGGTAGACTTTGAAGCCGGGGCGCCAGCTCTGGTGGAGTCATCCTTGAAATACCACCCTTATCGTCATGGATGTCTAACCGCGACCCGTCATCCGGGTCCGAGACAGCGCATGGCAGGCAGTTTGACTGGGGCGGTCGCCTCCCAAAGAGTAACGGAGGCGTGCGAAGGTGGGCTCAGAGCGGTCGGAAATCGCTCGTTGAGTGCAATGGCATAAGCCTGCCTGACTGCGAGACTGACACGTCGAGCAGAGTCGAAAGACGGCCATAGTGATCCGGTGGTCCCGCGTGGAAGGGCCATCGCTCAACGGATAAAAGGTACGCCGGGGATAACAGGCTGATGATTCCCAAGAGTCCATATCGACGGAATCGTTTGGCACCTCGATGTCGGCTCATCACATCCTGGGGCTGGAGAAGGTCCCAAGGGTTCGGCTGTTCGCCGATTAAAGTGGTACGTGAGCTGGGTTCAGAACGTCGTGAGACAGTTCGGTCCCTATCTGCCGTGGGTGTAGGAGAATTGAGAGGATCTGCCCTTAGTACGAGAGGACCGGGGTGGACGTACCTCTGGTGGACCTGTTGTGGCGCCAGCCGCAGTGCAGGGTAGCTATGTACGGACGGGATAACCGCTGAAGGCATCTAAGCGGGAAACCCACCTCAAAACGAGTTCTCCCTTGAGAGCCGTGGAAGACGACCACGTTGATAGGCCGGGTGTGTAATCGCAGCAATGCGTTCAGCTTACCGGTACTAATTGCTCGATCGGCTTGATCGTTCTCATGATCAATGTCCGCGACACCACAAACGCGAAACATCACAGGCGCCCGCCCAAACCGACGGGCCCTGACAAAAGACCCTTATGCTTGCCAATATCCTTCGCCGGCCCGGTGGCTTGAGCGAGGAGCCAGAACCCGATCCCATCCCGAACTCGGCCGTTAAACTCCTCAGCGCTGATGGTACTGTGTCTCAAGACCCGGGAGAGTAGGTCGTTGCCGGGCCTGTCAAGGATATCCCCTCTTCACAATCGCAAACACGCAAAAACGCGGCGGTCGACTTCAGTCGCCGCCGCGTTGCCGTTTCAATGCCAAGGCTCCCAAAGCGGACATAACCGCAAAAGGAACGCCAAAGCCAAAAACGTTGACGCGGGGTGGAGCAGCCCGGTAGCTCGTCAGGCTCATAACCTGAAGGTCGTCAGTTCAAATCTGGCCCCCGCAACCACTGA
>NZ_FTMO01000057.1 GCF_900156025.1 Allobosea sp. TND4EK4
ACCTTCGGCACCAAGGCCGACACGAACCTGCCTGCGGGCTTCAAGTCCAGCCTCGGTTACGACGCCAACAACGCCTATCTCACCCTGGCGCTGGATTTCACGCCGGCATCCATGCCGACACCCACGCCGGTCGCGCCAAAATCGCCGGTTCCCAATGGCGGCCTCAGCCCGAACCAGACCGCCGCCGCCAATGCCCTGACCAATTTCTTCGACCGCACCGGCGGCATTCCGGTCGTCTTCGGCAGTCTGACGCCGGCGGGCCTGTCGCAGGTCGCGGGCGAGCCCGCCACCGGCACGCCGCAGACGAGCGTCAATGCGATGGGCCAATTCATGGCGACGCTCGCGGACGTGTCGCCAGAGGGGCGCGGTGTCTCGATCGCGCCGGGGCCGACCGGTTTCGCCGCCTACTCGTCCTCGAACGGCAAGGGCATGGACCTCCCGGCCAAGCAGCTGCCGGTGGCCGCCGACCCCGATGCCTGGCGCTGGAGCGTCTGGGCCGGCGGATTCGGCACGGCCCAGTTCGTCGGGGCCGATGCCGGAGCGGGCACGGCCGCCAGCACCAACCGCATCTACGGCGCGATCGCCGGCGCCGATTACCGGATTTCGCGGGACACGATCGCCGGCTTCGCGCTCGGTGGTGGGGCGACCAGCTTCAACACCTACGGGCTGGGCTCGGGCTCGTCGGACCTTTTCCAGGCCGGCGCCTTCATCCGCCAACGTTTCGGCGCAAGCTATGTCAGCGCCGCTCTGGGCTATGCCTGGCAGGACGTCACGACGGACCGCTCCGTCACCGGCGCCGACCATCTCCAGGCCCGCTTCAACGCCAACACCTGGTCGGGACGGGTCGAGGCCGGTCATCGTTTCGGGCTCACCGCATTCGGCATCACGCCCTATGCCGCGGGCCAGATCACCACGGTCGCGCTGCCCGGCTATACCGAGACCGCGCTGTCGGGTGCCTCGACCTTCGCGCTGAGCTATGCGGCCAGGGAGACGACGCGGACCCGCAGCGAACTCGGCCTGCGGGCCGATGCAGAGCTCGCCATCGCCCATCTGCCGCTGAAACTGCAGGGCGGCCTTTCCTGGATCCACAATTACGACATCGGCAACAGCACCATCGCCACGTTCCAGGCCCTGCCCGGGGCGACCTTCCCGGTCGGTGGCGCGGCGCTCGACCGCAACGCCTTGCGCACGACCGCCTCGGCTGAACTCAGCCTGAGCAAAGGCCTCGCGCTCGCGGCGCTGTTCGAGGGTGAATTCGCCAGAAATTCCCGCAGCTTCGGCGGCAAGGGCGCACTTCGCTACAGCTGGTGAGCCCCC
>NZ_FTMO01000003.1 GCF_900156025.1 Allobosea sp. TND4EK4
TGACACCAGCGCAGGATGGCCATCGATGTGAGCTCGGTGCCGTTGTCAGATACGATCGCCGATGGCCGGCCGCGCCTGGCGATGATCGCGTCCAGCTCTCGCACCACCCGGATCCCGGAGAGCGAGGTATCCGCGACGAGGGCAAGGCATTCGCGGGTGTAGTCATCCACGACCGCCAGGACGCGGAAGCGGCGGCCGTCTGTGAGGGCATCGGACACAAAGTCGAGGCTCCAGCGGATATTGGCTCGATCCGGCACCAGCATCGGGCGCCGTGTGCCCAGGCGCGTTTGCGGCCACCACGCCGGCGAACCTGAAGCTTCTCCTCCCGATAGAGCCGGCGGAGCTTCTTCTGGTTCATGGTGATGCCCTGCCGTTCCAGCATGACGTGGATCCTTCTGTAGCCAAACCGTCGCCGCTGGGCGGCCACGGTCTTCATGGCTTCACGCAACGCGTCGTCATCGGGGCGGATGCTCCGGTAGCGCACGCTCGTGCGATCGACATTCAGGGCCTTGCACGCTCGACGCTGGCTCACCCCATGCGCGTCACAGGCATGAGCCACAGCTTTGCGCTTCGCGTCAGGCGTCACCATTTTTTTGAGGCGACATCCTTCAGGATCGCGTTGTCGAGCATCTGTTCCGCGAGCAGCTTCTTGAGCCGGGCATTCTCGTCCTCGAGGGCCTTCAGCCGGCGGGCGTCAGACACGTCCATCCCGCCATACTTGCCCTTGAACTTGTAGAACGTGGCGGCCGAGATCCCGTACTTCCGGCAGATATCGGCGGTCTTCGAACCCGCCTCCTGCTCCTTCAGCATCCCGATGATCTGCTCCTCCGAAAAACGTGAGGGCTTCATCCGTCGTCTCCTTCGCGACAGACTCTACCCATTCATGGAGGAAGTTCAGGGGCTCAGGTCACAGCTCAAGTTTCCTGAGCAGCCTTAAAGAACCGCCATTCTCCTGCCAGGCAAAGCCGACAACCACGGTGATTTCTGAACTAACGGGTCATACAATGGCGCTGGCGCCGCAGGGAGAGACGTTTGAATTTTGACGACCAGCGGAGCCCGACAATGCGCCATGGTCCTATTCATCGAGATCAATAAGCTCAGTATAAGCCTCTGAACTAACGGGTTTTCAATGGACAAAATTCTGAGTGTGCTGCCAATCACGTCCAACCCGCGCGCAGAGGGCGATCTGCATCTTCGCCGTGCTCGCCGCGATTATCCGGAACTTCCGCTGGTGGCGGCGTTTCTGCAGTCCGTCAAAGCGGGCGGCGTTATCAAGGGTTCAACGGTGCGAGTTTACCGCCGCCAGCTCGGCTTCGCGCTGGACACGTTGATCGACCAAGAACTGGTTCCGTCTTCCTCCCGGGGAGATATCATGGCGAAACTGCTCGAATTCCTTGATGCGCGGCGCGGCCGTCCCGACGAGCCGCGCACGGCGAGCCGTAAAGCGAAGGACGTTACCGAAGAGGAGGCCAGGACGGTTTTCGAGTATCTCGCTAGACAGGCCAGAGGCGAGGACGACGTCAGCGACATCTGCATGCTGGCGCTTTTCATTTATGTCGTTCCCCGCGTGGGCTGCCGGCCGATCGAGTGGATGGATGCAGTCGTCGAAGGGAAAACGCTCCGGGTCCGGAGCGCGAAATTTGATGACGATCGTGCCGGGTTCGAGTGGCGGTCGATCCCGCTCTCCGCATTGCAGCCGCTCGAAATCGAGGCTGTCGCGGCTTTTGCCAGATTCGCCCGGTTGTCCGCGGCGCGCGCACCGTCGTTCCGCCACTGGCGCAATCGACTGGCGGACCGTCTGGCTCAGGCTTGCAAGGCGTGCCAGATTCGAAGGTTGTCGCTTTACTCCTTTCGCCATGTCGCGCTCGCCACTTGGAAGGCCGCGGGATTGGCTCCCTGGGAGATCGCCGCCCTTGCTGGGCATGCCGTGGAAAAATCCCAGGCGGCTTATGCCGGCAAGCGGAGCGGCTGGGGCATCGACACGATCGATCGTGCCGAGCCGGGCCGTGCCGAAGCGCTCGAAGCACGGGCCATCGAGCGTCGCGCCAACCAGAAGGCTGAACCGGAGAGCGGAAGGCAGCAGGACAATAACAATGGCGGCTGCTGGTCATTCGAAGATATGCCAGCTCCCAAGGTGCCGGCTCGCGATCCCGCTGTGTCGCGGCGCAATGCCGAGGCACTGGCAGCTATGAAGAAGCGGGCCGCCGAGATCGCGCGATCTTTGACAGGGACGACACCGAATACGGTAATTTCGGAGGACGAGCCGGATCCCGCCGCCGTCGCGTCGCCGCACTGACACTCTCCCTAAACTGGATGGACGAGCTCGGCCACTTAAATCCCTGCGCATCCCTTACAAGTGGTTCGCGTCTTGTTATGCCCTGATAGAAAAAGGCCCTCAATTGAGCGAACCAAGATGTCGATCGCTATCCGAATTAGCTCGTGACCAGCGACCGCCAATCATTCAACCGATCGCACCGTCAAACCCTAATGTCGGCTGGTGAGCGCAGTTCGGCAACAATCTCCGTTCGGGTTGCGGCTTCCTCGTTCGAAAAGCCATCGAAATCGGCGAGACCGTTGAAAAACAGCCCGGTCATACGTTCGATCGAGGAAACACTACGCTGATAGGTCTTGAACGCGCCAAACACGGCTTCAAGGTGCTTCAATTCCGCGACTTGGTCAACAATATAGGCGGTGCTCGACGGGTGCCCGGCATCATTCAGAAAGGTCAGCACTTTCCAATAAGCGGTCGGGATCTGCACACCGCGATAGGCTCTGTCGTTGTCCCTAAAAAGAGGCCCTGTAAACACCGTGACCTTGGTGTCCTGGGCCTTGGCATTGCCCAGCACATAGTCCTCAAGGCTCAGCCATGTCTTCTGATTGAAGTTCGCGGCTTGCGGCGAACAATTCGTAAAGTGGAAGGTATCGCCATTTGCTGTCTCGGCGGTTTCTCCCCACACCGGGTCCTGCCGGCGCACCAAATGACCGCGATCAAGAATGTTATCGATATAAAGATCCTCGCCGATCTGGAACTCGTCGGCGATGCGGCCATCCAAGAACCACTTATCGTTCTTTCGCTCGACGTCGCCGGGCGTCGTGCCATCAATGTTCACCGCGACGAACATGGCCAACCGTCGTGCCGAGTGCATGACAACGCTGAAATGCTCGTAGTCGAGTCGGCCCTCGCTGGAGCCCGCCACCGGCGTAACGAACCGCTTCAATTCGCCCAATGGCGTCGGCAATGGCACAGTGAAGCCGAGGAAGTCATCGACATAGCCAGCACGTCCCGCGAGATCCGCAGGCGGCGTGCGTTGCGGCCGCCGCCGCGCTTCCAAGACTTCAAGTTCACGGCCCGCAGCCGCCTCACTATCGATGTCCGCTGGCCCGCCGAGGCGCGAGAGATCGCTGAAACGCGGTCGATACGAAAGATCAATGCTCATCCTATCCCCCGGATCAATTGCTATTGCTCAACGCACTTCCAGAGAACCGGTCATCAGCTAACCAAAGACCGGCAGCGGGTTGACGGCGTCATAAGGCGTCAAAAGTAACGTATCGTAAGATTGAACAAGTTTTGCGACAGCCTGAAAACGTTTGCCCGTTTTGATACGTCGCTGAACAGCGGAGAACAATTCCGAGGTCAGGCCGGCGAGATCAACGAAGAGGACAAGGCGCGCGAGCAAATAATCCGCCTCCCGCAGGTTGACCAAATTCTCTGCGAGGCGGTCGGGCACAAGGTCCGCTGGCCAGAACGGTGGAAGTTGCGCGACCTCCGTCACCGCCGCAGCAAAGCTCGTCGCATCGGCAGCGGCGGCGTCCCCAAGTGCCGCCCGCACAGGATCGTAAAGCTCTGGCGATCGCCCCCGCATCAACAAACCCATCGCGCGCCGCACTTCACTCAGCAGCTCCGATTGTATTGACCCAGAGCTCTCGCTTATCGCAGGAAAGACAACGGAGCCTTCGCTCTCGTCCAGCCTCCTCAGATCAGATGAAAGAGGCGGACTGGAGTCGAATTCGCTCAATTGGCGCCGCAAGCTTTCTGGGATCTGCGGGGTCACGGTTGGACTGCCGATATTTCTGCCATCAACCCCTCGAACCTGTGACCAGAGCGCAACCAGCCGCAATAGATCCGGTCTCACCTCGACGGGCCGCAGCGTTGCCCCAGCGCGACCTTCATCCCAGTACTGCGCCAAGGCGCGAAGCCGCAGAGATAAGATCGAATTCACCGGTGCGCTTTCGAGCACACGCAGGGTCATGATGACATCGCGATAGGGCGGCTCTGTTCTGAACGAGGGCGCGCGGCCGAGCGCCACAGTCGCGACCGCAAGCGAGAGCACGGTACCAACACCGAATGGAGGACTGTTCGACAGTGCCGCTATCGGCCGCGAAACCGCCACAGCCCATTTCAGCTGCTCCTCATCACCCGCTCCCGTCGCCAGGCACGACAAGGCCCATTTCCAGATCCAGTGACTGGTGGTGTCGCCCACCTTGTCGAAAGGCGGTTCCTCTTGAGCTCCATTGCATAGCTCCGCCACCGCCAAGGCGGCATGCCTGAGGACGCCGTCGAAATCGGCCTCGGCAAAGCTAGCCTCGATGCGCTGAGCGGTCTCCTTGTCCTGGAGAACCTCGATCTGATCCCGCCCATAGCGCACGGTCCCCGCGAATGGCACGTCAGAACCGACTGAGAGAGATTCCAGATGCACGCCACTTTCCGATGCGCCCTCATCAAACACTTGCCGCGAGGTGACACCTTTCTTGGCCCGCCGTGATCGTCGTGTCGCGTCCGCACTGGCCCGCTCGGCTCCCGGAAGAGAAGCCGCCTCCTCGACTGAAAGGGCCTCGTCGGATCCAGCCTCTCGACGCAGGACAGCACGCGCTTCAATCGGCATTGCCGAAACATCGTCACCTGCAATATCAAGAACGCGCCGAACGAGGCTTGGATCGGATAGAAGCATTCCAACCTCTCCGAGAAAGGCATCATGGTAGGCGGCAAGCGCCACCGCGGCGGGGTCACTGGCGCCCTGCGTGCGATACCACTCCGCGGCTGTTCGATGCACAGCCCGAACCGTCTCACGCATCGCTGTATTGGCATTCTCCGACGGCGTCAGGTCGCCATTCAGCATCGGCAGCATGATCCGCCGCAATGCGGGTGCGTGCCGCACGGCGCCGGCTCCGACGCGCTCCACCAGCCAGACCTCGCGCGAAAGCGCCTCGAAGAGATCCCGTGCCCGCTGATCGTTGATTTCGCCAAGTCCAGTCGGCACCGCAAGGACGTGACGGATCAAGTCTGGCGTGACAACGCTCAAGGCGAGACCCGGATGGGCCAGGCGCACGAGATCCGCACGCGACACCAGTCGCTCGCCCTTGCCGTCCGTTATGATGTGATCCTTCAAGCGGTCGAGGAAGCGTGAATACAGCACGCGCGTGCTCGCAGCCGCTCCCAGAACCCCTATTCCTCGCGCTTCCCCAAGGGCCTCATCGATCTCGCGGGGTTCACGGCCTCGCGCGAACGCCGCAAGCAGAATGAGGACCAACGGAAAACGAGGAAGCGTCTCAACGAATCGTCGAGCCCTTGCACTGGTAACGACGCGCCGATCAGAGCGCGCGCGAACGAATTCGACAGCCGCCTCCACATCGAGTTCGCCGATCTCCAGGTGCCCCTCGAACCAGCGTGCTGATAGTGCTTCCTTATCGGGAAAGGGATGCGCGCGACCCGCAACGACCGCACGGACCGCTCCGAACGCGGGCACGCCGCTCGGCGAGGCAAGCTTGCTCAACGAGTCGATGAAGGCCAGAACCAGACCGAACGGCTCTTGGCTGATGGTCTCGGCCCGCATATTCGATCGAACCAGCACTTCCTCGAAGGTGTCGACGATAACCACCAAGGTTTCCGAGGCGAGCGCTCCTGCGCTCAGCACTTTTTGCAAATCCTCGCGCATCGTTGAAACGACAAAAAGGTTGTCCGTTCCCGTGATCCTGTCGACGTCCTCTCTTTGCAGCGTCAGCCTGTGCAAATGGTGTCGGGCTTCGCTGCGGACTTTCGATAGCGCGGCGTCTAGAGCCGGCCTCGCAAATCCGATCTGTCGTGTCAGCTCGTTAAGCCATTCGCGCTCGCCGCCCAGCGCAACATTCCTCTGATCGAAATCGAGGCCGACGACGATTGGACCGGACCAGTCATTCCGCTGCGTGCGTCGCATCAGATCGGCAACGAGAGCCGATTTCCCCGATCCGCCAATTCCCGTGAGGAGGAGTGGGCGCAACCGCGGCGGCTCGCCCACCGGTGCATCCAGACGGATCAGGGGCCACTCAATCGAGCCATCGGCCACATAAAGATCCAGAGCCTCCGCGTCGTAGTCGCGCCCAAACAGCTTGGCAGGGGCAACATAATCCTGTCGCCGGCGTTCGGCCTGGCGGGCGAGCTGGATACGTGGATCGATCGCCGGCTCTTGCGAGATGGTGTTTTTCCGGACCGGCAACGATCGCGCAAAGTCGAGCGCGAGCGCCTGTAGCATGAGGTCATCCGTGGACAACCTTTGCATGGAGACGCCATTTCCCGCTCGCCCCTTTTTGAGCGTGGCCTGCAGGATCTTGCCGAACCGGTCGCCCTCCTGCGGGCTGGTCAGCGCGATCACGCGGTCGAGCTCATCGCGCGCGACGAGTTCCTTCAATGCCTGACGGCGGGCCTCCGGTTGCAAGCGCCAAAGCACGTCCTTGCCGTCCGCCACCTCCTCGATTGAGGCAGACAGCGCGCTAAATATGCTGTCTTCGACAGCCTCTTCACGCTGCCCAGGTGCAACCTCGGCTAGGAACCGCGTGGGGTCAAATGTCCCGATAACGGCCGCGTGCCTCCAAAGCGTCGCGGCAACGGCATCGGGCGTTTCGACGGCCATGTCGGTCATCAAAGCCCCATCCGTTTTTTCAGATGAGGATCGAGGTCGTTCTTTACAATCGCCGCGACGGCCTGGGTCATGCTGAAGGTCTCGCTGACCCTACTGCTTGCGACCGAGGTCACGACACCTGCAAGGCACTCGCGCGCAACGTCGGGCAAGGCGAATCGACCATCCACGCGGTGGCCCACCCAGAGCGCAACCCTGCCGCTATCGAGATGCGTCAGCGGCTTGTCCAGCCTCTTGGCCCGAATGCCCTGAAGGGACGGCAGGTCGACGTCGGAGAGCCCGAGCAAAACGAGACGAAGAGACGGCTCTGCCGATACCTCGGCATAGAGACGATCCAGAAGGGCCCGGGTCGAGGTGTCCGGCAGCGAGTGCTTCTCCAGATCGTCGATCACGAGCCATAGAGTGCGTCCGCGGGCTGCCGCAACGAGCTCAGCCTTCAGTTCAGCCGCGATGCGAGCCACGATGTCATTGATCTCTGTCGATTGACGGTCGGCTGGAAGGGTCTTGTCATCGACCACGGTCAGCCGCGCCGACAGGCCCAAGCTCACCCCGTCAAGAATCGCCCCCGCCGTTCTGAAAGCGTTTTGCATCAGACTGGCCGCGCTGATTTCGACGACGTCATGCTGCGAAGCGTCGAGGTGCTCCCTCAGAATTCTGCGCGAGAATGATTTTCCCACCGCCCGAAACGGCTTTCCGTCGCCCGCAATGTCCGCTCGAACGATCAGGATTTTGACTCTCCCTGCACGGGCTTCAGCGATGGCTTCCTGCAGTTCCCCGCGACCGATCAGCGGGTCGCCGTTCGAGAACGTTGGTTTCAAGGCGCGCAGATCCCCCATCCGCGCCTGAATGGCGGCGCCCGCCTTCAGACGCACGCGGCGCAACGGAATTGCGATGTTGATCACCGCCTTGCGGAGCGGCGCCCCGCTGTCATCCGTGATATCGGCATCCCCGCTGAATTCGACACCCGCCTGATGCAACGCGACGGGACGCATGTCGAAATCCAGACATGGTCCGCCCGAGGACCCGCCGATCGAGTTCGCATCATGCAGCACCCGCGCAGCCGTCTTCGGCGGAGTGCCACCAAGAAGCTTCGCAAATTTCGGTTTGACATCGAAGCTGCCGTAAGACAATCGCATGGAATAGTCGCCGGGATGATGCAGCAGAACCATGTTGCCTTGCGGGATCGGCGGTTCTTCCCCGATGATGTCGTAAAAGCGCCTGTCGAGACCGGCCGGCTCGGCGATTTCCAGAACGACGAAATCATCGAACGGCTCGAAAGCGGCAACGTCAGCCGGCCACGGCACACCGGTGTTCTCGTCATTCGCGTGTTCGCTGCCTTCAGCCCGGCTCGCCGCGACGAGCCAATTGGAGTTCGCCGGAATGCGCGTCACGCCGCCCGTTTGGGCGGCATGCGCCGTGAAATCGAACTCGACGCCAAGCGCCGCGGCACTATCCGCCTTTGCCCGCCAGGCTTCCGCCGGCGCAAGACCCGCCGCGGCCGCTTCCGCCGCCGGCAGCGGCTCGAGAAGGCTCTGCACCACATGCCAGTTCGTAAGGACAAGCCTTGGTCCGATCAGAAACCCAGTTCCTCTGATCCGTGTTGCACCCTGTCTGACGACAACGCGGCATGTGCAGCGCTGAGCGCGCATGAGCCCGGCATTCACCTCGTCCGGATCGCGGAAGCGCTCCTTGTCCTTGATGATCGCCTCGTAGGTGATCTGGGCGCTTCGGCGTGCTGCTTCATCCCCCGTCAAGGCAATTGCCATGACGACCCCGCCACTGCCCTCCGGTGCTGTAGTGAAGAGCGTGGCGCCAGCGGTGGAGCATAGCTCCCCCAGAAACCCATTCGCCTTGGCGTATTCTAAGGCTACACGTACATCGGCCCTGTCGCGTTCGGATCCGGGTTCGAGCGGCGACCGCCTCTGTCTTCTCAAGGCGAGGGCTTTGAAACGGGTGAGTTCGCTCGGCCGCGCATCCACAAAGATGTCAAAGGCCTTCTCAAAGGTCTCGCGCGACACCTTGAGCTGCCGAACCAGCTCCGCGACATCAAGATGGTCAGATGGATCAGGCAAGGTTAGCCCTCACACCCAATTCAGCCGGTCGGTCACTGCCGCAGACAAAAACCCAGATTGACGTATCGCAGCAAGCGAATGGGCGTAGTTCGCCGTCATGACACGCCCGGCGAAATGCAAACCAAGGATCGGCAAACCGTCGGTGAAACGGAGAACGCCAGAACCTGAGCATCCCGCCAGCGTGGTCGCATCGTGGGTGATGATCCAGCCGCGGCCATCACCTTTTACCGTTCCTGCCGGTTGGTCGACGACCCCGGGGCTGAAATACTTGCGCCCATAATCCAGGCCGAAGATCATAGCCAGGCGCTGGCCAATCGTTTCGGCCGTCTCCTTGCCCGCCGGGTCGTCCAGTGCGGCGCGGTCCGGACGGGCCGGATAGCCGATTACAGCGATATCCTGGGAGAGCTTCGCCTCTTCCAAATCGTTGATCAGACCGATCGGCTTTGGCAGATTGCCTGCTGCATTCTCGGTTTCGACATCCAGTATCACCATATCGAGATGAGCAAAATCGACAGTGTGGCCAATATGCGCCGGTCCGGCAGCGACGATCTCGCGCACCTTGAAGCGCTTTTCGTTGCCACGGCCGCGATCGTCAAAATTGATGCTGACACTGTCGCGTAAGAACCAGCGATCGACGCCATCAGCGCCGGCAACGACATCGGCAATGGCCTCGGCCACATGCCTGTTCGTGACCACGAGACCAGGACCGCTCACGAAGCCGGTACCGACATGCTCGCCATTGAGGTCGATCCGGCCAACGATCGCACATACCGCCGGCAAGTAGGGCTCGGCGGCATAGAGCTGCGTCTGCCAGTCAGTTGTTTCTGCTTGAGCCTTGGAGATTGCGCCGCCGTTGATCTTGAAGGCGGGACGTCCCCTCAGCCTGACAAGGGCCTCGACGACGATGCGGCCCTCGGCCGACAACGCCGCCTCACCGCCGGTTACCAACGACCGAACAACACTTTCGGTTCTGTTGAGTACGTCGCGACGCGCGGCCGAAGCCTCTAGCGTCGTTCCGGATTCAACCTCGATCTGAGCCAGCGCGCGCTCGACGAGATCCTGCAGATCTCGCATGCCATTCCCCTCCAGACTGGCTCGCGCGCTTGCGAGCGTGCTCTCCTGACCCGGTTGCCTAGGAGCAATCATTGTTACGACTTGCCGCCGCGACGGGAAGGGGGGCGGTAAGGGCGACAGAAGATGCGGCGCAGTATTCGCGTAACTCACGCTGCGCTTCAAAATCGACGGCGCGGCAGTGGCCAAGCCCGGTGACGGAATCGGGCGGGCTAGCGACTCCAGCAGCACCGAGCGTCCGGCATCGCCGCGGCGCCATGCGTCGGCCGCGAGAAAGGTGGCTTCGGCACCGAAACGCGCCCAATCCGTCCGTCCGTCGCCGCGTGTCTGCGCCTCGGCAAACACCTGGGCAACAGCCGCGGTTGGCGGTGTATCCGGGACCGATTCCGGCGCAATTGGCGTTTCCGATCCTTTCGGTATCTTGGTGAGGGTCAGACGCAGCAACGCGGCGGCATCGACGATACCAGCACCGTAAAGCCAGCTGTTCCACCGTAGCGGACGCCGCGCAGTGGTCGTAAGCGCCGAACGGAACAGCTCCTGCACGCTAACGCCGCGCCGCTTGGCCTCGGCTCGAATCTTGGCGCGACCAAAATGGGCGACCCATAGTGCCGCAACGCCGGCCGTCGTCGCGACGGCGAAAGACGTGCCCTGTCCGCCGCTAACAGTTCCGACACCCCCATCGAGCGGCGTCCGGCGGGCGACGTAGACGTTCTCGGAAGGGGCCGCGATCGTAACGCTCGGCCCCGCACTCGTCCCTTTCCATGGTTTGTCATTTGCATCGACACCGGCAACGCCGATGACCCGATCATCCGAAGCTGGGTAAACGACGAAGCCGACGCAATTTCCGGCGGCCGCCATGACGATCAGCCCCGCATCGACGGCAACCCCGACCGCTGCCGCGATGGAGCGTGAGTAGATGCCGCCGAGGCTCATCGTGATAATGTCGGCCTTCATTTTGACCGCATGCAGAATGGCAGCGGCCACTGGCGTGCCATCGAAGATCTTGACGTCCGTGGTACAGCGTATCGGTACTAGGCTGGCCGCCGGCGCCGAGCCGACCATTCCACCTCCGGCGCGACTGATCACAACGCTGCCGGTCGCTGTGCCATGCCCAGGATTGGCGAATGCGGGATCGAGCGGATCGGTAGGATCCCTGTCACCACCGATGATGTCGGTGGCGATGTCGAACCGAAGCGCCTCAGGGTCGAGGTCAGGGTGGCTGGCGACGCCGGTATCCGGCTGCGCGACAATAGCGCCCTTGCCCTTCTTTGGCGAGATCGCCCAAGCTTCGGTCGCTCGCACGGCCTTGACCGACCAATGTAGATCACCCGGCGCCGGCGCCTGAGACCAGCAAAAGGCATCCAGCGCAACAGATTCCGGTGCATTGCCGCGCAGGGCGCGGGCGTCGGGCTCGGCATAAAGCGTTGAACCGATATCCGGCGTGCATGACACGAGATCGAGTGCATCGACCAATGCATCGGCGATCCCAAAGAGTCTGTCAGGCGCGACCGTACGAGGTACGCCTGGAAACTGAAGCACGTGAAAGCTTGGCAGCAACGGACCTAGCGGCGTCAGGCTGAAACGACTCGCTCCGAGTAGCGATTCGATGTCTTTGCGAAGGTGAGCCGCCTTCAGGTAGTCCTTGAGTTCAAGCTCGAAGCGAACAATGCCAGGCCGCAGAACCGGGTCATCGCTCTGAGACGCCTCCGATATCGCACGCAGAATGTCTAGACTAGCCATGTTCGCCCCCCCCGACGTCCCAGACCATACTACTTTAAGGCGCTTCTGTTGAGAACGCTCAACCCGTCGCGGGCATTACGCGGAGGAAGCGCGTGAACGCTGCCTTCCGGGGATCATGGTCTAGGGCGTAGGCGGCTGCCCGATGCGTGGGAGAAAGTGGAGGCTTGGCGAAGGGAGTACAACGAGCTACGACCTCATAGTGCGATCGGGAATAAACCTCCGATATCGCTCCTCAATCGGCCACCGGCATGCAGCCCACGGTGACCGTTTCACCCCCTGGAAGCGGCCAGCAGGCCGGTCCAGCATCGGGGGCAGGCTCATAACCGCCGGAAACGAACTCAGCGCTGGATAGAAACTGGGGACAACGTCACAAGCTCCCGGGATCTGGACAATCCGATCAGCGCACAGTTCTGACATCCCGCAGCAGCCATGGGATCAGCTCTAATTTGCGCTCTTGAGGAAACGGCATCCACTTGCCAGAGCGATGTTGCCAACCGAAATCGTTCCCATTATGTTCCCTTACGCGAGATTGCGGAACGGTCCCATCTGACTAAGGTGAATGCGATGGTGGGCAGATATCCGGAATATTCCCAGAAGCGATCAGGCGCGTTTTTTACTCCTCACGATGTGAGCGAGGCGCTTGTTGCATGGGCATGCCGCAAGCCCGCTGACCGCATGATTGATCCCTCATGCGGCGACGGCCAGTTTCTGGCACTTCACCGCAATAGCGTCGGCATCGAACAGAATCCTGTTTCGGCGCATCGCGCGATCGAACGCGCACCTGGGGCGCTCGTACATGAGGGCGACTTTTTCACATGGGCGGTTGAAACCCGTGAGCGCTTCGAATGCGCCGCGGGCAATCCCCCCTTCATTCGCTATCAAACCTTCAAAAACGAGATGCGGCGTCGGGCGCTGGATCTGTGTCTTGATCTCGGCGTCCACTTCAACGGACTGACCTCGTCCTGGGCGCCGTTCCTGGTTGCGACCGCCGGCTTATTGAAACGCGGTGGCCGCATGGCTTTCGTCGTGCCGGCCGAGATCGGCCACGCGCCTTATGCCGCGCCACTGCTCGACTATCTCGTGGCCTCATTCTCGACGGTGCATATCATTGCCGTACGCAAGAAGCTGTTTCCGACGCTCTCGGAAGATTGCTGGTTGCTCTATACGGAGGGCTTCGGCGGCAAAGCCAACTCAATCGACTTCACGGTGCTCGAAGAATTTGTGCCACAGAAAGCACCGCCCAAATCGGTCATGAAGATCGATCTTGGGGAATGGCGGACGGTTTGGAACCGGCGCCTGCGCCCCTACTTGCTGCCGGCATCGGTGCGCCACCTATACGCTGCAGCGCTGGCTGATCCTGGCACGCGTCGGCTCGCGGATTTCGCGGCGGTTGGGATCGGATACGTCAGCGGCCATAACGACTTCTTCCACCTGAAGCCCTCCGATGCGAAGCGGCTGCGCATTCCACCTACTTTCCTGCAGCCGTCGCTCCGCAACGGCCGGGTGATGCCGGAGAAGGAGATCACCAAGGCGACCGTGGAAAAATGGAAGCAGAGCGACGATCCAATCCTGCTGCTCCGGCTGGAGCGCGATCAGGAGCTTCCGGCTGCGGTACGCAACTATCTCGACAGCAGCGCCGGCCACGAGGCGAGGCAAGGGTACAAATGCCGCAATCGCGCACCTTGGTACGCTGTGCCTGACGTCCAGATCCCCGACTTCATCATGAGCTACATGTCGGGGCGCAACGTGAACCTTGTCAGGAACGCTGCCGGCGTGACCTGCACAAACAGCGTCCATTCGATTCGCATCCGCGATCGCGCGTTGGCGAGCAAGCTGCTGCCGGAATGGTCGTCGTCCTTCGTCAGACTGAGCTGCGAGCTTGAGGGCCATGCGCTGGGAGGCGGGATGTTGAAGCTCGAGCCCCGCGAGGCTGGGCGGGTTGTCTTCCCGTCGAAGGCCACTATTCAGATGGCCGATGGCGACGAGCTTGAGGACGCAATCGGATCGCTCCAGCGTTGGCGCCATTATGCCGACTGATTCGGCGGGCTGCTCGTCTATCTGCGCTAGCGCAGATACTTACAAACCAGCAGAACAACGGCATGCAGCAAACTCGACCTACGTTTGCTTATCGTTCTAACGTGAGACCAGCCGGTGGCCAGCAAACAATCAGCGAAAAGCGAAGCGTGGCGCCTGTTCGACTATATCGTCGCCCAGGCGGCCCCTGGGGGGGTACACAGCAACCCTTGGATTAAAGGTCTGGACGGTCAGCTCCGTTTTGAACCGGATCACCACACGCTCGAGCAGTTGCTTGGTGTTCCGCTTCTCCTCAAGGCAGGAACGCAGTCAGGGGTTCCGGCGCTCGCCCTCGATGTATGGCTCAGCTACGAGCTGCGTCGGGCAGGTTTCCGATCTGATCAGGTCTGGCCGAAGCCAACCCATCCGCGCGTTCTTCCTGCCGCTATTGCCGCCTTGGTGAACTCCCTTCCCGGCAAGCTTCGAGCTGAGGTTGAGGAGCGAATCCTTAGAAGCTCGTCCATATCTGGAGCTACGTCGTCGTCAGCGGCTATTCTTGGCAAGAATTACCTGAAGCAGGTCGATGTCATCATGACGGACTGGGCAACTGGCCCAGAATTGCTTGTTTCCACCAAGCGCATGGACTCCTCCTACGGCAAAAACGCACCGAACAGGGTCGAAGAGTCCTATGGCGACGCCAAGAACCTTCGACTGCGCCATCCGCTCGCGGCGCTTGGCTTTGTTTTTGGGCTTCGCTCGGACATTCTGCAGAAAGAACCCAAAGCAGCGGAATGGTTGTGCGACTTGCTCGTCAAGCTCGGGCAGGAGGACGATGCATATCACGCCACCTGTCTTGTTTTGATGGAATACGCCGACGACGCCGTGCTGCCAGACGCGGATGCCGAGCCGCCACCAGAGGGCATTTTGGAACCGGGGCCAGACCCTGAGGGCGAGGCGGAAGAACTGCCTGCACCAATCCCGGCGGGCGCGGTCGAGGAAGTGATCAAGCGCCTGCCAACGGTAACAATTCTGACCGATCGCACTCCGGCCGAGCTTTCCCCTGGTCGCTTTCTTGCTGCGATGGTGTCACGCGTTCTGGGTGCAACGCCCGTTAACATGCACGAAGAGGCGAGACGCCGACGTGCTTCAGCGCTCCGCAAATGAATGCCAAGGCGTCATAGTCCGGGGTAGGTGGGCCTTATGATTGGGTGACCATTTGTGCCAAAGGACTAAGCCGCTCTGGCGGCAGGGGCGGAGCATGTCTGTGGCGCTGCGGATAATGAGGTAGCGACGGCCATGCCATCTACAGCAAAGAAGCTAAGCCGCTTCTCGACAAGGCCCGTGTCGAAGAAGATGACGGCGTTGTCGCGCTGGGCAAGGGTACCGAGGCCTTGCTCGCACCAGCGCGGACGCGGCAAGGGGCGCGTGAGCCTGAGGTCCGCATACTCGCGTAGTCCCGGTAATCCTCGGCCAAGGATCCGCCGTTCCACTTCCCCAACCAATCAAGTGAGCAAGGCCCGGCGAGTCGTTCTTGGCGGGGCGAGACGCGCCATATGCGGACGTTGGCGTTCTGCCGGAAAGCGGACGCCACAACCATCCGTCACAAGCGGTTATAGAAGCCGACCGCCAGTTCCGCCTTCAATACTTGATCACCCCGAAACGCCGGAAGGCGTCGTGGATGCGGTCGGCATAGTGGTTAAAGCTCGGATAGTCGCCGAGATGGGCCGGGCGCGGTCGCGGCAGATCGATCGCAATCTCATCGACGATCCGGCCGGGCGTCGGCGACATCACCAGAACCCGATCCGAAAGCCCGATCGCCTCTTCGATCGAGTGGGTGATGAATACCACCGTTTTGGCTTGCTCCATCCAGAGCAGTTCGAGATCGTGCCGGATCTGGGTGCGGGTGATGGCGTCGAGCGCGCCGAAGGGCTCGTCCATCATCAGCACGGCGGGGTTGTGAATCAACGCGCGGGTGATCGAGACGCGCTGGCGCATGCCGCCGGAGAGCTGCTTCGGGTAGCGGTCTACCGCATGCGAGATGCCGAGCTTGGCGAAGAGGTCGAGCGCCCGCTCGCGCGCCGGCCCCAGCGGCAGGCCGCGGATCTCCGCCTGCAGCAACACGTTTTCCATCGCCGTGCGAAATTCGAGCAGAAGGTGATCCTGGAAGACGATGCCGATATCGGTTAGGGGCGAGGTCAGCTTCTGGCCGTTCACAACGAGCTCGCCTTGGCTGACAGGGATCAGCCCGGCTGCCATCAGCATGAAGGTGCTCTTGCCGCAGCCCGACGGGCCGATCAGGCTGACGAACTCGCCGCTGCGGATGTTGAGTGTCAGCCCATCGACAGCGGTGAAGCTGCCGAAGGTCTTGATGATGCCGCGCCCTTCGATCGAGGCGGCGGCGTGGGTGGCTGCGGCGTTCATGCTCGTGTCTCGATCAATCCGACGTCATCCCGGATCTCCGCTTCGCTTCGTCCGGGATGACGAGAGTTGGCTTGTCAGGGGCAGGACGGCGCCGAGGCGGGCAGCAGTTCCGCCGTGTAGTAGTCGGTGATCGGCTTGTCCTTGGGCAGGCCGAGATACTGGGTCAGCAGTTCGAAGCTCTTGGTCCAGTTCGCGTCGGGCACCTTGCCGAGCGCGGTCGCACCCGGCGCGCAGAGCAGCTTGTTGACCACGTCGAACTGGGCGAGAACCTGCGCCTTCTTCACCGAGGGGAACTGCGCGACGACCGCGTCAGCGGCCGCGTCCGGGCTCTTCCGGGCCGCGTCCCAGCCCTGCAGGCTGGCCTCGACGAACTTCCTGTAGAGGTCGGCATCGGCCTTGATCCTGTCGTCGCGGGCGATAATCGAAAGCCCCACCGTCGGCACGCCGACATCGCGATAGAAGATGTCGCGCACCTTGAAGCCACGCTCGCGGATCTGGACGGAGTGGAAATCAGCGCCGCCCAGGATGGCGTCGACCTTCTTCTCCAGCAGCGCCCCGACAAAGGCGCCGGGATCGATATTGATGATGTCGAGCTTACTCTTGTCGATCTGGTTGCTGGCGAGGATGGCGTCGAGCAGGGTGGTCTGCGCCGTGCCGGGCTGCACCGCGACCTTCTTGCCGACGAGGTCCTTCGGCGAGGCGATGCCGCTTTCCTCCAGCGCGATGATGGCGAAGCCGTTGGTCTGCAACACCGGCGCGATGATCTTCACCGGTGCGCCCTTGGTGCGCAATTGCATGGCGGCGGGTGCGTCGGCGAAGCCGATATCGGTCTGGCCGGTCGCGACCATCTGCGCCGTGGTGCCGGAGCCCTTGCCCTCCTCGATGGTCAGGTCGATGCCGGCCTTCTGGTAGAGCCCCATCTGCTTGGCCATCATGAAGCCGGCATTGGGCGCGGCGGCGAGGAAGTTGAGCGTGATCTTCATCGGCTTGCCGGCGCTCTGCGCGAGGGCGCCGGAGGCGCTGAGCGCAATGGCCGCGACGGTGCCGATCAGCATGCGTCTGTTCATCTGGTTTCCTCCCTTGAGCCGGTTCGTCCGGCTTATTGGTGTGGTCTGGATTCAGCCCTTGCGTTGCCAGGGCATCAGCACGATTTCGAGGCCGTCGACGACGTAGCTGAATAGGATGCCAACGACGCTCAGCGCCACCAGGCAGGCGAAGATCAGCGGCATGTCGAGGAAGCTCGTGCCGCGCAGCAAGAGATACCCGAGCCCCGCATTGGCGCCGACGAACTCGCCGACGATGGCGCCGGTCGCGGCGAAGACGGCGGAGACCTTCAACCCCGAGAAGATATAGGTCAGCGCTGCCGGCACGCGGACATAGCGGAAGGTCTGCCAGGCGGAAGCGCCCATCGAACGGGTGAGATAGAGCACGCGTTCATCCAGCGCGCGGAAGCCGGTCATGCTCGCGACCAGCGTCGGGAAGAAGCAGAGCAGGAAGGTCAGCAGCACCTTCGGGAACAGGCCGAAGCCGAACCAGACGACGAAGAGCGGCGCGATCGCGATCTTCGGCACGAGCTGAAAGAAGACGATGACCGGATAGATCGCCTTTTCCAGAATCCGCACGGAGACGATGACATAGCCGAGCGGGATCGAGATCACCGCGGCCATCAGGAAGCCGAGGACGATCTCGTTGCCCGTCACCAGCGTGTGCCGGAATATCTCGCCTCGGTCGGTCCAGAGCCGCTCGAAGAAGGCGCTCGGCACCGGCAGGATGTATTCCGGAATGCGCGCGAGCGGCACCAGCCACTCCCAGGCGGCGAGCAGCACGGCAAAGCTCATCAGTGGCCAGGCGATGGCGGAGCCCCAGTCCTGGAGCCTGCTGCGCCCGCTATCTGCTGCGGCGGGAGAGGCGTTGGCGGCACTGTCGCTCATGCCAGTGTTCCTGCGGGATGGTTCTGGTTGGCCGAGACGAGCGGATGGGCTTGCGACTGAGGGATCTGGCGTCGGCGCAGCGGCCAGATATCGGCCATTTCTTCCGCCGCCCGCCCGAGTGCCTCGGTGATGGCGAGGCGTCGTTCCTCCGGCATGCGCGGCAAGGGGCCGGCGACGCTGAGCGTCCCGGCGACCGGGGCGGCCGGATCGGGTCCGGCGCGGAAGGTTGTCGCCATCGCGACGATACCGATCTCGCCTTCCTCGACCGCAATCGCAAAACCGCGCCGCCGCGTCTCGTCAAGATGGGCGCGCAGTGCGTCGACATCCTTGAGCGCGTTCGGCCCGGTGCGATCGTCGCCGTCGAAACCGCGCGCAAAGACGATGCGCAGCGCCTCAGTCTCCGGCAGCGAGGCGAGCCACGCCTTGCCGGTGGCAGTGGCATGCAGCACGGGCCCGGAACCCATCGGCGGCTCGTAGCGCAAGCCCGCCGTCGCGCCTTGCGAGCGGGCGATCCAGATCAGGTCACCGCCCTCGACCACGGCGAGCCGGCAATATTCCCGCGTCGCCGCCGCCAGCCGGTCGAGCACGATCTGGCCGGCATCGGGCAGGCCGCGACTGTCGAGATCGCGAAAGGCGAGCTGTGCCAGCTTCAGCGTCAGCCCATAGGCGCCGGAATGCGCGTCCTGCCGGACGAAGCCGCGCTCGGCCAACGTGGCGAGCAGGCGATGCGTCGCGCTGAAGGGCAGGTCGAGCCGTTCTGCGAGCACGCTGAGATCGACGCCATCCGGCGCGCCGGCCAGCGCCTCCATCAGCTTCAACGCCCGCTCGACGGCCGCGATCGTCACTTCGTTTCATCCCTGAGATGATTTATGGAAATGATTTCCAATTCAGAATTGATTTCCGTATAAGAGCGCGGCGAGGCCAAGTCAACGCGCCTCGCGGCGGGATACGGGAGGGCGCATGAGTCTGGCGGGTGAGGGGGCGGTCGCGATCTGGCACGACATCGCGCCGGAGGGGCGCGCCGAATTCTACGCCTGGCATGGCCAGGAGCACATGCCGGAGCGCGTCGGCATTCCCGGTTTCCTGCGCGGGCGCCGCTATGTCGCGATCGAGGCCGAGCTGGAATTTTTCAACCTCTACGAGGCGTTGAGCGTCGAGACATTGAAGAGCCAGGACTACACGGCCCGCGTCAATGCGCCGACGCCCTGGACGTTGAGCGCGGTGAAGCATTTTCGCTCTGTCGCCCGCTCGATTTGCCGTGTCGCCCAGAGTGCCGGCCCGGCCCAGGGCGGGCTGATCGCGACGCTGCGCTACGACGTGCCCGAGGGAGGCGAGCAAGCTCACCGGGATGCGCTGCTGCGGCGCTTCATCCCGGATCTGCTGGACAAGCCGGGCGTGGCCGGCGTGCATCTGCTCGTCGCCGATGCCGAGGCGAGCGGCGTCGCCACGGCCGAGCAGAAGGCACGTGGCGTCGCCAATGCCGTGCCGCGCTGGGTGCTGCTGCTCGAAGGTTGGGGCGATGAGGCCGATTTCGTCACGCTGGCGAAGCAGGCGCTGTCTCCCGCTGCGCTCGATGCCATCGGCGGCGAAGGGCCCTATTCGCTCGGCCTCTACCGTCTCCAGATCATCCGGACCAAGACCGCCTGGAGCGCCGGCTGATGGATGCGCGCTACGATCTCGCCGGGCGCAAGGCCATCGTCACGGGAGGCGCCGGCGGGCTGGGCCGTGGCATAGCCGCCGGGCTGCGCGATGCCGGCGCGACGGTGGAATTATGGGATTCCGATCGGGTCAAGCTGGAGGCGGCTGCTGCCGAGCTGGGCGTCGCTGCCCGACAGGTCGACATCACCAATGCGGCCGCCGTCGATGCGGCTGCGGCGGCCGCTTTCACCACGCATGGGCGCGTCGACATCCTCGTCAACAATGCCGGCATTCTTGGCGAGGTGAAGCCGATCTGGCAGACCGATCCTCGGAATTTCGAGGCGGTGCTGCGGGTCAACCTGTTTGGCACCTACCTTGTCAGCCGCGCGCTACTCGGCAGCATGCGGATGCAGAATCCTCGTGCCGCCATCGGCGGTCATCCGCTGCGCGGCCATGTTGTCAACATCGCCTCGATCCAGGGCAAGGAGGGCATGGCGCTGGCCGCCGCCTATTCGGCATCCAAGGCTGGGGTGATCGCGCTGACCAAGAGCACGGCCAAGGAGACGGCGCGTGACGGCATCGTCGTCACCGCCATCACGCCAGCCGCGGCCGAAACCGCGATGGCGAAGGAAATTTCGGCGGAGCGTCGCGTCGACATCCTCTCCCGCATCCCGATGGGACGCTTCGTCGAGGTTGATGAGGTGGCGCGCATGGTGCTCTGGCTCGCCTCGGACGAGTGCTCGTTCTCGACTGGCGGCATCTTCGATTTGTCCGGTGGCCGGGCAACATATTGATCGGCGGATTGCGCCATTTGCGGACATTGAGCTACCGGCCGGAAGCGGACGCTGGTCGTGTCCGTCTGCATAGGTCGGCAGCTTAACTCTCAGCGGCTCGCTCAGCAGGCCCGTGGTCGGGCTCGGCGTACCTCGTTCGCGGCCGACGGCCCCCTATTGACTTGTGACGCTTCGCTGTGAAACATTTGTTTCGTTAAAACTCGAACGAGAAGTCATGCGTTCCACAACTCAAGACACCGTTGCCCTTCTCACCGCCGCGCTGCGCCGCCTGCCGCCGCAGCAGGCCGATGCGGCGCGCTTCGTGATCGGGCGCAGCTTCGAGGCGGCGACGACGCCGATGCGCGGGCTGGCGCGGGCCGCGGGCCTTCCGCCTGCAACGTTTACCCGGCTGGCCCAGTCTCTAGGCCTCCCCGGTTGGGAGGAATTGCGCGCTGGTTTGATCGCCGATGCTCGCGACGACCTCGGTGCGCGGCGGCCCTTCTCAGTCCGGCCCTTGCCAAAAGGAGGACCCGAGCCGCTCGCAGGCGCGATGATCGCGGCGGATCGGGCCATCCTCGACAATCTCGACGCAACGCGTATCGAGCAGGCGGCGACGCTGCTGGAGGCCGCCCCGCGCGTTATCGTCGCTGGCTTCCGCAGCTGCCACGCCCCGGCGCTTCTGTTTCATTACCAGTATCGGCTGTTCCGTCCGGACACCGCGCTCATAGGGGGCGTTGGCGGCGTGCTCGATGTCGAGCTCGGCGGCATCAAGTCCGGCGACGCGCTCGTGCTCTTCGGCTTCGATCCCTATTCGCGCGATGGCCTGCTCTGCGCGGAAGCTGCGGCCGATGCCGGCGCGAAGGTCATCGCGATCGTCGACCGCCCCGACGCGCCAGTGGCCGAGGGCGCCGCGGCGGTGCTCACCTTCGGCACGGATTCGAGCGGCTTCTTTCCTTCGCTCACGGGCTGCATCGCGCTGGTGCAGGCGCTCGCCGCGACGCTCTATTCTCGCGCGGGGGATGCGGGTCGCGAGCAGTTGCGCCGCACCGAGGCGCGCATCGCCGCCCATACGCCTTATCTCGAAACCGGGCCACGTCAGCGATGACACGACTGCTGCACCGTTCACCGGCCTTGCCGCCGCCAGTCGCCGCCGAAAGCAGCGGCATCCTCATTCGCACCGCCGACGGGCGCACGATCATCGATGCCGCCGGCGGCGCAGCGGTCTCCTGCCTGGGCCATGGCCATCCTGCGGTCATCGCGGCGATCCGGGAACAGGTCGGCAAGCTCGCCTTTGTCCATAGCGGCGCCTTCAGCAACGCGCCGGCGGAGGAACTGGCGGACTGTCTCGTCGGCCACGAACCTGGTGGGCTGAGCCATGCCTATTTCGTCTCCTCGGGCTCCGAGGCCTGCGAGGGCGCTTTCAAGCTGGCGCGGCAGTATTTTTTGGAGGTCGGCCAGCCAGGCCGGGCGCACTTCATCGCGCGGCGCCAGAGCTACCACGGCAATACGCTCGGTGCCTTGGCGGCGGGCGGCAATGCGGGCCGCCGGGCCCCCTATGCGCCGCTGCTGCCAGAGAGCTTCAGCCATGTCTCGGCGCCCAACGCCTATCGCCGTCCGGCCGGAACCAGCGAAGCCGATTTCGTCGATGTGCTGGAGGCCGAGCTCGAAGCCGAGTTCCAGCGCCTCGGCCCCGCCAACGTCGCCGGCTTCGTCGCCGAGACGGTGATCGGAGCGACCGCGGGCGCGATACCCGCGCCAGCCGGCTATCTTACCATGGCCCGTCGCCTCTGCGACCGACACGGCGCGCTGCTCATCCTCGACGAGGTGATGTGCGGCATGGGCCGGACCGGGACGACACATGCCTGGGAGCAGGACGGCGCGAGTCCGGACCTCCAGACCATCGCCAAGGGGTTGGGAGGCGGCTACCAGCCGATAGGCGCCGTGCTGATGCGCGAGCCGATCTTCGCCGCGATCCGCGCCGGCAGTGGCCGTCTCTGGCACGGCCACACCTATATGAACCACCCGGTCGCCTGCGCGGCCGCGCTCGCGGTGCAGCGGACAATCGCGTCGGAAGGGTTGCTCGACCGGATCCAGGCGATGGGCGAGCGGCTCTCGCAGCGGCTCAACGCTCGCTTCGGCAACCATCCCCATGTCGGGGACATCCGCGGCCGCGGCCTGATCCAAGCGATCGAACTCGTTTCCGACCGCTCGGCCAAGGAACCCTTCGACCCGGCGCTCAGGCTCAACGAGCGGGTCAAGCAGGCCGCCTTCGATCTCGGCCTTGCCTGCTACCCCTCCGGCGGCACTGTCGACGGCGTTCGCGGCGACCATGTGCTGCTCGCTCCGCCCTACATCGTCACGGCCGAAGAGATCGACCGAATCGTCGAGATCCTCGGCGAAGCGGTCGATCTGGCTCTCGCTTCCTGAAGGTTATCGCTGATGCCCCGCCTCGCCGTTGCCCGGTTCTCGCATGAAGGCAATTCCTTCTCGCCGGTGATGACCGGGCTCAACGAGTTCCGGCGTGAATGGTATCAGGGCCAGGAGGCCGAGGCTGTCTACCGCGGCACCACGACCGAGGGCGGCGGCGCCGTCGCGTTCCTCGACGCCCATCCCGAATGGCGCGGCACTTTCCTGCGCATGACGGGCGCGACGCCCGCCGGCCCCGTTACCCGCGAGGCCTACGACATGATCATCGACGAGATCGTCGCAGACCTTACGCAGGGCGAATGGGATGCGGTCTTCCTCTCGCTGCATGGGGCGATGGTGGTCGAGGGCATGGACCTCGCCGATTACGAGATCGTCCGGCGCGTGCGAGAGGCGATCGGGTCTGAGATGCCTTTCGGCGTTAGCTTCGACCTGCACGCCAATCTCGACCCGCGCATCGCCGATCTCGTCACCTTCGCCGCCGGGTTCAAGGAACATCCGCATATCGACATGAAGGAGACCGCCGAGCGGGTGCTCGACGTGCTCGACCGCACGGTGAAGGGCGAGGTCCGACCCGTCGGCCACATCGCCAAGCTCGACGCGATCCTGCCCAGCATGAACATGCGCACGGCGGAGGGGCCGATGGCGGAGCTGGAAGCCTTCGCGCGCGGCCTCGAATTCGATCCGCGCATCCTCGATGCTTCGCCCTTCGGCGGCTTCTCCTATGGCGACACGGTCGTCGCGGGTGCCGGCGCGCTGGTTTATGCCGATGGCGACCGGGAGCTGGCGAAGCGCGCCGCTGAGCGCATCGTCGAAGAGACCCGCAAGCGGCTCGACCGCTTCTATATCGCGCTGCCCGATGCTGCGTCAGGCATCGCGCAGGCGCTCCGGCTCGGGTCGGAGGCACAACCCGTAGCGGTGATCGATTCAGGCGACAACCCGCTCTCGGGCGGCATCGGCGACACGCCGGAGATGCTGCGTGCGCTGCTGGATGCCGCCCCCCAGGTGCCGACCGTCTTCGCGTTCTTCGCCGATCCCGCGCTAGTCGAGCGATGTGTCGCGGCAGGCGAAGGCGCTGCGATTAGCGGCACGCTCGGCGGGCGGATCAGCACCGATTTCGGTTCGCCTGTGCCGTTCTCGGGGACTGTGCTCAAACTCACCGACGGCCATTACGCTAACAGCGGCCCAATGATGCGCGGCCTGCCGATGTCGCTCGGCCCCACTGCAGTGATCGGCATCGGGCAGATCAGCGTGATCGTCACCACTGCATGCGGCTCGGCGCATGACCCGGCCTTCTATACGCTCCACGGCGTCGACTTCGCTCAGGTCGCGCTGCTCTGCGCCAAGGCCAAGAATCATTTCCGCGCCGCCTTTACCGCGATCTGCCCGACCATGATCGACATCGACGCGCCCGGTCCCGCTGCGCTCGATATCAACCGCTTTCCGTTCCGCCTGGCCCCGCCCACCCTCTATCCGCTCCGTATCAGGGAGGCTTCGTGATGAGACGCCGTGATTTCCTCGCCGCCGCTGCCGCGACCGCAATCGCTCGTCCGGCCCTCTCACAAAGCCGCCAGCGGGTCCTGAGGTTCATTCCCCAAGCCGACCTCGCCAATCCCGATCCGATCTGGACGACCACGACCGTCGCCTACAACCACGGCTTCATGGTTTGGGACACCCCTTATGCGCTCGATGCAAACTACTTGCCCAGGCCGCAGATGGTGGCGGGCCATGAACTGTCCGACGACAAGCTGACCTGGCGCTTCACCCTGCGCGACGGCCTCGTCTTCCATGATGGCGAGCCGGTGCGCTCGATCGACCTTGTCACCTCGATCCAGCGCTGGGCCAAGCGCCGGCCGCTCGGCCAACTCATGATGAGCTTTGGAGCCGAACTGACCACCGAGGGCGATAAGGTCTTCATGATCCGACTGAAAAAGCCCTTCGGGCTGATGCTGAACGCGCTCGCCGATTACTGCTTCATCATGCCCGAGCGCATCGCCAAGACCGATCCATTCAAGCAGATCTCGGAATATGTCGGCTCCGGCCCCTACCGCTTCCTGCGCGACGAATGGAAGCCCGGGGCCGGCGCGGCCTATGCCCGGCACGAGCGCTACTTGCCGCGCCAAGACGAGACGAGCCTGCTGGCCGGGGCGCGTATCGCCCATTTCGACCGGATCGAATGGGTCGTCATGCCTGATCCTGCCTCGGCAGCCGCGGCGCTCCAGACCGGCGAGGCCGACTGGCTGGAAAGCCCGCTGCCGGACCTGCTGCCGATCCTGCGCGGCAACCCTGCGACCCGCGTGTTGCGCAACGACCGTATCGGCGCCATCGGCATGGCTGCGATCAACCACCTGCACCCGCCCTTCAACAACCGCAAGCTGCTGCAGGCGGTGCTGACTGCAGTCGACCAGAAGGAATTCATGCAGGCCGCCTTCAACAACGAGCCCGAGCTCTTCGCCACCGACGTCGGGGTATTCACAAAGGGCCTGCCGATGGACAACGACGAGGGCATCGGCATCCTCAAGGCGGATGTTGCGTTGGCGAAGAAGATGGTGGCCGAGAGCGGCTACAAGGGCGAGCGCGCCGTGTTGATGGCGCCGGGCGATCAGGCTGTGCTCGGGGCCTTCGCGCCGGTGATGGCGGCGACGCTGGAACGCATCGGCATCAATGTCGACCATGTCACTACGGATTGGGGTACGCTGGTGCAGCGTCGCTCCAGCCAGGAGCCCATCGAGAAGGGCGGCTGGTCGATGTTCTGTACCTCCTATACCGGGCTTTCGGTCATGGATCCTGCCGTGCACCTGCCACTGCGCGGTACCGGCAAGGCCGGCTGGTTCGGCTGGCCGACCGATCCTGACATGGAGAAGCTGCGCGACACTTGGATCGATGCGCCGGACCTTGCGGCCCAGAAGCAGATCGCCCGCAGGATGCAGGCTCTCGCCTTCGAAAACGTGCCGTTCATTCCGCTCGGCCAGTATTATTTCGCGACGGCGGCGCGTGCCGACCTTACGGGCTTCGTTCCGTGGCCCACGCCGATCTTCTGGAACGTCCGCCGCAGCGGCTGAGCGCGGGCACTCCAATGCAGTGCTGCGCCGCAAAGCCCTAGGCTGTCCGTAGCAGTGAGGCGCCATAAGCGGTCTTTGGCTCGCCGCCGGAAATTAGAAGACAGGGCCGGGACGTTGAAGTTTAGAGGACGTTGATCGGCAGCTACGTATGTGAGTGCGCTCAATCCCGGGGCCGGGATTGAGAACTGGTCGAGCTGTTGACGCCAGGTTGCGGCGGCGGCCGTGGATGTTCTGGCTGGAGAGGCGTAAATGGCGCCCGGCTAATGAGAGACGAGTTCGCGCGGACTCAGAGCAGGCGACCTACAGAATTTGAGGAGCTACCATGGGTGAACGTAGCCAGCTATGGAGGGCGCCCCTACAAGGCCGCGGTCGCTGGCAGTACGAGGGGTACGTCCAAATCACCCACGGCGGATGGGCTGGCAAAGGTCCGGACGGCCACGGCCGGAGTGGTGTCACCATTCGTGGAGCTATGGCTTCCGGCGGGGGCAATTCAAAGGTTGTCATGCAGATCGGCACTGATGACTTCCTGCATGTGTTCCGAGCCATGTGCGCCGAAAAGCGTGAGGCCACGATCATCGCCTTTTCGCAGGCGATTAAAGAATGCATCGGCTCCGGCGAGGTCGAGGCCTAATTCCTGCATCCAAGGTCAAGCCTGTCGCTAGGGCGTTGAGCGTCAAAAGGCCGAGCCGCGCCAGCTTCGGACATTGAGATCAGGCCGGAAAGTGGACGTCCAGAGCAGCGAATAGCTCGATCAGCCCCTCGGCTATCAAGGCTGACTCGTCGGAGCAGCCGCGTCGCCGGGAGCGAAGCCGAGGCGTCTAACTCGCTTCCTCGATCCTCCAAGGACCCTCCATACGCGGAGTCAGCACCCTGGTCAGATGGGATGCGATCGAGCGAGCTTCTTCGTGCCGGTAGACAAGTACGAAAATGCAATCCGCTCCGCGATCTGCGATCTCGTGAACGAGCACACTGGATACCGGTGTGTCCAAGGTCGCTAGCGCACGCGCATCGAGGCGGTGCCACGGGAGCGAATCCTTCACGTAATATGTGCGATGTACGCTAAGGGCGCGAAATACGTCGTCCCGGCTGGTCCCTGGGAGATCGAAGCGGATCAACTGCCGAAGATCCACAGCTGAAGCGGGCTTCCGTTCGCTGATCAGGTTTCTCAGCATGGGACCGTTCATCGATTCCATCGATACGATCAGCACCGTGGGACCCACAGGCTTGTCGTCAAAGGGCAACGATAGCTGCCAATCCTTGGGTATCGACGTCACGTCGATTGTTCGCCGAGGACCTTTTGCCGCTAGGCGCACTCCATCTGTAGGCTTCTCAGCCTTTTCCGTCTCAGCGCGCTGCCCAGCAGGCTGATGGTTGGGGACGATATAAAGGTGCGGACGGCTCACGATTCGCTCAGTTTCGCTTCGAGCTGAGGGTACGATAGCGTGAACGCCCCCCAGCCGTCACCCCAGCCAGGTGGGGTCATTTTCATTTCGCCACTGACTTTGTCCTTCAGCTCCCAGGTCTTCTCGAAGGCGCGCTCATAAAGACGGGGAGCCACTCCGTTGAATGGGCGAAACAGCACACGCCCCTCTGCCGGCGGCTCCGTGAGCTTTCGCTCTTCGGCAATTGAAATCCTCTCGGGAGGGTTCCAGTTGTCAGCGTCCACCTCAATGGCGTCGCAGTGCAGCTTCAATGCCAGGCTCTTCGGATAGGGCTCAATGTACTGAACCTCCGAGACACCGGCGCCGACGATATGCCGAGCGCAATAGTGGCAAGGGAAGGTAGTTACGAACAGCCGCGTACCGGTCGTGGACACTCCGACGCGCCCCGCAGAGAGGACTGCATCCATCTCGGCATGAACCGCGCGGCTGAACTCGATCAGGGAGCCCAAGCGTGTCTTCCGAATGCGTGCTGCGAGGTCGAACTTGTCCGACACATCCTTCAGCTCCGGAAGCTGTTCAATTAGCTCCTCGACGATCGCATTCTGCTCCTGATTGTTGCTGCAGACCCCTCGGCTGAACGCGCACCGATCGTCGTGGGGCGGGAACTTCGAAGCGAAATGCTCGCCATAGACACCGCCTCCGGCCCGAGGCACCTCGTTCGTACCGGTTGCCACGACAGTGCCGCCCTCATCGATCAGGGCCGCGCCAACCTGGCGGGAGAGGCAGGCGCTCCTCACCCGCGCCGAATGCGCGTGGTGCATCGCAGTCTCTTCAATGGTGGGTCGTATCAACTTCTCATGTGTGACGATGTTGATCAGGCGCCCCAGCCCCTCGTCGAGCAGCTGCTGCTCGTCCTTCGGATCCGACTTCGTATTGTCTACGAAGAAATCCGCCTGATGAAAGGCGTCACCCACGTGCTGCCCATGCTTATTGTCGACGTCGTCGGCGTCCCGCTTGATGAACTCCCGAGCTTGCGACGCGAATTTGTCTTGGAGCCTCTGCGGGTCCGTGAAGTACTTTCCCAGCACGCGACGCTCGCGCTCACTTTCCTGGCAGACGACGCCAATCAAGGCGAATGACTGACCGTAGGTACGGCGAAGCAGCTGGATTTCAGCGGGGTGACGGATGGAGTCGATCAGATAGGCCCGCTTTCCATCGTCCGGCTCGATTACAAGTCCCGGATTATAGGGGATCTTCATCGCTGATGCCCGCGCTTCTGCAATTCGTCCGATGACCGCTCGCGCCACCGAAGCCTTGTCCGCCTTTCGCATCTGGTCACCCAGATCCTGCATCGTGGTGACGTTCGCCAAAGTCTTGTCATCACCCTGCGGGTACGGGAGCGACTGCCTGGCTGCCCATTCACGGATGAGGTCACTCGCCTTGATCGTAATTGGCTCGTATCTCGACGCCTCCAGAGCTCGCCTCAAGGAATCGATGACGCGCGAACTGCCCGCACCGACTGGCCCGACGACGGCGAAAAACACCTCGTTCGAACGAGCCTTCTTGATGATCGATTCTGAATCGACACCCGTCGGCGATGATGTGGCTTTTCCCGGCTTTATAGCTGCGACGTTCACCCAGGCCCCCCAAGGTTGATGCAATCCGGATCTGCCGAAGGATTAGTCCCACATTGGAAAGGATCCATCGAGCGGCTCCGGGCCTTGGTCCACAGCTGGCATGCATGAACCTTGGACTGACGTGAAGGACGGCCAGCCGATCCAAATTTCTCCGGCACGCGTTAAGGCATGCTAACGATCATAAATCTTCCGCCGCTGTTCATACCCCGGATTGCACGGAACGGAGTTTCCGTGGATTGAACCGAATTCCAAATGGAGTCGGGCGGTTGCTGTGCCCTCTACTTTTTAGAAAAGTCTATTTGCAATCTGTCTCGATAGACCCCGATACGCTTGCTGGCACGGTCGACGACATCGTCGTAGAAGAGGGTTTCAGCGTAAAGTTCACCGAGAATTCGTCCGCTTTCGGGATCCTGTAGATCGCTCGTTTGGAAATAGCTGCGTCCTGAGGCGAATTTCTTCCAGCCAAGCATCCCAAGCGGATCCAGCGTGTCACCGATGAGATATCCATAGAACTTCTTCAGGCGGCCGTTCGACTTGGCCGCGAGCAGGTGGGCGTAGCGAGATAGATCGCCAACGTGCTCGTCCATGCTGACGCCCGGAGCTTTGAACTCGATGATGATCGCCGAGCCCTCCTTCCCGAAGATTGCAATGTCCGGCCGCTTGGCACCGTACTCCTGCGTGCGGCGGCGTAGCGTCGCGGCCATCTCGGCGTCGATGCCGGCATCGAACAGTTTCTCACCCTCTTTCCACTCGATCTGAGCTAGCGGCTTATCCGACGCGATGTAGTCGTAGTATTGGTATTCCTCACTCAGCAGCCAAATGTCATGATCTGACGTATCGTGACTGTCTCGCTTCATAGGGAAGAAGATGCTGTGGATGATCTGCTCGTCCTTGCGGCGCTGGCCATCCGGAATGGCCTGCATCGCGAGCCCACGCTTGCATGCCAAGCCGAGGATTTCGACGATGGCGGCTCGCCGCACCACGAGCTGCGACAGGTTGGCCATGTCGAACGTCTTGAGCGACGAAGTGTACTTCCAAGACAGTTCGTGGATCTTGTGTCTGAATTCGGAGGTGTGCGGTTCGGCACTCTCAATTTCTGCCCTGAGGTCGAAAATCTCCGCTGTGTCGGCGATTATGCGCTCCTGATATTTCTTCAGGACGCGCTCCGCGACAGTTTTCGCGCTGTCTCCATAGACAACTCTAGTATCGGTGTCGGTCAGCATTGCCGGAAGGACCCCGAACTTGTCGGTCACGTCCTTGATGACGTCGTCCTTGCTCCATCCAGAAGGCGTTACCATCTCCTCGATGATTGGGTCGATCTGGTCGAAGATGCCAGCGAAGGACACTGTCCCATCCGTGAAGAGATCCGCGACCGGAATCTCCTCGGGGATGTCGTCGAAGCCGTCGCGCTGCTCATTTACGCGCCTGTCGAGGAGCTCGCCCTCGACCAGCACGATGTGGTGAAACCCCTCGATCGGGCGGTTCTGCTCCGCGACCGTGCGCAGGTAGCGTCTGGTAATATCGAGCACGGGCGACGATCGTGCGCAGAATGAGATGGCGTTGCGCGGCAGGTCGTACATTTCTGCATCGAGCCGGTAGTGCGAGAGGGTAAATCTCTTCTTCTTCCCTAGTGGGCGGCCAGACTGGGGATCCCGCTCCTCCACCTCCGCCGGCTTGACTGCCGTGACCTGCGGAAGGTCGGCGGCGCTCAGGCTGCTCCGTTCGACGCGGTCCTTGGGATACCGCGTTTCGAACTTGATCACGAACTCGCCAAGCTGCGTCTTGAGGCCGACGAGCCTCTGCAGGAAAGCCACCAGCATATTGCGCCGCATATTTTTCGCCGAGAAGACCTCGCCCAGCGGCTCTGATTTGTAGAGGCGCGTGCGGGGCGCCTGTTTGAGGCCTTCGAGCTGGATTGTGGTGCCGATCTCGTCCGCCCTGCCGTCGGTCACCTTGAAGTCGGATAGGTCAATCTTCTTCCTTCCCGCTGCGAACGGCAATGTGCGGGTGTGGAAGACCTCGCCACTACGGTAGGTACTGCGGATTCCTACGCGCTCGAAATGGTGGAAATACTGGATGCGGCCGGCCCCCTTGCACTTGCCTATGCCGGCAATCGAGAGGTCGTCCTTGTAAGACGTGTCCTTTGTGAGGAAGGCGTCGGTTTGATCATCTCCGAAGCCACAGCCATTGTCGGTGCAAGCGATCGAGATGTCTGCTCCATCGCCAAAAAGTCCGGATACAGTAATTTCGACCTTTATCGAAATTTCGAGACTACGCTTCGTGGGGTCGAGATGCTGCCTGATCAGAAAGGCGTCGATCGAATTGGAAATCAGTTCTTCAAGGACGACGTAACCGTCGGCGCTGATCTTGGTATTTTTCAAGCTTCCGCGAATGTCGAGCGTCATCTGTATCCGTCGGAAGTTGCATGTTGGGCGGAGATTCCTGGAGGAGCCTCCCCTTGGAAGTCAAGACGATTTCCGACGGGACCGCGTCGGACGTGGCAAATCCATGGGCCACCTTGGACCGTCGGGGGCTGCTGCATCTACAATGCCGGAAAGCGGACGCTCCTCGCGTCAGCTACGGGCCAACTGCCGACGTGTCTACCGCCACATCCCGCGCATCTTGGCGCGGACATCGACCTTGGCGCCGCTTGAAGACATTCGTGCCTCGCCTGCTGGCGTCACGGGCCAGGCGACGCGCTCGAACTGCCCTAGTAGGCTGTTGGAGATGAAGCGCGTCCGGTTGGCATAGACGTGGCGGTCGCCGGTCGCGGATTGGCCATGGATGAAGAAGCGCTGCGGCACGACGAGGCGGAGGTCGTCCTTCGCGCGTGTCATGGCGACATAGAGCAGGCGCCGCTCCTCTTCTAGCTCGTCCTGTGACCCGGCGCCCAGGTCGATCGGAATGCAGCCATCGACGGCGTTCATCACGAAGACGGAGGTCCATTCCTGGCCTTTCGCCGAATGTATCGTCGAGAGGATGAGGTAGTCCTCGTCGAGATGCGGCACGCCGGGCTGGTCGCTGGTCGCATCGGGCGGATCAAGCGTCAGCTCGGTCAGGAAGCGTTCCCGCGAGGGATAGCCGCCGGCGATCTGTTCGAGTTGCACGAGGTCGGCCTGACGCGTCGCCGCATCCTCGTGGACGCGCTCCAGATGCGGCTCGTACCAGCGTCGCGCCCGCTCGATCTCGCCGGGCCAGCCGGCCTTGCCGGACCGCAGCTCGGCGATGGCCTTGACGAAGTCGGTCCAGTCATCGCGGCAGCGCGGGGGAGCGGGCGCATCCGCCAGCGCCTCCAGCGGCGATGCTGCTTGAGCGAGATGGTCGAGCACGCGCTGTGCCGAGGTCGGGCCAACGCCTGTCATCAGCTGGAGGACACGGAATCCGGCGACCTTGTCGCGCGGATTCTCGACGAAGCGCAGCAGCGCGAGCAAGTCTTTGATATGGGCGCTGTCGAGGAACTTCAGGCCCCCGAATTTGACGAAGGGGATGTTGCGGCGGGTCAGCTCGATTTCGAGAGGACCACTGTGATGGGAGGCCCGGAACAGCACGGCCTGCTGCTTCAGCATCGATCCGCCCTCACGGTTCTGCAGCACCGTCTCGGCGATGAAGCGGGCCTGATCGGCTTCGTCGCGGACATGGACGAGCTGTGGCGCAGCCCCGGTCGCGCGATCCGTCCAGAGGTTCTTCGTGAAGCGCTCCGAGGCGAGATCGATCACCGCGTTGGCCGCCGACAAGATCGCGCTGGTCGAGCGGTAGTTCTGGTCGAGGGTGATGATCTCCGCTGGCGGTGCGAAGGCTGCCGGAAAGTCGAGGATGTTTCGCACCGTCGCGGCCCGGAAGGAATAGATCGACTGCGCGTCGTCCCCGACGACCGTCAGGCCGCGGCCATCAGGCTTCAACGCCAGCAGGATCGAGGATTGAAGGCGGTTGGTGTCCTGGTACTCGTCGACCATGACATGGTCGAAGCGTGAGCCGATGTCGGCGGCGATCTCCGGGTCGGTCATGGCCTGCGCCCAGTAGAGCAGCAGGTCGTCGTAATCGAGGACGTTCTGGCTCTGCTTGGCCTCGACATAGGCCGCGAAGAGCTCTTTGAGCTCGGTCGCCCAGGCGACGCACCAGGGATAGGACCGGCCCAGAACCTCCTCGATCGGCTGCTCTGCGTTCACGCAGCGGGAATAGATCGCGAGGCACGTCCCCTTGGTCGGAAAGCGCGCCTCGGTCTTCGAGAAGCCCAGCTGGTGCCGAACCAGGTTCATCTGGTCGGCCGAGTCTTCCCGGTCATGGATGGTGAAGGCAGGATCGAGCCCAAGCTGATCTGCGCAATCCCGCAGAAGCCGCGCTCCGATGCCGTGGAACGTGCCGGCCCAGGTCAGCGCATCAGCCAGGACGCCGGCCCCGTCACCGAGAACCTTGCGGGCAATCCGCTCGACGCGCTTGGCCATCTCCGAGGCGGCCCGGCGCGAAAAGGTCATCAACAGGATGCGGCGCGGATCGGCGCCGCTGACCATGAGATGCGCGACGCGGTGCGCCAGCGTGTTGGTCTTGCCCGAACCCGCGCCCGCAATCACCAGCAGCGGCGAGGCCGCGGCCGAGCCGACGCCATGGATGACGGCGCGGCGCTGCGCCGGATTGAGCGTGTCGAGATAGCTGATCGGGGCGATGACGTTCATGACGGCGTTCTGTTCGACACGATTCGTCCTCGCTTGCCATGTCGGATGACAGGCCGACGTCAGCAGCCTGGCGCGCAGCGCTGCTGACCCCAGGCACGCTCGCTCACCAAACGCCTAGCGGTGCAGGCCCGCTTGACTCCGGCCCGTCATCGTTCTCATTCTGTTCTTATAACCGAGAGCGCAACCGATGTCAGCCCAGCCAGCAAACCAACCCGCAGAGGATACCACGCTCGACGCCGAGGTGACCGGCATCGTCACGGACTTGCTGGAGGAGCACGGCTCGGAAACGGCGGCGCTGCGCGCCCTCGCGCATGATTTCGTCATCCTGCTGGCGGACGCGGATCGGTCGGTTTCGCGGGGCTACCTGCGGGGCCTGTTCTCGCAGGGCGCGCGTCCGGTTCCGGAGAAGGACGCATGAGCCCGGGTCCGCTCCAGATGTCGCCGGCGCTGCTGGGATCGCCGATCTACCTGCCGGTCTTCCTCAAGGCGGTCCGTGCCGGTTTTCCATCGCCGGCGGACGACTACCTTGACGCGCCGATCGATCTGTCACGAACCCTGATTCAGAACGCACCGGCCACCTTTATCGTGACGGTGGCGGGCAACAGCGCCGTCGATGTCGGTATCTTTGACGGCTCCGGTCGTGGGAGTTGCGGCATGAATGCCTTCGTCCATCAGGTCGAGATCAAGCTGCCCGAGGCCGAGGCGCCCGAGCGTCTGCGGCGCATCGAGAGTTGGTGTGGGGACTGGGAGATTGGCTATCGCGTGCTGCACCGCCAGCCGCACTCCGAGAGCATCCGTCTGGCCTTCGAGGAACGCCGTCTCGCGCGGGCCTTCATCGGTCACTTCGGCGGTGTGCTCGTCGACGAGCGCGAGATAGAGGACGCCATGGATGCCAGCGCGGCGTCCGAGGACGTCTACGAGCGCCTGGCGCGAGAGTTCAACGCGTGAGCGGCCGCGGCTACCCCACCACACCGGACGGTCGCTATTTTATCGTTGCCGGCCGGCTCTGGCGATCGACCAATCCCGCGCTGCCGGAAGCTGACCGCCAGCGTCTCGTCAATGGGCTTATGGACGCCCGCCGCGCTGTGAAGGAGGCCAAGGCCGGAAGTGGGGACCTGAAGGCTGCCAGGGCTGCGGTCGACGCGGCGAAAGTCGCGCTCGGGGAACGGGGTCCGGTCTGGTGGGACGATGGCGCGCCCGACTATAATCGGCATCTGGCCAAGAACACGCCCTACGCCCAATCGGCCGCCGCCCTGAAGCGGTTACCTACGACTCGGATTCAGGGCGGCCGATCTTGCTCTGGCCGGGAACGAGGCCCGTCCGCTTCGCCACCTGTCGGACGACACGGACCCAAAAATCCGCAGCAGCGTTGTCGTCCTGATCGACTGCAAGCCGTTTGATGGCCTTGGCCGTTTAATAGCCGGCGCCACCCTCGTTCTCGACGAGTCGGGTTGCCTCGGCGTCGACGAGAGCCTGATAGTCGCGGCGGCGAGAGAGCCAGGAGAAGAGCATGTGCAACCTCTACAGCCATACTCACAACGTCGAGGCGATGCGCAAGCTCTTCGCTGCCTTCGACGTGATGGCGCAGGTTGTGCCGCAGCCAGGCATCTTTCCGGACTACGAGGCGCCGATCATCCGGAACGAGGGCGCCGGCCCCCCGCGGCTTGCGATGACCCGCTGGGGCATGCCGTCCTCGAAGCAGGCGCTGTTCCAGGCTGCGTCCAAGCGCGCCGATAAGCTCCGCGCCAAGGGCAAGGAGGTCGACTTCAACGAGCTGCTGAAGGCCGAGCCCGATGGCGGGACGACCAACGTCCGAAACACCACCAGCGCCCACTGGAAACCGTGGCTCGGCGTCGCGAACCGATGCCTCGTGCCCTTCACGTCATTCAGCGAATTCGACCACGGGTCCAAGCAGGATATCTGGTTCGCCTTCGGCGAGGAGCGGCCTACCGCCTTCTTCGCCGGCATCTGGACGGCGCAGTGGACCAGCGTCCGCAAGATCAAGACCGGTGTCGAGACCATCGACCTCTACGCCTTCCTGACGACCGAGCCGAACGCGGAAGTCGGCGCCGTCCATCCGAAGGCGATGCCGGTGATCCTGACGACGCCGGAGGAATGCGAGACATGGATGGCGGCGCCTTGGGAGCAGGCGCAGGCGCTTCAGAGGCCGTTGCCGGATGGAGCGCTCCAGCTTGTCGCACGCGGTGTCAAGAAAGATGCCACAATAGAGTCGGTCGGCTAAACCGGACGAAGCGTCGCGCCCTTGGATTTGGTCGCTTGCGTGCGTAGCCATGGAAACCCCTGAGCGTTTCACTTTGTGCTCAAACCGCCCTGGAACCGGCTGTTAGCCATAAATGATTGGCACGGTTGCGTCTCTTTACGGGATCCGGCAGCGTGGCTTCGTCGGTCGCGCTCCTGCGGCCGTTTCATAGCGCCGCGTGATCGGGCGGCCACCACCTCCGCGCCAACGGAGATGGCGGCCTGACCACAAGGCGATCATCAGTGAGGATGATCACCCATGGCTAACAGCCATCATATCGACCCGTGCCGCTGCACGGAAGCCGTTGCGACCCGCATGATCGGGTTTCCCTTCAACCGCAGCTCGGACTTCTGCCGCCTCGTCTGAGGCAGCCGAATCCTGCTGACGCCATCGTCGCGCAGCGCTGCGGGACACCGCCGGCGCGCGACGCGGCGCGGCTCGAAGGGAACTTCACATGACCATCATCGACATGACGGCGCCCGCGGCGCCGATGACGCTGCACGTCCGCAGCGTGCCGGGTCTGCCGGCGTCCGTCCGCCTCGTCACCGCGCCGACCAGCACGCTGGTGATCGGCGCGGCTCCATGGCGCCATGCCCGGCGCCTGGCCAGCATGCCGATCTTCGCCGGCCCCTGCGTCTATATCCTGACCGGGGAGGAGGCGCGCATCGGCAAGACCACTGGTCTCGATGCCCGCTTCAGGGATCACCGGCGCACGATGCCGATGCTGCGGATCGACGAGGTTGTCGCGATCGCGTGCTCCTCCTTCACGTCGGACTCGATCACGACACTCGAGGCGAGCCTGACGACGACGGCGCGCAAGGCCGGGGTCTTGCCGGTGGTCGGCGTGCCCCTGAAGGCGCCTGTGCTCGATCCCATCCGTGATCGGGATGTAGCGCATTGGCTGCGCGAGATCCCCGGCTTGCTGCTCGGTGCCGGTTGCGCGCTGCTCGACGCCGAGTTCGCTCCCTCGACCGAACCGCGCAGGGATCGCGCTGCCGCGATCGGCAGTGGCGCCGTTCGGGAGGGCTGGCAGGAGGATTTCCCCGCCGGGCTCACGAGCCATCCCGCGACGGTGCATTTCGCGCTGGAGCGGGGCGGATTGCAGGCCAGGGCCGCCGTCAATGGTCCGTGGACGGTGCTGCGGGCAGGCTCGCTCCTGACCGCCGCTGCCGACACCTCGGACCAGCGCTGCATCGCGGCCAAGCGCGACCGCCTTCGCGAGGTTGGCCTGCTCAAACCCGCAGGCGCGTTTTACCGCCTCCAGCGTGACATCGCGGTGCCCTCGCTGACGAATGGCGTCCGCCTGGCGTGCGGCACCAACGGCCCGGCCTCGCTCTGGCGCGCGCTCTGATCCGGCTGAGCGGCCGGCTGCTCTGACGCGCCGGCCGCATCCCATCCTTTTCTTCTTTTCGCGACGCCGGCGCCTGCGAGCCCGGCGATCGCCGGAGTCTTGTCCTATGGCCAACGCGATTCTCGCTTTCCCGCGTCAGACGACGCGTACCGACGACCCTGCCCACGCGACCGAGGCCAACCTTGCCCTCCCCGAACCAGCTATCCCGACGCTCCAGCTCTGGCGCAGGCTGCCGGCGGATGCATTCGGCGCTGCCGAGCGGGTCGCGCTGCAGGCCTTGATCGGCTCCGCGCGACCCTTCGGCGTCGCGCACTGGCGGGAGGCGCTCGCCGGCGACGATGCCGCCGCCGTAGCGATGGCGCTCAGGCTTTGCGGTGTCGATGTCCTGGATACCCAGCGCCACGATCTCGTGCTCAGCATGCTGCTTTGGCACGCGCTGAACGGATCTGCAGCGGCCCGGACCACCCTGGCTTTCACCCTGGATCGGCGCCGCTATCTGGGCGAGGACGTCGAGGCGCTGGCGCGCTCTTGGCGCGGTCCCTCGCGGACGGCCATCCATCGCGCTCAGCTCCGGGCGCTGGTGGAGGCGCTGTCATGAGTGCGACTGATCAAAACCAGGACGACGCCTTCGGCTTCCTGCAGGAGTTCGAGTCGGAGACGCCGACGACCGCCGAGGAAAAGACCGAAGCGCAGCCGCTGTCGCCGGTCGATCTGCTGGTCGATCTGTCGTGGCAGGCGATCAGGAACTTCCCGAAGGAGCGCATCTTTTTGGCCGGTACGACGCTGGCCGCGATCATCCGGGTGCCCACCAACGCCTGGATCGACCCCATCCATCACTTCGTTCACGAGAACGACCACGCGGCTATGATCGTCGATGGCAAAGCTAGCCGGCGGGATTGGTCGACGCAGGAAGCGCTCATCGTCGACGCGCTCGAACGCGGTCAGACCATTTTCGGCATCGCCGCCGATCCGGACAGCGAGCTGCCGTCGCTGCTGCGGACGGCCGCCGACATCGTGATCACGGTGCCGGCCCCGACGCCGGAGCTGGTGAGGCGCGCGATGCGGCTGCACACGGGGCGATCCCATGTCCCGGCTTTGACGGCGATCGACATCGGCGGCCTGGATCTGCTCGACCTCGCCGCGGCCCTTCGCCCCAACACTACACCGAAGGCCTGCGTGAAGCGCCTGAAGGCAGCAAGCGCGCGCCGCAGTGTCGACACGAGGGACGACCGGACCCCACTTTTGCACGAGCTGACCGGCTACGGCGAAGCAATGGAGTGGTGTCTCGACATGGTCGAGGAGGTGAAGGCCTTCCGCGCTGGCCAGCCCGCCGAGTTCTCGTCGGCGATGCTGTTCAGCAAGCCGGGATTGGGCAAGACCCAGTTGGCCAAGAGTCTCTCCAAAACCGCGAAGTTGCCGCTGATCTCGACCTCTGTCGCCTCCTGGTTCCAGCATCGCGAGGGGCATCTCGGCGACGTCCTCCAGCAGGTCAACGAAGTGTTCGCGCGGGCCAGGGCCGCCGCGCCCTGCGTCCTGTGGATCGACGAGTGCGATGCCCTCCCGGATCGTCGCAAGCTCGAAGCTCGCGGCCGCGACTGGTGGACGAGCGTCATCACCAATGTCCTGATCCAGATCGATGCCTGCCGTGCCGATCCGCGTGGCATCATCCTGCTCGGCGCCACGAATCATCTCGAAAACCTGGATGCCGCTCTCCTCCGGCCCGGACGCTTCGACCGAACGATCGAGATCCTGCCGCCCGACGCGGACGGCATCGTCGGCATCCTGCGCACGCATCTCGGTCAGGACTGCCCGGACGCGGATCTGCCAGCGCTGGCTCGGCTGATGCCGGGCACGACCGGCGCCAGGATCGCGACGATCGTGCGTGACGCGCGGCGAAAGGCGAGGCGGGAGAACCGTCCGATGACCGAAGCGGGCCTGCGGGCCGAGATCATGCCGCCCGATCCACGCTCGCCGGACGACCTGCGGCATGTCGCCGTGCATGAGGCCGGGCATGCCGTCGTCGCGCATCTGCTCGGCTACGGCGTCGAGTCGATCACGATCCGGGGCGAAGGCGATGCCGGTGGCTGGACGGATATCCGCATGCCCAGCGTCTCGCACCGGGCTGTGATCGAGGCCCGGGTGAAGATCCTGCTCGCCGGCCGGGCTGCAAATACGCTGTTCGGCGCACCTCCCGATACCGGCGCGACCTCCGACCTCGCCGAAGCGACGCGGCTCCTTGCCTCGGCAAGGTTGAGCTTCGGGCTGGCAGTTGATCTCGTCTATCGTGCCGCTCCAAGCCAGGCTCTCGACATGGTCGCACGCGACAGAAACCTCGCCGATGCGATCAGTCAGGAGTTGGCTCGGCTGATGGCTTCGACGGAGCGCCTCGTAGCGGAGCACAGCGCCATCGTCGAGCGCGTGGCGAATGCGCTTCTCGATCGGTCGGTGCTTGACGGGCGGGCGCTGGCGGAACTGATCGCCGCCAAGCCAGTGCCTCACCTGCGACGCGAGCCGAGGCTAGATCGCTCAGGGCCGCGTCTCTAGACATGCCCTAGCCGTCACTAGTGACACCAAAAGCATCACTAGTGACGGCACCTGCAATCGTGGAAATCGATAAAATAGCGCGCTTTATGAGCGCCTTGCGTCAAGCGTTTGGGTTTACTGCTCTAGCGACACCAGAATCCGCTAAGGCTCATGGCAAGACCGAACACATCTTCTGAGGTCACCGTCGTAGTGTCTGTTGCGGTCGAACCGACTGAGCTCGGCTGCGATCCCGCTGCGCCGACAAAGCAAAAGCGGCAAGATCGTTATCGGTTGAGGAACACGATTGAGCGAGGGGTTGGGCAGGTCAATCTGATCGTGCCGATCGATCTCCGAAGCGAGTTCCAAACGATCGCCAACCGGCTCAGAAGCGGCGAAGCCGCGATGGCGGAAGCAGTTCGAATGCTTGCGTCCGAGTTCAGTTCCGACACCAAATTACTCGCCATCCCGGCAGACAGGGTGCAGCTTGTCCAAAGGGTCCTAGCCGCCGGCAACACTGGCGAGCTGGCAACTGAGCTTGGTGACGGCCAAGCAAAACTCATTGGGCAAACGGGAAAGACGTCGCTCGATACCTGGCAGCTGGGAGAGCTCGTCAAAACCATGGCCGTTCGCATGGGCTCGGAGACCCTGGCCATGAAAGTCGACACTGACGAGGTCGAGGCGGCGACCCGTGAGATCGACGACCTCCTGGCGTCGCGTAGCCCTGGCGGTGAGAGCGCCTCACGCAGCCAAAATCCGCTGCCTGCCCCCCGGGCCGAGGCCCCCGCTACGACAGGGCCGGCAACCTTGGATAAGAAGACGCGCCAGATGATGCGTGATGTCTCTGCGAATTTCGGCGCGCGGGCGGTCCGGAAGAGCTCTGATGTGAGTCGGTGAAGTCGGCGGTTCGCGTGCCGATTCACTCCGGATGGCGGGAGCTGGGCCGCACCCGTTGGGGAGGCGGAACTGCCATCTTGATCTCATAGCGCGTCAGGGCATCCCTCATTGCTGTGATATCGATAGGCAACTGAAGCAGGTCGATCGTACGCTTCAAATTCGGCAGATAGATTTCCTTGGTATAACGCGCCCGCTCGCTCTCTCGCTCTTTGCCGCTATGTCCCGTGATAGCGTCAATGAATGCGCTTTTGGCGTCCGTATTCTCAAGCTCGGTGATGAAGCGGTGGCGAAGTCTGTGCAGGCCGGTGCGCATGCCCTTGAGGCAGGTTTTTTGATAATAGAAAAACGCTTTCCCAACCGACTCACCGTAGGCACTGTGCGCGTTTTCGTCGGTCAGTTCGGGGAACAGGAGTTCGCCGGGTTGCCTGCCATCGACGAGCCGATAGACGAATCCGAGTTCGAGCAGAGCGTCGTGCAAGGGAATGATACGCCGGCTCGCTTCGTCCTCGCTCCCGTCCTCCTTCTTGAGCGACAGGTCGGGGGCATTCAAGTCGATGGCCCAGATTCCGTCCTTTTCGATAATGTGCCGTACCCTGAGCTGGCTTGCTTCTTCGCGACGCATGCCGAGGAAGGCGCACATCAAAGGGATCCAATAGAGCGCGTCTGCGACGATGACCTGCCCCGCCTGGTGCTTGGTGTGCAGGGATTTCCGGCCTGTCCAAACGGGACCTTCGAAGATGCGCTTCACCTCGTCCATGGTGTAGGCCTCGCGCTCGCGATTTCCAGCCTTGCCCCTTTTGCGGATTCTCACGCCGAGATTATCGAGGATCGCGCCTGAGCCCCTTGGGATTTTGCCCTTGCTTTCGGCCCATTGAAAAAAGGCCCGCCAATTCGCCAAATGCTTGTTGAAGGTTTTCGGGTTGACGCGGTCGTAAGCGGGCGTGGCGCGACTGTCAGGGTTGGCGCTCCGCCAAGCACTCTTGGCAGCTTCGACAATCTGCAAAGGCGAGCGATCGGCATAATTGCGGAAGCGATCATAGCCCTTTGGCAGCCACAGATAGGTATTGCGCGCGCCGTGGATATCCGCCGATGTCGCCTGCGCGGGCTCCTTGCCGATCAGCCATGTCCACAGGCGACGGCTGGCGAGCAGTTCAGGACGCCGCGACTTCTTCCATTCTTTCAGCGTGTCGATTTTCTCGAAAACCAGCTCTGCCCAGAGTTCATCAAACCCTGGCCGGGAACTCGCTTTCGCGACAGCAACCGGTGAAGTGTCCGGTGCCCGTTCAACTGTGAACCGCTCGACGAGTGTCGCGGCGTCAGGCGCCGACTGCGGCGCGGTCTCGGCCTCGCTGGCACCGTTTCGAGGCTTTGAGGTTGTGGCGACCGGCTCCGAACGGGTGGCGTCCGTCTCGAAATTCGCCGGCCGCAGAGCCGTCATCAAAGCGTCGGGCTCGCCATCGCCAATGGCCACGAGTTCTTGCACCAGCTTGGCGTAAGCCTGCAGGGCCTTGATCGTCAGGATGCCGGCGGTCCGGCGTGGCGCATCTGCGTCGATTCCGGCGGCTCGCAACGCCGCGGCGATGATGGGGGCCAGGTGTTCTCTTGCGCTCGGGTCGCCGGCGAGTGCCCTGCGAGCGAGAGCGAGTTGATCGCCCAATGTTTCGCGATGGGCGCTACGGAGCAAGAGATCGACTCCGAACCCCGGGTCGCCGGCGATGCCAGGAACCCGGCCGGTCATTTCATGGCGATCGAGATAGAGCCGGCCGTGATCGAGGATGTTCGCGGCGAAGGCAGCGGCGTGGTCGGCGCGCCAGCGCTCGATCGCCGCCTCGGCCTCCTCGATCGTCGTCATGCTCGACACCTCCTCGAACAGTTGCTGCGCCCCGACCCGCAAGGCTCGCGCATGAGCGAGCGCGGCGGCATGCGGGATCGTGCCCAGTCTGACACGCAGCTCCTTGCGTGCGGTTAACCGGGTCAGCCGGCGCGGCATCCGGACACGGAATCGCCAGCCCTGGCCATGACGTTCGAGAAAGCTGTTGTGCCCCACGATGTGCCCCAACGCTGTGGCATTTGAGGGCACGGATTCCAACCGATACGGCCAAGCCTTTGGCGGATTTGGGAAAACCACGTGAGTGGCTGGGGGACTAGGATTCGAACCTAGACAACCAGAGTCAGAGTCTGGGGTCCTACCGTTAGACGATCCCCCAACGGTGCGGCGGTGCGCTCGCGTTGGTGAGCGGCGGTCTAATCAATGTGGCTGGGCTTGGCAAGCCTGAAATGAGCCGGCGGCGGATGATTGTGCGGGACGCCCCGCTCGGGCCCGGGCGGAGAGCGCCGCCGTCGCGGCGGCCTGCCTCTTTCTCGTCCCACAGGCGCGGCATGCGCTCTTCGCCTGCTTGCCGCGCGCGCAGGCGGGCTTGCCCGGGGCGGCGCTGCGTCGGACAAAGCGGGCATGACACATCCCGCCAGCTCCGCCGATTCCGCCGCCGCGCTTTCCGTCTGGGTCGCGCTCGAAAGCCCGACCAGCCATGCCGCCGGGGTCAACGGCATGATGGACCTCGTCGCCAAGGATGTCGCCGGCCTGCCGATCGCGGTCGAGCGCGTTCCGGGCCGCGACGGGCTGGGGGACATGGTGCTTCTGCGGGCCGGGCTCGACAACGGCCAGCCCGCCGTCGCGCTGATGTCGCATCTCGACACGGTGCATCCGGTGGGGACGAGTGCGCGCGACCTGCCGGTCCGCATCGAAGGCGACCGGCTCTACGGTCCGGGCGTCTGCGACATGAAGGGCGGCGCCTGGCTGGCGCTTCAGGCCTTCAAGGAGGTCGCCATGGCCGGCAGCGCCAAGCGCCCGCTGGCCTTCCTCTTCACGCCCGACGAGGAGATCGGCTCCCCGACGAGCCGGGGCCTGATCGAGGAGGTCGGGCGCGGTGCTGCCGCCGTTCTGATCACCGAGCCGGCGCGGCAGGGCGGCAAGGTCGTCACAGCGCGCAAGGGCGTCGGCCGCTTCGAGGTGAAGCTGGAGGGCCGGCCTTCCCATGCCGGCACGCGCCACGCCGATGGCCGCAGCGCCATCCGCGAGGCCGCGCACCAGATCCTCGCGATCGAGGGCATGACCGACTACGCCCGCGGCATCACAACCAGCGTCGCCCTGATGGGCGGCGGCACGGCCGCCAACGTGATCCCGCAGCACGCCTGGTTCAGTGTCGATTGCCGCGTCACCACCCATGCCGACGGCGTGATGATGGAGAACCGCATCCTCGGCCTCAAGGCGCATGATCCGGACGTGGCGATCCGCATCACCGGCGGGATGAACCGGCCGCCCTACGAGAAGTCGACCGCCGTCGCCGGCCTGTTCGAGACCGCCCGCGGCATCGCGGCGGGGATCGGCTTCGATCTGCAGGACGCCCCGATGACCGGCGGCGGCTCGGACGGAAATTTCACCGCGGCCCTCGGCGTCCCGACGCTGGACGGCCTCGGCATCGAGGGCGAGGGGGCGCATACCTTGCAGGAATATGCGCTGATCTCGTCGATCGCGCCGCGCCGGGCGCTGATCAAGGGGCTGCTGGAGACGATCTGACGGCTTGCGCCCCGGCTGGTGGTGTTCCGAGAAGCCCACCGGCTCGCTGACGACCGCGGGAGCGTCCGGGATACCGTTCCGAGCGCCGGCGACCAGGCGCCGGGCGCCGGGCCACAGACCGGACATCGAGGCCCATGAACGAAAAGCCCCTCGCGGTGCGAGGGGCTTCGTCGTTTCCGGTCCGGCGGAGGCTCTCAGCGTTCGGCTTCGTCCATGCCGCCGGCGGCGAGGAATTTCTCGAGCCAGTGGATGTTGTAGTCGCCGTTGAGGATGTCAGGGTTGCGCACCAGCGTGCGGAACAGCGGCAGCGTGGTGTCGACGCCGTCGACGACGAACTCGTCGAGCGAGCGGCGCAGCCGCATCAGGCATTCCTCGCGGTTGCGGCCGTGGACGATCAGCTTGCCGACCAGCGAATCGTAGTGTGGCGGAATCGTATAGCCCTGATAGACCGCCGAATCGACGCGCACGCCGAGGCCGCCCGGCGTGTGGAACGAGGTGATCCTGCCCGGGGAGGGGCGGAAGGTCGCGGGATGCTCGGCGTTGACCCGGCACTCGATGGCGTGGCCCTCGATCACGATGTCCGACTGCTGGAGCACGAGCGGTGCGCCGGCGGCGATGCGGATCTGTTCGTTGACGAGGTCGATGCCGGTGATCATCTCCGTCACCGGGTGCTCGACCTGGATGCGCGTGTTCATCTCGATGAAGTAGAACTCGCCATCCTCGTAGAGGAACTCGATCGTTCCGGCGCCGCGATAGTGCAACTCGCACATCGCCTTGGCGCAGATCTCGCCGATGCGCTCCCGCTCGCCGGCGTTGAGCGCGGGAGAGCCGCCTTCTTCCCAGACCTTCTGGTGGCGGCGCTGCAGCGAGCAATCGCGCTCGCCGAGATGGATCGCATGGCCCCGTCCGTCGCCCAGAACCTGAATCTCGATATGGCGCGGCCGCTCGAGATACTTCTCGATGTAGACCGCGTCGTCGCCGAAATTGGCCTTGGCCTCGGTGCGCGCGGTCGACAGCGCGACGGACATCTCGTCCTCGCTGCGCACGACCTTCATGCCCTTGCCGCCGCCGCCCGAGGCCGCCTTGATGATGACGGGGAAGCCGATCTCGGCGGCGATGCGCAAGGCCTCGGCATCGTCGGTCACGCCGCCTTCGGAGCCCGGAACGCAGGGGATGCCGAGGCGCTTGGCGGTGCGCTTGGCCTCGATCTTGTCGCCCATGGAGCGGATATGCTCGGGCTTGGGACCGATGAAGGTGATGTTGTGCTGCTCCAGGATCTCGGCGAAGCGGGCGTTCTCCGAGAGGAAGCCGTAGCCGGGATGGACGGCGTCCGCGCCGGTGATCTCGCAGGCGGCGATCAGGGCCGGGATGTTGAGGTAGCTGTCGCGGGCGGCCGGCGGGCCGATGCAGACGCTCTCATCGGCGAGGCGCACATGCATGGCGTTGGCGTCGGCGGTGGAGTGCACCGCGACGGTCGCGATGCCGAGCTCCTTGGCCGCGCGCAGCACGCGCAGCGCGATTTCCCCGCGATTGGCGATCAGGATCTTGTCGAACATCTTGAAGCCCTGCTCGGATCCGGCGGCGCTCACTCGATCACCAGCAGCGGCTCGCCATATTCGACCGGCTGCCCGTCTTCGATCATGATCGCAGTCACCTTGCCGGCGCGCGGGGCGACGATGTCGTTGAAGGTTTTCATCGCCTCGACGAGCAGCAGGCGCTCGCCCTGCTTCACCACGCTGCCGACCTCGACGAAGGCCTTGGCGTCGGGGGAAGGGCGACGATAGGCGGTGCCGACCATCGGCGAGGTCACCGCGCCGGGGTGGCCTGCGCCGGGCTTGGCGTCCGGAACGGCCGTCGCGGCAGGCGCAGCCGCGACCGGCGCGACGGCCGCGGCGGGCATTGCTGCCGGCACATGGACGGTGGTGGTCAGATTGCGGGCGACCCGGACGCGCAGATCGCCCTTCTGGACCTCGATCTCGGTGAGATCGGTCTGGGTCAGGAGCTGCGCGAGCTCGCGAACGAGTTCGGGATCGATCGGGCCTTTGGTCGCCATGGCGGTATCACCGTGTTCTTCGCATGGGCGCCGGACGCGTGCGGGACGGTCCGTCGTCTCTGGTTCAGGCGGCCTTCGCCGCGAAGGGGTCCGACAGGCGCGTGTCGACGTGCCGGGCCGGACGCCGCAGCCGGCCCATCGCCCCCGTGCGCAGGCACGGGAAGGGCCGGTTGGAGGCTGATCCGGTGGGAACGGGACGGGCGGCCATGAAGGATGTCGATTCCAAGGCCGCGCGCGGCGGCGGAGCCGCCCTCATAAACGCTGCGGGCCGGCAGGGGAAGCCTCAAGGCTCGCCCGCGCCGGCCCGCGTGATCGGAGGTGTGCTCTGCCCGGCTCGCTCAGCCGGAGCACTCGGTCAACCGGCGCAGTCGGTCTTGCCGCACTTGCGCACCGACTCGATCTTCTGCTTCAGCGCAGCCTCTCCGACCGCGCCGAAGACGATCTCGTCGCCGATGATGAAGGCTGGCGTGCCCGTCAGGCCGAGACGATCGCCGAGCGCCACCGTGTCCTCGATCGAGGCCTTGGTGGCGGCCGCATCCATCTCCTTGCGGGCGCGCTCGACATCGGCGCCGGATTCCTTGGCGATCTCGAGCGCCTTCGCGCCGTTGACGCGGCCCTTGGCGCTCATCAGCTTGTTGTGGAAGTCGAAATATTTCTGGCCCTGGAGCTGGTTCTTGACCGCGATGGCGACGCGGCTCGCCTCGACGGAATCAGGGCCCAGGATCGGGAAGTCCTTCAGAACCACCTTGAGCTTGGGATCGGCCTTGGTCAGCGCCGTGACGTCCTGCATCGCCCTTTTGCAGAAGCCGCAGTTGTAATCCATGAACTCGACCAGGGTGACGTCGCCATCGGGATTTCCGATCACGATCGAGGTCGCCGGATTGGTGATCCGCGCCTTTTCGGAGGCGACGGCCCCGCGCTGCGCCTCCGCCTGCGCGACGGTGTTGCGGCGCTCCAGCTCGACGAGCGCATCCTGGATGATCTCGGGGTTCTTGAGAATCGTCTCGCGGACGAGATCCGTCACTGCCTTGCGCTGCTCGGGCGTGAGCGGCGCCTGGCCCTGTGCCAGGGCGGGAGCGGCGGCGAGGCTTGCGCCGAGCCAGAGGCCGAGCGCGAGGCCTGCCGCCTTGAGCGCGCCGCGGACCGGACCGGACGGGATCGGGAAAGCCATTCTCTGTCCTTTCATGACCGGGCGGCGTCGGCCACAGTCCCGGTGAAACGAGGTTGTCCGCTTTTGAGCGCTTGCGGGGAGGGCGTCAAATCACGGCTTAGCCAGCGGCGCCGCGCCGGTGCTTGCCGGAAGCAGGCAGCTCAGCTACGCCGTGGGGCCTTCCAGAAGCGGACGAGACGATGACAGGACCAGCCTTCTCCGTGGTTCCGGCGCCCGTGGCTCCGGCGCTGGCGGAACGCGCCGGGCGCGTCGCGCCGTTCATCGTGATGGACGTGATGAACCAGGCGGCCGCGATCGAGCGCAAGGGCGGCTCCGTCGTGCATATGGAGGTCGGCCAGCCCTCAGCCCCGACCCCGCTCTCGATCCGTGAGGCGGTCTCGCGTGCGCTGGAGCATGGGCGGATCGGATACACGCAGGCGCTCGGCACAGATTCGCTCAGGGCCCGCATCGCCCGCCACTATGCCGAGGCCTATGGCGTCGATGTGGAGGCCGAGCGCGTGGTGGTGACGACCGGGTCCTCCGGCGGCTTCCTTCTCGCCTTCCTGGCCTGCTTCCAACCCGGCGCGCGCGTCGCCATCACGGCGCCCGGCTACCCGGCCTATCGCAACATCCTGATCGCGCTGGGGCTGGAGCCGGTGGCGATCCCGGTCGGCCCCGAGACGCGCTTCGCGCTGACGCCGGAGCTGATCCAAAAGGCGCACGCGCAAGCGCCGCTGGCTGGTGTGCTGACCATGAGCCCCGGCAATCCGACGGGCGTGGTGATGACGCCCGAGGCGATCGCCGATGTCGCCGCCTGCTGCCGTCGGCTGGGGCTTTGGTACATCTCGGACGAGATTTATCACGGCCTGACCTACGAGGCGCCGGCGACCACCGCCCTGTCGGCCGATCCGGATGCTATCGTGGTCAACTCCTTCTCGAAATACTACTGCATGACCGGCTGGCGCGTGGGCTGGCTGGTCGTGCCGCAGCGCCTGGTGCGGACGATCGAGCGGCTCCAGCAGAATCTCTCGATCTCGGTGCCCTATCTCAGCCAGGTTGCCGGCGAGGCAGCCTTCGAGGCCACTGCCGAATGCGAGGCGATCAAGGCGGGCTACGCGCAGAATCGCGCCTTCCTGCTGGAGGCCCTGCCGCAGATCGGGCTCGGCGACTTCCTGCCGGTGGACGGCGCGTTCTACATCTATCTGGACATCGGCCGGTATTCGAACGATTCCATGAGCTTCTGCCGGAATGTTCTCGAAGGAACCGGCGTCGCGATCACGCCCGGGCTGGATTTCGACGAGGCGCGGGGCGCCCGCACGGTCCGGCTCTCCTTCGCCGGCTCGCTCGGCGAATGCGAAGAGGCGGTCTCGCGCCTTGGAAGCTGGCTGAAGCGTCGCTGAGCGCTTGCCACCACGCGATGATCCGCAACATGCTGCTTTTCCCCGGCCGCGACTTTGGCCGGCCGGGGTAGGGCCTGTTCAGGCTGACGGCTGGGGGGCTGGGACATGAGTCGGCTTTTGGGAATGCGTGCGGCTTTGTTTTCGGCGGTCTGCGCCGTCGGCCTCTTCGGCGTCGTGGTCACTGCCCGGGCCGAGCCGCCCGTCGTGCTCACCCTGCGCGGCGACGAATCGGCCGCGACCATCGCGAAGCTCGTCAACGCGCTTTCGGCCGAGGGGCGGCAGGTCGAGATCAAACTGTCCGATTCCGCGAACCAGGTCGCGCCCCAGCCTTCAGCCGGCCCGGCGACTGCAGGGACCAGCTCTGCCGCCCCCGCCGGCGCGAAGACGCCGCAGCCGGCCTCGTCCCCGGCGGCTGCGATGCCCAAGGTCGACGACATGCTGCCGGCCCAGATCGACGCGCTGATCGACCATGTCATCGACGGCGTGGACTATGGCAACCGGGCGATTCCCGAGATCGCCAGCCTGCCGCGCGACTGGGCGGCCGCCTGGGAGAGAAACCAGAACGGCCGGGATCGCCTTTCGGCCGGCTGGCGGATCGTGCTGACCCTTGCGCTCGCCGTGGCAATCGGCCTGGCGGCGCGTCTGGCCTGCGCGCGCTGGTTCGCCCGCAAGCGCCGGCCGAAAGGCGAGGCCTTTACCCCGCGACTGATCGCTGCGACCTTCGGGCTGGCCGAGGATGTGCTGACCATCGCGCTCATGCTGCTGGTCGTGCGGGTCGCGCGCAACGCCTGGCTGCCGCACAGCGATTTCGCCGCCACGGCCCTGACGGTCGCCACCAACGGCGCGGCGATCGGCGCCTTCTATATCGCGGTCGGCCGGTTCCTGCTGGCACCCGGCCGGCCGGAGCGGCGCCTGATGCCGCTGCCGCGTGCGGACCGCCATTTCCGCCTGTTCGTGCTGTATTCGATCGCCGCGCCGATCGTCGTCGTCAGCATCCTGTTGTCGCATCATGTCTCGCAAGGCCCGCTGCCAGTGGCCGGCCTCATTGCCGTGACGGGATTCGGCATGGCGCTGTTCAAGCTCTGGTGGTTCCACGACATGCGTCATGACCTGGCGGCGCTGATCCTGTCGGGGGCGGAAAGGCCTGGCCTGCTGCGCCGGGCCGCGGCGGCCGGGCTCGCGATCTTCTACATGGCCGCGACGGTCGTGCTCTGGGCGGTGGAGGCCGGCGCGGCGATGATGGCCAATGGCGGTCGCTGGACCCAGGCTGCCGCCTTGACCGAGACCGGGCTCGTGATCCTCCCGATCCTGGCGGTCGGCGTCTCCAGTCTGCTGCGCTGCCGGGCGACGCACCGGGTCATCATCGGCCATGCCACGCCGCTGTCGCAGGCCGCCGCTGCGGCCGCGGGAGCCGGCGCCGTCGGTCTGGTCTGGGCCGGAGGTTTCTTCATGCTGGCGCGCCTCTGGGCCGGGCTGCTGCTCGGGGTGAGCTCCGAGCAGTTCGTCGCCTTTTCCCGGCAGGTCGGCGGGGTCGCCCTGCTGGCCTTCGCCGGCTGGGTCCTGCTCGTTTTCCTGCGGTCCTTCTTCGATTCCTATGCGCCCCGCCACTACGCGACCGGCCCTGGCGACGAGGATGCGGTGCCGGACGATCTGGTGCCGAGCCGTCTCGCCACGGTTCTGCCGGTGCTGCGCGGCGTCGTGCTGGCCGCGGTGGTGGGGCTGACGATCCTCGTGGTGCTCGCGCGCCTCGGCGTCGACATAGGGCCATTGCTGGCCGGTTTCGGCATCGTCGGGCTCGCCTTCTCCTTCGGTTCGCAGACGCTGGTGCGTGACATCGTCTCGGGCGTGTTCTTCATGATCGAGGACGCGTTCCGCGTCGGCGAGTACGTCGATACCGGCCGGCTCAAGGGGACGGTCGAGAAAATCTCGCTGCGCTCGATGCAGCTTCGCCATCAGAGCGGGCAGATCCACACCGTGCCATTCGGCCAGATCAGCTCGCTCACCAATGCCAGCCGCGACTGGGCGACGATCAAGTTCAACGTCCGGCTCGACCATTCGGCCGATCTCGAGCAGGCCCGCAAGGTCATCAAGAAGACCGGACTTGCCCTGCTGGAGGACCCGGAATTCGGGCCGCATTTCATCGCGCCGCTGAAGATGCAGGGCGTCGCCGACATCACCGACAGCGCCGTCGTCGTCCGGCTGAAATTCACCGGCAAGCCGAACCAGGCCTCGTCCCTGCAGCGCGAGGCGCTGAAGCGCGTCTATCGCGCGCTGAACGAGGCCTGCGTGCCCTTCGCCTCCAATGCGGTGACGGTGCGGGGTGCCGACGGCACGCTGCAGAACCAGGCGGCCGCGGCGATCACGACGGTTCCGCCGCCGACCCCTCTGGCGCCCGCCGCGGCTTGAGCCCGGCGCTGCGTCGCCGGTTGAGCGAACAGCGCTTCTCGAGCGATCACTGGCGGCAGGTCGGCCCGGCAGCACCTGCGACAGGTGTTGCACTTCGTCTGTGAACTCAGGGAAGGATCCATCGAAGGGGGCTGGAGCTCTACGATGGACCCCGGACCCGCGCGGCTTCGCCGCTTGTCCGGGATGACGGCGTGGGTCTGTCTGAACTCAGCACGCGCTGAACGGTGGCCCGGATCGACAGCTTGCAAGCGAAGCGCGCAGGCGCGCCGGCTTCTGCCGCGGGCAGGGGCGGGCGCACCAACCTCGCAGGCGTGCTGCCCTCGGAGGCGCCCACGAAAAAGCCCGCTGCGAAGGCAGCGGGCTCATCTTGTCCAGCGCGTGAGCCTTGGGCTCAGGAGCGGCCGGCGAGGCGGTTCCACCAACCGCCGCGCTTGGGACGGTTCGGGTCAGGCTCGGTGAGGATGACCGCGACGGGCTCCTCGACCGGGCGGGGGGCCGGCGCGGGCTCCGGAGCAGCGGCCTCGACGGAGGGGGCCTGCGCTTCAGCGTGAGGGGCATCCGCGGGAGCCGGAGCGGGCTGGCCTTCGGCCTCGACCGGGGCGGTGTCCGCAGGGGCGGCGCCGTCCTCGGTGATCGGCACGACCTTCTTGCGGGAGCGGCTGCGCTTGGGCTTCTCGGCCGGCACGGCCTCTGCAGGCGCCGTTTCCGCTACGGCGGTGGCCGCCTCGACCGATGCCGGCTCGGTCTCCTCGCCAGCCGTCTGAGCAGACGCCTTGGGCTTGCGTGCGCGGCTGCGCTTGGGCTTCGGCGTCTCGGCAGGCGCCTCGATCTCGGCAGGGGCGGCCGGCGCGGTCTCGTCCGTCACCGTTGCGACGTCGACCTGTGCGACGTCGACCTGAGCAGCCTGAGCTTCGGCATCGTCCTCGCCGTCTTCGCCATCCTCGTCGTTTTCGGACTGGCCCGCCTCGAGCGACTGGCCCTGGCCATCACGCTCGCCGCCGCGCCGGCGCCGACGCCGACGCTTGCGCTTGCGGCCGCCGTCGCGGTCGGCATCGCCGCGCTCGCCCTGGGCCTCGCCCTCGGTCTCGCCATCGCCCGATTCGGCGTCGAGTGCCGCGGCTTCGGCGGCCGCATCGAGCGCCTCGTCGTCGAGATCGGCTGCGATGGCCTCGGCCTTGAAGGACGACGCCGGGGCAACACGGCCTTCATTGCCGACGAACTCGCCGCGCTCGACCTCGAAATAGCGCGTGCCGAGCAGGGTCGCGTCGGTCGAGATGGAGATCGCGATGCCGAAGCGGGTTTCCAGATCGGTCAGATGCGCGCGCTTCTGGTTGAGCACATAGAGCGCGACTTCCGGCCGGGTGCGGACGGAGAGATTGTGCGCGTTGCTCTTGATCAGTGCCTCCTCCAGTGCGCGCAGGATCTGCAGCGCGACCGACGGGGTGGAGCGGATCATGCCGGCGCCGGCGCAATGCGGGCAGGGCACGGAGGAGCTCTCCAGCACGCCGGTGCGGATGCGCTGGCGCGACATCTCCAGCAGGCCGAAGGCCGAGATGCGGCCGACCTGGATGCGGGCGCGGTCGTCCTTCAGGCACTCCTTCAGCTTCTTCTCGACCGCCCGGTTGTTCCGGTTCTCCTCCATGTCGATGAAGTCGATGACGATGAGGCCCGCGAGGTCGCGCAGGCGAAGCTGGCGGGAGATTTCCTCTGCCGCTTCGAGGTTGGTCTTGAGGGCCGTGTCCTCGATGTTGTGCTCGCGGGTCGAGCGGCCGGAGTTGATGTCGATCGCGACCAGCGCCTCGGTCTGGTTGATGACGAGGTAGCCGCCGGATTTCAGCGTGACGTTGTTCGAGAACATCGCGTCGAGCTGGCTTTCGACGCCGAAGCTCGCGAAGAGCGGCGTCTGATCGCGATAGGGCTTCACGCTCTTGGCCTGGCCCGGCATGAGCATGCGCATGAAGTCCTTCGCCTCGCGATAGGCCTCCTCGCCGGCGACGTGAACCTCGTCGATGTCCTTGTTGTAGAGGTCGCGGATCGAGCGCTTGACGAGGTTGCCCTCCTCATAGACCAGCGCGGGCGCGACCGAAGCGAGCGTCAGCTCGCGCACGCTCTCCCACATCCGCATCAGGTACTCGTAGTCGCGCCGGATTTCGACCGGGGTGCGCGAAGCACCGGCCGTGCGCAGGATCAGGCCCATGCCCTCCGGCACCTCCAGCTCCTGGGCGATCTCCTTGAGGCGCTTGCGATCCTCGGCATTGGTGATCTTGCGCGAGATGCCGCCGCCCTTGCCGGTGTTGGGCATCAGCACCGAATAGCGGCCGGCGAGCGAGAGATAGGTGGTGAGGGCGGCGCCCTTGTTGCCGCGCTCCTCCTTGACGACCTGGACGAGGATGATCTGGCGGCGCTTGATCACCTCCTGGATCTTGTACTGGCGGCGCGACTGGCGGTGCGGGCGCTCCGGCATATCGTCGAGGCCATCGCCGCCACCGAGCTGCTCGGGCTGTTCCTCGGCCTCGTCTTCGTCGCCGTCTTCGGAACCTTCGTCCTGCGAGCCCTTGCGAGCCTCGACCTCGGCTTCCTCGGAGACGTCGTCCGTGTCGGCGGCCTGCACCTCGGCGGCCTGAACCTCGGTCGTCTCGTAGGTCAGCGGCGCGGCATTCCCGGCCGCGTCTTCCGTGGTCGATTCGGTCACGGCAGGCGCGAATTCCTCGCCGAAGGCGGGAGCGCCCTCGTTGACCATCGCGGCTTCCTTGCCGTCCGTCTCGACAGCATCGGTCGCGTCGCCGGTCTCGACCTCGGCCGAAACGGTCTCGTCGGCGGCCGCCTTCTTGGCGCGGTGGTCACGATCGCCGCGGCGGCCACGGCGGCCACGCTTCTCGCGCTTTTCCTCGTCGCGTTCCTCGTCGCGCTCGGCGCGAGCCTCCTCGGCCATCAGCGCCTGACGGTCTGCGACGGGGATCTGGTAATAGTCCGGGTGAATCTCGGAGAAGGCGAGGAAGCCGTGGCGATTGCCGCCATATTCCACGAAGGCCGCCTGGAGCGAGGGCTCCACACGGGTCACCTTGGCGAGATAGATATTGCCGCGCAGCGGCTTTCGGCTGGCGGATTCGAAATCAAACTCTTCGACGCGGGATCCGCGCACCACCACGACCCGGGTCTCCTCCGGGTGGGTGGCATCGATAAGCATCTTGTTGGCCATTGAGAATTTCCATAGGCGCGGTCGCCGGCAAGGTCCGCAAGGCTGAGGACGCATGTCCGTCGCCGCGGGCCGAGGCGCCGCTCGAGAGCCGGTCTGGACCGGCATGTTGCAGGGGGGAAGCGAAAGAAATGGAGGCCTGAACGGCAAGGCGGCTGGGGAGCGCGGCACGAGCGGAAAGCCCGGCACGGTCCCACAGTCCCGGACGATACTCTGCTGGTACGAGCGCCGTCGTTTGCCCCGTCATCTGCCCTGACCTGCGATGCGTCCGTCTTGCGACAGGGCTCACCGCGTTTGCACGCTCGCAAGACAGGGGAGGGTGCAGATGAATGCGACGCCGACCCGACCGTCTGCGGACGATCTGTTACGGCTCATCCCGCGCTGTCGCCCGTGAAGGCGGCGGCAGGCCCGCGCCCGGACGCCGACGGATTGTTCGATCCGGATGTGTCACATGGGCAGGCTTTGGGAGCAGCCATGTTCCATTACAGACAGGAGAGCGTGATTTGCAAGTCACATCGCACCCGCATGATGAGGCGGGCCTGCCGGGCCGGTTCACCCGCGGAAGTGCGCGTGGTAACCGCCTGTTAGGATTTGACGACGCTATGGTTAAGCGTTGGTGACGACAGACGGGATTTTTCAGCTGTTCTCCGACTTCCGCAGAGCTGAGACGAGCCGTTCAGGCCCGACATCGCGCGCTCCCTCAAGGCGCGATGTGAGGGTACTTTGCGTGCTCGCCATCTTCGCCGGTTTTTGGGCGGGCATGCCGGCCGGGGCCGAGCCCAGACCACCGAGTGAATCCAAGCCGCAGAACGAATTTCCGGTCGCGACCGACGCCAAGCTGGACCTGCAGGGCGACACCGTCCGCCTGAGCATGATGCTGTCTTCCGTCGTGCCGGTCGAGGCCTGGGTGCAGGCCGCGCCCGACCGCGTGATCGTCGAGCTGCCCTCGACCAACTTCCAGATCCAGACGGGCGCCCGCAGGAGCGCGGGCTTCGTCAGCGGCTATCGCTACGGGCTGTTCACCGCCGACAAGGCCCGAATCATCCTTGATCTCGCGCAGCCCGCCCTTGTCGGGAAGGTCGAGGTCAGGGCGATGCGCGGCGGCTTCGGAGAGCTCTCGCTGGAGTTGAAGAAGGTCGGGCGCAGCGAGTTTCTGGCGGAGGCGGCCAAGGCGAAAAAGGCCGAGGTCGCAAAAGCGCCCGTTCCCGTGGTAGCGCCGGCTGGCGAGACGCGCCGGACTGTCGTGATCGACCCCGGCCATGGCGGCATCGACCCTGGAACGATCGTCGCCTCCATCGCCGAGAAATCGGTGGTGCTCGGCTTCGGCCAGGCCCTGAAGGAACAGCTCGAGGCTTCCGGCCGATATCGCGTGGTCATGACGCGCGACGAGGACCGCTTCGTCTCGCTCGCCGATCGCGTCCGCATCGGCCAGGACCAGAAGGCCGATCTGTTCATCTCGATCCACGCCGACTCTCTGGCGCAGGCGCAGGATGTGCGCGGCGCCACCGTCTATACGCGCTCCGAGCGGGCGACGGACGCGGAAGCCGCGAAGCTCGCCGCCAAGGAGAACGAGGCCGATTCGGCCGCCGGCATCGAAAGCCGCGAAGAGGTGCAGGACGTCGCCGGGATCCTGATGGACCTCGCCCGGCGCGAGACGCGCACCTTCTCCGGCGTCTTCGCGCGCAACCTGGTCGACAAGCTGGGGGCGTCGGTGAAAATGCACAAGATTCCGTTGCGCTCCGCCCGGTTCTGGGTGTTGAGCGCGCCGGACGTGCCTTCGGTGCTGATCGAACTCGGCTACATGTCGAGCCCCAAGGATGCCGCGCTGCTGACATCGCAGGAATGGCGCGGCAAGGCCGTCGCGGCGGTGGGGACGGCGATCGACGATTATTTCGCCCGCGAGCGCGCCTCCGTCGGCCAGGCGGCCGAGGCGCGACCTTAGAGGGGCTGAGAGCCCTGTCTCGCCTCCAGAGCGGCGAGATCACTTATGGTTGTGATCGTGAGGCCACGGTTCCGCCATCAGCGTCATGATATAGAACGCTGTTTCGACGCGCCCGGATTCGGCGCCGGCGGCTGTCAGAATTTTGGGGTCCAGGGCCAGAAATGCGGTTTATCCTGCGAATCTTCGGATGGCTGTTCGCAGCCGGCGCGATCGCCTTCATGATCGGCGCCGCTGTCGTCGGCGGCGTGATCTGGCATTACTCGCAGGACCTGCCCGATTACGCGCAGCTGCGGAACTACGAGCCGCCGGTCATGACCCGCGTCCATGCGGGCGACGGCAGCCTCATCGCCGAGTATGCGCGCGAGCGCCGGCTCTACCTGCCGATTCAGGCGGTGCCGAAGCTCGTCGTCGACGCCTATATCTCGGCCGAGGACAAGGACTTCTACACCCATATGGGCATCGACCCGAAGGGCCTGATCCGCGCCGCGATCTCGAACTACCGCAACCGCAGCGCCAATCGCCGGCCGCAGGGCGCCTCGACGATCACGCAGCAGGTGGCGAAGAACTTCTTCCTCAGCCCCGAGCAGTCGATCGAGCGCAAGATCCGCGAGGCGCTCGTCGCGCTGAAACTGGAATCGACCTATTCGAAGGACAAGATCCTCGAGCTCTACCTGAACGAGATTTATCTCGGCGCACCCGCGCCCGGCCTCGGCAGCTACGGCATCGCGGCGGCTGCGCTCAACTATTTCGGCAAGTCGGTCCATGAGCTGAACCTTCAGGAAGCTGCCTATCTGGCAGCCCTGCCGAAGGCGCCGAGCGACCTGCAGCCCTATCGCAACACCGATCGGGCGATCGAGCGCCGCAATTACGTCATCGACCGCATGGTCGAGAATGGCTACGTCAAGCGCGACGTCGCCGAGGCCGCCAAGATGCAGCCGCTCGGGGTGAACCCCCGCCAGGTGTCGCCGAACCAGATCGCAGCGGGCTACTTCGCCGAGGAAATTCGCCGCGAGCTTCAAGACCGCTATGGCGAGAAGAAGCTGCTGGAAGGCGGCCTTTCTGTGCGTGCCACGGTCGATCCCAAGGTCCAGCTGATGGCCCGCAAGGCGCTGGTCGATGGTCTCGTGCGCTTCGACGAGGCGCGCGGCTGGCGCGGCCCGGTGCAGAAGCTCGAGATCGCAGGCAAGGACTGGGGCCAGGTGGTCGGCGAACTGCCGGTGCTCGGGGATGTCGCCCCCTGGCGCCTCGCCGTGGTGCTCGAATCCTCAGGTGACAGTGCCAAGCTTGGCCTGCATCCGCTGCGCGACAATTCGGGCGCCCTCAACAAGAAGCGCGAGGTCCTCACCCTGGCCGCCGACGGCATCAAATGGACCCGTCGAGCCCGTGTTTCGCAGACCGTCTCCGTCGGCGACGTCGTCTATGTCGAGCCGATCGATAGCCGGCCGGGCTATGCGCGACTGCGGCAGCTGCCGGAGGTCAACGGCGCCATCACCGTCATGGACCCGTTTTCGGGCCGCGTGCTGGCGATGGTCGGCGGCTTCAGCCACGACCAGTCGGAGTTCAACCGCGCGACGCAGGCGATGCGCCAGCCCGGCTCCTCCTTCAAGCCCTTCGTCTATTCGACGGCGCTCGACAATGGCTACACGCCGTCGAGCATCATCCTCGATGCCCCGATCGAAATCGACCAGGGCCCCGGCATCGGCATGTGGCGGCCGGAAAATTTCGACGGCAAGTGGAGCGGGCCTCGTACGCTGCGCTACGGCATCCAGTTCTCGAAGAACCTGATGACCGTGCGCCTCGCCAAGGATGTGGGCATGCCGCTGATCGCGGAATACGCCCGCCGCTTCGGCATTTATGACGACCTGCAGCCCGTGCTCTCGATGGCGCTGGGCGCCGGCGAAACGACGGTGATGCGGATGGCGGCCGCCTATTCGATGCTCGTGAATGGCGGCAAGCGCATCCGCCCGACGCTGATCGACCGCATCCAGGACCGTTACGGCGCAACGATCTTCAAGCACGACCAGCGCGTCTGCGAAGGCTGCAACGCCGAGAAGTGGAGCAACCAGACCGAACCTCGCCTGATCGACAACCGTGAGCAGGTGATCGACCCGCTGACCGCCTATCAGATGGTCTCGATCCTCGAAGGCGTGGTCAACGCCGGCACGGCGACGGTCGTGAAGGCGGTCGGCAAGCCGCTCGCCGGCAAGACCGGCACGACCAACGATGCCAAGGACGTCTGGTTCTGCGGCTTCTCGCCCGATCTGGCGGCCTGCATCTATATGGGTTTCGACAAGCCGAAATCGCTCGGCACCTCGGCGACGGCCGGCCAGTATGCCGCGCCGATCTTCCGCGACTTCATGCTGGCGGCGCTGAAGGACAAGCCGGCGACCCCGTTCCGCGTGCCGGCCGGCATCAAGCTGATCCGCGTCGACCCGAAGACCGGCATGCGCGCCGGCGGCGAGGGCGGCATCCTCGAAGCCTTCAAGCCCGGCACCGCTCCGCCGGACAGCTATTCGGTGATCGGCGCTTCGGCCGGCGACGGCAGCACGCCGTTCGGCGTAGCACCGGGCGCCCGGCCGATCGGCTCGGGGACCGGCGGGCTGTACTGACGCGGTTTGGCGAGCAGCGCGGCCTGATGGCTGGCCGGTCGCCGCTCGCTGTACATCGGGCAAGAGCGTTTACAGCGCCGGCTTTCGCCCCTATCTCAAGCCCCGACAAGAACAGCGCCCCGCAAGGTGGACAGGACCGATGAGACCCGAAATTCAGACGCAGCTCGAAAACGCCAAGCAGTCGATCGGACTGCTGAGGAGGCATCTTTGACTGGGATCAAGCCCAGCGACGCCTCGCCGAACTGAACGCCCTCTCCGAGGGGCCCGACTTCTGGAATGATGCCGACGCCGCGCAGAAGCTGATGCGCGAGCGCACCTCGCTGGAAACGCAGATCGAGGGCATCACGAAGCTCGAACGCGATCTCGACGACGCCCTGACGCTGATCGAACTCGGCGAGATGGAAGGCGACGCCGCCACCGTCACCGAGGGCGAGCAGGCGATCAAGGCCGTCCAGGACGAAGCGGCCCGGCTGCAGGTCGAGACCCTGCTCTCGGGCGAGGCCGACATGCTCGATACCTATATCGAGATCCATCCCGGCGCGGGTGGTACGGAATCCCAGGACTGGGCCGAGATGCTGCTGCGCATGTATCGGCGCTGGGGCGAGCGGCGGAAGTTCAAGGTCGAGACCCTGGAATACCAGGATGGCGACACCGCCGGCATCAAGTCGGCCACCCTCCAGTTCAAGGGGCACAATGCCTATGGCTGGCTGAAGACCGAATCCGGGGTGCATCGCCTGGTGCGCATCTCGCCGTTCGATTCGAACGCGCGGCGGCAGACCTCCTTCGCCTCGGTCTGGGTCTACCCGGTGGTGGACGACCGCATCGTCATCGACATCAACGAGTCGGACTGCCGGATCGACACCTACCGCGCGCAAGGAGCGGGCGGGCAGCACATCAACACGACCGATTCGGCCGTGCGCATCACGCATATCCCGTCTGGCATCGCGGTGTCGTGCCAGCAGGAGCGCTCCCAGCACAAGAACCGCGCCAAGGCCTGGGACATGCTGCGGGCTCGCCTCTACGAGGTCGAGCTGAAGAAGCGCGAGGAGAAGGCCAACGCCGAGCAAGCCTCGAAGACCGACATCGGCTGGGGCCACCAGATCCGCTCCTATGTGCTGCAGCCCTACCAGCTGGTGAAGGATCTGCGCACGGGCGTGGCCTCGACGGACCCGTCAGAGGTGCTCGATGGTGCGCTCGACCCCTTCATGGAAGCGTCACTGGCGCAACGCGTCTACGGCACCGAGGTCGAGGTCGAGGATATCGACTAGGCGGGACGCATCATTCCCGGGCCGCGCTCGCGCGGGCCCGGGAAGCTCGTTCAGAAGACGGCACGATCGATGCCTGAAATGCTCGGGGCGCTCCCGAGCATTTCTGTTTCAGCCGAAGATCCCCGCCAGCTTCGCGCCGGCCCTGAGGAAGCGAGTCGGATCGACGGGCTCCTCGTTGACGCGAGTCTCGTAGTGCAGGTGAGGGCCGGTCGACCGGCCCGTCGAGCCGACCTTGCCGAGAACACTGCCGGCCTTCACGGTCTGGCCGACCGAAACCGAGATGGCCGACATGTGCGCGTAGCGGGTGCTCAGGCCGTTGGCGTGCTCGACCTCGACCATGTTGCCGTAGCCGCCGTTATATTCGGCCACCACGACCTTGCCGGGAGCCGTCGCCAGAATCGGCGAGCCCGGTTCGGCACGGAAATCGACGCCGGTGTGCATGGCGAGGCCGCGCGTGAACGGGTCGGTGCGATAGCCGAAGTTCGAGGTGAAATCGTGCTCTCCGCCCATCGGGCGGGCGAGCGGCATCTGCGAGACCACCCCCTTGAGGCGGAGCAATGTCGCCAGCCGCGGCTGGATGTCGTTGATGGCCGCGCCGAAGGGGCCGGCGGAGGTATCGAGCCTGACGGGAACGAAGGGGCCGCCCGTGCCGCCATCGACGCTCGCCGGGGCTGCCAGGCGGTCGATGTTCAGTCCGGTCTCCGCGAGCGCGCTCTTCAGCTGGGTCTGCGTCGCAGCCAGCTTGTCGTCCATGTCCTTCAGGGCCGCGAGCTGCGCGTCCGAGGTGCGGGCGATCGCATCGTCCAGGCGGGCCAGCGTCGCCTCGACGCGCTTGGCCGGCGGCTCCGGCTGCGGCGCCTCGCCCGATTGCCAGCCGCCCGAGGCCTCTGCCGAGCTCGGCCGCATCGGCAGTGGCGCGCGCTCGGGGGCCGGCATCGGCTTGCCGGGGAGGATCGGCGCGAAGCTGGTGACGCCGGAGGCACGGATCGGCTCTTCGGGCTTGGCGACGCGGGGGCGCAGGGGCAGCTTGTTCGCAGGCGCGATCCCGTTGCTCTGGAGCATATCGGCGAGGGCGCTGACCAGCGACTGGCGTGATTCGAGCTCCGCCTGGCGGGTGGCGAGTTCGTCGACGCGGGATTCGACGCCGTCCTGGTCGAGCAGCGCCTTGCTGGCGTAACGGTCGATATCGGCCCTCAGCGCAGCGATGCGATCCTCATAGGCGTATTGCCGGCTGGTTTCGCGGGCGATCATCCGCGCGGCCAGATCGTCCTTGCTGAGGATGTACCAGCCGGCCGTGCCGCTGCATGCGGTCATCAGAGCCAGCCAGCCGAGCCCGAGCAGTATCGTCGAGCGGCGCACAGTGTAGGTCTTGTGGACGATCAACCCCGCAGTCGGAAGGGCCGGGGCGGGGAACGCGTGGGAATGCATGAGCGGGACCGGAAGTTACGCTGCCGATACCGCTCATCAGGCATTGTTAGGGTTAATCTTTCGCAAACCGGCCAGGGCCTTTTCAGAGCGCCTGCGCCGCCTCGAGCACCTCCTGGGCGTGGCCGGCGACTTTCACCTTGCGCCAGATCCGGGCGATGCGCCCCTCGGCGTCGATCAGGAAGGTCGAGCGCTCCAGCCCCATGTAGCTGCGGCCATACATGCTCTTCTCGACCCAGATGCCGTAAGCCTCGGCCAGCGCCTGGCTCTCGTCGGCCAGAAGGGGGAAGGTCAGTTCATGCTTCTGCTTGAAGCGATCGTGCCGCTTGGCGGGATCGGGCGAGACGCCCACGATCGCCGTCCCGCAAGCCTCGAACGCCGCCCGCAGCCCGTTGAACGCGATCGCCTCCTGCGTGCAGCCGGGCGTATCGTCCTTGGGGTAGGCGTAGAGCACGAGCTTGCGCCCCCTGAAGTCCGCCAGCGACAATTCTCCGCCGCCATCGCGCGGCAGCCTGAAATCCGGGGCGGCGTCGCCTTCCTGCAAGTCCATCGAATTGCCTTCCTTTCGTCGCCTTCGCGGGGCAAGGACCCGGTCTGCCGCTCGGCAGGCCGGGGCGGCATCAACTGGCGACGGAACCGGCAAGCCCGGGTGGGGTTGCCGAATCGTATCGTCAGGCCACATCGACATCCATGACGTCGGGGAACAGGGCGGCAAGGGGTCATCGGCGCTGCCTGTTCGCATTGTGAAAAGTCTCCAGGAGATCACGCGGTTTTGACGGAGCAGCACCCAGCGGGACCGTGGCCGGAGGAAGCGAGGGCGCTCTCTTCCGATGCCGACGCTTGCGAGGCCGCGGTGGTGGAGCGGGCCCGCGCCGGGCTGGCGACGATCTGCGTCGCGATCGTGGTGGCGGTGATGGTGCTTGCCGCCTCCGCGGCCACGCTGCTCGTCACCGGCATCGTCCCGCTGTCCGGGCTGGAAGGGCGGATTTCGAGCGCGATCGAGGAGCGGCTCGGGCCGGGCTGGACGGTCGAGGCGGCCTCTGCCGAACTCGGACGCGCCGATGGCCATTCCCAATTGCGCGTGCGGCAAGTGGCCTTCCGCCACTCCAGCGGCGCCATCATCCGGGCCCCCGAAGCGGTGCTGGGCTATGATCCGCTCTCCCTGCTGCGCGGCGACATCAGGCTGACCTCGGTCGACCTGCGCGGCGTCAATGTCCGGCTTGGCGTGGACAAGGCGGGCGCGCTCGTCGTCAACGCCGATTCGGCGCCCGCAGAGGCGCCGCCTGCTCCCTCCCTGCCGGATGCGGCGCAGTGGAACGCCTTCACCGGCATCATGAGCGCGATCTCCACGCTCGCGCGCGGCGACGGCCTTCTAGGCGCGCTGGAGACGGCCGGCATGAACGGGGCGCGGCTCTCCCTTGTCGATCCGGACGGGCGGCAGACGGCGGGTCTGGAGGATGTCGAGATCAGGCTGAGCCGCGTCGGCGACAATGCGACCCGGCTGACGATGAAGGGGCGCACGGGGCAGCGCTGGAAAGAAATGGCCGTCGACATGTCCACCGACGCCGACGGCTCGCAGCGGGCGGACATCGACATCCGGCGTTTCGAGCCGGCGGAGATGGTGGCGCTGGCTTTCGGCACTGGCGGCGTGCAGCTCGAAGGCCTGCCCCTGCAGGGCCGGGCCACCCTGCGACAGGCGCCGGATGGCCGGAAATCGATCACGGCGTCGCTCGATGTGCAGGCCGGAACGGTGCGGTTCCCCGATGGGCCGCCGCCATTCAAGATCGATGCAGCGCATTTCGAGGTCGCCAGCGGGCAGGACCTCAGCCAGCTTTCGATCACGCAGGCCCGGGTCGATGCCGGGGCGACCCATTTCACGGCGACCGGCGCGCTGGGCGAGGAGGATGGCGGCTGGCGGCTGAAGCTCCAGTCCAAGGGGCAACTCGCCGGCCTCGATGCCGATCCGGCAGTGCCGATCGACCGGCTCGATCTCGAACTGAAGCTCGACCCTGCCAATTCGTCCCTGTCGATCGATTCGATGTCGCTGCGCGGGCCCAACGCCACGGTCGATATGCATGCCTTCATCCAGAAGGTCGGCGAATCGCCGCTGCAGCGCTTCCATGTCGAGGCTCGCGACTCCGATGCGCGGGCCCTGCTGGCGATCTGGCCGGGCTTCACCTCGCCCGATGCGCACGAGACGCTGCGTCGCCAACTCGCCGCCGGCCGGATGAAGTCGGTGGTCGTCGACCTGGACCTTCCGGCGGCCGACCATGCCAGGCTGGTACACGGCGCCGGCATGCCGGACGGTTCGCTCAGCGTGCTCATCGATGGCGAGCGGGTTCGCTACCTGCCCGACCCCGGCCTGCCGCCGCTGATCGACGCCATCGTGACCGGCAAGGTCTCGGGCCGCTCGGTCCAGCTGGCGATCGGCAAGGCCACGGCCGATCTCGGCAATGGACGCACGCTGCAGATGAGCGAGGGCAGCTTCGCGATCCCGGATTTCTGGGTGCATCGCGCGCCGGCCAGTGTCGGCTTCAGAGCGACGGGTTCGATGGATGCTCTGGCGGCGCTGTTCGCCTTTCCGAGCGTCAAGGATTTCAGCCCCGGCAAGATCGACCCGGCTGCGATCAAGGGGATGAGTGACCTCAAGGTCGGGATCACCTTGCCGCTCGCGCCCGACCTGAAGAGCGACGAGATCGCCATTTCCGGCAATGGCAGCCTGTCGAACGTCGCATCGGACACGCTGCTGGGCACCGAAAAGCTCGAAGGCGGAACGTTCGCCGCCAGCTTCGACCGCAACGGCCTGTCGATCCGCGGCGATGCCCGCGTCGGAGGCGACAAGGCGCAGGTCGACATCCGGCAGAATGCCAAGGGACAGGGTGAAGCGACGCTGCAGCTGGCGCTGGATGCAGCCGCCCGGCAGAGGCGCGGCTTCGGCCCCGACGCGGGAATCTCAGGCACGCTTCCGGTCAAGGTCGTGAAAGGCTTCGGCAAGAGCGGGGATGCTCCTCCCCATGTCGAGATCGATCTCGCCAAGGTCGGGCTCGATGCGCCGATTCCGGGCCTGAGCAAGGCCGTGGGCAAGCCCGGCAAGCTGGCGTTCAACTACCTGGTCTCGAGCGATGGACCGGATCTCGAGGACTTCCAGTTCGAGGCCGGAGCGGCGGTCATCAAGGGGCGCATCGAACTCGACAGGAAGAACGGTCTGGAGAGCGCGAGCTTCTCGCAGTTCAGGCTCTCTCCCGGAGACAGCCTGAAGGTCGACGCCAAGCGCGACGGCAGCGTCATCAAGCTGACGCTCCGCGGTTCCGTCGCTGATGTTCGCCCCTTCATCAAGGACCTGCAGAGCGGCGGCGCATCGACGACGCGTGCCGACCGGGCGGGTGGGCCGCAGGCGCAGCGCGGCGGAGACGTCGATATCGACCTCGACGTGCCGATCCTGACGGGCTTCAACAGCGAGGCCATCACCAACGGAACGCTGAAGCTCTCGCGCCGCAACGGCGATATCCGCTCGCTCTCCTTCCAGGGCCGCATCGGCAAGGCCGACGTCACCGCGAGGCAGCCGCGCACGGCCGACAAGCTCGTCGTCCAGTCCGAAAACGGTGGGTCGCTGCTGCGCTTCCTCGACCTCTACAACAAGGCCCATGGTGGCGATCTCGTCCTGACCATGGGCGGCGGCGAAAGCCAGAGCGGAGACCTGCTCTACCGCAACTTCATGGTGCGCAACGAGCCGGCGCTGAAGCGGGTCGTCGCCTCGCAACCCTCCGCCACCACGGGCGACGGCAGCGCCGCCGGGGCGGCACCGCGCATCGATGTCAGCGACGTGGAGTTCACCAAGCTGCGGGCCGAGTTCACCCGTTCGGCGAGCCGCCTCGACGTTTCCGACATGGTGATCTGGGGCCAGCAGATCGGCTTCACCCTGCAGGGCCATGTCGATTACGGGCGCGACAGGGTCGATATCGGCGGCACTTTCGTGCCGGGCTACGCCTTCAACAACGCGTTTGCGCAGGTGCCTGTGGTCGGCGCGCTGCTCGGCGGCGGCAGCCAGTATGGCGGGCTCTTCGCCGTGAACTTCCGCATCTCCGGCGCGGCGAGCGCGCCGACGATGTCGATCAACCCGCTGTCGGCGATGGCCCCCGGCATCCTGCGGCGCTTCGTCGATCCGCTCGGCGGCGCGCCGGCGCAGAAGCCGATCCAGCCCCAGCAGCCGGCGACGCGGCCCTGAGCCTGCGGCCGGCTATTCCGGCCGCAGAAGGACGTGCTTCTTCTTGCCGAAGGAGAGCTTGATCACGCCGTCGGCGGTCAGTTCGGGCAGGCCCAGCGTCGCGCGCTCGTCGGTGACCACGGCGTCGTTGACGCGCAGGCCACCGGCCTTCACCTGACGGCGGGCTTCGCCGGTGGAGGGCACGAGGCCCGCCTTGACGAAGGCGGTGAGCACGCCGAGCCCTGGCTCGAGTTCAGCGCGGGAGACCGCGACGCTCGGCAGGTCCGTCGCGGTTTCGCCCTGCTCGAAGGTCTTGCGGGCGGTCTCGGCCGCAGCCTCTGCGGCCTCGCGGCCATGGACGATGGCGGTGATCTCGGTCGCCAGAACCTTCTTGGCCTCGTTGATCTCCGAGCCGCCGAGCGCCGCGAGCTTCGCGATCTCGTCCAGCGGCAGGCGCGTGAACACCTTCAGGAAGCGGCCGACATCGGCGTCCTCGGTGTTGCGGAAATACTGCCAGAAATCATAGGGGCTGAAGACGTCGGCATTCAGCCAGACGGCGCCATTGGCGGTCTTGCCCATCTTGGCGCCGGAGGCGGTCGTCAAGAGCGGCGTCGTCACGCAGTAGAGCTGCGGCCCGCCCATCCGGTGCGAGAGATCGACGCCGTTGATGATGTTGCCCCACTGGTCGGAGCCGCCCATCTGCAGCCGGCAGCCATAGCGCCGGTTGAGCTCGACGAAGTCGTAGCCCTGCATGATCATGTAGTTGAATTCGAGGAAGGACAGCGACTGCTCGCGGTCGAGCCGGAGCTTGACCGAGTCGAAGGAGAGCATCCGGTTGACCGAGAAATGCCGGCCGACCTCGCGCAGGAACTCGACATAGTTCAGCTTCAGCAGCCAGTCGGCATTATTGGCCATCAGCGCATTGGTCGGCCCGTCGCCATAGTGCAGGATGCGGCCGAAGACCCGCTTGATGCTTTCGATGTTGGTCGCGATCTCCTCGACCGTCAGCAGCTTGCGCTGGTCGTCGCGGAAGGAGGGGTCGCCAACCATCGAGGTGCCGCCGCCCATCAGCGTGATCGGCCGGTGCCCGGTCTCCTGGAACCAGTAGAGCATCGTCAGCGAGATCAGGTTGCCGATATGGATGCTGGTCGCCGTCGCGTCATAGCCGACATAGGCGGTCTGGACGCCCTGACGGCAGAGCGCGTCGAGGCCCTCCGGATCGGAGACCTGGTGGATCAGGCCGCGCTCGTCGAGAACGCGCAGGAAATCGGATTTGTAGGTGCTCATGGTTTCGGCTCTGGTTTCGAGCGAGAACGGTACGGGTCGTCATGCCCGCCCTTGTGGCGAGCGCCCACGTCTTGAACACAGGTCTCGACCAGGAAAGACGTGGATGGCCGGGACGAGCCCGACCATGACGAGCGGGGACCGATCAGACCTGCTCCTGCTCGGACTTCATGATCTCGGGGCCGACATTGCGGTCGAGATAGGCGCCGACCTGGCTCATCAGCACGTCGACCTTGCCGTCGAAGAAGTGATTGGCGCCCTCGACCACGGTGTGTTCGATCTGGATGCCCTTCTGGGTCTTCACCTTCTCGATCACCGCCATCACCTCCTTGACCGGCGCGACGCGGTCCTCCGAGCCGTGGACGAACAGGCCGGAAGACGGGCAGGGCGCCAGGAAGGAGAAGTCGTAGCGGTTGGCCATCGCGGCGATGGAGAGAAAGCCCTCGATCTCGGGCCGGCGCATCAGGAGCTGCATGCCGATCCAGGCGCCGAACTGCACGCCCGTGACCCAGCAGCTCTTCGCCTCGGGGTTCAGCGCCTGCATCCAGTCGAGCGCTGCGGCGGCATCCGAAAGCTCGCCCGCGCCGTGGTCGAAATGTCCCTGGCTCCGGCCGACGCCACGGAAGTTGAAGCGCAGCGCGGAAAAGCCCCGGTTCACGAAGGTGTAGAACAGGTTGTAGACGATCTGATTGTTCATCGTCCCGCCGAACTGCGGGTGCGGGTGCAGGATGATCGCCAGCGGCGCGCCCCGCTTCTTGGCGGGCTGGTAGCGGCCTTCGATCCGGCCTGCCGGCCCGTTGAAAATAACCTCTGGCATCGTCTCACCGGTTCTTGCGGTGGCGTCCGGCGATTCGGCCGGGCAGCGGGCGAAATAGCGCCCGACACCCGGTCCGCCTTGACGGCGCCACCTCTCGCGCCCTAGATGAAGGCGCTTAGAATTGTTCTAACAGCCGTGAACAGGTCGGGAACAAAGGCGAGATCGCCTTGTGGCGAGCGCCGCTCCCGATCCGACCCGGCTGGTTCGGATGGGCGGCTATAGCACGGCGCACTGGTGCAATTTCAAGCATTTCGTCGCGGGCAGCGTCGCGACGGACAGGACGGAGCGGACAGGAACCTTGACGGCGGCACGCGCCTATCTCGACCACAACGCCACCACGCCGGCCCGGCCGGAGGTCGTGGAGGCGATGATGCGTGCGCTCGTGCTGCCGGGTAATCCCTCGTCCGTCCATGGCGAGGGCCGGGCTGCCCGGGGGGCGATGGAGCAGGCGCGCGAGCAGGTTGCGCGGCTCGTCGGCGCCAAGGCCTCGAACGTCGTCTTCACCAGCGGCGGCACGGAAGCGAATGCAACGGCGCTCTCGCCCGGGCTGATGGATTGCGATGGCGGGCGCGATTGCGTGCGGGTTCCGGCCTCCCTGCTGCTCCACAGCGCCACGGAGCATGCCTGCGTGCGCGAGGGGCACCGCTTTCCTTCATCGGCCGCCGAGGCGCTTCCGGTCGATGGCAATGGGGTGGTCGATCTCGGCTGGCTCGATGAGCGGCTTGCGCGCTTCGCCGCGGAGCATCCCGGCGCCCGGGCCCTGGTCTCGATCCATCTGGCCAACAACGAGACCGGCGTGGTCCAGCCGGTCACTGCCGCGGCCGAAATCGTGCATCGCCATGGTGGGCTTCTCCATAGCGATGCCGTGCAGGCGGCCGGCAAGATCGCCGTCGACATCGCCGGTTCGGGCGCCGATGTGCTGACCCTGTCGGCACACAAGCTCGGCGGTCCGAAGGGCGTCGGCGCCATCGTCTTCCGCACCGGCGCGCTGGAACTCGCCGACAAGCCGTTGCGCGGCGGCGGGCAGGAGCGTGGCTGGCGGGCTGGAACCGAGAATTTGCCCGGTATCGTCGGTTTCGGGGCGGCGGCCGAGACCGCCGGACAGGTCATCCAGAGGGAAGCGGCGCGCCTCGCCGGGCTGCGCGACAGGCTCGAACGCGGCCTGCAGGCCCTTGCGCCGGAGACGGTGATCTTCGGCGCCCCCGCGCAGCGGCTGCCCAACACCAGCGCTTTCGCGACGCCTGGCCTCAAGGCCGAAGCGGCTCTGATCCACCTTGATCTGATGGGCGCGGCCCTGTCCTCGGGCTCGGCCTGCTCGTCAGGCAAGGTGAAGCGCTCGCATGTGCTCGACGCCATGAAAATCGACCCTGCCATGAGCGCAGGGGCCTTGCGGGCGTCGCTGGGATGGACCACCTGCGAGGCTGACATCGATCTCTTTCTCGCGGCCTACGGCAAGCTCGTGGCCGCGTCCGCCGATCGGAGCGCCAAGGCTGCCGCCTGACGCGTTCCGCAAGACAAGAAACTGAACCGGCGGGCCTTGAACCCGCGACTGGAGAGTAGACATGGCAGCGGTCCAGGAGACCATCGATCAGGTCAAGTCGATCGACGTGACCGAATACAAATACGGCTTCGTCACCGATATCGAGGTGGACAAGCCCGCCAAGGGCCTGAGCGAGGATACCGTCCGCTATATCTCGGCGCGCAAGAACGAGCCGGAATGGATGCTCGAATGGCGCCTCGACGCCTTCCGTCGCTGGAAGACGATGACCGAGCCGACCTGGTCGCGCGTGAACTACCCGCCGATCAACTATCAGGACATCTACTACTACGCCGCGCCGAAGAAGGGGGCTTCGCCGAAGTCGCTCGACGAGGTCGATCCGGCCATCCTTGAGACCTACAAGAAGCTCGGCATCCCGCTCAGCGAGCAGGAGATTCTGGCCGGTGTCGCGCCTGAGAATCGGGTCGCGGTCGACGCCGTGTTCGACTCGGTCTCGGTGGTGACGACCTTCAAGAAGGAGCTGGCCCAGGCCGGCGTGATCTTCTGCTCGATCTCGGACGCCATCCAGGAGCATCCCGAACTGGTGAAGAAGTACCTCGCCACCGTCGTGCCCGTGACCGACAACTACTTCGCGACGCTGAACTGCGCCGTCTTCACCGACGGCTCCTTCGTCTACATCCCCAAGGGCGTGCGCTGCCCAATGGAGCTGTCGACCTATTTCCGCATCAACGAGCAGAACACCGGGCAGTTCGAGCGCACGCTGATCATCGCGGACGAGGGCTCCTATGTCAGCTATCTCGAAGGCTGCACCGCGCCCAAGCGCGACGAGAACCAGCTCCATGCCGCGGTGGTCGAGCTGATCGCGCTCGACGATGCCGAGATCAAGTACTCGACCGTCCAGAACTGGTATCCGGGCGATTCCGAGGGCAAGGGCGGCATCTACAACTTCGTCACGAAGCGTGGCGATTGCCGGGGCAAGAACTCCAAGATCTCCTGGACGCAGGTCGAGACCGGTTCGGCGATCACCTGGAAGTATCCGTCCTGCATCCTGCGCGGCGACGGCTCGCGCGGCGAGTTCTACTCGATCGCGGTGTCGAACGGCGCCCAGCAGGTCGATTCCGGCACCAAGATGATCCATCTCGGGAAGAACACGACCTCGAAGATCATCGCTAAGGGCATCGCGGCCGGCAAGTCGGACTCGACGTATCGCGGCATGGTCTCGGCTCACCGGAAGGCGACCGGCGCCCGCAACTTCACCAATTGCGACTCGCTCCTGATCGGCGACCAGTGCGGCGCGCACACGATCCCCTATATCGAGGCCAAGACCGCGACCGCGATCTTCGAGCACGAAGCCACCACCTCGAAGATCGGCGAAGACCAGATGTTCTACTGCCAGCAGCGCGGCCTCTCCGAGGAGGAGGCGGTGGCGCTGATCGTCAACGGCTTCGTCAAGGAGGTGCTGCAGCAACTCCCGATGGAGTTCGCCGTCGAGGCGCAGAAGCTGATCACGATTTCGCTTGAAGGCTCCGTGGGCTGACGCCCGATCGTTTCCGAGATGCCCGGGTCAAGCCCGGGCATGACGCCAGGACCAGGCGCGTCATGGTCGGGCCGGACCCGACGATCTCCTGCAGAATGGAACTCTGACCAATGCTCGAAATTCGCAACCTCGTCGTCAAGATCGCCGACGAAGACAAGCAGATCCTCAACGGCCTCAACCTCACCGTCAACGACGGCGAGGTCGCGGCGATCATGGGCCCCAACGGCTCCGGCAAGTCGACGCTAAGCTATGTCATCGCCGGCAAGGAGGACTATGAGGTCCTCGACGGCGAGATCCTGCTGAATGGCGAGAACGTGCTGGAGATGGAGGCCGATGCCCGCGCCGCCGCCGGCATCTTCCTCGCCTTCCAGTACCCGCTGGAGATTCCCGGCGTCGCCACCATGACCTTCCTCAAGGCGGCGATGAACGCCCAGCGCCGCGCCCGCGGCGAGGCCGAGCTGCTGACTCCCGACTTCATCAAGGCCGTCAACGGCGCCGCCGATAAGCTCGGAATCGCCAAGGACATGCTGCGCCGGCCGCTCAATGTCGGCTTCTCCGGCGGTGAGAAGAAGCGCATGGAAATCCTTCAGATGGCTCTGCTTTCGCCGTCCATGTGCATCCTCGACGAGACCGATTCCGGCCTCGACATCGACGCGCTGCGCATCGTCGCCGAGGGCGTCAACGCGCTGCGCGACAAGAGCCGCGGCTTCCTCGTCATCACCCATTACCAGCGCCTGCTCGACCATATCGTGCCCGACACCGTGCACGTCATGTCGAAGGGCCGGATCGTGAAGACGGGCGGCAAGGAGCTGGCGCTGGAGCTCGAGAAGAGCGGCTACGCCTCCTATGTGGAGGCCGCCTGATGGCCATCGTCACCCCGCTGAAGACGGCCGCCGAACAGGCGCTGGTCCAGCAATACGCGGACGCCAAGGCCGAGCTGCCGGGCGGTCCCGCCGTGCGGAAGCTGCGCGAGGACGCCTTCGCCGGCTTCGAGGCCAAGGGCCTGCCGCATCGCCGGCTGGAATCCTGGCGCTATACCGACCTGCGCAGCCTGCTGCGCGAGGCGCGCCCGCTCGCCGATGGCGTCAAGGTGACCGATGCGGTCAAGGCGCGGCTCGCCTCGCTCAAGCTCGACGGGCTGCGTCTCGTGCTGGTCGATGGCGTCTTCGCGCCGGAGCTGTCGATGCTCGACGCCATTCCCGAAGGCCTCACGGTGCAGTCGCTCGCCGATGCGCTCGTGCAGCCCCGCGAGGATCTGGCACGCGTGCTCTCCGGCCCCTCGGTCGGCGCCGATGATGCGGGCCTGGCCCTCAACACAGCCCTGATGCGCGACGGCGTCTTCGTCGAGGTCGCGGACGGCGTCGCGCTGGCGCAGCCGGTCGTGATCGTCTCGCTCGCGTCGGCCGAGGCGGAGCGGGCGGCGTTCCACCGCTCGGTCGTGCTCGCCGGCAAGGGCGCCAAGGCGACCATCGTCGAGGTCAGCGAAGCCGCCGGCCCGGCTGCTCAACAGGTGAACGGCGCCATCGTCTTCGAGACGGGAGACGAGAGCGACATCCAGCATGTCCGCATGATCACCCGCCACCAGGCCGCGAGCGTCGAGGTGCAGAGCCTGCTCGTGACCGTCGGCGCGCATGCGAAGTTCGATTCCTTCGCGCTGGTCTGCAATGCCGGCACGGTGCGCCAGCAGCATTTCGTCCGCTTCGCCGGCGAGCACACCGAGATCGGGCTGCGTGGCATCAACCTGATCAACAAGGCGCAGCATTCCGACGTCACGCTCGTCGTGGATCACGCGGTCCCGCACGGGACCAGCCGCGAGCTCTACAAGACCATTGCGGGCGGCGAGGCCACCGGCGTCTTCCAGGGCAAGGTCGTGGTGCGGCCGCATGCGCAGAAGACCGATGGCGGCATGAAGAGCAATGCGCTCCTCCTCAACGAGGGCGCGGCCATGTTCAACAAGCCCGAGCTCGAAATCTTCGCCGACGACGTGGTCTGCGGCCATGGCGCCACTGTCGCGCAGATCGACTCCGAGCAGCTCTTCTACCTGATGGCGCGCGGCCTGCCGCGGGCCCAGGCCGAGGCTCTGGTTCTCCAGGCCTTCGCCGGGGAAGCGGCGGAGTTCATCGGCGATGAGGCCATCCGCGAGCTGGTGATGGGCGAAGTCGAGGCCTGGCTGAAGGCGCGCGAGGCTGCTGCCGAGGTGAGCACCGTCTGATGCCCTACATCAATCTCCAGATCACGAAGGGCGCGACGCGCGAGCAGAAGGCGCAGATCGTCAAGGAGTTCACCGAGACCCTGGTGAAGGTGCTCGGCAAGAACCCGCAGAACACCCATATCGTGATCCAGGAGATCGAGCGGGAGGATTGGGGGCATGCCGGCGAGCTCGTCGCCGGCCGCCAGCCCGATCCCGGAAAGGCCCGAGCATGAATGCGGTCACCGGCCAGCCGACGTTGCGGCCCTATGACGTCGAGGCGGTGCGGCGAGACTTCCCGATCCTGTCGCGCGAGGTCTACGGCAAGAAGCTCGTCTACCTCGACAACGCCGCCTCGGCGCAGAAGCCGAATGCGGTGATCGATGCGATGTCGACACTGCTGCGCGAGGACTATTCCAACGTCCATCGCGGGCTCCACTACCTTGCTAATGCTTCGACGGAAGCCTATGAATCCGCTCGTGAAAGTGCCCGTCGTTTTCTCAATGCCAAGCATCTCGAAGAGATCGTCTTCACGCGGTCGTCGACCGGCGCGCTGAACCTCGTCGCCTCCTCGCTCGGGCGTCATCTGGACCTCGGCGAGGGCGACGAGATCATCGTCTCGATCCTGGAGCATCACTCCAACATCGTGCCCTGGCACTATTGGCGCGAGCGGTGCGGCGCCGTGATCAAATGGGCGCCGATCGACGCGGACGGCAATTTCCTGCTCGACGAATTCGAGAAATTGATCTCGCCGCGCACCAAGGTCGTCGCCCTGACCCATATGTCGAACGCGACGGGGACGATCATCCCGATCGCGGAGGTCGCGAAGATCTGCCGGGCGCATGGCGTTCCGCTGGTGGTGGACGGCAGCCAGGGCGCAGTGCACCTGCCGGCCGACGTACAGGCGCTGGGCTGCGATTTCTACGCCTTCACCGGGCACAAGACCTATGGGCCGACCGGCTCCGGCGTGCTCTGGGGCCGCAAGGAGTGGCTCGACAAGCTTCCGCCCTATGAGGGCGGGGGCGAGATGATCGTCACCGTCACCGAGGACACGGTGACCTATAACGACCCGCCGCACCGCTTCGAGGCGGGGACGCCGGCGATCGTGGAGGCGGTGGGCCTCGGCGTCGCGCTCGACTACATGATGGCGCTCGGCCGGGAGAACATCGCAGCGCATGAGGCCAGGCTCGGCGCCTATGCCATGGAGCGGCTGGGGGAGATGAACTCCATCCGCATCTTCGGCAAGGCGCGGGAGAAGGGCGCCATCGTCGCCTTCGAGATGAAGGGCGCTCACGCGCATGACGTGGCGACGGTGATCGACCGTGCCGGCGTGGCTGTTCGGGCCGGGACCCATTGCGCCATGCCGCTTTTGGCACGATATGGTGTGACATCGACCTGCCGCGCTTCCTTCGGGCTCTACAACACGCTCGAAGAGGTGGACGCGCTGGTCGATGCGCTGCGGAAGGCCGAAAGCCTGTTCGCGTGACGCATTTTCCGGCGGAGCCGATATCGCTCCGTTCCGCGAAGATGCGATAGGACAACGAACCGGAGCCTCGCGCTTGCTCAAGAAGCGCGGTACGCTCCGACAATCGAGGATTTGAGCCTTGGCCACCTCCGAGCCGATCGCGCTGAAGGAAGACGGTTTCAAGCCGAACGAGCCGCAGGTCGGCTCCGGCACGTCGCTACCGCCCGAAGAGATCGACCGCCTGACCGATGACATCGTCGCGGCGCTGAAGACGGTCTACGATCCCGAGATTCCCGCCGACATCTACGAGCTGGGCCTGATCTATCGCGTCGATATCGCCGACGACCGCCAGGTCGCGATCGACATGACCCTGACCGCGCCGGGCTGCCCGGTCGCCGGGGAGATGCCGGTCTGGGTCGAGAACGCGGTCAGCGCGGTCCCCGGCGTCATGGGCGTGACCGTCACCATGACCTTCGACCCGCCCTGGGACCAGTCGCGCATGTCCGACGAGGCCCGCGTCGCGCTCGACATGTGGTGAGACCTCGCTCCGGTGATGGATCGCATCTCATCGCTGCATTGGTCATGAGCGGGCGCGGCTGGCAGGAATAGGCGCAGCCGCCACGGAGCCTGCCATGCCGACCTATCCCTACGAAACCCTCGATGTCTTCACGGACAAGCCGTTCGGCGGCAACCAGCTCGCCGTCTTCACCGATGCGCGGGGGCTGACCAGCGAGCAGATGCAATCGCTCGCCGCCGAGATGAACTACAGCGAGACGACCTTCGTGCTGCCGCCGGACGATCCGGCCGACGATGCGCGGGTCCGCATCTTCACGCGCACCGCCGAGATGCCCTTTGCCGGACACCCCAATGTCGGCACCGCCTTCGTGCTCGCCCGCCATGGCCGCGACCGCGGCGGCGTGCTGCGTTTCGAGGAGATCGCCGGGCTGGTCAGGGTCGAGGTCGTGCGCGATGCGTCGGGCGCGGTCACCGGCGCGACGATCGCGGCGCCCCAGCCGCTGACCAGGAGCATCGAGCTGCCGGCCGAGGCGATCGCGGCTTGCGCCGGCCTCTCGCCGTCGGACATCGTGGTGACGAACCACCGGCCTGTGCGCGCCTCGGTCGGCGTCTTCTTCGTGCTGGCGGAGGTGACGCTGGAGGCCCTTTCGCGTGCCACGCCGGATCTGAGCCATTTCCGGGCGGTGCGGGACAAGACGCCGGAGCTGGAAGGCCGCTTCTCCCTGTTCCTTTATGCGCGGGACGGAGTCGCCGACATCCGCGCCCGGATGTTCGCGCCGATCAGCGGGACCTGGGAAGACCCGGCGACCGGCAGCGCCAGCGCCACGGTCGCCGCCTTGCTGCTCTCGCTCGATCACCGGAGCGAAGCGCGCTTCACGCTGACGCAGGGCGTCGAGATGGGCCGGCCGAGCCTCCTGCACCTGACCGCGCGGCGTGGCGAGGACGGTATCCGCGCCACGGTCGGCGGCGCCTGCGTGCCGATGTTCCGTGGCGAAGCGCTGCTATAGCCCCAGCTCGGCCCGCGCCCGCCGCGTCAGCCCGGCGGCGACGAGGCGGTGGCTCTCGCGCAGATAATCCTGCAAGGCGTCGTCCGGCATGCTGTCGGGCGAGAGCCACTGGATCCATTTCATGCCGCGCGAGGCGAGATAGGGCGCCGGCCTCAACCCCGGCTGCACGGCGAGGATGTCGAAGGCCATCGGCGAGCATTTGAAGCTCGCCGCCATCTCGCCGCCCTCCTGCACGCGACCGATGGCGAAGACCTTGCCGGCGACCTTCCAGACGACGGCATCGCCCCACTGGACGACGCGATGAGCCGCCGGCAGGCTGGCGCAGAAGCCGTCGTAAGCCTGCGGCGACATCCCTCAGTAGCTTTCGGCATCGATCCCGTGAGCGGCCGCGGCCGCCACGATCTGAGACCACGTCTCGTCATCGAGCGGGATGCCGACGGCGCCGCGCTCGGCCCGCATCAGCCGCTCCTTCTCGCCCGGCACGAGGACCGGGTTGGCCGGGTCCTGCGGCTTGGCCGCATGGACGAAGGCGAGATAGCTTTCGATGCGGCTCTTGCGCAGGGCAGAGTCGGGCTCGAGCCGGGCCGGATCGAGGATCACGCCGAAGAGCGAATTGATGATCCAGGTCTTCGCCGGCTTCTCGTCGATGCGGGCGGCGCCCATCAGTCCGGCGGAGAGCAACTCGGCGATCAACGAGAGGCCCGCGCCCTTGTGGTCGCCGAAGGGAAGCAGCGCGCCGAGCGGGTGGTCGGGGCTGGCGAAGACATGGGCGGGGTCCGTCGTCGGGCGCCCCTCGCCATCGATGATGTAGCCCGGCGGCACCGGCTCGCCCTTGTTGAGCGCGACGCGGGCCTTGCCATGCGCCATCCGGCTCGTGGCAAAATCGAGGATCAGGGGGTCGCCGCCCGGGAGCGGGATGCCGATGGCGTGCGGGTTGGTGCCGAATCGGGCTTCCTTCGCGCCATAGGGTGCGACGATCGGCGGGCGCCCCGCGACATTGACCCAGAAGAACGAGATCAGGCCCGCCGCCGCCGCCACCTCGGCGTAATGGCCGATGCGGCCGATGTGATGCGAGTCGAGCAGGTTGACGATGGCGACGCCATTCGCCTTCGCCATCAGGACGGCGCGGTCCACGGCGTTGCGCGCATTGGGCTGGCCCAGCGCGATCTGGCCGTCGATGATGAGGAAGGGGGCGGCATCGAGCCGGATCGTCCCCTTTGCGGCAGGGCTGAGGTTTCCATCCGCCAGCGACTGGAAATACAGCGGGATCATCCCGACACCATGGCTGTCATGGCCGCTGAGGTTGGCCAGCACGAGATGCTCGGCCGTCTCCTGCGCTTCAGCCTCGTTCCAGCCGGCGGCGACGACCATGTCGTGGACCAGCCTGTGCAGGGCTTCGGGGCGATGAAGGCGGTAGGTCATGGCGTGGCTTCCTTTTCGGCCCCGAACTGTGCATGAGCGGCCCGCCTTCGCAATGCCGGCGGTGGAGGGGCGAGCTGGATCGGGTGCATGACGCCGCAGCATCTCGACGCGGGGCCCCGCGATCCCTATCTTAGGAACTCATCTTGCTTCACCGGGCCTTGAACCCGGTCGAGGAGGGAAACGATGTTCTCCATTCCGGGCCTCAAGGTCGTCTCACTGACCGATGCTGCCGCCGAGCGCATCGGCCAGATCATGGCGCAAGCGAACGGTGATGCGCCGGCGCTGGGTTTGCGCGTCGGCGTCAAGAAGGGCGGCTGCGCGGGTATGGAATACACCTTCGACATCGCGCGGGCGGTCGAGAAGGGCGACGAGGTGGTGACGGAGAAGGGCGCGACGGTGATCGTCGACGCGAAGGCGGTGCTGTTCCTGCTGGGCACCGAACTCGACTTCAGGACGGACCGCTTCTCCTCCACCTTCGTGTTCAACAACCCCAATCAGGTCTCGGCCTGCGGCTGCGGCGAATCGGTCGAGATCAAGCCGCGCGGCGAGGACGCTCTCGCGGCATCCTGACGATGGAGGTCGCGGCGCTGGAGGATGTTTTTGCTCCGCTCGGGCCTGTCCAGATTCGGCGGATGTTCGGCGGGCGCGGTATCTATGCCGATGGGCTGATGTTCGCGCTGGAGATCGGCGGCGTCATCTACCTGAAAACCTGCGAGGCGAACCGCTCGGCCTTCCGCGAGAGCGGCAGCGAACCTTTTCGCTATGTCTCCCGCGGGGCAGAGCGGGAGACCAGCTATTGGCGGCTCCCCGACAATGCGCTGGACGATCCGGACATCTTGGCCGGCTGGGTGACCTTGGCGCGGCAAGCCGCTACGACGACCGCGACGGTCAGGCGACGCGGCTCGCTGGCTCGAAAGCTTCCTCGGTAACGGTGCGGTTGCGACCGTCGCGCTTGGCCTGCATCAGCGCCTGGTCGGCGCGATCGACGAGCGAGCCGGAGGTGTCGCCGCGGCGGTACATCGCCACGCCGAGCGAGATGGTGATGCGGCCGAGATTCTCGTTGGTGGAGCGCTTGATCAGCTCGCGCGTCAGCAGCGCCTGCCGGACCGTCTCGGCGCCGAACTTGCCGGCGATGACGTCCGCCTCCGGCAGGATGATGGCGAATTCCTCGCCGCCGAAGCGGCTGATGACCGCCTTCTCCTTGAACTTGTCCTTCATCGTGCGTGCCACGAGCCGCAGCACCTGGTCGCCCGTCAGGTGGCCATGGGCGTCGTTGAAGCGCTTGAAGAAATCGATATCGGCCATCACGACGGCGAAGGGTTCGCGGCGCAGCGTCGCCTCGTCGATCGCCTTCTGCAGCATCTCCTCGAAATGGCGGCGGTTGGCGAGGCCGGTGAGCGAGTCGGTCAGCGCCTCGGCGCGCGTCGATTCCAGTGCCTCGCGCAGATTGCGGATTTCGTTGGAGCTGTTGCGCAGTTCGGCCTCGAGCTGGGCCTTGCGCGTGATCTCCTCACGCGTCGACATCACCAGCGCCTCGACCCATTCGCGCAGCTTCTGCCGGTCCGTCGTCGGCGGAACCTCCTCGGACATGGCGGTCAGGCGGCCGTGATAGAGCTCGCTGGAGCCCAGCGCCTTGTCGACCAGTGCCATCATCGCGTCGATCTCGCCCATCACCTGCAGGCTGGTGCGTTCGGCCTGCTTGGTGAAGCGCTCGGTGCTGATGAAGCGCTCATAGACGTCGTCGATGTCGGCGGTGGTGACCTTGCCTTCGTTCCCCGCGATGATCGCGTTCAGGGCGTTGGTGACCGAAGGCATCTCGCCGCTGAGATGGGCGTACCAAACCTCGAAGGCGCGCGGGTAGGTCGGCGAATTGTGCTGGCGCATCGCGGCGAGGACGCGCTCGGCGATCTCGTGCTGTGCTGAAACAGGGGCTTCGCTCATGTCAACGCCATCCCGTACGAAGCGGGTCGTGGCCTTCGGCCACGTCAGCTTCGATCCTGAAATCGAAGCGGGACATCCTGTCCGTCTGTACGGCGGCATGCGCCCGTCCACCGCAGCAACTTCTGTCGCTTCGGCGAGAGCAAGTTAGGGGAAAGGCAGTTAAGGACCGGTTGATGCCGCTACGTTATCAGACGCGCACGGGGCGGAGCAGGAAGGCCGGCACATGGTCGCCGAGTCCCTTCACCTGCGGGCCGTCATCATCCTCGCGATCACGGCGGCGGCTGCGGCGGCCATCGCGCTCATGCGCCTCGGCACGGACGGCATCGGGCGCTTCCACCGGCGCGGGCCGGCGGCTCGGCTCGGACCTGATCGGTTCCGGACGTTCCTCGCGCTGGCGCGGCGGCGGCGCCTCCCGCTCCTCGCTGGAGCGCGCGCTGCGCTCGGGCCGGCTGCGCTCGCGGCCGCGGCTGGACGGACGCTTCTCGTCACGCCGGCCCCGGCGCTCCTCGCGCGGCTCGCCGGGTGGCAGTGCATCGAGGCCCGGTCCGTCGAAGGCGATGGACTGGCCGATGAGTTTCTCCACCGCCGCGACGAGCTTCTCGTCATGGCGCGTGACGATGGTGAAGGCGGCGCCCAGCCGGCCGGCGCGGCCGGTGCGGCCGATGCGGTGGACATAGTCCTCGGCATGGGTGGGGACGTCGAAATTGAAGACATGGCTGACCGCGGGGATGTCGAGACCGCGGGCCGCGACGTCCGACGCCACCAGGATCGGGTTCTCGCCGGTCCGGAACGACTCCAGCGCCGCCATGCGGGCGTACTGGTCCATGTCGCCATGCAGGGCCACGGCCGGGAAGCCGTGCTTCTGCAGGGATTTGTGCAGCGTCGCGACATCGCGCTTGCGGTTGCAGAAGACGATGGCGTTCTGCAGGTCGGTCGCGCCCTTGATGAGCTTGCGCAGCGTCTCGCGCTTCTCGAAATCCTGTGCGTTCGATGCGATCAGCCGCTGGGTGATCGTCGTGGCCGCCGTGGCGGGCCGGGACACCTCGACCCGCACCGGATTGTGCAGGAACTGCTCGGAAATCCGGGTGATCTCCGGCGGCATCGTCGCGGTGAAGAACAGGGTCTGCCGCGTGAAGGGCACGAGCTTGCAGACCCGCTCGATGTCCGGAATGAAGCCCATGTCGAGCATGCGGTCGGCCTCGTCGATGACGAGGAGTTCGACGCCGGTCAGCAGGAGCTTGCCGCGCTCGACATGGTCGAGCAGGCGGCCGGGCGTCGCGATCAGCACGTCGACGCCGCGGGTGATCTTGGCGTCCTGGTCGCCGAAGGAGACGCCGCCGATCAAAAGGGCGACCGAGAGCTTCTGATTGACGCCGTAGCGGGAGAAGTTCTCCTCGACCTGGGCGGCGAGTTCGCGCGTCGGCTCGAGGATCAGGGTGCGGGGCATCCGGGCGCGGGCGCGGCCCGTCTCCAGGATGGTGAGCATGGGCAGCGTGAAGGCCGCCGTCTTGCCCGTTCCGGTCTGGGCGATGCCCAGAACGTCCTTGCGGGCGAGGACATGGGGAATGGCCTGGGCCTGGATCGGGGTGGGCGTGGTATAGCCCGCCGCCGTGACAGAGGTCAGAACCTTTTCGCTGAGGCCGAGTTCGGCAAATGACATCGCGTTTGGCGCTTCTTCAGGGTCGGTGACATGCGGGCGGGATGACCTGCTCAACCGCTCGCTGGCGCGACAACAGGATTTGCGCGCCTTCGGACCCCTGTGGAATGCGCAGAAAGCGTGGCAAAGTCAATCTTCTAGCCTGAAAAAGGACGCCCTACGCCTCATGAAGGACCCGCTTGTCTTCGTTCCCGGCCTCAGCTGCAACGCTGCGCTCTACGCGCCGCAATGGAGCGCTCTCGCCGATGGACGCCTGATCCTGGTGGCCGATCACGCCCGAGACGACAGCCTTGGCGCCATCGCCGAGCGTCTGCTGGCCGCCGCTCCGCCGCGTTTCGCGCTCTGCGGGCTCTCGATGGGGGGCTATATCGCCTTCGAGGTGCTGCGGCGCGCGCCTGAGCGCGTCACGCGGCTCGCTCTGCTCGACACCAGCGCCAAGCCGGCGACGCCGGAGACAAACGAGCCGCGGGCGCAGATGATCGTCCTCGCCGAGAAGGGCGCCTATGACAACGTCACCACCCTTCTGTGGCAGCGGCTGGTCGCGCCGGCGCGCCTGACCGACGAGCCGCTGCGGCTGCTGGTAAGGGGCATGGCCGACGACGTGGGTGCCGAGGGTTTCGTCCGCCAGCAAAAGGCGATCATGCGCCGGCCGGATTCACGGCCGCTGCTCGCAGGGCTGGAGAAGCCGACGCTGGTTCTGGTCGGCGAGGAGGACGCAATCACGCCGGTGACCGAGGCGCAGGAGATGGCGGGGCTGGCGGGCGGTGCCGCGGAACTGGTCATCATGCCCCGATGCGGGCACCTGGCAACGCTGGAAGCGCCCGAGCCGGTCACCGGCGCGCTGGCGCGCTGGTTGGCCTGAGCGGGCAGGGCGCCCGTCAGCGCGGCAGGGCGCAGGGGTCGAGCCTGGTCTCGCTCGCGGTGCGTCCGATCGAGCCGGTCGTCATCGGATCGACGGGCTGGCGCTTCGAGGCAGCGAGCGTGGCCTGCGCCATGCGGTCCTTGTCGAGCCCGCTGGTCTGGCTCGATACGAAATTGGCGGCGATGACCGAGAGGAAGGCGATCGCCGCACCGGCCTTGGCGATGTCAGCGGTCATGGTGCCGCGCTCGTTCTTCCAGAAAATGCTGACCAGGCGCATCGCGCTCTCCGTCGCCCAAGACTTGGGTTGATCGCGCGACTATGACGAGGAGCGGTAAAGGCTTGGTTATTCAGGCGTAACCGAGATGGCTTGCATTGCCGGCATTTGCCGTCAGCCTGGTCTTCCCGCGCGTTCGCCGGCGAGCAGGGCACGATGCTCGCGGAAGAGAGCCCGGAGTGCCGCCAGCACTGCTGCGACCCCCGGGCGAGCGCGAGATACCTCGTGCGACAGCAGGTAGATGTCGTCCGCCGTCGTGTCTGGCGGCGGCTCGATGCGTACGAGGCTCTCGTCCCCGTCTGCCATGAAGCACGGGGCCATCGACAGCGTTCCTGAGAGCCTGATGCTCTCGTAACGCGCGGCCGAGTCGCCCACGCGGGCCGCGATCGGCCTGCCGGCCGCGAAACGGCGCAGATGCTCGTCGATCCGCGAGGATGTCTCGCGGCTGACCGAGATGATCGGCGCCGTGGCCGGATCGACGTCGCGGCGGCAGTAGATCGCCTGCATGAGCCGGCCGACCTTCTGCGCGTAATAGCCGGGTCCCTGCGGCGGGTTGCTCATCCGGAGCGCGATGTCGGCCTGGCCCTTCGAGAGGTCGAGGCGCTCGCGCGTACTCAGGATCACGATCTCGACGCCGCCCGCCCGGGAGGAGAGGGTCGTCGCATGCCGGGTGAGAAGGAGGCTGATCGAAGTCGTGGCGGTGACCCGGACCGGCGCTCCGGGCTCCGGACGGGCGGAGGCCGCGCGCGTCCGGAAGCGGGCCATGGCAGCGGAGACCTCGCTCGCCTCGGCGGCGAGACCCAGCCCGATCGCTGTAGGGACGAGGCGGTTGGCGGCGCGGGTGAAGAGCTGCAGGCCGAGGTCGCGCTCCAGTGCCTTCAGCCGGCGCGTGACGGTGGCCTCGCTCAGGCCGAGCCGCGCCGCCGCCAGGGCCATCGACCCGCAGAGGGCGATCGCGTCGAAGATCCGGATATCGTCCCAGGCGGGCGATGCCAGATCGCGGTCGCGTCGAGGTGAAGGTGCAGCAGGCTCGGCCATGCGGTCAGCGGCCAGTCATCGGCGGTGGTGGGGGCAGACCGGTTGCGTCGGACAGGGGATGGTGAGGGCATGGGCTGATGCTGCCCGCGATCCTGTCCTTTCGCAGCCCGGCCGAACTGCCGGCGAGCCCTGCAATTCTGCCGGGCTCGCCAGGGCTCACAGGTCGATCAGTTCGCCGGCAAAGGCGGCCCGCTCCTGGATGAAGGTAAAGCGCGCCTCCGGCTTGTTCCCCATCAGGCGCTCGACCGTGTCGGAGGTCTCCTCCTTGTTCTCATGGTCCACCATGACCTTGAGCAGGATGCGCTTGCTCGGGTCCATCGTGGTTTCCTTGAGCTGCTGCGGCATCATTTCGCCGAGGCCCTTGAAGCGCGAGATTTCCGGCTTCTTGCCCTTGAACACCGTTTCGATCAGCTCGTCCTTGTGGGCATCGTTGCGCGCATAGACGCTCTTGCCGCCATGCTGCAGCCGATAGAGCGGCGGCACGGCGAGATAGAGATGGCCCTTCTCGATCAGCTTCGGCGTCTGGCGCCAGAAGAAGGTGACCAGCAGCGAGGCGATATGGGCGCCGTCGACATCCGCATCGGTCATCACGATGATCTTCTCATAGCGGAGATCGTCCTCGCGGAACTGCGTGCCGATCCCGCAACCCAGCGCCAGGATGAGATCGGCGAGCTGCTGGTTGGCGTTGAGCTTTTCGCGCGTCGCATTGGCGACGTTCAGGATCTTGCCGCGCAGCGGCAGGATCGCCTGGTTGGCCCGGTTGCGCGCCTGCTTGGCCGAGCCGCCGGCCGAGTCACCCTCGACGATGAAGAGCTCGGAGCCTTTCGCGCCGGCATTGCTGCAATCGGCCAGCTTGCCGGGCAGGCGCAGCTTGCGGGTGGCGGTCTTGCGCGACACCTCCTTTTCGAGGCGCCGGCGCAGCCGCTCCTCGGCCCGGTCCACCGACCAGTCGAGCAGGCGCAACGCCTGTTGCGGGGCTGCGGCGAGCCAGTGGTCGAAGGCGTCGCGGACCGCGTTCTCGACAATGCGGGAGGCTTCGAGCGTGGCGAGCTTGTCCTTGGTCTGGCCCTGGAATTCCGGCTCGCGGATGAAGACCGAGAGCATCGCGGCACAGGTCGCCATGACGTCGTCGGAGGTGACCTGCGCCATGCGCTTTGACTGGCCGATCCGCTCGGCATGGTCGCGCAGGCCGCGCAGCAAGGCGATGCGCAGGCCCTGCTCATGCGTCCCGCCCTCGGGCGTCGGGATCGTGTTGCAGTAGGAGGAGGCGAAGCCGTCCTCGCCGGTGGCGAGCCAGGCGATCGCCCATTCGAGCGAGCCGTGGCCGCCCGGCTTCGTGATCTTGCCGGAGAAGATCGGCTCGGCGACGAGGTCCTTGCCCTCGATCTCCTGGGCGAGATAGTCGCGCAGGCCGCCGGGGAACCGGAAGACCGCCTCGCTCGCCACGTCGCCCTCGGGCTTCAGCAGGGCCGGTGCGCAATGCCAGCGGATCTCCACGCCGCCGAACAGATAGGCCTTGGAGCGTGCCATGCGCAGCAGCCGGGCTGGCTCGAACCGGGCGAGCTCGCCGAAAATCTGTGCGTCGGGGTGGAAGGTCACCTTCGTGCCGCGCCGGTTGGCGACGCGCCCCACCGTCTCCAGAGGCCCGAGCGGGATGCCGCGCGAGAAGCGCTGGCGATAAAGCATCTGGCCGCGGGCGACCTCGATCTCCAGCCGGTCGGACAGGGCGTTGACCACCGACGCGCCGACGCCGTGCAGGCCGCCGGAGGTTTCATAGGCCTTCGAGTCGAACTTTCCACCGGCATGCAGCGTCGTCATGATGACTTCGAGCGCCGATTTTCCCGGGAATTTCGGGTGCGGGTCGATGGGGATGCCGCGTCCGTTATCCGTGACCGCGACCGAGCCGTCCTCGAGCAGCTCGACCTCGATGAAGCTGGCGTGGCCCGCGACGGCCTCGTCCATCGCGTTGTCGATCACCTCGGCGAAGAGATGGTGCAGCGCGCGCTCGTCGGTGCCGCCGATATACATGCCGGGTCGGCGCCGGACGGGTTCCAGCCCCTCAAGCACTTCGATCGCCGAAGCGTCGTAGCTCGCCTCAGACAGCGTGCCGTTGCGAGGTGGCGCTGCGGCCGCCGGGCGAGGCCCCTTTGCCGGGCCTGCGGCCGGCGGCGATACTGGAACCGGCATCGCCGAAGCGGGCCGTTCCGGTTCCGCACCGAAGAGATCGCCGTTCTCCGCCATCGCGTCCAATGTTTCCCGATTCGCAACAAGAGAGCCTAGCGCATCGACCAGACCGATGCGCTCGCGAAGCCGCTTATAGCCGGCCTGATCCCCTAGAAAAACACCGGCCCGGCATCTGTCAGCAGCGCGCGCCTTCTGTCATCTCCCCGTCATGGGCGACGGGGAGATTCCGGGGAACTGGCGCCGTTCAGGCAGCGTTAAGTCCGGCGGGTGAGGATGGTCCTCGCTGCGATGCCTATCCGATCTGCTGCTGCATGATAAGATGGGCCAAAGACGGGGGGAAACGTCGTGCGGTCGCGTCAATCTGTACCTGTTGCGAGTGTCGCCGGGCTCGAGCGCTCGGCCCGGCTCGCCGGCGAATCCTTCGGCTACGAAGATGTGAGGGCCCTGCCGACGCGCGCCGAGAGCGGCTCTCGCTGGCTGTGGTGGCTGGTTGCCGCATTGGCGGCTGTCGGCCTTGCAGCCTTGCATTTCGCCTGAGGCTTTGATCGTCGCCGGTCCGCCAGTCCGGCGCCCGTAGCTCCGACGCCAAATATCAACCTTTCGACCCTAAGCCTGCGGGCAGGAGGGTCGCATGCGTTGCGTCATCGTCAGCGATTTCGGGTCGGTCAATGGCGGCGCGGCCAAGGTCGCGATCGAAAGCGCGCGCGGCCTTGCAGAGGCCGGGGTGGAGGTTGTCTTCGCCTGTGCGATCGGCCAGGTCAGCGACCGGTTGAGCCACCCGAACATCGCGGTCGAAGCCTTTGGCGGAGAAGAGGTCTGGCGCGTCGAGGGCAAGCTGGCTGCGGCGCGGCAAGGCATCTGGAACGCGAAGGCCCATGCCTTCCTGGCCATGCTGTTCGGGCGGCAGCCGCGCGGCACCGTGATCCATCTCCACCAATGGACGAAGGCCTTCAGCCCCGCAGCGATTGCCGCAGCCGGCGAGAGCGGGCTGCCGGTCGCGATCACCCTGCACGATTATTTCAGCTTCTGCCCGACCGGCGGGTATTTCGATTTCCAGGCGAACGCACCCTGCCGGCTCGAGCCGATGTCTGCCGGCTGCGTTGTACGCAACTGCGACCGGGCGTCCTATGTCCACAAGCTCGTGCGCGTGGCGCGCCAGTGGCGCTCGAACAAGGCGCTCCACGCGCTGAAGGCACCGCTCTTCATCCATGTCAGCGATTTCGCCCGCCGGTTCGCCGAACCCTTCCTGCCCATCGCGGGGCGCCATGTCGTGGTCGAGAACATGATGGAGGCGCCGCGCCGCGAGCCGGCCCGCGTTGCGGACAATCGCCACGCGCTGTTCCTGGGGCGGTTCACGCAGGAGAAGGCCGGGGACCTTCTTGCGGAGGCTGCCAGGCGCGCGGAGATGCCGGTCCGCTTTGTTGGCGAGGGGCCTTTGCAGGCGCGCATCGCCGCCATCAACCCGCAGGCGCAGATCCGCGGCTGGGTACCGGCCGAGCATGTCTTCGATGAAATCGCGCAGGCGCGGTGCCTCGTCCTGCCGTCTCTGTGGTTCGAACCCGGGCCGCTGGTGGTCGCCGAGGCCCGCTCGCTCGGTGTGCCGGTTGTCCTCGCGCGTACCACGGGCCCTGCAAGCTGGGTCTTTGACGGGGACGATGGCCTGCTGGTGGACGGCGGCGATGTCGACGGGCTTGCGACCGCTTTGTCCCGACTGAAGGATGACGCTCTGGCCAGTACGATGGGCGCGGCCGCCTACCGGCGATACTGGGCCGATCCACTGACGACGTCCCGCCATGTGGAGCGCACGCTGGCAGCGTATTCGCGGCTTGCGGTCGCCTGAAACCAGCTGGCCGGGCACCGACAGGCCGGGCTCGGGCGCGGCCCCACGCTGCGCAGTCTGGCGGCGCAGACGGAACGAGACCGGTGTCCTCGCTCCAAACAAAAAGCCAGGGCGTTTCCGCCCTGGCGTTCAGGTGAGCCACGCGCGCGCGGCCTGGGAGGAGGGCTGGCCGGCACCGATACGGCGCCGGCCTTGATCCTCAGTAGGAGTAGTACATCGAGAACTCGACCGGGTGCGGCGTCATCTCGAAGCGCGCCACGTCCTGCATCTTGAGCTCGATATAGCTCTCGATGAAGTCGTCGTTGAAGACGCCGCCGGCCTTGAGATAGGCGTTGTCCTTCTTCAGCGACTCCAGGGCCTCGCGCAGCGAACCGCAGACCGTCGGGATCTTCTTCAACTCGCGCGGCGGCAGGTCGTAGAGGTCCTTGTCCATCGCCGGGCCGGGATCGATCTTGTTGATGATGCCGTCGAGGCCGGCCATCAGCATGGCGGCGAAAGCGAGGTATGGGTTCGCCATCGGGTCGGGGAAGCGAACCTCGACGCGCTTGGCCTTCGGCGAGGTCGTCCACGGAATACGGCAGGACGCCGAACGGTTGCGGGCCGAATAGGCCAGCAGAACCGGGGCCTCATAGCCCGGGACCAGACGCTTGTAGGAGTTGGTCGACGGGTTGGTGAAGGCGTTGAGGGACTTGGCGTGCTTGATGATGCCGCCGATGTACCAGAGGCATTCCTGCGACAGGTCGGCATATTTGTTGCCGGCCATGATCGGCTTGCCGTTCTTCCAGATCGACTGGTGGACGTGCATGCCCGAGCCGTTGTCGCCATAGATCGGCTTCGGCATGAAGGTCGCGGTCTTGCCGTAGCTCTGCGCGACGTTGTGGATCGCGTACTTATAGACCTGCATCTGGTCGGCCATGTGGGTCAGCGTGTCGAACTTCATGCCGAGTTCGTGCTGCGCCGAGGCGACCTCATGGTGATGCTTCTCGACCTTGACGCCCATGGCCGCCATGGCCGCGAGCATCTCACCGCGCATGTCCTGCGCCGAATCCTGCGGCGGGACGGGGAAATAGCCACCCTTGGTGGCGATGCGGTGGCCGAGATTGCCGCCTTCGTACTCGGTCTGGCCGTTGGTGGGCAGCTCGACGTTGTCGAGCTTGAAGCCCGTGTTGTACGGGTCGGACGAGAAGCGCACGTCGTCGAAGACGAAGAACTCGGCCTCGGGGCCGACATAGATGGCGTCGCCGATGCCGGTCGACTTCAGATAGGCCTCGGCCTTCTTGGCGATGCCGCGCGGGTCGCGGCCATAGGGCTCGCCGGTGGCGGGCTCGAGCACGTCGCAGTTGATCACCATGGTCGGAGCCGAGAAGAACGGGTCCATGACGGCGGTCGTCGGGTCCGGCATCAGCAGCATGTCGGACTCGTTGATCGCCTTCCAGCCGGCGATCGAGGAGCCGTCGAACATCGTGCCCTCGGCGAAGATGTCCTCGTCGATCATGGTGACGTCGAAGGTGACGTGCTGCCACTTGCCGCGCGGGTCGGTGAAGCGGAAGTCGACGTATTTGACGTCGTTGTCCTTGATCGCCTTCAGGACATCCTTGGCGCTTTGCATTTTAAGCATTCCTCTTGCAGCAGTTTTCTCGAACTCGCAGGCCCCCGGCGGATCCAACTCGCCCGGTGACCCTTGATCCAATGACGTGGGAGACGCTTCAGATCGCGTCAGCGCCGGACTCGCCGGTGCGGATGCGGATCGCCCCCTCGACGCTCGATACAAAAATCTTGCCATCGCCGATGCGGCCCGTCTGGGCCGCCTTCATGATGGCTTCGATGGCCCGATCGACCATCTCGTCGCCGAGCACGATCTCGATCTTCACCTTCGGCAGGAAATCGACGACGTATTCGGCTCCGCGATAGAGCTCGGTGTGGCCCTTCTGGCGTCCGAAACCCTTCGCCTCCAGCACGGTGATGCCCTGAAGCCCGACCTCCTGAAGCGCTTCCTTCACCTCGTCCAGCTTGAAGGGCTTGATGATCGCTTCGATCTTCTTCATGCGCCGACCGCCTCCTTTGCGCTTCCGTCCGGCTGCAGGGCTCACCCGCACAGCGGGCGCGCGGCCCGCAACCGGCGGCGTTGCATTGCTCATAGCATCGGCGGCCGCGCCCCGCCATGCGGCAGCCCCCGTTCCGGCGATGGATCGATGGGCAGAAAACAGCATAAAAAAACATCAACTGCACTATTCTTAATCAAATCGCCTTCGGCCGCACCGGATGTTGGCGGCGGGCCGCCCGATGAGCCATGATGAGCCTCGATGCCGAACGGAACGACCATGGAGCGGATGCAGCTGGCGCTGTTGACCACGGCCCAGATGGCCGCCGCCGACCGCATGACGATCGCGCAGGGGACAGCGGGTATCGTGCTGATGGAACGCGCCGGCCTGGCCGTCGCGGACGCGGCGGTCCGTCTTGCCGGAATCCCCAGTTCTGGCGCCACGGTGGCCGTGGTCTGCGGACCCGGAAACAACGGGGGCGACGGGTTCGTCGCCGCGCGGATATTGCGCGAACGCGGCCTCGCTGTGCGTCTCTCCGTGATCGGCGAGCCGACCGGCCTGACGGGGGATGCGGCGGAAGCCTTTGCGCGATGGGGGGCCACGCCGATGCCGATCGGGGAGGCGATGGCGGAGCAGCCATCCTGCGTCGTAGATGCGATGTTCGGCGCAGGGCTCAGCCGGCCGCTGGAAGGGCAGGCGGCGGCTGCGGCCGAGCTGATCAATGCGAGCGGCCGGCCGGTGCTCAGCGTCGATGTGCCCAGTGGCCTCAACGGCGATAGCGGGCAGGCGGCCGGGCCCGTGGTCCGGGCGGACGAAACGGTGACGTTCTTCCGCATGAATCCGGGCCATCTGCTGATGCCTGGGCGGGACCTCTGCGGCACAATCACCCTCGCGGATATCGGGATCAGCGACAGGGTTCTCGATTCGATCTCCCCTCTGGCGTTCCGCAACGGGCCGGAGCTTTGGAAGCACGCCTGGCCGTCTCACGGTCGCGATGCCCATAAGTTCGCCCGCGGCGCCGTCGCCGTCGTCGCGGGCGGGATTTCAGGGGTGGGGGCACCGCGCCTGGGCGCGCGGGCGTCCCTGAGGATCGGTGCCGGGCTCGTCACGATTCATTGCGATCTGTCGGCGCTGGCGGCTCATGCCTCGCGCGGGCCGGACGCGCTGATGCAGCGCCCGCTGGCGGATCTCGACGGGCTGCGTAAGGTGCTTGAGGATCCGCGGCTTAAGGTGGTGCTGGCTGGGCCGGCGCTCGGCCTCGATGCAAGGGCGCACCAGTTCGTCAGCGCTCTCAGCGAGAGCCCGGGCGCCGTCGTGTTCGACGCGGACGCGCTGACGCTGCTCGCAGCCTCGCCTGCCCTGCTGGCGGCAGCAGGAGCTCAAGGAAGCCGCGTGCTGACTCCGCATGAGGGCGAGTTCAAACGCCTTTTCGGCGCGCAGGCTGCCGTGATGGATAAGCCCTCCAAGCTCGAGAGGGCGATCGCTGCCGCGTCGTCGAGCCGCGCCGTCATCGTCTACAAGGGGGCCGACACCGTCATTGCGGCGCCCGACGGACGTGCCGCGATCAATACCACCGGCTCGCCGGCGCTTGCGACCGCCGGTTCCGGCGATGTCCTCGGGGGCATGATCGCTGGCCTGATGGCGCAGGGCATGCAGGCTTTCGAGGCCGCCTCCGCGGCTGTGTGGTTGCATGGGCGAGTCGGCGAGGCGATCGGCTTCGGGCTGATCGCGGACGACCTGCCGGATGCGATCCCGGCTCTGCTCCGCGATACAGGGCTCGAAATGGTCTCCGACAGATGAAAGGCCCGCCGAGAACGGCGGGCCTCCATCATTGCCGGTTGTGGCGATGCGCCGGCTCAGGTGCCGGAATAGGTCACGGCCGGGGCCGCGCTGAGCTGGTCCTTCGTCATGCTGATCTTGCCGTGGTCCGGGTACATCGACGGCGCACTGGAGGCCGAGGAACTGGCCGGAGCCGAGGCCATGCCGCCCGACGTCCGAGCCGTGCCTGCGGTCCCTGTCGCCGCGGTACCCGTCGCTGCACTGCCCGTGCCGGCCGCCCCGGCTGCGCCGGTGGCCGGGGCGGGAGCCGCAGCAGCCATCGGCTGATCGCTCCAGGTGACCTGGTCGAACGGGATGGCGACATCCTTGGCGCCGATGCCGAGGAAACCGCCCACGCCCACGGTGACCATCTCGACCTTGCCGGTCTTGTCGACGATGACCTCTGTCACGTCGCCGACCTTCTTGTCGTCGGGCCCGTAGATGTCCACGCCCATCAGCTTGGAGGCGCGCCACTTGCCCTGTCCGGCAAGATTGGTCTCCTGGCTCTTGGACTGGGTGGTCGTTGCCGGTGCCGTCCCGGTGGAAGACGAGGGCGGATTCGGCGCGCTGGTTTGAGCAATGGCCGCTCCGGCCAGAAGGCTCGCGCTCAGCGTTGCCAGGACTAGGTTACGATTGATCATGGTTTCCTCCTGCCAATCATCGAATGATGGGACGATAAATCCACAACCCGCGAAGGGAGATTTTGTTCAAAGCAGGTTTCCATTTCGATGCCCGGGCGAACTATGACTTCAATTCCGAGCCACGAAGTGGGGACGCCTTTAAAATCTCCGCCACAAAGCTTGCGAGGCCGCGCATGGCGTCATCCCTTGCGCTCATGGAACGCAACCGTTGCTCGGCAGTTCCCTTGAAAATGGAATTCGACATGCAGCCTTTGCTCACGCTCACGCTCGACGACGCGGATCTTGCCAAACTCGATCGGCATATCGCCCGCCACGGTTCAGGCCAGACGCGCGAGGCCGCCGCAGCCGACATCCTGCGCACCTTCCTGCGCTTGGCCGGGGACAAGGCGCAGGACGAGGGCCTGCGCCCTGACGAGCTCAATGCCAGCAACGATTCCTGACAGGCGAGGGGCGCAGCGTTCAGTCGTCGGCGTCGTCGCGCCGCAGCTCGAAGGCCAGCATGGCATCGGCGATCGCCTGCAGTTCACGGTCCTTCTCGGCGCTGTCCGGGCCGGCGTTGAGTTCCGCCACCCGCTGCTGCGCGCGGTCGTAGTCCTCTTCGGTATGGATCACGATAGGTTCCTTCACCGCGGCGGTCCTCTTCGTCAGCAGGCGCGCTGTCCCTGAACAAACATCAGACATCTACGAACAAGGCCGGATTAGGGAGCGCGCCTTGTTAACCGCTTGCGGGCGAAGCTGTTCCGGAAGCAGACCGCGCGGCAGCTTAACGTTTCCGCAACGCCGTGGGCGCATCCAGGCTGCATGGCGGGAGGGCGTCGATGCTGAAATTTCTGATCGCGGTGCTGGTCGCAGGCGCTGCCCTAGCCCCGCAGAGTGCATCCGCCTTCTGGCGCCGTTCGCAAGTGTCCGCCTGTTCGGACGCGACGAGCGAAGCGGAGCGCATGCGCCATCGCTGCTGGGAGCTGGACCCCTATCTCGACCGCGGTTGGCCGGCCTTGGGTGTCGGCTTCGGCGGCGCGCCCCGGCCCCATGGCGAAGGCGCCCGGCACGGGCAGCCTTCGTTCCGCAGCGGGGTAACCCGCCGCCTGGGCTGAGCCCTGCATCCGCTCGGGCAGCGACGGTCCCCACACCGGAACCGCGGGTGTCCGCCGGGGTCGACATCCCAGGCGGTTTGTTGGAGGGTCCAAGCGCATCATCCCGAGGATACCCGTCATGGAAGCTCTCGCAGGATTGGGTTTCCTGGTGCTTTTCTGCCTGAGCGCGCTCGTCGGCGTGATCTTGCGGGGCAGGCTGGCGGAGCATCATCTGTCGGCGGAAAATATGGATGCCCTGCGGCTGGTCACCGGCCTGCTCGTGACCTTCTCGGCCCTGGTCCTGAGCCTGCAGCTGTCATCCTCACGTTCGGCCTTCGACGGCGCCAACCGCAACCGGGTGCTCCACGCCGGCGAACTGGTGCGTCTCGACCTGTGTCTGCGCGATCTCGGCCCCGGTCTCGCCGAGACGCGCATGCAGCTCCGGCAGTACACGGCGGCCGTCATCGGCCAAACCTGGCCGGGTGAGCCGATCCCGCCCGTCGAAGGGAGGCCGGATGCAAGCGCCATGACGGTCCGGGGCGAGGGTGTCGTACTCGCGCGCCTTCTCGATGCCGTGGGTCTCGGTGTCGAGGCCGCCAATCCTGCCGAGCCCCCCGCCGCGCATACCGCCGCCCGATGCCGCGCCGACTATGCTTCGCTCCAGCGCAGCCGCTGGACGGTGATCGAGGACGCGGACCAGGCATCCGGCGGCCTGTTCATCGGGATCATCGGCTTCTGGTTGGTGCTGGTCTTCCTGAGCTTTGGACTGCAGGTGCCGCGTCGGCGCCTCAGCGGAATCGTCTTGGCGGTCGGCGTCGCCTCGATCGCCAGCGTGATGTTCGTCATCGTCGATCTCGGCACGCCCTATAGCGGGCTGTTCGGCATCCGCAGCACTGCGATGCGCGCTGCCCTGGTGGATATGAGCCGCTGAGCCCTGCCGGGCCGGTCGTTCCAGCCTGGGCAGCCAGCCGCCGCGGCCAGCAATCGGGGCAAAGCCGCGCGCCTGCGTGTTGACCCGGCCGATGGACCTCCGTATGTCAACGCCGCGTGAGGGCGGGTAGCTCAGTGGTAGAGCACGTGACTTTTAATCATGTGGTCGTGGGTTCGATCCCCACCCCGCTCACCAGCCCGGCCCGCCGCGAAGCGGCTCCGCGCGCCAATCGTTAACCCCCCGGAAACCAGGCCGTCCTAGCTTTCCGCCATGGTCATCCGTCGCGGACTCAGGTCGGTCTTCATCACGCTCGCGCTCTACGCGGTGTCGGGCGCGGCGGTATCCTATTTCCTGTTCCATGCGCAGCATGGCGCGCGCGGCCTGGAGGCGCGCGGCGCTGTTCGGGAGCAGATCCGCACCATGGAGACCGAGCTCGCGGCGCTGATGAAGGAGCGGAAATCCTGGGAACATCACCTGTCGCTCGTGCGCGACGACGCGGTCGATCGCGACCTGCTCGAAGAGAATGCGCGCGCTGTCCTCGGCCGGACGAACAAGAACGATGTGGTGATCCTTGGGCGCTGAGCCCGGGAAAAGAGCCGGCTCTTAGTCGCAGGCGTATCGATCAACCGAAATCCAGTTAATTTCATCTTGTTGAATGATTTCAATGAGATGGTAGATGTTGCAATGCGAGATAGCGCCCTCGCCAGTGGATTTTCGATCCTTTACAACAAAGGTCAAAGACCCCTGGAGGATCGCTCATGGCCGTTGCTGCGCGTAAATCGAAGGCTCCCGCAGACCCGAAAGCCGCCGCCAAGGCGCCGAAGGCTCGCGCCGCCAAGGGGCAGGCCGAGCGGGGTGCCCCCGCGCCGAGCAATGTCACGCCCTTCAGCAAGGAGGAAGACCTCCACGCCTATCGGGAGATGCTGCTGATCCGCCGCTTCGAGGAAAAGGCCGGCCAGATGTACGGCATGGGCCTGATCGGCGGCTTCTGCCATCTCTATATCGGCCAGGAAGCGGTCGTCATCGGCATGCAGATGGCGTCGAAGGACGGCGACCAGGTCATCACCGGCTATCGCGACCATGGCCATATGCTGGCCTGCGGCATGGAATCGCGCGGCGTGATGGCCGAGCTCACCGGCCGGCGCGGCGGCTATTCGCGCGGAAAGGGCGGCTCGATGCACATGTTCAGCCGCGAGAAGAACTTCTATGGCGGCCACGGTATCGTCGGCGCGCAGGTCTCGCTCGGCACGGGCCTCGCCTTCGCCGACTGGTATCGCGACGACAAGACCGTCTCGATGACCTATTTTGGCGACGGCGCCGCCAATCAGGGCCAGGTCTACGAGAGCTTCAACATGGCGCAGCTGTGGAAGCTGCCGGTGGTCTACGTCATCGAGAACAATCGCTACGCCATGGGCACCTCGGTCAGCCGCGCCTCGGCCCAGACCGATTTCTCCCGCCGTGGGCTTTCCTTCGGCATCCCCGGCGAGCAGGTCGACGGCATGGATGTCCGCGCCGTGCGCGAGGCCGCGACACGCGCCATCGAGCATGCCCGCTCCGGCCAGGGCCCCTACATCCTCGAAATGCAGACCTACCGCTATCGCGGCCACTCCATGTCCGATCCGGCGAAGTATCGCTCGAAGGACGAGGTACAGCGCATGCGCGAGGAGCACGATCCGATCGAGCAGGTGCGGGCCCGCCTGCAGCGCGAGTTCAAGGTCGGCGAGGACGAGCTGAAGGCGATCGACGCCAAGGTCCGCGAGATCGTCAACGACGCGGCCGAGTTCGCGACGCATGATCCGGAGCCCGACGTCTCCGAGCTCTACACCGACATCCTGCTGGAGCCGGCGCAGGGCTAAAGGCCCGCGCCCGCGCTCCGTTTACGTTCTTCCCGCGTCTTAAATCCGGGTACCCCCATGCCGATCGACATTCTCATGCCTGCCCTTTCCCCCACCATGGAGGAAGGAAAACTGGCCAAGTGGCTGAAAAAGGAAGGCGATTCGGTCAAGGCCGGCGATGTCATCGCCGAGATCGAGACCGACAAGGCGACCATGGAAGTCGAGGCGGTCGATGAAGGCATCCTGGCCAAGATCCTGGTGCCGGATGGCAGCGAGAACGTCGCGGTCAACACCAGGATCGGCGTGATCGCCGCCGAGGGCGAGGACGTGAATGCCGCCGCGAGCGCCGGGGGCGAGAGCGCCAAGCCGGCCGCGAGCGACCCGAAGGTCGCGCAGTCCGCCCCGCCGGCCGCCGTCGGCGAGGCACCGGTCGTCGCCGCGCCAGCCAAGGCCGAGACCGGCGTCGGCAGTGCCCCGGCTCAGGCCAAGGCCTATGACGCCTCCTCCGAATTCCCGGCCGGCGCCGAGATCGTCAGCCAGACGGTCCGCGAGGCGCTGCGCGACGCGATGGCCGAGGAGATGCGCCGCGACGGCGATGTCTTCGTGATGGGCGAGGAGGTCGCGGAATATCAGGGCGCCTACAAGGTGACCCAGGGCCTGCTGCAGGAATTCGGCCCCAAGCGCGTGATCGACACGCCGATCACCGAGCACGGCTTCGCCGGCATCGGCGTCGGCGCGGCGCTGTCGGGCCTGCGGCCCATCGTCGAGTTCATGACCTTCAACTTCGCCATGCAGGCGATCGACCAGATCATCAACTCCGCCGCCAAGACGCTCTACATGTCCGGCGGCCAGATGGGCGCGCCGATCGTCTTCCGCGGCCCCAACGGCGCGGCCGCCCGCGTCGGCGCGCAGCACAGCCACGACTACGCGGCCTGGTACTCCAACGTGCCCGGCCTCAAGGTGGTGATGCCCTACAGCGCGTCTGACGCGAAGGGCCTGCTCAAGAGCGCCATCCGCGATCCGAACCCGGTGATCTTCCTCGAGAACGAGATCATGTACGGCAAGTCCTTCGAGGTGCCGAAGGGCGACGACTTCCTGATCCCGATCGGCAAGGCCAAGGTCGTCCGGCAGGGCACGGACGTGACCATCGTCTCCTTCGGCATCGGCATGACCTATGCGCTCGGCGCCGCCGAGGCGCTGGCCAAGGAGGGCATCGAGGCGGAGGTGATCGACCTGCGCACGATCCGCCCGATGGATATCGATACCGTCGTCGCCTCCGTCCAGAAGACCAATCGCTGCGTCGCCGTGGAGGAAGGCTTCCCGCAATCCGGCGTCACCGCCGAGATCGGCATGAAGATCATGGAGGCGGCGTTCGACTATCTCGACGCCCCCGTCGTCCGCGTCACCGGCAAGGACGTGCCGATGCCGTATGCGGCGAACCTCGAAAAGCTTGCGCTTCCGAACATCGGCGAGGTCGTCGCGGCGGCCAAGTCCGTCTGCTATCGCTGAGAGGGCCGACCGATGCCGACCAACATCCTGATGCCCGCGCTTTCTCCCACCATGGAGAAGGGCAATCTCGCCAAATGGCTGAAGAAGGAAGGCGACGCCATCAAGTCCGGCGACGTCATCGCCGAGATCGAGACCGACAAGGCCACCATGGAGGTCGAGGCGGTCGACGAGGGCATCCTCGCCAGGATCGTGGTGCCGGAAGGCACGGCCGATGTCGCGGTCAACGAGGTGATCGGCATCATCGCCGGCGAGGGCGAGGACGCCAAGAGCGTGTCCGCCCCGGCAGCTGGCGGCAAAGCCGATGCTCCTAAGGCGGAAGCGGCCAAGCCCGAGGCCGCCAAGCCGGCAGCTACGGCCGAACAGGCCAATCCAAAGGTCGCGGCACCGGAGGCCTCTGCTTCAGGGTATGGCGGCAGCGTCGCCGGCTCGACCCCGACGGCTCCGAAGGCCGACGGCTCGCGCCCCTTCGCCTCGCCGCTGGCGCGCCGCATCGCCAGGGAGGCCGGGCTCGACCTCTCGTCCGTCCAGGGCTCCGGCCCGCATGGCCGCATCGTCGAAAAGGATGTCGAGGCCGCGAAGAAGGGCGGCGGTGCCAAGGCCGCGCCGACTGCGGCGTCCGCAGCCAGCGGTCCCGCGGCGGCGAAGCCGGCCGCTGCCCCTCTGGCCGCCGCTCCGTCCGACGATGCGGTCAAGAAGCTCTTCGCGCCGGACTCCTATGAGGAAATCCCGCATGACGGCATGCGCAAGACGATCGCGCGCCGTCTGCTCGAGGCCAAGCAGACCGTCCCGCATTTCTACGTCACGGTCGATTGCGAGCTCGACGCGCTGCTCAAGCTGCGCGCGGAGCTGAACGCGGCTGCGCCCGAGAAGGATGGCAAGCCGGCCTACAAGCTCTCGGTCAACGACATGGTGATCAAGGCTCTCGCTCTGGCTCTGAAGGCCGTGCCGGACGCCAACGTCTCCTGGACCGAGAACGCCATGCTCAAGCACAAGCATGCCGATGTCGGCGTCGCCGTCTCGATCCCCGGCGGCCTGATCACCCCGATCATCCGCGACGCCTGCCACAAGACGCTTTCGCAGATCTCCAACGAGATGAAGGACTATGCTGCCCGCGCCAAGGCCCGCAAGCTGAAGCCCGAGGAGTACCAGGGCGGCACGACGGCGGTCTCCAACCTCGGCATGTTCGGGGTCAAGGACTTCGCGGCCATCGTCAATCCGCCGCATGCGACGATCCTGGCGGTCGGCGCCGGCGAACAGCGCGCCGTGGTCAAGGGCGGCCAGCTCGCGGTCGCGACGGTGATGTCGGTGACGCTCTCGACCGACCACCGCGCGGTGGACGGCGCGCTCGGCGCCGAGCTTCTGGCGGCGTTCAAGGGCTATATCGAGAAGCCGATGGCAATGCTGGTTTGAGGCCCGAGAACGATCATGGCTGACTACGACATCATCGTCATCGGCTCCGGTCCCGGCGGCTACATCGCCGCCATCCGGGCGGCGCAGCTCGGCTTCCGGACCGCGATCGTCGAGCGCGAGCACCTCGCCGGCATCTGCTCGAACTGGGGCTGCATCCCGACCAAGGCGCTGCTGCGCTCGGCCGAGATCCTGCATTACGGCCAGCACGCCAAGGATTACGGGCTGGTGCTGGAAGGCTCGTTCAAGGCCGATCTGGAGGCCATCGTGAAACGTTCGCGCGGCATCGCCGCGCGGATGAACAACGGCGTCCAGTTCCTGATGAAGAAGAACAAGGTCGACGTGATCTGGGGCGAGGCGGTGCTGACCAAGCCCGGCACGATCACCGTCGCGCCGACGAAGAAGCCGGCGATGCAGCCGCAGGTGCCGCCGCCCAAGAACGCCAAGGGCGAGGGCACCTACACCGCCGACCACATCATCGTCGCGACCGGCGCCCGGCCGCGCGCGCTGCCCGGGATCGAGCCGGACGGCAAGCTGATCTGGACCTATTTCGAGTCGATGGTTCCGGCGAAGATGCCGAAATCGCTCCTGGTGATGGGTTCGGGCGCCATCGGTATCGAGTTCGCCTCCTTCTACCGGACGATGGGCGTCGAGGTGACGGTGGTCGAGGTGATGCCGCAGGTCGTTCCCGTCGAGGATGCCGAGATCGGCGCCTTCGCCCGCAAGGCCTTCGAGAAGCAGGGCATCAAGATCCTGACCTCGGCCAAGGTCACCAAGGTCGAGAAGGGCGCGGACAGCGTCACGGCCCATATCGAGGACGAGAAGGGGGCTAAGCAGACCATCACCGCCGAGCGGATGATCTCGGCCGTCGGTGTCGTCGGCAACATCGAGAATCTCGGGCTGGAAGCGCTCGGCGTGAAGACCGATCGCGGCTGCATCGTCATCGACGATTTCTGCCGCACCAATGTGAAGGGGCTCTATGCCATCGGCGACGTCGCCGGCCCGCCGATGCTCGCCCACAAGGCCGAGCATGAGGCAGTGATCTGCGTCGAGGCGATCAAGGGCCTGCATCCGCATCCGATGGACAAGGCGATGATCCCGGGCTGCACCTATTGCCACCCGCAGATCGCCAGCGTCGGCCTGACCGAGGCGAAGGCCAAGGCGGCCGGGCACGAGATCAAGGTCGGGCGCTTCAACTTCGTCGCCAACGGCAAGGCCGTCGCGCTGGGCGAGGATTCCGGCCTCGCCAAGACGATCTTCGATGCCAGGACCGGCAAGCTGCTCGGCGCCCACCTCGTCGGCCCCGAAGTCACCGAGCTGATCCAGGGCTTCGTCGTCGCGATGAACCTCGAGACGACCGAGGAAGAGCTGATGCACACCGTCTTCCCGCATCCGACCCTGTCGGAGGTGATGAAGGAAAGCGTGCTCGACGCCTATGGCAAGGTGCTGAACGCCTGATCAGCCGCCGCCTCGCGAGCCCGGAAGACGTGGCGTCCCGGGGGGCGGGGCGAGTCCCATGCCGAATGGAGAGGTCGACGATGGGTGTTGCCCTGCTTTTCCGCGGCATGGCCCACAACAATGCCTGGGCCAACCACCGGCTGCTTAGCGCCTGCGCCGGACTTTCACAGGATGAGTTCATCGCCCCGCGGACAGGGTTCTTCCCGAGCCTGCGGGCGACACTGAACCATATCCTCGTCATCGACCGGTTCTATATCGATGCGATGGAGGGCGGCCGGCTCGGGCCGGACGCCTGGGCCGATCCTGAGCCCTGCACGGATGTTGCGGCGCTGCGGCAGGCGCAAGGCGACATCGACCGGAGGCTGATCGCCATCGTCGAGCAGGCTGGCGAAGCCGGCTTCGACCGCATCGTGTCGGTTCACCGTCGCAGCCACATCCAGCGCGAGCGACTGGGCCGCCTGCTCCTGCATCTTGTCCAGCACCAGATCCACCATCGCGGGCAGGCGCATGCGATGCTGAGCGGCACATCGGTGGCGCCGCCGCAGCTCGACGAGTTCTATTCGGTGGGAGAAGCGCCCCTGCGTGCGGCCGAGTTCGCCGAACTCGGCTGGACGGAGGAGGGCGTCTGGGGGCAGGCGGCCGCCGCCCCCTAGCTCAGGCGGCGAGCCCGCCCTGCGAGCTTGCATCGCCGCGCAGGGCATTGCGGAGCCGATAGGCGAGCGCGACCGGCTTGGGGAAGCGCTTGCGGCAGAAGGCGATCTTGCGGACATAGGTCTCGATGCGCCAGGTCGCCCAGGTGCCGCCTGCGAAATAGCCGATATCGCCGGTGCGCAGCACGCGCTCGGAGCCGTCCGCCGCCGTGACATGCACCTCGCCCTCGAGGATCACGACCGTCTCGTCCCAGTCGAAGTACCAGCGGAAGGTGCCGGCCGAGCAATCCCAGACCGCCGTGCTCGCCGCGTCGTCTCCGGCGCGCGAATGCAGGGCCACCCGCGCCTGCGGGTCACCGGCCAGGACCCATGAGGGCTCGATGGGCGCCGCCTTCATTTCGAGATCGCCGAGGGCATGGGCGACCAGAGGAGGCTGCTCGGGAGCGGCAGCGACGGCAGGCATCTGGCGCAGCATCGTGGCGGCAGCGCTGGCGATCATGAATTTGAGCGACATGGGTCCTCCTTGAGCCAAAGCCCTCATAGGATGCCGGCGTGAAGGTGCGCTTTCGGGAATGGACTGCATTTGAGCGATCGGCCACCATTGGCGCCAGCCTCGATAAAACAGGGGACAACCGGCGCGAAAGGGCTTGAACAAATCAAGAACATGATTGATCGTGGGGCGTCGGGCGCGTAGGGTCCCGCACCGGTCGCAAGACCGTTTCGTGATGAAGTGCGCAGGAAGGGAAGCCGCCATGGCTGGCAGCGTCAACAAGGTCATTCTGGTCGGCAATCTCGGGCGCGACCCTGAAGTGCGCCGCCTCGGCAGCGGCGAGCCGGTCGTCAACCTGCGCATCGCCACCTCGGAGACCTGGCGCGACAAGCAGTCGGGCGAGCGCAAGGAGCGCACCGAGTGGCACTCCGTGGTGATCTTCAACGAGAACCTCGCCAAGGTGGCCGAGCAGTATCTCAAGAAGGGCTCGAAGGTTTACATCGAGGGCCAGCTCCAGACCCGGAAATGGCAGGACCAGTCAGGCGTCGAGAAGTACACGACCGAGATCGTGCTCCAGCGCTTCCGCGGCGAGCTGACCATTCTCGACAGCCGCCAGAGCGGCGGGAGCGAGGAATATGGCGAGGGCTCGGGCGGCGGTTATGGCGAGGAGCGCTCGGGCGGAGCCGGCGGCTCCTTCGGCCGGCAGGGCGCGATGGGCGGTAGCGGTGGCTCGCGCCAGCCAGCCATGTCGAGCGGCGGCGGACGTTCATCCTCCAGCCATCTCGACGACGACATCCCGTTCTAGGATCAGTTGGGACGGTCTACGCCGTCAGAGTATCGCGATCGCAGACGGTAGTGTGCGTCATCGTTCGGCCGGCTGCGCCGGCTGCCGAGGTGAGGAGGCGCGGCACCATGTTCGAGGCGCGCAGCATCGAGACAGGCGACAAGGCGGTATTCTATCGCGAACTCGCTGCCCAGCTCGAAGCGCTTCTCCATGGCGAGACCGACGCGGTCGCCAATGCCGCCAACACTGCCGCGCTGCTTTACCAGACGATGCCGGATCTGAACTGGGCCGGCTTCTATTTCATGCGTGATGGGGAGCTGGTGCTGGGTCCGTTCCAGGGCAAGCCGGCCTGCGTGCGCATTCCTGTCGGCAAGGGTGTCTGCGGCGCGGCCGTCGCGCGGCGCAGGACGATGCTGATCGAGGATGTTCACGCCTTTCCCGGGCATATCGCCTGCGATGCCGCCTCGCGCTCGGAACTCGTCGTGCCGTTGCCAGGCCCTGACGGCGTCATCGGCGTCATCGATCTCGACAGCCCGTCGCCTGCGCGTTTCGACGAGGCGGACCGCGTCGGAATCGAGCGGATCGCGGCGCTCTACCTCGTCGGCTGCGGCGTTGTGGCGCTGACCTGACCCGTGCCGTCGCTGCTCCTGCGGATCGACCTCGACCCGGCCGGCCGTATCGGCCCCGGCAAGATCGAGCTTCTCGAGAAGATCGAGGCGCTCGGTTCGATCTCGGCCGCAGGCCGGGCGATGGCGATGTCCTACCGGCGCGCCTGGGAACTGGTCGAGGAATTGAACGCCCTGTTCGGCAAGCCGGTGGTCGAGCGACAGGTCGGCGGCCGCAATGGCGGAGGCGCCAGGCTGACCGCGCTCGGCCGCAGGCTCGTCGAGCACTTCCGCGCGATCGAGGCCGCGGTGGCGCTGGCCGCCGGCGAGCATCTGGCGGCGCTGCAAGCCGAGATCACCCCGACCGAACCTGTCTGAGTCGGCTGCCCGTCCCGGCGCGCCCAAGCCCCCCGGCACGGCTCGCGAAGCGGGCCTCCGTGGTGATGCCACGCCCCTTTCGCACCCCCTCATCGTGCGCGGTCGGGGCCGCCAGGGAATGCGAGGGGTTGACAGAGCGAGCTGATTCCAACACTGGGTTTGGCATACAAGCCATTGATAATGCTTGTATTTTTTAATTATTCCAATGTGGAAGACCACCATCGCCTTCGAATGGCCAGGCCGTCCGGTTTCTCGCCGGGGACCTGCCCGAGGGGCGGCGGGCCGGAGCCAGGGCGCTTCGGAGAATGGGACTTGTCAGGATGAGCGTGCTTCGTTCGGCCATCGTCGCGATTGGCCTCGTGATCCTTCCCTTATCGGCCGGGCAGGCCCAGACGCAGCTGCAGACCGCGCCACCGGCGGGCGCCGCAGCGCCGAGCAACCCGGTGCCGCAAGCCCTGCCTGGGATGGGCATCGCCCCGCCCAGCACCGCGCATCCCGCGTTCTCGGCGGAGGCACCTGCGCCAGCAGCGCCGCCGGCCGCGGCCGCGACAGCCGTCCTGCCGCACGATCTGTCGCCGTGGGGCATGTTCATGGCCGCCGACATCGTCGTGAAGGCGGTGATGATCGGGCTCGCCTTCGCCTCCCTCGTCACCTGGACGATCTGGCTTGCCAAGGCGATGGAACTGGCCGCGGCCAAGACCGCCGCGACGCGCGCGTTGCGCCGGCTGGAACAGGCGGACAGCCTTCAGGCCGCGGCGCAGGCGATGCAGGCCAGGAGAGGGCGGCTGAGCGGGGCGGTGGGCAACCTTGTTTCGTCCGCGCTCGACGAAGCGCGGCGCTCAGCCGATCTCGGCACGGACGGCACCAAGGAACGCGCTGCCATTGCCCTGTCGCGGGTCGAGGCCCGGGCCGGGCGCAACATGGCGCGCGGAACCGGCCTGCTGGCGACGATCGGCTCGACGGCGCCCTTCGTCGGCCTGTTCGGCACGGTCTGGGGCATCATGAACTCCTTCATCGGCATCAGCCAGGCCAAGACCACCAACCTCGCCGTCGTCGCGCCCGGCATCGCCGAGGCGCTGCTGGCGACGGCGATCGGGCTCGTCGCGGCAATCCCGGCCGTGATCATCTACAACGTCTTCGCCCGTGCCATCACCGGCTATCGGGCGACGCTGTCGGATGCGTCGGGGGAAATCCTGCGGCATCTCTCGCGCGATCTGGAGCGCCGGCAGCGTGGCGGCGCGGTCCCGCCCCGCATCGCGGCGGAGTGAGCCATGGCCGTCTCGCTCAAGGAACCGCAGGACGGCGAGCTCGGCGAAGTGGCCGATATCAACGTCACGCCCTTCATCGACGTCATCCTGGTGCTTCTGATCATCTTCATGGTGGCGGCGCCGCTCTCGACGGTCGATGTCGCGGTCGACCTGCCGGTCTCCAATGCGCAGCCTCAGCCGCGGCCGGACACGCCGGTGTTCCTGACCGTGAAGGGCGACCTCTCCCTGGCGCTGGGCAATGACGCCGTGCCGCGCGAGGCGCTGCAGGCGACGCTCGACCAGCGCACGAACCACGACCGCGAGCAGCGCGTCTTCCTGCGCGCCGACGGCGCCGTCTCCTATCGCGATCTGATGGAGGTGATGAACCAGTTGCGCAGCGCCGGCTATCTCAAGATCGCGCTGGTCGGGCTGGAGGATACGGGCCAAGGCGCGGCGGGAACCAGGCCGTGAGTGCGGGCCGCACCACGACGCTCGATCGCTATGGCCTCGCGACGCTGCGCTGGGGGCTGGCGGCATTGCTGGTCGCGGGCGCGCATGGCGGCGCCGGCTGGGCGATCGCGACCTGGCAGCGCGCCGAAGCCGCGCCCGGCGCACCGTCGGCGGCGGTCATGATCGAGCTCGCGCCTCTGGCCGTCGCGCCCGAGATGCCGCAGCAGGATCTTGCGCCGGGGCCCGAGACGGTCGAGGCGCAGCCCGAACCACAGCCGCCGAAGCCCACCGACCCGCCGAAGGAGATGGAGCCTCCGCCGCCGGAGGAGGAGCCGGAGCCTGTCGCGGTGCCGGAACCTGAGATCAAGATCCCCGAGCTGCCGCCGCTGCCCGATGCCGCCGCGACCCTCGCGCCGCCGCCGAAGCAGGAGCCACCACCGCCGCCGAAGAAGATCGAGCGCAAGCCTCTGCCCAAGCCGAAGGTCGTCGAGCGGAAGAAGCCGATCAATCCCGACAAGCCCCGCGCCGAACGCACCTCCGCCCCGGCCGCGCAGGCGCAGATCGCCGAGCGGGCGGCTGCGCCCGCCTCGGGAGCCTCCTCGGCCTCGCCGGCGGCTGCCGCGAGCTGGCGCGGATCGCTGATCGCGCATCTCAACCGCTTCAAGCGCTTCCCGAGCGGGGCCGCCCCCGGTACGGTTCAGGTCGCCTTCAGCATCGACAGGGCCGGGCGCGTCACCTCGGCGCGGCTCGTGCGCGGTTCGGGCGATGCGGCGCTGGACGAGGAAGCCGTCGCGATGATCCGCCGTGCGAGCCCCGTCCCCGCGCCGCCGGAAGGGCTGGGCGGCGGCGGGGCGGTTTCGCTGGCCGTGCCGATCCGCTTCTCGCGCTGACGTCGTTCGCACTGGTTGCCTGCCGCGTCCGCTCGCGCGAAAACGGACGAACCGCCTGCGACGCCAGCGGTTGATCGGGAATGGGCGCAGATAGGAGAATCACCATGGTGGCACCGAAACTCGCTGCGGCGCTCCTGATCGGCCTGGCCTGCAGCGGCTGCGTCACGACCGAGGATCTGCGGGCCGCCGACGAGGCGCGTTGCCGCAGCTACGGTTTCCGCGTCCCGAGCGAAGCCTTTTCCAACTGCCTGCTCCAGCTCGATCTGGACCGCTCCGCCGAGCGGCGCGCCCGGTTCGACCGCATCGATGCCGGCTTCGGCGGGCCGCCCTGGTATGGCTGGCGGCGCTGGTAAGAGCGCACGATCGCTCCGACAAGAAAAAAGGGCCGCGCAGAGCGCAGCCCAAGTCTAGGGAGGAAACGCCCAAGGAGGGCGACGCAACATCTCTGCTGCGCTGCGATATAGATAGGCCTGAAAACGTTTTCCCGCAAGGGCAAAAGGGAAGCAAGACTGACCTGTTTTATAGCCAGACGAAGAGACGCGAATTCAACGGCTTACCTCTCAGTCTCGACAGATATGATGGTTTCTTAGGCAGCGTCGCCCCGGCCGCCGCGACCACGAGGCGGTCGCAGGCCTGGCCGCGCCGCATTCGCCTTGCAGGCGCCTACGAAAAGGCCGCCGGAACTCAGGCTCCGACGGCCCTGTTACCTGAATGCGCGGATACCATGCGGAGCCGTCGGGTCGCTCCGGATGGGGACTGCGCTCAGCCGAGAGACATCGTCAGCGGCGGCTTCACCTCGGGCGGCAGCGGGGAGGTGTAGCCCTCCTTGCCGAGGCGCGACTTGTGATCCGCCTTGGCGGCTTCCATCAACTTGGGATCGCTCAGGACAGCCGCGCCGGTCGCGGCCATCGCCTTGGCGACATGGACCATCGCCTTGTGAGCGGCGGGCTGCTTGCCCTGGGCCACCACCTGCCAGGTGTGGAAGGGGGTGCCCATCGCGACAGTCGGCGCATGGGCCTGGACCGTCGGAACGGCCCAGCTGACATCGCCGATATCGGTCGAGCCGATGGCGGGGTTGCGCTTGGCGTCACGCGGCACGAGGAAGTCTGCGAGCGGCGCGCCGGTGTCGGTCATGCCGACCGTACGCCAGATCGCGGCGATGTCCTGAGGCGAAAGCGTCTTGCGGATTTCCTCGGCGAAAGCCTTGTCGGCGTCGTCGAAATGCGGCGGGCCGAGATCCTCCATCACCCTGTGCATTGCCTCCTCGAGCGGGGTGTTGGCGACAAGGTCGGAGACGGCGCTGACGATGCGCATCTCCATCTTGGTTTCCGTCATCAAAGCCGCGCCTTCGGCGATCTTCTTCACGCGCTGGACGAGCTCCAGCATGCCGCGCAGATCACGCGCGCGGATCGAATAGCGCACGCGGGCATGGGCCTGCACGACGTTGGGGGCGATGCCGCCGGTATCGAGCAGGGCATAGTGGACGCGTGCATCGGACGGCATGTGCTCGCGCATGTAGTTCACGCCGACATTCATCAGCTCGACGGCGTCGAGCGCCGAGCGGCCGAGATGCGGCGCGGCAGCGGCATGCGAGGCGCGGCCGGTGAAGACGAAATCGGCACGGGTGTTGGCGAGCGCCAGCGCCGGCGCCACCTCCCAGAAGCTCGACGGATGCCAGGAGATCGCGACATCGGCGTCGTCGAAGGCGCCGGCGCGGACCATGAAGGCCTTGGCGGCGCCACCTTCCTCGGCCGGGCAGCCATAATAGCGCACGCGGCCGGGGATCTTGTTCTCGGCCAGCCAATCCTTCATCGCCACGGCGGCGAGCAGGGCGGCCGAGCCGAGCAGGTTGTGGCCGCAGCCATGGCCATGGCCGCCGGTCTCGATCTCCTTGTGCGAAGCAATGCCGGCCTCCTGCGACAGGCCGGGCAGGGCGTCGTACTCGCCGAGAAAGGCGATGACCGGGCCGCCTTCGCCCGCCTCGCCGATCACGGCGGTCGGAATGTCCGCGACGTTCTCGGTGATGCGGAAGCCATGATGCTTCAGCTCGGCGACATGCTCGGCGACCGAGCGCTTCTCGGTGTAGCACACCTCGGGCATGCCCCAGACCCGGTCGCTGAGCGCGATCAGGCGCTCCTTGTTCGCGTCGACATGCCGCCAAAGATCGTTTCGATTGTCCATGCTCGTTCCACTGGCGCCCGGCCGGTCACCGGCGAGCCGCCATCCTCGTTGTGAGATCGATCCGCCGGGCGCCGGCGGCGCGGGCGGACGCGGCATAAGAGCAATCCCAGCCGCCCGCGTCCACCGCGCAGGCGCATGACGGAGCGGCGTCTCAGGCCTTGTCCCGCATGGCGGGCGCAGCGGCGAAATCGGCCAGGATGGGGCAATCGGGCCGATGGTCGCCATGGCAATGCGCCGCAAGGTGCCGCAGCGTGTCGGCCATCGCCTGCAGTTCGGCGGCCTTGGCCTCCAGATCGCGGATATGGTCCGTGGCCAGCTTCTTGACGTCGGCGCTGGCGCGGCTGCGGTCGTGCCACAAGGCGAGCAGCTCGCGCGTTTCCTCCAGCGAGAAGCCGAGGTCGCGGGCGCGGCGGATGAAGCGCAGCGTATGCACCTCGTCCTCGGCATAGACGCGATACTGGGACGCCGTACGCGCGGCTGGCGCGATCAGCCCGATGCTCTCGTAATAGCGGATCATCTTGGCGCTGACGCCCGAGCGCGCCGAGGCTTCGCCGATATTCATCTCACGACTCCACCTTGAAGCGCCTGAGCCTTAGCGCGTTGGCGAGCACGCTCACGCTCGACATCGCCATGGCGAGCCCTGCGAAAACCGGCGACAGCAGGATGCCGAAGGCGGGGTAGAGCAAGCCGGCCGCAACCGGGATCAGCACCGCATTGTAGCCGAAGGCCCAGCCGAGATTCTGGTGGATATTGGCGATCGTCGCCTTTGAGAGCGCGATCGCGCGCGGCACGCCCATGACGTCGCCGGACATCAGCACGACGTCGGCGCTCTCGATCGCGATGTCGGTTCCGGTGCCGATGGCGATGCCGACATCGGCCTGGGCCAGCGCCGGGGCATCGTTGATGCCGTCCCCGACGAAGGCCACTTTGGCACCGCCCTTCTGGAGGTCCCTGACGACCTGGGCCTTGTCGGTCGGCAGCACCTCTGCGCGGACGTCGTCGATGCCGAGCCGGCGGGCGATGGCCGCGGCCGTGCGCCGGTCGTCGCCCGTCACCATCGCGACCTTCAGGCCGAGCCCGTGCAAGGCTGCGATGGCGGCCGGCGAGGTGTCCTTGATCGCATCGGCAACGGCGATGATCGCCGCGAACCGGCCATCGATCGCGGCATAGAGCGGGGTCTTTGCGGCTTCCGCCAGGGACTGCGCCCGGCCCGAGAAAGAGGCGATCTCGACGCCGATCCGCTCCATCAGCCGCGGGCCGCCGATGGCGACGGACCTGCCTTCGATCATGGCGGTGACGCCGCGACCGGCATCGCTGGCGAAATCCGCCGGGTCGCTCAGGGCGAGGCGCTTCTCCCGGGCGGCGGCGACGATCGCGAGCGCCAGCGGATGCTCCGAGCGGCTCTCCGCGGAGGCGACGAGCCACAACACCTCATCCGCCTCGAAACCTTCCGCCGGCTCGAGATCGGTCAGCTCGGGCCGGCCCCTGGTGAGCGTGCCGGTCTTGTCGAGCGCGACGACCTGAACGTCCTTCAGCGCCTGCAAGGCATCGCCCTGCCGGAACAGGATGCCGAGCTCGGCACCCCGGCCGGTCCCGACCATGATCGAGGTCGGCGTCGCCAGACCCATCGCGCAGGGACAGGCGATGATCAACACCGCGACGGCATTGACCAGCGCATAGGAGAGGGCAGGGCTCGGCCCCAGCAGAAGCCAGGCGAGGAATGTCAGGGCCGAGAGCGCCATGACGGCCGGCACGAACCAGAGCGTGATGCGGTCGACCGCGGCCTGGATCGGGAGCTTGGTCCCCTGTGCAGCCTGCACCGTGCGCACGATCTGCGCGAGCAGCGTGTCGGAACCGACCTTGCGCGCAGTGAAGCTGAGCGCGCCCGAGCCGTTGACCGTGCCGCCGGTCACCACACTCCCGGCTTCCTTGCGGACCGGGGCAGGCTCGCCGGTCAGCATCGATTCGTCCACGAAGGAGGTCCCGTCGATGACCTCGCCATCAACGGGCACCCGCTCGCCGGGCCGCAGGACCACCGTGTCGCCGGGCTTGACCGCCTCGACCGGGATGTCGGCCTCCGTGCCGTCCCGCAGGATGCGCGCCGTCTTCGGCTGGAGCGCGATCAGGCTGCGGATCGCTGCGCCGGTGCGGCCCTTGGCGCGTGCCTCGAACCAGCGGCCGAGCAGGATCAGCGTGACGATGACGGCACCCGATTCGAAATAGGTCAGCGCCGTACCGTCCGGCAGCAGGCCGGGCCAGAAGGTCGCGATGCTGGAGGAGAGCCATGCGGCCCCTGCGCCGAGCATCACCAGCGTGTTCATGTCGGGAGCGCCGCGCAGCAGGGCGGGAAAACCCTTGCGCAGGAACACCAGTCCCGGCCCGAACAGCACGATGCTGGCGAGCACGAAGGAGAAGACGCGCAGATTGCGCTCGCCGAAGGTCTCGGCGAGCCCGTGATGAAGGGCAGGGACCATGTGGCCGCCCATCTCGATCACCAGCAGGGGAACCGTGAGGATCGCCGCAACAGCGACCGAGCGCAGAAGCCTGGCCTGCTCGTCCTGCTTCGCCATGGCCGCAGGGTCATGGCCATCCGCAGCGCGCCCGTCATCGGGTGCGACAGGTTTTGCCTCGTAGCCGGCCTTTGCCACCGCCGCGACGAGAGCGGGAACGAGGTCGCCACCGGCAAGCGCCGTCACGCTGGCCTGTTCGGTCGCGAGGTTGACGTTGGCGTCGATCACGCCCGGCACTGCGCGCAGGGCCTTTTCGACATGTCCGACGCAGGACGCGCAGGTCATGCCCGAGACCGAGAGCTCGACCCTCTGCTGCTCAGGCTCATAGCCTGCCTGCCGCACGGCCTCTCCGATCCGGGCCACGGTCTCGCCGCCCGCAGCGTCGCGCCCGGAGAAGCGGATCTGCGCGCGCTCGGTCGCGAGGTTGACCGAAACCGTATCGACGCCGGGCACGGCCGCGATGGCGCGCTCGACCCGGCCGACGCAGCCCGCGCAGGACATCCCGCCCACCGCCATGTCGAGCGTCGCGAGCCCGCTTCCGTTCTTGTCGATCACCGCCATCGCCGTCTCCACTACCGTGATGACGGCTCATATGGGGATTCCCATCATGGGAAGGTCAAGGGCATCGTGAGGCTGGTTGTGCGTTTCCGCCGGGAGGCCTGTCAGGCGTCTCGATCGAGACGCCCTTGATGATGGCGTGGACCGGCGTGCCGAGGTCGAGGCCGAGGCTGGAGACCGACTTCGCCGTCAGCCGCACGGCCAGCATCTGGCGCCCGCACGCGACCCTAAGATGCACCGCGCTGCCCCCCGCGCCGGTGCGCTCGCCGATCTCGGCGACGGTGCCGGGCAGGGCGTTGAGCGCGCTCGTTCCCGTTGGCGTGGCGAGGCTGAGCATCACGTCGCTTGCCATGATCCGCACGCGCAGCCCTTGGCCGGCCACCAGGCTGCCGCGCCCGACCAGCAGCTCGCCCGCCGGCGTCGCCAGCCGGGCCAGGCCGAACGGCTCGTCGAAGCCGAGGACTTCGGCGGGCAGGAGCGTGCTCGCCTCCGGCGCGCCGGGCCGGCCAGCAAGATCGATCCGAGAGAGAATGTCCGCCGTCGGGCCGCAGGCGACGATCCGGCCGGCCTCGACGAGCGCAACGGTGTTCGCGAGCCGGGCGACCTCCGCCATTGCATGTGAGACATAGACGATGGGGATTCCGGCTTCGTCACGCAGCCTTTCGAGATAGGGCAGGATTTCGGCCTTGCGCGCCTCGTCGAGCGACGCCAGCGGCTCGTCCATCAGCAAGAGGCGCGGCTGGGCGAGCAGGGCCCGGCCGATGGCGACGCGCTGCTTCTCGCCGCCCGAGAGGGCGCCCGGCCGGCGCCTTAGCAGATGGCCGATGCCGAGCAGGTCCAGTACCTTGTCCAGTTCGGCCGGCCTGCGAACGGCCCGCGGCACGAACCAGTGGCCGAAGAGCAGGTTCTGCCGAACGGTCAGATGCGGAAACAGCCGCGCTTCCTGGAAGATATAGCCGATCCGGCGCCGATGCGGCCGCACGAATCTGCCGGCTTCGACATCGACCAGGGTCTCCCCCTCTATCCGGACATGGCCGGCATCCGGTCGGATCAGCCCGCCGATCACGTTGACGAGCGAGCTCTTGCCGGCTCCGGAGGGACCGAACAGCGCGGTCACGCGGCTCTGCGATTGCAGCGCGGCGTCGAGCGTGAAGCCGCCCAGCCTGTGGCTCACGGCAATATCCAGGATCGGCGCCGTCATGTCGTGGCGATCCGGCGCCCGACGAGCCGCGCCAGCGCCTCCGACAGGATCAGGGCGGCGACCGAAATCGCGATCGAGATCAGCGTCAGCCGCATCGCGCCGCTCTCGCCGCCTGGCACCTGGGTCAAGGTGTAGATGGCCGAGGGCAGGGTCTGGGTTTCGCCCGGGATGTTGGAGACGAAGGTGATGGTCGCGCCGAACTCGCCCATCGCCTTGGCGAAGCAAAGGACCATGCCGGCGACGATGCCGGGCAGGCACAAGGGCAGGGTCACCACGAGGAAGACCCAGGCGGTGTTGGCACCGAGCGTCCCGGCGGCAGCCTCCAGCCTGCGATCGACCGCCTCGATCGAAAGCCGCATCGCCCGGACCATCAACGGAAAGCCCATCACGGCGCAGGCCAGGGCCGCGCCCGTCCAGCGGAAGGAGAGGGTGATGCCGAACCCGTCATGGAGAAGCTGGCCGATCGGCCCGCGCCGCCCGAAGCCGATCAGCAGAAGATAGCCGGTGACGACAGGCGGCAGGATCAGGGGCAGGTGGACCAGCGCATCGAGCAGCGTCTTGCCCCAGAAGCGCCCGCGCGCCAGCAGCAAGGCGACGGCGAGCCCGATGGGCAGGCTCGCGAGCGTCGCCATGGTCGCGACGAGCAGGCTCAGCCGCACCGCCGACCATTCCTCGGGCGTCAGCCAGTCAGTCAAGCCCGTCGGCTCACGATGACGAGGCTGGCTTGTTCAGCACGGTGAAGCCCTGCTTCTCGAAGACGGATCTCGCGCCCGATCCCCGAAGATAGCCGAGGAAAGCCTGCGCGTCCGGATGGGCCGACTCCTTCGTGAGAGCGACCGGATACACCACCGGCGGATGGGACCCCTCCGGGAAGGTGCCGACGATCCTGACCTGCGGGTCCGCTGCGGCGTCGGTGGCGTAGACGATGCCGAGCGGGGCCTCGCCGCGCGAGACCAGCAGCAGCGCCGCCCGGACATTGTCAGCCTGCGCGATCCTGCCCTTGACCTTGTCCCAGGCCCCGAGCTTTTCCAGCGCGGCCTTGCCGTATTTGCCGGCCGGGACCGATTGGACATTGCCCATCGCCAGGCGGCCCGCGCCGAGCGCGGCCGCCAGATCGACGCCCGGCTTGAGCTCGATGGTCTTGGGCGGATCCTTCGGCGCGATCAGGACGATGCGGTTGGCGAGCAGGCTGACGCGCGTCGCGGGCCGGATCAGGTCCTTGCTGGCCGCATAGTCCATCCAGTCGAGATCGGCGGAGATGAACAGATCCGCCGGAGCCCCGCTTTCGATCTGCCTGGCGAGGGCGTTGCTGGCCGCGTAGGAGATTTTCGGTGCAGGCTTGCCGGTGTCCCTGGCCCAGGCCGCCGCGATCTCGTCGAGCGCGGTCTTCATGCTCGCGGCCGCGAAAATGACCATATCCTTGCCGGCGGCCTGAGCGGATCCGGCCGCCCGGCCGAAGCTCAGAGCTCCGGCGACACCCCCCGCAAGCAGCATACGACGATCCATGCCAGCCTCCGGCGCTCGTTGTATCCGATTGGATACAACGAGCGTGGCAGCGCGGAGGCGAGGGAGTCAATATCGATGCGTTGCCCTCGCCCTCGCGCCCGCCGATCGCATTTCCCAGGCAGACCCTTGCCAATCCCGTTCAGGCTGGGCATTGAACGCGAGCCGGAAGGGTGGCCGAGTGGTTTAAGGCAGCGGTCTTGAAAACCGCCGTGGGTGCAAGCCCACCGTGGGTTCGAATCCCACCCCTTCCGCCACTAACGCCTCTAAAACCCCTACAGACATTCGTTGATCGGCCTGCCGATCATTCTGGCGCCTCGACTCTCACCCCAGAGCTGAGCCCTATAGGGGGCTTAGCGTTGCGGCGCAGCATCGGTTCCTCGATCCAGGTCCGCATCGCGGAAGCAGACATTACGGTCGTGTCCCGTAACGCGGTGTAGCTGAGGGTGGGCATCGCGATTGCCGGTTGGGTTCGGGTTGCGAACGCCACCCCCTGAACCGAGCCAACCCCGATGACCGACGAGCTGATGAACTGCGCGGTCTGCTGGAGAAGAGCCCCGATGCCGATCTTCTGCGCGAGATGATCGGCTTTGCCGCGCAGCGCCTGATGAAGCTGGAGATCGGCGGCCTGACCGGCACCGGTTTTGGCGAGTGGAGCACGGAGCGCCTGGCGCAGCGCAACGGTTGTCGCAAGCGCGACAGGGAGGCGCGCGCGGGCACCGTCGAACTGCGCATCCCCAAGCCGAGGAAGGGCAGCTGCTTTCCGGGCTTCCTCGCGCCCCGCCGCATGGCCGAGAAGGTGCTGGCGGCGGTGATTCAGGAAGCCTACATCCAAGGCGCCTTAACCCGCTCGGTCGACGATCTGGTCAAGGCGATGGGGATGAGCGGCATCTCGAAGAGCCAGGTCAGCCGGCTCTGCGAGGAGATCGACGAGCGGGTCCGGGCCTTCCTCGACCTGCGGAGAGAGACCTACATTGCGTGAGAGGGTGCATAGTGGGCGGACAAGTAAGAACCATACCTCGTGTCGAGTCGGGGAATACGTCGCTCCGCGCTCACATGGGGTATGAAACGGGCGCCCGCCGGGCTGGACGACGCTTCCTGTAATGCCGAGGATTTGATGGACCAGACCGTCATCAAGAACCGGACCTTCGACGAGTTGGCGATCGGCGAGAGCGCTTCGCTCGTGCGCATCGTCGGGCGCGACGACATCAACCTGTTTGCGGCAGTCTCCGGCGACGAGAACCCGGCCCATCTCGACGCCGTCTTCGCCGCGACGGATCTCTTCGGCCATATCGTCGCCCATGGCATGTGGACCGCGGCGCTCGTCTCGGCTGTGCTGGGCACCCGGCTGCCCGGGCCTGGCACGATCTATCTCGGCCAGGATCTGCGCTTCCGCAAGCCGGTCGCGCCCGGCGACACCATCACAGCCACCGTGAGCGTGCAGGAGAAGCGGCCGGAGAAGCGCATCGTCCTGCTCGACACACGCTGCACCAACCAGCGCGGCGAGGAGGTCCTGACCGGCACGGCGACGGTGATCGCGCCCGCTCACGCGATCGAATGGCCCCGCATGAAGCTGCCCGAAGTCTCGCTGCGGCGGCACGACCGTTATGAGAGCTTCGTCCAGGATGCGCGCGCCCTGCCGATGATCCAGGCCGCCATCGTCCATCCCTGTTCGCCGGAATCGATCCTGGCGGCCGTCGAAATCCGAGACGAGGGCTTGCTGGAGCCCTTGCTGATCGGGCCCGAGGCGAGGATTCGTGCCGCCGCCGAGGCAGCGCAGGTCTCGCTGGACGGCATCACCATCGAGTCGGTCGAGCACAGCCATGCAGCCGCGGCGCGGGCCGTCGAGCTTGCGGCGTCCGGCAGGGTCACGGTTCTGATGAAGGGCAGCCTGCACAGCGATGAACTGCTTGCCGCCGTGGTTGCATCGGGCTCGGGCCTGCGCACCGAACGGCGCATCAGCCATGTCTACGCTATGAGCGTGCCTGCCTATCCCAAGCCGCTGATCGTGACCGACGCGGCGATCAACATTCAGCCGACGCTGGAGCAGAAGCGCGACATCTGCCAGAACGCGATCGACCTCCTGCACCTGCTTGGCATGGCGCAGCCGCTGGTCGCCGTGCTTGCCGCGGTGGAGACGGTCAACCCGCAGATGCCCTCCACGCTCGACGCCGCCGCGCTGACCGTGATGGCGGCGCGCGGCCAGATCACAGGCGCGCGCGTCGATGGCCCGCTCGCCTTCGACAACGCGATCAGCCCCGACGCCGCAAGGACCAAGGGCATCGTGTCGCCTGTCGCCGGACAGGCCGACATCCTGCTCGTGCCGGATCTCGAAGCGGGCAATATGCTGGCCAAGCAGCTGATTTATTTCGCCGGGGCGGATGCGGCAGGCCTGGTGCTCGGCGCGCGGGTGCCGATCATCCTGACCAGCCGCTCGGACTCGCTGAAGACCCGCATTGCCTCGGCGGCGCTGGCCAAGCTCGTCGCCGCAAGGCGCGGACCGAGAAAGGCTTCCACATGACCGGCAAGCTGCTGATCACCTTCAACGCCGGCTCCTCCACGGTGAAGATCGGTCTCTTCGCGCTGAGTCCCAAGGGCGCGCAGCGAGTCGGCAAGGGCATGATCGATTTTCGCCGCGCGCCGCTGCGCTTCACGCTCAGCGAGGGGCCCGACACCTTCGACATCGCGCTGGAGGCGGAAGCCGGCAACGAACTCCACGAGGTGGTGAGCGAGGCTTTCTCCCGCCTCTCCTGGCACTTCGATATTGGCAGCGTCGCCGCCATCGGCCACCGCGTCGTGCATGGTGGCGACGGCTTCGCCGGGCCTGTCCGGCTGGACGACGATGCGATCGCCGCCATTGATGCCCTGACCCCGCTGGCGCCGCTGCACCAGCCGCAGGGCCTGCGCCTGATCCGGGCGCTTCGGCATCTGCGTCCGCAACTGCCGCAGACAGTCTCCTTCGACACGGCCTTCCATCGCGGCCATGCCGATGTCGTGCGCCGCTTCGCGATCCCGCGCGCGCTGCACGACGAGGGCATCAAGCGCTACGGCTTTCACGGCCTGTCCTACAAATTCATCGCGGCCGAACTCGCGCGGCGCGAGCCGACGCTTGCAGGGTCAAAAGTCGTCGTGGCCCATCTCGGCAGCGGCGCCAGCCTGTGCGGGCTCGACGGCGGCATCAGCCGCGACACCAGCATGGGGTTTTCCGCCCTCGATGGCGTGCCGATGGCGACACGCTGCGGCGCGATCGATCCCGGCGTGCTGCTGCATCTGATCGGGACGCAAGGACGCCGCGTCAAGGATGTCGAGGATATGCTCTACCGCCAGTCGGGCCTGCTCGGCGTCTCCGGCATCAGCGCCGACAGCCGCGAATTGCTGGAGAGCGAGCGCCCGGAGGCAAGTCAGGCTCTCGACCTCTTCACCTTCCGCATCGCCGGCGAGATCGCCAGGCTGGCGACGACCTTGGGTGGACTCGATGCGATTGTCTTCACCGCCGGCGTCGGCGAGAACCAGCCGCGGATTCGGGCCGATGTGAGCGCGCGCCTGGCCTGGCTCGGCCTGACGCTGGACGAGACCGCCAATGCGGCCAATGCCGGCACAATCAGCGGCGCATCCAGCCGGATCCGCGCTTTGACCATCCCGACCGACGAAGAGCAGGTGATCGCGGACGAAGCCCTGTCTGTTCTCGGCCGCGAAGGATCAAGCTCATGAGCCCCATCGTCGATCTTTCCGGCAAGCGCGGCCTCGTCGTCGGCATCGCCAACGAGCACAGCATCGCGGCCGGCTGCGCCACGGCCTTCCGGCAGGCAGGGGCCGAACTCGCCATCACCTATCTCAACGAGAAGGCTCTTCCCTTCGTGCAACCCGTGGCCGAGGCCCTGGAGGCTGCGATCGTCGTACCCTGCGACGTGCGCATTCAAGGCCAAGTCGAGGCGGTGTTCGCGCGCCTGCAACAGGATTGGGGCCGGCTCGACTTCCTGCTGCACTCGATCGCCTTCGCCCCGCGCGAGGATCTGCAGACCAGCCTCGTCAACTGTTCGGCGGAGGGTTTTGCCCTGGCGATGGACGTCTCCTGCCATTCCTTCATCCGCATGGCGAAGCTCGCCGCGCCGCTGATGGGCGAGGGCGGCGCTCTGCTGACGGTCAGCTTCTACGGCGCCGACCGCGTCGTCGAGAACTACAACCTGATGGGGCCGGTGAAGGCCGCGCTGGAATCGAGCGTGCGCTATCTCGCTGCCGATCTGGCCGGCCAGAGGATCCGCGCCAACACGATCTCGGCCGGCGCCATCAAGACCCGCGCCGCCTCGGGCATCGGCCGCTTCGACGAACTGCTCGACAAGGTGCGTGAGCGCACGCCGGCCCGGCGCCTGGTCGGCATCGAGGATGTCGGCCGCGTTGCGGCCTTCCTCGCCAGCGAAGCGGGCAGCTCGCTCACCGGCTCGGTCGTCTATGCCGATGGCGGGTTCCATACGATCGCCTGATGGAACCATCCGGCGCGACGCCGCTTCCGCCTTGACCGACCCCGGTTTGTTTGATCGACCAACACGCGGAGCAGCCTGATGTCCGGAGACCATGCCGAAGCCCTGGCGACACGATCGCCGGCTCTGACGCCGGCCACGCTTGACCTGATGGATGGGTGGTGGCGCGCCGCCAACTACCTCTCCGTCGCGCAGATCTATCTGCTCGACAACCCGCTGCTGCGCGAACCGCTCAGGATCGAGCACGTCAAGCCGCGCCTGCTCGGCCATTGGGGCACGACTCCGGGGTTGAACTTCATCTATCTCCACCTCAACCGCGTCATCAGGGCGCGGGATGTCGACGTCCTCTACATTGCCGGCCCCGGCCATGGCGCGCCGGGCGTGGTCGCGAGCACCTATCTCGAAGGCACCTATAGCGAGATCTATCCCGACATCTCGCAGGATGATGAGGGGCTGCGGCGCTTCGTGCGGCAGTTCTCGTTTCCCGGCGGCATTCCCAGCCATGCCGCGCCCGAGACCCCCGGCTCGATCCATGAGGGGGGCGAACTCGGCTACGCGCTGGCGCATGCCTTTGGGGCGGTGCTCGACAATCCCGATCTGATCGCGGCTTGCGTCATCGGCGACGGCGAGGCCGAAACCGGGCCGCTCGCGGCGTCCTGGCATTCCAACAAGTTCCTCAACCCGGCCACGGACGGCGCCGTCCTGCCGATCCTCCACCTCAACGGCTACAAGATCGCCAACCCGACCGTGCTGTCGCGCATTCCCGCCGACGAACTCGCGGCGCTGCTGCGCGGCTATGGCTACGCCCCGCTCTTCGTCGAGGGCGACGAGCCCGAGGCGATGCATCAGGCGATGGCGGCCGCCCTCGACGAGGCCTTCGCCGGGATCGCGGCGATTCAGAAGGCGGCGCGCGAGGACGGCGCCACCCTGCGGCCGCGCTGGCCGATGATCGTGCTGCGCAGCCCGAAGGGCTGGACCGGGCCCAAGACCGTCGACGGGCTGAAGAGCGAGGGCTTCTGGCGCTCGCATCAGGTGCCGTTCAGCGACATGTCCAAGCCGGAACACCTGCAACTGCTCGAAGACTGGCTGCGGAGCTATCGCCCCGAGGAGCTTTTCGACGAGACCGGCCGCCTGCAGCCCGAAATCGCGAGCCTGGCTCCTTCCGGCGACAAGCGCATGAGCGCCAACCGGCACGCCAATGGCGGGGCTTTGCGCAAGCCGCTGCGGATGCCGGACTTCACGGCCCATGCCGTGCCCGTCTCGCAGCCCGGCGAGAACACGGCCGCGGCGACGCTGGTGATGGGCGGGTTCCTGCGCGACGTCATGAAAGCCAACGAGGCCAGCGCCAACTTCCGGGTCTTCGGCCCCGACGAGACGGCCTCGAACCGCCTGCAGGCGCTGTTCGAGGTGACGGGCAGGGCCTGGAACGCCGAAACGCTTCCAGAAGATACGAATCTGGCCCTGGACGGCCGCGTCATGGAGGTCCTGAGCGAGCATCTCTGCCAGGGCTGGCTCGAAGGCTATCTCCTGACCGGGCGGCACGGCCTGTTCTCCTGCTACGAGGCCTTCATCCACATCGTCGATTCGATGTTCAACCAGCATGCGAAATGGCTGAAGACGGCCAAGGAGGTGCCGTGGCGCCGGCCGATCGCCTCGCTGAACTACCTTCTGACCTCCCATGTCTGGCAGCAGGACCATAACGGCTTCAGCCATCAGGACCCCGGCTTCATCGACCATGTCGTCAACAAGAAGGCGGATATCGTGCGGGTCTATCTCCCGCCCGACGCCAACACCCTGCTCCACGTCACCGACCATTGCCTGAGGAGCTGGGACCGGATCAACGTCATCGTCGCCGGCAAGGCGCCGGCGCCGCAATGGCTCGACATGGATGCGGCGATCAAGCACTGCAGCCAGGGCATCGGCATTTGGGAATGGGCGAGCAATGACCGTGGCGGCGAGCCGGACGTCGTCATGGCCTGCGCCGGCGATGTGCCGACCCTGGAAACCCTCGCGGCCGTCACCTTGCTGCGCGAGCATCTTCCCGATCTGAAAGTGCGCGTCGTCAACGTCGTCGACCTGATGACGCTACAGCCGCGATCGCAGCATCCGCACGGCCTCGCCGACGCCGATTTCGACGCGCTCTTCACCACCGACAAGCCAGTGATCTTCGCCTATCACGGCTATCCCTGGCTGATCCACCGCCTCGCCTACAAGCGAGCCAACCATGCCAACATGCATGTGCGCGGCTACGAAGAGGAGGGCTCGACGACGACGACCTTCGACATGGTCGTGCGCAACCGGCTGGATCGCTTCCACCTCGTCGCCGACGTCATCGACCGCGTGCCGACGCTCGGCGCGGCCGCCGTCTACGTCAAGCAGGAGATCCGCGACAAGCTGATCGAGCATGGGCGCTATATCCGCGAGCACGGCGTCGACATGCCCGAGGTGCGGGAATGGCGCTGGGCGGAGCGTGCCTAAGCGCTCGTCCGGGTCACTCCCCGCAAGCGAAACCGAGGAACGTCGTTGCGTTGAACGAAGCGGCCGGGTTAAGGGGTCTGCATCGATCGGACCCGGTGAGAATCCGGGTGGCTCTTCCGGCCGCCGATCCGCCGGACAACGCAATGCACGGTAGCTTTTCACGGTCCGTATAAGGGCCTGCGCCGTTCTGCGAGCTCTGCCGACTGAGCAGGGCGAATGGAAGCCTGAACACACATGGACCTGGTACATTTGCGGAGCGAATGGGCTCCGAACGTCACGCGCGAACTTCTTGCCGGCACCGTCGTCGCGCTGGCACTCATTCCCGAAGCCATCGCCTTTTCCATCATCGCCGGCGTCGATCCAAAAGTCGGCCTCTACGCATCTTTCTGCATCGCGGTTGTCAGCGCCTTCGCCGGCGGGCGCCCAGCCATGATCTCCGCCGCGACCGGCGCGATGGCCCTGGTGATGACCACCCTGGTCAAAGAGCATGGCGTCGGATATCTCTTCGCCGCGACCATCCTGACCGGCATCTTCCAGATCGTGGCCAGCCTCCTGAAGCTTGGCGACCTAATGCGCTTCGTTTCGCGTTCGGTGGTGACCGGGTTCGTCAACGCATTGGCCATCCTCATCTTCATGGCCCAGATGCCGGAACTGATCGGGATGGGAACCACGGTCTATGTCATGACCGCCATCGGCCTCGGAATCATCTACGGTCTGCCGTATCTGACCAAGGCGGTGCCTTCGCCGCTGATCACGATCATCCTGCTGACCGCAGCGTCGATGTATTTCGGTTTCGGCGTTCGCACGGTCGGCGACATGGGCGCGCTGCCAAGCGAGTTGCCCTGGTTCGCCCTGCCGCAGGTCCCGTTCACGCTGGCGACGCTGAAGATCATCCTGCCCTACGCTCTGACGCTGACCATGGTCGGCCTGCTGGAGAGCCTGATGACGGCGGCCATCGTGGACGAGATGACGGACACGACGTCCGACAAGAATCGGGAATGCGCCGGCCAGGGCCTCTCGAACATCACCGCTGGCTTCTTTGGCGGCATGGCCGGCTGTGCCATGATCGGCCAATCCGTTATTAACGTGTCCTCGGGAGCGCGCGGCAGGCTCTCGACGCTCTGGGCTGGGGCGTTCCTGCTCTTCCTGATCGTCGTGCTCGGTCCCTACGTGGCGCAGATCCCCATGGCCGCCTTGGTCGCGGTGATGATCATGGTCTCGATCAACACGTTCCAATGGCGGTCGATCAAGACGCTTGTCACCCACCCGCGCAGTTCCAGCATCGTGATGCTGGGCACCGTCATCGTCGTCGTGTGGACGCATGACCTCGCCAAGGGCGTCCTTTTGGGCGTGATCCTCAGCGGGCTTTTCTTCGCTCACAAGGTCACTCAGTTCTTCGGGATGACATCGACCCGCGACGAGCAGACCGCGGTCCGTACCTATCGCGTATCGGGCCAGATTTTCTTCGCGACCGCCGAGGCATTTCACTCGGCCTTCGATTTCCGCGAGGAGGATCTGAAGGGCGTGCTGATCGATCTGACCGCTTCGCACTTCTGGGACATCACCAGCATCAACGCGCTGGATCGCGTCGTGCTCAAGTTCAGGCATCACGAAATCCCGGTCGAGATCATCGGCATCAACGAGGCCACCGCGACGATGATCGAAAAGCTTGCGATGCACGACAAGCCGGGCGCAGTGCTTTCGTCGGGTCACTGATAGTCTGGTGTCACCCGCTCCCGAAATCATGGTCCCCGCCGCATACGCCGCTGCGGGTGTCGTAGATCGTCTCCAGGGTTGCCGCCAGGTCGTGCGAAAAGCGAGATGAACAGGTCGATGTCGGTTCCGCTCTTTACCGCGGTGCCTTTCGCAACTGATCCGCCGGGAGAAACATCAGCAAGGCTGTTGCCGCCTCCACGCTGCCGGAAAGCGGAAGGCGCCAAGCTCGGGAAAGGGCCAAATTTCTGGTATTGTCAGTCAGGTCAGCAACGCAGGCTCTCCCAGCCTCGCAGATCAACATACGGTTTCGGGTAGCCGCGACAATTCCGGTGTGCCGAGGAACCCCATTGTGGTCCGCAGTTCCGATGACAGAAGCTCGATCACCCGGGAGGCTCCCTGACTGCCACCCATCGCAAGGCCGAACAGAGGTGCGCGGCCGATCATGACGCCGTTCGCGCCCAAGGCCAGAAACCGAGCGATGTCGGCCCCCCGCCGCACACCGCTGTCGGCCAGGATCTCGATGCGCTCTCCCACCGCCTCCGCGATCGCCGACAGAACCTTTGCGGGACCTATCGCGCAGTCCAGATTGCGGGCACCGTGATTGGATACGACGATGGCATCGCAGCCATGCTCGACTGCAGCTCGCGCATCATCGACGCGCAAAATGCCCTTGAGCACGAGCTTGCCGCGCCAATATCTCCGCAACACCGCAATATCCTGCCAGGTCACGTCGCGGGCGAGCGCGACCTCGTCCGACAATGCTTCGCGGCCGAGCCTTGAGCGGAAGGCTTCCGGATAATGCGCATAGCTCGGCACGCCGCCTGTCATCAGGGCCTTGAGCATCACGCCTGTCGCCCAGCCGGGATGCAGAGCGACGTCGAGCCCCGCCCGCCAGGACGCCTTCAGCGGAATCCCGAAGCCATTGCGGAGATTGTATTCGCGGTTGGGAGTGACGGCCGTATCGACTGTCAGCACGAGGGTCTCCGCGCCTGCCGCCCAGGCCCGGTCGAGCAGGCCGAGCATACGCTGCCGGTTCTTCCACACGTAGAGCTGGAACCAGAGCCGCGCGCCCGATTCCGCGATTCGCTCGATCGGCGTGATCGACTGCGTCGAGACGCAGAAGGGAATGCCGGCCTTGGCCGCCGCCTTAGCCAGCCCGATCTCGCCATCATGCCAGACCAGGCCCGCGACCGCCGTCGGCGCGATGACGAGCGGCAGCGTCTGCTCATGGCCCAGGATGGTGGAGCGGGTCGAGATATCCGATACGTCGACGAGGACCTTCGGCGCGAGCCTGACGGCATCGAGTTCTTCCCGGTTCAGCCTGATCCCAGTCTCGTCCTCGCTGCCGCGGTCGACATAGGCAAAGAGGCCCTTCGGCAGCCGGCGAGCCGCGGCTCGACGGGCATCGGCGACATTGAGGATGTGAGAAAAGGAGGCGGACGAGGTGCTCATCGCGGCAGAGAGATCCCGATTCCGCGCTCGGTCGCGCGGGTGACGACCAGATGGGCCAGGGCCAGATCCGCCAAGGCAAAGCCCCGGAAGCAGAAGAAGGAGCGACCTGCCGGGGCTGTCGAATGAGGGGTACCTGCCAGAGCAACGAGATCATGCCCGAAGGCGACCGAATCGACCGGATTGCCGTCGACATCGTAAGGGGCCTTCGACTGTTCGAGACTGTCCGTCGCCAGCACATCGAAGGCGGGCAGGCTCTCGGGTATCCAGCTGCGCCCGATATCGACCGCGCTGGCGAACGCCGTCGCCTTCATTCTGCGGGCGTCGAGAAAGGGCTTCAGCCCCGGCGCACCCGGCACCATCGAGATGACGATGTCGCTGCGCGCCAGCAGGTCGTCGACATCGCTCGCGATCTCAGCCGAAAGCCCGCTTGTCCGCGCCACCTGGGCAAGCTTCTCGGCCGAGGAGCGGCTGCGGCTGAACGCCAGCGCGGTCTTGAGACCGGGATACAGCGCGTTGAAGGCTGCGAGATGCGCTTGGGCCTGCAGGCCGCATCCCACAAAGCCGATGGTCCGTGGCGCGGCCGGCGCCAGCCTCGCGGCCGCGGCGGCAGAGAGCGCGGCGGTGCGGATCAGCGTGATCTCGTCGCCGTCGAGCACCGCGAGCGGGGCGCCGCTTTCGTAATCGCTGACGCAGATCAGCGCATTGATCCCAGGCACCGGGCTGTTCGGCCCGACCGGCGCCATTGAGACCCATTTCAGCGTAGCAATGCCGCTTGGCTGGGAGGCCGCTGTCATCGCTTGGAAGCCATGGCCGGGGCCGAGCCCGAGCGCGCTCTTGGGCAGGCTGCGGTTCAGGCCTGCCGCATGATCCCGGAACGCTGCGAGGACCGCTTCGCGCGCCTCGCCTGGATCGATGCCGAGGCCCTTCACATCATTGCGGGAGAGGTAGAGCAACCGCTCGCTCATCAGGCGAATCTCCGTGCTGAATAGGGGGCGGGGTCGAAGAGCGGTGCGCCTCCGTCGATCATCGCCGCAACGAGCCTAGCGGTTGCTGGCGCCTGCGTCAGGCCCGTATGGGCATGTCCAAATGCGTGGACGATGTCAGCGCATCCTGAGGCAGGCCCGACGCAGGGCAGACCGTCCGGCGTCGAGGGACGATTACCCATCCAGCGGTCGTGTGCGGCGGCATCGAAACGCGATGCATGAGCGGGAAACATCTTCCGGGCATAGCTCAGCAGGATGGCGGCGCGTCGCCAATCCGGCGGCGCGTCCGGGGCTGCGAGCTCGACCTGCCCGGCGAGCCGCAAGCCTTGCGGCGTCGAGACCACGCCCATTTGGCCATCAGACGGCATCAGTCCGGCCGACAGCGTCAATCCCGGCTCGGGAATGACGATATGGTAGCCGCGCTCGGAGATCAGCGGCACCCGGTCTCCCGCCTGGCGGGCCAGTGCGGTCGAGCCGATGCCGGCAGCCAAAACGGCTCGCTCGCAGTTCAACGGACCGTTGCTGGTCACGACAGAGCGAAGCCTGCCGTTCTCGATCGCGAAGCCCGTCGCTTTCGCAGCGATCAGCTGACCACCGCGCGCGACCAGCAATCGCGCGAGCGCGGCGCAATAAGCCCCCGGGTCGGCGATCTGCCCGGCTTCGTTGAGCCTCGCGCCGAAGCGATAGGCTGGGGACAGCTCCGGCAGCAGGCCGCGCAGCTCCGTTTCCCCGATTTCGGTGAAACGCACGCCGAGCTCGCGCCGAATCGTCCAGATCCGGTGCTCGGCGGCAAAGCCGCTGCGGTCCGGATAGACATAGATCAGTCCGCGCTGCTGGATCAGATGGCCAACGCCAGCCTCCTCGGCATAACGCTGGTGCGCGGTGACGGTGTCCCTGCAGAGCGGGTAGCGCTGCTTGGCGCAACGCTCGATAAGTCCCCAGCTCTTGCCGGCCGCCACGAAGCGGGCGAGCCAGCCCGCATGGCTGGCCAGATCGCGCCAGCGGACCGTAAACGGACCAGCCGGATCCAGCAGGAAGCCCGGCACCTTGCGCCACAGCCCCGGCAGCGAAATCGGGGCGATGGCGCCGGGGTTGAGCCAGCTGGCATTGCCATATGAGGCCGCCTGCCGGCCGCCGGGCTCGTTCGGCTCCACCAACAGCACCTGATGACCGGCGCGCTGAATCTCCAGTGCCGCGCATAGGCCAACGATGCCGGCGCCGATCACGGCGACGGTCAGAGGCGGGTTCTGCGCCATCGGCCTGCTTATCCGCGGTTGTGGAAGTGGCTGAGGAAGGCGCGGGTCGCCTCCTGCTGCGGCGCCCCGATCACATCGCGCGCCGGCCCCTCCTCGACGATCACGCCGTCGCGCATGAAGACGACGCGGTCGGCGACCTCGCGAGCGAACCCGATCTCGTGGGTGACGATGATCATCGTCATACCCTCGGCCGCGAGATCGCGCATCACACCGAGCACCTCGCCGACCAATTCGGGGTCAAGCGCCGAGGTCGCCTCGTCGAAGAGCATCACCTCCGGCTCCATCGCCAACGCACGCGCAATCGCGACGCGCTGCTTCTGTCCGCCCGAAAGCTTGTTCGGGAAGACGTCGACCTTGTCGCTCAGGCCGACCTTGGCGAGCAGCTTGCGGGCGAGCGCGTCGGCCTCCCGCTTCGGCATGCCCTTCACCGAAACCGGACCTTCCATGACGTTCTGGACGACCGTCATATGCGGGAACAGGTTGAAGTGCTGGAAGACCATGCCGGTGTTGGAGCGGAAGCGCGCCTGCTCCCTCGTCCCCGGCATCTTCGAGCCGTCGCCGAAGGTGAAGGCATCCTCGCCGATGCGCACCTTCCCGCCTTCCGGCATGACCAACAGGTTGAGGCAGCGCAGCAGGGTCGATTTGCCGGAGCCGGAGGGGCCGATCAGTGCCACGACCTGGCCGGACTCGACCTGGAGGTTGATGTCGCGCAGCACGGTCAGCGCGCCGAAGCTCTTGCGCAGGCCGGAGACCTCGATCTTGTAGCTCATCGCGGCCTCCTCAGTTGCTCTGCGCCAGGCGCTTTTCGGCGCGCTTGACGATGGCGGTGAGCGGCAGCAGCACGACCACATAGATCGCCGCAACGACCGTATAGACCTCGAGCGCGCGATAGGTGTCCATAGCCGCGACCTGGCCCTGGTAGAGCAGGTCCGGCACTGCCAGCACCGAGACGAGCGAGGTGTTCTTGAACTGGATGATGGACTGGTTCATCAGCGGCGGGATCATCCGCTTGATCGCCTGCGGCAGCACGATGCGGCGCATCACCCTGGCCGGCGTCATTCCCAGCGCCATGCCGGCCTCCGTCTGGCCGGGATCGATCGAGACGATGCCGCCGCGGATGATCTCGGCATAAAACGAGCCGCCATAGAGCGTCAGCGTCACAATAGAGGCCGTCAGCGCATCGAGTTTGATGCCGGTGACGATCGGCAGCGCGTAGTAGAACCACAGCAGCAGCACGAGCAGCGGCGTCAGCCGGAACATCTCGATATATGCCCAGGACACCCAGCGCAGCACGGGGGAGCGCGAGAGCTGGGCGATGCCCGCGACCAGCCCGACCGCAAGCCCGAGCACGATGACCGCGATGGTGAGCCCGATGGTCACCGCCGTCCCGTTCAGCAGGATCCAGCGATAGCCCCAGACGATGTCGAAATTCCAAGTGTAGGACATGCTGAATCCTGCCGCCGGACGTGCGGCGCTGCGGAGGAGGCGTGAAAGTCGATAGGGCCCCCGCGCGAGACGCGGGGGCCCTGCCTTCGCATCGTCAGAGCGTGATGCCGGCCGGAATATCTTCCGGCTTCACGCCGACCTGCTCCAGGCTCTCGACCACGGCGCTGCGCACCAAGCCGAGACCGCGGGCATAGCCGATCCAGGTGTTGACGAAGAACAGCCAGGTCTTGTCGGCCTCGCGGCGCACGGCGGCATTGGAGGTCGAGCCGAAGAAGGGCTGCGGCACGATGACCTTGCCCAGGCTGGGATCGGCCTTCACGGCGCGTACGCCGCCCATCCAGAAGATGCACTGCGCATCGACGCGGCCGGTCTTCAGCGCCAGCATCGCCTCGTTGATCGTCTTGAAGCGCGTGATCTGTGCCTTGGGGCAGAGCAGCGTTGCAATCTGATCGTGGGCAGAGCCGAGATCGACCGAGATCTTCACCTCGGGCTTGTTCATGTCGGCCCAGCTCTTGGGCTCGAATCCGGGCTTGCCGATGACGACGAGCGCGCTGTCATAGGCCGGGTTCGAGAAATCCACCGCCATGGCGCGCTTCGGCGTCGGGTTCAGGCCGAACATGATGTCGATCTTGTCGGACTGCAGATCGAGGACGGCATTGCCCCAGGTCGTCTCGACGAGTTCGAGCTCGACATCCATGTCCTTCGCCAGCGCGGAGCCGATCGTGTAGAAATGGCCGCCCCACTTGCCGGTCGCAGCGTCCTTGACGAACCACGGCGCGCTCGACGTCACAGCGCCGAGGCGCATCTTCTTGTTGGCGATGATGCGGTCGAAGGTGTTCTGCCCCGCGGCTTGTGCTTTCACACCGCCCGAGGCGAGAGTGAGCGCACCGGCCGCTGCCGCGCCGACGCCGATGAGGCCTGCCAGATCTCTGCGTGTCGTCATTGGTCTTCTCCCGTGATGCGGGGCGCACCCCGTCTTGATTGGTGAGGCAGGCATCCGCTTCCCCCGCGGATGTCCGTCACCGACCCCTCCTCACCGAAGGCGCCGGCTGGTTTCTTGGGGCGCTATCCCGCTTTGGCGAGAAGGACACCCGGGTTCATCAGATTCTGCGGGTCGAACAGCGCCTTGACCTTGGTCATCAGCTCGTAGCGCAGGGGATCGGCGAGGCGTTCCAGCTCCTCGGTGAGCTTGCGGCCCACGCCGTGCTCGGCGCTGAAGGTGCCACCGAAACGCGCCGCCACATCGTGGATCGCTCGCTCGACTTCGAGCGCGAAAGCCTCGGGCTCAGGCAGCGTCGCCCAATAGTCATGGCTGAACATGAGGATGTAATGGACGTTGCCGTCGCCGAGATGGCAGACCACCTCGCTATAGGCCTGCGGAAAGAGCTTCGCGGCGGCCTCGTCGGCGGCCTCGATGAAAGGCGCGACGTCGGAGGAGCGCACCGCGACGTCGTGTGTGATGCTCATCCCTTCCTTCTTGTTCGCTTCCGAAACCGAATGCCGGATATGCCAGAAATCGGCAGCCTGCTGCTCCGAGGACGCAATAACGGCATCGAGCAGTTCCCCTCGCTCCAGAGCCGCGCCGAGCACCTCCTCGAGGATGTCGCCGAGGGCCGTCGTTGCATCCTCACTGCCGAGCTCGATCAGCACTGACCAGGCGGGGATCTCGGCAAAGGGGAAGCGCGCGCGTTCCGCATGTTTCCGCACGAGCTCGAACTGCGAGCGGGAGACGAGTTCGAAGGCCTGGATGGCGGAGCCGGCGCGGTCCTGCATCGCGGCAAGAAGCGCGACAGCGTCGGCAGGCTTGGCCGCTGCGACCCAGGCATGGGCCGTGTTCGGCACCTGCGGATGGAGGCGAAGCGCAGCGCCGGTGACGATACCGAGCGAGCCCTCCGCACCGATGAAGAGATGGCGCAGCATGTAGCCGGTGTTGTCCTTGCGCAGCGCTGCGAGGTCGTTCAGCACGCGGCCATCGGCCAGCACGACTTCCAGCCCGGCGACGAGATCGCGCATCGGCCCGTAGCGCACCACGCCCGTGCCGCCGGCATTGGTCGCGATCAGCCCGCCGATCTGCGCGCTGCCTTCGCTGCCGAGATGCAGCGGGAACTGACGGCCCGCTTCCGCGGCGGCGGTGTGGAGATCGCCGAGCACGACGCCGGCATCCACCGTGGCGACGCCCGAGGCGCGGTCGATGCCGCGGATGCGGTTCATCCGCCGCAGCGAGAGCATGATGCCGGGTCTGCCGGGCCGATCGCTGAGCGGCACCGCACCGAAGCACAGGCCGGTATTGCCGCCGACCGGGAAGACCGGCTGGCCCTCGGCCGCGCAGAGCGCGACGACGGCGGATACCTCAGCGGTCGAGGCCGGCTGGACAACGGCGAGCGCCGTGCCGCGCAGCCTCTGGCGCCAATCGACCAGATACGGCTCCATCTCGGCCGGATCGGTGATCAGCCCCTTGTCGCCGACGATGCCGCGGAGTGCGTTGAGCACGGCAGGTTCCTCAGGCGAGGCTGATGGCTTTGGCCTGCGCTGCGGCAGCTTTGAGGCCGGCGAGCGTCTTCTCGCTCGGGCCCATCAGCGGCAGCCGCACGCCGCCGACCGGCATACCGGCCAGCGCCATGTATTCCTTCAGCGGGCCGGGATTGGTCTCGACATAGATCGAGTCGATCACCGGATCGACCTTGTCCTGCAGCTTCAGCGCTTCCTTGAGCTTGCCCTGGCGTGCGAGCCCGAAGATCTCGAGCCAGATCTTCGGATAGATCGTGGCCGAGGCCAGCACGCCACCGCGCGCGCCGAGTGCGATGTGGGTGGCAAAGAGCGGCTCCTCGCCCGACAGGATCGCGATCTTGTCGCCGGCATATTTCACGGTGCGGATGAAATCGGGCATGTCGTATGAGGAATACTTCATGCCGATGATCGAGCCGTCCTCGGCCATCGCCTGCACCGTATCGGCGAAGGCCGCGACCGTGGTGCGGCGCGGGATCTGGTAGAGCATTACCGGCAGGTCGAGCGCGTCCCGATAGCGCCGGAAATAGGCGCGCATGCCGTCCTGCGTCCCAGGGGCGTAATAGGGCGTGACCGTCATGACGGCGGCAGCACCGGCTGCCGCGAAATCCCGGCCCGCCTCGAGGGCATCTTCGAAGCCGGTCGAGAGCACACCCGGGATGACCGGCTTGCCGGCCGCAGCCTCGACGCAGGCCGCCACGATCGTCTTGCGCTCCTCGCGGGAGAACGCCGGATATTCGCCCGTGCCACCGATCGGCACGATGCCGGCCGCGCCCGCATCGAGCTGGAAGCGCACGAGCTTCTGAAGGCTGGCGACGTCGACCGCGCCATCGCCGGTCAGTGGCGTGACGATGGCCGTGTAGAGGCCGGCAAGCTGGTCGTGCGTGAGTGTCATGTCAACAATCCCCGGCGCCGCTGAGCCGCAACGCCCGGCCCCGTGCCGTGCGTGCACGGTCGATTGCCGGCGCATCGTTGGATATGAAACTTCTTTCACATCATCAGGGGTGTCAACATCAAACTACAGAAATGTCGTATCCGACAATTTTTCGCCTAAACTGGCCCCTGTCCTTTTCAATGCGCTCTGGCGGCGGTAGAAACGCGATCGCGAACGAGCGCGGCGGAGAAGCGGCATGCCGGAACTTTCATGGGCTGAGCACGGCGACACCGCCGAGCCACCCGAGCCGCAGCGGCTGGATGAGCCGCGCGGCGTCGATATCGGTGCCCGTCTGCTCAAGCTTCGAAAGAGCCGTCGCCTGACATTGCAGGACATCAGCGCTCTTACGGGGGTCTCCGCTTCCGCTTTCTCCAAGATCGAGCGCAACGAGCTGTCGCCGACGATCTCGACGATGCAACGCATTGCCCACGGCCTCGAGGTCGAGCTGGCGACACTGCTTTCGGCCGATGAGGAAGGCACCGGCTACGCGTTTTCCGGCCGTCGCAGCATCAGTCGGGCCGGCAGCGGCAGCAAGCACGCTACCGGGACCTGCAACAACGTCCTGCTCTGCGCCGACCTCAAGAACAAGCGCGCCACGCCGATCTTGACCACGGTTACGGCCCGCTCGCCGGAGGAATATCCAGCCTGGGCGAAATCTGAGGCCGAGATCTTCGTAATGGTGATGGAAGGCACACTCGTCGTCCATAGCCGGCTCTACGAGCCTCTCGAACTCAACAAGGGTGACTCGGTCTATTACGACGCCACCACCGAGCACACCTGGACCTCAAAGGGCCCGACAAACGCCGTCGTACTCTGGGTGCTCGTCGACCTTTAATTTGCATTATTCAAGCCGCTTTGCCGTTGTCCGAGTTCACGGACAACGACCACGCGGCTCCCGGCTTTCGCAACTGCTCTCAGGCAGACCTCTGCGACGGCAGGTCAGGGCGATCGACCCGTGGATTTCGCCGACGCCCTCACCGCCACATCCCGCGCATCCTGGCCCGGACATCGACCTTGGGCCCGCCGGATGGCGCGCGTGTGTCGCCCGGGGCCGCCATGGGCCAGGCGACGCGCTCGAACTGCCCGAGTAGGCCATTGGGGATGAAGCGAGTGCGGCTGGCGTAGACATGCCGATCGCCGGTCGCGGACTGACCATGGGTGAAGAAGCGCTGCGGCACGACCAGGTGGAGGTCATCCTTGGCCCGTGTCATCGCGACATAAAGCAGCCGCCGTTCCTCTTCGATCTCGTCCTTGGCGCCGGCGCCGAGGTCGCTCGGGATGCAGCCATCGACGGCGTTCATCACGAAGACGGAGGTCCATTCCTGGCCTTTGGCGGAATGGATCGTCGAGAGGATGAGATAGTCCTCGTCGAGCAGCGGGACGCCGGCCTGGTCGCTCGTGGCATCGGGCGGATCGAGCGTAAGCTCGGTCAGGAAGCGCTCGCGGGAGGGGTAGCCGCCGGCGATCTGTTCGAGCTGGACGAGATCGGCCTGGCGAGTCACTGCATCCTCATGGATGCGTTCCAGATGCGGCTCGTACCAGCGCCGCGCCCGCTCGATCTCGCCCGGCCAACCGGCCTTGCCGGACCGCACCTCGGCGATGGCGGCGACGAAGTCGGACCAATCCTCGCCGCATCGCGGCGGAGCAGGTGCGTCAGCCAGCGCCTCAAGCGGGGAGGCGTCCTGCGCGATATGGTCGAGCACGCGCTGCGCCGAGGTCGGGCCGACGCCGGGCATGAGCTGGAGGACGCGGAAGCCCGCGACCTTGTCGCGCGGGTTCTCGACGAAGCGCAGGAGCGCCAGCAGATCCTTGATATGCGCGCTGTCGAGGAACTTCAGCCCGCCGAACTTCACGAAAGGGATGTTGCGACGGGTCAGCTCGATTTCGAACGGGCCGCTGTGGTGCGACGCCCTGAACAGCACTGCCTGCTGCTTCAGCGTCGAGCCGCCCTCGCGGTTCCGCAGGACCGTCTCGGCGATGAAGCGGGCCTGGTCGGCCTCGTCGCGGACATGGACGAGCTGGGGCAGGGCGCCCGTGGCGCGCTCCGTCCAGAGGTTCTTGGTGAAACGCTCGGAGGCCAGATCGATGACCGCATTGGCCGCCGACAGGATCGCGCTGGTCGAGCGGTAGTTCTGGTCCAGCGTGATGATCTCGGCCGGAGGGGTGAAGGCGGCCGGGAAGTCGAGGATGTTGCGCACCGTCGCGGCGCGGAAGGAATAGATCGATTGGGCGTCGTCGCCGACCACCGTCAGGCCGCGCCCGTCCGGCTTCAGCGCCAGCAGGATCGAGGATTGAAGGCGATTGGTGTCCTGGTACTCGTCGACCATGACATGGTCGAAACGTGCGCCGATCTCCGCGGCGATGTCCGGATCGGTCATGGCCTGCGCCCAATAGAGCAGCAGGTCGTCGTAATCGAGCACGTTCTGGCTCTGCTTGGCCTCGACATAGGCCGCGAAGAGTTCCTTGAGCTCGGCCGCCCAGGCGACGCACCAGGGGTAGGACCGGCCCAGAACCTCCTCGATCGGCTGCTCGGCGTTCACGCAGCGGGAATAGATCGCCAGGCATGTGCCCTTGGTCGGGAAGCGGGCTTCCGTCTTCGAGAAGCCGAGCTGGTGCCGCACCAGGTTCATCTGGTCGGCCGAGTCCTCCCGGTCATGGATGGTGAAGGCCGGGTCGAGCCCGAGCTGGTCGGCGAAGTCGCGCAGGAGCCGCGCCCCGATGCCGTGGAAGGTGCCGGCCCAAGTCAGCGCGTCGGCGAGGACCCCGGCCCCGTCACCGAGCACCTTGCGTGCGATCCGCTCGACTCGCCTGGCCATCTCGGAAGCCGCCCGGCGCGAAAAGGTCATCAGGAGGATACGGCGTGGATCGGCCCCGCTGACCATCAGATGCGCGACGCGGTGCGCCAGCGTATTGGTCTTGCCCGAGCCGGCCCCCGCGATCACCAGCAGAGGCAAGGCTGCGACCGAGCCGACGCCATGGATCACGGCGCGGCGCTGCGCCGGGTTGAGCATGTCCAGATAGCTGATCGGGGCGATGGCATTCATGACGGGGTTCTGTTCGGCACGATTCGTCCTCGTTTGCCATGTCGGATGACAGGCCCGCATCAGCAGCCCAGCATGCCGATGGCTTGGCGGCGAGCTCCGCTTGACTCTGGTTCGGCATCGTTCTCATTCTGTTCTCATAACCGAGATCGAGCCCGATGTCAGCACAGCCAGCGAACCAACCTGCCGAGGATACCACGATCGACGCCGAGGTGACCGGCATGGTGGCGGACTTGCTGGAGGAGCATGGCTCGGAAACGGCGGCACTCCGTGCCCTCGCGCATGACTTCATCATCCTGCTGGCGGATGCCGATCGATCGGTCTCGCGGGGCTTTTTGCGGGGCTTGTTTTCGCAGGGCGCGCGGCCTGTCGCGGAGAAGGACCCATGAGCGCGGGCCCGCTCCAAATCTCGCCAGCGCTGCTGGGTTCGCCGATCGGCCTACCGGTCTATCTCAAAGCGGTCAGTGCCGGTCTCCGTCACCTGCCGACGACCATCCCGGCGCACCGACAGACCTGTCGCGGATGCTGATCCAGAACGCGCCGGCTACCTTCATCATGACGGTGGCGGGGCATAGCGCCGCCGATGTCCAAAGGCTCTGGGATGCAATGGGCGGGCGACGCGGTGGTTCCTGAGGAGCGATGACGTGCCGCAACCTGAAGAAGGGGCCCAAGACAGTGCCCAAGACAGTGAGCCGGCAGTGAATGCGTTCCGGTCGCTGAGACGCGCGGCCTCCGCTCCACGGTCGTCCTGCCGACGAGGAACGGAACGGCCGGCGTCGCGTTCCTCTCGATCCTGCTGGAGGATCGCATGGCGCCACGCTCGTTCTGGAAGGGCTATCTCAAGCTCTCGCTCGTGACCTGCCCGGTCGCGATGATGCCGGCGACCAGCGAGAACGAGAAGGTCCGCTTCCACACGCTGAACGCCAAGACCGGCAACCGCATCGTCAGCCGCTATATCGACTCCGTCACCGGCAAGCCGGTTGACGAGGACGACGAGGTCAAGGGTTACCCCCGCGGCGAGGACGACCACGTCCTGCTGGAAGACGAGGAACTGGAGGCGGTCGCGCTCGAAAGCACGCGCACGATCGACATCGAGACTTTCGTGCCGTCCGAGTCGATCGAATGGATCTGGTACGACAAGCCGCATTATCTCATCCCGAACGACCGGGTCGGTGAAGAAGCGTTTTCGGTCATTCGCGGCGCGATGGCGGCGACCGGCACCGTCGGCATCTCGCGGCTGGTGCTTTATCGCCGCGAGCGTGCCGTCATGCTCAAGCCCCGCGACAAGGGGATCGTGCTCTGGACCCTTCGCTATGGCGACGAGGTGCGGGACGAAGACGATTATTTCGCCAGCGCCGGAAAGGAGACGGTCGATGCCGGCTTGATGAAGCTGATCACCAAACTGGTCGAGGATCGCACCACCGCATGGACGCCGGACATGGTGGACGACCCGGTGCAGGCGAAGCTTCTCGACATCATCGCGGCCAAGAAGAAGGGCCGCAAACGCCGGCCGAAGCCCGCCGCCAAGGCCGAGGCGCCGGCGGGCAATGTCATCAGCATCATGGATGCGCTGAAAAAGAGCATCGCCTCGGAAGGGAAGGGCAAGCGAAGCTGAGCTCGGCGCGGCGGGCAGACCTGTCGGATAGCCGCATGGCGGCAAGCATCTGCCTCCGGCTCGTTTGGCGGTCGAGCGACCCTAGCCTGCCTTCTTCCTGCGCGGCCGGGGCCGTTCGAGCGAAGCCGCGGCGGCGCGGAAGCCGTCCCAGGGATCGGACGAGAAGGCTGCGATCCGCGTCGGCATCGTCGCCACCGTGAAATAGGCCGGGCCGATGCCGGGGCCAAGTTCGTCCCAGGTCAGGGGCGCGGAGACGGGCGCGCCGGCGCGCGCTCTTGTCGAATAGGCTGCGACCGCCGTGGAGCCGCGCTGGTTGCGCAGATAATCGACCAGGATCTTTCCGCGACGCTTCGACTTGGTGATCGTCGAGACGAAGCGCTCGGGAGTGTCGGCCGCCATCGCATCAGCAAGACCCTTGGTGAAGGCCTTCACCGCCGCCCAGTCCGCGCTCGGCTTCAGGGGCGAGACGATGTGGAGCCCCTTGCCGCCGGAGGTCTTCACGAAGGCGGCGAGGCCGGCATCGGTCAGGCGCTGGCGCACCTCCCGTGCCGCCTCGATCACGTCCTGCCAGGCAACGCCTTCGCCCGGGTCGAGATCCATGACGATCGTGTCGGGTTTCTCCCATTCGGCGACCGTCGTGCCCCAGGGGTGGATTTCGAGCACGGCCGCCTGGACCAGGCCGAGAAGCCCGTCGAGATCGTTGATGCTGATCAGCGGGGCATCCGATGGATCCTGCGGATCCTTCACCAGGACGATGTTCGGGTTGAGGCCCTTCCAGGCATGCTTCTGGAAGAAGGACTCGCCGTCGATCCCGTTCGGGCACCGCAGCAGCGCGAGCGGTCGTCCGACGATATGAGGCGCAATCTGGCGCCAGATTTCGGCGTAGTAATCCGCCAGCCCTTCCTTGGTGACCCCAGCATCCGGCCAATAGACGCGATCGGGATGCGTCAGCTTGACGGTGCGCCGCTGCGGGGCAGGCTGCTTCTTGGCCGACATGGGAACCTCGCGCACGATCTCGCGGGCGGATTTGTCCTCGCGCACCCCCCTGAAGGAAGCATGGCGCAGATGGCCGTCAGCGGTCCAGGCCCGGAACTCGATCTCGGCGACCAGTTCGGGCCGGACGAATTTGACCTTCCGGGCTTCGTCGGCGGTGAGCGGCCCGCCGAACGGGCTCGATGTCGCGCGAAGACGTTCGAGCTTGCGGAACAGCTCTTCGGCGACAGCGCCGCTGAAGCCGGTGCCGACACGCCCGACATGGCGAAGTTCGTCGCCTTCGTAAATGCCGAGCACCAGCGAGCCGATGGCCTTGCGCGAGACGCTGGAGGGCACATAACCCGCGATCACGAATTCCTGGCGGGCCGAGCACTTGGATTTCACCCAGCTCTTGCCGCGCCCCGACCGGTATGGGGCGTCACTGAGCTTCGAGACGATGCCTTCGAGGCTGAGGCGGCAGGCGTGCCTCAACACCATCGCGCCGCTCTCGTCGAAATGGCTGCTGTAGCGGATGATCCCGTCCGCGTTGGCGACGAGCGGCTCCAGAAGGCTCTTGCGCTTCGCCAAGGGCAGGGCGGTGAGATCGTAGCCGTCGAGATAGAGCAGATCGAAGACGTAGAAGGCGAACCGGTCCGACCGGCCCTCGCTCAGATCGGCCTGCAGGGCCGAGAAGTCGGACGCTCCGGCGTCAGTCTCGACCACGAGTTCGCCGTCGATGATCGCCGTCCCTGGCGGCAGCTGCTGTAGCGCGGTGACGACGGCCTTGCCGAACTTCTTCGTCCAGTCGAGTCCGCTGCGGGTCAGCAGCTTCACCCGCCCGGCCTCGATGCGGGCCTGCAGCCGGTAGCCGTCGAACTTGATCTCGTGCAGCCAGCGGTCGCCGGTCGGCGCCGCCGCGACCAGCGACGCGAGCATCGGCTCGACGAAGTCCGGCATCGCGGCTTTCCTCGCGCCCTTGATGGCCGCAGGATCGAGGGCGGCGGGACCGTCTTGTGCCGGCTCCGCCGCTGGCGCGGTCTTTTTCACCTTGCCGCTGCGGCGCGTAATCTTGCCGGTCCTGGAGGACCAGCCGGGCGCCTCGCCGGCGATGGCGGGAATATCTCGGCCCGTCTTCACCGATTGCGGCTGCTCATCCAGGATGTCGGGAGCGCCTTCGGGACGGGCGACCTCGTCCTCGCCCTTGATCAGCAGCCAGTTCTCGCGCCTCTCGCCCGGCTTTCCGTGCATGCGCACCAGATGCCAGCGGCCGGAGAGCTTTTCGCCCTGAAGTTCGAACTCGAGATGGCCCTTGGCGTAGCCCTTGTGGGCGTCGCCGATCGGCGTCCATGTCCCGCGGTCCCAGAGCAGGACAGTGCCGCCGCCATATTCGCCCTTGGGGATGGTGCCTTCGAAGCCGCCGTATTCGAGCGGGTGGTCCTCGACATGGACGGCCAGGCGCTTCTCGCCGGCGACCAGGCTCGGCCCCTTGGTGACGGCCCAGCTCTTGAGGACTCCGTCCAGCTCCAGCCGGAAATCGTAATGCAGGCGGGTCGCGTCGTGCTTCTGGATGACGAAGCTGTTGCCGGTCTTGCGCGCCCGGCCGCCCTTGGGCTCACTCGTCGCGGAGAAGTTCCGTTTCTTGCGATAGGCCTCGAGCGCCATTTCAGCTGGCCTTCTTGCGGGCGGCCGCCGGAGCCTTGGCTTTGGCCGCCTTCTTCGGCTTCTTGCCGGACATGCCGGCGCTTTCGCGCAGCGCGGCCATCAGGTCGACGACCTTGCTGCGATCGGGCTCCTTGGGCCGTTCGATCTTGCGGCCCTCGGCCTTCGCCTTCACCAGCTCGGCGAGCGCGCTTTCGTAGCGGTCGTCGAATGCGGCGGGATCGAAGCGTCCCTTCTTGGTCTTGATGATGTGTTCGGCGAGTTCGAGCATCTCGCCTTCGATCTTCATCTCGGGGATGTCGTGGAAGGCGTCCTTCGCCGAGCGGACCTCGTAGTCGTAGTTCAGCGTCGTGGCGATCAGCCCGGGACCGTGCGCGCGGATGAGAACGGTGCGAACCCGCCGGAACAGGACGGTCTGGGCGATGGCGGCGACCTTTTTCTTCCGCATGCCCTCGCGGATCAGCGCGAAGGCTTCCTTGGCCGCGCCATCGGCCGGTGCCAAATAGTAGGGCTTGTCGAAATAGACGTCGTCGATCTCCGAGCAGCTGATAAAGGCCGAGACCGCCAGCGTCTTGTCGCTTTCGGGAACGGCGGCCGTGACCTCCTCGGGGTCGAGCACGATATAGTCGCCCTGGCTGACCTCGTAGCCTTTGACCTGGTCGTCCCTCTCGACAGGCTTGCCGGTGTCGCTGTCCACGAACTGACGGCTGACGCGGTTTCCGGTCGCCCGGTTGATCGTATGGAAGGCGATGCGATCGGAGGTGGAGGCGGCGGTGAAGAGCGCGACGGGGCAACTCACCTCCGCGATCTTGAGAAAGCCTTTCCAGTTCGCCCTTGGTGCCAAGCGAGTGCCCCCCGTTCCATGGCCTTCGCAGGCCTGACAACCAGGGAGAACCGCCGGCGCGACAGATCGTTCCGGGCCGGTGCACCCGCGTCTTCGCCAGCGATCTGCCGATCGCCGAAGCGGGGGCGCTACGAGGACGAAGCTGACGTGGCCGGCTGCCGGACCCAGTGGCCGGGCCGGACCTCGACAAGCGCTGTCGGGACAGCCTGCCAGCCGAGCTTGCGGATCGGGCTCGGCAATTCGTCGACGGCGAGCTCGCGCCTCAGAGTGCGGCGGGCCGGATCGGGGACCGGCACGGCCGCCAGCAGCTTGCGGGTATAGGGATGCTGCGGATCCGCGAAGACCGCCTCGCGCGGGCCGATCTCGACGATCTCGCCGAGATACATCACGGCAACGCGGTGGCTGACGCGCTCGACCACGGCCATATCGTGCGAGATGAAGAGATAGGCGAGGCCGAGCTCGGCCTGCAGGTCGAGCATCAGGTTCAGCACCTGCGCCTTCACCGAGACGTCGAGCGCCGAGACCGCCTCGTCCGCGACGACGAGCTTGGGGGACAGCGCCAGCGCGCGGGCGATGGCGATGCGCTGACGCTGGCCGCCCGAAAATTCGTGCGGGAAGCGGACATGCATCTCCGGCGCGAGGCCGACCTTGCGCAGAAGCTCGGCAACGCGGTCCTGCGCGTCCGCGCCCCGGGCGAGACCGTGAACCAGGATCGGCTCGGCCAGCGCGCTGCCGATGCTCTTGCGCGGGTTCAGGCTTGCGAAGGGATCCTGGAAGATCATCTGCATGTCTCGGCGGACATCGCGGAGCTCGGCCTTGCCGAGGCTCGTCACCTCACGGCCATCGAAGCGCACCGTGCCGAAGGAGGGCTCGACCAGCCGCAGGATCGAGCGCCCGGTGGTCGATTTACCGCAGCCGGATTCGCCGACCAGCGCCAGCGTCTCGCCGCGCCGCAGGGTGAAGGAGATATCCTCGACCGCGTGGACTTGGCCGCGCAACCGGCCGAGCAGGCCGCCGCGAATGCCGAAGCGCGTCGTCAGGCCCGATACCTCCAGCAGGGGCGCCTCGCCGGCGGCGACCGTGTCGGGTTGTTCGACCGGTTCGCCCTCGACCTTGCCATTGTCCGGATCGATGCGCGGGAAGCGCAGCGGCCGGGCATGGCCCTCCATGTCGCCAAGCTTGGGCACCGCCGCGAGCAGGGCCTTGGTGTAGCCATGGACGGGGGCGCCGAAGACCTGGGTCGCCGGCGCGTCCTCCAGCTTGCGGCCCTTCCACATCACCACGACGCGATCGGCAATCTCGGCGACGACACCCATGTCGTGGGTGATGAAGAGGACGGACATGTCCTCTTCATCCTGCAACGTCTTGATCAGCTCGAGGATCTGCGCCTGGATCGTGACGTCAAGCGCGGTTGTGGGCTCATCGGCGATCAGGAGCTTCGGCTTGCAGGCCAGCGCCGTCGCGATCATGACACGCTGGCGCATGCCGCCCGAGAGCTGGTGCGGATGGTTGTCGAACCGGCTCTTCGCCGAGGGGATGCGCACCTTGTCGAGCATCCGCAGCGCCTCGGCCTTCGCGGCCGCTCCATCGAGGCCGCGATGGTAGCGCAACGCCTCCGCGATCTGGAAGCCGACCGTGAGCACCGGATTCAGGCTCGTCATCGGCTCCTGGAAGATCATCGCGATCTCGTTGCCGCGGACCTTGCGCATCTCCTCTTCTGTGAGCGTGAGCAGCTCGCGCCCTTCCAGCGCGATCCTGCCCTCGATGCGGCCATTGGCGGCCGAGATCAGCCGCATGACCGACAGCGCGGTGACGCTCTTGCCGGAGCCGGACTCGCCAACGATGGCCACGGTCTCGCCGGGCGCGACCTCGAAGCTCAGATCCTCGACGGCCCAGCGCCACTGCCCGCCGACGCGGAAGGCGGTCTGGAGGTTTTCGACGGAGAGGACGGGGCCGCTCATCGCTCGCCCTTCAGCTTGGGGTCGATGGCGTCGCGCAGGCCGTCGCCGAGCACGTTGAGGGCGAAGACGACGATCAGGATGGCGATCGACGGCGCCAGCACCAGCCAGTAGCTGTCGAGGATGTTCTCGAAGCCTTCGCGGATCATGCCGCCCCAGGTCGCGATCGGCGGCTTCACGCCAAGACCGATGAAGGCGAGCGAGGCCTCGGTGCGGATGGCGTTGGCGAGCCAGAGCGAGGCCATCACGAGGATCTCTGGGAAGATGTTGGGCAGGATGTGCCCTCCGAGGATGCGGGCGTCCGAGAAGGCCAGAGCGCGACCGGCGCCGATATAGTCGCGCTCCTTGACCGAGATCGTCGGCGCCCGCGCGATGCGGGCGAAGGAGGGGATGGAGGTCAGCGCGATGGCGATGGTGATGTTCTCCATCGACGGGCCGAGCATCGCCACGAGGATCAGGCCGAGGATCAGCGACGGGAAAGCGAGCAGGATATCCATCGCCTGCATCACGACGACGTCGAAGCGCCCCCCATAATAGCCGGCGAGCATGCCGATCAGGGAGCCCGCGACCATGGCGATCACGGTCGAGGCGACGCCGATCACCAGCGAGATGCGCGCGCCGTAGAGCAGGCGCGAGAGGATGTCGCGGCCGAAATAATCCGTGCCGAGGTAATAGTTCTCATGCGGCGGCTGGAGCCGCGACAGGATGTTCTGCTCCAGCGGATCGTGCGGCGCGACGACCGGGGCGAGCACCGCTGCAAGCACGACCGCGACGATGACGGCGAGGCCGACCCAGGATGTCTTGTTGGCGTTGAAGGCGCCGATGGTCGCCTTCAGCCAGCGCAGCCGGGGCGGGGCCGCGGGGGCGGCGTCATGGACGGAGGTGCTCATGGCAGCTTCACCCTCATGACAGCTTCACTCTCGGATCGACGAGGGCGTAGGTGATGTCGGTGGCGATGTTCACCAGCACGACGATCAGCGTGTAGATCACCATCATTCCCTGCAGCATGGTGTAGTCGCGCTGGTTGAGCGCGCCGACGATGAGCTTGCCCAGGCCCGGGCGGTTGAAGACAATCTCCGTCAGGACCGAATTGCCGATCAGGATGCCGAGATACAAACCCACGATCGTGATGATCGGGATCAGCGCGTTGCGCAGAGCATGCCGCCAGACGACGACCCGCCAGGGCACGCCCTTGGCGCGGGCGCTTCGGACGTAATCCTCCTGCATCACCTCCAGCATCGCCGAACGGGCGACGCGGGTGATGTAGGCCGCCATGATCAGCCCCAGATTGAGGGCAGGCAGCGCCATCGCCTGGAACCAGGCCGAGAACGAGCCGCGCCCGGCGCTGATCACCGGGAACCAGTGCAGCATGATCGAAAACACGATCAGCAGGATGATCGCCGAGACGAAGGGTGGAAAGGACAGGCCGAGCAGCGAGGCGATGCGTGTCACATAGTCCGGCATGCGGTTGCGGTTGACGGCGGCCCAGACACCGAGCGGCACGCCGATGGCGACGCCGATGGCCAGCGAGACCAGCGTCAGCTCGATCGTCCAGGGCAGGACAGCGAGCACCTCCTGGATGACCGGCCGACCGGTGACGAGCGAGACGCCCCAGTCGCCGCGGACGGCACCGGCGAGGAAGGAGGTGTATTGCTCGAACACGGGCGCATCGAGGCCGAGCCGCGTGCGCATCGCGGCGATGGCCGCGGCGTCGGCCTGGTCGCCGAGGATCACCTGGGCGGGGTCGCCGGGCACGATGCGCACCACGACGAAGACCAGCGACAGCACGGCCCACAGCGTGACGAGGGCGAAGCCGAGGCGTTTGACGAGAAAGGCGCTCATGATGCCGCCATGTCTGAGGAGAAGCGGCCGCAGCGGGCTGCCTGGGTCGGGCCGTCATGCCCGGGCTTGACCCGGGCATCTTTTGACGAGCTTCCGAGACTCATCGGGCACGAGATTCTCGGGGCAAGCCCGAGAATGACGCGCCCAGACCGCCACCTCACTTCGTGAAGCGCGTGGTCTCCAGCACCGGCGGGCCGAGATTGAGCGAGGCCTTGAGCTCGTAGCCGAGGTCGAGGTTGTCCTTGTAGGCCCAGAGCTGCATCATCTCGTTGACCGGAATGGCGCAGACATCGGCGATGATCTTCTCCTGCGCCGTCTTCCAGAGCGCGAGCTGCTTGGCCTTGTCCGTCTCGGAGCGGGCCGCGTCGATCTCGGCATCGGCCACCTTGCAGTGGGAGAAGTTCGTCACCGCGGTCGGCGTCTTCACGGTCGCCCGCGAGTGGAAGAACTGGGAGAGATAGACATCCGCCACCGGGAATCGCGCAGCCTGGAAATGCACGACCTGCGAGAGGTCCTGCCGGATTTGCTGGTGGAAGGTCGCATGCTCGACCGGCTGGATTTCCAGGGTGATGTTCGCCTTCTTCAGCAGCGCCTGCACGGCTTCGGTAAAGCTCAGCATCGAGGGCAGGGTGGTGTTGATCGCCTTGATGGTGATGCCGTTCGGGAAGCCCGCCTCGGCCAGCAGGGCCTTGGACTTGGCGAGGTCGTAAGGCAGGAGCGGGGCCTTCTCGTCCGTGCCGAGATAGCCGGACGGCACGACCGAGACGGCCGGGCGCGAGATGTTCTTGCCGCGGAACTGCCAGATCGCATTGCGGTCGATCGCGTAGGCGATCGCCTGGCGGACCTTGAGGTTGTCGAGCGGCGGCTGGCTCTGGTTCAGATGCAGCACCGACATCTCGGCCGGGCCCATCGCCACCACCTTGACGCCGGGGATAGCGTTCATGCGGTCGACCCAGGCCTGCTCCTGCCGGCCGAGCATCATGTCGAGCTCACCGGACTGGAAGGCGAGGTCGCGCGAGGAATCCGAGGGGATGAAGCGGTAGAGGATCTCGGTCAGCTTCGGCTTGCCGCGGAAGTAGTTCGGGTTGGCGACGAGCTTTGCGTATTGCTGCGGCACGTATTCGGAGAACATGAACGGGCCGGTGCCGACGGGCTTCTTGGCGAAGCCTTCCTTGCCCAGCTCCTCGGCGGCCTTCTTACAGACCATGTTGCCGCCATGGTAGTTCATGACGATACCGAGCAGGCTGGGGATGACCTGCTTCAGCGTGATCTTGACCGTGTATTTGTCGGGCGCCTCGATCTTGTCGACCGCTGCGTAGTCCGAGGAGAAGGCCGAGCTCTCCTTGCTGGCGGCGCGCTTCAGCGAATAGACCGCGTCCTCCGAGGTGAACTCGCCATAGCCGTGATGGCACTGCACGCCCTGGCGCAGCTTGAAGGTCCATTCCTTGCCGTCTGCCGAGCTCGTCCAGCTTTCGGCGAGGTCGGGCTCGATGAATTCGGGCGAGAGTTGGCCCGGCTTGATGCGCACCAGCCCGTTGAACATCCACTGCAGCATCGCCTTGCCGGGCGTGCCGGAATTGAGATGCGGGTCGAGCACGCCTGCGTCTGAACTCTGCATGCCGACCGTCAGCACCGTCTTCTGGGCCAGCGCCGGACTGCTGAGCAGCGCGCCGGCCACCAGCGCGGCGAAGAGCGAAACACGTCTTGTCATGATGATCCCCTGCTTTTGTCGTTGATTGGTGATCGCGTTCTCAAGCCATCGCGCGCAGGCCGGCGCCCGGTGGCGGTCGGAAACCTCTAGAGCGTGTCCTCCAGCCGGCAGTTGACGAGCAATTCGGCGACGGTCGCATTGTTGGGCAAGGCCAGCAGCGTGACAACCAATTCCGCAAGGTCAGCCGGCTGCGTCATCGCCTCGGGGGCGAGCGCGGTGCTCGACGCCGTCATGTCGGTGCGCACGAAGGAGGGGCACAGCGCCGTCGCCCGCACGCCCTTGCCCCAGGCGATGCGCCGGGCCGCATGGTTGAGCGCTATCATCGCGTGCTTGGTCATGTTGTAGGCGAGATGATCGTTGCGGACGCGCTTGCCCGACAGCGAGGCGACATTGACGATCCGCCCGCTGCCGCTGGCCTCCAGATGAGGCAAGGCGCAATGGATCAGGTTGAGCGGGCCCTTGCAGTTCGCCGCCCAGATCGCGTCGAGCACGGCCTCGTCGGGCGCGCGCAGGGTCATGGAGCTGTGCATGCCGGCATTGTTGACGAGCCCGTCGATCCGCCCGAAACGCCCCACCGCTGCATCGATCCAGGCGCGGTGGCTCGACCAGTCGGCCGCATCGTAGCGGGCGATGTGGAGGCGCTCGGCGTCCCAGCCGGCCGTCATCGTCTTCAGCGAGGTGAGGTCGCGGCCTCCCAGGCTGAGGTGATAGCCCGCGCGATGAAGCGCTTCTGCCGCAGCCCGGCCGATGCCGCGATTGGCGCCGGAGATCAGGATCACGCGTCCCCGAGGACTCAGCATCTCGAAAACTCCTCAGCCATGCAGGCTCAGCGGGGCGGCCGGTGCGGAGCGACCGGCGAATCGGCCAAGCTCGAACGGGGACAGGTCGAAGCGCGGCTGACGGCCCAGCGCCAGGTCGGCCACGATCTCTCCGGTGACCGGGCCGATGCCGAAGCCATGGCCGGAGAAGCCGGCGGCGAGCACCAGTCCTTCGATTCCCGTGCGGGCATCGATCGCGGGCAGCGCATCGGGCGTGAGGTCGATCAGCCCGCCCCAGACCCGCGCCAGCCCGGCTTCCGCGATGGCCGGCAGGATCGGCGAGACACGACCGATCAAGGTGGCGATGTCGACCGTGCGCGGGGCGAGGCTGTCGGCGTTCCAGCCGGCCGGCTCGTGCGGCCAGTCGCCGATGCCGGTGGTCACGCGCAGACGGCCATCGACCTCCTGCCGCCCGGCGGCGTCGGCATTGGCGACGCCGAACACCTGCTCGAAGACCGGCGGCAGCGGCACGGTCTGCAGGACGCAGACGCGCTTCACCGCGAGCGGGAGCGACAAGCCCAGCGGGGCGAGCAGCTCCGGCGCATGGATGCCCGTCGCGAGCACGACCCTGTCCGCCTCGATGCGCTCGCCGGAGGCGGTTTCGATGCCCGTGACGCGCTCGCCCTGCCGCAGAAGAGCCCGCACTGGCGTGCCTTCGCGGATGACGGCGCCGTGACGCACCGCTGCCGCGGCGAAAGCGCGCGTGGACGGTACCGGGTCGGCATGGCCGTCGCCCGGGCAGAAGGAAGCTGCCAGGATGCTCGGGCCGATCGCTGGCGCCACGGCGTGGATAGCTTCCTGACCGGCGAGGTATTCGATCTCGAGGCCGAGAGCCCGTTGATCCGAGACGAGGTTGCGGATGATCTCCGCCTCAGCCTCGGTGCGGGCCAGACGCAGATTGCCCTTGCGGCGATAGCCGGTGGCGGCGCCGAGTTCCTCGTCGAGCCCGCTCCAGCGCTCCACGGCGGCGCGGGCCAGCGGCAGCTCTGCGGGATCGCGGCCGGACTGGCGCACCCCGCCGAGGGTCCAGCCGGAGGCCATCGCCGCGAGCTCGCGCGCCTCGAACAGCGTGACCGAATGACCGGCTCGGGCGATCTCATAGGCGGCAGCGGCGCCGCTGATGCCGCCTCCGACGATGACGACCTCCGGCATCGTCTGCCGTCTCAGGAGAGGTCGACGGTCAGGCGCGTCTCGGCTTCTTCGGGCCGGCGGCGCTTATAGGCGGTCATCTCGAACTCAACCTTGAGTTCGGGCTGGCCAAGCGGGGTGCAGGTGGTGGTGTTGGCCGGGTCGATGCCCCTGAACTTACGGCCGACGACCTCGTTGACCTCGTCCATGTCGGCGATGTCGGGGACGAAGACCTTGACCGCCACGACATCCTTCAACGAGGCGCCGACCGCCGCCAGCGCGCCCTCGACATTGCTGAAGGCCTGTTCCGCCTGGCCCTTGGCGTCGGGCGCAATGGCGCGGGTCTTGTAGTTCCGGCCGGCCGTGTTCGACACGAAGATCATGTCGCCGGCGACGACGACGCGCGAGTAGCTGTTCAGCGTCTCGTATTTGCTGCCGGATTTGACTTTGACGATCTCGTTCATGACGGCCTCGACAGACGATGAGCGATGCCCCGCACGGTGTTTCCGCCGGGCGCATCCGGTACCTGACTGGTGTATACCATTTGACGCAATCCGGGCTGTCAAGCAGCCCGTTGCCGTGCTCCGCCTCTTTTTTCGGCCGCGCTGCAGCGAAAAAACGCGCTGCAGCGCGAGATGCTTTGCGTCCTTCGGCCCGGTGCATCGTCCTGCTCCTGCGGCAACCTGCGCGACGTTGACAAGCTGGTATACACCAAATCATTCTGCCCCTGCGGTCGCCAGACCGACCATAAAAAGAGGGGTATCCGATGGTGTCGATCTCTCGTCGCGGTCTGCTCGCCGCAGGCGCCGCTCTGCCGCTTCTGGGCCTGAAGGCGCGGGCTCAAGCGCCCGGCAAGGTCCTGCGCTTCGCCCTCTCCAGCTTCCCGCCCAGCATGCAGCCCTGGATGCACACAGGCACCGCTGCATTGACGGTCAAGCTGCTGATCTTCCGGGGCCTTACGGGCTTCGACGAGAAGGGCGAGGTTCGTCCGGAACTCGCCGAGAGCTGGACGCAGGATGGGCCGACCGGCTGGGTCTTCAAGCTGCGGGAGGCGACCTTCCACAACGGCAAGCCGGTGACGGCTGAGGATGTGAAGTGGACGCTGGAGCAGGTGGCGGCGCCGAATTCCACCGCCTTCATGAAGGCCGAGTTCGGCGGCGTGGACAGGATCGAGACGCCCGATCCGCGCACGGTGCGGATCGTGATGAAGGAGCCGACGGTCACGCTCCCGATCTGGCTGGCGAGCCCGCATATGCCGATCATCGCAAAGGATTCGATCGAAGGCCGGGCCGGCCTCGGCATCGGCGCCGGCCCGTTCACGCTGAAGGGGCAGGAGCGCGGGGTCTCGATCGAGGTCGCAAAGTTCGACAAGTACTACAAGCCCGGCCTGCCGAAGCTCGCAGGCGTGAAGCTCACCGCCTATGCCGACGAGAATCTGCGTGTGGCGGCGCTTCAGGCCGGCGATGTCGACCTGATCGAATACGTGCCCTGGCAGCATATGAACGCGATCGAGAAGGATCCGCGCCTGTCGCTGGTGGCGACGGACGGCCCTTTCATGGGCCTCAATTTCAATGGCGGCAGCGGGCCGTTCAAGGATGTGCGCCTGAGGCAGGCCGTGGCCCATGCGGTCAGGCGCGAGGAAATCGTCCAGGCGGCCTTCTTCGGCCGGGGCAGCAAGCTCGAGGGCATCCCGATCGCACCCGGCAGCCTCTGGTTCGACGAGGCGCGGTCGAAATACTGGGCCTATGACAAGGACAAGGCGAAGAAGCTGATGGCGGAGGCGGGCGTCGCCAACGGCTTCTCCTGCACGCTGCTCTCGACCGCCCAATACGGCATGCACAAATCGACGGCGGAGATCGTGCAGGCGCATCTCTCCGAGATCGGGATCGAGGTGAAGCTCAACCTGCCCGACTGGGCCGGGCGCGTGGATGCCGCCGGCAAGGGCCGCTACGAATTCATGGTGCAGGGCACCACCGCCGACAACAACGATCCGGACGGGCTCGCCCCCCTGATCGACGGCGACCTGCCGCCCAACATGGCCCGCAGCTGGCAGATCCCGACCCCGGAGATGCACATGCTCTTCGCCAAGGGCCGCGCCGAGTTCGATCCGGCCAAACGCAAGGCGATCTATGCGGAGCTCGAAACCGTCGCGCTGAAGCAGGCGCCGCTGGTCGGCCTCGCCTGGCGCTCGCAGGGTTACGGCATGGCCAAGGGCGTAACCGGCTTCAAGAGCTATCCCGGCAGCACGAACTTCTTTTCCGCCTACTCGATGGAGGAGACCTCGCTGGCCTGAGCCGGCACGCGCCGGAGCCTGCCGGATCCACACGAAGCCACCGTCATCCCGGTCGAGCCCGGGATGACGCAGTGTTCCCGCGTGACCGGCGAGCGCTAAGCCGCTTGCGTCGTCCGCTTCAGCCGTTCGAACCGGTCGAGACGGAAGGGCTGCGGGTCGATCACCGGCGTCTTGCCGGAGACCAGATCGGCGATGAGCCGGCCTGCGCCCGGGCCGATGCCGAAGCCATGGCCGGAGAAGCCGCAGGCGAGCACAAGGCCTGGAAGGCGCGGCACCTCGCCGATCACCGGCACGGCGTCCGGCGTCGCATCGATCAGCCCGCCCCAGGCCTGCGCGATCTTCATTCCGGCGAAGGCCGGAAAGGCCGCGACGAGATTGGCCTGCGCCTCCTTCAGGATTGCCTGCGACGGTTCCGGGTCGAGGATGCGCTCGCGCTCGAACGGGGTCGTCTCGTCGAGGCTCCAGCGCTTCGCGGTCGCCGCTTCGGTGAGGAAGCGGCGGCCCAGCTTCAGTCTCAGCTCGTGACGCTGCCGCATCAGCGAGGGCAGGAAATCGCGCATCAGCCGGAAGCTGTCGGGCACGATCTCCGCCACGCTCGCGCCGCGATGGGCGATGGTGTAGCCGCCGTCCTGACGCTTGCGGAAGGCGAAGTCTGATGCACCCACGGCGTGGACCGGCGGGCCCTCCATCGGCGCGGTCCGCAGCACCGAGCCCAGCACCTTCAACGAAGGCAGGTCGATCCCGAGATTGCCGAGGAAGAGCCGCGACCAGGCTCCTCCTGCCAGCACGACTCGCTGGCAGGCGATGCGGCCGCGCTCGGTCACCACGGCGCTGACGCGGCCGGCCGCGGTCTCGATCCCGCGTACGGCGCAGCGCGTCAGCACCGTGCCGCCATGGCGGCGCAGCGCGCGGGCCATCGCCGGCACCGCCTTCTGAGGCTCGGCACGGGCATCGCTCGGTGTGAAGAGGGCGCCCGCGAAGGCCCGCTTTCCGCCGGGCACGACACTGTCGATCTCGCGCGCGCTCAGCAGGCGGGAGTCGAGCTGGTATTGCTTCGCATGCTCCAGCCAGGCCTCATGCTCGGCGAGCTTGGCCGGCGTGTCGGCGACGTAGACGATGCCGGAGCGGGTGAAGCCGGTGTCGCCTCCGACCAGCCGGTCCATATCCTCCCAGAGCCGCATGCTTTCGAGGCCGAGCGGAATTTCGCCGGGGTCGCGGCCCATGACGCGGACCCAGCCCCAGTTGCGGCCGGATTGCTCGTGACCGACCTCGCCTTTTTCGCAGACGGTCACGGAGATGCCCTCTCGCGCCAGGAAGAGGGCCGTGGCGATGCCGATGATGCCACCGCCGATGACCACGACATCGCTTGCCGCAGGCAAGCTGTCGTCACGCTCGATTGTCTCGATGGTGATCCCCATCAGTCCGTCCCCCGCTCAGTGCCCGCCTCGGCCGTCCGCCCGTCTCCGCCCCCGCTGCTGCGGAAGACGACGTGATGCGGATGATTGACCGACTTCATGTATTCGATCGGCCTGCCATCGGCGTCATGCGCGACGAGCCTCAACACCAGGGTCGGTGCGCCGGTCTTCAATGCGAGCTGGCGCGCTTCGAGCTCTGTCGCGGTGCCGACCGAAATCTCGCGCTGGTCGGCTGTGACCGTCAGCCTGTAGCGCTCGCGCAGCAGGTCGTAGAGCGATTGCCCGGCGATCAGGTCCTCGGCGACGAGGCTGGGGACACGCTCGGCCGGCAGCCAGCTCGTCTCGATGCAGAAGGGCTCGTCATTGACGCTGCGCAGGCGCCGGAACATCACGAGGGCCGTGCCGGGCGCGACGCACAGCCGCTGCGCCACGCTCGGGCTCGCGGGCTCCTCGGCGAAGTGGAGGAGGCGGGTGCCCGGATTGCCGCCGGCATTGCGGATCAGGCGGGTAATGCCCAGCGTCGAGCGGACCTCGATCGGCCGCGTCACCTGGACGAGCGGCACGCGCGTGCCGCTGGTGCCGTTGCGCTCGAGCACATTGCGCTCGACCAGCCGGTCGATGGCCTTGCGGACCGTCATACGGTTGAAGCCGAGCGTGTCGGCGAGCGCGCGCTCCGAGGGAATGCGGTCACCCGGCCCGTAATCCGGTCCGTTGATCAGGTCGAGCACATAGTCCTGCACCTCGACATAGATCGGTTTGCGGGCTTTCGCGGCTTCGGGCATCTCGCGCGGCTCGATCAGGGATGGAACTTCATCTTGTTAGCGTCCGCGCGGCGCCGCCGAAAGAGGCGGCCGGGCATTGGTTGACAGCAATTGGTATAGGTGATTGGTGTATACCAATTCAAGCCCAAGCCGAGAAGCCGCTCATGTCCATCGCTTTCGATCGTGCCGCCGTCGAGCCGAGCTTCGGTCCTGCCCGCGCCGCTCTGCCCGAGGCGTTCGAACTGGGGCGTTCGCTGGCCGGCGAGATCGACCGCGTCTATTTCGTTGCCGCCGGCTCGGCCAACCGCGCCATGCTCGGCATCAAGTACTGGCTGGAGCACTATTCGCCCGCCATCGAGGTGCGGCGTTATTTCCCGGCCGAGTTCATGGCAATCGATCCGCCGCGGCTGGATGGGCGGACGCTGGTGGTGCTCGCCTCGAAGTCCGGGACGACGCCCGAGACCGTCGCTGCGGCGCATTTCCTGAAGGGCAGGCCCTGCAAGGTCGTCGCCTTCAGCCAGTATGGCGACAGGCCGCTGGCGCAGGCCGTGCCGCGGCATTTCCTCGTCGGCGACACCAGCGAATCCTTCGCGGCGATGTTCATGGTGATGCAGGCCCTGATCGGTGGGCTGATGGCCGGCAAGGACGACTGGCCACTGGCCGACAAGCTGATGGCCTCGCTCGACGCGCTGCCGGCGGCGCTCTGCGATGCGGCTGAGCAGAACGAGGCGCGGGCGGCCGCCGACGCGCGCGAATTCGCGCAGGACCGGCACTTCTACCATGTCGCCGCCGGCCCCTGCTTCACCACCGCCTATGTCTTCGGCGTCTGCATCCTGATGGAGATGCTCTGGCTGCATTCCTACCCGATCGAGGCGGCCGAGTTCTTCCACGGCCCCTTCGAGATCGTCGACAAGCAGACCCCGCTGATCCTCATCACGGGCGAGGACCGCAGCCGCCCGCTGATGGAGCGCGTCGCAACCTTCTGCGACAGCCATGCCGGCCGGGTGATGAAATACGATTCCCGCGATTTCGCGATGGCCGGCATCGACCCCGCAATCCGCCCGATCGTCGCGCCCTACATCCTCCAGGCGGCGTTGAAGCGCATGGCCGCGCATCTCTCGGTGCTGCACAACCAGCCGCTCTCGACGCGCCGCTATATGTGGAAGGTGGCTTACTGAAGGGTGACCTGATGCCTGTGCGCCTGCTCGGCCTCGGCGACAATACGGTCGACACCTATGTCGATCGCGGCCTGCAGTTTCCGGGCGGCAACGCCGTCAACGTCGCAGTGCTCGCGCGGCGGCTGGGCGCGGAGACGGGCTATCTCGGCTGCCTCGGCGCGGACGAGGCCGGCATGCTGCTCTGCGGCGCGCTGCGGGCGGAGAAGGTCGATACGACGCGCTGCCGGGTCCGGCCGGGAGCCAATGCCCGGGCCTTTATCGGCCATGACGGGCAGGACCGGCGCTTCCTGCGGTCCGAGCGCGGAGTGCGCGGCGAATGGGGACCGTTCGACGCGGAGGATCGCGCCTACATAGCCGGCTATGATCTCGTTCATTCGAGCGTCTACAGCGAGTTGGGCGAGGCGCTTGCCATCGTGCGCGATGCGGCGCGGCGCCTGTCCTATGACTTCTCCGAACGCTGGACGGACGAAAACCTCGCCGCGACGCTTCCAGCCGTCGATATCGCGTTCCTGTCCTATCCGGCGGCGTCCGACGAGGAGTGCCGTGGCCTGCTGGGCCGCTGCGTGACGCTCGGCGCCGGCATGGCTGTGGTCACGCGCGGCGCACGCGGCTCGATGGCGCTGAGCGCAGGGCGCTTCCATGGCCATGGCATCAGCCCTGCGCCTGTCGTCGACACCCTCGGCGCGGGCGACGGTTTCATCGCCGCCTTCCTGATGGCCATATTGGCCGGCGCCCCGATGGACGCAGCGCTGGCGGCGGGCGCCGATCATGCGGCGCAGGTTTGCGGATATCAGGGCGGTTTCGGCCATGGTGCGACGTGGTCGCCGGCCGAAGCCGCCGTTTCTTGAGGGAGGACATCGTCAATGGCCTGGCGGATCGGGATCGACTCGGGCGGCACCTTCACCGATGTCTGCCTGTTCGACGACGCCAGCGGCGAGGTCGCCGTCTGGAAGGTTCCCTCGACGCCTGACGACCCGTCCCGCGCCATTGCGCGCGGCACGCAGGAGGGGACCGAGCGCGTCGGCGCCTCTGCATCCGAGGTGACCTATTTCGGCCACGGCACCACCGTCGGCACCAATGCGCTGATCCAGCACCGCGGCGTCAAGGCGGGGCTCATCACCACCGACGGCTTCCGCGACCTGCTCGAAATCGGCCGGCAGAAGCGGCCCGACCTCTACGATCTCCAGGCCGACAAGGCCCCGCCGCTGGTGACGCGCGACCTGCGCTTCGGCGTAAAGGAGCGGGTGCGCCATGACGGCTCGGTCGAGATCCCGCTCGACGAGGATGGCGTGCGCGAGGCGGCGCGTGCTCTCAAGGCCGCGGGCGTCAAGGCGATCGCAATCGGCTTCCTCTACGGCTTCGTGCGGCCCGACCACGAGCAGATCGCCAAGCGCATCGTCGAGAAGGAATTTCCCGAGGTCTTCGTCTGCTGCTCGCACGAGGTGGCGCCGGAATTCCGAGAATACGAGCGGATCTCGACCGCGGCGGTGAACGCCTATCTCGGGCCGGTGATGCAGGGCTATATCCGCCGCCTCGCCGAAAGGCTGAAGGAGCTCGGGCTCAAGGCGACGCCGCATCTGACGCAGTCCAATGGCGGCGTCATCGGCTTCGACATGGCCGCGCGCCTGCCCGTCCGCACCGTGCTGTCCGGACCCTCCACCGGCGTCGTCGCGGCGCAGGCCATCGGCGCCATGACCGGCATCGAGAACCTCATCACCTTCGACATGGGCGGGACCTCCTCGGATGTGGCGCTGCTCCGCGGCGGCGAGGCGAAATCGGCCAGCGACGCGATCGTCCATGGCTATCCGATCAAGGCGCCGATGCTCGACATCCACACGGTGGGCGCCGGCGGCGGTTCGCTGGCGGCGATCGATTCCGGCGGGTTGCTCAAGGTCGGGCCGCGCTCGGCCGGCGCCGATCCGGGGCCAGTCTGCTATGGCCGCGGCGCGACCGAGCCTGCCGTCACCGACGCGAATGTCGTGCTCCAGACGCTCAATCCGACGCATCTGCTCGGCGGGCGGATGCCGATCGATCAGGCTCTGTCCAGGCAGGCGATCGGCAGGCTCGCCGATCAGCTCGGGCTCGACCTGATGGCGACGGCGCAGGGCATCATTTCCGTCGTCACCGCGAACATGGCCAAGGCGATCCGCGTCATCAGCGTCCAGCGCGGGCATGATCCGCGCGATTACGCCCTTGTCGCCTTCGGCGGGGCGGGGCCGCTGCATGCGGCGAGGCTGGCGCGCGAGCTGGAGATGAAGCGCATCATCGTGCCGCGCAATCCTGGCATCGGTTGTGCGCTGGGCCTGTTGCTGACCGATCTGCGCGCCAATTTCGCGACGACGCGGCTCGCGCCGCTGTCGGAGGATCTCGTGCCCGCGATGACCGAGGCCTTCGCCGCGCTGGAGGAGAAGGCGGAGCACTGGTTCGCCGAGGAGAGCGTCGCGCCTGCCGACAGGCGCCTGCGCCGCACCGCCGATCTGCGCTACCAGGGCCAGAATTACGAGCTTGCGATCGACGTGCCGGACGGGCCGATCGGTCCCGCCACCATCACGGCTCTTGGCGAAGGCTTCGCCGAGGCGCATCAGCGGCTCTACGGCTTCGTCGCCGAGGGCGAGACGGTCCAGCTCGTTACCTACCGCGTCGAGGCGATCGGCCTCGTGCCCAAGGCGCAGTTCCGGCCGCAGCCCGATGCCGGCCCGGCTTCGGAGCACGCGATCATCGGCAGCCGCGAGGTCTGGTTTCCCGAGGCAGGCGGCTTCGTCGACTGCACCATCTACGACCGCGACAAGCTCAAGGCGGGCAATCGCATCGCCGGCCCCGCCATCATCGAGCAGATGGATTCGACCACCGTGCTCCTGCCGGGCATGACCGCCACGGTCGAGCCCTATCTGAACCTGATCCTGGAGACGCCGTGATGAACGCGACCGCTCCCGTCGCCGTCGATCCGATCACCGTCGAGGTCATCGGCTCCTCCTTCGCCTCGATCACCGAGGAGATGGGCGAGGCGCTCGTCAAGGCGAGCTATTCGACCAACATCAAGGAGCGCCGCGACTGCTCGACGGCACTGTTCGATGTCGAAGGCCAGACGCTCTGCCAGGCCGAGCACATCCCGATGCATCTCGGCTCCTTCATCGGCATCATTCCGCATATCCTGAAGCGGCACAGCATCGAAGCGATGAAGCCGGGCGACGTCTTCATCGGCAACGACGCCTATGAGGGCGGTGGCACGCATCTGCCCGACATCGTGCTGGCGGAGCCGGTCTTCCACGACGGGACAATGGTCGCCTGGGCGGTCAACACCGCGCACCATTCCGACTTCGCCGATCGCGGTCACGCCCATATCTACCAGGAGGGCCTGCGCATCCCGCCGATCCGCCTCTATGATGGCGGCGTGCTGATGAAGGACGTGCAGGAGCTGATCCTGCTCAACTGCCAGGTCCCGCGCGAGCGCCTCTCCGATCTGCGCGCGCAGATGGCGGCCAACCGCCTCGGCGTCGAGCGGGTGAAGGCGCTCTGCGACAAATACGGGCAGGCGACCGTGCTGGCGGCCGGCAGGGCGCTCCAGGACTATGCCGAGCGCAAGATGCGCGCCGGCATCGCCTCGATCCCGGACGGCACCTATCGCTTCTCCGATTCCTTCGACAATCCCGAGATCGACGCTCCGCTGACCTTCTCGGTCGAGATCACCGTCGCTGGCGAGGAGATGAAGCTCGCCTTCGACTCGCCGGCGCAGATGCGCACCGGCTTCAACATGGTCTACACGGCGCTGCTCTCGACGGTATATTACGCCGTCAAGACGGTGGCAGACCCGACGATCCCGCCCAATGCGGGCCTTGCGCGGCCTCTGACGGTCGAGGCGAAGGAGGGCACGGTGCTGAACTGCGTCCACCCGGCCGCCGTCAACGGACGCATCGCCTCCTGCCAGCGCGTGGTCGACCTGATCCATGGCGCGCTCGCACAGGCGGTTCCGGAGCGCGTCATCGCAGCGTGCTCGGGCGCGGTCGCTAGCGCGACCTTCGCCGGCACGCAGCCCGGCACCGGGGAGCTCTGGGTCTATCTGGAGACGATCGGCGGCGGCTCCGGTGCGCGCGCGAACAAGGACGGGCTCGACGGCGTCCATGTCCACATGACCAATACCTCCAACCTGCCTGTCGAAGCGCTGGAACTCGAATATCCCTTGACGCTGCTGCGCTACGAACTCGTCGACGGGTCGGGCGGCGAGGGGCGCCAACGGGGCGGGATGGGCCTGCGCCGCGTCTACCGCGCGGAAGCACCGTGCCGGCTCAACATCGATAATTCGCGCCTCCAGTCCCGGCCGTGGGGCATCGCCGGCGGCGGCGAAGGGCAGGGCGGGTCCTTCGTCTTCAGCGAGGGCGTCGAGCCCTTCATCAAGGGGGACGGTTCGCTCGAGCCCGGCCAGATCGTCGAGATCATCACGCCCGGCGCGGGTGGCTACGGCCCGGTCGCAGAACGCACGGCGGAGGCGCGCGCGCGCGATTCGGCGGAGAAGCGCTTCTGAGACGCACAGGCGTCCAGAGGCGCAGTTCCCGCGCGAAGGCGTCAAGCCACCTCCGCCAGCGACGCTGGCCGTTGACCCGTTAGGACACTTGACCTATTCGTTATTGGGTCAGGTGTCCTACAAGCGATGGGCGGGCGTGCAGCCGGCCCATCGGCAAGGAGGTCGGCGATGGGAGCGAGCGCGACCCGCCAGCAGATCGTGGATGTCGCCGACAGACTGTTCCGCGAGCGCGGATACGAGGCGACCTCCTTCGCCGACATCGCCAGCGACGTCGGCCTGTCTCGAGGCAATTTCTACTATCATTTCAAGACCAAGGACGCGATTCTCGCTGCCGTGATCGAGCGGCGCCTCGAGGCCACGGCGGTGCTGCTGGCTGTCTGGGAGCAGGAAAGCGGCTCCCCGGCCGAACGCATCCGCAGCTTCGTGAACATTCTCGTCTCGAACCGCACGGCGATCATGGCGCATGGTTGCCCGGTCGGAACGCTCTGCTCCGAGCTTGCCAAGCTGGAGCATGTCGCCAGGGACGATGCGGCGCGCCTGTTTTCCCTGTTTCGCGACTGGCTGGCGCAGCAATTCATCGCGCTCGGCCGCCCGGCCGATGCGGAGGCGCTGGCGCTTCACCTCCTGATGCGCAGCCAGGGCGTCGCGACGCTGGCGACCGCCTTCAGGGATGAAGGCTTCATTCGCCGCGAGGTCGCGGAAATGAACGCGTGGCTCGACGCCCAGTGTCCGAGCGCCTCGTCATCCTGCCGCACCTCGTGACGGAGAGATCATGTTCGTCATTACCCTTCGCTTCCTCGACAAGGCCAAGGCGCCGCCGCTGATGGACGGGCACAATGCCTGGATCAGGCGTGGCTTCGAGGATGGAATCTTCCTTCTCGTCGGCAGTCTCCAGCCGAATGCGGGCGGAGCGATTCTCGCCCATGGCGCCTCCCTCACGGCGATCGAGGCGCGTGTGCAGGACGATCCGTTCGTGGCAGAGGGCGTGGTCCGCGCCGAGATCCTTGAGGTCGTGCCCGGGCGGACCGATGAACGGCTGGCCTTCCTGAAAGCCTGAGGCGCCGCGCGGTTCTGCCCCGGCCATGCTGTGACCACCTCGCCACGCCCCTCGGGAAAAATGGCGGCCGTCCATAGATCGGGTTGACATGTGGCGGCTTTCCGACACTTCTGTGCCGGCTCTGAGGCGCGGGGATATGCGTTTCGGTCGGCGCGCAGCGCCGGGCGCTTAACGATCCCTTAATGGAATTGGCCGAAAACTCGGCGTTGCCGTCCATGCGGCGATGTCGATGCGATCGTTTTTGGCGCGAAAGAGACGGACTGACAGAATGACTCGAGGCGCAGACTTTTCGGCCGCGGATACGCCTTCCGACGTGACGATGCCGATGCTGCAGTCCTCCCGTGCCGTTTCTGCCGCCCGAATGAGCTGCGTCGTCCTCGTCGGCCTTCTCGCGGCGAACTGCGCCGGCAATCAGGTGGCCGGGCGCAAATCCAAGGAAATCGGGGCGTTCCCGCAGTCCAAATACGGCGCGGCCAGCCCGCGCGTCGTCGCCGACGGCGAGCCTGTTCCCAAGGGCGGGGGACGCCTGCTGATCGGCAAGGCCTATTCGGTCGCGGGCAAGCGCTACGTGCCTTACGACAAGCCGGTCGGCTACAGCGCGGTCGGGACCGCCTCCTGGTATGGCGAGGCTTTCCATGGCCGCCGGACCTCGAATGGCGAGGTCTATGACCGCAACAGCATTTCCGCCGCGCACCCGACCATGCCGCTGCCGGCCTATGCGCGGGTTACGAACCTGCTGAACAACCGCTCGATCATCGTGCGCGTCAATGATCGCGGGCCGTTCCACGGCAACCGCCTGATGGACGTGTCGCAGAAGACCGCCGAGGCGCTGGCCTTCCGCCATCTCGGCACCGCCCGCATCAAGATGGAATATCTCGGCCAGGCCTCGCTTGCCGGCTCCGACGACAACCTGCTGCTCGCCTCGCTGCGCACCGACGGGACGCCGGCTGCGATCCCGGGCACGAGCGCGCGCACCATGGTGGCCTCGAACGAGGGCACTTCGCTCAGCCGCACGCCGAGCCCCGATATCGAGACCGCCGAGGCGGAGCTGCCGGCAAGCCAGCAGGCGGCTCAGAGCCAGCCTGTCGTTCAGGCCTATGCGGCGCCGCAGCCGCGCACGGTCCAGCCCTCGGCGCCTGTGATGGCGACGCTCGCCTCCGCGGGCGCAACGCCGGTTTCGCTTTCGGGCATGCCGACGAAGGCCGCGCCGCTGCCGCCGAGCCGTCCGTTCGATCTCGACACCATCGCCAATGCCGGCCGGCCGGTCTCGCTGGCTGTTCCCGCCACGCTGCGCACGACGCTGCCGCCGGTGCGCGGCTCCGTCGCCAGCCTGTTCGCGGCGCCTGAGAAGGGCGCGCTCGACAAGCTGCCGGCGCGGCATCCCTTGAAGAAGGTGTCGGCGCAGCAGCTCGAGACGCTGGCGCGCGATTGACCGCCCGCCGGCTTGACCGGAGCCGCCGGCCCCTGCTTCAGAGCGGGGCATGAGCGCGGCGAGCCGTTCTTGCGTTCAGACTTCTTCGAGCGCGGCTTCCCGCAAGCCGCGCTTTCCGGCGCTTTGGTCGCTGGCTACGCTGTTTCTGCTGGCCGCCCAGCCTGTCCTGGCCCAGGCCTTCCAGTCGCAGGCGCCGATCGCCTTTTTGTACGATTCGCAGAGCGGCGCCGTGCTCTACGAGAAGGCGCCGGACGAGCCGGTCGCGCCGGCCAGCATGGCCAAGATCGCGACGGCGCTGGTCGTCTTTCAGGAGATCGCGGCGGGCCGGCTGACGCTCGACAGCGAAATCGGCATCTCCGAGAATGCCTGGCGCAAGGGCGGTGCGCCCGCGCGCGGCACCACGATGTTCGCCGCGGTACGCAGCCGCATCAAGCTCTCCGACATCCTGCAGGGGTTGATCGTCCAGGCCGGCAACGATGCGGCCATCGCGCTCGCGGAGGCGATCGCCGGCGACGAGCCGACCTTCGCCCGCATCATGAACGAGCGGGTGAGAGCGCTCGGCTTGACGAAGTCGGTCTTCCGCAATGCCACAGGCATGCCCGATCCGGAGCAGAAGGTCACGGCGCGCGAGCTGGCGATGCTCGCCGACCATGTCGTCAAGACCTATCCGGACCTCTACCGGCTCTTCGGCCAGCGCGAATTCACCTGGAACAAGATCCGGCAGGTCAACCGCAACCCGCTGCTGACGATGGATCTCGGCGCCGACGGCCTGCAGACGGGCGACCTCGACGGGGTCGGCTTCGGGCTGACCGGGTCGGCGGTCGAGAACGGCCAGCGGCTGATCGTCGTGGTCCATGGGCTGAAGACGGCGCGCGATCGCGCGACCGAGGCACAGAAGCTGCTGGAATGGGGCTTTCGCGCCTTCGAGCGCCGTCAGCTCTTCACCGATGGCGAGATCGTCGGCGACGCCAGCGTCTATGGCGGAGAGAAGGGGCGGGTTCCGCTCAGGACCAAGGGTGCAGTGGCCCTGCTGATGCCACGGGGCACCTCCGACAAGCTGTCCGCGCGGATCGTCTATCACGGTCCGCTCGCCGTGCCGGTCTCGGAAGGCGATCCGGTGGCGCAACTCGTCATCATGCGCGGCGACGTCAAGACGCTCCAACTGCCGCTCTATGCCGCCGAGACGGTGAAGCCCGGCTCGCTGCAGAGCCGCGCGCTGGACGCCGTCATCGAGCTCTCGACCGGCTGGGTGCGCCAGGCGCTCGCGCGCATCACGCGGAGCTGACGTGGCGGGCCGCTTCATCACGCTGGAAGGCGGGGAGGGCGCCGGCAAATCGACGCTCGCGCGCGCTTTGGCGCACCGCCTCGAAGGCGCAGGCCACCGGGTGGTGGTCACGCGGGAGCCCGGCGGCTCTCCCAAGGCCGAAGCCATCCGCACGGCCATCCTCTCCGGCCGCTTCAAGGAGCAGGGCGCCTTCGCCGAGGCGCTGATGTTCTCGGCCGCGCGCATCGACCATATCGACAGCCTGATCCGGCCGGCGCTCCAGCGGGGCGACTGGGTGATCTGCGACCGCTTCATCGATTCGACGCGGGTCTATCAGGGCGTGCTCGGCGCGGTCGCGGCCGCCACCCTGCAGGAACTGGAGCAGGTCGCCATCGACGGCGTGATGCCGGACCTGACGTTGATCCTCGATCTCGATCCGAGCATCGGTCTGGCACGCGCCGCGAAACGCCGGGCGCCGGACGAAGCCGTCGATCGTTTCGAGGGCGAGACGCTCGGCTTCCACCAGCGCCTGCGCGAAGCCTATCTGGCGATTGCGGTGGCCGAGCCGGCGCGGTGCGCCGTGCTCGATGCCGGCCTGCCGCCCGAGAGACTGGCGGAAGCCGCGTGGAGTGTCGTAAGCGAGCGCCTGACCCACACTCAGGAACGCTGATGCGCGAGACGACCGACGAACCGGACCGCCTGCCGATCGCGCCGCATCCGCGCGAGACGCTGGCGCTCGTCGGGCACGAGGTGCAGGAGCGGGCCTTCCTCGATGCCCTGCGCTCGGGCCGGACGCACCATGCCTGGCTGCTGGGCGGGCCGGAGGGCACCGGCAAGGCGAGCTTCGCCTATCGCGTCGCCCGCTTCATGCTCGCGGCGGGCGACCCCGCCACGCGGGCGCAAACCGCACAGAGCCTCGCCATGCCGGAGAACGATCCGGCGACGCGCCGCGTGATGGCGCGCTCCCACCCGGACCTGCATCTGCTGCGGCGCAGCCTGAAGCCCGACGGCAAGAGCTACACCAGCAACATCCCGGTCGATGCTGCGCGGCGCGTGATCGACCGCTTCGGCTCGAGCGCGGCCGAAGGCGGCTGGCGCATCTGCATCGTCGATTCCGCCGAGGACATGGACCGGCCGGCCGCCAACGCGTTGCTGAAGCTCTTGGAAGAGCCGCCGCCCCGTGCGCTGTTCCTGATCGTCGCCCATGCGCCCGGCCGGCTGCTGCCGACGATCCGCTCGCGCTGCCGGCTGCTGGGCTTCGAGCCGCTGTCGCCGGAGCAGGTGGCGGAGGCCGGCCGCATCGCGCTCCAGCGCATGGAGACGCCGTTCGACGACTCGGCATTGCTGCGCGCGGCGAGCCTTTCGGAAGGCTCCGTGAAGCGGGCGCTCACCTATGTCGATCCGGAGACGCTGGCTCTGGTCGAGGCGGTCCGGGCCCGGCTCGACGCATTGCCGCAGATCGACCTTTCGGCGCTGCTGGCGCTGGCCGAGGATGTCGCCGGCAAGGCGGGCGAGCGCGATTTCGGCGTGATGATCGAGACGGTGCAGGGCTGGCTCTCGGACCATCTGCACGCGCATGCTGCGGCGCAACCGGCGCGCCTTGCACCGCTGGCGGAGGTATGGGAGAAACTGCAGAAGGCGGCCCGCGAGGTCGAGACCTACAATCTCGACCGCCGTCCGCTGGTGATTTCAATGTTTCATGATCTGTCGTCTGCGGTTGCCCGCTCGCGCGCAGCGTGAAGCGTAAGCGCTCGGATCGACGATGGCCACGGCCCCGAAATTCTACCTGACGACCGCGATCCACTACACCAACGGGCCGCCGCATATCGGCCACGCCTACGAGATGGTGGCTGCCGACGCGATCGCCCGCTTCAAGCGGCTGGACGGCTATGACGTCTATGCCCAGACCGGCACCGACGAGCACGGTCAGAAAGTGCAGCGCACGGCCGAGCAGAACGGCCTCTCCCCGAAGGCCTTCGTCGACCAGATCGCCGCGCGCTTCGCCGAGATGGAGAAGGCGCTGGGCTGCTCCTTCGACCGTTTCATCCGCACCACCGATGCCGACCACAAGGTCTCGACGGACGAGCTCTGGCGACGGATGGAGGCCAATGGCGACATCTATCTCGCCAAGTATTCGGGCTGGTATTCGGTCCGCGACGAGGCCTTCTACGGAGAGGAAGAAACGACCCTTCAGCCCGGCGGAACGCGCCTTGGAGGGCAGGGGACCCCGGTCGAGTGGGTGGAGGAGGAGAGCTACTTCTTCCGCCTCGCCAAATACCAGGACGCGCTGCTGAAGCTCTACGAGGACGTGCCAAACTTCGTCTCCCCCGAAACGCGCAGGAACGAGGTCGTCTCCTTCGTGAAGTCCGGCCTCGAGGACCTCTCGATCAGCCGCACCACCTTCGACTGGGGGCTGCCGGTCCCGGGCAACCCGAAGCATGTGATGTATGTCTGGGTCGATGCACTCAACAACTACCTGACCGGAACGGGCTTTCCCGATCCGGAAAGCCCGCGCGCGCATTACTGGCCGGCGGATGTCCACATCATCGGCAAGGACATCGTGCGCTTCCACACGGTCTATTGGCCGGCTTTCCTGATGTCGGCCGGGCTGCCGCTGCCCAAGCGCGTCTTCGGCCACGGCTTCCTGCTCAACAAGGGCACGAAGATGTCGAAGTCGCTCGGCAATGTCGTCGACCCCTTCGCGCTCGCCGAGACCTATGGCGTCGACCCGCTGCGCTATTTCTTCCTGCGTGAGGTCTCCTTCGGGCAGGACGGCAATTACAGCCACGAGGCCATCGTCGGCCGCATCAACGCCGACCTCGCCAATGATCTCGGCAATCTGGCGCAGCGCTCGCTGTCGATGATCGCCAAGAACTGCGAGGGCAGGGTGCCTTCATGCGGCGCCCTCACCCCCGCCGACGAGGCGATGCTCGCCATGGCCGACGGCGCTCTTGCCAAGGCGCGCGAGGCGATGACCGACTTCGCCCTGCATACGCTGCTGGCAGAGATCTGGGCGGTGGTGGCCGAGGCCAATCGCTACTTCGCCGCCAACGAACCCTGGCGCCTGTCCAAGAGCGACCCGGCGCGGCGCGACACCGTGCTCTATGTCACGATCGAGGTGATCCGGCAGGTTGCGATCCTGGTCCAACCGGTGATGCCGGCCTCGGCCGGCAAGCTGCTCGATCTGCTGGCGGTTTCGGCAGAGGGACGCAACTTCGCCGCGCTCGGCGCAGGCCACCGTCTGGTGACCGGCACGGAGCTGCCGGCGCCGAGCGGCGTCTTCCCGCGCTATGTCGAACCCGAGGACGGCAAGGCGGCCTGATGCTGATCGATACGCACTGCCATCTCGACTTCCCGGATTTCGCCGCGGAGCTGCCGGCTTATGTGGCGCGTGCCGAGGCGGCGGGCGTGGAGCGGATGGTGACGATCTCGACGCGGGTCGCGCGCTACGACGCCTACAGGGGCATCGCCGAGCGCTTCCCGTCGGTCTGGTTCTCGGTCGGCACCCATCCGCACCAGGCGCATGAGGAACTCGACGTCACGGCGGAGCGGCTGGTCGAGCTGTCGCGCCATCCGCGCTGCGTCGCGATCGGCGAAGCGGGGCTGGACTACCACTATGATTCCAGCCCGCGCGAGGCGCAGGCGCAAGGGCTGCGGACCCATATAGCCGCTGCGCGGACGACGCAGCTCCCGCTCGTCATCCATGCGCGCGAGGCCGACGAGGACATGGCCGCGATCCTGCGCGAGGAGATGGGGAAGGGCGCCTTCCCCGCCATCCTGCACTGCTTCACCGCCGGCGAGGCGCTGGCGATGACGGGCGTCGAGCTCGGGCTCTACATCTCCTTTTCCGGCATCCTGACCTTCAAGACCTCGGAGAACCTGCGCCGCATCGCCCGGATGGTGCCGCGCGAGCGGCTGCTGGTTGAGACCGACGCTCCCTATCTCGCCCCGGTTCCGTTCAGGGGCAAGCGCAACGAGCCGTCCTATGTGGTTGAAACAGCGAAGGTTCTCGCCGAGACGCTCGGTCTGGATGTCGATGCCGCCGCCCAGCTGACGAGCGAGAACGCACGGCGCTGCTACTGGAAGATGGATCATACGGCGCCCATCGCCCAAGCGGCCGGTCAGGTCGCCTGACCCGCGGATGAGCCTCACCGTCACCATCCTCGGCTGCGGCTCATCCGGTGGCGTTCCGCGTCCGGGCTCCGGATGGGGCGCCTGCGATCCCGGCGAGCCGAAGAACCGGCGCCGACGTTGCTCGATCCTGGCCGAGCGTCATGGCGATGGTGGCACGACTCGCGTGCTGGTCGATACCGGGCCGGATCTGCGCGAGCAGCTCATCGCGGCCGGGGTGCCGGCGCTGGACGGCGTGCTGATGACGCACGACCATGCCGACCACACCCATGGCATCGACGATTTGCGCGCGCTGGTGCTCCATATGGGCCGGCGCATTCGCGTCCATGCAGACCAGCGCACGCAGGATTCGCTACGGTCGCGCTTCGGCTATCTCTTCGAGACGCCGCCCGGCAGCTATTATCCGCCGATCCTCGACCTCGACGCGATCCATGCCGGCCGCAGCCAGACGATCGAAGGCGCGGGCGGGCCGATCGAGGCTCTGCCGTTTCGCGTCGAGCACGGCCCGAACTACGAGGCCTTGGGCTTCCGCTTCGGCGATCTGGCCTATCTGCCGGATGTCAGCCTGATCCCGCCGGCGGCGCTCGACGTTCTGGCGGATCTCAACGTCCTGATCCTCGACTGCCTGCGCGAGAAGCCGCATGTCAGCCACTTCCATCTCGCGCAGTCGCTGGACACGATCGCCGCGCTGAAGCCGAAGCGCGCGATCCTGACCAACCTCCATGTCGATCTCGATTATGCGAGCCTTTCGAGCCGCTTGCCGAAGGATGTCGACATGGCGTTCGACGGGATGAGGATCGCGGCGGCAGGCTGAGACGGCGCCATCAGGCCGTTCTCCGTAGCAGTATAAGTTCCATAATATGTCTTATGCGAATCGAGGATGGCTGGGAACGGCGCTGACGTCCCCGAGCCAGGCAGCGATGGGCCTTCCCTGTTCGATCGCTGCAGCAACGGCAAGTGTCGCTCGCCGCATCCGGTCCTTGCAGGGAAACTCCCCTGTGGCGGGCCTGGCCACCCCGAGGCGGACCTGGATCAAGACGCGGCGGTCCAAGGCCGTGCTCGCTCGCAACGCTCAGCCCGCGCCGGGCAGCGTCGCCGATTGCGCCGACGAGAAGAAGAAGATCGCCAGGGCAAACAGGAAGAAGAAGCTGACGTAGCGGATTTGCATGGAGCCCCCCACAGGCTGCTTGGCTGCGGGCATGCTGCTACACCTCGGTCCTTCAAACCTGCTTCAATCCCTTCGCTAAAATTGCGCGGAACGGCCCTTTTTCCCGTGGCCGTTCCGCCCGTTGAATCAGGCGGCCTTCTTCCGCTCGGCGATGCGCACAAGATCAGTCAGCAGCCGCCTGGTGCCCTTGAGCCTCTGCTCGGCGGTCTCGAAATCGTCGATGAAGACGAGCCGCATGTCGGGGCGGACCTTCGCCAGCGTGCCGATCTTCGCGACATAGGAGACCAGCCCCTCGGGATTGGCGAACTCGTTGCCGCGGAACGCGACGATGATGCCCTTCGGCCCGGCCTCGACCTTCTCGACATTGGCGCGCTTGCACAAAGCCTTGATCGCGACGATCTCGAGCAGCTGGTTCACCTCCTCCGGCAGCGGACCGAAGCGGTCGACCAGCTCGGCTCCGAAGGATTGCAGCTCGTCGTCGTCGTCCATGGTCGAAAGGCGCTTGTACAGCGAGAGGCGCAGGGAAAGATCGCCGATATAGCCTTCCGGGATCGTGACGGGCGCGCCGATCTGGATCGCCGGCGACCACTGGGTCTCGGTTTCGAACTCGATGCCGGCCTTGAGCGCCGCGACCGCCTCCTCCAGCATCTGCTGATAGAGCTCGTAGCCGACCTCCTTGATATGGCCGGACTGTTCGTCGCCGAGCAGATTTCCGGCGCCCCGGATATCCAGGTCGTGGCTGGCGAGCTGGAAGCCGGCGCCGAGCGTATCGAGCGACTGCAGCACCTTGAGGCGCTTCTCGGCGTGGTCGGTCAGCTTGCGGCTGGCCGGCACGGTGAAGAGCGCATAGGCGCGCGTCTTCGAGCGGCCGACACGTCCGCGCAGCTGGTAGAGCTGGGCGAGGCCGAACATGTCGGCGCGGTGGATGACCAGCGTGTTGGCGTTCGGGATGTCGAGGCCGGATTCGACGATCGTGGTCGAGAGCAGGATGTCGTACTGCCCGTCATAGAAGGCGGTCATCACGTCTTCGAGCGTGCCCGCCGCCATCTGGCCATGGGCGATGCCGACCTTGCACTCCGGCACCTGCTTGTCGAGGAAGTCCTTGACCTCGGCGATGTCCTCGATCCGGGGCACGACATAGAAGGACCGCCCTCCCCGATAGCGTTCGCGCAGCAGCGCCTCGCGCACGATCAGCGGGTCGAAGGGGGTGACGAAGGTGCGTGTCGCCAGTCGGTCGACCGGCGGCGTCGCGATGATCGAGAGCTCGCGCACGCCGGTCATGGCGAGCTGGAGCGTGCGCGGGATCGGCGTTGCCGTCAGCGTGAGCATGTGCACCTCGGCGCGCAGCTCCTTCAGCTTCTCCTTGTGGGCGACGCCGAAATGCTGCTCCTCGTCGACGATGACGAGGCCGAGGTCCTTGAACTCGACGCCCTTGCCGAGCAGCGCATGGGTGCCGACGACGATGTCGAGCGTGCCGTCCTTGGCGCCCTGCTTCACCGCCTTCAGATCGGCGCTGCCGACGAAGCGCGAGGCCTGGCCGACATGGACCGGCAACCCGGAAAAGCGCTCGGCGAAGTTGCGGTAGTGCTGGCGCGCGAGCAGCGTCGTCGGGACCACGACCGCGACCTGCTTGCCGTTGAGCGCGCAGGCGAAGGCGGCACGCAGCGCCACCTCCGTCTTGCCGAAGCCAACATCGCCGCAGACGAGGCGGTCCATCGGCCGCCCGGCCGCCATGTCGTCGAGCACCGCGTCGATCGTGTTCTGCTGGTCCTCCGTCTCCTCATAGGGGAAGCGGGCGCAGAACTCGTCATAGATGCCGTGCGGCGGGATCAGCCGTGGCGCCTCCTTGAGCATGCGCGCGGCGGCGATCTGGATCAGCTTGCCCGCCATCTCCCGGATGCGCTGCTTCAGCTTGGCCTTGCGCGCCTGCCAGCCCCCTCCTCCCAGCCTGTCGAGCTGGACCTCGGTGTCCTCCGAGCCATAGCGGGAGAGAAGCTCGATGTTCTCGACCGGCAGGAACAGCTTGGAATCGCCGGCGTAGTGGATCTCAAGGCAGTCATGCGGCGCGCCCACCGCGGTGATCGACTTCAGGCCGATGAAGCGGCCGATGCCGTGATCGACATGGACAACGATGTCGTTGGGCGAGAGCGAGGAGAGCTCGGCGATGAAATCCTGCGGGCGCTTGCTCTTGCGCCGCGGGCGAACCAGCCGGTCGCCCAGGATGTCCTGCTCGCCGATGACGGCGAGTTTTCCGGCCTCGAAGCCGCTTTCGAACCCCCAGACCGCGAGGCCGATCGTGCCGGGCTTGAGGTCGAAGGCCGCCCTGAGCGAGCCCACCTTCTGCACGGACTTGAGCCCATGGTCCTCGAGCACATGGGCGAGCCGCTCGCGGGAGCCGTCCGACCAGGCGGCGAGGATGACTCGCCGTCCGTCCTTCTCCAGCGCCCGGACATGGCCGACCGCCGCCTCGAACACGCTGCCGGATTCGCCCGCGCGCTCGGCGGCGAAGCTGCGGCCATGCCTGCCGCCGAGATCGAGGATCAGCTTGCCTTCGCTGTCAGGAAGCTGGAACGGGGTGAGGCTCGCCACACCGGCGGCGTCGACGATGCCGCGCCAGTCGGCCGGCGACAGATAAAGCGCATCGGGCGGCAGCGGCTTGTAGGGAATGCCCCCCGCCCCGCCCTGCTCCAGGGCCGCCTTGCGGGCGTCGTAATAGTCCTTGATCAGGCTGATGCGCTCGCCGACCGCATCCTCGGCCTGATGGTCGAGGATGAGCGGGACATCGGGCAGATAGGTGAAGAGCGTGTCGAGCCTGTCGGCCAGCAGCGGCAGCCAGTGCTCCAGACCGGCCGGGCGGCGGCCCTCGCTGACCGCCTCATAGAGCGTATCGTCGCGGCCGGGCGTGCCGAAGGTCGAGATATAGGACTGGCGGAAGCGGCGGATGCTCTCGCTGGTCATCTGCGCTTCGGACATCGGCACGAGGTCGAGCCCGCGCAATTGCCCGGTGGTCCGCTGCGTCTCCGGATCGAAGGTGCGGATCGATTCCAACGTATCGCCGAAGAAATCGAGCCGGATCGGCGCCGGCATGCCGGGCGGAAAGAGATCGACAATACCGCCGCGCACGGCGAATTCGCCGGTCTCGCGAACGGTGGAGGTCCGCAGATAACCGTTGATGTCGAGCCAGCGGGCCAGCTCCTCGGTATCGACCATGTTGCCCGGCGCGGCAGAGAAGCTCTCCGACGCGATTTTCCCAAAAGCGGGGACGCGCTGGAGCGCGGCGTTGACGGTCGTCAGCAGCAGGCGCGGCCGCTCGCCCGACTTGGTCTTGGCGAGGCGTGACAGCGTCGTCATGCGATGGGCGACGACCGCCGGCGCCGGCGAGACGCGGTCATAGGGCTGGCAGTCCCAGGCCGGGAAGCTCATCACCTCGAGATCAGGCGCGACGAATTGCAGCGCGTTCTCGAGCACCTGCAGCCGCTGGCCGTCGCGGGCGACGAAGACGAGCAGGGCCGCCCCTTCCGCCTTCTTGGCGCGGGCGCGGGTCAGGTCGGCCAGCACCACCGCATCGAAACCGTCCGGCACGCCGGCAAGCGTCGGCTTGTCGCCGCGGTTCAGCGCGTCGAGCAGCCGGTCGATGAGCGGCTTGGGCGTCTGGGAGGGAGGCGGGATGCTCATGTCGTCGTCTTCTCGAATATGTGAGGTCATCCCGGACAAGCCGCGAAGCGGCGCAGATCCGGGATCGATGCCTGACGCTCGATCGGCTGCGCTCCGGAATGGATCCCGGGTCTACGCTTCGCTACGCCCGGGATGACAGCGCGCGCTCTTCAACAGTGCTCACACATGAATCGGCTTGTCGTGCCGGTGGAAAGCCTTGAGCCTGCGGAACAGTTCCGTGTCGTAATTCGCGGGCACGGGAGCCTCTCCGGTCACCCAGCTCAGCAAGTCCCGATCCAGGACCTCGATCAGCCGCTCGAACTCGTCGAGTTCCATGTCGGTGAAGCCGGCAATGGCGTCGTCGGCGAAGCGGCCCATGATCAGGTCCATCTCGCGCATGCCGCGATGCCAGGCGCGGAACAGCACCTTGCGGCGGCGGGGATCGAGATCGGCGCTGGAGCGGGTCGAGCCGGACATGCAGAACCTCGGGGCAGGAAAACCATGGGGGGACGGTTCAATGGCAGCAGGGCCGGCCCCGTCGCGGAACCCGCCTCTGCCGGCTATATAGCGATGCAACCTCGCGGAGTCAGCGGCCAACGGCCGGCGACCTTCGCGCTCCTGACAGCAGCGAGTCGCCTTGCGCCCCTCGATCCTCGATCCTCTCTTCGCCCCGGCCACGACGCTCGCCGGTGTCGGGCCCAAGCTCGGCAAGGTGCTCGACCGGTTCCTCGGCAGCGAGGCGCAGGGCGCGCGCGCCATCGATCTGATCTTCCATCTGCCGACCGGCGCGATCGACCGCCGGCCAAGCCCCTCGATCGCGGAAGCCCCGATCGGCGACATCGCGACCTTCACCGCCCGGGTCACCGAGCACCGCCCTGCCCCGGCCGGCAAGAAGGCGCCCTACCGCATCCTCGTGGAGGACGAGAGCGGCGACGTGACGCTCGTCTTCTTCCATGCCGATTCCCGCCATCTCGGTTTGAGCCTCCCGGTCGGCGCCGTCCGCCTCTTCTCCGGCAAGCTCGAATTGTGGGACGGGATGCGGCAGATGGTGCATCCCGAGCGCATCCTCGATCCCAAGCTCGCCGGCACGCTGCCCGCCTTCGAGCCGGTCTATCCCCTGACGGAGGGAATCGGCCCCAGGGTGATGGCGCGCATCGTCCAGGCCGCCGCCGAGCGATGCCCCGAGATGCCGGAGTGGCAGGATCCGGCCTTCCTCGCGAAGAACGACTTTCCAGCTTTCAGGCAGGCGATCGAGGCGCTGCACCACCCGGCCGACCGCAAGGCGGCCGAGGGCGACACCGTCGCGCGCCGCCGTGTCGGCTACGACGAATTGCTGGCGAGCCAGATCGCGCTCGCGCTCGTGCGCCGCCAGCAGAAGAAGGTCGCGGGCCGCGCGACGAGCGGGGACGGCGGCGTGCGCTACCGCATCCAATCCGCCCTGCCCTTCGAATTGACCGAGGGCCAGCGCAAGGCCATCGCCGACATCCACGCCGACATGGCGAAGCCGGAGCGCATGCTGCGCCTGCTCCAGGGCGATGTCGGCTCCGGCAAGACGGTGGTCGCGCTGATGGCGATGGCGGCCGCGGCCGAAGCCGGCCGGCAATCCGTGCTGATGGCGCCGACGGAAATCCTTGCTCGCCAGCATGCAGAGCGTCTGGCCCCCCTTGCCCAGCAAGCCGGCCTCAAGCTCGCTTTGCTGACCGGCCGCGAGAAGGGCGCCGGGCGCCGGCAGGTGCTGGAGGGCCTCGCCGACGGCTCGATCGACATCGCGGTCGGCACCCATGCGCTGTTCCAGGAGGGCGTCGCCTTCCGTGACCTCGCGCTCGCCGTCGTCGACGAGCAGCACCGCTTCGGCGTGCATCAGCGCCTTCTGCTCGGCTCCAAGGGCGAGGCCGTCGACGTGCTGGTGATGACGGCGACGCCGATCCCGCGCACACTCTCGCTGACCTGGTTCGGCGACATGGACATCTCGATCCTCTCCGAGAAGCCGGCCGGGCGGAAGCCGATCGTCACCCGCGCCGTCTCCTCCGAGCGCTACGACGAGGTCGTCGGCGCGATCGGCCGCGCGATCGAGGGCGGGGCGCAGGCCTACTGGGTCTGCCCGTTGGTGCAGGAATCCGACACGCTCGACGTCGCTGCGGCGCAGGAGCGCTATGAGGCCCTGCGCGAGATCTTCGGCGACAAGGTCGGCCTGTTGCACGGGCAGATGCCCGGGCGCGACAAGGACGCCGCCATGGCCGCCTTCGTCGCGGGTCAGACGCGCATTCTCGTCTCGACCACGGTGATCGAGGTCGGTGTCGACGTGCCCAATGCCAGCGTCATGGTGATCGAGCATGCGGAGCGCTTCGGCCTCGCCCAACTCCATCAGCTGCGGGGGCGTATCGGTCGTGGCCAGGCCGCCTCGACCTGCCTGCTGCTCTACAAGGGTCCGCTGGGGCCGGTGGCCGAGGCGCGCCTCACCATCATGCGCGAGACCGAGGACGGCTTCCGCATCGCCGAGGAGGATCTGCGCCTGCGCGGCGAAGGCGAGGTGCTCGGCACCAAGCAATCCGGCTCTCCGGACTGGCGCATCGCCCGTCCGGAAATCGACGGCGACCTGCTGGTCGCCGCGCGCGACGATGCGCGTCTGATGATCGAGCGCGATCCGCATCTGGAGACCCCGCGCGGTCAGGCCGTGCGCGCGCTGCTCTATCTCTTCGAGCGGGATGTCGCGATCAGGCTGCTGCGGGCAGGGTAAAGCTCAATTGAGCTTGACGGCCGCCGGCGCCAGCTTGGCCGCCCCCTCGCCGGGCTGGATCAGCCCGGCGGACATGATCAGCTTGGCGCCCTCCTCGATCGAAATCGAGAGTTCGATGACCTCGCGCCTGGGCAGGTAAAAGAAGAAGCCCGTCGTGGGGTTCGGCGTGCAGGGCAGAAAGACGCCGATCTGCTCGTCGCCCGGCGCTGGCCCGTCTCCGTTCTGGCCGCCCGGCAGGCGCGCTGCGATGTCGGGTGCCGCCTCCTGCGCGATGAAGACGACAGACCACATGCCCGGCTGGGGAAACTGCACCATGCCGACCTTCCGGAACGAGGTGCCCGACTGGGAGAAGATCGTTTCGAAGACCTGCTTCACCCCCTTGTAGATGCCGCGCACGAACGGCATGCGGTCGAGCATCGCCTCGCCGGCGCGGATCAGCGAACGGCCGACGAGATTGGCGGTGAGAAAGCCGAGCAGCGTCAGCGCGACAAGCGCGATGACGAGGCCGATTCCGGGAACGGGATAAGGCAGATAGGCGTCGGGCAGATAGGCGCTCGGGATCAGAGGCTTGACCAGCCCGTCGATGAGGGTGACGAACCACCATGTCACCCAGGCGGTGATGGCCAGGGGCGCGGCGATCACCAGCCCGGTCAGGAAATAGCGCCGCAGCCGCGCGCCGAAGGTGGGGCCCGCGGGCTCGGACGGGAGCATGAGACGTGGATCGAATGGTGGTGCTGTCATCGCCTCATGCCGCCGGTTCCTCCAGCGCGACGGTCGCGGCTGGCCGAGAATCGCGCCTGGAGTCGCGCCGGGCCAGAATAGGCGAGCCGGCGCCTGCTGCCATCCCCCGCAAGCCAAGCCCAGCAAGGATGATGCCGTGACGGAGCGCCGGCGCTGGACGAAGCCCCTCTATTTCGCCGCGGGATGGGCCTTCACGGGCCTGGGTGTCATCGGACTGGTGCTGCCGCTGATGCCGGGCACGGTCTTCCTGATCCTGGCGGCCTTCTGCTTCTCACGCTCGTCGCCGCGCTTCGAAGCCTGGCTGATCGGCCATCCTCGGCTCGGTCCCCATGTGCGGCGCTGGCGGGAAAGGGGTACGATCTCACGCCGCGTGAAGATCATCGCCTGCAGCTCGATGGCGGCGAGCTTCGTCCTGGTGACGCTGACGAGTGCGCCACCGATCGCGCTGGTCGCGACGGCGCTCTGCCTGCTGGCCTCCGGGGCTTATGTGGCGAGCCGGCCGGAGGGATGATGCCTGCACTCCGTCATTGCGAGCCCAGCGAAGCAATCCACGGGGCGTCGAGCCCTGCCGCTCTGGATTGCCTCGTCGCTTCGCTCCTCGCAATGACGCGAAGCCTCACTCCACCGTGACCGATTTCGCCAGGTTGCGCGGCTGGTCCACGTCCTTGCCCATGAAGACGGCGGTCTGGTAGGCGATCATCTGGATCGGCAGGGCGTAGACGATCGGCGCGAAGGTCGGGTCCATGTCCGGCATGACGATCGTCGCCTCGGGCTCGATGCCGCATTCGGCCGCGCCCTTGGCATCGGTGACGAGGATGATGCGGCCGCCGCGGGCCGCGACCTCCTGCATGTTTGACGCCGTCTTCTCGAAGAGCGCGTCATGCGGCGCGACGACGATGACCGGCATGTCGGAATCGATCAGCGCGATCGGCCCGTGCTTCAGCTCGCCGGCCGCATAACCTTCCGCGTGGATGTAGCTGATTTCCTTGAGCTTCAACGCCCCTTCCAGCGCCAACGGGAAGCTGGTGCCACGGCCGAGATAAAGCACGTCCCGCGCCTTCGACAATTCGCGCGCCAGATGCTCGATCTGCGGCTCGAGCTCGAGCGCGCGCGCCATCAGGCCCGGCAGCGCGATCAGATGCTGGACATGGCTGGCCTCGTCCTCCGCCGAGAGCACGCCGCGTGCCCGCGCCGCGGCGAGCGCCAGCGAGGCGAAGACGGCAAGCTGGCAGACGAAGGCCTTGGTCGAGGCCACGCCGATCTCGGGGCCGGCGAGCGTCTGCGCGACCGCGTCGCTCTCGCGGGCGATCGTGGAGGTCGGCACATTGACGACGGAGAGAATGCCCTGCCCGTTCTGGCGGGCGTAGCGCAGGCCGGCCAGCGTGTCGGCCGTCTCGCCGGACTGGGAGATGAACAGCGCCAGGCCGTTTTCGGGCAACGGCGCCTCGCGGTAGCGGAACTCGGAGGCGACATCGATCTCGACCGGCAGGCGCGCGAGCTTCTCGAACCAGTATTTGGCGATGAGGCCGGCATAATAGGAGGTGCCGCAGGCGCTGATGGTCAGACGCGAGAGGCTCTTCCAGTCGATGGCGTCGCCGAAGGGCAGGCGCACCTTGCCGGCCGCCATGTCGAGATACTGCGTCAGGGTGTGGCCGACGACCTCGGGCTGCTCGTAGATCTCCTTCGCCATGAAATGGCGGTGATTGCCCTTCTCGACCAGGAAGGCGCCGGCCGCGACTCGCTGTGCCCGGCGCTCCACGATGGTGTTGGTCTTGTCGTAGAAGGTCGCGCCACGCCGGTGCAGGACGACCCAGTCGCCCTCCTCCAGATAGGCGATGAGATTGGTGAAGGGCGCGAGCGCCAGCGCGTCCGAGCCGAGATACATCTCGCCCTCGCCGATGCCGACGGCGAGCGGCGAGCCCTTGCGGGCGCCGATCAGAAGATCTTCCTCTCCCTGGAACAGGAAGGCGAGGGCGAAGGCGCCTTTCAGCCGCGGCAGGCAGGCGGCAACGGCGTCCACAGGGGTCTTGCCGCGGTCGAGCTCACGGGTGACGAGATGAGCGACGATCTCGGTGTCCGTTTCGGTCGCGAAGACGTAGCCATCCGCCTGCAGCTCGGTGCGAAGTTCGCGGAAATTCTCGATGATGCCGTTATGGACGACGGCGAGCTTCTCCGTCGCATGCGGATGGGCGTTGGTCTCGTTGGGCTTGCCATGCGTCGCCCAGCGGGTGTGGCCGATGCCGATCATGCCGTCGAGCGGCTCGTTCGACAGGCGCACTTCGAGGTTCTTCAGCTTGCCCTCGGCCCGGCGGCGCGTGAGCTGACCGGCTTCCAGCGTCGCGACACCGGCGGAATCGTAGCCACGGTATTCGAGCCGCCGCAGCGCCTCGACGACCTGGGTCGCGACCGCTTCCTTGCCGAGAATGCCGACGATGCCGCACATGAGCGAGCCCCTTGAAATCGTGACGATGGGGAAGCGCATAAGCGCGAAATGCGCCGCCGCCTAATCAATCTGCGTGACGAACTGTGAATGCAGGCCCAACGGCCGGCGGCTCAGGGCCCGGCCCGGCGCGCCTTCAGAGCCGCGGCGGCGCGGAACCGGCTGGCCCAGCCCGCCTTCTCGACCTGCCGCGCCCGGCCCACCGCCAACGCATCGGCCCCGACATCCTGGGTGATGACGGAGCCGGAACCGACATAGGCGCCGTCGCCGATCGTCACGGGCGCAACCAGCGCCGAGTTTGAGCCGACGAAGGCCCCTGCCCCGATCACCGTCCTGGCCTTGTTGAATCCGTCGTAGTTGCAGGTGATCGTCCCGGCACCGATATTCGCGCCCGCTCCGACCGAGGCATCGCCGATATAGGTGAGGTGGTTGACCTTGGCGCCGGCGCCGATCTCCGACGCCTTGATCTCCACGAAATTGCCGACCCGGGCCTTCTCCGCCAGTTTTGCGCCTGGCCGCAGGCGCCCATAGGGGCCGACGCTGGCCGAAGGGCCGACCTCGGCGCCTTCGAGATGCGAGAAGGCATGGATCACGGCGCCGTCGGCAACGCTCACCCCGGGCCCGAAGACGCAGTTCGGCTCGATCACCACATCGCGGCCGATCTGCGTGTCGAAGCTGAAGAACACGGTCTCGGGGGCCACCAGCGTCGCCCCCTCCGCCATGACCGCCAGGCGCTTGCGGGCCTGGAACTCGGCCTCCGCGGCGGCGAGCTGGATGCGGTCGTTGACGCCCATCACCTCGTTTGCCGGGGCGCGTGTCTCCGTCGCCTTCAGCCCGCGCGAGCGCGCGACCTCGACCGCATCGGGCAGGTAGAATTCGCGCTGGGCATTGTCGTCGCCGATCGCCTCGAGAATCGGCAGCGCGTCCGCGCCAGAAAGCGCCATCAGCCCGGCATTGCACAGCACGATCCGGCGCTGCTCCGGCGTCGCGTCCTTGTGCTCCACGATCGCGTCGAGCTGCCCGTCGGCGAAGACGAGCCGGCCATAGCCGGTCGGGTCCTCCGCAACGAAGGCGAGCACGGCGACCGCCGCTCCGGCGGCGAGCTCTGCGCGCAGCGCCCGGAAGGTCTCCGGCCGGACGAGCGGCGTGTCGGCGAAGGCGACGATCACGTCGTCATAGCCGGCTTGCAGTGCCTCGCGCGCGGCGAGCACGGCATGGGCCGTTCCGCGCCGCTCGTGCTGGTATGCGAGCGTCGCGGCCGGAAAATGGGAGAGCGCCTCGGCGCCCACCTCGGGCCGCTCGGGCGAGACGACGACGCACACGGCCGACGCGCCGGCCTCCGAGACAGCCGCCAGGGCATGACCCAGCAGGGAGCGGCCGGCAACGGCGTGCAGCACCTTCGGACGGGCCGATTTCATCCGCGTGCCCTCGCCTGCCGCCAGGATGATCGCGAGGCATGAGCGATCGGGCTGTATTTCCGTCATCTTTGTCGTGTCCCTTTGCCGGCGCGATCCGGATCGCCTTCGATTCCGCGCATGCGGGCATTGCAGGCAGGGTGGATAGCCGATCCGCGCGGCTTTTGCCAAAGTCGCCCGAGATCAAAAGGGGCAAAGCTGCGCCGGATGGTGCGCCGAGACATGTGCGGCGCCGTTTTCGCGCGTCGGCTTCTTCCAGCTCCATTTGAAATGTTCTAGAAGCGCCGGGGCCGAAGGGCGTCGTCCTGCGCAGTTTGGGTAAAATGTCGAAGTCCTTGAATCGCAGGCAGTTTATCGAGGCCGCGGCGAGCGGTGCGGCCCTGATGTCCGTCGCCCGGCCTGCCGCAGCCCAGACGCCGACCGGGGCTGCCGCCTTCAACATCCAGACGCTGACGGAGGGCCAGCGCTTCGATCCGGCGAAGGTCCTGGAAGCCGCCAGGATGCTGGCCCAGAAGCCGCTGATCCCGCTGACCGCGACTGATCTGCCGGAAGGCTATGCCAACCTGCCCTTCGACCAGTTCTCCGGCATTCGCCTTCACCCCTCGGCCGCGATCTGGGCCGGCGAGAATCGCGGCTTCACGATCGAGCCTCTGCATCGCGGCTACGTCTTCTCCAATCCGGTCAGCCTCTTCACGGTCGAGGACGATGCTATCCGGAGGGTCGGATACGACCGGTCGAAGTTCGACTATGGCAAGGTTCCGCCTCCCCCCGGCAATGGTGACCTGCAGTTCTCGGGAATGCGCATCTCGACCGGGCTGGAACGGCCCTTCGAGGTGGCGAGCTTCCAGGGCGCGACCTTCTTCAAGGCGATCGCACGGGGGCAGAATTTCGGGTCGGTCGCCCGGGCGCTGATCGTGCGGCCGGGCGAGCAGCGCGGCGAGGAAATCCCGTTCTTCCGCGCCTTCTGGATCGAGCGGCCGAACCCCGCCACGGCTGCGCTCGTGATCCACGGCCTGCTCGATTCCGAGAGCGTCACCGGCGCGGTGCGCATGACGCTGAGGCCCGGCGACGTCACCTTCATCGATGTCGAGACGACACTGTTCGCGCGCCAGGCGCTCGACCATGTCGGCTTCGGCTGCGCGATGGGCACGTTCTTCTCCGGCCCGCAGAGCCGGCGCTCCTTCGACGATATCCGCCCCTCGATCTACGAGGTCTCCGGCGTGCAGATGCGGGCCGGCAGCGGCGAGTGGATCTACCGCCCGGTCTCCAACCCGGCTGCGCTGCAGGTCTCGTCCTTCGTCGACGACAATCCGAAGGGCTTCGGCCTCGTCCAGCGCGAGCGCGACCCGGGAGCATTCCTCGACGACGACCAGCGCTTCGAAACGCGGCCGAGTGTCTGGATGGAGACGCTGGGCGATTGGGGCGCGGGCTCGGTCCAGCTCATCGAGATTCCCAGCGATTCCGAGCAGAACGACAACATCATCATGTACTGGCGGCCAAAGCAGCCGCTGGCGGCCGGCAGCGAGACGACGTTCAATTATCGCCAGGCCTGGTGCTGGCAGCCGCCGGAGCGGCCTGACCTCGCCATCGCCACGCGCATGCGCCAGGGCAAGGGTACGCAGGGGCGCAGGCGCCGCTTCGTCGTCGAGTTCGCCGGCGAGAAGCTCGCCGATGCCGCGCTCGTCGCCTCGGCCAAGGCGATGATCACCACCCAGCCCGGCACCGTCCAGAACATCCGGATCTGGCCCTATCCGGAGCGCAAGCTGATGCGGGTCGGCTTCGAAATTGACCCCGGCACCGAACCCTTGTGCGAGCTGCGGCTCGTCCTGCAGTCCGGCAATCAGCCCATCTCGGAAACCTGGTTGAACCGATGGACGTGGTGAGCGACCTCCGCCCCGGAGCGGCGGCTTCCGAGATGCGCTACAACCCGGCCCACGAACCCGCGACGCCGCCTGAAAGCCGGCTCGTCATGCCGGTGCAGTCCTTCCGGGCCTGGAACAAGTCGGAGCGCCGGCGCCCCGCTGCGCCGGGGAACTGGACGACGCCCTGGCTGAAGCGCCTCTTCGTCTTCGGCGGGGGGCTGGCCCTGACCGCCTATGGCGCCTGGGAAATGTATCATGTCGTCTCGGTCAGCCGGACGACGTCGCTGCAGTATGTCCTGCTCGCGCTGTTCACGATCAATTTCTCCTGGATCGCGCTTGCCTTCACCAGCGCCGTCCTCGGCTTCTTCGGCGTGCTGCTGGGGGCCGGAAAGGCCGCCCATGCCGACACGCTGCGGCACCGCACGGTCGTGGTCATGCCGGTCTACAACGAGACGACCGCCCGGACTTTCGCGGCGCTGGCCGCGATCCGCGAATCCGTCGAGGCGACGGGGCTGGGTGCGCATTTCGACTATTTCATCGTCTCGGACACGACCAATCCGGACATCTGGATTGCCGAGGAGCGGGCCTTCCTCGCCCTGCGCGGACGCCTCGGCCCCGATTCGCGGGTCTATTACCGGCACCGGCCCAAGAACCATCACCGCAAGGCCGGCAACATCGCCGACTTCGTCACACGCTGGGGCGGGCACTACGAGCATATGGTGGTGCTGGACGCCGACAGCCTGATGACCGGCACCTGCATCGTGCGCCTTGCCGCCGCGATGGAGGCGGACCCGGATGCCGGCATCATCCAGTCGCTGCCGCTGATCATCAACCGCAACACCTTCTTCGCCCGGCTCCAGCAATTCGCCGCCCGGGTCTACGGTCCGGTGATCGCCACCGGGCTCGCCATGTGGTCCGGCCGCGACGGCAATTACTGGGGCCACAATGCGATCATCCGGACGAAGGCCTTCGCCGACCATTGCGGCCTGCCCGATCTCAAGGGCAAGCCGCCCTTCGGCGGCCATGTGCTCAGCCACGACTTCGTCGAGGCGGCGCTGATCCGCCGGGCGGGCTGGTCGGTCTACATGCTGCCGGACCTGACGGGTTCCTTTGAGGAAAGCCCGCCTTCGCTGATCGACGTCTCGGTGCGCGACCGGCGCTGGGCGCAAGGCAATCTCCAGCATTCCCGGATCATCGGAGCCAAGGGCTTCGTGCTGCCGACGCGCCAGCATTTCGCCACCGGCATCATGGGGTATCTCGCGTCGCCCTTCTGGCTGATGCAGCTCGTGGTCGGCATCCTGATCGTGCTGCAGGTCAATTACGCCCGGCCGGAGTACTTCACCCAGGAGTTCACCCTCTTCCCGGTCTGGCCGCGCTTCGATCCCGAGCGCGCGCTGCGGCTCTTTGCCCTGACGATGGCGATCCTGCTCGCACCGAAGCTGTTCGGCCTCGTGCTGACGCTGTTCCGGACACGGCTGCGGCGGGCCGGTGGCGGCGCGATCCGGTTGATCGTGTCGGCGCTGATCGAGGTGCTGTTCTCGGCCTTCTTCGCGCCGATCATGATGCTGATCCAGTCCGGCTCGGTCTTCCAGATCCTGCTCGGGCGCGACACCGGCTGGAACCCGCAGCGGCGCGACGATGGCTCCATCCCGTTCAGGGACATCGTGCGCCGGCACCGCACCCATACGGTGCTCGGCGTGGTCACCGGTGTCTCCGCCTTCATGATCGCGACCTCGCTCTTCGCCTGGATGTCGCCCACCATCATCGGCCTGGTGCTGGCGATCCCGCTCTCCTGGGCCTCCGGCCAGCTCGCGATCGGCCTGTGGCTGAAGCGGCACAAGCTGCTGCTGACCCCGGAGGAAGGCGAGCCGCCGCAGATCGTGCTGCGCGCCAACGCGCTGCAGGCCGAGTTCGCAGCGGCCGGCTATGACGATGCCGACGGCCTCACCGCGCTCCACGCCGATGCGGAGCTGCGCCATGCGCACGAGCTGATGCTGCCGGATGCGCAGCCGCGGCGCAGGGGCGAGATCGAGCCCGACCGGGCGGTGGCCCAGGCCAAGCTGGTCGATGCCGAGGCGATCGAGGATGCGGCGATCTGGCTGAAGCCGAAGGAGCGCATGGTCGTGCTGCACGACCGGGCTCTCATCGGCCTGCTCGCCTCCCTGCCGGCGGAGCGGGCCAGCGCCGCGGCCTGACAAGGGCCGCGATCGTTCACGAGCCCTCATCCCGGGGGAGCCGTCTCGGCGGCGCCTCGAAGGATGCTCAGGGGCACCGGATACCGCTGCACCAACCGTCGAGGCACGAGCTTGCGGCTCGCGCCTCTGCATGAGGACTGCGAAAGCCCCGTCGGGCTTGCTCAGGCCGCCTCGAAGGCGATCAGGCAGCCCATCGCGTCCTGCGCCTCGACGAAGAGCCGTTCGTCGTTGCGGATGAACGGGACGCTTGCCGCCTCGAGCCTGCTTGCGACGGCGTCGAGATCGGGGACCGAGACGCAGAAGCCGAGGAAGCGGGCCGGCGTCGTCTCCGGCTCGACCTGATAGGCGCCCTGTGCGGCCTCGGGATCGAGCACGTCGAGCCGGCCGCGCGGCAGGGCGAGTACATAATCCTCATTGCCTTCCAGCACCTCCGCGCCGCCGCTGAAGGCGGTCAGGAAGGCGCGATGCAGGGCGGGCTCCTCGGCCAGCAGGACCGCGGCCGCAAGGGCCGTCGCGCCGTTGGGGTGCTGCTGGAAATCCGGGTTCCAGAAGTTCTGCGGCTCCAGCTGCTGACAGGTGAAGAAGCCGCACTCCGGCGCCCTGGGGTCCGCCGCGAAGGCCAGCTCGAAGGCAACACGCGCGGCCGAGCCGTCAGGGCGCTTGCCCTGTCGCTCGAAAAAGAAGGGCTCGAAATCGCCGATCCCCGCAGCCCGGAAGGCCGCGGCATCCGCCTTGGCGTCGAGGCTTTCGAGTACGAGCATCGCCGGGCCCTCGCCCTGCCCCGCGAGCGCGTCGCGCATGAAGGCGCCGAAGGAGAAGCTCCGCTCGCCATGAGGCGGGATCGCGCTGGCATCGCCGATGCTCACCAGCTCCAGGAAAGAGCCGGGGAACTGGACGATCCGGTTCTCCGTGCCCCAAGGGTGACGGTTGCGGCTGCCGACCTTGAAGCCGAGCGTCTCGTAGAGCGCACCCGCCGCGTCGAGATCGCGGACGCCGATAACGAGATGGTCGAGGCCGCGGGGGGCCGAAGCGGGAGAAGGCATGGCAGGCTCCGTCGAAACAAGGCCTGCCAGCCTAGAAGCGTCGCGGGCCTTGCGCCAGCCCGCTCGATGGCCTGCGACGACTCAGACCAGCCGGCTCTGGGCCTTTGCCGCCTCGATGAAGCTCGCGAAGAGCGGGTGGGGCTCGAAGGGGCGCGACTTCAGCTCGGGGTGGTACTGCACGCCGATGAACCAGGGATGGTCGGGGTATTCGACCGTCTCGGGCAGGAGGCCGTCCGGCGACAGGCCGGCGAAGCGCATGCCTTTCGCCTCGAGCCGCTCGCGATAGCCCATATTGACCTCGTAGCGGTGGCGATGCCGCTCGGAGATTTCCGTGGATCCGTAGATCTGCGCGATCCTGGAGCCCTCGGCGAGGGTCGAGGCATAGGCGCCGAGGCGCATCGTGCCGCCGAGCTCCCCGCCGGCCGCGCGCTGCTCCAGCTCGTTGCCGCGCATCCATTCGGTCATCAGGCCGACGACCGGCTCCTCGGTGGGTCCGAACTCGCTCGAATTCGCCTTCTCGATGCCGGCGAGCGAGCGCGCCGCCTCGATCACCGCCATCTGCATGCCGAAGCAGATTCCGAAATAGGGCACCTGGCGCTGCCGGGCGAAGGTCGCCGCCTTGATCTTGCCCTCCGCGCCGCGATGGCCGAAGCCGCCGGGGACCAGGATGCCGTGGACATGCTCCAGGAAGGGCGCTGGGTCCTCCTTCTCGAAGACCTCCGATTCGATCCAGTCCAGGTTTACCTTCACGTTGTTGGCGATGCCGCCATGGGTCAGCGCCTCGATGAGGGACTTATAGGCGTCCTTCATGCCGGTATACTTGCCGACGACGGCGATGGTGACCTCGCCCTCGGGATTCTTCACGCGCTCGGAAATCTTCGTCCAGTTGGAGACGTCGGGCTCGGCGGAGGCGTCGAGACCGAAGGCCGCCAGCACCTCGTTGTCGAGGCCCTCGGCGTGATAGGAGAGCGGCACGTCATAGATGGAGGCGACGTCGCGCGCCTCGATCACCGCCGTCTCGCGGACATTGCAGAACAAAGCGAGCTTGCGGCGCTCCTCGCGCGGAATCTCACGGTCGGTGCGGCAGAGCAGGATATCCGGCTGGATGCCGATCGAGCGCAGTTCGGCAACCGAATGCTGCGTCGGCTTGGTCTTCAGCTCGCCGGCGGTCGGGATGTAGGGCAGCAGCGTCAGGTGGATGAAGATGCACTGGCCGCGCGGCAGCTGCTGGTTGATCTGCCGGATCGCTTCCAGGAACGGCAGGCTCTCGATGTCGCCGACGGTGCCGCCGATCTCGATCAGCGTGAAGTCGTAATCCTCGTTGCCGTCCAGCGCGAACTCCTTGATCGCGTTGGTGACATGCGGAACGACCTGGATCGTCGCTCCGAGATAATCGCCGCGACGCTCCTTGGTCAGGATGTCCATGTAGATGCGGCCGGTAGTGATGTTGTCGCCCCGGTTGCAGGGCCGGCCGGTGAAGCGCTCGTAATGCCCGAGGTCGAGGTCGGTTTCCGCCCCGTCATCGGTCACGAAGACCTCACCGTGCTGATACGGGCTCATCGTGCCCGGATCGACGTTGAGATAGGGATCGAGCTTGCGCAGGCGGACCTTGTAGCCGCGTGCCTGAAGAAGGGCCGCGAGAGCCGCCGCCGCCAGGCCTTTGCCGAGCGAGGACACCACGCCGCCGGTGATGAAAACATACCGCGTCATGGGAGGTCACCTTTATCGCTACGGGTTCGATTCGCTAAGCGCCGGAAGAGCAGTCCCGCCTTGCCCTGAGCGCTTGTCCACAAAAGAGAGGGCCGGTCACCCGGCCCCGCTCCACATCAAAAGAGAAGGGCCGGTTTCCCGGCCCCCTGCCTCGGTTACTGCTGCGGCGCCGGGGCCGGCGCCGATGGCGTCGGCGGCTGGGCTCCGCCCTGGTTCTGATTCTGCATCTGCCGCAGCTGGTCGAGCACGCCGCCGGCATTGGGGGCGCTCGGCGCGGCGGGCTGGCCCGGAACGGCCGGCGCCGTGGTCGCGGGAGCGCCGTCGATGATCGAGCGCTGTACGCGGCCGCGATTGGCGACGATCGCCAGCACGATCGAGGTCAGGAAGAACAGGCCGGCGAGAATCGCCGTCGCCCGCGTCAGGGCATTGGCCTGGCCGCGGCCGGTCATGAAGCCGCCGACACCGCCGCCCCCGCCCGAGCCCATGCCGAGCCCACCGCCCTCGGAGCGCTGCAGCAGCACGACGCCGACGAGCGCGACGACGATGATCAGATGGATGACGATGAGAACGTTCTGCATGGTCTCACGAAATGGGCATGGCGCGGGCCGCCGCCAAGGGCTGCCCGCTCCTCCTCATGGTCGAGGCGAATTCGGCCGGGCAATAGCATGCGCGGTCCGCGCACGCCACCCCTCCCCGCTCGCTCAGGCGCAGGCCTTCGCGATCGCCAGGAAATCCGCCGCTTTCAGGCTCGCGCCGCCGACGAGGGCGCCATCGACATTCGCGACGTTCATCAGGTCGGCCGCGTTCGAGGGCTTGACCGAGCCGCCATAGAGCAGCCGGACCCCCGCCGCGGCCTGCTTGCCCATGATGCGGGCGAGGTCGGCCCGGATCGAGGCGTGCATCTCGGCGACGTCCGCCGCTGTCGGCGTCAGCCCGGTGCCGATCGCCCAGACGGGCTCATAGGCGACGACGAGGCTCGCGGCGTCCAGCCCCTCGGGCACCGAGCCCTTGAGCTGCTTGCGCACCACGGCGAGCGCCTTGCCGGCCTCCCGCTCACCTTGCGTCTCGCCGACGCAGACGATCGGCACGAGCAGCGCCTGGCGGGCGGCCATCGCCTTGGCCTGCACCGTCGCATTGCTTTCGCCATGCAGGGTGCGGCGCTCGGAATGGCCGACGATGCAGAAGGTCGCGCCCGCATCCGCCAGCATCTCTGCCGACACCTCTCCGGTGAAGGCGCCGGAGAGGTTGACGCTGCAATCCTGTCCACCGGTCGCGATGCGAGAGCCGATCAGCCCGGAAGTCGCGGTGAACAGCAGCGTGGCCGGAGGGCAGATGGCGAGGTCGACGGAGGCCTTGAGGCCCGCATCATAGCCCTTGGCCACCTCCGCCGCGATGGCGAGATCGGCCTTGAGCCCGTTCATCTTCCAGTTGCCCGCTACCAGCGGCCGGATGCTGCGCGTCACGTCGTTCCTCCAAAATCGTCCCATCGGCTGTAGCAATGCCCGCCCCATGCCGCAATCTCACGCAAGAACGCGCATGGGCGCCCACCGTTGCCAATGCACGGCGATTGCGGCTTTCGCCGCCGGTTCCTATAAGCAGCGCCGGAAAATGAGCGCGTCGTTCTATCGCGCGTCACGAGCAGGTTCAGGGAAGACCGTTTTCATGATGATGCAGGGCATCCGCAAGGCGAGCCAGGGACTTCTCGGCAAGCTCGTGATCAGCCTCCTGTTCGGCGTCCTGATCCTCGCCTTCGCGATCTGGGGAGTCGGCGACATCTTCCGCGGCTACGGCCGCAACGAGGTGGCCAAGGTCGGCAAGAGCGAGATCGGCATCGAGCAGATGCGGACCGCCTACCAGAACGAGATCCAGAACCTGATCCGCCAGCAGCGCCGCCAGATATCGCCCGAGACGGCGCGCGCGCTCGGCCTCGACCGCCAGGTGCTCTCGCGCCTGCTCGCCGACGCAACCCTCGACCAGACGGCGAAGGCGATGGGCCTTGCGGTCTCCGACGAGACGATCCGCAACCTGATCTTCGACGATCAGGTCTTCCGCGATGCCGCAGGCAAATTCTCTGCCGACCGCTTCAACGAGCTGCTGCGGACGAACGGCTATACCGAGCAGAGCTATGTCGCGATCCAGCGCCAGGCGGTGCTGCGCCAGGAACTGGCGGAGATGATCACCGGCGGCTTCACCGTTCCGGTCGCGCTGCAGGAGATCGGCTCGCGCCTGCGCAACGAGAAGCGGGCCGTCACCTTCGCCCGCATGCCCGCGAGCGCCGCAGGCGAGATCGCCGCGCCGACGGAAGAACAGCTCAAGACCTTCTACAACGATCGCAAGATCGCCTTCCGCGCGCCGGAATACCGGACAGCCTCGGTGCTGGCTCTGACCGCCGACACGCTGGCCGACCCGGCCAAGGTGACGGAGGTCGACGCCAAGGCGCGCTACGAGGCCGAGAAGGCCCGCTTTACCACCGCCGAGACGCGGACCGTGCAGCAGATCGCCTTCCCCAATGAGGAAGAGGCGAAGGCCGCCAGGGCGAAGATCGACGGCGGGGAGACTTTCGACGAGATCGCCACCGAACGGAACGTCGCCTTCGCCGACCTGACGCTCGGCACCTTCACCCGCGCCCAGATCTTCGATCCCGCGGTGCGCGACGCCGCCTTCGCGCTGGAGGAAAACGCGGTCAGCGCTCCGGTGAAGAGCGCCTTTGGCAGTGTGCTGCTGCGCGTGACCAAGGTCGAGCCGCAGCATGTCCGGCCCTTCGAGGAGGTTGCGGAGGAGGTGAAGGCCCAGGTCGCCGCGAGCCGTGCCTCCAGCCAGATCACCGACCTGCACGACAAGATCGAGGACGAGCGCGCCTCCGCCAAGCCGCTGGCGGAAATCGCCAAGCAATTCGGGATCGCGCTGCGCACCGCCGGGCCGATGAGCCAGGCCATGGCCAAGCCCGACGGTTCGAAGGAAGCCCCCCTGCCCGGCGGCGACGCGACGCTGCGGGGCATCTTCGCCTCCGATCTCGGCGTCGACAACGAGGCGATCCGGCTGCCGCAGAACGGCGGCTATGTCTGGTTCGACGTCAGCAAGATCGACCCGGCGCGGGATCGCCCGTTCGAGGAGGTCAAGGCCGAGGTCGAGCAGCAATGGCGGGCCGATGAGACCGCGTCGAAGCTCTCGGCCAAGGCCCGCGAGCTGGTCGAGCGGCTCGACAAGGGCGAGAGCTTCGATGCCGTCTCGGCCTCTGCCGGCCTCACCGTCGAGACCGCGGCCGATCTCGGCCGCCAGGACCAGCGCCCCGAGCTGCCCGGCAATGTCGTCAGCCAGATCTTCGGCACCTATGCCGGCAAGAGCGGCTCGGCCGGCGGAGTCGATGGCGGACGCATCCTGTTCAAGGTCGATTCGGCCACGACCGCGCCTTTCGTGCGCACCACGCAGGAGGCGGAGAACTTCGTGAAGGCGCTGTCGGGCAACATCGCCGACGACATGCTGCAGCAATATGTCTCGCGCCGGCAGGCGGAACTGGGCGTCAGCGTCAACGAGGCCGCCTTCCGCAACGCCACCGGGGGCGCGCAGAATTGACGGCGCAGCCCTTCCAGGAGTTCGAGCGCTTCTCGCAGGCCTATGACGCCGGCGCGCCGCAGCTCCTGCGGCGGGTGCTCGTCGGAGACTGCGAGACGCCGGTCGCCGCCTTCCTGAAGCTCCGCCACGCCACGACCGGCCCGGCCTTCCTGCTCGAATCGGTCGAGGGCGGCGCGGTGCGCGGCCGCTATTCGATGATCGGGCTGGAGCCGGACCTGATCTGGCGCTGCCATCGCGGCCAGGCCTCGGCCTGCCGCCCGGCGCTGGGCGAGGCCTTCCTCGACGATCCGCGGCCGGCCTTCGAAAGCCTGCGCGCGCTGCTGGCCGAGAGCGCGATCCCCGAGGCGGAGGACCTGCCGCCGATGGCGGCCGGGGTCTTCGGCTATCTCGGCTACGACATGGTGCGGCTGATGGAGCGCCTGCCGGAGCCGAAGGAGACCGGCACCGGCGTTCCGGACGCGATCCTGAGCAGGCCGACCCTGATGGTGGTGTTCGATTCCGTCCGTGACGAGATCCACCTCGTCACGCCGGTTCGCCACCAGCCGGGCGTCGCCGCCCGCCATGCCTATGAGCGGGCGCAGGAGCGGCTCGATGCGGTGGCGCGCGCCCTGGAAGGGGCGCTGCCGGCGGAAGCCGCGATCGACATCGCTAAGCTGCCCGAGCCGGTCACGACCTCGAACACGTCGCAGGACGAGTATCTCGCCATGGTGGCGCAGGCGAAGGAGTATATCCGCGCCGGCGACATCTTCCAGGTCGTGCTCTCGCAGCGCTTCGAGGCGCCCTTCGCGCTGCCGCCCTTCGCGCTCTACCGGGCGCTGCGGCGGGTCAATCCTGCGCCTTTCCTCTGCTATCTCGACTTCGCCGACTTCCAGATCGTCTGCTCGAGCCCGGAGATCCTGGTGCGGCTGCGCGACGACACCGTCACCATCCGCCCGATTGCCGGCACGCGCCGCCGCGGCGGAACGCCCGGCGAGGACGAGGCCCTTGCCGAGGAACTGCTGGCCGACCCGAAGGAGCGCGCCGAGCACCTCATGCTGCTCGATCTCGGCCGCAACGACGTCGGCCGGGTTGCGCAGATCGGCACGGTGAAGGTCACCGACTCCTTCTTCGTCGAGCGCTACAGCCAGGTGATGCACATCGTCTCGAACGTCGAGGGTCGGATCGACCCGCAGCACGATTCGCTGGCGGCACTGATCGCCGGCTTCCCGGCCGGCACCGTCTCCGGCGCCCCGAAGGTCCGGGCGATGGAGATCATCGACGAACTGGAGCGTGATGCGCGCGGAGCCTATGCCGGGTGCATCGGCTATTTCGGGGCCAATGGCGAGATGGATACCTGCATCGTGCTGCGCACGGCGGTGGTCAAGGACGGGACCATGCATGTCCAGGCCGGCGCCGGCATCGTCTACGATTCCGACCCCGTCTCCGAGCAGCAGGAATGCGTCAACAAGGCCAGCGCCCTCTTCCGTGCGGCCGAGGAGGCGATCCGCTTTGCCGCGCGCGGCGGGCGCGGGCAGTAGCCCTGCCAAGCGGCATGATCGGACTCGACCCAGGCGTCTCGGAAACCAGCGCCTTCACATGACCGATTTTCTCGGGGCCCGCTGCGCGGCGCCCTGAGAACGGCGCCTCAGCCGTCCCTCAATGGCCCTTGGCAGGATGCGTCGTCATCTTGTCGACCCAGGCGATGCCGATGGCCGAGAGAATGAAGACGACGTGGATCATCGTCTGCAGCAGGACGCCGGATTCGGTGTAGTTCGTGGTCCGGCCCAGCCCGCCGATGTTGCCGGCCTCAATGAAGGTTCGCAGCAGGTGGATCGACGAGATGCCGATGATGGCCATCGCCAGCTTGATCTTGAGGATGCTGGCATTGACGTGGCTCAGCCATTCCGGCTGGTCTGGATGGCCTTCCAGCCGCAGCCGCGAAACGAAGGTCTCGTAGCCGCCGACGATGACCATGATCAGCAGGTTGGAGATCATCACCACGTCGATCAGCCCGAGGACCACGAGCATGATCTGCTGCTCGCTGAACTCGAAGGCGTGGGTGACGAGGTGGTAGAGCTCCTTGAGGAACAGGAAGACGTAGACGCATTGCGCGACGATGAGGCCGATATAGAGCGGCAGCTGAAGCCAGCGGCTGCCGAAGATGAGCGCCGGCAGCGGCTTCATCGCGGCCCGGGCCAGAATGGGGTTGGGAGTGCCGCCGGGTTGGGCCATGATCGTCCAGATGTCCTTCGAACGGATGATGCGGAGCTTGTGCAGTGCAACGCTAGATGGCGGCAGAATCGGCATCGCGCAAGCCGCCCCGGAGCGTTGTCCCGATAGCCGAGCCATGGCGATGCGACAGCCCTATTACGCGCCCCTTTGCGCATGATCTTTCACGAAGGGCGCAGGATCGCTAAATTGGGTCGATCAGAGGGAACATGCGGAGTTCCTTCGCATTGAAGCGAAAAGGAGTTTCGTGATGATCAGGACGTTCGTCATTGCCGCCACGGTCGCGGGAGCTGCCGCCCTTTCCTCGCCCGCTTCGGCAGCTCCGCTCGCTCCGGCGATGGCCGTTGCCGGCCCCGGCACGGCGGCACCGCTCGTTCAGGACGTGCAGTGGCGGCGCCACGGCTATTACGGGCCGCGTTACTACGGGCCGCGCTATTATGGCGGCTATCGTCGCGGTCCGGCCATCGGCGCGGGCGTTGCAGCCGGCATCATCGGCGGCGCTCTGGCTGCGGGCGCGCTCGCTGCTCCGCGCCCGGTCTATACCGCCCCGGCGCCGGCCTATGGCTACAGCGACGAGGACGTTGATGCGGTCGCCTATTGCTCGCGCCGTTTCCGGACCTACAACCCCGAGACCGGGACCTATATCGCGTCCGGCGGGGTCGTTCGCGCCTGCCCCTGACGGATCGGGGTCGTCGTCCGGGCTATTCGGCCCTCCGCGTCGCCGCGGAGGGCTTTTTTGATGGCCAGGTCCCGGCCGGACTCGGTACGGTGCCTCGATCCCCGGCGCCGGACGGCGCGGGAACCAGCCCTTCCCGGCTCGGTCAATTGGAGCGGTTTCGTGCGTATCGCCACCTGGAACGTCAATTCGGTCCGCCAGCGCCTCGGCCACCTGCTCGACTTCCTGAAGGAGGCCGAGCCGGACGCGCTCTGCCTGCAGGAGATCAAATGCATCGACGCGGACTTTCCGCGCGCCGAGATCGAGGCGGCCGGGTGGCAGGTCGAGACGCATGGGCAGAAGACATTCAACGGTGTCGCGATTCTCAGCCGCAGCAAGCTGGAGGATGTGCGCCGCGGCCTGCCGGGCGACGAGGGCGACGAGCAGGCGCGGTATCTCGAAGGCGTTCTGCCGTTCGGCGACGGTGTCGTGCGCGTCGCCTCGATCTACCTGCCCAACGGCAATCCGCCGAACACCGAGAAATACCCGTACAAGCTCAACTGGATGAGACGGCTGACCGCCCATGCGGCGATGCTCCTCCAGCAGGAGGAGCCGCTGGTGCTCGCCGGCGACTACAATGTCATCCCGGACGCTCGCGATGCGCGCGATCCCGGCGCCTGGGTCAGCGACGCGCTGTTCCTGCCACAGACGCGGGACGCGTTTCGCGGCCTGATCAATCTCGGCCTGACCGAGGCGCTTCGCAGCACGACGGATGCGGCCGGGCTTTACACCTTCTGGGATTATCAGGCGGGGGCGTGGCAGCGGAACAACGGCATCCGCATCGATCATCTGCTGCTGTCTTCCCAGGCGGCCGACCGGCTCGCCGGCGTGCGGATCGCCAAACATGTCCGCAGCTGGGACAAGCCGTCGGACCATGTCCCGGTCCTGATCGAGCTCACCTGACAGGCGCCTCGCAGCGCCAGGGAACGCTCAGCGCTGTTCGACAGGCGCCTTCTGCTCGCCGGGCGAGCTTGCCAGCTGCTGCCGCTCGATCATGGCCAGGGCCGCGGCGCGGTCGGAGGACGAGGCCGCGGCGAAGGCGGCATCATGCCGCTCGATGATCCAGGTCTCGCGGACGGGGTCGGCCCCCTCGCGCGCCATCGCGAGCCACATCAGGCCGAGGACCGGCTGGCGCGGCACGCCCTCGCCGCCGCGGATCAGCATCTCGCCGAAGGCGGCCCGGGCCGGCGCATGGCCCTTCTCGGCTGCGAGCTTCATCCAGCGCGCCGCCTGGCGCGGGTCGCGATGGGTGCCCTGCCCCTTCATATAGAGCCGGGCGAGGTTGTACTGCCCGTCCGGGTCTCCGAAATACGAGGCCGCGTAGTGGAACATGTCGAAGGCGCGGTTGGCGTCGGGCTTCACATAGCTGCCCTTGATCCCGTCGCTGAAATAGCCGCCCAGCGCCACGAAGGCATTGCCGACCATCCGGCCCTGCGCCGTGCCGGGCACGGCGTCGGCATTCTCGTCCGCGATCTTCGAGAAATACTCGAACGCCTTGAGATCGTTCGCCGGAACGCCCTCGCCGCCGGCATACATCCGGCCAAGCTTGAACTGGGCCGCGACATGGCCCTGCGAGGCGGCATATTCGAGCGCCCGCACGGCGCCGACCTTATCTCCGGCGGTCGAATCCCTCACCCAGGCGCGCAGCGCATCCCGCGCGCTGGTGAAGGGCACCAGCGGCAAAGCGGTGTGGGCTGTCGGCGTGTTCAGTGACGGTGCGACGGTGGCGGCTCCCGGCAGCGGAGACGCAGGCGCCGGATCGCCCGGTTCCGGCAGGGCGATGCCCGGAATCGGACGCGGCGGCAGCAGGGGCTGCCCGGTTGCGACGTCCTGAGCCCGGCTGGCCTGAAGCCCGCCGAAGGTCAGCAACACGCATGCTATGGTGACGTCAGTGATCCGCATAGCAATGGGTTTCGACCGCCCCTCCTGGGAATATCACGGCACCGCCCCTGGCGATGCCACCTGCCGGCGCGCCAGCCAATGGCGCAGCCTGATCTTCATTGGCAGTTCGAGCTACCAAGCCCGCAGAACGCGCTTCAAGTTCGGCATCAGAAAGGCGGACTGCGAGCATTCCTGTGGTGGAGTGCCGAGGCGGATGTCGAAGCGCATTGGAATCGACATTGCGGCCGGTGATCCGGCCGGGGCGATCCCTGTACTCGAACGCGCCTCGTAGCATTCACCTGCCTGCCGCCTGACGACCCGGAACCGTTCCGAGCCGTGCGCGTTAAACTCCAATCCGCTTATATCTCGGGAGCTTAACAGGCGCCTGTGCTGAGGCCCGTTTGTGGCGGCTTCGCGGCGGGGCCGACCGTCCGCAAGAGATGACACGGCGGTGTTGCCACGGAGCCACATCGCGAAAGCCGCGCCTTCAGAGAACCATCGGCAGGACGAAGAAGCCGCCAACCACGACGATGAGCAGCGCCAGCGCTGTCATCGGCAGGTGCTTCTCGATGAAAATGCGAATGTCGTCGCCATAGAAGCGCAGCGCCAGCGCGATCATCAGGAAGAAGCTCGTGCGCGACACGATCATGCCGATCGTGAACTTCCACAGGTCGAAATGCAGGAAGCCGGACATGATCGTGACGATCTTGAACGGGATCGGCGTCAGCCCCTTGGTGACGAGCACCCAGAACCAGTAATCCTGCGAGGTCGAGATCAGCTGCGCCGCCTTGTCCTGCAGTCCGTAGATGCCGATCAGCCAGGCGCCGAGCGAGTCGTAGAGCAGAAAGCCGATACCGTAGCCGACATAGCCTCCGAGGATGGCTCCGAGCGAACAGACACCGGCATAGAACCAGGCGCGGTCGGGCCTGGCGATGCACATGGGCAGAAGCAGCGGGATCGGCGGGAGCGGGCTGACCGAGCTTTCCACGAAGGTCAGCGCGAAGAGCAACCAGGGGGCGGCGGGGTGGGACGCGTAAGAGACGCACCAGTCGTAAGCGCGCTTGAGCATGGGTCTTGGTCAGCCGATCCTGTTTTGCGCTTCACCCACCGCCGCCCGTTCCTCGCGGGTTCAGAACAGCGAAGCTGCCCTCACCCAGAGGATCGAATGGCAGCCTCGATCTTCCGGCCCAGCGCATGGCAGCGCTGCGTCACGCGCATATAACCTGCCGCAGCGGGAGATGGCGAGTCCTCTCTCGCGCCGGCGTCGATTTGACGACGGCGGCATGGCGGGATTGCGATGGCGCGTCAGCTCAGCCGCGCCAGCGCCTCCGCGACCTTCTGCTTGCGAGCCTCCGCGGCTGCCTTCCGCTCGCGGTTCTCCTCGACGATCTCCTCAGGCGCCCGGGCCATGAAGTCGGGATTGCCGAGCTTCTTCTCGACCACAAGGATGTCCTGATCGAGCTTGGCGAGCTCCTTGGCCAGGCGCGCCCGCTCGGCATCGAGATCGATCAGCCCCGCGAGCGGGAGCGCGGCCACCTCGCCGCGCACGATGATCTGCGCCGACTGGGCCGGCGCCGCGTTCTCGAAGGCGATCTGCGAGACGCGCGCCAGCCGCTCGATCATCGGCCGCCAGCTGCCGATCGTCGTCCGGGTCGCTTCGGCGGCGTTGACGAGGACCAGCGGCGCCTGCGTGCCGGCCGGCACGTTGACCTCCGAGCGGACCGAGCGGATGTCGGAGATCAGGTCGACGACAAAGCCGATCTCGGCCTCGGCCGCCTCGTCCTTGAGCGCGGCGAGATCCGGCCAGCGCGTCAGGCAGACCAGCGCATCGTCTCCGGCGGGCAGCTTGCGCGGCGCGCCGACGCCGGCCTTCTGCGCCCAAAGCTCCTCCGTGAGGAACGGCATGAAGGGATGCAGGAGCTGGCAGATCAGGTCGATCACATAGGCGACGGTCGCCTGCGTCTCGGCCTTCCCGGCCGGATCGACGCCCTCGCCCTGCAGCACCGGCTTGGCGAGCTCGAGATACCAGTCGCAGAACTGGTTCCAGACGAAGCGATAGGCCGCGCCGGCCGCCTCGTTGAACCTGAAGCTCGGGATACCGGCGGCGATCTCCTCGGCCGCTCGCGCCGCCTCGCTCAGGATCCAGCGGTTGAGCGGCTGCTTCACCGCGGCCGGATCGAAGCCTTCCGCCCGCGCGCAGCCATTGATCTCGGCGAAGCGGGCCGCGTTCCAGATCTTGGTCGCGAAGTTGCGATAGCCCTCGACGCGCGAGGTGGCGAGCTTGATGTCGCGCCCCTGTGCCGCCATCGCGGCCAGCGTGAAGCGCAGCGCATCGGCGCCGTACTGGTCGACGAGCACCAGCGGATCGATGACGTTGCCTTTCGACTTCGACATCTTCGCGCCCTTCTCGTCGCGAACGATGGCGTGGATGTAGACGTCCCTGAACGGCACCTCATCCATGACGTTGAGGCCCATCATCATCATCCGGGCCACCCAGAAGAAGATGATGTCGAAGGCCGTGACCAGCGTCGCCGTCGGATAGTAGCGCTTCAGCTCCGGCGTCGCCTCCGGCCAGCCCAGCGTCGAGAACGGCCACAGCGCCGACGAGAACCAGGTGTCGAGGACGTCCTCGTCGCGCGTCAGCGCAACAGGTCCGCCATAATGGCCGACCGCGAGCGCCTGGGCTCCCGCTTCCGACTCGGCGACGAAGACCTCGCCGTCCGGGCCGAACCAGGCCGGGATCTGGTGGCCCCACCAGAGCTGGCGCGAGACGCACCAGGGCTCGATGTTCTCCAGCCAGTCATAGAAGACCTTGGTCCAGTTTTCGGGGGTGAACCTGGTCCGTCCGTCCTGCACCGCCTTGATCGCGCGCTGCGCCAGCGGCTTCACGTCGACATACCACTGGTCGGTGAGCCAGGGCTCGATCACGACATCGGAGCGGTCGCCATGCGGCACGGTGTGGGTGTTGGGCTCGACCTTGGCGAGCAGGCCGCGCTCGGCCATCATCGCCACGACGCGCCGGCGGGCGGCGAAGCGGTCGAGGCCGTCCAACGCCAGCGTCCCGGCGTCCGGCCTGGCACCGGCCAGGAAATCCTCGTTTCCGTCCAGCGTGATGTGCGCCTCGCCGTCGAGGATGTTGATGACGTCGAGCTGGTGGCGCTTGCCGACCTCGAAATCGTTGAAGTCATGCGCCGGGGTGATCTTGACCGCACCGGTGCCCTTTTCCGGATCGGCATAGTCGTCGCCGAAGATCGGGATGACGCGGCCGACCAGCGGCAGCACGACCTTCCTGCCGATCAGGTGCCCCAGCTTCTCGTTCTCCGGGTGCACCGCGACGCCGGTGTCGCCCAGCATCGTTTCCGGCCGCGTCGTGGCGACCGTGATGTAGGTCGAGGCATCGTCGGCGTCGTAGGTCGCGCCGTCGAGCGGGTAGTCGAAATAGTAGAGGTGGCCGTTGGGGTCGCGGGCCAGCGCCTTGTCGAGCTTGGCCGCGTCGAACGCGTCCTCCCCACCGCGCTGCCACTTGAACGAGCCGGTCTTCTCGACCTGCAACACCTCGATGTCGGAGATCGCCGTCTGGAACTTCGGGTCCCAGTTGACCAGCCGCTTGGCGCGGTAGATCAGCCCCTGCTTGTGCAGGCCGACGAAGACCTTGACGACGGCGGCCGAGAGGCCCTCGTCCATGGTAAAGCGTTCGCGCGACCAGTCGCAGGAGGCGCCGAGCCGGCGGAGCTGGTTGACGATGGTCCCGCCGGACTCCTCCTTCCACTTCCACACCTCGGCAAGGAAGGCCTCGCGGCCCATGGTCCGGCGGTCGCTCTTGTTCTCGGCGGCAAGCTTGCGCTCGACCACCATCTGCGTCGCGATACCGGCATGGTCGGTGCCGGGCTGCCAGAGCACGTCCTTGCCGCGCATGCGCTCGAAGCGGCAGAGCACGTCCTGCAGCGTGTTGTTGAGCGCGTGGCCCATATGCAGCGAGCCGGTGACGTTCGGCGGCGGGATCACGATGCAGTAGGGCTCGGCCCCGGGCTCCGCCCCCCGGCCCGCCTTGAAGGCCTGCGCCTCTTCCCACGCCTTGCTGATCCGGGCCTCGACGGCAGCCGGCTCGAAAGTCTTGTCCATCATCGCTTCGCTCGAACGCAGAACGGCCGGGGACCTGCCCCGGCCGTTGAAAACAGGCCAAAAGCTCTTCAGCGTTCTAAGAGCCCATGCGCGCCCTGCCCGTCAACGTTTTCGATGGCGCCCGGCTCGCTTCAGCCAATGTTCGACTGGATGAACCAGAGCGACTTGTCGAGCATGTGGGAATAGGCGGTCAGCAGATCGGCGGTGCCGGCATCGCCGGCCTCGTCGCAGGCGTCGATCGCCTCGCGCACCTTGTTGCCGGCATCGGCATAGCGCTCGACCAGCGCTTGCAGATGGTCCTGAACCGAGACGATGTCGGTCGGGTAGGGTCCCAGCGAGCTCGCCTGCGCCGTGGTCTGGCTGGTGCCGAGCGCGATCCCGCCGAGCTGGGCGATGCGCTCGGCCACCGTATCGACATGAACGTCCAGCTCGCCGCGGAAGCCATCGAGCATGAGGTGGATGCCGATGAAGCCGGGGCCCTTGAGATTCCAGTGGGCCTGCTTGGTCAGCAGAGCCAGGTCGATCCCATCCGCCAGTCGCTCGTTCAGGATGCCGATCACCTTGGTCTTCGTGTTCGAGGCGAGGTCGATGCCGCTCGACTTCACAACCTTGTCGGAGCCTGCGGACCTGGCGGCGGCAGCGCGCGTTTTGTTCACAGTCGTGTTGCTCATGGATTTGGCCATCGCGGATATCCCCCGGAGCGAGTGATGGGCGGGCCGCCTTCAATCATCCTGCGCGCGACCCCGGCGGACGACCTCTTCTGGCCCCGCCGATCACGACTACGCGCCTGCGCTCGCGATGTTCCGATCGGATGCTGACTGCGGGGAACCTGTCAGGCCCGGTGCCGTTGACATCCGACACCTTTCAGAAAGCATCCCGAGGAGGGCTTCATGACTCATCACAGCGACCAGGACCGCGTCTGGGAACTCGTCGACTCGATCAAATTCGCCATGCTCGTGACCCATGACGGCCTGGGCGACGAGCTGCGCGCCCGCCCGATGCACGCCCATGCCGAGCGCGACGAGGACACGATCTACTTCCTGACCGACCGGCGCCATCACAAGGACGACGAGATCCAGGTCAACGACAATGTCTGCCTGGCTTTCGCCGATACCAGCGGGCACCAATATCTTTCGGTGACCGGCACCGCGAGTGTTTTCGACGACCGCGCGAAGGTCCATGATCTCTGGGACGCCAGCAACAAGGCGTTCTGGGACAGCGCGGACGATCCGAACATCCGCATCCTGCGCGTGCGCCCCAGCATGGCCGAATTCTGGGACAGCCCGGGCAAGATCGTCACCAGCGTCAAGATGGCGGCGGCGGCGCTGACGGGCGCCAAGCCCGACCTTGGCGAGAACCGCAAGGTCGCATTGTAAGGGGCTGAAACGATGAGACTTCTTGTAAATGCGCTCGGCGCTTATGTCGCCGTCCGTGCCGCCGAGGGGCAGTATTCCCGGCCGGTTGCCGTCGGTCTCGCGATGCTCGTCGCCCGCATGGGTCCGGGCGCAGTGGCGCTCACCCTCGCCGGTTATGGGCTGAAGCGGCTCGATGAGGCTGGCGCCTTCGACGAGTTCAAGCAGTCGCGGCGCCTCTCGCGCGGCAGCGCTCGCCTCGACGATAGCCGTGAGCCCGATTCGGCGGGGTCTGACGGTCCGGCGCCTGGCGCGCGGCGCGCGGCTGCCACGCAGAGCTGACCAAGGTTGACGATACAAAAGGCCGGCTCGAAGCCGGCCTTTGCTATTTTCGGGACCGCCTCGTTCAGCCGCGTCCGCCGCGCGCCACGCGCTCGATCTCGGCGCGCACGAGCCGCTCGACCATGCCCGGCAGGTTGTCGTCGAGCCAGCCCTTCAGCATCGGCTTCAGCATGTCTTTGACCAGGTCCTCGAGCGTGCGCGCATTGTTGCTCAGGACCGTGTTGGCGAGCTGACCGAACGCGCTGGTCACCGCCGAGCTGGTCTGATCCGACAGCAGCGAGGCCATGTCGATCGCCTGCGGGTTCGACGCGAAGACCGGGGCCGGGTCGGGCTCCGGGGCAGGCGGCGGGGGCGCCGGCATCGCGACGACGGGCGACGGAGCCGGATCGGCGAAATCGACATCGGATTCAAATTGCGGCTGCGGGGCCGGCTCAGGCTCGGGCATGACGGGCGGGGCCACGAACGCGGCCTCCGTGCCGAGGTCGAGCACATCATCGTCGATGGGCGCGGGCTCGGCAGCCGCCGCGGCAGCGGGCTCGGGCTCCGGCTCGGCAGCCGGAGCTGCCTCCTCGGGCTTGGCCTCGTCGTCGGATATGATCCGGCGGATGGAGGCGAGAATCTCCTCCATCGACGGTTCGTTGGGTTTCGCCTGCGCGTTCATGTCAGCCCGGACCGTTGGATCAGACGCGCGTCGATGGAATCAACGCCACTCCAAAGCGCAGTATTCCATGAGACTCGGGGCGCACAAGCAGCGCGAGAGGTCCCCCACAGGAGAAATCCGCGCTGTTGCAGGCTTGCCGCCGCGCGGGTCAGCGCCCGTCCGGCGTTTGCGTACCCCAGAGCAGGCCCTTGACCTGGTCGTAATGCTGGCGGGCATCGTAGGCCGCCGCCTTCAGTTTCAGCGTCTGCGCGGAGAGCCTGCCCATCGCCGACAGCACCGCATAGGAGGCGACGACGCGGTCGCGCTGCGCGCTGACCAGCGTAGAGCGCGCGCTCACCAGCGACTGCTGGGCGTTCAGCACGTCGAGCGTCGTCCGCTGGCCGACCTTGGCCTCCTCGCGCACGCCGGCCAGCGCCGTGGTCGCGGCCTCGACCTGGGCTTGCGCCGCGGTGATCTGCGCCTTGGCCGCTTCGAGACCGCCCCAGGCGGAGACCAGTGCCGCCCGCACCGTATCGCGCTGGGTATCGACCTCGATGCGCCGCTGGCCGGCCGTCTCCTTGGCCTGCCGCGTCGCGGCATAGACCTGGCCGCCTTCGTAGATCGGGATCGTCAGCGTGCCGACGATGCTCGCCGAAAGCCGGTTGTCGCCGTAGTACTGGCTGTCGTAACGCTGCTGCACCGAGCCGGTGACCCCCAGAACCGGGTAGAGGCTCGCCTCGGTCACCTTCACCTGCAGTTCGGCCGCATCGACGCCGTGGAGCGAGGCCACGATGGCGGGATGATTGACCAGTGCCTGTCCCAGCGCCGCCGGAAGCGACTTCGGCAACAGGTTCTCGACGGGCTTGGCCGGAGCGAGCTGGCGCGGCTCGGCGCCGATATTCTGCCGGTAGCGGGCGATGGACGTCTTCAGGTTGGATTCGGCGAGAATCGCCTGCGACTGCGAGGCCGCAAGGCTGGCCTCGGCCTGCGCCACGTCGGTGCGCGTCACTTCACCGACCTGGAAGCGGTCGCGCGTCTGGCGCAGCTGTTCCTCGAGCACCTCGACGTTGTTCCGGTTCAGCGTCAGGATCGCGGTGTCGCGCAGCACGTTCATATAGGAGGTGGCGGCGTCGAGCAGGACGTTCTGCTCGGTGTTGCGCAAAGTCGCCCTTGCGCCGAGCACCTGCGATTCGGACTGGCTCACCTGGGCCCGCGTCTTGCCCGAATCGAAGATGTTCTGGGTGATCTGGACACCGGCGCCGCGCGGGCCGAGCCGGGACGTCGCACTGGCATGATAGGGGGAGGACGCCGCACCGCCGGGGATCTCCGACTGGGTGATGCTGGCGCCGATATCGGCGGACGCCGTGATGCGGGGCCGGTAGCCGGACAGCGCCTGCGGCACGTTCTCGTCAATCGCGCGCACCGAGGCGCGCTGCGCGTTCAGGGTGGGATTGGCGCCATAGGCCCGCGCCAGCGCGGCATCCATGGTCTGCGCGCTCACGGCGCTCGACAATCCGGCCGCCATGACGATGGCGAGCACCGCCGTCACGCCAGATCCGAGCTTCTTCATATCGCTTCGTGTTTCCACTGGACGCCTCTCGTGCGCACTCAAAGTCGCGCCCAGGCATCGCCCCAGCCTCGGCAGAAGAAACAAACTCATACTCCGACCCGGCCCCACAGCCAACGCGCCGAGGGAAGCGGATCGGTTTCAGCCGGAGGGTGCCGCAAAAATGCGACACCTGCCGCGGCTCAGAAGGTGAAGGCCGCGGGCCGCCGAAACTCGGCGAGCTCGGGCGCGAACGCGTCGAACACGGTGCGGCCGGACACCGCGCCCATCGACTTCTGATAAAGCTTCACGCGCGCGGCGCGGCCGGCGCCCTCGATCACGATCAGGCGGCCCTCCTCCCGCAGCAGCGGGAACAGGGTCGACGGCTGAACTTCGCAGGCGCCGCTCACGAGAATCGCATCGCAGGAGGCTGGTGCGGGCGCCTTGTCGAGAATCGCGACCTCGCCCGCTCCGGCCGCGGCCAGCGCCGGCCCGGCGAGCTTGCGCGCCTCGGCATCCGGTTCCCAGAGCGACACCTTCGCGCCCATGCGCTGCATCAGGGCCGCGCCGTAGCCAGAACCGCCGCCATATTCCAGGACGTCCTCGCCCGGTTCCGGGTCGAGCGTCTGGATCATCCGCGCCACCACCATCGGCGCCATCAGCCCGCGGCTGGTGCCGGGCAGCGCGATCGGCTGGTCGAGATAGGCCAGGTGCGAGGCATTCCCGGGAACGAAGGCCTCGCGCGGGACCGAATCGGCCGCGGCGAGCACATCGCGATCCGTCACGTCATAGGTCCGCAACTGGCAATCGACCATGTTGCGGCGCAGCTCGATGAAAGCTTCCATGCCCGAATTCTCCGTCCACGGCGCGCGGGCCGGCGGTCCTGCCGCAGCAGCCCGGCCGGCGCCGTTCATGGCAGCTTTCTGTTCGAGTGCAGCGCAAAAGGCAAGCGCGCCTTCGCTCCGCACGCCGGATGCAGATCGGCAGCGATCGAGTGGCTGCAGCGATGCCGGAATTCGTCGGGTATTCGGGGTTTGTTTGGAGGCCTCGCCCGGAATCGAACCGGGGTGCAAGGATTTGCAGTCCTCTGCGTAACCACTCCGCCACGAGGCCTTCCGCGAGCGGCTCGGCCGTCTCGCGAGGACGCAATAACCACAAGCGGCAGCACGCCGCAAGACAGAAGCTGTGATTTGCGGCAGTGCACAGGCCGTCGCGAATTTGCCGGCGAAAGGGGGTTGCGCGGTCGGGCCTGCGCCGCTATTACCCCGCCACCGTTCCCGGATAGCTCAGCGGTAGAGCAATCGACTGTTAATCGATTGGTCGCAGGTTCGAATCCTGCTCCGGGAGCCAGCTCTTCAGAGCCATCGGCCCCCAGCGGCCTCGCCACTCAAATCATCGCAACCTGTCTTCCGAAGCCGCCGGGTCGCGCAGCGTGCCGCGCCGTTTTCATGGTGATCCGAAGCCCCTGCCGAAGGGTAGATCATCCTGAGCGTGCCCGGTTGGATGCGCGACGATCCGACGAGGCTCCATGACGCGCGCTCTGCACTGGTTCCGGGACGATCTGCGTCTCGCCGACAATCCTGCCCTGCTTGCGGCCGCGGGGGACGGGCCGGTGCTCTGCCTCTATATTCTGGACGAAGGTGGGAATCGCCGTTCGCTTGGCGGCGCGTCGCGCTGGTGGCTGTCGCGGTCGCTGAAGGCGCTCGCGGCGGCGCTGGAGGAGAAGGGCGGCGCGCTTATCCTGATGCGCGGCGACCCGCTGACGATCCTGCCGGCTTTGGTCGAATCGGCGCGAATCGCGCGCGTCACCTGGACCAGGCGCTACGACGCCGCCTCGGTGGCGCTCGACAAGGCCCTCAAGGAGACGCTGACCCGTGCGGGAATCGAGGTCCAGAGCTTCAACGGCAGCCTGCTCAACGAGCCCTGGGAGGTCACGAGCAAGGCCGGGCAGCCCATGAAGGTCTTCACGCCCTATTGGCGCGCCGCCCGCGAGCGCGGCGAGCCGGCGCGTCCCCTGCCCGCCCCTCGGACGATCGAGCGGCTCGCGCTGCCCGATTCTGCCGCGGGCGAAACGCTGGCGCTGGCAGACCTCCGGCTGGAGCCGCGCAGGCCGGACTGGGCCGGCGGCCTGCGCGAGGCGTGGACGCCCGGGGAGGCGGGCGCGGGCGCGCGGCTGGAAAGCTTCATCGGCAGCGGCCTCTCCGGCTATGCCGAGGATCGCAACCGCCCCGACCGCGAAAGCACCTCGCGCCTCTCCCCCCATCTGCGCTTCGGGGAGATCGGCCCCCGCCAGATCTGGCATGCGCTCGCCATGGCGCGGCAGGGCGGCGAGGCCGCGGGTTCGGACACTGACGCCGAGAAGTTCCTGTCGGAGCTGGGCTGGCGCGAATTCTCCTATCATCTCCTGTTCCACAACCCGGATCTCGCAAGCCGGAACTACGATTCCCGCTTCGACGCCTTCCCCTGGCATGACGATCCGGAGGCCCAGCGGCGCTGGCAGCGCGGGCAGACCGGCATTCCCCTGGTCGATGCCGGATTGCGGGAGCTCTGGACGACCGGATGGATGCACAACCGCGTGCGCATGGTGGTAGCCTCCTTCCTGATCAAGCATCTGCTGCAGGACTGGCGCGCGGGCGAGGCGTGGTTCTGGGACACGCTGGTCGATGCCGACCCCGCCAACAATGCCGCGAGCTGGCAGTGGGTCGCGGGGTCCGGCGCGGACGCAGCGCCCTATTTCCGGATCTTCAACCCGGTAACGCAGGGCGAGACCTGGGACCCGAAGGGCGCGTATGTCCGCCGCTGGGTGCCCGAGCTGGCGAAGCTCCCGCCGGGGCTGATTCACCAGCCCTGGAAGGCCAGCGCCGCGATGTTGCGGGAGGCAGGGATCGATCCGGGCAAAAGCTATCCGCAGCCGATGGTCGATCTCGGTCTCGGCCGGCAGCGAGCCCTCGACGCCTTCGCCGCGATCAAGGGCTCCTGACGACGAAAGCTGCGTCAGAGCCGCTTCGCCACCTGCCGCATCAGCGCGAAATAGATCGGATAGGGCAGAATGCGCAGGGCCTTGAGCAGCCAGGCCAGCCGGCGCGGGAAGGTGATCTCGAACCCGCCCCTGGCGAAGCCGTCGGCGATGCGGGTCGCGGCAGCGTCGACCTGCATCAGGAACGGCATCGAGAAGCCGTTGCGTTCGGTCATCGGCGTCTCGACGAAGCCGGGATTGACCACCTGCAGCACGATGCCCGCGCGCGCGCAGTCCTCGCGCAGCGATTCGCACAGATGGATCATCGCCGCCTTCGAGGCGCCATAGGCCGCCGATAGCGGCAGGCCGCGATAGCCGACGAGCGAGGCGGTGACGGCGATCTGCCCCCTGCCCCGCTTGCTCATGCGCGCCATGACGGGCGCCAGCGCGCGCACCACGCCGAAGATGTTGACCGTGAGCGTGGTTTCCGCCGCCGCGAGATCGAAGCCGGGCTTGCGCTCGCCCGCGCCCGACGCCACGCCGGCATTGAGGAAGGCCAGCGCGACGGGTCCGTGCACGGCCTCGATCGTCTCGACCAGTGCCGCCATGGCCACCGCGTCGGTGACGTCGCCGGCATGGGCCACGATCCGGCCCGGAAGGCCTTCCGAGGCCCGCGCCAGTTCCTCGAGCCGGTCGAGCCGCCGGGCGGTGGCGGCGACGGTCCAGCCGCGCCGCGCCAGCTCCAGCGCGACGGCGGCGCCGATCCCGGAGCTTGCGCCCGTGATCCAGGCGACGCCGTCCTGCGGCGTCATGCGTGGCTGCGCCATGTCGAACCCCCAGCCTCCTGCACTGCCCCATATAGAGAGCGCAGAGCTTGCGAAAAGATGTGCGGGACGCGGAGGCTGCCCTGCCCTGCGCATGGTAGCGCGGGCAGCGGCGTTCGGGCAGTCTCATCGCGAGATTCACCCGCTGACGAGACCGCGAGACGATGCCGACAGAGCTGCTCTTCCGCCAGGATGCCTATCTGCGGGAAACCGCCGCCACCGTGGAAGCGGTGAACGAGCGCGGCGGCATCATCCTCGACAGGACGGTATTCTACGCCACCGGCGGCGGCCAGCCCGGCGATGCCGGGACGTTGCGGCGCTCCGACGGCAGCGCGATCGCCATCGGGACCGCGGTCTACGATCCCGGGGACAAGAGCCGCATCCTGCATGTCCCGCTCGAGGGCCAGACTGCTCCGCAGCCGGGCGAGACCGTCACGGCCGTGCTCGATTGGGAGCGGCGGCTGAAGCGGATGAAGGTCCACACCGCCCTGCATCTGCTGAGCGTCGTCCTGCCCTACCCGGTCACCGGCGGCGCGATCGGCGACGGCGACGGGCGGCTCGACTTCGACATTCCCGAGGGCGGGCTCGACAAGGTCGAGCTGACGGAGAAGCTCAACGCGCTGGTGGCGCGCAACGCCGAGGTCTCCTGTCGCTGGATCAGCGACGAGGAGCTCGACGCCAATCCCGGCCTCGTCAAGACGATGTCGGTCAAGCCGCCGCGCGGCTCCGGGCGCATCCGCCTCGTCGCCATCGGCGACATCGACCTGCAGCCCTGCGGCGGCACCCATGTCGCGAACACCGCGGAGATCGGCCTTGTGGCGGTCACCGATATCGAGAAAAAGGGCAAGCAGAACCGGCGCGTGCGCATCGCGCTGGCCTGACGGGTTCGAGGACATCATGGCTCACGACGACGTTTTCGTTTCGACGGACTGGCTGGCGGCACGCCTCGACGCGCCCGATATCGTCGTGCTCGACGGCTCCTGGTACCTGCCGGCGCAGAACCGAGACGCGGCGGCCGAATATGCGGAGCGGCGTATTCCCGGCGCGGCGCGGTTCGACATCGACACGGTGAAGGACACCGCCTCCGACCTGCCCCACATGCTGCCGCGCCCGGAGGCCTTTGCCGCCGCAGTCGGCGCCATGGGGATCGGCGACGGCATGCGCATCGTCGTCTATGACGGGCCGGGCCTGTTCTCGGCGCCGCGCGTCCGCTGGACCTTCCGCACTTTCGGCGCCCGCGATGTCGTGATCCTGGACGGCGGTTTCGCCAAGTGGGAGGCTGAAGGGCGCCTGGTCGAACAGGGTTCGCCGCGCGCCCGTGCCGCCCGCAGCTTCACCGCCCGGCTAGACCATTCCGCCGTCGCCAGTGCCGATGACGTGTCGCGCGCGCTCGCCTCGGGCGGGGCGCAAATCGTCGATGCCCGCCCGGCCGACCGCTTTCGCGGAGAGGCGCCGGAACCACGTGCCGGCGTCCGCTCCGGCCATATGCCGGGCGCGCTCAACGTGCCGGCGACGGCGCTGGTCGAGAACGGGCGGCTGAAGGACCCGCAGGCGATCGCCGCTGCCTTCGCGGAGGCCGGCACCGATCTCGACCGGCCGGTGATCACGAGTTGCGGCTCGGGCGTCACCGCCGCGATCCTGGCGACGGCACTGGAATCGATCGGCAAGCCGGTGCGGGCGCTCTATGACGGATCGTGGAGCGAATGGGGCGCCAGCGACCGCCCGATCGTCACGGGGCCTGCGAAGGCGGGGTGACCGGCCGGCCTCAGGCGGCCGGCTTCGCCCGGTAGGCGAAATATCGCCCGTCGGGCACGCCGTCCGGCAGCGGGACGCCGCTCAGGACGGGATGAGCCAGCGCCCAGCCGCTGACCACGAGCGCATTCGGCCGCGCAAGCGCGACGATCTGCTCCGGCAACCACGCGAACAGCACCGCGTCCCGCTCGGGCACTCCGGTCGTAACGTCGGCGTGGATCAGCGCCGCCTCCGCCGGGTGGCGCGCGGCGAAGGCCGGCAGCGTCTGCGCCATGTCGCCGATGACCAGCCTGTCCACCGGCGGCATGGATTTCGGGTTGGGGCTCGGGTTCTTCTCGAAGACATGGATGTCCCGTCCGGGCAGCTTTTCGCGCAGATGGTCGTAGGTGCGCCCGTTGCCGAGGCCCAGTTCGAGCACGATGCCCTCGACGTCGCGCAGGCTCGACGCGGCCCAGTCGAGTACGAGGCGCTGGGCTTCCAGGCGGCGAATGAAGCTGTCGAGACGGCTCACGGAACGCTCCTTGGACATGGCGTGGCGGGGGGCTGCCGCGTCTGACCATGCCTCGCCCCCCGAGGCAATGCGACCGGCTGGTCGCCGGTGCGACGTCTTTGCCTAAAGTCGTAGGAATTCCAGGTTGCTCGCGGTGCGTGCGTGATGGCGCAATGACAGCTTACACAATCGACGCGCCAGCGGCCGAGAGAGCCGCAAAGCGCGCGCAAGGGAGAGCGCCCATGACGACGACACGCCGCGCGGCGATTGCCGCGATCGCCGGCCTTGCGACCCTCGCCTGCGGGCCGGTGCTGGCCCAATCCTGGCCGCAGCGCCCGGTCACCTTCATCGTCCCCTTCCCGGGCGGGGGCGGGACGGACGCCTTCGCCCGTCCGCTCGCGGCGGCGCTCGACCCGCTGCTGGGACAGCGCGTGATCATCGAGAATCGCGGCGGCGCCGGCGGGACGGTGGGCGCCACGGCTGCCTCCAAGGCGGCCCCGGACGGGTACACCTTCTTCGTCGGAGCCGCGCATCACGCGATCGCGCCGGCGCTCTATCCGAAGCTCGAATACAATATCGAGACCGACTTCATCCCGATCGCGCTCGTCGCCGTGCCGCCGCAGGTCGTGGTGGTCAATCCCAAGGTGCCCGCCAACAGCCTCGCGGAGCTGATCGACTATGCCCGCAAGAATCCGGACAAGCTGAACTACGCCTCGGCCGGTGCCGGGACGACGCATCATCTCGCCGGCGAGCTCTTCCAGCTTCAGACGAAGACCAAGCTGACCCATGTGCCCTATCGCGGGGCGGGCCCGGCGCTGCAGGACGTCGTCGCCGGGCAGGTCGACCTGCTGTTCGACGGGCTCGGCTCCTCGGCGCCGCAGATCCAGACCGAAAGACTGCGCGGGCTCGCGGTGGCCGCCGCGACCCGCTCCGACGCGATCCCCAATGTGCCGACCGCGAAGGAGGCGGGGCTCGACCAGTTCGAGGTCGCGACCTGGTATGCGCTCTTCGCCGTGAAGGGCACGCCGCCTGATGTCGTGGCGCGGATGCGCAGCGAGGTGGGCAAGGCCCTGAAGACGCAGATGATCGTCGACGCCTGGAAGAAGAACGGGTCCCCGATCCCCGACATGGCCGGGGAGCAGCTCGGCCAGTTCGTCAAGGCCGAGGTCGTGCGCTGGGGGACCGTGGTGAAGGACGCACAGGTGAAGCTGGACTGACGCCGGCGGCACCGCGCGTCAGGCTTCGAGCCCGTCCGGCTCCGCCTCGCCGTCGATGACGGCGCGTGCCAGGGCCGGAGCGAAGCCGGCCCTGGCAAGTGCCGCGATCTCCTTCTGCCGGTCGAAAGGCCGGTCGGGGCGGCGCCAGGGGCCGAGGCGCTTGCGCCGGGCTGCGATGCGGGCGGCGGCCAGTTCCACATCCTCCCCGCCTTCCGCGGATCGGGCCGCGAGATCGCGTGCGATCCCCTTGGCAGCGAGCTTGGCGGCTACCGCCCTGCCCGACTGGCCCTTGCGCCGCAGGCTCGCCGCGCGTGCCTCGGCAAAGCGCGTATCGTCGACAAGGCCTGAAGCGACGCAGCGCGCGACCACCGTGTCCCGCATGCCGGCGAAGGCGGCGGGGTCCTGCTCGTGATGCCGGCAGCTCGCGACGATCTTGCGCTGCAGGACGCGGCGCAATTGTTCGGCCGGGGCGGAATAGCGCTCGAGATAGTACATCGCTGCGCGCCGCAGGTAGTCGGCGCTGACGCGCCGCGGCACCCGGCGCGGCTTGGCTGCTGCGTCCATCAATCCGACACCGGCCGCGCACGGCCCGCCTTGACGCCGGAGCGCTTCTCCTTGGAGGCGAGCCTGCGTTCCTTCGAGGCCTTGGTCGGCTTCGTCGCGCGGCGTATTTCCGGCCGCACCGCCGCTTGCCGGATGAGCTCCACCAGCCGCTCCACCGCCTCCTCGCGGTTGCGCTTCTGGCTGCGATGCGCCTGCGCCACGATGACGATCACGCCGTCCTGCGTCAGGCGGCTGCCGGCGATCTTCATCAGGCGGATCGCGACATCGTTGGGCAGCGATCTCGAGCGGCGCGCGTCGAAGCGGATCTGCACGGCGCTCGACACCTTGTTGACGTGCTGCCCTCCGGGACCGGAGGCGCGCACGAAGCTCTCCTCGATCTCGCTCTCGTCGATCGCAATGGACGGGGTGGCTTGAATCATGGGAGGGAGGTTACCGCAGTTCACGGAGTTTCGCAGCGTTGCAGCCCTCTCGCGACATCGCCCGTCTGATCGAGATCATGGCGGCCCTGCGGACGCCCGGCACGGGCTGCCCCTGGGATCTGGAGCAGGATTTCGCCTCCGTCGCGCCCTATACGATCGAGGAGGCCTATGAGGTCGCCGATGCGATCGCCCGCGGGGATTTGCTCGACCTGAAGGACGAGCTCGGCGATCTGCTGCTGCAGGTGGTGTTCCATGCCCGGATGGCGGAGGAGGAAGGCGCCTTCGCCTTCCCGGACGTTGTCGAGGCCATCACGTCCAAGCTGGTGCGCCGCCATCCGCATGTCTTTGGCAACACGCGCGATTTGACGCCGGCCGAGGTCAAGACGCTCTGGCACCGGATCAAGCTCGACGAGAAAGCCGCCAAGGCCGCCATGCGCGCCGAGGCCGGCCTGCCGCCAAAGGACGAGGACAGGAGCGTCCTCTCCGGCGTGCCCTTCACCCTGCCGGCGCTGACCCGCGCCTGGAAGCTCCAGACGCGCGCCTCCAGCGTCGGGTTCGACTGGAACGATGCAAGGCTGGTGCTCGACAAGATCAAGGAGGAGGTCGCCGAGGTCGATGAGGCTCTGGCGAGCGGCGACAAGGCCGCGATGCGGGAGGAGGTCGGCGACCTGCTCTTCGCCGTCGCCAACCTCGCGCGACACCTCGACGCCGATCCGGAAGGCGCTTTGTCGGCCGCGAATACGAAATTCGAGCGGCGCTTCAAGGGGGTCGAAGCGGCGCTGGAAGCCGAGGGCCGGACGGCGAAGGAGGCCAGCCTCGACGAGATGGAAGCGCTCTGGCGGGCGGTGAAGAAGGCCGAGAAAGCGGGCGGCTGAATCATCGGCGTCATGGTCGGGCTTGACCCGACCCTCTCGGAAACGGCCAGGAGCCTCGCCTGCCGGAGATTCTCGGGTCTGCGCTTCGCTTGCCCGAGAATGACGGCACCTGAATCAGCCCTGCCGCTGAGCCCCTTCGAAACGCGCGCCGAACGCCCCTTCCCGCTCCGGCGGCAGGCGCACCAGCAGGCTCAGCCGGCCATCCGCCGCATCTTGCCGCTCGAGGATTTCGCCATTGGCGTGCAGCCAGGCGAGGGACTTGCCGTCGCCGGCTTCCAGCTCCAGCCGGTAGACCGGGCGGCTCCTGGCGATCCGATGCTCGATGCCTCGCGTCAGCCGCTCCATGCCCTCGCCCGTCAGGGCGGAGACGAGAACGGGGCGCGTTTCGGCGGGGCGATGCGCGGCGACTTCGAGCTGGCGCTCGCGCTCCGCGGGGTCGAGCAGATCCGCCTTGTTCCAGACCTCGATCACGCGCTGGCCGTCATCGGGGTTGATGCCGAGATCGCGCAGGATCGCCTGCACATCGGCGGCCTGGGCCTGCGTATCCTCATGCGAGACGTCGCGGACATGCAGCAGCACGTCGGCCTCGATCGCATCCTCCAACGTGGCGCGGAAGGCGGCGACGAGCTGGGTCGGCAGGTCCGAGATGAAGCCGACCGTGTCGGAAAGCATGATGCGGGCGCCATGCGGCAGCTTGATCGCGCGCGCCGTCGGGTCGAGCGTCGCGAAGAGCATGTCCTGAGCCAGCACCTCGGCCGAGGTCAGGCGGTTGAACAGCGTCGACTTGCCGGCGTTGGTGTAGCCGACCAGCGCGACGATCGGATAGGGCACGCGCTTGCGGCTGGCGCGATGCAGCGAGCGGGTGCGCTTCACCTGCTCCAGATCGCGCTCGATCTTGGTCATCCGCTCCTGGATGATGCGGCGGTCCGCCTCGATCTGGGTTTCGCCCGGGCCGCCGAGGAAGCCGAAGCCGCCGCGCTGGCGCTCCAGATGGGTCCATGAGCGGACGAGCCGGCTCTTCTGGTAGTTCAGATGGGCGAGCTCGACCTGCAGCGCGCCTTCCTTGGTGCGCGCCCGCCGGCCGAAGATTTCGAGGATCAGGCCGGTGCGGTCGATGACCTTGCAGCCGAAAGCCTTTTCGAGATTGCGCTGCTGCACCGGCGAAAGCGCGCAGTCCATCACGACGAGGCCGATCTCCTCGATGTTGATGCGCTCGGCCAGCTCCTCGACCTTGCCCTTGCCGAGATAGGTCGCGGGGCGCAGCGCGGTCAGCAGCACCTGCACCGGCTCGACCACGGTGAGGTCGATCGCGGCGGCAAGGCCGACAGCCTCGTCCAGACGCGCTGCGAAGGAGCGCTGGTTGCTGTCGGCCGCGACGCCGCGTTTCTGGAGATAGGGGCCGACGACATAGGCGCGGGTGTTCGCCGCGATATCGCGTTCGATCTCGTCGAGCGGCTTGGGGCCTGAGACCCGCGTCGCCGCCCGATCCTGGTCGTCCTTGTGGCTTTTCGCCAAAATCAGGTCTTGTCCGTTTCCTCGGGCTCGAACAGCTGCACCGGATGGCCGGGCATGATGGTCGAGATGGCATGCTTGTAGACGAGCTGGGAGTGCCCGTCACGCCGCAGCAGCACACAGAAATTGTCGAACCAGGTGACGACGCCCTGCAGCTTCACGCCGTTGACGAGGAAGATCGTGAGCGGAATCTTTTGCTTGCGGACGTGGTTGAGGAACGTGTCCTGGAGGTTTTGAGCCCGTTCGGCAGCCATGGGTAGTCCCTTTTGTTGGGATCGCCGATCGGATTGAAACCCGCGATCCAGTTCGTTCCGTTCGCGCATCGCGGGTCATCCCGCCAGCCTCGGAACACCGACGCTCCATTAGATCGTCGAGTCCGCGCATTACGCAAGTGCAGCAATGGTGCGTTATCGGCCAATTCTTCTGCATGCGGCGCAGAAGGGCATGCGCCGCGCGCCTAGCGGACTAGCCAACGCCCAGGGACTTCAGCTTCCGGTGCAGGGCCGAGCGCTCCATCCCGATGAATTCGGCGGTGCGGGAGATATTGCCGGAGAAGCGTGCGATCTGCGCGATCAGGTATTCGCGCTCGAAGATCTCGCGCGCATCGCGCAGCGGCAGGCTCATCAGCCGCTCGCCGCCGCTGCCGGACGGCGTCGTCGGCACCATCGCGCCGACCTCGGCGGGCAGCATCTCGACGGTGATCTCGGCGTTGGGATCGCCCTTGGTCAGGATCATCAGCCGCTCGACATTGTTGCGCAGCTCGCGGACGTTGCCGGGCCATTCATGCGACTGCAGCACGGCCATGGCGTCGGAGCCGATGCGGCGCTTGGGCAGGCCGCTGGCGACGGAGATCTGGTCCATGAAGAACTCGATCAGCTCCGGCACGTCCTCGCGGCGCTCGGAGAGCGGCGGCACCTTGATCGGAACCACGCCGAGCCGGTGGTACAGGTCCTCGCGGAACTGCCCGTCGGCGATCAGCCGGGCAAGATCGCGGCTCGACGAGGAGATGATGCGCACATCGACATGGACGCGCGTCGCCCCGCCGACACGCTGGAAGTTCTGGTCGACCAGCACGCGCAGGATGCGGTTCTGCGTCTCGCGCGGCATGTCGCCGATCTCGTCGATATAGAGCGAGCCGCCATGGGCCTCCTCGAGCGCGCCGACGCGGCGCGAGCGCCCGTTCCCGCCCTCGATGCCGAACAGCTCCTCCTCCATCGTTTCGGGCGTGATCGTCGCCGCGTTGATGACGACGAACGGCCCGGAGGAGCGCGTCGAGGCCTCGTGCAGCGTGCGCGCCGCCAGTTCCTTGCCGCAGCCCGGCTCGCCCGTGATGAGCACGCGGGCATTGGTCGGCGCGACGCGCTCGACGGTCTGCCGCAGCTGGTTGATCGTGGTCGAGCGGCCGACGATGCGGCTCGCCTGGACGGAGCGGGTCTTCAGGTCGCGCACCTCGCGCCTCAGGCGGGACGCCTCCAGCGCACGTTCGGCCACCAGCACCAGCCGGTCGGCCTTGAACGGCTTCTCGATGAAGTCGTAGGCACCGCTCTTGATCGCCGAGACGGCGGTCTCGATGTTGCCGTGGCCGGAGATCATCACGACCGCGAGGTCGGGGTTGCTCTCCTTGATCAGTTCCAGCACCTGCAACCCGTCGAGCCGGCTGCCCTGCAGCCAGATGTCGAGGAAGACGAGGTTCGGCCGCCGCGCGGCGATGGCGGCCAGCGCCTCGTCGGCGGAGCCCGCCTTGCGGGTGCGGTAGCCCTCGTCTTCCAAAAGGCCGGCGACCAGATCGCGGATATCGACCTCGTCGTCCACCACCAGGATGTCAGCACTCATAGGCTTGTCCTATTCTTGTTGTTGTCGCGGTCTGAGCCCAAGGAGCCGTTGCGGGCGCCCTCCGCGCCGCTTTCGGCCTCCTGTACCGGGCCAGTTTCGGGGAACCAGAGCCGGATGCGCGCCCCGCGCGCGCCGTCGGGACGGTCGAGCAGCTCGATGCCGCCGCCATGGTCTTCGAGAATCTTGCCGACGATGGCGAGGCCGAGCCCGGTGCCGCCCTCCCGGGTCGTCATATAGGGTTCGAGCAGCTTCTGGCGCTGCTCCTGCGGCAGGCCCTTGCCCGTGTCGGTCACGTCGATGACGATGCGGCCGTCCTCGCGGCGCTCGAAGCGCACATCGATGCGCGCCTGCCCTTCCCGCTCCTCGGCCGGTACGGCCTCGATCGCCTCCGTCGCATTCTTGATCACGTTGGTCAGCGCCTGCGAGATCAGCCGGCGGTCGAAGCGCGCCTGCACGGCGTCATGCGGCAACTGCTCCTCGATCGTCGTCTCGGGATTGCCGACGCGCCAGAGGAAGACGACCTGCCGGACGGTCTCGACGATGTCCTCCCGCTGCAGCGACGGCTTCGGCATCCGCGCGAAGGAGGAAAACTCGTCGACCATCCGGCGGATGTCCTCGACCTGCCGCACGATCGTATCGGTGCACTGGTCGAAGACGTCCTTGCCTTCGACGATCACCTTGCCGAAGCGCCGCTTGATGCGCTCGGCCGAAAGCTGGATCGGCGTCAGCGGATTCTTGATCTCGTGGGCGATGCGCCGCGCCACGTCCGCCCAGGCCGCGGTGCGCTGCGCGGAGACGAGGTCGGTGATGTCGTCGAGCGTGACGACGAGGCCGGCGCCGAGACTCTCGCCCTCCCGCGTCGCGCGGACATTGACCATGCGGTCCTGCCCGCCGCGGGAGATGACGACCTGGCCCGCGCTCTGGCGCATCCGGCCATGCAGCGCCTCGGCGACGAAGCTGGCGAGCTCGGGAGCGATCTCGACGATCGGCTTGCCGAGCAGTCGCCCTCCAGTGCCGAGCAGGGCCTCGGCGGAGCGGTTGATGATGGTGATGTGGCCTTCGCTGTCGAGGCTCAGCACGCCCGACGAGACGCCCGAGAGAACGGTCTCGGTGAAGCGACGGCGGCGGTCGATGACGCCGCTCGCGGTGACGAGCCCGTCATGCTGGCGGCGCAGCTCGGCGGTCATCTTGTTGAAGGTCTCGCCCAGATGGGCCAGGTCGCCCTCGGAGCGCTTGATCGGCACCTGGACGTAGAAATTGCCGCTCGAAACCTGATCGGTCGCGTGGATCATCCGGCGGATGGGCGCGACGAGCCGGTTGGCGAAGCTCAAGCCGAACCAGATCGCCGAGAGCAGCAGGATCAGGGCGATCAGCGCGTACATCGAGGCGAAGGCGACCTGCACACCCTTTCGCCGCGCGTCGATGGCGAGGTACTCGACCGCCGCGCCGCGCGCCACCGCCGGGAATTCGACGGCGAGCGGGTCGACCTCGCGGGCGGTGTAGAGATAGCTGCCCTCATAAGTCGGCAGCTTCATCAGCGTGCCGAAGACGCGGCTGTTGCGGGGAATGACGCAGATCGGATCGGGCGCCGCCTGGGCATCCTCGAATGCCGCCTTGTCGGGCATCGGCGGATTGCGCAGCACGTCGATATTGGCGCGCGCGATCACCTTTTCCGGAGGCTGCATGACCATCGCGACGGGGACGCCGAGCGAGGTCGCGCGGGCCGTCAGGAAGCTGTCGAACCAGCGTCGGTCGGCGTCGAAGGCCGGCTTGGCGCGCGTCAGGTCGTCGGCAAGGATGCGGATCTCGCGGCCGAGCGACTTGCACTGGCTTGCCGCATAGGCGTCCGCGACCTCGACCGACTTGAAGACGGCGTCGCGCATCCGGTCCGAGAACCACGGCTCCAGCCCGCGCTCGATCGTCACCGTGGCGATGATCGCGACCAGAATCGCCGGCAGCGCCGCGATGAAGCTGAACAGCCCGACGATTCGGACATGGAGCCCGGCTGCGGCGGCGCCGGCCTTGCGCGCGCGGATGACGACGGCGGCCTCGAAGATCACGATCACCAGCAGCGCGATGATCAGCAGCGCGTTCAGCACGAAGACGCCGATCACCACCTCATGCACGGGCGCGACCGGCGTCGAGCCGGACAGCACGAGGAAGGTGAGCAGCGCCGAAACCAGCGCCAGGACGACGATGCTGCCGCCGATCCAGCCTGAGACGTGGCGCTGCTTCTCCTCGGCGCGCGGCACGATCCTGGCGTCACTCACGGAAACCGACACGATCTCTGACAACCTCGCTGGCGGCGCGGCACCCCTTTGCCACGCGGGAGCGCTCACTGATGCGCCGCCGCAACGGTGTTGTCAAAATATGACATGGGCAAGGCGCGGGAGGAGAAACCGAGCCACGCGTCTGCGAATGAGGCTCAGGGTCCGTCCTCACGAGCGCAGCGAAGCAATCCAGCGGACGGGGCGACCGCCGATCCCGGTCCCCGCTGGGTTGCTTCGTCGCTGCCCCCTCGCAATGACGCCGCCCGGCTGATCCCCGGCCTCAGCGCGGGGTGCGGACGACCTGCATGTCGAGCTCGCGGATCTTCTTGCGGAGCGTGTTGCGGTTGAGGCCCAGCAGCTCCGCCGCGCGGATCTGGTTGCCGCGCGTGGCCGCCAGCGCCGCCGCGATCAGCGGCGGCTCGATCTCGCGCAGGATGCGGTGGTAGAGCCCCGGCGGCGGGATGTTGTCGCCGAAGCCGCCGAAATACTGGCCGAGATGCCGCTCGACGGAGCCGGACAGTGTCTCCGCGCGCTCAGGCGCCGCCGTGCTCGAGCCCCCGAAGCTCTGCGTCGCATTGGCCGGCTGCAATTCCGCCTCGACGATGGGGGCGGTGATCGTCTCCTGCGGGTAGAGCGCCGCCAGGCGACGCACCAGGTTCTCCAGCTCGCGGACGTTGCCGGGCCAGCGATAGCGCCGCATCACGTCCATCGCTTCCGAATCGACCTGCTTGCGCGGCAGCCCCTCCTTCTCGACCAGCGAGAAGAAGTGCCGGACGAGATCCGGAATGTCCTCGACCCGCTCGCGCAGGGGCGGCAGACGGATCGGCACGACGTTCAGCCGGAAGAACAGGTCCTCGCGGAACAGCCCCTGCGCGATCGAGATGCGCAGGTCCTTGTTGGTGGCGGCCACGATGCGGACATTGGTCTTGATCGGCGTGCGCCCACCGACCGTCGTGTATTCACCCTGCTGGAGCACGCGCAGCAGGCGCGTCTGCGCCTCCATCGGCATGTCCCCGATCTCGTCGAGGAAGAGCGTGCCGCCCTCGGCCTGCTCGAAGCGGCCCGAGGACCGTGTCAGCGCGCCGGTGAAGGCGCCCTTCTCATGGCCGAACAGCTCGGATTCGATCAGGTCCTTCGGGATCGCAGCCATGTTGATCGCGACGAAGGGACCGTTCTTGCGCTTGCCGTAGTCGTGAAGCGCGCGGGCCACCAGTTCCTTGCCGGTCCCGGATTCGCCGTTGATCATCACGGTGAGGTCGATCGGCATCAGCCGGGCGAGCGCGCGATAGACGTCCTGCATCGCCGGAGAGCGGCCGACCAGCGGGATGTCCTCCGGCTCGGCCGGATGGGCGCGGGCGGCGTCACCGCGCGGGCGCGACAGGGCCCGGCCGACGATCGCCACGAGCTCCTTCAGGTCGAAGGGCTTGGGCAGGTATTCGTAGGCGCCGCGCTCCGAGGCCTTGATCGCCGTCATGAACGTGTTCTGCGCGCTCATCACGATGATCGGGATGTCCGGCCGCACGCGCTTGATGCGCGGCAGCAGGTCGAAGGCGTTGCCGTCCGGCATCACCACGTCGGTGATGATGAGGTCGCCCAGCCCCTGCGCGGCCCAGGTCCAGAGCGTCGCGGCCTGGCCGGTGGTCCTGACCTCGTAGCCGGCCCGCGCCAGCGCCTGGTTGAGCACGGTGCGGATCGCGGCATCGTCGTCGGCGACGAGTATGTTTCCGGTCGGCATGATCTGCTGTCGGCCTTACGTTGCCTGCCCCGGCCGCTGGTGCAGGGGCAGGAGAATCCTGAAATTCGTCCGGCGAGGGGCGGACTCGCATTCGACGATGCCGCCGTGATCGCCGATCACCTTGGCGACAAGTGCAAGTCCAAGGCCACTCCCCTGCGCCTTCGTCGTGACGAACGGATCGAACAGGTGCTGCAGCAGATCGGACGGCACGCCGGGACCGTTGTCGCGCACGCCGATCTCGAGCGGCAGCGCGATCCGGTCATGCGAGCCGGGCACCTGCATGCGGATGCCGGGACGATAGGCGGTGGTGAGCGTGATCTCGCCGTCGATCGCCTGCTCGCCGATGGCTTCCGCCGCGTTCTTCACCAGGTTGAGCAGCACCTGGACGAGCTGGTCGCGATTGCCGGCGACCGGCGGCAGGGAGGGGTCGTAGACCTCGCTGAAGCGGATGTGGCGGGCAAAGCCCGACTGTGCCAGCCGCTTCACATGGTCCAGCACGTCGTGGACGTTGACCGCGTCGCGCTCGCTCGGGCGCTCGTCGCCGAAGAGCTCGACGCGCTCGACCAGCTTCACGATCCGGTCGGTCTCGTCGCAGATCAGCTGGGTGAGCATCCGATCCTCGTCGGACAGCGCGCCTTCCAGCAGCTGCGCCGCCCCGCGAATGCCGGAGAGCGGATTCTTGATCTCGTGGGCGAGCATCGCGCCGAGCGCCGTGATCGACCGCGCTGCCCCCCGATGCGTCAATTGCCTGTCCATTTTTTCGGCAATTGTCCGTTCTTGCAGCATAACGACCACCGCCTCGCCGTCGCTGGGCAAAGGAGAGGCAAAAACATCGACGATGCGCTCGAGGCCGAGGCGAGGCGAGCCGAGATCGAGCCGGTATTCGCTGACGCTTGCACCGCGCCGTTGCACCTCCTCGATCAGGGCCAGAACCGGAGAGCCGAAGGCGATCAGGTCCACGATGCGCTGGCGCTTCAGCAAGGCCGCGCTGGACTGGAAGAAGTCCTCCGCCGCGGTGTTGGCATAGAGGATCGCCTGCCCCTCGCCGACGACGAGCACCGGCATGGGCAGCACATTGAGCGCCTGCAGCTCGATCGGCCCCAGCAGATAGGGCGCGCCGTGCCCGGCATCCTTTTCGGAGAATATCACCGTCATCCTATCGACTCCGGTTCAGGCCGCTCGGCGGCCGCGATCGGTGGAGAACAGCCCCGCCAGCGCCTCGATGACGCGGCGTGGCTCGTCGCTGGTCAGCAGCACGCGCCGTCGTTCGGCATCGGGCTCGCAGCCTTCGGCCAGAGCCTCGTCGGCATAGGCGGCGAGATGCTTGCGGGCATGGCGCACGCCATGGGCGATGCCCATCAGCGCCAGCAGTCCCTCGTAATGCTCGCTCGCGACCGCGAGCTTTTCAGACAGGCTCGGCCGGGCGAAGGGCAGCCCGTCCAGCGCCGCGCCGATCTCGCCCGCCAGCCAGGGGCGTCCCAGCGCGGCCCGCCCGACCATGACGAAATCCGCCCCGGACTGGTCGAGGCAGGTCCGCGCATCGGCCGCGTCGGCGATGTCGCCATTGGCGACCAGCGGAAAATCGCCGGCGGCGCGCACGGCGGCGATCGCGCGCCAATCGGCCGTGCCCTTGTAGAATTGCTGCCGGGTGCGGCCGTGTACCGTGATCATCCGCGCCCCTGCCGCGACGGCCCGGGAGGCCAGCTCAGGCGCGTTGCGCGAAGCGTCGTCCCAACCCAGCCGCATCTTGACGGTGACGGGAATGGTCACGGCCGTGACGGCCGCCTCGACCAGCCTGACGGCGTGATCGAGATCGCGCATCAGCGCCGAGCCCGCCCAGCCGCCCGTCACCTTCTTGGCCGGGCAGCCCATGTTGATGTCGACGATCGCCGCGCCGTTCGCCTCGGCCAGCCGCGCGGCCTCTCCCAGCCAGTGCGGATCGCAGCCGGCGAGCTGGACCACATGCGGCGACACGCCCTGCCCCTCGGCCCGGATGCGCGCTTCCTCGCTGCCGCGCACGAACTCGTCCGACGCGACCATCTCCGACACCACGATGCCGGCATCGTAGCGCGCGGCGAGCCGGCGCATGACGATGTCGGTCACGCCCGACATGGGCGCGAGGAAGGCGCGGGACTGGATGGGGATGCCTGCGATCTGCAACGCTAGAAGCCCGCTTTTCAGGCAGTTCATGACCTGGCTATTTATTGGACAATGCTGCACCTGCGCAAGCGCCTTGATGCCGACGCTGCACTGCATCGCATGTGAGGCCTCTGCACGATGCCGCGAGACCTGCTATGGCAGCGCCGATTGAAGCCTCAACCTTGCCGAGCGTCCGTGCCTGCCATCGCCCAAGCCACCCCTTCCGTCGCTGCCCTGATCGTCGCGGCCGGCCGCGGCCTGCGGGCAGGCTCAGGGGAGCCCAAGCAGTATCGGCGGCTCGGCGGCCGCCCGGTGCTTGCGCAGGCGCTGGCGCCATTTCTGGCAGAGCTGGCGATCGCCCGCATCGCGGTCGTCATCGGCGAAGGCGACGAGGAGCGCTATGCGCAAGCCGTCGAGGGACTCGATGCTGCCCGCCTGACGCATCCCGTCATCGGCGGCGCAACGCGGCAGATTTCCGTCCGCCTCGGCCTGCAGGCGCTGTCGCGCGACGGTTTCGAAGGGACCGTCCTGGTCCATGACGCCGCCCGCCCCTTCGTCTCGGCCGCTCTCATCCGCGATGCCCTCGCGGCGCTGGCCGGCGAAGACGTCGCCGCGATCCCTGCCCTGGCCGTCACCGATACGATCAAGCGCCTGGACGATTCCGGCCGCATCGCCGAGACGCCGCCACGCGACCGGCTCGTCAGCGTGCAAACGCCGCAGGCCTTCAGACTGGCGCCGCTCCTGGCCGCGCATGAGGCGGCAGCCGGCCAGGGGCTCCACGGCTTCACGGACGACGCCGCGCTGATGGAATGGGCCGGCCATCCCGTGACGACGTTCGCCGGCGACCCGGCCAACATCAAGCTCACCCATCCGCAGGATTTCAGGGAGCGTGACCGCATGGACAGCCGCCCGCTCGTGACCCGCGTCGGTACAGGCTACGACGTCCATGCCTTCGGGCCAGGCGACCATGTCTGGCTCGGCGGCGTGAAGATCGATCATGACCGCGGTGTCGTCGCCCATTCCGATGGGGACGTCGCCCTCCACGCCCTGACCGACGCGCTGCTCGGCGCGCTCGCCGAGGGCGATATCGGCACGCATTTTCCACCGAGCGATCCGCAATGGCGCGGCGCGGCCTCGTGGCGCTTCCTTGCCTTCGCGGCCGAGCGGGTCCGGGCCCGCGGCGGGCGGATCGACCATCTCGACCTGACGATTATCTGCGAGGCCCCGAAAGTGGGCCCACATCGCGACGCGATCCGGGCGGCCATCGCCGCCGCGACCGGCGTGACGCCCGGCAAGGTTGCGATCAAAGCCACGACCTCCGAGCAGATGGGCTTCACCGGCCGCCGCGAAGGGCTCGCCGCGCTCGCCACCGCGACCATCCGCCTGCCCGAGGAGGATTGAGCATGTTCGATGAGGAGATCACCGCACGCGCCGGCGAATTGCTCGCTTTGGGGCTGAAGCACGGCGTCACCGTCGCGACGGTCGAATCCTGTACCGGCGGATTGGTCGGCGGCGCGCTGACGGCCATCGCCGGTTCCTCGGCGCTGGTGATGGGCGGGCTCATCACCTATGCGAACGAGGCGAAAATCGCGCTGGCGGGGGTCCCGGCCGATCTGCTCGCGGCCCACGGGGCCGTCAGCGAGCCGGTGGCGCGGGCGATGGCGGAGGGCGGACGTGCACGCCTCGCCAGCAGCTTCGCGGTCGCGATCACCGGTGTCGCAGGCCCCGGTGGCGGCAGCGCCGGGAAGCCGGTCGGCTTGGTCCACTTCGCTTGTGCCGGTCCCCGGGGGACGCGCCATCGCGAGCGCCGCTTCGGGCCGCTGAGCCGGGACGAGATCCGCCGCCTCAGCGTGATCGAGGCGCTCGACCTGCTGCGCGAGACGATGCCGGGGGAGGACGCCTAAGCCGTTGAGCCGTCATTGGGAGGCGCAAGGCGACGAAGCAATCCAGGAGGACCGGGTCGGCGCGATTGCCAAGCCCCCTGGATTGCTTCGCTCCGCCCGCAATGACGGGTCAGCCGCCTCTGGCCGGGACCGCCCCTCGCCCATAGACCTCGTCGGCCCGGCGCTCGAAGGCCTCGGAAAACTTGCGGAAGGCCTTGTCGAACATCGCGCCCATCAGCAGGCCGAGCATGCGGCTGGCGAACTCGTAGGAAATGAAGAACCCGACGTCGCAGCCCGTGTCGTTCGGCTTGAAGGTCCAGCGGTTCTCCAGATGCCGGAACGGCCCGTCGACATATTCGACGAGAATCTTGAGGTTTTCCGGATCGAGCGTGACGCGGCTGGTGAAGGTCTCGCGGATCGCCTTGTAGCCGACGCTCATATCGGCGACGAGCACCTCCCCGCCGCCTTCGCGCGGCGTGCGACGACGCACCACCAGCCCCTCGCAGAGCGGCAGGAACTGCGGGTACTTCTCGACATCCGCCACGAGCGCGAACATCTGCTCGGGCGAATGCTTCACCCTGCGGGTGCTGTTGAACATCGGCATGGCGAAGGCCTTCTCAGCCGCGGCTGTTGTGGCCGATCCCGACCTGGGCGTCGCGCGCGGCCCGCAGCCGGGCGAAATCCTCGCCGGCATGGTGCGAGGAGCGGGTGAGCGGCGTCGAGGAGACCATCAGGAAGCCCTTGGCGTAGGCGATGGTCTCGAAGCTCTTGAACTCGTCGGGCGTGACGAAGCGCATCACCGCGTGATGCTTGCGCGAGGGTGCGAGATACTGGCCGATGGTCATGAAATCGACCTCCGCCGAGCGCAGGTCGTCCATCAGTTGCAGAACCTCGTTCCGCTCCTCGCCGAGGCCGACCATGATGCCGGATTTGGTGAAGATGGTCGGGTCGAGTTCCTTCACCCGCTGCAGCAGCCGCAGGGAGTGGAAGTAGCGGGCACCGGGGCGAACCTTGAGATACCGGCCCGGCACGGTCTCGAGATTGTGGTTGAAGACGTCGGGCTTGGCCGCCACGACGACCTCGAGCGCCCCCGGCTTGCGCAGGAAGTCCGGCGTCAGGATCTCGATGGTGGTGCCCGGCGAGGCCTGGCGGATCGCCTGAATGACCTCGGCGAAGTGCTGCGCCCCGCCATCCTTGAGATCGTCGCGGTCGACCGAGGTGATGACGACATGCTCCAGCCCGAGCTTGGCGACGGCCTCCGCAACCTTGCGCGGCTCCTCTGCATCGAGCGGCAGCGGCACGCCGGTCTTGACGTTGCAGAAGGCGCAGGCCCGCGTGCAGGTGTCGCCCATGATCATGAAGGTGGCGTGCTTCTTTTCCCAGCACTCGCCGATATTGGGGCAGCCGGCCTCCTCGCAGACCGTAACCAGCTTCTCGGCCTTCACGATCGCCTTGGTCTCGGCCCATTTCGGCGAGCCCGGCGCCTTGACGCGGATCCAGTCCGGCTTGCGCAGGACCGGGTTTTCCGGCCGCTTCTGCTTCTCCGGATGGCGGATCTCGGCGGCCGGCTGCGGCGCAGCGGCTTTCGGATTGCCGGCATTGGGCCGCGGATCGCGGTTCAGCAGGTCGAGGACGAGCGCCATATCGGGTCCAGACTTGGAAACAATCTGCCGGCAGGCCGGCAGGGACTAGCTAATCCCCCCGGCCTCGCATCGCAACTGCCGGGCCTTGCGTCACTCTAGCGCCGTGCCGCGTTCCAGATCGCGATGACGATGACGGCGCCGGCCACCGCGGCGGCGAGCGTGCGCCAGAAGCCGAAGATCGGGACCTGGAGCAGCTCCGCCAGCTTGGTGCCGACGAAGGAGCCGGCCACGCCCACCAGCATGTTGGTCAGGAGGCCGTGATTGGCGGAGGCGATCCGCTCGGCGATCCAGCCCGCGAGGATGCCGATCAGCAGCGTCATGAAGAAGCCGTAGCCCGGCTGGGCCATGGTGGCGGCGAAGTTTTCCATCGGTAGTCCCCCGAGATGCGGCCGCCCGCAGGCGCCTGCGCGACGATACCGCTTAGGCGATGAAGCGCGCCAGAAGAATGACGAGGATGGCTCCGAACACGGCCATTCCCGCATCGTCGAGAAAGCCGTAGCCGGTGTTCAGCCGCCAGCCGGTGAGCCTGACGATGCCCTGCCCGACCAGCATGCCGAGCACGCCGACGACGGCGTGGCGGATCAGGCCGCCGCCCCGACCACGAGGCTGGCGGCGAAGCCGATCACCATCCCGGCCGCGACCGTCGGGACGATCACGCTCCAGTCGAGCGGCAGGGTCGTGCGCGGCGGCAAGATTTCGACCTCCTCGTCGCGGACGATGCGGTCGGGCTTGGGAGAGCGGCGGGTTCTCGGTGCCATTGCGGCATTATGGGGATGAGCGGCGGGAAAATCGAGTGTGCTGCCGCGCTGCTTCGGCACCCCGGAACGGAGACCGTTGCGTGTCGCATCATGCATGACGGGAGCGCTCCTCACCGTCTTGTCGAACCGCGTGAGATGTCCGAAGGGCATGCGCGCGATTCATCCCGCAACCGATGCACCCCGCACGCGATTCATGCCGCAGAGGATTTCCTGATGACCCTGGCGAATGGCCGGCCGCTTCTGGCGATGCCGGGACCGACCAACATGCCCGACCGGGTGCTGCAGGCGATGATGCGGCCCGCCGAGGAACTGGCCTCGCCCTCGATCACCGGCATGACGGATTCGATCCTCGCCGATCTGAAGCGCGTCTTCCGCACCAGCGGCGAGACCTTCATCTACGCCGCCAACGGCCATGGCGGCTGGGAAGCGGCTTTCACCAACGTGCTCTCGCGCGGCGACAAGGTTCTGGTGCTGGCGAGCGGGCGCTTCGCCATCGGCTGGGGCGAGATGGCCGGCATGATGGGCGCCGATGTCGAGATCCTGCCCGGCAGCTGGCGGGAGGCGGTCGATCCGGCGGCGCTGGAGCAGCGCCTTCGGGCCGATGCCGGCCATGCGATCAAGGCGGTGATGACCGTGCAGATCGACACCGCGTCCGGCGTCGTCAACGACATCCCGGCCATCCGCCGCGCGATCGACGCCGCCGGCCACCCGGCTCTGCTGATGGTCGACGGCGTCGCCTCGATCGGCTGCATGCAGTTCGAGATGGATTCCTGGGGCGTCGATGTCGCGATGGGCGCCTCGCAGAAGGGGCTGATGGGCTCGCCGGGCCTTGCCTTCGTCGCGGCCAACGCAAGGGCGCTGGAGGCCCATCAGAGTGCCGACATGCGCAGCGGCTACTGGGACTGGACCGGGCGCCTCACCGGCCTCGGCTACATGAAGCATTGCGGCACGGCGCCGGAGCATCTGCTCTTCGGCCAGCGCGCCGCGCTCGACATGCTGTTTGAGGAGGGGCTGGAGGCGATCTGGGCCCGCCATGCCACGCTTGCCGCCGCGACCCATGCGGCCGTGGAAGCCTGGTCGGCCGGCGGCGTGCTCGGCTTCGGCGTGCCCGAGGCGGCGCAGCGCGCGCCTTCGGTGACGGCCGTGCTGACGCAGGGCGTCGATCCCGCCATCATCACCGATTTCGCCCGCGACGTCTGCGGCGTCTCGCTGGGGCTGGGCATCGGCGACTATGCCGACCGCGCCTTCCGCATCGCGCATATGGGCCATCTCAGCGCGGGAGCCCTTCTGGGGGTGCTCGGCGCGGTCGAGCTGGCGCTGCAGGCGAAGGGCATCCCGCATGGGGCGGGCGGCGTGACGGCGGCGATCGCCAGCCTCGCCAAGGCGGTCTGAGCGACCTCGTCGACCGCGGGGTTTGCGTCAGGTCAAAGCGCGGGCCTTCGATATCTGATTGAGGCGGCATCCAGGACTGCCGCCAAGCCCGAGACGAGGTCGCCCCGCCCATGACGCGAATTGCCAATACCGCCCTGCGAGCCAAGGTCACGACGGCGGAGGCCGCCGCCGCGCTGATTCCCTCCGGCACGACGCTCGGGCTCAGCGGCTTCACCGGCTCGGGCTATCCCAAGGCGGTGCCGCTGGCGCTGGCGGCGCGGATCGAGGCGGCGCATGCCGCCGGCCAGCCCTTCCGCGTCAAGGTCTGGACCGGCGCCTCCACCGGGCCGGAGCTCGACGGGGCGCTGGCGAAGGCGGACGGCATCGAGTTCCGCCTGCCCTACAATTCCGACCCCATCGCCCGCGCCAAGATCAACAGCGGGCAGATGGAGTATATCGACATGCACCTGTCGCAGGTCGCGCCGATGGCCTGGCAGGGCTTCCTCGGCCGCCTCGACGTCGCGGTGATCGAGGTCACCGGCATCAGGGCGGACGGCGCGCTCATCCCCTCCTCCTCGATCGGCAACAACAAGACCTGGCTCGACCGGGCCGACAAGGTGATCCTCGAGGTCAATCGCCGGCAGAACCCGCTGCTCGAAGGCATGCACGACATCTATTACGGCACCGCCTTGCCGCCGAACCGCGTGCCGATCCCGCTGCTGCGGCCGCAGGACCGCATCGGCGTGCCGACGCTGCGCTGCGACCCGGAGAAGATCATCGCTATCGTCGAGACCGAGGCGCCCGACCGCAACCTGCCCTATGCCGCGCCCGACGACACCGCCGCCGCCATTGCCGGCCACCTGATCGAGTTCCTGCGCCACGAGGTGGCGAAGGGCCGGCTGCCGGCCTCGCTGCTGCCGCTGCAATCGGGCGTCGGCAACATCACCAATGCCGTGCTCGCCGGCCTGCTCGACGCGCCCTTCGAGGGCATGACCTCCTATACCGAGGTCATCCAGGACGGGATGATCGACCTCCTCGACGCCGGCAAGCTCGTCTTCGCCTCGGCCACCGCCTTCTCGGTCAGCCCGCAGGCGGCGGAGAAGCTCGACCGCGACATGGCACGCTACCGCGACCGGATGCTGCTGCGGCCGCAGGAGATCAGCAACCACCCCGAGCTGGTGCGCCGCCTCGGCTGCATCGCCATGAACGGGCTGATCGAGGCCGACATCTACGGCAACGTCAACTCGACCCATGTCATGGGCTCGGCCATCCAGAACGGCATCGGCGGCTCCGGCGACTTCGCCCGCAACGCCTTCGTCTCGATCTTCATGACTCCCTCGACGGCGAAGAAAGGCACGATCTCGGCCATCGTCCCGCAGGCCAGCCATGTCGATCACGTCACGCAGGACGTGCAGGTCCTCATCACCGAACAGGGCCTGGCCGATCTGCGGGGCCTCAGCCCAAAGCAGCGCGCCAAGGTGATCATCGCCAACTGCTCGCACCCCGCCTACCGGCCGATGCTGGAGGACTATCACCGCCGCGCGCTGGCCGGCTCCTACGGCCAGCAATCACCCTGCCTGCCGGGCGAGGCGCTGTCCTGGCACCAGCGCTTCATCGAGACGGGGTCGATGTTGGGGTGAACGGGGGGGTGGGCGGTGGCTCGGCAGCGCTGCGGAGCCACCGCTAAGCCCCAGGGCGATCTGATTCCAGCCTCGACAAAGGCGAACCATATCTCTACGTCAGCCGGCGTCGCCAAAATCGGCGACAATGGAGCTGTTCATGTTTCGAACCCTCGTTGTTTCGGCTGCGTTCTTCGCAGCGCGGGTGGTCACCAGCGCGCATGCTCAGAGCGACTACCCTTTTAAGCTTCACAATCGTTCCCAAGGCTGGACCATTACTGGCTTTCAGACGTTTATGAATGGGACTTGGAGCACCAATTGGCTGACCGCTCCGGTACCCTCGGGCCAAGCTGTCGGCATGGACTGGAAGAGTAACGCCGGGCCCTGCACAGTGCGTTTCCGGGTCCAGTGGGCCGATTACGAACCGACCGAGCATCGGGCCGATTTCTGCAAGCTCAAGAACCTTTACATGCTGAACGAAGGCATCCGGACAGACTGATCTTCCGGGTCGGGTTACTGCATTCATCTCACCCCCACCGCTCGCCCGGTGGGGTCTTCATTCAGGCAGTGCGCCGACCTAACCTGGAACGGCTGTCTAACTCGCTGGCAAGCGAGCGCTATGCCAGATCATCTCCCAGCGTTGCGGGCTCGCAATCAGCCATAACCGAGGTCAGGGATTCGGGTGCTCCACCGGGCGCCCCAGCACCGCCTGCGCCATCCGGTCGAGCAGGATCGCCAGCAGCACGATGGCGAGTCCGCCGACGAAGCCGAGGCCGGGGTCGGCGCGCTGGAGGCCGAGCAGGACGGTCTCTCCCAGCCCCTTGGCGCCGATCATCGAGGCAACGACGACCATCGCCAGCGCCATCATGATCGTCTGGTTGAGCCCTTGCAGGATCGAGGGACGCGCCAGCGGCAGCTCGACCAGCCACAGCGTCTGCCAGCGCCCGAGGCCGAGCGCGCGGGCCGCCTGCACCAGTTCGCGGTCGACGCCGCGCAGGCCGAGTTCGGTCAGGCGGGCGAAGGGCGGCAGCGCGTAGATCAGCGTCGCGACCAGCGCCGGCGCCCGGCCCAGCCCCAGCACCATCGCCACGGGGATGAGGTAGACGAAGCTCGGGATCGTCTGCATCAGATCGTAGAGCGGCGCCAGAACGCGGCTCAGCCGCGGCAGCCGCGCCGCGGCCATGCCGAGCGGCAGCCCGATCAGCAGCACCAGCAGCACAGAGACCGTGATCAGGGCGAGCGACTGCATCGCCTCGGTCCAGACGCCGAGCATCGCGATCAGCAGCGGCAGCAGTGCGATGCCGATGGTGAAGCCGAGGCGGCGGCTCGCGGCCCACGCGCCCAGCCCGACCGCCACGGCGAAGAGGGGCGCCGGCACCAAAGCCAGCACCGTCTCCAGCCCGCGAACCGGCGCCGTCAGCGCAGCGCTGACACCGTCGAGCCTGTCGCCATAGCCCGTGACCACCGCATCGACCGCACGGTTGACCGCGCCTTGCAGCGCCTTGCCGAGATCAGGCAGAAAGCCATCCGTCACAGGCCGGACGCGACCTTCTGGGCGATCTCGGCCGGAACCCACTTCTTCCAGACATCGGGCTGCGTCTTGAGGAAGACGAGCGCCTGCTGCTCCGGCGTGACGCCCTTCTCGCGGGCCTCCGCCAGCATCTTCGAGGTCAGTTCGCTGCTGGTGGTGTAGGCCTTGAGGAAAGCGGCGAGCTGCGGCGCCTTCCTGACGAACTCGACATTCGCACCGTTCACCACCTTGCTGTCGGGATAGGCGGTGGCGCGCTTGGGCGCATCGCTCGCCTTGAGGTCCGCCCAGATCGCGGGATCGAAGGCCGGCTCCTGCAGCTTGACGAGGTCATAGGCGCCGACGAGCCAGCTCGGGCCCCAGTAATAGAACACCACCGGCCGCTTGCGCTTCATCGCCGCCTCGATCGCGGCGACCAGCGCCTCGCCCGAGCCGCCGCGGATATTGGTGAAGTCGTTCGCAAGACCATAGACCGCGAGCTTCTTGGTGTTGATGCCCTCGCAGACCCAGCCGGCGACGCAGTTGTAGAAGCGTCCCTTGCCGGGCTCCTCCGGATCGGCGAACAGCTCCTTGTAGCGCTTGAGGTCCTCGACCGATTTCAGCTCCGGCGCCTTCGCGTCGGGGCCGGAGACGAGGTAGCGCGGCACGAACCAGCCTTCGTTCGCATCCGGGAAGGTGGTGCCGAGCGGCTCGACCTTGCCGGCCTCGGCCGCCTTGACCCAAGCCTCGACCGGGTTCGCCATCCAGATTTCCATGATGACGTCGACATCGCCGCGCGCCAGCCCGTTGACCAGCGGCGCGACCACGCCCGGCACGCGCTCGACCTTGCAGCCATAGCCCTTCTCGGCGATGGCGCCGGCGACGGCGGTGTGGAAGGCGGCGGAATCATAGTCCAGGCCGGCCATTTTCAGCGGGCGGCCGAGCTCGCAGGCGCCCGCCGCGCCGCCCCAGGCCAGTCCCGCCGCCACCAGCGCGGCTCCCCAAACGGCTTTCATCCTCGTCGCTCCCCCTGCTTCCTGTAGCACCCCGAAGGCCTGCGTCCCCGCCCGCACGCGACCGGCGCTCGCGAAGCAACGCAGGACAGTGCCGGATGATCCGTTGCCCTTGCAAGGATTGCGCAACCGCGCCGGATGCACCATCTCCGCTCCTGCCATCGACTGTCAGGACAAGGCGGCTCAGGCCGCCGGTCGCGTGGTAGTCATGCCGACGAAAACCGGATCGACAGCTCCTCCCAGGGGCTGGCGCCGCCGGGCATTTGACCTATCTTCAGGCCTTCTCCGACACGGACGCCCCGATGGCTCGCAAGACCAAACCCGCCGCTGCGCAGTCGGCTGCCGAACAGGCCGCCGCGCTGGAGACGATGTTCGACCGCAACGCCGGCTCGGTCGCCGACCGCAACAGCCGCGCCATCACCGTGCGCGGCGCGCGCGAGCACAATCTCAAGAACGTCGATCTGGCGATTCCCCGCGACAAGCTCGTCGTCTTCACCGGCCTCTCGGGCTCCGGCAAATCCTCGCTCGCCTTCGACACGATCTATGCCGAAGGCCAGCGGCGTTATGTCGAGAGCCTCTCGGCCTATGCCCGCCAGTTCCTCGAGATGATGAGCAAGCCCGATGTCGACCAGATCGACGGGCTCTCGCCGGCGATCTCGATCGAGCAGAAGACGACCTCGAAGAATCCGCGCTCGACGGTCGGCACCGTCACCGAGATCCACGACTATATGCGCCTGCTCTGGGCGCGCACCGGCATTCCCTATTCGCCCGCCACCGGCCTGCCGATCGAGAGCCAGACCGTGCAGCAGATGGTCGACCGGCTCGCCGAGCTGCCGGAGAAGACGCGCGGCTACCTGCTGGCGCCGGTGGTGCGCGGCCGCAAGGGCGAGTTCCGCAAGGAGATGGCGGAGTGGCTGAAGCGCGGCTTCCAGCGCGTCAAGGTCAATGGCGAGTTCTACGAGATTTCCGACGCGCCGAGCCTCGACAAGAAGTTCAAGCACGACATCGACGTGGTGGTGGACCGGATCGTCATCCGGCCCGACCTCGGCGCGCGCCTGGCGGATTCGCTGGAGCAGGCGCTGGAGCTGGCTGACGGCATCGCCGTCTTCGAATATGCCGACGCGAAAGAGGAGAACGGCGATGCCCGCCGCATCACCTTCTCGTCCAAATTCGCCTGCCCGGTCTCCGGCTTCACCATCCCCGAGATCGAGCCGCGGCTGTTCTCGTTCAACAATCCGTTCGGCGCCTGCCCGGTCTGCGACGGCCTCGGCCACGAGATGCGGATCGACCCGGACATGATCGTGCCGGACCATTCGCTGACGCTGAAGAAGGGCGCCATCGCGCCCTGGGCCAAGTCGACCTCGCCCTATTACGCCCAGACGCTGGACTCGCTCTCGAAGCATTTCGGCTTCTCGATGACGAAGCCCTGGTCCGAGCTGCCGGAGAGCGCCCGCAAGGCGATCCTGTTCGGCACGGGCTCCGAGGCCGTGCGGATGTCCTATAATGACGGCCTGCGCGCCTATGAGGTGAGGAAGCCCTTCGAGGGCGTCATCACCAATATGGAGCGGCGCTGGAAGGAGACGGAGTCGGACTGGGCGCGCGAGGAGATCGGCCGCTTCATGTCCGAGACGCCCTGCGCCGCCTGCAACGGCTATCGCCTCAAGCCCGAGGCGCTGGCGGTGAAGATCGACATGCGCCATATCGGCGAGATCTCGAAGCTCTCGGTCAGGGACGCGCTGGACTGGGTCAGCGCCCTGCCCTCGCGCCTCACCAAGAAGCAGAACGAGATCGCCCCGCGCATCCTCAAGGAGATCCGCGACCGGCTGACCTTCCTGCTCGATGTCGGGCTCGAATACCTCACCCTCGCCCGCGCCTCGGGCACGCTGTCGGGCGGCGAGAGCCAGCGCATCCGGCTCGCGAGCCAGATCGGTTCGGGCCTCACCGGCGTGCTCTATGTGCTGGACGAGCCCTCGATCGGCCTGCATCAGCGCGACAATGAGCGCCTGCTCGGCACGCTGCGGCGGCTGCGCGATCTCGGCAACACCGTGATCGTGGTCGAGCATGACGAGGACGCGATCCTCACCGCCGATTACGTCGTCGATGTCGGCCCCGGCGCCGGCATCCATGGCGGCGAGATCGTCGCCAAGGGCACGCCGCAGGACATTCTGGACGATCCGAACTCGCTCACCGGCAAATATCTCACCGGCGAGATGTCGGTCGCGGTGCCGGCCAGGCGCCGCAAGGCCTCGAGCGGCCGCAGCCTCAGGATCGTCGGCGCGCGCGGCAACAACCTCAAGAACGTCGATGTCGAGATCCCGCTCGGGCTCTTCACCTGCATCACCGGCGTCTCCGGCGGCGGCAAGTCGACGCTCGTCATCGACACGCTCTACAAGGCGGTGGCGCGCAAGCTCAACGGCGCGATCGAGCACCCGGCCCCGCATGACCGCATCGAGGGGCTGGAGCATCTCGACAAGGTCATCGACATCGACCAGTCGCCGATCGGCCGCACGCCGCGCTCGAACCCGGCGACCTATACCGGCGCCTTCACGCCGATCCGCGAATGGTTCGCCGGCCTGCCGGAGGCGAAGGCGCGCGGCTACCAGGCCGGCCGGTTCAGCTTCAACGTGAAGGGTGGCCGCTGCGAGGCCTGCCAGGGCGACGGCGTCATCAAGATCGAGATGCACTTCCTGCCGGATGTCTACGTCACCTGCGACGTCTGCAAGGGCAAGCGCTACGACCGCGAGACGCTGGAGGTGAAATACCGCGACAAGTCGATCGCCGACGTGCTCGACATGTCGGTCGAGGAGGCCAAGGGCCTGTTCAAGGCCGTGCCCTCGATCCGCGACAAGATGGAGACGCTGGCGCGCGTCGGCCTCGACTACGTCAAGGTCGGCCAGCAGGCGACGACGCTCTCAGGGGGCGAGGCGCAGCGCGTCAAGCTCTCCAAGGAACTCTCGAAGCGCGCCACCGGCCGCACGCTCTACATCCTCGACGAGCCGACGACCGGCCTCCATTTCCACGACGTCGCCAAGCTCATGGAGGTGCTGCACGAGCTGGTCGACCAGGGCAATTCGGTGGTGGTGATCGAGCACAATCTCGAGGTGGTGAAGACCGCCGACTGGGTGATCGACATGGGCCCCGAAGGCGGCGACGGCGGCGGCGAGGTGGTGGCCGAGGGCACCCCGGAAGACATCGTCCGCATCGGCAAGGGCCATACCGCACGATTCCTGAAGGAGGTGCTGGAGCGGCGGCCGATCAAGAAGGGGAAGGCGGTGGCGAGGGAAGCGGCGGAGTAGAGCGCGGTAGCATCGATCAACCGATCCAGTTGATTGGTATACGACTAATCGAGCACCAAACAGCCACACAACGATCTCATGGCGCACTAGCTAATTGCATCCGCCCTTGTTAGGTTACGATTACGACAGCAGTCTCTGGAACACGCGAATGAAATACTTTCGCCCTATTAATGCTAAATCGTATTATGACCCCCCTGCCGCCTGATCAGCATAGCTGTGGCGACATCTGGTCAAATCTTCCTTCAATGGGACTAGTATCTGATTTAGAATTAATCGCCGGCATAACAATAACACCCGCGTGCGATGTAAGTAATTTCAAGAGCGAAACCATCACATTTTTACCTATTGTTTCAATACAACAGTACCTATCGACATTAAGTATGCTGCCTACGGTCAGGCGGAAGCTAATAGAGCGCCTGACGTCTGCAGGCATTGTATCTGGCATAAATTGGCCTGAACCCGGCTATGAACCTCCACATGAAGGATCTATAGACCTTGAGATCATAAGACTGTCACAGATTCTCCAAGATCAAAAAACGAAAGAAAAACATAGGGCCCACATCGAGAGAGCATTAGCGGGATTACGAATTACAAAGAATTGCTGCTCCACTCAAGATAGAGAAGCAAATATTGCTGATTATGATAAACTTTACGGCAGCGAGTGGAGCGAAATAAAAGAGCAGATAGTCAAAAACTCTTTTAGAAGCGACATTCATTTTCTTCCCAAAAGTGACAACAGCGATATTTCTTATGGCCTCGCGCAACATAGCGTAGCCTTGATGCGATATCCAATTACAGTTCCATCAGAAATTCTTACGCGCGCAATATCTACGTCGGAGCAATCATGGCCCGAATTCTTAAGTTCCTATCGATCAATTAGCACAGCATCAGTATTGTTTTCAAAAGCAAGGCCGATAAAGATATCTTCGTTAAAGTCACAATTTATGTCAGATTTGTTATCGCGATTTACATCTTTATTTAGCCGAATTGGATCGCCTGATTTTTCGAAATTTACAATTACGAAATACTGCGCGGAGATCGAGTGATGGACAAATATTTAGCCCTGAGTCAACAAACTTGCTCTTGGCTTCTTTCGCAGCGGCCAGTCCTGACGGCTCTATATCAGAGTCTAAGCGAGGATAATTTAAATGCCCTTGCGAAGGCGGAGTTTGTCGCCGGCCCGTTTCGAATGGCTGGCGCTATTGACGGACGGTTAATTGCAGGGTGGAATCGTGAGTACCTGAGCGGCACAGGCAATGAAAACTGGGGAATCATTAGACTTACCGGTACCTTTGGGCTGCTTGAATTAAAAGAAATTAGCCAGCAAGTATTTGAACGTCAGATTTATTTATTTAATCAGAGACTCCAAGGATTAATCGTCGATGGAGATTTTATACACCGCACTTGGCCGAATGGATCGCAAACTTGCTTAGCAGGCCGAGGTAACGAAGCTCGCCAAAATTCTGTTTGTTACTTTGAAGGCGGGCCGGGATATGGAGGATTGAACGCAAGGGCTTTGATCTGTATTGGCCCCGGATATGACTTCGATCAACTCCAGAAATCAATCCAGTCGGAAATGCCTCGTCTGGCGGAGTTAGCTGCACTCGCCGACGGCCTCGTCGACATTAAGCGACGCCCTCTTCTGGATTCGCCGAGCCTTCAACCACTGAGATCAGCGCTCGTAGTGGGACAGCAGGCATCCCTGCAATTCGATAAAGTAAAGCTAAGTGCTGAATTTCATCCCAGTCAATCTAACATTTCATCTTATGAGACAGTCCACTGGAGCTACGAACATTGGATCGCCAGCGGCTCGCTTAATGATTCGCAACGACGAGTTCTAGAATCAGACGTTTTACTCAAACACCCAGTTCGTGTGATTGGCCCAGCGGGTTCAGGAAAAACATTGTTGATGCAACTTCTAGCTATGCGTCACCTCAAAGCAGCACAAGAGCAGAGCGATAAAATCAAAATACTGTATGTTGTTCACAACGCGCCTATGGCGACATCTGTATCAGATCGTTTTCGCGTCCTTGGAGGCGAAGAGTTCCTAACAAGCTCTAATCAATCTCTTAAAATAACGACTTTAGCAGATTATGGGAGACAGGTTACCGGCTTAACGGAAGACATGATTATTGATAAGGATGCGCATGAAACAAAACAGTTCCAGCTTACGCAAGTGCGTAAATCGCTCAGAGAAGCGCTATCAGCAAACTCAGCGCGAATTGATCAGAGCCCGCTACTGAAGCAAGTTACAGAAAACGATTCTCTTTTCGCGGTGTTTTCAGCACTCGTGGTCGCTGAGATTTCCAATGCGATCAAAGGTCGTGGTCTCGTCGATGATGAGAAGCGTTACGTTCATTCCGAAACGTCACTGAGCCGACTTCATGGAGTGTTAAATGTAAACGAACGATCAGTCATTTATGATTGTTTCCGTAGATATCATACCGCGATTTTCGAAGAATTTGAGTTATTAGATTCGGATGATGTCGCTATCACCCTTGTTGGACGGCTTAGAACTCCACTTTGGGATCTTAAGAGAAAGAAGGAGGGATTTGACTATATATTCGTTGATGAAGCTCAACTGTTCAATGAGAACGAGCGTAGAATTTTCGCATACCTATCCAACGCGCACACGAAACATGTACCAATCGCTCTTGCCTTGGACGAGGCACAAGACATATTCGGTTTTTCTAGTGCCGGACTTGCAACGCTCGGCATCAAGGATGTCGAGAACGAAAGCTTACCTTCTAACCATAGGTCGACAAAAGAGATCGTCGATCTTGCCTTCCATGTCATCCAGCAAACAACTGATTTATTTTCGTCAGATTTCCCTGATTTTGAGACGATTGAGCAGGCAATGGTACCATCAAACCATCAGCTTGCGAAACGCCCAGCGATCATCAGGTGCAGTGACGATCAGCCTAATTTTGGACGTTTTGTAGTCAAGCAGGTGCAAAAAATGCGCGCCAGCAATGTCAGACAGATTGCGGTAGTTTGCCACGCAGAATTATACTGGAGCGATCTTGTAGACGCCTTCAAAGCTTCCGGCCTGCCACTGCACATCATTGAGCAAAGAGGCGAAAAAATAGTTCCTGACCAACCTCTTGTTGTTCTGAGCCGCCCTTCTTTCATAGGCGGACAAGAATTTGATGCAGTTTTATCGGTTGGACTCGAGCAGGGTGTTGTGCCGCCGCGCATTGTTGACAATGCCACACTGGCCGCCGCCGTTGAGCAACAAGTACTAAGAGAAATATATCTAGCTATAACGCGCGCAAGATACAGATTTGCTATAATGCTGAACAAAGCGGCGCTTCCGAATTCAATCGTTGAGGATGCTATGTTAGCGCGCTTGATCGATCAAGCATAGCTCAACTGAACGTTAACTTTGACCTTCCGATAATACATCATCGGAAGAGCGTTCGAATTTTCACTTATCCCCGCTCTCCCAACCTCCCCCATACTCCCCTCGCCCATCACCCGAACGGGGCGGCCATCCGGAGGTGTGCCAATGGCTGGGTGAAGGGTCGGCGCCTGCGGGCGGGGGTCACGCCCTGCTCCCGGGAGGCTTCGGGGCACCGCCCTGGGGGTACTACGGCCCCTGCGCGAGGAGCTCGCTGGACGGACGGCGACGCGGGAGGTGGCTCGCGAGCGCGGGAGCGACGAGGCCGTGTCGGGCCGGCGAGGGATCAGCCCCTCCCACACCCCGACATCCGCGGCCGGACGCGCGACCGGCGCAGACGAGGCACCCGACGCGGCGCGGACCCGATAAGCGCGGCCCGAGGTCTTAAAATCGCCGAAGGCGGAGCGCCACGGGGCGTGCGACGGGTGGCTCAATCCCGCCGCGCCGTTTCCTGGCTCAACGGAAGCGGATTGTTTTCGCGCCTCGCGGCGCTCCGCCAGCCCCGTTTCATCCGTCCCCGCCGCGCTCCTGGCGCGGGCGGCGCGGCCGCGCGCGTCCGGTCCGGCGCCGCGTTGCCATCGACGATGCCTGCCCGAAGCAGAGGCCTTGGCCGGAGGAGACCAGCGATGAGCGCCAGCGAGAAATCCGCCTTCAGCGCCGAGCAGATTGCCGCATTCGAGCGCATCCAGGCGCTTCGTCCCGTCCTGTTCCGCCAGTCGGCCGACAAGGCGCGCCTCTTCGAGATCTGCCCCGATCGGAGCTGCCGGCGCGCTCGTGCGTGCTGCGAACCGCGCGGCCTGTGCTTCCAGATCTTCCTGGCCACGACGCCGGATTATCTGCGCCGGACCTTCGTCTATGCCCTGCGCTACCGCTGCGATGGGCTCGGCCCCGAGGACGCCTGGCGCAAGGCGGAGGCTCGCGTCGCGGTGGAGGGCGCCATGCCGCTGCCGGTCGATCCCGCCGGCCGCTGAGCGATCCCGCGCCGCGCGGGCGCGAACCGCGCTCGCCGCCATCTGGCCCGCAGCCGGCTTTGCTCCTATGATGCGCCGCAGCGACGCGGGGCGAGGCGGCAGAGGCGGCGGTGAGCGGGATCGACGGGATGGAGGAGCCGGGCGGGGACAGGCGCGCGGAAAAGCGCGGCGCGGTCACCCTTGTCGGCGCCGGGCCGGGCGATCCCGAGCTTTTGACGCTGAAGGCCGTCAAGGCGCTGCAGAGCGCCGACATCATCCTCTATGACGACCTCGTCTCGGCCGGGGTGCTCGATTTCGCCCGGCAGGAGGCGAAGCGCCTGCTCGTCGGCAAGAAGGGCTACGGCCCGCAGGTCAAGCAGGCCGAGATCAACGCGCTGATCGTCTCGCTGGCCCTGCAGGGCAAGCATGTGGTGCGGCTGAAGGGCGGCGATCCCGGTATTTTCGGCCGCGCCGGCGAGGAGATCGAGGCCTGCCGGGCCGCCGGCATCCCGGTCCGGGTCGTGCCGGGCATCTCGGCGGCGCAGGGGGCGGCGGCCTCGCTCTGCGTCTCGCTGACCCATCGCGACCACGCCCGGCGGCTGCAATTCGTCACCGGCCATTCGCGCGAGGGCGCCCTGCCGGACGATCTCGACTGGGGCGCCATGGCCGACCCCGCCGCCTCGACGGTGATCTACATGGCCAGAGCCACCCTCCCCGGCTTCCGCGCGCACGCGCTGGCGGCCGGGCTCGATCCGGCGACCCCCGCCGTCGCGGTGCTGGCGGCGACCCGGCCCGACGAAATTCGGCTCGCCGCGACCATCGGGACGCTGCCGGAAAAGCTCGCCGACCTCCCCGCCGACCGGCCGGTCCTGGTCCTGCTCGGCCACGCCTTCGGCGCGCTTCTGGAGCAGGCGGAGCCTGCGGCGGATCGGCGCCTGTCCGGAACCGGCTAGACCCGTCCGGATAATTCCTTAGGCTCGCGCCCTTCCGAATCCGGGCCGAGTTTGAGGACAGGATCATGAAAGCACGCGCGCGTTGGGTCGAAGGCATGGCCTTCATGGGCGAGGCCGGCAGCGGCCACGCGGTGATGATGGACGGCGCCCCTGAATATGGCGGGCGCAATATCGGCATCCGGCCGATGGAGATGCTGCTGATCGGCCTCGCCGGCTGCACCGGCTTCGACGTCGTCAGCATCCTCCGGAAGGGGCGCGAGAGCGTCACCGGCTGCGATGTCGAGGTGGAGGCGCAGCGCGCCGAGACCGACCCGAAGGTCTTCACCAAGATCCACCTCTCCTACCGCATCGCCGGCAAGGGGCTCTCGCAGGCCAAGGCCGAGCGGGCCGTCACATTGTCGAAGGAAAAATACTGTTCCGCTTCGATCATGCTCGGGGCGACGGCCGAGATGACCTACAGCCTCGAGGTCGTCGACGAACTGCAGAAGGATGAAGCTGCATGAGCGGATCCGATTTCGCAGGGCTGATCTCGGCCGACGCGCTCGCCGCCCGGCTCGGCGACGAAAAGCTCGTCATCCTCGACGTGCGTTCGGGCGACGGAGCGCAGGCCGCCTTCGAGGCGGGACGGATTCCCGGCGCCGTGCGCACGGACTATGCCGCCGATGGCTGGCGCGCCAAGATGGGCAACGCGCCCGGCATGCTGCCGCCGCTGGAGCATCTGGCCGTCCTCGCCGGCCGGCTCGGCATCAGACCGCATGACGATGTCGTGATCGTCCCAGCCGGGCTGACGCCGAACGATTTCGGCGCGGCCGCGCGCATCTACTGGACGCTGAAATTCATCGGCCACGGCCAGCAGGCGATCCTCGACGGGGGCTACGAGGCCTGGACGGCGGATGGTGCGCGGCCGGTCGAGAGCGGCCCGTCGCAGCCGAAAGGCGCGGAGCCCTATCCGGTCGTGGCGCAGCAGCGCCTGCGCAGCACGACGGATGCGACCTTCATCGCCTCGCGCAGCAAGCTCGCCAGCCTCGTCGATGCGCGTGGCGCCTCCTATTTCGAGGGTCAGGAAAAGGCAGCGGAAGCGACCCGCGGCGGGCATATTCCGGGGGCGATCCGGCGCGACTATGCCGAAGCCTTCGAGCCCGGCACGGGTCGGCTCAGGCCGAGCGCCGCGCTGCAGAAACTGTTCGCGCCCGTGCCGCATGGTCCGGCGATCTCCTACTGCAACACCGGGCACTCGGCGGCGGCGAACTGGTTCGTCATGGCGGAGGTGCTGGGACGCGACGAGGTCGCGCTCTATGACGGCTCGATGACCGCCTGGACTCAGGATCCGGAGCGCCCGGTCGCGACCGGGCCGGCCTGACACCCTCCGCCATCGCGGGCGCAGCGAAGCAATCCAGGGATATCGCGCTCCGCCGCTCCTGGATCGATTCGTCGCTTCGCCCCTTGCAATGACGGCTTGTCTCTCGCCGCAATTGCAAAACAGGCTGAAACGGTTCAAAGGAGGCGCAGATCCGCAGCGTGAGCGCGGGCGCCTCCTGACATCATGGACCGAGCCACCCGCCGATGAACGCCGTCGCGCCGAAAATCTCCTTCGTTTCGCTGGGCTGCCCCAAGGCGCTCGTCGATTCCGAGCGGATCATCACCTCGCTGCGCTCGGAGGGCTATGAGCTTTCCAAGAGCCATGCCGGCGCCGACCTCGTCATCGTCAACACCTGCGGCTTCCTGGACAGCGCGAAGGCCGAGTCGCTGGAGGCGATCGGTTCGGCCATGGCCGAGAACGGCAAGGTCATCGTCACCGGCTGCATGGGCGCCGAGCCCGAGCAGATCCGCGACGTCTTCCCGAACGTGCTCGCGATCACCGGGCCGCAGGCCTATGAAAGCGTCGTCTCTGCCGTGCACCAGGCGGTGCCGCCGAGGCACGACCCCTTCGTCGATCTCGTGCCCGACCAAGGCGTGAAGCTGACGCCACGGCACTACGCCTATCTCAAGATTTCAGAGGGCTGCAACAATCGCTGCACCTTCTGCATCATCCCCAAGCTGCGGGGAGATCTCGTTTCGCGCCCGATCGGCGACGTGCTGCGCGAGGCCGAGAAACTGGCCAAGGCCGGCGTCAAGGAACTGCTGGTGATCTCGCAAGACACCAGCGCCTATGGGCTCGACATCAAATACGCGCCCTCGATGTGGAAGGACCGCGAGGTCCGCACCCGCTTCTTCGAGCTCGCCCGCGAGCTTGGCCAGATGGGGATGTGGGTGCGCATGCACTATGTCTACCCCTATCCGCATGTCGACGAGGTCATCCCGCTGATGCAGGAAGGCCTGATCCTTCCGTATCTCGACATCCCCTTCCAGCATGCCTCGCCGAACGTGCTGAAGGCGATGAAGCGCCCGGCGCATCAGGACCGCACGCTCGACCGCATCCGGAAATGGCGCGAGATCTGCCCGGATCTCGCCATCCGCTCGACCTTCATCGTCGGCTTCCCCGGTGAGACGGAAGAGGATGTGCAGTTCCTGCTCGAATGGCTGAAGGAAGCCAGGCTCGAGCGCGTCGGCTGCTTCAAATACGAGCCGGTGAAGGGCGCTCCGGCCAACGATCTCGGCCTTCCGCTCGTTCCGGAAGAGGAAAAGGAGGCGCGCTGGCACCGTTTCATGAAGGCGCAGGCGGAGATTTCCGCCCGCATCGTCAAGGGGCGCGTCGGCAAGCGCATCCCCGTCATCATTGACGAGGCCGGGCCGACCGTCGCGAAGGGCCGCTCGAAATGGGATGCGCCCGAGATCGACGGCAACGTCTATGTCTCCAGCCGCCGGCCGCTGCGCGCCGGCGACATCGTCACCGTGAAGATCGAGCGCGCCGACGCCTACGACCTGCACGGCATCGCGGTCTGACCGGACGGCCGCTCAATTCATCCGGCAGATGCGGCGGATCGCGCGGCCCTGTCGGTCGCGCGCCACGACCTGCTCGCTGCAGCCGTCGCCCATAAGCACGATCGGCTCGGCTCGCTGCGGCGGCTCGTTGCACGCATGGGTCCGGCAATTGGCCTGCGCGGCCTTCATCGTGACAGGGCGAGGGACGCGAAGGCGCTCATGATCCTGCAGGCGGATGGCGATGATCGAGTCGTCGCGGCTGCCGCTGTCACCGCCGGAGCCGCCGTCGCCACCGCGACCGCCGCCGCCCTGCTGGGCCGCGGCAACGGTGGATAGGGTCAATGTCGCAAAGAGAAGGCCGACGATCTGAAGCCTGCTGGTCATGGCATCACCTCGAATGAGCCGGCGAAGATCGCCGATGATCATGGGTCGCGGTGACGGGCCGGCAGGTTCACCTCTCTCGCAAGCGCATGGTTCGCCCGCCGTGCCTGCGTCATCCCAGGCAAGCCCGGGATGACGGCGCGTTCTTCGAGAACGCTGATGGCTAGGGGATCAGAACCGTCGAGCCGGTCGTGGCGCGCGATTCCAGGGCCCGGTGCGCCTCGGCGGCATCCTTCAGCGGGAAGGTCGCGTTGACCGGCACGGTGACCTTGCCGGAGAGAACCGCGTCGAAGAGGTTGTTCGCCATCGCGACCATCGTCTCGTGCTTCGCCGTATGCGTGTTCAGCGTCGGGCGCGTCACATAGAGCGAGCCCTTGGCGGCGAGAATGCCGAGATTGAACGCCTCGACAGCGCCTGAGGCGTTGCCGAAGGAGACCATCATCCCGAAGGGCTTCAGCGTGTCGAGCGACTTCAGGAAAGTGTCCTTGCCGACGCCGTCATAGACCACGTCGCAGAGCGCGCCGCCGGTGATCTCCTTGGCGCGGGCGGCGAAGTCCTCCTCGCGGTAGTTGATGACGTGGTCGGCCTTGTGGGCCTTGGCGAGTTCCGCCTTCTCCTTCGACCCGACCGTGCCGATGACGGTCGCGCCCAGCGCCTTGCCCCATTGGCAGAGGATGAGCCCGGTGGCGCCGGCCGCGGCGTGGACGAGCATCGTGTCGCCCGGCTTCACCTTGTAGGTCCGGTGCAGCAGATATTCGGCTGTGAGGCCCTTCAGCATCATGCTGGCGGCGGCCTCGTAGGAGATGCCCTCGGGGATGATGACCGCCGTTGCCGCCGGCACGATCCTCTCCTCGGCATAGGCGCCGAGACCGGCGACCACAGCGACGCGGTCACCCGGCTTGAATGCCGTGACATTCGGCCCGACCGCAAGCACCTCGCCCGCGCTCTCGTTGCCGAGGGTAAAGGGCATCTGCGGGGCCGGATAAAGCCCCGAGCGGAAATAGGTGTCGATGAAGTTGAGGCCGATGGCGCGATTGCGAACCAGCAACTCGCCCGGGCCAGGCTGCGGCAGCGTGACGTCCTCGAACTGGAGGACCTCCGGTCCGCCGGTCTTGTGGGCGCGGATGGCTTTGACCATGAAAGGCGTCTCCCGATGTTGATGGCCGAGCATAGACCGAGCCGGGCGGCGACCGCACCCGCTTCGCGCGCAAATGCCGGTTGCGACTTTGCGGACCGTGGCCAAGCGCGACGGACCGCGCTAGCCATGAGGCATGAGCACAGCAACACCTCGCCGGGTCGACATCGCCATCGTGGGAGCCGGTGCCGTCGGCCTGGCAGCCGGCCTCGCCCTCTCCGGCCGCGGGCACAGCGTCGCCCTGCTGGGCCCTGTCGCCACGCCGCGTGATGGACGCACGGTCGCGCTGTTCGATGGCTCCTGGCGATTCCTGTCCAGCCTTGGCATCGGGGAGGCGTTGCAGGCGAAGGCGGCGCCGCTCGCGGTCATGCGCATGGTCGACGACAGCGGCAGCCTGTTCCGCCAGCCTCCGGTCGAGTTCCGCGCCTCCGAGATCGGGCTCGACACCTTCGGCTGGAATATCGAGAACGCCGATCTCACGACCATCCTCGCCGAGGAGGCCGGAAGGCGCGATCTGGAGACGAGTCCCGGCCTCGCCCGTGAGATTCGTCCGGGCGCGGATGGCGTACTGCTCTCCGGAGAGGGCTTCGACCCCATCGAGGCGCGGCTCGTCGTCGGTGCGGATGGGCGCAACTCGCCGGTGCGCAAAGCGGCCGGAATCGAGAGCCGGGACTGGCGCTATCCGCAGACTGCCTTGACGGCGATCCTGGCGCACGGCCGCGATCACAAGGAGACCTCCACCGAGTTCCACACGCGCACGGGCCCCTGCACGCTGGTGCCTCTGCCCGGGCGCCGGTCCTCGCTGGTCTGGCTGCTGGATCCGCAGGAGGCCGCGATGCTTGCGGCGCTCGATGACGAGGCCTTCGCGCGGCGCGTCGAGCGGCAAGTGCAGTCGATCCTCGGCCCGATGAGCGTCGTCGGTGCGCGCGGCCAGGTCCCGATGGGCGGGCTCTCGATCGATCGCTTCGCGGCGGGGCGCATGGCTCTGATCGGCGAAGCGGCTCATGTGTTTCCGCCGATCGGCGCACAGGGGCTCAATCTCGGCCTGCGCGACGTCGCCGCCTTGCAGGAGGCGGTGCGCGGCGCGGCCGATCCCGGCAGCGAGCGCGCCATGGCGGCCTATGACGCAGCACGGCGCAGCGATGTCCGGCTGCGGACCGGCGCCATCGACATGCTCAACCGCACTTTGCTGACGGACCTGCTGCCGGCGGACCTGCTGCGCGGCGCGGGCCTGCTGGCGCTGTCGCGGATCGGGCCGCTGCGGCGCTTCGTGATGCGGCAGGGCCTGGGCAACGATGCCGGGCGGCGCGCGGCCTCCTGAAGCCCGGCGGAGTTTCACAGGTCCTTTTGCAGGTCCTGCCGTCGTTCTGGGCTCTAGTCTCGAATCTGGGCGGTATCCTCGCCACTGTCAGCGACGGAACGGATCGCCTCGGCGCCCCTGCGAAAGAGAGGGGCCAGCGGGAGCGGCGTCGAAGGGATCGAACGGCCTCCCGGCTCACGGGCTTGGACGGCGAAGAGGCCGCGCTCGGAGAGATGCGGGTCGGCCCGCGCCTCCTCGAGCCTGCGCACGACGGTACAGCAGCAATCGAGGGGCTCGAGACGGGCACGCCAATGCTCCGCGCTTTGACCCGCGATGATGCCGGCGACCGCAGCGCGGGTCGCCTGCGGATCGCGCCGGTCGTCGCGCAGCGGCTGGGCGAGACCGATGTCGTCGCAGAAGGCCTGCCAGAATTTCGGCTCCAGCGCGCCGACGGCCAGGAACCAGCCATCGGAAGTCGCATAGAGGCCATAGCGCGGGCTGGCGCCGGTCAACAGCCCCTCGCCGCCCTGCGGAAAGGTGCCGGTCGCGTGGCCCTGCGCCAGCCCGTACCAGGCGAAGCTGGGCATGGCGTCGACCATGGCGATGTCGAGATGGCAGCCTTTGCCCGTCCGGTCGCGCCGGCGCAGCGCGAGAAGGATGTTGATGACGGCCGGCATCGTGCCGCCGCCGATATCGGCCACAAGGGGCGGCGGCAGCGGAGGCTCCTGCCCCCGCTGCAGTGATTGGCCGAGGAGCCCGCCCAGCGCCTGATAGTTGATGTCGTGCCCCGCCTCCTGCGCGCGGGGGCCGTCCTGCCCGTAGCCGCTGATCGAGCAGTAGACCAGCCGCGGGTTGAGCGCGGCGAGCGTCTCGTAGCCGAAGCCGAGGCGGGCCATGACGCCGGGCCGGAACTGCTCGACAAGGATATCGGCCTGCCGGACCAGCGGCGTCAGCCGCTCCAGCGCGCCCGGCGCCTTCAGATCGATCGCGACGCTGCTCTTGCCGCCGTTGAGAACCGCGAAAGGCGCGGAGGTCTCGCCGAATTTCGGCGGGAAGCCGCGCATGTCCTCGCCGCCCGGCCGCTCGAGCTTGACCACGCGGGCGCCGGCCTCCGCAAGCATGAGCGTCGCCAGCGGCCCCGGCAGCAAGGTCGAGAAATCCAGGACCAGCAGATCGTCCAGCGGCAGCATGGCTCCTCGGCGATGATCAGTGGAAGAGGTCGGCCACCATCCTGCCCGTCTTCACCAGCCACAGGAAGCCCGAGAGCGTCACCATCGATACGATGGTGCCGATCAGGATGCAGGCGGAGGCCCGCTCGATGCCGACGCGGTACTGCGTGGAGATGACGAAGATGTTCAGCGCCGGCGGCAGCGCCGCCATGATGACCGCGGCATAGATCCAGTTCTGCGGGATGCCGCCCACCGCCGAGAGCAGCAGCCAGACCGTGAGCGGATGCAGCAGCAGCTTGACGGCGACCAGCGCCGGCACCTCGCGCGGCAGCGAGCGCATCGGCCGCAAGGCCACCGTCACGCCGAGCAGGAAGAGCGCGCAGGGCGCCGCCGCCTGCGAGAGCCACAGCACCATCCGGTCGAGCGCGACCGGCAGCTCGAAGCGGAAATAGCTCGCCAGCACACCGGCCAGCGTCGCGAGGTTGAAGGGATGGGTGAGGACGCGCCAGACCACCGTCGCGAGCGTCGCGGGCAGGCTGCGTTTCTCGACCCCGGCGAAGGCCATCAGCAGCGGCACGAGCGAGAACAGCAGCAGGCTGTCGAAGACGAAGATCAGCACGACCGGCGTGCTCGCCTCCGGCCCCAGCGCGGCCAGGATCAGCGGCGGGCCCATATAGCCGATGTTGGAATAGGAGCCGGCGACACCCTGCATCACCGCCTGCGGCAGATCCCCCTTCGTGCTCCTCAGCCCGATGGCGAGCGAGACGGCGAAGGCGATGAAGGTGGCCGCCGTCGTCGTTGCGATGAAGCTCCAGTTCGCCAGCTCGCTCAGCGGCTTGTCGGCGATCAGGCGATAGAACAGAGGCGGCAGCGCGACATAGATCAGGAAGAACTGCATCCAGGCCAGCCCTGCCTCAGGCAGGCGCTCGTAGCGCCCCAGCGCGAAGCCGAGCAGGATCAGCCCGAAGAAGGGCGCGACCAGATTGAAGATGCTGACGAGATCGGCCATGGCGAGGATCGGTTGCGCTTCACCCGCATTGGCCCGTCCGGCGCGAGGGAACAAGCGCATTGGCGCCGCCCTCCCGGCACCCCAGCGCAGGACAAGGACGATTGTCCTAGGTATTTTATCCTCCACCATCGTTGCGATTATTTACCTAGGCATCCATTCCACCGAGCGCGGCCTTCGAAAGCATCATGGACGGCCGCTCCTTCCTGACGCAGATTTCCCGCACTGCAACATGGTGAGCCCGATGACCGTCAAGACGCCGCGCCAGTTCTTCCGCCCTCTCGCGATCGGTGCGCCGGAGCCCTTCCGCGAACTGCCGCTCAAACTCGAACGGATGATCCATTTCGTGCCGCCGCATCTGGAAAAGGTGCGCGCCAAGGTCGGCGACCTCGCCGGACAAGTCGACATCGTGCTCGGCAATCTGGAGGACGCCATTCCCGTCGAGGCCAAGCAGGCGGCGCGGGACGGCTTCATCGCCATGGGCAAGGCAGTGGATTTCGGGCAGACCGGGCTCTGGACGCGGGTCAATGCGCTGAATTCGCCCTGGTTCCTCGACGACATCACCGCGATCATGGCCGAGATCGGCGGCAAGCTCGACGTGGTGATGGTGCCCAAGGTCGAGGGGCCGTGGGACATCCATTATGTCGATCAGCTGCTCGCGCAGTTCGAGGCCCGGCACCTCCTGCGCAAGCCCATCCTCATCCACGCCATCCTGGAGACGGCCGAGGGGGTGAAGAATGTCGAGGCGATCGCGACCGCCTCGCCTCGCATGCACGGCATGAGCCTCGGCCCGGCGGACCTCGCCGCCTCGCGCGCGATGAAGACGACCCGCGTCGGCGGCGGGCACCCCGACTACAAGGTGATCGCAGACCCCTCGCCCGAAGGCGGGCCGCGCGCGGTCGCGCAGCAGGACCTCTGGCACTACACGCTGGCCAAGATGGTGGACGCCTGCGCGGCGGCCGGCATCAAGCCGTTCTACGGGCCGTTCGGCGACTTCTCGGATGCCGCGGCCTGCGAGGCGCAGTTCCGCAACGCCTTCCTGCTCGGCTGCGCCGGCGCCTGGACGCTGCATCCGTCCCAGATCGACATCGCCAAGCGGGTCTTCAGCCCGGACCCTTCCGAAGTGCTCTTCGCGAAGCGCATTCTGGAGGCGATGCCGGACGGCTCCGGCGCCGTGATGATCGACGGCAAGATGCAGGACGATGCCACCTGGAAGCAGGCCAAGGTCATCGTCGATCTGGCGCGACAGGTCGCCGCAAGGGACCCCGCTCTGGCCGGGCATTACGGAATGTGATGGGGATGCAGGCCGCGGTTGGTTGATTGCGACGCATTTGCGACGCAATTCTTGCGCAAGGGCGGCGAGGCCCGGCCGGCAGCCTATCGGGCCGGCACAGCATGGAACCCCTATGGAAGCGCGTTCGGCCAAATTCCGCATCGGCCAGGTGGTCAAGCACCGCCTCTATCCGTTTCGCGGCGTGATCTTCGACGTCGACCCCGTGTTCTCCAACACGGAGGAATGGTGGATGGCGATTCCGGAGGAGATGCGCCCCTCGAAGGACCAGCCCTTCTACCACCTCTTCGCCGAGAACGAGGAGACCGAGTACGTCGCCTATGTCTCGGAGCAGAATCTCGTCAGCGACGAATCCGGCCTGCCGGTGCGCCATCCGCGTGCGCGCGAATTCTTCCGCCGCGACCGCAAGGGCCGGTACCTGATCGATCGGGCGGAGCTGAACTGAGCGGAGCGACCAACGCCCGGCCCGTCAGCAGAGATCACGAAAAAGGCCGGTCCTCGCGGACCGGCCTCTTCTTTAGGTCAGCAGCCGCGCCGAGCGCCCGATCAGGGCTTCGGCGGGGTCGCGGGAGCCGCCGGGGCCGCGCCGGGAGCGGGGGCAGCACCCGGAGCCGCGTTGGCGCCGCCGGGGCCGAGACGGTTGCGCAGCTCCTCCTGGCGCTTGGCCAGCTCGTCCTGAAGCTGCTTCTGCTGCTCCTCGAGCACCTTCGGGTCGATGGCGGCGCCGTCGAAGCCCTTGGCGAAGTCGGCGAGCGGGATCTGGAAGGTGACCTCGCGGGCGCCCTGGTTCTGGACGCTGACGTTGAGGTTCGTGCCCTTCTTCATCGCGTTGATGAAGTCGTCCTTCACCTGCGCCTCGGCGAAGCAGCCGTTCGGGAAGCAGATGGCGTAGCGGCCGCCGGTCGGCTGGGCGCTGTCGACGCCGAAGCGGATGCCCGGCTGCAGCAGCAGCCCGAGCGGCATCAGGAAGCGCACGATCTTGTTCGGGTCGCCCTTCACGTCATAGACGGCGGCGGCGAGAACCGGCTGGCCCTGGTCCGAGACGAAGTCGCGGGTGGTGTAGCAGATTTCCTTGTTGGCCGCCTGGTCCTTGCCGCAGACCTTGGTCCAGCTCGTCTGGGACGGCTCGGGCTTGACCTGGACGACGGTCGGGCCGGTCTGAGCGGCATTGTTCTGCTGGGCCGGAGCGGCAGGCGCAGCCGGCTTCGCCGGCGGCTTGGCCTGCGCGAAGGCGGCGACGGGCGCGAAGCCGATGGCCGCGCTCAGCACGAGCCCGAGGGCAGACGAGGACAGGCGAAACGAAGCGGACATTCTTGTCTTTCCTTACAGGCGAATTCGGGAATCACGACTTCGCAAGCCGCGTGCGTCACCGCCGGCGGCTCCATCGCATGGCTGCGCAGGCCACCGCAAGCCGTGCACATCAGGGGCGATTGAGGCGTTTGAATGACACCCGCCTCCGGCTGTAGCGAGTTCGCGCGACCAATTCTAGCCCAGATCGCTGCAATTCCAGTCCGAATAGCTGCCTCAGGGCCTCCGGGCCATGCTATTCTTACGCAGGGAATCAGGTCACGCGATGGAATTGCCTCGATCGACCGCGACGCCATCGCGCCGCGCTTTCACCTTGCTGCTCACCACCGCGCCGCTCGCCCTGTCGGTCGGCCGCGCGGCGCGTGCCGATTCGCCCGTCGCCAGCCACGCCATCGCGATGCATGGCGCGCCTGCCCTGCCCGCGGGCTTTCCGCACCTGCCCTATGCTGACCCGGATGCGCCGAAGGGCGGACGCATCGTGTTCGGCATCCAGGGCACCTTCGACAGCCTGAACCCGCTCGTCGTGCTCGGCGTCGCGCCGGATGCGGTGCCGAAATACGTCCAGCAGAGCCTGCTCTACCGATCGGCCGACGAGCCCTTCACTGCCTACGGCCTGCTGGCCTCGAAGGTCGAGCTCGACGCGGACCGCAGGCAGATCGCCTTCGAGATCGATCCGCGGGCCCGTTTCTCGGACGGCAAGCCGGTGACGGCGCAGGACGTGCTGTTCACCTATGAAATGCTGAAGGCGAAGGGGAAGCCCTATCACCGCTCCAGCCTCGGCGGGGTGAGCCGCGCGGCAGCCCCCTCCCCATCCCGTGTCGAATTCGCGCTCGGCAACGGGGCCAACCGCGAATTGCCGCTGGTCATCGCGACAATGCCGATCTTCGCCGCGCATGCGACCGACGCCGAGCGTTTCGGCGAGACGAGCTTCAAGCCCGCGCTCGGCTCCGGCCCCTATGCTGTTGCCGAGGTGCGGCCGGGCGAATCGCTGACGTTGCGCCGGCGCGCCGATTTCTGGGGTGCCGACCTGCCGGTGATGCGCGGGCTCTTCAACGCCGACGAGATCCGCTACGATTTCTACCGCGACGCCAACGCGCTGTTCGAGGCCTTCAAGGCGGGGCTCTACGATGTCCGGCTCGAAGGGGAGCCGACGCGGTGGATGACGGGCTATGACATCCCGGCGGTGCGCGAGGGGCGCATCAAGCGGCAGACCCTGCATTTCGACACGCCCAAGGGCATGACCGGCCTCGTCTACAACACGCGCCGGCCGCTCTTCTCGGACATTCGGGTCCGCGAGGCGCTGGGCCTGCTGTTCGATTTCGAATGGGTCAACCGCAACCTGTTCTACGGGGTCTATCGCCGCGCCGGCAGCTTCTTCTCCGATTCGGACCTCTCCGCGCTCGGTGTCGCGGCCGACGAGCGCGAGACCGCGCTGCTGGCGCCCTTCCCCGGCGCGGTGCGGGAGGATGTCCTGACCGGCCGCTGGCGGCCCACCGAGACCGACGGCTCGGGGCGCGACCGCGAGCAGGCGCGCAAGGCGCTGGCCCTGCTGGAAGAGGCGGGCTTCACGCTGCGGGACGGAGCCCTGCGCAACCGCCGCGACGAGCCCTTCGCCTTCGAGATCATGGTGACGAGCCGGCCGCAGGAGCGGCTGGCGCTGAATTTCGCGCAGTCGCTGGCGCGGCTCGGCGTCACCGCCAATGTCCGGCTGATCGACGACGTCCAGTACTGGCGACGCCTCTCGGCCTTCGATTTCGACATGATCCAGTGGACCTGGCCCGCCCCGGCCTCGCCCGGGAACGAGCAGATCGGCCGCTGGGGCTCGGCCAATGCCGAGCGCAAGGGCTCGCTGAACTATGCCGGCGTGAAATCGCCGGCGATCGACGCCGTGCTCAAGGCGATGCTGGGTGCGCGCCAGAAGGAGGATTTCGTCGCCACCGTCCGCGCGCTCGACCGGCTGCTCGTCTCCGGCTTCTATGTGGTGCCGCTCTACTATCTGCCCGATACCTGGCTCGCCCATTCGCGCGATGTCGTGATGACCGGCCGCCAGCCCGCCTATTTCCTGTCCAACGAAACGCTCGCGCGGCTTCCCCAGCCGCCGGCTCCGGCGAACTGAAGGACGTCATGCGGGCCGAACAGGACGAAGCTTCCGCCCTGCTCGACGGGCTCGACCTCGACCAGCTGCTCGGCGCCCTGACGAGGGGCCGCGGCTACGAGGCGGCGCTGCGCGACCCGCCGGGCCGGCGCGACTGGAGCGACGTCGGCGCGGCCTCGGTGAACTTCGTCCAGCTCGACCAGCGGATCGATCGGCTTGCCCGCCTGCTCGCGATCAACAAGGCGCGGCCGGGCGCGACCGTCGCGATCCTGGCGCCGCTGGGGCCGGAGGCGATCGTCTCGGTGATGGCCAGCCTGCGAGCCGGGCTCTCGCCCTTCATGCTGCCGCTGCACGGCAACGAACTCGAGCTGCTTAGGCTGATCGAAGCCTCGGAGGCGGTGATGGCGCTGGGCGTCAGCCGCGTCGGCACCCAGAGGCCGCTCCTCGTCCTGCGCAACCTGGCGATGCGCGCCTTCAGCACGCGCTTCGTCGGCGGTTTCGGACCCGATGTGCCGGACGGGGTGGCGCCTCTGGACACGCTGATGGCCAGCGCCGGCTCCCACCCGCTCCCGGATGGGGCCGGGCGCGCCGCGATACAGGTCGCGGACGCGGCGGCCATGACGGGACCTTTTCCGCTGTCCGAACGGGAGCTGCTCGGCAAGGCCCTGGACTTGTCGCGGCTGCTCAAACCCGAGCCCTCGGCGCGCATCGTCACGACGCTGGTCGGGGGAGACCTTGCCGCTCTCGCCAGCGGGCCGGCCACGGCCCTGCTGACCGGCGTCGAGCTGCTGCCGCTCGGCCTGTTCAGCCTCGGCGATCTGCGGGCCTGCCTGGCCGGCGGCCGCGCCGTGCATCTCATCCTGCCAGGCGCGTTCGAGCCCGCGCTGGCACATTCGCGACTGGCCGCCCATGCCGGGCTGGCGAGCGTCGTCTTCGTGCAGCGGAGCGGCGACCAGCGGTCCTATCCGGCGCTCGACCGGCCGGACGTCACCATCGCCGATATCGTCGTGCATTCGGCCGCCCAGATCACGATCGCCCAGCGCTAGCCGCTGGGGAGCCGCCTGCCGATTGCCTGTGGAAGGCAGGGCTGCCTTGCGCCCGGCGCCGGGCGCGGCGTGCTAGAAGCGCCGGCCGCACTCCAGAAGCGGCCGGCAAGGCGATTCAAGACAAGCATGAGCACGGCGATCGAGATGGGAACGACACGGACCGGCGAGCCCGGTCTGCTCGATCTCGCCGAATTGCTGGCAACGCGCCTGCTCGTGCAGGGCAATTCGGGCTCGGGCAAGTCGCATCTGCTGCGCCGGCTGCTGGAGCAGAGCGCGCCGCTGGTGCAGCAGGCGGTGATCGATCCCGAGGGCGATTTCGTCTCGCTGGCCGACCAATTCGGCCATGTTGTCGTCGATGGCGAATGCGGCGAGGCGGAATTGCAGCGCGTGGCGCTGCGGGTGCGCCAGCACCGCGTCTCGGTGGTGCTGAATCTCGAAAACCTGGAAGCCGACGAGCAGTTGCGGGCGACGGCGGCGTTCCTCGGCGGGCTCTTCGACGTCGACCGCTCGCTCTGGTTCCCGATGCTCATCGTGGTCGACGAGGCGCAGCTCTTCGCGCCGGTGATGGCGGGCGAGGCGTCGGACGAGGCGCGGCGCCTCTCGCTCGGCGCGATGACCAACCTGATGTGCCGCGGCCGCAAGCGCGGCCTTGCCGGCGTCATCGCGACGCAGCGCCTCGCCAAGCTCGCCAAGAACGTCGCGGCCGAGGCCTCCAACTTCCTGATGGGCCGCACTTTCCTCGACATCGACATGGCGCGCGCGGCCGACCTGCTCGGCATGGACCGGCGCCAGGCGGAGATGTTCCGCGACCTGGAGCGCGGCCAGTTCGTGGCGCTCGGCCCGGCGCTCTCGAAGCGCCCGCTGCCGCTGCGGATCGGCACGGTCTCCTCGGTCGATCGCGGCGGCGCACCGGGGCTGATGCCCCTGCCCGAGCAGGCGCCCGAGGAGGCAGGCCGGCTGATCTTCACCCCCGGCGAGGACGAGCCCCCGCCGATGGAACGCCTCGCCCGCCCCGCGCCGCGCCCGCGCCCCGCCGCCGGCGAGGTGCTGCGCCAGATCGAGAACTATCGCCCGGCCCCGCAGGCGGAGCCGGAACCGGAGATCGAGCTGGAGCCGGCCGAGCGCGAGGCGATCATGACCGAGATCCTGCGCGAGCTGATGGGCGATCCGGAAGCCCGCTCGCGTCAGTCCGCGGTGCTCTACCAGGATTTCACCGTGCGCTGCCGGATGCGGCGCCTCGGCCGCACCCATCTCAGCCTCGAGGAATTCCGCCGCAAGCTGGTGGTGGCCCGCGCCGGGGTCAGCGACAGCATCGCGGAGAGCGAGGGCTGGCGCGCGGCGGTCGAGGCTTCGGCCTCCCTGCCCGAGGACCTCCAGGGCCTGTTCCTGTTCATCGCCCGCACCGCCATCGAAGGCGCCCCCTGCCCCGGCGACGCCGAGCTGGCGCGCGTCTATGGCAGCCACTCGCCCAGCCGGGCACGGCGGCTGCTCGGCTATATCGAGGAGCGCGGGCTGATCGTCTGCCATGTCGATTTCCGCGGCCAGAGGACGCTGGCGCTGCCGACCCTCGGTGTCGAGACGGCGCCGGGGCTCGCGCAGCCGCGTGTCGCGGGGATGGCGCGCGGCGCACGGGGCTGATGCGGCGAGGCCTTCCCGGACGGCGCCAAAACTTGACCGCCCCGCCCCGGACCGTGCATGACCTCAACCCTCATTCACGGGTCAGGTCATGCGCGTCCTGCTGATCGACAATTACGATAGCTTCACCTGGAACCTCGTCCACCTGATCGGCGGGCTGGGCGCGCAGGTCGATGTCCGCCGCAACGACGCGCTGTCGGTGGACGACGCGCTCGAAGGCGGGCATGACGCGATCGTGCTGTCCCCGGGCCCCTGCACCCCGAACGAGGCCGGCATCTGCCTCGATCTGGTGAAGCAGGGCGCGCCCGTGAAGCCGATCTTCGGCGTCTGCCTCGGCCTCCAGACCATGGGGCAGGCCTTCGGCGGCGACGTGGTGCGGGCGCCTTCGCCGATGCATGGCAAGGTCTCGCCGATCCGCCACAAGGCGCGGGGTCTCTTCCGCGGCATCAACGGCCCGCTGCAGGCGACGCGCTATCATTCGCTGGTCGTCGCGCGCGAGACCTGCCCGGATGTCTTCGACATCGAGGCTGAGACCGATGACGGATTGATCATGGCGCTGTCGCATCGCGAGCTGCCGGTCTGCGGCGTCCAGTTCCATCCCGAGAGCATCGCCTCGGAGCATGGCGGGACGATCCTGCGGAATTTCCTCGACCTGGCCCAGCGATGGCGCAGCGAGCATGACGCGCCCGCGCTGAGCCCATCCGCCTGATTTCCCAGACTTCGCATTCTCAGAGTTCCCATGGACGATTTCAAACCCTTCATCGCCAAGGTCGCGACCGGCGCGAGCCTCTCGCGCGAAGAGGCGCGCGACGCCTTCGACACCATCCTCTCCGGCGAGGTGACCAACGCCCAGTCGGCGGCCTTCCTGATGGCGCTGCGCGTGCGCGGCGAGAGCGTCGAGGAGATCGCCGGCGCCGTTGGCGCGATGCGCGGCAAGATGCTGCCTGTGAAGGCGCCGGCGGACGCGATCGACATCGTCGGGACCGGCGGCGATTCCTCCGGCTCCTACAACGTCTCGACGCTGGCCTCGATCATCACCGCCGCCTGCGGCGTGCCGGTCGCCAAGCACGGCAACCGCGCCGCCTCCTCCCGCTCCGGTGCGGCGGACGTGCTGACGGCGCTCGGCGTCAAGGTGGGTCTCGATGCGGCGGGCACCGAGCGTTGCATCGCTCAGGCCGGGGTCGGCTTCATGTTCGCGCCGACGCATCATGCCTCGATGCGCCATGTCGCGCCGGTGCGGACCGAACTCGGCACGCGCACCATCTTCAACCTGCTCGGCCCGCTCTCCAACCCGGCCGGCGTGAAGCGCCAGCTCATCGGCGCCTTTTCGGAGACCTGGCTGGAGCCGATGGTGAAGGTGCTGGCCTCGCTGGGCTCGACCCGGGTCTGGGCCGTGCACGGCTCGGACGGTCTCGACGAGATCACCACCACCGGCCCGACCAGCGTCGTCTCGCTGGAGAACGGCGCGATCACCCGGTTCTCGATCGCTCCGGCCGAGGTGGGGCTCGAACCGGCCAGGCCCGAGGACCTGCGCGGCGGGACGCCGGAACAGAATGCGGCGGCGCTCAACGCCGTTCTCGACGGCGCCAGGACAGCTTTCCGCGACATCGCCGCCTTCAACGCCGCCGCGGGCCTGCTCGTCGCCGGCAAGGCGAGCGACCTGAAGGACGGCTTCGCCCAGGCCAATGCGGCGCTCGATTCCGGCAAGGCGAAGGCGGTGCTGGCGAAGCTGATCGCCGCCTCGAACGCCTGAGGAGACGGCCGTGACCGACATCCTCGCCCGGATCGAAGCCTATAAGAGGCAGGAGATCGCCGCCGCCAAGGCGGCGGTGCCGCCCGCCGAGATGGAGAGACGCGCCCGCGCGGCCGGGCCGGTGCGTGGCTTCGCCGATGCGCTCGACGCCAGGATCGCCGCCGGCAATCCGGCGCTCATCGCCGAGATCAAGAAGGCGAGCCCGTCCAAGGGGCTGATCCGGCCCGATTTCGACCCGCCCGCCCTGGCCCGTGCCTATGCGGAGGGGGGTGCGGCTTGCCTCTCGGTGCTGACCGACGCGCCCTCCTTCCAGGGCCGGCCGGAATTCCTGAGCCAGGCGCGCGAGGCCTCAGGCCTGCCGGTGCTGCGCAAGGATTTCCTCTACGATCCCTATCAGGTGTTCGAGGCACGGGCCTGGGGCGCCGATTGCATCCTGATCATCATGGCCGGTGTCGACGACGCCACCGCGAAGGCGCTGAACGAAACCGCGCGCGCGCTTTCCATGGATGTGCTCGTCGAGGTGCATGACGAGGCCGAGCTCGACCGGGCGCTCGCCATCGAGAGCCGCCTGCTCGGCATCAACAACCGCGACCTGCGCAGCTTCCATGTCGATCTGGCCGTGACCGAGCGGCTGGCGCCACGCGTGCCGGCAGACCGTATCGTGATCGGCGAAAGCGGCATCTTCACCCATGCCGACGTGCAGCGGCTGAATGCCGTCGGCGTCAACGCCTTCCTCGTCGGCGAGAGCCTGATGCGTCAGGACGACGTCGCCGCGGCGACGTCCGCCTTGCTGACCGGCCGCTCCGGCGAGAGCACGGCGTGAGCCGGCTCAGCCATCTCGACGCCCAAGGCCAGGCGCATATGGTCGATGTCGGCGACAAGGCCGAGACGACGCGGATCGCGATCGCCGAGGGCAGCGTGACGATGGCGCCGGAAACGCTCGCCATCGTGCGCGACGGCAACGCCAAGAAGGGCGACGTGCTCGGCACGGCGCGCCTGGCCGGCATCATGGCGGCGAAGCGCACCCATGACCTCATCCCGCTCTGCCACCCGCTGCTGCTCAGCAAGATCGCCGTCGATCTTGCCATCGACGAGGCGCTGCCGGGCGTGCGGGTGCGGGCGGAGGTCAAGCTGACCGGGCAGACCGGCGTCGAGATGGAGGCGCTCACCGCCGTCTCCGTCGCCTGCCTCACCGTCTACGACATGGTGAAAGCGGTCGACAAGGCGATGCAGATCGAAGGCATCCGCCTCGTGCACAAATCCGGCGGCCGTTCCGGCGATTACGACGCCAAGGCCCGGTGAGATGGCGCTGACCCCGGTCCACGTCGCGCTCAAGGCCCTGCTCGGCAGTGTTCCGGCCGCCACGGAAGCCGAGCGCCTGCCCCTGGCGCGCTGCGCCTGGCGGGTGCTGGCCGAAGACGTCGCGGCGCTGCGGACGCAACCGCCCTTCGCCAATTCGGCAATGGACGGCTACGCCGTGCTCGCGGCCGATATGGAAGCCGGCAAAGTTCTTCGTGTCATCGGCGAATCGGCGGCCGGGCGGGGCTTCGTCGGAACGGTCGGCGCCGGCGAGGCCGTCCGCATCTTCACCGGCGCCCCGATGCCGCAGGGGGCCGACACCATCCTGATGCAGGAAGATGCAGACGGCGTCGGCTCGGCCGCTGTCACGGTGCGTGTGCCGGCTGCAAAGGGCAAGTTCCTGCGGCCGGCCGGGCTCGATTTTCGGGAGGGCGATGCGCTGCTCAAGGCCGGACGTGTCCTCGACAGCGCCGCGCTCGGGCTCGCCGCCGCGATGGGCCATCCGAGCTTGCCTGTGCGGCGCAGGCCGCGTGTCGCGATCCTCGCCACGGGCGACGAGCTGGTCACTCCCGGGGCCCCGGCCGGGCCGGACCAGATCGTCGCATCCAACTCCTTCGCGCTCATGGCGCTCGTCGAGAAGGCCGGCGGCGAAGCGCTCGATCTCGGCATTGCGCGCGACGACCATGACGATCTTAGGGCGAAGATCGCGGCCGCTCGCGAAGCCGATGCGGATGTGCTGATCACGCTCGGCGGTGCCTCGGTGGGCGAGCACGACCTCGTGCAGGAGGCGCTGACCCGCGCCGGGATGACGCTCGGCTTCTGGAAGATCGCGATGCGGCCGGGCAAGCCGATGATGACGGGCCGGCTCGGCCGCATGGTGGTGGTCGGCCTGCCCGGCAATCCGGTCTCCTCCATCGTCTGCGGCCATCTCTTCGTGCTGCCGCTGATCGAGGCGATGCTGGGCATGGAGGATTGCGCGCGGGACCGGAGTATTCCTGCCATCCTCGGCAGAGATATGCCGGCTAATGATGAGCGCGAGGACTATGTCCGGTCCGATCTTGAGATGACGGCCGCCGGCTGGCGGTCCACCCCGTTCGACCGGCAGGATTCCTCGATGCTCGGCACTTTGGCACGCGCCCGCTGCCTGACGATCCGCCCGGCTTTCGCGAAGCCGGCGAAGGAAGGCGATGCCTGCCGGGTCCTCGTGCTGAGATAGCGCTGCCGGACGGCACGGCTCGACGCTGCCGATCAGGCGGGCGTTCCTCTTGAGACGCGGGCGCGCCGCTTGCGGAACACAAGGCGAACGGCTATGGTGTTCGTGCTTTGTTTCGAATCTGCGACTTCGTCTGGCGGGGACCATGCTGACACGCAAGCAACACGAACTCCTGCGCTTCATCCAGGAACGCTTGCGCGAGAGCGGCGTGCCGCCCTCCTTCGACGAGATGAAGGATGCCCTCGATCTGAAGTCGAAATCCGGCATCCATCGGCTGATCATGGCCCTGGAGGAGCGCGGTTTCATCCGCCGCCTGCCGAACCGGGCGCGGGCGCTCGAGGTCATCAAGATGCCGGACGGGGCTGCGGGGCCCCAGCCCCGGCGCTTCAACCCGGCCGTGGTGCAGGGCGGCCTGGCGAACCAGCCGAACGTCGCCAAGACGCGCCCGCCGGCCGCGCCGGATGAGGATGCGCGCGGGACCATCGCGATCCCGGTGATGGGCCGCATTGCGGCCGGCACGCCGATCTCGGCGATCCAGAGTCGCAGCCATACCGTCTCGCTGCCGCCGGACATGCTCGGCTCCGGCGAGCATTACGCGCTCGAGGTCCGCGGCGATTCGATGGTCGAGGCCGGCATTCTCGACGGCGACACCGTCGTCATCCGCCGCCAGGACACCGCCAATACCGGCGACATCATCGTGGCGCTGATCGACGACGAGGAGGCGACGCTGAAGCGTCTGCGCCGCCGCGGCTCCTCGATCGCGCTGGAGGCCGCCAACCCGGCCTATGAGACGCGGGTTCTCGGTCCGGACCGGGTCAAGATCCAGGGCCGTCTGGTCAATCTTCTGCGGCGCTACTGAAAGGCGTCTGGTTCATCGGATGGGGCAGCGTCCGCGCGCCCCGGAGGAGCGACGGCAGGTGCCGGATGCTGAGGCTGCGGCGCTTCTGCGCGGCGCCGGGTCCAGGGGCGGTCGGCGCCCTGGGGCTCGGAAGGCCGGAAGCTCCAGCCCTCGGAGCGGCGATAGAGCGAGGTCGCGCCGTCGCGGGCAAGATCCATGCGGTGCACCAGCGTCGCCTCGCAGGGCGCGCTCCAGGGAATGGCTGTGACGACCAGGTCGGCTCGGCGGCAATCCTCGATGATCCCGACGCGGTCGCGCGCATAGGACACGGTCCTGCCCTCGGCGGTGCGGGCGACGCAGCCGAGGCTGTCGCAAGCGATGCCGTCGCGCAGCGTCGCATCGTCGGGCGAACGGTTGTCGCCATCGGCGGTGAGCCATTGCTGCAGGACGAAGCGGCTGGGCTTGCCGGCGATGGCGAAGCGGCCGTTCGCGCCGCGCACGGCGATGCCAGAACCGTCGCGCTCGATCAGGATTTCCGGCCGCTCCGGCTTGGCGGCGAAGGCGACGCCGAGCGCCAGCGGCAGAATGCCCAGCCAGCGCAGCCTGGTGGTCCAAAGCGTCGTCCAGAGCAGCGCCGCGACGAAGCTGAGCAGCACGGCGGTGCCGAAGGCGGGGATCGTCACGGTCGAATGGTCGATGGTCGCGACCCAGTGCGCCACCTGCAAGACCAACTCGGAGCCAAGCCCCATCAGCGCCCAGGCCGGCCAGTCGAGCCCGAAGGGGTAGGCCAGCACGCCGAACACGGCGGCCGGCATCACGCAAAGCGAGACGAAGGGCAGCGCCAAGGCGTTGCCGAGCAGGCCGAAGGGGTTGAAGGTCTGGAAGTGGAAGGCGCCGAAGGGCGCCGTCGCGGCGGTGGCGAGGATCGTCGTGACGAGGATACCGAGCGCAGCGGTCCACAGCGCGCCCAGCGGCCAGGGCAGCACGCGCGGCGGCTGCGAGCGTTCGCGCCGCTCCCAGCGCTCGGCGAAGGCGATCAGCGCGGCCACCGCACCGAAGGACATCTGGAAGCTCGGTCCCAGCAGCGCGTCCGGCTCGCGCAGCAGCACGATCAGGGCGGCGAGCGCGAGATTGCGCATGCTCAGCGCCGAGCGGTCGACGAGGATGGCGCCGAGCATCACCAGCGTCATGATCAGCGAACGCTCCGTCGCCACGTCGCCGCCCGAGAACACGCAATAGGCGGTCGCGCCGATCATCGCCGCCACGGCCGCGATCTTCTTGACCGGCCAGGACAGGGCGACCGTCTGCGACAATGCGAGCAGCGCCCGGACCAGCCAGAAGATCGTGCCCGCCGCCAGCACCATGTGCAGGCCGGAGATCGAGACGATGTGGTAGATGCCGGCCGCACGCAGGTCGTTGTTGGTCGCTTCGGTGATCAGCCCGCGCTTGCCGGTGACGAGCGCGGCCCCCACCGCCCCGCCCTGCCCGCCGCCGACGCTGGCGATCCGCTGCGTCAGCGCGTTGCGGGCCCTGTCGAGGGCGGCGTCGAGGGCCAGCCGCATCGGCATCGCCGACGGCGGCGGCGCCAGCGCGATCTTGCCGGCGATGCTGCCGACGGCACCGATCCCCTTGAAGAAGGCGTCCCGCCCGAAATCGTAGCCGCCGGCACGGGCGGGGCCGGGTGGCGGCAGCAACCGCGCCGTGGCGACGATATGGTCGCCCGGAGCGACCGCGCCGCTGCGGATATTGACGCGCACCCGCCTCGGCCGGCTTTCGGGCGCGAGCCCGGCGATGTCGGTGATCAGCAGCACGAGGCGGGCGCCGACGTCTCGCGCCTCGACGCTTTCGACGAAGCCCGTGATCTTCGCGACGCGCGGGCGGTCCAGCATCGGCGCGGCGATGTCGGCCGTGCGCCAGACCCCCGCGCCGAAGCCTGCGAAGATGGCGGCGACGGCGACGCAGGCTCCGGCCGCGACCGGCCGTGTCCGGAGCAGGCCGGCCAGGGTCGCAGCCACGGCGAAGCCGATGGCGGGCGCCCAGAGCGAGGGCTCGCTGTCGGCGGCGAAATAGAGCAGGACGCCGAGGCCCATCGCCACCGGCAGCCAGAGAAACAACCGCCGTCGTTCGGTCTCCAGCGCCAGCGCCTCCGTCAGCGCGCCGCCCAGCTCCGCCAGCAGGGAGCCGCCATTCAGAGCGAAGGGCGGCAGCAGCCGCGCCGGCATGGCGGCGGCGATCAGCCTCGCGCGACGACCGGGCGTTGCGGACTGCATCGCCTCCCCTCCCCGCCGGGCGCGATTGAGCGCTTAACCCCCCGGCGAAGCCATGTTACAGGGCGCCCGCCGGTTGTCATGCGCTGCCTGGCCCTTTCCCGTTTTCTCGTCCCGGGCCCCTGATCCCGCCCGGTCGGAGCCTGCCTTCATGAGCAACGCCGTCATCACGCGCTTTGCGCCCTCGCCCACCGGTTTCCTGCATATCGGCGGGGCGCGCACGGCGCTGTTCAACTGGCTCTATGCCCGCCGGCAGGGCGGCAAGATGCTGCTGCGCATCGAGGACACGGACCGCGAACGCTCGACCGACGCCGCCATCACCGCCATCATCGACGGGCTGTCCTGGCTGGGCCTCGATTGGGATGGCGACACGGTCTACCAGTTCGCCCGCGCCGAGCGTCATCGCGAGGTGGCCGAGCAGATGCTCGCCGCCGGCACCGCCTATCACTGTTATGCCAGCCAGGCCGAGCTCGAGGAGATGCGCGAGAAGGCGCGGGCCGAGGGCAAGCCGCTGCGCTATGACGGGCGCTGGCGCGACCGGGACCCGTCCGAGGCACCGGCCGGCGTGAAGCCGGTCATCCGCCTGAAGGCACCGCAGACCGGCGAGACGGTGGTCGAGGACGAGGTGCAGGGCCGCGTCGTCTGGCAGAACGAGAATCTCGACGACCTCGTGCTGCTGCGCTCGGACGGCACCCCGACCTATATGCTCGCCGTCGTGGTCGACGACCACGACATGGGCGTGACCCATGTCATCCGCGGCGACGACCACCTGACCAATGCCGCCCGCCAGACGCAGATCTACAACGCGCTCGGCTGGACCGTGCCGAGCATGTCGCACATCCCGCTGATCCATGGGCCGGACGGGGCCAAGCTCTCGAAGCGCCACGGGGCGCTCGGCGTCGATGCCTATCGCTCGATGGGCTATCTGCCGGCGGCGCTGCGGAACTACCTGGTCCGGCTCGGCTGGAGCCATGGCGATCAGGAGGTGTTCTCGACGCAGGAGATGATCGACGCGTTCAACCTCTCCTCGATCGGCCGTTCGCCGGCCCGCTTCGACTACGCCAAGCTTGAGAACCTGAACGGGCTCTATATGCGCCAGTCGGACGACCGCGAGCTGCTCGACGCGCTGAAGGTCATCCTGCCGGAAATCGGGCCGGCGCGCGGTCTCGGTCCCGAGCTCTCGCCGGAGCTGGAGGCCAGGTTCCTCGCGGCGATGCCGGGGCTGAAGGAGCGGGCGAAGACTCTGGTCGAGCTGCTCGACAGCGCCTTCTATCTCTATGCCCAGCGCCCGCTGCAGCTCGACGACAAGGCGAAGGGGCTCCTGGACGCCAATGCACGGGCCCGGCTTCCCGGCCTCGGCGAGGCGCTGGCGACCGTCAACGACTGGTCGCCGGCGCCGCTGGAGGCCGCGGTCAGGGCCTATGCCGAGGCGAACGGGCTCAAGCTCGGCCAGGCGGCGCAGCCGCTGCGGGCGGCCCTGACGGGGCGCGCCATGTCGCCGGGACTGTTCGATGTCATGGCCGTGCTGGGCCGCGACGAGAGCCTGGCGCGGCTCGCAGACCAGGCCTGACGACAAACCACGCCGGCGGCGAACGCCGCCGGTTTCGGGCCATGATGCCGACGCGCGACAAACCGCCTTTAGGCTTGGTTGAATGCATGGGGCAAATGGGCTAGTGACGCGCAAGTGCGTTGCGCCGCAACACGGCGCCGCGACACGAATATTGCTTGTAAATCAGTTGCATGGATCGCATCCGCCTCGCACCGCCGACATGCGCCTGTCACGTCGGACCGCTGGGATGAGGACAAGTTCGCGCCAAGTCGCGAACGGGCTGCACCGGCTACTGCCGAACGGCGGCGAGCCTTGAAAGGATCGGTATCGATGAGCGAAAACACCAGCAAGCTCCAGGTCGGCGACAAGGCCGTCGACATGGCCGTCAAGCAGGGGTCGATCGGTCCGTCCGTCATCGACATCGGCAAGCTCTACGCCCAGACGGGCATGTTCACCTATGACCCCGGCTTCACCTCGACGGCGAGCTGCGAGTCCCAGATCACCTATATCGATGGCGATGCCGGCGTGCTGCTCTATCGCGGCTACCCGATCGAGCAGCTGGCCGAGCATGGCGACTTCCTCGAGACCTGCTACCTGCTGCTGGAAGGCGAGCTGCCGACGGCGGCACAGAAGGCCGATTTCGACTACCGCGTCACGCGCCACACGATGGTGCACGAGCAGATGTCGCGCTTCTTCCACGGCTTCCGCCGCGACGCGCATCCGATGGCGGTGATGGTCGGTTCGATCGGCGCGCTCTCGGCCTTCTACCACGACTCGACCGACATCTCGGACCCGACCCAGCGCATGATCGCTTCGATGCGCATGATCGCGAAGGTGCCGACGCTGGCGGCGATGGCCTACAAGTACACGGTCGGCCAGCCCTTCGTGTATCCGGTCAACGCGCTGGACTACACCTCGAACTTCCTGCGCATGTGCTTCGCCGTGCCGGCCGAGGATTACAAGGTCAACCCCGTGCTCTCGCGCGCGCTCGACCGCATCTTCATCCTGCACGCCGACCACGAGCAGAACGCCTCGACCTCGACCGTCCGTCTCGCCGGCTCCTCGGGCGCCAACCCCTTCGCCTGCATCGCGGCCGGCACGGCCTGCCTGTGGGGCCCCGCCCATGGCGGCGCCAACGAGGCGGCGCTCAAGATGCTCGAGGAAATCGGCTCGGTCGAGAACATCCCGAAATACATCGCCAAGGCGAAGGACAAGAACGATCCGTTCCGCCTGATGGGCTTCGGCCACCGGGTCTACAAGAACTACGATCCGCGCGCGAAGATCATGCAGAAGACCACGCATGAGGTGCTGAACGAGCTCGGCATCAAGGACGATCCGCTGCTGGACGTGGCGATCGAGCTGGAGCGCATCGCGCTGTCGGACGATTATTTCATCGAGAAGAAGCTCTATCCGAACATTGATTTCTATTCGGGCATCACGCTGAAGGCGATGGGCTTCCCGACCTCGATGTTCACGGTGCTCTTCGCCGTCGCCCGCACGGTCGGCTGGATCGCGCAGTGGAAGGAAATGATCGAGGACCCGTCCCAGAAGATCGGCCGTCCGCGCCAGCTCTATACCGGCTCCCCGAAGCGCGACTACACCCCGATCGGCCGCCGCTGAGACCAGCGGCCAGGCTTTCGAGACAGGGCGCGGCGGTTTTCCGCCGCGCCCTTCTTGTTGCAGGCATCAATGCCGGTCGGTCGACGGGACGCCGGCCGCTCTCGACGTCCCTGCTGAAGCAGCGGTGGAGCTGAAAGGCCCGCGCAGCCGATGACGGTGATGCCGACCATCTCGGCGGCGACTGTCCGTCAGGCGCACCGAGGTCCTGAAGCCCAAGCCCTAAGCGGACACGACCGGGCGGCCGCTGCGCCGCTCGACCACCGCCAGCGCCGCCTCCACCGCATTCGCAGCCGGGCTCTCGCCGGCCGAGCGCATGATCGTCTCGACCTCCGCGAATCCAGCGAGTTGCCGGGCCCGGTCTGGTCCCTCGCCGAGGGCGGCGAGCAGATGGCGGCTCAGCGCCTCCGGCGTCGCCTCCTCCTGGATGAATTCGGGCACGATGTTTCGACCGAGGATCAGATTGGGCAGGATCACGCTCGGCAGCTTGACGAGGCGACGCGCGAGCACCGCCTCCCATCCCGCGCCCCGATAGGCGGCGACGGTCGGCACCTGCGACAGGGCGAGCTCCAGCGTGACGGTGCCAGATGCGGCGAGCGCAGCCCGCGCGTTGCGAAAAGCCGCGAGCTTGGCGGCCTCGCCCGTCACGATCTCCGGCTTGGCCGCCCAATGCGCCACCGCCTCGGCGATCGTCGGCTGCAGCCGGCCCACCGCCGGCAGGACGAACCGGGCGCCGGGTACCGAAGCCGAGACCTTGGCGACGGCCTCTCCGAAGACCGGCATCAGGTGATGGATCTCGGAGCGGCGGCTGCCGGGCAGCACCAGCACGAGCGGCCGTGCGGCATCATCCCGCTGCTGCTGCTCCACCGCTTGCGGCCGGAATTCCTCCAGGCGTTCCATCAGCGGGTGGCCGACATAGACCGTCTCCGGCCCGTGCAGCCGCGCCAATGCCGCGGGCTCGAAGGGCAACAGTGCCAGGATGCGGTCGACATGCGGCGCCATTCTCCGCGCCCGCCCCGAGCGCCAGGCCCAGACGCTGGGGCAGACCCAATGGACGATCGGGGTGGCGGGCGCGCGCGCCCTCACCTTCCTGGCCACGCGCAGGCAGAAATCGGGGCTGTCGATCGTCAGCAGCAGATCAGGCTGGAAGGCGACGATCCCGCGGGCCGCGTCCTCCATCCGCCGCAGCAGCAAGGGCAGCCGGGCAATGACCGGGCCAAACCCCATGACCGCGATGTCGGATTGCGGGAAGAAGGAGGTCAGTCCCGCCTCGGGCAGGCCATGATCGCCGACACCGCGGATCTCGATCTCGCGGTCGCCCAGCCGCTTGCGCAGGCTCGCGAGAAAGCGCAGCGCCAGCGCATCTCCGGAGGCCTCACCGGCGATGATCGCCAGCCTGAACGGGCGCATCAGGCTATTCCCTCGACAAAGAGGCCGAGTTCATCGGCCAGCCGGCCCAGCGCCGCGCGATCCCCCACGAGGACCTGCCCGGCCCGGACGCCGATGCCGGCAAGCCCGGCCGCCTTGACGTTCCGCAGGGTCTGCTCGCCGATGGCGGGCATGTCCACCCTGAGATCCTGCCCGGCCTTCGGCGCCTTGACCAGCACCCCGTCGCCCTCCGTGAGCTTCAGGCGGCGGCGGGCGACGAGATCCCCGACGCGCGCGATCATCGCGTCGGTTCCCTCGGCCGCCTCGACGGCGACGACACGATGGTCGGCGAGAATCGCGGCCTGGCCGACATCGAAGGGCGACAGCGCCTCGATCAACGAAAAGCCGCGCTGGAGCAGGTTCTTTTGATGCTCCGTGGCGCTCTGCCGGCCGAGCGGGCCGGGCGGCATGGCAAGTTCGGGCGCGATCTCGGCCGGGCCGTGCACGCGAAAACCCTGATCCTCGAAGAAGCGCACCACCCTGCTGAGAAGATGGTCGTCGCCGCCCTGAAAGGCCTTGGCGAAGTAAGGCAGGTAGCGCAGCGTCGCGAGCTCCGGCCTGAGCGAACCGAAGCTCGGGCGGGGCAGGCCGCCGAGCATGACGAGATCGGCGATGCCGCGCCGACGCAGTTCCTCGATCAGGCTGCCGAGCTGGCCGAGCCGGTAGACTTTGACAGGGGCGTCGCCATAGGCGGACGGATCGCCGACCCCCTCGATAGCGGCGATGAAGATGTCCCCGCCCCGCCCTGTAACGATGCGGGCCAGGGCCGGCGGGTAGTCGCCACCGCCCGCGATCATCGCAAGCGGCCCTCGCAAGGCGGCCGGGGGATCGGCCGCGTGCGTCACCGGTCGACGAGCGCGACGTCGCGCGGGACGCAAAGCCCCTTGTCGCCGCCCGCGCGGATGAAATCGAGGATCTCGTGGACCAGCGGGTGCCCAGCAAACTCCGCCGCGACGTCCTCGACGCGCTCCGAGAGCGTGCCTTCATCGGCGAAGAGCAGCCGATAGGCCCGGCGCAGCTCATGAATCTGCTCGCGGGTGAAGTTGCGACGCTTCAGCCCGATCAGGTTGAGCCCGGCGAGATGGGCCGGGTTGTCGCGCACGGCGCCGAAGGGAATCACATCACCCAGCACGCCGGCACCGCCACCGATGAAGGCGTGATCGCCGATGCGGACGAATTGCTGGATACCGCAACCGCCACTCAGGATGGCGAAGTTGCCGATCGTCACATGGCCGGCACACATCACATTGTTGGAGAAGATGATGTTGTTGCCGAGGCGGCAGTCATGGCCGACATGCGAGTTGGCCAGGAAGAAACAGCGGTCGCCGACCACCGTCTCCATGCCACCGCCCTCGGTGCCTGGGTTCATGGTGACGCCTTCGCGGATCTGGCAATCGGCGCCGATCGAGAGGGTCGAGGGCTCACCCCGGTATTTCACATCCTGAGGGGGATGCCCGATGGAGGCGAAGGGGAAAATGCGGGTGCGCGCGCCGATGCTGGTGCGGCCGGCGACGACGACATGGCTGACCAGTTCGACGCCTTCGCCGAGCACGACGTCCGGCCCGACGGTGCAGAACGGGCCGATGCTGACCCCTGCGCCGAGCTGCGCCTTGGGATCGACGATCGACATGGGATGGATGGAGACGCTCATGGCGCGTTCGCTTGTCCTTGCCGGCTGTCCGTCCGGAGCCTCGGCGCCTGCCGTCTGCGCTGCGAGGCCGTCATTCCAGAAAGGCCGAAGGCCTCAGGAGACCATCGCCGAGATTTCGGCTTCCGCCACTAGGGTGCCGTCGACGCGGGCCTCGCCGCGGTAGAACCAGATGTTGCGGCGGCGCGCCATCTTGGTGAGATGGAACCGGATCTGGTCGCCCGGCGTCACCGGCTTGCGGAACTTCGCCTTGTCGATCGTCGTGAAGAGCACTGTGTTGACCTGCTCTCCGGCCCCGCGCGCATTGACCACAAGCACGCCAGCCGTCTGGGCCATGCCCTCGATCATCAGCACGCCCGGAAACACGGGGCGGCCGGGAAAGTGACCGGTGAATTGCGGCTCGTTCGCGGTGACGTTCTTGATGCCGACGCCCGATTCCTCACCATTGATCTCGACGACCCGGTCCACCAGCAGGAAGGGGTAGCGGTGGGGAATGGATGTCATGATCCTCTGGATGTCGATGACATCCAGCGTCGTCGTCGGCTCGCTCATCGCCTGCAATCTCCAACGGCTCCGGCGTTCTCGTGACGCCTGCGTCCATCGTGGGCCATCAGCATAACGTGCCGGCAGCCCAGCCTTCATTCCTGACCGTTTGCCGGAAACAAAGCCGTCCGGGCAACAGAAATCTCATCGACCGGCGCTCGCGAGCGGGGCGCAGCAATCAGCCCTTGGGGGTGTCGTCCTTGGCGCGCCCGCGCCGGCTGACCGCCGCCTTGAGCCAGGCGCTCTCGCGCGCCCAGCTGAGCGCCGGCTGTGCCGGATAGCCGCCATAGCGTGCACCCCGCGGAACATCACCCGCCACGCCGCTCTGCGCCGCGATCTGCGCGCCCGCGCCGATCGTCAGATGGCCGGCGAGGCCGACCTGGCCACCGAGCACCGCGAAATCCTCGAGAGTCGAGGAGCCGGCGAGACCGGTCTGCGCGCAGATCACGCAATGCCGCCCGATCACGCAGTTATGGCCGATCTGGACGAGGTTATCGATCTTGGTGCCTTCGCCGATCACCGTGTCGCGGCTGGCGCCGCGGTCGATGCAGCTGTTGGCGCCGATCTCGACATCGTCCTGGATGATGACGCGGCCAATCTGCGGCACCTTCATGTGCCCCTTCGGGCTCATGGCGAAACCGAAACCGTCCTGCCCGATGCGGGCGCCTGGATGCACGATCACGCGGTTGCCGATCAGCGAGGCCTGGATCGAGGCGCCGGCGCCGATGGAGCAGTTGCGCCCGATCCGGACCTGGGGTCCGATCACTGCATTGGCGGCGACGATGGTGCCCGCGCCGATCTCGGCGCCGGGTCCGATGACGGCACCGGGATCGACCGTGACGCCTTGCTCGAGAACCGCCGACGGATGGACCACGGCACCAGGCGCGATGCCCTGCGAAGCAAAGGCCGCTTCCGGCCTAAGAGCCTCGGGGAAGAAGCGCGCAAGGACGCGCGCAAAGGCGTGGTAGGGCGTCGCGCTGACGAGGACCACCGCAGATGCGGGGGCGCGGTCGGCGAAGCGCGACGATACCAGGACGCAGCCCGCCTTTGTCGAGACAAGCGCCTCGACATATTTCGGGTTGTCCATATAGGCAATATCGCCCGGCCCGGCCGTTTCGAGCGCGGCGGCACCGGACAGGATCCGACCGGCCTCGACGCCGTCAGGAACGGCCGTGCCACAAAGAGCTGCGACCTCGCCGATCGTCAGCGAGGTCGCAAGCGGGAAGAAAACAGGTTCTGTCATGGGTGAGACCGAAGCGGGGCCGAAGCCCCGCATCGTCAGAAGCGTGTGCCGCCGGAGAAGCGGAAGGCCTGCATGCGGTCGCCGCCGTAACGTGCGGTGATGCCCGTCTGCGGGTCGGTGCCGATCTGCCCCTTGTCGCGAGTCAGGGCGAAGGCATAGTCGAAGCGGATCGGGCCAAGCGGCGACTGCCAGAGCAGGCTCACGCCGACCGAGGAGCGCAGGACGTTCTTGTCGCGCACGCAGGCCACGTTCGACTGGCCGTAGACGCCACCGCCCGTCACGACGTTGAACTGCCGTGCTGCCGAGCCGGCCGGGCAACCCAGGAAGCCGGGGCTGATCGCGCTCGAACCGCCATCGTAGTTGAACAGCGTGCCGGCATCCGCGAAGACCGCGCCGCGCAGACCGAGGTCACGCGGCAGGCCGAAGATCGGGAACTGCAGTTCGGCGGTGCCGCCGAAATAGGTGGTGCCGCCGAGCGCGTTCGCCGTCGGGTCGCTGCGCACGTCACGCGGGCCGATGCCGGACGAGGCGAAGCCGCGAACCAGTGACGGGCCGAGGAAGTAGTGGTCCGCCATGCGCAGATTGCCGCTGGTGGCCTGGACGTGACCGCCCTGGACCCGCAGGAAGCCGACGACGTCGTCGAAGAGCTCGCGATAATAGCGGGCATCGGCCGCGATGCGCAGGAACTTCGAATCGCCGCCAAGACCCGCGAATTCCGGCTTCAGCTCCGCGACGAAGCCGTTGCGCGGCTGCTGGACGTTGTCGAGCGAGTTGTAGTTGAAGTTCAGGCCGACCAGGGAGGTCAGGGTCGAGCCCTGCGCCTCCTTCACCGCAACCGAGGCTTCGCCGTTGGTCACGCAGTTGTAGGTGCTGTTCGAGCCAATGGCGCCAGCGGTACCGGGCGTGATGCCCGCGATCGGATAGGTACAATCGTTATAGGGATTGCTGACCGTGTTCGGGATCTTGATCTCGGTCGTGTAGATCGAATACCGCGGCGTGATCGAGAACTCTTCCGTGATCGGGAAGGTGAAGCGCAGCTGACCGCCCGTCACGCGGCTCGAATAGCGGCCGGTGTTGTAGTTGTCCTGGTACTTGGAGAACAGGTCGATGCCTGCCGCCACGCGGTAACCGAGGAAATAGGGCTCGGTGAAGGAGAAATCCACACCCTGCGTACGCTGGCCGAGCGTGCCGGCAATGCGCACGAACTGGCCGCGACCGAGGAAGTTCGACTCCGACAGCGAGACTTCGCCGATGACGCCGTCCGATGTCGAGTAGCCGCCAGCGACGGAGAACGAACCGGTCGCCTTGTCCTCGACATCGATGTTGACCACCACGCGATCCGGCGCAGTGCCAGGTTCGTTGGTGATGCGCACCTTCTGGAAGAAGCCGAGATTGTTGAGGCGACGCTCGGCGCGATCGACCATCACCTTGTTGTAGGCGTCGCCCTCACCCATATCGAGTTCGCGGCGGATGACGTAATCGCGGGTCCGGGTGTTGCCGCGCACATTGATGCGCTCGACATAGACCCGCGGGCCTTCGTCGATGACATAGGTGATGCCGATGAGGTTGCCGGCGGAATCGCGGTCGCCGCGCGGGCGAACCTGGGCGAAGGGATGGCCCTCACGGGCGACTTCCGTCGTCAGCGCGACGAGAGACTTCTCGACCGCCTCGGCATTGTAGGTGTCGCCGCGGGAGGTGGCGACATAGCGCTGCAGACGTCCGGCATCGACATCCCGCAGCGAGGAATCGACCGCGACATTGCCGACCTTGTACTGCGGGCCTTCCGACACCGCGATGTCGATGACCCAGCCGCCAACCGCATCGTCGAAGCGCGCGGTCTCGTTGACGATCTGGAAATCGGCATAGCCGTTCTTCAGGTAGAAGCGGCGGATCAGGTCGAGGTCCGAGCTGATGCGCTCGGGGTCATAGACGTCCGAGGTCTTGATCCAGCTCAGGAAGTTCGATTCGGTCGACTGCATCAGGCCGCGCAGGCGCCCGGCGGAATAGATGTTGTTGCCGGTGAAGTTGATCTGCTTGATGCCGGTCTTGCCGCTCTCGCTGATCGTGAAGACGACGTCCTCGCGACCGTTCGGGAGGGTCACGACCCGGCCGGTGACCGATGACAGGCCGTAGCCGACGCGGCGGTAGGCTTCCTTGATGCGCTCGGCATCGGAATTGATCAGCGTCTGGTTGAGCGGGCCGCCGGCCTTGGACTGCACGATCGGCGAGAGCTGATCGCTCTTCAGCCGCTTGTTGCCCTCGAAGGCGACGCGGTTGACCGTGCCGCCCTGCTCGCGCACCGCGATCACATAGCCGCCGCCGCTGCGGGAAACCTGAACGCTGCTGAAAAGACCGGTCGCCAGAAGGCTCTCGCGGATCTCCTGCGGATTGTCGCGGCCCTGAACGTAGGAACGGATCGTCTCCGCATCGACGCGCTGGTTGCCGCGGACCGTCACGGCCTGCGCAAACGCCACACCACCACTCACGGCCAGAATCAAAGCCGAAAGTCCGATCGATCGCGAGAGAGCCGCCTTGGTCGTCCGGCTCTTTTGGGTCGACGTCATCGGGTCGCCTATTCCATTTCTCTGGTCACCACCCCGAACGGGGACCGCCATAGGGAGATGGCAGTACGGGACATTTGCAGTGCGATTGCTTCTACAAAGTTTCATGACGGGTGCAAACCGCCATCAGCGTTAACAAAGTATTTTTAGGGTCCTCGTTGCCTGGAGGCCACGGCGTCGCCGCGGCCCCGGTCGGAACGCGTCAGAGCAGTCCCTTGACATGGACGAGGTCGTTCCAGGTCACGAACAGCATCAGCATCAGCACGAGGGCAAGGCCGACCCGGAAACCGATCTCCTGAGCGCGCGGGCTCAGGGGCCGTCCGCGCACCGCCTCGTAGAGATAGAACATCAGATGCCCGCCATCGAGCATCGGCACGGGAAAGAGGTTCATCAGGCCGATCGAGACCGACAGGACGGCGGCCAGGTTGATCAGGCCGAGCAGCCCGGCATTCGAGGCGACCGCCCCCGAGACCTGCGCGATGCGGATCGGCCCCGACAGCTGGTCGGTGGACGCCCGCCCCTGCACCAGCCTCGAGATGTAGTCATAGGTCTGCGTGACGATCGACCAGCTCTGGACACCGCCTTCCCTGATCGATTCGAGCAGGCCGAAATGCTGGGTCGTCCAGTCGTCCGGCCTGGAAGATGCCCTGACGCCGATGACGCCGATGCGCTGCTTGCCGATCGGCGAACTGACCTCGGCCAGGGCCGGCGTCACCGAGAGCGTGACATCGCTGCCCGCCCGCGTGACCGTGAGCTCGATCCGCTCGCCGGGGCGCATGGAGACGACGCGCTGCATGTCCGCGAAACTGTGGATCTCGTGACCATCGATCGCGACGACGAGGTCTCCGGGCTTCAGCCCCGCCTGCTCGGCGGCGCCGCCCGCGACGAGCGAATCGACTCGCGGAGACAGAACAGGCTTGCCGAAGATGAAGGCGGAGGCGGCGAAGATCGCGATCGCGAGGATGAAGTTGGCGATGGGTCCGGCCGCCACGATGGCCGCACGCTCGCCGATCGACTGCGCCGGGAAGGAGCGTTCGCGCTCCTGCGCCGTCATGCGGCCGACCGCCTCCTGATCCGGCGCGCTGGACACGTCGGCGTCGCCAGAGAACTTCACATAGCCGCCCAGCGGGATCAGGGCGAAGCGCCAGCGCGTGCCGTGGCGATCATTGAAGCCGAAGAGCTCCCGGCCGAAGCCGATGGAGAAGGTCTTGACGTCGACGCCGCACCAGCGGCCGACAATGAAATGGCCGAATTCGTGGACGAAGACGACGAGCGTCAACACGAACAGGAACGGCACCACATAACCGAGAACGGCGAGACCCGTGCCGCCGAACGATGCCAAAATGTCCATGAAGGGCTCCTGATGCTGGCCCCTTAGGTGACAGCGAAAGGCGCCTGCGACAAGAGCGAGGCGGCCCTTCGCCGCGCATCATGGTCAATGGCGAGCGCTTCGGCGATGTCGCGGGGCGCCTGCGCCGGCGCATCCTGCGCGCAGACACGCTCGACCAGGGCAGCGATGCCGGGGAACGGGATGCGGCCGGCGAGGAAGGCCGCGACCGCCACCTCGTTGGCCGCGTTGAGGATCGCCGGCTTCGGCCCACCCTCCGCCAGCGCCGCGATCGCCAGCGCCAGAGCCGGAAAGCGCTGGAGGTCGGGGCGCTCGAAGGCGAGCGGCTCCTGCAGGGCCAGATCGAAGAAGCGGGCCGGCGGCGCGTCGAGCCGCCCGTCGATGCCGAGGCAATGGGCCGCCGCGACGCGCATGTCGGGCACCGCCATGCCGGCGCTGACCGAGCCGTCCCGGAAGGTGACGAGCCCGTGCACGATCTGCTGGGGATGGACCAGCACGTCGAGCTGTTCCGGCCGCAGGCCGAACAGGAAGCGCGCCTCGATCAGCTCCAGCCCCTTGTTCATCATGCTGGCCGAATCGATCGTGATCTTGGCGCCCATCGCGTAATTCGGATGCTTCAGCGCCTGCTCGGGCCGTGCCTGCGCGATCTCCTCCGCGCTCCAGGTGCGGAACGGGCCGCCCGACGCGGTCAGGGTCATGCCGCGCACGGACTCGATCGGCTCGCTCCCCAGCACCTGGAAGAGCGCGTTATGCTCGGAATCGAGCGGCAGCAGCCTGGCCCCGACCGCCCGGGCGCGGGACATGACCGCCTCGCCGGCGCAGACGAGGCTCTCCTTGTTGGCCAGAGCCAGCACACGGCCGGGCATCAACGCCGCAAAGGTGGCCTCGAGGCCGGCGGCTCCCGAAATCGCACTGACGACGATCTCCGATGGCCGGGCGACCGCCTCCAGCACGGCAGAACGCCCTGCCCCGCTGGCGATGCCCGTGCCGGCCAAGGCCCGGCTGAGCGCGTCCGCTGCCGTTTCGTCTGCCAGCGCGGCAAAGCGCGCCTTCGTCTCGATCGCGAGGCGGGCCAGGCTCAGCGCATCGCGACCGCCGACGACCGTCTCGATCGACAGCCGCCCGGGGTTTTCCGCCACGACGTCACAGACCGAGCGGCCGACGGAGCCGGTGGCTCCCAACAAGGTGACGGAACGCGGCTGCATCGGCTTCAGGAAACGAGAGAAAATGCGAGGAAGGCGAGCCCGGCCAGCACCATCACCGCCCAGTAACCGTCGAGCCGGTCGAGGAAGCCGCCATGGCCGGGGATCAGGCCGCTGGAATCCTTCGTGCCGAAGCGGCGCTTCAACGCGGATTCGTAGAGATCGCCGGCCTGGCTGGCGACCGAGGCGAGGAGTGACGCGGCTGCCACGAGGCCGAGCGAGGGATTTTCATGCTCGGGCGCGAGCCAGATCCAGACGAGGCACCCGGCCAGCACGCCCGCCAGTGTCCCGCCGATCGCGCCCGACCAGGTCTTCTTCGGGCTGACGCTCGGCATCAGCTTCGGACCGCCGAGTGCGCGCCCGGTGAAGTAAGCCGCGATATCCGTCAGCCAGACCACCGCGAAACTCCACAGAATCAGCGCGAGGCCGATCGCCGGCCGGTCGCGCAAGGCCGGGGTGACCAGCGCGAAAGCGAGCGCATAGGCGACGCCGCAGAGCTCCAGCGCCAGGCGCGCCGACATGATCGGCGCGGCGATGGCGCCGAGCAGGGCCGCAAGCGCGGCTACGCCAGCCAGAGCGGGGGGAGCGATCGGCAGCAGGGCCAGAACGAGCCCGGCAACGACGACTGCGGCTGCGCCCGCCACCGCGTTGGCGCAGCGGATGATCGAAAGCCATTCATAGGCGACGACGCCGGCGACGAGGACCCAGACCAGCCGGAAGGGCCAGCCGCCCCACAGGGTCACGGCCAGGATGCCAGCCGCAAGAACCAGCGCCGAGACGATCCTCAGCCTCAGTTCGCCGCCGGGTTTCGGTGCTGCTGGCGCGGGTTCGTTCACGCCACGTCCACGCTGCGCAGGGCGGCTGCGCCGAGCCCGCCGAAACGGCGCTCCCGCCCGCGGTACTGGGCGAGCGCATCCTCGAAGGCGGCACGGTCGAAATCCGGCCAGAGCACCGGCGTGAACACGAATTCGGCATAGGCCGACTGCCAGAGCAGGAAGTTGGAGATGCGCGTCTCGCCGGAGGTGCGGATCACCAGCTCCGGGTCCGGCAGGTCCCAGGTGTCGAGGCTCGCCGACAGCGCCGCTTCGTCGATCGCGTCAGGTGCCAGCCGGCCGGCGGCGACCCCGGCCGCGAGCTTGCGGGCGGCGCGCAGGATCTCGTCGCGGGCGCCGTAATTGAAGGCGATCACCAGGATGAGCCCGGTCTTGTCCGCCGTGCGCGCCTCGGCATGCTCGACGAGGCGGCGCAGATCGGCCGGCAGGTCCTCGCGATTGCCGATGATGCGTACCCGGACATTGGCGTCGGCCAGCTCAGACAGGTCCTTCTCGACGAAATGCTTGAGCAGCCCCATCAGGAAGCTGACCTCGGCATGGGGCCGGCGCCAGTTCTCGGTGGAAAAGCTGTAGAGAGTCAGGACCGAGAGGCCGAGATCGCTCGCGTTGCGCACGGTGCGGCGCAGCGCTTCCAGCCCCCGCCGATGCCCTTCCTGGCGCGGCAGGCCGCGCATCTTCGCCCAGCGGCCATTGCCATCCATGATGATGGCGACATGGGCCGGGTTCGCAGTGCCCGTGTCGTGCGGGGCGGATGACATGCGGATGAGCCTCGCTGGGCTGCCGGGAGGGAGGCTGAGCCGCCTTGCGGGCGGCCGCAGGCTCAGACGTGCAGGATTTCCTTTTCCTTCGCCGCCAGCGCCTGGTCGATCTCGGCGATGTGCTGGTCGGTCGCCTTCTGGACGAGGTCGGAGTTCTTGGCGGCGTCGTCCTTGGTCATGTCGCCGTCCTTCTCCAGCTTCTTGACCACGTCGATGCCGTCGCGGCGGACATGGCGCACGGCGACCTTCGCCTCTTCGGCGTATTTATGCGCGACCTTGACCATCTCCTTGCGGCGCTGCTCGTTCAGTTCCGGGATGCGGATGCGCAGCACCTGGCCCTCGGTCTGCGGGTTCAGACCGAGATCGGATTCGCGGATGGCCTTCTCGACAGCGTTGGTCATCGAGCGGTCCCAGACCTGCACGCTGAGCAGGCGCGGCTCCGGCACGCTCACGGTGGCAAGCTGGCTCAGCGGCGTGCGGGCGCCATAGGCCTCGACCGTGATCGGGTCGAGGATGTTGGCGGAGGCGCGGCCGGTGCGCAGCGAGGCGAGATCGCTCTTGAAGGACTGGACGGCGCCGCCCATGCGGCGCTTGATGTCGGCGAGGTCGAACGTCGTCTGGGCCATTTCAATCAGAACCTTGCGGGTCATTCAAAATCGGCGCGACCATGGCCGCGAGGGCGCCCATGGTCAAGAATTACATGCCGTTGCACCGCGAGAGTGAGCCAAGCGCGCCGGCGCGGCAAGCTCGGCGGCGGCGACCGACGCCTCAGGGAGTGACGTAGGTCGCCCTGCCCTCGCCCCGCAGCACGGCGGCAAGCGCGCCCTTCTCGGCGATGGAGAAGACGACGATGGTCAGGCCGGCATCCCGCGCGAGCGCGAAGGCGGCCGTGTCCATCACCTTGAGGTCGCGCTTGATCGCATCCTCATGGGTCAGCGTGTCGTATCGGGTCGCGCTCGGATCCTTTTTCGGATCGGCGCTGTAGACTCCGTCGACCTGCGTCGCCTTGAGCAGATGGGAACAGCCGAGCTCGGCCGCGCGCAGGGCGGCGCCGGTATCGGTCGTGAAATAGGGATTGCCGGTGCCGCCGCCGAGAATCACCACCTTGCCGTTGGTCAGATGGTCGAGCGCGCGCTTGCGGGCGTAGCTCTCGCAGAGCGAGGGCATCGGCACAGCCGACATGGCGCGCGCCGGCGCGCCGGCCGCCTCGATGGCGTGCTCGAGGGCGAGCGCGTTCATGACCGTGCCGAGCATGCCGATCGAGTCGGCGGTCGTGCGGTCGAGGCCCTTGTTCAGGCCCTGCACGCCGCGGAAGAAATTGCCGCCGCCGACGACGATGCCGATCTCGACGCCTTCATGCGCCGCATGGGCGATGTCGGCGGCCAGAGCCGTCAGCGTCACGCCGTCGAGGCCGGAGCCCTGCGGCCCGGCCAGGGCTTCGCCGGAGAGCTTCACGAGAACGCGTTGGGGTCTCATCGATGGGCTCTCCGTGATGCTGTGCAGGCTGTTCCGGCCGCGGGCCTGCCCTCAAAAAGAAAGGCCGCGCGATGCGCGGCCTTTCTGTCATTTCGCACCGGGCTTGTCAGCCCGGCAATTCATCCGGAACGGCCGGTCAGCCGGTGGTGCCGCCAGCGGCGGCGACTTCGGCGGCGAAGTCCTGCTCTTCCTTCTCGATGCCTTCGCCGAGCGCGTAGCGGGCGAAGCCGGTGAGCTTCACCGGAGCGCCGACCTTGCCCTCGATTTCCTTGAGGACCTGCGAGACCGACTTCGAGCCGTCATGGATATAGGCCTGCTCGAGCAGGCAGTTTTCCTTGGCGTAGCTCTTCAGGCCGCTGTCCGTGATCTTCTCGAGCACGTTGGCGGGCTTGCCGGCGTTCTTCTCGGCCAGGATCGCCTTTTCGCGCTCCAGAACCTCGGGGGCGACGGAGGCCAGATCGAGCGCGACCGGGTTGGTCGCCGCGACATGCATGGCGAGCTGGCGGCCCAGCGTGGCGAGCTCGTCCGACTTGGCGGTCGATTCCAGCGCGACGATGACGCCGATCTTGCCCAGGCCGTCGGCGATCGCGCCGTGCACATAGGAGCCGATCACGCCCGACGACACCTTGAGCGAGGCGACGCGGCGGAGCGTCATGTTCTCGCCGATGGTGGCGATGGCATTGGCGATCGCCACCTGCACGGTGTCACCGCCCGGATAGTGATGGCCGAGCAGCGCCTCGACATCGCCGCCGCGCTCGAGCGCGACATCGGCGATGGTCTTGGCGAGCGCCTGGAACTCGGGGTTGCGCGCCACGAAGTCCGTCTCGGAGTTGACCTCGACGACGACGCCCTCGGTGCCCTGCACCGCGACGGCGACGAGGCCCTCGGCGGCGACGCGGCCAGCTTTCTTGGCGGCCTTGGCGAGGCCCTTGGCACGCAGCCAGTCGACGGCGGCTTCCAGATTGCCGTCATTGGCGGAGAGAGCGGCCTTGCAGTCCATCATGCCCGCGCCTGTCTTGTCGCGGAGTTCCTTCACGAGTGCGGCGGTGATCGCTGCCATCTGTCTTGTCCTTGCTGTGGTTGCGGCCGGCGCCTCACGGCGGACCGCGCCTCGGTCATCTCGATGCCGGATGGGAAAACGCCGACGCTCCGTTTCCGGCCGTCGGCGCTGATCGGCATCAAATCGAAGGTGATTGCGACGCGCCGATGACGCGCCGCGATCAGGAAGCCTGGATCAGGCGTCGGCGAGGTCGCGCGCCTGGGCGACCCAGCCTTCGCGCTCGATCTTGCCGCCGAGCTTCAGGTCGTGATCGACCTTGGTCACGTCGGCCGGGGTCATCGCCGCGACCTGCCAGAAGTGGTAGATGCCGCCGTCGTTGAGCTTCTGCACGGCATCGGGGCCCATGCCCGAGAGCTTGGTCAGGTCGTCCGGGGCGCCGCGCGGAGCGGTCAGCATCTCGAAGCCCTGGCTCTCGCCCGCGGCCGGCTCGATCGCCTCCTCGACCATCGGGGCCTCCGAGGCACCGAGATCGACGCCCTGGTCGCCCGAGGCGCGGCCGAGGCCGTCGATGGCCGAGCGTGCGACGAGGTCGCAATAGAGCGCGATGGCGCGGCCGGCGTCGTCATTGGCCGGGACCGGGAAGGTGATGCCGTCCGGATCCGAGTTGGAGTCGATGATCGCGGCGACCGGGATGCCGAGGCGCTGGGCCTCCTTGATCGCGAGGGCTTCCTTGTTGGTGTCGATCACGAAGATCATGTCGGGCGTGCCGCCCATGTCCTTGATGCCACCGAGCGCCTTTTCCAGCTTGTCGCGCTCACGCGACAGCATCAGACGCTCCTTCTTGGTCAGGCCAGAGCCGCCGCCAGCGTTGAGCAGCTCGTCGACCTTGCGCAGGCGCTGGATCGAAGCCGAGATGGTCTTCCAGTTGGTCAGCATGCCGCCGAGCCAGCGGGAGTTGACGTAATACTGCGCCGAGCGCTTGGCGGCGTCGGCGATCGCGTCCTGAGCCTGGCGCTTGGTGCCGACGAAGAGCACGCGGCCGCCCTTGGCGACGGTGTCCGACACGGCCTGCAGGGCGCGGTGCAGCATCGGCACCGACTGCGACAGATCGAGGATGTGGATGTTGTTGCGGGTGCCGAAGATGTAGGGGGACATCTTCGGGTTCCAGCGGTGCGACTGGTGGCCGAAATGCGCGCCGGCTTCGAGGAGCTGGCGAATCGAGAGATCGGGCAGTGCCATGGTATTCTTCGTCCTTCCGGTTGTGCCTCTGGGGTGCGAATGAAACGGCCATAGGCTGACCGATCACCGGAACGCCTCGGTGTCGAGGTGATGCTCCCCATGTGGAATGAGGCGCGCCATACACGCCATCTCCGGCGTTTGCAAGTGCCGCTACGGCATGGTGACGCTGGGTTCTCCTCCCGCTAGGAGAAAACCCGCGTGCTGGCGGCGGGCCTTTCGATCTCGTGATCCTCGATCTGCGGACCATCTTCATCAGCGGCGCCGTGACATGCTATGTCATCGGCGCGACGCTGCTGCTGGCTTTCGCCACCGGGCGTTTCACGCGCTGGCCGGCCTGGTGGGGCATCAGCAGCCTCTGCATCGGCACCGGCCTGCTCTGCAGCGCCCTGCGGGGGCGCATCCCCGACATCGTCTCGGTCGAGTTCGGAAACACCATCAACGTCGCCGGAGCGCTGCTGCTGCTGTTCGGCGTGCGCAGCTTCGCCGGCAAGTCGTCGAGCTGGGGGCTGTTCGCCGCCACCCTCGCCGCGGTCTGGATCGCGCTGGCGGCGATGCCGGGCGAGGACGGCTTCGCCGGCCGGGTTGTGGTCATGGCGATCATCCTGGCAATCTGCGATGGCGCGATCGTTCGGGAGGGGGTCCAGCTGGCTCGGCGCGAGCGCCTGCGCTCCGGCTGGATTCTGGCAGGCTTCTTTGCGCCGACTGTGCTGCTCTACGCGGTCAGGGCGATTTCGGTGGTGGCCGACGGCAGCCAGACGACGCTCTTTCCGCCCGAGGCGCCGGTCCAGAGCTGGGCTGCCGCATCCGGCATCGGATTTGCGGTGCTGCGCGGGAATGCCCTGTTCCTGCTCGTCGCGGAACGCAGCAACGACACGCTGACGACACTCGCCCGGCGCGATCCGCTGACCGGACTGCTCAACCGCTGGGGGCTCTACGAGGAGCTGGCCGCGCTGGCGCGGCGCGGCGGCCCCAGCACTCGCCGCGCCTCGCTGCTCGTGGCCGATGTCGATCATTTCAAGACCGTCAACGACGGCGCCGGCCATGCGGCGGGCGACGAGGTGCTGCTGCTTTTCGCGGATGTCGCCCGCAAGATGCTGCGCGCCCACGACATCATCGCGCGACAGGGCGGCGACGAGTTCGTGGTCGTGCTGCCGGGTCTCGGCACCCAAGAGGCGATGGCCGTTGCGGAACGGCTCCGCGAAGCTTTCCGCGACGCGATGGCGCCGCGCAAACAGTGGCCCATCCGGCCGACGCTGAGCATCGGCGTGACGGAAGCGGAGATCGGCAGCCGTGCCGTCACCGAATTGCTCGAAGAGGCGGATGCGGCGCTGTACCGGGCGAAAAAGCTCGGGCGCGACCGGGTTCAGGCCCAGTTGACGCCCGCTCGCGCCTGAACGTCCCCTCCCTCATCGCTCCAAAGGGCAGAAGACGCGCAGGCGATGGCCGTCCGGATCCGCCGCCGTGAAGGTCCGGCCGAAATCGAGATCGGCCGGCTCCTGGAGGATCGCGATGCCGCGGCTGCGCCAGTCCGCATGGGCCGCGTCCACCGCCCCGGCGGAGGGCACCACCATCGCGATCTCGGCGGCCCCGCCCTTTGCCGTGGCAGCCGGCTCGACGGTATCGCGCGACCACAGGCCGAGACGCGTGCCCGATGGCAGCGCGAACATCGCGAAGGTCGGCGACTGCTCCAGAGGCGGCATGCCCAGCAGGTCCTCGTAGAAGCGCGCGCTGTCGGCGGGGCTTTCGACATGCAGCAGGATGAAATGGGCGTCGAACATGGGGCTCTCCGGGTCGGGTCCGAGACGTCTCGAACGGTCCGGAGGCTAGATGCAGATGCTGCCAATTTCCGGCAGCGTCTGTCACCGCGGCGAAGGAACGCCTTCCTGCTCGCGCCAGTTCTTGAGCAGCGCCGCGCGACGCTGTGGGTAGCGCGTCTCGCTGGGCTCGAAGCGGCCGATCCGATCGGCACGGAAATGGCGGAAATCCTGCCGCAGCTCGCACCAGGCGATCAGGATCCGGACATGGTCGAAGAAGGACAGGGCCAAAGGCCAGACGAGCCTCTCGCTCATGCGCCCTTCCCCGTCGCCATAGGCGATCAACGCCTTCCGTTCGGCCCGGATCGTGCGCCGAACGAGGGCGAGATCAATCTGCATCATGTCGGCGAGCGGACGGCCGGGGCCGACCATCAGGACCGCCTCCTCGACCCGCCGGGTGAGATCGGGCGGCAGCACCGCGACGATCTTGGCCATCGCATCGCGTGCCGCCAGCGCCAGCGGACCATCAGCGCGGTCCGCGACCCAGCCCGAGCCGAGCAGCAGCGCCTCGATCTCATCCTCGCCGAACATCAGGGGTGGCAGCATGAAGCCGGGCTTCAGCACATAGCCCAGACCCGGCTCCCCCTCGATCGGCGCGCCCTGCCCCTGGAGCGTGACGATGTCGCGGTAGAGCGTGCGGATGCTGACGCCGAGCTCGTCGGCCAGGCGCCTGCCGGAGACCGGGCGGCGGTGACGGCGCAGCAGCTGCACCAGATCGAGGAGGCGTTCCGCGCGAGACACGGGATCGGCTCAGCCTGCGAGGTCTGCGGCCCTGATCCGCATGACATCGACCTCCGCCATCGCGGCCCAGGCCTTGTCGAGCGAGCCGTCGAGGTCGATAGCGCGGCAGGCGTCCTCCACCACATAGGTCTCGAAGCCGGCGGCGGCCGAATCCTGCGCGGTCCAGCTGACGCAGAAATCGGTGGCGAGCCCGGCGATGACGGCGCGCAGGAAGCCGCGCTCCCGGAGATAGCCGGTGAGGCCGGTCGGCGTCCTGCGGTCCGCCTCGACGAAGCCGGAATAGCTGTCGATCTCGCCGCGATTGCCCTTGCGGATCACCGCCTGCGCGTGAGGCAGCGCCAGACCGGGATGGAACTCGGCCCCCCTTGAGCCCTGGACGCAATGGTCCGGCCAGAGCACCTGCCGGCCATAGGGCATCTCGACCGTCTCGAACGGCGTCTTGCCGGCATGGCTGGAGGCGAAGGAGGAATGGCCGGCGGGATGCCAATCCTGCGTCATGACCACATGGGCGAAGCGCTTGCCCAGCGCATTGATGACCGGAACAACCTCGTCCCCGCCCGTCACGGCGAGGCTGCCGCCCGGGCAGAAGTCGTTCTGGACGTCGACGACGATGAGCACCGTCCGTTCGCCAATCATCGGTTTCTCCTGAGCCTTTGCCCCGCCGGCGGCCGCCGCTGCGGTCACCGTCGCACCGGTGAGCAGCTTGCGCCTGTTGACCTCCAACGGCTCGGCCACGTTATGGTCTCCCAGCCGCGCGTCAAAGTGCTCCGCTCCCGAAGTCGACAGATGTCACCTAGCGCAGCTCGACGCTCACCACCCCGGGAGCGGCCCGCACCGCGTTCGCGATCTGCTGGCTGACCGGAAACTTCCCCGGCAGCTCGATCTCGACCTCCTGGGCGCCGTCGTCGAGGATCATCACGATCGAGACCTTGCCGTCCGAGCGCACCGCATCGCCGCGTGGCCGGATGCGCTCGGCGATGGAGGGCACGGCCTTCTCGTCGCGCAGATAGATCAGCAGGTCCTGCTTCTGGCGCGCGGCGAGGCCGTCGAGTTCCTCGGCGTCCTCGATGCGCGGGCGCACCTCCTCGCCATCGAGCACGGCCGAGAGCCGGAGCACCAGCGCCCTGCCCGGCTCCAGCAGGTCGCGCAGCTTCATCAGACCTTCGGAGAACAGCACCGCCTCGAACTGGCCGCTGGGATCCGACAGGTTGACGATGCCCATCTTGGAGCCGGACTTCGTGCGCCGCTCCGACTTGTCGATGACCGAGACCGCGACCTTGCCGACGCCGGTGCCGTTGGCACGCACCGTCTGGGCGAAATCGGCATAGCGCTGCACGCGCAGCCGCTTCAGGACATGCTCGTAATCGTCGAGTGGATGACCTGAGAGGAAGAAGCCGACCGCCTCGTGCTCGCGCTTCAGCTTCTCGGCAGGCGCCCAGGGCTCGACCTGCGGAATGCGAAAGGGCTCCTGCACCACGCCGTTTCCGAGCAGGTCGAACTGCCCGGCCGCCGTCTCGTCCCGGATGCGGTTGGAGAGCGCCAGCATGCCGTCGAGCGCCGCAACGGCCCGCGCCCGGTCCTCCATCAGCTCGTCGAGGGCGCCGGCGGCGATCAGCGCTTCCAGCGTGCGGCGGTTGACGAGCCTGGTGTCGATCCGGCGCGCGAGATCGGCGAGGTCACGGAACGGGCCACCGGCCTGCCGCGCGGCCACCAGCGATTCCACGGCCGCGGTGCCGACGCCCTTGATGGCGCCCAGCGCATAGAAGATCTTGCCGTCGGCGACGTCGAATTCGACGCCGGAGCGGTTGATCGCGGGTCGCTCGACCTTGATGCCGAGCCGCTCGGCATCGCGGCGGAATTCCGAGAGCTTGTCGGTGTTGCCCATGTCGAGCGTCATCGACGCGGCGAGGAACTCGACCGGATAGTTCGCCTTGAGATAGGCGGTCTGGAAGGCGACGACGGCATAGGCCGCCGCATGGCTCTTGTTGAAGCCGTAATCGGCGAACTTCGCCAGCAGGTCGAAAATCTCCGAGGCGATGTCGTTCTTGATGCCGTTCTCGATCGCGCCCTTCACGAAGCGGTCGCGCTGGGCGTCCATCTCCGCCTTGATCTTCTTGCCCATGGCGCGGCGCAGAAGGTCCGCTTCGCCGAGCGAATAGCCCGACAGCGCCTGCGCGACCTGCATCACCTGCTCCTGGTAGACGATGATGCCGTGGGTCTCGCGCAGATAGGGCTCCATGCCGGGATGGAGATAGGTGGGGTCTTCCAGACCGAGCTTGCGGCGGCAATAGGTCGGGATGTTGTCCATCGGGCCCGGCCGGTAGAGCGCGACCAGCGCGATCAGGTCCTCGATCCGGTCGGCCTTCATCTCGACCAGCGCCTTGCGCATGCCGACCGATTCCACCTGGAACACGCCGACCGTCTCGCCACGGGCCAGCATCGCGTAGGTTGGCGGATCGTCGAAGGGCAGATCGGCGAGGTCGATGTCGATATCGCGCTGCTTGATCAGCCTCACCGCGGTGGTCAGCGTCGTCAGGGTCTTGAGGCCGAGGAAGTCGAACTTCACCAGCCCGGCCTGCTCGACCCATTTCATGTTGAACTGGGTGACCCGCATGCCGGTACGCGGATCGACCGAGAGCGCGACGAGCTGTTCCAGCGGCCGGTCGCCGATCACCACGCCGGCAGCGTGGGTCGAGGCGTGGCGGTGCAGGCCTTCCAGCTTCTGGCCGATCTCCAGCAGCCGCGCGACGATCGGCTCCTCGGCCGCCGCCTGCTGCAGCTTGGGCTCGCCCTCGATGGCGTCCTTGAGCGAGATCGGCTTGGCCGGATTCTGCGGGACGAGCTTGGTCAGCTTGTCGACCTGGCCATAGGGCATTTCGAGGACGCGGCCGACATCGCGCAGCACGCCGCGGGCGAGCAGCGTGCCGAAGGTGATGATCTGGGCGACGCGCTCGGCCCCGTAGTGGTGCTTGACGTAGTCGATCACCTCTTCGCGCCGATTCTGGCAGAAGTCGATGTCGAAGTCCGGCATCGAGACGCGATCGGGATTGAGAAAGCGCTCGAACAGCAGGCCGAAGCGCAACGGGTCGACGTCGGTGATCGTCAGGGCATAGGCGACGAGCGAGCCCGCGCCCGAGCCGCGCCCCGGCCCGACCGGGATGTCGTGGGCCTTGGCCCATTTGATGAAGTCCGAGACGATCAGGAAGTAGCCCGGGAATTTCATCCTGGTGATGATCGAGAGCTCGAAATCGAGCCGCTTCTCATAATCCTCGACGCTGTAACCCTGGGCGGGGCCATGCTTGGCGAGCCGCGCCGCGAGGCCCGCACGGGCCTGCTCCTGCAGCTCCTCCGCCTCGTCGCGCCCCTCCTCGCCGAAACGCGGCAGGATCGGCTTGCGGGTGGTGACGCGCCAATGGCAGCGCATCGCGATCTCGACCGTGTTGGCCAGCGCTTCCGGCAGATCGGCGAAGCGCCTCTTCATCTCGGCGCGGGAGGCGAAATAGTGCTCCGGCGAAACGCGGCGGCGCGTGCCATCGGAGACGAGGCGCCCTTCCGCAACAGCCAGCAGCGCGTCATGCGCGTCGAAATCCGCCGGCTTGGCGAAAAAGGGCTCGTTCGTCGCGACGATCGGCAGGTCGGAATCATAGGCCAGGCGCAGGAGATGAGCTTCCAGCGCCGCCTCGTTGTCGCGGCCATGCCGCTGGATCTCGACATAGAGCCGGTCGCCATAGATCCGGGCCAACGTACCCAGCCGCGCCGCCGCCTGCGCCGGTTGGCCGTTGCGCAGCGCGAGATCGACGGGGCCGTCGCTGCCGCCTGTCAGCGCGATCAGCCCGCTTTGGAAAGCCGCGAGGCGCTCGACCGTGGTCACCGGCTGGCCGGCGCCGCCGGTCGCGAGCGCGGCCTCGCTGACGAGCTTCATCAGGTTGCCGTAGCCGGCCTCATCCATGGCGAGCAGGACGATATGCGGCAGCCGCTGCATCTGGAGCGGACGCCTGCCCTCGCCCTCATCGGCGAAATCGACGGATAGCTGCACGCCCACGATGGGCTGGAGCCCGCTGCCGGACAGCTTCTCGGAAAACTCCAGCGCGCCGAAGAGGTTGTCGGTATCCGTCAGCGCCAGCGCCGGCTGGCCATCGGCCGCCGCCATCTTGGCGAGCGTCGTGACGGTCATCGCCCCTTCGAGCAGCGAATAGCTCGAATGGACATGGAGATGGACGAAGCCGATCTCGGAGAGGATACGCCCCTCGCCCGCTTCCCGGCTCATGCCCTGCTCCCGCGCTTTCGACTCGACCTGCCCGCTCCCGTTATGGCGCCGGGCGGGCCTTCGCGTCGAGCCGCGATCACAGGCGCAAGCCGGCGGCTGTGGATGGCTGCTGACGCGCTCAGACGTGGGGCGCGGAGAGAATGGCGGCCCAGAGCCAGATCATGCCGAGGAAGACCCCCAGCGATGCGATCTCGGCGACGCCGGCGGCGAGCTTGCGGGCAGCAGTCATGTGAACCTCCGTCGTTCTCGATAGGTTCAATTTAGTTCCTGTTTTGTTCTCGTCAATTGCCGCGACGGAAGCGAACCTGGAAGCCGCCGGAGAGAGTCAACGGGCCGTTAACGGACCGTCGTCCTGCGGGCCGCGTCCCGGCAAGCCGGCAGATGGTGCCGACAAGGCCGATGGAGAATTCGGAACCTTTGCTTCCACCCGACGCGAGGGCGGCCGCCACCGGAGCGGTCCCCGGCATGGACCTTCCGCGCCGCCACCAAGCGGCCGCATTCGCTGCCGAGATGGCGCCTAGCGCAGCGGCACCACCAGCCCGTCGCGGATCGTGACCTGTCGGTCCATCCGGTGGGCGAGGTCGAGATTATGCGTGGCGATCAGCGCCGCCAGCCCCGAGGCGCGGGCGAGCGCGATCAGCGTGCCGAAGACATGCTGCGCGGTCCCGGGGTCGAGATTGCCCGTTGGCTCGTCCGCAAGCAGGAGGCGCGGCCCGTTGGCGACCGCGCGGCCGATGGCGACGCGCTGCTGCTCGCCGCCGGACAATTCGCCCGGCAGATGGTCGAGCCGCTCGCCGAGGCCAAGGAAGGTCAGCAATTCGCTGGCACGCTCCTCCGCCACCGCCTTGCCCAGGCCGCGGATGCGCTGTGGCAGCACCACGTTCTCCAACGCCGTGAACTCCGGCAGTAGATGATGGAACTGGTAGACGAAGCCGATCTCGGTGCGGCGCAGGCGGGTGCGGCCCTTGTCGTCGAGCCTGGTGGTGGCGAGCCCGCCGACGAAGACCTCGCCGGCATCGGGCTTCTCCAGCAGGCCGGCGACATGGAGCAGCGTCGACTTGCCGGTGCCGCTTGGGGCCACCAGCGCCACCACCTCGCCCGGCCACAGCGCGAAATCGGCCTTGCGCAGCACCTCGAGCGGCGCGTCGGCCTGGGGATAGAAGCGCTCGACCTGCGAGAGGAAGAGCGCGGGCGTCTCCTGCGCGGCCATCAGCCCATCCTCAAGGCTTTGACCGGGTCGAGCCGCGCCGCCTTCCAGGCGGGGTACAGCGTCGCCAGCAGCGAGAGCACCAGTGCCATCGCCACGACGCTCACCACGTCGCGCCAGTCGATGACCGAGGGAATGTCGCTGAGGAAGCGCACCGTCGGATCCCAGAGATTGGCCCCCGTGATCCAGTTGAGCGCCGCCATGATCGACTTGATGTAGTGCGAGAAGGCGAGCCCCAGCGCGAAGCCGGCCAGCGTCCCGAAAACGCCGATCGCCGCCCCCGTGATCAGGAAGACGCGCAGGACGGAGCCGCTGGTCGCGCCCATGGTGCGCATGATGGCGATGTCCTCGGTCTTGTCCTTCACCAGCATGATCAGGCCCGAGACGATGTTCAGCGCCGCAACCAGCACGATCAGGGTCAGGATGATGAACATGACGTTGCGTTCGACTTCCAGCGCGTTGAAGAAACTGCGGTTGCGCTGGCGCCAGTCGGACAGCACGAGCGGCCGCGGGGCGTTGGCCTCGATCGCGTCGCGGACCGCCTGGGTCCTGTCGGGATTGTCGACGAAGATCTCGATGACGTTCACGTCGCCGTCGCGGTTGAAATAGGCCTGGGCCTCGTTCAGCGGCATGTAGACGAAGGTGCCGTCGAACTCCGTCATGCCGATCTGGAAGATCGCCTTCACCGGATAGGCCTTGATGCGGGGCGCGGTGCCGAAAGGCGTGGAGGCCCCCTGCGGCGTCACCAGCGTGATGCTGTCGCCGACCTGGACGCCGAGCGCATTCGCGAGGCGGATGCCGATCGCGACGCCGGGCGTCGTATCAAAGCCCTCCAGCGTGCCGGAAACGATGTTGCCGCCGATGAAGGGGATCGACTTGATATCCGCCTCGCGCACGCCGCGCACCAGCACGCCGCTGTTGCCGGTCTGCGAGGAGGCCAGCGCCTGCCCTTCGACCAGCGGAATGGCGAGCTTGATGCCCGGTATGGCGCGCAGCCTGGCGGCGACGGGATCGTAATCGTCGAGCGGCCGGTCGATCGGGGTCGCGAAGATATGGCCGTTGACGCCGACGATCTTGCTGAGCAGCTCGATGCGGAAGCCGTTCATCACCGACATGACGATGATCAGCGTCGCGACGCCCAGCATGATGCCGAGAAAGGAAAAGCCCGCGATGACCGAGACGAAGCCCTCTCGCCGGCGCGTCCGGAGATAGCGCCCGGCAAGCTGCCATTCGAAGCCGGCGAAAGCCTTCGTGCCGGTCGGGATGTCGGCGCTGTCCGCGACGTCGCTCACGCGGCCCGACCCTGGAAGCGGGTCAGCGCCTCGTCCAGCGTGACGGTCTCGCGCTCACCGCCGGCGCGGCGCTTGATCTCGACCTTGCCCTCAGCCAGGCCTTTGGGGCCGACGATGATCTGCCAGGGCACGCCGATCAGGTCGGCGGTGGCGAACTTGCCGCCGGGCCGCTCCTGCGTGTCGTCGTAGAGCGCGTCATAGCCCCTGGACAGCAGGTGCTTGTAGATGCGCTCGCTCGCCTCGTCGGTCGCGGCGTCGCCGACCTTGAGGTTGATGACCTCGACGTCGAAGGGCGCGATCTCGTCGGGCCAGACGATGCCGGCGTCGTCATGCCCGGCCTCGATCAACGCGGCGACGAGCCGGCTCGGCCCGATGCCGTAGGAGCCGCCATGCAACATGACCTGCTGGCCATCCGGCCCGGTGACGCTCGCCCCCATGGGCTCGGAATACTTGGTGCCGAAATAGAAGATGTGGCCGACCTCGATGCCGCGCGCCGAGACCTGCTTGTCCTCAGGGATCGCGTCGAAGGCAGGCTTGTCGTGCATCTCCTCGGTGGCGGCATAGAGGCTCGTCCACTTGTCGACGATGCCCTGCAGGCCCGGCACGCTGTCGAAATCGGTGTCGGCCGCCGGCGTGTCGAAGGTGAGGTAGTCGCTGTGGCAGAAGACCGCGCTCTCGCCGGTCGAGGCGAGGACGATGAATTCGTGGGAGAGGTCGCCGCCGATCGGGCCCGTATCGGCCTTCATCGGGATCGCCTTCAGACCGAGCCGCGCGAAGGTCCGCAGATAGGCGGTGAACATCCGGTTATAGGCGTGGCGCGCCGCGTCCTTGTCGAGGTCGAAGGAGTAGGCATCCTTCATCAGGAACTCGCGGCCGCGCATCACGCCGAAGCGCGGACGCACCTCGTCACGGAACTTCCACTGGATGTGGTAGAGGTTGAGCGGCAGGTCCTTGTATGACTTGACGTAGGAGCGGACGATGCCGGTGACCATCTCCTCATTGGTCGGGCCGTAGAGCATGTCCCGGTCGTGCCGGTCCTTGATGCGCAGCATCTCCTTGCCATAGGCCTCGTAGCGGCCGCTCTCGCGCCAGAGATCGGCCGACTGGATGGTCGGCATCAGGATCTCGACGGCACCGGAGCGGTTCTGCTCCTCGCGCACGACCTTGCAGATCTTGTCGAGCACGCGCAGGCCGAGCGGCAGCCAGGCATAGATGCCCGCCGATTCCTGGCGGATCATGCCGGCGCGCAGCATCAGGCGGTGCGAGACGATCTCCGCCTCCTTGGGCGTGTCGCGCAGAATGGGCAGGAAATAACGGGAAAGACGCATCGGGGAACCTGTCGGAGAGCGAACGCATCGGGACCGGACCCCGAGTCACTTCACGCCAGAGACACCATCGCTAAGGCGAAAATGCAAATGCAAATGCAGATGCATCAGCCCTTGGCGAACTTCCCGCGAAGGGCCTTCGCCACCACAGGGGGCACGAAGGGGGCGACGTCGCCGCCCATGCTCGCGATCTGGCGGACCAGGGTCGCGGTGATGTGGCGCACCCCGATGGAGGCCGGCAGGAAGACCGTCTGGATGGAGCCTTCCATGGTGCGGTTCATGCCGCAAAGCTGCATCTCGTAGTCGAGGTCGGACCCGTCGCGCAGGCCACGAATGAACAGCGTCGCGCCCGCGTCGCGCGCAGCCCAAACAGCGAGATTGTCGAAGGTGATCACCTCGACGGTCGCGTTCTCGGACGTCGCGAGCGGCGTCGCAACCTCGCGCAGCAGGCGGGCGCGCTCCTCGGCCGGGAAGATCGGCGTCTTGCCGGGATGGATTCCGATGGCGAGAACGAGATGGTCGCAAAGCCGGCAGGCACCGGCGATCACGTCAAGATGCCCGTTGGTGACGGGGTCGAACGATCCGGCATAGAAGGCGATGCGGCTCATGCCATCAGCGTTAGCGGCAGCCGCCGTCTCGTACAAGCTCCTGATGGATGAGCAGCCTGCCTCAGCTCAGCGGCACAATCGCGGCGATCGCAGCGGCACTGCCGACCACGATCGACAGGCAGATGATCACGGATGCCGCAAGGGAGACGCGGCGGGAGGAGATGTAAGGCTGACGCGTGTCCATGTAACGCCTCGGCGAATCGGTCTTTGCTTCGGTTCCCTTGGGTGACCCTGACGCTGGGCCAACGCACGGCGAGATCGTGACCAAAACGTGACAACCGCTTGCGGGTTCCGGTTTGGATTGCCTTTTGCCGCGGATCGCTCCACATCCGCGCCATGCTGACCCTGAACGACATTACCTATCGCCTCGGCGAGCGCCTGTTGCTGGACCATACCGGCGCCGCGATTCCCGATGGATCGCGCGTCGGCTTCGTCGGCCGCAACGGCACCGGCAAGACCACCCTGTTCAAGATCATCACCGGCGATCTCGGTACCGAGAGCGGCACTATCAGCCTGCCCCGGGGCCGGCGTATCGGCGGCGTGGCGCAAGAGGCGCCGGGCGGGCCTGAAACGCTGATCGAGGTCGTGCTGGCGGCCGATACCGAGCGCATGGCGCTGATGCAGGAAGCCGAGACCGCGACCGATCCGCACCGCATCGCCGAGATCGGCACGCGGCTGGCCGATATCGGGGCGCATTCGGCCCCGGCTCGTGCGGCAATGGTCCTGCACGGGCTGGGATTCGACGAGGCGGCGCAGCAGCGCCCCTGCTCCGATTTCTCCGGCGGTTGGCGCATGCGCGTCGCGCTTGCGGCCGTGCTGTTCTCCGAGCCGGACCTGCTGCTGCTCGACGAGCCGACCAACTATCTCGACCTCGAAGGCACGCTCTGGCTCTACGATTACCTGGAGCGCTATCCGCATACCGTGATCGTCATCAGCCACGATCGCGAGCTGCTCGACACCTCGGTCGACCACATCATGCATCTCGACCAGGGCAAGCTCACGCTTTATCGCGGCGGCTATTCCTCCTTCGAGAAGCAGCGCGCCGAAAAGCAGATGCAGCTCGCCCGCGCCAAGGAGAAGCAGGACGCCGAGCGCAAGCATCTCCAGTCCTTCGTCGACCGCTTCAAGGCCAAGGCCACCAAGGCACGGCAGGCCCAGTCGCGCGTGAAGCGGCTGGAGAAGATGCAGACCATCGCCGCGATCGTCGACCGCGACGTCCAGCCCTTCAGCTTTCCCGGTCCGGAGAAGCCGCTCTCCCCGCCGATGATCGTGCTGGAGGACGCTGCTGCCGGCTATGGCGAGCGCAAGGTGCTGTCGCGGCTCAATTTCAGCATCGCGCCGGACGACCGGATCGCCCTGCTCGGCTCCAACGGCAACGGCAAATCGACCTTCTGCAAGCTGATCGGCGGGCGCCTGCCACCCATGTCCGGCGAGATGAAGAAGTCGAGCAAGCTGGAGACCGCCTATTTCGCCCAGCACCAGCTCGACGAACTGCGGATCGAGGACACGCCGGTCGGGCATCTGCGCGATCTGATGCCGGACGCGCCCGAAGCGAAGGTGCGCTCCAAGGCGGCGCAGATCGGCTTTCCCGCGAACAAGGCGGATACACCGGTGAAGCTGCTCTCGGGCGGCGAGAAGGCGCGCCTGATGCTGGGGCTTGCGACCTTCCACGGGCCGCATCTGCTGATCCTCGACGAGCCGACCAACCATCTCGACATCGACAGCCGCACGGCTCTGGTCAATGCGATCAACGACTATCCCGGCGCGGTGATGCTGGTCAGCCACGACCGCTTCCTGATCGAGGCCTGCGCGGACCGGCTCTGGTTGGTCGGCGGCGGGACCGTCAAGACGTTCGATGGCGACATGGACGACTACCGGACCTATGTGCTGGGCGCCGCCAAGGCGGAGCGGCGCGGCAAGCCGGCGCCGGAGCCCGGCGCCGCCAAGCCGAAGGCCGAGGAGCGCAAGGATGCGGCCGGCAAGCGTGTCGCGCTGGGCCCGCTCAAGCAGAAGCTCAACCTGGCCGAGGCGCGGATGGCCAAGCTCCACGGGCTGATCGAGAAGATCGACGCCGCGCTGGCCAACGGCGCCTTCGCCCGCGAGCCCGACAAGGCGCTCCAGCTCTCGCGCCAGCGCGCCGAGGTGGAGGCGGCCCTTGCGTCGGCGGAGGAAGAGTGGCTGCTGCTGAGCGAGGAACTGGAAGGGGCCTGAGACCAGCCACCCGGCTCAGGTGACTTGGGTACGGATTTCGCTACAGTCCCGGCTTTCCAACGAGGACTGAATGCCATGGCCAAGGCCTATTGGGTCGGCGCGTACCGATCCGTCAGCAACCCCGATGCGCTTGCCGCCTATGCCAAGCTGGCCGGGCCGGCGATCACGGCCGGCGGCGGCCGGTTCCTCGCGCGTGGCGTTCCGTCCCAGATCTATGAGGCGGGGCTCGATCAGCGCACGGTTCTGATCGAGTTCGACTCGGTGGAGCACGCCAGGACCGTGCATGACAGCCCGGCCTATCAGGAAGCGCTGGCCGCGCTCGCCGGCGGAGCGGAGCGGGATATCCGCATCATCGAAGGCGTCTGAGCCGCCTCGGCTCTCTCTTCCGCCATCTTCGGAGCTGGAGCGGGAGGGTTTTCCCGAGAACCACGCCGTCATTCCGGACAGGCTGACACGCAGCCCTGATCCGGGATGACGTGTTTCCGCTTCGGGCGGCCCTGGTCCGGCTCACTGCCTCGGCACACAGACGCCGAGCCGCAGCATGCTGCCGGCGGGACAGGTCTGCTCGCCGTTCGAGGGCGCCATCGCCCGGATGGATTCGCAGCAGGCGCCCCTCAGGACGTAGCCGCTGGGGCAGATTCCCGGATTCTCGATCCTGTCCTTGCCGTCACGCGTCGGCCGACAGGAGCCGGCCGCAGACGCGGCGGTCGCGGTGACGAAAGCCGAAGCGGCCAGCATCGCCACCAAAGCGGCAGCTCTCACCATGGGTGAACATCTCCGGCCATCATGAGGGTGTCGAAGGGGTTTGCGCCAAGGGAGGCGGGACCGAGGGGGGCGCCGTCGAGGGACCTTGCCCCGAAACATCCGTACCGCCCGGCTTCACGATCCGGCCCAGCCGGTTATCGGTGAACAGATAGAGCTCACGGCCACCCGGCTCTGAATAGAGCACCTGCACCTCGCGCTGGCCCTTGCCGCTCTCGCCGACCAGCACGTCGGTCGGCGGCTTGCCCTTGATCTTGACGAGCTCGCATTCGGTGATGCCCGGCGCGATCTCCCTGGGCAGCGGCCGGGTCGAGGGGTCGAGCGAGGCCCCGACGCTGCAAGCGCCTTCCGGTGTCAGCACCGGCTCGCGGGTCGAGACGCCTGCGCTGACGCTGCGGGTCGTGGTGGTCGTCACCGCGCCCTTCTTCTCGGACTGGAAGGCGAAGCCGCCCATATCGACCGAGCAGCCGCCGAGCGCGACCGTGCAAACCAGCAGGACAGGCAATCTCACGCTTTTTTCTCCCAGCGGCCAGCCTCGTCCTGCTGCCAATAGCTGGCGGCATGGCCGGAGGCTCTCGCCTTCTTCCAATCCTCCCGCGCGGCGGACAGCGCCTCGGGGTCATCTCCGTCGAAGATCAGGACGACGCGCTCGTAGTCCTGCATTGCGTCGGGAATGCGAATGCCATCGGCGCAGACGCGGACCTCAGCGCCATTGGGATTATGCGGCTGCGTCGTCAGCACGATCGGGTTCTGCGCGGCGTCGGCCTCCCTGTCGGTCACATGCGGCAGGAAGCTCTCGTCCGAATAGCTCCAGAGATGATCGTCGAGCACGCTCAGCCGCTCCTGGCTGGCCACCTCGACCACGACCTTCTGCCCGCGCGACAGCGCCCGGTCGAGAATGGTCGGCAACACCTGCTCGAGCGGCCGCGACTGCAGATGGAAGAACAGGATCTCAGCCATCAGCGGCAGTCGGCAGACGGCAGACGGCAGACGGCAAGGGCCGCTGTGCCGAGACATGCGCGCCGTCATCCCTGACGAAACAAAGCGTAGATCCGGGATCCATCGAAGGGCCCCGGCGCTCTACGATGGATCCTGGGCCAACCCCGGCATGACGGCGACGTTTCGCCAGGAGAACGGCAACGCTCACATCACCCCTCGTAATGATCGCGCACCAGCCGGTCGAGGAGACGCACGCCCCAGCCAGGCCCCCAGGAGCGGTTGATCTCGCTGTCCTTGGCGCCCATGCCGGTGCCCGCGATATCGAGATGGGCCCAGGGCACATCGTTGACATGGCGCTGCAGGAACTGCGCGGCCGTGATCGAGCCGGCGTGCCGGCCGGCGGAGTTCTTCATGTCGGCGAACTTCGAATCGATCATCTTGTCGTAGGCCTTGCCCAGCGGCATGCGCCAGACGGTCTCGCCCGTCGCCGTTCCCGCCGCCGACAGGCGCTCGGCCAGTTCGTCACTGTTGGTGAAGAGGCCAGCATGCTCCTGGGCCAGCGCCACCAGGATGGCGCCGGTCAGCGTCGCCAGGTCGATCATGAAGCGCGGCTTGAAGCGCTCCTGCGTGTACCAGAGCACATCCGCCAGAACGAGACGGCCCTCGGCGTCGGTATTGATGATCTCGATGGTCTGGCCCGAAAGCGAGGCGACGATGTCGCCCGGCCGCTGGGCATTGCCGTCCGGCATGTTCTCGACCAGGCCGATGACGCCGATCGCGTTGACCTTCGCCTTGCGGCCGGCGAGCGCCTGCATGAGGCCGGTGACGCAGGCGGCGCCCGCCATGTCGCCCTTCATGTCCTCCATGCCGGCGCCCGGTTTCAGCGAGATGCCGCCGGTGTCGAACGTCACGCCCTTGCCGACGAAGGCCACCGGCTGGTCGTGCTTGCCGGCCCCGTTCCAGCGCATCACCGCAACGCGGCTTTCCCGGCGCGAGCCCTGCCCGACGCCGAGCAGCGCCCGCATGCCGATCTTCTTCAGGTCCTTCTCGTCGAGGATCTCCACCTCGACGCCGAGCTTCTCCAGCTTCCTGGCGCGATCGGCGAACTCCTCGGGGTAGAGGACGTTCGGCGGCTCGTTCACCAGTTCGCGCGCGAGCAGCACGCCACCGGCAAGCGCATCGGCCTGCTTCACCGCCTTCTTGACGGCGCCCGGATTCTCGACCCGGAGCGTCGCCTTCAGCGGCTCGGCCGTCTCTTTGTCCTTCGTCTTGGTCTTGTAGCGATCGAAGCGGTAGCTGCGCAGCGCCAGCCCGAGCGCGAGGTCGGCGGCCTGCGCCGGCTCGACCGGGCCCTCCGGCAGGGCGAGCACGATATCGGCGTGCCGCCCGCCCGTCAGCCGGCCCGCGACCGCGCCGCCGAGCTTCACGAAATCGAGCATCGCACGCTCGCCGGCCGGCCCGATACCGACGACGATCAGCCGCTCATAGCCCGCGCCCTCCGGCGAAGGCATCGCCAGCGCCGAGAACGCCTTGGCCTTGAACGACTCGGCTGCGGCGGCGCGCGCAACCAGGGCCACGGCGCCATCGCCCGCCAGGCTCTCCGCCACGCGCGCCAGCGACAGGCCTTCGGCGGCGAAGATCACGAGATCGCGCCCCTCCACGGCATCGACGGCTTCGACCTCGAGCTTCAGGCGCTGCGACATGATGGGCTCACATTCTCGCGAAATGGCTGCGGATACGACCGCCGGGGCATGCCGCGAACGATTCCCGTTTGCGCCATGATCCTGCCTATACCATAGGGTGAGTTCGACGAACCACCTCGGGAGCCTCGGTTCCTGCCCTTCCGGAAGCGACGCGTGCTGCTGAACCGCCTCGATCGATATATCCTCAAGATCGCGGCGGGTGCGGCGGTCGTGCTGCTGCTCGGGCTGACCGGCGTGATCTGGGTGACGCAGGCCTTGCGCGAGGTCGACCTCATTACCGGCAAGGGGCAGACCGTCCTGATCTTCCTGACGGTGACGCTGCTCTCGCTGCCGGCCCTGCTGGCGGGCATCGCGCCGGTCGCCCTGTTCATGTCGACGCTCTACACGCTGAACAAGCTCAACGGCGATTCCGAGCTGATCGTCATGAATGCGGCCGGCGTCCCGCCGCACCGGGTCACGCGGCCCTTCCTGACACTGTCGATAATCACGTCGCTGCTGGTCGCGTGGATGACGATCTCGGTCATGCCGGCGAGCTTTCGCACGCTGCGCGACCTGATCACGCTCATCCGCGCCGACTTCGTCGCCAATGTCGTCAAGGAAGGCCAGTTCGTCTCGCTCGATTCCGGGGTGACGTTCCATTATCGCGAGAAGGCCGGCGACGCGCTGGTCGGCATCTTCATGCAGGACCGACGCGACCCGACGCAGCCCTCGATCTATCTGGCCGAGCGTGGCCGCACGGTCGAGGCGGAAGGCCAGAGCTTCCTGATGCTGGAGAAGGGCACGATCCAGCGCGAGGCCAAGAACACCAACACGACCTCGATCATCTCCTTCGAGCGCTATGCGCTCAACCTGTCCGCCCTGACCGGCGACGCGAGCGGAGGCCCCGGCGAGGGCGACGGCGATAAGGTGATCTACAAGCCCCGCGAGCGCACGACCTTCGAACTGATCCGGCAAAACACGAACGAGCCCTACTACAAGATCCAGGAGGGGCGCTTCCGGGCAGAATTGCACAACCGGCTCTCGGCGCCGCTCTATCCCTTCGCTTTCATGCTCATCGCCTTCGCTGCGATCGGCGAGGCCCGCACGACCCGGCAAGGGCGCGCACTCGCGATCCAGTCCGCGATCCTGATCGTCGGCGCCGTGCGCATCGGCGCCTACGCCGCCTGGACGGCGAGCGTGCGCTCCCCCTTCGCGGCCGCCCTGCTCTACATCCTTCCGGTCGCCTCGATCCTGCTGTCGGTCGCCTTCATCTATCAGGGCGAGAAGCTGCGGCCGGTCCTCGCAAGCGCCATGGCGCCGCTCACCGATCCCGTATTTGCCCTCCTGGCTCGATTCCGGCGCGCCTGATGCTGCTCTTCACCACGCTCGGCCGCTATCTGACGCTGCGCTTCGCCCGCGCCATCATCAGCGTCTTCGGCACCTTCTTCTTCCTGATCGGCACGCTCGACTTCGTCGAGCTGATGCGGCGGGCCGGCGATTCACCCATCGCTACCACCCCGCGCATCATCACGCTGGCGCTCTACCGGGTGCCGAGCGTGGCCGAGCAGATCTTCCCCTTCGCCGCCCTGTTCGGCGGCATGTTCGCGCTGCTGACGCTCAGCCGGAAGCTGGAACTGGTGGTCGCCCGCTCGGTCGGCGTCTCGGCCTGGCAGTTCCTGCAGCCCGCGGCGGTGGTCGCGGCGGCGATCGGGCTGATCTCTGTCACCGTCTACAACCCCGTCGCGGCGGAGTTGAAGCGCAAGGCGACGGCCCTCGAGACCCGGCTCTTCGTCCGTGCCGGCAGCTCGACCGCGACGGCGATCCCCGAGATCTGGCTGCGCCAGCGCAGCGATGACGGCCAGGCGATCATCCGTGCGGCAGGCGCCCTACCGGATGAAGACGGCCTGTCGCAGGTGGCGATCTTCAACTTCAACCCGGACGGATCCTTCCGCGACCGAATCGATTCCAGGCAGGCCTTCCTCAAGCCGGGCCACTGGGAGCTGATCGATGCCCGGGTGATCTCCACGTCGCAGGAGCCTCGCAGCTTTCCGACCTTCAATCTGGCGACGAACCTGGAGCCCGAGCAGATGCGCCAGAGCTTCACGCCGCCGGAGGCCGTGGGCTTCTGGTCGATGCCGGCCGTGATCGAGCGGACACAGCGGGCAGGCCTCGACACCACGCGATATGAGCTGCGATATCAATCGCTTATGGCAAGACCCTTACTGCTGGTCGCCATGGTGCTGGTGGCCGCATCCGTTTCCTTAAGATTTTTCAGGTTTGGTGGCGTGACCAAACTGGTGATAGGTGGTGTCGCAGCAGGCTTCCTGCTGTATGTTGCGACACAGCTGTCGGAGGAACTCGGATCGTCGGGAATCGTCAATCCGGTCGTCGCGGCGTGGCTGCCTGCAGCATTGGGGACAATGCTCGGGGCGCTCGCTCTCCTTCATCAGGAAGACGGGTAAAACGTACTGTGCCTATGGTTAATTTTGGGTTGAGCAGATGGATCCAGGCGTGAAGGGAGTTGCGCGATTTGCTGCGGCGACCGCCCTCGCCTCGAGCCTGGCCTTGCTGCTGGCCGGCGCCGCTCTGGCGCAGGGCAAGCCGAGTCTCGGCGCGCCCGCGGCTGCGACGCCTGCCAATGCCAAGCCGCAGGACCGGATGGTCGTCGACGCCCAAGAACTCGTCTACGACAACGACAAGAAGACCGTCGCCGCCGTCGGCAATGTCCAGATTCTCTATCAGGGCCGCACGATCGAGGCCGACCGTGTCGTCTACGACCAGGCGAGCAAGCGGGTCATCGCCACCGGCAACGCCCGCATCACCGAATCCAACGGCACGGTCATCACCGGCGACCGATTCAACCTCACCGATGATTTCCGCGACGGTTTCATCGACTCGCTGCGGGTCGTGAACCCGGACAAGACGCGATTCACCGCGCCGCGCGCCGAGCGCACGGACGGCGAGACCTTCATCTTCGAGAAGGGCATCTATACGGCCTGCGAGCCCTGCAAGGACAATCCGGAGCGCCCGCCGCTCTGGCAGGTGCGCGCCGCGCGCATCATCCACAAGAAGTCCGAGCAGACGATCTATTACGAAGATGCGCGGCTCGAATTCGCCGGCATCCCGATGGCGTACATCCCTTATATGTCGGGGCCGGATTCGACGGTGAAGCGCAAGACGGGCTTCCTGGCGCCGCGTTTCGTCAACACCGGGCCGCTGGGGTATGGCATCGGCCTGCCCTACTTCATCAATCTGGCGCCGAACTACGACCTCACGCTGACGCCGACCTATCTCACCCGCCAGGGCCTGCTGGGCCAGGCGGAGTGGCGCCATCGCCTGCTGAACGGGTCCTACACGATCCGCGCTTCCGGCATCTTTCAGCAGGACAAGAGCGCGTTCCTGGTCAGCCCGCTCGGGGCCGGCGACAAGGACTTCCGCGGCTCGATCGAGACGAACGGCAAGTTCTACATCAATCCGAGCTGGAATTTCGGCTGGAACGCGTCGATGTCAACCGACCGGTGGTTCTACAAGAACTACCGCGTGCGCAACGAGACGATCAGTTCCACCACCTATCTGCAGGAAGCGATCTCGACGGCCTATCTCAACGGCCAGAGCTCGACTGCCTGGTTCGACATGCGCGGCTATTATTTCCAGCCGCTCAACGCACAGGACTGGCAGAAGCAGCAGCCCTTGGTGCTGCCGGTGATCGACTACGACAAGCGCGTCCACAAACCCTCATTCATGGGGCTGGGCGGCGAGTTCGAGTTCAACGTCAATGTAACGAATCTGTCGCGCGATACGGCCGCCTTCAGTGAGTTGCCGCAGCAGCGGACCATGCTGGTCAACGGGGTGACGAGTGCCGGAACCGGCTACGCGCTCTATGACGGCTGCGCGGTCTACCAGAAGAATACCTGCCTTGTCCGCGGGCTGGCCGGCAACATGTCGCGCGCCTCGGTGCAGGCCTCCTGGCGCCGCAACATCATCGACCCGCTCGGCCAGATCTGGACGCCTTACGCGTCGCTGAGGGCTGACGTCTTCTCGATCAATCCCGACGTCAACGGCGTGATCAATTCGCGCGTGGTGACGATCGCCGATCCGTCGAACGAGGTGTTCGGCCGGGCGATGCCTTCGATCGGCCTGATGTACCGCTATCCCTTCGTCGCCAAGACGGACTGGGGCACCCATATCATCGAGCCGGTGGCCCAGATCGTTGCGCGGCCGAACGAGACCAACAGCCTACGCGTCGCCAACGAGGATTCGCAGAGCCTCGTCTTCGATGCCAACAACCTGTTCGAATGGAACGGCAAGTTCTCCGGCTACGACCGGCTGGAAGGCGGCACGCGGGCCAATGTCGGCGCGCTCTATACCGGCCGCTTCGGCAAGGAGGCCTATGCCAATGTGCTGCTCGGCCAATCTTTCCAACTCGCGGGGCGCAACTCCTACGCCTCCGGCGACCTGCTGAATGTCGGCCTCAATTCCGGCCTCGACTCGCGCAGCTCCGACTATGTCGCACGGGCGCAGATCTCGCCGATGAAGGGCTTCTTCCTGTCCGGCGCGACCCGGCTCAACCAGAGCAATTTCGAGATGCAGCGGATCGATGCAGCCGCCGCCTATTCGAATGGCATCGTGTCGGGCTCGGTGGGCTATGCCCGCTATGAACCGCAGCCCGACCTCGGCATTCCGCGCCGCCGCGAGGGCCTGTCGCTCAACGGCTCGCTGACGGTTGCTCAGAACTGGCGCATCAGGGCCGGCGTCCTGTTCGATCTCGACAAGTATAAGTACGATCGCGAGCTCTGGCGGACGGCGTATGCCTCCGGCGTGATCGGAGCCTATCCGACATCCGGACCGTTCCAGACCGCCTCGACCTCGCTCGGGCTTAACTACACGGACGAATGCACGATCTTCGACGTCAGCTATTCACAGAGCTATGCGGACCGTTATTCGGGCTCCACGAAGGATACGCGCACAGTGATGTTCAAGCTGGAATTGCGCACGCTCGGCGAGCTCAGCTATTCGCAGAACCTCGGCGGCGCATCGTCGTCCAGCGACGGTGTCAGCAACTGAGGCTCCGGATCGTTCGATCCTGAAGCGGAAGATCGCGGAGGGCGCCGGTGTCCGCCATACCCCTTGCATCGATCACGGGCGGCCTTGCCGGGATCGGTTCCGGACTTGCGTTTCAAGCCTCGATCGAGCCGAGAGAGCATCAGCTCACCGCCCACATGGCAGAGATCCCGGTCAACGCACGATGAGCCAGATCGACACCCTGCCGCCTCTGCGCGAGGTGGTCGAGCGCCATGGGCTGATGGCGCAGAAATCGCTCGGCCAGAACTTCCTGTTCGACCTCAACCTGACGAGCCGCATCGCCCGTTCCTCGGGGCTGCGGGAGGGCGAGACGGTTGTCGAGATCGGCCCGGGCCCCGGCGGCCTGACGCGAGCGCTGCTCGCGGCCGGCGCCGGGAAGGTGATCGCGATCGAGCGCGACCGGCGCTGCATGCCGGCGCTGGCCGAGATCGCCGCGCATTATCCGGGTCGGCTGGAGGTCATAGACGGGGATGCGCTCGCGGTCGACCTGGCCCCCCGGCTCGACGGCGGCAAGGCCCGCATTATCGCCAACCTGCCTTATAACATCGGCACGCCGCTGCTGGTCGGCTGGCTGAGCCTGGAGCCCTGGCCGTCCTGGTGGCGCTCGCTGACGCTGATGTTCCAGCGCGAGGTCGCCGAGCGCATCGTCGCGACGCCCGAGGAGCGGGCCGACTACGGCCGGCTCGCCGTGCTCGCCAACTGGCGCTGCGAAACGCGGATTCTGTTCGACGTGCCGCGCAACGCCTTCGTGCCTCCGCCGAAGATCACCTCCTCGGTGGTGCAACTCGTGCCGCGCGAGAATCCCGAGCCCTGCGATCGGCGCCTGCTGGAGCGGGTGACGCTCGCCGCCTTCGGCCAGCGCCGCAAGATGCTCAGGCAGAGCCTGAAGGCGGTGACGCCGGAGCCCGGCGGGATCATCGCGGCGGCCGGTCTCGACGAGACCGCGCGGGCCGAGGAGGTGCCGGTCTCCGGCTTCGTCAGGCTTGCGAACGCGCTGGTGGCGGCGCCGCGCCCCTGACCCTCAGAGCTCCTCGCTCAGCAGCTGCTCGACGAAGGCTGCCATGCCGACCGCTCGGGTGCGCTTGTGCCGCTCGGCGGCCAGGATCGCCCGGACGGCCTCATAAGCCTTTTCGAGGTCGTCATTGACAATGACGTAGTCGTAGACGCTCCAGCGTGCGATCTCGTCGCGCGCATTGGCAAGGCGCTTCGCGATGACCTCCGGCGCATCCTCGGCCCTCCGGACGAGGCGGGAGCGCAACTCCGCCATCGAAGGCGGGAGGATGAAGATCGACACCACGTCCTCGCGGGCCTTCTCCAGGATCTGCTGGGTGCCCTGCCAGTCGATATCGAAGAGGACGTCGCGTCCGGCCTTCAGCGAAGCCTCGACCGGCCGGCGCGGCGTGCCATAGCCATTGCCGTGCACCTCCGCCCATTCGAGCAATTCGTCCCGCTGGCGCATCGCATCGAAGGTTTCCCGATCGATGAAATGGTAATGGACGCCATCGATCTCGGACGGCCGCTTCGGCCGGGTCGTCACCGAAATGGACAGGTCGAGATTGGTCTCCGTCGGCGATTTCGATAAGGTGCGCGTCAGCGTCGACTTGCCGGCGCCGGACGGCGACGACATGATCATGATCAGGCCACGGCGGGCCGGGCGGGCGGTCTCGGCCATGCGCGTCACTCCACGTTCTGCACTTGCTCGCGCATCTGGTCCACGACCGTGCGCAGCTCCAGCCCGATCCGCGACAGGCCAGGGTCGTTGGCCTTGGCGCAGAGCGTCGAGGCTTCGCGGCCGAACTCCTGCGACAGGAAATCGAGCTTGCGGCCGATCGGGCCGCCGGTGTCGAGCAATTCCCGCAGCGCCGTGACATGGGCGTGCAGCCGGTCGATCTCCTCGCGGATATCGGCGCGCACGGCGATCAATGCCGCCTCCTGGTGCAGGCGCTGCGGATCGAGCCCGCCCGACGCGCCGAGCAGCGCTTCGACCTGCGCGGCGATGCGGGCGCGGATCGCGTCGTTGCTGCGGGCGGGATGGGCCTCGGCCTCACCGGTCAGGCGGGCGATGGTGGCGAGATGGCCGCGGATGATTGTCTCCAGAGCGCGTCCCTCGCCGGCGCGCGCATCCTTCAGCGCGTCCGCGGCCGCTTCCAGCCCGGCCAGCGCCGGCTTCTCCAGCGCAGCCAGCGCATCCTGAGCCTCCTCGGCATAGTCGACCACGCCACGGATCCCCAGCAGCCCGTCATAGGTCGGGGGTGCGATGCCCGCCGCGCCCGGCAGCTTGCGGACCGCCTCGAGGAGCGCAACGAGGACCGCCTCGTTGATGCGCGGGCGCGGCGGGCCGGCATCGCTGGTGACAGCCAGGTTCACATGCAGGGTGCCGCGCGAGAAGGCGCCGGAGAGCCGCTTGCGCGCGGCCTCCGCCAGCAGCTCAAGGCCAGGCGGGACGCGGACGCGCAGATCGAGACCACGGCCGTTGACGCTGCGGATCTCCCAGGCCCAGCCATGGATGCCTGCGGTTCCCGCCGCGCGGGCAAAGCCCGTCATGCTCTCGATGGCCATGCGCCGTCACGCTCCCTTGCCGAATGCGGCGGGACCGTAGTGGTGCGTCCGGCGCGCTGCAAGCGCGCTGCGCCGGAAGATGGGGACGATGCTGCGTTCGCAGCCGCTCGCGTCAGGGCTTGAGCTGCGGAACCTGCTTGGGCGAGTTCAGGTCAAAGGTCTTGTTGAGCAGCGGGTCGCGCGCTGTCCCCTCCGAGGCGTCGAAGGCGCGGGCGCGGGTGCCCGCGACGCCGCCGGCAGGCTGCGCCACCGGCAGGCCCCACGCACCACCATCGGATGCAGGCTGGGTCGTCGCCGGCGCCTCGGTGCGGCTGTCCGGCGTCGCCGGCGGCTCGACCTTGTCGATGGCATCGGCAGGAGGCTTGCCGCCCTGCTGAGTGCGCGTGGCCTCGATCTGCCGCCAGCGGCCGACATTCCGGTTATGCTGGTCAAGCGTTTCGGCGAAGATGTGGCCACCGCTGCCGTCAGCGACGAAGTAGAGTTCCTTCGTGCGCGAGTGGTTCACCACCGCCTCCATCGCGGCACGGCCCGGATTGGCGATCGGCCCCGGCGGCAGGCCGGTGATGACATAGGTGTTGTAGGGCGTCGGCGCCGTGATCTCGCTGCGCTGGATCGGCCGGCCGAGCGTGCCCTTGCCGCCGACGATGCCGTAGACGATCGTCGGATCGGATTGCAGCTTCATCTTCTGGTTCAGCCGGTTGATGAAGACACCGGCCACGCGCGGACGCTCGTCGGCGCGGCCTGTCTCCTTCTCGACGATCGAGGCCAGAACCACCAGTTCCTGCGGCGTCTTGATCGGCAGGTCGGCGGGCCGGCGCTCCCAGATCCGGGCCAGGACCGTGCGCTGGTCGCGGGCCATGCGGTCGATGATCGCCTGGCGGGTGAAGCCGCGCGGAAAGCGATAGGTGTCGGGCAGGATCGAGCCTTCCTTCGGCACCTGGGCGATGTCGCCGCTCAGCAGCTCGTTGCTGCGCAGGCGCTCGACGATCTGCTCGCTGGTCAGCCCTTCGGGAACCGTCACCGAGTGCTCGACCACCTTGCCGCTCGAAATGATGCCGAGAATCTCCTGCGGGCTGACGCGCGCCTTGAACAGGTATTCGCCCGCCTGCAGCTTGTGCCAATCCCCGCCCATCACCGCCGCGACGCGGAAGCTCAGCGGGTGCTCGATGAGGCCCTCCCGCTGCAGCAGTTCGGCGATCTCGGTCAGCCCGCTTTCCCTCGGAATGATGAGGACACGGTCGCTGGCGAGCGGCCCCGGAGATTTGCTCTGATTCGAAACCAGCGCGATGCCGGCGCCGACCACGCCCGCGCCGACAAGCGCGACGGTGAACAAGCCGCTCAGCATCGACAGGAACGGGCTGCGCCGGCGGCGGCGCGCCTTGGGCGGCGGCGCAGGGGGCGCCACGGGCTTGAGAGCCTCGCTCGGACTTTTGGGGGCGACGCGGGGCGTATCGTTCACAATCGTGGCGCTCGCAGAACTCTGATCGGCATCATGGATCGCCCCTGCGCGCTCGCCGCGGGACGGGACAGGCAACGCCCATTAGAGCCGGTTTGCAGCCGGCTGTGAACGCAAAATCGCGAGCGGACCAAGCCAGCCGCCGATTCTAACCAGGATTATGGCAAAACGGCGCTGGCATGCGGCCCTGCGGCCGCCGCCTTCGGTCAGCCCTCGGCGTGGTAGCGACGCAAGACCAGCGACGCATTGGTGCCGCCGAAGCCGAACGAGTTCGACAGGGCATAGTCGATCTCGCGCTTGCGCGGCTTGTGCGGCACGAGGTCGATATCGGTCTCGACGGAAGGGTTGTCGAGGTTGATCGTCGGCGGCGCCACCTGGTCGCGAATGGCGAGCACGGTGAAGATCGCCTCGATCGCGCCCGCGGCCCCCAGCAGATGCCCCGTCGCCGACTTGGTCGAGGACATGGAGGGGCGCTTCGGCGCATTGGCGAGCAGACGCTCGACCGCACGCAGCTCGATCTCATCACCGAGCGGCGTCGAGGTGCCATGGGCATTGATGTAGTCGAGATCGCCCGCCGTCACGCCGGCGCGATCCAGCGCGGCCTGCATGCAGCGATAGGCGCCGTCGCCATCCTCGGAAGGCGAGGTGATGTGATAGGCGTCGCCCGACATGCCGTAGCCGACGACCTCCGCATAAATGCGCGCGCCGCGGGCGAGAGCGTGCTCAAGCTCTTCCAGCACGACGACGCCGGCGCCCTCACCCATGACGAAGCCGTCGCGGTCCTTGTCATAGGGGCGCGAGGCCTTTTCGGGGGCGTCGTTGAAGCCGGTCGAGAGCGCGCGGCAGGCGCAGAAGCCTGCGATACCGATGCGGTTGATCGCCGATTCGGTGCCGCCCGCGACCATGACCTCGGCATCGCCGAGCGCGATCATGCGCGAGGCGTCGCCGATGGCGTGCGCGCCGGTCGAGCAGGCGGTGACGACCGCATGGTTGGGGCCCTTCAGCCCATGCTCGATCGAGACATAGCCCGCCGCCAGATTGCTCAGGCGGCCGGGGATGAAGAAGGGAGAGAGGCGGCGCGGGCCGCGCTCCTTGAGCAGGAGCGAGGCCTCGTAGATTCCGCCGAGACCGCCGATGCCGGAGCCGATGGCGACGCCGGTGCGGATCTGGTCTTCATGGCTTTCGGGCTTCCAGTCGGCATCCCTCAGCGCCTGCGTGGCCGCGGCCATCGCGAAGACGATGAAGTCGTCGACCTTGCGCTGCTCCTTAGGCTCCATCCACTGGTCGGGATCGAACGTCCCGTCGCTGCCGTCACCCCGCGGGATGTTGCAGGCGATCTGCGCCGGCAGGTCGCTGGCGTCGAAGCTCGTGATGGGGCCGGCGCCGCTGGCGCCGGCAAGGAGTCGGGACCAAGTCGGCTCGACGCCGCAACCGAGCGGCGTCACCATGCCGAGCCCGGTCACGACGACACGCCGCATCTGGATACTGCGAGAAGCCATGATGTCGTCTGCTGAAAGAGCCCGGGGGCCCTTAGGCGGTCTTCGACGAGAGGAACTTGACCGCGTCGCCAACCGTCACGATGGTTTCGGCCGCATCGTCCGGGATCTCGACACCGAACTCCTCCTCGAACGCCATCACGAGCTCGACGGTGTCGAGGCTGTCGGCGCCCAGGTCTTCGATGAAGTTCGCGCTGTCGATGACCTTCTCGGGCTCGACGCCGAGGTGCTCGACCACGATCTTCTTCACGCGCTCGGCGACATCGCTCATGAGTCTCTTCCTTAGAAACTGAAAACGCATCGCTTAGCGGCGACGCGCCTATTGGCTTTGGTTCCTGCCGATCGCGTCATCGGGCTGATGCGCGATCGCGGACCGTGAGAAGCCTGCACAAACGCAACAACCGGGTTCCCGTCAAGTCCCCGGTGGCCGGAAAGGCAGCGCGACGGCTCTCGTTAGCACACCCGATCCACAGAGGCGAGAGCACCCACAATCTCAGGCATCGCCTTAATACAAAGGCGCAACATCCTCAGATACGAGCCATTCCGCCGTTGACGTGAAGGGTCTGTCCCGTGACGTAGCCAGCTTCCTCGCTGGCGAGGAAGGCGACGGCGGCCGCAATGTCCTTGCCCGCACCGAGCCGGCCCATCGGGACGTCCGCCAGGATCGCCTCGCGCTGCTTTTCGTTCAGCACCTCTGTCATCGGAGACTCGATGAAGCCCGGCGCGACGACGTTGACCGTGATGTTGCGACTCGCGACCTCGGCCGCCAGGGCCTTCGACATGCCGATCAGGCCGGCCTTGGCGGCAGCATAATTGCCCTGCCCGGGGTTGCCCGTCGTCCCGACGACGGAACCGATGGAGACGATTCGCCCGTAGCGCTTGCGCATCATCGACTTCACCGCCGCGCGGGTCAGGCGGAAGGCCGCGGTGAGGTTGACGGCGAGGACGCTGTCCCAGTCCTCGTCCTTCAGCCGCATGAAGAGGTTGTCGCGGGTGATGCCGGCGTTGTTGACCAGAATGTCGAGGCCGCCGAGCTTCTCTTCGGCGGCCGGCACCAGCGCCTCGACCGACTCCTTGTCGGAGAGGTTGCAAGGCACGACGAACACGCGCTCGCCGAGCTCGCTCGCCAGCGCCTCCAGAGCCTCGGTGCGGGTGCCGGAGATCGCGACGCTGGCGCCCTGGGCGTGCAGGGTCCGGGCGATGGCGCCACCAAGGCCGCCGGTCGCGCCGGTGACCAGGGCCTTGCGGCCGGTCAGATCAAACATGTTCGCTCCCTTTGCTCGGCGTTCTGCCGTCTGTTTTCTCGCCCGTCCGGGCGGGCCGTCTCAGGCGCGGGCCTTCCAGGCGGCGATGTCGTCCGCCGTGCCGATCGAGGCTTGCGTCGTGCCCGCCGCGATGCGCTTGACGAGGCCGGCGAGCACCTTGCCGCTGCCGAGCTCGACGAAGTCGGTCACGCCAGCCGCCGCCATCGCCTGAACGCATTCGCGCCAGCGCACCGTACCGGTGACCTGCGCTACCAATGAGGCACGAATCGCATCGGGATCGGAGAGCGGGGCGGCGCCGACATTGGCCATCACCGGCACGACAGGCGCCCGCATCGTCACCTGCGACAGGGCATCCCGCATCGCCTCGGCTGCCGGCTGCATCAGCGCACAATGGAAGGGGGCGGAGACCGGCAGGAGCATGGCGCGCTTGACGCCGCGCTCGCCGGCCAGCGCAATCGCCCGGTCGATCGCGGCCTTGGCACCGGACAGCACGACCTGACCGCCGCCATTGTCGTTTGCGGCCTCGCAGACCTCGCCTTCGGCGGCCGCAGAGGCGATCTCGCGGGCGAGATCGAGTTCGGCGCCGAGCAGGGCGGCCATCGCGCCCTGCCCTGCGGGCACCGCCTTCTGCATGGCGTCGCCGCGGATTCGCAGCAGGCGGGCCGTGTCGCCGATCGAGAAGGTGCCGGCTGCGGCCAGCGCGGAATATTCGCCGAGCGAGTGGCCGGCGACGAAGGCCGCGTCGCGCTTCAGGTCCAGCCCCGCCTCGCTTTCGAGCACGCGGACGACCGCGAGGCTCACGGCCATCAGGGCCGGCTGGGCGTTCGCGGTCAGCGTCAGTTCCTCGGCCGGGCCTTCCCACATCAGCTGCGAGAGCTTCTGCGAGAGCGCCGCATCCACCTCGTCGAAGACCGAGCGCGCGACCGGGAAGGCTTCGGCGAGGCTCTTGCCCATGCCGACGGCCTGCGATCCCTGGCCCGGAAAGAGAAAGGCTTTGCTCATCGCGCTGGCGTCCCGCTGATCATGCGTGGTAAAATATGACGCGGCTGTCACAACGCTTTCGCCTTCAAGTCAAGCATAATGGCGCGATTTTCCGCCTGTGCGGCCGCCATGGACAGATTTCGATTGCCATGCGGCGCATCGCCCTGTATCGACCGCCTCCTGCTTGTTCGGCCGGAGGCTGAACGGATGGCGCGTGGTCGCAGGGCTACGCGCAGGCTCCTGATCGAGCCGGCATCCCGTGTCTCCGCCTTCGATGAAATCCTGTCGGGCCTGTTCCAGGGCTCGGAGGGCTCCGCGCCGGGCGAAGCAGGGTGAAACAGAAAGGCCAACTCTCTATGGCATTGTACGAGCATGTGCTGCTCGCGCGGCAGGATGTCAGCGCGCAGCAGGTCGAAGCCCTCGTCGAGCAGTTCAAGGGCGTGATCGAAGCGAATGGCGGCGCCATCCGCAAAGTCGAGTATTGGGGCGTCAAGTCCCTCGGCTACCGCATCAAGAAGAACCGCAAGGCGCACTACACGCTGCTGAACATCGAGGCTCCCTCCGCCGCCGTGCTGGAGATGGAGCGCCAGATGCGCATCAACGAGGACATCCTGCGCTTCATGACCATCAAGGTCGACGAGCTCGAGGAAGGTCAGTCGGCCATGCTGCAGAAGCGTGACCGCGACGACCGCCCGGAGCGTGGCGGCGACCGGTTCGATCGCGGCCCGCGCCGTGACCGCCCGCGTCGTGAAGACGAAGCGACCGAAACCGTCGAAGCGGAGGCCTGAGAATGTCGACTGCATCCGCTGGCGCCCGTCGCCCCTTCTTCCGCCGCCGCAAGTCCTGCCCCTTCTCGGGCGAAGGCGCCCCGAAGATCGACTACAAGGACGTGCGTCTGCTCTCGCGCTACATCTCTGAGCGCGGCAAGATTGTCCCGTCCCGCATCACGGCGGTTTCTGCCAAGAAGCAGCGCGAGCTCGCCCAGGCGATCAAGCGCGCCCGCTTCCTCGGCCTGCTGCCTTACGTCATCCGCTGAGCGGATGGATGTCTTCCGGAGGTGCCTCGGCACCTCCGGCTTTGGTCTAGAACCCACCAGTCGCCCGGCGGTGAGACTCCACCGGGTTCGTTGAGGCGGATGCCTCTCACCCTGCCGCGCCGACGGCATCGGGCCGAAAAGTGGAAGCCACTTTTCGGAGAGCCTGATGCCCGAACAATGGCGTCGAGCAGCGGGACAGCAGGACGGATTTGATGATTCCGGTCGTCGGCATCGGCGCGGGCCTCGTGGCGGCCCTGCTCTTCTCAGTGGTGATCACCGGATCGCCGCTGTCGGCGCTGCTGTACTCCGCCTCCCCCCTTCCGATCTTCATCGCAGCCCTCGGCTGGAACCACCGCGCGGGCCTGTTCGCCACCGCGACCGGTGCGCTCGCCGTCGCCGTCGCCCTGACGCCGACCGGGGGGATCGCCTTCGCCCTCATCATCGGGCTGCCGGCGTGGTGGATCGCCTATCTCGCGCTGCTGGCCCGGGCAGATGGACAGGGCCCTCTGGAATGGTATCCGCTCGGCAAGCTGATGCTGTGGATCGCGGCCACCGCTGCGCTCGCCACGGTCGGCAGCGCGCTGGTGATGACCACCGATTACGAGCTCTATCGTTCTGCCATCGCCCGGATGATCGAGGGCATCCTCAACGAGATGGTGCGCAGCCGCATGATCTCGCTGCCCGCGGACATGCCGGTCAAGGAGCTGGCGGACGGGCTTTCCCCGGTCGTGCCGCTCGGCATCGGCGCCTCCTTCGTGACGACGATCACGCTGAACCTCTGGCTCTCGGCCAAGGCGGTGACGATCTCCGGTCGCCTGCCGCGGCCCTGGCCGTTCATTCCATCGACGACGCTGCCGCGCCTTGCGCTGCTGCTCCTGCTCGGCGCCGCCGTGCTGGCCTCGCTCGGCAACTATCTCGGCGTCGCGGCGATGGCCTTCAGCGGCGCGCTGCTCGCCGCCTTCATGTTCAGCGGCCTTTGCCTGCTGCACGACCTCTCGCGCGGCCGCTCCTGGCGGCTGCCGATGCTGATCTCGGTCTATGTCGCGCTCGTCGTGATGCAGGCCGTGCTGACGCCCCTGCTCGCGCTCATCGGGCTGGCCGACACGCTGTTCGGCCTGCGCAAGCGCGCGCTGCCCCCTCCGCCTGCCCAACCCTGAATTCATCCGACCATCAAGGAGAAGACAAATGGAAGTGATCCTGCTCGAACGCGTCGCCAAGCTCGGCCAGATGGGCGACGTCGTCCGCGTGCGCGACGGCTTCGGCCGCAACTACCTCCTCGCCCGCGGCAAGGCGCTGCGCGCCACCGACGACAACCGCAAGCGCTTCGAGAGCCAGAAGCTCGAGCTCGAGACCCGCAACCTCGAGCTCAAGTCGGAAGCCGACGCGATTGCCGAGCGCGTCGACGGGCAGAGCGTCGTGATCCTGCGCCAGTCGGGCGAATCCGGCGTGCTCTACGGCTCGGTCTCGACCCGCGACATCGCCGAGGCCCTCGTCGCCGATGGCTTCAAGGTCGCCCGCAGCCAGGTGACGCTCAACACCCCGATCAAGACGCTCGGCCTGCACACGGTCCCGGTCGTGCTGCATCCGGAAGTCACCGTCACGGTCACGGTCAACGTCGCCCGCTCGGCCCAGGAGGCCGACCGCCAGGCCGCCGGTGAGAACGTCACCGCGCGTGAGGCGTTCGACCTCGACGATCTCGGGCTCGAGGTCGGCGCTGCGCTGGCCGAGGCCGGCGGCGACGACGACCGCTGAGAGCCGCACAGGCTTTCGTGATCAGGCGCCGCGAGCGATCGCGGCGCCTTTTTTCATGCGGGCGCTCCGGCATGAGATTGCGTTCCCGGAGTTTGTGGACGCGGCGCTGTGAACAACGGGTACAGCTTGCAGCGTAAAGTTGCGTTCTCTATATGTTCACGTTCAAGAACCGCCCCTACTGACGTATCCAGATCGCCATGGCTCCCGTCACAGCTCTCGTCGCCCGCCTCGACAATCGCGAGGCCGAATATCGCGTCCAGCCTCACAACATCGAGGCCGAGCAGGCACTGCTGGGCGCGGTGCTGGTCAACAACGACGCGTTCTACCGCGTCTCCGACTTCCTGCTGCCGGACCATTTCTTCGAGCCGATCCACCAGCGGGTGTTCGAGCTCGTCGGGAGCATGATCCGCGCCGGAAAGCTCGCCACGCCGATCACGCTCAAGACCTTCGTCGGCGATCTCGACCTCGGCGACATCACGCCCAGCCAGTATCTCGCGCGGCTCGCGGCGGAGGCGACGACCGTCATCAATGCCGGGGACTATGGCCGCACGATCTACGACCTCGCCATCCGCCGCCAGCTGATCGGCGTCGGAGAGGACCTCGTCAACGTCGCCTACGACGCGCCCGTCGAGATGGCGCCGCGCGAGCAGATCGAGGATGCCGAGCGCAAGCTCTACGAACTGGCGGAAAAGGGCCGCTACGAGGGCGGCTTCCAGAAATTCGACGGGGCGCTCAGGCTCGCCATCGACATGGCGGCGAGCGCCTATCAGCGCGCCGGCGGGCTCTCCGGCATCTCCACCGGCCTGCGCGACGTCGACCAGCGCATGGGCGGTCTGCAGCGCTCCGACCTGCTCGTGCTCGCCGGCCGCCCCGCCATGGGCAAGACCTCGCTCGCGACCAACATCGCCTTCAACATCGCCAAGGCCTGGCGCGGCGAGCGGCAGGAGGACGGCACCATCAAGAGCGTCGATGGCGGCATCGTCGGCTTCTTCTCGCTCGAAATGTCGGCCGACCAGCTTGCCACCCGTATCGTCGCCGAGCAGTCCGGCATCTCCTCCTACAAGATCCGGCAGGGCCGCATCACGGAAAGCGACTTCGCCAAGCTGACCGACGTCGCGGCGCAGATCGAGAAGCTGCCGCTCTATATCGACCAGACCGGCGGCATCTCGATAGCCCAGTTGATGGCGCGCGCCCGGCGCCTGAAGCGCCAGAAGGGCCTCGACGTCCTGTTCATCGACTATCTCCAGCTCTTGTCCGGTTCCGCCAAGAACGGCCAGAACCGCGTGCAGGAACTGACCGAGATCACGACAAGCCTGAAGGCGCTGGCGAAGGAGCTCAACGTTCCGATCGTCGCCCTCTCCCAGCTCTCGCGCCAGGTCGAGAACCGCGACGACAAGCGGCCCCAGCTCTCGGATCTGCGCGAATCCGGCTCGATCGAGCAGGACGCCGACGTGGTGATGTTCGTCTACCGCGAGGAATACTACCTCAAGGGCAAGGAACCGCGCCCCGGCACCGAAGAACACAACAAGTGGCAGATCGAGATGGAGGCTATGCATGGCGTGGCCGAGCTGATCATCGGCAAGCAGCGTCACGGCCCCACCGGCGCCGTTGCCCTGCAGTTCGACGCCGATGTGACACGCTTCTCGGATCGGGCCGACGAGCTTCGCCTTCCGGATCGTGAATGATGACCCTCGACCAGCGTGATATCGGCCCCGACGCCGCGACACTGACCGTCGATCTCGGGGCGCTCGTGGCGAATTGGCGGATGCTGGGCGCGCGCGCCGGTACCGAGGCGGGTGCCGTGGTCAAGGCCGACGCCTATGGCATCGGCATCGAGCCGGCGGTGACGGCGCTGTCGAGCGCCGGCTGCCGCCAGTTCTTCGTCGCGCATCTGTCCGAAGGCATCCGCGCCCGCAAGGCGGCGCCGGACGCGACGGTCTATGTCCTCAACGGCATGCTGCCGGGCAGCTGCGGCCTCTATGCCGAGCATGGACTGTCGCCGGTGCTGGGCTCTCACGAGGAACTGCTGGAATGGGCCTCCTTCCGCCAGACCGGCGCGACGGTTCGGCCCGCGGCCCTGCATGTCGATACGGCGATGAACCGTCTCGGCCTGTGGCCGGGCGAGGGCCGGTCGCTGGCGCGCGAGAAGGCCGGCGTGATCGCGGCGGCCGAGATCGGGCTGGTGATGAGCCATTTTGCCTCCTCGGAGGACGAGGCCGATCCGGCCAATGCGCGGCAGATCGCCGCCTTCGCCGAGATCGCCGCAGCCTTTCCCGGGCTGCCGGCCTCGCTGCTCAACTCCTCCGGCCACTTCCTGAAGGGCTGCCCGGCCTACCAGCTGACGCGGCCTGGATATGCGCTTTATGGCGGCAACCCGACGCCGGGCCGGCCGAACCCGATGCAGCCCGTCATCGGGCTGGAGGCACGGATCATCCAATTGCGCGAGGTCGAGGCGGGAATGCAGGTCGGCTATAACGGCCGCTGGACCGCCAAGGGCAAGCGCCGGCTCGCCACGATCTGCCTCGGTTATGCCGACGGCTATCCGCGCAACGGGAGCTGGACCGATACCGTGACCGGCGGTTCCGCGGTTGTGGGCGGCGCGCTGTGTCCCTTCGTCGGCTCGGTGTCGATGGACCTGATCATCCTCGACGTGACGGATGCTCCCGCAGGCTCGGCGGTGCGCGGCGCGCCGGTGACGCTGATCGGCGGCCCGCTCGATCTCGAGGCCGTCGGCGCCGGCGCCAAGACGGTCGGCTACGAAATTCTGACCAGCCTCGGGCGGCGCTATCAGCGGCGGTATGTGGGGCTGTGAGGGCGCCTCAGGCCGTCATTCTCGGGCGAAGCGCAGCGCAGACCCCAGAATCTCAGGGCACGAAGGCTTCGGTGCCTGCCTCGGCAAGAGATGCTCGGGTCGGGCCCGAGCATGACGCTGCTGCAATGACGCTCGCGCTCTATCCGTCGCGGCTGCCTCGCTGATGGCCAAGCGCGGCCCGACCTATCATTGCCAGGCCTGCGGCGCGGTCTATCACCGCTGGCAGGGCAAGTGCGACGCCTGCGGCACCTGGTCCTCGCTGGTCGAGGATGCGGCGACGGCGCCCGTCCCGGGCGGCGGCCGCGCCTCCGGCAACAGCAGGGTTCGCGGCCGCGTCTTCGCGCTGGAGACTCTGAAGGGCGATACGCAGGACGCGCCGCGCATCACCTCGGGCATCGGTGAGCTGGATCGCGTCACCGGCGGCGGCTTCGTGCCGGGTTCCGTGCTGCTGATCGGCGGCGATCCCGGCATCGGCAAGTCGACGCTGCTGATGCAGGCCTGCGCGGCACTGGCGCTGGCCGGACAGCGCGTCGTCTACGTCTCCGGCGAGGAATCGACCGGGCAGGTCCGGCTGCGGGCGGAGCGGATGGGGCTTGCCGAGGCGCCGGTCGATCTCGCGGCCGAGACCAATGTCGAGGACATCGTCGCCACCTTGAGCGAAGGCCGGCGCCCTGCCCTCGTCGTGATCGATTCGATCCAGACCATGTGGTCCGGCGAGGTCGAGAGCGCGCCCGGCACGGTGACGCAGGTGCGGGGCTCGGCCCAGGCGCTGATCCGCTACGCCAAGACCAGCGGCGTCTGCCTGATCCTCGTCGGGCACGTCACCAAGGACGGGCAGATCGCCGGCCCGCGTGTCGTCGAGCACATGGTCGACGCCGTGCTGTCCTTCGAGGGCGAGGGCGCGCACTCCTTCCGCATCCTGCGCGGGCAGAAGAACCGCTTCGGTCCGACCGACGAGATCGGCGTCTTCGAGATGACCGGCAAGGGCTTGTCCGAGGTCACCAACCCCTCGGCCCTCTTCCTGGCCGGGCGCGACCAGCCGGCGCCGGGCGCGGCCGTGTTCGCCGGGATCGAGGGCACGCGGCCGGTGCTGGTGGAAATCCAGGCGCTGGTGGCACCGACCGCGCTCGGCACGCCCCGGCGCGCCGTCGTCGGCTGGGAGAACAGCCGGCTCGCGATGGTGCTGGCGGTGCTCGAGACCCATGGCGGGCTGCGCCTCGGCCAGCACGACGTCTATCTCAACGTCGCCGGCGGCCTGCGCGTCAACGAGCCGGCGGCCGATATCGCCGTCGCGGCGGCTCTGGTCTCGTCGCTGACCGGCGCCATCCTGCCGCAGGAGGCGGTGTATTTCGGCGAGGTCGCGCTGTCGGGCTCGGTGCGGCCGGTTTCGGTGACCGCGGCGCGGCTGCGCGAGGCGGCCAAGCTCGGCTTCGAGGCGGCCATGATGCCGGCCGGCGGGAACGACCATGGCGATGGCGGCGGGTTGAACCTGCGCCGTTTCGGCCATGTCACGGAACTCGTTGCCGATATCGCCGCCCGGGCACCGCGCAGAGATGTGAAATCGCGCGGCCCGAAGGGTGACGCAGAGGACTGAAACGCGTATAGCCAGCGCAAACGGCGGCTCGCTTGCGGGCCGCCGTCGTCGGATCACAGCAGAGCGGCCCTCCCCATGCCAGTCACCATTCTCGATCTCGTCGTCATCGGCGTGGTTCTGCTTTCGGCTTTGCTCGCGGCGGTTCGCGGCTTCACCCGCGAGGTGCTGGCGATCGTCTCCTGGGTCGCGGCGGCGGCCGTCGCCTGGGCGTTCCATCCCCAGCTCGTGCCCTTCATCAAGCAGTATATTCCGGCGAGCTCGGCGCAGGACATGATCTCGCTGGTCGCGGCGATCGCGGTCCTGTTCCTCGGCACGCTGATCGTCGTCTCCATCGTCACGGCGCGCATTTCCGACTTCGTGCTCGATTCGCGCATCGGCGCGCTCGACCGCACGCTCGGCTTCGTCTTCGGCGCGGCGCGCGGGCTGCTGCTGGCGGTGATCGGCTATTTGTTCTTCACCGCGCTGGTCGGCACGGAGAAGATGCCGGTCTGGGCCAAGGAGGCCAAGTCACGGCCGATGCTGGAAGAGACGGGGCGCTCGCTGGTCGGCATGCTGCCCCAGGAGATCAATGCCGACTTCGTCAAGAACCTGCTGAAGAAGCCGGGCGCGCCGGGTTCGACCGAGGCCCCGGCCGAGGAACCCAAGACCCCGGTGGGCACCGCCCCGGCCACGACGTTGCCGAGCGGCAATGCGCCGGTTGCAACACCGGCGAGGCCAGGGACGGTTGCGCCCGCCCCATCGCGACCCTAATTGACGGCTAAAGACGCGTACGCCCCCAGCCCGCGTGGAGCTTTCTCGATGACATCGTCGACCGCATCCGACTCCGCCTTCGATCCGAATGCCGACCGGCTGCGGGAGGAATGCGGCGTCTTTGGCATCTATGGCCATGCCGATGCCGCGGCGCTGACGGCGCTCGGACTGCACGCGCTGCAGCACCGCGGGCAGGAGGCGGCCGGCATCGTCTCCTTCGACGGCAACCGCTTCCATTCGGAGCGCCGGCTCGGCCTCGTCGGGGACGCATTCTCGGAAGCGAGCGTCATCGACAAGCTGAAGGGCCCGCAGGCCGTCGGTCATGTCCGCTATTCGACGACGGGCGAGACGATCCTTCGTAACGTCCAGCCGCTCTTCGCCGAGCTGCATGGCGGCGGTTTCGCCGTCGCCCATAACGGCAACCTGACCAACGGGCTGAGCCTGCGGCGGGAGCTGGTGCGCGACGGCGCGATCTATCAGTCGACATCGGACACCGAGGTGCTGCTGCATCTGGTGGCGCGCAGCCGCAAGCCGCATTTCGTCGAGCGCTTCATCGAGGCGATCCGCCAGATCGAGGGCGCCTACGCCTTCGTCGGCATCACCAACAAGAAGCTCGTCGGCGCGCGCGATCCGCTGGGCATCCGCCCGCTGGTGCTCGGCGAACTCGACGGCGCCCCGATCCTGACCTCGGAAACCTGCGCGCTCGACATCATCGGCGCCAAGTTCATCCGCGAGATCGAGAACGGCGAGGTCGTGATCATCTCCGAAAGCGGCATCGAGAGCCACAAACCGTTCCCGCCTCAGCAGGAGCGGCCCTGCATCTTCGAATACATCTATTTCGCCCGTCCCGATTCGGTGGTGAAGGGCCGCAGCATCTATGAGCGCCGCAAGGCGATGGGCGCGGTCCTGGCCCAGGAATCGCCGGCCAATGCCGATGTCGTCGTGCCGGTGCCGGATTCCGGCGTGCCGGCGGCGCTCGGCTTCGCGCAGGCCAGCGGCATTCCCTTCGAGCTCGGCATCATCCGCAACCATTATGTCGGCCGCACCTTCATCGAGCCGACGCAGAAGGTCCGCGAGCTCGGCGTCAAGCTGAAGCATTCGGCCAACCGCTCGGTGGTCGAAGGCAAGAGCATCGTTCTGGTCGACGATTCGATCGTGCGCGGTACGACCTCGTTCAAGATCGTGAAGATGATGCGCGAGGCCGGCGCCCGCGAGGTGCATTTCCGCATCTCCTCGCCGCCGATCACCCACCCCGACTATTACGGCATCGATACGCCCGACCGCGAAAAGCTGCTCGCCGCCACCCACTCGCTGGAGGAGATGCGGCAGTTTGTCGGCGCCGATTCGCTGGCGTTCATCTCGGTCGACGGGCTCTATCGCGCCATGGGCCATGAGCGGCGCGACCCGACCCGCCCGCAATTCACCGACCACTGCTTCACGGGCGATTACCCGACCTCACTCACCGACGTGATCGGCGAGAGCGCCAAGCAGCAGATCTCCCTGCTGGCTGAAGCCGGCTGACCTCCCGAGCCTCCCGATGACCAAGCCTTTGCAGGGGCGCGTCGCGCTCGTTACCGGCGCCTCGCGCGGCATCGGGCGCGCGGCAGCGCTCGCCTTTGCCCGCGCGGGCGCTCATGTCGTCGCGCTGGCCCGGACCTCCGGCGCCCTCGAGGAGCTCGACGACGAGATCCGCCTGATCGAGGGCAGCGCGACCCTGGTGCCGCTCGACCTCACGGATGCCGGCGGCATCGAGAAGCTCGGCCCGGCGCTGCTGGAGCGCTGGGGCAAGCTCGACATCCTGCTCGCCAATGCCGGCGTGCTGGGGTCGTTGTCCCCACTCGGCCATGTCACCGACAGTGACTGGGCCAAGGTCATGGACGTCAATGTCACGGCGAACTGGCGGCTGATCAAGTCGCTCGATCCGGCGCTGCGGGCTTCCGAGGCCGGGCGCGTGATCCTGCTCTCGTCCGGCGCAGCCCATAAGTGCACCGCGTATTGGGGGCCCTATTCGGTCTCCAAGGCCGCTGTGGAGGCGCTTGGGCGCACCTATGCTGCCGAGACGGCGACGACGCCGGTCAAGGTCATGCTGGTCAATCCTGGTCCGCTGCGGACGCGGATGCGGGCCGAGGCCATGCCGGGCGAGGACCCCGCGACGCTGAAGACGCCGGAGGATCTGGCGCCGCATCTGGTCGCCCTCGCCTCGCCCGACTGGGCCGAGAGCGGCAAGATCTTCGATTTCCCCCAGGGCAAGGTGCTGACGCCGCAGCTGCCGGTTTGAGCTGCGCGTCCCTTGTTCCTTGAAGGCAGGAAGGCGTCTGGGAGAGTCGCATGAGAGAAGGGTCGCACGAAGCGGCCCTTTTTTCAGAGAGCGGTTGCTCATCCGTCAGCGCTTTACGCCGCCACCCTCTCCCCCAAGAGAGAGGGAGAAGGCCTCAGCCCTTGCGTGCCTTGTCGTAGGGGTTCTCGCCGCCGCGGGTGTGCAGGCGGATCGGCGTGCCCGGCAGGTCGAAAGCCTCGCGCAGATTGTTGACCAGATAGCGGGTGTAGGACACCGGCAGATGGTCGAGCTGGTTCCCGAACAGCGCAAAGGTCGGCGGGCGTGCCTTGGCCTGCGTCATATAGCGGATTTTGATGCGCCGTCCGGCCACGGCCGGCGGCGGATGGGCCGAGAGCACGCCTTCGAGCCAGCGGTTGATCTTCGCCGTTGAGACGCGCCGGTTCCAGACCTCATAGGCGGTGAAGACGGCCTGCATCAGCCGGTCGATGCCCTCGCCAGCGAGGCCCGAGAGCGGGATGATCGGCACGCCGCGCACCTGCGCCAGCAGATGGCTCGCCTTCTCCTTGAGCTCGGCCAGCAGGCCGTTCTTGTCGGCGACGAGGTCCCATTTGTTGAGGCCGATGACGACGCAGCGGCCTTCGCGCTCGGTCAGGTCGACCAGCGTCAGATCCTGCTTCTCGAAAGGGATGGTGGCGTCGAGCAGCACGACGACGACCTCGGCGAAGCGGATCGCGCGCAGCGAATCCTGCACCGACATCTTCTCGAGCTTTTCCTCGATGCGGGCGCGCTTGCGCATGCCGGCCGTGTCGAACAGCTTCACCGGCCGGCCGCGCCATTCGTAATCGACCGAGATGGTGTCGCGGGTGATGCCGGCTTCCGGGCCGACGAGCAGGCGGTCCTCGCCGATCATCCGGTTGACCAGCGTCGATTTGCCGGCGTTGGGACGGCCGATGATGGTGACGCGCAGCGGCTTGTTGGGGTCGTTGTATTCCGCGTCCTCATCGACGAAGGCGGCAGGGGCCTCGACCCATTTCTTGTCGCCATAGCTTTCGTCGAAGGGCTCCTCTTCCTCCGGCTCGACATCGACGTAAGGCGCGAGCGCCTCCAGCAGATCCGAGGTGCCCTCGCCGTGCTCGGCGGAGAACGGCACGGGATCGCCTAGCCCGAGCGAATAGGCATCGATGATGCCCTCCGTGCCCTTCCTGCCTTCGGCCTTGTTGGCGAGCAGGATGACCGGCTTGCCCGACTTGCGCACGAGATCAGCGAAGGGTTGGTCCATCGGTGTCAGGCCGAGGCGGGCGTCGATCATGAAGACGATGACGTCGGCCTGGGCGATGGCGGTCTCGGTCTGGGCGCGCATGCGGCCGAGAAGCGAATCCTTGTCCGCCTCCTCCAGCCCCGCGGTGTCGATGACCTTGAAGCGCAGATGGCCGAGCGCGGCGTCGCCCTCACGGCGGTCGCGCGTCACACCCGGCCGGTCGTCGACCAGCGCGAGCTTCTTGCCGACGAGCCGGTTGAACAGGGTCGATTTGCCGACATTGGGGCGCCCGATCAGGGCGACGATGGCTGTCATCGGATCAGGGTTTCACCGTGACGCGGCCGCCGCGAACCAGCGCGAGATAGAGCTCGGCGCGCTGCCGCTCGGCCGCCGAGGTGGCGGGATCGGTCACGATCGCGTCGAACCAGCGCCCTGCAGCGTCGAAGTCATTGGCCTTCAACGCGGAGACGCCGAGGAATTCGCGAGCGGTGTGGCGCCAGGCGCCCTGGGGCACCGCCAGCGGCTCCAGCGCCTTCTTGACCTCGTCATAGGAGACGAGATCGACACGCAGGATGCCGGCGCGCAAGCGGGCGAGGTCGCGATAGAGCGGATCGATCGATCCGTCATTGGCGATGGCGTCGAACGCCGTCGCCCCCGCCGCCGGATCGGCCTTCGCCGTCTCCGAGGCAAGGCGGAAGCGGGCGATCTCGCGGTAGCCTGCCGGCGCCGAGCCGGCGAGGTCCTTCAGGATCGTCTCAGCCTGGGCACGATCGCCGTCGCGCGACGATTTCAGCGCGGCTTCCAGCCGCGCGCCGACCCCCGCAGCGGCCTCCTGCTGCCGGTGCTGCCAGAACTGCCAGCCGCCGACCGCGAGCACGATCAGCACGGCCAGCGTCGTGACGACCCAGCCATATTTCTTCCAGAGCTCGGCCGCCTTGTCGCGGCGGACCTCCTCTTCAATCTCGCGAAAAATATCGGCCATTTGACTGTCACAATCCCTGTTGGGAGCGCGGTAGCACTTTCGTGCCGCGAAGGCGAGCCGGAACGGCGCCTGCCCCGCTGTTACTCGGCCCGGAACAGCAGGCTGCCATCGCCATAGCTGTAGAAGCGATAGCCCCCGGCGACCGCGTGTGCATAGGCTCGCCTCATCACGTCGAGCCCGCAGAAGGCCGAAACGAGCATGAACAGCGTCGAGCGCGGCAGGTGGAAATTGGTGATCAACAGATCGACCGCGCGGAAACGATAGCCCGGCGTGATGAAGATCGCGGTGTCGCCGGAAAAGGGCTGGACCACGCCGTCTTCGTCCGTCGCGCTTTCGAGCAGCCGCAGCGAGGTCGTGCCGGCAGCGACGATGCGCCCACCCCGCGCCTTCACGGCATTCAGCGCCAGTGCCGTCTCGGCCGAGACCGAACCCCATTCGGCATGCATCCGGTGCTCGTCAGTGTCCTGCGCCTTCACCGGCAGGAAGGTGCCGGCGCCGACATGCAGCGTGACGAAATGGCGGGAGACGCCGCGTGCCTCCAGCGCCGCAAACAATTCGGGGGTGAAATGGAGGCCCGCGGTCGGAGCGGCGACGGCGCCTTCGTGGCGGGCATAGGCCGTCTGGTAGTCGGCTGCATCGGCGGCGTCGGCCGGGCGCCTGCCGGCGATATAGGGCGGCAACGGCAATTCGCCCAGCCGGCCGATGGCCTCGTCGAGATAGGCACCCGTCAGGTTGAAGCGCAGCCCGACCTCGCCGCCCTCGCTTTTCGCGACCACCTCCGCCTGCAGTCGCGCGAGTTCGCAGGCGTTGCTCGCGCCTTCGTTGTCGAAGACCACCGTCTCGCCCAGCGAGAGCTTCTTGGCCGGCCGCGCGAAGGCAAGCCAGCTGTCGGCGCCTTCGCGCTTGTGCAGCATGATCTCGATGCGCGCCGAATCCTCGCCCCGCCAGCGCCGTCCGCGCAGGCGAGAGGGGATGACGCGCGTGTCGTTGAGCACCAGCGCGTCGCCCGGCTGCAGGAGCAAAGGCAGATCGCGGATGATCCGGTCCTCGAGCGGCTCCGGCGCGCCCGGCTTGACGACGAGCAGGCGCGCGGAATCGCGAGGGCTCGCCGGCCTCAGCGCGATGCGGTCTTCCGGCAGGTCGAAATCGAAGAGGTCGACATCCATCGTCGGCGCAACTCTTGCCTCAAACGGAACGAGCCCTCGTCCCAGGACGCCGCTGGAGCGGGTCCGGAACGAGGGCTCGCCCCTGATCGAAATGCTCAGGCCGCGTCGGCCATCACCTTCATCGAGACGATGGAATCGGGATCGCGCACGGGCTCGCCGCGCTTGATGCGGTCGACGTTCTCCATGCCTTCGACGACCTGGCCCCAGACGGTGTACTGCTTGTCGAGGAAGCGGGCATCGTCGAACACGATGAAGAACTGGCTGTTGGCCGAGTTCGGGTTCTGCGAGCGGGCCATCGAGCAGATGCCGCGCACATGCGGCTCGGCATTGAACTCCTGATTCAGATCCGGGTGCTTCGAGCCACCGGTGCCGGTGCCGTGCGGGCAGCCGACCTGTGCCATGAAGCCGTCGATGACGCGGTGGAAGACGATGCCGTCATAGAAGCCCTCGCGCGCGAGCTGCTTGATGCGCGCCACGTGCTCGGGGGCGAGATCGGGACGCAGCTTGATCACCACCTTGCCCTTGGTGGTTTCCATGAGAATCGTGTTTTCGGGATCGAGCGACATCAGCTCTGCCTTTCGTTGGGCGGCACGCGGCCGTGGAAGCGTAGGGTGAAGGGTCGCCCCGCGATACTCGCTCCGAGGTCCTTCGACAACCTCATCGGCGTGCAACGACGAACCGCAGCGATGGCGGATTGGGCAAAGGCGTTTTGGAAGGCGGCATCGCCGCGCCGCGTCTCCCAGGAGACACGCGGCTCGCCGAACAGGCTGCCGTCCCGGCGCAGGCTGAAGCGAACCGTTGCCATCGCACCGGTCAGCTCCGCGGGCAAGGGCGGCGGCGACCAGCAGCGGCTGATCGCCGGGCCGATCCCGGCAAGCGTGGAAACAGGCTGGCCGGCATCGGGCGGATCGACCGGAGACACGCTCCCGACAAGGCCGAGCTCGCCCGCCCCGCGGCGCAGGCTGCCCTGCTCGCCGAGCGGCCTTTGTCGCATGCCGGGGACGTCGTTGGAGCCGCCGAAGCGGCCGCCGACGCCCGGATCGTAGCGTTGGCCGCTCTGCGGCGGCAGCACGGGATATTGCGAGCCGGATGGCGGCGGAAGCACCGGGTTCTGCGAGCCCGAAGGCGGCGGCAGGCCGAGATCATGCGTTCCCTGCGCGGCGGCGGGCAGCCCCGCCAGCAGCAGGAGACAGGCGAAGCCGGCCCGGCCGATCATGCCGAACGCCTTACTTGGCGTCGGCCTGCATGCGCATGGTGACGATCTTGTCCGGGTTCGTGACCACGCCGTTATTGGCCGACGAGCCCTTCTTGATCTTGCGTACCGCGTCCATGCCTGAGACCACCTCGCCGAACAGCGTGTACTGGCCGGTCAGCGAGCCGCAGCCCTCATAGCAGATGAAGAACTGCGAGTTCGCCGAGTTCGGCGAAGACGAGCGGGCCATGCCGACGGAGCCGACCTTGAACGGCGTCTGTCCGAATTCGGCCGGGATGTTCGGCAGGTCCGAGCCGCCGGTGCCGGTGCCGGTCGGGTCGCCGGTCTGCGCCATGAAGCCGTCGATGACACGGTGGAAGACGATGCCGTCATAGAAGCCGCGCTTCACCAGCGCCTTGATCTGCGCCACATGTTTGGGCGCCAGATCGGGCCGCAGCTGGATCGTGACCGGGCCGTCCTTCGTCGTCAGCACGACCGTGTTGTCGGGGTCGGCCTTCGGTGCCTGAGCCTGTGCGAGGCCGATGGAGGCGAGAAGGGCGAGAGCGGCCAGCGAACTGCGCAGCATGAAGATCTCCATTGCCGCACGGGAAGCTGCGGCGTTTCGTTCCGATAACGGCAAGCTTTGACCGGAACAAGGCGCGGGCGCCCCGACTCACGTGTTGCTGCACTGCACAAGTGCAGCCCAGCATAAACTTGCAAAAAGTTGAGGCTGGACCTGCACAAACTGGTGACAACTCCGTCACAATCGGCTAATCCTTCTCGCGCTGGGCACGCTTTGTTAGGCAAGGCGCCGCGGACCAGGTCTCGGGAGGAAGAAACGCACCGCTCGTATACGCGCCTTACGCATCAGACGTGTGCCGATACTGCGGACATAAGCGGACTGGACAGGGCAAGGCGAAAGCCTTGCCTTTTTTCTTTGGCCGATGGCGCCGGCGGTCGCCGCGCCGCAGAGAAACGCTCAGAAGTCGAAATTCGACCAGCCATACCAGACGAAGGCGAAGATCACGGCGGCGATGAGCGAGGTGATCGCCGCCTTCCTGAGCAGCCCCGGCAGAACGGGCGCGCCAGGCTCGGTCCCTTCCGCGATCGCCCCCGCCTCGTGCTGGCTGCGGACGCCGAAGGGCAGCACGGCGAACAGCACCGTCCACCAGATGATGAAATAGACCGCGAGCGCGCTGGCGATGCTCATGAGGCGCTCCCAGCAAGGGCGATGCAGGAAAAGGCGACTCGCGCCTGCGTCGGCACGCCGAACCGGGCCGTGTGCCGCGCCGGCAGGCCGGCGGGAAAGTGCCTTACATACTCGGCGTTGCAGGCGGCATAGTCGGCCGGGTCGCTGATCAGCATCGTCATCTGCACGACACGGTCGAGCGACGAGCCGGCCTCAGCCAGGATTTCGGCGATGCGGCCGAGCGCATTGCGGACCTCGTCGGCCGGCGTCTCACCGCGATGAAGGCCGCGCTCGGGATCATGCGGGGCTGAATGGCCGGAGACGAAGACGAGCCCGGCCGCAACGGTGGCGGCGCTGAACGGACGCGGGGAGCCGGATTCGGGCTCGCCGAGGAAGGCGATCTCAGGCATCGGATCAGGCCTGCTCCAGCTCGACCAGGGTGCCAAGGAAATCCTTGGGGTGCAGGAAGAGGACCGGCTTGCCATGGGCTCCGATGCGCGGCTCGCCCGAGCCCAGGACCCGGGCTCCCTGCGCCTTCAGCCGATCGCGGGCCGCCAGGATGTCATCGACCTCGTAACAGATGTGGTGGGTTCCGCCGTCGGGATTGCGCTCGAGGAACTTGGCGACCGGCGAGTCGGCGCCCAGCGGCTCCAGCAGCTCGATCTTGGTGTTGGGCAACTCGACGAAGACCACGGTGACGCCATGCTCCGGCTGCGGGAGCGGCTGCGAGACGCGGGCACCCAGCGTGTCGCGGTAGAGCGCGGTCGCGGCCGCGAGGTCCCTCACCGCGATGGCGACATGGTTGAGCCGTCCGATCATGAGAGCGCTCCGATTGGGCAAGTGGCAATGGGCAGTCGGCAGTCGGCAGTCGGCAGTCGGCAGTCGGCAGTCGGTCAAACGGCGCGATTCTCGGCGACCAGTCCATACCCGACTGCCTATTGCCTATTGCCGACTGCCTTAAACCTCAACCACCAGCGCATGCACCTGGGGCTTCTTGCCCCACTCCTCGTTGACCGCGCTGCGGACGCCGCGTTCCAGCGCGTTGCGCAGGGCCTCGGGGTCGCGGCGGCGCGCCTTGGGAATGCCATCCAGCAACTCCCCCACGGTGTCGGCGACATACTCCTCGAAATCGGTCCCGTCGCGGGTGCGTGGCGGCAGGCCGAGCACGGCGATCTCCGGCTCGCCGGCGATGCCGCCCTTCTCGTCGATAGCGACGGCGATGGAGACCATGCCGGCGAAGGAGAGCCGGCGCCGCTCCTGGACCGTCTTCTCCAGCGCGTTCACCAGCAGCATGCCGTCCTGGTAGAGCCGGCCATGCTGGACGCTGTCGATCTTGCTCGCGCCGGCGGCGGAGATCGCAATCACATCGCCATTGCCGGCCCGGATCACCGTCTTGACGCCGAGGCGGCGCGCGAAGGTCTCGTGTTCCGACAGATGCAGATCCTCGCCATGGGCGGGAATCGCGATCTGCGGCTTCAGCCAGCCATAGAGCTGCGCCATCTCCTCGCGGCGGGGGTGGCCGGAGACGTGGACGAGCTGGGTCCGGTCGGTGATGATCTCGATCTTGTCGCGCGCCAGCGCATTCTGGATCGCGCCGACGGCCTTTTCGTTGCCGGGGATCGTCCGCGACGAGAAGATGACGCGGTCGCCGGCCGAGAGCGCGATCTCCGGATGGTCGTCGGCGGCGATGCGCGAGAGGGCCGCGCGCGGCTCGCCCTGGCTGCCGGTCAGCAGCGCGACGACCTTGTCGCGCGGCAGGTAGCCATAGGCATCCACCGGGCGGAAGCCGGGAATACCGTCGAGATAACCGCATTCGCGGGCGACATCGATGACGCGGTCCATGGCGCGGCCGACGACAACGACCTCGCGGTCGTTCGCCATCGCCGCCTCGGCAACCGCCCGCAGGCGCGCGACGTTCGAGGCGAAGGTGGTGACGGCGACGCGTGCCGGTGCCGAAGCGACGAGCTCCTTCAGCTTGGCGGCGACATCCGCCTCGCTGGGGCTGATGCCGTCGCGCATGACATTGGTCGAATCGCAGATGATCGCGAGTACGCCCTCCTCGCCGAGCTCGCGCATGCGCTTCTCGTCGGTCGGCAGGCCGACGCCCGGCGTGGCGTCGATCTTCCAGTCGCCGGTATGGACGACGAGGCCGACGGGCGTGCGGATCGCCAGCGCGTTCGATTCGGGGATCGAATGCGCGACGGGAACGAACTCGATGTCGAAGGGGCCGAGCGTGATGCGCCCGCCCTGGGGCACGACATTGATCTCGACCTTGGGAGCACCCGGCTCCGAGAGGCGGCGGGTCGAGAGCAGACCGGCGGCGAAGCGCGTGCAGTAGACCGGCGCGCGCAGGCTCGGCCACAGCGCGGCGAGCGCACCGATATGGTCCTCATGGGCATGGGTGATGACGATGCCGAGGAGGTTGGCCCGCTCCTCGATGATATAGCGCAGGTCCGGCAGGACGATATCGACGCCCGGCGCCTCGGGCCCCGCGAAAGACAGGCCGCAATCGACCAGGATCCATTTTCGCCGCCCCTCGGGCCCGAAGCCGTAGAGCGCGGCGTTCATGCCGATCTCGCCAAGGCCGCCGAGAGGAACGAAAACGAGCTGGTCGGTGGAACGGGTCACGGGAATTCCTTGAGAAGCGGCGGGCTGCGCAGCCCTAACACGGCGGCCGGCGCGTCTCCATAGCAGGAGGCGCATCGTTCATGTCGCTCGCCTCGGTCCTTGCGAAGAGCGTTGCGACGAAGAGATCCGGGCGACGGGGTCAAGCACCTCGCCCAAACCCCTGGATTGCTTCGTTTCGGTCGCAATGACGGGTCAGGCCGGGTTTCCAAAAAACAGGTCGCCCGCATCGATCAGCCGCGAACCGCCATCCGTTTCAAGCTGAAGCCTTCCAGTCGGATCGATGCCGGCGAAGCGGCCGTTCAGCGGTCCTTCCGGCAGACGAATGGTGATGGTCTCGCCCAGGAAGGCGGCCCGCTCCAGCCATGCGGCGCGGGTGGGGCCGAAGCCACCGGGCTGTGCCCAGACGGCGAACCGCTTGGTCCAGGCTTCGCCAAGCGCAGACAGCACAGCCTCGACGCTGGCCTGCGGCGCCTCAGCCTTCAGGAAGGTCACCGGATAGGGCGTGTCGGAGGGGCATGAGACGATGTTGACGCCGCAGCCGAGGATCACGTCGAAGCGCCCTGCCCGGCTCTCGCCCTCCAGCAGCAGGCCGGAGGTCTTGGCGCCGCCGAGCAACAGATCGTTCGGCCATTTCAGCTTCAGGCGATCGGCTGCGGGCCCGAGCACCGTCGCGGCGGCATCATGCAGAGCCAGGCCGGCGACGAAGCCGAGCTGGGGCGCAAGCGCCGGTTCGCATGGGTCCGTCAGCAGCAGGCTGGCGTAGAGGTTGCCGGGCGGGGAGCCCCATTGCCGGCCATGCCGGCCGCGCCCGGCGTTCTGGCTGCGGGCGACGATCCAGAGCTTGCCCGGCTCGCCCTGATGGAGCGCGCGCCGCGCTTCCTCCATCGTCGAGCCGACCTCTTCGCGGACGATCAGCCGGTAGCCGGCGGCGCGGGCGGTCTCACCGAGCATGAGGAGAATCCACCCCCCTGGACGTCATCCCGGGCGCAGCAAAGCGGAGACCCGGGATCCATGCCTGAACCGGACCGGCATGCATTCCGGATCGGCGCGGCTTTGCCCCTTGTCCGGAATGACGGCGGTGGCTGGCAGAAGAAGTCAGAACAGCGACTTCGCCGCCGCGGCCGCCGAGTCGAACAGCGGGGCCGGCACGAAGGAGAGGACCAGCACGAACAGCGCCGAGATCAGCAGCACCGTCCGCACGCCAAGGTCGGAACGCTCGAAAGCCGGCTTCGGCTCGTCGAAATACATCACCTTGACCAGGCGCAGATAGTAGTAGGCGCCGACGACGCTGGTCAGCACGCCGACCACCGCCAGCATGTAGAGCTTGGCGTTGATCGCGGCGAGGAAGACGTACCACTTCGCCCAGAAGCCGGCGAGCGGCGGGATGCCCGCGAGCGAGAACATCATCATTGCCATCGCGAAGGCCATCCAGCCATTCGTGCGCGAGAGGCCGGCGAGTTCCGAGATGTCCTCGACCAGCTTGCCGTCGCGCCGCATCATCAGCACGCAGGCGAAGGCGGCGAGCGTGGTGGCGAGATAGATCGCCATATAGGTCATCACGCCCTGGATGCCGTCCGCCGTGCCGGCCGCGAGGCCGACCAGCGCGTAGCCCATGTTGGCGATCGAGGAATAGGCGAGCAGGCGCTTGATGTTGGTCTGGCCGATCGCCGCGAAGGCGCCCAGCGCCATCGAGGCGATCGAGATGAAGATCACGATCTGCCGCCAGTCGCCGATCGCGCCCGGGAAGGCGCCGACGAAGATGCGCACGACCATCGCCATGGCGGCCATCTTCGGGGCCGAGGCGAAGAAGGCCGCAACCGGAGTCGGCGCGCCCTCGTAGACGTCCGGCGTCCACATGTGGAACGGCACGGCAGAAATCTTGAAGGCGACGCCCGCCGCAATGAAGACGATGCCGAAGATGAGGCCGAGGCCCGCATGGCCCCCGGCGGTGGCCGCAGCAATGCCGGGGAACGTCACCGTGCCGGTGAAGCCGTAGACCAGCGATGCGCCATAGAGCAGCATGCCGGAGGAGAGCGCGCCGAGCACGAAGTACTTCAGGCCGGCCTCGGTCGAACGGGCATTGTCACGGTCGAAGGCGGCGACGACGTAAAGCGCCAGCGACTGCAGCTCGAGGCCGACATAGAGGCTGATGAGGTCGTTGGCCGAGATCATCATCATCATGCCGATGGTGGCGAGGACGACGAGGATCGGGAACTCGAAGCGCATCACGCCCTGCTGGCGCAGCGTGCCGCCGGCGAGCAGGATCGAGGCGCCGGCCCCGAGCAGGGTCAGTACCTTCATGAAGCGGGCGAACCCGTCCGCGATGAAGCCGTCATTGAAGGTCAGCAGCCGGCCCTGCCCCGAGACGACCAGCACGAGAGCGACCGCCAGCAGCAGCAGCGCGGCGCCCTCCAGCAGGCGCGACGAGCGCTCGCCCTGGACGGCGCCGATAAGCACCATGGCGATGGCGCCGAGCGCCAGGACGATTTCCGGAAGGGCCGGGCCGAGAGCGGGCAGAGCCATGACGAGACCTTACTGGGCGACGGCGAGCGCCGTCTTGGTGACGGCGAGCGCGGCCTGATAATTCTTGATGAGCATTTCGGTCGGCGCCGCGAAGGCGTCGAGGATCGTGTGCGGCTGGACGCCGTACCAGATCGTCAGCAGGACGAGCGGCACCAGGATCGCGATCTCGCGGCCGTTCAGATCCTTGATGTCCTTGAGCTCCGGCTTGACCAGCTCGCCGAAGACGACGCGGCGATAGAGCCAGAGCGCGTAGCAGGCCGAGAGGATGACGCCGGAGGTCGCGAAGAACGCGACCCAGGGGTTGGCGCGGAAGGCACCGAGCAGCGTCAGGAACTCGCCGACGAAGCCGGCCGTCCCGGGCAGGCCGACATTGGCCATGGTGAACACCATGAAGATCACCGCATAGACCGGCATCCGGTTCACCAGACCGCCATAGGCGGCGATCTCGCGGGTGTGCATCCGGTCGTAGATCACGCCGACGCAGAGGAAGAGCGCGCCCGAGACCAGGCCGTGGCTCATCATCTGGTACATCGCGCCCTGCACGCCCTGCGGCGTCAGCGTGAACAGGCCCATGGTGACGAAGCCCATATGCGCCACCGAGGAATAGGCGATCAGCTTCTTGATGTCCTCCTGCATCATCGCGACCAGTGAGGTGTAGACGATGGCGATGACCGAGAGCGCGAAGACCAGCGGCGCGAAATACTGCGAGGCCTCAGGAAACATCGGGATCGAGAAGCGGATGAAGCCGTATCCGCCCATCTTCAGCAGGATCGCCGCCAGGACGACGGAGCCGGCCGTGGGCGCCTCGACGTGCGCGTCGGGCAGCCAGGTGTGGACCGGCCACATCGGCATCTTCACCGCAAAGGAGGCGAAGAAGGCGAGCCACAGCCAAGTCTGCATGCCGGACGGGAACTTGTGCGCCAGCAGCGACGGAATGTCGGTGGTGCCGGCGTTCCAGTACATCGCCATCACGGCGAGGAGCATCAGAACCGAGCCGAGCAGCGTGTAGAGGAAGAACTTGTAGGAGGCGTAGACGCGCCGCTTGCCGCCCCAGATGCCGATGATCAGGAACATCGGGATCAGGCCTGCCTCGAAGAACAGGTAGAACAGCACCAGGTCGAGCGAGGCGAAGACGCCGATCATCAGCGTCTCGAGCACCAGGAAGGCGACCATGTATTCCGGCACCCGCTTCTGGACCGAGGTCCAGGAGGCGGCGACGCAGAACGGCATCAGGAACGCCGTCAGCACGATGAAGGGGAAGGAGAAGCCGTCGACGCCGAGCTTGAAGCGGATCGCGTCCGAGATCCAGGCATGGCTCTCGACGAGCTGGAAGCCCGGATCGGCCGGGTTGAAGCGATACCAGGCGACGCAGGCCAGCACGAAGGTGAGGACCGTCGTCGCGAGCGCCACCCAGCGGGCGTTGGACGCGACAGCCGCCTCATCCCCGCGCTGAGCCAGGATGAAGGCCGCGCCGACCAGCGGCAGGATCAGGAGACCGGTGAGGATACCGAAGCCGAACATCATCTCACCCGCGGGTCACGAGATACCAGGTCACGAGCCCGGCAACACCGATCAGCATCGCGAAGGCATAATGATAGAGATAGCCGGTCTGCAGGCGCACGACGCGGTTGGTCACATCGACGACGCGGGCCGAGACGCCGTCCGGGCCGAAGCCGTCGATGACGAAGCCATCGCCCTTCTTCCAGAGGAAGCGGCCGAGCCACTTCGCGGGACGCACGAACAGGAAATCGTAGATCTCGTCGAAATACCACTTGTTGAGCAGGAACCGGTAGAGCGCCGGGTTCGCCGCCGCGAGCTTGGCGGGGATCTCCGGGCTGCGGACATACATCAGCCAGGCGAGCGCGAAGCCGATCAGCATCGCCACGAAGGGCGACCAGACGACCCAGCCGGGCACCTCGTGCATGGCGTGCAGGATGTGGTTGTCCTTGCCCATGAACAGCGCCGACTTCCAGAAATGCTCGAAGTCGTGGCCGATGAAGTACTCCTTGAAGGCGAAGCCGGCGGCGATCGCGCCGAGCGACAGCACGACGAGCGGCAGCAGCATCACCCAGGGGCTCTCATGCGGCGTGTGCCCGTGGCCATGGCCGTGGTCGTCATGGCCGTGAGCGGCATGGGCATGATCGTCATGGCCGTGACCATGCGCGTCATGGCCGTGGCCCCAGCGCGGCTTGCCCTCGAAGGTCATGAAGTAGAGGCGCCAGGAGTAGAAGGAGGTCATGCAGGCGGCGACGACCAGCAGCACGAAGGCATAGGACGACGCGAAGCCGCCATGGCCGACCGAGGCGTAGGCGCTCTCGATGATCGCGTCCTTGGAGAAGTAGCCGGCGAAACCGGGAAAGCCCGTCAACGCCAGCGTGCCGATCGTCATCGCGGCCGCGGTGAAGGGGATGTGCTTGCGCAGGCCGCCCATGTTCCGCATGTCCTGCTCGTGGTGCATCGCGTGGATGACCGAGCCGGCACCGAGGAACAGCAGCGCCTTGAAGAAGGCGTGGGTGAAGAGGTGGAAGATGCCGGCGCCGTAATTGCCGACGCCGAGCGCCACGAACATGTAGCCGAGCTGCGAGCAGGTCGAATAGGCGATGACGCGCTTGATGTCGTTCTGCACGAGCCCGACCGTCGCCGCGAAGAAAGCGGTGGTGGCGCCGATGACGACGACGACGGTAAGCGCGACCGGGGCGTACTCGAAGATCGGCGAGAGGCGCGCCAGCATGAAGACGCCGGCGGTGACCATCGTCGCGGCATGGATGAGGGCCGAGACCGGGGTCGGGCCTTCCATCGCGTCCGGCAGCCAGGTGTGCAGCAGGAACTGCGCCGACTTGCCCATCGCGCCCATGAACAGCAGCAGGCAGGTGATTGTCAGCGCGTCCCAGTCATAGCCCAGGAAGTGGAACGGCTTGCCGGCGAGGCCTGCGACGTTCGGGAAGATCGAGTCGAAGGCGACCGAGCCGAACAGCACGAAGACGAGGAAGATGCCGAGCGAGAAGCCGAAGTCGCCGACGCGGTTGACGATGAAGGCCTTCATCGCGGCGGCGCAGGCCGAGGGCTTCTGGTACCAGAAGCCGATCAGCAGATAGGAAGCGAGGCCGACGCCCTCCCAGCCGAAGAACATCTGGACGAGGTTGTCCGACGTCACCAGCATGAGCATCGCGAAGGTGAAGAGCGAAAGATAGGCGAAAAAGCGCGGACGGTGCGGATCCTCGTGCATGTAGCCGATCGAGTAGAGGTGCACGAGGCAGGAGACGGTGTTGACCACGACCAGCATCACCGCCGTCAGCGTGTCGATGCGGAAGGCCCAGTCGACCTGCAATTCGCCGGAGGCGATCCAGCTCGCGATCTGGACGCGGGTGGTGCCGTGGCCGAAGCCGACCTGGAAGAAGGCGATCCAGGACAGCACCGCCGACACCATCAGCAGCGAGGTGGTGACGATCTCGGAGCCGCGCGCGCCGATCAGCCGGCCGAAGAGGCCGGCGATCAGGAAGCCGATCAGGGGGAGGAAGACGATCGCGTGATACATGGTCGCTAGGTCCAGGCGCTGTCGCGCTCAGCCTTTCATCATGTTGATGTCTTCCACCGCGATGGAGCCGCGGTTGCGGAAGTAGACGACGAGAATGGCAAGCCCGATCGCGGCCTCGGCCGCCGCGACCGTGAGCACGAGCATGGCGAAGACCTGGCCGACGATGTCGTTCAGGAAGCTCGAGAAGGCGACGAAGTTGATGTTCACCGCGAGCAGGATGAGCTCGACCGACATCAGGATGACGATGACGTTCTTGCGGTTGATGAAGATGCCGAGCACGCCGAGCGTGAACAGGATCGCGCTGACCGCGAGATAATGGCCTAGTCCGATCATCATGCCATCTCCTCGGGAACGCCGGCGTGCGACGGCACCTGCTTGACCTCCATGGCGGCCTCCTTGGTGCGGGCGTTCTGCACCGGGACGCTCTGGCGCTTGATGCCGACCCGCTCGCGCAGCGTGAGCACGATCGCACCGATCATCGCCACCAGCAGGACGAGGCCGGCCGCCTGGAAGTAGTAGACATACTGCGTGTAGATCACCCGGCCGAGCGCCTCGGTGTTGGTGATGCCGGCGGGGATCGCGGAGACGGGCGCCTTGACGATCTGCGGATCGATGACCCATGCGCCGACCACCATCAGCAGCTCTACGGCGAAGATGAAGCCGATCAGCGCGCCGATCGGCAGGTAGTTCAGGAAGCCCTGGCGGAACTCGGCGAAGTCCACGTCGAGCATCATCACCACGAAGAGGAAGAGCACCGCGACCGCGCCGACATAGACGACGACCAGCAGCATCGCCAGGAACTCGGCGCCCAGCAGCATGAAGAGCCCGGCCGCGTTGACGAAGGCCAGGATCAGGAACAGCACGGAGTGCACGGGGTTGCGCGAGGTCACCACCATGAAGGCGGACCCCACGGTCACCCCTGCGAAGAGATAGAAGAAAGCCGCTGCGGCATTCATCTCGGCCAGCCCTTCCCGCCCCTTCCGGCGCGGTCCTCATGTGGTTCGTGCGCCAGGACTCAATCGAGCCCGCCGCAATTTGGAGCGTCTTTAATCAAGGCAGTCGGCAGTAGGCAATCGGCAGTCTATGCGTTGTTCCCGACTGCCTACTGCCGACTCCCCATTGCCGCACTTAGCGATAGGGCGCGTCCATCGCGATATTTCGCGCGATCTCGCGTTCCCAGCGCGCACCGTTCGCGAGCAGCTTGTCCTTGTCGTAGAACAGCTCCTCGCGGGTTTCGGCCGCGAATTCGAAATTCGGGCCCTCGACGATGGCATCGACCGGACAAGCCTCCTGGCAGAAGCCGCAATAGATGCACTTCGTCATGTCGATGTCGTAACGCGTGGTGCGGCGCGTGCCGTCGTTGCGGCGCGGGCCGGCCTCGATGGTGATCGCCTGCGCCGGGCAGATCGCCTCGCACAGCTTGCAGGCGATGCAGCGTTCCTCGCCGTTCGGGTAACGGCGCAGCGCGTGCTCGCCGCGGAAACGCGGCGAGAGCTGGCCCTTCTCGAACGGGTAGTTCAGCGTCGCCTTCGGCTTGAAGAAATAGCGCATCGAGAGCCCGATGGCCCCGACGAACTCCTTCAGCAGCAGGCCCCTTGCGGCTTGCGCGAGTGACATCGCCTTCGTCCCTTCCATCCTCAGCCGGACACCGCCCGGCCGATCACGAAACCCAGGATCGGCATCAGGCCGATCGTGATAGCTCTCAGCACCCATCGCAGAATGGCGATGCGGCGCTCGTAATCGTCCTTCTCGGCCTCTGTGACCGAGCGGTCGGTGCGCCTGAGCGCCCCGATCACCACGGCCGCCATCAGCCGGTATTCCAGCAGGCCGAGCCCGAGGCCGATCAGAGCACCGAGCAGGCCGGCCGGGCTCACCCCGCCACCGGGCCCCAGCCCGTCAGCTGCAGCACCAGCGCCACGATCACCACGCTGGCGAGCGAGAGCGGCAGGAAGACCTTCCAGCCTAGGCGCATCAACTGGTCGTAGCGGTAGCGCGGCACGAAGGCCTTCACCAGCGCGAACATGAAGAAGACGAGGCAGACCTTGAGCGCGAACCAGAACACGCCGGGCAGCCAGGTGAAGGGCGGCAGCGCCACCGGCGGCGCCCAGCCCCCGAGGAACAGGATCGTCGTCAGCGAGCACATGGTCATGATCGCCACGTATTCGCCGAGCATGAACAGCAGGTAGGGCGTCGAGGAGTACTCGACCATGAAACCCGCCACGAGCTCGGACTCCGCCTCGGCCAGATCGAAGGGCGGCCGGTTCGTCTCGGCCAGCGCCGAGACGAAGAAGACGATGAACATCGGGAAGAGCGGGATGAAATACCAGTTCAGGATGGTGAGCCACGGCACGCCGAGCGCGTGCGCAAGACCCCGGTTCTGCTGCGCCTCGACCACGGCCGAGAGATTCAGCGAACCGACGCAAAGCAGCACGGTGACGATGACGAAGCCGATCGAGACCTCGTAGGAAACCATCTGCGCCGCCGAGCGCAGCGCGCTCATAAAGGGGTATTTCGAGTTGGAAGCCCAGCCGGCCATGATGATGCCGTAGACTCCCAGCGAGGAGATCGCGAGGATGTAGAGCACGCCGACATTGATGTCGGCGATGGCCCAGCCTTCCGCAACCGGGATCACCGCCCAGGCGCCGAGCGCCAGGAGGCAGGAGACGAAGGGCGCCAGCAGGAACAGGCCCTTGTTGGCGCCGGCCGGAATGATCGGCTCCTTCAGCGCGAACTTGATCAGGTCGGCGAAGCTCTGGAACAGGCCGAAGGGGCCGACCACGTTGGGGCCGCGGCGCAGTTGCACCGCCGCCCAGACCTTGCGGTCGGCCAGGAGGATATAGGCGATGAAGACGAGCAGGCAGACCAGGAGCAGCAAGCTCTTGCCCAGCACGATCGCGATATCGAGGACGAGGTCCCAGTTCATGGCGCTCACTCCGCCGCCTGCCGCATCCGGCCGGAGGCCAGAGCCGAGCATTCCGCCATCACGGCCGAGGCCCGCGCGATCGGGTTGGTCTGATAGAAATCTGTGACGGGCGAGACGAAGCCCGACCGATCGGTCTGGCCGCCGAGTCCGGCCAGGTCGCCGAGGCCCGCCGTATCGTTGACCGCCAGCACATCGAGTGCAGCGAAATGCGGATGCGCCTCGTAGAGCGCCTTGCGCAGGCCCGCCAGCGAATCGAAGGGCAGCGTCTTGCCTAGGACGGCGGAGAGGGCGCGCAGGATCGCCCAATCCTCTCGGGCATCGCCCGGCGGGAAGGTGGCGCGGTCGCCCATCTGTACCCGGCCCTCGGTGTTGACGTAGGTGCCGGATTTCTCGGTGTAGGCCGCGCCCGGCAGGATCACGTCGGCGCGGTGTGCGCCCTTGTCGCCATGGGTGCCCTGGTAGATCACGAAGGCGCCGGCCGGCACCTCGATTTCGTCGGCGCCGAGCAGGAACAGCACGTCGAGTGCGCCCGGCTGCAACATCGCCGCGACATCCTTGCCGCCCTCGCCAGGCACGAAGCCGAGATCGAGCGCGCCAACGCGCGAGGCGGCGGTGTGGATCACGCCGAAACCGTTCCATTCGGCCGTGACGGCGCCGAGCGCCTGAGCGGTCTTGGCGGCGAGCGAGAGCACGGCCGCACCGTCCTGGCGGGCGAGCGCGCCCTGCCCCACCAGCACCATCGGCTTGCCGCCCTTGGCCTCGGCCGATTTCACGAAATCGGACAGCGTCTCCGGGCCGGCGCCGAGATAGTCATAGGTGTAGGTCAGGTCGGCCTGCTCGCCGACGACGCTCACCTTGAAGTCGCCGCGCAGCCAGCGCTTGCGGATGCGGGCGTTCAGGATCGGAGCCTCGCGGCGCGGATTGGCGCCGATGATCAGGAGCGACGTCGCCTCCTCGATGCCGGCGATGCCGGCGTTGAGCGTGTAGGAGGCGCGGCCGAATTTCGGATGCAGAACGCTGCCGTCCTGGCGGGCATCGAGATTGGTGCTGCCCAGCGAGACGACCAGGGCCTTCAGCGCGAACATCTCCTCGACCGCGGCGAGATCGCCGGCGATGGCGCCGATGCGGTCAGGCGCAACAGCCTTCACCTTGTCGACGATGGCGGCGAAGGCCTCGGTCCAGCTCGCCGGGCGCAGGCGGCCATTCTCACGCAGATAGGGCCTGTCGAGCCGCTGGGTCTTGAGGCCATCGGCGACGTGGCGGGTCTTGTCGGAGATCCACTCCTCGTTCACCGCCTCGTTGAGGCGGGGCAGGATGCGCATCACTTCCTTGCCGCGCGAGTCGACGCGGATGGCCGAGCCGACCGCGTCCATCACGTCGATGCTCTCGGTCTTGGAAAGCTCCCAGGGCCGCGCCTTGTTCTGGTAGGGCTTGGAGGTCAGCGCGCCGACCGGGCAAAGATCGACGACGTTGCTCTGCAGCTCCGAGGCCATCGCCTGCTCGAGATAGGTCGTGATCTCCATGTCCTCGCCGCGGCCGATCGCGCCGAGGTCGGAGGCTCCCGCGACCTCGGTGGTGAAGCGGACGCAGCGCGTGCACTGGATGCAGCGGTTCATCGAGGTCTTGACCAGCGGGCCGATATACTTGTCCTCGACCGCGCGCTTGTTCTCGGCATAGCGCGAGGTGTCGGCGCCGAAGGCCATCGCCTGGTCCTGCAGGTCGCACTCGCCGCCCTGGTCGCAGATCGGGCAATCCAGCGGGTGGTTGATGAGGAGGAACTCCATCACCCCTTCGCGGGCCTTCTTCACCATCGGCGACTTGGTCAGCACGACCGGCGGCTCGCCATTCGGGCCCGGGCGCAGGTCACGCACGCCGATGGCGCAGGAGGCCTGCGGCTTCGGCGGGCCGCCCTTCACCTCGACGAGGCACATGCGGCAATTGCCGGCGATCGAGAGGCGCTCATGGAAGCAGAAGCGCGGAATCTCGGCGCCTGCGGCCTCGCAGGCCTGGAGAACGGTGTAGTCGGCCGGAACGTCGACCTCGATGCCGTCGATGAGAAGTTTGGTCATCGCGTTTTTCTCAATGCGGCGTATCGACGAGATCGAGCCGACGCTCGATCCTTTCGACACGCAATTCAAGTCGATCGATTCGACGCTGCACGCCGACGACGCCTTCTTCCAAGCTCGTCATGCGCACCTTCAAATCCTGCACGTCATCGCGGAGCCGATCGAGTTTCTCGTCGATCCGCCGAAGGTAGACCAGAACCAGATTCTCGGGCTCCTGCGCCATGGCATCACTCCGCCGCCATCAGGCGCACAGGCTCGCTGTGCGGGTTGGCGGCATAGTCGTCGATGCGCTGCTCGATCTCGTGGCGGAAATGCGCGATCAGGCCCTGGATCGGCCAGGCGGCGGCATCGCCGAGCGCGCAGATCGTGTGGCCCTCGATCTGCTTGGTGACGTCGAGGAGCATGTCGATCTCGCGCTTCTGGGCGCGGCCCTCGGCCATGCGCTCCATGACGCGCCACATCCAGCCCGTGCCCTCGCGACAGGGCGTGCACTGGCCGCAGCTCTCATGCTTGTAGAAATGGCTGATGCGGGCGATGGCGCGGACGATGTCGGTCGACTTGTCCATCACGATCACCGCCGCGGTCCCGAGGCCCGAGCGCAGCTTGGAGAGCGAGTCGAAATCCATCGGCGTGTCGATGATCTGCTCGGCCGGCACCATGCGCACGGAGGAGCCCCCCGGGATGACCGCCTTGAGATTGTCCCAGCCGCCGCGGACGCCGCCGCAATGCTTGTCGATCAGCTCGCGGAAGGTCAGGCCCATCGCCTCCTCGACGTTGCAGGGCTTGTTCACATGGCCCGAGACGCAGAAGAGCTTGGTGCCGACATTGTTCGGCGTGCCGATCGAGGAGAACCAGGCCGCGCCACGGCGCAGGATGGTCGGCGCGACCGCGATCGACTCGACGTTGTTGACGGTCGTCGGGCAGCCATAGAGGCCCATATTGGCCGGGAAAGGCGGCTTCAGCCGCGGCATGCCCTTCTTGCCCTCGAGGCTCTCGAGCAGCGCCGTCTCCTCGCCGCAGATATAGGCGCCGGCGCCGTGATGGACGTAGAGGTCGAACGGATAGCCGTGGACGTTGTCCTTGCCGATGAGCCTGGCCTCATAGGCCTCGTCGACGGCGCGCTGCAGCGCCTCGCGCTCCCGGACATATTCGCCGCGGATGTAGATGTAGGCGGCATGCGCGCCCATCGCGAAGGAGGCGATGAGGCAGCCCTCGACCAGCGTATGCGGGTCGTTGCGCATGATCTCGCGGTCCTTGCAGGTGCCCGGCTCCGACTCGTCGGCGTTGACGACGAGATAATGCGGGCGCCCGTCGCTCTGCTTGGGCATGAAGGACCATTTCAGCCCGGTCGGAAAGCCGGCGCCGCCGCGGCCGCGCAGGCCCGACTTCTTCATCTCGTCGATGATCCAGTCGCGGCCCTGCTCCAGGATGAATTTGGTGCCGTCCCAGCCGCCGCGCTTGATCGCGCCCTGCAGGGTCTTGTCGTGGAGGCCGTAGAGATTGGTGAAGATGCGGTCGCGGTCGGCGAGCATGTCGGGCCTCACTTATCCAGCTTGTCGCCGGCTGCGGAAGCCGGCTTGGCGGATTCGGCGGCAGATTTCGGGTCGACCTTGCCGGCCGAGGCTGGCGTGTCGTTCGCAGCGCTCGAAGGCTGTCCCGCCTCGGAGGGTTTCGGGCGGCCCGGCGAGGCCGTCTCGGTCGCGGGCTTCTCAGGTGCGGCGGCGGCAGTCGCCTCGGCCTTCTTGGCCTCGGCCTCGGCGGCAGCCTTGGCGGCGGCGGCTTCGGCGGCAGCCTTGCGCTGCTCGGCCACGCGCTTCTGCCAGTCGCCGGCGCCGATCATCGAGCCGTCATAGAGCGACTGGTCGGTCAGCGTCTGGGCTCCGCCTTCCGGCTCCGAGCCGACGCGGCCGTTCTGCGGGCCGGGCCTTGTGGGACGGCCATGGCGCAGATCGTCGAGAAGCTGGCGGAAATTATCCGGCGTCAGGTCCTCGTAATAATCGACGTTGATCTGCGCCATCGGCGCGTTGCAGCAGGCGCCGAGGCACTCGACCTCGAGCCAGGAGAGCTTGCCGTCGGCGGTGACGGTCGATTGCGGGCCGATGACCTCGGCGCAGACCTTCTTCAGGGCCTCGGCCCCGCGCAGCGCGCAGGGCGTCGTGCCGCAGAGCTGGACGAAATACTCGCCGACCGGCTGCAGGTTGAACATGGTGTAGAAGGTTGCGACCTCCAGCACCCGCATCGGCGCCATGCCGAGCCGCTTCGCTACGGTCTCGATCACCGCGCGCGAGACCCAGCCCTCCTGCTCCTGCGCCTTCCACAGGAGCGGGATCACGGCCGAGGCCTGGCGGCCTTCCGGATATTTGGCGATCTGCTGGTCGATCCAGTTCTCATTCGCCGGGGAGAAGGCGAAGGAGGCCGGCTGGATCGGATCGGGAGCGAGACGACGGACGGACATCAGCGGTCAACTTCACCAAAGACGATATCGAGAGAGCCGAGGATCGCGGAGACGTCGGCGAGCATGTGCTTGCGGCACATGAAATCCATGGCCTGGAGATGGGCGAATCCCGGCGCGCGGACCTTGCAGCGATAGGGCTTGTTGGTGCCGTCCGAGACCAGATAGACGCCGAATTCGCCCTTCGGCGCCTCGACGGCGGCGTAGACCTCGCCCTCGGGGACGCGGTAGCCCTCGGTGTAGAGCTTGAAGTGGTGGATCAGCGCTTCCATCGACCGCTTCATCTCGCCGCGCTTGGGCGGCACGACCTTGCCGTCGAGCGAGGAGACCGGCCCGCCGCCATCGGCGGCCAGCAGCTTCTCGCAAGCCTGCTTCATGATGCGCGCCGACTGGCGCATTTCTTCCATGCGGATGTGATAGCGATCGTAGCAGTCGCCGTTCTTGCCGACCGGAACGTCGAATTCCATCTCCTCATAGCACTCATAGGGCTGCGACTTGCGCAGGTCCCAGGGCGCGCCGGATCCGCGCACCATCACGCCCGAGAAGCCCCACTTCCAGCAGGTCTCCAGATCGACGACGCCGATATCGACGTTGCGCTGCTTGAAGATGCGGTTGTCGGTGAGCAGGGTCTCGAGATCGTCGCAGACCTTGAGAAACGGGTCGCACCATTCGGCGATGTCGTGGATCAGCGAGGTCGGCAGGTCGAGCCGAACGCCGCCCGGCCTGAAATACGCCGCGTGCATGCGCGAGCCCGAGGCGCGCTCGTAGAAGATCATCAGCTTCTCCCGCTCCTCGAAGCCCCAGAGCGGAGGCGTGAGGGCGCCGACGTCCATCGCCTGCGTGGTGACGTTCAGCAGGTGCGAGAGGATGCGGCCGATCTCGGAGTAGAGCACGCGGATGAGTTGGCCGCGCCGCGGCACGGTGATTCCCAGCAGCTTCTCCACCGCCAGGCAGTAGGCATGCTCCTGGTTCATCGGCGCGACATAGTCGAGCCGGTCGAAATAGGGCAGAGCCTGCAGATAGGTCTTGGCCTCGATCAACTTCTCGGTGCCGCGATGCAGCAGGCCGATATGCGGGTCGACGCGCTCCACGATCTCGCCGTCGAGCTCCAACACGAGGCGCAGCACGCCATGCGCCGCCGGATGCTGCGGGCCGAAATTGATCGAGAAGTTCCGGATGTTGTGTTCGGTCATCGCTCAGAACCTCGCTCCAGCGCCGAAGCGGATGCTGCTGTAACCGAATTCGCGCATGCAGGCCGGCAATGCGCCTGCGTCGATCTTGTCCCGGTTAGATGACTGAATGGCCTCGCAATACTTAGCGGCCAATTTGATACCGACATCCGGCGCACCGGCCCCCTGAGCCACGGCGCTGGTTGCCAAACCTGACAGCACGACGGCAGCGATCAATCGAGTCATCAACGCTCTCGCCTCCATCACGCCTTCGCCTTCTCATCGCCCGGCAGCACGTATTCCGTGCCTTCCCAGGGCGAGAGGAAATCGAAGTTGCGGAATTCCTGGTTGAGCTTCACCGGCTCGTAGACGACGCGCTTCTGCTCGTCGTCATAGCGCACCTCGACGAAGCCGGTCAGCGGGAAGTCCTTGCGCAGCGGATAGCCCTCGAAGCCGTAATCGGTGAGGATCCGGCGCAGGTCCGGGTGGCCGGAGAAAAGGATGCCGTAGAAGTCATAGGCCTCGCGCTCGAACCAGTTCGCCGCCGGAAAGACGTCGATCACCGAGGGAACCGGGGTTGCCTCGTCGGTGCGGACCTTGATGCGAACGCGCCGGTTCCTGTGCGGGGCGAGCAGGTGATAGACCACGTCGAAACGCTTCTCGCGGCCAGGATAGTCGGCGCCGGCGAGATCGATGAAATTGACGAAGCGGAAGCGCGGGTCGCTGTAGAGCGTGCGCAGCACCTCGACGATCGACGCCGCATCGGCTTGGATCGTGAGCTCGCCGAAGGCGACGACCGCGTCGGTGACCGCGCCGGGAAGCGCCGCCTTGATCTCTTCGCCGAGTTGTCCGAGCGCTTCGCTCATCGCTTCACCTCAACATCACCTGCCACGACAGCCGACCGGCGCTCAGCGCTCGATCGTGCCGGTCCGGCGGATCTTCTTCTGCAGCAGCAGGACGCCGTAGAGCAGCGCTTCGGCCGTGGGCGGGCAGCCCGGAACGTAGATGTCGATCGGGACGATCCGGTCGCAGCCACGCACCACAGAATAGCTGTAGTGGTAATAGCCACCGCCATTGGCGCAGGAGCCCATCGAGATGACGTAGCGCGGCTCCGGCATCTGGTCGTAGACCTTGCGCAGGGCCGGGGCCATCTTGTTGGTGAGCGTGCCCGCGACGATCATCACGTCCGACTGGCGCGGTGACGCGCGCGGCGCGAATCCGAACCGCTCGACGTCGTAGCGCGGCATCGAGAGCTGCATCATCTCGACGGCGCAGCAAGCCAGGCCGAAGGTCATCCACATCAGCGAGCCGGTGCGGGCCCAGTTGATGAGGTCGTCCGTCGCGGTGACGAGGAAGCCCTTGTCCGCGAGTTCGTTGTTGATCTCGACGAAATAGGGATCACGGGCGCCGAGGGGCTGCCCATCCGGCCCGAGCAGACCCTTGGGTGCCGGCGCGACCAGCGGGTTGCCGCGATCGATCGCTGTGACTGCCATAAACCTGATCCTCGTGAACTGTCAGCTATCAGATAAGAAGCGGAAAACCGTTTTTCTACCCGATAGTTAGTCCCACTCCAGAGCGCCCTTACGCCATTCGTAGACGAAGCCGACGGTGAGGACGCCGAGGAAAACCATCATCGACCAGAATCCGTACCAGCCGAGGCTGCCGAAGGCCACCGCCCAGGGGAAGAGAAAGGCCACCTCGAGGTCGAAGATGATGAACAAAATCGCGACCAGATAGAATCGGACGTCGAACTTCATGCGAGCGTCGTCGAAGGCATTGAAGCCGCATTCATAGGCCGAGAGCTTCTCGGGGTCCGGCTTGGAATAGGCGATCGCGAAGGGGGCGATCAGCAGCGCCAGGCCGATCACCGCCGAGACGCCGATGAACAGCACCAGCGGCAGGTAGTCGGTGAGCAGGGAGTGGACCGGGAGAGCTTGCATCGTCGAACTCGCTTGGCACGGCCGCGCAACGGCTCACCGCACCAGTCGCTTAGACCCTCGATTAGAATGAAGCAAGACTCCGCCGCACCGCACAATCGCCCCGGTGGGTTGAATCCCGCGCAAGATGCGGCAAATTGCGCCCCTCGCTTCCGCCTCTGCCCGCTCTCGGAGCGAAAACGGAGCGGCTTTGCCGGCTTTTCCCCGATTTCACGGCGGCGTGCTTCCTGTCCTCATGGCGAATCGTTCGTCACCGTACCCGAAAGGTCTCCATGTCTTCACCGGCCCGCACGCTCGCAACCTGCCTCGCGGAGGAGCATCGGGCGTGAGGTGCGGGAGGTTGGTCATCACTGTCGCCGCACTGCTGGCGGCGGACCCCGGCCTCGCGCAGGAGGGCCAGAGCCTGCGCGTGACGCTGCCGCCGCAAAGGCCTTTCGATCTCGACCTGGAGGGCACCCCGAAACTGCCCCCCATCATCGTCCCACCCGCAAAGGCACCGGCGCGCGAGACACCGGCGGCCGGCGTCTCCGAGGAGACGCCGGAAGAGGCGCCGTCACAACCTACGCCTGCTACGGACGGCGCCCCGGTCACGCCGCCGGCCGGCAGCAACCCGCCCTCCCCTGTGCTGGAAGAGGATGAGGACGAAGGGCCGGTCTGGCCCAAGCTCACGCCGGGCCAGAAGGCCGGCGCCGAGCCGCAATACGACCCGAACGAGAAGGCCGAAAGACCCGGCATTTCAACCGATCCCGGCACCTCGGTCGCCTGCCTGCCGAAGCCGCTGAAGGAGGTGCTCGGCCGCGTCGCGGAAAAATACGGTGCGGTGAAGGTGACATCGACATGGCGCCCGGCCTGGCGGGCGCGGCGCAACTCCTATCACCGGCGCTGCGAGGCGATGGATTTCCGGGTGCCGGGCGTCAAGCCGCGGCTCGTGCTGGAATGGGTGCGGGGGTTTGAGGATGTCGGCGGCCACCATGTCTACTGGAACGGCCTGATCCATGTGGATACGGGTCCGCGCCGACCCTGGTGAACGGAGGCGCGGCCAACGCGGCAGTCTGGCGTGAGCCCGCATTGCGGACGCGGCCAGGCCGAGGGCGAGCAGCGCCGATCACATGATCGCCGCTATCGTGACGGGGGCGAAGCCGATCGTCGACCCGGCGTCCTGTCGGCCGGAACGCCTGGAAGGCTCGACCTTCGGCAAGGTCGCCGAGTTCTGACCGGTGCCATGGTGACGGCCCGCTGTCACCGAACCGTTTAGAAGGGGTCACAAGAGGTTCATCCGCCGGTCCTACCTCCCCGCCGTCAAGAAGCGGCGGAGACATTGCATGGCTGGATTTTCGATCACCCGGCGGGCTGCGCTCGCCGGCGGCACCGCGTCCCTGATCCTTCCGCGCTTCGCGATCGCGCAGGCCGACAACCGGCCTTCGATCACCGTCGCGGTCCAGAAGGTCTCGAATACCAACACACTCGACGTGCTGCGCGAGCAGTCCAATGTCGGCGAGCGCGTGTTCTTCTCCTCGCTCTGGGAAGGGCTGATCGGTCGCAACTGGCTGGGCCAGCTCGAGACCGTGGCCGGCCTCGCCACGGAATGGCGGCGCATCGACGATCGCACGGTCGAGCTCAAGTTGCGCAAGGGCGTCAAGTTTCACAATGGCGACGAGCTGACGGCGGAGGACGTGGCCTTCTCCTTCGGCCGGCAGCGCATGTTCGGCGACACGCAGCCGACCGCGGGCAAGACCATCGCGGCCGATTTCTCGATCGGCGGCGGGCGCGCCTCCAAGGAGCTGCCGCCGGAGGTGCCGGCCGTGGCGCGGCGCAACTGGCCGGCTCTGCTCGGCGTCGAGATCGTCGACAAGCACACGGTCCGCTTCGTCAACGGCACGCCGGACATCACGCTGGAAGGCCGCATCTCGCGCTACGGCAGCGAGATCATGAACAAGCGCGCCTTCGAGGAGGCCAAGACCTATTCCGACTGGGCGACCAAGCCCGTCACCACCGGCCCGTATCGCGTCGCCGATTACCGGCCCGACGTCTCGCTGCTGCTCGAAGCCCATGACGAGTATTGGGGCGGGCGCCCGCCGCTGAAGTCGATCCGCTTCGTCGAGGTGCCCGAGACCGCCGCGCGCATCGCCGGCCTGCTCTCCGGCCAGTACCAGTTCGCCTGCGACATCCCGCCGGACCAGATCGCGCAGATCGAGCAGAACAAGGCCTTCGAGGTCCAGGGCGGCACGATCCTCAATCACCGCCTCACCGTGTTCGACAAGAACCACGAGCAGCTCGCCAACCCGCTGGTGCGCCGCGCGATGACCCACGCGATCGACCGCCAGGCGATCGTCGACTCGCTCTGGGCTGGCCGCACCGTCGTGCCGAAGGGTCTGCAATGGCCCTATTACGGCGAGATGTTCATCGAGGACTGGGCGGTTCCGGCCTTCGACGTCAAGCTCGCCAAGGATCTCGTCAAGCAGTCCGGCTACAAGGGCGATCCGATCCCCTACCGCCTGCTGAACAACTACTACACCAACCAGGTGCCGACCGCGCAGATCCTGGTCGAGATGTGGAAGGAGGCCGGGCTCAACATCGACATCCAGATGAAGGAGAACTGGCAGCAGGTGCTGGAGCGCACGCCGAGCCGTGCCGTGCGCGACTGGTCCAACTCCGCGCCGTTCAACGATCCCGTCTCCTCGCTCGTCAGCCAGCACGGCCCCAACGGCCAGCAGCAGCAGATCGGCGAATGGACCAACGCTGAGCTGAACCGGCTCTCGGTCGAGCTCGAAACCTCGATGGATCAGGCGCGCCGGAAGCAGGCCTTCCGCCGCATGCTTCAGATCGCCGAGCGTGAGGACCCCGCCTACACCGTGCTGCACCAGAACGCGACCTTCACCGCCAAGCCGAAGGCGCTGGCCTGGAAGGCTTCGCCCGCCTTCGCGATGGATTTCCGCACTGAGAACTGGGGCGGCCGCAGCTAAGGCCGCGCAAGCCGGCGCGCCAGCCGCGCCGGCTCCTTTCGATCACGCATCAGGTTTCACGCATGACCCATTTCGACCGCCGCCAGTTCCTGCGCCTGGGTGCCGCCGCGGGCGGTACACTCGCCCTGCCCGGCTTTTCCGTCGCGCAGGCCGATACCCGCCCGTCGATCACCATCGCGGTCCAGAAGGTGGTCAACACCAACACGCTGGAGACGCTGCGCGAGCAGTCCAATGTCGGCACGCGGGTGCTGTCGAACATGCTGGAGCCGCTGATCGCGACCGACTGGCTTGGCGATCTCTCGCTGCAGCCGGGGCTCGCCACGGGCTGGCGGCGCCTCGACGAGCGCACCGTTGAACTCACGCTGCGGGAGGGCGTGACCTTCCATGACGGCGAGCCGATGACGGCAGAGGACGTCGCCTTTTCCTTCGGCGCCGAGCGCATGTGGGGCGGCGCAGCCGAGGCTGGAGCGGCCGGGCTGTTCGGCTCCGTCACGGCCGGACAGGGCGGCAAGCAGCCCCCGGCGGAGGTCGTCGCGGTCGCCAAGCGCGCCTTCCCCGCCTTCGAGCGCATCGAGATCGTCGGCCCGCGCACCGTCCGCTTCGTCAACAAGACGCCGGACATCACGCTGGAAGGGCGCATCTCGCGCAATGTCGGCGTCATCGTCTCGCGCAAGGCCTTCGCGGCGGCACCGAGCTGGCTCGACTGGGCGCGCAAGCCCGTCGGCACCGGCCCCTACAAGGTCGCCGAGTTCAAGCCCGACCAGTCGCTGACTCTGGTGGCGCATGACGCCTATTGGGGCGGGCGGCCGCCGCTGAAGCAGATCCGCTTCGTCGAGGTCCCCGAGATCGCCTCGCGCATCAACGGGCTGCGCTCGGGCGAATACGACTTCGCCTGCGACATCCCGCCCGACCAGATCGGCGACATCGCCGCGAGCGGCCGGCACGAGGTGCTCGGCGGGCTCATCGCCAACCACCGCCTCACCGTCTTCGACAAGAGCCATCCGCTGCTGGAAAGCCCGCTGATCCGCCGCGCCATGACGCATGCCATCGACCGGCAGGCGATCGTCGAGGCGCTCTGGGCCGGCAGGACCCAGGTGCCGAAGGGGCTGCAATTCGACTTCTACGGGCCGATGCTGATCCAGGACTGGGCCGTGCCGGCCTATGACATGGCGCTGGCCCGCAAGCTGGTGAAGGAGAGCGGCTACAAGGGCGATCCGATCCCTTACCGCCTGCTCAACAACTACTACACCGGCCAGGTCGCGACGGCGCAGATCCTGGTCGAGAGCTGGCGCGAGGCCGGGCTCAACGTCGCCGTCGAGATGAAGGAGAACTTCCCGCAGGTCCTCGCAAAGGGGCCGAGCCGGGCGGTCCGCGACTGGTCCAACAGCGCCTCCTACAACGATCCGGTCTCCTCCATCGTCGCCCAGCACGGGCCGACCGGCCAGCAGTGGCAGATCGGCGAATGGCGCAACGAGGAGATGGGCAAGCTCTCCGGGGTCCTCGAGACCTCGATGGACATGGGCCAGCGCAAGGCCGCCTTCCGCCGCATGCTGGAAATCTGCGAGCGCGAGGACCCCGCCTACACCGTGCTGCACCAGACCGCGAACTTCACCGCCAAGCGCAAGGATATCCGCTGGAAGACCGGCCAGTCCTTCGCGATGGATTTCCGCGCCGCCAACTGGGGCGGGATGGGCTGATTTCGCCTCCCGCCTCGCCTGCTCGCACGACAGGAAGACACCCATGCCCCATTCGATCAGCCGTCGCGGCGTCCTGCTTGGCGCGGGCGCCGTTCTCGCCGGTGCTGCCGCCGGTCCCCTGCGGGCGCAACCGGCGAGACGCATCGTCGTCGCGATGCCGAACTCGCCGAACGTCGCGACGCTGGAGCCTGTCCGCGACTACGGCAACGTCTCGTTCCGCATGGGCTACAACCTCTACGACAACCTGATCGGCATCGATTACCGCAACGGCGCGAAGCTGGTGCCGGCCCTGGCGACGAGCTGGAAGCGGGTCTCGCCCGTCGCGATGGAGTTCACGCTGCGCGAAGGCGTGCGCTTCCACGACGGCGGCGCGATGACCGCCGAGGATGTCGCCTTTACCTTCGGCCCGGAGCGCATGTCGGACCCGAAATCGCCGGGCTATGCGCAGACGCGCCCCTTCCTGCCGACGATCGAGAGCGTCGAGGCGACCGGCCCGATGACCGTGCGGGTCACGACCAAGGGCCCCGACCCGCTGCTGGAGCGGCGGCTCGCCGGCTGGGGCGGGCAGATCATCTCGAAAAAGGCCTTCCTCGCCGCCGGCAACTTCGCAGCCTGGGAAAAGGCGCCGGTCGGCACCGGGCCGTTCAAGGTCAAGGAGTTCTCCTATGACCGCCGCTTCGTCTTCGCAGCGCATGACGCCTATTGGGGCGGCCGGCCGATGGCGGACGAGCTCGAATTCCGCATCGTGCCTGAGCTGGCGAGCCGGCTGAACCAGCTCGCCACCGGGGAGGCGCAGTTCATCACCGAGGTCTCGCCGGACCAACTCCCGACGATCAAGGCGATGGCGGGCCGCGAGATCGCCGGCGGCGCGATCCAGAACGTGCGGGCGGTCGCCTATAACAAGTTCGACCCCGCGCTCGCCGATCCGCGGGTGCGCCGGGCACTGTCCTGCGCCATCGACCGGCAGGCGATCGTCGACAGCCTCTATGACGGGCGCACCTGGGTGCCCAACGGCCATCAGGACAAAAGCTATGGCGAACTCTATCTCGGCGACTATGCCGGCCCGGGCTTCGCGCCCGCCAAGGCCAGGGCCCTGATCAAGGAAGCGGGCTATGACGGCAAGCGCATCGCCTACCGTGTCCTCAACAACTACTACACCTTGCAGGTGCAGACCGCTCAGATCCTTCAGCAAATGTGGGCCGAGGTCGGGCTGAACGTCGAGATCGAGGTCAAGGAGAGCTGGTCGCAGGTCTACCAGCCGGGCCTGGGCATCTTCGACGCCTCCGACACCATCTTCTGGCAGGACCCGGTCGGCGCGATGGTGCGCCGCTACGGGCCGGCGGGCAATGTCCAGGCCGTCGCCAAGACCTGGGCGAACGACGAGTTCAACCAGCTCTGCCCCATCCTGCAGAGCTCGCTCGACACGGCAGAGCGCAAGCGCGTCTTCCGCCGCATGCTGGAAATCTATGACGAGGTCGACCCGCCGGGCACCGCGCTGCACGACCTGACCATGTTCTACGGGAAGGCCAAGGACATCCCGTGGCAGGCCTATCCGGTCGAGTATATGGACTTCCGGGCAGGCAACATGGTCTGACGCCATGATCGCGCAGCCCCAGCCCCTCGTCACCATCCGGAACCTCGCCGTCTCCTTCGACGGCGTCCGCGCCCTTCACGGCATCGACCTCAGCGTCGCGCGCGGGGAAGCGCTGGGGCTCGTCGGCGAATCCGGCTGCGGCAAGTCGGTGACCTGGCTCGCCGCGCTCGGCCTGCTACCGAAAAAGGCGAAGGTGACGGGCAGCGTCCAGCTCGAAGGGCGCGAATTGCTCGGTGCCGCGCCCGTGGTGCTCGATGATGTCCGCGGCGGGCGGATCGCGATGATCTTCCAGGACCCGGCGAGCGCGCTCAACCCGGTGCTTCGGCTGGGGAAGCAGGTCGGCGAGGCGCTGGCGCTGCATCGCGGCCTCTCCGGCTCGGCGATCAAGGCCGAGGCCAGGCGGCTGTTCGACCTCGTCGGCATTCCCGACGCGGCGCGCCGGCTCGACGCCTTTCCGCATGAGCTCTCCGGCGGGCAGAACCAGCGCGTGATGATCGCCATGGCGCTGGCCGGCAATCCGGACCTGCTGGTCGCCGATGAGCCGACGACGGCGCTCGACGCCACGATCCAGGCGCAGATTCTCGAATTGCTGACGCTGATCCGCCGCGAGACCGGCATGGCGCTGGTCCTGATCAGCCATGATCTCGGGGTGATCTCGCAGACCTGCGAGCGCGTCTGCGTGATGTATGCCGGGCGCATCATCGAGACCGCCCCCGCCGACCTGCTGTTCGAGCGGCCGCTGCATCCTTACACCCAAGGCCTGATCAGCGCCCTGCCGCCCCTGGACGGCGTGCGCCGACGTCTTTCGCCGATCGAGGGCAACGTGCCCGAGCCCTGGAACCTGCCTGCGGGCTGCTCCTTCGCGCCGCGCTGCCCGAGGGCCGTCGCCGCCTGCGACGAAGGCATCCCGCCGCTGGCGGACAAGGCGCCGCAGCGCCGCGCCGCCTGCATCCGGGTCGCACCGGCCGAGGCGCCGGCGCAGCGGGAGCCCGTCTTCGCATGACCGGACCGATGAGCCCCGAAACCCTCCTCGCTCTGCGCGATGTCTGCCGCAGCTACTCCATGCGCCGCGGCCTGCTCGGCAGGCCAACCGCCGTCCACGCGGTCGACGGCGTATCGCTGACGGTGGAAAAGGGCCGCACGCTCGGCCTTGTCGGCGAGTCCGGCTCTGGAAAATCCACCACCGGCCGGCTTGCGCTCGGGCTGGAGCCGCCGGATCGTGGCGCGGTTCTGTTCAAGGGCGAGCCTCTGCCGAAGGACGGCACCCAGGAATGGCGCGCCATGCGGGCCCGCATGCAGATGATCTACCAGGACCCGCTGGGCGCGCTCGACCGGCGCCTGCCGATCCTTGAGCAGGTGCGCGAGCCGCTCGACGTCCATGGCATCGGGGAAGCCAAGGCGCGGGACGAGAAGGCGCTCGCCCTGCTGCAATCGGTCGGCCTGCGCGCCGACCAAGGCAGCCGCTATCCGCATGAGCTCTCCGGCGGGCAGCGCCAGCGCGCGGTGATCGCCCGCGCTCTCGCGACCGGCCCGGATCTCCTGGTCTGCGACGAGCCGGTCTCGGCGCTGGATGTCTCGATCCAGGCGCAGGTGGTCAATCTGCTGGTCGATCTGCAGGAGGAGCTGGGGCTCGGCCTGCTCTTCATCAGCCACGACCTCAAGGTGGTGCGGCAGGTCAGCCACCGCGTCGCGGTGATGTATCTCGGCCGCATCGTCGAGGAGGGCGAGGCCGACCTGCTGCTGCATGCGCCGGCCCATCCCTATACCGAGGCGCTGGTCTCGGCCTCGCCCGAGCCGGGCCGCCGCGCCCGGCCGCGCATCGTGCTGCAGGGCGACCCGCCCAACCCGGCGGCCCGCCCCTCCGGCTGCGCCTTCCATCCCCGCTGCCACGCCGCGCGCGAGCGCTGCAAGGTCGAGACCCCGGCGCTGTTGCCGCTGCCTGACGGCCGCCTGACCGCCTGCCATGTCGCGCACGACCAGGCCAACTTCCTGACATCGCCTTTGCTGAAAGCCGCAAGCTGATGCTGCGCTTCCTCCTCATTCGCTTCGGGCGCGCGGCGCTCACGGTCGCGCTCGTCGTGACCTTCGCCTTCATCGTGCTCCGCCTCTCGGGCGACCCGGCGCTGATCATCATGAGTGTCGATGCGCCACCGGAGGCGATCGCCGCCTTCCGCAAGGCCTGGGGCCTCGATGATCCGATCTGGCTGCAATATCTGCATTATTTCACCGCCATCGGTCAGGGCGAGCTCGGCCAGTCGATGCGGGACGGGCGCCCGGCCCTCCAGCTCGTGCTGGAGCGCATCCCGGCGACTCTGGCACTGACCCTGCCGGCGCTGGCGATGAAGCTCGGCATCGGCATCCCCGCCGGCATCTATGCGGCGCTGCATCGGGACAGCCTGATCGATCGGGCGGTGATGGTGACCGCGGTCGCCGGCTTCACCGTGCCGAGCTTCGTGCTGGGCCTCGTTCTCGTCTTGGTGTTCTCGGTCCAGCTCGGCTGGCTGCCATCCGGCGGGCAGGAAAGCTGGCGCCACGCCATCCTTCCCGTGCTGACGCTGGGCATCGGCGGCGCGGCGGTCCTCGCCCGCTTCACCCGTTCGGCCATGCTGGAAGTGCTGGGGCAACCCTATATCCGCACCGCCAGCGCCAAGGGCGTGCCCTGGGCCCGTGTCGTGCGCGGCCATGCCCTGCCCAACGCCGCGATCCCGACCGTCACCATCGTCGGCTTCATGGTCGGCAGCCTGATCGCGGGCGCGGTGGTGGTGGAGAGCGTGTTCTCCTGGCCCGGAGTCGGGCGGCTGCTGGTCGTCGCCGTCGCCAATCGGGACCTCGCGGTGGTGCAGTGCATCCTGCTGCTGGTCGCCGTCACCATGGTCTCGTCCAACCTGATCGTCGACCTGCTCTACGGCGTGATGGACCCGCGCCTGCGCAGCGGCGCCAAGGCGGGAGCGCATTGAGATGGCCGACATCACCGCCTCCGCCCTCCCCGCCGCCGCGGCGAAACCCGCGCCGAGGCCGAAGCGCCGCGTGCCGCCGGTGGTCTGGCTCGGCCTTGCCTGGCTGGTGCTGATCATCGCCGTCGCGCTGGCCGCCGACTGGATCCAGCCCTATCGCTTCACCGCCTACGATCTGCGCAACCGGCTCAGCCCGCCCTTCCACCCGCTGCACTGGCTGGGCACCGACGAGCTCGGCCGCGACGTGCTCTCGCGGCTGATCGTCTCGGTGCGTATCTCGCTGCTCGTCGCCTTCGGGGCGACCATCATCTCCGCCGTGCTCGGTACGGTGATGGGCTTCCTGGCGGCGCATTTCCGCGGCTGGGTCGAGCAGATCGTGCTGATGCTGGCCGATTTCCAGGCGGCGATGCCCTTCCTCATCCTGGCGCTCTCGGTGCTGGCCTTCTTCGGCAACGGGCTGACGCTCTTCATCTGCCTGATGGGCCTTTATGGCTGGGAACGCTATGCCCGCATCGCACGCGGCCTCGCCATCTCGGCTGGCGCACAAGGCTATGCGGGCGCGGTGCGCCAGATCGGCGCCTCGCCGTCGCGGGTCTATCTGCGCCACATCCTTCCCAATATCGCCTCGACGCTGATCGTCTCGATGACGCTGACCTTTCCCGAGGTGATCCTGCTGGAAAGCGGGCTGTCCTTCCTCGGCCTCGGCGTCCAGCCGCCGATGACCTCGCTCGGCAACATGGTCGGCTATGGCCGCGAATACCTCACCCGCGCGCCGTGGATCATGCTCGCCCCGGCCGCGACCATCGTCATGACCACCCTCGCCGTCAGCCTCGTCGGGGACTGGCTGCGCGACAAGCTCGACCCGACCCTGCGCTGACCATCGGAGACTTCCCATGCTGCCCAACGGCGTTCTCGGCACCGGCATTTCCGCCCCCTATCCGAAGGGCGACCTCTCGGACTTCGCCGCGATCCTCGACCGTGTCGAGGCGCTCGGCGTCGAGACGATCGAGCTGCCGACCTTCTCGGCCGACCTCGTCATCGGCGGGCGCATCCACCGCCCGCATCTGGAGACGCTGAAGCGCGCCTGCGCCGGGCGCAACGTCCGCTATTCGGTGCATGGCCCGCTCTCGATCAACTTCTTCGACGACCCGGCCCGGCTGCCGCGGCATTTCGAGGTACTGGAGGCGTCGCTGGAGGTCGCGGCCGAGATCGGCGCGGTGAACTACGTCGTTCATTCCGGGCTTCACCCCGTCGCCGAGGCTCCGGTGCTGGAAGGCGCCTATGCCCGCCAGCGCGAATGGCTTGCCAAGGCCGGCGAGATCGCGGCCGATCTCGGTCCGCTTGTCTGCGTCGAGACGCTGTTCGGCGGCCATGAGGGCAAGGTCCACTGCTCCTCGCCGCGGCGGCTGGCGCAGGAGCTGGCCGCAATCGACCACCCGCATATCCGCGCGACGCTCGACTTCAGCCATTCCTTCCTGCGCGCCGGCTTCCAGGGCACGGATGAGTTCGTCGCCGAGATCGCCGAGCTCGCGCCCTATGCCAACCATCTCCACATGCACGACTCCTTCGGCCGGGCCGACGCGATCTGGATGTATCACGACAGCGAGAAGACCGCCTTCGGCCATGGCGACCTGCACATGCCGGTCGGCTGGGGCGCCATCCCGTGGGAGGAGCTGATGGCGGCCTGCACCTTCCCGGAGGGCGTGATGTTCAACATCGAGCTGAACCAGCGCTACTGGTACGCGGTCGAGGAGTGCATCGCCGCGACCAAGGCGCTCGCCGCCAAGGCGAAGACGCAAGCGCTGAAGGCCGCAGCATGAGCGCAGCCAAGCCTGCCGCCGACACGGTCGTCATCTGCGTCTTCGACGGGCTCAGGCCCGATTTCGTGACACCGGAGCGCATGCCGAACCTCGCCCGCTTCGCCGGGCAAGGCACCTGGTTCCTCGAGGCACGCAGCGTCTTCCCCTCGATGACGCGCGTCGCCACCACCGCCATCGCCACGGGCGCGCATCCGCGCGTCCACGGCATCGTCGGCAACGCCTTCTATTTCCCGCAGGCGACGCAGGCCCATGCGATCGATCTCAGCCGCTGGGACGACATCGCGCTCGCCATCGAGGCGACCGATGGACGCTTCGTCACCGCCGAGCCGATGGGCGACGTGCTGGCGCGCGCCGGCAAGCGCATGGCGGTGGTGCATACCGGCTCGGCGGGCTCGGCCTATCTGATAAACCCGAATGCCCGCGAGAACGGCCACTGGACCTTCTCCCTGCTCGGGCGGGAGCATACCCGCACGCCCGAGGCGGTGGACGAGGTGGTCGCGCGCTTTGGCCCGCTGCCGCCGCGCCGCCTGCCCCGCTTCGAGGAGACCGACTATGCGGAGCGCATCTTCCGCGAGCATGTGCTGGAACAGATCAGGCCGGATGTGGCGCTGATCTGGTTCAACGAACCCGACACCTCCTTTCACTACCGCTTCCTCGGCGCGCCCGAGACGCTGAATGTCATCCGCACGGTGGACGAGGCTTTCGGCCGCATCCTCTCCTGGGTCGACGCCCAGCCGGATGCCGAGCGCTACACGGTGATCGCCGCCTCCGACCATGGCCAGATCACCATGAGCGACGCGCTGCCGCTCTCCGAGCTGCTGGGGGCCGCGGGCCATGCCGGCCGGAGGGCCTCCGAGCGCACGCTGGAAGGCGCGCAGTTCACGATGACCGGCGGCGACATGGGCGAAATCCGCATTCTCGAAGGCGGCACGGCAAGGCGCGACGCGATCGCGCGCTGGCTGATGGAGCAGGACTTCACCGGGATGCTGTTCACGCCCGGCGGCGACGGGATCGAGGGCGAGCTGCCTGGCACCTTCTCGCTTGGGCTGGTCGATCTCGACCATGAGCGCGCGCCGGAACTCGTCTTCACCTTGCGCTCGAACGACGATGCCGATCCCTTTGGACATCCGGGCCTCGGCCTGATGACGAAGGGCGATGTGCCGATCGGCGGCGGCATGCATGGCGGGCTGAACCGCCACGAGCTCAACACCACGCTGATCGCGCGCGGGGCCGGCCTCACCGCCGGCACGGTCGATGGCCGGGCGACCGGCATCGTCGACATCGCTCCAACGGTGCTGGCCGCCTTGGGGCTTGCTCCGGCCGCCACGATGACGGGCCGCTCCCTGCTCGGCTCGCCAACGCCGGAGCAAGCGCCGCGGCTCTGTGAAACCGGCAGCGGCGGCTTCCGCCAATATCTGGAGGTCGCCGACCGCGGCGGGTCGCGCATCCTGCTGCAAGGGGGCCGCCGCGATTAAGTCGGCCGTGCCGCGCGTCGAACGGCGTTGCGGAGATCGACGGCATGAGCAAACGGTTCTACAGCCGGGGCCGCAAGGCGGCTAATCTCCGCCGAGTCTGAGAGTCCCGGAGCCGAATTTCCCCATGACCATGCCAGTGAATTTCGACGAGCGGATCGACCGCCGCGGCACCCATTCGGCCAAATGGGACATGATGGAGCCGCTCTTCGGGGTGCCGGCAAGCGACGGCATCTCGATGTGGGTGGCGGATATGGACTTCCGGCCTCCCGTCTGCGTGCAGGCCGCGCTGGAGCAGATGACCGTCCACGGCATCTACGGCTATTTCGGCGACGACAGGGCCTATGTCGCGGCGATCCGCTGGTGGATGCAGAACCGCCACGGCTGGGCGGTCGAGCCGTCCTGGATCTTCACCACCCATGGGCTCGTCAACGGCACGGCCTTGTGCGTCGACGCCTTCACGGCGCCCGGCGACGGCGTGGTGCTGATGACGCCGGTCTATCACGCCTTCGCGCGCGTCATCGCGGCGGCGGGGCGGCAGGTCGTCGAATGCCCTCTCGCGCTCGAAAATGGCCGCTACGAGCTCGATATCGCGGGCTGGGATGCGCAGATGACCGGCAAGGAGCGGATGCTGGTCCTGTGCTCGCCCCACAATCCGGGCGGGCGTGTCTGGTCGCCGGAGGAGTTGCGGGAGATTGCCGCCTTCTGCGAGCGCCACGATCTCGTCCTGGTCAGCGACGAGATCCATCATGACCTCGTCATGCCCGGCCACAAGCACATGGTCATGCCGCTGGCGGCGCCGCAGGCACTGCCCCGCCTCGTGATGATGACCTCGACCACCAAGAGCTTCAATACCGCCGGCGCCCATATCGGCAACGTCATCATCCCGGACGCCGCCCTGCGGAAGCGCTTCCAGCAGCGGATGGATGCGCTCGGCATCTCGCCGAACTCCTTCGGCATGGTGATGGCCACCGCGGCCTACAGCCCCGAGGGCGCAGCCTGGATCGACGCGCTGAACGCCTATATCGACGGCAACCGCCGGATTTTCGACGCGGGCGTCAACGCCATCCCGGGGCTCCGTTCCATGGTGCTGGAAGGCACCTACCTTGCATGGGTCGATTTCGCCGGCACCGGGATGGAGGCGGCCGAGTTCACCCGCCGCGTCGGAGAGCAGGCGCGGATCGCTGTCAATCGCGGCCCGACCTTCGGCAAGGGCGGCGAGACTTTCCTGCGCTTCAACATCGCCACCCAGCGCGACGTCGTCGAGCAGGCGGTCGGGCGGCTGGCCGAGGCCTTCGCAGACTTGCAGTAAGCTCTTGCAGCGGGCGAACGTGATCGTTCGTGGCGCTGATGATCCAAGGCCGGACCGGCGAAATCAGGTCCGGGGCAAGGCCGTTCACCACAATCAAACCTGACAGGCGCTGGCCGGGACAGGATGGGGACAGATGATGATGCGTGATTTCGAACTTCCGGGCCGCTCGCTCGCGGTGGGCCGCAACGGCATGGCCGCGACCTCCCATCCGACGGCGACGCTGACCGCCATCGAGGTGCTGAAGGCGGGCGGCGCCGCCATCGACGCCGCGGTCGCGGCCTGCGCGGTGCAATGCGTGGTGGAAGCGGGCTCGACCGGAATCGGCGGCGACTGCTTCGTGCTGATGGCGCCGAAAGGCGGCGATCAGGTGCTCGCCTATAACGGCTCGGGCCGCACGCCCGCCGCGCTGACCGCAGCGGCGCTGGCGGAACGCGGCGTGACGACGCTGGAGCGCAGCTCCCCGCATGTCGTGACCGTGCCGGGCGCGATCGACGCCTGGACCCGGCTCGTCGCCGATCATGGCCGCATGAGCATGGCCGAACTGCTGGCGCCGGCGATCGGCCTCGCGCGGGATGGCTACGGCATCACCCCGCGCGTCGCGGCCGACGCAGCCGGGCAGCGCGAGCTGCTCGCTGCCGACCCGACGGCGCGCCGCACCTTCCTCGTCGGCGACGAGGCGCCCAAGGTCGGATCGATCCAGCGCCAGCCGGAGCTGGCCGCGACGCTGGAAACGATCGGCCGCGAGGGACGCGACGGTTTCTATCGCGGCGCGGTGGCGCAGGACATGGTCGAGCGCCTGAGTGGTCTCGGCGGCTTCCACACCCTGGCTGATTTCGAAAGCGCCGCCGGCGAATATGTCGAGCCGGTCACCGCGACCTATCGCGGCTGGACCGTGCATGAATGCCCGCCCAACGGCCAGGGCATGATCGCGCTGATGATCCTGAAGATCCTCGAGCGCTTCAAGCCGGCGAGCGACCCGCTCGATCTCGACGGGCTGCATGTCGAGGTCGAGGCGACCCGCCTCGCCTATGCGGCGCGCGATGCCTATCTCGCCGACATGTCGGCCGCCAAGGTCCCGGTCGAATACCTGCTCTCGGACGAGGTGGCCGACCGACTGGCCGCGCAGATCGACCCCAAGCGGGCGCTCGATCCGCTGCCGGTGCTGGACGGCGTCGAGCACCGCGACACGGTCTACATCTCCGTCGTCGACAAGGATCGCAACGCCGTCAGCTTCATCAACTCGATCTTCCACCCCTATGGCTCGGGCCTCGTCGCGCCGCGCTCGGGCGTGCTGCTTCACAATCGCGGCCAGAGCTTCTCGCTCGCCGCCGGCCACCCCAACCAGATCGGCCCGCGCAAACGGCCGATGCACACGATCATCCCCGGCATGGTCACCCGCGACGGACGAGCAGTCATGCCCTTTGGCGTCATGGGCGGGCATTACCAGGCGATGGGGCATGCGCATCTGCTCTCGAAGCTGTTCGACCACGGCCTCGACCTGCAGAGCGCCATGGATCTGCCGCGGCTCTTCCCTCTTCCCGGCACGAAGACGATCGAGATGGAAGGACGGCTGCGCACCCTCCGGGGCGAAGGCTTCGCCGCGCGCGGCTTTACGGTCGCGCCGCCGAAATCGGCGATCGGCGGCTCGCAGGCCATCTGGATCGACTGGGAGAACGGGACGCTGCTCGGCGGCTCCGATCACCGCAAGGACGGCTGCGCGCTCGGCTGGTGAGTGCGCGAAGGAAAAGGACTACGATCATGACCGACTATCGCGATACCGACCTCTTCATCGACGGCGTCTGGCGGAACGGCTCGCAGGACCGCCTGCCGGTGCTCGACCCCGCGACCGAAGAGACGATCGGGGCACTCGCCCATGCGGGCATCGACGACCTCGACGAGGCGCTGGCGGCGGCGGCGAAGGGCTTCAAGCTCTGGCGCGACGTGGGCGCCTTCGACCGCTCCAAGCTGATGCGGAAGGCCGCCGGCATCCTGCGCGAGCGGGCCGAGCAGGTCGCCTATCTGATGACCCGCGAGCAGGGCAAGCCGCTGGTCGAGGCACGGCTGGAAACCCTGGGTGCCGCCGATACCATCGAATGGTTCGCCGAGGAGGCGCGGCGCGGCTATGGCCGCATCGTCCCCGCCCGGGCGACCAACGTCACCCAGCTCGTGATCCATGAGCCGGTCGGCCCGGTCGCCGCCTTCACGCCGTGGAACTTCCCGCTCAACCAGGCGGTGCGCAAGGTCTCGGCCGCGCTCGCGGCCGGCTGCTCGGTGATCCTGAAGGGGCCGGAGGAGACGCCGGCGAGCTGTGCCGAGCTGGTGCGCGCCTTCGCCGATGCAGGCCTGCCCGCGGGCGTGCTGAACCTTGTCTACGGCGTGCCGGCGACGATCTCGGGCCATCTGATCCCCCATCCGGTGATCCGCAAGATCTCCTTCACCGGCTCGACGCCTGTCGGCAAGAAGCTGGCGGCGCTGGCGGGCGAGCACATGAAGCGGGTCACCATGGAGCTCGGCGGCCATGCTCCGGCGCTCGTCTTCGACGATGCCGACGTGGCGCTCGCCGTTCGCGTCCTCTCCGGCGCCAAGTTCCGGAATGCCGGCCAGGTCTGCGTGGCGCCAACGCGCTTCCTCGTCGCGGACGGGGTTTATGACGACTTCCTCGACGGCTTCGTGAAGGCGGCGAAGGCGGTGAAGGTCGGCAACGGGCTCGAAGACGGCGTGACCATGGGCCCGCTCGCCAATCGCCGCCGCGTCGAGGCGATGGAGGCTCTGACGGCGGATGCCCTCGAGCGCGGCGCCAAGGTCGAGACCGGTGGCGAGCGCATCGGCAATCGCGGCTATTTCTTCCAGCCGACCGTGCTGACGGGCGTGCCGCTCGATGCCCGCATCGCCAATGACGAGCCCTTCGGCCCCGTCGCCCTGATCAGCCGCGTGGGCAGCTATGACGAGGCGATCACCGAGGCCAACCGCCTGCCCTTCGGCCTCGCCTCCTATGCCTATACGCGCTCGGCCAAGACGATGGCCGATCTCGGGCGCGACATCGAGGCCGGCATGCTCTCGATCAACCACCATGGCCTCGCCCTGCCGGAGCTGCCCTTCGGCGGCATCAAGGATTCCGGCTATGGCTCGGAGGGCGGCACCGAGGCGATGGACGCCTATGTCAACACCAAGCTGGTGACGCAGGCGGTCTGAACGGAGCGCCAAAAACACTTCCGCAGGCAAAGCCCGGCTCGCCTGCGGAAGAACCCTTCGGATTTCAGCGCCGGGTGAGCCGGCCCCTCGCGCCGCGGCTCCGCCCACTGGCGCGAGGGCTCAGTGCCCCTCGCCCCCGCCAAGATAGGCGGCGATCAGCTTGGGGTCGTGGATCAGGGTGTCGGCCTTGCCCTGCTGGACGATCTCGCCGGTCTCGAGGACATAGCCGTAGTCGGCCGTCTCCAGCGCGGCGCGGGCATTCTGCTCGACCAGCAGCACCGAGACGCCGAGTTCGCGCAGCGACGAGATCGTGCGGAAGATCTCGCGCACGATGAGCGGGGCGAGACCGAGACTCGGCTCGTCGAGGATCAGCAGCTTGGGCTTCGCCATGAGGGCGCGGCCCAGCGCCAGCATCTGGCGCTCGCCGCCGGACAGGGTGCCGGCCTTCTGCCGCCGTCGCTCCTGCAGCCGCGGAAAGCGCTCATAAACCTGGCCCAGCGCGGCGTCGACGCCGGAGCGGTCCTTGAGGCTGTAGGAGCCGAGGATCAGGTTGTCGGCGACCGACATGTCGGAGAACAGCTCGCGCTTCTCGGGAACGAGGCAGATGCCGCGCTCGACACGCTCCTCCACCTCCAGCCCGGCGAGGTTCGTACCCTCGAACGTCACCTCCCCGACCAGCGGGAGAAGCCCCATCGTCGCGAGCATCAGCGTGGTCTTGCCGGCGCCGTTGGGGCCGATCACCGAGACGATCTGGCCGGGCTCGACGGCCAGCGAGACGCCGCGCACCGCCTCGACCTTGTCGTAGGAGACGCTGACATTGCGGAGCGAAAGCAGCGCCATCAGACCGTGCTCCCCAGATAGGCTTCCTGCACGCGGGGATCGTTGCGGATCGCGGCCGGGTCGCCCTCGCAAAGCTTGGTGCCGAAATCCATGACGACGATGCGGTCGACCAGGTTCATGACGAATTCCATGTCGTGCTCGACCAGGAGGATGGTGACGTGCTCGCGGCGCAGAGTGGCGAGAAGCTCGGCGAGCTTCTGCTTCTCGTTGCGGCGCAGGCCGGCGGCCGGCTCGTCGAGGACGAGCAGCAGCGGGTCGGCCGCGAGCGCGCGGGCGATCTCCAGCAGGCGCTGGTTGCCGAGGGGCAGGTTGCCGGCCAGCTCGAAGGGGTTGTCGCCGAGCCCGATGCGCTCGAGCTGGCGCATGGCCTCGGCGCGGGCGCTCGCCTCCTCCTGGCGGTCCAGCCGCAGCGCGCCGCCGAACAGCCCGGCCCTGGTGCGCGGATAGGTGCCGATCAGCACGTTGTCGAGCAGCGTCATGCGCGGACGCAGCTTCACATGCTGGAACGTGCGGGCGATGCCGGCGCGGGCGATCCTGGCCTGCGAGAGCCGCTCGATATTGCGGCCTGCGAAGACGATCCTGCCGCTGTTGCAGGCGAGCGCGCCGGTCAACAGGTTGAACATCGTGCTCTTGCCGGCGCCATTGGGGCCGATCAGGCCGAGGATTTCGCCGGCGCGGACCTCGAAGCTCACCTTGTTGACGGCGACAAGCCCGCCGAAACGGCGCTCGGCGCCGTCGACCTGCAGCAGCACCTCGCCCGGAGCGGGCTGCCGGCGCAGCGGCAGAGGCGGCGCGGGCTGAGGCCGCTCCAGCTGCGCCTGCGGCAGGAAGCGCGTGAGATAGGGCACGATGCCCTGGCGCGCGCGCTGCAGGAACAGGATGAAGATGCTGGCGAAGACGACGATCTCGAGCTGGCCGGAGGCGCCCTTGGCTATCATCGGCAGGTAGTCCTGAACGGTGTTCTTCAGCAGGATGATCACCGCGGAGCCAATGATGCCGCCGAGGAGGCTGGTCGCGCCGCCGATCATCGCCATCATCAGATATTCGATGCCGGCCAGCGGCTCGAACGGCGTCGGGCTGATGAAGCGGCTCATATGGGCATAGAGCCAGCCCGACAGCGCCGCGAGGAAGGCGGCGATGACGAAGGCGGTCAGGTTCACCCAATAGGCGCTCACGCCGAGGCTTTCGACCAGGGTCTTGCCGCCGCGCATCGTCCGCATCGCGCGCCCGAGGCGGGAGTTCAGCAGATTGTGCAACAGGATGAGCACCACGATCACGATCGCCCAGATCAGATAGTAGATCTGCCAGCCTTCGACGAGCGCATAGGAGCCGATCGAGATCGGCGGGATGTTGGACAGGCCGTTGAAGCCGCCGAGCCCGTCGATGTTCCCGAACAGAAAGCCGATCGAGAGGCCCCAGGCGATGGTGCTGAGCGAGAGGAAATGCCCCTGCAGGCGCAAGGTGGCGAGGCCAAGCACCGCCGCGACCGCGCAGGTCAGCACGACGGCCAGCACAAGGCCGAGCCAGGGCGACTGGCCGTTGATCGCCGAGACCCAGGCCGTGGCATAGGCGGCGATGCCGATGAAGGCGGCCTGGCCGAAGGAGATGATGCCGACGATGCCGGTGAGCAGCACGAGGCCGACGGCCACGAGAGAATAGATACCGATATAGTTCAGCAGCGTGATCGAGAAGGGGCTGAGGAGGAACGGGGCCGCGGCCAGCGCCAGCACGGCCACGATCTTCACGGCAGCGAGCTGGACGCGCGTCATTCCTCGACCTCTTCTTCGATATGCGGCGACACGATCGAGCGCCAGATCAGGATCGGGATCAGCAGGGAGAAGACGATCACCTCCTTCAGCGCACTGCTCTCGAAGGAGGCGAAGCTCTCCAGCACACCGACAAAAACGGCGCCGATCGCGGTGCCGGGATAGCTCGCCAGCCCGCCGATGATCGCGCCGACGAAGGCCTTCAGACCCAGCAGGAAGCCGGAATCGTAGAAAATGGTGTTGACCGGCGCGACGAGGATGCCGGAGACGCCGGCCATCAGCGAGCCGACCAGGTAGGCGATGGTGCCCGAGCGCGCCGGACGGATGCCCATCAGCCGCGCCCCGGTGCGGTTGACGGCCGTGGCGCGCAGCGCCTTGCCGGTCAGCGTGAACTCGAAGAACAGATAGAGCAGGCCCGAGAACAGCACGGATGCCAGCACGATCAGCAGCGTCTGCCCGCTGACATGCATGCCCATCAGCTCGAAGGCGCTGTCGGTCAGCGGCTGGGTGCGGACACCCTCGGGCCCGAAGAACAGAAGCCCGAGCCCGACCAGCGCAAAGTGCAGCGCCATCGAGACGATCAGCAGCAGCAGCACGCTGGCATCCGCGATCGGGCGGAAGACGATCCGGTCGAGCAGCGGCGAGATCGGCATGACGAGCAGGAGCGCGAGCACGATGCGCACCGGCATCGACGGCGCCAGCGGCAAGGCGAGCCTCACCAGCACGACGACCAGCACCGGCAGCAGCAGGTAGAAGGCCAGCGCCTTCGGAATCTGCCTTGCCCTGCCGCCGCGCGCCAGCGACCAGCATTCCGCCAGCGACGCCAGCACGGCCAGCACCAACACGAGGCCGACCGTACCGGGCAGATGCCCGGTCTCGAGGGCCGCCAGCGTCAGAGCCGTGAAGGCTGCGATGTCACCGAAGGGGATGAACATCACGCGGGTGACGGTGAAGATCAGCACCGTGCCAACGGCGACCAGAACATAGATGGCGCCGGTGGCAATGCCGTCGAGGGCCAGGATCGCCGCGATATCGCTCGTCATGCCGGGTTTCTCTGTGCAGCCGAAGCTGTTGCCTCAGGGCTTGTAGGTCCAGACGCCGTTCTTCAGCTGGACGATGACGAGGCTGCGCTCATCCACGCCATGGCTCGCACCCGGCTTGAAGTTGTAGACGGCATGGACGCCGGGCACCTCCTTGGTCGCGAGCAGCGCGTCGCGCAGTGCGGTGCGGAACTCGGCCGTGCCCGGCTGGGCGGTCTTGAGTGCCGTCGGGGCCGCGTTGAGCATCACCAGCCAGGCATCGAAGGAATAGCCGGAGAACCCGTCAGTGCTGGCGACGCCGTTGGCCTTGAGGAACGACTCTTTGAAGTCGGCGGAGAGCTTCTTGGCGAAGTGGCCTTCAGGCAGCTGGTCCGCGACGATCACGGGGCCGGTCGAGACCTGGATGCCCTCGGCTGCCTTGGCGCCGACGCGGACGAAGTCAGGGTTGACCAGGGCGGTCGTGCCGTAGGTCGGGCCCTTGTAGCCACGCTCGGCGAGCGCCAGCAGGGGCAGCGCGCCCTGCGTCGCGGAGCCGCCATCGAGGATGCCGTCGGGCTTCGCGGCCACCAGCTTCAGAACCTGGCCGGTGACGGAGGTGTCGGTGCGGGCGTAGCGCTCATTGGCGACGACCTCGATGTCGCCGCGCCCCTCGGCAGCCTTGGCTCCGTTGTAGACGAGATCGCCCCAGGCGTCGGAAAAGCCGATATAGCCAACCTTCTTGACGCCATCGCGCTTCATGCGGTCCGCCACCACCTTGACCAGCAGCGGCGCAGGCTGCGGAATCGCGATCGCCCACTGGTTCGCGGGATCGGCGGTGGGCTGGATCGGCGAGACCGCGATGAAGGGCACCTTGAGCTCGGTGGCGACGGCCGCGATGGCGATCGTCGAAGGCGCCGTGGCCGTTCCGATCAGGAGGTCGACCTTCTCTTCTTCCGCAAGCTTGCGCGCGTTGCGGGTGGCGGCCGAGGGGTCGGACGCATCGTCGAGCTGGATCAGCTTGATCTTCTGGCCGGCGACCTCGCTGCGATAGGCGAAAGCCGCCGCGATACCGCGGCCATAGGGGATGCCGATCGAGGAACCCGGCCCGCTCAGCGAGGTGACGAAGCCGATGGTGATGTCGGCGCGCGCCGCCGAGGTCATCGCAGCCAAAGCAGCAACAGAGACGCAGAACTTGCGGAATCTTGTCATCTTATTTCCCCTCACCTGGTTGACGCTGGTTATCCGAGCTTATTAACAGTATTGATCAGATTTAAACGTAGTCGACCCCAAAACCCCGGAGCCTCCGATGACGAAACCCGGCCCCGCGCTCGCGCGCAGATTCATCGGCGTCGCTCATGGCCGCATCCATGCCGCGATCTGCGGCACGGGCTTTCCCGTCCTGCTGCTCCATCAGACACCGCGGTCCTGGGACGAGTATCGCGACGTCCTGCCGGTGATCGGCGAGCAGCGCCGTGCGATCGCGATCGACACGCCGGGCTTCGGCGATTCCGAGCCGCTGCCGGGCACGCCCACCATCGAGGGCTGGGCCGGCGCTGCGCTGCAGGCCATGGACGCGCTCGGCGTCGGGCGCTTCGCCGTCGTCGGCCATCATACCGGCGCGGCCATCGCGGCCGAGATCGCGGCCCGAGATCCCGAGCGCATTGCCGCCGCCGTGCTGTCGGCCTGCCCCTTCGTCGATGCCGCGCGGAGACAGCATCATGACGGCCAGCGCGTCATCGACGACGTCACCGAACGGGCCGATGGCAGCCATCTCACCGAATTGTGGAACCGCCGCCGCCCCTTCTATCCCGAGGGCGACGTCGACCTCCTGCGCCGCTTCATGGCGGATGCGCTGCGCAGCGGGCCGATGGCGGTCGAGGGCCACCGCGTCGTCAACCGCTACCATATGGAAGACCGGGTGGGGCTGATCGCCTGCCCTGCGCTCGTCCTGGTGCCGGAGAACGACCCGAATGCCCGCTCGGGCGATGCCGTTGCGGCGGCCATCCGCGGAAGCAGAATGCACCGCGTTCCGGGGGCGCAAGTGCCCTTCCCCGACCAGATGCCGGAGATCTTTGCCGAGCAGGTCAATTCCTTCCTGCGCGAGCATGGCTGCTGACCGCGGGAGCGGAGCACCATCTGCGGACAAAGCGGACCTCGCCACCATCGTCTTCTCCGTTCCCCATCAGCTCGCCTCGCCTCGGAGAGAGCAGCGGGGAGCAATTAATTAATGTCCTAAATATCTTTCGAAAATCCGTCAACTCCGATGGCGATGCAAGGTCAGGCAATCGAGCCGAATTTTCGCGCATTTCGTGGGGATACGTGGCCGTCAGCGCAATGATATCCGGCATGGGTATCATGCACGCAGCCGCTCAATCGTCGCCGGCCGCGCTTGACCCCCAGATTCTTCGTGCTTTAATTAATTCAACGCAGACGATGGCGCCTGCACCCCGAGGGACCGCGCGGCCATGAAAATCTTCTGGCAAAGCTTTGTCGATGCGAGCCTCAACGCGCCCTATCTCGCCAAGCTGTCATCCTATTTGAACGAGATTGCCGCTCCCGGCACAAGCGTTCATGTCGCCGGGATGACGCCGCCGGATCGGGATTTCGGCAGGCTCAGCGAGTTTCGCTGCGCGATCGCCGCCATCGACAACGGCCTGCAGGCCGAGGATGACGGGTTCGACGCCTATGTCATGGGGCACTTCCAGGACCCCGGCCTGTACGAGCTGCGCTCCGCCCTCCAGATCCCGGTCGTCGGAACCGGCGAGGCGACGCTGCTGGCCGCCTCCCAACTCGGGCGGCGGCTCGGACTGGTGACGATCGACAAGGTGTTTTCGACCTATCACTACGAGCAGGCCGATCGTTATGGGCTTGGACAGCGCATCGGCGGGGTCGTCGGACTTGGTTGCAAGCCGGAGGACTTCTCCGAGGCCTTCGCCGGCAACGAGAGCGCCCGGCTCAGCATGCTCGCCGATTTCACGGTTTGCGCCCAGCCGCTGATCGAGGCCGGCTGCGATGTTCTGGTGCCGGCCGGCGTGCTGCCCGGGCTGCTGCTCTGCTCCGAGCATAACCTGCGGGTCGCCCACGCGCCCGTCGTCAACTGCGCGGCGGTGGCGCTGAAATCGGCCGAGATGTGGGTGCAGCTTCAGCGTCTCAACGGCACGCAGCCGAGTCGCGGCCCGAGCTTTGCGCTCGCCAGCCGCCGGGCGCGGGAGGATTTCAGCCGCCTCGCCCGCCATGGCGGCGCCTCCTTCGCAGCAGCCACGAAGACACCCAGCGAGGCCCATCGATGACCGTCGTTCCCGAGAAGATTCTGTTCGAGGCGCAGATGACCGCCACCGGCGGGCGCGAAGGCAAGGCGCACAGCCCCGATGGAGGCTTCGCGCTGACGCTTTCGCTGCCGAAGGAGCTCGGCGGGCCCGGCGGCGGGGGCACCAACCCGGAGCAGCTCTTTGCTGCCGGCTATGCCGCCTGCTTCCTCGGCGCGGTGAAGCTGGTCGCCCGCCAGCGCAAGGTGAGCCTCACGGAGGACAGTTCGGTCACGGCCAAGGTCGGCATGGGGCCGGTCCCGACCGGCTATGCACTCACCGTCGAGCTCGAGGTCGCGCTGCCGGGCGTCGAACGGGCCCTGGCGCAGGACATCATCGAGGGTGCGCATCAGCGCTGCCCCTATTCGAATGCGACGCGCGGCAATATCGACGTGAAGCTGACGGTCGCCTGAGATGAACCACGCCGCGCGGCAGCGCCTCTCCTATGACGGCGTCGTCGTCGCCGCGCCGGTGACGGTTCCCTATGAGCGCTACTCGATCGAGAGCGCGCAATGGTGGATCGGCCGGGCGCTGAAAGGCCTCGTCGAGAGCTCGGGCATCGACAAGCGCGCCATCGACGGGCTGGTGGTCTCGAGTTTCACGCTCCAGCCCGATTCGGCCGTCGCACTGACGCAGCATTTCGGGCTGAGCACGCGCTGGCTCGACACGGTCCCGCTCGGCGGGGTCAGCGGCATCGCGGGCCTGCGCAAGGCGGCGCGCGCCGTGCAGGCGGGCGATGCCGATGTCGTCGCCTGCATCGCCGGCGACACCAACCAGGTCGACACCTTCCGGCGGACGCTGGAGAATTTCTCGCGCTTCGCGCAGGATGCCGCCTATCCCTATGGGGCCGGCGGCGCCAATGCGAGCTTCGCGCTGATCGCGCAGCACTACATGAAGCGCTTCGGAGCGACGCGCGAGGATTTCGGCCGCATCGCCGTGTCGCAGCGGGCCAATGCGCTGCGCAATCCGCATGCGCTGATGAAGGCGCCGCTGACGCTCGAGCAATACATGAAGGCGCGGCCGATCTCGGACCCGATCCATCTCTTCGACTGCGTGATGCCCTGCGCCGGCGCGGAAGCCTTCCTCGTCATGCGCGAGGATATCGCCGCCTCGCTGAAGCTGCCGGTGGCGCGCATCGCGGCCACCATCGAACGGCACAATGCCTTCCCGGACGATGTGGTGCAGATCCGCGGCGGCTGGGCCAGGGATATCGGCGAGCTCTACGCCATGGCCGGCATGCGGCCGGACGATCTCGACGTCGTCCTCACTTATGACGACTACCCCTTCGTGGTGATGATGCAGTTCGAGGATCTCGGCTTCTGCGAGAAGGGCGAGGGGCCGCGTTTCGTGCGCGAGCACGACCTCACCATCGGCGGCAACTTCCCCCACAACACCTCCGGCGGCCAGCTCTCGGTCGGACAGGCCGGCGCGGGCGGCGGCTATCTCGGGCTGACCGAGGGGCTGCGGCAGGTGCTGGGCCAGGCCGGGTCGACGCAGGTGGCGGGCGCGAGAGCAGCGCTGGCCTCCGGCTTCGGGATGATCAATTACGAGCGCGGCCTGTCCTCGGGTGCCGCCATCCTGACGGGGCCGAGCTCATGACGCAGCCGCTCTCGCCACCCCGCAAGCGCAGCCCCCTCAACCGCACGCTGGCGCCTTCGCAGCCGCCGGCCGCGCGCAGCCGAACCTCCCATGGCTTCACCGCCGCGGCGGCCGAAGGCCGCTTCGCCCTGCAATGCTGCGCGCATTGCGGCAGCTTCACCTATCCAGCCCGCGAAATCTGCCCGGAGTGCCTCTCGACCGAGCTTCCCTTCGTCGAGGCGCCGCGCGGCGGGGTGCTCGTTTCCGAGACGACGGTGCGCGTGCCGGCGGATGTCTATTTCAGGGAGCGCGCGCCCTGGCGCATTGGCCTGGTCAAGCTCGACTGCGGGCCGGTGATGGTGTCCCATCTCCATGGCGATTGCGCCGAGGGCGAGCGGGTGGCGATGTCGCTTCAGCTCGACAAGAGCGGCCAGGCGGTGGCCTTCGCCAAACCGCAACAGGAGACCCCGCACATGCAGGACGACCGGCAATGGCGGGAGATGACCGCCGACCCGAAGTTCCGGCGCATCCTCGTCACCAACGGCCGCAGCCCGGTCGGGCTGGCGGCCGTGGAAGCGCTGCTCAAGGCCGGCGCGCGGACGATCCATGTCGGCGTTCCCGAGAACTGGAAGCCGTTTCCCGAAGAGGAGCGGTTGCGCGCGCTGGACGGCGTGAAGCTCGTGCCGCTGGATCTGGGGGACGAACGCTCGGTGCGCGATCTCGCCGCCGACATCGCCGGCAAGACCGACATCCTCGTCAACACCGCCGAATTCGTGCGGCCCGGCGGCCTCACCGACCGGCAGGGGACCAGCTTCTTCCAGATGGAGCTGGCCGAGACCTATATGGGGCTCGTCCATCTCGCCCAGAGCTTCGGCCCGGCCATGCGAATGCGCGGCGCCGACGGGATCGACAGCGCCGCCGCATGGGTCAATGTCCTGTCCGTCTACGCTCTGGCGAACTGGCAGCCCTTTGGCGCCCATGCCGCCTCGCAGGCGGGGTGCCTTGCCCTCTCCCACTGCCTGCGCAGCGAACTGCGCAGCGGCGGCGTGAAGGTGATGAACGTCTTCACCGGGCCGATCGACGGCGACTGGTTCCAGACCCTGCCGCCGCCCAAGGTGGCGCCTCGCGCCGTCGCGGATGGGATCGTCTCCGGCCTTCGCCAGGGCCTCGAGGAGGTCTTCGTCGGCGACGTCGCGCAGGATGTCCGCCGCCGCCTCGCCGCCAATCCGAAGGCGCTCGAACGCGAACTCGGCTGATCGTCGCATCGCCCCACCGACAGGAGCCCGCCATGGCCGCCACCGACCTCGCCGCCTTCGCCGCCGCCCTCGCCGGCGGCTCGGTGAAGGTGATCGACCTCACCTTCACGCTCAGCCCGGATTTCCCGGTGATCGTGCTGCCGCCGGAGTTCGGCCAGGCCTCGCCGCTCCGGATCGAGCAGATCTCGCGCTATGACGCCGCCGGCCCCGGCTGGTACTGGAACAACATCACGCTGAGCGAGCATACCGGCACGCATTTCGATGCTCCGATCCACTGGTTCACCGGCAAGGACCTGCCCAACAATGCGGTCGATACGATGCCGGTCGCCGACATGGTCGCGCCCGCCTGCGTGATCGACTGCTCGGCGCAGTCGGCAGCCGACCCGGACTTCCTGCTGACGATTCCCGTGGTCGAAGCCTGGGAGGCCGAGCATGGCCGCATCCCGGAGCGCAACTGGGTGCTGCTGCGCACCGACTGGTCGAAGCGCAGCGGGCGCGACTATGCCAATCTCGGCGAAGGCGGCCCGCATACGCCGGGGCCGGACTCGGCCGTGATGCGCTGGCTGGTCGAGGAGCGCGGCATCATCGGCTTCGGCACCGAGACGATCGGGACCGATGCGGGGCAGGCCGCCCATCTCGACCCGCCCTACCCGGCCCATCACTTCCTGCATGGCGGCGGGCGCTACGGCCTGCAATGCCTGCGCGATCTCGACAAGCTGCCGCCGACCGGCGCGGTGATCATTGCGACGCCGCTGAAGATCATCAACGGCTCGGGCAGCCCGGTGCGTGTGCTGGCGCTGGTGGGCGAGACTGGGTGACGAGAACCCGCAGGGCGCGCTGGCTGCCTTGATCAGGCTTGAAGCGTGCTGGATCGTCCCTGAACCGCCACGTCATCCCGGCCTTGAGCCGGGATCCATCGGAGGCCTCCGGAGGGCTATGATGGATCCCGGATCGACGCTGCTGCGCAGCTTGTCCGGGATGACCCGCATTTTCCCGGAAGCGTGACGGCCCGCGAACGCTCGCAACGCGAACGTTCAGTGTTTGCGGAGGCTGGCCTTCAGCGGGCGCAGATCGAGCGCCGTGCCATCCTCCACCGCCTTCGCGGCGAGTTGCTTGATCTCGCCGCGCGCCAGCTTCTTCGTCGCCGAGAGCGGCAGATCCGGCACGAAGGCCACATAGCCAGGCAGCTTGTGATAGGCGATCAGCGCGGCGCTTTCGCGCAGGATGCGCTCGGCGAGGGCCGCTTTTTCCGCAGTGTCGGCGACGATGAAGGCGAAGACCTCCTCGCCGCGAAGCTCGTCCGGCACGGGGGTGACGGCGGTGGCCCGCACAGCCTCCTGCCGTTGCAGCACCGATTCGACCTCCAGCACCGCGATGTTCTCGCCGCTGCGGCGCACGATGCTCTTCTTGCGATCGAAGAAATAGAGCAGGCCGTCATCGCCCTGCCGGATGAAGTCGCCGGTGTGGAACCAGCCGCCCTGCCAGGCTTCCTCCGTCGCGGCTTCGTCGTCGAGATAGCCGCTGAAGAAACCCGCCCGGGGATCGTCACCGCGGGCACGGACGAGCAGCTCGCCCGCCTGGCCCTTGCCGACCTCGCCACCCTGCTCATCGACGATGCGATAGTCCATGCTCGCCGCGGGCTTGCCGATGCAGCGTGACTCGAAGCCCGCGGGAACCTCCGCCGTCGTCGTCGCCGCCGCACCGCCCGTCTCGGTCATCGCCCAGGCATCGACGATGCGGATGCCAAAACGCTCCTCGAAGGCGGCGCGGTGGCGGACATCGACGCCGGGCGCGAAGGCGAAGCGGACCTTGTGGCGTCGATCGTCCGGGCTCGGCGGCAATTGCAGCAGGATCGCGGGGATGACGCCGAGACAATGGATGATCGTCGCGCCGCTATCGGCGACGCTGGCCCACCAGCGGCTGGCATGGAAGCGATCGAGCGGAACGACCGCCCCGCCCGTGGCCATCATGCCGACGGCGCTGCAGCCCAGCGCGTTCATGTGGAACATCGGCAGCGGCGTCAGATTGATGTCGCCCTCCTCCACCGCCGCGATGCCGCCCTGGCCGTGATACCACTGCGCCACCTGCAGGAAGTAGCGGTTGGACAGGATGCAGCCCTTGGGCTTGCCGGTGCTGCCCGAGGTGAAGAGCAGCGCGCATTCCGCGTCGCGGTCTCCGGCCTGCGCCGTAACCGTCTTGCGGCAATCCGGAATGGCCGCTCCGAGCTCGACCGGCCGGAAGCGGGTGAACTCCGCTCCCTTTGCGAGCGGTGCGATGCGCTCGCCGACGCCGAGGGCCAGATCGACATCGGCGAGCGAGAGCTGGAAGGCGAGTTCCTCCGGCCGCAGATCCGGGTTGATCGGGACGATCGAGACCCCGAGCGCGTTAAGCGCGAGCCAGTGCACGAAGAATTCGGGCCGGTTGTCCAGCAGGAGGGCGACGCGCGCGCCGCGGCCGTAACCAGCCTGGCTGTAGGCGGCTTTCGCCCGCTCCACCTGGGCCCCGACCTCGCCATAGGCGAGGCTGAAGCCGCCCGGCGCATAAGCGAGCCCCGCGCTCGCGGGCGCGATCAGGAAGGGTGCGTCCGGGGACCGTTGCACGGACGCGGCAAAGGCATCATGCGGCGAAGCGAAGCGGCCAAGAACGTCCATGAACCAATCTCCGGAGCAGAAGCACCTCATCTATAAAGCGATCCGCACGCAGCGCGATAGGCCCTTGTCAAATTACTTCGGGCATGAACTAATTTGCCGCTTGCCGGCCCTTTAGGCCTGCCGGCTTTTGCATCCGCGCAGATTGGAGGATCGCATGAGCGATCTCGGCCGCACGCCTCTCGACGCCATCGACGCGGTTCGGCGCTTCGCCCCAGCCGAGCGCGTGCTGCCGACCCTGCTCCAGCGACAGGCCGAGCGCTACGGCGGCCGACGCCTCCTCGTGTTCGGAGAGACGGTCTGGAGCTTCGCGGATACCGCCAGGATCGCAGCGGCCTCCGCCAAGACGCTGGCGGATGCGGGGCTGCGCCATGGCGACCGCGTCGCCATCCTGTGCTCGAACCGGCCGGAGTTCCTGCAGGTCTATCTCGGCTGCGCCTGGCTCGGCGTCATCGCCGTGCCCATCAACCTGGCGCTGCGCGGCGGCCAGCTGGAGCATGTGCTGCGCAATGCCGAGCCGGCGCTGCTGGTGATCGAGGATGCCTCGTTTCCGGCGCTCGACACGATCGATGCCGGGTTGCTGCCGCCCAAGACCTGGGTGGCGGGGGACAGCGCGCCGGCGCGGGCCGGCTGGCGCACCCTTCCCGTTCTCGGGGAGGGAATCGCGCCCGGGCCGGTCAAGCCCGGCGACACGGTCGCGATCCTCTACACCTCGGGGACGACAGGCCCCGCGAAGGGCGTCTGCTGCCCGCAGGCGCAGATGTTCTGGTGGGGTGTCTATTCGGCTCGCGCGCTCGATATCCGCGAGGGCGAGACACTGCTGACCACGCTGCCGTTGTTCCACACCAATGCGCTCAACGCCTTCTACCAGGCGATCATCAATGGCTGCACCTATGTGCTGGAGCCGAAATTCTCCGCCTCCCGCTTCTGGGACTCGATCCGCAAGCACGAGGCCAATGTAGGCTATCTGCTGGGCGCGATGGCGGCGATCCTGCTGGCGCAGCCGGAACGGCCCGAGGATCGCGAGCACAAGCTGCGGGTCGCGCTGGGCGGCGGCGTGCCGGCGCGCTTCCACGACGTGTTCCGCAGCCGCTTCAACGTTCCGCTGCTCGACGGCTACGGCTCGACCGAGACGAACTTCGTCTTTGCCAGCCCGATCCCGTCCGATCATCCCGGCAGCCTGGGCTATCTCGCCGAGGGCGTCGAGGCCTGCATTGTCGACGAGAACGACGAGCCGGTTCCGGATGGCGTCTCGGGTGAGCTGCTGCTGCGTCCGACCCGAGCGTTTTCCTTCGCCACAGGCTACTACAACATGGCGGAGAAGACCGTCGAAGCCTGGCGCAACTACTGGTTCCACTCCGGCGACCGGGTGGTGCGCGAGCCGGCCGGACATTACCGCTTCATCGACCGGATCAAGGACACGATCCGCCGGCGCGGCGAGAACGTCTCCTCCTGGGAGGTCGAGCAGATCCTGCTGGCGCATCCTGCCATCGGCGCCTGCGCGGTCTACCCGCTGCCGTCCGAGCTCGGCGAGGACGAGGTGGCGGCGGCGATCCAGTTCGAGGCCGGCGCAGCGCTTTCACCGGAGGAGGTGCTGCGCCATTGCGAGGACCGGCTGGCCTATTTCGCACTGCCGCGCTTCCTGACCTTTGTCGAGGCGATGCCGCTGACCGAGAACGGCAAGATCAGCAAGCCCACGCTGCGCAGCCGGGGTGTGAGCGAGCAGACCTGGGATCGAGAGAAGTCCGGCTATCAGGTGAAGCGGTGACAGCCTGACCGGCTGCTTCGACCCTCAGCCAGAGGCGTCGGGAGCGAGGACCACCACTTCGGCGGAGACCTGAGGCCGCGGCCTCAGGCCGTCGGGCCGCCGCAGCGGTCGCGATAGGCCTCGAAGGCCGCGCGCAGATCGTCGGGGACGGGAATGGCCTTGTGCTCGGCCAGCGAGGTCACGACGGTGACGAAAGAGCCCCTGGCGCATTCGAGCCCGTCCTTGAAGGCATGCAGCTTCAGCGTCACGGAACTGCGCCCGAGCGCCTCGATGACGACCGCGACCTCCAGCGTCTCGCCCATGCGCGCAGGCTTGGCGAAATCGGCCGAGGCGTGGGCATAGCCCAGCCCGGTTCGGCGCGGGCCGATCAGCTCGTAATAGGAGATGCCCAGCGCCTGCGCGTACCACTCTTCAAGGACGGTGTTGAAGAGGTGGAAGTATTGCGGCGTGTAGACGATGCCAGCCGGGTCGCAGTGGCCGAAGCGGATGGCGAGAGCGTGCCGCCAGATGGCTGGAGAGAGATCGCTCGTCCGCAAGGGAGCGAAACGCGACATGGACCCTCGCATTAGTTAAGGCACTAAGCAATTCTTAGAGCGACGCGCCTCTGCTGTCGAGAGCGAAACCGGCTTCCGTTCAAAAGAACGGTTTCATTGCCGGGAGTTTTGAGCGATATCAGCGAGGAGGAAGAGACAGCCGGCGGCCGGGTGACATCTCAAAAGGATCGTGCCTTGACTATCCACGAAGAACTCGACGATTTTCGCCTCGGCGAGCGGTCTGCCGGCGACCAGGATCACCGCGGCGAGGTGCGGCTCTGGCTGCGCCTGCTTGCCTGCTCCACCCTGATCGAGTCCGAGCTGCGCCGCCAGTTCCGCGAGACCTTCAACTTCACCCTGCCACGCTTCGATATCCTGGCCCAGCTCGACCGTGAGCCGGGCGGGCTCGTGCAGGGCGAGCTGTCAAAGCGCCTGATGGTCTCGCAGGCCAATGTGACGCCGATCATCGAGCGGCTGATCGCGGACGGGTTCGTGACCCGGAGGCCCTCCAATCTCGACCGCCGCATCCAGATCATCTGCCTGACGGTGGAGGGCCGGCAGAAATTCCGCCGGATGGCGAAGAAGCACAGTGCCTGGCTCGCCGATGTCATGGCCGGCTTCCCGGAAGAAGACATCGACGATCTGGTCAAGAAGCTGGCCTCGTTGAAGCGCGTCGTCGTCGCCAACCGCAGTGACGGCGGGCGCTAGAGCGTTCCGGTCTTTCTCGGAAACATCACGATCGAGACCGTAGTGGCTTCCGCGCGGCCCCGATCATTCCAGACGGCGCCGGCCCAGCGATGGATGCTCAGGCCTCGAAGGCGCCCTCCAGCGTCTTCAGCGCTCCCTCCAGTGCCTCGCCCTGCTCGTCGGCCAGCGCGGCCGTCCGCAGCCGCCGCAACCAGCCGGCGCCATCCGGCTTGCCGACCAGCCCGGGGGCCGCGGCGAGCACGCGATCGAACTTCGATTCGCCGCGCGCATGGGTGTCGGAATACCCCTTCACCAGCCGGCGGCAGGCCAGTACCTCGACGGCGAGTGCGTAATCCTGCGCGACGATCCGTTCCGCCAGGGCCAGCCAGTTCGCGATATGAGCGCCCTCTCGCAGATGGCGAAGCAGGCGCCGGCGCGCAGGCCGCAGAGCGGCGACGAGGTTGAGCGATAGGAACCAGGAGACATGCCCGGTCTTGACGCGTCGACCGCGATTGACGACGCGGTCGAGCAGGCGCACCAGCCGGGGCTGGCCCTCGAGCCAGAGGCCGAGGCCCTTCGGCATGGTCCCGATGACCTCCTCCATGCGCGGATGCATGAACTCGGTCATATAGAGGAGTTGCCCGTCCCGCTTGCCGACCTCCTGGTCGATGCGGGCAAAGCGCGAGGCCCGCGTCTTCAGATCCGCGACGCGGATGACGTCGTCATAGGCCATGGCGACGGCGAGGTATTTGGCGGCCGCATCGGTGAAGGCATAGCCGGCCGCCTCGCCGCCATGGGCACGGTCCAGCGCCAGGAAGCCGCGCAGGCGGTCGAGATATTCGCCGGCATAGGCGACATCCTGATAGTCGGTCAGGCGCTTGACCCCGGCGAAGACCATCGGCCGAACGGAGGTGGGGAACTCGCCGTGGACCCTGGCCAGCAGGGCGTCGAGCTGGGGCACGCCGACGCTCGTCGGCACCGGTGGCGGCAGGGCTTCGGCTTCCAGCACAGGAACCGGCTCGGGCGGGCGCGCCGCCCGGTCGAAGCCGGCCGCGAAGGCGCGCAAGCTCGGCTCGACACCCTTGCCACCCTCGCGGATCGCAGCCTCGTAGGTCTCGCGCGAAAAGGGCAGCACGCCGGAACCGGCCAGCGCGCCGAACATCACCGCGGAGATCACGCTGCCGTTCCTTTCGGCGAGCGCCTGCATGTCGAACTGGATCGACTGGCGCGCGGCGAAATCAGACGCCTCGTAAACCGGGCCTGAAGCGGCGATGCCGTCTCCGGGCTTCTCCTTCTCGCTCACCGCCAGGCTGCGATGCGTCGAGGCGATCAGCGTCGTGCGGTCCGGCGTCACCAGCCCGCGGAGCATGGCGCGGCCTGCTTCCATGAATTCGGCCGCAGCCACCACATCGACATCGCCCGGGGTCGGCATCAGCGAAAGCACCGGGTGGCGGCCACCGCGCGGCGGCAGCATCTCGACATAATAGATCGTCGCACCGGTGCGCTGGGCAACGCCGGGCACGGAGGTCGATTGCGCGACCCAGCCGGCATGCTCGGCCGCGGCCACGATCCAGTCGGTCAGAACGCCGCCGCCCTGCCCGCCCATGGCGAGCACGGCGATCGAGAGCGGGCGGTCGAACGCGGCACTTTCGCCGGTCGGCAGCGGGGCAACAGCGTTCACGAGAACACCACCCGCCGGGCGTCGCGGCGCCGCTGCAAATAACCGATCACGGCGCCGCGCAGCTTCGCCATGAAGAGGTCGAAGCGTGTGGGATTATAGATCACGTCGGCGCGGTAGAAGGAGGGGCAGAGCACCGCGGCCTCCGCCACCTCGCCGCAATTGCCGCAGCCGACGCAATTGTTGTCGATCGCGGCGACGGGATCGTCGCGCAGCGGGTCGTCGAGATGCTTGACCGAGAGCGAGGGGCAGCCGGAGAGCCGCATGCAGGCATGGTCGCCGGTGCAGACATCCTCGTCGACGCCGAAGCGCTGCTTGACCGAGCGCTTGCCCTCCTTGACCGCCTTGTTGAACAGCGGCTTCACCCGGCGCTGCTTGTTCAGCATGCATTCGGAGGAGGCGATGATGATCTTCGGCCCCTCCTCCTTCGAGGTCAAAGCCGCCTTCAACGTGTCCCGCATCTTGGCGACGTCATAGGTCCGGTCGATCTCGCGGACCCATTTGGCGCCGATGCCGCGCACGGCCCTGGCGATCGGGTTGTTGGTGGAGCGGCGGGCATTGTCGGCGCGCGAGGACATGATGTCCTGCCCGCCCGTCGCCGACGAATAATAGTTGTCGACGACCATGATGACCTGGTTCTGCTTGTTGAACACGGCATTGCCGATGCCGGACGACAGGCCGTTGTGCCAGAAGCCGCCATCGCCCATCACCGAGATCGGCCGTTTGTCCGCCTCGACGTTGAAGGCCGAGGCCGAGGCCGGGCCGAGGCCATAGCCCATCGTCGTGCCGCCGAGATTGAAGGGCGGCAGGATCGAGAACAGGTGGCAGCCGATATCCGCCGAGATCTGGTGCGGCCCCAGTTCCTTCTCGACCAGCTTCATCGCCGCGAAGATCGGCCGCTCCGGGCAGCCGATGCAGAAGCCGGCCGGGCGCGGCGGCACGATCTCGGCGAGCTGCTTGACCGGGGCGGCGGAGACGACCGCATCGGCGCTCGGCAACGGCGGGCGGTTCCCGAGAAGATGCGGCGCGTTCTGGTCGAGAAAGGCGCCGATGCCCTTGCTCAGCACGGCGGCGGTATAGTCGCCGCCGAGCGGCAGCACATCCTTGCCGGCAAGCCTGGCCGCCACGCCCCGGCGTCGCAGGACGGTGCCGATCGCCTGCTCGATATATTCCGGATGCCCCTCCTCGACGACCAGCACGGCGCGCTTGTCGCGGCAGAACTCCGCCACCTCGTCATCGGCGAGCGGATAGGTGACGTTGAGGACATAGAGCGGAATCTTGCTCTCGCCATAGGCATCGGCGAGGCCGAGATATTGCAGGCCGCGCATCACGGAATTGTACATCCCGCCCTGCATCACGATGCCGACCTCGCCGGCCTCGGGTCCGAAGAACTCGTTGAGCTTGCGGCGCTTGATGAAATCGACCGCCGCCGGCCAGCGCTGCTCCAGCTTCTGCCGGTCCTGCAGCATGGAGGCCGGCGGCAGCACGATGCGGTTGAGATCGCGCTGCGGGTTCTCCAGCGCCTCACGGATGGTGTAGGCCGGCTTGCGGTTGTCCTTGGCGACGAACTGGCCATGGACATGGCAGGCGCGGATGCGGACCTGCAGCATCACCGGCGTGTTGGTCGCTTCCGAGAGCTCGAAGCCGTCCTCCACCGATTTGACGATGGATTCGAGGTTGGGGCGCGGGTCGAGCAGCCAGATCTGCGACTTCATCGCGAAGGCATGGCTGCGCTCCTGCGGGATGGAGGAGCCCTCCCCGTAATCCTCGCCGAGGATGATCAAGGCGCCGCCGGTGACGCCGCCGGACGCCAGATTGGTCAGCGCGTCGCTGGCGACGTTCGTGCCGGCCGTCGACTTCCAGGTCACGGCGCCGCGCAGCGGATACATCACCGAGGCCGAGAGCGAGGCGGCGGCAGCAGCCTCCGAGGCGGAGGACTCGAAATGGACGCCGAGCTCGTCGAGCACGTCCTTGGCGTCGGCGAGAACGTCCATCAGATGGGAAATCGGCGAGCCCTGATAGCCTCCGACATAGGAAACGCCCGATTGCAGCAGCGCCTTGGTGATGGCAAGGATGCCCTCGCCGCGAAAGGTATCGCCGTCGCCGAGGCGCAGATCCTGGACCTCGCGCGCAAATGAGCGTTCCGCCATCGATACCTCCACGCCGAGCCCGCCGTGGAACGGCTCCATGCGAGCCCCTCCCCTCGAGGTTCGCGCAAGCCGGATCGCACGGTCTTCAGGCTGTTCCGCGAGTTACTTTATGTCTTAAGTAATTTGCGTCAAGCCCGCGGTGGCGCCGATGCCGCTGGAACGGGGCCCCCGACACCGAACCAAGCCCTTGCCCGGAAACGACAAAGTGCTTTCCCGGTTATTTTCGTAAGAATGCCGCTCTCTCGAAAACTTGACAGCATTCGTTCGTGGGCTGAATGTTTCTGCGGTTTCATGCGGGCCGATTGCCTATGGCGGCCTGCCCCGCGAGGCCTGGTCACATCCATGCAGAGAGCGTGCCGTGGACCGCTGCGGCCGTGCTGCGGCGACACCAACAACAGGGGAATCGTCATGCGTCACCGGATCCTTGCCGCCGCGACGGCCATCTCGCTCGCACTGGCGGCCACCGCTGCGCGTGCGGAAATCGTGGTCGGCTTCGTCACCGGTCTGAGCGGCCCGATTTCGTCGATCGGCATCCCGAACGCCAAGGGGATCGCGGCAGGCGCCGCCTATCGGGGCGAGGTCGGCGGCGAGGCGATCCGCATCATCCAGCTCGACGACGCCTCCGATCCCACCGCCGCGGTCAGGAACGCGCGGAAGCTCGTCGAACAGGAAAAGGTCGATATCCTGATCGGCACCTCGGGCGCGCCGCAGACCTTCGCGATGGCCACCGTCGCCGCCGAATTGAAGGTGCCGATGGTCGCGATCTCGCCGATCGCCGAGCCGCCGAAGGGCGATGGCGGCCCCTGGGTCGTCCAGATCCCGCAGCCGCAGAAGCTGCTGGCGCAAGCCATCGTTGCCGACATGAAGAAGCGCAACCTCAAGACCGTGGGCTTCATCGGCTTCAGCGACGCGCTGGGCGACCTGATGCACGACTCCCTTTCGGCCGCCGCCCAGGAGGGCGGCATCAAGCTCGTCAACAACGAGCGCTATGCCCGCACCGACACCTCGGTGATGCCGCAGGTGCTGAAGACGATCGCCACCCGCCCCGATGCGATCGTTGTCGGCGGCACGGCGACGCCAGGCGCCCTGCCGGTCCTCGCGCTCAGCGAGCGCGGCTACAAGGGCCCGATCTACGGCAATAACGGCATGATCAGCACGGATTTCCTGCGCGTCGCCGGCAAGGCGGCCGAGGGGCTGATCTGCCCGACCGGGCCTGTCGCGGTCGCCGAGCAGCTGCCGGACAGCAACCCGATCAAGCCGGTCGCGCTCGCCTATCGCGCGGCGTATGAGAAGGCGAACGGCAGCAAGCCGACCGACGGCTTCTCGGCCTATGCCTTCGACGGCTGGGTGGTTCTCACCGATGCTGCCAAGCGTGCTCTGGAGAGCGGGGCCAAGCCCGGCACGCCGGCCTTCAAGGAAGCGCTGCGCCAGGCGCTGATGTCGAGCAAGGAGATCGTCGGCACCCACGCCGTCTACAACTTCACGCCGCAAAGCAGCTTCGGTGTCGACGAGCGCTCGCGCGTGCTGGTGAAGATCGAGCAGGGCGGCTGGAAGCTGCTGCCCTGAGGAGAGACCTGGACTCATCCATGCCGTCATTCCGGACGGAGCGAAGCGCAGGCCCGGAATGACGATGTGGTTATCGGGAAGCCGGCGCGGCCTGCATGTGGGCTTCGACGAGCTCCGAGGTCTTGCGGTAATGGGCGGCGAGCAGTGCCGCCGCCTCGTCGGCGCGCCTTGCCAGTG
>NZ_FTMO01000056.1 GCF_900156025.1 Allobosea sp. TND4EK4
ATCCCGAGCCTCAACAAGATGCTCGTGCTGGAGCTGGCGCGCTGCGGCTACATCCTGCGCCGGGAGAACATCATCGCGCTCGGCAACAGCGGCACGGGCAAGACCCATGTCGCTCTCGCGCTCGGGCTGGCCGCTTGCCAGAAGGGCTTCTCTGTCGCCTTCGCGACGGCGGCTTCCCTGGTAAATCAGCTCCTCGAGGCCCGCGACGAGAAGCGCCTGCTCCGGCTCCAGCGCGAGTTGCAGGCGGTCAAGCTGCTGATCGTCGACGAGCTTGGTTATGTGCCGCTGTCACCGACCGGCGCCGAGCTCCTGTTCGAGGTCTTCTCGCAGCGCTACGAGCGCGGCTCGACCATCGTCACCTCGAACCTGCCCTTCGAGGACTGGACCTCGGTCCTGGGATCGGAGCGGCTGACTGGCGCGCTGCTTGACCGGCTCACCCACCACGTCAGCATCCTGGCCATGAACGGCGACAGCTACCGCCTCAGGCAATCCGCTGGCCGCCGGCGCGCCACCGCCGCGGCGGAGCAAAACCAGGCCACCCCAGACAACGCCGATCCAGAAACCGGCGAGATCATCCCCTGATCAATCCCGACAGCGCGATATGGCGAGGGCCCCGATCGGGGCCCTCGCCATATCCGCCGCTCCCCAACGCCAGTGGCCTGCTTTTACTCCGCCACGATGGCCTGGAATCCGACCGCCGTTGACAAACCCAACCGCGGCGAACTCTGAACCTCTTGCTCTTCCATGCCGACCTCCTCTCCAGAGGGGTCAGTTCCTCATGGCGTCAGGGGGGCAGTTTGTCGTGTCGCCTGACACGCGTCTTCGCGCTGGTCAGTCTCGGGCGTCACGAGCATCGGAATGAAGCCTGAAGGCGTAGCGATTGGCTCGACAAGCAGCGCCCGCCGCCAGGCCAGCAATTGCGAGCGCGCGATCCCATGCCGTCGAGCCGTCGCTGAGATCTGACGCGGACCAGCCATGCTCTCCAGCACGATCCGCTCCTTCTCGCCGTCGCTCCAGCGGCGACGACGCCCCGTATCGACCACGTCGAGGCGATTCAAGACACTGTCAGTATGGCTGTCCATACTCACAGTGCTCAACGATTTGCATCACCCCGCGCAAGGCGGCCTACGCCGGACGCGTACCCTCAGCATCACATGGATCTGAGACGGCACGGTCCCCCAGCCGGGCAGCCCCGGCACAAACCTGTTCGGCCCGAGTTCGGGAGGCAGCGGGCGTGCCACCGTAAGCGTGATCTGACGCCCGCCTGTTCGGAAGCATTTGTAGCGGGATAGGTGTCCACCTGATGATTTGGTGGACACCAGATGGCGATGATCGA
>NZ_FTMO01000026.1 GCF_900156025.1 Allobosea sp. TND4EK4
CGGCCCTCAGGCAGCCCGAAGCCGATCATCAGGCAGACATTGCACCGAACCCATCAGAGCGCCAGAAATCGGAGGGTTCTTGCGGGTGTCCAGCTAGCGGCTAAATTTGCGGAAGTATTATCCCTCCGATTGCGGAACTTTGATCCCGGAATCCAAAAATCCCAATCAAACGATTTCAATGACTTAGGGTTTCTTTTGCGGAAACACTATGCCTCTCTCTTCAGTTGGTGAAGATCGCAAAGTTGTGCCTTTTGGAGCCAAAGTCGTGTTTTCGAGCGCGACCGCCTGAGGCTGGATCGGGCTCCAAGTCCGAACCGATGGGCGTCTAGAAATCAGATGGCGGCGAGCTTCGGCTCGCCGCCAAAGCACGGCTTGAACAAAACGGGATCAGAGTGAGGCGAGCGGAGAGGCTTGGGACCCGGGAAGCCTTCGCCGCCGACCAGCCCCTCCCGGCCGAGCCGGCAGAACCAGCGATAGGCCAGGCCCAGATACACGTCCTCGCACCGGCGCCGCCCGGAGCGGATGCCGTGGCAAGAGCCGATGAGCAGCACCCGGATCATCAGCTCGGGATCGACCGAAGGCCGGCCGATCGCGCGGCAAAATGGTCGCAAATGCGCGCAGATCTTAGCGATCAACGAAACGGTCGATGGAGCGGGCCCAGTGATCAGCCGGGCCATGCCGGTCCAGGCTGAACTCGTAGACCGGAGCCTCTTGCCCCACCCGCCGCTCGCCCACCATCGCATCGCCCTCCGTCAGGACGACTGGGTCAGCACTTCACGCTGACGGCCATGCCGACTTTTTCAACGACATCGGCGCGGCTCAGCCACGCGGCAACGCCAGTGAGAGCGGGCGCCCCGTAATCTTGCGGCAACGGATCTGAACGATAGCGCGGCGGATGAACGCCTCTCCTTTTCGACCCGTCCGTTTCCTCCGCCCGCATCTTGCCGTCTTGGTCGCAGCGCTGGCGCTCGCCTCCTGCCGGGGCGAGCAGCCGCCTGCGCGCGAGGCCCCGGCGGAAGTCTCGGTCGTCGAGCTCAAGGCCGAGCCTGTCGTCGTCGCGGATCTGCTGCCCGGTCGGGTCTCGGCCTATCGCGTCGCGGAGATCCGGCCGCAGGTCGGCGGCATCATCCGCCATCAGCTGTTCCGTCAGGGCGGCGATGTCGCGGCCGACGAGCCCTTGTTCCAGATCGATTCAGCCGTCTTCGCGGCCGAAAAGGCGATGGCGGCCGCAGCCCTTCAGCGGGCGGAATCGGTTCTCGGTCGCGCGGACATTCAGGTCCGGCGAATCGAAGCGCTGCTGAAGACCCAGGCAGCCAGCCAGCAGGCGCATGACGATGCGGTGGCGATGCGTGCGCAGGCGGCGGCCGACGTCGCGCGGAGCCGTGCCACCCTCGAGCGCCGGCAACTCGATCTCGGCTTCGCGACGATCCGCTCGCCGATCGCGGGCCGGATCGATCAGGCGCTCGTCACGGAAGGCGCGCTGGTGGCTGTCGGCGGTACCTTGCCTCTGGCGATCGTGCAGCAGATCGACCGCGTTTATGTCGATCTGCGCCAACCAGCGCGCCGCCTCGACGAGTTGCGAGAACTTGCCCGCACCGGCAATCGCGATGACGGCCCTGCCGTGGAGATCCTTTCGGCCGACGGCGAGGCTTACCCGGTCACCGGCAAGCTGCTGTTCTCCGGCATCGCGGTCGATCCAGGGACGAGCGAAGTCCTTGTGCGCGTCGAAGTTCAAAATCCCGGTCATGTTCTGCTGCCGGGCATGTTCGTGCGCGCGCGGCTGCCGCGGGAGAAGCATCCCGACGCTTTGCTGGTGCCGTTGCAGGCCGTGAGGCGCGACGGCAACGGCACGGCGCGCGTCGCGCTCGTCGCGGCCGATAGCCGGGTGCGCCTGCACAAGGTCGAGACCGGCGTGGAAATCGATGGGCGCGTCGTGGTCAAGAGCGGGCTCGGCGAAGGCGACCGGGTGATCGTCGAAGGACAGGATCGCGTCCGGTCGGGTGCGCCGGTCAAGCCGGTGCCGTGGCGGGCCGAGCAGTTCGCCGATGCGGAGCCGCTGCGCTGATGGCCCGCTTCTTCATCGACCGGCCGGTCTTCGCCGGGGTGATCGCGCTCGTGATCGCGCTCGCGGGTCTCATCGCGATCCCGCAACTGCCCACGGAGCGCTACCCGGCGATCGCTCCGCCGAGCGTCAGCATCTATGCAAATTACCCCGGCGCTTCTCCGCAGGCGATGAACGACGGCGTGGTCAGCCTGATCGAGCGCGAGCTGTCGAGCGTGCGCAATCTGCTTTATTTCGAAAGCTCGACCGATCTGACCGGCACCGCGACGATCACGGCGACGTTCAAGTCCGGCACCCAGTCGGACCTGGCGCAGGTCGATGTCCAGAACCGCCTGAAGACGATCGAGCCACGCCTGCCGCAGACGGTCCGCCAGCTCGGCCTGACGGTCGAAGCGGCGGCGTCGGGCTTCCTGCTCCTGCTGGACATCGAATCCCGGGACGGCAAGTCCGACGAGGTGACGCTCGGGGACTATGCCGTGCGCAACATCGCCGACGAGCTCAAGCGGGTGCCCGGTGTCGGGCGCGTCCAGCTCTTCGCCACGGAGCGGGCGATGCGGATCTGGATCGATCCGGCCAGGCTTGCCGCCCACGCGCTCACATTCGGAGATGTGACGGCCGCGCTGGCGCAGCAGAACGTGCAGATCGCTCCAGGCGCTATCGGCGCCGAGCCAACCACCGCGGCCCAGCGCGTGACCGTGCCGCTCAGCATCGACGGGCGGTTGCGGACGCCGGACCAGTTCAAGGCGGTGGTCATGCGGGCCAATGCCGATGGGTCGAGCCTGACGCTGGGGGATGTCGCCAGGGTGGAGCTCGGCGCGCAATCCTACGCGTTCTCCACGCGCTCGAATGGAAAGCCCGTCGCAACGCTCGCGGTGCAACTCGCGCCCGGCGCCAATGCGGTCGCCACGTCATCGGCGATCGCCGCGCGGATGGCCGATCTCGCCAGGGCGATGCCCCAGGGCATGAGCTATTCGATCCCCTTCGACACGGCGCCCTTCGTGCGCCTGTCGATCGAGAAGGTGCTGGTTACGCTCATCGAAGCGATGGCGCTCGTTTTCCTGGTGATGCTGCTGTTCCTGCAGAAACTGCGCTACGCGGTGATCCCGGCCATCGTCGCGCCGATCGCGCTGCTCGGCACCTTCGCGGTGATGCTCGCTGTGGGCTATTCGATCAACATGCTGACCATGTTCGGCATGGTGCTGGCGATCGGCATTATCGTCGACGATGCGATCGTCGTCGTCGAGAATGTCGAGCGCATCATGGCCAAGGAAGGGCTCGGCCCGCGCGAGGCCACGCGCAAGGCCATGACCGAGATCACCGGAGCAGTGATCGGCATCACGCTCGTGCTCTCGGCCGTCTTCATGCCCCTGGCGCTGGCCAGCGGCTCCGTCGGCGTCATCTATCGTCAGTTCGCGCTCGCCATGGCGGTCTCGATCCTGCTTTCGGCCTTTCTGGCTTTGACGCTGACGCCGGCGCTTTCCGCGACCATGCTGAAGCCGGTGCACGGCCATGGCGAGAAGAGAGGCTTCTTCGGCTGGTTCGACAGGCATTTTGTCCAGCTGACCAGCCGTTACGCGCGCGCTGTCGCATGTCTGGTTCAGCGCCCGCTGCGCATGATGGCTGGCTTTGCGGCCATCGCCGCCCTGCTGGGCCTGGGCTTCGCGAAGCTCCCTTCGGCCTTTCTGCCGGAAGAGGATCAGGGCTATTTCCTGACCTCGATCCAGCTCCCCGCCGACGCCACTGCCAACCGCACGCGCCAGGCTGTCGAGGCGATCGAGCGGCACAACGCCTCGCGCCCGAGCGTCAGACACACCGAGAGCATTATGGGGTACGGGTTCTCGGGCTCGGGCGCCAATGCGGCGATGATCTACACCATGCTCAAGGACTGGAAAGAGCGACCGGGCACGAGCGCCGCCGACGAGGTCGCGCGGGCGAACGCAGCCGCGAAGTCGATCCGCGAGGGCAGCGCGACCAGCATGCTGCCGCCCCCGATCGACGGGCTGGGCACGACCTCCGGCTTCGCCCTGCGGCTCGAGGACCGGGCCGGCCGTGGCCCAGCTGCGCTGGCCGCGGCCCAGGCCCAGCTTCTGGCCGCTGCGGCCCGCAGCCCGGTCCTGTCCGGGGTCTATCAGGAAGGATTGCCGCCCGGCAGCAGGCTTGCGGTGGCGATCGATCGGCTGAAGGCCCAGGTGCTGGGCGTCTCGTTCCCGGTCGTTGCCGAGACCTTGAGCGCCGCGATGGGCTCGGCCTATGTCAACGACTTTCCCAATCTCGGCCGGATGCAGCAGGTCATCGTCCAGGCGGAGGCGACGGCGCGGATGAGCCTCGACGAGGTTCTCCGCCTTCGCATCCGCAATGCCGCGGGCGGTTTGGTGCCCCTGTCCGAGCTCGTCACCACATCCTGGGAGCAAGGCCCGCTCCAGCTCGTGCGCTACAACGGCTATCCGGCTGTGCGGATCACAGGGGCCGCCGCCCATGGCCGCTCCAGCGGCGAGGCCATGCGCGAGATGGAAAGACTGGCGAAGGAGCTGCCGGCGGGCTTCGCGATCGAGTGGACCGGCCAGTCTCTGGAAGAGCAGCAGGCCGGCGCTCAGGCGCCGCTTCTGCTCGGCCTGTCCATGCTGGTCGTCTTCCTGGTGCTCGCTGCGCTTTACGAGAGCTGGTCCGTGCCGGTTTCGGTGCTGTTGGCGATCCCGCTCGGCCTGGTCGGGGCGGTGGCAGCGGTGATGCTGCGGGAATTGCCGAACGACGTGTTCTTCAAGGTCGGACTCGTCACCATCATCGGCCTGTCCGCCAAGAATGCCATCCTGATCGTCGAATTCGCCAGGTCGGGACACGCGCGAGGCCTAAGCGCAGCCGAGGCTGCCGTCGAGGCGGCGCGCCTGCGGCTGCGCCCGATCGTGATGACCAGCCTCGCCTTCGCGCTCGGCATCGTGCCGCTGATGATTGCCAGCGGGGCTGGCAAGGAGACGCAGCAGTCGATCGGCACCGGCGTCTTCGGCGGCATGATCAGCGCGACCCTGCTCTCGATCGTCTTCGTCCCCGTCTTCTTCGTCGTGGTCGTCAGGCTGGTCGAGAGGCTCCGCCGCGGCGGGAGAATGCCGTCCGACAGGCAGCAAGTTCAGGGCGGCGGGCCTTCAGCACGGTAGGCGCAGGCGTCTGCGGCAGCGTCGCCCTGCGCTGGCCGAGCCGCTACGGGGCGTGGCGGGGACCGGTGAGGAGATACGCCGACGACCGACACCGCCTCAAGATTGTGTGTGCGATGCCGGCGAGCAGTCAGGGCGGGAAAGCTTGAGGCTCCTGGCCTTTCACGGGCCGCGAGCCATCAGCTTCTCGAATTTGAACATGCCCTCCTCTTCCGGAGGCCAAGGCATATCGGGGCGGTTGGGGTCGGGATATCCGGCGTGATAATAGGCGACGATTTTGAAGCCACATACATTGACGTAGAAATGGATGTTTCGCTTCTCGAAATAGGGGGTCTGCGTCGTCCAGACCTTCGTCTCCGGGTATCGGGCCTCGATCGCAGCCCAGGCTCGCCTGCCGATGCCGCGGCCATCCTGGCCAACCGCGACATAGAACAGGTCGAGCGAGTTCTCTCCGGTCGCAGGATTGATCGAGACGACGGCTCCCCCGACGCGGCGTCCCTCCTCGAGGACATGAACCACCTCGGCGCCCGGCGCGCCGAATGACTTCCAGACGTCCTCATCCGAAGGGATCGGGCCATCCGGAAGAGAGCCGATTTCGGAGATCACGGCGATCGAGAAGGCCTTCTGCAGGTCTTCCTTGAATTGATTCAGGTCTTCGGCAGATGCACGCTCAAGTGTGATCCGATGTCCGTCCATGGTCTCGGCAAGTCCTTCCGTGGGTGTGTGCTCACATGCGAAGTCATGGCGCGTGGAAGAGCGCGACGAGCATCAGGGGGCCGATGAAGAACCCGAACATGAAGCTCGATGCGAGAACGATGCGCAGGAGCAATGGGAGGCGCTCGTTGTTCTGGGACGGCAACGTCCTGTTTCCTCGAATCGTGTTCGGAATAACGATGTGCATGGCGCCGCAGGAAGCGCTCCGCCGTTGCAGCAACATTACGGTCTCGCTCGCCTCACGCTCTCGACGGTCCGGCGCGCTCCGTAATCCTGGTGTAAGGGTGAAGGCCAAGAAGCGCCTCACAACGGAGGATGGTCGTCTGTGCGCCTGCTGGTCATCGAGGATGATGCCGATCTCGGCCCCTGGCTTCGCGAGACGCTGGAGCAGGCGCTCGGCGGCGCCGATCTCGTCGCGACGCTCGACGAGGCGCGCGCTGCGCTGCAGGTGCGGCCCTTCGACCTCGTCGTCATGGATCGGCGCATGCCCGATGGCGACGCGATCGACCTCGTCTCGATGCTGCGCCGGTTGACTCCGCGGCCGAGCATTCTGGTGCTGACGGCGCTCGACGACCCGAACGACATCGCCAGGGCGCTGGACGCCGGCGCGGACGATTATCTTGCAAAGCCCTTCGAGCCGGTCGAGCTGATCGCGCGCGCCCGGGCGGTGTTGCGGCGAAACCAGCTCGATCAGAAAGGCATCACGAGCGTCGCCAACCTTCGTTTCGACATGCCTGCCCGAGCAGCCTATATCGACGACCAGCCGCTGGTTCTGCCGCGCCGCGAACTCGCGCTGCTCGAAGCACTGATGCGGCGAGCCGGCCACGTCGTCCTGCGCGAAAGCTTGGAGAACGCCGTCTACGGCTTCGACGACGAAATTCAGTCCAACGCGATCGATGCCCACCTATCCCGGCTGCGCAAGCGCTTGCGGGAGCATGGATGCCTGGCCGAAATCAAGCCGCTGCGCGGAATCGGCTATCTGATGACGGACGGAGCATGAAGCGCAGGAGCCGGTCGATCGCCGCCTCGGCGGCCATGCTGCTGGGCGGCCTGATCTCGGCCCTTCTGTTCTGCCTCTTCATGGGGTTCATCGCCTTCTACGGCGATGATGGCGGTGTCGCGCAGTTCGATATCGCGAGCGAGATCAGACGATCCATCCGGAAGGATGCCTCGGGGAAACCGAGCGTGACGCCGACGCCTGCATTGCTCACCTATCAGCGACAGTTTCCCCAGCTCTGGTACCAGATCAGCACGCCCGAGGGGGACGTCGCCTATGGCGAGGTGCCCCCACGGGTCCTGGCGGGTCAGACGATCCGGGATGTGCCGGCGCCCCGTTCGGCCTACCGTGTGAACGGGAAGGATCTGACCCTGGAGGCCTCGGCCCGTGCCGGCGACGCGCCCGATATCCTGATCGAGCTCGGAGGAGCCGTCTACAGTCGCACGGAGGTGATTTTCTCACTGCTGAGAGAGCCTGACATGACGTCGACGATGCTCGGCGCGGTCCTGCTGATCATCATCCTGACGACGATCCTCGTGGTGCCGACCCTCATCGTGAGGCCTGTCCGCCGCGCTGCCGCAGCAGCCGAGGAGATCGGAGCCAAAGAAGGCGCGAGGCTGCCGGTGACGGAGCAGCCTGCCGAGCTGCGCCCCTTGGCCCTCGCGTTCAACCGTGCCTTGGACCGGATCGATGCGGCGACGGCCGAGCAGCGGCGCTTCCTGTCGAATGCGGCGCACGAACTGCGCACGCCCCTGACGCGGCTGCGGACCCGGCTCGAACGGGTTCAGGACCAGGAGATCAAGGCGGAGCTCGTCGGTGAGCTGCAGTCGCTGTCGGGAACGGTGACGATGTTGCTGCAGCTGGCGCGCCTCACCTCGCAGCCGACGGAAATGGCGCCTCTCGATCTCGTCGCCATAGCCCGTACGGCAGCGGCCCGCGAAGTGCCGACCGCACTGTCCGCCGGTATCGATCTCGAATTCAGGGGCGAAGGACAAGTCACGGTTTCCGGCTCGGCGCAGGCGATCGGGATCGGCCTGTCCAATCTCCTGCGCAATGCGATCCAGCACGGAGGCGCCGGGGGTCGCGTGATCGTCGAGGTTGCTCCGACCGGCCGGGTCTCGGTAGTCGATTTCGGCGCCGGCATCGGCAAGGCCTATGACGGACGCGCCATCATCGAGCCCTTCGCGCGCGGGAAGCAGGATGGAAGCGGGACCGGCCTCGGGCTCGCGATCGTCGCGCAGATCGCTGCGCTGCATGGCGCAAGTCTCGCGCTCGACGAGACCCCAGGCGGCGGAACGACCGTCAGCCTGACGTTCCCGCCGATGGCCGCGGCAGTGTAATGCAGGGGTAATCCTGGAAGCGAAGATGGCGCCTGTCACCAAGACGACAGGTCCTTTCATGCAGATTTCGTTCAAACCTCTCCTCGGCATGGCGCTCGTCGCCAGCCTGGTCGCCTCCGCCGGCGCGCAGGCCGGCCCGCGCCGAAACAATTTCGTCGCCGGTGCCCTTGCGGGTGCGGCGGTGGGCGCGCTGGCCGGGTCGGCCTTCGCCGCAGGACCGCCCCCGCCGGTCTATGTCTACGGCGCTCCACCGGCCTGGTATCCCGATCCGCCGCTGCGGCCCCGCTTCGAGATCGATCACGACTGGGACGATCACGACGACGACTGGGACGACTGAAGTCCTGCGTCGACGCTGCGCCACCTCAGATCGTCCAGGCCTGCGCCGCGCCCATGCTGGCCCTAGCGTGGACGCAGGCGGACAACCCTCCCGACATAGCGACACCATGCCTGCGCCATTCGACGTTTCTTCCCAGCGCTTCGGCGCCGGCACGCCGCATCTTCTCGAGGAGGTGGTCCGGCTGCTGCGGCCGTTCTGGCGGCTCATCGTGATCTCGACCGCGGCGGGCGGCGCCGGTGGTCTCGCCATGGCCTGGGCTCTGTCGATCATCAACGGGGCGCTTCTCTCGGAGACGTCGACAGGAATTCTCCTGGGGCTGGCTGGCCTGTGCGCGCTCAGCCTCGCCGGTCAGCTCATATCGGGCATCGGCAACAGCCTGCTCGGACAGCGGATCGTCGCCCGGCTGAGGCAGGATGTCAGCGCACGCATCCTGCGCGCGCCGCTCTCCCAGATCGAGCAGATGAAGAGCCCCCGGCTCCTGGCCGTGCTCAACGGAGACGTCGACAAGATCGCCGAACTCGGCAATCACTTCGCAGGTTACACCACCGCATTCGCGATCGTCATCGGCTGCCTGGGCTATCTTTTCCAGCTCTCCGTCCCGATGGCCTGCTTCGCGCTCCTCCTCGCGCTGCTCGGCGGTGTGCTGAACCATTTCGCGATGCGGCAGTGGCTCGTCCGCTTCGATGTGGCGCGCGACCTGGAGGACCAGCTTCAGCGGCATTATCGAGCCATCATCGACGGCGCCAAGGAGCTGCGCCTGAATCGTGCCCGACGTCTGCGCCTCCAAACAAATGGGATCGGCGACACCACGAATCGCATCGCCGACAGCAACGGCCGTGCCTTCGCGATCTTCTGGGCAGCCGATACGATCAGCATCGCGCTGATCTTCGTCTTCATCGCCGCCGCGCTCGCGCTCAGGCCGCATCTCGGCATTCCGAACGAAGCCGTCACCGGCTTCATCATCGTCATGCTTTTCGCCAAGGGGCCGATCGAGGAACTCGCGAGCGCGCTGCCCGTCTTCAGCCAGGCCCAGATCGCGTTCCGGCGCATCAGCTCGCTGAGCGCGAGCCTGTCCGCGGGCGGCGAGGACGGTGCCAGCGATGCTCCGCGCGCGAGCCTGCGCTTCCAGCATTCAATCACGCTGGAAGCGGTGAAGCACAGCTTCGCCGATACAGGCCCGGCGGATGCCTTCATTCTGGACATCCCGCGGCTCGACATCCCGCGTGGCGAGGTCACCTTCATCGTCGGCGGCAACGGCAGCGGCAAGACGACCTTGATCAAGATACTGCTCGGGCTCTATCAGCCGCAATCCGGTCGGGTCCTTTTGGATGACGAACCCATCTCCGCCGCCGAATGCGAGGGCTATCGCCAGCTCTTCTCATCCGTCTTCACCGATTATCACCTCTTCGATGAGGTGATGGCTTGTGCGGGCGGCGAGGCGCGCGTGAACGCCTGGCTTCAGCGACTGGACCTGTCGGCAAAAGTCGATTTCGCCGATGGGCGCTTCTCGACGACCGACCTCTCGACCGGGCAGCGCAAGCGGCTGGCCTTCATCCAGGCGGTGCTGGAGGATCGGCCGATCCTGATGTTCGACGAATGGGCCGCCGACCAGGACCCCGAGTTCCGCCGGCTCTTCTACCGTGTCCTGCTGCCGCAGCTTCGCGATGCGGGCAAGACGGTGATCGCCGTCTCGCATGACGATCGCTATTTCGATGCCGCCGACCGCATCGTCCATATGGCAGGTGGGCGGATCGTCCGCATCGAGCAGAGCAGCCGCGGCAAGTCCGGAACTCACGCCTTCGCTCCGGTGGACTCGTAATGCTCGCGTAATCAGCGCGGGCAAGATGCGCCTGGGTCCAGAAGGGCTGATTCCTTGGGACCCAAGCCGCCGACCATCAGTGCCCGCGCTTGGGACCTATGCACCATGCCGAGATCGCGTCCGCGAGACAGCATGGCACAGCGATCGATCAGACGACGATGTTCAAGAATCTTCCCACGCGCGGCTGCCCTGATGTTGCTGGCTCAAGCCCGTCGGCCAGGCGGGGCGCCCTCAGGCTGGGGGCTGCTTCGCGCGCCGTCGCCTCGACCGGCTTGATCCTTTTGTGCCTGGCGAGTTGCTCGACGATCGAGCCGGTCGTCGCCACGTCGCCGGATTTGCCCGCCAGCTACGCAAATGCGGATCTCGGGCCCCGGCGCGACATGAACCGTTGGTGGCGCGGCTTCCGGGATCCGGTTCTGGACCGGCTGGTGGAGCGGGCCCGCAGCCAGAACCTGTCGATCGCGCAGGCCCAGGCGCGCCTTGCGGCCGGCCGCCGCCAGTCCAGCGCAGCGCCCTCGCTGTTCCTCCCATCCGTTGGCGGAAGCGGGCAGGCGCTCGCCGGCAACTCGCGCGAGCAGATCGAGGACCCGCTCCGGCGCCCGCTGCTGGCGGGTTTCGATACGAGCTGGGATGCGGGCTTGTTCGGCCTGGCCGAAAACACCGAAAAGGTGGCGGCAGCGTCGGCAGCCATCGCGGGCGACGAGCTCGACGCGGTCCGCATCGCCGTCACGGCGGAGGTCGCAGCCAGCTATATCAGTCTGCGCTCGGTCCAGCGCCAGATCGAGCTGACATCCGCGCTGGCCGCGGTGCAGGAGCGGGCGGCCCAGTTTGCCCGAAGTCGGGCCCGAACAGGCATCAGCGCGGCTGGCGAAGACGCCAGCGAAGTCGCTGTGCTCGACCAGGCCAGAAGCGATCTTTCAAGGCTCGAGGCCCGCGCTTCGGCGCTGCGCCAGCAGATCGCGACCCTCGTCGGAGCTTCGGCGGCCGACGCGGCCTTGAACCGAGCTGCGCCTCAACCGATGCTCCAGCGGATCCCCGCGGCCGGCCGCCCCGCCGACCTCTTGCGCGCGCGGCCCGACGTGCGCGCAGCAGAGCATCGCGTCCTGAAGGCGGCCGCAGAGGTGGGCATCGCGAAGGCGGACTTGTACCCGCGACTGCGCCTGGGCGGGACGATCGGCCTCGGTGGCCCGTCGCCGACGTCCCCCTTCGGACTTGCCGGCGGGCCTTCGCTCCAAATCCCGCTCTTCGATTACGGGCGGCGCGAGGCTGCCCTGCACGCCCGCCGTGCCCTGGTCGAAGAAGCCCTTGCATCCTACCGGCAGACCGTGCTCACCGCCTATCAGGAAGCCGCCGCCGCGCTCGGCGAACTGCGGGCGGCCCGCGAAAGCCGGAAGCAGCTGAGTACGACCATTGAGGCACAGCGGCGCAGCGACCGCCGCCTGCGCGTGCTGCGTCGGGAAGGCCTTGCGGATGTCGGCAGGCTCGCGGAGTCGGAAGCCGGCATGGTGGCACTGCAGCGCAAACTCGTGGCGCAGCAGGAGGCCGAGGCGCTCGCCTTCGTGACCCTCTACAAGGCGCTCGGGGCCGCGGCCGAGGGCGAGAGCGCCTGATGGCGGTTGCGCTCGCCCGCAAATCTCTGCTGCACGACTGGCGGCGGTTCCTGCCCGCCATCATGTCGGTCGGCTTCTCGGGCGTCTTGATCATCGTCCAGGGCGCGCTGCTGCTCGGTATCGTCGGCAGCAACGCGCTGCCGGTGACCCAATCGCGCGCCGATCTCTGGATCGGCTTTCCGGGCACCCAGAGTGCCGATCTTGGCCGCAGTATCGACGCCGGCGTCTCCGCCGAGCTTCTGGTCGATCCGCGGATCAGGCGCATCGAGCCTCTGCTCATGGGCGCAGGCGACTGGCGCGGCTCTCGTGGCGGCGGGGTCAGCGTCACGCTGATCGGCATCGATGCGCGCCCGGATGCGCTGGGGCTGGCGCGGTCCGTGCCGCCCGCCGTGCGTGCGCTTCTGGAGGAACCGGCCACCATCCTGGTCGATGACGGCGACCTGGACAAGCTCGCCACCGCGATCGGCGAAGCCGCCGAGATCAACGGGCATCGCGTCCGGGTGGTCGGGACGATGCAGGGGATGCGGGCGATGGGCGGCGTGAACATCGTCGCCTCGCTGGCGACGGCAAGGACGCTCGACCGCTCGCTGGCGGCCCCCGATAGCGTCACCTATTACCTGGCCGGGCTGTGGGCGTCCGACCAGGCGAGAGCGGTTCGCGCCAGGCTGTCGAAGCCGGACACGAGGAGCCGCTTCGAGATATGGACGGCGGCGGATCTGGCCGGCCGCTCGGTGCGCTACTGGCTGCTCGAATCGGGGGCCGGCATCGGCTTCGTCTTCGCCACCGCCATCGCACTCCTGGTCGGAACGCTGATCACCAGCCAGACCCTGATGGCCGCCGTCGCAGCCTCGACCCCGCAATACGCCACGCTGCGGGCGATCGGCGTCGCCTTTCCGAAGCTGCGCCTCATCGTTGTCGAGCAGGCAGGCTGGGTCGGTGCGATCGGGCTTGCGCTTGGTCTGACCGGCAGCCTTCTCGCGGCCGGGCTCGCCCGGCTGAACGGCATTCCATTCGCGCTCGGGCCCGGAATCATGGCCCTCTCGGGAGCGCTTGTCCTCGCAGTGGCACTGCTCGCGGGCGTGCTTGCGCTTCGGCGGCTGCGCCATGCCGACCCGGCGGCCCTGCTGAGATGACCATGCCGCCTTCGCTCAGCGTCAGCGCGCTGTCCAAATCCTATGTCGTTCAGGGCATCCGGACGCAAGCGCTGAGTGATGTCTCGCTCTCGGTCGACCCCGGCGCGCTGTCACTGATCAGCGGGCCGTCCGGTTGCGGGAAAAGCACCTTGCTTTCGCTGATGAGCGGCTTGTCACGGCCGGATCGCGGGGCCGTCCATGCGCTCGGAATCGGGCTCGGAACCCTGGACGACGCAGCGCGCGACGCGTTCCGGCTGGCGCATTGCGGCTTCGTCTTCCAGGGCTTCAACCTGTTCCCGGCGCTCGATGCCTGCGAGCAGGTGCAGCTGGTGCTCGACTATCAAGGCGTGCCCGACGGTGAAGCGCGCCGGCGCGCGCGCGAAGCCCTGGAGCTCGTCGGGCTCGGCCGCCGCAGCCATCTGCGCCCGGCGGAACTATCGGGCGGCGAGAAGCAGCGCGTCGCCATCGCGCGCGCCATCGTCAAGCAGCCGCGGCTGCTCTTCGCCGACGAGCCGACCAGCGCCCTCGACAGCGTCAACGGCGCCGTCGTCACGACGCTTCTTCGAGACATCGCCCATCGCAGCGGCGCCATCGTCGTCTGCGTCTCGCACGACCCGCGCCTGATCGCGCGCGCCGATCGCGTCATCGAGATGGAAGACGGGCGTCTTCTTCGCGACAGCCGCGATCCTTGCAGCCCCCGAAGATTGGAGACATCCCGATGAAGCTTCCGCCTCTCGCTGCAGCCGCCTCGGTCGCGCTCGCGCTCGCTATCGCGGCGGCCGGCGTCGTCATGCTGACCGACAGCAGCCAGGCCGACGCCGACGCCCAGCCGGCGGGGGTCTCGCCGATCATCGCGGCCGCTCGGGGCCGTGTCGACATCGATGGCGGCCTCTCGCGCGTGCTGGCCACGCGCGACGGCTCGGTGAAGGAGGTGCTGGTCACCGAGGGGCAGCATGTCGAGGCGGGAGAGGTCCTCGCGAGGCTCGATGCGGACGCGGCCGAGTTCGCCGCAGCCGCGGCTGAAGCCGCACTCCAGGAGGCGAAAGCCCGTCAGGTCGCGCTGGAAGCCCGCAAAGCGGTGCAGACGCGTCTGCTCGACCGGATGCGCCGTGCTGCGAAGGAGCAGGCGGTCTCGCCCCAGGCCCTTGACGAAGCGGAAGCGGCCATGGCCACGCTCCAAGGCGAGCTGCGCAGTGCGGCAGCAGGAACGTCGCTCGCGACCGCCAGGCGCGACGCCGCCCGCTATGAGGTCGAGCGCAGGCAGGTCCGCACCGCCTTGGCCGGACGCGTGGCGCGTCGCTCGATCAAGCCCGGAGACGTGGTTTCCGCCGCCGCGCTGACGGAGATGTTCGTCATCATCCCCGCTGCACCGCACGTCGTTCGCGCCGAGATCCAGGAGAATTTCGTCCGGTTGGTGAAACCCGGCATGACGGCCGACATCGTCTCCGAGAGCGACGAACGCATCAGCACAGCCGGAAAAGTCGTCAGGATCGGCAGCTTCCTCGACGCACGCCGGGCCGGCGAGAGCGGCACCGAACGGGCCGATGTCCGCGTCGCCGAAAGCATCCTGCAGATCGACAACGCGGATGCCTTTCTCATCGGCCAGCGCGTCTATGTCCGTTTCCACAGTCCTTAAGGCCACCTGACGGCCCGATGGACGCCGCCCGGGCTCCTCTAAGCACGAACGCGGCTCTGCATGCGTCTTCCGAGGCCCGCTTCCAGGTTCATCCGCGCAAATCTGGCACCGAGCGAAGCCAGGTGAAGCTGATGGCGCCGCGGATCCGCGGGCTCGGCCCGATCCGGCGCGGGGCGAGGAAGGCCGTGAACTCACGGACCTGCCGGACGCAGTCGCGCTGCGGATGCTCGCCAAACCGGCGGATGGTCATGTCCTCGATCATCCGCTGTTGCCGACACTGCGCCAACTTCGGCAAATGGCGCGTCCCGACAATTCTTCCGCGCTGACGCGACGCATGCCTCTGGCCGGAGTCGAGTTTTATCATTAAATGCGCATAGGCGCATATCCGGATTTCATTATGGTCGGTCTCTCCACCTTCCTGTCTGCCTTGTCGGAACCCACGCGGCTGGGGGCGATGCGCCTGCTGGCCGATGGGCGGGAGCACTGCGTCTGCGAGTTGATGGAGCTCCTGAGCGCCACGCAGTCGCGCATGTCGCGGCATATGGCGGCGCTCAAGGCCGCGGGGATCGTGACCGACAGGCGTGACGCGCAATGGGTGCGCTACCGGCGCAACCCCGATCTGGCGCCGGAACTCGACGCAATCCTGAATGCCGTCGTGGCAGCCGGCGATGCGCGCGAAGCCGCCATCCAGTCCTCGATCGGCGGACAACGGAAGGACGCAGCATGACCGCCGATGCCGCCACGATGCGCGGGGACAGGCCCCCGGAACCGAGTGCGCTGGCCTGGATCGGCGGTGTCCTGGCCTTCGTCGCGCTCTGGTTCCTGGCCTACGGACAACTCGTCCCGTTCTCGGAATGGGCGGCGACACAGCTGCCCCTGACGCCGGGAACCCAGGCCTTCGAGGCCGTCAGATTCTTCCTTTATGACACCCCCAAGGTGCTGATGTTGCTGACGCTCGTCGTGTTCGGCATGGGCATGGTGCGCAGCTTCTTCTCGCCCGAACGGACGCGGGCGCTGCTGGCGGGGCGTCGCGAGGGCGTCGGCAACGTCGCTGCCGCGACGCTGGGGATCTTCACGCCGTTCTGCTCCTGCTCGGCGGTGCCGCTCTTCGTCGGTTTCGTCTCGGCGGGCGTTCCGCTCGGGATCACCTTCTCCTTCCTGATCGCGGCGCCGATGATCAACGAGGTCGCGCTCGGCCTGCTCTTTGCGCTGCTCGGCTGGAAGGTGGCGCTCACCTATCTCGCTTTCGGGCTCGGCGTCGCCATCCTGTCGGGCTGGGTCATCGGTCGGCTGGGTTTGGAGGGCTGGCTGGAGGAATGGGTGCGCGACGTGCGCCTGGGCGAGGTCGATCTGCCCCTCGACCGGCTGACGATCGTCGATCGGATCAAGGCGGGAATCGAGGCCGTCCGCGAGATCGTCGGCAAGGTCTGGCTCTGGATCATCGCCGGCATCGCGGCCGGGGCCTTCATCCACGGCTACGTCCCGGCCGAGCTGCTCGCGACCATCATGGGCAGGGATGCCTGGTGGTCGGTGCCCGCGGCCGTTCTCCTCGGCGTGCCGATGTATTCCAATGCCGCCGGGATCATCCCCGTCGTCGAGGCGCTGCTCGGCAAGGGCGCGGCGCTGGGAACGGTGCTGGCCTTCATGATGAGCGTGATCGCGCTCTCGCTGCCCGAAATGATCATCCTGCGAAAGGTGCTCAGCCTGAAGCTGATCGCCGTCTTCGCCGGCGTCGTGGCCACCGGCATCCTGGCCGTGGGGTTTCTTTTCAACCTTCTCTTCCCCTGACCGGAGGCTCACCGCCATGAAACACGTCAAAGTGCTCGGCCCTGGCTGCAAGCGTTGCCAGGCGACCGAAGAGATGGTGAGCGCGGAAGCCGCCCGCCTCGGCGTGCCCGTCACCGTCGAGAAGGTGACCGATTATGCCGCGATCGCCGGCTTCGGCATCATGTCGACGCCCGGCATCGTGATCGACGGCAAGGTCGTCCATGCCGGCGGTCTTCCCAAAGCGGAGGATGTCGCGAAATGGCTGACGGCGTGATGCTCGAATACCGGATCGAGGCGCGCCGCATCGATGCGCATGGCGCCGTGGCGACGACGAAGCAGGCCGAGATCGTGCTCGACACCGATCTTGCCGGACGACCGGACGCGTTCAATCCGGCGGAACTGTTGCTGGCTTCTGTCGCGGCCTGCATGCTCAAGGGCATCGAGCGGGTGACGCCGATGATCCGGTTCGAGTTGCGGGGCGTCGCGGTGGAACTCCACGGCGTTCGCCAGGACAGCCCCCCAAAACTGGTCAGTATCGACTATGAGCTCGTCATCGATACCGACGAAACCGATCAGCGCCTCGAACTGCTGCACAAGAACGTCCGCAAATACGGGACGATCTCCAACACGGTCGCCGAGGCTACGCGATTGCAAGGCCTCATCCGCAGAGCCGCGCCGTAGCAGGCCGAAGGCAGGCTTCGGGACGTCCCGCGATACCTCGTGCCGACATCTGGCCGACGTCGCTCGAACAGGAGAGTCTCCAATCGCTTGAACCCGTCCGGTTCTCAACGCCTTCGTCTGGACTTGCCGGTCCTCCTTCCGAGCCCCTGACGGAAGGACGCATGCGCCCCCTGATCGAGGCGTTGACGGGCCGGCAGCGCGCCTGTGAAGTCCATGTCGTGGCAGCGAGCGGCGAAGAACCGGCCAGGGTCTGCATCCACTCTGATCCCACAGCACTGGGCGTCAGCCGGGTTCGGGAGATCACGGAGGCGGCAGGCGCACGCGTCACCGAGCGATTCGGCCATCTGCTGCCCCGCTGAACTGCTCATGATCATGGGCCTCCGACAGCGGCTTCGCTGTCTCCGATAGCGCAAAGCCCGCGATCGGCTTCTCACGGACATTGATCAGACCGCATGACCGACGAGCGCGCCGATTGCCCATGTCGCAGCCATGGCGAAGGCGCCCCAGAACGTCACGCGGACGGTGGGCTTCAGCACTTCTGCCCCGCCGATGCGGGCTCCGATCGCCCCCAGCAGGCCCAAGCAGATGAGCGACCCGGCCGAGACGGCCCAGCTGATCAAGGCGGCAGGAACCATGACAGCGATAGCCAGCGGGACGGCCGCGCCGACCGCGAAGGTGGCGGCCGAGGTCAGGGCCGCCTGGACCGGCCGCGCGATGGTATGACCGGCGAGGCCCAGCTCGTCGCGTGAATGCGCCGCGAAGGCGTCCCTGGCCGTCATCTGCTCCGCGACCTGGCGGGCAAGGCCCGGCTCGACGCCGCGATCGACATAGATCTGCGTCAGCTCGTCGAGCTCGGCCTCGGGCTGCTCGGTGAGTTCGCGGCGCTCCCGGGCCATGTCGGCCTGTTCCGTGTCGGATTGCGAGCTGACGGAGACATATTCGCCCGCCGCCATCGACATCGCGCCGGCGACGAGCCCTGCCACGCCCGCGACCATGACCTCGTCGGCGCTCTTGGCCGCGGCTGCGACGCCGACCACCAGGCTCGCCGTCGAGATGATGCCGTCATTGGCGCCGAGCACCGCGGCACGCAGCCAGCCGATTCGTTCGACGAGGTGGTTTTCGCGGTGGAGCGAATGCATGGCGTCGGTCCTTCGGGTTCGCCGGAGGCGTCAGGCGGCCCCGGGAGGATGGGCGGGGCGTCGCAGAGGGCAGCGTCGGCCCGAGCGGCGGTCATGCGAAGCAGAGATGCCGGCCTCGCACCATGGGCCATGACGACATATCTTGGCCGATGGCGCGAGCCTTCTCTGACGAGAGAATGTCAGAGAAGGCTCAGTCGTCGTCGCCGTCCCGCGCGACGCGCTCCAGCGTCGCGGGATCGAATTTTGCCTTGACGCGGCGCCCCTCGGCGTCGATGGCCCGAACCTTGTAGCAGCCGTCATCGGTCTTGATCCGGCGGATGGTCCAGCCGTCAGCGCGCAGCTTTTCCACCAGCGCCGCGCGCGGCTTCCACTCCGCCATCGGCGCCGAACAGCGCTGCCCCGCAAGGGCGGGAGCGGCGTTGCCGACGAGAATCGTCAGCGCCACGATGGGCAGGATGGGCTTCATGGGATGTCTCCTCCCCCGCATCGCGGCGATGGCGCTTTCAAACACGCCAAGCTGACGCTGACCTGAATGAGGGATGCGATGGCGTTCAGCCCGCCGTCAGCTTCGTGCCATAAGCGGGTGACTGGTTCCGGAGGCTGCTCCAGACATGCGCGTGTTACTCGTCGAGGACGACCCGATCCTGGGATCTGCCGTGCGCGACCAGGTCGCAGCCGACGGGCACGGCGTCGATTGGGCGAAGCGTCTGGCGGACGCCGGCGACTTTGTCCAGCTGGCCCATTACGATCTGATCCTGCTCGATCTGATGCTGCCAGATGGGCGCGGTCTCGATTTCCTGCGAGCCCGGCGACAAGCCGGCGACACGACTGCGGTGATCATCCTGACGGCGCGCGACCAGGTCTCCGATCGGATCGACGGGCTCAACGCCGGCGCCGACGATTATCTCGTCAAGCCCTTCGATCTGGCGGAACTATCGGCACGTCTGAGCGCCGTGGCGCGCCGCTATGGCGGCAATCCCAACCCGCTGATGCAGATCGGCGGGCTGACGGTGGATCGGGCGGCGCGGAGCATCGTTCGTGACGGCAGATCCATCTCCCTCACCGCGCGTGAGTGGGCCCTGCTCGATGCCTTCATCCAGCGCCCGACGATGCTGCTCTCCAAGGCGGCGCTGGAAGAGCGGCTCTACACCTTCGATAGCGAAGTCGAGAGCAACACGATCGAGGTCTATGTCGGGCGCCTGCGCAAGAAACTCGGTGCGCAGGTGATCGAGACCGTGCGCGGCTTGGGGTATCGGCTTGGCGCCGCCACCCTGGCGGGCTTGGGGAAGAGCCGGTCGTGACGCGCGTCGCCTGGCCGCCCAAAGGCAGCCTGCAGCGCCGGCTGGCGCTGGCGCTGACGGGCGGGGTCATGGCGCTGTGGCTCCTGGCGACGGTCGCCGCGGGCCTGTTGTTGCGTCGTGAGATCGACGAGGTCTTCGACAGCGCGCTGCAGGAGGTCGTGCAGCGGGTGCTGCCGCTGGCCTATGCCGAGATCCTCGGCCGCGAGGCGGATGCTCTGCCCGATTTGCAGCAGGTCGCCTCGGTCGGCGCGCATCGCGAATACATCACCTATATCGTGCGCGATGCGACGGGACGCCGGTTGCTGGAGTCTCATGATGCCGACCCGGCGCAGTTTCCGCCGAACCCGGCGCATGGTTTCAGCGATGGGCCAAGCTCGCGGCTCTACACCGAGGTCGCCGTCAGCGGCACCATCGTCGTCACCGCTGCCGAGCGCCCCGGCCATCGCCAGAAGGCGGTTCGCGATGCGGTCGGAATGCTCGCCTGGCCGCTGCTCCTGCTGCTGCCGCTCGGCATCGCCGGAACCTGGGTTCTGGTCGCTGTCACCCTGCGCCCGGTCACGGCGTTCAGGTGCGAGATCGAGGCGCGCGGCAGCGGTCATCTGGCGCCGGTGTCCGGAGCACATCTGCCGTCGGAAATCGCTCCGGTGGCGGAGGCGGTGAACGCTTTGATGACGCGGCTGCGCCGGGCGCTCGACGCCGAGCGCAGCTTCACCGCCAACAGCGCCCATGAGCTGCGCACCCCCGTCGCGGCCGCGCTGGCGCAGACGCAGCGTCTCAGGGCCGAGCTGCCCGAAGGCGCCGCCCGCGCCCGGACGGTCGAGATCGAGACGGCGCTCAAAAGGCTGGCGCGCCTGTCGGAAAAGCTGCTCCAGCTCGCCCGGGCCGAGGGCGCCGGCCCGCTCGGCGAAACGCCGCAAAACCTCGTGCCGGCGCTGCGCCTCGTCCTGCACGATCTGTCTGCCGAAGGCACGGTCGAGGTCGCGCTGCCGCCGACGGGCCGGTTCGTCTCGACGCTGGATATGGACGCCTTCGCGATCCTGGCGCGCAACCTGATCGAAAACGCGCTCAAGCATGGCGACGGCAGTCGCCCGGTGCGCGTCGCACTGACCGATGAGGGGCACTTCAGCGTCATCAGCCCCGGGCCGGTTCTGGGGCCGGAGATCCTCGCCGGGATGACACAGCGTTTCGTGCGGGGGGCGGCCACGGCCGATGGCGCGGGGCTGGGCCTCTCGATCGTGCAGGCGATCACGCAAGGGGTCGGCGGCGAGATCGCCTTCGTCTCGCCCGCCTCGGGACAGGAAGACGGACTTGAGGTCCGCGTGCAACTCCCCGCCGCGAAGCTGACGGCCGGCTGAACGCTTTCTCGGCCGTTTTCAGGTCGCTGTCAGCTTGGCAGCGCATCTCTCCTCGCATCGCTTCCGCAACGGAGAGTTGCCATGAGGAGAGTTGCCATGAGACGGCTTGCACGCGCCCTGGCGCTCGCCCTTCCGCTCGGCCTTGCCGGTGCCCTCGCGCACAGCGCCGCGGCCGAGGCGCGGCCCGTCCGCATTACCACGACATTGAAGCCCTATGGCGGCGACGGCGCCTATCTCGCGATCTACATCACCGATCCGCTTGGCAAGCTCCACAAGACGGTCAGGATCGCCGGCGGCAAGGCCAAATATTACAAGCATCTGAGCGCCTGGAACCGGCTGTCGGGCGGCCGGATCGACGGCACGACCGGCGCCAGCGTCGGCAGCGGGCAGTCTCTCTCGGTCAGCGTCGATATCGCCGATGCACTGATCGATGCCGGCTACCAGATCCGCGTCGACAGCGCCGTGGAGAACGAAAACGACGTTCCCGGCGATGCGGTTGCCCCGCTGACGACGTCCGGCGCCGGCAAGCCGGTCGCCGGGCGGGGCTATGTGAAATCCCTGACCTTCGACATGTGATCGGACCGGGACTTCGCCATGCTGCGCCAGATCCACGCCCTGCCCGGCCTGATCGCCGCGTTGCTCGTCACGGCGCTGGCGCTGACCGGCGCGGTGCTCTCCGTCCAGCCGGCGCTGGAACGGTTCGCGGCGCCTTCGGTCGCCACGGCGACGATGAGCGTCGCGGCTCTGGCGGAGGCCGCGAAGGCGCAGCATGCCGAGATCGACAAGATCGTCAAAACCGCCTCCGGCACGGTCGTCGTTAGCTATTTCGACGGCGACAAGGCCGGAGCCGATCTCGTCGATCCCGCCACCGGTCGGGTCATCGGCCCGCATGAACCGTCCGCGACCATTCGCTTCGTCACCAATCTGCATCGTTCGCTTCTGTTGGGCACCGCCGGCCGTGTCGCGGTGGGCCTTGGCGCGCTGACGATGGTCGTCCTCACGATCACCGGCGCGATGATGCTGGCCGCGCGGCTCGGCGGCTGGTCCGCGCTGCTGAAGCCGATCCGCGGCGGTGGCCGCCAGCGCTGGCATGCACAGGCCGGGCGCCTCGCCATCACCGGGCTGCTGCTGACGGCGATGACGGGGTGCTTCCTGTCGCTGACCAGTTTCGAGCTGATCCCCGACGGGTCGGCCGACCCCGTGGCGACGGCGTCCGGCACCGGCGGCGAGCGGGCCTCGGTCGGCAGCCTCGCGGCGCTGCGGGCCGTCGACCTGGCCGATCTGCGTGAACTCGCCTTTCCCTATGCCGCGGACCCGACGGACACCTACAGGCTGACCACCGCGGCCGGCGTGATGCAGATCGATGCCGCCACCGGCGAGGCGCTGTCCTTCCAGCCTCATTCGACCGCAAGACAGCTCTACGAGATGATCTACAGGCTCCACACCGGCCAGGGCCTGTGGCCGCTGGGCCTGTTTCTGGGGCTGTCCGCCCTGGCGGTACCGGTCTTTGCCGTCACCGGCGCGATGATCTGGTGGCAGCGCCGCCGGTCGCTGCCCCGCATCGCCGACAACAGCTCCGCCTCTGCGGCCGACACGGTCATCCTGGTCGGCAGCGAGGGCAACAGCACCTGGGGCTTCGCGAGGACGCTGCATGCCGCGCTGACGCAGGCTGGGCACAAGGTCCATGCAGCCCCGATGAACGCGCTGGCGCCCGCCTATCCGAAAGCCGCGCGGATGCTGATCCTGGCCGCGACCTATGGCGACGGCACGGCACCCGCGAGCGCCAGCGGCTTCCTGGCAAGGCTCGACCGCAGCGCCTTGACGCTGCCCGTCGCCGTGCTCGGCTTCGGCGACCGCAGCTTCCCCAAATTCTGCCGGTTCGCCGAGGATGTCGCCGCAGCCCTGGCCAAGAAGGGCTGGCCGGCCCTGATCGAGATCGACCGCATCGACCGCCAGTCTGCCCAGTCCTTTGCGCTCTGGGGCGACAGGCTGGGGGCTGCGCTCGGCCACGCACTCGCGCTTGCCCATGTCGCGGAACGGCCGAAGACAACGGTGCTCGAACTGGTGAAGCGCGCGGACTACGGCGCCGGGGTGCAGGCGCCGACCGCCATCCTGACCTTCCGGCTGCCGGAAGCCGCGGCCGGGCTCCCCTTTTGGCGGCGGCTGGTCCCGGCAGCGCTGCCGCCATTCGAGGCCGGCGATCTCGTCGGCATCCTCCCTCCGGGGAGCGCCGTGCCGCGCTACTACTCGCTCGCCTCGTCCTCCCGCGAGGGCATCCTCGAGATCTGCGTGCGCAAGCAGCCCGGCGGCCTCTGCTCGGGCTTCCTCAGCGACCTGCCGCTGGGCGGGCGGATCGACGGCTTTATCAGGGCGAAACCGGACTTCCGGCCCAACGCCAGCACTGCCCCCCTGATCCTGATCGGCGCCGGGGCCGGCATCGCGCCGCTGATGGGATTCCTGCGCGCCAACCGGTCGCATCGCGAGACGCATCTCTATTGGGGCGGGCGCTCCCCGGCCTCCGACTTCCTCTACCGCGAGGATCTCGCCTCCTGCATGGCCGACGGGCGCCTGTCCGCGCTGAAGGCCGTCTTCTCGCGCGTCGCGGGGGGCGGCTATGTGCAGGACAGGCTGGCGACCGATGCGCAGCACCTGGCCACGCTGCTGCGGCGCGGCGCGCAGATCATGGTCTGTGGCGGGCGCGACATGGCCAAGGGCGTCTCCCAGGCGCTCGATGCGATCCTGGCTCCGATGGGATCGAGCACCACCGCCCTCAAGGCGAGCGGGCTCTACCTCGAAGATGTCTACTGATTCCTCGGCGCTGCGGCGCCGCAGCCTCAGCGGGCCGACCATGGGCACGCGCTATTCGGCGGTCTTCTTCGCTCCCGGTGACCTCCACGAGCAAAAGCTTGCCGCAGCCCTGCAGGCTGCCGTCGATCGGGTTGACTGCCAGATGTCGAGCTGGAAGCCCGAATCGGACCTGAATTGTCTCAATGGCGCGGCCACCGGCGTCTGGGTGCCGGTCCCTGCCGAATTGATGTTCGTCCTGCAGGGGTCCCTACGGATCGGCCAGCAGTCGCAGGGCGCCTTCGACATCGGCGTCGGCGACCTCGTCGGCGCCTGGGGATTTGGGGTCAGACCGGCCCCCGCCGACGACCTTCCGCTAGGCCCTGTCGTGCCGAGACCGGCGACCACGGCAGAGGCTCTCGAACTTGATCCGCCCCTGCGGCGCGCCCGGAAACACGCTCCTCTCGCGCTCGATCTCTCGGGCATCGCCAAGGGATTTGGCGTCGACGAGATGGCGCGCGTGATGCGCCAGTTCTCGATCCCTGCCTGGCTGGTCGGCATCGACGGCGAGATGCGCGCCGGCGGGGCGAAGCCGGACGGAACGCCCTGGGCCGTCGCCCATGAGCGCCCCGTGCGGGGCGTCCGCGAGGCGATGGGCGTCATCGAGCTTGAGGACCGCGCCGTCGCGACCTCGGGCAATTACCGGCACTATCGCGACATCGGCACGCGAACCATCTCTCACACCATGGACCCGAGGAGCGGCCAGCCGCTGGAGAACGGCCTGGCTTCCGTCACGGTGCTGGCGGACACCTGCATGGAGGCCGACGCCTGGGCCACGGCCTTCCTGGTGATGGGCGACGTCGCCGGGCCTCGTCTGGCTCAAGTGATGGGCATGGACGCCATCTTCGTGCTCGCCAACGGGACCGTCCTGGGACGGCCTTAAGTCGGTCAGCGTGCCATCAGATCAAACAGCAACAGCAAGAGGCTGCTGGTAAGCCCTGCCACCGGAACCCAGCCAGGACAGAGGAAAACGCCCGGCGGGGGCTCGCCTTCCTGACGCTTGATGCGGATCAGGGCGATATTGACGATGGCAAAGATGATGAGCGTGAATCGCGAGGTGAAATCGGCGAGCCCTGCCAGCGGCACCGACAGTGACAGGGCAAGGATCGCCGAAACGCCGAGCGCGGTCGCCAGAAGCGGTGTTCCGGTTCGGGAATTCAGCTTCGTCAGCACGCGCGGAAGATTGCCCTGCTCGGCCATGCCGTAGATCACGCGCGCGATCATGATCATGTGAACGATGACGCCGTTCAGGGTGGCGACCACCGCGATGGCACTCATGGTCACCAGCGGCAACCCTGTCTGCCTCTCGAAGACGAGCGCCAGTGGCGCCGAGGAGCGCGCCAGTTCCTCCGGAGGGACCGCGACGACCGCGATCCAGACCACGACCGCGTAGATGAGTGCCGTCAGGCCGAGCGTCAGGAACAAGGCACGCGGCAGCGTATGGCGCGGGTCTTTCATCTCCTCGGCAATGTTCACGAGATGCTCGAACCCGATGAAGGCAAAGACGGCGATCAGGGTGGTGCTCGAGAGCCCGACCCAGGCCGACAGATCGTCGAAGCCAGGCCACATTTCCGGCAACCGCGTCAGCAGCATGCTTCCCGAACCGAAACCGGCGACGATGATCAGGACGAGGCCGCCAACCTCGATCAGCGTCATGATCCCCGCGAAGGTGACCGAATGAACTGTCGCAAGGCAGGCGGTGAGACCCATCGCGAGAACGATCCCGGCGATGATCCACGCGGCTGGCAAGGGAATGAAGATCGCAACATAGCCCGCGCTGCCTACGCTGATCGCCGCGGCGGAGATCGTCGCCGTGAAGACGACGAGAAGGCCCACGGCAAGACTGAGCCAGCGCCGATTGAAGGCCTTCTCGACATAGGCGGCCTCGCTCGCGCTGACGGGCATGCGCGTTCCGAGTTCGGCGAAGGTTGCCGCGGTCAAGGCCATGACGAGCGCCGCGCCCAGAAAGGCGAGCGGGGCATGCATGCCGCTGCGGCCTGCGGCCGTGCCCACCAGGACATAGATGCCCGCGCCGATGGTGACACCGAGGCCATAGAGGACGGCGTGCGCGAGAGTCAGCGTCCGGGTGAGGCCGCGCGGAGCGACGATGCCAGGCTGCATATCGTCGCTGGGCAAGGCGCGGCTCCTCGTGCCGGAACGGGATCGGGAGGCGGTTCCACCACGACCCCGAGCCAGGCCCGGCGCCGCGGGCCGGCACAGCCGATCTGGAACAACGGCCGCAGGTTGGGCTTTCAGGAGCAGCGCTTCAAGCGCAGAATCCCGGGACCGATAGTACCTCGGTATTGATCAGCAGTCCGTCCGACGCTCAGCCCCCGACCGCCGCCGCGCCTTCGGTCGCCCGCGCGCGCCTCGGCAGCCTCATTTTATCGGCGGCGGGGAGGAGCCGAGCCGAATTGGCGATGAAGATCAGCTCGGACGAGACGTGGATGAAGGCGGCCAGCAGCGGGTTCAGGAAGCCGAACGCCGCGAGCGCGATGCCCAGCGCATCGACCGTGATCGTGCCGGCAAAGTTCTGCCAGATGATGCCGCGCGTACGCTGGGCGATCGCGACCGTCTCGACGAGTCGCTCCAGATCGTTGGCGAGCAGCACGATGTCGGCGCTCTCCTTGGCGACGTCGGTCCCCGAGCCCATCGCGATGCCGACGCTGGCCGCCGTCAGCGCCGGTGCGTCGTTGATGCCGTCGCCGAGCATGGCGACCCTGGCGCCCGCCGCCACCAGCGCCCGCACGCGCTCCAGCTTCTGCTCGGGCAGCATCCCGGCCTCGACCGTGTTGATCCCGAGGCTGGCTCCGACGTTCTCGGCCACTTTGGCGTTGTCGCCGGTCAGCAGGATGGTGCGGATCTTCATGGCGTGCAGGGCGCGGATGGCCGATGCGGCCTCGGGCCGAACCGCGTCGGCGACGGCGAAGGAGCCGGCATAGAGCCCATTGACCGCGACGCAGATCTCGGAGGAGACCGCGTCGCCGCCACGGTCGGCGGGAGCGTCGATCCCTTCGGCCTGCAGGAGCTTGACGCTGCCGATCAGGATGCGGTCGGAGCCGAGCTGCGCCGTCACCCCGCGCCCGAGCGTATAGTCGAAGCTGTCGGGCTCCGGCACTGCGATCTCCCGGGCCCGGGCCTCCGCGACGATCGCCTTGGCCAGCGGGTGTTCGGAGCGCAGCTCGGCCGATGCCGCCAGCTTCAACAGTTCGGCCTCCGTGCGGCCGGCGGCCGGATGGATGGTCGAGACACGGGGTTCGCCGAAGGTCAGCGTGCCCGTCTTGTCGAGCACGATGGTGTCGATGCGGCCGAGCATTTCGAGATGCATGCCGCCCTTGATGATCGCACCGTTGCGCGCGGCGCGGCCGATGCCGCCCAGCACGGCCAGCGGCGTTCCGGCTGCGACGCCGCAGGCTCCGGCGACGATGATCACCGAGATCGTGTCGCGGATGTTGCCGGTGAGCCAGTAGGTGACGATCGCTGCCGCGAAGGAGAAGTAGACAAGGTAGCCCGCAAGCTGGTCGGCCAGGCGCTGAACCGGCGCGCGCGACTGCTCGGCGTTCTCGATCGCGTCGATGATGCGGCCGAAGCTGGTGTCGCGGCCGACCCGATCGACCTGAATGTCCAATGCGCCGGACTGGTTGATCGAGCCGGCGAAGACGGTGTCGCCCTCGCTGCGCTTGATCGGCATCGACTCGCCGGTGATGCGAGCCTGATCGACATAGGACAGGCCGGACTGCACCACGCCATCGACCGGGATGTTCTCGCCGGGCGCGACCAGCACCCGGTCGCCGACGACGATGGTGTCGATCGGGACGAGCGAAATCACGCCGTCGCGGCGCACGGTGGCCTCATGCGGCATCACGTCGATGAGGTCGGAGATGGCCGCGCGTCCACGATCGACGGTGAGATGTTCGAGTTCCTCGGCGACGAGCACGAAGAAGGTGACGACCAGCGCGGTGAAGAACTCCGAGATCGTGGCGGCGGCCAGGATGGCGATCGACATGGAGAGCTCCATGGTCATCCGCCGCTCTTTGATATTCTCGAAGGCCTCGCGCAGGATCGGCCAGGCGCCGAACAGCAGGCCCGCGATGCCGATCACGTCCCAGCCGGCGACGAGCGGGACAAGCTGAAGCCAGACCAGCGCCGCCGAGATGGCGACGACCGCCACCCGCAGGAGCTCGACGGTTTCGACGTCATGACCGAACAGGCTGACGGCGCGCGGTACATAGCCCCCGAACCAGCCGGGAGACCGCCTCGCCCGCTGGGCCGCGCTGGCCGAGCAGGTGCGTTCGAAGGGGCGGGCGCAGGTGCAGGGCCGCGCGCTCTGCGGGCAGGCCGGCACGGGGTTGGGAATCGCTGACATGGCGGCATCATCCTCGGCGCGGGGAGCACCGCGCTGGCACGCCTTATCTAGTTTAGAAGTATTCTAACTTCAATCTTTGTGGCGATCGAACCTGACGGTCCCCTCGTGCTGGCATGCCGGGCTTGATCAGGATGCCGGTCGCGCCTCCGGCCGCATCGACCGGGCGCGACGCGCCCATCTCTACGCCATGATCCGCACCGCGGCGCCGAAGAGCCTGGATATCTGCCGGGTCCGCCGCAATACGCTCTTTTCCCCCGGGCAACTGGCTGGGATGATGAACCCGGCCGTTGCGCATGTCATGCCCGGCCATGCAGGCTCTCCATCTGACGAGGCGCGTTGATGACGGACATGATGCTGGCGCTCGGCGTGGCCGGGCAAAGCCCGAACCGGGTGCGGCAGGTCGGTGCCTGCCTGCGCCTCACCGATGGCACCGTCATCACGGCCTGCAACACCTTCCCGGCCGGCGTGCGGGATCTGCCCGAGCGGCACGAGGGCGACGGCCGCTTCGTCTGGATGGAGCACGCCGAGCGCCACGCCATCTTCGCCGCCGCACGGCAGGGCCATGCCACGGCCGGGGGCCGGCTGGCGACGACCTTCTTTCCCTGCATCGATTGCGCGCGGGCGATCGTCGATGCCGGGATCACCTGCGTCGAGACCCCCGCTCCAGCCTTCGAAGATGCCGTCTGGGGGCAGGCCTTCCTGCGATCGCGCGTCATCCTGGAGGAAGGCGGCGTCGAGGTGCGGCACGTGGTGCTGCCCGATGCGAAACGCCCTGCTGAGCATCCGCAAGGCAGCTGACGCGGGATTGAGCACGAGCTCATTAAGGCAACGCTTCGGGCGAAATATTCTTCTATCTGAGTACGCTCCGCAGTGATCTAATCCTCGCCAAGACGCCTTGAAGCGTCATGGAAGGGGATCGTCACCATGCCGAACAGCCGACGCTTTTTTCTCAAATCCGCCGCGGCCGTCGCGCTGTCCGGCCCGTTGCTCTCGTTCGAGGCCGGCGCGCAGGGCAAGACGGCCGTCAACATGCAGCTCGGCTGGATCGCCGGAGGCAACCAGATCGGAGAGGTCTGCGCCAAGGCGCTCGGCTATTACGAGGCCGAGGGCATCGACATGCGCATCCAGCCGGGGGGCCCGAATGTCGATGGCGTCGCCGTTGTCGCCAGCGGGCGCTTCGAGATCGGGCAGGTGTCGTCGAGCCCCTCACTGATGCTGGCGGCCTCCCAGGACCTGCCGGTGGTCTGCTTCGCGGCCGGTTGCCAGAAGCACCCCTACACCTTCTATTCGCTGGCGAAGAAGCCGGTGCGGGAGCCCAAGGACTTCGTCGGCAAGAAGGTCGGCATCCAGTCCACCGGCATCATCCTGCTGCGCGCGCTGCTGGCGCAGAACAAGATCCCGGAGAAGGACGTCACCATCATTCCCATCGGCGCGGATATGGCGCCACTACTGACCGGCCAGGTCGATGTCGTCACCGGCTGGCAGACCAACACCACCGCGCTCAAGGTCCTGGGGCCGGACAAGGTCGCGCTCTCGCTATGGGACGCCGGCGTGAAGCTCTACGCCCTGCCCTATTACGCCACCGCCGAGACGCTGAAGACGAAGGGCGAGCTGATCGCGAAATATCTGCGCGCTTCGGCCAAGGGCTGGGCCTACGCCCATGCCAACCGCGACCAGGCGGTTGCGCTCCTCGTCAAGGAATATCCCAACCTGATCGCGGCCGACGAGCGCGAGGCGCTGGATGTGATGCTGTCCTTCTCCTTTGGCCCGCAGACCAAGGCCGAAGGCTGGGGCACGATGGATGCGGGCGTCTGGCAGCAGCAGATCGACCTCTACGCCTCGCTCGGGCAGTTCTCGAAGCGCACCCCCAAGATCGCGGAGGTCATGACGCTCGACGTGCTGAAGGCGACCGCGGACGCGCGGCCGCGGATCGGTTGACCCGATGGCCGCGCTCGCCATGACAGAGCCGCGCCAGGCCGAGGCGCCACAGGCCGCAGCAGGCATGGCGGTCGCCTGCCGCAATGTCAGCGTGCGCTTCGTCACCGAGCGCCGCACGGTGACGGCGCTCGAAAATGTCAGCTTCCACGTGGAGAATGGCGGCTTCCTCAGCCTGCTCGGGCCGTCCGGCTGCGGCAAGTCCACCCTGTTGCGGGTCGTCGCCGATCTGATTGCGCCCAGCGCCGGACAGGTCACCGTTCTCGGGCAGACGCCGCAGCAGGCGCGGCTCCAGCGCGCCCTCGGCTTCGTCTTCCAGGACGCGGCGCTGCTGCCCTGGCGCACCGCCCTGCAGAATGTCGAGCTCCCGCTCGAAGTCGGCGGGCGACAGAGCCTTCCCACGGGCATGCCGACGCCGCGCGAGCTCCTGAAGCTCGTCGGCCTGGAGGGGTGGGAGGGCAGCTTTCCCCATGAGCTGTCCGGTGGCATGCGCCAGCGCGTGTCGATCGCGCGGGCGCTGCTTGGGGGCCCTCGCCTTCTGCTGATGGATGAGCCCTTCGGAGCGCTCGACGAGATCACCCGCGACCGGCTGAACGAGGAGCTGCGCCGCATCTGGCGGGAGACCGGCACCACGATCCTCTTCGTCACCCATTCGGTCTACGAGGCGCTGTTCCTTGGGGAGCAGGTGCTCGTGCTGGCCGCCAATCCCGGCCGCGTCGCCTCGCTCGTCGATATCGACCTGCCGCGGGACCGCACGCTCGCCATCCGCGAGACGCCCGAATTCATGCGCGTCGCCACGGTGCTGCGCGCCGCGCTGGGAGGCACGGAATGATGCTCGCCACCGCGATCTCGCCGGACGAAACCGTCGCGGATGCGGAAGAGGACTTCCGCCGCGCCCAGCGCCGGGTCCTGCTGCGCCGCCGCCTGCTCCCCTTCGCCGGAGTCGCGATCTTCCTCGGGATCTGGGCCGCGCTGGTCTATCTGTTCAAGGTCCCGCCTTTCGTCGCGCCGACGCCGCTCCTGGTGGCTCAGACGCTGGTGAGCAAGGGCGACGTGCTGCTCGCCAATCTCGTCCCGACGGCGATCGAGGCGCTCTCCGGCTTTTTCCTCGGCAATCTCGTCGCCATCGTCATCGCAACCGCCTTCGTCCACAAGAAGACGCTGGAGGAGACCTTCTTCCCCACGGTCGTGCTGATCAACACCATCCCGGTCGTCGCCAAGGCGCCGATCCTGGTTCTGCTGCTCGGCAATGGCATGGAGCCGAAGATCGCGATCGCGGCGCTGATCTGCTTCTTCCCGACGCTGGTGAACATGGTGCGCGGGCTGGAAGCGGTGAACCCGCAGGCGATGGAGCTGATGCGCGTGCTCTCGGCCTCGAAGAGCGAGGTCTTCTTCAAGCTCAGGCTCTACAACTCCCTGCCCTATCTGTTCTCGGCGCTGAAGATCTCGGCCTCGACCTCCGTCGTCGGCGCCATCGTCGGCGAATGGATCGGCTCGAATGTCGGCATCGGGGCGCTGATCATCCAGGCGACCTATTCCTTCGACTCGGCACTGCTCTACGCGACCGTGATCGTCGCCTCCTGCTTCTCGATGCTGTTCTTCGTCAGCGTGACCATGCTCGAGCGCCTGATCGTGCGCTGGCAGCCCTCGAACGCGCATTGACGCGCCAGAATCCGGAGAGGACCATGACTGCGACCACCATCGCCGAACCGGGCGGCTCCGTCCCGGTCGTTGCCAAGACCGACGTCCTCGTGGTCGGCGGCGGCCCCGCCGGCATGTCCGCCGCGATCGCCGCCCGCCGCGAAGGCTGCGCTGTGACCATGGTCGAGCGCTACCCCTATCTCGGGGGCCTCGCCTCCGGCGGCATGGTGCTGGTGCTGGACGACATGCACAATGGGGACGAGGTCACCGTGCAGGGGATCTGCATGGAGATGATCGAGCGCATGGCGGCCAAGGGCGCCTGCGTCTACCCGCCGCCCGAGGAGCGCCGCCAGGACTGGGCGATGCACCGCAAATGGGCGCGCTGGGGCGCGCATGACTTCCGCGCGCAGACCAAGCCGCAGCCGATCGTGATGGCGGCCGCCTTCGATCCGGACGGCTGGAAGCGCGCAGCCAACGACATGGTCGCCGAAGCGAAGCTGGATGTGCGCCTGCATTCCTGGTTCTCGCGCACGCTGGTCGAGGACGGCAAGGTCACCGGCATCGTCTGCGAGACCAAGGCCGGCCGGCAGGCGATCCTGGCGGATGCCGTCGTCGACGCTTCGGGAGACCTCGACGTCGCCGCCTCCGCCGGGGCGGCCCATGACAAGGGCTCCTTCATCGTCACCACCGTGTTCAGGCTCGGCGGAGTCGATACCGACGAGGCCGAGCGGTTCCAGCACGAGGAGCCCGACGTCTTCGCGACAATAGACCGCCAGGCCAAGCGGATCATGGGCGGCTCCTGGGACATGTGGTGGCTCAAGACGCCGCTGCCGGGGGTCGTCTGGTGCAACTGCCCGCATATGGCCGGCTTCGACGCGCTGTCGGTCGAGGATTTGACCCGGGCCGATTTCGAGGGCCGCAACAAGCTCTATGCGCTCGTCGATTACGTTCGGGAGAACATGCCCGGCTTCCAGCGCTGCTACGTCGTCGATGTCGCTCCCCAGCTCGGCGTGCGTCAGACCCGGCTTCTCCAGGGCGACTATGTCGTGACCAAGCGCGACGTGCTGGACCGGGTGCATTTCGCCGACACCGTCGCCCGCGGGCGCGACTACTACACGCCCTATCGCGCGATGCTGCCGCTGGGGCTGGACGGGCTCGTCGTTGCCGGACGCCATTATTCTGCGACCGAGCAGGCCCAGAAGATGTCGCGCGAGATTCCGCCCTGCATGGCAATGGGCCAATCGGCGGGAGTCGCCGCGGCGATCGCCGTCTCGTCCGGCCAGCGACTGCGCGATGTCGCCCCCCACGAGATCTGCCGGATCGTCCGCGCCCAGGGCGGCGACCCGGGCGATGTCCCTTCCGCAAACGCCACCGTCCTGGAGAATGCCGCGTGACCATCCCTGCCTCACTGCCGCTGTCTGGCATCAAGGTCGTCGATTTCACCCAGGTGATGATGGGTCCGGTCGCCACCCAGATGCTCGGCGACTACGGCGCCGACGTCATCAAGATCGAGCGCCCGCCGACGGGGGACCTGTCGCGCACCTCCTTTCCGAACGACCCGGCCGGGTTGCAGGGGCCCGTCTTCTGCTCGCTGAACCGCAACAAGCGCTCGATCGTGCTCGACCTGCGCAGGCAGGAGGCCAAGGACGCCGTGCTGCGGCTGATCGACGAGGCGGATGTCGTCGTCAATAATTTCCGTGCCGGGGTGATGGAGCGGATGGGCTTCTCCTACGAGGCGCTGTCGGCTCGCAATCCGCGGCTGATCTATGCAGTCGGCACCGGCTTCGGCCTCACCGGCCCCTATGCCCACAAGGGCGGGCAGGACGTCCTGGCGCAGGCGCTGTCCGGCGTGATGCATCGCCGGGCCAATGCCGACCAGCCGCTGGCCGTGCTCTCGACCACCTTCGCCGATTATTCCGCCGGCATGCACATGGTTCAGGGCATCCTGCTCGCTTTGCTCCAGCGCCAGCAGACCGGCAAGGGCCAACGGATCAGTGTCTCGCTGTTCGATTCGATGCTGGCGGCCCAGACCCAGGAGGCCGCCGCGCAGATGATGCGCGGGCGCGAGGTGAATTGGGGCGCCATGCCGCTGACCGGCGTGTTCGAGACGCAGGACGGCGCACTCGTCATGGTCGGCGCCTTCAAGGCCGATCCGCTCGGCGACATCGCCGCCGCGCTTGACCTCCCCGATCTCAAATCCGACCCGCGCTTCGCCGGGCACGAATCGCAGGTCGCCAACAAGCCGGCGCTGCAGGCGCTCTTCGCCGAGCGCTTCCGCACCCAGACCACCGCCTATTGGCTGGCGCGGCTCGAGGCGCAGGACCTGCTCTGCGCCCCGGTCCGCCAGCTTGCGGAGGCGCTCGCCGACGAGCAGACGGCGGTCAACGGCATGATCCTGGAAGCGGACGGGCCGACCGAGCGGGTGCGCGTCGTCGGCTCCCCGATCCATATGGAAGACGCACCCGTTGCGATCCGCATCGTCCCGGCCGCGCTCGGCGAGCATACCGAGGCCGTGCTGGGCGAAATCGGTCTGCCCGCTTTCGGCAAGGTCGCCTGATGCCGATCAGCCTGACCACCGCCGACCACGTCGCCCGCGTCACCATCAACAGGCCGGAGGTGCTGAACGCGCTCGACCAGGACGCCGAGGCGCAGATGGAGGCGATCTGGCAGCAGATCGAGGCCGATTCTTCCGTGCGCGTCGTCGTGCTCACGGGCGCAGGCGAGCGCGCCTTCTGTACGGGCGCCGACATGCGCAATGTCGACCCCGGCCTGACCGGGCTCGGCTACTGGGCGGCCTCGCGGCCGGCCGGCTTCGGCGGCATCGCCCTGCGCGAAACGCTGGATATCCCGGTGATCGCCCGCGTCAACGGCCATGCCGTGGGCGGCGGCTTCGAGATGGTGCTGGGCTGCGACATCGTCATCGCGACCGAGGAAGCGAGCTTCGGCCTGACCGAACCACGCGTCGGCCGCCTGCCGCTCGATGGCGGCATGGTCCTGCTGCAGCGCCAGATCGCGCATCGGCACGCCCTCGGGATGCTCCTGACAGGGCGGCGGATCAAGGCGGCCGAGGCGCTCTCCTTCGGCCTGGTCAACGAGGTCGCCAGCCGCGAGACGCTGGACGACGCGGTCGATCGCTGGGTCGCCGACATTCTCGCCTGCGCCCCGCTCTCGCTGCGGGCGATCAAGCAGGTGATGCGCCGCACCGGCCATCTCTCGCCGCAGGAGGCGCAGGCGCTCCGACTGCCGGCGCTGGTTGCCGCGCTGCGCTCGGAGGATTCCGAGGAGGGCGTGCGCGCCTTCCGCGAGAAGCGCAAGCCGGTCTGGCAGGGCCGCTGAGAGGAGCGTCCGATGCCCTTCGTCATCACCGACGCCTGCATCGACATCAAGGACAAGGCTTGCCTGGCCGCCTGCCCGGTCGATTGCATCTATGAGGGCGGGCGCACGCTCTACATCCAGCCGGACGAATGCATCGACTGCGGGCTGTGCGAGACGGTCTGCCCCGTGGCCGCGATCCACGCCGAGGACCGCCTGCCGCCAGAGCTCGCAGCCTGGCCGGCCGTCAACCGCGACTTTTTCGGACCGCAGGTCACCGGCTGGGGCAAGCCCGGCGGCGCCGACGCCACTTTGACGACGACGCTCGACCATCCGATGGTGGCGGCCTGGCCGGACAAGGCCGCGAGCTGAGGATTCCGGCGCCATGCATGCCGCCGCGCTGTTCTATTTCCGGGAGGTCGCGCGGCTGGGCTCGATCCGCCGTGCGGCGGGGCAGCTCAACGTCGCCGCGAGCGCGATCAACCGCCAGATCCTCAAGCTGGAGGACGAGTTCGGCGGCCCGCTCTTCGATCGCTTTCCCGGCGGCATGCGCCTCACCGTGGCCGGTACGCTCCTGCTGCAGCACATCACCGCGACCATCGAGGGCTACGGCCGGGTGCGCGCCGCGATCGACGACCTGCGGGAGGCCCGCTCGGGCCATGTCACCATCGCGGCGCTCGACTCGCTTCTCGTCGACTTTCTGCCTCGGGCGCTGGCCCGCTTCGGCCGGGATTTCCCCGCGATCAACCACACGGTTCTCGCCGCGGCACCGGCCGAGATCGCGCAGATGGTCAGCGATGGCGCGGTGGATATCGGGCTGACCTTCGTCAGCCCGCTGCCCGGCACGGTGCACTTCATCGCGGAGGTGCCCGCGCCGATCGGGGTGGTGATGCCGGTCGACCATCCGCTGACGGCGCGCCTCAGCGTGTCCTTCGACGAGGCGCGATCCTATCCCGTCCTCGATCAGGCCGGGCCCCTGCCCCGAGGCGCGGATATCGATGCGGATTTCAGCCAGTTCAAGGCACAGCTCAAGCCCAAGATCACCTCGAACTCGATCCAGATGATCCGCGTCTGCATCGAGCTCGGGCTCGGCATCGCCTTCTTCACGCGGCTCGGCTTCCTCAAGGAAATCGAGAACGGCGAGATCGCATGGCGTCCGCTGACCTCGCCCGGCGTCAATGCGCTGCGCATCGGCATGATCACCTCGGCAAACCGCGAGCCGTCGCCACCAGCCGTCCAGCTCGCGAAGAGCCTGATCGACGATCTGGGGCGGCTGAACTCGAACTGAGCGCCTTCGAGGCGCAGTCTCTCACTGCAGGCGTCTCAGACCTTTGCCCGCGGATCGGTCTTCGCGACCCGCGCGAGGAGGTAGTCCACCTCGGCCTTCGCCGCGGCGCTGATCGCCGATCCGGGCTTGCGCTGGGCGTCGCTGGCCAGGATGCCGCGTTTCATCATGGTGTATTTGCGCACGGCGAGCCCCACGCCCTGCTGCTGCTCGGTAAGCGTGATCCGATAGCCGCGTGTGGCTATGCAGCCGCGGTTTGGGGCGGGTTTTCGGCCCATGCCCATGGCAGCATTTCGTCGATCTTTGAG
>NZ_FTMO01000027.1 GCF_900156025.1 Allobosea sp. TND4EK4
CAGATCGGCTACAACCGCGCCGCATCCATCATGGAGCGCATGGAACACGAAGGCATCGTCGGACCCGCAAACCACGCCGGAAAAAGAGAGATCCTCGTGGAGACCCCGGGGCAGGGTGAAGACTGATTCCCGGCGATACGACATCTGGCGTCGCAGGGGCTTGTTTCCGGTAACCTTGGTCCTCAAATTGCCACCAGGGCCTTGCAACCTGTGTGGACCGGCCGACGTTGGGCCTTCTGAACACGGTGAAGACCGGAGCGGACCAGGCCACCGCACGGATCGCGGCGCAACAATGGAGCAGGTTCGCTGATGACAAGGCTCCCGATCATTCGGGCATCGGTTCTGGCGATGGCGGTCGCGGGCTGCGCTGCGATGGCCGGCAGCGCACAGGCTCAGCCGCTCCAGCTCCAGCCGCCTGCCTCGGCAAAACCGGCCGCCAAGCCGGCAGGCCCGAAGCGTATCCCACTTCCTCCGGTCAGGCCGGCCGATCTCGGCCAGGCCCGCGCCGCCATCAACGACGTCCCGACAGCCGTGCCCGCGAGCGCCACCGCGGCGCAGGCGCCCCGTCCGGTGCCGGCGGTCGAGGCGGGCAAGCCGGACATCAAGTCCGCGGCCAGTCCGGCCAAGCCAAAATTCGCCGCCCCGGCGACCCAGGAAGAGGCCATCGAGCGGCTGAACGCCTATCTCAACAGCTTCACGACGCTCCAGGGCAATTTCATCCAGTTCGCAGCGAACGGAAAGCGCCTCGAGGGCCGCATCTATATCCAGCGTCCGGGCAAGATGCGCTTCGAATACGATCCGCCCTCGACGACCGAGATCATCGCCGACGGCACGTCGGTCGCGGTGCGCGACACGCGGCTGGCGACGCAGGACCTGTATTCGCTGGGCCAGACCCCGCTGAAATTCCTCGTGCGCGAAAAAATGGATCTCAGCCGCGAAGGCACCATCACCGGCGCCAGCATCGATGCCGGCGTCCTGTCGGTCCGGCTGGAAGACCGCTCGACGCTCGGCGGAACCTCCAAGATCACACTGAAATTCGACCTCGCCAGCAACGAGCTGAAGCAATGGGTCGTGGTCGATCCACAGGGCTACCAGACCTCCGTCGCTCTCTACGATCTCGACACCCAGCGCCGGCCCGATCCGAAGAATTTCGTGATCGACTACCAGCGCAAGCTCTGAGCCGCGGCGCGGCGCCAAAGGCGCTTGCTTTTCAGGCCCGTCCGACCCAGTTTCCGGCCGTCCTTACGCCGGAACCATGCCTTTGCAACTCACCGTCACCAGCTGGAACATCAACTCCGTTCGCCTGCGCATCGGCATGGTCGGCGAGTTCCTGACGCGCTACGCCCCGGACATCCTCTGCCTGCAGGAGACCAAGACGCCGGACGAGCAGTTCCCGGCCAAGGCCTTCCATCAGCTCGGCTATGTCCACCAGGCCTTCATCGGCCAGAAGGGCTATAACGGCGTCGCCATCCTCTCCAGGCTTCCCTTCAGCGAGAAGGAGGCGATGTCGATGTGCGGCCGCAACGATGCCCGCCACATGACCGTGACGCTCGACGCGGCTGCGGGCCCTGCCGCCGGCATCGCGATCCATAATTTCTATATTCCGGCCGGCGGCGACATTCCCGATCCGGAGAAGAACGTAAAATTCGCCCACAAGCTCGCCTTTCTTGACGAGATCGGCGTCTGGGGCATGACGAAAAAGCCGACAGACCGGCCGGCGATCCTGCTCGGCGACCTCAACATCGCGCCCTATGAGCACGACGTCTGGAGCCACAAGCAGCTCCTCGACGTCGTCAGCCATACGCCCATCGAAACCACCACCCTGGAAAAGTTGCGCTCCGAGCTGGGTTGGACGGACGCTGCCCGCACCCTGCGGCCCGAGCCGGAAAAGCTCTATTCTTGGTGGAGCTATCGCGCCCAGGACTGGGAAGCCTCCAATCGCGGCCGGCGCCTCGACCATATCTGGCTGTCGGATTCCCTGAAGCCGACGCTGCGCGACCTCACCTTCCTGCGCGAGGCCCGCGGCTGGGAGCGCCCCTCCGATCACGTCCCGGTCACGGTGACGCTGGAACTCTAGGCCGAATCAGCCTTCATCGAGCGCGGACAGGGCCTTCTGCACGGTCGAAAGCTCGCCGACGAAGCCTCGCAGCCTGTCCCCGATCGCGGCGGCGATCGCCTCCGCCGAGGCCGGCGATTCGCCAAGGACACGCCGCATCACGCTGCGCGGCAGCCGCATCACCTGCGTCGGCTCGCGCGCGATCGCGGTCGCCTGCCGGGGAACGGAGGTGAAGAGCGCGAGCTCGCCGACGAGCGCGCCAGGGCCCACGATCTCGTTCGCCGGCCTTCCATCGTCCGCGGTGGCCAGCGCCAGCGCGCCCGACACCACCAGCACCGCGCCGTCCGAAGCCTCGCCGGCGCGGAACAGCACGTCGCCAGCCCGCAGCGTGCGGCTTTCGGCCGCGAAGGCGAGCAGCCGCAAGGCGTCGCGTTCCATGAGGCTCAGCAAGGGCTGCCGGGCCAGAAGCGCCATGTCGTCGTCGAGCGACATTCGTCAGGGATTCAGCCGGTAGCCGCCGGCATCGGTCACCAGCAGCCGCGCATGACCCGGATCGGGCTCGATCTTCTGGCGGAGCCGGTAGATATGGGTTTCGAGCGTATGGGTCGTCACCTGGCTGTTGTAACCCCAGACCTCCTGCAGCAGCACCTCCCGGGCGATCGGCTTGCGCCCCGCGCGGTAAAGGAAGCGCAGGATCGCCGTCTCCTTCTCGGTCAGCTTCGTCTTGGACCCCTTTTCGCTGACCAGGAGCTTCGAGCCGGGATGGAAGGTGTAGGGGCCGACCTGGAAGATCGCGTCTTCGCTCGCCTCGTGCTGGCGCAGATGGGCCCGGATGCGCGCCAGCAGCACAGCGAACTTGAAGGGCTTCACCACGTAATCATTCGCGCCAGCCTCCAGCCCCAGAACGGTGTCGGCATCCGAGCCCTGGCCCGTCAGCATCACCACCGGGCTCTTGAAGCCGCTCTTGCGCATCGCCTTCACGGCCTCGCGCCCGTCCATGTCGGGCAGGCCGACATCCATGATCACGAGGTCGATACGCTCTCCTTGCGCCGCCTTGATCGCGCCGGCGGCATCGCCCGCGGTGGAGAGGCGGAATTCCTCGTAGAGCGCAAGCTGCTCGGCCAGCGCGTCGCGCAGGGTCTGATCGTCATCGACCAGAAGAAGATGATGGGCGACGGACATCGGCTGTTCGCTCGGACGCTAGGATAGGGCAACATGAGGCCGCTGAGTCGTCATCGCAAGTCACATAAGGCTGCAATCCCCTTGAGAAAGCAAAGGAACCACGCTGGAGCCGGCCCCGGCAGGCTCTCAACCCTGCGGGTTTTTGCCTCGGTGCGCGACCGCCGCCGGGGCTTTCTCATCGCGGGCGCGGCGGCCTTTCCCTGTGCGCTCGGCCGCACCGGCATCCGAACCGACAAGCGCGAGGGCGATGGCGGCACCCCCCGGACGGACCTGCCGCTGCGGCGCGTCTTCTATCGGGCCGACCGGCTCCAGCGTCCCCGCACCTTGCTGCCCCTCCGAAAGATCGGCCCGCGCGACGCCTGGTGCGACGATCAGCAGGACCGCCGCTACAACCGCCTGATCGACCGCCCGCCTGGCGAGGCCGAGGAGCGGCTGCAGCGCGCCGACCATCTCTACGACGTTATCGTCGAGCTCGGCTGGAACGACCGGCCGGTGCGGCGCGGACGCGGCAGCGCCATCTTCTGGCATCTCGCCCGCCTGGGCTTCACGCCGACCGCAGGCTGCGTCGCGGTCAAGGGGCACGTCTTCGCCAAGGTCCTGCCGCGGCTGGCGCGGCATTGCGTCATCCGCGTGCGCTGAAGGCTGATCGTTCCCCGAAGATCGCGCTGCCGACGCGAACATGAGTCGCGCCGAGCTGGATCGCCGCCTCGTAATCGGCGCTCATGCCCATCGACAGGCCCTTGAGCCCGTTCCGGGCAGCGATCTTGGCGAGCAGGCCGAAATGGGGCGAGGGCGGCTCGTCTGCCGGCGGGATGCACATCAGCCCCTCGATCGCCAGGCCATGCACCTCGCGGCAGCGCGCAAGGAAGGCGTCGACCTCGCCCGGCACAACGCCGCCCTTCTGCGCCTCCTCGCCAGTGTTGACCTGCACGAACAGCCGAGGCGCCCTGCCGAAGCGGGCGATCTCCCGCGCCAGTTCCTTGGCGAGGCTTTCCCGGTCCAGCGACTGGATGACGTCGAAGAGCTCCACCGCCTCGCGGGCCTTGTTCGACTGCAGCGGGCCGACCATGTGCAGCTCGGCGTCGGGAAAACGCTGCTTCAGCGCCGGCCATTTCGCCTTGGCTTCCTGGACATAGTTCTCGCCGAACACCCGCTGGCCGGCCTCCAGCACCTCGACGATCTGCTCGGCCGGCTTCGTCTTGGACACTGCGACCAGGGTGACGCTCCCGGGCTGGCGCCCGAAATCCCGCGCCGCCCGCGCGACCGAGGCCCGCACGGCCTCCAGACGTGTCACCGTATCGCTCATCGCAACCCCTTCCATGCCGCGCGCGCCGTTGACCGCGTGCGCGCAATGGTGTCCTAGAACAAGATGTGGAAAACCGGCATGCGGTTTCTCACATAGGACTCCTGCGCCGGCGCGTCCGAGGCCGGCAGACACCCGAGAATGCCTTAGACCAATGGCCGCCGAACGCTATAATCCGAAAGAATCCGAGCCGAAATGGCGCGCCGTCTGGGATGAGCGGAAGCTCTTCGAGACAAGGAACGACGATCCGCGGCCGAGCTACTATGTCCTCGAGATGTTTCCCTATCCGTCGGGACGCATCCATATGGGTCATGTCCGCAACTACGCGATGGGCGACGTCGTGGCGCGCTACAAGCGGGCCAAGGGCTTTGCAGTGCTGCACCCCATGGGCTGGGACGCCTTCGGCCTGCCGGCCGAGAACGCGGCCAAGCAGAAGAAGGTCCATCCGCGCGAGTGGACCTACGAGAACATTGCGACGATGCGCACCCAGCTCAAGTCCATGGGCCTGTCCCTGGACTGGAGCCGCGAGCTCGCAACCTGCGATCCGGGCTATTATCGCCATCAGCAGAAGATGTTCCTGGACTTCCTCAAGGCCGGGCTGGTCGACCGCAAGACCGCCAAGGTGAACTGGGATCCGGTGGACGAGACCGTGCTGGCCAACGAGCAGGTGATCGACGGCCGCGGCTGGCGTTCCGGCGCCCCGGTCGAGATCCGCGAGCTGACGCAGTGGTTCTTCAAGATCACCGATTTCGGCCAGGAACTGCACGATGCGCTCGATGGCCTGACCCGTTGGCCCGACAAGGTCCGCCTGATGCAGAAGAACTGGATCGGCCGCTCGGAAGGGCTGTTGGTTCGTTTCGCGCTCGAATCGAATCCCGCGAGGCAGGACGAGGTCGAGGTCTACACGACCCGGCCCGACACGTTGTTCGGCGCCAAATTCGTCGCCATCGCACCCGATCATCCGATCGCCAAGGCGCTCGCCGTCGGCAATCCGGAGCTCCAGGCCTTCGTTGACGAATGCAAGCGCACCGGGACGGCCCAGGAAAACATCGACAAGGCCGAGAAGCTCGGCTTCGACACGGGATTGCGCGCCGTCCATCCGCTCGATCCGAACTGGACGCTGCCGGTCTATGTCGCCAACTTCGTCCTGATGGAATACGGCACCGGCGCAATCTTCGGCTGCCCGGCGCATGACCAGCGCGACCTGGACTTCGTCAACAAATACGGGCTCGGCAACACTCCCGTCGTCGCACCCGAGGGCACAGATCCGGCCAGCTTCATCATCTCCGACACCGCCTATGACGGTGACGGCCGGATGATCAATTCCCGTTTCCTCGACGGTCTGACGATTGCGGAAGCGAAGGAAGAGGTGGCTCGCCGGCTGGAGAGCGAAACCCGTGGCAACCGCCCCATAGGCCAGCGCAAGGTCAATTTCCGCCTGCGCGACTGGGGCATCTCGCGCCAGCGCTACTGGGGCTGCCCGATCCCGGTCATCCATTGTTCCGCCTGCGGAACGGTTCCGGTCCCGGACGCCGACCTGCCGGTGAAGCTGCCGGACGACGTCTCTTTCGACAAGCCGGGCAATCCACTCGACCATCATCCGAGCTGGAAGCATGTCGACTGTCCGCAATGCGGCAAGGCGGCGCGCCGCGAAACGGACACGATGGACACATTCGTCGATTCGTCCTGGTATTTTGCCCGTTTCACCGACCCGTGGCGCACCGACAGCCCGACCGACCGCAAGGCGGTCGACCGCTTCCTGCCGGTCGACCAGTATATCGGCGGCGTCGAGCACGCGATCCTGCACCTGCTCTATTCCCGCTTCTTCACCCGCGCGATGAAGAAGACCGGCCATGCCGGCCTGGACGAGCCCTTCGCCGGCATGTTCACCCAGGGCATGGTCGTGCACGAGACCTACCGGGCCGCCAACGGCGAGTGGGTCGAGCCCGGCAATGTGCGGATCGAGGTATCGGGCGCCGACCGCAAGGGCTTCGATGTCGAGACCGGGGCTGTCATCGAGATCGGCCCGATCGAGAAGATGTCGAAATCGAAGAAGAATGTCGTCGATCCCGATGACATCATCGCTTCCTACGGCGCCGACACCGCCCGCTGGTTCATGCTCTCCGACTCGCCGCCGGACCGCGACGTGATCTGGACCGACGAGGGCGTGCAGGGCGCCGCCCGCTTCGTGCAGCGCCTCTGGCGTCTGGTCGGCGAGATCGCCGAGCGGACGGCCGGCGGCAGCACCATGCCTCAGCACTTCGGAGACGTTGCGCTGACTCTGCGCAAGGCTGCCCATCGGGCTCTCGACGCGGTCGGCGCCGATATCGAGCGCCTGGCCTTCAACCGCTGCATCGCCCATGTTTATACGCTGACCAACGCCATCGGGAGGACGCTGGACGCCGCGGCCGAGACGGTGGACCTCGACGCCGATATCGCCTTTGCCTTGCGCGAGGCCGCCGCGATCGTCGTCCAGCTGGTCGCGCCGATGATGCCGCATCTGGCCGAGGAATGCTGGCAGGCGCTGGGCCAGCCGGGCCTGATCGGGGAAGCGAACTGGCCCGACGCCGAGGCCGCTTTGCTGAAGGACGACAGCATCACCCTCCCCGTGCAGATCAACGGCAAGAAGCGGGCGGAGGTGACTGTGCCTGCCGATGCCGATACGGTGGCGGTCGAGGCTGCGGTGCGCGGTCATGAAGCCGTGCTGAAGGCGCTCGAAAACCGCCCGATCCGCAAGATCATCGTGGTTCCCGGGAGAATCGTGAATGTCGTCGTCTGAGATCCCGGCCTCGCGCCCGAACCGCCGCCGCGTCGCGCTTCTGGCCGCGCTCGGCATCGCCGCGCTCGCAGGGGGCTGCTTCCGCCCCCTCTATGCGGAGAATACCGCCAGTACCGTCGGCGGCAGCGTCCGCTCGGCCCTGCGGGCGATCGAATTCCCCGAGATCAAGGGCTTGATGGGCCACTACCTCCGCAACGAACTCGTTTTCGAGTTCGACGGCGGCAACGAGCCCGACGCAGCCAAGACGATGAAATTCGAGACGACGCTCGCCGATTCCGTCGAGGTCGTCTCGGTCGACTACGCGAATGGACGTGCCGACTCGGCCGTGCTGAACGTGACCGCGACCTGGAGAGTGACGAAGATCGCCGGCGGCGAAGTCGTCTCCTCCGGCACGAATTCGGTGCGTGAGCCCTATGAGCGCTCGTCGCAGCGCTTCGCCGTGGTCCGGGCCGCCCGCGATGCGCAGATCCGGGCCGCCAAGAATCTCGCCGGGCTGATCCGCGGCCAGATCTCCGCCGACCTCACCCGCTGACGCCCGATGGTCGCGATCAAGGCGCATGAAGCGGATCGAACGCTTGCGCGCCTCGATCCTGCCTGGCGCCTGATCCTGTTCTACGGCCCCGATGCCGGGCTCGTTTCAGAGCGGGCGGCCACGCTGGCGCGCAACAGCGTCGACGACCCGCAGGATGCCTTCCAGCTCATTCGCATGGATGGGGATAGTGTCGCCGCCGATCCGCTCAAGCTGGTCGATGAGGCCAACACGATCGGCCTGTTCGGCGGCCGACGCTCGATCCGCGTCTCACCGACGAGCAAGCCTTTGCTCGCTGCGGTCGAACCGCTGCTGACCGCGCCCTCTCAGGACGCCATCGTCGTCATCGAGGCGGGCGACCTGCAGCGGACCAATCCGCTGCGAACGGCCTGCGAGCGCGCCAAGACGGCCTTGGTGGTGCCGTGTTACGGCGATGCGGCGCGCGATCTCGGCTCGATCATCGACGAGATGGTCCGCGCTGCCGGCAAATCCATCGACCGCAACAGCCGAGACCATCTCGCAGGCCTCCTCGGCGGCGACCGGCAGACCTCCCGGCGCGAGCTCGAGAAGCTGCTGCTCTATGTCGGGAGCGACCCCGCGGTGACTGACGCCCATATCGAGGCGGTCGTCGGCGATACGGCCCAGCGCGAGCAGGCGATGCTGGTCGATGCGGTCTTCGCCGGCAGGCTTCCGGTGCTCGATCTCGCCCAGGCCAAGCTCAGCAGCGAAGGGCTGGACCCCGGCGTCATGCTCGGCGCCGTCTTGCGGCAGGCCTTGATCCTGCTGAAGGCGCGCCAGAGCGTCGAGGCCGGGCGCGGCATCAAGGAAGTGGTCGGCACGATGCGCCTGCCCTATCCGCGCATCGCCACCACAGAAGCGGCCCTGGCTGCCTGGAACAGCGCCAAGCTGACGGAGGCGGTCGACCTGCTCGGCACGGCGGTGCTGACCACGCGCCAGAACAGCGAAACGGGCCGCGCCAGCGCGACCCGTGCCCTGTGGACCTTGGCCCGGCTTGCCCGCAGCAACCGCAGCGATTGATCAGGCTTTCAGGCGGCGGCAGAGCGCGTCGAGCTGCTCGAGCGTCTTGTACCCGATCTTGACCTCGCCGCTGCCGCTGGCGCGGTGGCCGATGCTGACGGAAAGGCCCAGCGCCTCCTCCAGAGCTTTCTCCAGCGCGCGGGTATCGGGATCCTTTTCCGGCCTCGGCTTCGCAGCGGGGACGGCCGACTTGGTCTCGCCGCGTGCCTCGTCCTGCACGATCCGCTCGATATCGCGGACGCTCAGGCCCTCCGCGACAATCTTCTTCGCCATGAATTCCGGATCCGAAACGGACAGCAGTGCGCGGGCATGTCCAGCGGAAACGGCGCCTTCGCTCACCATCGCGCGCACCGGCTCCGGCAGCTTCGAGAGCCGCAGCGTGTTCGCGACGTGGCTCCGGCTCTTGCCGATGACGCGCGCCAGATCGTTCTGGGTATAGCCGAACTCGGCGATCAGCCGCTCATAGCCCGCCGCTTCCTCGATCGCGTTGAGGTCGGATCGCTGGACGTTCTCGACGATGGCAATTTCGAGTGCCTCGCGGTCGTCCGCCTCGACCAGAATCACCGGGACGTCATGCAGTTCCGCCCTCTGCGCCGCCCGCCAGCGCCGTTCGCCGGCGATGATCTCATAGGCATCGAGCATACCCGGAATCGACCGGACGATGATGGGCTGCAGAATCCCGCGGTCCCTGATCGACGCCGTCAGATCCTCCAGATCGGCCTCGGTGAAGCTGCGCCGCGGATTGCGCGCGCTCGGCCGCAGGAACTCGACCGGCACGCGACGCTGGCCACGGGCCCGTTCGATTGCCCCGATCTCCTCGCCGACATCTCCGATCAGCGCCGCCAGTCCGCGGCCCAGGCGGGAACGCCCCTGTTCTTCGGCCATCGCCATATCCTTGAAACCTCGTTCAGGCCGCGGCGCGCAGGGAGCGCTCGCGCTTGATCACTTCAGACGCCAATCGCAGATAGGCTTGCGAGCCGGAGCAGCGAAGATCGTAGAGAAGCGCCGGCTTGCCGTAGGACGGCGCTTCGGAGATGCGGACATTGCGCGGAATGACGGTCTCGTAGACCTTGTCGCCCAGAAAGCTCTTCACATCGGCCATGACCTGGCCGGAGAGGTTGTTGCGCGGATCGAACATCGTCAGCACCACGCCCTGAATGACGAGGCGCGGATTGAGACCGGCACGGACCTGCTCGACGGTCTTCAGCAACTGGCTCAGACCCTCCAGCGCAAAAAACTCGCACTGCAGCGGCACGAGCACGGCATCGGCGGCCGTCATGGCATTGATGGTGATCAGGCTGAGCGAAGGCGGGCAGTCGATCAACACATAGGTCAGATCCTGACAACGCTGGTCGTAGACCAGCTCGTCGATGGCGTTCTTGAGGCGGTGCGCACGGTCCTTCGAGGAGGCGATTTCGATCTCAACGCCGAGGAGATCAAGCGTGGAAGGTGCCAGCGACAGGCCGGGAACGGCCGTCGGTTGCATCGCCTGTCCCAACCCGACATCGCCGCAGAGGACGTCGTAGGTCGAGGATTTGCGGCTCCGCCGATCCACGCCGAGGCCGGTCGAGGCATTCCCCTGCGGATCGAGATCGACGATCAGGACCTTCTCGCCGATGGCAGCGAGCGCGGTTCCCAGGTTGATCGCCGTCGTCGTCTTGCCGACGCCGCCCTTCTGGTTGGCGAGCGCAATCACCCGCGGGCGGCGCGGATTCGTCACGATAGATGGCTCGGTCATGAATCGGCTCGTCTCTCAGCCGAGCGAACCACCAGGATTCGCGCAGCGTCATCTGTCACGGAGGAAACCGTCGTCGCCTGAATCTTCCAATATCTGGCTGAGTCGGTCAATTCCGCATCTAGATGTTGTCCCTTGGGAAAGAGGCCGAGCGTGCCTGTTCTCAACAGCTCTTCGCACCAGCCGAGCAGCTGGGGCAGGGGCGCCAGGGCTCTCGCCGTGACGACATCGACCTTCCCGGTAAAATTCCCGATCGCATCCTCGATGCGGGATGGATGCACCCGCACCCTCGCGCCGGTCACCCGCGCCGCGTGGCGCAGGAAGGCGCATTTCCTGCTGTTGCTCTCGACAAGGTCGATCTGACCCTCGCCAGCCTCGGCAAGGCAGATGCCGATCACGAGCCCCGGGAAACCGCCGCCTGAGCCGAGATCGAGCCAGCGGCGGCTGTCTGGCGCCAGTGAGAACAACTGGAGGGAATCCGCGATATGGCGGGTCCAGACATCCGCGAGCGTGGCGGAAGACACCAGATTCTTGGCCGCCTGCCAGCGCTCGAGCTCCGCCACCAGCAGCGCGAGGCGCTCCTCTGTTTCACGTGAAACAGGCGTCAAGCGCAAAGCGCGCCGGCGGTCGGCGTTATCAACAGTCACGGCGCCCCTGTGGACAACTGCCGGGCTTTGCGGGAATGCGCCGCCAGCAGCGTCAATGCCGCTGGTGTCATGCCCTCGATGCGGCCCGCCTGCGCGAGATCGGAGGGCCGGGTCATAGCCAGTTTCGCTTTCAACTCGTTCGAGAGCCCGGAGATGGCGTTGAGGTCCAGATCGCCCGGCACTTTCAAAGATTGGTCGCGGCGATAGGACTGGATCTCGGCTTCTTGCCGATCGAGATAGACCGCATAGACGGCATCCGCCGTGACCCGCGCGATCACCGATTCCGGATATTCACCCAACTCCGGCCAGACGGCCTTGAGCCGGTCGAACCCGATCTCGGGATGGGACAGGATCTGATAGGCCGTCCTGCGGACGCCGTCGCGATTGAGCTGAATCCCAGCCGCTTCCGCCTGCTGTGGCGTCAGGCTGCGTTCCTGCAACTGCGAGCGGAGCGTCTCGATGGAAGCCTGCCGCCGAGCAAAGGCCTGAGCTCGCCCTGTCCCGACGATTCCGAGGCGCCCGCCGAGGGCCGTCAAGCGCTCGTCTGCATTGTCGACCCGCAGTGAAAGCCGGAACTCGGCCCGGGAGGTGAACATTCGGTACGGCTCCGTAACGCCGTGCGTCACCAGGTCGTCGACGAGGACGCCGATATAGGATTGGGCCCTGTCCAGAACGGCGGGCTCGGCGCCACTCGCCCGACGCGCTGCATTCAGCCCCGCCAGAAGCCCTTGAGCCGCCGCTTCCTCGTAGCCTGTCGTGCCGTTGATCTGCCCTGCCAGGAATAGCCCGCCGATCGCGCGTGTTTCCAGCGTGTTGCGCAGCGCGCGGGGGTCGATGAAATCATACTCGATCGCATAGCCCGGCCGCACCATCCTGGCCCGTTCCAGACCGGGGATCGTCTTCAGCAGGCCAAGCTGGACGTCTTCGGGCAGAGAGGTGGAGATGCCGTTCGGGTAGACGGTGTCGTCGTCCAGACCCTCCGGCTCCAGAAAGATCTGATGCCCGTCGCGGTCCCCGAAGCGGCCGACCTTGTCCTCGATCGAGGGGCAATAGCGCGGGCCACGGCCTTCGATCTGCCCGGAGAACATCGGCGCGCGATGAAGGTTCGCGCGGATGAGTTCGTGGCCCGCGAGCGTCGTCCGCGTGATGCCGCATCGGATCTGGGGATTGCGAATGCTCTCCGTGAGAGCCGAGAAGGGTTCCGGCGGCTCGTCGCCGGCCTGCATCTCGAGCCCCGCCCAGTCGATCGTCCGTCCATCGAGCCGCGGCGGTGTCCCGGTCTTCAAGCGGCCGAAGGGAAAGCCATGGCGCTCCAGCGTCGCGGAAAGACCCAGAGACGGCGCCTCATCGATCCGGCCGGCCGGAATGCGGGTCTCCCCGATATGAATAAGGCCGCGCAGGAAAGTCCCCGTCGTCAAGACGACCATTCCGGCAGCGAATCGACGCCCATCCGCGAGAATGACACCGGCCACCCGTCCATTGTCCAAGCTCAGGTCGAACACGTCTCCGGTGACGATATCGAGACCAGGCTGCTCCGCGAGGAGCTGCTGCACGGCCAGCCGATAGAGCTTGCGGTCGGCCTGGGCGCGAGGCCCGCGCACAGCCGGCCCCTTGCGCCTGTTGAGCATGCGGAACTGGATACCGCCAAGATCGGCCGCCCGCGCCATCACCCCATCCAGCGCGTCGATCTCGCGGACGAGATGACCCTTCCCCAGACCGCCGATAGCGGGATTGCAGGACATCGCGCCGATCGTCTCGGGCCGGTGCGTCACCAGCGCCGTGCGGGCACCGAAACGCGCCGCAGCGGCAGCAGCCTCCGTCCCGGCATGGCCGCCGCCCACGACGATCACATCATAGGCTTGTTCGATCGACATGCCTTGTCGCTATCGAAGCGACGCGGCAGGGTCAACGCCGCCGTCAGTCACTGCGTCAAAAACCGCTATTTGCCGATGCAGAATCCGGCAAAGATCTGGTCGAGGACGTCTTCCACCCCGACGCGCCCGACCAGCCGCTCGAGTTCGCGAATGGCGACGCGGATGTCCTCGGCCAGCAGTTCATTGTGCCCGTGCCGCGCTTCCACGACGCGCTCCAGGGTAGCCACGGCGGCGAAGACGGCCTGGCGGTGGCGCTCGCGAGTCAGCAGGGCCGGTTCCGCAGCCTGGCTCGTCCCCAACATCTCCGCGATCCGCGCCAACAGGTCCGGCAGACCCTGTCCTGTCATTGCCGATACTGGCAGTTCGCCATCTCTCGCCGCGCCGCCGAGGTCGCACTTGGTCGCGATTGCGATAGACCGAACCGCATCCGGCAGTTGAAACGGGGGCGAATCGATTGCCCGCAGGCTGAGGAGAAGGTCTGCGCGCTCGGCCAGTGCCCGTGCGCGCCGAATACCCTCGATCTCAACAGGGTCGGCGCTCTCCCTCAAGCCTGCGGTATCGACCAGGATGACAGGCAGGCCTCCCAGATCGAGCCGCACCTCGATCGCATCGCGCGTCGTCCCCGCAACCGGCGACACGATGGCCACGTCGCGTCGCGCCAGGGCATTGAGCAGGCTCGATTTGCCGGCGTTCGGGGGTCCGGCCAGCACCACGACGAAGCCGTCCCGCACGCGCTCGCCGGCCGCAAAGCTGCCCAGCGCCTGACGGAGCGAGGCGAGAACCTGCCGGGCGAGTTCCACCGCCGTCTCCTGAAGCGGCCCGCCGACATCGCCCTCATCCGAAAAGTCGAGATCGGCGGCGAGGGCGGTCGCCGCTTCGATCAGCAAGCTGCGCCAGGAGGCTGCCTGGCGGCCGAGGGCCCCCTCCATCTGCCGCAAGGCTTGCCGCCGTTGCCATTCCGTTTCCGAATCGATCAGGTCGGCGAGGCCTTCGACCTCGGCGAGATCAAGCTTGCCTGCCTCCAGAGCGCGACGGGTGAATTCGCCGGCTTCCGCCAGCCTGATCCCAGGAAGCGCCGTCAGGGTCGACAACATCGCAGCGAGAACCGCCTGCGAGCCATGGAGATGCAGTTCAGCGACGTCCTCTCCTGTAAAGCTCGCCGGGCCGGGGAAGTAGAGCAGCAGGCCCTGATCGATCGTCTCTCCGGCTCGATCCCTGAACTTGCGGAGGCTCGCGATGCGTGGAGGGGGCAGGGTGCCAGAGATCGTTTCGATGGCGAATCGGGTTCGCGCACCCGAGATGCGCAGGACCGCGACCCCTGCTCGGCCGGGTGCGGAGGAAAGCGCGACGATGGTTGGCTGGAAGGATTGGGTCATGGGCTGAACCAGCGACAGAGCTCCTGCTGATGAACGAGGCGCCGGCGGACATCAAGGCGCGAAGCGACGCGCGCAGGCATCGTTACGCGGCCGAATCTAACGGGTATGGCTGGTAGTGCCGATCACGCCAAGGCCCTACCGCGGGGGTAGGGCCACAGCATTGACACCGGCAGTTCCGGGTCGCGGGCGCGCAGGCTCACCATGAACAGGCCCAGGGGCCCAAAACAAAACCGCCGCTTCAGCAGCCGGGCGCTGAAACGGCGGTTGTGATCGAACCGGATGCGCGATGCGTCAGGTATTCATCGAGTCGAAGAATTCCGAGTTCTGCTTGGTCTGGCGAAGCTTGTCGATCAGGAACTCGATGGCGTCCTGCGGCCCCATCGGGTTCAGGATGCGGCGCAGCACATACGTCTTCTGCAGGTCCGACTTCGGCGTGATGAGCTCTTCCTTGCGGGTGCCGGACTTGAGGATGTCGATCGCCGGGAAGATGCGCTTGTCCGCCACCTTGCGGTCCAGCACGATTTCCGAGTTGCCGGTGCCCTTGAACTCTTCGAAGATCACCTCGTCCATACGCGAGCCGGTATCGATCAGCGCCGTAGCGACGATGGTCAGCGAGCCGCCTTCCTCGATATTGCGGGCCGCGCCGAAGAAGCGCTTCGGCCGCTGCAGCGCATTGGCGTCGACACCGCCGGTCAGCACCTTGCCGGAGGAGGGGACGACGGTGTTGTAGGCGCGGCCGAGGCGGGTGATCGAGTCGAGCAGGATCACGACGTCGCGGCCATGCTCCACCAGGCGCTTGGCCTTCTCGATCACCATTTCAGCGACCTGAACGTGGCGGGAGGCCGGCTCGTCGAAGGTCGAGGACACCACCTCGCCCTTCACCGAGCGCTGCATATCGGTGACTTCCTCGGGCCGCTCATCGATCAGCAGCACGATGAGGTAGCACTCGGGGTGGTTGGTGGTGATCGACTGCGCGATGTTCTGCAACAGCACGGTCTTACCCGTCCGCGGCGGCGCGACGATCAAAGCGCGCTGGCCCTTGCCGATCGGCGCGACGATATCGATGACGCGCGGCGAGAAATCCTTCTTCGTCGGGTCCTGCACCTCGAGCTTCAGCCGCTCGTCCGGATAGAGCGGGGTGAGGTTGTCGAAGTGGATCTTGTGCTTGATCTTCTCCGGATCCTCGAAGTTGATCGTGTTGACCTTGAGCAGGGCGAAATAGCGTTCGCCATCCTTCGGTCCGCGGATCGGGCCCTCGACGGTGTCGCCGGTGCGCAGCCCGAACTTCCGGATCTGCGTCGGCGAGACGTAGATGTCGTCCGGGCCGGGCAGATAGTTGGAGTCGGAGGAGCGCAGGAAGCCGAAGCCGTCCTGCAGGACCTCGACGACACCTTCGCCGATGATCTCGGTTTCGCGAGCGGCGAGCTGCTTCAGGATGGCGAACATCAGCTCCTGCTTGCGCATGGTGCTGGCGTTCTCGACCTCGACTTCCTCCGCGAAGGACAGAAGTTCGGTCGGCGACTTGCTCTTGAGCTCTTGGAGCTTGATTTCCCGCATGGGGCACCCGGATCGTATCAACCTGCGATGGCAGGGAAGGGGATTGTACTGGAACGATCGACCGGGCCTGAGCCTGTGCGGGAGGCTCGCACCGCGAGCGACTGCGACGCAGCCGGCTCTCAACAGTCGATAACAGGAAGGACGCTGGAGAAGCGCGTGTCCTGATACCGGGAATCGCGCGCCGGCTCAAGCGGAAAGGACGACGCAGGTCGTGCCGATTCTCAGAACGGCTTCACGATGACCAGGATGACGATGCCGACCATCAGCACGGCGGGCACCTCGTTCATGATCCGGTAGAAGCGGGACGACTTTGTGTTGCGGTCATTGGCGAAGTCGCGGACGCGGCCGGCGAGATAGCCGTGGATGCCCGACAGGATCAGCACCAGCAGGATCTTGCCGTGCAGCCAGCCTCCCTTGAAGTCGAAAGCCGACCAGGCGAGGTAAAGGCCGAGCACCCAGGTTACGATCATCGCCGGGTTGATGATGCCCTTGAGCAGCCGGCGCTCCATGATCTTGAAGGTCTCGGACTGGATCGAGCCCTTCTGCGACTCGGCGTGGTAGACCATCAACCGCGGCAGGTAGAGCATTCCCGCCATCCACGAGATGACTGCGAGGACGTGGAATGCCTTGATCCATTCATACATCGCCGGTGCTCCTCAGCCTCGAACGGTCTTCAATAGCCGCTCGACATGAGCGATCGGCGTGTCAGGCAAAATGCCATGGCCTAGATTGAAGACGAAGGGCCTGTCGCCGAACGCCGCCAGAATGGCCTCCGCATCGCGCTCCAGATCCGGACCACCGGCACGCAACACTTGCGGGTCGAGATGGCCCTGCACCGGGACGAGGCTCTGGATTTCGGCTGCAGCGAAAGCCCGGTCGATCTCGGTCTCCAGGCCGACAGCATCGACGCCGGTCTGCCGGACGTAATCCGGAATGAGTTGGCCGGCTCCGCGCGGAAAGCCGATGATCCTGGCATGGGGGTTGGCAGCGCGTACACCCTCGACGATCCGCCGGGTCGGCGCCACGCACCAGCGCCGGAAATCATCGGCATCGAGCGAGCCGGCCCAGCTATCGAAGATCTGGACCGCATCGACGCCGGCCGAAATCTGCGCGTTGAGATAGCGGATCGAGGCTGCCACGATGCGGTCGACAATCGCCTGGAAGAGCGCGGGGTCAGCGCCGAACAACGCCTTGGCTGGCCCCTGATCCGGCGTACCGCGACCGGCGACCATATAGGTCGCCACCGTCCAGGGCGCGCCGCAGAAGCCGATGAAGCCGGTTCCGCTGGGCAGGGCCTCTCGCACCCTCGTGACGGTCTCCATGATCGGTGCGAGCTTCGCGCCATCGGCCGCCCGGTCGATCTCGGCGAGCCGCTCATGGGTCGCGACCGGCTCGAGCCGTGGCCCCTCGCCTTCGACGAACCAGAGCGCTTGGCCGAGAGCCTGGGGAATGACCAGGATGTCCGAGAACAGGATGGCCGCATCGAAACCGAAGCGGCGGATCGGCTGCAGGGTGACCTCGGCAGCGAGTTCGGGATTGTAGCACAGTGACAGGAAGCTGCCGGCCTTGGCCCTGACCTCGCGATATTCCGGCAGATAGCGGCCGGCCTGGCGCATCAGCCAGACGGGAGGGACGGCTTGCGCCTCGCCGTTCAGCGCACGCAGAAAGCGGGATGTCTCGCTCGTCGCCGAGCCTTCTGGGCGGTCCATCCCCAGTCCTTCCTAAAAGAGAATCTATGAAAGACTCTTCTTTCTTTGACTCTTGGATGGGCCAGATACCCGGATGCAATCCTATCCACAACCGCTCCACAGGCAGTGGGACGTCAGGTCGCGGCGCGGCGGGTCCCTCCGATAGGCGTTAAGACTTTCTTAACGAATGGAATCCGGCGCCGGCGCCGGCGCGGGCAAAATGATTCACGTGAAACACTTTCTTTACCATGCACAGCCGCGCGCCTGTTGATGGATCCGGGGAGTTATACAGGCGGCCGCCGCGAAGCCTGCCGGGCGGCCTGTTTGTCCACACTCCTCCCGAGGGGACGGGATAACCCGGCGGACCGCCTCTCCCCCGCGTGACGGTTCTCTTTCGGTGCGCGGCGGGCTAGAGAGCAAAAGGATCGCCTTGGTCTTGGGAGTTGCCGTGGGCCGCAATTATTTCCATCTGCACCTGGTCTCCGACGCGACCGGCGAGACCCTGATTGCGGTCAGCCGTGCCGCCGCGGCTCAATACGAAACCGTTTCCGCGATCGAGCATGTCTATCCGCTGGTGCGCTCGGAGGCGCAGCTGGCCCGTGTGCTGGCGGAGATCGAATCCTCGCCCGGCGTCGTGCTCTACACGCTCGTGGAACCGGAATGGCAGGAGAAGCTCGAGAATTTCTGCCGCGAGCTCGGCTGTCCCTGCCTTTCGGTTCTGCAGCCTGTGCTATCGCTGTTCCAGTCCTATCTCGGCCAGGCCTCGGCGACGAAGCCGGGCGCGCAGCACGTGCTCAACACCGAGTATTTCCGCCGCATCGACGCGATGAACTACACGCTGCTGCACGATGACGGGCAGATGGGCGGCGATCTTGAAAACGCTGACGTAATCCTCGTCGGCATCAGCCGCACGTCGAAGACGCCGACCTCGATCTACCTCGCCAATCGCGGCATCAAGACCGCCAACATCCCGCTGGTTCCGAACATGCCGCTGCCCGCGGACCTGGAAAGCGCCAGGAAGCCGCTGATCGTGGGGCTGGTCGCAAGCCCGGACCGGATCGTCCAGATCCGGCAGAACCGGCTGCTCTCGCTGCGTGCGGACGACGAAACCGCCTATGTCGACCCCGCCTCCGTCGCCGACGAAGTCGCCCAGTCGCGCCGCCTCTGTGCGCGCAAGGGCTGGCCGGTGATCGATGTGACGCGCCGCTCGATCGAGGAGACTGCCGCGTCCATCCTCGATCTCCTGCGCGATCATCGCATGAAGTTCATCGCGACATGAGCGACCGGACGCTCTGGCTGCAGCGCGAGCCACTCGTGCTGGCCTCCGGCAGCGTGACGCGCCGGAACATGCTGGCGGCCATCGGCATCCCGGTCGACGTGGTCAAGCCAGGCGTCGACGAGCGAGCGATCGAGGCGTCTCTGGACGCGCAGGATGTCTCTGCCAAGCAGGTGGCGAAAACCCTTGCCGATGCCAAGGCCCGGGCTGTCTCCGTTCTCTATCCCGCCCGCTTCGTCCTGGCCGCGGATCAGACGCTCGACTGCGAAGGCAGGCGCTTCCACAAGCCGACGGATCCGGCGCAGGCGGCTGACCAGCTCATGCAGCTTGCGGGCCGGTCCCACTGGCTGCACGCGGCCTTCGCGCTCGCGCATCAGGGAGAGGTCGTGGCGGAGGGAGTGGGCTCGTCAAGCCTGGCGATGAGGGCTTTCGACCGGGGCTTCGTCACCCGCTATCTTGCTGTGGCCAGCCCGGGCGTCCTGGCGAGCGTCGGGAGCTACCAGATCGAGGGTCTCGGCGCCCATCTCTTCGAGCGGATCGAGGGCGATCATTTCACCATTCTCGGACTGCCGCTTCTGCCTGTGCTCGCCGCCTTGCGCGCGCAAGGCTGTCTCGCCGCCTGAACGGACTTCACATGTCGCCGCGTTGCTTCGTCATCGGTCACCCCATCGCTCATTCCCGCTCGCCGATGATCCACCGCACCTGGCTGCGGCAATACGGGCTCGCCGGTTCCTATGACGCGATCGACGTGGCGCCGGCCGAGCTTCCGGCCTTCATGGCGCGGTTGAGGGAGGGCGACTACGCCGGCGGAAACGTCACCCTTCCGCACAAGGAAGCGGTGATGCCCTTCGTCGACGAGATCACCCCGGCAGGCCTCGCGGTCGGTGCCGTCAACACGCTCTGGCACGAGGGCGGCAGGCTGATCGCCGACAACACGGACGTCACCGGCTTCCTGAGCCATCTCGACGCCAGCGTCCCCGGCTGGCTGGACAGGACCGGCATGGCACTGGTGCTGGGCGCAGGCGGCGCAGCCAAGGGTATCTGCCACGGCCTGATGCAGCGCGGCGTCCGACGCATCACCATCGTCAATCGCAGCCGCCAGCGGGCCGAGGAACTGGCTGCGGCGCTCGGCGGCGGGATCCTCATACGTGACTGGATCGAGGCGGCCGCCTCCGTCGCCGATGCCGATCTCATCGTCAATACAACCGCCCTCGGCATGCACGGCAAGCCGCCGCTCGATCTCGATCTGTCCCGCCTCAAGCCCGGCACCATCGTCGATGACATCGTCTACGTGCCGCTCGAGACCCCGTTGCTGGCGGAGGCGAGGCGCCGCGGCGGCGTTCCGGTGGACGGCCTCGGCATGTTGTTGCATCAGGCCGTGCCGGGTTTCGCACGCTGGTTCGGCGTCACGCCCGAGGTCACGGCGGAGCTGCGCGCACCGATTGAGGCGGATATCCTGAAGGCCTGATTCGCGGGAGCGCGCATGACCTTCGTACTGGGCCTCACAGGCTCGATCGGCATGGGCAAATCGACGACCGCGCAGCTCTTCGTGCAGCGCGGCGTACCCCTGCATGATGCTGACGCGGCTGTGCACCGCCTGCATCGTGGCCGGGCTGTGGCGCCGATCGAGGCCGCCTTTCCGGGCACGGTGATCGATGGCGCGGTTGATCGTGCGAAGCTGGGAGCTGCCGTGCTCGGCAAGACCGAAGCTCTGCGCCGGCTCGAAGCGATCATCCATCCGCTGGTGCGTGAGGAGGAGGAGGCCTTCATCGCCCGTTGCCGTCGCGAAGGCGCGCAGCTCGCCATCATCGACGTGCCGCTCCTGCTCGAAACCGGTGGTGAGTCGCGCTGCGATGCTGTCCTCGTCGTGACGGCGCCGGCCGAGGTCCAGCGCCAGCGTGTCCTGGCCCGCCCCGGCATGACGCCGGAAAAGCTCGACGCCATCCTGTCGCGCCAGATGCCGGACGCGGAGAAGCGCCGGCATGCCCATTTCCTTGTGGAGACCGGCCGGGGCGTCATGGCCGCCGGGCGGCAGGTGGGCTCTATCCTGAGGGCGCTCGCCGGCCGGCCCGGCCGAACGGCGATGATGAGGTCCTGATCCGATGCGCGAGATCGTTCTCGATACCGAAACCACCGGCGTGGAGCCGAACAGCGGCGACCGCATCGTCGAGATCGGCTGCGTCGAGCTGGTCAATCACTGCCCCAGCGGCCGCACCTTCCACGTCTACATCAATCCCGAGCGCTCGATGCCGGTCGAGGCCTTCAACGTCCACGGCCTGTCGGAGGAATTCCTGTCTGACAAGCCGGTCTTCGCATCGGTTGCGCAGGAGTTCGCCGACTTCATCGCCGGCGCCAAGCTGGTGATCCACAACGCGGCCTTCGACGTCGGCTTCATCAATATGGAGTTCAAGCGACTGGGCTTGCCCCCGGTCGAGCAGGCCCTGGTCGTCGACACCTTGTCCATGGCCCGCCGCAGGCATCCCGGCGCCTCGAACAGCCTTGATGCGCTTTGCTCGCGCTATGGCATCGACAACAGCCGTCGCACCAAGCATGGGGCCCTGCTGGACTCCGAGATTCTCGCCGAGGTCTATATCGAGCTGATCGGCGGCAAGCAGGCCTCGCTCGGCCTCGGCGTCGAGACGGCGGCGGGGCGGCCCGGCTTGGCGGCTCCCGTTCTGGAAAGGCCGCAGCGCCTGCGTCCTCTGGCGCCGCGGCTGGACGAGGCCGCCATCGCGGCCCACCAGGCTTTCATCCTCGGCTCGCTGAAGGCCCCGCTGTGGAAGAGCTATCTCGGCATCACTGACGAGGCGGCACAATAGGCCCCCTGTCCGCTTCGCCCGGCGCGGCCTCCGGTGCCGATGGCGTGCGCCGCCGCGACAGCATGTTGAGCGCCTCGACCAGCGCCGAGAAGGCCATGGCGGCGTAGACATAGCCCTTCGGCACATGCACGCCGAAGCCTTCGGCGATCAGCATGGCGCCGATCATCAGCAGGAAGCCCAGCGCCAGCATCACGATGGTCGGGTTTTTCTCGATGAACTTCGCCAGCGGATCGGCCGCGAGCAGCATCGTCAGGACGGCCACGATCACCGCGATGACCATCACCGGCACATGCTCGGTCATGCCCACCGCCGTGATGATCGAATCGATCGAGAAGACGAGGTCGAGCAGCAGGATCTGGACGATCACGCCGCCGAAGGTGACGCCGGCGGCCCGGCCGCCGTCGAAGACGTCGGGACCAGGAGCCGGATCGACCTTGTGATGAATCTCCTTGGTCGCCTTCCAGACCAGGAAGAGGCCGCCCGCGATCAGGATGATGTCGCGCCATGAGAACGGCTGGCCGAAGACGGTGAAGATCGGCGCCGTCAGCTTGACGATGATCGCGACGGTGCTGAGCAGGGCGAGCCTGAGGATCAGGGCGAGCCCGATGCCGATCTTGCGGCCCTTCGAGCGCTGATGCTCCGGCAGCTTGTTGGTCAGGATGGAGATGAAGATCAGGTTGTCGATGCCGAGCACGACCTCCATGGCGATCAAGGCTCCGAGCGCGGCCCAAACGGCGGGATCGGAGGCAAGCGTCATCAGGGCGTCCATCGGGTCTCCATCGATAAGCAAAAGGCGGGCGTCACTCCCGACCACCGCACACCCGCAGGATGTGACAACGATGCTCGGTTCGATGAGGGGCGTCCGCCGCGATGGCAGTCGAGATGGAGAGGTCGCTGCCGTTCCGCAAGGTCAACAATTTTGCGCAACAAACGAAAAAGGGCCCCGATGGGGCCCTTGACGCATTCGATCGCGATCGACGCCGGATCAGGCCGTCCCGCTGGCCTGCATGTCCTGCATGTCCTGCAGGTTCTGGTGATAGAGCGCCGCGAAGTCGATCGGCGGCACGTAGAAGGGCGGGAAACCGCCGCCCTGAACCGCCTCGGCGATGATCTGGCGGGCAAAGGGGAAGAGCAGGCGTGCGCAGTCGATGACCAGCACGGGGTGGATATGCTCCTGCGGGATGTTCTGCAGGCGAAAGACGCCGCCATAGCTCAGATCGAAGGCAAAGACGGTCTCGCCATTGATCTCGGCACGGCCGTCGAGCTTGAGCACCGTCTCGTAGTCGGTATCGCCGAGCGGCGTCGTGCTGACATTCACCTGCAGCGACATTTGCGGGCCCTGCTGGGCCTCCTGCTGGGCGAGCACGCGCGGTGCCTTGGGATTCTCGAAGGAGAAATCCTTGGTGTACTGGATCAGGGCGTTGAGGCTCGGCGCCGCATTCGCGGCATCGGTGCCATTGCCGTTGGGAAGTTCGTTGGCCATCGGTCCGCTCTGTTCCTGGCAGGCTGTCTGGGAATCCCGCGCCGTTTCCGTCGCCGGGATGCGCTTTGCTCTCCGGCGCACCGCGCGTCGGCTATCATGGACGGAAAGGTGGCACAAGAAGCTGCCTTCACAAGGGCAGGGGTGGATGTTACGAGCCAGTCTTACCATATGACGCCGAGACGGCCGGCAATCGGCGATCGGGCGGCCGTCTGCACCATGACAATCACGGGGAGCCGCGGGACCGCCTTCGATGCAAAATTCCTTCGACATGACGACGCTGATCTTCCTGGCTCTGGCGGTGTTCGTCGCCTGGAAGCTGCGCTCGGTCCTCGGCCAGAAGACCGGCAGCGAGCAGCCGCCGAAGGACCCCTTCGCCCGCCGCGAGGCGCCGCCCATGCGGCCCGACCAGCAGGGCCAGGGGCCCGAGCAGCGCGACAACGTCATTCGCCTGCCAGGCGCGGCCAACGATCCCGTCGCCGCTCCGCCCTCCTCCGAGCGCTGGAAGGACATAGCCCCGCCGGACAGCCCGCTCGCGGCCGGCATCGACGCGGTCATCAAGCAGGAGCCCTCCTTCGATCCGCGCGATTTCCTCGCGGGGGCGAAGTCCGCCTATGAGACGATCGTCACGGCCTTTGCCCGCGGGGACCGCAAGACCCTGAAGGGACTCCTTGCCAAGGAGGTCTATGACGGCTTCGAACAGGCCATCACCGATCGCGAGAAGCGCGGCGAGAAGGCCGAGTCGAACTTCGTCTCGCTCGACAAGGCCGAGCTTGCAGCCGTCGAGGTCAAGGGCAAGACCGCGCAGGTCACGATCGCCTTCGTTTCCCAGCTCATCAGCGTCACGCGCGATGCTCAGGGCGCCGTTGTCGACGGCAGCGCCGACCAGGTGGTCGTGGTCAACGATATCTGGACCTTCTCGCGCCAGCTCGGCAGCCGCGACCCGAACTGGCTCCTGGTCGCCACTGAAGCCGGGGCGTGAACGATGGGCGCGCCAGGGCTTTTCTGGCGTCGCTGCTGTTCTGCCTCATCCCGATGACGGCCTTAGCGTCCTCCCCGTTTCCGCTGCCTCGAGGGGTGCATGCCGAGGACGTCCCGCCGCGGGACCTGCCCGGCTGGCTGCAGGATGACCAGGCCGCGGCCTTCGCGATCTTCGCCGAAGGCTGCATGGCCGACCCGCCGCTGCGCGAGGGGGTGACACCTCCCCCGATTCTCGAGGCGGCCTGCACTCGCGCCAGGGCGCTGGCGGCCGCAGGCCCCGTCGATCGCGAAGCCGGCCGGCGCTTCTTCGAGGATAATTTCCGCTTTCTGCGCATCCGGCCGGCGCAGGGCGAGACGGGCTTCATGACCGGCTATTTCGAGCCGGAATTCGAAGGTTCGCTCACCCGCTCGGATGCGTTCCCGACGCCGCTCTATGATCGGCCGAAGGATCTGGTCACGCGGCACCCAGGCGAGACATGGCCGGGACTCGCTCCGGAGCTTTCCGCCGCCCGCCGCACCGAGAGGGGGCTTGAAGCCTTTCCCGACCGCGCCGCGATCGACGACGGTGCCCTCGAAGGCCAAGGGCTGGAAATTCTCTGGCTGCGCGATCCGGTCGATCGCTTCGTGCTGCAGGTGCAGGGCTCCGGCCGCATCCGCCTGCCGGACGGCTCCGTCACCCGGCTTGTCTATTCCGGCCGCAACGGCCTGCCCTACACCTCGCTCGGCCGCGTGCTGAGCCAGCGCGAGGCCATCCCGCCCGAACAGATGACGATGGACCGGCTGGTGGCGCGGCTGAAGGCCGACGCCGGCTTCGCGCGCGAGTTGATCCGGCTCAACCGCTCCTTCGTCTTCTTCACCCGCCGCGACGACCTGCCGGCAGAGGCCGGGCCGATCGGCGGCGCCGGGCTGCCGCTGACGCCGCTGCGCAGCGTCGCCATCGACCGCTCGATCTGGCCCTACGGCCTCCCCGTCTGGATCGATGCGAAGATCCCCGATGGACAGGGCCGCGAGGCACCCTTCGCGCGTCTGACGATCGCGCAGGACACCGGCTCCGCCATTCTGGGACCGGCAAGGCTGGACCTTTTCATCGGCTCGGGGGCCGCCGCCGGGCACCGCGCGGGGCTGATTCGCCACCCGACGTCCTTCATCGTGCTCTGGCCGCGCTGAGATGCGCTCGCGCCGGGGCAGAACGTTGAGCGAGGCCGATATCGCCCTGTGGCGCCAGGTCGCGCGGACGGTGAAGCCGCTGCCCGGACGAGCGCCGATCGAGCCCGATCCGGCTCCCCCGGCCGTGGACATGCCGCAACCCGTCGCCGCTCCGCTGGCGGCTGTCGCGGCACATCCGAAGCCCAAGGCCAGCGCGCCCTTGCCACTGGCGCCGATCGAACGGCGCTTGCGGACACAGCTCCGGCGCGGGCAGCAGGACATTGAGGCCTCGATCGACCTGCACGGCATGCGCCAGGATGAGGCACATTTCGCGCTGCATGCGTTCCTGCGCCGCGAGCAGGCGCGCGGCACCCGCATGGCGCTGGTGGTGACCGGCAAGGGCGGGGCGGGGCCAGTGCTGTTCGGGGAGGAGCGCGGCGTGCTGCGTCGCATGGTGCCGCATTGGCTGCGCCATGCCGAACTGCGCCCCTTGGTGCTGGCTTTCGAGGAAGCCGAGCAGCGCCATGGCGGCTCCGGGGCGCTCTATATCCGCCTGCGCCGGCTCAAGGGGCATGGCCCGTGACGCCCTTCGGACGGCGCGTCCGGGAACTGCGGGAGCGCCGCGGCATCACGCTGGCGCAGATGGCGGAAGGTCTCGGCGTAACGCCGGCCTATCTCTCGGCGCTGGAGCACGGCAAGCGCGGCCGCCCGACCTTTACCCTGATCCAGGGGGCGATCCATCTGCTCGGCGTCATCTGGGACGAGGCCGACGAGCTCGTGCGCCTCGCCGACCTCTCGCATCCCCGCGTGACCGTCGATACGGCCGGCCTCGATGCCGAGGCGACGCTGTTCGCCAACCGGCTGGCCCGCGAGATCGCGGATCTCGGAGCCGAGGATCTGCGCCGGCTCGGCGCCGTCCTCGACGAGGCGGAACAGCGCCGCGCTCCCCCTTGACCGAGTCGGCTTGACCGGCCCGCTTGCGGATGCGACAGGGCCGCCACCCTTTGCCGGCGCCAGCGCCGCTCATCCCCGGACCCGCCATGACCCAGACCCGCACGGACGTCCTCGCTCTCGGCAACGCCATCGTCGATGTTCTTGCCTCGGCCGAGGAGGATTTTCTCGCCGCGCAGAAGCTGACAAAGGGCGCGATGATGCTGATCGACGAGGTCCGCGCCGAGCAGCTCTATGCGGCGATGGGCCCGGCCCGGATCATCTCGGGCGGCTCCGCCGCGAACACCATCGCCGGCCTCGCCTCCTTCGGCGGCAAGGGTGCCTTCATCGGCAAGGTCCGCGGTGACGAGCTGGGCAAGCTCTACCGCCATGACCTGACCTCGCTGGGCGTCGCCTTTGGCACGGCCGATGCGACGGAGGGCCCCGCCACGGCGCGCTCCTTCATCATCGTCACGCCCGATGGCGAGCGCACGATGAACACCTATCTCGGCGCCTGCCAGGGCCTTTCCGTGGCGGATGTCGACCAGAAGGCGGTCGAGGCTGCCGACATCGTCTATCTCGAAGGCTACCTCTGGGATCCGCCGGCGGCGAAGGATGCCTTCCGCAAGGCCTCGGAGATCGCCCACAAGGCTGGCGGCAAGGTGGCGATCACGCTCTCCGATTCCTTTTGCGTCGACCGCTATCGCGACGAATTCGTCGGGCTGATCCGCAAGCGCATGGTCGATCTCGTCTTCGCCAACGAGCACGAGCTCAAGAGCCTCTACGAGACCTCGGATTTCGACACGGCCCTGTCCTGGCTCCGCTCGGAGAACATCCTCGCCGTGGTCACCCGCTCCGAGAAGGGCGCACTGGCGGTGACGCCGGACGGCATCGTCGAGGAACCGGTCTTCCCGGTCGAGCGCGTCGTCGATGCGACGGGCGCCGGCGACCTCTTCGCCGCCGGCTTCCTCTTTGGCCTGACATCGGGCCGCGAGACGCGCGATTGCCTGCGTCTGGGCGCGCTCGCCGCCGCCGAGATCATCAGCCATGTCGGCGCGCGGCCGGATATCAGCCTGAAGACGCTGGCGGGGAACGAAGGGCTGCTCTGAAGCTCGCCGTCATTCTCGGGCGAAGCGAAGCGCAGACCCGAGAATCTCTTGCAAGACGAGGCGCGTGCCCCTGCGCCTCAGCTGTGACGGGATGCTCGGGTCAAGCCCGAGCATGACGAGGCGCCTCAATACAGCGTCGCCTTCACCCGCTCCGGCAGCGCCTTGTCGTAAGCCTCGCCGTCGAAGGTCTCGACTGCCGCATCGCGCGCCGTGATGTCGCGCAGGATCGTGCCCGCGCTCGGCACCACGCCCCGCGCGACATGCTTTGCCGGATTCCACAGCTCGGCCCGCACCACCGCGCGCGAGCACTGGAAGTAGACGCTCTCCACCTTGACCACGATGACGCAGGCGGGGAGCTTGCCAGCCATCTCGAAGCGCCTGCACAACTCAGGGTCGCTGGACAGCACCGCAACTCCGTTGACGCGCAGCGTCTCGCCGTAACCGGGGATCAGGAAGAGCATTCCGATTCGCGGATCGAACAGGATATTCTTCAACGAATCCAGTCGGTTATTGCCTCTTCGGTCGGGAATTAGCAGCGTTTTCGCGTCCCGGACCATGACAAAGCCCGGCTGATCCCCGCGCGGCGAACAATCCAGACCGTCCGGACCATTGGTGGCGAGCACGAAAAAAGGCGAGGCGGCGATCAGCGCGGCATAGTTCGCGTCGACATGGTCGATCTCCTTGGCAATCGAAGCCGGCGCGATCGGGTTGGGATAGAGCGCCGCGAGCTGGTCGGGCGAGGTGATCTGGTGTTGGGACATGCTGCCTCCCAAGGACAGGATAAGTCTAGACTATCAAATCCGACCTCGCGCGCCACCTGCCAACTCAAGCCAACGAGTCAGAAATCGCCATCGCAAGGCCCGATGGATTCTCCACCGCCATCGAATGACCGGCGGCAGCAACGATGCGGACCGACACTCCGGCTTCAGGCAGGCCCTCCGTATCGGCGTAAGGCAAGGATCGCTCGCCGACGATCAGGCTGCGCGGGACGTCGAGTCCCATCAGCAGATCGCGCCAACTCGGATCGCTGCCGGCTACCAACGACGTTGCGGCGCGATACACGGCTAAGGGCGCGCTGACCGCCATCGAGGCGGCCCAGACGTCGCTGCCGTCCTTGCGGCTGGACTCGGTCACTGCGCGATGGCCGGCCGCCACATAAGCGGCCTCCGGATTCGCCGCGAGCCGGCGGCTGAAGACACCGCCGCCGGGCACCAGGTTGGGTTCGCCGACGACGAGCCGGCGCAGGCGGCCTTGCAAACGCATGGCGGCCTCGATCGCAATCGCGCCGCCCATGCTATGCCCGAAGAGATCGACCGCCGGCAGGTCGAGTTGCTCGACCAGCGCGACGACGCAGGCGGCATGATCAGCGACGGTGTAGCCGAATTGCTGCGGACGATCGCTGAAGCCCGAGCCGAGGAGATCGACCAGCAGCATCCTCCGCCCGGTCAGAACCGGATCAGAGGCCACGGCAGGGTAATCGCAGGATGACGCGCAGCCGAGCCCGTGGATGACGACCAGCGGCGTGCCGTCGCCCGGAAGATCGTGATAGCGCATCCGGCTGTCATCGGTGCCGGGAATGAGAATGGACTTCATCGTCCGCCTTCCGGTGAAATCGCTGGCCTTTTGTCATGAGTCCTGTCGGCGCGCGGCAGCAGCAGCGATATGTCTCGGTAAGCAAAACGCCCCGCATCGTCAGATGCGGGGCGTTTCATGCTTCACGTCAAGCTCACCGCTTCACAGGCGGGCGATCACTCGGCCTGCTGCTTCTCGCGGCTCTTCTCGGCGTCGCGCTGGGCCTTGAGCTTCTCGGTGAGATCTTCGCCGGTGGCCTGGTCGACGACCTTCATCGAGAGGCGGATCTTGCCGCGCTCGTCCTGGCCGAGGAACTTGACCTTGACCTTGTCGCCTTCCTTGACGACGTCCGAGACCTTCTGGACGCGATTCGGGGCCAGCTCCGAAATATGAACCAGGCCGTCCTTGGCGCCGAAGAAGTTCACGAAGGCGCCGAACTCCATGATCTTGACGACGGTGCCGTCATAGATCACGCCGACTTCGGCTTCCGACACGATCGACTTGATCCACTTGATCGCAGCTTCGATCGACTTGCCGTCGGCCGAGGCGATCTTGATGGTGCCGTCGTCCTCGATGTTGACCTTCGCGCCGGTCTTCTCGACGATCTCGCGGATGACCTTGCCGCCGGAGCCGATGACTTCGCGGATCTTGTCGACCGGGATCTTCATCGTCTCGATGCGCGGGGCGAACTCGCCGAGCTGGCCGCGCGCCGTCGCGAGCGCCTTGTTCATCTCGCCGAGGATGTGGTCGCGACCGCCCTTGGCCTGGCCGAGGGCGACCTTCATGATCTCCTCGGTGATGCCGGCGATCTTGATGTCCATCTGCAGCGAGGTGATGCCGTCGGCGGTGCCGGCGACCTTGAAGTCCATGTCGCCGAGATGGTCCTCGTCGCCGAGGATGTCGGACAGCACGGCAAAGCGCTCACCCTCGAGGATGAGGCCCATGGCGATGCCCGCCACCGGCGCCTTCAGCGGCACGCCGGCATCCATCAGCGCCAGTGAGGTGCCGCAGACGGTGGCCATCGAGGACGAGCCGTTCGACTCGGTGATCTCCGAGACGACACGGAGCGTGTAGGGGAACTCCGACTTCGCCGGCAGCATCGGGTGGATGGCGCGCCAGGCGAGCTTGCCGTGGCCGATCTCGCGGCGGCCGGGCGAGCCCATGCGGCCGGTCTCGCCGACCGAGTAGGGCGGGAAGTTGTAGTGCAGCAGGAAGGTCTCCTTGTAGGTGCCTTCCAGCGAGTCGATGAACTGCTCGTCGTCGCCGGTGCCGAGCGTGGTCACGACCAGCGCCTGCGTCTCGCCGCGGGTGAACAATGCCGAGCCGTGCGTGCGCGGCAGGACGCCCGCTTCCGCCACGATCGGGCGCACGGTCTTGCCGTCGCGGCCGTCAATGCGGATCCCGTCGTCGAGGATGTTCCAGCGCACGATCTTGGCCTGGGCTTCCTTGAACTGGACGCCGACCTTGTCCTTGCTAAAAGTCGAGACGCCGTCCGGAGCGTCGGAGACGAGGGCGGCGAGAACCTTAGCCTTGACGGCATCGACCGCCTTGTAGCGCTCGGCCTTGGCGGTGATCTTGTAGGCGGCGCGCAGCTCGGCCTCGCCCACCTTCATGATCGCGTCGAGGATGGCCGAATCATCCGGCGGGTTGAAGGCGCGCGGCTCCTTGGCGGCCTTCTCGGCCAGGCGGATGATGGCGTCGATCACCGGCTGGAAATGCTTGTGGCCGAACATCACGGCGCCGAGCATGATTTCCTCGGAAAGCTCCTTGGCCTCCGACTCGACCATCATCACGGCGTCCTGCGTGCCGGCGACGACGAGGTCGAGCACCGACTCCTTCATCTCCTCGATGGTGGGGTTCAGCTTGTAGGCGCCGTCGATATAGCCGACGCGGGCGCCGCCGATCGGGCCCATGAAGGGCACGCCGGAGAGGGTGAGCGCCGCCGAGGTCGCGACCATCGCCAGGATGTCGGGATCGTTCTCGAGGTCATGCTGCAGGACCGTCACGACGACCTGCGTGTCGTTCTTGTACCCTTCGACGAAGAGCGGGCGGATCGGCCGGTCGATCAGGCGGGAGACCAGCGTCTCCTTCTCGCTCGGGCGGCCTTCGCGCTTGAAATAGCCGCCGGGAATGCGGCCGGCGGCGAAGGTCTTCTCCTGGTAGTTCACGGTCAGCGGGAAGAAGTCGAAGCCGGGCTTGGGCTCCTTGGCCGAGACCACGGTCGCGAGCAGGACGGTCTCGCCATAGGTGGCCATCACCGCGCCGTCCGCCTGGCGGGCGACCTTGCCGGTCTCGAGGACGAGCTTGCGGCCGCCCCAGATCAGTTCTTCGGTTTGGATGTCGAACATGGATATCGTCTTTCGGTCGGTTCGACCCGCTTGGCGCGTTCAGGCCCATGGGCAAGACGGCCGAACGCTCGGAGGACAGGCGCACCCGAGCGCTCGGCGATCCTGCCATGGACGTCATTCGGCGCCCGGCGGGTCAGACGGGAGCCGCCCCATGCGGCTGCCGCGTCGGAAGGGGGCGGCCGTCGGACGGCGGTCCCCAAAAAGGGAGCCCGCCCGGAGCGGAGCGCACCGGGCGGAAATCATCTTCGATCGGCGATCAGCGGCGGATGCCGAGGCGCTCGATCAGGCTCTTGTAGCGGCCTTCGTCCTTGCTCTTGAGATAGTCGAGCAGCGAACGGCGCTGCGAGACCATCTTGAGCAGGCCGCGGCGCGAATGGTTGTCCTTCGCGTGCGACTTGAAGTGGCCGGTGAGGTTGTTGATGCGCTCGGTCAGGACAGCGACCTGGACTTCCGGCGAGCCGGTGTCGTTCGGCTTGGTGGCGTATTCCTGGAGCAGCGCGGTCTTGCGCTCGGCGGTGATCGACATCGGGATATCCTCGTGTTGGGGTTGATCTGGCGGGCCTGGCCGGGATGTCGTCCAGCGAGGTCCGAAGCCCGCGAGCGCCTCATCGTGGAAGCGTCGCGCAGCCGGTCCGTTTCGGGCCGGATGGGCGGCATATACACGAAATTGCGGGAAAGGCCAGCGTTGCCCGTTGACAGCGTCCCGCGCGGATCGCAGGGACGCTGCGTCTGGACGGGCCGGCTAGGCCTCCGTTCCACCGCGATCGTAACGTCGCTGCGCCGCCTCGATCTCGCCGATATGCGTCTCGGCCCAGATCGTCAGATGGTTGACGGTCGACGACAGTGTCCGCCCCAGTTCGGTCAGCGAGTACTCGACGGTCACGGGCACGGTCGCAAAGACCTCACGCCGCACCAGTCCGTCCCGCTCCAGGCTCTTCAGGGTCTGAGACAGCATCTTCTGCGAGATGTTTTCGATCCGGCGCCTGAGTTCGTTGAAGCGCAGCGTCCCCTCTTCGAGCGCGATCAGGATCAGCACGGCCCAGCTGTCGCCGATCCGGTCAAGGACACGCCGCGTCGGGCACAGGGCGGCGAAGGCGTCTGGGCGTTTCAGCATGGCGGTTTCCCGGAAGTGACCATGTCGCGTGAAAGTGCCTTCTTTACGGGAAGCATGGGCAAGGACACATAAGCTCCATTCGATAGTAGGTATCGAATAGATACTATCAAAGGAGTATCCGGAATGAAAGTTGCCCTGATCGGCGCCAGCGGCTTCATCGGCTCGCGGCTGCTGGCCGAGCTCTCCAGCCGCGGCCATGCCGTGACCGCCATCGTCCGCAACCCGGGGAAGGTTGCTGCGCTGCCGGGCGTCACCGCCGTCGCGGGCGACATCTTCGACAAGGACCGTCTGGCCAGCCTGCTTGCCGGCCATCAAGCGGCGATCAGTGCCGTGCATTTCATGGCGAGCGATGCGCAGGCCCTTCTCGGCGCGGTGAAGCAATCGGGGGTGCCGCGCTATCTCGTGGTCGGCGGGGCCGGCAGCCTCGAGGTCGCGCCGGGCGTGAAGCTGTTCGATACGCCGGACTTCCCCCAAGCCTATTACGACGAAGCCAAGAAGGGCGGGGACTTTCTGGACCTGCTTCAGCAGGAGGAGACGCTGGACTGGACCTTCCTGTCGCCCTCGGCCGTCATTCATCCGGGCGATCGCACTGGCACGTTCCGGCTCGGCACCGACCGGTTGCTGGTCGACGACAAGGGCAACAGCGCCATCTCGGCCGAGGATTATGCGATCGCGCTGGTCGACGAGCTGGAAAAGCCTGCCCATCGCCGCCGCCGTTTCACTGTCGGCTACTGAACTCGTCGGACCCTGAACGACAACGGCCCCGCCTCCGGAGGGAGGCGGGGCCGTCTCATGTCTGGATCGTTGTCTCAGGCCTTGCGGAAGCGCTTGTCGCCGATGCTGAGCGTGCCGCGCTTGAGCTTGCCGAGCGCGACCCATCCGGCTTCGCCCTCGAAATAGAGCTTCGAGCGATCGACCGCATAGCGGCCGAGATGCTCGGCACCGAGAGCGGGTTTCTTCTTCTTGAACTGCCCGTTGGGGCTGAGATCGATCAGGATGCTGCCATCCTCGGTTTTCCAGATGCCGATGGCGGCCTGCTCGAACGGCGTCGGTGCGCCGCTGTCGGCAAGATCGATTTCGAGGGGTCGGGTCGGGCGGCTGCCCGGCGCGAAGCCGGAGGCGAACTGTCCGAGAGCGTGAAGGACCTGGGTGAGCGGCATGGCTTCATCTCCCTGTCTGCGACGGACGACGCCGCTTGCCGCAGGCATCCTTTGGACGCTGCGAGCCAAGCGGCGAAGCATCCGCATGCCTCGTCGGGAGGCAGGGGATGGCCGTCGTGAAATGGTTGCAAAGGGGCGATGCGGGCGCCGAAGCGCGGGCATCTGCAGCAGAGATAGGCTACAGGAAGCCCCTCGCAAGGGAGCGATGTCAAAAAAGCGGCGCCCTTTCGGGCGCCGCTTCAATTCTGGCTTCGGATGATCGGAGTCTCAGAACTCTTCCCATCCGTGGTCCTGGGCGCGGCCGGCTGGGGAGGCTTTCGCGGGAGCTGCGGCCCTGGCGGGAGCTGCGGCCTTGGTCTGTGCGAAGGCGGCTTCGGCGAG
>NZ_FTMO01000034.1 GCF_900156025.1 Allobosea sp. TND4EK4
AACGACCGCTGTTCCATCGCAATCCGCCCCGTGCGCCGAGGGGAGATGGAATCATAAAATCAGCAAGCGCGGTAGGTTCTTGCGGGTGTCCAGCTGCGTGATCTGGGCCCCTGCGAGGTCGTCGCCGATCTCGGGGACGTGCCGGATCTGGCCGCGCTCGATCCCGAGCACTGCTTCATCCGCTGGAACGTCAGGCTGAACGCCCCCTGCCCGCGCGAGGCGATCGAGGACGTGTTCATGTTCGTCTCCGACGAGATGACGCTCACCATCGCGCCGCTGCAGGGGGCGCCCGTCAGTGAGGGTCCCCCGGCCCCGGTGCCGGCGGCTGAGGCGGCGGCCGTCGTCTCCGCCCCCAAGACCCCGGCTCCGGCTCCGGCCCCGAAGGCTCCGGCCCCGGCGGTCAGGCCCGCCGCGAGCGAGGCGTCCGCCGACAAGGCCGAGCCCGCCCGCCGCACCGACGACAAGGGCTCCACCGTGCGCGTCCAGGCCGAGCGCCTCGACGAGCTGATGGACCGCGTCGGCGAGCTCGTCATCGCCCAGGCCAGGCTCTCCCAGCTCGCCCATGTTAGCAACGACCTGGCGATCAAGGCGATCGCCGAGGAGGTCGAGCGCCTGGCCTCGGGCCTGCGCGACACCACCATGGGCGTGCGCATGGTGCCGATGGGCACCCTCTTCGCCCGCTTCCGCCGCCTCGTCCACGATCTCTCCCGCGATCTTGCCAAGCCGGTCGAGTTCGTCACGGTCGGCGAGGACACCGAGATGGACAAGACCATGATCGAGCGCCTCGCCGATCCGCTGGTCCACCTGATCCGCAACGCCATCGACCACGGCATCGAGAACGCCGAGGCCCGCGCCGCCGCCGGCAAGCCCGCCACCGGCCGCATCGAGCTCTCGGCCCGCTATGTCGGCGCCCAGGTCCTGGTCTCCGTGCAGGACGATGGCGGCGGCCTCGACACCGCCCGGATCCGCGCCAAGGCCGAGGAGAACGGGCTCATCCAGCCCGGCGCCGCCCTGTCCGAGCACGAGATCCACCAGTTCCTGTTCCACCCCGGATTCTCGACCGCCAAGACCATCTCCGCCCTGTCCGGCCGCGGCGTCGGCATGGACGTGGTCAAGCGCACCATCGAGGCGATGCGCGGCTCGATCGACCTCACCACGGTGCAAGGCCTCGGCTCCTCGGTGACGCTGCGCCTGCCGCTCACCCTCGCCATCATCGATGGGCTCCTCATCCGCGTCGGCGAGGGCCGCTACATCATCCCGCTCTCGGCGGTCGAGGAATGCCTCGAGCTCACCCCGGCCGATGAGAACCGCTCGCGCGGGCGCAGCTTCCTCAGCGTGCGCGGCGAACTCGTGCCCTTCCTGCGGCTGCGCGAGCAGTTCGACGCGGCAGGCGAGCCCGACCCGCACCAGAAGGTCATCATCATCTCGACCGGCGAGATGCGGGTCGGCCTCGTCGCCGACCAGATCATCGGCAGCCACCAGACCGTGATCAAGTCGCTGTCGAAGCTGCATGCCGACGTCACGATGTTCTCGGGCGCCACCATCCTCGGCGACGGCTCGGCCGCGCTCATCCTCGACGTCGCCCAGCTCGTCGGCCTCGGCCAGAGCCGCGCCGACACAGACAAGACGATGGAGGCCGCGTGATGAGCGACACCGCAACCCTCAGCCGGACCGCCGCCGCGCACCAGCCGATCCAGGCCCTGATGATCGCCATCGGCTCCGAGATCTTTGCGATCGAGACCGCCATGGTCCGCGAGATCATCGACCCGGTGCCGCTCACCCGCGTCGCCGGCGCCAAACCCCACCTGCCCGGCCTCATCAATGTCCGCGGCAACATCATCCCGCTCGCCGACCTGCACGAACGCTTCGGCATGCCGGCGGGCCACACCACTCCCGATACACGCATCGTCGTCATCGAGGTCGAGATCGACGAAGACCCCGTCACCCTCGGCATCATCGCCGACAAGGTGCACGAGGTTTCCGAAGTCTCCCGCGCCAACGCACAGCAAACACCACGCATCGGCATGAACTGGAAACCCGAATACATCCAGCTCATCACCAAGTGGAACGACGAATTCATCATCGTACCCAATATCGCAGCAATTCTCGGTTAACAGGCTAGACCGACCAAAGGGGGCTTACCATGCGCTTTACCATCAAGACCAAGCTCGGATTGGCATTCGGCGTCATCATTATTCTCTTCGCCGCGGCCGGTTATCTCTCCATCAGCAGCCTCTCCAGTTCCAACGACCGTATGCAGGCCTTCGCGAACAAACCGTTCCAGCAGGTCCAGCGCGCGATGCAGATCGAGAGCATCGGCATCGATTCGGCGCGGATGCTGGCTCGCGCCATGGTGGAGCCCACGACAGCGGCACGGTTGAAGCTGCAGAGCGACTTCAAGGCCAACGACGCCCGCATGCAGGGGCTGATCAAGGACTACTCGGCTCAAACGGCTCCCGAAGATATGGACCGCGTCCGAAAGCTCGAAGCCGCCTGGACCCAACTCGCTGCCGCGACGTTCAGTGCCCTCGATCATGCGGTTCAAAACACCTCCAATACAGCGAGCGGACTGGCCACGGCCGAGGCTCGCAAGCTGGCGATGGGGTTCAACGAGAAGATCGACGCGCTCCAGGGTGGCGGGGATCTGGGCGAGCCCTCAAGAGCGCTCGCTGCCAAAATCGAACTCGCGGCAGCCAATCTGCGCCGCGACATGTTCGCCATCATCGTCGAGACGGACGACGAGAGCCTGAAACGCGATGTGTCGGCCTTTGAGCAGCGCATGAAGACCCTGACGGCCGACATCGCTCAGCTCGGCACTCTGACCGCCGGTACGAGTTCAGCAGCCGGTGCCAACGCTGTGGCTACCGCCTTCAGCGCTTGGGAGCCGGTGTTGCGGAAGACGATGGAACTTGGCGCCGCCAACAGGGATGCAAAGGCCCTTGCGATCTATGTCGGGCCTTTCACCCAAGCCCGGACGGCTTTGAACACCGAAGTCGCGAGACTGAAGGCCTCCGAGACGGAAATTGCCTCGGGCTTCGTCAAGCAGACGGAAGCCGCCTATGATTCGACCCGCACCCTGCTGCTCAGCCTTGTCGCTGCCGCGCTTCTCGTCAGCGTCGGCATGGCGCTGTGGATGGCGCTGTCGATCTCGAAGGGTCTGTCCGGCGCTCTCGGCGTCGCCAACAGCATCGCCGCCGGCGACCTGACGAAGGACGTCGCCATCTCGGGCCGCGACGAGATCACCGATCTGCAGCGCGCCTTCCAGACGATGGTCGAGAAGCTGCGCGAGGTCGTCGGCCAGGTCACCTCCGCCGCCGAGAACATGTCCTCGGGCTCGCAGGAGCTTTCCGCCAGCGCCGAGCAGCTCTCGCAGGGCTCGACCGAGCAGGCCTCCTCCACCGAAGAGGCCTCGGCCTCGATGGAGGAGATGGCCGCGAACGTGAAGCAGAACGCCGAGAACGCCGCCACCACCGAGAAGATGGCCAGCCAGTCGGCGCAGGATGCCGAGGCCTCGGGCATTGCCGTCGGCAAGGCGGTCGACGCGATGCAGACCATCGCCCAGAAGATCAACATCGTGCAGGAGATCGCCCGCCAGACCGACCTGCTGGCACTCAACGCGGCCGTCGAGGCGGCCCGCGCCGGGGAACACGGCCGCGGCTTCGCGGTCGTCGCCTCGGAGGTGCGCAAGCTCGCCGAGCGCAGCCAGGCCGCGGCGGCCGAGATCGGCACGCTCTCGGTCGAGACCGTGAAGGTCGCGCAGGAAGCCGGCTCGATGCTGTCCCGCCTTGTCCCCGACATCAAGAAGACCGCCGAGCTGGTCGAGGAGATCTCCGCCGCCTGCCGCGAGCAGGATGTCGGCTCCGGCCAGATCAACCAGGCGATCCAGCAGCTCGACAAGGTCACCCAGCAGAACGCCGCCGCCTCCGAGGAGGTCTCCGCCACCTCCGAGGAACTCGCATCCCAGGCCGAGCAGCTGCAGAGCACCATCGCCTTCTTCAAGACGAACGGGGCAGGGGCGGCGACCGACCGCGCCGTCGGCCAGCTCAAGGCTCAGGCCGCGAAGATGAAGGCGGCCAGCGCGCCCAAGACGGCCCGTGCGGCCAAGCCTGCCGGCACGAGGTCCCAGCCCAAGGCGGCAGGCGGCGGCTTCGCCTTCGACCTCGATGGCGGCCATGACGACCAGGACGGCGATTTCCGCCGAGCCTCCTGACGAAACAATCGCGCTGCCGTCCGTGGGGGAGCGGCAGCGCGATTGACCCGACCATCCCAGATCCCACTGTTTTGCCAGCTTGAGGGGCCCCCAATGCGTATGACGATCAAGACCAAGCTTATCGGCGGCTTCGGTGCCGTTCTTCTTCTCGCAGCCGTTACGGGCGGCGTCGGTTATGTGAAGCTGAACGCAGCCGACGAGGCGATGACTTTCGTCGCCAGCCGCTCGGATGTGCAGAGCCTCGTGCTCAACGCCAAGGCGCAGGCTCTGCGCGGCGTCTCCAACGTCAGGGCGATGGTGATCTCGACTGATTCCACGCAGATGGAGGAATTCGCCAAACGCGCCGCGGGCAACCGCGCCGACACGCTGGAGGGCCTCGAGAAGACGCGCCCCTATGTGACCAGCGAGGAGGGCAAGAAGCTGCTCGCCGACCTGGTCAAAGCTTATGAGAAGCAGAAGACGCTGGGCGAAAAAGTCCAGGAGTTCACGCGGATGAACTCCAGCGCCTCGGCGATCAACGAACTCAACAAGGTGACGCGTCCGGCGCTCACCCTGGTACGCAGCAGCCTGGCTGATCTCGAGCAGCGCGCTGCCACGCAGAACGACGATTTCGGCAAAGCCGTTTCCCAGCTTTCAGTCGCCGTGGAACACAGCTGGGGTCAGATTCAGGGTGCCACATCGGCATCGAGCCTCGCCATGCTCGAGGAAAGAACCGCATCTGCCAAGGAGACCCGCACCAAGCTCGGCCTGGCGGTCGACCGGGTGATCAGCCTCGCGAACGCGGCGGGGATCCAGACCAGCGAATTTAACAGCCGGGTTCAGAAGTGGCTGGCATCCTATGATCTCGCTCTGGGCACCAACGCCGGCGGCGGCAGCATCAAGGCCCAGGAGCTGGCGTCCGGCGATTTTGCGAATGCCAGCACCGCGGCCAACGCAGCCTTCGACGCCCTGGCTCAGTTCCAGGCTCGGCGCATGACGGAAACGGTCTCGGACGCCAATCGCACCTCGTCCGAAGCCCGCATGACGCTGATCGCGGTCGTCGCCATCGCGCTGCTGCTCGGCATCGGCATCGCCATCTGGCTCGCCGTGTCGATCGCCAATGGCCTTGGGCGGGCGGTCGGACTGGCCACCGCCGTGGCCGAGGGCGACCTGTCCCAGACCGTCGCCATCACCACGAAGGACGAAATCGCCGATCTGGTCACTGCCATGAACACGATGACGCAGAACCTGAGCGCGACCGCGGCCATCGCCACCGCGATCTCCAAGGGCGACCTCACTATCGAGGCCAAGCGTCTCTCCGACAAGGATACGCTCGGCATCGCGCTCGAGACCATGCTCGCGAAGCTGCGCGAAGTCGTCGGGCAGGTGAACACCGCCGCCGAAAACATGTCCTCGGGCTCGCAGGAGCTTTCCGCCAGCGCCGAGCAGCTTTCGCAGGGCTCGACCGAGCAGGCCTCCTCCACCGAAGAGGCCTCGGCCTCGATGGAGGAGATGGCCGCGAACGTGAAGCAGAACGCCGAGAACGCCAGCCAGACCGAGCAGATCGCGGCCCGCTCGGCCAAGGATGCGGAAGCCTCCGGCGTTGCGGTCGGGAAGGCGGTCGAGGCGATGCAGATCATCGCCCAGAAGATCAACATCGTGCAGGAGATCGCCCGCCAGACCGACCTGCTGGCGCTCAACGCGGCCGTCGAGGCGGCCCGTGCCGGCGAGCACGGCAAGGGTTTCGCGGTCGTCGCCTCGGAAGTCCGCAAGCTGGCCGAGCGCAGCCAGGCGGCCGCGACCGAGATCGGAGCGTTGTCTTCGGACACGGTGAAGGTCGCGCAGGAGGCCGGCGGCATGCTGGCGAAGCTCGTGCCCGACATCAAGAAGACCGCCGAGCTGGTCGAGGAGATCACCGCCGCCTGCCGCGAGCAGGATGTCGGCTCCGGCCAGATCAACCAGGCGATCCAGCAGCTCGACAAGGTCACCCAGCAGAATGCAGCCGCCTCCGAGGAGGTCTCCGCCACCTCCGAGGAACTCGCCTCCCAGGCCGAGCAGCTGCAGAGCACCATCGCCTTCTTCAAGCTCGACGACACAGGCACCACCGCCGCGGTCGGCCAGCTCAAGGCCCAGGCGGCGAAGATGAAGGCGGCGAGCGCGCCAAAGGCGGCCCGTGCGGCCAAGCCCGCCGGTACGAAGCCCAGAGCGGCGGGCGGCGGCTTCGCCTTCGAACTCGATGGCGGCCATGACGAACAGGATGGCGAATTCCGCCGCGCCTCCTGAAAACAACCGGGCGCTGCGCTTCGGCGGAGCGCCCGGGCCCGCTGGACATTCCTTCGACACTTGCTTTTCAGGAGGCTGCCTTGGCCCAGAGCGCGCAATACCTCACCCTCGGCATCGACGGGGAACTCTTCGGCATCGACATCGCTCATGTGCGGGAGATCCTCGACATGCGGCCGATCTCGAAGCTGCCCCATGCGCCCGACTTCCTGCTCGGCATGATCGACGTGCGCGGCACCGGCTTCCCGATCGTCGACCTGCGCACCAAGCTCGGCCTGCCCCGCGTGCCCGCGACGGAGGCCACCCGCATCATCATCCTCGACGTGCCGCTCTCGGGCCGCACCATGGGCGTCGGCTTCGTCGCTGACCGCGTCTTCGAGGTCACCGGGCTCGACACCGCCGAAACCGAAGCCGCTCCCGATGTCGGCGGACGCTGGCGCTCGAACTACATCGCCGGCATCGGCCGCAAGGGCGAGGCCTTCGTCATCGTGCTCGATCTCGGGCGGTTCATGGCCGACACGCAGGTGCCCGGCGCTGCCCCTGCGGATGTGGCCGCATGAGCGTCTCGGCAAAGGTCGCGCAGAAGGGCGCTGCGATGAGCGATCACCTGGAAGACAAGCATTTTGCAGCGATCGCGAGCCTGGTCGAGCGCGATGCCGGCATCAAGCTTCCGCAGACCAAGCGGACCATGGTCGAGGGTCGGCTGCGCAAGCGCGTCCGCGCGAACGATCTTGTCGACCTTGCCGAATACGGCCGTTTCCTTTTCGAGCGGGGCGGTCTCGAGAAGGAATACGTCCACCTCATCGATTGCGTCAGCACCAACAAGACCGACTTCTTCCGCGAGCCGAGCCACTTCGACTTCCTGACGCAGCAGGCCGTGCCGGCGCTGCGCAAGCTGCAGGGCGGACGACAGACCAAGCTGAAGATCTGGAGCTCCGCCTGCTCGATCGGCGCGGAAGCCTATACCATCGCCATGGTGCTGCAGGAGCTGGCGAGCAGCGGGCGCGATGGCGGCGGGCTGAGCTTCTCCATTCTCGGCACCGACATCTCCACGCAGGTTCTCGCCACCGCGCGGGCCGCGATCTACCCGGCCTCCTTCATCGAGCCCGTGCCGGCCGCGCTGCAGCAGCGTTACGTGATGCGAGCCAGGAGCGCCGCTCAGGAAACGGTGAGGATCGTGCCCGAACTGCGCCGCAGGACGGCCTTCGAGCATCTCAACCTGATGGACGAGCGCTACCCTTTCGACCGCGACATCGACGTCATCTTCTGTCGCAACGTGCTGATCTATTTCGATCGTCCGACCCAGGCGGCAGTTCTTTCACGCCTGACCAGCCATCTGCGGCCCGGCGGCTATCTGCTGCTCGGCCATTCGGAGTCGATGGCGGGCGCCGGTATCCCTGGACTGCGCTCGGTCGCACCGACGATCTACCAGGCGGATCCCGCCGGCTTCAGAAGGAATGCGGCATGACGCGCAAGCCGATCCGGGTCTTGATCGTGGACGATTCCGCATCCGTGCGGCAGGTGCTGAGCTCCATCCTCTCGCAGACGCCCGGCATCGAGGTGATGGGCACGGCGGGGGATGTTTACGCGGCGACGCGGCGCATGCAGAACGAACTGCCGGACGTGATGATCCTCGACATCGAGATGCCCGGCATGGACGGCCTGACCTTCCTGCGCAAGATCATGGCGCAGCGGCCGATCCCGGTGATCATCTGCTCGACGTTGACCGGGCAAGGATCGCCCGCGCTTTTCGAGGCGCTGGAAAGCGGTGCCGTCGAGGTGCTGGCCAAGCCGCGGGTCGATACCCGCAACGCCCTGATGGAGACCGGCGAGCAGCTGCGCCACGCCGTCCAGGCCGCGGCGCAGGCCAAGCTCAGGCCCCGGACGGCCCGGCCGACGATGCAGGTCGAGCGCAAGCTCACCGCCGACGTCATCATGCCGCCGCCCATCGTGGGGCGCCAGCTCGCCCGCACGGAGCGCATCGTCTGCATCGGCATCTCGACCGGCGGCACCGAAACGCTGCGCGAGGTGCTGGAGACGATGCCGGCGCACTGCCCCGGCATCGCGATCGTGCAGCACATGCCGGAAAAGTTCACCGCCGCCTTCGCCCGCCGGCTCAACGGCATCTGCGCGATGGAGATCAAGGAAGCGGAAGACGGCGACGAACTGGCCACCGGCCGCGTGCTGATTGCCCCCGGGAACCGGCACATGCTCCTGCAGCGCGCCGGCCAGCATTACCGCGTCGCGATCAAGGACGGGCCGCCGGTCTCCCGCCACCGCCCCTCGGTCGACGTGCTGTTTCGTTCGGCGGCTCAATACGCTGGTAATAACGCGCTGGGTATCATCATGACCGGGATGGGCGACGACGGCGCGCGGGGACTGCTGGAGATGCGCAAGGCCGGCGCCCGCACACTGGCGCAGGACGAGGAGAGCTCCGTGGTGTTCGGCATGCCCAAGGAGGCGATCGATCTCGGCGCCGCCGAGCGCGTGGTCGGACTGTCCCGTGTCGCCCAAGAGATTATGGCCTGGCCTCAAGCGGCCCTGCCGGCCGCCTGAGGAACTGCGATGCGTGAGGATGGCATGAACGGCTCTGCCTTGACCGGCCCCGGTTTCTCCGAAGCAAGGCTGATCGCCTCGCTGGAGGAGCAGGCGCACTCGGTCGACGTCACCTTCGCGGCCGCGGGCCGCGATCTCGGCGAAGGCCTGAGCCTGTTCGACGCGCTGAAGGAACGGCTGACGGCCCTCTCCGGCCAGCTTTCGGGCCAAGGCATCGCGGCCGCAGGCGCAACCTTCCGGCGCCTCGCCGAGGGTCTGCGCCCGCTCCGCCAGACCCTTTCCGACGAGACCGCGGCGCTGGTCGACATCGCCACCCATTCCACCGCGGCCGGACGGACTCTGGAGAAGCTCGTCGAGCACATCCGGCTGATCACCATCCTGGCGCGCTCGGCCCGCATCGAATCGATCTCGATCCAGGGCGTGGGCCGCGATTTCGGCGATTTCGCCAACGAGATCGTCGAGCTGACGACGCAAGCCAAGGCCACCATCGAGACCTGCGCCAGGGACCATTCCCGGATGAGCGGTCTGCTCACCGCGGCGCTCGCCTCCCAGCGCGAATTCGAGACGCGCTACGGCCCCGCCCTCTGGGCGCTGGCCGACAAGCTCCTCGTCACCATCGCCGAGGTCGAGAGCCGGCAGCGGCGCGGCGTCGAGCTCGCGAGCGAGGCCGCCACCCGCTCCGGCACCATCGCGATGGCGGCCGGCATGGCCATCGTCGCCATGCAGTCGGGCGACAGCGTGCGCCAGCGGCTCGAACACGCCATCGCCGGCCTGCGCCTGGCCGCCTCGCTCGATGAAGGCCCCGCCACCGGCCTTGCCGACGAGTCGCGGGATGCCGCGCGCCGCCTGCTGTTCGCGCTCGAATCGGCGCAGCTCGAAGCCACGGCCGAGACCCTGGCGCAGGATACCCAGGCGATCGAGCAGAACCTGCTCGTGCTGCGCAATGACACGGGCGAGCTGGTCGATCTCGTCATGTCGCTCTACGGCACAGGCGGCGCCGAGACCGGCTCCTTCATGGCCGAGCTCGGCGGCGACCTCGCCCAGGCCTCCGCCCTTCTCGCCAAATGCAACAGCGCGCGGGCCGGCGTCGACCAGGTCGCCAAGGCGCTGGGGAACCTGCTCGACATCTGCCAGCAGACAGTCGATGCGCTGGCGACCACCGTCTCGAACATCGTGTTGATCGGCACCAATGCGGGGCTGAGGGCGGCGCGTGTCGGCAGCAACGGCCGCAGCCTCGTGGTCATCGCCCAGGAGCTCAAATTCGCCGCCGATCTGGTCGCCCGGGACTCCCGGACGCTGCCGCCGAGCTTCGAGCAGATGCAGAAAGCCTCAGCCGAGCTCAAGCGCGAGGGCAGGCTCGACGCCACCCATTTCAACGCTTTCGACCGCGAGATGGGCGAGGCGCTGGCCGTCATGAAGGAGATCTCGGGGAAACTGGCGAGCGAACTGGAACGCCTGACGCGGGAGGGTACCGCCTTCGGCAGGGTCGTCGACCAGGCCCGCCTCGGCTTCTCGGGCGTCGGTGCCTCCGCCGACGCGCTGGCCGCCGCCGGCGATGCCATCGCCGGCATGGGCGAGCCTGTGCCCCCCGCCGATCCCGCAAGCGAGACCGCCGCCCGCGACTGGGTCACCGCCCAGACCTACCACCGCTATACGATGACGGCCGAGCGAACGATCCACAGCCGCATCGTTGGCGCCACCGAAGCGGGAGGTGCCATGCCGGCGCAGCCGCAGCCGCAGCCGGCTGAGGACGATCTCGACGCGCTGCTGTTCTGATGAAGTCGGCCGAAGGGACTGAGGCACGCGGGAAAGCCGGTCTCGCCAAGCGACGCCATCCTCTGCAAGGAGATCGCACTTAGTATGTGATTGCCTGCGGTTTCGTCGGCACGAAGGTTGTCGTTATGCCAAGGCTTCGCCAATCTCCGCCACGGTCGACCGGGCGTTGCGCATGACGCCGATCAGGGTTGCGGAGGCCGCCCCGGTCCAGTCTCCATAGCCGACGAGCCAGAGCCCCGGCTCATCGATCGACCGCGTGTCGCTCGTCGCGACGCGGCCATCCTCCCCGACCACGCCGAGCGGCGCCAGATGCGACAAAGCGGGCCGAAAGCCGGTGCACCAGATCACGGCATCGACGGTCGAGCGCACGCCGTCGGCCCAGACGACGCCGTCCTCGGTAAAGCGGACGAAGGGCGCGACCGCGTGCAGCACGCCACGCTCGCGCGCCGCCTTGACGGGAGGCACCATCACGACATCGCCGAAGCCTCCAACGGGCTGGTCGATCGTGCGGCCCTCCTGGGCCGCCCGCCAGCGCGCCGTCGCCCGCTCGAACAGGACGCGGCCATCGACATCGTCCGGCAGGAAGGCAGGCGGCGTCGCCGTCACCCAGGTGATGTCGGCCACCAGCGACAGCTCGGCCAGGATCTGAGCCCCGGAATTGCCGCCGCCGACCACGAGAACGCGCTTGCCGGAGAAATCAGCCGGGCTGCGGTATTGCGCCGAATGGATCTGGCGCCCGGTGAACAGGTCCTGATCCGGATAGTTCGGCCGGAACGGATGCCGCCAGGTTCCCGTCGCGCTGATCACGGCGCGGGCGCGGCGGGTGCCGGCGCTGGTCGCGACGGAGAAGCCCTCGGTGCGGCGCTCGACGCCCGTGACCTCGACCGGCCGCTCGACGGCGAGGTCGTAGCGCGCCTCGTAGCGGGCGAGATAATCGATCACCGCATCGCGATCAGGATATCCGTCGGGGCTTGCCGGCATCGGCCAGCCCGGCAGCGAGCTCCATTGCGCCGGCGAGAACAGCCGCAGCGAATCCCAGGCATGCAGCCAGGCGCCGCCAGGCTTTTCCTCGCCATCGAGAATGGTGAAGCGAAGCCCCGCCCGCTTCAGAAAATAGCCGCAGGCGAGTCCGGCCTGGCCGCCGCCGATGACCACCACGTCCCGTGGATCGTCCATGCCGGCTCTCCTCCGCGACGCTGGTCTGGCGCCAACGATCCACCCGTCTTCATGACACCACCGGCAGCCAGAGCCAAAGCGCGACCAGCGTGACGAGCAGCACCGGTGGCGTGATGACCAGCCCGACCTTCATGTACTGGCCCCAGCCAATGGTCTGGCCCTTGCCGGCGAGGACATGCAGCCAGAGCAGGGTCGCAAGCGAGCCGATCGGCGTGAATTTCGGGCCGAGATCGTTGCCGATGACATTGGCGTAGATCATCAGCTCCTTCGTCAGCGGGTCGACAGCGGCCCGGTCGATCGCCAGCGCGCCGACGAGCGTCGCCGGCATGTTGTTCATCACCGAGGCCAGCCCGGCGACGACGAAGCCGGTGCCGATGGTGGCCACGAAGCTGCCCTGGGCGGCGAGCCAGACGAGGATGCCGGCGGCGATGTCGGTTAGCCCCGCATTCCCGAGCCCGTAAACGACGAGATACATCCCGACCGAGAACAGCACGATCTGCCAGGGCGCCCCGCGCAGAACCTTCGGCACGGAAATAACGGCACCCTTGCCGCCCGCAAACCAGCGTCCGGCGATCGCCATCAGCAGCAGCGCGGCCGCCCCCGTCACGAAGGCGATCGGGATGCCGAGCGGGGCCGTGGCGAAATAGGCGACGAGCAGAATGGCGAGCAGCGGGAAGGCGGCGCGGAAGACGGCCCTGTCGCGGATCGCGGCGGCCGGCGCTTCCAGTTCCGCGACCGCATAGGCCGGCGGGATGTCGCGCCCGAACCAGAGCCAGAGCACCAGCAGCGTCGCGGCGAGCGACGCCAGGTCGACCGGCACCATCACCGCCGCATAGCGCGCAAAGGAAATGCCGAAGAAGTTCGCCGTGACGATGTTGACGAGGTTTGAGATCACCAGCGGCAGCGAGGTCGTGTCGGCGACGAAGCCGCAGGCGATGATGAAGGCCATGGCGCCGGCGGGCGGAAAATTCAGCCGCAGCAGGATGGCGAGAACGATCGGGGTCAAGAGCAACGCCGCACCGTCATTGGCGAAGAAGGCGGCGATGACCGCACCCAGCAGGATCACCAGCGGAAGCAGCCTCCGGCCGTTGCCACCGCCCCAGCGGGCGACGTGCAGCGCCGCCCAGGCGAAGAAACCGGCCTCGTCGAGAATGAGCGAGATGACGATGAGGCCGACGAAGGTGAAGGTCGCGTCCCAGACGATGTGCCAGACCGTCCCGAGATCGGCCCAGCCGACCACGCCCGCCAGGAGAGCGACGGCCGCGCCGCCGAGCGCCGACCAGCCGATACCCAGCCCGCGCGGCTGCCAGATGACGAGGACGAGCGTGGCCACGAAGATGGCGAGAGCGAGCATGACGATATCCGAGGTTATGTCCCGTGCCGGGCCGCATCTGTTGTGGCAGCGGGGCGGGAACGGATGGGGCGGCTCAGCGGGGCGCGGTGGGCCAGGTGACGACCTCGCCATCCTCCTTGGTGAAACGCGGGACCGGGCTTTCGAGCAGGTCCAGCACGCGCTCGGAGGGGCGGCAGAGCCGTGTGCCCTTCGAGGCGACCACGATCGGGCGGTTGATCAGGATCGGGTGCGCCATCATCGCGTCGAGCAGGGCATCGTCGCCCAGCGCCGGATCGCCGAGGCCGAGTTCGGCATAGGGCGTGCCCTTCTCGCGGAGGATGTCGCGGGGCCGCGCCCCCATCGCCGCGAGCAGCCCTACCAGCGTCTCCCGAGTCGGCGGGGTCTTCAGATACTCGATGACGATGGGCTCCTCGCCTGAGGCCCGGATCATCGCCAGGACGTTGCGCGAGGTGCCGCAGGCGGGGTTGTGATAGATCGTGACGGTCACGCCGCCCGTTCCAGCGTCATCGGCGTCGCGCCATCCATCCGGCCGATCGCCGCCAGCACGGGAGCGAGTTCGCCCGCCGACATCTGTTCGAAAGGCAGGTTGACGAAGGCGGTCGCCCGCGCCGTCAGATGACGGTAGCTCTGGAGGAAGGCCGCGCGCTGGGCGGCGGCTGGGCCGGCTGCGGAGGCCGGATCGTCCAGGCCCCAATGGGCGCGCAGCGGTGCGCCCGGAAAGACCGGGCATTGCGCCTCCGCCGCGCTGTCGCAGACGGTGATGACCAGGTCGAGGTCGGGGGCTTCGATCCCGAGGAACTCGTCCCAGGATTTCGAGCGCATCGCTGAGACGTCGTATCCGAGTTCCTCCAGCAGCCCGAGTGCTGCCGGGTGAGGCGCCTCCTGCGGGCGACTGCCGGCCGAGAAGGCCTCGATCCGTCCCAGGCTCTCCCGGTTGAGAATGGCCTCGGCCATGATGGAGCGGGCCGAGTTGCCGGTGCAGACCACGAGGACCCGCAGCGGCCGCTCGCTCGTGACGGGCTCGCGCCGTGCCGGGACCGTCACCGCCGCGGGCGGGCAGGCGATCGGGCCCTGGGTACAGCAGGACTCCGTCAGGTACGCCAGCAGGGCATCCGCTGGGCCTGGCTGGGCTGCGAAGATGATGTGGCGCCCCTCGCGCCGCGAGGCCAGCAGGCCGACCTGTTCCAGCGCCGCGAGATGGGCCGAGAGGGTGTTGTGCGCGACGGCGAGCAGCCGGCCGATATCGCCCGCCGCCAGCCCATGCGGCCGGTAGCGCATCAGGAGCCGGAAGATCTCGAGCCGCGTCGGCTGGGCGAGCGCAGCCAGGAGCGCGACCGCCTCCGCCGATTCCAGCCTTGCCCCCGGCCCCTGTCTCACGCGGCGTCATCCCTCTGCAATGGATCGGCGCGCGACGTGTCCTTGCCGATCGCGTCCAGCCGGTGCTGCAGAGCCATGCCCTTCAGCGTCGCCAGAGGCAAGCTCGCGAAGAGCGAGATCCGGTTGTTCAGCATGCGGTAGGCATCGGCGAAGGCGAGCGCCTTCTGGACATCGTCGCCTTCATGGGCCGCCGGATCGGGCAGGGTCCAGAGTGCCGTCACGGGATCGCCCGGCCAGGCCGGCGGAACGGCATTGGCCGCGGTCTCCGAGAGCGTGAAGACAAAATCAAGTTCTGGCGCGTTTGGCCCGGCAAACTCGTCCCAGCTCTTGGGCCGCAGGCCCGCGAGGTCGTGATTGAGGGACTTCAGCAGCCTGACGACGAAGGGGTTGACCTCGGAACGGGGCTGCGAGCCGGCGCTGTAGACGCTGAACTTGCCCGCCATGCGGCGCATGATCGCCTCCGCCATGATCGAGCGCGCGTGGTTGCCCTTGCAGACGAAAAGCACAGCGAGAGGAGCGGTCGCCATGGCATCGACCCAATCATGTCGGTTTCGGGTGACATGACCGTCCGCTCAAAACATGTCGGAGTCAACCGACATATTGACATATGTCCTTCATCCAGGTGATGCAGCCTGGCAACGACGGACAGGGGGCACGGATCATGCGGGTCGGCATCAACGGCATGGGGCGGATCGGGCGGCTGGCGCTGCGGGCGGCTTTTGGAGCGGCCGACCGGCAAGGCGACGATCCGCGGGCCGGCAACCGGCTCGACATCGTCCACCTAAACGAGCTGAAGGGCGGCGCGGCCGTGACCGCCCATCTGCTCCAATTCGACAGCATGCAGGGGCGCTGGCGCGGCGGCATCGTCAGCACCGGCGAGGACGCGATCACGATCGGCGAGCGCCGGCTTGGTTTCTCGGCCGCAGGCGAGCCGGGCGACATCCCCTGGGGCGATCTCGGCGTCGATGTCGTGCTCGAATGCACCGGCAAGTTCCTGACGCCGGCAACGCTGGAGGGGCATTTGAAGCGCGGCGCCAAGCGCGTCATCGTCGCCGCCCCGGTGAAGGACGCCTCGGTCCTCAACGTCGTCGTCGGCGTCAACGAGCATCTCTACGATCCGGCCTCGCACCCGATCGTCACCGCCGCCTCCTGCACCACCAACTGCCTCGCCCCCGTGGTGAAGGTCGTGCACGAGAATCTGCGCATCCGCCACGGCCAGATCACCACGATCCATGACCCGACCAACACCAATGTCGTGGTCGACGCGCCCCACAAGGATCTGCGCCGCGCCCGCTCGGCCATGCTCTCGCTGCAGCCGACGACCACCGGGAGCGCGACCGCGATCGCGCTGATCTATCCCGAACTGAAGGGCAAGCTCGACGGGCATGCCGTGCGCGCGCCCGTCCTCAACGCCTCGCTGACCGACTGCGTCTTCGAACTCGAGCGGCCGACCACGGCCGCCGCAGTCAACGCGCTGTTCGAGGCGGCGGCGCGCGGGCCGCTCGCAGGCATCCTCGGCTTCGAGCCGCGCCCGCTGGTCTCGATCGACTATCAGCGCGACACGCGCTCGAGCATCGTCGACGGACTCTCGACACTGGTCACCGACGGCACGATGCTGAAGGTCTACGCCTGGTACGACAACGAGATGGGCTATGCCTGCCGCATGGTCGATCTCGCCTGCCATCTCGAACAGGTCGGGATCTGATCGGGTGACGGAGGGAACGCGCAACTACGCCATCGTCACCGCCGCCTATTGGGGTTTCACCCTGACCGACGGCGCGCTGCGCATGCTCGTGCTGCTGCATTTCTTCCGGCTGGGCTATTCGCCCTTCACCCTCGCCTTCCTGTTTCTGCTCTATGAGGCGGCCGGGGTCGTCGCCAATCTGATCGGTGGCTGGCTCGCCGCCCGCTACGGCATCACCCGCATGCTCGCGGTGGGTCTCGGCACGCAGATCGTGGGCTTCCTGCTGCTGTCTTGCCTGTCGCCGGGCTGGACCGCCGCAGCCTCCGTCGCCTGGGTGGTGATGGCGCAAGGGGTCTGCGGCGTCGCCAAGGATTTGACCAAGACGGCCTCGAAATCGGCGATCAAGGTCGCCGAGGCCGCGGCGCGCAGCGAAGACTCCGAGGGACGGCTGTTCCGCTGGGTCGCCTGGTTCACCGGTTCCAAGAACGCGATGAAGGGCGTCGGCTTCTTCCTGGGCGGGCTGCTGCTGGAGGCTCTCGGCTTCCGCGGCGCGCTCTGGGCGATGGCCACGATGCTTGGGCTGATCCTGCTCGGCGTGCTGACCGCGCTGCCGGCAATGATGGGCAAGGCCAAGGCGAGCAAGAGCGCGCGCGAGCTCTTCGCCAAGAACCGCGGGGTCAACCTGCTGGCGCTGGCGCGTGTCGCGCTGTTCGGGGCTCGCGACGTCTGGTTCGTCGTCGGGGTTCCGGTGTTTCTCTACGCCTCGGGCTGGACCTTCACGATGGTCGGCACCTTCCTGGCGCTCTGGACGATCGGCTACGGCATCGTCCAGGCGGCGGCGCCGGCGTTCATCGCCCGCAGCCCAGACGGGCTGTCGTCGGAGGTGCCCGCTGCGCGGCTCTGGTCGGCGGCGCTGGCAGCGATCGCCTTCGCCATCGCGGCGCTGCTGGCGAGCGGCTCCGGCCTGCGACCCGATCTCGTCCTCGTCGCGGGACTGGGCCTGTTCGGCTTCGCCTTCGCGGTCAATTCCTCGCTCCACTCCTATCTGATCCTGGCCTATGCCGGCTCGGAGAAGGCAGCCGAGGATGTCGGCTTTTACTACGCCGCCAATGCGCTGGGGCGGTTCAGCGGCACGCTGCTGTCAGGCCTGCTCTACCAGGCGGGCGGGCTGACGGCCTGTCTGCTGGGCTCCGGCCTGATGCTGGTCCTGTGCTGTGCCGCCACGCTGGCCCTGCCAGAACGATCTACCGGTTAGCAGTTCGCGACGCCCGCCTCGTGTTCCTTCAGGATGCTGATGATCTGCTCTTCGGAAAAGCGACTGCGCTTCATGCTCTGGTCCTCGGGGTGGGCCAGAGCGAACTTCAAACTGGATTAGGCCGCAGGGGCAACGTCAGCAGCGTCTCGCTTGTTCTCCACGGCAACCTGGCGCGGATCAGCGATCAGCTCCGGACAAACGAAAGCCCCAGATCCTGGGGATCTGGGGCTTTCGTTCTCAGTGGTTGCGGGGGCCAGATTTGAACTGACGACCTTCAGGTTATGAGCCTGACGAGCTACCGGGCTGCTCCACCCCGCGTCAACGTTTTTGGC
>NZ_FTMO01000014.1 GCF_900156025.1 Allobosea sp. TND4EK4
GCCGGCATGACCACGCAGGATGGCGGCGGCGAACCCGAACGCCTGCGCCAGCTCGCCGAAGCCGCCTTCGCACAGACCAAGGCCGCAGCTCCCGCGAAAGCCTCCCCAGCCGGCCGCGCCCAGGATGCCGGCTGGGAAGAGTTCTGAGGAATGGCTGCCAAATGAGCTGAGCTGTGTGACGCGTTTCGCCGGAAGCGCCGGACACTGGTCCGGACGAGACCGGCCAGAACCGCATTTAACGAATCCCGGACGGAATGCGCCATCAGCTGGCGGACGCTAGCGGCTCGGCGACGAGGCGTCGCCAGCCGCGCGCGCCAGTTATCCTGCCGCAAGCTGCCGGCAGTCGCGGCGCTCACTCGGGATTCGAGCCGAGTTCGCGGGCGGTACCTCTCAGCTCTTTCGTCCCGCCTGGCTCATGGCCTCATCGATCTCCGATCGAACGATCCTGTCGACCTCCGCGATGAAGACGATGCGCGTGCCGCTCTTCGCCATGTCGTCCCGGCCAAGCGGAGTCAGCGTGGCCTTCCCACGGGTGAGCTGGAAGAGGTAGGCGACATCCGGCTTCTCGGCCGTTTCGAGAATACCTTTCGCGCGGACGAGCCGGGACGCTAGCCGGCCGATCGCCTGCTGGAAGCCGGCGAGCGATATTGGCTCCGCGGCCGTCCAGTTGAAACTCTCGAATCGGTCGGTGCTCGGCCTCTTCGGGCGTGTCGTCCGCTCGCGGGCCGTTCCGACTTCGGGAAGGACCAGATCGAGCGGGATCTCGCCTCCGTCCGCCTCGACGAGGGTTGCCCTGCGATTGATCTGCGACAGAGCCTGACGGCGCGCATCAAGGGTTGGCTTGTCGACGAGATCGCCCTTGCTGACAGCGATGAGATCGGCGACCCGCAGTTGGCTCAGGAGCAAGGGATCGCTGAGATCCGCTTCCGGGGATGCCGCGTCGGCGACGCATAGCACCGTTTCCAGAGGGGCTTCACGCCAGATCACCGGATCCATCAGATTGCGGACGATGTCCTCGGGATCGGCGACGCCGCTGGTTTCGATCACGATAGCGTCGGGCTTCGGGGTTCGCCGCAGCAGATTGGAGAGGGTCCGAAGGAGGTCGCCTTCGAGCGAGCAGCAGATGCAGCCATTGGCGAGGCTGACGACCCCGTCCTCGGCGCCAGCAATGAGCTCCGCGTCGATATTGATGGCACCGAAATCATTGACGACGGCCGCGATGCGGCGGCCGTCGGCCTGCTGCAGGATACGATTGACCAGCGTCGTCTTGCCAGCTCCGAGAAAGCCGGTGACCAGCAGGATCGGAACGGGCACGCCTTAAGCTGCCGCGCCGAAGGGGCGACGCACTGGCCGTCCCGGCCGGGCTGCGACATTCATGAGCCCGTCGGCAATGACCGGCTCGCCGCTGACGACAAGGTGCCGGACGCCTTCGGCCGGGCGGTTCATCGCCGAGAACTCGGCGCGGTCAGTCAGCTTGTCCAGATCGAACACGACGACGTCGGCGTCGGCGCCCATTTTCAGCCGCCCCTTGTCCCGCATCGCAGGCGTGCTCGCGGCAAGGATCTCGGCAGGGATCAACGTGCATTTTGCGATCCCCTCCTTGAGGCCGATCGCCTGCCGCTCGCGCACCCAGTGACGGAGGAAGCGCGTGAAGGTACCGGATGACCGCGGGTGCGAGGTCGCCTCGTCGGGAAGGGGCCAAGCATCGCCGGTATAGGTCGATCCGTCCGGCATCGACCAGGGCATGGCATCGGACGCGATCGCGCCACCGGGGTACAGGACCGAGAGGTCGAGCATGTCGCGGTGGCGGGCATTGTTCTCCGTGTCGAGGACATGCCACAGGACGAGCTGCGAGGGATCCTCGGATTGTGCCGACAACAGGTCCTCGCGATCCTGAATTCGGCGCCCGCTCGTGACCAGCTGGATCTGTTGGTAGCGCGTGTCGTTGCGTTGCTCGAATTCCGGGTCGCTGAAGAACGCAGCGGCGATCACGGTTGAGCCGGTGCCATAGGGATAGGCTTCGACGGTGATTGGCAGGCCCTGTTCCTGCGCCTTCCTGATCAGCCGCTCGCAGCGCTCGACATCGGTCTTGCTGGAGCTGTTGAAATGGCAAATATGCATATGCGCGCCCGTCGCGCCAGCATAGCCGATCAGGCGGATATAGGCCTCCGCAGCGCTCTTCGGGTCGGTATTCGCCATGTAGGCAATATGGGTGAAGGTCGGCACACCGCGCGCAGCGGCGAGCTGGCAGAGCGCCGTCAGTTCCTGCACGCCCGCACCGGGAGCGTAGGCGTTGAGAATGCCGATGCCGATGCCGCCCTCATCGAGCCCCGCCGCGATACGGTCGAGGATGTTCTGCTGCTCGGCGGGAGACGAGATGTTGTCCATCCAGCGCGGATCGCGCATGGCACGCCCGAACGCTTCGAGAGACGATTCCTCATTGATCCCGATCATTGCGCCGATCCGGGCAAAAGCCCAGTTCGTCGCGGCGCCGTAATTCAAGACACGGCCCTGTTCCGCCTGCCGGCGATACCAGGGCGCGACCGGCAACACCCCGGCTTCGAGGTCGAGAGTCGTGGTGACGCCGTCGAAAGCCTGCATTCGGTCGGCCGGGATCGACTGGCCATGGGCGTGCAGATCGATGAAGCCGGGCGCGACGATCAGCCCCCGCGCGTCGATGACGCGCTCTGCATTGCCGAGGTCAGAGCCGATCGCGACGATCTTTCCGTCGGCTATCGCGATGTCGGCGATGCCGTCATGGCCGCTTTCCGGATCGACCACGCGGCCGCCAGCGATCAGGAGTCCGCCCATCTATCCTTGCCTCTCGTTCCCTGCATGGCTTGCTCTGGTCGCAACCACCGTCGCCCCGATGTTCGCCGATCGAGAACGGCCGAGGCAAGAGCGTCGATCGGCGAGCCGCTTTGGTCGATCATGCGGGGCAAGCATGGACTCAAGCTGTGCAACGTCGCCGGTACTGCTGATGCGCCGAATGGCGCTGAAGCCCGCTCGGATCCGTATTGCAGCGAGCCGCTCGTCCATACGAGCGCACAGGCGGACCAACTGGCGAGGTCCGGCCGAGCCGTAGCCGCTGTCGGCGGCGAGCCGGGCCGGCCAGAGCCCGAAGCGCTCCTTGCGCCCGGTCGAGCATTCGGGAGGACTTCTTGCGGACGGTACGGGGACTCGGTGGCCGAGCCGACGGAGACGGCCTTCGCGAACGCTCCGGCACGTCCGCATGCACGTGGATCACGCTGGCGGCCGATCGGCGCGATGGAGCAGGGAGCGAGGCTTTCAGACCGGTCGGTTCACAGGTGCCGGCGTCAATTGTCCCTTTGAATCGCTCTCCGCTGCATAGCTCAATGTCACGAGCGTCCCTGGTCTGGCCTCTGTCACCGTGATCTCGGCGCCCAGTTGACCGGCCAATGCCTTGACGATGCTCGTTCCCAAGCCGGCCTTGGCATCTTCGGCGGCGGTCGGCATCCCGACACCGTCATCTGCAACCGCGAGAGACCAGCCCGATCCGGCCGCCTTGTAGCTCACCGTGATCCGACCACCCCTTTGGCCGGGATAGGCGTGCTTCAGGGCATTGATGACCAGTTCGGTCACGACCAGTCCGAGGCTGATCGACTTATCCGCTTGCACGACACTCTCATCGACGTCGACGTCCAGTGACAGGACGTCGCGGTCGCGGATCATCGATGCGCCGATGCTGCCGCACAGGTTTGTAAGATAAGGCTTCAGCTCGACGTCGCCGATCTGGGACGTGGCGAGCTGCTGCTGAAGAGCCGCGACGGACATCACGCGATGATGCGCATCCTGCAAATGGCCGCGGGTTTCATCCGACTGGACCTTGCGGGCGCTCTGCATCAGCACGCTTGCGATGATCTGCAGGCTGTTGGCGACGCGGTGTTGCAGTTCCTGAAGCAGGATCGCCTTTTCGCGCAGAAGCTCATCCTTCTGCTTCTCGCTGCGCCTGGCGTCCGTGACGTCGAGAACCGAAAGCAGGACCCGCACGTCATCCGTGCTTTCGTAACTGAGCTTGTGAGCGTTGACGACGAGCCGGCGCGGACTGCGATCGACCCTCTGGAGATTCATCTCATAGGCTTCGACTTCGGCATACCCGGACGCCGTGGCCTTGAGCAGGGATTCGAGCTGGGGAACATCCCATTCTCCGGCGCCGAGATCAGCCATCTTCTGGCCGACGACGTTCGAAGGGTTGAGGGAAAACACGCGGCAGAACGAGCGGCTGGCTACGATGATTTCCAGCCTCTCATTAAGCAGGAGGAGCGGGGCGTCCGAGGAAGAAATCACAGCCAGGGCAAGCCCGAGGGCGAGTTCCGGCGGCGAGGATAGGATCGGATCAGCCATAACAGGCCTTTTCGGCTGTCGGCAGCTCTCGGAGCGAAAGCGGATCCACGGATCTCCCGTGGCTATAGCATAGCCCGACCGGGCTCACATGCTCCTCTTGGACAAGCGATAGCACGGGGATCGAAGTCCAAGGGAAATATTCGCTTCGAGAAGCCTATGCGACAGATCTGAGAAGAGGCGCATGGCGCCGTCTGCCCGTGACGGATGAAACGGCATTGGCTTTCCCAAACAGGTAGCCTTGCCCGGAATCGCAGCCGATGGCCTGAAGGAGAGCAAATTGCGCTTCCGTCTCCACGCCTTCCGCAACGACGGTCATGTCGAGTGCATGAGCGAGATCCACCAGGGCCTTCACGATGGCAAGACTCTCGGCGTCCTGTCCAAGTCCGAAGACGAACGACTTGTCGATCTTGATCTGGTCGATCGGAAAGTCCCGCAGATGTGTCAGGGAGGAGTAGCCGGTCCCGAAATCGTCGAGCGCGATCAAGATGCCTGCGGCACTCAGTCGGCGCAGCTCCGTGCGGATCGCGCTCGTATCGCTTCCGAGAAACAGTGTCTCGGTGACCTCCAGCTTGATCGTGCCCGGATCGATCCCGCAATCATCGAGACGCTTCAGAAGTCGTCCGGCGTAGTCGGGCGAATGCAGCTCTGCTTCCGTCGCGTTGAGGCTGATGACCCCGGGATCGATGCCGCCAGCCCGCAGATTGGCGATGTCGGCGATGACGAGGCTCATCATTCGCTCGCCGATACGCCTGCATGAGCGCTGATCGGAAAAGGCTTCAGCGAAGTCTCCTGCGGCACTGATCGAGCCGTCCTGATTGCGGATGCGCGCCAGAGCCTCGTAACCACAGGTCGATCGGTCCGACAGCCGAACGAAGGGCTGATAGAATGGCACCAGACGGTTGCCGATGATGGCGCGCTCCACCTTCTCGATGGCGAGACGGCGCTTGTCGAAGAGCGAGCTGATTTCGGGAGCGAAACAGCCGACCGAGCCGCGTTGCCGGCGTTTCGCATTGTAAAGCGCGATATCTGCGCATCGCAGCAGATCCTTGGCGTTCAGCGCATCCTGCGGATAACTCGCTACCCCCACCGTGGCCGAAACGAGGATGCTCTCGTTGATGGCGACGATCGGCTGCCTCAAGGCGCTGAGCACCTTGCGAGCGATGGCCCGATGACGAGACCGTTTGCCCGCAACGGGCATAATGACAGCGAATTCGTCACCTCCCAGGCGCGCGACGGTGCTGTTTGCAGGCGCGCGCTCTTTCAGAAGGCCAGCGACGGCCTTGAGGACCTCGTCTCCGGCCTCATGCCCGCGCGTATCGTTGATCTCCTTGAAGCCGTCGAGATCGATCAGGACGAGCGCCACGGTCGATCGGCCGGCATCCGCATCCGAAAGATTGGCGACCAACGACTTCTCGAAGAAGGCTCGGTTCGCCAGCCCCGTGAGGAAGTCCATGTTGGCTGCCAGCCATAGGCGTTCCTGGGCCTCGTGGCTTGCGGTGATGTCCTGGAAGACGCCGATCAGCCGCGCAGGAGCGCCATCGACCGTTTCGATCTGCCCTGCCGAACGGACACGACGCTTGCGGCCGGTCGCAGTCACAAAATCCGCGGCGAACTCAAACGGCTCGCCGGTTCGTATCGCTTCTGCGAGGTGCGCCTCAACCATCTGACGGGCCTTGCCAGGGTAAAATGCAAGAGCTTCGGTTGCCGTTGGAGGGACGCCCACAGGCAGGTCATGAAGGCGGAAAATCTCGTCGGACCAAGTTGCGCGGTGCGTTTCCAGATCGATCGACCATGCACCGATTGCCGCCATGCGCTCGATCTGCAGAAGCAGTCGGTTCTTGGTTTCGAGCTCTCGGTTCTCACGCATCCGCTTTCTTGCGGCGGCTTTCAGCGCGAGTTCATTGGCGTGAAGGCGTACAAGGTCTTCGACGAGCCGGCCGAACCTCACGAGTGCCTGCTGCGCGGCCTCGTCGAAACTGCGCGCCTTGGTGTCGATGATGCACAGCGAGCCGATTCGACTGACGCCATCGATCGAGAGGGGGTAGCCAGCATAGAAGCGGATGTGCGGAGCGCCTGTCACAAGCGGATTGCTCAGAAACCTGACGTCTCGGCTGGCATCCTCGACGACAAGCAGCCCGGGCAGCTTGATCGTATAGTTGCAGAAAGCGACGTCTCGCGAGGTTTCGGTTGATTCGAGGCCGCAACAGGCCTTGAACCACTGGCGATCGTGATCGATCAGCGTAACCAGCGCTATGGGGCAATCGAAATGCCCGGCGGCAAGCGCCACGATCGCATCAAAAGACGGATCTCTCGGGGTGTCGAGCAGTTCCAGCGCCCTCACGGCCGCCAAACGTGTGTCCTCGCAATCCTGGTGACCGCCGACTCGCACGTCTGATCTCCTCTTGAATGCGTGAACCGGGCCCCCCTCCGCCGGAAATAGCGCGACGGCGAGTAAACAACCGCATTTATTAACGAATTGACCGCTTCTCCTCCGCCGGACAAAGCCGGTTCTGGCGGGACAGTCACGGCCGCGTCAGATCATTGCCGTGTGCGAGATCATGCTGGGGCAGGCACCGGCAGATTGCGCCGAGGCTCCATCCATGCGTGCGAGGGGCCGGGTGAAAGACATAGTGAATGTGACGCATCTCCAGTAGCAGTACGATGAGCTGCCACCGGTTCACCTGGAGATCTGGCCTTGCCCTTGTCCAATCCGAGCGCCTGGAGTGCGACGAGCCTGCGCCGTGCCATCAGCGCCGCGGGCGTAGCCCTGTGGTCCTGGAATGTCGAGACCGACAGATTCGCCATGGACGATCGGGGTTTTGATCTGTGGGCGGTTCCCCGGAGCGAGAACGTCAAGTTCGAGGACCTGTCGGCACGCATCCACCCGGCTGACCGCGATCGCGTTCGGGAGGCTTTCACGGCGACACGGGCGATCGTCGGCGCTTACGAGATCGACTTCCGCATCATCATCGACGATGAGATCCGATGGATTTCGGCCCGTGGCATCGGTGACGACGCGGGTCTTCACGATCGCCTGGCCTATGGCATCTTCCTGGACGTGACCGGGCGCAAGCAGGCCGAGGAAGGCCATGAGCTTCTCGCCGGCGAAATGAGCCATCGCGTCAAGAATCTTCTGGCCATCGCCTCAGGGCTCACGCAGATCTCGTCGCGATCGACCAAGACCGCCCAGGAAATGGCCGTCGAGCTGACAGGCCGGCTGAGCGCACTGGGGCGTGCCCACGACCTCGTGCGGCCGCTCCCCGGCCATCAGGGCACGGCCGCTCTGTTGGGAGACCTCGTGTCGATCCTGCTTTCGCCCTATGAGGACATGGGAGCCTTTAGCGGGCGCATACGAGTGGCGGTTCCTCGCATGGGCGTTGGAGAAAACACCGCGACGACACTTGCTCTGGTCATCCATGAGCTGGCGACCAACTCCCTGAAATACGGCGCGCTTTCATCCGAAAGCGGCACGCTCGACGTGTCGGGCGTGACCGAAGGGGAAGACGTCAGGATGGTCTGGACCGAGCGCGGCGGGCCGGAGGTCGAGAGCAAGCGTCAGAGCGGCTATGGCAGCCGGCTGGTCGAGCGCAGCATCGCGGGACAGTTGGGCGGCTCGATCGAGTATGACTGGTCGGCTGAGGGCGTCGTCGTCACGCTCATGATGAAAGCGTCCAAGCTCGCGAGCTAGCCGCCCGCTTCGTCCGCGCTGATCTGTCGTTCTCCGGACGCCCGTTCGCGGCCGCCTGCGCTGAACCTGCGATATCGAGCCTCACCGTCCACTGGCGCGGTTGTGGCGCCCACGACTGATCGCCTTGCCGAATCCGACCGAGGTCGAATTCTCAGCCCGATTCTTTTCGTAGTCACGAAACATCCGCGATATTCGCTCGTTCAGTCGGCTCATGGCCGAAAGATTTTCATGGCAAATACTGTCGTTCTTGTCGTCGAAGACGAGGTCATCATTCGAATGAATGCGGTCTCGGTTATCGAAGACGCGGGTTACGATGTCGTTGAGGCGGCCGATGCGGACGAGGCGGTCCGCCATCTGGAAACGCGCTCCGACATCCGGGTCGTTTTTTCTGATATCGAAATGCCAGGGGCCATGGATGGGCTGAAGCTGCTCCATGCGATCCGCAAGCGCTGGCCCCCCGTCGTCCTCATCCTTGCGTCTGGCCGAGTGTCGCCTGCGGTCGTCGACATGCCCTCGGACACCGTGTTCCTGCCGAAGCCTTATCAGGAAGCGAGGCTGCTGGAGATTCTGGCTGGCATCGCATCAGAGTAGCCACTCGCCGTCTCGCCCGATCGTCCGATCCCTCGCACTGGTTCCGGACAATCGAAGAAAACGGTCCTACTTTCCATGAGGGCGGCGAAGGGAACGTCTGACGTCTCACTTGCGTTGCCGTCGGTAGGCGGGGGCCTCCGGACAAGCAAGGACGACCCCATGAGAGCGCTGTGCTGGCACGGCAAGGGCGACGTGCGCGTCGACACTGTGCCTGACCCGAAGATCGAACACCCGCGCGATGCCGTGATCAAGATCACCTGTTGCGCGATCTGCGGTTCCGATCTGCATCTCCTCGATGGTTATCAACCCACCATGGAGAGCGGCGACATCCTCGGCCACGAGAACATGGGCGTCGTGATGGAGCTGGGCGCCGAGGTGACCAACCTCAAAGTGGGCGACAGGGTCGTCGTCCCCTTTACGATCAGCTGCGGTGACTGCTGGTTCTGCCGCCAGGGGCTGTTCTCGGCCTGCGACCGCACCAATCCCAATGCCAAGATGGCCGCGGAAGCGATGGGCCAGTCACCGGCCGGGCTATTCGGCTTCAGCCACATGCTGGGCGGCTATAGTGGCGGCCAGGCCGAGTATCTGCGTGTCCCGATGGCCGATATCGGCCCGATCAAGGTGCCCGACAGCGTCAGCGACGAGCAGGCCCTCTTCCTCTCCGACATCTTCCCGACAGGCTATATGGCCGCTGAAAATGCCCAGATTCGCAATGGTGACACCGTCGCGATCTGGGGTTGCGGGCCCGTCGGCCAGTTCGCCATCCGCTCTGCCATCATGATGGGCGCCGGACGCGTCATCGCGATCGACGAGGTGCCGGAGCGCCTTGCCATGGCGCAAGCCGGGGGCGCGGAGACGCTGAACTTCAGCGAGGTCGATATCTACGACGAGCTGATGGTCATGACCAAGGGCAGAGGCCCCGACAGCTGTATCGATGCCGTCGGCTGCGAAGCCTCGGGTCATGGCGCGGCGGACGCCATCCTCGACAAGGTCAAGGCTGCCGCCTTCCTGGCCACCGATCGCGTGCATGTTCTGCGCCAGGCGATCATGTGCTGCCGCAAGGGCGGAACGATCTCGATCCCGGGCGTCTATGTCGGCATGGGCGACAAGATTCCGATCGGCGCAGCCATGAACAAGGGCCTGACCTTCAAGATGGGCCAGACCCACGTCCAGGCCTACACCAAGCCGCTGCTCGCCAAGATCGAGGCCGGCGAGATCGATCCGAGCTTCGTAATCACGCACCCGGCGAGCCTCGAAGACGCTCCCGAGATGTACAAGAAATTCAGGGACAAGGAGGACGGGGTCATCAAGGTCGTTCTTCGGCCGTAGCGGCCGGGGAACAATCGCGACCGGCCGTCGTTGCCTCAGTTCAGACGCTCGGCACGGACAATTCCGAGCGTCGCGGGCGCCCACCCATCATCGTCGAACCTCACGACATCCAAGGCCGGGGGGTCAGGACAGCGCTCATGTTCATGCGAATTGATCAGCTCCAGGCTGAACTACCACCGCCGAAGAAGGCCGATCCCAACGCGGCCGCCGCCTTGCAGGAGTTGCTCGGCGGCAAATACGGCGAGATGTCCACGCTGGGGAACTATATGTTCCAGAGCTTCAACTTCCGCAGCAAAGAGAAACTCAGGCCGTTCTACAGCCTGGTGGCCGCGATCACGGCCGAAGAGCTGGGCCATGTCGAGCTCGTCAGCAATGGCGTTGCCATGATCGCCAACGGCCCCGACAAGAAAGATGGCGACGAAGGCGATGGCGGCGATATTTCGGGAGCGCCCTACGAAGCCATGAAGGACATGCGCCTCGCTGCGGCCTTCCTGTCGAATGCAGGCGGCGCGACGCCCGTGAACAGCAACGGCGTCTCCTGGAATACCGATTTCATCACCACCACGGGCAATGTCGTCACAGATCTCCTGCACAACTTTCACCTGGAATGCGGCGCGCGCCTGCACAAGATGCGGGTCTATGAGACGCTGTCCGATCCCACGGGACGCGAAGTGTGCGGTTATTTGCTCGTTCGCGGCTCAGTCCACGCGCATGCCTATGCGCTGGCTCTCAAGCAGATCACCGGCGTCGAGATCGAGAAGATGCTGCCGACGCCCAACATCAATCTCGACAAGATTCCCGAATGCCAGAAATACCTTCAGGAGGGCTCCCACAGGCGCCTTTATACCTTCAGCCCCGGTGACTACACCGAAATGGCCGGGATCTGGGGCAATGGGGAGATGGCGCTTCCCGGCGACCCGCCAGGCGAACTGGAAGTCGTCGAGGGGATGCCGGACGGCGGGAAGATCCACCAGCTGACCGGCGTTCCATCGGCATTCACTCCGGATTACGCCCCGGAGGAAATGTTCGAGATCGCCACCAAGCTCTACAAGGCTTCGCGCTGATGGCCGCCTCGCCAGCCGTGAAGTCCGGCAGCCCCATGGGACTGTTCTACGAGCTCTGGATGCTCGCTTTCGAAAGTCACCAGGCGATCTGTCTTCGGACGTCCAGGCTCTCGTTCGGAGGAGAAGCAGCCGGGACGGAAGCCCAGTTGATGATCACCGAAAAAGTCGACGCGGCTCATTCTGCAATCGAGAGTCTGATGGGCGGCGTTCCTCCCATCAGGATCGTGCAGCGATATCGCTCCGCGGTTCGAGCCAATGTCTCGCGCCTGTCGAAGGCCTAGCAAAGCGTTGACCGACAGCCCGCGGCTTTGCGGGCGCATCACGGGATACCGGCGCTAAAATCCGATATCCCGACATGTCCGCAAGCAGCCCGTGACGCATCCTAGCCCACGAATGTTCATGGAAATGAACAGGTAGGCCGAGCGCATCAGACTTCTGGCACAGAAGGGCCCCGGGGGCGAACGCCCGGGGCCCATTCGTTCATCTTGTCGACGGCTCAGATGACAGGCCGCTACCGCCACTGCTCTGCTTGATGAAGTCGATGAAGGCGCGTAGCGGCGGGGGCAAGAGCCGGCGGCCAGAGAAATATAGGAATGGCCCTGGGAAGGGCTGCCACCAATCCTCCAGAACCGGCACGAGCGCGCCGCTCTCGAGATGAGGACGCAGCCATTGCTCAAAGAGCTGGATGATCCCGACGCCCGCGACGGCCATGTCGATGGCGAGATCGGTAGCGCCGCCGACTTGCACTAGCACTGGTCCCCGCGGCTCGACGCGCACGATCGCGCCGTCGTGCTCGAACTCCCAGGGGCTCGTTGTCGCGCCGCTGGCAAAGCGCCCGAGCAGGCAGGCGTGGCTGAGCAGGTCCTTGGGATGCCGAGGGCGGCCATGCCGTTCGAGATAGGCCGGCGCCGCGGCTGTCGCAAAGCGTTGCCGTCGCGGTCCGATCGGGACGGCGATCATGTCCTGGTCCAGGCGGTCATCATAGCGAATGCCGGCATCGCAACCTGCAGCAACCACATCGACGAAGTTGTCGTCGGCGAGAATCTCCATCGTGATATGGGGATAGGCGGCCAGGAAAGCGGGCAGGATCGCCGGGAGCACCAGCCGGGCGGCGCTGACCGGCACGTTCAGGCGAAGCGTGCCGGCAGGTTCGTCACCCAGGCTCTTCGTGCCCGCGAGCGCAGCTTCGACTTCACCGAGCGCCGGTCCCAGACGATGGATCAGCCTGGTCCCCACCTCTGTTGGGGTGACGCTGCGCGTGGTGCGATGGAGCAGGCGGACGCCGAGTTGGGCTTCGAGCCGGCGAACCGCCTCGCTCAGTGCAGATGCGCTGACACCTGTTTTGCGGGCCGCGTCGCGGAACCCGCGCGCCTGGGCCACGGCCAAGAAGCCGTTGAGATCGCTCAGCTCGGTTTTCATTGTTCGGATTTCCGCACGGCCTGTACGGATCATTCGGGATTATCCTCTCAGTCGCCAGTCTTTATCTCATGGTCATCGAAGGAGATGGACATGCAATCGATCGAGCAGGCCGGCAGCTTCACCCTCGGAGACCGACGTGTGACGCGACTGGGGTACGGAGCCATGCAGCTCGCCGGCCCAGGGGTATTCGGGCCCCCACGCGACAGGAATGGGGCGCTCGCAGTGCTGCGTGAGGCCGTCGCCGCCGGTGTCGATCACATCGACACCAGTGATTTCTATGGGCCTCATGTCACCAATCAGCTGATTCGCGAGGCGCTGTCGCCCTACCCCAGCAATCTGGTCATCGTGACCAAGGTCGGGGCGCAGCGGGGAGAAGATGGCTCTTGGCTACCAGCCATGGGGGTCGACCAACTTCTTCGGGCGGTCGAGGATAATCTCCACAATCTCGGGCTCGAGGCGCTCGACGTCGTCAACCTGCGGATCATGTTCGACAGCCATGGCCCGGCCGAGGGCTCGATCGCCGCTCCGCTGGAGGCACTCGCCATGCTGAAGCGGCGCGGACTGGTCCGCCACATCGGCTTGAGCAATGTCACGGCGGCGCAAGTGCAAGAGGCCCGCGGCATCGCTGAGATCGTCTGCGTACAGAACCACTATAATCTCGCTCACCGCGATGACGACCAACTGATCGATGACCTTGCCGAAGACGGCATCGCCTATGTGCCGTTTTTCCCCTTAGGGGGCTTCGCTCCACTGCAGTCGGCGATCCTCACCGAGCTGGCAGCGAAGCTCGGCGCGACCGCCATGCAGGTGGCCCTGGCCTGGCTTTTGCGAAGGGCGCCGAACATTCTCCTGATCCCGGGAACGTCCTCGATCGCGCATCTCCGCGAAAATCTTGCGGCCGCTTCGCTTGTCCTGCCGGACGACGCAATCACAGCCCTCAACGGCATTGCGGCAGGCGGGTCTTGACGCATGCGCCAACGCTTTGCTCCCTAGAGAGCCCGCATCTCTTCGGGCAAGGCGGTCATGCCGTGGCCCCCAGGCTGGAGCGCCTGCCGGCCGCGCTGCCGGCGATCTACCGAGCACTCGCAGGCTGAACGCCCGACCGTCGAAGGCGAACACCGGGGAGACTGATCATGACTGAAGCCCGGACGGGTCGCGCCGTCGTCACCTCCGCCATCGTCGTCATGGCGGTGATCCTGAACCGCATGGGCGTGCTGCAGAAGGGCGGCGTCGGCGCGGCCGTGCAGGTGTCGGCTGCCATTGCCATGGTCCTCTTCATCGAGCAGTAGGGCGGCCGCTGCTCGGCTGTTTGCGCTCCGACAATTCCGGCCGGGTGCGGCCGGGCTAGGCTCCCCGAATGCCCCGCCTTGCGGGACCGCAACCCGGAGCCGACCATCATGACCACCCCGACTCTCGCACCGCTCGACGTGCGCGCGATCCCGCCGGGCATGCGGCATGCCACCATCTTCGGCATTCTGGAGCGCCTCGAGCCGGGGGAATCCTTCTGTATCGTCAACGATCACGATCCCGCTCCGCTGCATCATCAGATCGATGCGCGCTGGCCCGAGATCTATTCCTGGAGCTACGTCGCGGCCGGGCCGGACGTCTGGCAGGTCGAGATCGCCCGCAACGCGGCGCCGGCGGGAGACGCCGATTGCGGCGGGCACGATGCGGGCCATGCCTGCACCTGCGGGCACTGAGAACGGCTGCCGACCGAGGCCAAGCGGCCATGCCGATGCCATCGCTCTCCCGCTGGACGATGAGCTATTTCGCCGCTGCGCTCGGCTGCCTGCTGGCGGCGGAGGGGCTCGCCATGCTCGGTATCGGCTACCCCGCAGCCGGGATGAGCGAGCCCGCGACCCTGATGCTCGTCCATCTGGTGGCGATCGGCTGGCTCAGCCTCGCCATGGCGGGGGCGCTGCTGCAATTCGTGCCGGTATTGGCGGCGCGCCCGCTGGCCTCGCCCTATCTCGCACTGCCGACGCTCATGTCGCTGGTCGCGGGGTTGCTATTGCTCTGCGCCGGCTTCGCGACGCTCGCTGGCTGGGCGGATGTGCCGCTCGGCCTGCTGCCGCTAGGCGGGCTGAGCCTGCTCGGCGGGCTTCTTCTGCTCGTCGTCATGCTGTGCCGGACACTGGCGGGCTTGCGGCGGCTAGATCCCTTTGCCGGCATAATTCGGGGCGGCCTCGCCTGCCTCGCTCTGACCGCGCTGGGCGGGGCGGCTTTCTCCACCATCCTGTCCGGCCGGGGCGGCGCGCTCGGCGCGTTCGGCACGCTGTTGCCGGGCGGGCTGCCTTTCCACGCCTTGCTGGGCTTCGGCGGTTGGCTCGGGCTCATCGCCTTCGGCGTCAGCTATCGCCTCTTCGCCATGTTCATGATAGCGCCCGAGCCATCGGGCGGCCGAATGAACCTCCTCGTCACGGCAGCCGGCATGGGGCTCGTTCTGGCCGCGGCAGGCCTCGGCGCCCCGACGGTCGGCCTCGACGGCGGTTCGGGGCTCGTCGCCACGGTGAGCCTGCTGCTGGCGCTTGCGACCGGCTTTTATGGCCGCGACATGCTGACGCTTTATCGCAGCCGCAGGCGCAAGGCGTTGGAGGTCAACATGCTGGCGAGCCTTCCGGCCTTCGCCGCGCTCGGCTTCGGCATCGGGGCGCTACCGATTGCGCTGATCGCGGGAGCTGGCGAGGGTTTCGTCGCTGCGGCGTCCTTCCTGCTCGTTTTCGGCTGGCTCGGCGGGCTGACGCTGGCGCAGCTCACCAAGATCGTCCCGTTCCTGACATGGCTCGAAGCCTATGCGCCACGGATCGGCAAAGGGCCTGCCCCCCGTGTCGGCGAGCTTCTCGCGGCCCGGCGTCCTCTCGTCTGGTTCGCACTCTACTACGGCGGCACGGTCCTCGGCAGCGGAGCGCTGGCTTGCGGCGCGACCCTCGGCTTCCGGCTGGCGATGACACTGGCGCTGGCCGGCACGGCGGGGATCGCGGCCGAGTTCGTCCGGGTACGGCGCTTGTCCCAGGTCAAGGCGGCAGACCGGCCACCGCCGCATGAACGGCCCAGGCTGCTGCTGGCGCGCGCAGATGAAAGGAGCTTGTCCCATGACGACCCCCCGCGGACCCAACCCCACATCAGGCACGCCCGGTCCCCTCGATGTTGATGTCAGACCGCTGCTGCGGGCTGGCGACGACCCCTTCCAAGCGATCATGGAGGCTACGAGTGAGTTGGCGGCAGGACAGTCGCTCCGCCTGATCGCTCCGTTTCGGCCGGTACCGCTCTTGTCGGTAATGGCCAATCGCGGCTTTGCCGCCAGCGAAAGCGCGCTCGGCGATGGCGACTGGGAAGTCCTGTTTTCGCCCGTCGCGGCGGAGCCCGAGGAGGGCCTGGCGCTGGGCTCGAGCCCGGCGGCGATCTTCTGGGGAGAGCCGGCCATGGAGCTCGACCTCAGCAATCTCGACCCGCCGGAGCCGATGGTGCGGATCCTGGAGGCGCTCGAGGAATTGCGGCCGGGCGAGGTGCTCTTCGCTCTGCTTGCTCGCGAGCCGGTCTTCCTCTTCCGCGAACTGGCCAAGCGCCAGCATGAATGGGCCGGCAATTTCGATTCGGCCGGCATTGTCTATCGGCTCCTGGTGCGCCATGGCGGCGGCGCGAGGGGCCACGGATGAGTGTGCGTCTCGAAAGGCTGGTCGAGATCGCGCTGCGCGATGTGCTCGACCCCGAGATGGGCCGCAGCGTCGTCGATCTCGGCCTGATCTACGGCATCTCCGCCGCATCCGACGCCACCGTTACCGTCACCATGACGACGACCACGCGCGGTTGTCCGTTGGCGGGCTTCCTGAAGCAGGCCGTGGCGCTGGCTGCCGGGGCGGTGGAAGGCGTTTCGGCGGTCGAGGTCGTGCTCGTCTACGAGCCCGCCTGGCAGCCCGCCATGGTCGCGGCGGAGTGAGGCGACCCGCCGGGATCGTCAAAGATGTTGTGCTGCAACAAAGATCGGATCCGCCCGCCTCCTAATGTGATCACGACCGGAGACGCCGGTTGTCGGCAAGGAGACAAGCCATGGGCCAAGACCGCAAACCGGGCGAAAGCCTCACCCTGACCCGCCGCAGTATCCTGGCAGGAGCGGCGGCCACAGGCGCGATCGCTCAGGCCGCCGCCCCAGCACAGGCGCAGGCAGTGATGACCAAGGTGACGGCGGAAGACATCGCCAAGCTGCCGCGCGTCAAGCAGAAGCTCGTCGATCCGCCCTTCGTCCATCCGCACGAGCAGATCGCGACAGGCGGCCCCAAAGTCATCGAGTTCGAGATGACCATCCATGAGAAGAAGATCGTTCTCGACGATGCCGGCACTGAGACCTTCGCCTTCACCTTCAACGGCACGGTCCCGGGCCCGCTGATGGTCGTGCATGAGGGCGATTATGTCGAGCTGACGCTCATCAACGCCGACACCAACGAACTGATGCACAATATCGACTTCCACGCCTCCACCGGCGCGCTCGGCGGCGGCGCACTGACCGAGGTCAGCCCCGGGGAGCGGGTGGTGCTGCGCTTCAAGGCGACGCGGCCGGGCGTCTTCGTCTATCACTGCGCGCCTCCCGGCATGGTGCCGTGGCACGTCACAGCAGGCATGAACGGGGCGTTGATGGTCCTGCCGCGCGACGGGTTGAAGGACGGCCAGGGCAAGGCGCTGAAGTACGACAAGGTCTATTATGTCGGCGAGCAGGACTTCTATGTCCCACGCGACGAGACCGGCAAGTTCAAGCGCTATGCCAGCCCGGGCGACGCCCACGAGGATGTCGTGAAGGCGATGCGGACGCTGACGCCGAGCCATATCGTCTTCAACGGCAAGGTCGGCGCGCTGACCGGCAAGAACGCCCTGACCTCCAAGGTCGGCGAAACGGTGCTGGTCGTGCATTCCCAGGCCAATCGGGACACGCGGCCTCATCTCATCGGCGGCCATGGCGACTATGTCTGGGCCACCGGCAAGTTCCGCAACCCGCCGGAGCGCGATCTGGAGACTTGGTTCATCCCCGGCGGTTGCGCGGGTGCGGCGCTCTACACCTTCCTGCAGCCCGGCATCTACGCCTACGTCAACCACAACCTGATCGAGGCCTTCGAGCTCGGCGCCGCCGGCCACTTCAAGGTCGAGGGCCAGTGGAACGATGACCTGATGAAGCAGATCAAGGCTCCGGCAGGCATCTGACGATCCCGCCTCCCCGCTCGGGCGGGGAGGCCATCCCTCCCGAAAGGGCTCCCGATCATGGCCACGACGCTGCGCCTCTCGCTGCCGACGCTGACGACCTCGCTCGGCCTCGTCCTCCTCGCCGGCGCCGCCGCCCTCCTGCTGGCGGCGCCGGCGCGGCGCCTGGCCCCGGACCTTCCGCCGCCGCAGACGGTTCTGGTCCGGCCCGGGACGATGCTGCACCGGCTCGACGGCGATTACAGCCGCGTCGGCCAGCCCGTTGACGCCCCGCGCCAGCTGGTGCGGATCCACCGGCCGCTCGAGATCATGCGCTATCAGGTGACGGCGGCCGATTATGCGCGCTGCATCGCGGCCAGCGCCTGCAAGCGCCTCGACCAGCCGGCCTCGCGCGGCGACCTGCCCGTGACCGGCGTCAGCCTGACCGATGCGAGCGACTATGCCGCCTGGCTCTCCCGGGAGACCGGCGCGACATGGCGACTGCCGAGTGACCGCGAATGGGCGTATGCGGCGGGCTCCCGCTTCCGCGACGACGCACGGGGCCTCGATGCAGATGCCGCCAACCCGGCGCTGCGCTGGCTCGCCGACTACGATCGCGAGGCGGAACGCAAGGCCGCGGGCGGCAATGACGTGGCCCTGCGGCCTGTCGGCGGGTTCGGCCTGAACGAGCACGGCGTTGCGGATATCGCCGGCAATATCTGGGAGTGGACATCGACCTGCCTGCGCCGGGTCTCGCTCGACGCCGCCGGCCGGACGCTCGGCGAGACGAGCAATTGCGGCATTCATGTCGTCGAAGGCCAGCATCGCGCGATGATGACCTTCTTCATCCGCAACCCGAAGAGCGGCGGCTGCTCGGTCGGCACGCCGCCAGACCATCTCGGCTTCCGGCTGGTCCGGGAGCGGAGCTGGCGGGACGCCGTGCCGGAGATGCTGCGGCGCCGGCTGCCGGCATGAGTACCACGCTCACCGATCACGCGACCGGAGCCGAAGCGCCGGACGCGCGCCCGGCCTCGATCCGGTGCTGATCGTCAGTGAACTGGTCGTCTTCGGCGCGCTGCGGGGCGCGCTTGTGCTGCCGAGCGCACTCCACCCGGCGGCGGCGCTGGCGGCGCTGAGTCGCGCGCTCGACCGCGACCTTGCCGCCTCCGCCACCGTGATCCTGCTCTGCGGCGGCTTCTTCGCCTCCGTGCGGCAGAGGGCCGCCGGCCGCAAGCCAACCTCGTCGCGCCGGCGCTGGGCGGCATTCTGTTCTGTGGCGTGAAAAGCCTCGCTTTCACGCGGGAGCTTTCAGCGCTCTCCACATAGGAGGACCAGCTGGCTATGCCGCCTTGGTCTGCCTGCTGGCCGGCCTGCCGACCGCATTGGCCGGGCTGTCGTGACGCACTTGAACGGACCCCGTGGTTGCGGTCATATCCGCGCTCCCGCGCGATAGCCCACCGGGTCGCGAACCGCTTTCAAATCCGTCCGAGGAGGAACACCCGTGGCATTGGACCGCAGCGTGCTGCGCAGCATTACGCTCTTCACGGCCATGAGTGATGCCCAACTCGACCGGATGACGGCGCAGGCGAGCGCCCGCAGGGTCCCGCAGGGCGAGGCGGTCTTTGAGCAGGGTGACCCGGCCAAGGCCTTCTACCTGCTGCTACACGGCCGGCTGAAGGTGACGCAGGTGACGCGCGACGGCCAGCAGATCATCGTCAGGGTGGTGCATCCCGGCGATCTCTTCGGCTTCACCCGGGCGCTCAGCCGCCCCGATTATCCGGGCACTGCGACGGCCGCCGTCGACAGCCTCGTCGCCGCCTGGCCCAGTGAATCCTGGGACGGCTTCGTCGAGAACAACCCGCATCTGGCGATGAACGCGATCCGGACCATCGGCCAACGCCTGGACGAGGCCCACACCCGCATCCGCGAGATGTCGACCGAGGAGGTAGAGCGCCGCGTCGCCCATGCCGTGCTGCGGCTCGTCGAGCAGGCGGGCAAGCAGGACGATGCCGGCCTGCGCGTCGACTTCCCGATCTCGCGGCGCGACATTGCCGAGATGACCGGCACGACGCTTCACACCGTTTCGCGCATCCTCAGCTCCTGGGAGACCCGGGGGTTGGTCGAAGGCGGACGGCAGAAGCTGATCGTCTGCGATGTCCCGGCCTTGAGGCGGCTGGCTGAGAACGCGGGATAGGCGCAGCCCGCGACCCGCCTCGCCTCGTCTCGGTCGTTCCCGATGTTGGCCGGTCAGGTTTGCCGGGCCGCAGGCGAGGCCTTGGGGCCGGCCCGCATACCCGTCAGAACACGCCAATAGGCCGCAGCGAAGACCAGGAAGGCCAGAGACCAGCTCAGCCCGGCGACATGCAGCAGCGCGGACGAACCATGTCCGAGACCGGAACAGATCCGTGCCACGGTGCCGATGACGATCAGCGCGTAGCTGAGCTGCGTCGCCGCCGTGGCAATGAGCGGGCGCCCGGTATGGCCGAGGCTGGCGCGCGACATGACGGCAAGCGTCATGGTGCCGAAGGCCCCCGCCGTCCAGGCATGGGCGCCGGCGGCAGGTGCGACGAGCCCGAAGCTCGCCGCCGCGGTCAGCGCGAAGCCCAGCGGCACGAAGAGATAGCCGACATGCAGGATGGCGAGCAGCGGATTGCGCCAGGTGCGATCCCCAGCCCAGCGGGCTAGTCTGACGAGATGGAGGAGTGCTGCCAGAGTCAGCGCAGCCCCTGTCGTCAAACTGTCCGGCAAACCAACCCATAGTCCCAGCGTCATCACGGTGATCGCCAGCACCGCCTTGTCATAGCTGCCGAAGGCGCGCGGCATCCGGCCTTTGCCGCGCTGTGACAGCCAGTTGCGAGAGAAGCTCGGGACGATGCGCCCCCCGATCAGCCCGATCAGCACCAGCACGACGGCAATGGCGAAACGTCTGGAGACCATCGCGCCGCCCATCAGCGCGGCTTCGAGGTGAAAGGCGAGATTGGCCGTAAGCAGCAGCGAGAGCAGGACGACGACCTTGAGATTGCGCCAGTTGCGCCCCGCCACGATCTCGCGGGCGGCGGCGGCGGCGAGCAGCAGCAGGAACAGGCTGTCGATCACCATGGCCAACGGCCAGCCGATCAGACCCGAGACACTGACCGCGGCACGGCCGCCGAGCCAGGCCAGCACCAGCACGAGCAGCGGCGTGCCCTGCACAGGCAGCCGGCCGGTCCAGTTGGGGATCGCCGTCAGCAGGAAGCCTGCGACCGCCGCCGCCTGATAGCCGAAGAGCATCTCATGGATATGCCAGTCGACCGGGTCGAAGGCGGTCGGCACGGAAAGATGGCCGCCGACGAAGGGCAGCCAGACCAGGATCATCAACCCCGCCTGCAAGGCTGCGAGCAGGAAGAACGGCCGGAAACCATAGGACAGGATCGGCGGGCCGTCATAGGCCCGCAGTCGCGGTATCGGTGCCATGATGCCGACCTCCCGCGACCGGCGAGTGCCGGCCGCGTCCGGATCCGAGTGGATTCACTTCGCCTTGGCGAGGAGGTCGGCGAGAACGGTCCTGGCCTTGCCGGGTGCCTTGGCCGCGACGGCGGCCGCGGCGTCGATGTTCGTCGGCTCGCCGACCACGACGAGAGCGACCATGCCCATGCCGTAATGCGGTTTGCAGCGCACGCCATAGACTCCGGACTGCTTGAAGGTGACGTCGATCGGCTCGTTGAGCTTGCTTGCAAAGGGCTCAGCCCCGGCCGGCAGCATGTCCGGAATGGTTGCGGCATCATGGCCCTTGTCCGTGGGAACGAACTTGACCGTGTCGCCCGGCGCGATCTTCACCAGAGCTGGCTCGAACACCATCGCACCTGCGGCGCCCTTGTTCAGCATCTTCACCTCGACCTCGGCGCCACTCGCGCCGGTGATCGCCAACGCCATTACCGCGCCGGCCAGAAGGGTCTTGAACATCCGCTCTCTCCATCATCGCGACGCGCTTTTCAGTTCCTCGCCGCGTTGAAACCCTTAGGCGGAGTGCTCGGCCCGTGGATTGCGTTAGCGCAAATTGGCGGAGCTATCCGTCATCTGCGGCCATCCAGCCTCGACGTCGGTGGCGTCGAGGCTCTCCAAGCCGCAAGAACGGAACCTCCGGTTCTCCCGGCGGCTTCAGAACGACCGTTCAGCGGTTCCAGAAGAACAAGCGCGCATGGCAGCACATCGGCGAAAGGCTGGACAGGGAATGAGATCCGTCAAGGACAGCTCAGTCGAGCCATCTGAAGCCGGACGCCCGCAGAGTCTGCAAAGGCCCGGTTTGGTCCCGAGCCGACCTCTGGAACGTCCGCTTCAGGGCAGGCTGCCGAGGATCGCGATTGAAGAGACCAAGGTTGCGGGTTGGACCTTCGAAAGGTCTGGCCTCGGGCAGCGAGCCGTGGTCGAGCGCACCGCTTTGTCATAAAGCTTGCGATGAAACCACCTCGACGATCCGCCCATCGCGCAGATGGACCATGCGGTCGAGGCGCGAGAAGATTTTCTCGTCATGCGTCACGACGATGACCGCAGCGTCACGCTCGATCGCGACCTGCTTCAGCAGGTCGATGACGATGGCCGCCCGTTCGGAATCGAGCGCCGCGGTCGGCTCGTCGGCGAGGATGATCCGGGGCTCGTTGGCGAGCGCGCGAGCGATGGCCACGCGCTGGGCCTCGCCGCCCGACAGCTTGGATGGCAGCGCATCGGCACGGTGGTCGACCTGCAGATAGCCGAGCAGTTCCATGGCGCGGGCCTTGGCCCGCTCGGGGCTCTCGCCCATCAGCGTGCGGACGATCGCCACGTTCTCCCAGGCCGAGAGGAACGGCAGTAGATTGTGAAACTGGAAGATGAACCCGATCGTCTCGAGCCTGAGCCGCCTGAGATCGCCGATCAGCCATTTGCCGTCGAAGATCGCGCGGCCATCGAGACGGATTGAGCCGGAATCGGGCTCCGTGATGCAGCCGATGCAGTTGAGCAGCGTGCTCTTGCCGGACCCGGAGGGGCCGATCAGGCCCACCACCTCTCCGGTCCCGATCGTCAGATCGATGTCGATCAGTGCTGGCACCTTCGTCGCGCCGGCGCCGAAGGTCTTCGACAGGTGTGCGATTTCGACGACGGGTCCTGGCGCGACGATGGGTCTGGATGAGGCCATCATATCAGCCTCCGAGCGCCGAGGCAGGATCGATCTTCAGCGCCGAGCGCACCCCGAAGATGCTGGCAATCAGACAAACCATGACGATAATGCCGAGCAGGATCGCCGTGTCGGAGGGTTCCAGCACCACGCGTCGCGGGAAATAGTCCTTGGCCAGGCGGATCAGCGTCGCGCCGATGGCGAAGCCCACCAGGCCCATCGCCAACGCCTGCTGGAGGATCAGCGAGACGATCACGCGGTCGGGCGCTCCGATGAGCTTGAGCGTCGCGATCGCTTTCTTCTTGTCCATGGTCATGGTGTAGACGATCAGCCCGATCACCACCGTCGAGACGGCCAGCAGGATCACCGCGAACAGGCCGAGTTGCCGCCGTGCGCGCTCGATCACCGAGCGCGTCAGGATCTCCTCCTGCTGAGCCTCCGTCATCGCGGTCAGATGTTTCCAGCGCGCGATCGAGCCGATGATGCCCTCGGGCGACGCATCGGGTTGCATGCGCACGATGATGGCGCTGACCAGGTCGCTCGACCCGCCGGCCGGCGCATCGCGGGCCGTCTCCCGCCTCACCGCAGACGGATCGAACTGCCACTGGACGATCTGGGCGTCGCGCAAGGTCATCATCAGCACGGGGTCGCCTGCCGAACTGGTGGCGTTCGCGGTCAGGCCGACGACGGTGAAGTCGTCGCGGCCGATGCGGATGCGTTCGCCGAGCGCGAGCCCGGCCTTGCGATCGGCCACCACTTCGGAGCGCGACTTCAGGATGGCGCGGCCTTCCTCGATTGCGACTTCGCTGCCGGGCCGCCCGATCTGGGCGCCGACGATGAAGACGCGCAGGTTCGTGCCGCGATAGGGAAACTCGACGGTCTGGTAGACGACCGCGCCGGCCGCCGCCACGCCGGCATGGACGGCGATGGCATCGCGCGTGTCGCGCGGCAGGCGCGAACTCTCGGCGAAAGGGCCCCTCTTGCCCGCTTCGACGACCCAGGCGTCGGCCCCGGCACTCCGGACCAGGCCGAGCGCCTCGGCGACCAGCCCGCGATAGATGCCGACCATGCCCATGACGACGCCCAGCAGCAGGCTGAGGCCGACGCAGGTCAGGATGAACCGTCCGAGCCCATGCTGGACGTCGCGCCAGGCGAGGTTCATCGGGAGCTCTCGGAGGCCACCGCCCTGCGCCCGACCGTGAAACCGTCCGCCGGCACAGAGACCACCGCGCGCGCGCCGGCGGGAAGGCCCCCGACGATCAGCACGCGACCGTCGAGCAGCCGGTCTCCGAGCGCGACGAGACGCCGATGGAGCTTGCCGTCCTCGACCGTCCAGATCGTGCCCGCACGACCATCGAAACCGCTCACGGCACGCAGCGGCACGAACAGCCCCTCCGGAACGACCCGCTTGATGATCTCGATCTCGGCCTGCTCGCCGAGATAGCGGCCCTCATGCTCCGGCTCGCAGGTCACGCAGCGCACATAGACTCGGCGCTCCTCGGTGACCCGGTCGTTCTCCTGATCGATCCGGACGATCTGCGCCTCGACAACGGTGTTCATCTCGGAGCGCAGCCGCACCAGCGCCTTCTGCCCGATCGCGAGGCCGCCGGACACGGCCTCGTCGACGAAGACACGCACCCAGACCGAGTTCGGTTCGATGATCGTGAAGACGACCTCCCCGACACCGGCGACGGCACCCGCCTCCTTCAGGCGCGACAGGATACGGGCGCGATAAGGCGCCATGATGCGGTGCTGGTCGAGCAGCACCTGCTCGATCGTCAGCGCCGCGGCGACGTCGTCACGGGCCGCCTCGGCGACCCGGACCTCCGCCTTGGCGACGGCGAGATCGGCCTGGGCGAGCGTCTCGTTGGTCTGGGCTTCATCGGCCTGCTCGCGCGAGACGCTGCCGCGATCGACGAGCGACTGGCGCCGCTGGTTCACCAACACTCGCTGCTGGAGGTTGGCCTCCGACCGCTGCAACAGCGCCTGCGCCCTGGCGAGAGCCGCCTGCGCCTGGAGCCTTGCCACCTGCGCCTTGGCGACACGGGCGCGCTGCGAACTGTCCTCGAGAGTAGCCAGCACGGTGCCCGCCGGGACGATCTCGCCCTGGTCGGCGGCAAGCTGCACGATCCGGCCCGCGACCTGAAAGCCGATCCGGGACAGCACCTGCGCTTCGACACTGCCCAGCCCGAAGACCCGGATTTCGACATCGCGCTCGACCCGCGCGACGTCGACCGTGACGGGGCTCAGCTTACGGACATAGAGGATGCCGGCCACCGCCATCGCGACGAGCATCAGAACGGCCGGCAGCGCGAGGCGCTTGAACATGGACAGATCCGATCTCGGAAGGGCGCAACAAGCCGCAGAGCTCCAACTGCCCGTCTCTATCACCGCGGCCGCACCGGCATTGCGCTTCGTCAATCGCCGGCGAAACAACCATGTGTCGCGGCCTGCATGCTCAAGGGCATAGAGCGGGTGACGCCGGTGATCCGGTTCAAGCTGCGCGGCGTCGAGGTGAAGCTGCACGGCCTCCGTCAGGACAACCCGCCGACGATGGTCAGCATCGATTATGAGCTGATCGTCGATACCGACGAAACCGATCAGCGCCTCGAGCTGCCGCACAGGAACGTCCGCAAATAGGGGACGATCTCCAGCACGATCGCGTAAGCCGTGTGGCTGCAGGGTCTGATCCGTCGTTCGACGATCAGCTGACCGAAGGAATGGCTCCGGACAGGCCAGGATGCCCGGACCGGGCATGCCGGCGCCTTCGCCCCGGCCGATTGCGATTACGCAATGAAATAACGCCTCCGCGCGTCATTCTCGCTCCGCCACGGTCGCCGGCCCTCGAGAGCTGCCACCGGCGGCGGGCCCGCCCGGGAGCGACGTCATGACCACAGCCATCTCTGCGAGCGGCCATGAGGCCGAACCTCGCCTCAGTCATTTTCCCGTCAGCTTCTTTTCGATGGTGATGGGCCTCGCGGGGCTCTCGATCGCATTTGAGAAGGCAGGAAGCACGATCCCCTCCCTGCAGGCCGTCGGGCACACCGTGCTGGCGCTCGCCGGCGGCCTGTTCGTCGTGCTCGCGTTGTTCTACGGCGCCAAGATGCTGCTCCACCCGCAGGCGGTGCGCGAGGAGTTCGCCCATCCGGTGCGGCTGCACTTCGTCCCGACGATCGCGATCAGCTTGATCCTGCTCAGCATCGCGTCGCTGGAGCTCAGCCGCGATCTGGCAGCCGGGCTCTTGCTCGTCGGCGCGCCACTCCAGCTGGCACTGACCCTGCTGGTGCTGGATCGCTGGATCAACCGGGAGCATTTCCAGACGCCCCATCTCAACCCGGCCTGGTTCATCCCGATCGTCGGCAACATGCTGGTCCCGATCGCCGCGGTGAGCCTCGGCTATCGCGAAGCCTCCTGGCTGTTCTTTTCGGTGGGCATCGTGTTCTGGCTGCCGCTCTTCGCCGTCGTCCTGAACCGGATCGTCTTCCACCAGCCCTTGCCGGACCGGCTGAGGCCGACGCTCTTCATCCTGATCGCGCCTCCGGCCGTCGGATGCCTCGCCTATCTCAAACTGGCCGGCGGGATCGACGCCTTCGCCCGCATCCTCTACTTCTTCGGGCTGTTCCTGACGGTGCTCCTGCTGACGCAGTTGCCGCGACTGCGGCGCATCGCCTTCTACCTGTCCTGGTGGGCCTATTCCTTTCCGCTCGCGGCGATCACCGTTGCGAGCTTCGCGATGGCGGAGCAGACCGGCTTTGCGGGCTATCGCCAGATCGGCTTCGTCCTGCTGGCCTTCACCAGCCTTCTCGTCACCGGCCTGCTGCTGCGCACCGGCATCGCGGTCGCCCGGCACCAGATCTGCCAACCGGAATAGGTGGCGTCATGCAGTCCGAACTGCGGCCCGCCCGCCCGCAAATCATCCACGCGCGCTATCCGGTCTTCATCCTCGACGTCGCCAAGACAGGAACTGCGTGCCGAAACGTTGCCGACATCGTGGCGCATTTCCGCCGGCTGATCGAGCGGCATCCCTGTGCTCGCTTCCTCGGCGTGTTCGACCATATGGCCCATACGCGCGCCTTGCCGGACGGCGAGATCGCGGAGGGGATTCTCGACGCCCAGAACGTCGTGTTCTGTTTCGGCATGTCGATCCCCAATCCGGAGATCCTGGCCTTGCGGCCGCGCTCGATCGGCATCGCGGAACTGACGGACCGGTTCGTCGTCAGCTTCCTCGAAACCCCGATGCCCCTGGCCAATTCCGCTATGGAGAACTGGGCCCAGTCCCTCCTCGCCGACCCGCAGCCTGGCTTCGGCTAGGAAAACGATCGGCTCTGTTCGCGATTGCGATTACGCAATGCGACGTTACGGCGATCTGCCTTTCCTAGCAGGGTGACACACGCCGAGGCCCACCGAGCAGGGCCGAGGCGAGCCGCTCTTGAGGAGCCCTCCGTCCATGATCGACCCGACCTTCGTCGAGCTATCCCGGTGGCAGTTCGCCGCGGTGGCGATGTACCATTTCATCTTCGTTCCGCTGACACTGGGCCTGAGCTGGATCCTCGTGATCACGGAATCGGTCTATGTGATGACCGGCAAGGAAATCTACCGCGACATGTCGCGGTTCTGGACCAAGCTCTTCGCGATCAACTTCGCGCTCGGCGTCACCACCGGCCTGACCATGGAGTTCCAGTTCGGGACGAACTGGGCCTACTACTCGCATTACGTCGGCGACATCTTCGGCGCGCCGCTGGCGATCGAAGGCCTGATGGCCTTCTTCCTCGAATCGACCTTTGTCGGCCTGCTCCTGCTCGGCCGTGATCGCCTGAGCAAGCGGCGCTATCTTGCCGTCGTCTTCGCAACCGCGCTCGGCACCAACCTGTCTGCGCTCTGGATCCTCGTCGCCAATGGCTGGATGCAGAACCCCGTCGGTGCCGAGTTCTCGGCGGAGACGATGCGCATGGAAATGACCGACTTCGTCGCGGTGCTGCTCAACCCCGTGGCGCAGGTCAAGTTCATCCACACCGTCGCGGCCGGCTATGTGACGGCCTCGATGTTCGTCATCGGCATCTCGGCCTGGTACATCCTGAAGGGCCGGGACCTGGCCTTCGCCAAGCGGTCCTTCGCCGTGGCGGCCGGCTTCGGCCTGGCCTCCTCGCTGTCGGTGATCGTGCTCGGCGACGAGAGCGGCTACGAACTCGGCGACGTCCAGAAGATGAAGCTCGCCGCGATCGAGGCCGAGTGGCACACCCAGCAGGCGCCGGCGAACTTCAACCTCTTCGCCCTGCCGGACCAGGACAAGCGCGAGAACCGCTACGAGGTGCAGATTCCTTGGGCGCTCGGCCTGATCGCGACGCGGTCGATCGACAAGCAGGTTCCGGGCATCACCGAACTCGTGGCGAAGAACGAGCAGCGCGTCCGTTCGGGCATCCTTGCCTACGGCGCGCTCGAAAAGCTGCGGGCCGGCGACAGCTCCTCTGAAACCAAGGCCGTCTTCAACGACCACAAGAAGGATCTCGGCTACGGGCTGATGCTGAAGCGCTATGTCGAGGATCCTGCCGCCGCGACGGAGCAGCAGATCGCGACGGCGGCTTGGGACGGCGTCCCCCACGTGCCCTACCTGTTCTGGAGCTTCCGGATCATGGTCGCCTTCGGCTTCACCATGCTCACGCTGTTCGCCCTGTCCTTCTACCATCTGGCCCGCGGCACGATCGAGCGGCAACGCTGGCTTCTGCGCCTGCTGGTCTGGAGCATCCCGCTGCCCTGGCTCGCCAGCGAACTCGGCTGGTTCGTCGCCGAATATGGCCGCCAGCCCTGGGCGATCGGTGAGGTGCTGCCGACCTTCCTCGCGACGTCAGCCCTGACGGTCACCGATCTGATCGTCTCGATGAGTGCGTACTTCGCCTTCTACACGCTGCTGCTGGTCATCGAAGTCTACCTCATGGTCCGCTTCGTCCGGCTCGGCCCCAGCTCGCTGCATACGGGCCGCTATCACCACGAGCAGCCCGACCCGCCATCGCCCGTCCCGCCCCGCCTCGTCGCGGCCGAATGAGCGCATTTCCCGTCCGAGGAGCGAGACGATGCTCGACTATGAAAGCCTGAAACTCATCTGGTGGGCCCTGGTGGGGGCCCTGCTGATCGGCTTCGCCATCACCGACGGCATGGATATGGGCGTCGGCATGCTGCTGCCCTTCCTTGGCCGCAACGACCCCGAACGGCGTGTCATCATCAACACGATCGGACCGCACTGGGACGGCAACCAGGTCTGGCTGATCACCGCCGGCGGCGCCATCTTCGCCGCCTGGCCGGCCGTCTATGCGGCCGCCTTCTCCGGCTTCTACCTGGCGATGCTGCTTGTCCTCATCGCCCTGTTCTTCCGCCCGGTCGGCTTCGACTACCGCAGCAAGATCGACAATCCGACCTGGCGCAATGCCTGGGACTGGGGTTTGTTCGCCGGCGGGCTGATCCCCGCGCTGATCTTCGGCGTCGCCTTCGGCAATCTGCTGCAGGGCGTGCCCTTCCACCTCGATCGCTTCCTCAGACCGCATTACGAGGGGTCCTTCATCTGGGCCCTGCTGCCGCTCCTGAACCCCTTCGCCCTGCTCGCCGGGCTGATCAGCGTCGGCATGCTGGCGCTGCACGGCGCGATCTGGCTGCAGATGCGTACCGACGACGTGATCGCCGCACGGGCGCGGGCGCTGGTGCCGATGCTCGCCATCGGCGTTTCCGCCCTCTTCGCGCTGGGCGGGCTGTGGGTCTGGCTCGGCATCGACGGCTACCGGATCGTCTCCCAGCCGCCGCTGTCGGCCCTGCCGAACCCGCTCGCAAAGGAGGTCGTGCGTGCTTCCGGGGCCTGGTTCGACGTCTACCGCAACTGGCCCGTCACCCTGATCCTACCCCTGACCGGTCTCGTCGCGCCACTTCTCGCCGCCGCCCTGTCGCGGCAGGAGAGGCCCGGTCTCGGCTTCACCCTGAGCGGCCTCGGCCTGACCGGGATCATCGGCACCGCAGGGCTGTCGCTGTTTCCCTTCATCATGCCGTCCAGCACGCAGCCCTCCTCGAGCCTGACGGTCTGGGACGCCGCCTCCAGCCACATGACCCTGAAGATCATGTTCTGGGCCGTGGTGATCCTGCTGCCGATCGTGCTCGCCTACACGGTCTGGGCCTATGTCCAGATGTGGGGGAAGGTCACCGTCGCCGACGTCGAAGCGCGCAAGCATCAGGCCTATTGAGCCGGAAGGAACCCGCCATGTGGTATTTCGCCTGGATCCTCGGCGTCACGGCCGCCCTCGCCATCGCCATCATCAACGTCATGTGGTTCGAATTCCAGAACGAGTTCGAGACGCGCGGAACCGCGCTGCCTGGGGCCGACGGGTCGATCGATGACCGGCGACAGAGCATGGAAGCAGCGCCGCGGCCCATGGGGTCCTCGGGCGCAATCGGCCGCTGACGACCGCCGGTCGATGGCCTCGCCGATCGCGGCGCCGCGGCGAAGACCATCAACCGAATGGCATCCTCGTGACCTCCGCCCCGAACGACCTGGCCTTCCTCCGGCGCCTACGGCCGCTGGCTGCCCGCGAGCTGCGCCTCGCGCTCCTGGCCGGCGCCGTGGCGGGCGTGATGGTGGTGCTTCAGGCCTGGTGGGTCGCGACCATCCTCGACCGGGCGCTGGTCGGCCGTGAGCCCCTGGCGGAGCTCGTCCTGCCCTTCGTCCTCCTGTTCGGCATCGTGGCGCTGCGCGCCGCCTCGACCTTCGCGGCCGAGCGGTTAGGTTTTGCGGCCGCGATGCGGGTGGTGCCGGCGCTGCGCCGCGCCCTGCTCGGCAAGCTCGGCCGGGTCGGACCATCGGGCGCCGCAGCGCTGCCGACCGGCGAGATCGTCGCGGCGCTGTCGGACGGCGTGCGCGCGGTCGAGCCCTTCTTCTCACGCTACCTGCCGGCGACCGCGCAGGCCGCGATGCTGCCCGTCGGTATCTTTCTCGTCGTGGCGCCGCTGGACTGGCTGTCGGCGCTGGTCTTCCTCGTCACCGCCCCGCTCATCCCCCTCTTCATGGTGCTGATCGGCAAGGGCGCCGAGGCGCTCAACCAGCGGCAATGGCTGCGGCTGCAGCGCATGTCGGGCCATTTTCTCGATGCTGTGCAGGGCCTCGCCTCGATCAAGGCCTTCGGCGCCGGACCCCGGATGGTCGCCGAGGTCGGCGCCACGGCCGAGCGCTACCGGCGCGACACGATGGCGGTGCTGCGGATCGCCTTTCTGTCGTCGCTGACGCTTGAATTCTTCTCGACGGTCGCGATCGCGATCATCGCCGTTTTGATCGGCTTCCGGCTGCTCTGGGGCGAACTCGATTACCGGGCGGGCCTGTTCATCCTGCTGCTGGCGCCGGAATTTTATGGTCCGCTGCGGATGATGGGCACCGCCTATCATGCCCGCATGGAAGCGCTGGGGGCCGCGTCGAGACTTGTCGCGCTCGATGCCCTGCCGGAGCCGGTGCTCGCCAGCGGCACGGCCAGGCCCGCTTTCGGCGATGGCATCGCGATCCGCTTCGAGGATGTGCATCTGACCTACCCCGACGGCCGCATCGCGCTGCGGGGCGTTACCTTTGCCATCGAGCCCGGGGAAACCGTTGCCTTCGCGGGTCCCTCCGGCGCCGGCAAGTCCAGCATCCAGGCCCTGCTGCTCGGCTTCGTCGGCCCCACCAGCGGGCGCATCCTGATCGACGGCCATCCGCTCGAGACGCTCGATCCCGAGCATTGGCGCCGCCATCTCGGCTTCATGCCGCAGCGGCCCAAGCTGTTTGCGGCGTCCGTGCGCGGCAACATCGCACCGGGCGAAGCCGATCCGGACGACAGCGCCATCCTCAGGGCCGCCGAACGCGCGGGCGTCGCCGGGGTGATCGCCGACCTGCCGCAGGGGCTCGACACGGCGATCGGCAATGGCGGGCGGCAGCTCTCGGGCGGTCAGGCGAGCCGCATCGCCCTTGCGCGCCTCTTCTGCCGCGACGCGCCGCTCGCCCTGCTGGACGAACCGACCGCCCATCTCGACGATGACAGCGAGGCCATGATCCATGCGGCCATCACGCAACTGAAGGGGCGGCGGACCCTTCTGGTCAATGCTCACCGCCCCGCGAGCCTCGCGCTGGCCCACAGGATCATCCGGATCGAGGAGGGTCGCATCGCGGTTGGGCAGGCAGAACCTGCCGAGACAGCCTGCCCATGTTGACGCTGCGCAGGATCGGGCCGCTGCTGCGGCCGCTGGCCGGTTGGATCGCGCTCGCCATTGGGCTCGGGGCGCTGGCGATGCTGGCCAATATCGCGCTGCTGGCCCTCTCCGGCTGGTTCATCACCGCCATGGCCATGGCCGGTCTGGCAGGGGTGTCGATGAACTATTTCACGCCCGGCGCCACGATCCGCGGACTGGCGATGACCCGCACCGCAGGCCGCTATGCCGAGCGCGTGGTCGGGCACGAGGCGACGCTGCGCGTCGTCGCAACGCTGCGGCCCTGGCTGTTCGAGCGGTTGCTGCCGCTCGCACCGGCGGTCCTTGCCGACCTGCGTGACGGCGACCTGCTGTCGCGACTGCGGGGCGATGTCGACCGGCTCGAACTGGTGGTGCTGCGCGTTGTCGCGCCCATCGCCGTCGCCGCCATCGTTCTGGCGGTCGGCCTCGGCTGGCTCGCGGTCGCCCATGCGGCCATCGCGGGCGTCGTGGCGCCGCTGCTGGTGCTGGCGGGTCTCCTGGTGCCGCTGGCGGCCCAGCGCTACGGCGCCTGTGCCGCCGCGCGGCTGGCGGAAGGCCAGGCGCGGCTGGCCGCGACGCTGGTCGACCATGTCGAGGGTCTGGCCGAGCTCGCGATCTACGACCCGCAGGAGCGGCATGTCGCGCGGCTGCTGGCGGAGAGCGACGCGGTTCTGGACGACGAGACGCGGCTGGCGAAGGCCAATGCCTTCACCGGCGCGATGGTCGGCTTCTGCGCCCATCTCGCCCTGATCGCGGCGATGGCCGTGGCGATCGCCGCCTTTGCAGGCGGTGCGCTGACGGCGCCGCAGGTGCCCATGCTCGCGCTGCTTTCGCTCGCCCTGTTCGAGGCGGTGGCGCCGCTGCCGCTTGCCCTTCAGTCCCTGCCGGCGGTCCGGGCGTCGATCCAGCGTCTCTTGTCGGTGACCGAGCGGGTGCCGGCCGTGCAGGAACCGGCACGTCCGATCCCGCCGCCGGCCTCAGGCGTGCTCCGCTTCGAGCGGGTCAGCCTGCGCTATCCCGGCGCCACCGACCTCGCGCTGAGCGACATCGACATCGCGCTCGCGCCGGGCCGGATGCTCGGAGTCGCCGGGCCGAGCGGAGCCGGCAAATCCAGCCTCGTTTCGGTGGCGATGCGGTTCGTGCCCGAAACCGAAGGCCGCATCTCCTTCGCCGGCACGGCGCTCTCGGCCTTCGATGGCGATGCCTGGCGCCAGCGCATCGCGCTGCTGCCGCAGGACGCCCCTCTGCTCGCCGCGACCATCCGGGCCAATCTGCAGCTCGCCGCGCCCGATGCGGGCGAGGCCGAGATGCGAGCGGCCTGCGAGCTGGCCGGCATCCTGCCCTGCGTCCTGCAGCAGCCCGAGGGGCTCGACACCTTTGTCGGCGCCCATGGCACCAAGGTCTCCGGAGGCGAGGCCCGGCGGATCGCGCTGGCGCGGGCCCTGCTCAAGCCTGCCCCGATCCTGATTCTCGACGAGCCGACCGAAGGGCTCGACCCTCAGGCGGCCCTGTCCCTGCTGCAGCGTCTGCGCCGCGCACGGGCCGAGCAGGCCATCCTCGTCATCAGCCATGACGAGGCCATCCTGCGCGCCTGCGACACGACTCTGCGTCTTGTCGCGGGACGCATGCTTGCGCACTGATGGACGCTCGGCACAATGCTGTCCGCAATCGGCCCGGGAGACGGTGGGTGAAGCGAATCGGCGCGACGGAAGCGTGGACAGGCACGGCGGATTGCCGCCTCTGTGCGATCCGCGGCTCGGTGCTGTTCGCCGGCCTGAAGGAGGACGACTTCGAGCGGTTCCATCGGCCGATCGACCAGTCGGTCTACGGGGCCGGCGCTACCATCTACGCCATGGGCGACCCCGCGACATCGCTGTTCACGATCCGCTCCGGGCTGGTCAAGCTGACCCAGTTCCTGCCGGATGGCACGCAGCGGATCGTGCGGCTCCTGCGCAGCACCGACCTGATCGGACTCGAGGCCCTCATCGCCAGCGAGTATCCCCACACCGCCACGGCGCTGCAGCCGACCGAGATCTGCCGCCTGCCGGTAGACTTCGTGCGGTCGCTCTCCCACAGCAACGCCCAGCTCTTCAACGAGCTGATGGCGCGCTGGCACAGGGCCCTGAGCAACGCCGACCGCTGGATCACGGAGTTTTCGACCGGCTCGTCGCGGGACCGGGTCGTGCGTCTCCTGCTCTGGCTGGCGGAAGCCCGCGGCGACGAGCGCTGCGAATTGTTCAGCCGCGAGGATCTCGGCGCCGTCCTTGGCCTGACCACCGAGACGGCAAGCCGGACCATGGCGGAGCTGAAGCGGCAGGGCTTCATTTCCGAGCCGCGGCTGAACCAGTTCCTCTGCGACATGCCGAGCCTGCGCCGCCTGCTCGAGACCTGACCGGCGGCACCGCGACCAAGGTCGAAGCGCACCGCCGTCATCCCATTGCGAATTGTCATTTCGACCGCGGTTCCGCAGGCGCAGGAAGCGCAGGCGGGGTGTCACGCGAGGCGGCCCGCCAATCGCTCCCGAAGGTGGAGCGGATCCGGGAGGGGTCCATGGCATCAACGTCGGAACGGGATTTGACGCGCCGCAACGTGCTGAGGCTGGCACTCGCCGGCGCCGCCGCAGCCGGATGGGCACGGCCGGCGGGCGCGGCGGCCAAGGTCGCGACGAAAGCACGGATCGTGATCGCAGGTGCGGGCGCTGCGGGCCTGGCCACCGCCTCCCGGCTCAGCCAGAGGCTCGACGGCGCGCAGATCACGATCATCGATGCGCGTCGCGCCCATTTCTATCAGCCTGGCTTCACGCTGGTCGCCGCCGGGCTCAAGCCGAAGAGCTATGCGATCGGGGCGACACGTGACTATGTCGCGCCCGGGGCGACCCTCGTTGAGGACCGGGTGGTCGCCTTCCACCCCGAGTCGAACGTCGTCGTGACGGCCGGCGGTCAGCGCTTCGGCTACGACTTTCTGATCGTCGCCACCGGACTCCAGCTCGACTATGCCGCGATCGAGGGCATGGACACGCGGCTGATCGGGGTCGACGGCATCGGCTCCGTCTATGGCGGCCCCGACGCGGCCGAGGCGACCTGGCGGGAGCTGGCGCGCTTCATCGAACGCGGTGGCGTAGGCCTGTTCCACCGTCCCGACACCGAGATGAAATGCGCGGGCGCACCGCTGAAATACGCCTTCATCGCCGATGATCGGCTGCGTCGCGCGGACAGGCGCGGCAAGGCCGAACTGATCTATGCCGCCCAGAACAAGGCTCTCTTCAGCGTCCCGATCGTCTCCGAGAAGGTGCGCATGCTGTTCGAGGAGCGGCAGATCCGGACGACGCACGACCATGTCATGACGGCGATTGATCCGGGACGCCGCATCGCCACCTTCAGGACCCCGCAGGGCCGGACCGAGATCGGCTACGACTTCGTCAACATCGTTCCGCCAATGCGCGCGCCCGATCCGGTCCGGTTCAGCCCCCTGGCCTGGCAGAGCGGCATCTTCGCCGCCGATGGCTGGATGGAGGTCGATCCCGCGACGCTGCGCCACCGCCGTTTCCCCAATGTCTTCGGCATCGGCGACGTGGCGGGCGTGCCCAAGGGAAAGACAGCCGCCAGCGTCAAATGGCAGGTGCCCGTGGCGGTCGACCATCTGGTGGCGAGCCTCCAGGGCAGCGTCTCCGAAGCCGCCTATAACGGCTACACCTCCTGCCCGCTGATCACCCGGATCGGCCGGGCGATGCTGGTCGAGTTCGATTACGACAACAACCTCACCCCGTCCTTCCCGGGTGTGATTGCCCCGCTGGAGGAGCTCTGGGTGTCGTGGGTGATGAAGGGCATCGCTCTCAAGCCGACCTATCTCGCCATGCTTCGCGGCCAGGCCTGAGCGGCGCATACAGGAGAACGTCGATGCAGCAGATCGACCCCATGGTGTTCGTCGCGGTCTTCCAGGAGATGCTCGGCCTGGCCTTCTGGCCGCTCGCCGGCTTCATCCTGCTCATGGTCGTCGCGGTCGTTCTGACCGTGGTCCGCGAGGGTCGCATCTCGCCGCGCCGCCTGGTCTATGCACAGGGGATCGGCGCCTTCGGCGGCGTCCTCGCCGTCTGGGCCATGCTCTGGTTTACGAGTTCGCGCGCCACCGATCTCCTCGGCGGCCCGATCGACTGGCTGCTGACGCTCGCCATCGCCGCCGCCGGCGTCATCGGCGGCGCGATGATCGTCTATGTCGCGCTCTCCTTCGCCCCGGCTTCCGCGCGCCGCGGCCCGGCCCGCTGAGCGCGGGCCTCGCAACTCCCTCATCGCTGGAGACAGACATGAAACATCTTCTCGTGATCCTGCCGCTACTGGGCGCGTCCTCCGGCCTGGCGCTGGCCGCGCCGGAACCCGCCGATCCGGCGCGACGCACGCCATGGGGCCTCTATGTCGATTCCCGCGAGGCCTTCGCAATGAAGCAGGCGCAGGGCGACAAGGTGCTGCTCGTCGATGTGCGTGATCCCGTAGAGATCATGTTCACCGGCTTCGCCCCCGCCGTCGATGTCGTCGTGCCGTTCATGATCGCCAACCGGGCGAAGTGGAACGAGCAGCGCTCTGTCTATCAGGTGGAGAAGAACCCGCGATTCGAGGCCGATCTCGCCAAGGCGCTGGCTGCGCGCGGCCTGTCCAAGGACACGCCGATCCTGCTGATGTGCCGCTCCGGCGGCGAACGCGGCGCACCCTCCGCCCAGGAGCTCTGGGGCAAGGGTTACGGCAAGGTCTATGTCGTCACCGACGGCTTCGAAGGCGACACGATCAAGGAGGGGGAGCGCAAGAACTGGCGCCTGGTCGACGGGTGGAAGAACTCCGGTCTCCCCTGGAGCTACCGCCTCGACAAATCGAAATTCCCGCTCGGCGAATAGCAGCCCCTCCATCGCAAAGGCCGTGATCATGTCCGCCCGTTCTCTCGCGCTTCTCGCCGCCCTCTCCGTCTCCGTCCTCACGGTCCCGCCCGCCGCGGCGGCCGGCGCGAAGATTCTCACCCTGCTCAGCAGCAGCGATGCCGAGGCCCAGGCCTTCTCGCTGATCCTCGCCAACGAAGCCCGCGGCGCCGGCCATGCGGTCGATCTCGTGCTCTGCGGCCCGGCCGGCGACATTGCTCTCAAGGTCGCGCCCGCAGCCGCCACGCGTCCGGTCACCCCCACCGGCATGAGCGTCCGCGCCCTTCTCGAAAAGCTGATCAGCCAGGGCAGCAAGGTCGAACTCTGTGCGATCTATCTGCCCAACCGGCAGCTCAAGCCCGACGCCATCATCGAAGGGGTTTCGGTCGGCAAGCCGGCAGAGGTAGCCGCTCGCATGGCTGATCCGGCCGTCAAGGTGGTCAGCCCCTGAGGAAACCCACAGGGCATGAGGCTACGATTCTGAACTCGCTTGTCGCCGTCGCCATACAGCGTCGATCTAGCCTCGGCCGGGTTTCACGACCGGGGGCGCATCCTTGGGGGAATGGCATTCAACGCGCCCGGTCCAGCTCTCGTTCTCGCCATCAAGCGGGCAGGATGACAACCTTGGACCCCTTGGGGATGCGGTTGTAGAGGTCGATGACGTCCTGGTTCATCATGCGGATGCAGCCTGACGACACCGCCTCGCCGATGGTGTCGGGCTCGTTGGTGCCGTGGATTCGGTAGAGCGTGTCCCTGCCGTCCTTGAACAGGTAGAGCGCCCGGGCACCCAGCGGGTTGGCCTCGCCGCCCTTCATGCCGCCGGCCCATTTCGCATAGCGGCTGGGCTCACGCTTGATCATGTCCTGCGTCGGCGTCCAGCGCGGCCATTGCGCCTTGCGCTCGACGGTCGCGGACCCTGTGAACTCCAGACCCTCGCGCCCGACGCCGACGCCATAGCGCAGCGCCTTGCCGTTCTCCTGAACGAGAAACAGGAACCGGTTCGCGGGATCGACGATCAGCGTGCCGGGTTGATGCGCGGTCGGATAGTCGACGAGCCGGCGCAGATTGCGGGGCCGCAGGTCTTCGAGCGAGACGGCGGGGACATGGAACGGCTCGCCGCCGACCTCGCCATAGCGCCTGAGATCGAGGGCGCTGAACTGGGGCGTCGGAGTCGCCGGAACCGGCTGCTGCGCGATGGTCGTACAGCCGGCGGCAGCCAGAGCGATCATGAGGCCCGCGAGGCGGCGCGTGGGCTTGGAGACGGTCATCGAGGGTGCGAGCCGGTCGGTCACGGGGACGCCTGCTTTTTGCGCGCGTCGGCGACGACCTGCTTGAAGCCGGCATAATCCTGGGTGGAGGTCCGGAACGGGCCGATGAGATAGGTCGGCGTGCCCTGCAGCCCGAGCGATTCCGCCTGCGCCATGTTGCGGCGGAGCAGCGCGGTAATCTGGGTAGCCTTGCCGTTCACATCCGCTTCGAGCCGGGCCATGTCGAGGCCGGCGCCCTTGAGCGCAGCGGCGATCTGCTCGCGGCCGAGCCGCCCTTTTGTCGCCATCAACGCGTCATGGGCTTTGGCATAGGCGCCCTGATAGGCGGCGGCGAGCGCAAGCTGCGCGGCATAGACCGAGGTCTCGGCGATCACCGGCCAGTCCTTGTAGACGAGCCTGATCCGGCCGTCCTCCCGGACGAGCCGGGCGAGATCGGGCGCGGCCTTCTTGCAGAAGGGGCAGTTGTAATCGAGAAAGGCGACGATCGTGACGTCGCCCTTCGGATTGCCGGAGACCGGCGCCTCGGGATCGTTGAGGATGGCCTCGACATCAGGATCGCGTCCCTGGGCCAGCGCCAAACCCGGCGTGGCGGCGAGGAGCAATGCCAGGCCGCTGATGATGGTCCGGCGATCCTGCTGCATCGGTCTGATCCTTGTCGGCTGGTGAAGGCGGCGGCTTGTGCCGCAGTGATTGCAGCCATCGGCGCGTCCCAGCTTAAGCCAGCCTTAAGCCGAGCAGGGATGCTGCCCGCCGTGGAGAAACGATGCGTGTTCTGATCGTCGAGGACGACCCCATCCTGGCCGACGGCCTCGCCGTCGGGCTGAAGCTCCACGGCGTCAGCGCCGAGGTCGTCGGCAACTGTGCCGATGGCCGGCATGCGCTCGCGGCAGGCGCCTTCGACGCGATCGTCCTCGACATCATGCTGCCGGACGGCTCGGGTCTCGACCTGCTGGCCAGCCTGCGCCAGGCGGGCGACGAGAGCCCGATCCTGCTCCTGACGGCGTTCGGTGAGACACGCGACCGGATCGCCGGGCTCGATCGCGGCGCCGACGATTATCTCGGCAAACCCTTCGACCTCGGCGAGCTCGCCGCACGACTGCGGGCCGTGGTGCGGCGGCGCGATGGCCGGGCGACAGCGGCCATCGACGTGGCGGGCCTCGTCCTGAATCCGGAAAGCCATTCGGTTTCGCGCGACGGCCTCGCCATCGAGGTCACGCGGCGCGAGTTCGCGATCCTGCGGACACTCGCCGAGCGGCCGGGCGTGATCCGCTCGCGCATCGAGCTGGAAGAGCGGCTCTATGGCTGGCAGGAGGAGATCGAGAGCAACGCCATCGAGGTCCACATCCACAATCTCCGGCAGAAGATCGGACGCGAGCTGATCGAGACCGTACGCGGCCTGGGTTATCGACTGAGGATGATGCCATGACGTCGCTGCGCGCGCGCCTTTTCGTGATCCTCGTCGCCACCACCGGACTGATCTGGCTGGCTGCGACCGCCTGGATCTATCTCGGCACGAAGGCCGAGCTCGAACGCGTCCTCGACACGCGCCTGCAGGAGGCGGCGCGCATGGTCTCCTCGCTCGTCCGGGATGCCGGCGGATCGGCGCCGTCCGCGATCGCCGCGACGCCACAGGTCTCGACAGACGACCACGGCGGCTATGAGCGCCAGCTCTCCTGCCAGATCTGGTCGCTGGGGGGCCGGCTCGTCGCGGCCTCGACGGCGGCCCCCGCAGAGAGGCTGGCCAATCATGCCGCCGGCTTCAACGACAGCATGATCAACGGCGAGCTGTGGCGCGTCTACGCCATCGAGGACGCCGCCAAGGATGTCCGGGTTCTGGTCGGCGACCGGCTCGGCTTGCGGGATCGCCTCGTCAACGACCTCGTCATGGGCCTCGTCGCACCGACGCTCCTGATGCTGCCGATTTTCGCCGGACTGATCTGGATCAGCGTCGGGCGTGGCCTGTCGCCGCTGCGCGGCATTGCCGGCGACCTGCAGCAGCGCGCCGCCGACGACCTCGCACCGCTTCAGGCCAGGGTCATCGACGAGATCCGGCCGGTGACGGATGCCCTGAACGGCCTGTTCACGCGCCTTGACGCGGCCCGCCGGCACGAGCGCGAATTCACCGCCTTCGCTGCGCACGAGTTGCGCACGCCGCTCGCCGGCATCCGGACCCAGGCCCAGATCGCCAGGGCTGCCGACACGACCGAGATGCGGACTGCCGCTCTGGACCACATCATGCAGGGCGTCGACCGGACGGCACGCCTGATCAGTCAGTTGCTGGCGCTGGCGAGGCTGGAGTCGGGCGCCGATCCACATCGGCGGGAGCGGGTGAACCTCGGGCAGCTGCTGCGCGAGATTGATCGAGAAGGACAGCGGCCGGCATCGATCTCCGTCGAATTCGACGACGCGATCGATGCGATCACGGTGGAGGGGGACCGCGACAATCTGAAACTGGCCCTGCGCAACCTCCATGAAAACGCGTGCGGTCACAGCCACCCGGGCGGTCGCGTCAGATGGCTGAGAACCGCAGAGGCGACCCTGGCGGTCGATGACGAAGGTCCCGGCGTTCCCGCGGACGAACTGGCCCTGATCAGGCAGCGCTTCTATCGTGGACGAGCGGCCAGAAACGCCGGCAGTGGGCTCGGCCTCGCGATCGTTGAAGTGGCCCTGCACAACGTTGGAGCGGAGCTCACCTTGGGCACGCCTCCCAGCGGGCGCGGCTTGAGAGCCGCCGTGTCCTTCGTTCGAAGCGCTTGAGCGCAGCCTATCGCAGAAAATGGAAGCTGTGGGTCGGGCACATTCGACAAGCAGCGCCATGCGCCCCATCTCTGGTTCCGGCAACATCCGGGCGTCAGTTTATGGCGCGTGTGAGCAGCGACGGCGGGGCAGCGCCCAGGCGGTGGCCACTGCGATGTGGTCAGCCGAACACGGCGACCGCCCGCGTCCAGCCGGCTGAAGCGCGCTCGATCTTCACCGGGAAGCAGATCACCTCGAAGCCCGTTGCGGGAAGGTTCTCGAGATTGTGCAGCTTCTCGATATGGCAGTAGCCGATCTCGCGCCCGGCCTTGTGGCCTTCCCAGATGATGCTGGCATCGCGGGTTTCGGCATATCGCCGGGCGGTATGGACGAAAGGAGCATCCCAGCTCCAGGCATCCGTACCGGTGACCCTGATCCCTCGCTCAAGGAGAAACAGCGTAGCCTCGCGGCCCATGCCGCAGCCGGATCGGAGATAGTCGTCCTGACCGTAGCGGAGACCCGCCCGGGTGTTGATCAGGACGATGTCGAGAGGCCTCAGCTCGTGATTGATCCGCTCCAGCTCCTCCCGGACCTCAGTGGCTGAAACGACGTGGCCATCCGGCAGATTGCGGAAATCCAGCTTGACGCCGCGGGCATAGCACCAGTCGAGCGGGATCTCGTCGATGGTCCAGGCGCGCTCGCCGCCGCTCATCGTCGGATGAAAATGCCAGGGGGCGTCGAGATGCGTGCCGTTATGGGTTGTCAGTGCCACTTTCTCGATCGCCCACCCGCAGCGATCCGGCAGGTCGTCTGCGGTGAGACCCGGAAAATGCGGCAGCAGCCGCTCGAGCCCTTCTTCATGACCGATGTATTCGATCTTGGGTTCTGAGCCGGGCGGGTCCGAGGCGATACCGGCTTGAAGCGGCGCAGAGATATCGACGAAACGACGAGGCATCGGCGTCAATCCTCCGGCATCCGGGGCAAGCGGGGTTGCAACCGGTGGGGCTCGGCCGTTTGGACGATGGTGTTCTCGATCAAGCCAAGGCGCTCGACCTCGATGACCACCTGGTCACCCGAAGAGAGCCATGGGAACCTGTCCGCACCGTGCGATTGCGAAAGCTCCAGGATGCAGCCGGTGCTGCATGTGCCCGAGCCGATGATATCGCCTGTACGAACGGTTGCACCGCGCGCGGCGAAGGACAGCATCTCCTCGAAGGACCAGGAGATGTCGGCGAGGTTTCCCGTCGTGTAGCGGCGCCCGTTGACGCTGGCTGAAATGGACAGGTCGAACGCGGCGCCCTTGCGGGCGCTTTCCAGTTCATCGAGCGTGACAAGATAGGGGCCGAGCGTCGTGGCGAAGTCCTTGCCCTTTGCGGGGCCGAGGCCGACGGCGGCTTCCTTGCGCTGGTGATCGCGCGCGCTCCAGTCGTTCATGATCATGAGGCCGACGATGTGACGGCCGGCCTGCTCCGGCGCCACGTCACGGGCGGGCAGGCCGACGACCGCTGCGATCTCCGCCTCGAAATCGAGCATCAGGCTGCCCGGAGCGCCCTTTACGGTCGAGCGGCTGGCGACCACCGCTGCGGGATTGGTGAAGTAGAAGACCGGAATTTCGAACCATTCCGGAGCCATCGGGAGGCCACGGCTGCGCCTGCCGGCTCTGGCATGCTGTTCGAAAGCGTAGAAGTCTCGCAACGAAGGCGGTTGGGGAATCGGAGCCAGAAGGTCCGCATCCTCCCATGGGACGATGAGCTCCGGGCTCGCCCTTGCTTGCTCGGCAGCCCGCGACAGGCGTTCCCCATCATCTCCCAGCAGCTGGACCAGGCTCAGTCCCGGCGGCAGAGCATGGAGACCATCGGGTTCGAGCAATGCTGCCCGCTCGCGATGCTCGGAATCTCTGAAGGAGGCCCATTTCATCGGTGATCACCTTGCGGCCTTGACGCGGAGGCCGGCTGAGCGGGAATGACCGGTAGCAGGAGGTGGCTCGGATACGCCGCTCCGGTATGGATTGTCGTCCGGCCGCCGAAGACGAGCGGGTTGCGGTCGATCGGGTCGTCGTGCAGCCAGGGTCCCGACCCGCGATGGGGTCCCTCACCGGCTCCGAGGGGTCGCGCGAAATCCATTCCCCGGATGTCGAGTGCCAGGCGATAGCCCTGCGGAAGCACGATGCAGGTCGGCCAGATCTCGATGTCGAGCTCGTAGATCTCGTCCGGAATCAGGGGCCATTTTTCGTCGTGCGGGTGGAAGGGCCGGTAAGGCAGCGAGCGCCGCGGGCAGAGCTTGCGGTGCGATGCCCGCAGCCATCCCTGGGCCAAGGGCGTCCTGGCGTCGACCGTGCCCTGGAACGTGACTTCGCGGCCGTCCGGGGCGAAGGCCAGCAATGTGACGAAGAGGTCGGCGTCGATCGTCGAGGATGAGACAAAGAGCTTCAGCGCCAGAGGGCCGGTGATCTCCGTCGTCTCCGGCAACTCGCCAGACACCAACCTGATACCGGCGCCGAGCGCCTCGAAGGTCGTCGAGCCGGCCGCTTTTGCCTCGTCCCGTCCCAAGGCACCGGCACTGGCGTCGAGGAACATGCGCCGCCACAGCGTCCGCGCCAGTGGCCATTCCTGCTCCCCGCGGAGCTCGAACGCCTCGCTGAAGGGACGCCTGATGTGGAGAAGCACCCGAGGCGCGTCCTGCCAGCCGTTCGGCGTTCCCTTGAGGTAGTGGTCGAGAAAGCGTTTCTGCAGCTCCATCCCGAATGGAAGATAGAACCATTCCTCATGGCGGCCGGGGTGCACCTCCAGCCATTTCTCGGTCGATGCGGCATTTACGAACGCTTCGAAATTGCCCCGCGGATGCAGTCCGAAGCCGGCCCAGTTCGCCGCGCTGAGGAAAGGCACCGTGACCTTCGACCAATCCGGGGAGCGGGCAGCGTACCACTCGTCCTCCAGCTCGCGTGCGCGGGCATTCGCCAGCGTATCGACTCTTGCCTCGGCGCGCTCGCGCTCGGTCAGGTCGTCAGGTCCCGAGCTGCGCAAGCCGGTCCACGGATCGAGCGGCGCAGCCGCGTTTCCATGCTGAACAGACAGGATCTGGCGAGGGTACCAGGTCTCCAGAAACCTGTTCGAGAGGATGCCGCCGTGCCGGAAGAAGTCGCGATAGATGTCGGCGGCGCCTTCCCAGGGGATCATCGCCGCGAGATGGCGGGGCGCGAGTGCCGCGACATGCCATTGGTTGATCGCGTAGTAGGAGATGCCGTTCAGCCCGACCTTGCCGTTCGACCAGGGCTGGCTTCCGGCCCACTCGATCGCCTGCGCATAGTCACGCGTCTCGCGTGGCGACAGGATGTCGAGGCGACCGGGAGTGCTCGCCGCTCCGCGGGAATCGACCCGTATGACGGCATAGCCCCAGGGAACCCAGATTTCGGGATCGACGGTTTCCCAGGTGAGGAATTCACGCCTCGATCCTTCCAGCAGATCCGGATGTCGGTCGGTCATCCAGCGCCAGCTCGCACTGTACTGATCCTGGTAACGCACGCCCTTGCCGTAGGGTCCCAGCGTCATGATCACGGGCACGGGCTGCGGGCCCTCGGGCCTGAACACGTCGGCCGACAGCGAAAGGCCGTCATCCACGGGGATCAGAACATTGCGTTCGACGATCATCTTGTGCTCGAACGGTTCAGTGGGTCTGGACGTTGGACGCTTTGACCAGTGCGCGCCACTGTTCGACGAGCTCACGATAAGTCGTCTGCATCTCGGCCTCGGGCGTATTGGCAGGGGCCACACCCAGATCGAGGGTCCGTTTGCCGACCACGGGGTCGGAGATGGCACGGGTCAAGGCGGCTCCCAGTTTCTTCAGGACTGGTTCGGGCGTGCCGGCGGGAGCCAGGAAGATCTGGAACCCGCGGGCATTCGAGAAGCCGCGCACGCCCTGGGAGCTCAAGCTCGGCCACCCCGGATAGGCGGCGGTGCCGCTCGGGCTGGTGACGCCGAACAGCGTGACCTGGCCCTCATCCACGAACGGCTTTGCGGAGACCAGCATGCCGAGATCGATCTCTCCCGCGATCATGGCCTGCACGACATCGGCTTCGTTCTTGTAGGGAACGTGCACCATCGAGATATCGTTCTCCTTCTTCATGACCTCGCCGAACAGATGCCCGGCGGAGCCATGGCCGAAGCTGCCATAGGTCAGCTTGCCGGGATGCGCGCGCGCATAGGCCAGGAGCTCCTGCGCCGTCTTCACCGGCAGCTTCTTCGATGCGACGAGGGCAAGCTGCGTTTCGCCGACATGGGCGACAGGCACGAAGTCCTTGATGGAATCGTAGGGCGGCTTAGCGGCCAAAGCCTCTGCCGCTCCATTCGACGTGCCATTGGCAAGCAGGACAGTGTAACCGTCCGCCTGCGCGCGCTTTACGCCGGATGCGGCGATGATCCCGCTCGCGCCCGGCTTGTTCTCGATGACGAAGGCCGCGCCCAGGTCCGCCTTCGCCTTCTCGGTGACGATGCGGGCGAGCGTGTCGCTGAGCCCGCCGGCGCCGGAGGGGACCACCACTGTAATGGGCCGGCTCGGGTACGGCTGCTGAGCCTGTACAGAGCCGGCCATGGAAGCCGCGCACAAGCTGCCTAGATGGATCGAGAAATTCCGGCGGGTTAGCGTCATCTTGCCCTCCCCAGGGACTGAAAATGTGATCGCCGGCGTGCCGACATTATTGGTGGCTGAAGCTAGGCCGACGCTTGCCCATCTGCATAATAGACATTCTCGATGTCGGTCATGCCGAAGGGCGATAGCAGAAGATGCGCCATCTCGATCTGGAATCGCTGCTCTGCTTTGTCGAAGTGGTTCGTCTCGGCTCGATCTCGGCCGCCTCCCGGTCGCTGAGATTGGCTCAGCCGGCTTTGACGCGGCGCATTCAGTTGTTGGAAGAACAGCTCGGCGATACGCTGCTCGAGCGCCATCGACGCGGCGTGGTGCCGACCGAGACGGGCCGGCTGGTGGAGCAGCGTGGAAAAGACCTGCTCCGCAACGCTCAGGAGCTGCGCGACGAGGTGACCTCAGCGGTCACCAAGCCTGCGGGCGTCGTCAGGTTCGGCTTCCCCCCCTCAGTCGGCAGCCTGTTCGTCGGCCGCATTCTGGCCGACTGCATCGCGCGCTACCCCGATATCAAGCTTCATCTGGTGGAAAACGTCTCCCCTGCCGTCCGAGAGGGCTTGATCGAAGGCAGCCTGGACATGGCGATCATGAGCTGCCGCGCAGGGCATGACCGCTTGAGATGCGTGCCGTTGTTTCACGAGCAGCTCTGGCTGTTCGCATCTCCGGAGCTGTGGGATCTGGGCCGGGAGTCGGTGCCGCTATCAAGCATTGGATCGCGTCCCGTCATGCTGGCGAGTTTCCTCTGGAGCCATTTCGAGACCAAGCTGCCTCTGAACGTGATCGCGGCGGTCGATGCTCTGCCGCTTGCGCGCGAAGCAATGCTGGCCAAGGCCGGCTACGGCATCTTTCCGTTCTCGGCTTTGGAGCGCGAGATCGCCCGCGGCGAGCTCAGCGGGGCGCCGATCCAGGATCTCACCGTTTCGCGCGGACTGTACTTCAGGAACGACAGAATCACCTCTCATGCCATGCGGATCGTCGAGAGACTGGTCGAGGATCAGGTCGGCGCTCTGTTGCAAGCGGGCCAGAAATTATACCGACGCATAGGCAGCGACGACTATGTGGTCTGATGGGGCCCCGGGTCCGGCGTCGCCTCGCCGTGAGCAAGAGCAGGCCGGTACGAACGGCGCGGCAGGTTCCTCCAACATGGAGGCGCTGCAGGATGCGGGATAGCCGGCAGGCGCCGCCGCTGACCCGGCCCCAGCCAACTCGTCGAAGAGCCGCCTATGCCGTTTGGTTATAGGTGAGCTCGAATATGTCAATTGACGTCATTGGAGCTTAGCGGCCTGATGGTTATCAGGGAGAGCTCAGATGAAGAAAACCACGTTGGCATTCTTAGCCAGCCTCGCGGCCGCGACAGCATCCCTGTCGTCGCTCAGAGCCGAGACGCTACAGGTCGCCGTTGGCACCTCGGACATCACCAACATCGATCCGCATCGCGCAAACGGGTTCGACTCGATGCTGATCGCGAATGTGTTCGACGGCCTGGTCCGGTTCCCTCCGGGAAGCGCCGATCCCGCCAAGATCGAGCCCGATCTGGCGACGCGTTGGGAAACCTCGGCCGACGGCACATCGTGGACTTTTCACCTGCGCAAAGGCGTCAAGTTTCACGGCGATTTCGGCGAGTTCACTGCCGATGACGTCGTCTTTTCGCTGAAGCGGGCGGCTGACCCGAGCACCTCGTCCTTCGCCGCAAATTTCGCGGGCATCGCGAACGTGGAGAAGCTCGACGACCTGACCGTCAGGATCGACCTTAAATATCCTGACGCTGGGCTGCTCGGGCTGCTCTCCAATTTTCACGGCGGCATGATCGTCAGCAAGAAGGCGGTCGAGCGTTTAGGGCGCGAATTCGCTGCCAAGCCTATCGGAACCGGCCCCTATCAGATCGCCGAACATGTGTTGCAGCAGCACGTCAAACTCGTCGCCAACAAGAGCTATTTCCGCGGCGCTCCCAAGATCGACGAGGTCCTTTGGCGCTTCGTCCTTTCCGACAGCAGCCGCGATCTGGCCTTTCAATCCGGGCAACTCGACCTGATCTATGGCCGGCGGGATCAGCGCTGGGTGACGCAGGTCAAGACGCGGCCGGAGGCGGTCGTGGACATTTTTGGTCAGGGCGAGTTCCGCACCTTGCACATCAACAAGAGCATCAAGCCCTTGGATGATCTGCGCGTGCGTCAGGCGATTGCACTCTCAATTGACGTCGATCAGATCGTCCGTTTTGTGGGTCCTGACGTCGCCAAGAAGGGCTGCTCGGTGGTGCCGCCCGGCTATCGCGGCGAGGACTGCTCCTGGACCGTCAAGCCCGACATCGCCAAGGCGAAGGCCCTGCTCGCCGCGGCTGGGCATCCGAACGGCATCACGCTCAGCGTCGTGGTCTCGAACATTTCCTCGCAATTGCCGATCATGGAGGTCATCCAGAATCAGCTCGGCAAAGCCGGCATCAAGCTGGATATGAAGGTCGTCGATCACCCGACCTACCAGCAGCAGATCCGGCAGAATGCGAGCGCTCTGGTGTTTTATGGCGCCGCGCGGTTCCCGGTCGCCGATACCTATCTCACTGAGTTCTATCATTCCGCCGCAACGGTGGGGAAACCGACCGCGATCACCAATTTCTCGCATTGCGACGTGGCGGATGCCGAGATCGAGCAAGCCCGAAAGGAAACCGATTCGGCCAAGCAAATGGCGGACTGGAAGATCGCGCAGGACAAGATCCACAAGGATGTCTGTGCGGTGCCGCTGTTCGAGCTTCAGCAGGTCTGGGCGCGCAGCAAGAAGGTCGATTACGGCTACGAGCTGAAGGGCGCGATCAACATCGCTCCGCAGATCACGGAGAAGACGAGCGTCACGCGATGAGCGCCTCGCGCATCAGTTGATCGCCGCATTCCCGGGCATGCTGAATGAAGAGATCGACAAGGCCCGCATTGCGGGCCTTGGTTGCTTTGGCCAGAAGGAAATGGTTGTCGATGGCCGGCTCGAAGCGCCGGATCGCGACGCGCCCTTTGACGGGGCCTGCCATCAGCGGATGGACCAGCGACAAGCCGAGGCCATGCGCGACGAATTCGCAAAGCGTCGGAGCCGTGGTCGCCTTGAGAACGAGCCGCGGCTCGCTGCCGTGGCTCTCCATTACCTCATCGACCCGGCGTCGGATCTCGACCCCTTCGTCGAAGCCGACGAAGGGTTGATCGTGAAGGTCGTCAGGACGGATCACCGCCTTCCGAGACAACGGATGCCCGACCGGCATGATGCAGACCAGAGGATGGGTCAGGAACGGCTCGGTCTCGAGATCGGGATGCTCGACCCGGGCATTCAGGATTCCGACGTCTACCTGCCGCGTCACCAGCCAATCCGCCAGGCCTGGCGAACCACGCACGATCAGCGACACGAACACATGTGCCTCGCTCTCCAAGAAGCGCATCGTGACATGCTGGATGAAATGGCCCGACAGCGCCGGCAGGACGCCGACCAGCAGCCGGCCCTTCTGCTCGCGGCGGACGGTCTCGATGGCACGCTCGATCTGGTGGAGCCCAGAAAAGACCCGATCGACCTCTTCATAAAGATGCGCGCCCTGAGCGGTTGGGGTGAGCTTCCCCTTGAGCCGGTCGAAGAGCCGCAGCCCCGTATCGAGTTCGAGATTGGAGACCAGCTTGCTGACAGCCGGCTGCGTAACGTTCAAAGCCGCTGCGGCTGCACTCACAGTGCCGTTTTCCATCACCGCGCGGAAGGCTTCGACTTGTCGGAGATTGATCGAGCGAGGCATGAGGGTTTGGAATACCCTTGGCTGAATTTATCAATCGACGTTTTAGCACAGCCCGTGAATAGTTGCCATCAACAGGCCGCTGCCCGCGCCCGGAAATCCTCATGAAATACGCATTGAAACGCATATCGCTCGGCTTGCCGACGCTTCTGGCCATGTTCACGGCGATCTTCGTGATCATCCGGATCGTCCCGGGCGACGCGGCAGCGGTGATCCTCGGTGATCAAGCCAGCGCTGGTGCTCTAGAAGCGCTGCGGCAGCAGCTCGGCCTCAATGAGCCACTCTCACAGCAGTATCTCGGCTTTCTGACTGGATTGCTGCAGGGCGATCTGGGGACATCACTCGTCACCAAGCGGCCGGTTCTCGACGAGGCACTGCGGGTCCTGCCGAACACGATCGAGCTGGCGGTCGCGTCGATTCTCGTCGGGCTCGTGCTGGGGCTGCCGCTCGGCGTCTGCGCCGCGACAAACCGCAATGCCTGGCCGGACTATGTCGGGCGGTTGTTCTCGCTCGTGGGACTTTCGTTGCCGGCCTTCGTGTCAGGCATCCTGCTGCTGCTCGCCTTCGCGATCCAGCTGCGCTGGTTTCCCGTCATCGGCACCACCCAGAATGCCGGGCCGTGGGACCGTCTGCTGGCGGTAGCCCTCCCTGCACTCAATCTCGGAGTCATCATGAGCGCCTATGTGGCGCGCGTTACGCGGGCGTCCATGCTCTCAACCCTGGGTGAGGATTACGTGCGCACGGCCAAGGCCAAAGGCGCCGCGCCGATGACTTTGGCCTTGCGGCACGTCCTATCGAACTCGCTGCTACCGATCATCACCGTCGTCGGGCTGTATTTCGGCACGCTGATCGGAAATGCGGTGCTGACGGAGATTGTCTTCAACCGGCCAGGTCTCGGGCGCCTGATCCTCGGCGCTCTCAACACCCGCGATTACACGATGCTGCAGGGGCTGATGATCATCTTCGCCTCCTTCGTCGTGCTTGCAAACATCCTGACCGATCTCGCCTATGCCGCGGTCGATCCGCGTATTCGGACGGCATGACGATGAGCTCGATCGTTCTGCGCCTCTCTGAGGCCGGCCGCTTCATGTCGCGTGGCGGCGCCTTCGCCTGGGCTGGACTTGCCCTTCTGGCCGTGATCGTGCTCGTCGCGATCCTCGCGCCTGTGATTGCCCCGCACGACCCGCTCACGCAGGATATCGTCAACCAGTTCCTGCCGCCTTCATCGGAATTCTGGCTGGGCACGGATTCCTACGGTCGCGATGTGCTTTCGCGGATCATCTACGGCGCCAGGATTTCGCTGATCGTCGGCCTGCTCTCGATCCTGATCGCGATGAGCGTCGGCACCGTTCTCGGAGTGCTGTCTGGTTATATTGGCGGGCGCTTCGACGCGTTCGTCATGGCGGTCGTCGATCTCATGCTGTCCTTTCCGAGCCTGCTTCTCGGCATGCTCGTTGCCGCGGTCCTGGGCGCCAGCCTGGAAAACCTCATCATCGCGATCGCAGTGACCGAGATCGCTCCCTTTGTGAGATTGGCTCGGGCCCCGACACTGGTGCTCAAGGAGCAGGACTTCGTCCAGGCGGCCCGCTCTCTGGGCTGCGGTCATGGACGGATCATGCGCGTCCACATCCTTCCAAACCTGATCTCCGACATCCTGGTGATGGGTTCGCTCTGGATGGCGACGGCGATCCGCACGGAAGCCTCGCTGAGCTTCATCGGCCTGGGCGTCAAGCCGCCTACGGCGACCTGGGGCGGCATGATCAGGGAAGGGTTTGAGAACATCCTCGACGCCTGGTGGCTGGCCGTCTTCCCGAGCGTCTTCGTCTTCCTAACCGTGCTCGCGCTGAACCTCCTCGGAGACGGCCTGCGCGATGCGACCGACCCAAAGCTGCGGCAACGCGACTGACAGCCGCCGACAACAGATGACCCACGGAGCCTTCTCATGAGCGAAGCGAACTTCATCTATCTTAGCCAGGAGGACGCGATCCGCTGCGGCGCCGCCGACGTTCCTGCGACGGTTGCCGATACCGAGCGCACCACATTGCTGGCCTATCAGGGCAAGGCGATCGAGGCGCCGACCGCGACCCTGTTCTGGGGAGTCCCGGCCGAGAAGCTCAAGAACTTCGTGGGCTATCCCAGCAAGAAGCGCGCGAACATCCATGCCGGCTATCTCGACGACAACGGTGTAATGAAGGTCGCTCTGAAGAACATCCCGAGCAACCCGGATAACCCGATCAACGGGAAGGGGCCGCGCGCTTCAGGCCTTGTGACAATCCTCGATCCCGAGACGGGCTATCCGATCGCCCTGATGGACGCGATGGTGATCAGCTGCATGCGCACAGGCGCGCTTGGTGCCGTCGGCGTCAAGCATTTGCGCCGGCCGGGCTCCCGCAGCATCGGCCTGATCGGCGTCGGCCCGATCAATCAGGCAGCGATCGCCTGCACTGCCGAGGTGATGCCGGAGCTCGAGCTCGCCTATGTCTATGATCTGAACACCGAGCGCGCCAAGGCCTTCGCCGCTGAATTCTCGCGGAAGCTGAACGTCGATGTGCGCGCCGTCGATTCCGCTCGTGAGGCAGTCATCGATGCAGATGTGGTCATCCCCGCAACCAACGTCCAGACGATCGACGATGCCTATATCGCGCCGGACTGGATGAAGAAGGGGAGCCTGCTTGTCGATCTGTCGATCTGGGACGCAACCTTCGAGACGCTCGCTCGCGCCGACGGCTATGTCATGAACTCCGCGATCAGCATGGAACGCAAGACGATGACGCCGAGCGTCATGGTCGACCGAGGCCTGGCGAAGGAGGAGGAAATCATCGACCTCGGCAAGGTCATCGCCGGGGAAACCAGCGGACGCCGCGACGACGACGATGTGATCGTCTACTTTGCCCGCGGCATGGCGATCTATGACGTGATGTGCGGCTATCGCGTTTACGAGAACGCTCTTCAGAACAGCGTCGGCGAGAAGCTGAGCCTGTGGCAAAGTGCATTCTGGAGCTGAGCGCGAGATCAAGTGCCGCTTGTCGTCGACAGTCCGAGCTCAGGTCTGCCGGAACGTGGCCCAAAACCACGGCGAAACAATTGGCGTGAGTATCCGACCGGGGAAGCGGGGAGGGCACAATGCCCGCTTTCTGGCACTGGTTTAATGTCCGGAAGTGGCGCTTCTTCCGAGGCGGGAAAGGGGCTGCTGGCGCGCTTGAGGCTCGCTTCGACGGCAAGTGCCGCGGAAACAGCAGCCACTGCCCGCTGCTGCCGGTCATGGCGAGCGATGCTGCCGGATCAGCGCCAGGCTTACAATCGCCACCACGGACGCCATCAGGCAACTGACCACGACGAGCGCCGTCGGGAGTGAGACGATCGTCATGACCCCACTCGCTACGATAACGCCGACCGAGTTCGCGGTGCGGAGCAGGGCGAAGACCTCGGCGCGCTTGTTTCGCGGGGCAAGCGTGTCGAGGACCAATGAGTAGTAGGTACCCAACGGCGCGAGCACCGCTCCGACGAGGACGGCGCCCATCACCGTGACAGCCATCGATACCTGCAGGCTGACGATGACGGCCCCCACCGTCATGATCGCCAGTTGGATCAGCACGGCCTTCCGGGTGGCCATGCGATTGAGAAAGCTGACCCAGATGCCGCCAGCCACCGACGCGACGCAGAGGGGAACGGTGAACAGGATCGCCATGGCGGGCGCGTAACCGAACTGCAGGGCGAGCCCCACCGCACCGATCTCCAGGGCGGCCACAGTCGACCCGCCCGCCGCCGCGCATATCAGCCAGAGCAGGATCGCGGGTGTGACCGAGGAGGCATCTGGCGCATGCACATCATCGGTCGGCGCGGATTTGACGGTCGGGACCAGCAAGGCAGGTACGGCACCCAGCGCCGCGAGCGCCAGCACGCCGAAAACGGGCGAGATGGTTCCAAGCCCGGACGCGAGTACCGGGGCGAGGACGAAGGTCACCTCGTTGAGCGTGGCCGCGATTCCCAACGCTCTGGGCATCGAGCCGGATGCCGTGAGCTCGTTGAGCACGGCTCGCAGATACCCGAAGGCGGATCCGGTAACCGCGCCAGCCAGCGCCGAGAACGCGATCAACCAGACCAAGGGAGCGGAAAACTGCGCGAGCACCGCAACCGCACAGAGCGCGACGGTCCTGAAGCCGACCAGCATGCGCAGGAATGTCGTGGGCGGCAAACCTCTTCCCAACCGGGTAATCGGGATCGCGCCGATGACCTGCGCCAGCGTCAGAGCGAGAATCATCGCGGCCGCGCCGCCGGTGTCGCCCGTGAGCGCCAGCGCCACCAGTGCAAAGGCCACCGGACCGGCGGCTTGCGGCACTGCAAACGTCGCGGACGAGACGTACCAGCGAAACAAGGGAGCTGACAGTGAGGTCGCTGTCATGGCGCTAGTGGTTATCCTGAACCCGGGTCTTCGCGAGCCGCCAGCGACAAATGCGGGCTCGGATTCCCGCGCTTCGAACTCCCATGTCCCTTTCGGGGGGATTGAGGGAATGCATCGATCAGCTTGCCAGCGCGGTGCGCAGCAGGCTCGTCGCCAGCGCCAGCATCAAGACACCGATCGCCAGATCGAGCATGCGCCAGGCCACCGGCCGGGCAAAAAGCGGTGCCAGGAACCGGGCACCGAAGCCCAGCGCGGCGAACCAGGCAAAACTGGCGCTCGCGGCCCCGATCATGAAGGGCGTTCGCTCTTCGGCAGGCAGGCTCGTTCCCACCGCGCCCATCAGCAGCACGGTGTCGATGTAGACATGCGGGTTCAAGAAGGTGAAGGCCGCTGTGCCTGCGAGCGCGGCCCCCAGCGTCATCCCAGGCTGCCTGTCGATGACCATGGCGGAGGGATGGGCTGACCGCCGCAGCGCCGAGACGCCGTACCAGGCCAGGAACGCGGCGCCGGCCAGGCTGAGCGCCGCTGCCAGCCCGGGGACGACCGTCAAGGCGCTTCCAAGGCCGTTGACGCCGAGCACGATCAGCGAGGCATCGGCCGCCGCACAGAACAGGACGATGGGCCCGACATGCTCCCGCCTGAGACCCTGCCGGAGCACGAACATGTTCTGGGCGCCGATGGCGGCGATGAGCCCGAGCGACAGGGCAGAGCCCTGAGCGAAGGCAGGAAGGAAGGCGCTGGTCATAACGACTTGATGGGCCCCAGGGCTGATGTAGTCTAACTCATTCTTCTAACGACACATTAGGCAGGCTAATGCTCGACTACCTCTCTCTGGCCGCTGTCGCAGCCGTCGCGCGCGAGGGCAGCTTCGAGAAAGCTGCGGTTGGGCTCGGCGTGACCCCATCGGCCGTGTCGCAGCGGGTGAAAGGGTTGGAAGACCGTCTCGGCGCGATCCTGCTGGTGCGGGGCGCGCCTTGCCGGCCGACCGAGATCGGCGCCAGGCTCTGCGCTCATGTCGAAAAAGTCCGGCTGCTCGAAGGCGAGGTCATTGAAGGCCTGCCGGGCTTGTCCACGCGCGCGGCCGGACCCACCATGCTTCGGGTGGCCGTGAATGCCGACAGCGTCGGCACTTGGTTCCCCAAGGCGGCGGTTAAGTTCGCAAACGAGACCAGTGGCCTGCTCGATCTCGTGCTCGACGACGAGGCCCATACCGCCGATCGGCTGCGGACGGGTGACGTCCTCGCGGCGGTAACAGCAGAACCGGTTCCGGTTGTGGGCTGCAAGATCCATCCCCTGGGTCAGATCGAGTACCTCGCGGTTGCCGCTGCGGGCTTCGTGGCCCGGCATTGTCCGGGGGGTATTGACGGGCAGAGCCTGCAGCAGGCTCCGATGCTGCGGTTTGACCGTCGCGACGACCTTCAGTTCCGCTGGGCGCGGGAGGCATGGGGCGTGACGATTTCGCCACCGACCCATTTGATCCCGTCCACACAGGGCATGCTCGACATGACGCTGGCCGGGCTGGGATGGTCGATGGCCCCGCTTGTGCTCGCATCGCCCTTGATCGCCGAGGGGCGGCTGGTCGAGCTGGCTCCGCAGAAGCGGCTCGGCGTGACGCTGTACTGGCAGCGCACCAGGCTGGAGGTGCAGCTGCTCGACCGCCTGACGCAGGCCGTGAGAGGAGTTGCAGCGGAGCTGCTGAGTAGGACGCCGAGTCTCGAGGCCGGCTAGGAGCGGCGGCGGCGGTTGCCTGAGCGGGCATCCTCAACTCTGAGCGTCTGGTTTAAGGCGGGCACCGAAGGTCAGGAACTGGCGCGGCGCAGCCTCAAGGTGCCCAGCCGTTGCAGATGACCGGGTGGGGTGGGCAACTCCCGAGCCTCTTCACAGGCAACAGGCCATCAACCCTGAGCCGTTGGTCGTATCACTATGCTGCCGACGTCAACATCGGCGGGTTGCTCGATCGCATAAGCGATGCCGCGAGCGATCGCATCGGGCGAGATGGCGATGTTGCCGATCCGCTGGGCCATGGCCTCTCTGACGGTCGGATCGGTCATCGAATCTGCAAAGTTCGTCGAGATCATGCCGGGCGATATTTCGGTGACCCTCAGATGCGGCCCCGCCTCCTGCCTCAAGGCCTCAGTGATCGTCCGCACGGCATTCTTGGTCGCGGCATAGACACCCATGGTCGGGAGGATTTTGATCCCCGCCGTCGACACGATATTGATGATATGGCCCGACTGTTGGCGCTGGAAGATCGGCAATGCGGCAGCGATGCCGTATAGCGTTCCGCGCAGATTGATGTCGATCATGGCGTCCCAATCCTCGACGCGCAGGGCGTCGAAGCGCGAGATGGGCCCGATCCCAGCATTGTTCACGATGACGTCGAGCCTGCCGCCCCGCTCGATAGCCAGATCGACGAGGGCTTCGAGATCGCCGCGATGGCGAACGTCGGTCGCCTTGTGGATGGCCCTGCCGCCGGTGGCGGTGATCTCATCGACGACGGCGGCGAGCTCCTGCTTGCGTCGGGCGCCCAGCACGAGAAAGGCGCCGCGTTCGGCGAGATGCCTAGCTGTCGCCCGCCCGATCCCGCTGCTCGCGCCCGTGATGACGACAACCTTGCCTGCGATATTCATTGTTGTTCTCCTTCAGGCAGGAGATATGTCCGTCCATCAAGACTTCTTACGGCGTGAAATCCATGGTTCTATCGCGATCGTCTCAGTCTTTGACCGATCCGCTGTCAGACGTCCTTATGGCCCTCGGTGCCAACGTCACCCGCCGCACGCGCCTGGAAGCCGCTGGTCAGTGGGCGCTCTCTTTTCCAGCTTTTGATCGCCTGAAGTTCGTCGCATTGTTGAAAGGAACCGCTTGGTTGATCGTGCCAAGGCAGGAGCCGCAGCTGTTGCGCCCCGGCGACGTCTGCCTGATCGGGCGCACCACTTATGCGGTGGCCAGCCACCCGAACATGCCGCTCCGGGACGGCCGCCCTTTTTACGACGGCTGCGACGTGGCTCATCTCAATGGCAACGATACGATTGCGCTCGGGGGGACCGTAACTTTCTCGCCGGGAAACACGGACTTCCTGCTCGACATGTTGCCGGATTTTTTCCCGGTTCCCCGGTCCTCGCCCGCATCAGAAGCCGTGAGCACGATCCTGACTCTGCTGAACAACGAGGTGGATCGAGGCGCGATGGGCAGTCAGATCGTGAGCGCCCGGCTAGCCGATGTGTTGCTGGTGGAAGCGATCCGCGCCTATGCGGAAGGTGGCGAGCGTCTCCGGACTGGGTGGCTAGGCGCGCTCTCAGACCCCCGGCTCGGCTGCGCGCTTCGCGCTGTTCATGAGAATATCGCCCGGCCATGGACGGTGGCGCAGCTTGCCAGCGTGGCCGGCATGTCTCGCGCGGCCTTCTCTGCTGCGTTTGCCCGCCAAGTTGGGCAGCCCCCGTTGAGCTATGTGCGGACGTGGCGCCTCACCTTGGCGCGTGCGGCGCTGAGACGTGCTGACGCCGACATCGCCAGCATCGGCCGCGAACTCGGTTACACGTCCCACAGTGCTTTCACTTACGCGTTCCGGCGCGCCTTTGGCGCCGCTCCGAAGGTTATGGCGAGAACTTGACGGAGCATCGTTCGGTGCGTGTCCTTGTCGAAGAGCGGACAAACACAAGTTCTGAAAGAGTCGAAGCCGGTCGTGACCTTGCTGCGCGGCGGAGGTCTGCTTTCGGGCAGAGCACCAAGTTCCGCTATCGGCGCAGTTCATCCGGGAAATACCGACACCTCACGCCCCTGACAGCAGGGCAGCAGGAGCCAATTGACTGTTGGTGTGAGAAGGGGGGAGAGCAATTGCGATCAGTCGATCGTCTTCTAATTTCAATTGCTTGTGAAAATTTCAATGGCGGACAGGGCGGGATTCGAACCCGCGATACGGTTTCCCGTATACACACTTTCCAGGCGTGCGCCTTCAACCACTCGGCCACCTGTCCGGCGGGCTGCTTATGACTGCGGCTTCGTCATCTTTCAAGGGCTGAGGCGCCGGGTTTTCAACAATCGGTATAAACCGGTCCGGCACGAGGCCGTGCCGGTTGCGGTTCGCGCTGCCGCGACGCACATAACGGTCTGGGTCTCCGGATGGGGATGAGGGACGCGTGCGGTTTCTGGTTCGGCTCTTCGGTTACGGCCTGGTTGCGTTCGGCTTCGTCACGCTCGTCATCGACGGCGCACGCTCGATCGCCAATTCCGGGCCGCGGTTCACCGCCATCGGCGAGGCGCTCCAGACCCTGCTGCCGGAGCGCTACCCCCTGATCGGCCCGGCTCTGGCGCGCGACATCCATCCCTGGCTTGCCGATCCTGCCTTCGCCGAATTCGCGCGCCTTCCCGTCGCGGCGGCGCTGCTGGCCCTCGGGTTCGGACTGCTCTGGCTTGGGCGGGCTCCACAGCCGACGATCGGCATCGTCACGCGTCAGTGAACGGTCGCGAGGAAGGCTGCCTCTGTGAGGCGCGTCTGCCGATCCCTATATTGGCGTTCGACCACGAAACGGAGCCGAGCATGTTCTCCCTGCGCAAGAAGACTGCGTTGCCCAGCGCTGCCGAAGCCCTGCCGGGACGCAGCACCCCCCTGCCCACCGCCGAGACACATTTCGTCAACGGCCATCGCCTGCAGGAGCCCTATCCGGCCGGGCTGAAGAAGGCCGTGTTCGGACTCGGCTGCTTCTGGGGCGCCGAACGCAAGTTCTGGCAGATGGGCGAGGGCGTCTGGACCACCGCCGTCGGCTATGCCGGAGGCCAGACGCCGAACCCGACCTATGAAGAGACCTGCAGCGGCATGACCGGCCATACCGAGGTCGTGCTTGTCGTCTACGATCCGGCCAGGATTTCCTATGAGGCGCTGCTCAGGGCCTTCTGGGAAAGCCACGATCCGACGCAGGGCATGCGGCAGGGCAACGATATCGGCTCGCAATATCGCTCGGCGATCTACACTTTCGATGCCGAGCAGCAGGCTGCGGCCGAGCGCTCGCGCGACGAATACCAGCAGGCTTTGGCGCAGAAGGGCTATGGCCCGATCACGACGGAGATCCGCGAGGCGCCGGCCTTCTACTTCGCCGAGGATTACCACCAGCAATATCTCGCCAAGAACCCGGCGGGCTATTGCGGCCTTGGCGGTACGGGAGTGGCCTGCCAGATCGGGCTCGGCGTCACGGCCTGAGGCTCCGTGGTCAAGTTCCCGGTATGTTCTTGCGTCCATGCTGAAGCTCGGCTAGCGTTCCCCTAGGGGAACGGGGTCGGGCGAATGGTGACGCGGGTCGCGACGGTGGCGTTCGAGGGCATCGAGGCCCGCGCTGTCGATGTTCAGGTGCAGGTGGCGTCCGGCGGCGTCGCCTTCATCCTCGTCGGCCTGCCGGACAAGGCCGTGGCCGAGAGCCGTGAGCGGGTGAGGGCGGCGCTGATCGCATCCGGGCTCGCGCTGCCCGCCAAGCGGGTCACGGTCAACCTTGCTCCTGCCGACCTGCCCAAGGAAGGGAGCCACTACGATCTGCCGATCGCGCTCGCCGTGATGGCGGCGATCGGCGCGATCCCGGCCGATGCGCTCGCCGGCTACACCGTGCTCGGCGAACTTGCGCTCGACGGTTCGATCACGGCGGTTGCCGGCGTCCTGCCTGCCGCGATTGCGGCCTATGACCGGGGACAGGGCCTGATCTGCCCGGCGGCGACGGGGCCGGAAGCCGCCTGGGCGGCCGCGGACATCGACATCCTCGCGCCGCGTTCGCTCATCCAGCTCGCCAACCACTTCAAGGGCACGCAGGTGATGGCGCGGCCTGAGCCCGCCGTGGCACGCCAGACCGGGCCGCTACCCGACCTCGCCGACATCAAGGGGCAGGAAAGCGCCAAGCGCGTGCTGGAGATCGCTGCGGCTGGCGGCCACAACCTGCTACCATTGTGATCAGTTTCGGACATGGCTAAGGTGTCCGAATGACCATGAAACTGACGGATGCGCCGCGCGATCGGCCCGTCGTCATCCTATACGTTCGCCTGTCCAGCGAGGAGCAGGCCCAAGGGCATGGCCAGGAACGGCAGGTTGAGGGCCTCCGTGCTTGGTGCCGGGCCGAGGGCGTCGTGGCCGATGTCATTCTTCAGGACATCGGATTCAGCGCCTACGTCGGCGCCCATATCCGCAAGGGCCAGCTGGGTCAGCTGATCGCGGCGATAGAGGCCGACAGGATCTTCCCCGGCTCGATGCTGGTAATGGAAAACCTCGATCGCCTTTCGCGGCAAGACCCGTTTGACGCACTCGCGGTGTTCACGACGATCCTGTCGAAGGGGATCACGATCGCCACGGTCAGCGACAGGATGCGCTACTCGCGCGAAGGATCCGGCATCCAGCGCATGATGACCATCATCGCCGGCACGATGACATTCGGCCGGAGCAACAACGAAAGCGAGGTGAAGTCGGAGCGCGTCTCGAAAGCCTGGCAGAAGAAGATCGCGTTGGCGCGGGCGACCGGCGCGCCGCACGGGAAGCGCTGCCCGGCTTGGATATATCTCAAGGACGGCGCCTATGATCTCAACACGGATCGCGCGGAGGTGGTCCGCTGGATCTTCGCCCAGGCCATCGCCGGCCGAGGTCGCCGACAGATCGCCGAGGAGCTCAACGAACGCGAGCCGCCCTGGACGAAGCCGAGCAAGGGCAACCCCACGCCGGCCTGGACCGACAGCTACATCCAGAAGATCCTGACCGGCTGCGAGGCCTATGGGGAATACCGGCCCTCGATCGCTCCGAAGGGGAGCCGCAAGATCTGGCTGGAGCCAATCCCGGACTACTACCCCGCTGCGGTCGATCGCGCGACGGCGATGCAGGCGCGGGCGGCGGCGGCACTCCGGCAAGGCTCCGGCGGTAGGAAGGGTGCCTTCAAAAATTTGCTTCAGGGCATCTGCGTCTGCTCCTACTGCGGCAAGGGCATGACCCTGGAGGACAAGGGGAGACGAACCTCGGGCCCTAAGATGGTCTGCCAGCGGGCGATCGTGCGCGCGTGCAAGCACCGATTCCGCTACGACTACGCCCGCCTGCAGGCCGGCGTGATATTCGTCGTGGATGGGGAGGCGGAGACCCTGCTGCGGTCGTCGCAGGCGAAGGTGAGCGAACTGGCCGACCGGCTTTCGGAACGCCGTGGGGCGCTGTCGGACATCGTCGCCCGGCTCGATCGACTAGGTCGGCAGATGCAGGAGATCGACGACGACACCGGCGTGCTGACCAGCCAGTTCCGGGACCTCGGAGAGCGCCGTCGTGCCGTCGTCGATGAGATCGCCGATCTGGAGCGGCAGGCCGCCGGAAGGCGCCATGTGGCCGAGGAGGGCGCGCTCTCCGCGCTGGTGGCCTTCTACCGTCGCCTGGAGGAAATCCCCGAAGCCGAGGCGCCCGCGGCACGGAACGAAGTGAACCAGCGGCTGAGGGCGATCGTCAGCCGCATCGTGTTCCGCGATGGCACCGCTACCGTCGAGCTCGCGACCGGGGAGCGAGGCTTCATCGAGATCCCTTCCCGAATTCCACCGCGCGAGAATGGCGGGCAATTCAGCAGCAGGAAGGATTTCGCCGGCAAGCAATTGCGTCGGCGCGGCCATGCGGACCAGGAAGGATAGTGGGCGGGGATTGAAGGGATCAACCGATTGGCTGAAGCTGATCCTTTCTCTTACGTGAGACGCTGGGGCAATCATCGCTCACGCCGCCGTGTGGCATCGATGACTGCCTGCTAGACTCGACCAATTACTTGGCACACGGGAGGCGCTCGCCCTCAACCGTGATAGCCTGAGATTCTAATAGGGATTCGCCTCGCCAGTGCCCGATCTCAAAGGCGCCACCAACGTCTACCTTGTCCTGGCGTTCGTCGTTCCGGGTCTGATCATCGCGTGGACGCGCGCCCAGTTCATCACGGGACGCCTGATGGCGATGAAAGACAACGTCATCGCCTATCTGGCGTTGTCGGTGATCTATTATGCCTTAGCGTTCCCCGCCGTCGAATATGTCCTCACGTTCAGGGATGCGGGTTGGGCAAAAGCCCTTGCATGGCTGACGATCGTGTTCGTCGGACCGTTTGTGGCCGGGCTGTTACTGGGCCTGGCGTCGCAGAGGGAGTGGCTACGCGTCCTGGCGACCCGGCTCGGGATCAACACCGTCCATGCGTCGCCCACGGCCTGGGACCGGGTCTTCGCCAATCGGAGAGGCTCGACCTTCGTCATGGTAACGCTTGCCGACGGATCGATGGTGGCCGGGGTGTTCGGATCGCGGTCGTTCGCGTCGAGCGAGCCTTCGGAGCGTGATCTCCTCATCGAGGAAATTTGGGACGTGGCGGAGACGGGCGCTTGGACCCAGAGGCCCGAGAAGATCGCGATCTACGTTCCCGCCAAGGAAGTGAAACACGTCCAGTTTTGGACGCACCAAGGAGCCATCCAATGAGCAAGTCCCCCGGCCCATTTCGCGTCAATGACGGCTACCGCCCGTCCGAGCAGAAGGGATACCAGCCCACCACCACGTCGCCGTCGGGCGTCTCGAACCCGCAAGGCGGCTATGTTCCGACCGGAAGCGGCGCACCGCAGCCCCCCACCACCGGCAGCGGGGTCAAGCCGCCGCCGCCCAAGTAGGCGCTCCACTTCTCACGGGCCGGGTACGGAAATGGGCATCGAAATTCGCGCGACGAAGCCATTTCGGAGTGAACGGGAATAGAACAAAACGGATGCCGGCGGACCCGCCCCGAGGGGAGCAAACCTCCCATCGGATCCCCGATCCGAAGTCGACGAGAACAGATCGCGGCCTTATTTCAGGCGCTTAGGGTCTTTTCGGGCACGGGCGTGGTGCAGGAAATGGGATAGGATATGGCGCCACAGCGGATCCGACCTCCGCGAGCCTGCCCTACCCGGGGGTATCCGGCAAGCCGATCAGGCGAATACGTCCGAGGCCGGCGTTCTCGGCCTGCGAACCTGGCGTCTGGGTGCGGACCCCGCCAAGGTCGTCTCGGCCAACACCCGCCCCAGCCAACGCCTGGCCTCACGCTCGGTGTCGAACTGGCCGCAGCGGTCGGTGACGCGACGCGAGCCCGACCTGAACTCCACCCCGGGCCTGCGTCCCGGGACGTAGCGAACGGTCTCGGCGCGCCCGTCCCGATCGCAAGCCCATTCGTCGGCGGACAAGCGAAGCCAGCGCCGTTCGGGACGGAGCCTCTCCAGCGCCTGCCTGAAGGCCACCGCGCCGGGATACCTATCGGCGGGATCGCGGGCACAGGCCTTGTTGATCACGCGACGCAGCCCGCCGGGAACCCAATCGGCGTATCCGATCCTCGCCGGCAAGACGCCGTCGGCGACCGCCCTGCGCCAGGCAATGGGGTCGGCGAGCAACCTCTCCCATTCGTCGCTCATGTTGTTGGCCGCCCGCAGAAGCGTCAGCCCCGCGGCGAATACGTCGCTCGCCGGCGAGAACTCGCCATCGTTGGCGGCCTCCGGCGAGGCGTGGGGACGATAGAACTCGTCCGTGACGCGGATGCCGCTGCCCGGATGGATCACTGTGCCGAAGTCGGACAGCTTGGCGCCGCGGGGCGCCAGCATGATGTTGCCGGGCTTGACGTCGCGATGGACGATGCCGCGGGCGTGCGCGTGCTCCAGGGCATAGAGGACCGACTTCACGTAGGCGATCGCATCCAGGACCGGGACGAACTCGCGTTGCAGCCGATCGCCGAGCGAGCCTCCCTCGACGAACTCCATCTCGATGAGCACCGAGCCGTCGAAGACGTCCGCGGAGCGGATCTCGACGACGTGGTCGTGGCCGCAGAGGCTATGCGCCTGGGCCTCGACGACGGCCCGTTGCGTGGCGGGGTCCTTCACCACGACCACCTTCAGGGCCGAGTAGCGCGCCATCGGCACGTTCTCCACCAGATGGACCTCACCGAAGCGGCCGCGCCCGAGGAAGCGCTCGACGCGATACTTGTTGAGGATGGTCTCGCCGGGTCGGAGGAGCGTCGGGACGAGATCAGCCATCGAGGGCCATCCAGGCGGCCAACGCCGCGAGCTTTCCGTCGCGACCCCACTTGGGCGGCGGGTTCGAGATCCGGGCATCGCACGCGTCCAGCTTGTCGCCGGCGAACCCGAGCGCCCGCTTGGAGAAGGACTGCGTGACGAACTCCCGGATCGGCGTCCCACGTTCATGCGCGATCAGGTTCAGGATGCCGAACGGATAGCAGAGATAGGCGACCTGGTCGGCGCCGTTCGCATCCAGGGAGACGCGATAGGCGAGCAGGTCCGGCTTGGTGTGGTCGATGACCTCCCCGAAGGTCTGCTTGAAGAAATGCGCTAGCCCGGTCCGGGGCTGCTCGGCGTCGAAGCGATGCCTGTCCTGGGCCAGAAACGCCGGCGCGGCCCGGTCGCCTTCGAGCACGCAGAACCAGAGCTCGCCCTTCTTGATATTGAACCCCAGCGCCTTCATCGCCCCCTCGATCGCTTGCACGCCCGAGGATACCCGATTCGCGGCGCAGCGCCTTGCCGACACGGAGGGCGCATCGGGAATTCGACCCTGTCCACAACCGCTTGGGGATAACTGCTCCGTCCGATGGAACCCATCGTCCAGCCCAGGCAGCGTGACGCTCCATCGCAGGTAGCGCGGAGAACGGCCTTGAACCCGATAGCGGAATTCCGACGCACCCAGCGCGCAGTGGGTCAGGGGGGCTTCCATACCGCAAGTGTCCGAGCCCCGGTCCCCGGGGGGCAGGATTTCCGTTTCGCCTACGATTGCGGGGCCATGACGCGATACGCGGGCGCTCGCCAGCGCGAGATCGAGGCCTACGTGAGCGAACTCGGCGGGCCGGGATCCCGGCTCGACGTCCTCTTCCTGTCCCACGCCCACGCGGACCACATCAACGGCGTGCCCAAGCTCCTCGCCAAAGGGGCGGGCGTGAAGGTGGATACGGTCGTGATGCCACTGATGCCCAATGCCGAGCGCCTCATCGCGTTCGCGGCCAGCGTCGCCGCCGACCCAGCGGTGGCGCGAGATGCTTTCGTGAGAAGCTTCACCCTCGACCCCGTTGCCGCGATGACCGCTTACGGCCCTCGGCAAATCCTGTTCATTCGAGGAGGCGACGGCGACGGGGGGCCGGGATCGCTTGACGTTACGCCCATGGACCCGCCCAGAGGTGGCGAGGCCGTGTTCTCCGAGGGCGGGGGCGAGGGCCGGATGCAGGCGAGGTTGATTGGCAGAGGCAGCGTCGAGGTCCTTGCGACAGGGCAACGATCCGGCACGGGCGTCGCGGCCATCGCGATCCCCGACACGTCAGCGATAGCCCTTCCGGCGCTGGACCATTCCCCCTGCTGGCTCCTGGCGCCTTACGTCGATCCCGGCGTGACGGCGGGCCGCCGCAAGTTCATGACTCAACTCAAGGCCCTGACCGGCCGGAAATGGACGGCCACCTCCTGGGGCAAGGACCTGGGGGACACCCTGAAGGACAAGGGTGGCGCGACCAAGCTGAGAAAGGCTTACGAGGCGGTCGGCCACGACCTGAACGTGACTTCGCTATGCCTGTATTCGGGACCGGCTCAAGGTCTGAAGGGTGCCGCCTGGCGTGAACCATCGCATTGGCCTTGGTGGGGTTGGCCTGCCGCCGGTTGGCTGTCGGCGGGCGACAGCACGCTTCGCAAGGCCTCGATCGGCGATGAACTGCTGCGTCACTTCAGGGCTCTGCTGCCGCAGGTTGGCACCTTCGTTCTGCCCCACCACGGATCGGAGAACAATTTCGACGCCGCACGCCTCGACGCCATCAGCCCCGCCCTCACAGTCGTGGCCGCAGACGCCTACAAGAAGTGGCGCCACCCCGGCAGCTCGGTCGTCCAGGCCGTCGCGTCCCGCGGCCTCCCGATGCGGGTGGTGACCTCCGACCCGCGGTCAGCGCTCATCGAGCGAGGTCGTGTCTGGAAATGAAAGGGCCCGGCGTCGCCGCCGGGCCCTTCGATCGATCATTCGGGACGGGGCGTCGCCTCGGACATCACCCCGAGCTTCCGACTTCTGGCCAGCCTGGCGACCGTGGCCTCCGCGATCGTCTTCTTGCCCCTGGGCTTCTCGGCCTCCAGGTCCCGGGTGCTCAGCTCGTCGCGCTTCCGGGCCATGTTCCCCAGCGCCTGAGCGGCGATATGGGTCGCGTGCACTCCGGCGTGGCTATAGGTCCGGCGCCCAATGTCGGGCGAGACTCCGATGAACCTGGCGGCGACGGCGTCGCTCCCGGTCTCCTCGGTCACCCAAGTCATCGTCGTGTGACGCAGCTCATGCACGATGGAGTTTCCCAACGCGGCGCGGCGGGCGGCGGCCTTGTATTGGACGTAAAGGGTTTCGCCGCATTCGTAGCTCCGACCGCCATGGCCGTGACGCTGGATCACGAACCGCGCGTTCCGGCTCCTGTCGTTCCCATGCCAACGGACGACGAGCCGTGCGAGGCTGGGCGGCATCTCCACGTTGGGGTTCTGCTTGTTGGCGATGGCTTCCCGTTCCTCGACCGATCCGCAGCGATGCAGGATGCCCGTCCGCACGTCGATGTGGCCATGATTGGGATGCCGGGCCCACGACAGTCCCCACAGGTGCCCAAGGCGGGTGCCGGTGTAGACGCCGATCAAGATGAACCGCGCGAGCATGCGCCCTTGCCAGCGGGCACGCCGCGCGCCCTTTCGAAAGACCGCGTCCACCTTGCGCCGCACCGTCGCGCGCCCCGTCTCGGGGTCGACGATGGTCTCCGTCGCCCAGTCCCGGCTGTCGGGGTCCCAAACCCAGCCCCAGATCGCCGAGGCAAGGATTCGGGCGACCTGGGAACGGGTGAGGTAGTGCTTGCGCGGCTTGGAACGGCCGGGGACGACGACGCGCCGCGGCATCCAGATGACCGCCGACTCCTTGTAGAGGAGAACTGCGCTGCGCAGACGCCGGAGGTCACCGAAGGCGGTGCCTTCCGCGTAATGGCCCCGCGCCGGGTCGGAGGGATCCTTGAGCTGGGCCTTGAGCCATCCCACGTATTCCCTGCATCGGGCGGGATTGACCTGCCCCAGGGTAGCATTCTGACCGAAGAAGCGGAGGAGACGTTCGACCTGGTTCGCCATCTGGCGAACCTGACCCTCTCCGTAGACCGTGCCGCCGAACTTCCTGTGCTGCTCGGCCAACCAATCGGCGAGGATGGTCGAGAGCGGCACGGCCTCGTGGTCGATCTTGCCGATGGCCTTGCCGAGATCGGAACGCTCCCTCACCTTCACGGCGGCCTCGCAGGCCTCCTTGTTGTCCGCGGTGATGCCGAAGGAGCGCCGCTGCCCGAGGTGGAGGATGCAGCCCATCCCGTGCTCGCCGCCCCTGTCCTTCCGAACGTGGAGCCTGGGCGGCAAAGGCGGCCTGCCGCGCTTGACCGGCGGCAGGTCGACCTCGACGGCCTTCTTGCCCAGCGCGATGCCGGCGATGATGGCCAAGGTAGCCGTCGCCGATGCTTGCTTGTTTCCCTGTCTCATCTTACCTTACCTGGATTCGATGCCGGCCTTGGCCGACGTTGATGGATGGCGGGACCGGGGACTTTCCACGGACACCGATCCCGCCGATGAATTCCCGGTAAACCGGGTTGGAGCCCGGGAGCCTCATCGGTTCCCGGGCTTACTCTTGCCGCGCCTTCCCTCGCGGATCGCGGCGATCACGGTCCCCACGTCAGAAACCGATGCCCCCGTTCCTGCCCCTCTTGCGGAGGGGCGCTCATGCCCGCCGACCAATGGACGGCAAGCGCTCATTTCCAGCACCGCCCTGCGCGTCGTCAGGTGCTTCCCGGCCACGATGGCGACCGGCAAGGTGCCGTCCCTGATCGCCACCCTCAGGCTGTTCACCGTCAGGGGGCCGTCGGGCCAGAAGAGCCTGACGGCCTCCGGCAACGACATCAGTTCGTCGAGATCCCACAACTCGGGCGAGGGCCTCGCCAAAACCCGGTCCGAATTGGTCATTCGACCCTCCTACGAGAGCTGAGGCTTCGGATCCCGTCAACCCGGCTGTTTTCAGCAAGCCATTGATACGACATCGGAATTACTCCTTTGCATTTTTGGTGAGGTCCAAAGGACTGGTATGCCTACCTGCGGGATTCGCGGCCGCCAGCAATGACTTAGGGTCATCGAAGGATTGGTTGGCCAATCCTTCGAAACGCCTCGACAGCCCCCGCCACCAAAGGATCGCTGATGACCAATCCTTTGGCGGCGTCCGTTAACCAGATTTCCCGAAGGGGCCTTGAGGCCTTACGAATCCCCGATTTGCGGTGTCGTGGACCCCGGCGGTCTGGGGCGCAGGCGCTCGGCCAGCGGGAAGGCGATCACCGTCCCCGGCGAGGGCCCGAGCCGCACGACGCCGGCGGCGCTCTCGGCTTCGTCCATCGCGACCCTGGCGACGGCCTGGTACGCCGCCGACAGGGCCCGCCTGTAGGCACTCGGCCCGAGCTCGGCCTGGACCGAGATAAGGCGGGCTACGAGACTGACGACGAGGCTATCCATGGCGCGGCGCCCTCTTGCGACGGGGCGCGGCGTCGGCCGCGGCGACGATCGCCTCGAAGGCGTCGCCCCCGAGGTGACGGCGCCTGACGAGCTCGTCGGCGACCGCCTCGATCACACGCCTGTTCTGCCTCACAGCGAGCACCGACCGTTCGTGCAGGCTTGCGAGCATCCTGGACACCGTCGCCCGGAGCTCATGGTCGTAGCGCATCATGTCCAGCACGTCGGACGGCTCGCCGGCGAAGATCAGGTTCGGCCCGAGACCGTACGAGGTCAGCATCGAGCCGATCTGAACGGTCGCGATGGCCAAGTCGCTGTCCAGCGCGCCGCCGCAGCCGACGCTGGCTTCGCCGAGGATCTCGACTTCGGCCGCGCGGCCGCCGAGCGTGCACATGACGTCCAACTCGATCTCGGCGCGGGTGGGGGTCTTGCCGAGCCGCCAACGCGTGGCCGTGTGTCCGGCCGCGTCGCCCCGGCCGACGATCGACACCGCGCGGACCGATCCCGGCGCGACGCGGTGCGAGAGGACCGCGTGCCCTGCTTCGTGGATCGCCAGCCGCCGACGCTCTTCGGGCGGGCTGCGATCCGGGGGCGCGATGACGCCTACGAGGTCATCGACGATCATGTCCCGTCCGGCGCTGCGCGCCACCGCCCGGGCGGCCTTCGCCCAGCCCATGGCCTGCGCGCCCGTGGCTTCGCCGGCGAGCTCGGCGATGGGCAGCAGGTCCTCGCCCGGCAGGTCGGCGCCCAGGTGCTGACGCAGGATGGCTGCCAGGTCGGACGTGGAGGGCGGGCCGATGTGGATGACCCTGTTCAGGCGCCCGGGCCGGATCAGGGCGGGGTCGATCCGGTCGTGATGGTTCGTCGCGGCGATCACGATCAGGCGCGACGCCGCGCCGGATGCCGCACCATCCAAGGTCGTAAGCAAATTCGTGATGACAGGGACCCAAAAATCTCTGTTCCTGTCGCCGACTTGCGTCCTGCTAGGAAGGGCATCGATTTCATCTAGGAAAATAATCGCAGGGGCGCAAGCATTCGCCTCCACGAATACACGATCCACTTCCCTCAATACGCTATTCAGGTAGCCATCCGTCGAACTGAACCAGGTAGCGACGCTCGTAACCACCAAAGGCAGGCCGGTAGACTTGGCGAGCGCCCGCGCGAAAACCGTCTTGCCGACGCCAGGCGGTCCCGCGAGCAGGACCGTGCGGTCGATCGATTCGAACGGTAGGTCTCCGCGCTTCCATGCATCGAGGTCGTCGATCAGGCGCTTGGCCCAATCGCCGGCGGCGCCAAAGCCTACCATTCGCTCGATGGGCGGGACGTCCGCGAGACCGTGATCGGGCACGGCCTGGCTCGCCGTGGCGGCTTCCAGGCGGCGCACGCAGTCCTCGGCCGTCGATCCCATGCGGATGGCCGCGACGACGTCGTAAAAATCGAGCCCCGTCGAGAGCCTCGGCGGCATGGCCATGGAACGCTCGCCGGTCGCCGTCGCGATGACGCGCGCCAACACCGCGTTGTCCGGCGCGGAGACGACGACGCGGGCATCGGCGGCCTTGACGAGCGAGGGCGGGAGCTGCCGCTCCGGCGCCACCGCGACGCCGGCCACGGACTCCCCCTTGGCGAGCTTCCGCGCGCAAACGTCGGATGCAGGGCGCTTCTTGCTGTTGATGTGTGGGACGAAGACCTCGTTCCATTCCCTCAGCGAACCGAGGGCCTCCACGGTGGGTTCGACCCAATCCGCGGAGGGGACCGTGACGATCAACGCCAGGCTAGTCTCGTCGTCGTCGATGCGTTCCATGATGTCGGGCGGGATCGCCGCGTAGAGAGCGGCTTCGGCCAGGGTCTGGTGGGAGGGGACAGTGGTGGGCTCGTCGCCCTCGATGTCGGGATGGTCGAGGGTGAAGTCTTCGTTGGGCATGTCGGCCTCGCGAGTGGAGGCCGTCGCCGCGCTTTAGCGAGCGTCCGTCCTCCGGGAATGGAAGGGATGTGGTTTCATCGGGATGTCCTCGGGCCGCGCGTCGACGCCGCCCAGGTCGGGCGGTTTGGTCGGCGCGGCGGGGGTTATCGAGAGGAACGGAAGGATCATCGCAGAAAGCCTGGGGAAGGACGCGGCCTTCCGCTCGCCGGCGAGATCAGTCGCAGGCGGCAGGGGCCGGGGGACGCGGGCGCGCTTTCGACGCGGGCCGGTCAACGCATATGGAAGCCGCTACGAGCATGAGCGAACAAATAGTGAACTATTTGCGCTTCCGTCAAGCCCGGTCGCGATCGCTCCTGACACGGTCGGGCTTATGGTTAACGGGAATCCATGTCGTCGACCGGGGTCTCGACCACGGCGTCAGTCACTCGGTCGTAGACAACCTCGTAGTCACCTCTGCGATCCCTCACGCGACGACGAGGCGGCCCCTTCGCGACCAGCCGCGGATAGCCGCTGGCGTGGATATCGCACTTCACGGCGAGCCATCCCGACTGACCGAGCGTCGACCTCAAGCGGCCCTCTCGCCCGCACTCGTCGCAGGTGCACTCGGACCTCATCTCCGCGAGCAGGATCGCTCGGTCGATCACGGCCTGGGTCTCCGGCCCTACGGGTGCCAGAAGTTCCGCGCGGAGCTCCGCATACTTCTCCTTGATGTCGACGATGGCCACCTTGACCGGCACCGGTTCACCGGCGAGCGCCTCAGCGATGCGGTCAAACAAGCGGGCCAAGACCTCGGCCCAGCCGTCGCCGACCGCCATATGCGGGTGGTGTCCCGCAATCCAATGAGGATGCTTGGCATAGATGGCCGCCTGCCAATCGGCGGCATGCTTCGGGCGCGACATGGGCGCCTCCTGTGATGATGGATCGCCCGGCGCCAGAGCCTCGGCGATCGTGATGACGGTGATAGCGAAGGGGGGCGCCAGACGCCCGCGTCAGGCGGCTATTCGGCTCGCCGTCAGGACCGCGCGCGGGCGATCCCCGCAGCTGGAGAGCTTGCGGGCGCCGAGCAACCGAATAGGGGCGCGGGTCGTAGTCATGGGTATCGAGATAAAGTGTCGGGCAATCGCCGGCAACCGGATCAAGACAGCTCAAGTCAGGAGTGACGGTCGGCGTTCCACTGCGATTTCGACGGCAACTTGGCCGTTTGGAAAATCGGCCATTCAGCCGTTGCGAAAGGGTGATTCGCATGAGACGGTGATCTGTAGCGTGTTAGCTATCTAGCTATCTCGTAGGCCATGACATCGACATCAAAAGCCTCGCTCGGGGCGTCCCGGAAAAGGACTGACGGACGGAAGCAGCTCCTCGTTTACCTCGAACCCGAGGTGATCAAGGATCTGAAGAAGACCGCCGTCGATATGGAGACAACTGCTTCGGCCCTCACCGAACAGGCACTCCAGGCATGGCTGAAGAAGGCGAAGACAGCGAAACCCGGCCAGAAGAGCTGACCGACCGATTGGGCCCACCGACCATGACCCTGCCGACCATTTTCGATCTATGCGTGCCGAGGGACGATGTCCTGAAAGGCACGCTGGCGGACAATGATTTCGCGGCGAAGCTGTCGCATGTCCTATTGGGGCGCGCTTCTCCGGACTATGGCAAAGCCGACCGGTTCTTCGCCAACACCTTTCCTACCGAAGGGCTGAAGGAGCTCCTCGCCAACATATGCGGCAGGCTATCCGGGCGAGGTGGGGCGGTCTCGGCGGTGTTCCGTCTCGATACCTCATTCGGCGGCGGTAAGACCCACGGCCTCATCGCGCTGGTTCACGCGGCACGGGAAGGGGCCGGCGTTCCGAACATCGGCGAGTTCGTCGATCCATCCCGGCTTCCAAGCGGCACGGTTCGCATCGCCGCGTTCGACGGCGAGGACGCGGATCCCGCGAACGGCCGGCCCATGGGCGACGGCATCAGGGCTTACACTCCCTGGGGTGAGATCGCCTATCAGCTTGCGGGCGCCACCGGCTACGAGATCGTCCGGCGCTCCGACGAGCAGCAGGTCGCACCCGGCGCGGAGACCATCGCAGAGTTGTTCGGGGATTCGCCCGTCCTGATCGTGCTCGATGAGCTTTCGGACTATCTACGACGTATCCAGCACATGGACGCGCGTCACCAGCTGACGGCATTCCTGAAAGCGCTCTTCACCGCCGCGGAAGGTAATCCCCGCGCCGCGGTCGTCTACACGTTGGCGGTGCGCGCGGACGGCAAGGCAATCGACGCCTTCGCTGAGGAGAACGAGTTCATCGCCAAGGCGATGGACGAACTCGAAAGCGTGTCGGGACGCAAGGCCACTAACCTCAACCCGACCAAGGACGACGAGACGGCCAAGGTTATCCGTCGCCGCCTCTTCGCCTCCATCGACGATGCCCGTGCGGGGGAGGTGATCGCGGAATACCAGGCATTATGGTCTCGCCACGCTGACAAGCTGCCCGATTTCGCCAGGCGGCCCGATACCGCCGACGACTTCCAGCGCTGCTACCCGTTCCATCCGGACGTGTTGGAAACGCTGACGGACAAGACGGCGACCTTGGCGAATTTCCAACGCGTGCGCGGCATGCTGCGCATCCTGGCCAAGACGGTTGCCGACGTATGGGCGAACCAACCCAAGGACGCCTCCGCGATCCACCTGCATCACGTCGACCTGGGCGTCGAAGGCATTCGACGCGAATTCACCACGCGGCTCCAGCAGGCCGCCTACGTCCCGGCCATCAACAACGACATCGCCTCGACCGGTGGCAAGCGCGCCCTGGCCCAGGATATCGACAACCGCCACTATCGTGGGCTCCCGCCCTATGCCTCCTACGTGGCTCGAACCGCCTTCATTCACACTCTGGCATTCAACAACGACCTGAAGGGCATCCACCCGGATCATCTGCGCTTCGCGATGGCCGGGCCCGAGGTCGAAGCCGATTTCGTCGACGACGCCCGGAAGAGGTTCGTCCTCGACTCGGCATATCTCGACGATCGTCCGGGTGCTCCCTTGCGCTTCAGTGCCGAGGCGAACCTCACGCAGATCATCGCGCGCGAGGAGCGCCACGTCGAAGCCGGTGAGGCGCGCGCGGAACTCGATGACCGCATTCGCGACATCTTCAAGGGCTCCAGCTTCGATCTGATCCTCAACCCCGGCCTGCCCGGTGACATCCCAGACGACCTCGCCGAGGGCAAACCCCGGCTGGGGGTGATGTCCTACGACGCCTTCGGGGTCGGGGCGAACCTCGCCGCCGTGCCTGAACTGGTCCAGAAGCTCTACGAGCGAAAAGGAGCTGAGGGATCTGGCCTGCGCGCGCTGCGCAACAACCTCGTCTTCCTGCTTCCCGACGAGGGGCAGATCAAGGACATGAAGGCAGCCGTGGCGCGTCTGATTGCGTTGCGGAACCTCAAGGCGCCCGATCGTTTGCGCGATCTTTCCGAGCACCAGCAGCAGAAGGTCATCGAACTCGACAGGAAGGCAGATCACGTCGTCGCTCTCGCGATCCAGCATTGCTATCGCCACGTGCTCTATCCCTCTCGCACCGGCCTCGGCGATGGGAGCGTCGCCCTGGCGCATGCGGTCATCGATATCCAGAACGCTTCCGAGAAGCCTGGCGCCGGGCAAGTGCAGGTCGTTCGGCAGCTGCGCTCGCAGAACAAACTCCGAGCGGACGGCGACGAGCCGGATTCGCCGTCCTACATCCGAGACAGGACGCCCCTGAAGAAGGGTCAGATGACGGCAAAGGCATTGCGCGACGAATTCAGGCGCGATCCGGCCCTGCCGATCCTGCTGTCCGACGACATTTTCGTGAAAGCCATCCGCAAGGGCATCGAAGACGGGATCTATATCTACCAGCGCGAGGGGTTGCTGGCTGGCCAGGGAGATCCGATCCCAAGCATCGTCATCGACGAGCAGTCGATCGTCAGCACCATGGACTTCGCCAAGAGCAAGGGGCTCTGGCCGCGCCAGAAAGCCGTGCCGAAAGGGAACGACACCGACGACATCGTGGTCGGCCCGATCGTCCCTCCGACCGGGCCGATCGGAGGAGGCCGGGACTTCGACGAAGAGCCCGACGAGCCGGACGAGGACGACGAACTCGATCCCGATGCCCGAACCTTTTCGGCCGAAGGCATCCTCAAGGAGGCCCTGCGTCGCGTGTTCGAACAGGCCAAGGCAGCCAAAATTGAATCGATAGACCGCGTGTCGGTTCGCGTTTTTGAGGCAGCCGAAGCCTTCAAGCTGGTTCCCGTCGCAGGCAGCGTCACGGGCGCCAAGCGCACGGTGTCGCTGGAAGGCGAATATGAGACCGCTGACGATTCCAGCATGGCTTTCGACTTCAAGGGATCGCCGGCGGAGGCGTCGACCATCCGCGAATACTTCGAAGGGAAGTTTCGCGCCGCCAAAGAGCAGGACTTGAAGGCGACCTTCGATTTCGACTTCGAGGAGGGCCTTACGCTGGCTGGCGACGCGACTGAGAAGTTCGTTGAGAAGTTGACCAGGTTTGCGAGCGCGACGGCCTACGTCGAGGCCCTCGCGGAGGTGAAGTGATGCGTGCGCGTCGGATCGAGATCGACATGATGGCAATGCCCAAGACCCTGCCGCGCTACGAGCTCAGAGCCCGGCGTCATGGGCCCGGCGACACCGAGCTGGAAATTTGGCAGCTTCCGTCAGCGGCCACGCCGAATATTCAGTCGCCGAGCCGGCTCGCTGGACTTCGCGGGCGCAACCTCGAACTGGTCGAGCACCGCGTCGTCAGGCGACTGAAGGAAGCCGGTGTTCGGATCGACATCCTGCCGATCGAGGGCATCGGATCTCCGATCGCGGAGGACGCCGCGTTGCGCCTGGCATTGCTCTTCCGAACCTTGGCGCCGATGCGCAGCCGCGAGGCGATGCGTCTCGTAGCGGAGGGTATCGAGGCCATGGGACGCGAGGAGGCAGCCTATTGGCTCGGGATGGCGGTCCACCGCCGGAACCCACGTCGGGTGCTGACGGCGCTGCGCATCATTATGACTGACCCGAAGAAAGCTTGATCGATGACGGATGCCCGACTGATCGAACGTTGGCTACCTATCGCCGCAATCGGAGAGGAAAGCGTCCGAGAGCGGCGGTCAATGACGGCTCTGCCGCCAGTATATTATCTGCACGTTTGGTGGGCGCGTCGTCCATTGGTCGCGTCGCGAGCGGCACTTCTCGCATCATTGCTACCTGCTGAAGCTAATCACGCAGACTTTTTGCAGGCGCTGGGGATACATGGCGATCCAGTCAATGCTCGCGCGCGAATGGACGCGGCCATTCGAAACGGCGTTCGTATCGAGAACCCGTATGACTATGATCGTGCCTTCACATACCAGCCTTCGAAAGCCGATATTGACGTCATTCATAAGCATTTTGGTTGCGCCCCGGTGGTGATTGACCCAACGGCAGGCGGCGGCAGCATTCCTTTTGAGGCGGCACGTTTGGGCTGCAATGTTATCTCAAATGACCTCAACCCTGTAGCGGCCCTAATTCAAAAAGCTACGATTGAATATCCTATCCAATTTGGACCCGAAATTAAGCCCGAGCTTGCCCGCATTTCGAATACATTCAAGTTAAGAATTAAAGAACGATTGGACGTCTTGTTTCCGCAAAGCGCTAGAAAAGACGAAACTGACATAACTTATCTGTGGGCTCGAACCATCACGTGCCCCTATTGTGATGGACGAGTGCCATTGTCGCCAAATTGGCGACTTGCTCCGAACGGCACGGGCGTTCGACTGCATCCAAAGTGTGAGGGCGGCCCAACTGAGAAGGGGCGCGTCTGCGATTTCGAGATTGTGAACAGCCTAGAGCAGCACTCAGAGGGCACAGTCGCGGACGGCACAGGCACTTGCCCGTTCCCGGACTGTGCCCGAGTGATCGATGGCGACGACATCAAGCGTCAGGCCCAAGCAGGCGGCATGGGCGAGCAACTCTACGCTGTAGTGTTTAAGCGTCGGATGGAAACCCGGACGAAGTCTGGCAAACGCGGCAAGGACAAGTGGGTTAGAGGTTACCGATCCCCCACAGCATCGGACGATAATCTTTCGACGGTTATGGAGCGACTTGCGGAACGAATTCAAGACTGGCAAGTGCTCGACCTAATTCCCAACGAAGCCATACCAGATGGTTTGAAGACTACTGAGCCTCATCGATATGGCATGAGGTCATGGACAGACCTGTTCGCGCCCCGGCAACTCATTGGTCATTGCACGGCGGTCGAGGTGTTCCGCGAGATACTTTCGGAGGAAGAAGCACATGGACTGAGCGATCTCACCCGGACCGCCTTTGTCTATCTCGCCCTAAGTCTAGACAAGATGTTGAATTACAACTCACGGATGTCCGTATGGATGTCAACGCGCGAAATTGTCGCGAATACATTCAATCGACACGATTTCGCATTTTGCTGGTCCTACGCAGAAATGGCCTCCCTGGTCGATGACCTGGGCTACGATTGGGCGGTCGAACAGACCACCAAATGCATTGGGGAGTTGGTTAAACTGACGGGCGGGGGCATAGAAGCCGACTTGCTTTCGCATGTCAGCTCAGCTGCTCGAAGTCGTGCGGAGATCTCGATCACATGCGGCTCGGGCGACAACCTTACGCATGTTGCGGACGCCTCCGTCGATGTCGTGGTCATGGATCCTCCTTACTACGACAACGTGATGTACGCGGAGCTATCTGACTTCTTCTATGTCTGGCTTAAGCGCACCGCAGGCCAGGTATTGCCACAACTCTTTACGCGACGGCTCACCGACAAGGAAAACGAAGCAGTCGCCAACCCAGCAAAATTCAGAGATCAGAAAGGCGCGAAGGCTTTAGCCGGGCGCGACTATCAGGAGCGCATGGCGCGTATCTTCGAGGAATGCCGCCGCGTGCTCAAACCTAATGGCGTCATGACTTTGATGTTCACGCATAAGGCCACGGGAGCGTGGGATGCATTGACGAGCGGTTTAATGCAGGCCGGTTTCACCATCTCGGCGTCATGGCCGATCAATACGGAAGCGGAAGGCTCTCTCCACATTAAGGACAAGTCCGCGGCAAACTCGACGATCTTTCTAGTGTGCCGCCCTCGTCAGGCGAGGATCGAAAGCGACGCTAGTTATTGGGAGGACGTCGAGCCGCTGGTGGCCAGTGCCGTTCGGAAGCGGGTGTCCGAGTTCCAGTCGGGCGGTATCGCTGGTGTGGACCTCTATCTTGCGAGCTTCGGTCCGGCGCTGGAGGAGCTCTCCAAGCACTGGCCGCTCAAGCGAGGCACCCCTCGTGCCGAACCGGCGTCGCGCAAACGCCGAAAGCAGGCAGACATCTTCGACGAGGTGTTCGATCCCTACGCTGTCTCTCCGGAAGACGCGCTTGAGGCCGCTCGTCGCGAGGTCAAGACCTGGCGCCTGAACCAGCTGATGCACATGCGCGGCAAGGATGATCTCGACCCGGCGACGTCTTGGTTCGTCCTAGCGTGGGACGCGTTCAAAGCGCCGGTCTTCGCTTACGACGAAGGTCTTCGGCTGGCTCGGGCGGTCGGTGCGGACCTTGACAGCTTGGTCGGCAGGCTATGCGAGAAGAAGGGCTCCGACCTGAGAATGTGGGACAGCGCCACGCGCGCGGCCAAGGGCTCGTTGGGAGCCGCCGACGGCTCCCGAGGAATGATCGACGTCATCCATCAGGTTGCCAACCAGATCCGGACGCGGTCGGTCGAGTGTCCGCCGTCAGCACCAATGGCACAGATTTGAGGTTGTGATTTAAGGAGGATTTGGGCTTCGTCGTAGTGACGAAGGAACGAAGATGAAGCCCA
>NZ_FTMO01000004.1 GCF_900156025.1 Allobosea sp. TND4EK4
CTCTACAAGCGCGCGACCTCGCTCGGCGGCGTCGAGAGCCTGATCGAGCACCGCGCCTCCATCGAGGGCCCCGGCACGCCCTGCCCGGCCGATCTCCTCAGGCTGTCGACCGGCATCGAGGATATCGACGATCTCTACGACGATCTCGACCAGGCCCTGAAAGCCGGCCACCGCTGAGGAAAGGTCACGGCCAGATCGTCTTCGCCCTGGCGAGATAGCGCGTCCGCTCGGCGAGGCCGTTGCGGCCGCCATTGATCAGCCTGGTCACGGCGACGACGTCGTCGGCATCCGCCGCCGCATCGAGCTCCCGATCCTTCCAGTAGGCGAAGGCGACGGCGAGCGAGACGGCCGGCTCCTTCGCCCGCTCGGGATCGGCTTCGAGATCGATCCCGAGGATGCGGCCGAAGCGGCGGTAATTGGCCCGGCCGGTGAGCTGGAAAATGCCGCGGCCATGATAGCGCACGCCGTCGCCGGCCTGGCTGTTGCCGAGATCCGCGCGCCCCTCGTAGCGCAGGAAATAGGCCGCGCCGCCATATTCCTCCAGCGTGCGGAAGCCATCGGTCTCGTGTGCCGCCTGGGCGAGGAAATGACAGATGCGCAGACGCGCGGCGAGGCCGCCATGCTGCGCGAGCCGGTCGAAATCGCGCGCGATGCCGGCGACGATGTCGGGCCTCGCCCTGGGCGCCAGCATCCGCAGGCGCGCCTGCGTCACCGAGAGGGCGGAAGCCGGGGGCGAGCCGAAGATGGATGAGGCGAAACCCTTGAACGACATGGACGACCTTCCTGCGGGAAGGCCATCATCGCCGCTTGGGCGGATGCGGGGATAAGTCTGCGCCCGGCGTTAGCCGCTGACGGCGACATACTCCTTCTCGATCGAGGAGGAATGGATCTCGTGATCGAAGCCGTAAATGTGGATCGAGATCGCCTCGCCCGGTCCGAAATTGCGCATGCGGTGAATATTCGGGCCGCTCGGCAGCATGCAGGCAACATAGCCGGGCGTGCGATGCTGCTCTTCCGTCGCGATGGCGCGGCTGTCGTCGATGGCACGATACCAGGTCTCGGTCACGGTGCCGGAAACGACGCCGAAGCAGCAGGAGCAGTGATGGTCGTGGATCGAGGTGGCCGAGCCCTCGCCCCAGACCATGGCCCAGACGCTGACGCCGCCGTCGCCGGCAAGCAGGTTGCGCGCATAACCGCCGGGCGTGCGCTTGAGCGGCAGGCGCTGGATCACATCCGGCATGGCGACGAGCTCGCGCAGGACTTCGCGCGCGGCGGCGAGATAATCACGGCTCTGCGTGCCCTCGTTGCTGCGCAGGCTGCGAAGGACCGCGCCACGGCGCTCGGCGCTGAGAAAACCCTGCATGCTCTTCCCCTCTCGCTGCATGTGAGGGAATCGTAGCGGCAGGCCGCGGAAAGCAGTTTGCAAAGATCGAGAATTTTCTTCTCCTTGCGGAATATTTTACCCCCATGGAGCTTTAGATTGGAAAATTCTGAATGATAGATCGTATGGTGCGGCAGGAGATTCCGATATTATGGGAGCGGTGGTGTGGCCAAGCTGGATCCGTTCGACCTGCGCATCCTGGAGCGGCTGCAGGAGGATGCGAGCCTGCCGCTCGCGGAGTTGGCGGAGGCGGTCGGCCTCTCGACCTCGCCATGCTGGCGGCGGGTGCAGAAGCTGGAGGAGGGCGGCTTTATCAAGCGGCGAGTCGCCCTGCTCGACCGGCAGAAGCTCAAGGCCGGCGTCACGGTGTTCATCGCCGTGAAGACCGCACGCCATTCGATGGAATGGCTGGAGCGTTTTCACCAGGCGGTTCACGATCTGCCCGAGATCGTCGACTTCTACCGGATGAGCGGAGAGATCGACTATCTGCTCAAGGCCTATGTCTCCGACATCGCGGCCTATGACGCGCTCTACAAGAAGCTGATCTCGCGCATAGACCTCAGCGACGTGACTTCGATGTTCGCGATGGAAGAGTTGAAATCGACGACGACGATCCCACTCGGCTTCGCCGAGACCTGACGCAAAAAAGGGAGCGGCGGACCGCTCCCTTTTCCCCAAGCGAACCGTCGAGACGGTGGCTGTGATCAGAACTTGTAGGTCACGCCGGCGCCGATCAGCCAAGGATCGATCTTGACCTTGCCGGAGACGAGGCCGTTGTTGACCTTGACCTTGGGCTCCAGGAAGATCTTCTTCACGTCGAAGTTGATGCCCCAGTGCTGGTCGATCATGTAGTCGAAGCCGGCCTGGAGGGCGAGGCCGAAGGAATCCTTCAGGTCGAACGAGGTGAAGCCGCCCTTGGCCTTCTCGTTGAAGAACACCGTGTAGTTCACGCCAACGCCGAGATAGGGCTTGAAGGCGCCGAAATTGGTGAAGTGGTACTGCAGCATCAGCGTCGGCGGCAGCAGCCAGGCCGAGCCGATCTTGGCTCCGGCGAGCGAGCCGGCGCCCTTCACATTGTGCGGGGTGACGCCGAGGATGAGCTCGACCGCGATGTTCTTGGTGAAGAAGTAGCTGATGTCGAGTTCGGGGACGAGCGAGTTCGAGATGTCGACCTTGCCTCCGACGACGGGCGCGCCGCCGATGTGCAGGCTCGCCTTCTCCTGCGGGATCACGGCCAGCGCGCGGCCGCGGATCATCCACGGGTTCCACTGCGTCATGATCGGCGCGATCGGCGCCGCCTTGGTGGAGGGCAGGTCGGCCGCATGGGCGGTGGTGAGCGCGGTCGCGCCCAGCAGCGCGGCGGCGAGAGAAAGACGGATCGATTGCGTGGTCATGGCGGCAGCCCCAGAGGTGATGGGCTTTTGCCGCCAGTTCCTGCGACGCAGCCCGTGCCGCCATCAGCGCGCATTCGGGTGCATCGGGTTTGATAAAGATCAAATCATCCGGTCATGGAACCGGGCTGTCGCATTCATGCCACAGTCCGGTCAGCCCTTCGCCACCTTCTGATAATCCTTCACATCGGAGAAAGTGACGTCCGGCGCGCGCTCGGCATCGTATTTCAGCGTGAACTGCGACGAGGCCATGAAGACAGGATCGCCGTCGAGATCGTCCGCCATGGCCGAGGGCTTGAGCCCGACGAACTTCGCCAGCGCCGCCTTGTCGTCCGAGGAGACCCAGCGGGCAATGGAGAACTGGCAGGGCTCGAAATCGACGGGCAGCGAGTATTCGGCGTCCATGCGCTCCTTCAGCACATCGAGCTGCAGCGCCCCGACGACGCCGACGATCGCCGGCGCGCCGTCATGCGGCAGGAAGAGCTGGACCACACCTTCCTCGGCCATCTGCTGCAGCGCCTCGCGCAGCTTCTTGGCCTTCATCGCGTCCTTGAGCTTGACGCGGCGCAGGATTTCCGGCGCGAAGCTCGGCACGCCCTTGAAAACGATGTCCTCGCCCTCGGTCAACGTGTCGCCGATGCGCAAAGTGCCGTGGTTCGGCAGGCCGACGATGTCGCCGGCATAGGCCTCCTCCGCAATCGAGCGATCGCGGGCGAAGAAGAACTGCGGTGCGTTGAGCGGCATCGGCTTGCCGGTGCGGACGAGCTTCGCCTTCATGCCGCGGGTCAGCTTGCCGGAGCAGACGCGCATGAAGGCGATGCGGTCGCGGTGGTTGGGGTCCATGTTCGCCTGGATCTTGAAGACGAAGCCGGTCATCTTCGGCTCGCCCGCCTCGACCGGGCGCTTGTCGGCGACCTGCGCACGCGGGCTCGGCGCATAGGCGCCGAGGGCGTCGATCAGGTCGCGGACGCCGTAGTCCCGCAGGGCCGCGCCCCAGTAGAGCGGCGTCAGGTGCCCCTCCCGAAACGCTTCGAGGTTGAACGGCTTCAGGCCCTCGGCGGCCAGGAACACCTCCTCGCGCCAGGTATCGGCGCCGCCATTCGGCAGCAGCTCGTCGAAGAACGGGTCGTCCCAGCCGTTGACGCGCTTGTCCTCGGCGTTCTCGTCGCCCTTCTGGTTGCGGCGGAAGGTGTTCGTCTTGAGGTCGTAGGTGCCGGCGAAGTCGCGCCCACGGCCGACGGGCCAGGTCATCGGAGCGACATCGAGCGCCAGCGTGGTCTCGATCTCGTTGATCAGGTCGAACGGGTCGCGCGTCTCGCGGTCGACCTTGTTGATGAAGGTGACGATCGGGATGTCGCGCAGGCGGCAGACCTCGAACAGCTTGCGGGTCCGATCCTCGATGCCCTTGGCCGCGTCGATCACCATGACGGCGGAATCGACGGCGGTCAGCGTGCGGTAGGTATCCTCCGAGAAGTCCTCGTGGCCCGGCGTGTCGAGCAGGTTGAAGACGTGGCCGCCATATTCGAAGGTCATCACCGAGGTGACGACCGAGATGCCGCGCTGGCGCTCGATCTTCATCCAGTCGGAAGAGGTCTGGCGGCGGCCCTGCTTGGCGCGCACCTCGCCCGCGAGCTGGATGGCGCCGCCGAAATAAAGCAGCTTTTCCGTCAGCGTCGTCTTGCCGGCGTCCGGGTGCGAGATGATCGCGAAGGTGCGCCGGCGCGCATGCGGCGCGGCATCCTGGTTCGAAAGATCGGTCATGGCGCGCTTGAAGACGGAAGGGGGCGGGAAGTCAATCGTGGGGCCGGGCAGGCCCGGTCGTCATTGCGAGGAGCCGAGCGACGGGGCGATCCAGGGGGACGCGGAGCTCCGCCGCTCCCGGATCGCGTCGCTGCGCTCGCAATGACGGGTCTTGAAAGGGCGTACGGATCAATTCTTCAGCCGATAGCCGGTCCGGAAGATCCAGCCGATCGCCGCGATGCAGCCCACCAGGAAGACCAGCGTCATACCCAGGCTGATGCCGATGCCGACATCAGCCACGCCATAGAAGCTCCAGCGGAAGCCGCTGATGAGGTAGACGACCGGGTTGAACAGCGTGACCTTCTGCCAGAAGGGCGGGAGCATCGCGATCGAGTAGAAGGAGCCGCCGAGGAAGGCGAGCGGCGTCACGATCAGCAGCGGAATGACCTGCAGCTTCTCGAAGCCGTCGGCCCAGATGCCGATGATGAAGCCGAACAGGCTGAAGGTCGTTGCCGTCAGCACCAGGAAGAGCAGCATCATCGCGGGGTGCTCGATCCTGAGCGGGACGAAGAAGCCCGCCGTGAGCAGGATGATGAGGCCGAGCAGGATCGATTTCGACGCGGCCGCGCCGACATAGGCGATCACCGCCTCCCACCAGGCGACGGGGGCGGAGAGCAGTTCGTAGATCGTGCCGGTGAATTTTGGGAAATAGATCGCGAAGGAGGCGTTGGCGATACTCTGGGTGAGCAGCGAGAGCATGATCAGCCCCGGCACGATGAAAGCACCGTAGGGCACGCCGTCGATCGACTGCATGCGCGAGCCGATCGCCCCGCCGAAGACGATGAAATAGAGCGAGGTCGAGAGAACCGGCGAGACGATGCTCTGCAGGGGCGTGCGCCAGGTGCGGGCCATCTCGAAACGGTAGATCGAGGCGATGGCGCGCAGGTTGAGCCGCATGGATGTCTCGTTCATGCGCGCTCCTTGACGAGGCTGACGAAGATGTCCTCGAGCGAACTCTGGCTGGTGCTGAGGTCGCGGAAGCGGATATCCGCCTCGGCCAGCCCCTGCAGAAGCGTGGTGATGCCGGTGCGCTCGGCCTTGGTGTCGTAGGTGTAGACGATCTCGTCGCCGGCAGCCGACAGTTTCAGGCCGAAATCGGACAATGCCGGCGGCAGGGCCGCGAGCGGCTGCTGGAGCTGCAGGGTGAGCTGCTTCTTGCCGAGCTTGCGCATCAGCTCGGTCTTGTCCTCGACGAGGATGATCTCGCCTTTCGAGATGACGCCGATGCGGTCGGCCATCTCTTCGGCTTCCTCGATGTAATGCGTCGTCAGGATGATGGTGACGCCGCTCTCCTTCAGCCGGCGAACCATCTGCCACATGTCCTGCCGCAGCTCGACATCGACGCCCGCGGTCGGCTCGTCGAGAAAGAGGATGCGCGGCTCGTGCGCCAGCGCCTTGGCGATCAGGACACGGCGCTTCATGCCGCCCGAGAGGCGGCGGATCTGGGTGTCCTTCTTGTCCCAGAGCGACAGGTCCTTCAGCACCTGCTCGATGTAAGCAGGGTTCTTCGGCTTGCCGAACAGGCCGCGGCTGAAGCTCACCGTGCTCCACACCGTCTCGAAGGCGTCGGTGGTCAGTTCCTGCGGCACCAGCCCGATGGCCGAGCGCGCCGCGCGATAATCGTCGCGGATGTCATGGCCGTCCGCCAGGACGGTGCCGGTGCTGGGCGTCACCAGCCCGCAGATGATGCTGATCAGCGTGGTCTTGCCGGCGCCGTTGGGGCCGAGGAGGGCGAAAATCTCGCCCTGCCTGATCTCGAGATCGACCGCTTTCAGGGCGCTGAAGCCGGTCGCATAGGTCTTCGACAGGTTCGAGACCGAGATGATAGGCGGTGCGGGCATGGCGGGGGACCGTGCGGTGTGGGCAGCGGGACGTCGGGCCCGTCATGTGGCGATGAAGTGCGATGCCGCAAGAGGGAGACCGGTTGGCGCAAGAGCGAGACGGACTGTCGCCACGGAACGGGGCCGAGAGGCGCAACGAAAAAAGCCGGGCCATTGGCCCGGCTCCGGTCGTGCGTGCTGCCGCCCTTATTTCATGAAGAACCAGAGCAGGACGATGATCGGGATCGGAACGCCCAGCAGCCAGAGAAAAATAGAACGCATTGTGCAGCACCCCGTCTGACGAAATCGATGCTTCGGCAACGCCTCCACGCGGGGAAAGGTTCCTAGCGCTCCGGCGCCCCAGTGCTGCTGGCCCAAGCCGGTACATAGCCGTGGGCGAGCGCCGACAGCGTTGCCGGGGGTGTCAGCACGACCGCTTCCCCGGCGGGCCTCGATCGCTGCGCGCCGTAGCCGTATGGCGACCAGGCGAGAGCGACCGCGCCGCGCAAGGCGAGGAAGCCTGAGCCTTCAGGAGCGAGGATCATCGCTCCGTCCGGGAGGGTCTCGGCGGGAAGACGGTGGGTCCGCTTGTCTCGCCCCTCCCGCCGCTCCCGGTCGAGGATGGCGTCGATCTCGGGGAAAAGCGGCGTGTGCCGCAGGCCGAGGCCACGCATCAGCGCCTCGCGGTAGGCAAGCGCATCGGTGCGGCGGCATTCCATGCAGGGGCGGTGGCCGGCGGCGAGCGCCGTCACCTCGTCGCAGAAGAAGAGTTCGGTGTAGCCGCTGCCCCAGACCTGCCGGCGGCGTCCCTTGAAGGACAGCACGCAGCAGAGCCACTGCCGGCTCGCCTGGATGCGGCGCGGCAGGGCCTGCCGCCCAGGGTGGTGAAAGCGGCCGCCGCGGTTTCCGAGAAAGAGGCCTCGCGCGGGGTCGGCGAAGAGTGAGCCATCGGGCTTTACGCGGTTGGGAAGGGGCATGCAGCCTCCGTCGAGCCGGCCTGTCGCAGCCATCCAATAGCGCTCGAACCTTGCCGAAAGGCGGCAGCAGGTTGCGCTGCGCTTTCGGCGATCCCGGCAGGCTCCTCTTAACGCTAAGCCCAACTCTGCGGCGACCTCTAAGAACTTGGCAGTACTTTCGGTTGCATCCCTGAGCTCACGAACGCAAGCGGAGCCGGAACGCCCGGATGAATTCCTATACCCCCCTGATCCTGTTCACGGTGCTGACCAATGCCGCCGCGCAGCTGATGCTGAAGCGGGGCATGAGCGGGCTCGGCGGCTTCGACCTCGCGACGGACGGGCTCCTGGGCACGGTGTTCCGCGTGGTCTTCAACCCCTTCGTCTTCGCGGGCCTGTGCACCTTCGTGGTCAGCATGGCCTCGCATCTGATCGTCCTGTCGAAGGTCCAGATCAGCTACGCCTATCCCTTTCTGAGCCTCGCCTATGTCGTGGTCGCGGCCTACGCCTATTTCGTCTTCCACGAGGATCTGAGCGCGGCGCGTCTCGCCGGCATCGGCTTCATCGTGGTTGGCACCATCTTCATCGCACAGAGCTGAGGGCATCATGGATCTGATCGTACGTCTCTTCCTGCGTCTCGGCGCCCTGCTCGAGCCGCGGCCCGCGCCGCAGCCCATCCCCATCCGCGTGAAGAGCGCGAGGGGGCCGCGATGAAGCACGTCATCATCGGCGGCGACGGGTTCGTCGGCGCCCGGCTCGCGGCCGATCTGGTGGCGATGGGCGAGGCGGTGGTCGTCGCCGACATCCAGAAGAGCGCCCATCCGCACTATGCCAAGGTCGCGTTCCAGCGCATCGATGTGACGGTTCCCGAAAGCGTCGAGAGCATCGCGCTGTCGCCGGATGACGTGGTCTACAACCTCTCTGCCAAAATGCTCTCGCCCATCGTGACACGGGCGGAGCGGCACGATTTCTTCTGGCCGGTGAATTATCACGGCACGCAGAACATCCTGAGCTGGATGGAGAAGCGCGGGGCGACACGCCTCGTCCACTTCACCACCGACATGATCTACGGCCATTCCGTCACGGTTCCGCAGGACGAGACCCATCCAGCGCAGCCTCTCGGCGAATATGGCGAAAGCAAGCTCGCGACGGAGCGGCTGGCGGACGAATATCGCGCCAAGGGGTTCCGTATTCCGATCTTCCGGCCGCGGCTGATCATCGGCCCTGGCCGCCTTGGCATCCTGGTCAAGCTGTTCAGGCTGATCGACATGAACCTGCCGGTGCCGATGATCGGGTCGGGCAAGAATCCCTACCAGTTCATCTCGGTCTTCGACTGCGCCAGCGCCTGCATCGCGGCCTGGAAGGCGGGCTTCCCGAACGAGGCCTACAATCTCGGCTCGGACGATCCGCCGCCGGTGAGAAAGCTGCTCGGCGACCTGATCAAGCATGCCGGCTCGAAATCGATCCTGCTGCCGACGCCCGCGCCGCTGGTGAAGCTGACGCTCGATGCGCTCGATGCCGTGAACATGCCGATCATGGACCCGGAGCAGTACAAGATCGCCGACGAGATCTGCATCCTCGACACCTCCAAGGCCAAGCGCGAACTGGGCTGGCATCCGCAATATCGCGACGAGGACATGCTGCTCGCCGCCTACACCGAATATCGCAAGGCCAAGGAGGCGCCCGCCCCGGCCAGCAGGAGCCTCGCCGCATGAGCATGCCCGCCTTCAAGGATGACAGCCCCGTGGCGCAGCGCCCGAAGCTCTATACGGTCGAGCAGGCCAAGGAACTCGATGCGGCGACGGTGAAGGACCTGTTCGCGGCCCATATCAACCCCGGCCAGCTGCATTTCCTCAAGCTGCTCGGCTTCGACAAGATCCTCGTCGATCGCGCCGAGGGCATGCACTACATCACCAGGGACGGCCGCAAGATCCTCGATTTCTTCGGCGGGTTCTGCTCGGTCGCCTTCGGTCACAACCATCCGCGTATCGTCGCGGCGCGGAAGACATTCCAGGACGAGAACCGCCATGAGATCTGCATGGCCTTCATGTCGCAATACGCCTCCGCGCTCGCGGCCAATCTCGCCGCGATCTCGCCCGGCGATCTCGACATGGTGTTCCTCGGCTCGACCGGGTCCGAAGCCATGGAAGCGGCGCTGAAGGTCGCCGAGCAGGCGCAGGGGCCGGGCAAGTCCAAGATCCTGCATGCCGCGAACTCGTTCCACGGCAAGACGAAGGGCGTGCTCTCGGTCACGGATTCGACGCTCTACCAGTCGCAGTTCAAGCTGGTCGAGAACCGGGTCAAGGTGCCCTTCGGCGACATCGAGGCGGTGCGTCAGGCGCTGGAAAGCGATCCGTCGATCGGCATCGTCGTCATGGAGACCATCCAGGGCGGCGGCGGCATCGTCGAGGCGCCGCTGGGCTTCTGGCGGGAGCTGCGCGCGCTCTGCGACAAGCATGGCGTGCTCTGGGTCGCCGACGAGGTGCAGTGCGGTCTCGGCCGCACCGGCCAGTTCTTCGCCTTCGAGCGCGACGGCGTGGTGCCGGACGTGACCGCGCTCGCCAAGGCGCTCGGTGGCTCCAAGGCCGCGATGGGCGCGATGATCGCCCGGCGCGAGATCTACATGAAGGCCTATGGCAAGCCCAAGACCGCGCTGATCCATGCCCAGGCGACGTTCGGCGGCATGGGCGAGGCCTGCATCTCGGCGATCGAGGGGCTGAACGTCCTCTATGACGAGGACCTGATGGGCAATGCCCAGCGCCAGGGCGACTATCTGCTCGAGCGGCTGAACGCGCTGCGGGTCAAATATCCGAACCTGCTCAAGGAAATCCGCGGCCGGGGCCTGATGATCGGCGTCGAGTTCCAGGACATCAGCGAGACCATGCCCTTCGGCGTCAAGCATATGGTGGCGCTGCTCGACGACAAGCTGAAGGGCTCGCTCTGCGGCTTCGTCGGCGCGCTGCTGCTGAAGGAACATGACGTGCTCGTGGCCTTCACCGAATACAACCGAAACGTCATCCGGCTGGAGCCGCCCCTGATCGTCACGCGCGAGCAGTGCGACCAGTTCATCGCGGCCTTCGAGGACGTGCTGTCGCGCGGCGTCACCGGCATCGTCACCGGCTATCTGCGCAAGATCGCCGCCGCCAAGGGCTGACGGCGGAAGCATCCGCAACGAAAGAGGCCGGCTCGCGCCGGCCTTTTTGAGTTTCAGGGTCTCGAAACAGGGTGGCCCTGGCAGGCTCAGTAGTAGCCGCAGACCCGGCGGTAGCCGATGACGTTGCCCCAGCGGTCGAACCGCTCGACGAGGTCGCAGGAGCGGACCGGGCCAGGATCGTAGGCATAGGCCGGGCGCGTGGCTCCGGCGATGATGGCGCCGGCCGCCAGCGCGCCGACCACACCGGCGCCGACGCCCCACCCGCCATAGCGGTAACCCCAGCGCGGGCGCGCCTCGGCCGCCGAGGCGAAGACAGTGGTGGCCAGGGTCGCTGCGGCGAGGGTCGCGGTCAGCGTCTTGCGGAACGTCGTCATGCTCGTCTCTCCCGATCGATGCGAGAGCGAGACATTCGCTCTCCATGCCGATTGGTCGCGACGGGATCAGGATCGGTTCAAAGCCGGTCGTGATTATTTGCGGAGGGCTCAGGGAGCCGAGACGCGGCGCCAGAAATCCGACGCGAAGGCCGGGTCGAGATGGGCGGAGAAATTCTGCCATTGCGGGAAGGAGGCCCGGAAGGTCTGCGCCGGCATGCGCGCGTCCTTGTAGGGATTGACCCGGCCTCCGGCATCGAGCGCGATGCTGTCGAGCTCGGCCAGCAGGGCATCGGTGCGCGCGCCGCGATAGGGGAAGTCGAGCGTCAGGGTCGCGCCCGGGATCGGAAACGACATCAGCCCGGGGGATGGCCTGTCGCCGAACAGCTTCAGCACGGTGAGGAAGGAGGCTTCCCTTGCAGCGTGCGTCCGGCGCAGCATCGTCTCGACGGCTTCGCGCGCCGCGCTCATCGGCACGGCGCACTGGAACTGCCGCAGGCCGCGCGGGCCATAGGCGCGGTTCCAGTTCCGCACGCCGTCGAGCGGATAGAAAAAGGGGCCATAAGGCACCTGCCGGGAGGCGCCGTCTCGCGGTTGGCCGAGCCGGTAGGCGTAATTGAACGCGGCGAGCGTCGCGCGGTTGATCAGCGAAAAGGGCGGCTTCAGCGGAAAGGGCAGGCTGCGTGCGGACTCCGCCCGCAGCGGTCCGGGCTGGCTTGCATGGTTGGCGCGGAAGAGGACGCCCCTGCCGAAATGCCGGCCGCCGGCGAGCGAGTCGATCCAGGCGACGGTGTAGGCGTGGCTGGCATCCGATTCGGCGGCCAACGCGAAGAAGCGGTCGAGCCCGTCGAAATGCAGCGTCTCCTGCGCCATCAGGGTGGAGCGGATCGGGACGAGCTGCAGGGTGATCTGCGTGACGAGCCCGGTGAGGCCGAGGCCGCCGATGGTGGCCGAGAAGAGCCCGGGGTTCACGTCCGGTGCGCAGAGCAGGCGATGCCCATCGGAGCGCATCAGCTCGAAGGCGCGGACATGGCATCCGAAGGTGCCGGCCCCGTGATGGTTCTTCCCATGGACATCGTTGGCCAGTGCCCCGCCGATGGTGACGAAGGCGGTGCCGGGCGTGACCGGCGGGAACCACCCGGCCGGGACCGCCGCATCGAGCAGCTGCGCGATGGTGAGGCCCGGCTCGCAGGTGACAAGCCCGGTCTCGCGGTCGAAGGCGAGGATGTCGCCGAAGTTCCGGGTGTCGAGCAGCGTGCCGTTCGATATCAGGCAGGAATCGCCATAGGAGCGGCCTTGGCCATGGGCGAGCACGGGGTTCCGAAACCGCTCGGGATGGGCGACCCAGTCGCGCGCCTCGACGACCCGGCTGTCGCGGCCGGCCAGTCCGCCCCAGGAGCGGTAGGATGAGGGCGCGGCGGTCACGGAAGCAGCGTCGCCGCTACCATGATCGCAACCACCACCAGCCCCATGAGCTGACTGCGCCAATCGCTGATCATGAAGACGAGCGGGTCGTCCGGCATCTGTCCGCGGCGGGCGAGAAACCAGATCCGGGCCATCTGGTAGAGGATGATCGGGCAGACGAGCCAGATCAGCTCCGGGTGCCGGTAGAGCTGCTTGACCGCGGCGCTGTCGACATAGAGCGCCATGATCAGCGCGCAGGTGCAACCCGACGCCATGCCGAGCTGCGACAGGGCCTCGATATCCTCCGCCTGATAGCCGCGGCCGGCCTTCTTGAGGCCGGACTGGTCCTGGGTGATCCGGAGTTCGGCATAGCGCTTCACCAGCGCGAGGCTCAGGAACAGGAACATCGAGAAGGCGAGAAGCCAGGACGAGACCGGCACGCCGGCGGCGGCATTGCCCGCCAGGATCCGCAGCGTATGCAGCGCGGCCAGGCCCAGCACGTCGACGAGGAGCTTGCGCTTCAGGAACAACAGATAGGCCAGCGCCAGGAAGAGATAGGTCGAGAGCGCCAGCAGGAAATGCGTCGGCTGCGAGACGAGGAAGGACAGGGCGAAGGCGGCGACGAGAAGCAGCGGAACCGCGGCATAGGCCTGCCCCACGGTGATCTCGCCCGCAGCCAGGGGGCGCTTGCACTTCGTCGGATGGCGGCGGTCGGCCTCGATATCCTTGACGTCGTTCAGCAGGTAGATCGCCGATGCGATCAGGCTGAAGGAGACGAAGGCGACGGCGCCACTCAGGAGAGCGCCCGGGTCGAAGACATCGTGGTTGAGGAAAACCGGGACAAAGACCAGCCCGTTCTTCAACCAGTGATGCGGACGCATCGCCCTGATCAAGGCGGCTAAAGACATGCCCCGGCCCGTGCTCCGACCCCTCGCCGCCGGCACCGCGCACAGCAACGGCCGGTTGTACCGGCGCGGGAGTTGTCGTCCGGGAAGTCCTAAGCCGAGGTGCACGCGCTGCGCGGGCGTGCCGGATTTGACCGGCGTGATTAACGCCCGCTTGCCGCGCTCCGCCGGTCTTCAGGCTTTCGCAGCGCCGGCCGCTGCGTCGATATTGGCGACGAGTTCGACATCGAGCCCCAGCGCGCCGGCCAGGCCAGCGAGAAAATCCTTCTCCGCCGGCGTGTCCGGATCGATGGCGAGGCGCGCCGCCGCATAGATCTGCGTCGCGAGCTCGGGACTTGCGGCCGCCTCAACGAGTGCATCGATCGATGCCGGCTGCGCCATTTCCGCGGCGAGCCATTGATGCGCCTCGGCATCCAGCCCGGCTTCCTTGAGGCCGGCGAGGATGGTGTTGCGTTCCGTGGCGTCGATCTGGCCATCGGCGGCCGCGGCAGCGATCATCGCCCGGATGAAGGTCAGCGCGGTGCTGTCGCTCGCAGCCTGGGGCTCGAAGCCGGTTCCGGCCGGCGCGGGCAGGATGGGCTGCTGATTGGCGTCGAGCAGCGGCTTGCCGGCCTGATAGCTCTGATAGGCCTTATAGGCGAGGCCGCCGATCAGGGCGATGCCGCCGAGCTTGGCGGCCGACATCGCGACGGAACGCCCGCTCTTCGAGCCGAAGACGAGCGCGCCCAGGCTGCCGAGCGCGACGCTGGCGAGCTGGGGATTGTTGGTGAAGATGGTCCTGGCTTGCGCCAGCAGCTGGTCGGCGCCGGAGCCGCCCGCGCCTGGGGTGGCCGCAGGCTGGCCGCCGGCCTGGCGTGCGGCATCGCCGACGCCCTGCCTGGCCTGCGTCAGGATTTGCCCGGCCAGATTGCCGAGGCCGCCGGAGCGCTGGACCTGATCGGCCAGTCCACCCAGCAAGCCGCCGAGGCCGCCCTGCTGGCCACCTGGCTGGCCGGCTTGAGTGTTGTTACGAGCCGCTTGGCTGCCCGCGCTGACAAGAGCGTCGAGCAGTGATTTTGCATTGAACATCTCGGATTCCCCGCCTCAGTCGGGCGCTTCGCGTTGCTGCTGGAACAGCCATGCGAAAGAGGCATGACGATGGCACGACTGTGCCAGCGTCATTCCGAGCTGTGGTTAGCGATCCCTTACGGGCGTTTCCGGCACTGGCGTCTTCGGGCCCTTGCCCTCGAACCACGAGACGAGGTTGTCTACCAGGAGCTGGCCCATCTGCTCGCGGGTGTGGACCGAGGCCGAGCCGACATGAGGCAGCAGCACGACATGGTCCATGGCGATGAGGTCGGCCGGCACGCGTGGCTCGTCCTCGAAGACATCGAGACCGGCCGAGAGGATCGTCTTGTCCTGCAGTGCCTTGATGAGCGCCGCCTCATCGACCACCGTACCGCGGCCGACATTGACGAGGATGCCGTTGGGGCCCAGCGCCTTCAAGACCTCGGCATTGATGATGTGATGGGTCGAGGCCCCGCCCGGCGCGACAGAGATCAGCGTGTCGACATCGGCGGCCATGTCGATCAGCGAGGGATAGTAGCGGTAAGCCACGTCGGCCTGGCGCGAGCGCCCATGATAGGCGACGGGCAGGCCGAAGGCTTCCAGGCGATGGGCCACGGCCTTGCCGATGCGGCCGAGGCCGACGATGCCGACCGAGCGCTTGCGCAGCGAGGTGGTGAGCGGATAGGCGCCCTTCAGCCACTTGCCTTCGCGCAGATAGCGGTCGACCTGCGGAAGCTGGCGGACCGTCGCGAGAAGCAGGCCGATGGCGAGATCGGCGACCTCGTCGGTCAGCACGTCCGGTGTGTTGGTGACGATCAGGCCGCGCCTGCCGGCCTCCGCCGCATCGACGTGATCGTAGCCGACGCCGAAGCTGGAGACGATCTCGAGCTTCGGCAGCGCATCGAACAGCGCGGCATCGACGCGGTTGTGCCCGCCGCCGGCGGCGACTCCGCGGACGCGGTCGGCAATCTCGCGCAACAAGGCATCGCGGTCCGCGGCCTTCCAGAGCTCGTGAACGACGAAGCGCTCCTTCAGCTGATCGGCGGCGTACGCCATCAGCGGGCCAGTCATGACGATCTCGGGAGCATTGGAAGAAGCCATGGTCGCGTATCCAGAGGTTGGGCAGGCTTGGACGTTGCCTGCACGGGATTGAATCGATTAAATTCAGCTTATGCGCCAGCGGGGCCGATTGTCATCCCGCCGCAGTGCCGAGCCGCCTCGCGGAGAGACGTCTGCGCGAGCCCTATTTAGTATGCTTTATTCGGGCGATCTTCGCTTCCGGCACCTCGCTGCCGAGGGATGCGAGGGTGGTGTTGAGGCTGTCGATGACCAGCCCGGCCATGCGTGCCGCCGCCAGATCGCCGTCGCGCTCGACGATCGCCGTCAGCACATGCTCGTGGTCGGGCAGGGATTCCACATAGGCGGCCTCGTCGCCGGTCTTCAGCAGCATCGACCATTGCAGCGTCGCGGCGACCGCGCTGGCGAGGCATTGCAGGGCGGCGTTCTGGGCCGCGGCGAAAATCGCCTCGTGGAAAGCAAGGTCGGCGCGGATCGTCACCTCGGCATAAGGCGGGTTCTCGACCATGCCGCGATAGGCCGCCTCGATCCGGGCGATGTCGGCGGCGCTGCGGCGCTGGGCCGCCAGACGCGCCGCGCTCGGCTCGACGAAGCGGCGCAACTCGAAGAGATCGCGGATGAATTTCTCGTTCGGATCCGCCTCCAGATGCCAGGAGAGAACGTCGGGATCGAGCAGGTTCCAGCGCTCGCGCGGCGCGGCGCGGGTCCCGCTGCGCGGCCGGGCCTCGACCAGGCCCTTCGCCGTCAGGACCTTCACGGCCTCGCGATAGGCGGTGCGCGAAACGGAAATATCGGCCCGCAGATCGTCCTCGTTGGGGAGCAACTCACCGGCATGAATCCGCCCCGAAATAATCGCCACCGCGAGTTTCTGGGCGACCTGACCGAAAAGCCGGTCCTCATTCAGCGTCGTGGGACGCGAGAAGTCTCGAATCCGCATGCCGGCACGCCCCCCATCATTTTCTCGGGCCTGTTCCGGGCGGCGCAGATCGACCTTTGCCCCGCTTGACAGGCTTTCTCTAATCGTATGACTTTATCGCAGGGACAGGCGGAGACAACTCTGCCCTTGCATCATTCGGTCACAAGAAGCCGATCGTAAGCGTCGCGTCAGCGATGAGGGAACGGAAACAGGGTAGGAAGCATGGCATCAGTGCAGATTGCCGATGTGCGCAAGGCCTATGGCTCGACGCAGGTCATCCATGGGGTCGACATCGACATCGACGATGGCGAGTTCGTCATTCTCGTCGGCCCCTCCGGCTGCGGGAAATCGACCCTGCTGCGGATGATCGCCGGGCTCGAGAATATTTCCGGCGGCGAGATCCGGATCGGACCGAAGGTGGTGAACGACGTTCCTCCGAAGGAGCGCGACATCGCCATGGTCTTCCAGAACTACGCGCTTTATCCGCATATGACGGTCGCCGACAACATGGCGTTCTCGATGAAGCTGCGGAAGGCGCCCAAGGCCGAGATCGAGGAGCGCGTCGGCAAGGCGGCCGGTATTCTCGGACTCGACAAGCTGCTCGATCGCTATCCCCGCCAGCTCTCGGGCGGCCAGCGCCAGCGCGTCGCCATGGGCCGCGCGATCGTGCGCGATCCGCAGGTCTTCCTGTTCGACGAGCCCCTCTCCAACCTCGACGCCAAGCTGCGCGTGCAGATGCGGACCGAGATCAAGGAGCTGCACCAGCGCCTGAAGACCACCACGGTCTATGTCACGCACGACCAGATCGAGGCCATGACCATGGCCGACAAGATCGTCGTGATGCATGACGGCATCATCGAGCAGATGGGCGCCCCGCTCGACCTCTACGACAAGCCGGTCAACCTGTTCGTCGCGGCCTTCATCGGCTCGCCCTCGATGAACCTGCTCAAGGGCAGGATCACATCGGCCGGCTTCGAGACCGAGGGCGGGGTGGTGTGGCCGATCGGCGAGCGACCGGCGAATGCCGATGGCCGGCCTGCCGTGTTCGGCATCCGGCCGGAGCACATCCATCTCGACCCGAACGGGCTCGAGGCCGAGGTCGTCGTCATCGAGCCGATGGGCTCGGAGACGCAGGTCGTCGTCCGCTGCGGCGGGCAGAACCTGACCTGCGTCTTCCGCGAGCGGATCACCGCCAAGCCCGGCGAGACCATCAGGATCACGCCGGACATCAAGGTCACGCATCTCTTCGATGCCGAGACCGGCAAGCGCCTGTGACGGGCGGCCCGTGTCAGGGCCGCAACGAGCGACCGACGTTCGACTGAAACGTGCATGACGGGGAGCCAATGTAGCTCCCCGCGGCTCTCATGGAGGAGACCCTAAGGATGACCATTTCGAGACGTGACGTATTGATCGGCGGCGCGGGCCTCGCGGCAGGCGCCACCCTCCCGCTGGCCCCGTCCATCGCGCAGGCCAATATCGAGAAGGGCGCGACGCTGCGCGTGCTGCGCCCGACGAAGTTCGTCGATGCCGACCAGACGATGTTCGACGAGAACACCGCGGCCTTCACCAAGGCGACCGGCGTGCAGGTCCGCGTCGACTATGCCGGCTGGGAGGATCTGCGGCCGCAGACGGCGGTGACCGCCAATACCGGCGCGGGCCCCGATGTCGTGGTCGGCTGGGCCGACGATCCGCACATCTTCTCCGACAAGCTGGTCGACCTGACCGATGTCGCGCAGGATCTCGGCAAGAAATATGGCGGCTGGTACCCGGTCGCCGAGAAATACGGCAAGAAGGACAAGACCGAACAATGGGTCTCGATCCCGATGGGCGGCTCGGGCGGCCCGGCCGTCTATCGCGAATCGCACATCAAGGAAGCCGGGTTCGACACCTTCCCGAAGGATCTCGACGGCTTCCTCAAGCTCTGCCGCAAGCTCAAGGAGCAGGGCCACCCCGCAGGCTTTGCCCTCGGCAATGCGGTGGGTGACGGCAACTCCTTCTGCAACTGGCTCGTCTGGACCCATGGCGGCTACATGGTCGACGAGAACAACAAGGTCTCGATCAACTCGAAGGAGACGGTCGAGGCGCTGAAATACGCCAAGGCACTCTACGAGACCTTCATCCCCGGCACGCTGTCCTGGCTCGATATCAGCAACAACAAGGCCCTGTCGGCGGGTGAAATCTCGCTGACGCAGAACGGCGTCTCGCTCTACTTCTCGATCAAGAACTCCAAGGACGAGAAGACCGCGGCGATCGGCAAGGACCTCAACCACGCGACGATGCCGGTCGGCCCGCTCGGCCGCCCGTCGGAGCCGGCGCTGGTGATCAATGCCATGGTGTTCAAGCACACCAAGTTCCCGAACGCCGCCAAGGAATATCTCCGTTTCATGATGGAGAAGGACCAGTACGACAAGTGGCTGACGGGCTCGTCCGGCTATTGGACGCAGCCGCTGAAGGCCTATGCCCAGAGCAAGGTCTGGCAGAGCGATCCCAAGATCGTGGTCTACCGCGACACCTGGGAGCGCGCGCTCTGGAGCGGCTACAAGGGTTCGATCAACGAGGCCGCCGGCACCGTCAACGCCGAATACGTCGTCGTGAACATGGTCGCTTCCGTCTGCGCCGGACAGGCGACGCCGGAAGAGGCTGCCCGCGAGGCCGAGCGCCGCGCCAAGCGGTACTACAAGGCCTGATTACGGTCTGAGCCAGGCCACCGCCTGTCGGTCGCCTTAAGTCATCGCCGCCGCGTCCTCTTCGATGCGGCGGTGAACGTTCCCTTTTTGCCGTCACATCGGTCCACCGAAAAGCTCCTTCGCGCTCTTCGGTTCGATAAGACAGCCGACCCGAACGCGAGGGCGCCATGGCCGCAGCTGCCGCCGATCCGCGAACGGTCCACAGCCTGCAACACAACTGGCTCGTGAGACTGTTCGACTACAAGCCTTTCCTGATCTTCATCTGCCTGCTGCCGGCGGCTGCCTTCCTGCTCGTCTTCCTCAGCTATCCGCTGGGCCTCGGCATCTGGCTGGCCTTTACCGACACGCGCATCGGCCGGCCGGGCAGCTTCATCGGCCTCGAGAACTTCGTCTCGCTGCTGGAAGACCGGGTGTTCATCACCTCGGTCTGGAACACGCTGCTCTATACGGGCCTCGCGACCTTCGGAAAATTCGCGCTCGGCCTCTGGCTGGCGCTGCTCCTGAACAATCACCTGCCGATGAAGTCGCTGCTGCGGGCGATCATCCTGATTCCCTGGATCGTGCCGACGGTTCTCTCCGCCATCGCCTTCTGGTGGATCTACGACGCCCAGTTCTCGATCATCTCCTATGTGCTCGTCGATGTTCTGGGGTGGCGCGACACCTATATCGACTTCCTCGGCCAGCCCTGGCCGGCACGCTTCTCCCTGATCGCCGCCAATATCTGGCGTGGCATTCCCTTCGTCGCGATCAGCCTGCTGGCGGGCCTGCAGACGATCTCGCCCTCGCTCTACGAGGCGGCGATGCTGGACGGCGCCAATGCCTGGCAGCGCTTCCGGCATGTCACCTTCCCGATGCTGATGCCGATCCTGGCGGTGGTGCTGACCTTCTCGGTGCTGTTCACCTTCACCGACTTCCAGCTCGTCTATGCGATCACCCGCGGCGGGCCGGTCAATGCGACGCATCTGATGGCGACGCTGGCCTTCCAGCGCGGCATTCCGGGCGGGCAGCTCGGGGAGGGTGCCGCGATCGCCGTCGCGATGATCCCGTTCCTGATCATGGCGACGCTGTTCAGCTATTACGGCCTGTCGCGGCGCAAGTGGCAGCAGGGGGAAGCCAATGACTGATCACGCCGCCACCGCCACCCGCCCCGCGCTGGTCGATAAGGAGAACAGCGGCGTCATCGACTGGTCGTCCGGCCCGCGGCGCTTCATCATGCTCTATCTGCCGCTGTCGGTGTTCGTCTTCATCCTGCTCTTCCCGTTCTACTGGATGGCGATCACCGCCATCAAACCGAACGGGGAGTTGCTCGACTACAAGGCCAACAACCCCTTCTGGGTGAAGTCGCCGACCCTCGAGAACATCAACAAGCTGCTGTTCCAGACCGATTATCCGCAATGGCTCTGGACGACGATGATGGTCGCGACGGTGGCGACGGTGCTCTCGCTGTTCTCCAGCGTGCTCGCGGCCTATGCGATCCAGCGGCTGAAGTTCAGGGGCTCGCAATATGTGGGTCTGGCGATCTATCTCGCCTATCTGGTGCCGCCCTCGATCCTGTTCATCCCGCTGGCGACGCTGATCTTCCAGTTCGGCCTGTTCGACTCGCCGCTGGCGCTGATCCTGACCTATCCGACCTTCCTGATCCCGTTCTGCACCTGGCTGCTCATCGGCTACTTCAAGTCGATCCCCTATGAGCTGGAAGAATGCGCGATGATCGACGGGGCGACGCGGCTGCAAACGCTGCGGAAGATCACGCTGCCGCTCGCCATGCCAGGCCTGATCTCGGCCGGCATCTTCGCCTTCACCCTGTCCTGGAACGAGTTCATCTATGCGCTCGCCTTCATCCAGTCGGCGGAGAAGAAGACGGTGCCGGTGGCGGTGCTCACCCAGCTCGTCGAGGGCGACGTCTATCATTGGGGTTCGCTGATGGCGGGGGCGCTGCTGGGCTCCATTCCGGTCGCAATCCTGTATTCCTTCTTCGTCGACTACTACGTCGCCTCGCTGACCGGCGCGGTGAAGGAGTAGGCGCCTCCGGCGTCGCCGGAGGACGGAGCCAATCATCGCGGGCATGGCGCGAGCCGTGCCCGCCCGCTTTCGAGGCCTGCCATGTCCGAACCGATCTCCACCGTCGCCTTCATCGGTCTGGGCGCGATGGGCGCGCCAATGGCGGAGAACCTCGTCAAGCGGCAATTCCGCGTCCGCGGTTTCGACATGCGAGAGGCGGCCCGGCAGGCTCTGGCCGCCGCGGGTGGCGCTGCGGCCGGGAGCGCCGCCGCCGCAGCGGAAGGCGCCGATGCCCTCGTGCTGATGGTGGTCAATGCCGCGCAGGCGCGCGCCGTGCTGTTCGAGGCCGGGGCGCTCGCGGCGCTGGCGCCGGGGGCGAGCATCATCCTGATGGCGACCTGCCCGCCAGGCGAGGCCGAGGCGATCGGGGCGGAGGTCGTGAAAACCGGGCGGCATTTCATCGATGCGCCGGTGTCAGGCGGCGTCAACGGCGCGCGCAACGCGACGCTGACGATCATGGTCGGAGCACCTTCCGACAGCTTCGCGCGGGCAAAGCCGGTGCTCGATGCGCTTGGCGACAAGGTCTTCCATGTCGGCGAGAAGGCCGGGCAGGGCGCCACGGTGAAGACCGTCAACCAGCTTCTCTGCGGCGTGCATATCGCGGTCGCGGCCGAGGCGCTGTCGCTGGCCGAGAAGGCGGGCATCGACGGCCGCCTGCTGTTCGAGATCATGGGCGGCTCGGCTGCCTCCTCCTGGATGCTCAAGGATCGCGGCCCGCGCATGCAGGATCAGGAGCCGATGGTGGCGAGCGCGGTCGACATCTTCGTCAAGGATCTCGGCATCGTGCTCGATGCCGGCCGCTCGGCCAAGGCGGCGCTGCCGCTGGCGGCCGCGGCGCACCAGATGTTCCTGGCGGCGTCCGGGCTCGGCCACGGCGCCCGCGACGACAGCCAGGTGGTGCGGGCCTATCGCGCGCTCAACGCCAAGCCCGCAGGCGATGCCTGAACCGATGTCAACGGGGCGGCGGCGGGCAGGTCGTTCCCCGCACGATCAGCTTCGGCGTCAGCGTCAGGCGCTGCAGGGGCGCGGCCGGTTCTGCGATGCGATTGAGCAGGAACTCGGCCGATTTGGCGCCCATCTCGTTCTGGAAATTATGCACGGTCGTCAGCGCCGGAAACCATTGCGCGGCCTCTCTTACGTCGTCGCAGCCGACGATGGAGAAATCGCGCCCGGCCTCGCGCCCGCGATGGCGCAGCCCAAGCATCGCGCCGAAGGCGGCGATGTCGTTCATGCAGAAGGCAGCGGTCGGCGGATCGGCGGCATCCAGAACGTGCTGAATGCCCTTGAGCCCGTTTTCGCGCGTGCCGATGCCCATATGGACCAGCGCCGGATCGAAGGGCAGCCCATGGCGGACCAGCATCTCGCGGTAGCTGGCATAGCGGTTGCGCCCGGTGGAGATCTCTTCGTTCGCGCAGATGAAGGCGATGCGGCGATGGCCGAGGCCGATCAGGTGCTCCATCGCCTGGAAGGTGCCGGCCCGGTCGTCGGAGCCGACGAAGTCGAGCTCGACGCCGTCGAGCTCCCGCGAGAGCTGCACGATGGGGATGCCGGCGTCGATCAGCGGTCGCAGGCTCTCCGACGTGCTGCCGGCCGCAGGGCAGAGGATCATCCCGTCCGGCCGGTATTCGGCAAGGGTGTCGAGCACGCGCCGCTGGCGTTCGAGATCCTCGGCATAGGTCCCGAGCAGCACCGAGCGGCCCTGGGCCGTCGTCGTCTCCTCGATGGCTGCCAGAAGCTCGGCGAAATAGGGATTGGTGATGTCGTGGAAGCCGACGGCGACGATGTTCGTCCGGTCGGTGCGCAGGGCGGCCGCGCCCCGGTTGTAGCGATAGCCCATCTCCCGCGCGATCTCGCGCACGCGGATGCGCGTCGCTTCCGCCACCAGGGGCGAGTCCCGAAGCGCCAGCGAGACGGTCGCTGTCGAAACCGCGAGGCGGTCGGCGATGATCTGCAGCGTGACGCGGCTGCGGCCCGGCGCGGCAGGGGAAGCGAGGGCGGGGCCGGGCGGGCCTTCGATCATGCGCGATCCATCCTGGAGGCAGGCCATCGGCGGCGGTGCCGGACCCTGTCCTCGGTGTCATTGCCCTTTTTCATACAGACAGGCGGGAGAATTTGAAAATGAGCGCAGAACGGGAAAGCGTCGGCTTCGTCGGCGTCGGCTTCATGGGGCAGGGAATGGCCCGCAACCTGCTCGACAAGGGCTTCCCCTTGACGGTGCTGGGCCACCGCAATCGCAAGCCGGTGGAGGAGCTGGTCGCGGCCGGCGCGGCGGAGGCCAAGTCGGCGCGCGAGCTCGCTCGGCGCTCGCGCATCATCTTCCTTTGCGTGACGGGTTCGGCGCAGGTCGAGGGCGTGCTGAAGGGCGAGAACGGCATCATCGCCGGCGCCGCACCCGGCACGGTGGTGGTGGATTGCTCGACCTCCGACCCCATGGTGACGGTCAGGCTGGCGCAGGAGCTGGAGGCGGCCGGCCTGCATCTCGCCGATGCGCCGCTCGGCGGGACGCCGGCGCAGGCGGCGCTGGGCAAGCTTTCGGCCATGGTGGGCGCCACACCGGAGGTGTTCGCGCGGATCAAGCCGGCCTGCGAGGCCTGGGCGGAGAAGATCGTGCATGTCGGCCCGGCTGGGGACGGGCACAAGATGAAGCTGCTCAACAACTTCCTCTCGATGGGCTATGCGGCGATCTATGCCGAGGCGCTGACGCTCGGCCAGAAGATCGGCATCACGCCGCAGAACTTCGACAGCGTCATCCGTGGCGGCCGGATGGATTGCGGCTTCTACCAGACCTTCATGCAGTATGTGCTTCAGCGGGACCGGGACGCGCATAAGTTCACGCTGGCCAATGCGTTGAAGGACGTGCGCTATCTCGAAGGCGTGGCGAATACCGTCGGCGTCGCCAACCCGGTCGGCAACGCGGTGAAGAACAGCTTCGCGACCGCAGTCGCCAGCGGCAGGGGCGAGGATTACGTGCCGATGCTGTCGGACTGGATCGCGGGTCTCAACGGGACATCACTGACGGAGCGCTGAGGACGGGGCGCGGCGAGGCTTCCGCGGGTTGTCTCCGGCCTTTGCGACCACCATCTGGGCTGTTCGCTCGATACACCGCGGGAGTGAACAGCGTGACCAATGGAAGGCAGGAACTCAGGCAGGCCTTCCGCCGCTTCGAGCGGGAGGTTCCGCCATGGCTGGGAGGCGGGTTGCGCTGGCTGCGCCATCCGCGCTCGCGCTGGATCCGGCTGCCGGTCGGCCTCCTGCTGATGCTCGGCGGCGTCTTCTCGATCCTGCCCGGGCTGGGGATCTGGATGCTGCCGCTCGGCCTGCTGCTGCTCGCCGGCGACGTTCCCGTGCTGCGCAAGCCGATGGCACGCTTCACCGTGTGGAGCGCCGACAAATGGGCCGGGCTCAGGGGGCGGCTGCGCCGGAGGGGCTGACGCATCGCAGGGCGGGACGGGATGGGGTTGATCCCCCCGCCGGTCGGCCTCACCATCGGCTTCGGGATGAACATGCTCCGGGGCTCCGCTTCCGGGAATCACGGGGCCGCGCCGGCGCTCCCTCCGTTGGGAGAGATTCGAAAGGACGATGCTCGCCATGAACCGCAACTTCATCCAGGAGCTGGTGGCGGGCATCACCTCGCGCAGCCGGGAGATCGTCGGCTTCGACCGCTTCGTCTCGCGCGGCGCCGCGCCCGACCTTTCGGCCCTGGCGCACGACCTGCTGGGAGGCCGCGGCGAGGCCTCCGGCGTCGCGCTCGCGCATGACTTGCTGTCGGGCTATGCGCGGGCGGATGCGAGCGTTCGGCTCGCCTTCCTGAAGACGCTGGCGACCGGGTTCGGGCCCGATCCGGCGCGGCTGGACCCCGCCGTCGCCGCCTATCTCGCCGAACCCAGCGCCGAGAACGCCTCCGACCTCAACGACGCCTCGGAGCCGCGCCGGCAGGAGCTGCTGCGGCGCCTGAACCGCGCGCCGGGCGGGACCGAGGCGCTGGTGCGGATGCGCGAGGACCTGCTGATGGCGCTGCACGAGCACAAGGAGCTCGGCGTCGTGGATCGCGATTTCGTCCATCTCTTCGCATCCTGGTTCAATCGCGGCTTCCTGGTGCTGAAGCGGATCGACTGGACGACCTCGGCCAATATCCTGGAGAAGATCATCCGCTACGAGGCGGTGCACACGATCCAGAGCTGGGACGATCTGCGCAATCGTCTGGCGCCGGGAGACCGGCGCTGCTTTGCCTTCTTCCATCCGCAGATGGGAGACGAGCCGCTGGTCTTCGTCGAGGTCGCGCTGACGAAGGCGATGCCGGATGCGATCGCGCCGCTGCTTGATCTGACGCGCGAGGCCCTGCCGGCCGGGAAGGCGACGACCGCGGTGTTCTATTCGATCTCGAACTGCCAGGCGGGGCTGAAAGGCGTCAGCTTCGGCAATTTCCTGATCAAGCAGGTGGTGGAGGAGCTGAAGCGCGAGCTGCCGGGGCTGTCCACCTTCGTCACGCTGTCGCCGGTGCCCGGCTTCATGGGCTGGCTCAAGCGCATGCTGGAGACGGACGACGCAGAACGGCCCGATCTTGACTGGGGGGAACTCGCCCGCCTCTCGGACCCCGGCTGGGCGGCGCGGCCCGAGGCCGAGAATGCGAAGCTGCGCGAGGCGCAGCTCAGGGCCGCGGCCTTCTACTTCCTCCAGGCCGGAACGCGCGGGCGGCCGGTCGATCCGGTGGCGCGCTTCCATCTCGGCAATGGCGCGCGGCTGGAGCGCATCGACTGGATGGGCGATCTCTCGGCCAATGGGCTGCGACAGGGCGGGGGACTGATGGTCAACTACCTCTATGACCCTGGCGCCATCGAGGCTAATCACGAGGCCTTCGTGCAGCACGGGACGATCGCTGCCGCATCGGCCGTGCGCAAGCTCGGCCCCGCCCCTTCCAAGGCGGGAGCGGCGCGCCAGCGCGAGGCTGCAGCCACGACCGCGTCTTCCGCGGGCGGGCGCGGCTGAGGACCAGACATTCGGGGACGACGACAGCATGACCAACCATCTCTTCGACCTGATCCGCAGCCGCATGCCGGCGCCGGAGGCGTCTTTCGCGACGCTCGATGACGGGCGGCGCTACAGCTATCAGGACATGCTGGACGTCTCGGCGCGCTTCGCCAACGCGCTGGTGGCGCTCGGGGTGAAGCCGGGCGACCGGGTCGCCGTGCAGGTGGAAAAGAGCATCGAGGCCTTGATGCTCTATCTCGGCACGGTGCGGGCCGGGGCGATCTTCCTGCCGCTGAACACGGCCTATACGCCGGCGGAAATCGAGTATTTCCTGGGGGACGCCGAGCCGGCGGTCTTTGTCTGCGATCCGGCCAAGGCGACCGCGCTGAAGCCCTTCGCCGAGAAGGCCGGGGCGAAGCTGGAGACCCTCGGCGTCTGGCGCTCGCCCGACGTTTCGGCGGGCACATTGCCGGACGCGGCGCTTGGCGCATCGACGAGCTTCGACGATATCGCGCGCGGCCCCGACGATCTCGCCGCCATCCTCTACACCTCGGGCACGACCGGCCGCTCCAAGGGCGCAATGCTCAGCCACGACAATCTGGCGTCGAACGCGCTGACGCTGGTCGACACCTGGCGCTTCACCAAGGACGACGTGCTGCTTCACGCCCTGCCGATCTTCCACACACACGGTCTCTTCGTCGCGACCAACGTGATCCTGCTCGCCGGCGCGTCGATGATCCTGCTGCCGAAGTTCGATCCGGAGCAGGTGTTCGCCCACCTCCCGCAGGCGACCTGCATGATGGGCGTGCCGACCTTCTATGTCCGGCTGCTCCAGGATGCGCGGCTGACGAAGGAGGCGACCCGGCATATCCGGCTCTTCGTGTCCGGCTCGGCGCCGCTGCTGGCCGAGACGCATCGCGAATGGCGCGAGCGGACCGGCCACGCCATCCTCGAGCGCTACGGCATGACCGAGACGAACATGAACACGTCCAATCCCTATGAGGGCGATCGCGTCGCCGGCACAGTGGGCTTTCCCCTGCCGGGTGTCAGCGCACGCGTGGTCGACCCGGAGAACGGACGGGAACTGGCGCGCGACGAGATCGGCATGATCGAGGTCAAGGGGCCGAACGTCTTCAAGGGCTACTGGCGCAACCCCGAGAAGACCAAGGCCGAGTTCCGCGAGGATGGCTTCTTCATCACCGGCGATCTCGGCAAGATCGACCCGGCCGGCTATGTCCACATTGTCGGGCGGGGCAAGGACCTGATCATCACCGGCGGCTACAATGTCTATCCCAAGGAGGTCGAGACCGAGATCGACGGGATGGCGGGCGTGATCGAGAGCGCCGTGTTCGGCGTGGCGCATCCGGATTTCGGCGAGGGCGTCACCGCCGCCGTGGTGGTGAAGCCGGGCGCGACGGTCATGGCCTCGGACATCGCCAAGGCGCTGGAAGACCGGCTCGCCAAGTTCAAGCAGCCGAAGCAGGTTTTCGTCGTGCCCGAGCTGCCGCGGAACACGATGGGAAAGGTGCAGAAGAACCTGCTGCGCGAGCAGTACAAGGATATCTACGCCAGGCGCTGAGGGCGGGTCGGATCGCTCGGCTCGGCCGCCATCCTGATCCAAGGGTGGCGGGCATTCGGCCCTGAACCGCGCGGGTTTTCCCGAGGCGTCGCGTCATCCTGGGCTGGAACCGGGTCCATCGGAACGCGCCAGGGCTCCGTGATGGATCCCGGATCGGCGCCGTTTCGCAGCTTGTCCGGATAAGGCGGTGGTTCCGTGCCCGATCGGCCCGATTTGGCGCGCGCATTTGCGCGGCTTGCCGCACGGGAGGCAAATCCGGCTTTCCTCATCACGGTCACCGGTTGCAAAGTCTTCCCGGCTGTTTTTTGCGCCCGATCGAAAGCGCGGTGTTCGAATACAGAACGAAACGGCCATGAATACTTTTAAATGCAAATGATTTTTAAGAGCGTTATTTTCGATTCTTGACTTTCATCAGGTCCTCGGTGAATCGAGACGTCGTCGGCAGGGAGTCTGCTGCCGAAGCGGAGAGCTGATGTGAACATCCCGGTCCTGTCACTCAACCAGATCGCGTTGGGCAATCTCTTCGTCAGCGTCGTCGTCCTCGGCGTGAAATATGTCGCGTATGTGCTGACGGGCAGCGTCGCGCTCTATTCGGACGCTCTGGAAAGCATCATCAACGTCGCCACCGCCGGTGCCGCAATCGTGGCGATCCGCTTTGCGGCCGTTCCGCCGGACGAGGAGCACCCCTACGGCCATCACAAGGCGGAATACCTGTCCGCCGTGATCGTCGGGGCGCTGATCATCGTCGCCGCGCTGGCGATCCTGCGCGAAGCCTATTTCGGCTATCTGGAGCCCAGGGAGATCGACGCACCCTGGCTCGGCCTGATGATCAGCTCGGGCGCCACGCTGCTCAACGCGCTCTGGAGCGGCTTCCTGATCAAGCAGGGCAAGGCCCACCGCTCCGCTGCCCTCAGCGCCGACGGCAAGCATCTCTTCGCCGATGTCGTCACCTCCATAGGCGTGCTCGTCGGCGTCACGCTCGTGGTCGTGACCGGCATCAAGGTGCTGGACCCGGCCCTGGCGGCACTGGTGTCTCTCAACGTGCTCTGGAGCGGCTGGGCCGTGGTGCGCGACAATGTCAGCGGGCTGCTGGACGAGTCGGCCTCGCCCGAGGAACTGGCGCGCATTCGCGAGATCATCTCGGCGAATGCGGAGGGCTCGATCGAGGCCCATGCGCTGCGCACGCGGCTGGCGGGCAAGGCCACTTTCGTCGATTTCCACCTTGTCGTGTCCGGGGCGATGCCGGTCTGCGACGCGCACGACATCTGCGACCGGATCGAGAACGCGCTCAAGGCCGCCGTGCCCGGCGTCTTCGTCAACATCCATGTCGAGCCGGAGGGGAAGGCGAAGCACAAGGGCATCGTCGTCCTGTAGCGTGCCGGTCTGAACGGCACCGTCGTCCGGCCTCAGGGACGACGATGCCTGAGCGCGGGCCGAAAGCCTCAGCTGCGGACCGCATCCGCATCGCAGCGCGCGAGCATGCGCGAGGCCGCGGTCACTCCCGTCAGCGAGAAGCGATAGGTCGTGACGTTGCCGCGTGCCGAGCGGGCCTCCAGCACCATGTCACGCCCGCCACGCATGGCCGCGAGCAAGGCGGGCTCCCGCTCCAGCCGCTCCAGCCAGGCATTCGAGCCCTGGGTCAGCATGCGGAAGCTTTCGTCGCCGATGGTCACGCTGACCGTCGAATCCTTCGCGAAGGCGTAGCCTGCCTGGAAGCTGGATTCCGTATCGTCACCGCTCTTGCCGGTCTGAACGAAGAAAAACACCTCGCCATGGCGCAGGCCCGACGGTTCCTTCGCCGCAGGCTCGCCAAGGATGAAGCAACGTTGCGTATCTCCGTCCTCGTAGATGGCGGCATTCCAGTCATTGAACTGTCCGAGAGAGCGCGGATTTGCGGCCTCGACAGCCCCCTGCGCAGAGAGAACGAGACAGGCTGCCACGAGCGCCGTTCTGATCATCGGTTTTTCTCCTTTCATCCGGCAAGGGTGGAAAGGAGGCGGTTACCGGGGCGTTAAGATGGCCGAAATCATTCATGCGTCGATCCGGCGCACCCACGGCATCGCATGGACAAGCTCGTCGCCTCAGTTGCGGCCGATGGGCGATGGCCCGGCGCCCGATCGACGGAACAGCAAGGCCGCGGCCAGAACCGTGGCGGGGACGACGCTTTCCTGCCGCAGATGCCAGTCGATCGCGGTGGAGGAGCGGCCGCTGAGCCTGGCGAGTTCGGGGACGTAGATGGTCGCTTCGAAATAGCGGCCGAGCACGGTGGCGAGTTCCTTGCCTGTCGGCGGCCGGCGCTGCCAGCGTTCCGTTTCAACGAAGAGCGACGCGGGAAAGTAGGTCATGGCGTGCCTCCACTCTGTGCACATGGCGAAACTTTCGGCAGGTCTCCCCGGTTCCTTCGGCCGATGCAGCGTCGTTGCCGCACGCTTGGAACGGGCGGGGGCGGCTGGCGTTGACGGGACTGGACCTGTCGCACCGAGGACCACTGGCTTGAACGCGCCCCAGCCCACCCCTGACCCGGCCTTCGATCAACAGGACTCCGCCATCCGGCCGGCCCTTCTGACGCCGGAGGCTTTCAGCGGCCCGGCGATCCTCCTGGCCGGCACGGTCGATTACGGGATGTATGCATTCTTTCGCGAGCGGCTTGCCGCTGCCCCTGCCGAGGGGCTCGTCGTCGTCGAGATCAGCACGCTCGGCGGCGACCCCGAGGTCGCCCGCATGATGGGCGAGGACATCCGCTTCCACAGCGACCTCGACACGCGTCGCCGCTTCGTCTTTCTGGGCAAGGCGGCCGTCTATTCGGCCGGCGCCACCTTCATGAGCTTCTTCGCCCGGGAAAACCGGTACCTGACCCGCGGGACGCGGCTGATGATCCATGAGCGCAAGCTGCAGGCGCAGGTGACGCTGGACGGGCCCCTCAAGACCTGCATCGCCAATCTCAAGGCCAAGCTCAACGAGGTCGAGCATTCCATCGCCATCGAGAACGAAGGCTTCGAGAATCTCGTCCGCGGCTCGCGCGTGCCGATGGACGAGGTTCTGAAGCGGGCGCCGGAGAACTGGTATATCGAGGCCCAGGAAGCCAAGTCGCTGGGCTTGATCGAGGACGTCATCTGAGGAGAGCGGCGTGGCCGTCAGCATCGAGACCAACGAGGATTATGAAGCCGCAGCGCTGAGGCTTGGCGAACTTTCGCGGGAGCAGGTCGAAACCGTCGACCATGAGGAGTTCGAGCAGATCAGCGCGGCGATGATGAGCTTCGAGGCACGCAGGCTCTCGCCGGCATTGGCCGCACCGGTCGGATCGCGTCCGCGGGATACGGGCGAGGCCTAGAGGCCGGAGCCAATCCAAGGCCGGTCTCGTCGCCGGCCTTGGTGCGGAAGGTGGTGCAGAGGGCTGCCGCGATCCTGCCTCGCGATTCTGCCCGGCGAGCCTGCCCCCCGAGTGTCACAGCCACGCCGCGGGCGGGTGAATTCGTCTCCGCGAGGAACACAAGCCGGGGCGCCGCATTCTGCTGGGATGGCACGCTTCTTTTTCGATACCAACGATGGCCAGGCCACCGATGTCGATGACGAAGGCGTCGACTTCCCGGACCATGAGAGTGCCAAGGACGCCGCCAAATCGATTCTTGCATCGATGATCGGCGAGAGGCTGCCCAATGGCGACCATATCGGCTTGCGCGTCACGGTCCGCGATGAAGCCGGCAAGAAGATCTATCGCGCGCAGCTCAGCCTCGACGGGACAGAGCCAAACGCCATTCGATGAGCTGCTGAGCGGTGGTGCGATCTTCTGCCTTCGGACGAAGGTGCGCATACGGGAATGGTGCCCCTGGCCGGGATCGAACCAGCACTCCTTGCGGAACTCGATTTTGAGTCGAGCGCGTCTACCAATTCCGCCACAGGGGCCCTTTCAGGCGGGCGGACTATAGCGATCGACCATCGAGGGTCAATCTTTCCCAGAGGTGGTAGGAACGATTGTCGGGCATTCGCCGCCTGGTGTCGGCATGACCGGCCGGGTCATCAGGGGCCGGCAGCCGTTCCCCTTTCGCGGGGGATGCTCTAGAGGCTCTGCGACCGTTCCAATTCCGACAGTCGAGCTCTCGATGATCCGGCGCCTCTATGAGTGGACCATGTCGCTGGCGGCGCGGCCGCGCGCGCAGCTGTGGCTCGCCATCGTCGCCTTCGTCGAGAGCTCCTTCTTCCTGATCCCGGCCGACGTCCTGTTCGTGCCGATGGCCCTGGCGCGGCCGGCCCGCGCCTATCGGCTGGCGGCGATCGCGACGCTGTTCTCGGTGCTCGGCGGCATCATGGGCTACGCCATCGGCTACTACGCCTTCGAGGCGCTGGCCAAGCCGGTGCTCGCCTTCTACGGCAAGCTCGGCGCCTTCGACACCTTGCGGGCTTGTGCCGGGCCGGACACCACGCTCATCCTGCTGACGACCTCGGGGCTGGCGCATCTGCCGCCGATCAAGGTCGTGACGATCCTGGCCGGCGCGGTCCATATCGGGCTGGTCTTCTTCGTCGTCTCCTGCGTACTGGCGCGGGGCGCGCGCTTCTTCGCCCTGGCCTTCCTGCTGCGGCGCTATGGCGGTGCGATTCGCCATTTCATCGAACGTCGCCTGAAAGTGATCGCGGTCGCCGCGGCCGGGCTGCTGATCCTGCTTTATTTCGGCCTCAAGCTCGTTGCAGGGTCCGGCCAGCTCTTCTCCTGCTGAGCAGGCCCGGCCATGACGACCTCGACCCTCACCACCTCTCCTGGCAATGCCGCCATCCTGACGCCGTTGCGCCTCGTCGGCTTCATCGGGCTCACGAGCCTCGCGCTGATCGCCGGAGCCTGGTATTTCCAGCTCGTCGTCGGGCTGGTGCCGTGCAAGCTGTGCCTGGAGCAGCGGCTGCCGCATTATGCCGCGATCGGGCTTGCTCTGGTGGGAGCGATCCTCTCCCGTTCGGCCCGGCTGCAATGGCTGGTTCTTCTGGGGCTTGCCGGATTGATGGCCTGGAGCACCGGGCTCGGCATCTATCACGCCGGCGTCGAATGGGGCTGGTTCCTCGGCCCGAGCGACTGCGGCGGCGGCATCGCCTCGGCAGGCGGCGTGCAGGACCTGATGAAGCAGCTGCAGACGGTGAAGATCGTCTCCTGCGCGGAGGCCGCCTGGCGCTTCCTGGGCCTGTCCCTGGCCGGCTGGAACGCCGTCGCCTCGGCGGCGCTGTTCGGGCTCGCCGTGTCGGGCCTGCTGCGCTCGCGCCGAGGCTAGAGCCTTACGGCTCCAGCTCGGAATCCCAGTAGAGATAATCCAGCCAGCTCTCGTGCAGATAGTTCGGAGGGAAGAGCTTGCCGTTGCGGTGCAGGTCGTTGATCGACGGCGCGAAGGGCTTCTGCGCCGGGAACATCTCGACCGCCGCGGGCATCTTGTCGCCCTTGCGCAGATTGCAGGGTGAGCAGGCGGCGACGACGTTCTCCCAGGTGGTGAGGCCGCCCTTCGAGCGCGGGATGACGTGGTCGAAGGTCAGCTCCTCGCGCTGGCCGCAATACTGGCAGGCGAAGCGGTCGCGCAGGAAGACGTTGAACCGGGTAAACGCCGGCGTCCGCGACGGCTTGATGTAGCTCTTCAGCGAGACGACGGAGGGCAGCCGCATGTCGAAGGAGGGGCTGCGGACCACGGTATCGTATTCGGAGACGATATTGACCCGGTCCATGAAGACCGCCTTGATCGCGTCCTGCCAGCTCCACAGCGAGAGCGGATAATAGCTCAGCGGCCGGAAATCGGCGTTCAGAACCAGGGCCGGGCAGCTCTCCGGCGAGGCCATCGGATGCATCACATGCGCCGTCAAATCCGTCGCACCTCCGCTTTGCCGGAGCGTACCGGATCGGATTGCGGCGCAACCGGATCTGGTCGTGCTCCAACGCGTTCAGGAGTCCGATTCGCCGATCAGGTTGATTCAACCTGACGGACCAGGCTCCAACGGGACGAATCCCGCCCCGCGATCAATGTAAGCGCGAGACGACAGCAATGTGAAGGGGATGCGTCAATGACGCCTCCTGCGCGGCCTCCCGCCAGGGGCCCGAGAATGCGACGTCGTCCGGCGGCATATTCCCGCCGAATCCGACGCGCGAAGCGGGCCGTTCCCGTCAGCGCGTCGGGACCGGCTTCTCGCCACGATAGTCGTAGAAGCCGCGCTTGGTCTTGCGGCCGAGCCAGCCGGCCTCGACATACTTCACCAGCAGCGGGCAGGGGCGGTACTTCGAGTCCGCCAGCCCGTCATAGAGCACCTGCATCACCGACAGGCAGGTGTCGAGGCCGATGAAATCGGCGAGCTGGAGCGGGCCCATCGGGTGGTTGGCGCCGAGCCGCATGGCGGTGTCGATGGCATCGACCGAGCCGACGCCCTCATAGAGCGTGTAGACTGCCTCGTTGATCATCGGCAGCAGGATGCGGTTGACGATGAAGGCCGGGAAATCCTCGGAAACCGAGATGGTCTTGTGCAGCTTCGAGACGAAGTCCTTGGAGGTCTCGAAGGTCCCGTCATCGGTGGCGATACCCCGGATCAGCTCGACGAGCTGCATCAGGGGGACCGGGTTCATGAAATGGATGCCGATGAAGCGCTCGGGCCGGTCGGTGGCGGCGGCGAGCCGCGTGATCGAGATCGAGGAGGTATTGGAAGCGAGGATCGCGTCGGCGCGCAGATGCGGGCAGACGGCGGTGAAGATCTTGCGCTTCACCTCCTCGCTCTCGGTCGCGGCCTCGATGACGAGGTCGCAATCCCCAAGGTCGGCCAGGGCGGGCGCCGACGCGATACGCGCCATGGCGGTGCGGCGCTCCTCGTCGGGCAGGCCGCCCTTGGCCACCTGGCGGGCCATGTTGCCGTCGATGGTGGCGAGCGCGGCGTTGATGCGCTCCTCTGCGACGTCGTGCAGCTTCACGTCGAAGCCGGCGACGGCCGCGACATGGGCGATGCCGTTGCCCATCTGGCCCGCGCCGATGATGCCGAGCTTCCTGATCGCGTGATCCGCCATTGTTCGATCCCGATATCCGTCATGCTCCCGCGGGAGCGAGGCGGGCCGCAGAAGAGCGGCCCGGTCACGTCTTATTTGCCGGCCTTCTGGAGTTCCTGGTCGAGCTCCGGGAGGATGGTGAAGAGGTCGCCGACAAGGCCGTAATCGGCGATCTGGAAGATCGGCGCTTCCTCGTCCTTGTTGATGGCGACGATGACCTTGCTATCCTTCATGCCGGCGAGGTGCTGGATCGCACCCGAGATTCCGACAGCGATGTAGAGCTCCGGGGCCACCACCTTGCCGGTCTGGCCGACCTGCCAGTCGTTCGGCGCGTAGCCGGCATCGACCGCGGCGCGCGAGGCGCCCATCGCGGCGCCCAGCCGGTCGGCGACCGGCTCGATCACCTTGGTGAAGGCTTCGGTGGAGCCGAGGGCACGACCGCCCGAGACGATGATCTTGGCGGATGCCAGCTCCGGACGATCGGACTTGGCGACCTCCTCGCCCTTGAAGGAGGACAGCGCCGGATCCTCGACGGCCGGGACCGTTTCGATCGAAGCCGAGCCGCCTTCGGCGGCCGCCTGGAAGGAGGCGGTGCGGATCGTCATCAGCTTCTTGGGCTCGGCCGACTGCACCGTCTGGATCGCGTTGCCGGCATAGACCGGGCGCTCGAACGTGTCGGGCGAGAGGACCTTCATCACATCCGACACCTGCATGACGTCGAGCAGCGCGGCGACGCGCGGCAGCACGTTCTTGCCCGTGGTCGTCGAGGAGGCGACGATGGCGTCGTAAGCCCCGGCGAGCTTGACGACCAGCGCGGCGAGCGGCTCGGCCAGCTGGTGGGCGTAAGAAGGCCCTTCCGCCAGAAGCACCTTCTCGACGCCGTCGAGCTTGGCTGCGGCGTCGGCCGCGGCCTTGGCGCCTTCGCCGGCGACCAGGATATGCACGGGCGCGCCCAGCTGCCGGGCGGCGGTCAGCGCCTTGGCGGTCGAGTCCTTGACGGTGGCGTTGTCGTGATCGGCGATCAGCAGCGTGGTCATCAGATCACCCCGGCGGTCTTGAGCTTGGAGACGAGTTCGGCGGCGCTGGCGACCTTGACGCCGGCGGAGCGGCCGGCCGGCTCGGTGGTCTTCAGCACCTTCAGGCGGGGCGCGATATCGACGCCCAGGGTCTCGGCCGAGGTTTCGTCGAGCGGCTTCTTCTTCGCCTTCATGATGTTGGGCAGCGACGCATAGCGCGGCTCGTTCAGGCGCAGATCGGTGGTGACGATCGCCGGCAGCTTGAGCGAGACGGTCTGCAGGCCGCCATCGATCTCGCGGGTGACGTCGACGCTGTCGGAGGCGAGTTCGACCTTCGAGGCGAAGGTGCCCTGCGGCCAGCCCAGAAGGGCGGCGAGCATCTGGCCGGTCTGGTTGCAGTCGTCGTCGATCGCCTGCTTGCCGAGGATGACGAGCCCGGGGCTCTCCTGCTCGACGACCTTCTTGAGGAGCTTGGCCACCGCCAGCGGCTCGACCACGCCCTCGACCTTCACCAGGATGCCGCGGTCGGCGCCCATGGCGAGCCCGGTGCGGATCGTCTCGGCCGCCTGCTGCGGGCCGATCGAGACCACGACGACCTCGGTCGCCTTGCCGGCTTCCTTCAGGCGCAGCGCCTCCTCGACGGCGATCTCGTCGAAGGGGTTCATCGACATCTTGACGTTGGCCAGCTCGACGCCCGAGCCGTCGCCCTTGACGCGGATCTTCACATTGTAATCGACAACCCGCTTGACGGGCACAAGGATCTTCATCGTCCGATCACCGTTCAGAAGAGATTCGCCGCGCGCCGTGCCGCCTCGAAGGGCGAAATGGCGGCATCGCGGCCCTCGGCTGGAATGCGGTCGGACCGTAGCGACGGGTATTTGTGCTTGTCAACGCCGCGACGGCGCATGCGACCGCGGCGCGCAGCGGCTCATGCCCGGAGCCCCGGCCGCCCGAACAGCCGCAGGCCGGGGCGGATCATCAGAGGGGTCAGCGCGGCCCCCGTCGCAAGCCCGCCGAGATGGGCCCACCATCCGATCTGCCCCTGCGGATCGAACCAGGCGGAGGCTGCCTGAAACAGGATCCAGCCACCGAGCGTGTAAACGGCGGGGATGTGGATCGGGATCCATTTGAAGGCGAGCCCCCAGATCCTGACGCGCGGATAGAGCATCAGATAGGCGGCGATGACGCCCGAGATCGCTCCCGATGCTCCGACCAGCGGCTGGTCCGAGCCCGGATACATCGCGGCATGGGCCAGCGACCCGCCGAGCCCGCAGAGGAAGAAGAAGGCGAGGAAGCGGGCATGGCCCATCGCATCCTCGACATTATCGCCGAAGACCCAGAGAAACAGCAGGTTCCCGGCCAGGTGCGCGACGCTGGCATGGATCAGGATGTTGCTGAACAGGGTCAGCCAGGCCGGCGCGTGCATCAGCCCTTCCGGCAGTTGGGCCGTGCCGAACAGCACCGAGGGAATCAGCCCGAAGCCGGCCATCACCGCGATGTCGCCCTGTGTCCCCGGCCAGCGCCAGAGCGCGAGCTGGATGAGGGTGCAGGCGCCGATCAGGCCGTAGGTGACGAAGGCCGAACGGGTGAAACGCAGCGGCACGCCGTCATAGAGAGGAACGAACATGGCCTGCCTCGTTGGTGGGGCGCCCCGCCGATGGACGCCGCGCTGGCGGTCGGGCCAGCAGGTCTTGCTAACGGTTCTTGCCCGGCACCCAGAGCACGTCGCCGCCGGCCTTGGCATTGAGGAAGCGCGAGGCCACGAACAGGAAGTCCGAGAGGCGGTTGACGTATTTCAGGGCCGGGGCCCCCACCGCTTCGCCTTCGGTGGCGGCGAGCTCCGTCATCAGGCGCTCGGCCCGGCGGCAGACGGTGCGGGCGAGGTGGAGATGCACGGCTCCCGGCGTGCCGCCGGGCAGGACGAAGGAGCGCAGGGGGCTAAGCGCCTCGTTGAGGCGGTCGATCTCGCTTTCGATGCGCTCGACCTGCGCCTCGATGATGCGCAGCGGTTCGAAGGCGAGCGGCACGCCGGAGGCCGGCGTCGAGAGGTCGGCGCCGAGATCGAAAAGGTCGTTGCTGATTCGGCCGAGCATCGCATCGAGCCCGGCGTCCTCCGTCGCAGCGTGCAGGCGGGCCATGCCGATGCAGGCGTTCGTCTCGTCGACCGTGCCGTAGGCGGCCACGCGCAGATCGTATTTCGGGCGGCGCGGACCGCTGGTCAGGCCGGTCGTGCCATTGTCGCCGGTGCGGGTGTAGATGCGGTTGAGCTTGACCATGCGCTGCTTATAGCGCGCGCCTTGCGTTGGGGAAGAGCGCCTTTTGCCGCCTTGCGGCAGGCGTCCGGTTCAGAAGGTGTAGCCGAGCTTGGCGCCGAAATTGGCCGGGCCGCGCGGCGAGGCCGTCCCCGGCTGGCCCGAGCAGCCCACGGTGCTGAAGTGCTCGAGCGTGGTGACGAGACTCCAGCTCCGCGACAGGCGGAAGCCGAGCGCGGCGGCCTCCCGCGTGCCCGTGTTGCAGCCGACGCTGAGGCGGTTCTCGGGGATCACGGCGCCGTTCTTGCCGTTGTTCAGCGCGGCGGCGAGGCTTGCCTCGACGAAGACGTCGCGACTGACGTCGAAGGTCCAGGTCGCGCCGGCGTAGGCATAGCGCGTGCCGTTGAGGTTGATGCTGGAGCCGATGTTGAAGCGCGGGATGAAGGCCGAGGCGATGCGGTCCTGAAGCGGGATGAGGCGCGGCGAGAGCACCTCGCCGCCGAGGTTGAACAGCCCGCTTTCACGCCCGCCGACCGAGGCGAAGCCACCGCCGATCCGTGCCTCCCAGGCTGGGGTGGAAGAGGTGCTGGCCGGGGCGTAGCTGGACACGCCGGACGGAAGAGGCTGCGACTGCGCCAGACAGGGCAGGGCAGCCAGACAACCGGCCAGAGACAGCAACGCGACGCGAACCATGGGTGACCGCTGGGTTTGAGCAGGCGTTAGTGAAGCACACATACTCGTGACCGGAATGTGGCAGGGCGCCGCGCGGCGATGCCGCATCTCGTAGGGTTGTCACAGAAAAAGAGCTTCGTGTGCAAAGGCTTGTGCAAATCGCGGCTCAACCGCCGCTGCGCCACCAGAGCACGAAGACGATGATCAGGATGGCGAGAAACTGGAGCTGGACGCGCAGCTGCATCAGCCTCTGCGAGGTGTTGGCGCTGCCGCCGCGCATCATGTTGATGAGCCCGAGCAGGAGCACGACGGCGACCGCGCCGATGGCGACCGGAACGAGCGTATTCGAGAGCGTCATGGATCGGGCTTAAAGCACGAGGCCGGGCTTGGCCAGCGCCAGCCCAGGCTTATCCCGGCGATTCGCGTCAGCTCTGAAGCGCGGCCAGTGCACGGCCGCGGACCGGGGCAGCGAGATCGGACGCAAGCGCCCGGCAGAGCGCGGGCAGCCCGTCCAGCAGGCTGGGGACGAAGGCCTGCGAGGGCGGAGGCCGCTTCGGCAAGGCGTGCAGCGCCGCCGCCATCACGGCCGGGTCGCGCTCGCCATCGCCGGCCTGCGTCGGGTCGAGCAGCATGTCGATCAGCTTGAGCTCGTCGGCGCGGCTGGCGCGGATCGCCTGTTCGAGACGCGGATGCATCCGCGGGACGATCAGCGCCGGCTTGTCGAAGGACAGCACCTCGCAGAAGGTGTTGTAGCCGCCCATGGCGACAACGCAGTGCGCCCGGTTCATCAGGAGTTCGAGGCGCGGCTCGAAGCCGAGCCCTTCGAGCTTGGGATTGCGGGTGATGCGCTCGGCAAAATCCTTGCGCTTCTCGCGCGACATGAACGGACCGAAGACGATGAGCGCCGGCAGTTCGATCGTCGGGTCGGTCTCATAGGCCGAAATCACCCAGTCGATGACGCCCGCCCCATCGCCGCCGCCGCCGGGGGTGACAAGGATGAACGGTTGCTTGGTGATGCGCGGGTAGCGATTCGGCGGCATCGGGCTCGGCACGGCGCGCTTGAGATAACCGAGATAGCGGATCTTGTCGGCGAAGCGCTCCGGGTTCGGCAGCCCCGCCAGCGGCTCGTAGACGCTTTCGAGCCCGTAGACGAAGATGTCGTCATAGAGCGTCTCCAGCGCATCGAGCGCACCGCTCGCGGTCCATTCCTCCAGCACCGCCGCCGGCTCGTCGAGCACGTCGCGCAAGCCGAGCACGATGCGCGCGCCGCGTCGGCGCAGGATGTCGAGGGCGGGCTTCATCTCGCCGCGCAGGCCGACGGGCTCCTTGTCGACGATGACGACGTCGGGGTCGAAGGTGAGAACCGTCTGCTTGATCAGCTCGGTCCGCAGCCGGACCGTGTCGTCGAGGTCGAGATTGAGATGATGCGGCTGGTAGCTGCCGTCTGGCTGCTTCTCGATGCCCGGGATGCGGACGTAGTCCACCCCGTCGCCGAACTGGAAGCTCGAGATCACCGAGGAGCCGGAGACGATGATCACCGAGATATGCGGGTAGCTCGCGATCAGCGCATTGGCGATGGCGCGACAGCGGCGGATATGGCCGAGCCCGAAGGTGTCGTGGCTGTAGATCAGGACACGCGGCGCATGGGGGCTGCGCGGAGCCCGCTCGGCTCCGGGAAGGTCGACGACGTTGGAATACATCGGAACGCCGGTCCTCCAGGAAAGGCAAACGACCTCTCGAAGAGGACGAACGAGGCTCGCTACCGCTGCGTTATAGCGTGCTGCGCCGCTCGATCCAAGGGCGCTGCGGCTCTGGCGGCATCAACCTGCCGATGCGGGGCCGTCGCGCCGGCCATCCAGCAGAGCCCTCGGCTCGGCGAGATGGACGGCCGGATGGGCACGGGCAAGGCGCAGCAGCGCGTCGAGAAAGCTCCACACCGTGTCGTCATGATCGCGGTGGTGCAGCAACACGCCGAGGGTCGCTTCGTCGATGCTGCCGGTGCGTCTGCGTGCCAGGAGGCTGACCAGTTCCGCGATCAGGTCCTCATGACTGCGGCCGACGCGGCCGCCCTGCCAGTCCATCACATCGAGATCGGTATCGAGCAGGACGAGGTCGCCTGTTCCAGTGAGGCGGTGGCCACGGAAGCAGGAGAGGCCAGTAAAGCCGAGCGCGGGCAGGCGGGCGGCATGACCGGGGTCGATGCGGTTCCAGGGCGGCACGAAGATCGGCACGAGCCCGTCGCCGAGAAGGTCGCGCAGGCGCAGGCCCGCCTCCGCGATCTCGGCATCGACCGTGGCGGGACTGCGGCCTCCGCCGAATTCGGATTTCTTGGCGCCGTGTGGAGCGTGGTTCTGGTGGCGCACGCCGTGCTGGCAGGGCTGCAGCAGCGGCATCGCTTGCAGCACTGCCGCAAGGCCGGGCTCGGCCAGCATGGGGATGACGGCGAGCAGGACGGGCGCTTCGAAGCGCTCCGCCAGCTCCGAGAGGCGCGACAAGGCGGGACTCGGTGCGATGGCGTCGTCGTCGCGCAGCCAGAGACGCAAGGACCGCCCCGCTTCGCTCCAGCGGTCGAGCTCGTCGCGCAAGGAGTCCCAAGGCGCGTCGGTCATCGCTCCGCCTCCTTTCGCTTCGCGCGATGGTTTTCCAGTGCCAGCGCGAGGCCTTCCGCAAGCCGCTCCGCGGCCTTCTGCGGGGATCGTTCGGTCAGGGCGAACCGGCGCGCGGCATCGCCCAGGCGCCGGCGTCGTGCCGGGTCCGCGAGCAAGGCCGACAGCCTGGCTGCGAAAGCGGCCTCGTTGCCTTCCTCGACGAGCAGCGCCGTCCGCCCGGCGTCCACCGTGTCGGCGACACCGCCGCTGTCGAAGGCGACGATGGGCAGGCCGACCGCCTGCGCTTCCAGATAGACCAGCCCATAGGCCTCCCGGATGCCGGGCCAGACGAAGATGTCGTGCGCGGCGAGCTCCTGCATCGCCCCGTCGCGATCGAGCAGGCCGAGAAAGGTGACGCGCCCGGCCGGAAGCGTCGCAAAGGCCTGTTCGATCGCGGCGCGCTGGCGCCCGTCGCCGATGATGCTGAGGCGCCAGTCCTCGTCCTGGATGAGCGCGAGAATGCGGGCCAGGGCGAGATAGCTGTTCTGCTTGGTGCCTTCGCGCATCATCGCGATGGTGACGAGGCGGGGAGGGGTGTTCGCCGCCGCGCGGGCGGGCGGCTCGGTCGCGAAGGCGATGAAGGGCGGCAGCGGCAGAAGCGCCGTGCCGGGCTCGCGCCAGGGCTCCAGCCCTCGCCGGTCGCGCTCGGTGAAATGGAAATGCACGTCGCCGGCCGCGAGCCCGCGCCGGACGCGCTCGGTATGCGGCGCCCATTCTCCCTGCGCGCGGCGGGGGGCATCGCTGGCCTCGGCGGTCACATAGGGAATGTCGCAGGCCGCGGCGAGCGCGGGGCCGAGCAGGTCCGGGGCGCGGTAGTAATTGTGATAGGTGAACCAGAGGTCCGGGGCAGGGCTCGCGCCGCTGCGCCAGTGGCGCAGGAGATCGTCCCGCAGCTGCGCCGCCCGGTCTTCCCGCTCGGCCAGGCAAGCGGCATCGGAGCTGGGCAGATAGCCGCGCGGAGCCACGACCGGATCGACCTCATGGCCCAGGCTGCGGAGCGCCGCGACGAGCTGGCGCGCCATGCGCCTGTCGCCCGAGACGCCGCCATCGTCGAACAGGTTGAGCGGGGTGTGGAACGCGATGCGCAAGCGGTCGGGGCCGGTGGCGGCTCAGCGATAGGGATCGGCTGCGTCGCGCAGACCGTCGCCGAGGAAGTTGAAGGCGAGGATGATCAGGATCACCGGCACGACCGGATAGAGCAGCCAGGGGTAGAGCGCCACCACATTGATGTTCTGCGCCTCGTTCAGCATCACGCCCCAGCTGGTGATCGGCGGGCGCAGGCCAAGGCCCAGGAAGGACAGCGCCGTCTCGCCCAGGATGGTGCGGGGAATGGTGATCGTCGCCGAGGCGATGAGATGGCTCATGAAGCCGGGAACGAGATGCAGCGCGATGATGCGGGCCGGCCTGGCGCCCATGAGCTGGGCGGCGACGACATAGTCCTCCTCGCGCAGCGAGAGCAGCTTCGAGCGGACGGAGCGGGCGAGCCCGGTCCAGTCCATCAGCCCGAGAATGATGGTGATGCCGAAATAGACCAGCACCGGGCTCCAGGAGGGCGGCATCACCGCCGCCAGCGCCAGCCAGAGCGGGATATGCGGCAGCGACTGCACGATCTCGATGACGCGCTGCACGACGAGGTCGACGCGCCCGCCATAATAACCGGCGATGCCGCCGATGATGATGCCAAGCACGAAGGAAATGCTGATGCCGATGAGGCCGATCGAGAGCGAGATGCGCCCGCCATAGAGAACCCGAGAGAGCATGTCGCGTCCCAGCCGGTCGGAGCCCAGCCAGAAGAAGGTGCCGCCCTCCGGCGGGCAGACGAGGTGGCGGTTGCCGGGGATCAGCCCCCAGAACTCGTAGGCATCGCCGCGGCAGAAGAAGCGCAGCTTCTGCGGCCTGGTGCGGTCCTCCGTATATTCCCGCTTGAGGTTCTCCATGTTGAGGTGGAGCTTGTAGGGGTAGACGAAGGGGCCGATGAAGCTGCCCTCGTGGAAGAGATGAACGCTCTGGCCCGGCGCCCGGATGAAGTCGGTGTTGCGCGTGGTGTAGTGATAGGGCGCCAGCAATTCGGCCAAGGCCGCCATGCCGTAGATGACGATGATGACGACGGCCGAGATGACCGCGAGCCTGTGCTTGCGGAACTTCCACCACATCAGCCGCAGCTGGGACGCACGGTCAATCCGGTCCTGCTCGGGCGTCACCCGCTCGACCGCATAGGGCTCGAACGGCGCGTCCGAGGCCAGATGCGGCAGCGGCTCGCCGTCCGGCGGCAGGTCCTTGAGAGCCTCGGCCGTCATTTGGTCGCGGTTCCCTGCAGGCGGATGCGCGGATCGAGGATGGCCAGCGCGATATCGGAGATCAGCACGCCGATCACGGTCAGGAAGGACAGGAACATCAGGAAGGAGCCGGCGAGATACATGTCCTGGCTCTGGAGCGCGCGGATCAGCAGCGGCCCGGTGGTCTGCAGCGAGAGCACGATGGCGACGACCTCGGCGCCCGAGACGATGGAGGGCAGGATGTCGCCGATGTCGGAGATGAAGAAGTTGAGCGACATGCGGAGCGGGTACTTTCGCAGCGCCTTGCCGGGCGGCAGCCCCTTGGCGCGGGCGGTGACATAGTACTGCTTCTGCAGTTCCTCGAGCAGATTGGCCCGCAGCGCGCGGATCATGCCTGCCGTGCCGCCGGCGCCGATGATGATGACCGGGATCCAGAGATGCTCCAGCACCGAGACGAGCTTGGCCCAGCTCATCGGCTGGTTGAGATAGGCCGGGTCGACAAGGCCGCCGATCGAGGTGCCGAACCAGACATTGGCGAAGTACATGAAGACCAGCGCCAGCAGGAAATGCGGGATGGCGAGGCCGATGAGCCCGATGAAGGTCAGCCCGTAATCGCCCCAGCTGTATTGATGGGTGGCCGAGTAGATGCCGATCGGGAAGGCGACGATCCAGGTGAAGACGATGGTCGCGAAGGAGACCAGCATCGTCAGCATCAGGCGGTCGCCGACGATCTCGCGCACCGGGCGCTGATACTCGAAGGAATAGCCCATATCGCCGTGCAGGAGCCCGGCGACCCAGCGGACATAGCGCTCCACCGGCGGGCGGTCGAAGCCGTATTCCTTCTTCAGGAACTCGATGCGGCTCATATCCGCCTTCTCGCCCTGCGCCTGCATCTCGGCGGCCAGCGTCTCGAAATAGTCGCCGTCCGGCAGGTTGATCACGGTGAAGATCAGCGCGCTGGTGACGATCAGCGTCGGGATCATGATCAGGATGCGCTTCAGGATGTAGCGGAGCAGCACCGGGTCAGCCCTCGGCTTCGGTCTTGCGGTCGAACCAGAAGGCGTCCGGCATGTAGCGGCCGAGGAAGGCTCCCGGCTCGAAGCTGTAGAGCCCTTCATTGGGAACGTTGCGCAGGTCGCGCGCGGTCACGATCGGCTGCAGCGTGCCGTTGATGACGCCGATGGTGAAGAGCTGGTCGGCGTTGATGGCGAGCATCTCCTGCCAGATCTTGCGGCGCTCCTGCCTCGTCACGCTGATGCGCCATTGCTGGTAGAGCCGGACGAGCCCGTTCGCCTCTGCGAGCGCCGGACGCTCGCCCTCCCGCCCGTTGCTCTCGAAGAACTGCCCCCAGCGCGGCCACTGGTACTGAGCCGGGGAGGTGGGGGCGAGCGCGTCAGGCTCCATGTCCGGGGTGACGAGCGCATTGTCCATGCCGGCCCAGGCCGACATCACCGTCTGGCCGGCGAGAATGCGACGGCGGAAGACGTCGCGCTGCGTCGAGCGCGGGTAGATCTTGATGCCGACCGCGAAGAAATCCTGCTTCACGAGGTCGAGGATATCGGTCTCCTCGGTGTTCTCTCCTGCCGTCTCGATGCTGAACTCGAGCCGGCGCCCGTCCGGCAGCAGGCGCACCCCGTCATCGTCGCGCCTGGTCAGGCCGATTTCGTCGAGCAGGCGGTTGGCGAGAGCCGGGTCGTGCTGGGTCCAGAGCGCGGCGAGGCGGGCATCGTAGAGCGGGCTTTCCGGCAAGGCGGTGTTGCCGCTGACGCGCGCCAGGCCGAAGAAGATGACCTTGTTGACGTCCTCGCGGTTGATGGCGACGGAAAGGGCACGGCGGTAGCGGAGATCGCGGTTGAGATCACGCCAGACCGGGTCGATCGCGTTCAGATTGGGCAGCAGCGCGAAATAGGAGCCCTCCGCCCGCTTCCACAGCTTGACCTCGATGTTCATCCGCTTCGAGGCGTCCTTGAGGAAGGTGTAGTTGTCGAAGCGCAGATAGCGGGCCTGCAAATCGGATTCGCCGGCCGCGGTCTTGGCCGGCACCAGCGCGCTCGTTCCGATCGTCAAGGTGACGCGATCGGCATAGGGCAGCTGGCGGCCGTTCTCGTCGATGCGGTGAAAGTAAGGGTTGCGCTCGAAGACAAACTGCTCGGCCGGCAGCGGCGTGGTGTTGCGCCAGGGCTCCAGCGTCGGCAGGTCCGGGTTCTCCGGGCGATACATGCGCGACTTGCGCTCATGGAGCGCGCCCCAGTCGCGAACGCGGTTTTCGGCGATCTTGGCCTTGAGCGCGCGCCTGTCGGCATAGCGCTCATGGAACTGCTTGAGATAGCGGGACGGCATGAAGAGATAGGTCGGCTGGGCATCGGCCAGCGCCGGCAGGAAGGTCGGGTTCGGGGTGGTCCAGCTGTAGCGGATCTCGGTTTCGCTCAGGATCTCGATGCGCGGCGGCTCGCCGCCCGGCAGCAGCGCCTGCGGCGGCCCGCCGGGCGAGAGCCGCGCATTGTTGGCGACATCCTCCCACCAGTACCGGAAATCCTCCGTGGTGAACGGCGATCCATCGGACCAGTGGTGACCCGTGCGCAGGCGCAGGGTAAAGACGCGCCCCTCCTGGACGTCGAAGCTCTCGAGCACATCCGGCACCAGCTCGAGGTCGTCGTCATAGACGATCAGGCGGGTGTAGCCGTAGAGCGTCATCATGCGCAGGTCGCGCTGGTCGCCCATCAGCATGCGGATGTCGCCGCCATGACGGCCGGGAAGCCGGGCGCGCCTGGCCATCTCGATGACGCGCGGCACATTGGGCAGCCGCTCGGCCACGCGGGGCAGGGCTCCGCTTTTGACGCGCTCGGCGAAATAGGGGCTGTCGATCGCGCCGCCCGCCGGTGGCAAGGCGCGGGCGGGCCGCGCCCAGCCGGCCGGCGCGAGCGCGGCGGCGCCAAGTATCAGTACTTCGCGGCGGGTGTGGCCTGGCTTGTGCCCGCTCACGAGACCAGCTCCTTCACATCCGCATCGGCGCGCGCCAGCACATAGTGTCCCGATCCAAGCGGCAGATGCGACAGCCCGCCGCCATCCTCGCCGTGGCGGAACGCGGCGTCCCAATGGCGCTCGTCCGAGGCGCCGCCCGGTGCCGTCAGCTTGAAGTCCAGCTTGCGGTCGAGATCGGCGAAGGGGACCGAGCGCAGCAGCGCCTTGGTGTAGGGGTGGACCGGCGCGGCGAAGATGCGGTGGCGGGGCGCGATCTCGACGATGCGCCCGTTGGCCATTACCGCGATCCGGTCGGCCATGTAGTTCACCACGGCCAGGTTGTGGGAGATGAACAGGAAGGTCAGGCCTCGCTCGGCCTGGAGATCCTTCAGCAGGTTCAGGATCTGCGCCTGCACCGAGACGTCGAGCGCCGAGACCGGCTCGTCGCAGATGATCAGCTCCGGATCGAGCGCGAGCGCGCGGGCGATGCCGATGCGCTGGCGCTGCCCGCCCGAGAAGGAATGCGGGTAGCGGTTCAGGAAGCGGATATCGAGTCCGACATCCTGCATCAGCTGTTTGACGCGCTCGTTCTGGGCCGCGCTCTCGCCGCGCTCGTGAATGATCAGCGGCTCGCGCAGGATGTTCTTCACCGTCATGCGCGGCGACAGCGACGAGACCGGGTCCTGGAAGATCATCTGGACGCGGGGGCGGAAGGCGCGCAACGCCTCGCCCCGCAGGGCCAGGAGGTCGGTCCGCCCCCGTCCGTCGTCGAAGATCACCTCGCCCGAATCGGCGCTGACGGCGCGCATGATGATCTTGCTGACGGTGGTCTTGCCGCAGCCGCTCTCGCCCACCAGTCCGAGGCATTCGCCGCGGCAGATGTCGAACGAGACGTCGTCCACGGCCTTCACCGCGTTTAGCGTGCCCTTGCCGAAGAAGCTGCGCGAGCCCGTGACATAGGTCTTGGAGAGCCCGCGCACGCGCAGCAGCGGCGCGTCCTGTGCCGCAGGCTCCGGCCTTGCGCGGATCTCGGCTTTCGGGCGCGGCTTGGCCTCGCGGAGGGCGACGAGACGCTCGCCTTCCTGCATGTCGAAATGCGGCGAGGCCTTGAGCAGGGCCTTGAGATAGGGATGACGGGGGCGGCGGAAGACATCCTCGGCCGTGCCGCGTTCCATGATCTCGCCATGGAAGATCACGACGACCTCGTCGGCCATGTTGGCGACGACGCCGAGGTCATGGGTGATCAGCAGGATCGCCATGCCCATCTCGGCCTGGAGATCGCGCATCAGGTCGAGCACCTGGGCCTGGATGGTGACGTCGAGGGCGGTCGTCGGCTCGTCGGCGATGAGCAGGGCCGGGCGGCAGATCAGTGCCATGGCCAGCATCGCGCGCTGGCGCAGGCCGCCCGACAGTTCGAAAGGGTAGGCACCGAAGGCGCGGGGCGGGTCCTTGAAGCCGACGCGCTTCAGCATCGCCTCGATCTGCTCGCGCGCCTGCTTGCGGCTCATCGGGCGGTGCAGGAGCAGCGCCTCCTCGATCTGGTTGCCGATGGTGTGGACCGGCGAGAGCGAGGACATCGGCTCCTGGAAGATCATGCCGATGCGCCCGCCGCGCAGGGCGCGGATGCCCGGTCCCTCGGCAGGCAGGCCGGCGATGTCGACCGCCGTTTCGGGCGCCGCCGGGTCCCGGAACAGGATCTCGCCGCCGGTGATGGCGCCGGAGCGCGGCAGCAGCCCCATGATCGCCTGCGAGATCACCGATTTGCCGGACCCGGACTCGCCGACCAGCGCCACCGTCTTGCCGGCGGGAACGCGCAGGCTTACGCCCTTCACGACATCGCGAGCGAGCCCGTGGACCGTGAAGGCGATCTGCAGATCCTTGACGCGCAGGATGTCCATGACCCGAAACGACGCCTGCCCCTTGACCACGCCGGTTACCAAACCCGACGCCACTAGACGTTGAAAGTTCCGTCTTGCCAATGGCTTTCGACGTGCGAGCGGATCGAGGAAGGCCTTTGCCGTATGCGGATGACGGACCGGTGACGGCAGCGCCATGCCGAACCTCTCCCACCCGGTGATCCTGCAGCCCGAGCCCCGCGATCTCGCTCTATGGACGATCGTCCATGCGACGCATAAGTGAGGAGATCGACTTCCGCCGCGCCGGACAGGATCGCGCCTTGGATTCCAACCTCTTCCGGTACATCTGGCAGAAGAGCCGGGGCGAGCAGATCGTCGTCCTGCTGATCATCCTCGCGTCGATCCCGTTCAACTGGGCCTCGTTCGACGTGCCCAAGCGCATCGTCAACGACGCGATCCAGGGCGGAGCCTTCAAGGACGGCAAGACGACGGCGACGCTGTTCGATATCTCCTTCCATCTGCCGGACTGGCTGGGCGGGGCCGGGTTCAAGCTGTTCGACGGGTTCCAGGTCGAGCAGCTCGGCCTGCTGCTCGGGCTCTCGTCCTATTTCCTGCTGCTGGTCCTGATCAACGGCGCGTTCAAATACGTCGTCAATGTCCGCAAGGGCATTCTCGGCGAGCGGATGCTGCGGCGGATGCGCTTCGACCTGTTCAGTCAGCTCATGCGCTTCCGGCCGGAGGAGATCCGCTCGGTCAAGCCGGCCGAGATCGCCAGCATGATCAAGGACGAGGTCGAGCCCGTCGGCGCCTTCGTCGGCGACGCCTTCATCCAGCCGGTCTTCCTTTTGTCCCAGGCTTTGACGGCGCTGGTCTTCATCATGGCGCAGAGCTTCTGGCTGGGCTCCATCGCGCTGCTGATCGTGCTGGCGCAGGCGATCATCATCCCGATCCTGCGGCGCGAGCAGCTGAGACTGGGCCGCGAACGGCAGATCGAGTCGCGCGCTCTGGCCGGGCGCATCGGCGAGATCGTCGATGCCGGGCCGATGATCCAGGCGCATGGCGCGACGGCCTATGTCCAGGCCGACATCGCCGGGCGCCTCGGAACGCTCTTCGACATTCGCTACGCGCTCTACAAGCGCAAATTCGCGGTCAAATTCCTGAACAACCTGCTGGCCCAGGTGACGCCATTCTTCTTCTACGCGATCGGCGGCTTCTTTGCGCTGCAGGGCCGGCTGGACATCGGCCAGCTCGTCGCGGTCATCGCCGCCTATCGCGACCTTCCCCCGCCGATCAAGGAGCTGATCGACTGGGACCAGCAGCGCAACGACGTGACCATCAAATACGAGCAGGTCATCTCCCAGTTCAACAGCGACGATACGCTGATCCTCGGGAACGGCGACGCGGCCGACCCGCTGCCGGAGCGCGGCGAGATCCGTATCGATGCGCTGCAGATGCTCGACAATCGCGGGCAACCGTTGTTGACACCCCTCTCGATGACGGTGCCCCGGCCTGGCGTGGTGGCCCTCATCGGTCCCCATGGCGCGGGCAAGGACGTGCTCGGCCGCATCCTCGGGCGGCAGGCAACGAACTACACCGGACGCGTCTCGATCGACGGGACGCCGCTGGCGGAGATGTCGGTCGAGCGGGCGAGTCATCTCATCGGCTATGCCGGGGACGAGCCCGAGCTGATCGCCGGGACGATCCGCGACAACATCCTGCTGCCGCTGAAGCGCCATCGGCCGACCCTCAAGCGCGACGGGCTGAGCGAGCGGGAACACCGGCGCTTCGTGGAATCGATTCGTTCGGGCAATCCGCCCTTTCCGTTCGATGCCGACTGGACGGACTACGAGGGAGCCGGCGTCGCCGACAACGCCGCGCTGGTCAGCCGCGTCAGCGAGCTGCTCGACGTGCTGGGCGTCCGGGAGGACATCTATCAGCTCGGCCTCGGCGGCAAGGTGATGCCGCCGCTCAGCGAGGGCGCGACCGCACGGATCATCGCCTCGCGCCAAGCCGTCGCGGTCGAACTGGAGCGTGCCGATCTCGGCAACCTGATCGAGCCCTTCGTCCTGGACCGCTACAACGACAACGCGACCATCGCCGAAAACCTGATCTTCGGAACGCGCACGACCCCGCGCTTCGACAGCGCGACCCTGCTGTTCGAGCCTTATGCGCATGCGATCCTCAAGGCTGAGGCTCTGATCGAGCCTCTCGCCGAGATGGGGGCGCGCATCGTCGCCACCGTGGTCGAAATCTTCAGTGGGTTGCCGCAGGGCCATGCGCTGTTCGATCGCTACTCCTTCGGCGTCGGCTTCGCTTTCGAGCGCCTGAACGAGCTCGCGGACATCCTGTCGAAGCAGGACATGCGCGCGCCGCTGGACCCGGAGACCGAGCGGGACCTCGTCGCGCTGGCTCTCGGCTATATCGAGCCCAAGCACAGGCTGAACCTGATCGACGAGCGGCTGCGGCGGCGCATCCTGCGTGCCCGCGCGAGCTTCAGGCTCCACCTGCCCGCCGACGCGGCGGACGACATCGATTTCTACGATCCTGAGCGGGTGATGCTGGGCGCCAGCGTCCGCGACAATCTGATGTTCGGGCGCGTCGGCTACGGCATCGCGGATGCGGAGCGGCGCGTGGGCGAGGTGGTTCATCAGGCCCTGGCGCGCTCGGGGCTCGAGGAAGCGCTGTACCGCCTGGGTCTCGCCACGGAAGCCGGCATCCGGGGCCGGCACCTGCCCACCCGGCTGCGGCACGCGGTCCCGATCGTGCAGGCGCTGATCAAGGGGCCGCGGGTCGCCGTCCTCGACGTGACGGGGCTGCTGGCGATCTCCGACGAGCCGGGCGAAGTTCTGTCGCGCCTGCGTCGCTATTGCGAGGGCATGACGCTGTTTCTTCTGCTGGCGGATGCTAGTCTGGTCGAGGACGTTCCGACCCGTGTGGTCTTTCACGGGGCGACAGGCACGGTCCGGCAGGGCGAACATCGGGAGCCTGCGAACGATGCCCGCCCGGAAGCCCCGGGCACCCCGGCTCTGGAACGGATGGAGGCACGGTCATGACGCTCGAAACCGACATGGGTTGCCTGAGGGCCCTGCCCCTGTTCAAGGACCTGCCGGCCTCCCGCCTCAAGCTCGTCGCCCTGATGGGCGAGCGTCTGCGCTTCCCGGCCGGGACGCCGATGGTGCGCGATACAGAACAGCCGGACGGCGTCTATGTCATCCTGCAAGGTGAGGTCGAATTTTCCCAGGGCGATGCGGGTGGTTCCGTCCGCCGGTTCCAGAAGGAGGCCGGCAGCATCATCGGGGACGTTTCGCTGCTCAGCGGCCAGCGCTTCCTCGGGAAGGTCAGCGCGAAGACCGAGGTGCTGGCCCTGCGGATTCCCCGCGACCTGTTCTTCGAGTTGCTGCAGACCGTGCCCGAGTTCAGCCTGGCGATCTGCCGTGATCTCGCGAGCCGCGTGGCGCGGCTGGCCAATGTCCTGCTGCGCGAAGACGAAGCGGTATCATGACGCGGATTCTCGCATGAGCTCAACCCGACCGCCGGGCACCGGAAACCGCTCCATCGGAGCTGGCATGAGCGCCGGCATGGGCGCCGGCATGGAGCAGGTCTCGTCCTGGAGCCGGGACATCCGCTTCGTCTCCGGGCTCGTCCTGCTCTTCTTCGCAACGACGCATTTCCTCAACCACGCGCTCGGCATCTTCGGCGTGGGCGTGATGGAGCAGGCGCAGTCCTGGCGTTTCGCGATCTGGGGCAGCTGGCCCGGCACAGTCGCGCTCTACGGCTCCTTCGTCGTCCATCCGCTGTTCGCCCTGATCCGCGTGGCCCAGCGCCGCACCTTCAAAATGCCGGCCCGCGAGATGATCCAGATCGCGCTGGGGCTGACCATCCCGCTGCTGCTCGTCGACCACATCATCGGCACAAGGGTGATGGGCAGCTATTTCGGGGTCGACGAAAGCTACCACGCGGTGCTGCGGCGGCTCTGGCCGACCTATGCAGTCACCCAGTCGCTGCTTCTTCTGCTGGTGTGGACGCATGGCGTCATCGGCGTGCATTTCCTGCTGCGCGCGCGGGAGAGCTACCGGCATTGGCGCGACGCCTTCCTGCTCGGTGCCGTCCTCGTGCCGCTCCTCGCCCTGATCGGCTTCTCTGTCGCGGCGCGCGAGGCGATGCAGATGTCGCTGCCGCCGGAGCTGATGACGCAGGCCCAGCAGGCGATGGCCAACTTCAACGTCGCCACCGCGAAGAGCACCTTCTACGGGCTGGTGGGGTTCTTCGTGCTGTTCGTCGGCGTGCGCGAGTTCCGCGTGCGCACCACGCGCCAGATCACCATGCGCTTCGTCGGCCATGGCACGCGGCGGCTCGCGCCGGGGCCGACGGTGCTCGAGATGTTCCGCCGCTTCGGCATTCCGCATGCGGCGCTCTGCGGCGGGCGGGCACGCTGCGCGACCTGCCGCGTGCTGGTGATCGACGGTGCCGACAGCCTGCCGCGGCCGAGCATGAACGAGGCCAGGCTGTTGCGCCGCATCTCGGCGCCGGATCGTGTCCGGCTCGCCTGCCAGATCAGGCCGCGCGACGACCTGCAGGTGCAGATCCTGCTGGCCTCGCGCCTCAACGCGGCGCCGGGGCGCACGCTGGAGCCCGATGCGATGATGGGCAAGCGCGGGCTGACCGTGCTGGTCGCCGATCTGCGCGCGTTCTCGGCGCTATCCGAGCGTCAGCTGCCGCAGGAGCTCATCGGCCTGCTCAATCGCTTCTTCGACGAGATGGGGCAGGCCATCACCGCTCATGACGGTCGGATCGACGCGTTCTATGGCGACGGGTTCATGGCGGTGTTCGGGCTGGAGGGCACGCCGGCGCGCGCGGCCCAATCGGCGATCGCCGCCGCCGCCGACATCGTGCGCGCGGTCGAGGCGCTGAACCGGGAATTCGGTGCCGCCCTGCCTTTGCCGCTGCGGATCGGCATCGGCATCCATAGCGGGGATACGATCACCGGCGCGGTCGAGAACGACAATCTCGGCCGGCGCGACATCACCGTCGGCGAGACGGTGATGATCGCCGCCCAGCTCGAATCCGCGACGCGGCGGGTACTGGCCGATGTCGTCGTCTCGGAGGACACCATCCGCCTGAGCGGGCGCAGCTATGCCGGCACCAGCGCGCTCAAGGTATCGATCAAGGGCCGCGACAAGCCGCTGAATGCCTTCGGCTTCGTCAGCGCACCGGAGTTGCGCAGCCGGCGCGACAGCGCTTCGAAAGCGAAACCCTCCGTCCCCGTGACGGGCGAGGAGTCCGGGGAGGCCGCAGCGACGGCTGATGCGCCGGCCCGCGAGCCCGACAAGCCGGTGACGGAGGGTTAGAACCGGCCGTTGCCGCACTGGCTTTCGGCGCGCCGGCTGCCTATGGTCCGCCGCGCTTCGCCTCGTCCTCCCCATGCCGCCCGAGCCATGACGCCAGAGCCCCCCGTCGAGTCCGTCCATGATCTGCTGAGGGGGATGGCCGCTTTGTCCGGCCACCGGATCGTCGCCGACGTCGCCCGGCTCTACGGCAAGGGTGCGCCGCCCGATCTGTCGATCGCCTGCAACCATAAGCAGATCGCCTCGAAGCAGTGGCTGGTCGAGGCGCTGGCGCAGACGTTGCCGCAGCCGGAGGGGCCGGTCTGGGTCCTCGGCGCCTGGTATGGCGTGCTGGGCGCGCTGCTGCTCGATGATGAGGGCCTCGCGGTGTCGGAGGTCGTCAGCCTCGATGTCGATCCGAGCTGTGCCTCCATCGCCGAGACGCTGAACCATCGCCATGTCGCATCCGGCCGCTTCCGGGCGGTAACGGCGGATATGACGGCGCTCGACCTTGCGGCGACGACGCCGCGGCCCGGCCTCGTCATCAATACGAGCTGCGAGCATCTGGCCGACGTGCCGGGCTGGCTCGCGACGCTGCCGGCGGGATTGCCGCTGCTGCTCCAGTCCAACGATTACTATCGCGAGCCCGATCACCGCAGCTGCGTGCCCTCGCTCGCTGCGTTCCGCGAGCAGGCGGGGCTGTCGGAGGTGTGGTTCGCGGGCGCGCGGCCGACGAAGAACTACACCCGCTTCATGCTGATCGGCCGGCGATGAGCGCGCCGCATCGGCAAGCCGGTGCGGTCGACGGGCCTCCGCGCATCGCCATCGCGATGAAGGGCTATCCGCGGCTGTCGGAGACCTTCATCGCGCAGGAGCTGCTGGGATTGCAGCAGCGCGGCGTAGGCTTCGAGATCTGGTCGCTGCGTCACCCGACCGATCCCGACAAGCACCTGATGCATCGGCAGATCACCGCGCCTTTGCGCTATCTGCCGGAATACCTGCATGACGATGCGGCCCGCGTCGGACTCGGGCTGCTCTCGGCGCTGCGGCGGCCGGGACTGTTCCGGATGCTGCCCGCCTTCCTGCGCGATCTCGCCCGCGACCGGACGCGCAACCGCTGGCGCCGCTTCGGCCAGGCCTGCGTGATGGCGCGCGAGCTGCCGCAGGATATCCGGCATCTGCACGTACACTACCTGCACACCCCGGCCTCGGTCATCCGCTACGCCGCGCTGCTGCGCGGTCTGACATGGTCCTTCTCCGCCCATGCCAAGGACATCTGGACCACGCCGGACTGGGAGAAGCGCGAGAAGATCGCGGATGCGGCATGGGGCGTCACCTGCACGCAGGACGGCCACCGCGAGCTCGAACGGCTGTCCGACCGGCCGGGCAAGGTTGCGCTGCTCTATCACGGGCTGGATCTTTTGCGTTTTCCCGCGCCGCCGGAGCGGTCGATGCGCGACGGGTCCGATCCTGCCGATCCGCTGCTTTTCGTCACCATCGGCCGGGCGGTCGCGAAAAAAGGGCTCGACGACCTGCTCGGCGCGCTGGCGCGTCTGCCCGGAGGGCTGCATTGGCGCCTTACCCATATCGGAGGCGGCGAGAAGCTCGCGGCGCTGAAGGAGCAGGCGCAGGCGTTGGGGCTTGCCGACCGGATCGTCTGGGCTGGAGCGAAGGCGCAAGGCGAGGTGATCGCGGCGCTGCGCGAGGCCGATCTCTTCGTCCTGCCGTCGAAGCAGGCCGGCGACGGTGACCGCGACGGGCTGCCGAACGTGGTGATGGAGGCGGCGAGCCAGGCCCTGCCGATCGTCGCCACGGACTTCGCCGGCATTCCCGAATTCGTGCGGCAGGGCGTCGAGGGCGTGCTGGTGCCGCCGGGCGACGTCGCGGCATTGGCTGCCGCGCTGGCGGAACTCGGCGCGGCGCCGCAGCGGCGGGCCATGCTCGGCGAGGCCGCTTTCGCCCGGCTGACCGGCGCGTTCTCGGCCGAAGCCGGGCTCGACCGGATCGCGGCTTCCTTGCGCGGCTCGTCCGGTACTGCGGCTTGAGCGGTTCGGTCCTCATCGCGGTCACGCATCTGCTTGGCAGCGGCCATCTGGTGCGCGCTGCGCAGCTCGCCCGGGCGCTGGCCGAGGATGGGTTTTCGGTGACGCTGGCAAGCGGCGGGATGCCGCTGCGGCCGATGGCCGGGGAGCCCTTCGCCTTCCTGCAATTGCCTCCGGTTCGCACCGAGGGCGTCGATTTCCGCAACCTGCTCGACGAGGGTGGGCTGCCGGCAGCGCCGGAGCGGATGGCGGCGCGCATCGCCATGCTGGAGGAGGAGGCGACGCGGCTGGCGCCCAACGCCGTCATCACCGAGCATTTTCCGTTCGGCCGGCGCCAGCTTGCAGGCGAGTTCCAGGCCCTGATCGCGGCGGCCAGGATCGCCAACCCGGCCGCGCTGGTACTGTCCTCGATCCGCGACGTGCTGGTGACGCCGAAGCCGGCCCGCATCGCCGAGGCGCAGGAGCGCATCGCGCGGCTGTTCGACGCAGTGCTTGTGCATGGCGAGGAGAGCGTGCTGCCGCTGGCGCGCTCGTGGCCGATGACGGCGGAGCTTGCGGGCAAGCTGCGTTATGTCGGCTATCTTGGAAACACTGTGGCATCTCCGCCGCTCTCCGGAGATGGCGCAGGCGAGATCCTGGTCTCCGGCGGCGGCTCGGCGGCGGCGATGCCACTGTTCGATCTGGCGCTCGAGGCGGCGCGGCTGTCGTCCGGCCCGCAATGGCATGTGCTCGTCGGGCGGGGCGTGTCGGAGGGCGACTTTGCCCGACTGGCGGCTTCGGCGCCCGCCAATGCGACCGTCGAGCGGGCGCGGCCGGATTTTCCCGCTCTGCTCGCGCGCTGCGCGCTCTCGATCAGCCAGGCGGGCTACAACACGGTGCTCGATCTCGTCGCGGCCGGCCGGCCCGCGATCGTGGTGCCCTTCGACGCCGGGGGAGAGACGGAGCAGGGCGTCCGCGCCGGCGCGCTAGCTCAGGCGGGGATCGCGACGTGCCTGCGGCTCGATGCGCTGACGCCGCAGCGGCTCGCCGATGCGGTCGCAGCCGGGATCGGCCGTCCCGTCCCGCGCGGGCTGATCGCCATCGATGACGGCCGGCGCGCGGCCGCGGCGGTGAAACGGCTTCTCGCCCGGCGCCGCTGGCCGGCCGATCCTTGAGCCGGCATGCCCCTTGCGAAGGCGGGGTTGCAGCTTTGCGAATTGCCGCTCCCCGGCTTTCGCTCTAATGAGAGATGATCCGCCTCCCTCCTCGGTCGGCACTGGGCACCCGGTTCAACCCGGCCAAGGCCCCGCGCCCGGAGACTAGAAGATGACGACGACGACTGCGCCCGGCCTGCCCGACATCAAGCTGTCGGTGCGCGAGACCTTCGGAATCGATTCCGATCTTGAGGTGCCGGCCTATTCGCAGACCGATCCGCATGTGCCCGATCTCGACCCGGACTACCGGTTCGACCGCGACACCACGATCGCGATCCTGGCCGGCTTCGCGCATAACCGCCGCGTGATGATCTCGGGCTATCACGGCACCGGCAAGTCGACCCATATCGAGCAGGTCGCCGCACGCCTCAACTGGCCCTGCGTCCGCGTCAACCTCGACAGCCACGTCTCGCGCCTCGACCTCGTCGGCAAGGACGCGATCGTGCTGAGGGAAGGCAAGCAGATCACCGAGTTCCAGGACGGCATCCTGCCCTGGGCGCTGCAGAACAACATCGCGCTGGTCTTCGACGAATACGATGCCGGCCGCCCGGACGTGATGTTCGTGATCCAGCGCGTGCTGGAGCAGTCCGGCAAGCTGACGCTGCTCGACCAGAAGCGCGTCATCCGCCCGCACGGCGCCTTCCGCCTGTTCGCCACCGCCAACACGGTCGGCCTCGGCGACACGTCGGGCCTCTATCACGGCACACAGCAGATCAACCAGGGCCAGATGGACCGTTGGTCGATCGTGACGACGCTGAACTACCTGCCGCATGACAACGAGGTCGAGATCGTTCTCGCCAAGTCGAAGCATTACCAGAAGACGCCGGACGGCAAGGACATCGTCAACAAGATGGTCCGCGTCGCCGACCTGACCCGCAACGCCTTCATGAACGGCGATCTCTCGACCGTGATGAGCCCGCGCACGGTCATCACCTGGGCGGAGAACGCGGCGATCTTCGGCGATATCGGCTTCGCCTTCCGCGTCACCTTCCTGAACAAGTGCGACGAGATGGAGCGCACGCTGGTGGCGGAATTCTTCCAGCGCTCCTTCGGCAAGGAACTGCCGGAGAGCGCGGCCAACGTGGTTCTCAGCTGAGGGTAGCGACAGCCATGGCCACCCTCCAGCGCGAGACCGATGTCGCGGCGACGAGGGAGGCCGTGATCGCTGGGCTCAGCGCATACAACGCCGCGAGGATCGGCCCGCGCAACGGCGTGCCGCTGGCGCTCAGCCTGCGGGACGATGACGGCGCCATCGTCGGCGGGCTGATCGGCGAGCTGAAATGGCAATGGCTGCATGTCGATCTGCTCTGGATCGACGAGAGCCAGCGCGGCGCGGGCCATGGCGAGGGGCTGGTGGCGCTGGCCGAGGCCGCGGCACGCGATCATGGCGCGCGCGGCGTCTATCTCAGCACCATGAGCATCCAGGCCCCGGAGTTCTATCCCAGGCTCGGCTACAAGCCCTGCGGCGTGATGGAGGACTATCCCGTCGCCGGCCAAAGGCTGCATCACTTCACGAAGGCGCTATGAGCATCTCGAACCGCAAGCCCGGTACGCCGAAGGAAGCCCCGTCCGAGCCGCTGAAGCGCGCCGTTTCGGGCGCGATGAAGGCGATCGCCCGCAAGCCGGAGATGGAAATCGTCTTCGCGGCCGACAAACCCTCGCTCGTCGGCGAGCGGGCCCGTCTGCCCGAACCGCCGCGCAAGCTGACGCCCGGCGATGTCGCGATCCTGCGCGGCCATGCCGATTCCATGGCGCTGCGGCTCGCCTGTCATGACGCGACCGTCCATCGCCGCGCCGCGCCGGAAGGCGACGCGGCGCGCGCGGTCTTCGATGCGATCGAGCAGGCGCGGGTCGAGTCGATCGGTTCGCGGCGGATGGCGGGCATGGCCGGGAACATCGGCGCGATGCTGGAGGACCGCTATCACCGCGGCGGTCGCTACGAGGAGATCACCGACCGGGCCGATGCGCCGCTGGAGGATGCACTGGCGCTGATGGTGCGCGAGCGGCTGACCGGGCTGAAGCCGCCCAAGGCGGCCGAGAAGATCGTCGATCTCTGGCGTGAGCAGATCGAGGCCAAGGCGGGCGGCGATCTCGACCGGCTGGCGAAGACGATCGAGGACCAGCGCGGCTTCGCCCGCACGGTGCGCGACATGCTCGCCGCTCTCGACATGGCCGACCAGTCGGCCCAGGGCGACGAGGCCGAGGAGGACGAGAACAACCAGGACCAGTCCTCCGAGGACCAGGAGCAGCAGGAAGGCGAATCGGAGCAGCAGAGCGGCTCGGAGCGCTCCGAGGTCGAGGTCAGCGACGACGCGACCGAGGAACTGGAGGACGGGGCCTCGGAAGCCAGCGACGCGCCGGCCGGCGATTGGGAGGAGGAGGACGAGAACTCCGAATCCGAGGAGGCCGGCGAAGCTCCGCGCCCGCGCGAGGGCAAGAACGACGGCCGCCAGGCGACCGATTACAAGGCCTACACCCAGAAATTCGACGAGATCGTCACCGCCGAGGAGCTCTGCGACGCCGAGGAGTTGACGCGGCTGCGCGCCTATCTCGACAAGCAGCTGGCGCATCTGCAGGGCGTCGTCGCGCGGCTGGCCAACCGGCTGCAGCGCCGGCTGATGGCGCAGCAGAACCGCACCTGGCAGTTCGACCTGGAGGAGGGCGCGCTCGATCCGGCCCGCCTGCCGCGCATCATCCTCGACCCGTTCCAGCCGCTCTCCTTCCGGCAGGAATCGGACACGAATTTCCGCGACACGGTGGTGACCCTGCTGATCGACAATTCCGGGTCGATGCGCGGCCGGCCGATCACGGTCGCGGCGACCTGCGCCGACATCCTGGCCCGGACGCTGGAGCGCTGCGGCGTCAAGGTGGAGCTTCTCGGCTTCACCACGCGCGCCTGGAAGGGCGGGCTCTCGCGCGAGGCCTGGCTGCAATCGGGCAAGCCGGCCAATCCGGGGCGCCTCAACGATCTCAGGCACATCATCTACAAGGCCGCGGATGCGCCCTGGCGGCGTGCCCGCAAGAATCTCGGCCTGATGATGCGCGAGGGGCTGCTGAAGGAAAACATCGACGGCGAGGCGCTGGATTGGGCGCATAAGCGCATCCTCGGCCGGTCCGAGCAGCGCAAGATCCTGATGGTGATCTCGGACGGCGCCCCGGTCGACGATTCGACGCTCTCGGTCAATGCCGGCAACTATCTGGAGCGGCATCTTCGCCATGTCATCGCGGAGATCGAGACGCGCTCGCCGGTCGAGCTGATCGCCATTGGCATCGGCCACGACGTGACGCGCTACTATCGCCGCGCGGTCACCATCGTCGACGCCGAGGAGCTGGGCGGGGTGATGACCGAAAAGCTGGCCGAGCTGTTCGAGGAGGACGGCGCGCAGGCGAAGGGCGGAGCGGGCGCGCGCCGCGGCCGTTGATGCGCCTCCATCGTCGCCACCTGCTGGCGGGCCTCGCGGGGCTCGCCTTGCCGCGCGAGGCGCTTGCGGCCGAGCAGACGCGCTTTCCGGTCGAGATCGCTGCGCGCCGCATCTCCGCCTTCGAGCCGCGCAGCCCAGACAGGCGCCGCTTCGGCGCGCTGCAGTTTCGTGGCGGGCTTGTGCTCTCCTGCCATCATCCGCGATTCGGAGGCTTTTCGGCGCTGTGGCGCTCGGCCGATGGGCGCGATCTCGTCTCGCTGACCGATCGCGGCTACTGGCTGACGGCGAAGATCGCGTCCGATAAGGGGCGCCCTGTCGGGCTGGACGCCGCCGAGATGGCGGCGATGCTGGATGCCGCGGGGAGGCCTCTGGCGCGCTCCAGATCCTTCGATACGGAAAGCCTCGCGATTGTCGGGGGCCAGGCCTATGTCGGCGTCGAGCGTACCCATGAGATCCTGCGCTTCGACTGGGCGCGCGAGGGAGTCGAGGCGCGGGCACGCTCCCTGCCGGTGCCGGCGGCGCTCAAGAAACTGCCCCGCAATCGCGGGCTTGAGGCGCTCGGCATCGTGCCGGCCGGGGCGCACAAAGGCGCCATCGTCGCGATCTCGGAGCGCTCGGGCAAGGAAGACGAGCCGACGCTCGGCGCGCTGCTCGGCCAAGGCGCCCCGGCCTTCTTTCAGGTCGCTCGGCCGGGCGGCTACGACATCACCGACCTCGGCTTTCTGCCGGGCGGCGACATGCTGCTGCTGGAGCGTTGGTACCGGCCGCTGCGCGGCGCCGGGATGCGGATCCGGCGGATTGCCCTCGCCGATCTGAAGGCGGGAGCGCTGCTCGACGGGCCGGTGCTGATCGAGGCCGATCTGGGCTGCGAGATCGACAACATGGAAGGCCTGTCGGTCCATCAGGAAAACGGGCGGACGATCCTGACCCTGATCTCGGACGACAATTTCTCGATCATTCAGCGCACGCTGCTGCTCGAATTCGAGCTGGTCTGACGATCCTCTGCCGTCGTTGCGAGGAGCGTCAGCGACGAAGCAATCCAGAAGGACCGGGCTGAAGCGCCCAACCCGGCCCTTCCGGATTGCTTCGCTTCGCTCGCAATGACGTGTGGAGCCCAAACGAAAAAAGCGGCCTTGCGGCCGCTTCCTTCAAACCCGAAAGGGCTGAACCGCTCAGTTGGCGGCGAGCTTCTTCTCGAGGTCGCGCTTCAGCGTGAGGGCGCCCGTCGAGAGGTCACCGGCCGCAGCCTTGAGCAGGAAGGCATCGAGGCCGCCGCGATGCTCGACCGAACGCAGGGCATTGGCCGAGATGCGAAAACGCACCGAGCGGCCGAGCGCGTCGGACTGCAGCGTCACGTTGACGAGGTTCGGGCGGAAGACGGTCTTCGTCTTGCGGTTCGAGTGGCTGACGAGGTGGCCGGTCTGGGTGGCTTTCCCGGTCAGTTCGCAACGGCGGGCCATGATATCGTTCCTTACGTCCCCGGTTCGCTCAAACAAAAATGCCGACACGCGACGTGCCGGCCCTATGAGCACCGGAAGTCAAATTGAAGTCGCGGTTGCATAGCCAAGCCCGAAGCCGGCGTCAAGAAAAACTCCGGTCGAGCGGGGCGCGCTTCATCAGCGTTAACGGACCGTAAAGAGGCGGCGCCGATGCTCGTTGAGACCGCGATGGTGTCGCGGGGCGGGACGGCCACGATTCGGGCCGATTCGCCGTGCAATCCTCTGTTCCTCAGCGTCGCTCCGGAGAGACTGGATGAAGCCCGCCGTTGCCGCGTCCCTGGCCACTGCGATCGTGACGGCCGCGCTCGCTGCCGGCCCGGCGCGGGCCGCCTCGCTCGATGCGCGCTATGACGTCTCGCTCCTGGGAATCACCTTCGGCACGGCCGGCCTCGCCGGCACCATCGACGGGTCCAATTACAAGCTCGACATGGTGGCCAAGCTCACCGGCATCGTCGGCGGTGTCACGGGCGGGCGCGGCTCGGGCGCTGCGACAGGCGCCATGCTCGGCGGCAAGCTCGCGCCCAGGACCTTCGCGGTGAGCTCCGCCAACAGCAGCGAGAGCCGGACGGTCAGGATGGCGCTGGCCGACAATGCCGTCGCAGGGGTCGATATCGAGCCGCCGATCGACGAGAAGCCGGACCGGGTCCCGCTGACCGACAGCCATCGCCGCAACATCGTCGATCCGCTCAGCGCCTTCCTGATGCCGGTCAACGGCAAGGGCAAGGACGGCGCCTGCAACCGCACGCTGCCGATCTTCGACGGCGCGGCCCGTTACGACATCAAGCTGACCGGTGCCGGCACCCGCAACGTCAAGCTCGAAGGCTATTCCGGGCCGGTCTCGATCTGCCAGGCGCGCTATGTGCCGATCGCCGGCCATCGGGCGCTGCGGCCCAGCACCAAGTTCATGGCCGAGAACAAGGACATCACCACCTGGCTCGCGCCGGTGGCGGGCACCGACGTGATGGTGCCGGTGCGCATTTCCGTGAAGACGATGATCGGCACGGCGGTGATCGAGGCGTCGAGCTTCAAGGTCGATCCGGGCGTGACGGCGAGCACGGCGCGGAACTGACGGGCGCCGTCATGCTCGGGCCCGGCCCGAGCATTTTTGGAACCCGCGTCTTTCCTGTCATGATGTTCTCGGGTCAGGCCCGAGAATGATGCGGCCGATCAATGCGCCGCGGCCTTCGAGAACAGGTTGATCACCGCGACTCCGGCGACGATCAGCGCCATGCCGATCAGGGCCGGGGCATCGAGCCTCTGGCCGAACAGCACGAGCGCGATCAGGCTGATCAGCACGATGCCGACGCCCGACCAGATCGCATAGGCGACACCGACGGGGATCGTGCGCAGCGTGACCGAGAGGCAGTAGAAGGCGCAGCAGAAGGCCAGGACCGTGATCAGCGACGGCACCAGCCGCGTGAACTCGTTCGAGGCCTTCAGCGCCGAGGTGCCGATGACTTCGCTGAGGATGGCGCCGGCGAGCCAGAGATAGGCGGACAGGTCCTTCACGCCGCCTTCGCCTGCTCCAGGAAGCGCTTCATCCGCTCCAGCGCCTTCTCGATGTTCTCCAGCGAGTTTGCGTAGGAGAGGCGGATATAGCCTTCGCCGTGGACGCCGAAATCGGGCCCGCCGATGGTGGCGACACCGGCCTCCTCCAGCAGGGCGGAAGCGAGCTTCTTGGCCTTCCAGCCGGTCTGCGAGACGTTCGGAAAGGCATAGAAGGCGCCCTTGGGCGTGATGCAGGAGACGCCCGGCAGCCCGTTCAGCCCCGCGACCACCGCCTTCCGGCGCCGATCGAACTCCGCCACCATGGCGTGGACGGCGTCCTGCGGGCCGGTCAGCGCGGCGAGGCCGGCCCATTGCGCCGGGGCGTTGACGCAGGAATGGGAGTTCACCGCGAGCTTGCGGGCATTGTCGTAGAGGGGCTTGGGCCAGACCGACCAGCCCATGCGCCAGCCGGTCATGGCATAGGTCTTCGACCAGCCATTGAGCAGGATCAGCCGGTCGCGGATCTCAGGGTAGGAGAGCAGGCAGACATGCTTCTCCCCGTCATAGACCATCTGGTCGTAGATCTCGTCGGACATGATCGCGACGTCCGGGAAGGCGGCGAGCCCGGCGACTAGCTTGTCGATCTCGGCCTTGGGGGTGACGCCGCCGGTCGGGTTGGCCGGCGAATTGATGATGAGCAGCCGCGTCTTCGGCGTGATCAGAGCCAGCGTCTCCTCGGCCGAGAAGGCAAAGCCGTTCTCCTCGCGGATCGGGACGGGCACGGGCGTCGCGCCGGTATACTCGATCATCGAGCGATAGATCGGGAAGCCCGGGTCCGGGTAGAGGATCTCGGCGCCGGGCTCGCCGAACATCAGGATCGCCATGAACATGGTGACCTTGCCGCCGGGGACGATCATCACGCTCTCGGGTGAGACCTCGACCTCAAAGCGCTTGTGCAGGTCGGCGGCGACCGCCTCGCGCAGCGGCAGGATGCCGTTGGCCGGGGTGTAGCCGTGATGGCCGTCGCGCAGCGCCTTCACCGCCGCCTCGACGACGTGATCGGGCGTGGCGAAATCCGGCTGGCCGATGCCGAGATTGATGATGTCCTTGCCCTGCCGCTGGAGTTCGGTCGCGCGTGCCAGCACGGCGAAGGCGTTCTCCTCGCCGATGCGGGAGAAAGAGGGGACGACATGCAGGGTCATGGCAGCCTCGGGATGCTCGCTTCCGGTGGCCGTCTCTCGGGCGGCCTTGGGACGCAGTCTTCACCGCAAACAGGCCGCTCCCGCAAGTCCGGGTGCCGCCGGTGTCCTGCTGCCCGCATGCAAAGGGTGCATGATAAATAGTATGATTTTTCGCGGCCGGCCTCTTGCGGCGCGAAGGGCGGGGCCGGATAATCTGCGAACCGTTTCAAAGAAAAGGCAGCCGGCCCGTCCGAGGCCGGCGCAGGGAGAGGAGCGAGGGATGGCGAAGACCCCCGAGAGCAACGTGCCGCGTCAGGATCGTCCGGTCGCGACGACCAGGAAGAAGGCGCCCCGGCGCATCAAGCCCGAGCAGCTTCGCTCCAAGGCCTGGTTCGACAATCCCGCCAATGCCGACATGACCGCGCTCTATATCGAGCGCACGATGAATTTCGGCCTGTCGCGCGAGGAGCTGCAGTCGGGCCGGCCGATCATCGGCATCGCCCAGACCGGCTCCGACATCGCGCCCTGCAACCGCCACCATATCGAGCTCGCGCACCGCGTGCGCGACGGCATCCGCGAAATGGGTGGCGTGCCCTTTGAATTCCCGATCCATCCGATCCAGGAAACCTGCAAGCGGCCGACCGCCTCGCTCGACCGCAACCTTCAATATCTCAGCCTCGTCGAGATCCTCTACGGCTATCCGCTCGACGGCGTCGTGCTCACGACCGGCTGCGACAAGACCACCCCGGCGCAGATCATGGCTGCCGCGACGGTCGACATCCCGGCCATCGCGCTCCCCGGCGGGCCGATGCTGAACGGCAATTTCCGCGGCGAGCGCACGGGCTCGGGCACCATCGTCTGGAAGGCCCGCCAGATGATGGCGGCCGGCGAGATCGACTACAAAGGCTTCGTCGACCTCGTGGCCTCCTCGGCGCCCTCGGCCGGCCATTGCAACACGATGGGCACGGCCTCGACGATGAACTCGCTGGCGGAGGCGATGGGCATGACCCTGCCCGGCGGCGCGGCGATCCCGGCGCCGTATCGCGACCGCTACGAGATGGCCTATCTGACCGGCAAGCGCATCGTCGAGATGGTCTGGGAGAACCTCGTTCCCTCCAAGATCCTCACGCGTGAAGCCTTCGAGAACACCATCGTCGTCAATTCGGCGATCGGCGGCTCGACCAACGCGCCTGTCCACGTCAACGCCATCGCCAAGCATATCGGCGTGCCCCTCGACAACGAGGACTGGACCAGGATCGGCTACGACATCCCGCTGCTGGTCAACTTGCAGCCGGCCGGCGAATATCTCGGCGAGGACTATTATCGCGCCGGCGGCGTGCCTGCCGTGGTCGCGGAGCTGGTCGCCAAGGGCAAGATCAAGCCGGCGCTCACCGCCAATGGCCGCACGCTGGCCGAGAATTGCGAGGGCTTCTTCTCCGGCGACCGCAAGGTCATCAAGACCTATGACGAGCCGATGAAGGCGCAGTCGGGCTTCCTCAACCTCTCCGGCAACCTGTTCGATTCCGCGATCATGAAGACCAGCGTGATCACGCCGGAATTCCGCCAGCGCTATCTGGAGAACCCGAAGGACCCGAACGCCTTCGAGGGCCGCGCCATCGTCTTCGACGGTCCGGAGGACTACCACCACCGCATCGACGACCCGGCGCTGGCGATCGACGAGCACTGCATCCTGTTCATTCGCGGCGTCGGGCCGATCGGCTATCCCGGCGCAGCCGAGGTGGTGAACATGCGCCCGCCGGATTATCTCATCAGGAAGGGCGTCTCGGCGCTGGCCTGCATCGGCGACGGGCGTCAGTCCGGCACCTCGGGCTCGCCCTCGATCCTCAACGCCTCGCCGGAAGCGGCGACCGGCGGCGGGCTCGCCCTGCTGAAGACGGGCGACAAGGTGCGCATCGATCTCAACAAGCGCAGCGCCAACATCCTGATCCCGGATGAGGAGCTCGCGCAGCGCCGGGCGGCGCTCAAGGCGGCCGGGGGGTACAAGTATCCCAAGAGCCAGACGCCCTGGCAGGAGATCCAGCGCAAGATCGTCGGGGAGCTGTCCGAGGGCATGGTGCTGAAGCCGGCGGTCAAGTACCAGAAGATCCACAAGAAATTCGGCGTCCCCCGCGACAACCACTGAGGGGTGCCTCGTCATGCCCGGGCTTGACCCGAGCATCTCCGGCAAGCGATTCTCGGGTCGGCGCCATGCGCCGCCCGAGAATGACGTCACTGGGCGCCATTCCACCCGCGCATCGCCGACGGGCCCGCTGTGCGCCGGGCCGGGGCTGACAACGCGTCGCATTGCCGACACTATGGCGCTCTGCCGTTCCGGTGCATCTGAAACGATTTAACATGGGCTATTCCCCTCAGGTCGAGACGTTCCGGGCGCTGCATGCAGCCGGTTGCTTCGTCATGCCCAATCCCTGGGATGTCGGTTCGGCACGCTGGCTGCGCGGGCAGGGCTTCAAGGCGCTGGCGACGACGAGCGCGGGCTTCGCCTTCACGCAAGCGCGGGCCGATCAGGACGTGCCGCGCGACATGATGCTCGCGCATATCGCCGAAATGGTGAAGGCGGTGCCCGAACTGCCCGTCAACGCCGATTTCGAGAACGGCTATGCCGATACGCCGGACGGCGTCGCCGCCAACGTCAAGCTCTGCGTCGCGACGGGTGTGGCGGGGCTCTCGATCGAGGATGCGACGGGGCGCGAGGCCGATCCGCTCTATCCGTTCGACCTCGCGGTCGAGCGGATCAAGGCGGCGAGACGGGCCATCGACGAGACGGGCTCGGGCGTGCTGCTGACGGCGCGGGCGGAATGCTTCCTCACCGGCCATGCCGAGCCCCTGAAGGAAGCCGCGAGGCGGATCGAGGCCTATGCCGCAGCCGGTGCCGACGTGCTCTATGCGCCGGGGCCGAAGACGGTGGCGGATATCGCGACGATCGTCTCGGCGGCCGGGGGGCGGCCGGTCAATGCGCTGGTCTATGGCGATTTCGGATTGTCGGTTTCGGAGATCGCGAAGGCCGGCGCGCGACGGATCTCGATCGGCGGGGCGCTGGCGCGCGCGGCCTGGGCGGCCTTCATCGAGGCGACGCGACTGATCGCGGAGGAGGGAAGCTTCAAGGGCTTCGCCGGCAACGGCGCCTCCGCGCCGCTCAACCCGTTCTTCACCGAAGACCTGAAGGCGCGCTCGTGAGCCAGACGCTGCTCATCGCGCCGGCCTGGCTCGGGCGCAGTGGCCTCTGGACGATCGACGCCAAGGGCCGGCGCAGGGAGGTCGATGCCGAGGATGCCGGCCTGTCCGACGCGCTCGCCGACAGGCTCGAGGCGTGGATGGACACGTTCGACGGCATCTATGAAGAGGATGACGAGGCCCGTTCCCGCTTTCCCGATGCCGTCGAGCAACTGGCCTGGGAGGCGGAAGGCGCCGCCATCGCCGAGGCCGTGCGCGCCGAACTCGGCGCCGGCTGGACCGTCACCACCGATCTGACCGGCTGGCAGGAGATGACCAAGCCATGATGCCGCCCATTGCGCCGCCCGCGAATTCCACGCTCGCGCCTGACTGGGCTCCTCCGCCCTTTCCGCCCGCCAAGGTGCTGGAGGGGCAATGGTGCCGCCTCGAGCCGCTCGACGTCGCGAGGCATCTCGACGACATCTGGGCTGCGGCGGCCGGTCACGACTCCGTCTGGGACTGGCTGCCGGCCCGGCCGCCTGTCGACAAGGAAGCCTACCGCGCTCTGCTGCAATCCATGGTCGACCAGGCGGGCATCGTGCCGCTGGCGGTGATCGACAAGGCGGATGGCAAGGCCAAGGGCCATCTCTGGATCATGGAGATCCGGCCGGCGCATGGTGTCTTCGAGGTCGGCTGGATCACCTATTCGCCGTCGCTGCAGAAGACACGCCCCGCGACGGAGGCGATCCATCTCGTCGGCGAATACGGCTTCTCGCTCGGTTACCGGCGCTACGAGTGGAAGTGCAACAATCTGAACGAGCCGTCCAAGCGGGCCGCCTTGCGCTTCGGCTTCAAGTTCGAGGGGCTGTTCCGCCAGCATATGGTGGTGAAGGATCAGAACCGGGACACCGCCTGGTTCTCGATCCTCGATTCCGAATGGCCGGCGGTGTCGGCTGCCTTCAGGGCCTGGCTGGCGCCGGAGAACTTCGACGCGGCAGGCCGGCAGAAGGCGTCGCTCGGCGAACTCGCCAAGGCCCAGGCCTGAAGCATGGAACCGCGCCGCGCCACGCCTGCCGATATCCCGGCGATCGTCGCGCTGACGGAAGCCGCCTATCTGCCGAACGAGGCCATCATCGGCGTGCCCTCTTTGCCGCGCATCGCCGATTATCACGCGGTGCTCGCCGAGCACGAGGTCTGGCTGGTCGATGGCGAAGCGGCGCTTGCTGCCGCGCTGGTGCTGGAGATCGAGCCTGACGATTTCACCATCTGGAGCATCGCCGTCTCGCCGCAGGCTGCCGGCCGCAAGCTCGGCGCGACTTTGATGGCTTTCGCCGAAGGGCGGGCGCGGTCGCTCGGCCGGCCTTCGGTGCATCTCTACACCCATGCCAAGCTCGCCCCGCGCATCGCGTGGTACGAGCGGCAGGGCTACGCCGTCACGCATCATGAGGACCTGCCTGACCGGCGGCTGGTCCACATGCGAAAGACACTCTCATAAGCTGGATCAACACGAGGAAACGGGCATGGCAGGACGTTTGAAGGGCAAGGTCGCGGTCGTCACCGCCGCCGGCCAGGGCATCGGTCGGGCGATCGCGGAGGCCTTCGTCGCGGAAGGCGCGACCGTCTGGGCGACCGACAAGGATGTCGCGCTGCTGGAGGGCATTCCGAAGGCGAAGAAGCGCAAGCTCGACGTGCTGTCGACCAAGGCCGTCAACGCCTTCGCCGAGAAGGTCGGCGCGATCGACATCCTGGTGAATGCCGCCGGCTTCGTGCATCACGGCACGGCCCTCGATACCGACGAGAAGGCGATGAACTTCTCCTGGGATCTGAACGTCGTTTCGATGCACCGGACGATCCAGGCGTTCCTCCCCGGCATGTTGGAGCAGGGCAAGGGCTCGATCGTCAACATCGCCTCGGGTGCCGGCTCGGTGCGCGGCATCCCGAACCGCTACGCCTATGGCACGACCAAGGCGGCGGTGATCGGCCTGACCAAATCCGTGGCCGCCGACTTCATCAAGAAGGGCATCCGGTCCAACGCGATCTGCCCCGGCACGATCCAGTCGCCCTCGCTCGACCAGCGCATCAAGGACCTCGCCAAGCTGCAGAATGTCAGCGAGGCGGCGGCGCGGCAGGCCTTCATCGACCGGCAGGCGATGGGCCGGCTCGGCACGGCGCAGGAGATCGCCTGGCTCGCGGTGTATCTGGCCTCGGACGAGGCGAGCTACACCACCGGCCAGATCCACCTCGCCGATGGCGGCTTCGCGCTCTGAGCGCGGTCAACTTCCAATAACAACAGTCGAAGGGAGGTCAGCGATGCATATTCTCGTCCTTGGCGGCGCCGGCATGGTCGGGCGCAAATTCATCGAGCGGCTCGCGCGCGAAGGCGCGCTCGGCGGCAAGGCGGTCACGCGGGTCACGGCGCAGGACGTGGTGCCCGCCGCGGCCCCGCCGGCCGCGCCCTTCGACTTCGAGGCGGTGGTCTCCGACCTGTCGCTGGCGGGCGAGCCGGAGAAGCTGATCGCGACGCGGCCGGAGGTGATCGTGCATCTGGCCGCCATCGTCTCCGGCGAGGCGGAGGCGGAATTCGAGAAGGGCTATCGCATCAATCTCGACGGCACGCGCGCGCTGTTCGAGGCGATCCGGCTGACGGAAGGCTATACGCCGCGGCTGGTGTTCACCTCCTCGGTGGCGGTGTTCGGCGCCCCGTTCCACGACAAGATCGAGGACGAGTTCTTCACCACGCCGCTGACGAGCTATGGCACCCAGAAGGCGATCGGTGAGCTGCTGCTCTGCGACTACAGCCGCCGCGGCTTCTTCGACGGGGTCGCGATCCGCCTGCCGACGATCTGCGTGCGGCCGGGCAAGCCCAACAAGGCGGCTTCCGGCTTCTTCTCCAACATCATCCGCGAGCCGCTGAACGGGGAGGAGGCGGTTCTGCCGGTTTCCGACCAGGTGCGGCACTGGCATGCCAGCCCTCGCTCGGCTGTCGGCTTCCTGTTCCACGCGGCGACGATGGACACCGCCGCCATCGGCCCGCGCCGTGCGCTGACGATGCCGGGCTATTCCTGCACCGTGGCCGAGCAGATCGAGACGCTGCGCAAGGTCGCGGGCGAAAATGTCGTCAAGCGGATCCGCCGCGAGACCGACCCGGTCATCGACGGGATCGTTGCCGGATGGCCCCGCAACTTCGATCCGCAGCGGGCGCTGGCGCTGGGTTTCAAGGCCGAGAGCAGCTTCGAGGAGATCATCCGCGTGCATATCGAGGACGAGCTGCACGGCACCTTCGTGAAATGACGCGGCGGTCGCTTCCGCCGCGATGGCTCAACTCCTGACGGGCGAGCCCGCCAGGAGGGCATGGGTGGCGGAGCGATCCGGGTGCACGCGGTTGCGGCCGGCGCGCTTGGCCTCGTAGAGGCGCTGATCGGCCTGCCGCAGCATGTCCCTGAAGCGCTGCGTCTGCAGCTGGGCTTCGTGCACGCCGAAGCTCGCGGTGATGCGATGGCCGGCGAGGCTGGCGAGCGCGATCGCCGCGATCTCGCTCCTCAGCCGCTCCGCGATGAGGTGGGCCCCGCGCTGGTCGGTCGCCGGCAGGACGGCGCAGAATTCCTCGCCGCCGATCCGGGCCAGCAGGTCGTAGGGACGCAGCACGGGCTTGGCGGCTTCGGCGACCGCGATGAGGACCTCGTCGCCCGTCTCATGGCCGTACTCGTCGTTGACGCGCTTGAAGTGATCGAGGTCGAAAGCGATGACCGAGAGCGGCCTGCGGTCGCGCTTGGCCCGCGCGATTTCGGTTGCGGCGTTCTCGGAGAGCCAGCGGCGGTTGCCGAGCCCGGTCAAAGAGTCGGAAAAGGCCTGGCGGCGCAGCCGCGCCATGCGGTCTTCGAGCGCGCCGATCAGGTCGCGGATCTCGTCGGTCAGCCGCCCGATATCGTCGGCCCGCGTCTTGGTGAGGGCCGGCAGCGTGCCCTCCTGGCGGTAGCGCCGCAGATCCTTCGCCAGGAAGCCGATCGGCGCGACAAGGTGGTGCATCACGAGGAAGGCGATCCCCGTGCCGAGCACCGTGGCCAACAAGGCGACGAGCAGCACGGCACCGGCGTTGACGTCCGCACCCGTCGCGACATAGGCCATCAAGGCGATGATCGGGATGTGGGTCGCGACAAAGCCACCTGCGAAGGCGCGCGCCAGCAGGGACGTCCTGAACACAGTGCCGACCTTCGTCAGACCGATTGTCTTCGCGAGACTGAAAGGCATGGACCACCCCGTTCGATGAGGCGTCGGGGTAGCAATGCCGGACGCATGCCGGGTAAGCGAAACGACTTGCATTTGAGCGAAATGAATGGGCCCGGTTTAAGGGCTTCAATCTCAGAGCGTTAGGCTCGTGCGACATTCTCTCAGCGTACGGTCGCGGACCTTGAAGGCAGGAGCCGGCTGGTCGCCGACAGGATGGTCCGGGCGAGCGCGCGCGGCGCTTCCCGGTGACTGTCCCCGCCGATCACCACGAAGGCGATCGTCCCGAGCTCCGGCAGGGGCGACCGCGCCTCGACCTCCGCGAGCCCCTGGGGAATGAGCCGCGCGGAATGGGCGGTGACGCCGAGTCCGGCGACGGTCGCGGCGCGCAGGCCCGCGAGGCTGCCGCTGGTGCAGGCGACGCGCCAGGGCCGGCCGGCCCGCTCCAGCGTCTCCAGCGCATGAATGCGGGTGATGCTCGGCGGTGGATAGAGCACCAGCGGCAGGACATCGGCATCCGCGACCCGCGAGCCCGGCCGGCCGACCCAGACCAGCTTCTCCTCCCAGGCGACCGCGCCGCGCTGGTCCCCGGCCCGGCGCTTCGCGAAAATCAGGTCGAGCTCGCCCGCGTCGTATTGCTCGTAGAGGCGCCCGCTGAGGCCGACCGTCAGCTCGATGTCGACGGCATGGTGCTGCATGGCGAATTCGGCGAGGATGTCCGGCAACGCCGTGAAGGCGAAGTCCTCGGAGACACCGAGGCGCAGGCGCCCGCGCAGGGTCGAGCCTTTCAGAAAGTTCTCGATTCGGCTGCCGGCTTCCAGCATCTGGCGCGCGAAGGGCTGGATCGCGTCGCCATCGGGCGTCGGGCGCACGCCATGGGTATCGCGCGCCAGCAATCGGCGCCCGACGCGCCGCTCGAGACGCGCGACATGCTGGCTGACCGCCGATTGCCGCAGGCCTAGGCGGCGCGCCGCCTCGGTGAAGCTGCGCGTCTCGCAGACCTCGAGGAAACTGCGCAGAAGGGTGGGGTCGAGCGGCTTGGCTTCAGGGCTCATGTCATCATGATCTGTGATGAGCCATATCATGTCCAGCACGGATCACGATGTCAGCGAGAGCTGCTAGAAGCGGGTGCTCAGCCGACAGGACCCATCATGCTCCGCCGCACGCTCGCCCGCTTCGGCATCGACCCCTATCTTCTCGCTCTGATCGGCACGGTCATCGTGGCCGCGATCCTGCCCGCGCGCGGCGTGGGTGCCACCATCGCCGGCGATGCCGTTTCGGTGGCGGTGGCGCTGCTGTTCTTCCTGTATGGCGCGCGGCTCTCGCCGAAGGCGGTCTGGGAGGGGCTGCTGCACTGGCGGCTGCAGTCGCTCGTCTTCGCCAGCACCTATGTCCTGTTTCCGCTGCTGGGCCTCGCCTTGACCAAGGCCTGCGGGCCCTGGCTCGCGCCGGAGCTGGCCCTCGGCGTGATGTTCGTCTGCGTGCTGCCCTCGACCGTGCAGTCCTCGATCGCCTTCACCTCGATCGCGCGCGGCAATGTGCCGGCGGCGCTCTGCAGTGCCTCGGTGTCGAACCTGTTCGGCATGGTGGTGACGCCGCTGCTCGTCATGCTGCTGCTCGATGGCAAGGGCGCCGGGTTCAGCACCAAGGCGGTCGAGGACATCGCCATCCAGTTGCTGCTGCCCTTCGTGGCAGGACAGTTGCTGCGGCCTCTGATCGGGGCCTTCCTGCTGCGCCACAAGGCGGTGATGTCGCTGGTGGATCGCGGCTCGATCCTGCTCGTGGTCTATGCCGCCTTCAGCGAAGGCATGGTGGCGGGGATCTGGTCCCAGGTGACGGCGCGCGATCTCGGGCTGGTCATCCTGCTCGACGTCGTGCTGCTGACCTCGGTGCTGGTGGCGACGACGGTGCTCAGCCGCCGCCTTGGCTTCTCCAAGGAGGACGAGATCGCGATCGTCTTCTGCGGCTCGAAGAAGAGCATGGCGAGTGGCATCCCGATGGCGAACATCCTGTTTCCCGGACAGGCGCTCGGCCTGATCGTGTTGCCGCTCATGCTGTTCCATCAGGCCCAGCTCTTCGCGTGCGCGACGCTGGCGCAGCGTTACGCACGCCGCCCGCAGGCTGCTTTGCTGCCGGCGGAGGCCGTGGCCGAACCGGCCAAGGCGTAGGGCCGGAGGGTTGCGGCCTCCTGATCGGAACCCAGCCGAAGCGACCCGGTTGAGTCCTCAAGGCCCATACGATCTGGGCAGGCGCGCTCCGATCAAGCCGATGGGCTGCGATGGAGGAGATCATGAGCACGGACGAGAAGTCCCAGCGCGAGATCCGCAGGATCGCCTATGGGATCTGGATGCAGGCGGGCCAGCCGGAGGGGCGTGACCGCGAGCACTGGGAGGCCGCCAAGGAGATCTGGGCCTTCCGCAGTCATGACCGCACCCTCCCGGATGAGGAAGCGGACATGGCACAGCAGGCCGCAAGCTCCGGCAGGGCCGACCGCGAAATGAGGTAGCGGTCCGAAGACGGCTGCACCCGCGATGTCGCAGGCGCAGCCGTCGTCTTCAGGACGCGAGCCTCAGGGGCAGATGTAGCCTGCGGCGCTCGGCGCACAACGGGCCCCGGTGGGCAGGACCAGTGCTCCACGCTCGCGCCGGACGTAGTCGCCATTGGGCAGCAAAAAGCCGCCGGTCGTGTCCGGCGTTACGCGTGTGCCGTCCGGCAGCACGAGCTGCCCGCCGTCGCGCAGGATCTGCTTCGCCACGCCGGCCGCGGGAGCGACCGACACGGGCTGCGGCTGCGGCCGGCTTGATACGCAGCCCGCCATCAGCATCGCCATGGCGGCCGCGGCCATCGACATCCTGATCATCTCGCGCACCTTCTTCCTTGAGCTCGACAGCGAAAAAGCCGGCACCGCCAAGGCGAACCGACTTCTTCAGAACGGGACCGGGGAGGAGCCGTGGAGCCCCTCCCCAATCGATCAATACCAGACCGTGCGGCAGACGCGAACGGGGCGGCCGAAGCGGTTGCGGGCCACGCGGCAGACCTGGCGCTGCCGGCGGGGCCGGCGACGACCGCGATAAGGCCGGCCACGGTAGTACTGGGCCTTCTCGATCGGCGTCCCGTCGGGCAGAGCGGTTCCGCGCGCGATGTCAGGTGCAGCAGCCGGAAGCGTGGCGGCCGAAGCAACAGGCGCAGCCTCCGCCTTGCCGGCGATCGCGACAGCCGCCGAACCCGCCGTCAGCGCGAACAAGCCGAGAAGAAAATTGCGTCTTTCCATGGTATATCCTCCGGTCATTGGAACGAATTTCCCCAGTTTAGGTGGGAAAAATGAACGTCGCAAGAACGTTATTTTCACGATAAATTCAGAATAACTTCCGTTGCGTCAAATTTATCTATTTTCAAGTTATGCAAATAACGCCGCAGAGATCGTCAGAATATCATTCTTTTACAATACTGTATATCACTCTACTAAAAAATACGTGTTCCCGAGGACTGCGAGGGGCTGCTAAACTCCCCTCGCTGTCCCGGCTGTCACCGGCCGTAATAGCCCGGCGGGTAACCGGTGCCGGGATGACCGCCGCGTCCGGAATATCCGGGGCGACCGTAATATCCGGGGCGACCGTAATAGCCGGGGCGAGGGCCATAGGCCCGGCCGTAACGCGGACCCGGGCCGTAAGCGCGACCGTAACCGCGTCCGCGCCGGTCGTAGCGCTGGCGGTTCATCGTATCCTGGATGATCTGCATGCGGCGCATTTTGGCAGCGCTGGCGGTGAACTCCGCCGGTGTGGCGTCGAGCCTATGAGCGAGGGCGGCGGGCAGCGCTTCTCCGGCGCTCGCTGGCAGGGCAGCGCCAGCCAGTCCGAGTGCGCCGAGAAGGGCAAGAACGGCAAATCGTTTCATCATCATGTCCCAGATTGCGATGCCTCAAGCTGGGCATGCGGCGCATAAATGGCGTGTGAACGAACCTCCGACGGGTCGAAAGGTTCCGCCCATTGCAAGGGTGCGGGCTTTCGGGCCCGAGATCGGCCAAGGGACGGCTGATCAGCGGCCACCGGATTGGCCCCTTCGGTGTCTTTGGCGGCGACCAGTCTCGTTCGGGTTGCTCTGGATCAAAAAAACGCCGGTCGAGGAGCCCGGCCTTGACAATATTCATTCTCGGCTGCTGCGCCATAACGCTTTGGTAACTGAGATCATCAACCGTGTTGACGTAACGATAGGAAGTCCAGGGCGGGATCCCAGAAATGATGTTCTTCAAGCGCTCCAGCAGCCAGGCCGTCGCAGAAGCGGCATCGATCCGCCGTTGGCAGGCGGTGATCGAATTCGACCTCGACGGAAAGATCCTTGAAGCCAACGACCTGTTCCTGAAGACCGTCGGCTATGAGCGCTCCGAGGTCGTCGGACAGCATCATGGGATCTTCGTTCCGCCGGAGGAGCGCGGAACGGAGGCCTATCGGACCTTCTGGCAGGAGCTCAAGTCCGGCAAGGCATTCCAGGCCGAGTTCCCCCGCATCGGCAAGGGGGGCAAGCGCATCTGGCTGCAGGCCACGTACACGCCGATCTGCGGGACGGATGGCAAGCGTCCGTTCAAGGTGATCAAATACGCCTCCGATATCACCGCCATCAAGGAGGCGATGGCGAACGCGCAGGGCCAGCTCGCCGCAATCCGCAAGTCGCAGGCCGTGATCGAGTTCGACCTCTCCGGCACGGTGCTCGACGCCAACGAGAACTTCCTGAACGCGCTGGGCTACACGCTGGCCGAGATCAAGGGCCGGCATCATTCGATGTTCGTGCAGCCTTCCGAACGCGGCACGGAGGCCTACAGCGCGTTCTGGAAGAAGCTCGGGCGCGGCGAATATGACGAGAACCAGTATCTGCGCATCGGCAAGGGCGGGCGAGAGGTCTGGATCCAGGCGAGCTACAACCCGATCCTCGATCCGTTCGGCAAGGCGTTCAAGGTGGTGAAATATGCCACCGACATCACCGCGACCAAGCAAGCCGCAGCGGCCCTTGAGAACGCGGTCGGGCAGATGCGGGCCGTGATCCGCGCGACGCAGGCGAAGAACCTCACGGAGCGGATTCCACTCGACGGCAAGGTCGGCGAAATCCGGGAGTTGTGCATCGGCGTCAACGAACTGCTCGATTCGTTCTCCAATGTGGTGCAGGCCGTCGGCGAAGTCTCGGAGCGGATCACCGTCGGTTCGCGCCGGATCGGCGCCGACAGCAAGGATCTCGCGCAGCGCACCGAGGAGCAGGCGGCTTCGCTCGAGGAAACGGCCGCGACGACCGAGGAACTCGCGGCGTCCGTCAAGCAGAGCTTCGAGCGAGCCTGCGAGGCGGCCGATCTGGGCGCGACGGCCAGCGGCGTCGCCAACCGCGGCGGCACGATCGTCGGCGATGCGGTCACGGCGATGGAGCGCATCGAGAAGGCGTCGGGCGATATCGGCGAGATCATCCGGGTGATCGACGACATCGCCTTCCAGACCAACCTGCTGGCGCTGAACGCGGCGGTTGAGGCGGCGCGGGCCGGCGATGCCGGCAAGGGCTTTGCGGTGGTGGCCTCGGAGGTGCGCACGCTGGCGCAGCGCTCGAGCGACGCGGCCAACGACATCAAGAAGCTGATCACCAATTCGAGCGACCAGGTCGCCGGCGGGGTCAAGCTGGTCCAGCAGGCCGGTGCCGCCCTGTCGGAGATCGTGACCTCGTCCGTCAGCGTCTCCGCGGCCCTGGACGAGATCAAGAGCGCCTCGCGGGAGCAGGCCAACGGCATCGAGGAGGTCGCGAAGGTCGTCGCCCATATGGACGAGATGACACAGCGCAACTCGTCCATGGCCGACCAGAGCGCCTCGGTGGCGAACGAGCTGCAGAAGGCAACCGACGCGCTCCAGCAGCTCGTGGCCGGCTTCAGCGTTCCGGGAGCTGCGACCTCCGGCGTCCCGGCGCCGACAGCCGAGCTGCGGGAGGTGGCGGCGCGCATGGCGGAAAGCATCGCGAAGCCTGCCGTCCGTGGCGCGGCTCAGCCCGCCGCGCACAGGAAGGCGGCAGGCGGGTCCTCGGCCGGCTGGGAAGAGTTCTGAGAGATGCGGGGCTCGGCGCCCCGGGCATCGAGCGGCGGCCTCTTGCGCGCCTCGACGCCAAGGCGCTGGCGGCCTTAGGGCCGCCAGCGGCGCTTCCGCAGCAGGCGTGACCTTCGGACCGAACACAAGAAAGTGGCGGCGAATCAAAAAGCCCCGGAAACCGCTGCTTGGCGGCTTCCGGGGCTTTTAAAATGGTGGGCGCGACAGGGATCGAACCTGTGACCCCTACGATGTCAACGAGGTTCCAAGCCCTAAAGCTGTTGAAATAACGGGTGTTTCCTCCCTTCCGCCTTCCGAACGCAAGGCGATCAAGAGGAGAACAGAATGAGCTTTGCGATTGAACTGCTGTTGAAGGCGGTCGATTTCAGCGGAGGGCTTCATGCCCCCCGATGACGACGCAATAACAGCCGATCCGCACACCAGAATTGCTAACCTGGTTGAGAGCGCACTGACCGCTGCCAACTATCAGGACCCGCTCTCCGCTGAGAGCCTGCGCGCAATCATGAGCCGTCGGCGCGACGGTCCAGAGGGGTTCCCGCCGGCCGATCGAGATGAGGAAGAACGTCGACGGAAGCCGATCACCGCGACTCCATTCGTCTGGCAACGCCCGAGCTCGATCCCGCCGCGCGAGTTTCTCTATGGCCGCCACTACGTGCGGAAATACCTCTCCGCGACCATCGCGCCGGGTGGCGTAGGAAAGTCTGCACTTGGGCTGACGGAAGCGCTGGCCATGGTGAGCGGAAAGCCGCTGCTCGGTATCGAGCCGCCGAAACCTCTAACCGTCTGGTATTGGAACGGCGAAGATCCTCGCGACGAGATCGAGCGCCGCATCGCTGCGGCCTGCATATACTACCTCATCGACCCCGCATGTCTCGACGGTCGGCTTTTCATCGACACTGGACGCCAGACCGAGATCAGCATCGCTCGCGCAAGCCCTCGCGGAATCATTCTGCGCGATGACGTCCAGCGGGACCTGGTCGAGACTATCCGTGAAAACGGCATCGATGTGGTCATCATCGACCCGTTCGTGTCGAGCCACGAGGTTTCCGAGAACGACAACGGTCAGATTGCCGCGGTTTGCAAACGATGGGCGCAGATCGCGGACGAGACGGGCTGCGCCGTCGAGTTCGTCCATCACGCCCGCAAGCTGGCGATCGGCGGCAGCGGTGACGTGACGGCTGACGACGCCCGCGGGGCCAGCGCCTTGCTTGCCGCGGTCCGGTCTGCCCGGACGCTGAACCAGATGTCCAAGGATGATGCGGAAAAGGCAAAGGTCGAGCAGGCCCGTTCGCATGTGCGCATAGACGACGTGAAGGCGAACCTCGCCCCGCCGGCGGAAGGTGCGCGCTGGTTGAAGCTCATCTCGGTCCAGCTCGGGAACGCAACGCCGGATATCCCCGGCGACGACGTTGGCGTCGTGACGGGCTGGAAGTGGCCCGACCCGAACGAGGACGTCACAGTCGACGACGTTCGCGCAGCCCTCGGGCGCATCTCGCAGGGTGAGTGGCGTCACGATCAGCAGGCGAAGACCTGGGTCGGCCTGGTCATCGCCGAGGCCCTCGGCTTGGACGCCGAAGATGCTTCCGTGCGCATCGCCATGAAGCTGCTCGTCAAGAAATGGGTGGCCGAGGGCTGGCTGAAGGTCGTCAAGCGTCAGGACGCGAAACGCATGACGCGGGAGTTTGTCGTACCGGGAGAAGTGCCATGACGAGGTCGATCTGCCACACCTTGAAAGGTGTGGCACTGCATGGTGTGGCGGCGGGGCAAACCGGGCTTGCCCCACCTCCCTATAGCCCCCCCTTTAGGGGGGGCGTAAGGGTGGGGCAGGAGCGGTCGGCGGGTGTGGCACCCGAGGCAGTGGGTGTGGCGGGGCGCCTGGCCTGCCCGGCTCGGTCACTTGAACGCCCCGAAGCAGGACCCCGAGGCCGTCCTTCCCGATCAAGCCGAGTGCGGAAACGGATTGCGCCTCGGGCCTCGCGGGTCCTTCCCCAAGGGTACCCCCCCTGCGCAATGGAAATGGCCCGGCTTTTTGCTAGTGGCCGGATCGAAATTGGGTGCAACGATTTCGGTGCAACGCAACGCTTTGCGCAACGATCAAGGCCCGGTCTCGCCCCTGCAACTTATGGGCGCACCAGCCTTCCACCGACCCTTCTGCTTTGTCGAAATTCGCCGCGAGCCACCTGGCGCGCGATCGCGAACTCATGCCCAGCACTCAGGAGCTGAACCATGGTCAAGATTATTGAGGCCCAAGCCCTCATCACCGCAAAGGACGCCACAGGCCAGGCATTTGCCTCGGTCGCGAAGAATCTTGAGGCGACCAGCAAGGCCGCGCAGGTCGTTTCCCGCGCCAACATTCGTCAGCTCTCCGAGATGAGCCGGAAGTTTGGTGAGTTCACGAAAGCGACATCCACGCATCTCGATCAGCTTGGCCGGAAGGATCAGGCCATCGATAATCTGACACGATCGATGAAGCGCATGGCCGAGACGCGCACCGCCTTTCGGGATGCCGAAGCCAACGTCCGCTCCCTTGGCCGGGAAATGAACGCCGCTGGCGAGCCCAGCCGGCGCCTTGCGCGCGACTACGAGGCGGCACAGCGGCAGGTTCGCAACGCCAGCGCCGCTTTCAGCGATAGCAGCCGCGCTGCGATCGCAGCCAAGCGGGCAGTTAGCGACCTCGGGATGCCGCTTGTCGGCCTGGGGCGCCAGCAGGCCGAGATTCGAGAGAAGATCACGGCCACGACGCGCGCGCTGAGGCAGCAGGCGCGTGTGGTCTCGAATTTCCGTACACCGCTCACGAAACTTCCCGGTGCATCGCCAATCATGTCGCACCCACCGGCCCCGCGGCATCCGGTCGGGCTTCCTGAGGCTGTCGCTGGCGTCGGTATCTGGCAAACGGTGCAGGATACCATGCTCTCCGGCATGAACGTCGACACCGAGCGTTCTCAGGCACGTCAGGCCGGCTGGACCGACAAAGAGATCGAGACGCTGGAACACCGCGCCAACCGCTTCGCCGCGCAATATGGCGTCGCGCCCGCCACGGCGATGAACATCATCCGCGAGGCCCGCCCGACCTTCGGTGGAGATCTCCAGCAGACGCTGCAGAACGTACCGGACTTCTTCAAGGTGTTGACGGCCATGCGGCAGAAATCGCCTCAAGCTAGCGAGGGGGAGCACGGCTACCAGCTTGGCATGCTGATCAAGGCCGGCGAGATCCTCGGCTATTCGTCGGAACCGAAAAAACTGCGTGAGTACGCGGATTTCATGACGCAGATGGTGCAGGTCCACGGCTCCGCGCTGCGCGGCGAGGAAATCCTCAACTTCGCGAAAAGCAGTAAATCGGCCGGATCGGCCGCCAGCTTCGATTTTCTCAAGTCGGTTATGCCGACCATGCTGCCGGAACTTGGCGGCGATCGCCTCGGTACGGCGCTGATGACGCTGCGCCAGGCCTTGGTCGGCGGCAAGATGAAGAAGCGCGCGGCTGAAGCGATGACGGAGTACGGCCTTATCGACCCGGCCGGCGTAATCGCCACCAAAGATGAAGACGTGAAGGGCGTCCGGCAGGATGCCGTCAAGGGCTGGAAGATTGCCGAAAAGAACCCGCTGGAGTGGGTTAGGGATTTCGCGATCCCCGCCATGGACGAAAAAGGCGTGAAGCCTGAGGAGCGGTCCGCCATTATCTCGACCTTCTTTAGCGATCGCAATGCGGAATACATCATCAACCTGATGATGACGCAGATGGCTCGTCTGGAGAAGGACCGGGCCACTGTCGAGAAGGCGAAAGGCCTCCCCGGTGTCGACCAGGCGCTGAAGGATGATCCCTATCTCGCTGTGAATCGGGTCAAGGGCAGTCTGAAGAATGTCGGCGCGGCCATCAGCGATCCAGCCATCGAGCCGTTGAAGAAGGCTGCGGACGCGGCAGCCGAGAACCTCAACAGCGCAGCCGAGGCCGCGCGCGGGAACAAGACAGCCACCGGCGCCGGCGTCGCTGGCGGCGCGATTGCCGGTGGAGCCCTGGCGACCTATCTCACGCAGGGAGCGGGCGTCTTGTTGCGGTTGGGCAGCATGGCGGTCGGCGTTGGTGGCGGCGCCGTCGCGGGTGGCCTAGCCGTCCCGCTCCTCATCCAGAAGGCGCTCGAAAGTGACGAGCGGATGAAGAACCGTGCTGAGACCTATTTCAAAGTCGGGCCGGATGTATTCGAGCGGTCGAGGCTGGCCCAGGATGCTTTCCGACGCGATCCGGAGGCCGCCCGCGGCCGAGCGATGATGGACTTGCAGCGGCGCTCCGAAACAGCGGTCGAGCCCGTGGTGAAGCCCGACCAGGTCACGGCGAAGCTGGAAGGTCAGGCGCTGGTCGGCGTCAATGTGACTGTTGAACCCACTCCGGATTTCATCGTCAAGATTGTGAAAGCCGTGCTCTCCCAAGTCGGCCACATCGCTGTCGACGCAAGTGGCCCGGGCTCGACGGGGCGCTCCATGACGGAGGCCGCAGCTCCCGAAACCGGTCGCCAGATGGGGCCGCGCTGACGCGCGGTCCTGCGAACCCGTCAGAAGGAGAGCAATATGACCATGAAGCTTGACGACGAAGATCACATCGTCCCGGTAACCAGGTTGGATGTCGAGGCCTTGCAGCGGGAGATGCAGGAGCTGTGCGAGGAGATGGAGGAGGCCCGGCACATTGCCTATGAGGGCTCCTTCGCCGCCATGCAGGATTTCCTCTCTGGGATCGGCGGCTGGTGCGAGGAGCGTGGGCTCGTCGCCTCGACGATCACCCCGACGGGTGACGAGGAAGCCGACTTTCTCAACATGCTGCGCGCTATGCGCGGGATGGCGGACGATATTTTGACCCTTACGGGGAAATCCCGGCAGTAACGCCAGTAAGAGGGTGTCACTCTTCGTGCGACAATTTCTTAGGCGAGCGCGTTTCGCAGCGGGCCAGTGCCGCCGCTAGGGCAATCTGGCTCTGCTGCTCTTCCGAGGCGGATTGATGAGGTGTGCGAGCCGGAGAGATAGACGGCTGTAGAGACCGCGCCCTTCGTTCCTCTCGGCATCTGCGGGTCATCTCATCGATAGCAGCGAGCGAGGTGTATTCTTTCCCTGCCGTGATCCAGGTTTCCAAGCGACCTGCATCGCGTTCGCGCCGAAGACCACCCGCTTTCATCGACCCGTCGGGAAAGGCCAATGCAGCGGCAACGGCAATCCGGATCGGCGTATCGGCGGCGAGGGCGGTCCTGTCTGGCAGCACGGTTTCTATTGCCATAATGACTCGCCGCTACTTTTTTGCCCTGCCCTTGGAGATCTTCTGCGCGATCTGATCGAGACGATTGAGCAGTACGTCTACATCGTAGCTTTCGGCCGGGAATTCGTGCTTGGATTCCTTGTAGACCAAGGGCTGATCGCCCGGTTTCCAAGGCTCGAGGCTTTCCAGCAGCCGCGCTACGATCTCTGCATTCATGCTGCGCTTGTTGTGATCGGCTTGGAGCTTCAGCATCTCGCGCACGCCGTCTGGCAGGCGCAACATGACTTTATCGTGCTCTCGGACCTGCTTCTCGCTCATTGGCATTCCATACTATCACGGTGACACCTTGAAAATGATGTCACCGTGACTTTTCTGATTGACGAAGATACGTCACGGTGACATTATAAGTCACCGTGACACTAGAGGGCAGCAACGTGGCTCCGAGCGCTCAATTGGATAAATTCATGGTCCGCCTTCCCGAAGGCCTGAGAGATCGCCTCGCGGCGGCAGCACGGGCCAACCGTCGTTCGATGAACGCGGAGTTGATAGTCCACCTCGAAGCCGCGCTGGCTGGCGAGGTCACCTCGTCACTTCCGCCATCGAGCGTCACTGCCGGCAACTCAATCACGCAGTTCAGTCGCGACTAGTCGCGTTCGTCGCCATCGCGGCCGTTATCTCATTCCCGTTCGGAGACTTCTAATGCACAGCGCACGCGTTGCGGCAGCCGCTCCCGGCTTGCCCGAAGAGGCCACAACTGACTTCCATCTCTCGATCGGCCGGCAGATTGCCCGCCTTCGCACCGAGATGGCGCGCGTCGAGGCTGAGGAACAGTCGCTTAGGGAGCGCGAATCGCCCGGCGACGCCTACATGACCCGGGCCGCCGAGCATCTTTACGATCGCGACGACACGCTGATCGGAGCGCTGGCTGCCTTTCCCGCTCAGTCGTTGGCGGGCGCCACCGTGCAGCTCGCGGCAGCGATGAAGCTCCATTCGGTCTCGGAAATATTCACGGACCGCCGACCGGAGGATGATCGCGCAATCTCGCGGCTGCTAGGGTCAGCGATCCGCGTCATGGTCGACGCCGCCGGCCTCGATCCGGCCCGTGACGGAATCGCCGATCTTGCCGAACTTTACCGGTGCTGCTGGCGCAACCCATTCGAGACGGTCGCCGAGCTTTTCCCGGAAGGCCGGAGTGTGGGCGAAACGGAAGCCGTCGACCGATAATTCGATGGAGTGCCCTATGCCAGGCCCGCACACCCCTCTGACCGTGAAAGATTATGACGACGCAATCCTCTACCTGGCGGAATGCGTCGTCGCCCACGGCGCGCGCTTCTCACCCATTCTGGAAAAGTTGATCGCCGGCCGCGACGCGCTTGTTCAGCGCCCCGACCCGATCGAGCGGGCGCGCGCGATCATCGAGGCTGCCAGAAATAGATCCTTCAGCGATCCAATTTCTTGACGGGGAAATTTTTCTGATCCATAAGTGATCCAATTCCACTTAGGAGGGTTCGATGAACCGTAGGCAGCATCTCAAGATCACCGGCCTCAGCGACGCCAAACTGAAATACCTCGCTCGCAACAACCTGACGCCGACTGTGCAAGGCGCGAGCGCGGAGCGCGAAGGCTACAACGGATATGGCGTCAACGAGGCGCTCATGACCCGCCTGGCCGTTGCGCTCGCGCAAAACTCCATCGACCAGGGGGAAGCAAGCACCACCGTCGTCAATGGCTACTCGGCGATGCTGGAGAGGCACCGCAACGATTTCGTCCCCGGCTCGGAGCCGATCTATTTCGGTCTCTGCAAGGTTCTTCATCACGGGATGAACGAGCCGTTCGCCATCTTCGGCCCAATCAACGATCTTGCCTTCTATCACGAGCACTCCGGCGAGCGACTCCCGGCCGCAGGCGCAGGCTTCGCGCTGTCCACGGTGTCTCTCGTCAATTTCAGCCAGCTCCTGGTCGATGTTCATGCCGCTGCGCAGGAGGATGGCATCGCGCCGGTTCTCGACTGGATCGCAGAGCTGTCCACCCCGCGCGGTGGTGAGGCCTGATGTGCAGCGGTCTTTCATCGAACTCGGCAGGACCGAGGGCTGCGCTTGCCACGCTCCGCGAGCACCTCGACTTCGATACCACCGAGGTCGATGCACAAGGCCGCTATGTCCTCGATTTCGAGGCCATGAACGACATCGCCGACGCGCTCGATGACATCGAGGAAGCGCTCGGCGAGGAAGTTTCGGAGGAAAGCGAGTGATTGTCGCTCTTCTCTCACGCTCGCACGATCGGATGCAGACGCGCCTCAAGGCGCCTGACCCGCGCGCCCTCGCCGCTCCGTCGAGCTACGATTCGGATGCTCACACGATCGAAGCCGTTGTCGCGACAGACACGCCGATCGAGCGCTACGGCGTCAAAGAAATTCTCGTCATGTCGGACGATGCCGCCGATCTCGGCCGCGCGGACGGCGGTCGCATGGCCTTCCTGCTCAACCACAATCCCGACCGCCCGATCGGAACCGTGGTCAAGGTTACGATGAAAAAAGGGCAACTCATTGCGCTGCTGCGCTTCGCCGACACGGACGAGGGCCGCAAGGCCGAAGGCCAGGTTGCGCGCGGCGAGCTGTCGCAATTCTCGATCGGCTTCAGCGTCCGCGACTGGAGCCAGCGTCACTCCTCCTCCGGCACCGACTCGGTCCGCGCCGTCGATTGGGAACTGTACGAGGTCTCGCTCGTCTCGATCCCCGCCGACAAGGCCGCTGTGGTGCGCTCCTTGAAAGGAACCGGGTCCATGGACCTCGAAGACGACTCGCACACCAACGCCAACCCGACGGTTCCGCCGGTCGACAATACAGCCCCGCAGACCCGGGCCGAACGCTCTCGCGTGCGCGATATCACGAATATCGGCCGCAGGGGCGGGATGCCCCAGCAGGCGATCGATGACGCGATCGAGGAAGGCACGCCAGTCGAGACCTTCCGCGCAGCGGCGTTGGACGCGCTGGCCGCTCGTACTCAGCCGCTCGTGCCGCGTGCCGTGGACTACTCGGTCTCGATCGGCCGCGACGAGGGGGACATCCGCCTCCGCGACATGTCGCAGGAGCTGATGCGCCGGATGGCCGGAGAAAGCGCGCCGCGCTCGGCCTCGTCGCAACGCTATTTCGATATTCCGCTGGTCGAGCTGGCGGCGGAAGTTATCGGCCATCGCGGCCGCATCGGACATTCGGCCGCCGAGCGCGAGCGCATTCTCAAGCGCGCGTTCCATGCAACGTCGGACTTTCCGGCGATGTTCGAAACGGCCACGAATGGCCGCATGGCTGAGCGCTACACCGCAGCCCAGCCGACATATCGCACGCTATGCCGGCGCCGCGACCTCTCGGATTTCCGTCCGGCCCCGCACTATCGACCTGGTGACCTGCCGGCCCTGGCCAAGCTGGCGGAAGGTGGCGAAATCACCTTCGGAACCTTCTCCGAAAGCCGCGAGTATCTGATGGTCGCGCCCTATGCCAAGGGCCTCGGCTTCACGCGACAGATGCTCGTCAATGACGACTATGGCGCGATCGACGATCTGCTGAACAGCTATGGCGAGCGTGTCATCGCGTTTGAGGAGCGCCTTTTCTGGACGCTTGTCCTCTCGGCTGCCAAGGCGGGACCGACGCTCCAGTCGACCAACCGCCCCATCTTCAACACGACCGACGGCACTCTGCCCGCCACCGCCGGCGGCGTCAACGAGACCATGATTTCCGCGGCGCGCTCGGCGATGCGAAAGCAAAAGTCGCTCGACGGCCTGTTCGTGCAATCCGAGCCGAAATTCATTGTCGTCGGACCTGATCAGGAATTGGCGGCTGACAGACTCTTGGCCTCGATCGTCCCGAATGAGGTCAGCAAGGCCAATCCGTTTGCCGGCACGCTGACCAAGGTGGTCACCCCGGAGATCCCTGACAACTCCTGGTATCTCTTCGCCGACCCGACGAAGGTCCCCACCTTCATCTATAGCCTGCTGGAGGGGTACATCGCACCCCGGCTGACGCTGCACTCGCCATTCGAGACTCAGGGCGTCAAGGCCAAGATCGAACACGACGTCGGCTTTGCTGCGGTCGACTTCCGCGGCGCCTATCGGAATCCCGGCCTAGCCTAGCCGGGATGGCGGGCGATCTGGTGGCGCCCGCCGCAAACCCGCGCCCTGCTTCGGTTCTCTCCATGACGGAGCGGGGCGCGGACACTCTCACTCAAAGACCGAGCGCTATGCCGCACGCGACCATGCCCGTCATCGACCCGGCGTCCTACCTCTCGGAATCCGAGGTGGAACAGCGCTGGCGATTTCTCAAGTCTGGCGAAATGCGCCGGGCGCGCAAGGCTGGGCTGATTGCGTTTTACGCCTTCCCGTCCGGTCCGCACTACACGGCCGAAGCTGTGCAGGAATATCTCGATCATCGCTACCACAGGACAGCATCGTGGCAGACCGAAACCGCAAAGGCACCGATCATCCCGACCCAGCCGTCGGATGGGAATTCGGCGGCTACTATCTCGACGTTCCCTGGCCCGACCGTGGCGGCATCTTCTACGCCTGCCGGTATGACGCCGGATCTCGCTCTGTCCGCCGCCGAAGCCTGCGCACAACGGTTGGCGATGAGGCGAAGCAAGCACTCATCGCCCTCATCGCTGCGGCCCCGGCGCGGTCGGCAGACGAATGCCCTCACCCCAATCAAGTCCTGACAGTGCACGTCATGGAGGCCTACCTCAACGGCCACGCCACCTCGATCGCCAGCGAAGAGCAGGCCGCTCGCGCCGTCGCGATCGTCACCGACTACCTGCGCGATGAGGCGCGAAACCTGGCTGCACCGGTTTCGTTCTGGACGCCGTCGCGCCAGCTCGACCTCGCCCGGTTCTGCCACAAGACCTATCGCCATAGCGCCGCGACGATCGACCGGACGCTGAGTGTGCTCGGCGCCGCGATGAATGATGCTGCGGCTGTGAAGATGCGGCCAGACCCGCTCGGCAGCATGGTGGAAGGCGCACTCGTTTCGCACGCTCCCAAGGTCGTCTATCAACGCGCCCGGATCGCGAAAGAGCTCCAGATCGCGCCCCCGAAAAAGGGCGGCTTTGTCCCGACACTGCAGCAGATGGCGACATTCATCGACTCGATCGAGACGAAGCACCTTCGCCGCTGGGTCATCTTGGCCCTCAACACCTGGGCGCGCCCGGAGGCCATCACCGATTTCGACCCAGTCATCCAATGCAATCGAGGGACCGGGGCAATCGATCTCAATCCACCCGGCCGCATCCAGACGAACAAGCGCCGACCGGTGATCATGGCGACGCATGGGCTTTCCGACTGGCTTGACGCCTGGCGCGAGGAAGACGCTGCGGCATGGCAGGCCAAGAACGGCGCGCGACCGAACCTCGCCATTCCGCTGCTGACCTACAAAGGCCAGCGCGTCGGCACGGTGAAGAAAGCGATCAAGCGAATCGCGGATGAGGCCGGCGTGCCGGATCTAACGCAGCGTACGATCCGCGCCTTCATGGCGACGCATGTCCGCAAGATGTGCCCGCGGGTCCCCCGCGAGCTGCGCTCGCTCTGGCTGGGCCATACTGTGAAGGAGGGGTCGACGACGACCGAGCACTATGAGGCGTTCGATGTCGATGTGGTCGCCGATGTCGCGCTAGCTACGGATTTCGTCATCAGCGAACTGCAAAAGCTCACGTCAACGAGGCTGTTTGCTGTTGAAGTGCAGTTGAACGCTGACGATCTGCGGAGGGTGGGGGCAACGCCCCGTCCCGCTAAGTTATTGCGAGACGGGGCTAAAAATGGTGGGCGCGACAGGGATCGAACCTGTGACCCCTACGATGTCAACGTAGTGCTCTCCCGCTGAGCTACGCGCCCGATGCCGCGCCTGGCGACGCGACGGGGTAGCATGTCCGGGCCTGACGGCCGCAGCCATGCTGCGAGGTGAGGGGGCTATAGCGGCTCGCCTTTTGGCTGGCAAGGCATCTGCCGCATAATTTTCAGGCGGCCAGCAGCTTCTCCACCTCGCTCACCAATTCGCGCAGGTGGAAGGGCTTGGACAGCACCTTCGCATCCTTCGGAGTCTGCGAATCGGGGTTGAGGGCGACGGCGGCGAAGCCGGTGATGAACATCACCTTGATGTCGGGGTCGAGCTCGGTGGCACGGCGTGCCAGCTCGATGCCGTCCATCTCCGGCATGACGATGTCGGTCAGCAGGAGCTCGAAGGGCTCCTCCCGCAAACGGTTATAGGCCGACAGGCCGTTATCGAAGGAGGCGACGTCGTAGCCCGCGTTTTGCAGGGCCTTGACCAGGAAGCGACGCATGTCGTTGTCGTCTTCCGCGAGCAAAATCTTCGTCATGGGCCAGTTCTGTCCGTCCCCGAGGCCTGTCTTCAGCGGACGCTGCCCGGGCAAGGCCCGCGTCCGAATCGATGCATCTTGCGCCCGTCCGCCGCCGGGCCCTGCGGGCTGGGTAGCGAGACGGCTGCGCCGTTGGAACCAAGTCCTCCTATAAGCTCGCATTATGGTAAACAACCGGTGAATCCCGATTGCGCGAGGCCGCTTTCGCGAAGCGGCTTCTAAGCGCCGGATTTGTGTGCTTCAGTCACAGCAGATGAGCTTGTCCAGCGATCCGTTCCCGCCCGGGCCCGACGATGTCGTCGGCGAGATCGAACGTGCCTTCAGCCTGTACCAGCCGGCGCTCCAGGTCGTGCCGGTGGTCGTCGACGTGCCCCATGCCGGCCGGCGCTATCCGCGCGGCTTCGTCGACAATGCGCGCCTGCCGCTCAGGGGCCTCAGGCGCTCGGAAGACGCCTTCGTCGACCGGCTCTTCTCCCACAGCGTCGCGTTGGGGGCGCCGCTTCTGGTGGCCGAATTCCCGCGCGCCTATCTCGACGTCAACCGCGAGCCCTATGAACTCGACCCCCGCATGTTCGAGGGGCGTGTGCCTGCCTTCGCCAATACGCGCTCGATGCGGGTGGCGGGCGGGCTCGGAACGATTCCCCGGATCGTCGGGGATGCGCAGGAAATCTATCGCGGCCGCATTCCGGTGGCCGAGGCGCTGGCGCGGATCGACGCGCTCTATCGCCCCTACCATGCCGGGCTGCGCGGGCTGGTGCAGCGCACGCAGGCGGCGTTCGGCACCTGCATCCTGGTCGACGCGCACTCGATGCCGTCCGCCGGGCTGGACCGCGACGGGCTGCCGAAATCCGACATCATCCTGGGTGACCGATTCGGGACGAGCGCGGCCGGCTACATCATGGACATCGCCGAAGAGGCCTTCGCGGGCCTGGGCCTCCGGGTGACGCGCAACCGGCCCTATGCAGGCGGCTTCATCACCGAGCATTACGGCGCGCCCGGCTCCGGCGTACATGCGCTCCAGATCGAGATCAATCGCGCGCTCTACATGGACGAGCCGACCCTGACCCCGCATGCGGGCTTTCCCGCACTGCAGGAGGCGATTTCCCGGGCGATGGCCGATTGCTTCGCGCGCTGGAGCGGCTGGCTCGAGGAGTGGCGTGAGGCGGCCGAGTAGAGCCGGCAGGCCTGCGCCGGAAGACGATGCGTCGCCCAGAAAAAAGGGCCGCACACTTGCGTGGCGGCCCAAGTCTAGGGAGGAAACGCCCAAGGAGGGCAAGCGAAGGATTGAGGCAATCTCCCCTTCGCACCTGCACAATATGACATTGCGGCGCCGAAGATCAAGCGGATTTGTCCTGTGTCAGGTTAGCCATGCAATCAACGCATGCCGCCATGAAAATCGTTGCGAGTCGAACTGTTTGCGCGGTGGATGCCGGTGTGTGATCTGCTCGCGGCGGCGTCTCCGGACGCGTATGTTGCGGTGCGAAGAAGAGAGACAGGGCGGAATATGGGCGCAGTGGATTTCAAGGCCTTTGTCGGGGAGCTCGCGACACAGTCGGCCCAAGCCATCCTGCCGTTCTTCCGAGCGCATCATGTCGCCGAGGACAAGTCGCGCGGCGGCGTCTTCGATCCGGTCACCGAGGCCGACAAGGCCGGCGAGGTGGTGATGCGCCGGATGATCCAGCAGCAGTTTCCGCAGCATGGTGTGCTCGGCGAGGAGTTCGGCAGTGAGAATACCGATGCCGAATATGTCTGGGTGCTGGATCCGATCGACGGCACGCGCGCCTTCATCTCGGGCATCCCGGTCTGGGGCACGCTGATCGGCCTGACGCGCGGCGGCGTCCCGGTCTACGGCATGATGCATCAGCCCTTTTCGGGCGAGCGCTTCTCCGGCGACGGCCGCGAGTCACGTTATGAGGGGCCGGGCGGCCCGCGCCGCCTGCGAACCCGCAAGACGGCCGAGCTCGCGACCGCGACGCTGATGACGACCTCGCCCTCGCTGTTCGAGGGGGCGGAGGCGGAGGCCTTCGCGCGGGTCGAGGCGCAGGTGCGGCTCTCGCGCTATGGCTGCGATTGCTACGCCTATTGCATGCTGGCGGCGGGGCATGTCGATCTGGTGATCGAGAGCGGGCTGAAGCCCTACGACATCGTCGCGCTGATCCCGATCATCGAGGGCGCCGGAGGCGTCGTGACCTCATGGGACGGCGGCAGCGCTGCCGGGGGCGGGCGTGTCGTCGCCGCCGCCAGCAAGGCGCTGCACGAGGCCGCGCTCGCCCGGCTCGCCGGCTGAGGGCGCGGCTGCGTCCTCGCCCGGGATGAAGGCGTCGAAGGCGGCCCAGAACCGCTGCCTGATCTCGTCGTTCTCCATCAGGATTTCGTGGCGGGCCTCGCGCAGGACGATCGCCTGGCCGGTCTTGAGCCGGGCGGCGAAGCGCTCGATCGCCGGCGTCGAGACCACCGGGTCCTGCCCGGCCGCGATGATCAGCGTCGGCACCCCGATCTCGCTGGCCGCTCCCGGCGCGGCAAGCCGTGCCATCAGCCGGAAGGCGGTCCTGACCCAGGCGATCGTCGGGTCGCCGACGCAGAGCTCGCGCGCGGCGGCCGAGAGAGCGCTGTTGCGGGCATAGCGCGCCGCATCGCTGGTCAGCCGGTTGCCGGCGAAGGGCTTGGTCGCGATCGCGGTGTCGCCGCCGCCGGGCACGAAGGCGCGCCCGAAACCGAGCCAGAACAGCAGGCTCGCCAGCCGGCTCGCGGCGCGGGGGCGCGCCACCATCGACAGCCCCAGCATCGGCGCCAGCGCGACCATGCGCGAGACCGGCAGGGCCCCGCGCCGCGAGGCGTCGAGGCAGAGCGCCGCCCCCATCGAATGGGCGAGCACGAAATAGGGGGGCGGGAACTTCGCCCGCATCTCGTCCATCGCCAAGGCGAGGTCGGCCTCATAGTGCTTCAGCCAGCCGACATGGCCCTTGCGGCCGCGGCGGACGAAGCGCTGCGAGCCGCCCTGGCCGCGCCAATCGAAGGTCAGGACATGAAAGCCGCGGCGGCGCAGCTCGGCAACCGTCTCGCTGTAGCGTTCGATGAATTCCGCCCGGCCCTGGATGACGACGACCGTGCCGCGCACCGGTCGCACCGTCGGGTGCCAGCTTGCGAAGCGCAACTGCGCCCGGTCCCGGGTGACGGCGGTCCAGACCTTGCCGTGGCCCGGAACAGGGTAGTCGGGAAGGTGGAAGAGGCTGGCCTCGGCCATCGGAGCTCCGGGCTTTGCGGCGAGCATGCCGAGCCCGTTTATGCCCTTCGTGGAGACCACTTGAAAAGCCGAAAACCGTTTCCCAGATCAGTCCTGCGCAGGCTGGAGACCGGCTGCGCGAACCGAAGACGGCCCGTGCTCAGGCGAGGCGGGCCACCATGACAGTCGCTTCTTTGGAGGACAAACCATGCGTCATTTCGATCTTTCCCCGCTCTATCGTTCCACCGTCGGCTTCGACCGCCTGTTTTCCCTGCTCGACCAGGCTTCGAGCAACGACGCGGCTCCGACCTATCCGCCCTACAATATCGAGCGCACCGCCGAGAACGCCTACCGCATCACCATCGCGGTCGCGGGCTTCGGCGAATCCGACCTCTCGATCGAGAGCAAGGAGAACGCGCTGACCGTGAAGGGCGAGAAGGCCGGCCAGGAGAACGAGAAGCGCGAGGTCCTGCATCAGGGCATTGCGGCCCGTGCCTTCGAGCGTCGCTTCCAGCTTGCCGATTATGTGCAGGTGACGGGGGCCAGCCTCGAGAACGGCCTGCTCCATATCGATCTCGTCCGCGAGATTCCCGAGGCCAAGAAGCCGCGCCAGATCCCGATCGGCGCCGGTTCGGCCAAGGTGATCGAAGCCAAGGTCGAGGCCGCCAAGGCTGCGTAATCGCGACCGTCGTCATCGAGCTTCAGACTCGAAGACGAGGGGGCTCCCGGCAACGGGAGCCCTTTTTCATGGCCGCATCATTCGAGCGGCGTCACCGGCGGGATGACGACATCGGGCTTCGGCTGCGCGGAGCCGCTATCCTGGCCCTGCACGGGCGGCATTGCGGGGGCGGCTGGCGAAGCGGGCGCGGGTATGGCCGCCGTCGCCTGCGGCGGCTTGACGTCCGGCACGGCGCGGGGGCGCGGCCATTCGGGCGCGCGGACGTCGTCAGGATTGACCAGTTTGGGCTGTGACGCTCCGCTCTGCGGGTTCGGTGCAGCGGTGGCGCCTTCGGCCGGTTTGACCGGTGCTGGAGGTGCGGCGACCGTAGCCGGCGCGCTGGCCTCGACGGGCGGGGCGACCGGCTTGTCGGGCGCGGGCTTCTCCGGGCTCGCCGGGGGCGCGGCCGCCGGCGCGCTTGCCTGCGGCTTCAGCTCGGCCGGCCGCTCAGGTGGTTTTGGCGCTGTGCGCGGGCGAGGCTGCTCGCGCGGATCGGTACGCGCGACCTCGGAGTTCGGCTTTGCGGACAGGGCCTGGCGCCGGACGAGACTGCCGGCATAGGCGTCCAGCACCAGGCGCTGGCGGCGGCCATCGGCGCTGGACCCGTCGACAACATAGGCGTCGGCGCTGCGGACCAGCCGTTCGATCCGGACGATGCCATAGCGCTCGAAGGCGATGCGTCCGATCGCATCGGGCGTGACGGCCGCCGGCGCGCGTCGCCGGGGGGCGGGGCGATAGAATTCGTCGTCCTCGTATCGGTAGCCATCATCATAGCCGCCATAGCGCGGGCCGTAGCCATAGATCGCGGCGGGCGGGGAGGGAGCGTCCTCGTAATAATAGTACTGCGCGGCGGCGCCGCCTGCTGAGCCGGCGAGCGCGCCGGCCGCGGCGAGGCCGATCATGCCCATGCGCCATGCAGCCGTCGAACGATATGCCATGCCAATGTTCCTCGACGCGATTGTTAACGCGGTGTCGCTGAACCGGGCATTGTCTTAGGGAATGAGGCGGGCATGCGGCTGAATTCGGGGCGAAACCGGCCCGATCTCAGTTGAAATGGGCCGTGAGCCGCTCGACCTCCGCCGGATCGGTCGCAAAAGACATGACGAAGCGGGCGACGATCTCGCCAGCCCGCAAGGCATTGCCCGGCGCCAGCGAGCGGGATGACCAGGCATGGTAGCGGACGCCGGCCGCCTTCAGCGCGGCATCCAGTTCGGCCGGCAGGAGGATGAAGACCTCGTTGGCCTGCGCCGGCCAGGCGAGGCGGGCCTTGCCGCCGGCTTCAACCGCCTGCGCCAGCCGGGTTGCCTGCGCGTTGGCGTGGCGTGCGAGGTCGAGCCAATGGTCGTTCGCCAGGAGGCCTTCGAACTGCGCGCCGAGGAAGCGCCCCTTCGACAAGGTCTGTCCGGCGCGCTTGCGGCGCCATTTCATCTCGTCGGCCCGGGCCGGGTCGAAGAAGACCACGGCCTCGGCCGCCCAGGCCCCGTTCTTGGTGCCGCCGAAGGAGAGCACGTCGATGCCGGCCTTCCAGGTGATCTCGGCCGGCGTGCAGCCGAGCGAAACCAGCGCGTTGGCGAAGCGGGCGCCGTCCATGTGGAAGGTCAGGCGGCTGGCGGCGCTCGCCTCGCGCAGCGCGGCCACCTCAGCCGGGGTGTAGATCGTGCCGCATTCGGTCGCCTGGGTGATCGAGAGCGCCTGAGCCTGGACATTGTGGACGTTGCCCTGCGGGAGATGGTGGAGCGCCTGCGTCACGGCCTCGGGGCTGAGCTTGGCGCCGGGGCCGGGCAGGTCGACCAGCTTGGCACCGTCGCTGAAGAATTCCGGCGCGCCGCATTCGTCCTCGACGATGTGGCTCACCTCATGGGTGATGACCGCGCCCCAGGGCCGGACGACGCTGGCGAGCGCCAGGGCATTGGCCGCCGTGCCGGTGGTGACGAGGAAGGCTGCGACCTCGTGCTCGAAGATCGCGGAAAGCCGCTCCTCGACGCGCTTCGTCCAGTCGTCGGCGCCATAGCCGGCGGCGGGGCCGTCATTGGCGGCAGCGAGCGCGGCCATGACACGGGGGCTGGCGCCGGCGGCGTTGTCGCTGATGAAGTTCATGGGAGAAGGGTTAGATACTCGCCGGGACCGTGCCAAGCCGGGCGCCCGGAAGGTGCGGCCTGCGCGGCACGCAAGGGGGCTGCCGCGTCATCCCCGCAAAACAAGAAGCGTGCTGCCTGAGTCGGGGTTTCTTTCCGGAAATGTCCATGCGAATCGTCATATCGCAACAAAATTTCGTTTTCGGCCGAAATCGGCGCTTGTGCCCAGATTGGAATTCTGGCAAATTCATCCCGATAGGACAGTGTTGCTGTCCCATTTTTCATCGCGCCGACCGAATACCCTCCCAGGTTCCGGTCGCGCCGTCGCAACGGAGGCGAGCATGACGAAGGGCCAGGCCAAAGACGCCAAAGCCGATCGTATGCGCGCCGTCCGTAAAACGACGGCCTGAAGACAGGCGCGACCGGGCCAAGCAAGCCCGAAGCGCCTGCGGAGGACGCGGGCGCGGGGATGACCTGAGCAAGCAAGCCTCTGACCAGAGCCTCGGATCGATCCGGGGCTCCACAGCAAGATCGACCGCCGCGACCGCGCCCCTGGGCCGGGCGGCGATCGAGGCGGCTGATCCGCCTTGGCCTCCACCCCTCGCGTCCGGAGCGTTCCGGGCGGGGCTGGCCGCGGCGGCGATGAGAACGATCGAGGTTTTGTCTGCCAGCCGGCATCGCCGGCGGGGTCCGGCGAGCGGGGTTTGACGATGAGCGCGACCAGCCAATCGATGGGTGCGGAAGAAGCAGGGCGTTTCCCGGCGGTGCGCGATCCGGCGCTGCCGATGCGCCAGGGCCTCTACGATCCGCGCCACGAGAAGGACTCGTGCGGCGTCGGCTTCGTCGCCGACATGAAGAACCGCAAGAGCCACGGTCTGGTCGAGCAGGGCCTGCAAATCCTGCGCAATCTCGACCATCGCGGTGCCGTCGGCGCCGACCCCAAGCTCGGCGACGGCTGCGGCATCCTCACCCAGATCCCGCATCGCTTCTTCAAGGAGGAGTGCGCAGCGCTCGGTATCTCGCTGCCGGAGCCGGGATTCTACGCCATCGGCCAGTTCTTCATGCCGCAGGACGCCGGCAGCCGGGCGATGTGCGAGGAGATCATCGCGCAGACCGTGGAGGAGGAGGGGCTCGACTTCCTCGGCTGGCGCGACGTGCCGGTGGACAATGCCGATCTCGGCAAGGCGGTGCTGGAGACCGAGCCGGTGCATCGCCAGCTTTTCGTCGGCCGGCCTGCCGACATCACGGATGAGGACGAATTCGAGCGGCAGGTCTATGTCCTGCGCAAGTCGGTCTCGAACAAGGTCTACAAGCACCAGGAGCGCAAGACGGCGGAATACTACCCCGTCTCGATGTCCTGCCGCACCATCGTCTACAAGGGCATGGTGCTGGTGAACCAGCTCGGAACCTATTTCAAGGATCTGCAGGACGAGCGGTTCGAGAGCGCGCTGGCGCTGGTGCACCAGCGCTTCGCCACCAACACCTTCCCGTCCTGGCGCCTCGCCCATCCCTATCGCATGGTCGCGCATAACGGCGAGATCAACACGCTGCGCGGCAACGTCAACTGGATGGCGGCGCGGCAGGCTTCCGTCGATTCCGAGCTGTTCGGCTCCGACATCTCGAAGCTCTGGCCGATCTCCTATGAGGGCCAGTCCGACACCGCCTGCTTCGACAACGCGCTCGAATTCCTGGTGCAGGGCGGCTACTCGCTGACCCACGCCATGATGATGCTCGTGCCGGAAGCGTGGAACGGCAACCCGCTGATGAACGAGGAGCGGCGCGCCTTCTACGAATACCATGCCGCGCTGATGGAGCCCTGGGACGGGCCGGCCGCCATCGCCTTCACCGACGGGCGCCAGATCGGCGCGACGCTGGACCGCAACGGCCTCAGGCCCGCGCGCTATCTCGTCACCGATGACGGGCTCGTCGTCCTCGCCTCGGAATTCGGCGTGCTGCCGATCCCGGAGGAGAAGATCGTCGAGAAGTGGCGCCTGCAGCCCGGCAAGATGCTGCTGATCGACCTCGAACAGGGCCGCATCATCGGCGACGACGAGATCAAGACCTCGCTGTGCCTCGCCAACCCCTACAAGGACTGGCTGAAGCGCACCCAGATCGTGCTGGAGGACCTGCCGCCGGTCGAGGCGCGGGCCTCGCGCACCGACGTGCCGCTGCTCGATCGCCAGCAGGCCTTCGGATACACCACCGAGGATGTCCGCCTGCTCATGGCGCCGATGGCGGTGACCGGGCAGGAGGCTGTCGGCTCGATGGGCACCGACACGCCGATCTCGCCGCTCTCGCTCAAGTCGAAGCTTCTCTACACCTATTTCAAGCAGAACTTCGCGCAGGTGACCAACCCGCCGATCGACCCGATCCGCGAGGAGCTGGTGATGAGCCTGCTCTCCTTCATCGGGCCACGGCCGAACATCCTCGATCTGGAGGGCACCTCGCGGCGCAAGCGCCTGGAGGTCCGCACGCCGATCCTGACCAATGACGATCTCGAGAAGATCCGCTGCATCGGCCATTACGAGGATCGCTTCGACACCAAGACGATCGACTTCACCTATCCGGCGCGCGAGGGCGCGGCGGGGATGGAAGGCGCGCTGGAACGGCTCTGCGAGCGCGCCGAGGCGGCGGTCCATGGCGGCTACAACATCATCATCCTGTCCGACCGGCAGGTCGGGGCGGACCGCATCCCGATCCCGGCCCTGCTGGCGACGGCGGCCGTGCACCATCATCTCATCCGGAAGGGCCTGCGGACCTCGGCGGGCCTCGTGGTCGAGACCGGCGAGCCGCGCGAGATCCATCATTTCTGCTGCCTCGCCGGCTATGGCGCCGAGGCGATCAACCCCTATCTGGCCTTCGACACCCTGCTCGACCAGCATGCGCAGGGCGCCTTCCCCGAGGAGGTCGATGCCGGCGAGGTGGTCAAGCGCTACATCAAGTCCGTCGGCAAGGGCGTGCTGAAGGTCATGTCCAAGATGGGCATCTCGACCTACCAGTCCTATTGCGGCGCGCAGATCTTCGACGCCGTCGGCCTCAAGACCGCCTTCGTCGACAAGTTCTTCTTCGGCACCGGCACAGCCATCGAGGGCGTCGGCCTGGAGGAGATCGCCGAGGAGAGCCTGCGCCGACACCGCGACGCCTTCGGCGACTCGCCGATCTATCGCGACAGCCTCGATATCGGCGGCGAGTACATGTATCGCATCCGCGGCGAGGACCATGTCTGGAAGCCGGATGTCGTCGCCTCGCTGCAGCATGCGGTGCGCCTCAACGCCCAGGATCGCTACGAGGACTTCGCCCGCCAGGTGAATGACGACGCCGAGCGGCTGAGCACCATCCGCGGCCTGTTCAAGGTCAAGATGGCGGCGGATGACGGGCGCCAGCCGGTGCCGCTGGAGAGCGTCGAGCCGGCCTCCGAGATCGTGAAGCGCTTCGCGACGGGCGCGATGTCCTTCGGCTCGATCTCGCGCGAGGCGCATGAGACGCTGGCGCTGGCGATGAACCAGATCGGCGGCAAGTCCAACACCGGCGAGGGCGGCGAGGAATCGATCCGCTTCAAGCCGATGGCGGATGGCCGCTCCAAGCGCTCGGCGATCAAGCAGATCGCCTCCGGCCGCTTCGGCGTGACGACGGAGTATCTCGTCAACTCCGACGTGATGCAGATCAAGGTGGCGCAGGGCGCCAAGCCCGGCGAGGGCGGCCAGCTGCCCGGCCACAAGGTCGACGCCAAGATCGCCCGGACGCGCCATTCGACGCCGGGCGTGGGCCTCATCTCGCCGCCGCCGCATCACGACATCTATTCGATCGAGGATCTGGCGCAGCTCATCTTCGACCTGAAGAACGTCAACCCGGCGGCCGATGTCTCGGTCAAGCTCGTCTCCGAGATCGGGGTCGGCACGGTCGCGGCGGGCGTCGCCAAGTCGCGCGCCGACCACATCACCATCTCCGGTTTCGAGGGCGGCACGGGCGCGAGCCCCCTGACCTCGCTGAAGCATGCCGGCTCGCCCTGGGAGATCGGGCTCGCCGAGACGCAGCAGACGCTGGTGCTGAACCAGCTGCGCGGGCGCGTGGCGCTGCAGGTCGATGGCGGCCTGCGCACCGGGCGCGACGTCATCATCGGCGCGCTGCTGGGCGCCGATGAATTCGGCTTCTCGACCGCGCCGCTGATCGCGGCCGGCTGCATCATGATGCGCAAGTGCCACCTCAACACCTGCCCGGTCGGCGTCGCGACGCAGGACCCGGTGCTGCGCAAGCGCTTCAAGGGCCTGCCCGAGCATATCGTGAACTACTTCTTCTTCGTGGCCGAGGATGTCCGCCGGCTGATGGCGGCGATGGGCTTCACCAGGATCGAGGAGCTCGTCGGCCGTACGGACCTGCTCGACAAGCGCGAGGCGATCGACCACTGGAAGGCGAAGGGGCTCGATTTCTCCAGGCTCTTCCACAAGGTCGAGCTGCCGGGCGTGGCGATCCGCCATGTCGAGCGGCAGAAGCACCCGATCGACGACGTGCTGGACCGCAGGCTGATCGCGGCGGCGCAGGGCGCTGTCGAGACCGGCACGCCGGTCACGATCGAGGAGACGATCTGCAATGTCGACCGCTCGACCGGCGCGATGCTGTCGGGCGTCGTCGCCAAGGCATACGGCCATGCCGGCCTGCCGGACGACACCATCACGGTGAAGCTGAAGGGCACCTCCGGTCAGAGCTTCGCCTGCTTCCTGGCGGCCGGCGTGACTGTGGAGCTGACCGGCCAGGCCAACGACTATGTCGGCAAGGGCCTCTCGGGCGGCAAGCTGATCGTGAAGCCCGATCCGGCCTCGAAGGCGTCGCCGGAGCGCTCGATCATCGTCGGCAACACGGTGCTCTACGGCGCGATCTCGGGCGAGGCCTATTTCCGGGGCGTCGCGGGCGAGCGCTTTGCGGTGCGCAACTCCGGCGCCATCGCGGTGGTGGAAGGCACGGGCGACCATGGCTGCGAGTACATGACCGGCGGCGTCGTCGCGGTCATCGGCCAGACGGGGCGCAACTTCGCGGCCGGCATGTCGGGCGGCATCGCCTATGTGCTGGACGAGGACGGCACCTTCAAGTCGCGCTGCAACCTCTCCATGGTCGATCTGGAACCGGTCGAGGAGGAGGAGGAATTGATGGAGCGCCTGCACCATCACGGCGGCGATCTCGAAACCAAGGGCCGGATCGACATGACCAACATGTCCGGCCATGACGACGAGCGCCTGATGCAGATGCTGACCAACCATTTCACCTATACCGGCTCGGCGAAGGCGCGCGCGATCCTCGACAACTGGGCCGACTACCGGACCAGGTTCGTCAAGGTGATGCCGGTCGAATACCGCCGCGCGCTGCGCGAGATGGAGCAGGCCCGCAGCTTGCAGGCCGCCGAGTAAGGCGACGCCACCGCCGGGGCCCGCTGGCCCCGGTCATGCGATCAGGACAGGCTCCCCGCCGCGGCGGGGCACCCCGGGCCTCAATCCGGGCAGGACGGCGAGAGACAGGGCATGGGCAAGGTCACGGGCTTCCTCGAATACGACCGGCAGGAGCAGAAGTATCAGCTCGCCGGCGACCGCATCCGCCATTTCCGGGAGTTCACGCTCCCGCTGGAGGAGCGCGACGTCAAGAAGCAGGCGGCGCGCTGCATGGATTGCGGCATTCCGTTCTGCCACGGGCCGACCGGCTGCCCGGTGCACAACCAGATCCCGGACTGGAACGAGCTGGTCTATTCCGGCGGCTGGGAGGATGCGCTGCGCAACCTCCACTCCACCAACAACTTCCCGGAGTTCACCGGCCGCATCTGCCCCGCGCCCTGCGAGGAGGCCTGCACGCTGAACCTCGAGAACATGCCGGTCACGATCAAGACGATCGAGCAGGCCATCGCCGACAAGGGCTGGCAGGAGGGCTGGATCGCGCCGGAAATCCCGGCCAGGCGCACCGGCAAGCGCATCGCCATCGTCGGCTCCGGCCCCGCCGGAATGGCGGCGGCGCAGCAGCTCGCCCGTGTCGGGCACGATGTCCATGTCTATGAGCGCGAGGCCAAGGCCGGCGGCCTGCTGCGCTACGGCATTCCCGACTTCAAGATGGAAAAGAAGCACATCGACCGCCGCGTGAAGCAGATGGAGGCCGAGGGCGTCACCTTCCACTACAGGCAGAACATCGGCGTCACCGTGCCCTTCGCCCAGCTAGCCGCCGAGCACGACGCCGTGCTGATGACGGGCGGCGCCGAAATGCCGCGCGATCCCGGCCTGCCGGACACCAATCTCGCCGGCGTGCACTACGCGATGCCGTACCTCACCCAGCAGAACAAGCGCGTCGGCGGCGAGGACGTCTCGCATGAGGCGCCGATCCTGGCCGCCGGCAAGCATGTCGTGGTGGTGGGCGGCGGCGATACCGCGTCCGACTGCGTCGGCACGGCCTTCCGCCAGGGGGCGCTCTCGGTGACGCAGCTCGACATCCGGCCGATGCCGCCGCAGATCGAGGACAAGCTGACGGTCTGGCCCTATTGGCCGACGAAGTTCCGCACCTCTTCCTCGCAGGCGGAGGGCGCCGAGCGCGAGTTCCAGGCGGCGACCCTGGGGCTGGAAGGCCGCAACGGCCGGCTGACCGGCGTGAAATGCGCCCGCGTGGACGAGAAGCGCAAGCCCATTCCCGGCAGCGAGTTCGTGCTGCAGGCCGATCTGTGCTTCCTCGCCATCGGCTTCGCCGGCTCGGTCGCCGAGGGCATGCTGACCCAGGCCGGCGTGGCGATGGACAAGCGCGCCAATGTCGTGGCCGACGATCGCGGCTACAGGACCAGCGTCGACAAGGTCTATGTCGCCGGCGACATGCGCCGCGGCCAGTCCCTCGTCGTCTGGGCGATCCGCGAGGGCCGCCAGGCCGCGCATGCGATCGACAAGGACCTGATGGGCGCGACGATCCTGCCGGTGTGAGGCCGTCGCGGCCGCGTCATGGCCGCGTCATGGCCGCGCTTGACCCGGCCGTCTCTGGGCCGACGCGCTCTGTCGTGAGTTTGCGGTCAGCGCCGCCAGCGCACATCGTCCAGCCGTCCCGGAACCGGCTCGGGGACGAGGCCCTGTCCGAAGACCCGTTCCAGCCGGAGCGCGGCTTCTCCGGTGCCGCGGGCTTCGCTTGTCGAAGCGAGAAGCGGCTGCTCGCCTGTCGGCATCATCCCGGTGAGCGGCTGGATCGGCCCCGCGAGGGGGCGGGCGCGCAGCGCGTCGGCAAGGCCGAGGACCGGCAGCCCCGCGACCATCTGGTCGATCAGCCGCTCGACGCCGCCGGGCTTCAGTTCAGGCGCGGTCGGCGCGCCGGTGTCCGGTGCGGTGGGCAAGGCCACGACACTGGCCTGCGGCGCCGCCTCGATCATGCGGCGGATGACGAGATCGACGAAATGCGCTGCCTTGCGGGCGCCCGCGCGGGTGAAATGAACGCCGTCGCCCAGCCGCAGCCGCGTCGTCTGGCCTGAGACGTCGGGGCCGGACGCCGTATAGCGGTTCTCGGCATCGACGAAGGCGCCCCAGAGATCGACATAGGTGCCCCCGGCCTTCTCGACGCGCTCGCGGTAGAGCTCGTTCAGCGTCACCAGATCGGTCGAGAGGCGGGCGTTCTGGACCGGGGGCACGCCGACCCAGATCAGGGGAATCCGCTTGTCGGCGAAAGCCCTGGCGATGCCGTCGACGCGCTCGCGATAAAGCTCGAGCCAGCGCGGGCTCAGCGGCTCGAGAGCCGTCTCGCCGTCCCGCAGCGCCTGGCGGTCGTTGAGACCGATCATCATCACCGCGATGCCGATCTTCTGGTCGCTCGCCAGCAGCTCGGCGACGGCCTTCGGCCAGTCGTGGAAATCGGACCGCACCAGCCCGGAATCCGCGCGCGTGCGCGCGACGACCTCGACATCCGGCCTGTCGTTCAGAGCGTCGTCCAGCCCCTCGGCGAGCAGGTTGGCAAGGGAATCGCCCAGCACGACGATGTGATGGGCGACATCGACCTTGGGGATGACGGGGTCGTCGCGGACCACGACCGGCGCTGTCCGGCGCTTCACCGCAGGGGCGGCCCGCTGGCGCGGCTGGACCTGTGGCCTGGGGGGCTGGGTGGGCAGTTGCCAGAACAACTGGAACAGGTTGCGTTGCTGCGGAGGCTGCTGGGCGAGGGATTCCGGCCCGCCGATCAGCAGCAGCAGGCAGATGGCAGCGAGGGTCGTCAGTAGCGAGCGCAGGCGCATCAGCCGTCCCTTCCGGCGGTCCCGGAGAGCACCATCATAGGCCGAAGGGCTTGGTGAGTCAGCGGCCGCCGCGCATGCGCGAGAGGAGCGCCGGCGTCGGGTAGCCGTCCGCGACCTCGCCGACGCTGATCTGATAGCGGCGCACCGCCTCGCGCGTCCCGGTGCCGATGCGCCCATCGGCATCGTGGTCGTAGAGTCCAAGCGACTTCAGGCGGCGCTGCAGATCCTTGGTGCCGGCCATGTCGAGCCGGGCGGCCTTCACCGGCCAGTCCGCCTGGATCGCCGAGCGGCCCATGATGCGGTCGCCGAGATGGCCGACCGCCAGTGCATAGGCGTCGGAGGAATTGTATTTCTTGATGACGCCGAAGTTCGCCGTCAGCAGGAGCACGGGCCCGGTATGGCCGGCGGGATAGAACAGGCGCCCTTCGCCGGAGGAGGGCAGGGGGCGGCCGTCGGCGCGGGTGACGCCGGCACTGCGGAAGGAGGCGAAGCTGCCCTTGTCGAGCCGATGGTCGAAACGCTCCGGCAGCGCGACCTCCATCCCCCAGGGCAGGCCCGGCACCCAGCCGAAGCTCTTGAGGTAGTTCGCCGTGGAGGCGATCGCGTCGCTCGACGAGGTCCAGATGTCGGCATGGCCGTTACCGGTCCAGTCGACGGCATATTTCAGGTAGCTCGACGGCATGAACTGGGTGTGGCCCATCGCGCCGGCCCAGGAGCCGCGCAGCTCGTCGCGGCCGGCATAGCCCTTCTCGATCAGCTCCAGCGCGACCAGCAGCTCGTCGCGGAAGAAGTCGCCGCGGTAGCGGATCGAGGCGAGCGTCGCCAGCGAGCGGATGACGTCCTTGTTGCCCTTGAAGGAGCCGTAATTGGTTTCCATGCCCCAGACGCCGAGCACGACCTCCTTCGGCACGCCGTAGCGCGCCTCGACCTGGGCGAGGACGGCGGCGTTCTCGGCCGCGACAGCCTGGCCGCGCGCGACGCGACCGCCGCCGACGGCGTTGGTCAGGTAGTTCCAGATCGGGGCGCTGAACTCGGACTGCTTCTTCGTCAGCGCGACGATGGAGGGGTCCGGCGTCACGCCGCGAAAGGCGAGGTCGAAGGTCTGGCGCGAGATGCCGCGGGCTTGAGCCTGCGGCCAGAGCCGCTGCAGGAAGATCTCGAAGCCGGCGCTGGCGGGCGTGGCGGCCTGGACGCCGTTGGGATTGCGCGAGACGGAAATCGAGCCGGTGACCTGCGCGAAGACCGGCGTCAGGCTCAGCAGGGCCGAAGCGGCGATGACGGTCAGGCGCATGGGGGCTCCCGGCTGCGAGAGGAATGAAACCATCTCCAAAGCGCCTGAACAAGATTAATCAGCGGTTAATCGGCTCCCAAGACGCCCCTGCCGCGACGATTTGACAAGCCGCGGGGATTGTCCGACTCTTGACGCATGCACAGCGCCTTCAGCTTCCAGCACGGCCGCCTTCGGCCGGGGATCCTTATCGCGGGCTCGTAGCCCCGGGCCTGTCGCGCGTCGCGCCTCCGGTCCGGGGGCGCGTTTTTCCGAGATTTCCAGGCATCGCGGCGCGCCGAACAGCGTGCCGGCGCTGCGCCATTTTCCAAGGATAGACCCATGACTGCCAAGAACCGGGCGCCCGCGCGCCCCGCCATCACCGTGACGGCCGCCGACCACGCCATGCTCAGCCGCATCGCGGCCGGCGCCGTCAACACCATGCCCGAGCTCGCCGAAGAGCTGACCCGCGAGCTCGACCGGGCGCGCATCCTGCCGGAGGGGCGCGTCTCGGCGGAGCATGCCCGCATCGGCAGCCTGATCCGCTACCGCGACGAAAGCACCGGCCGCGAGACCAGCGTGACGCTGGTCTGGCCGCAGGACGCCGATATCGAGAAGGGCCGCATCTCGGTGATGACGCCGGTCGGCGTGGCTCTGCTCGGCATGGCGGCCGGCCGTTCCATCGACTGGACGACACGCAGCGGGGAGGTCCGCCGCCTCACCGTGGCCGCCGTCGGCGAGCCGGTGCAGGACGTCGCAGCGGCGTGAGGAGAGGTCGCTCAGGCCAAGGCGTTCAAGCCGAAGCGTTCAAGCCGAAGCGTTCCTGGTCCTGAGCTTGTCCTCCCAGGCCAGCGCCTGGCCGACGATCTCCTCGAGGTCGTCATGCTCGGGCGACCAGCCGAGTTCGGCGCGGATGCGGTCGGCCCGGGCGATCAGGGAGCCCGGATCGCCCGCCCGCCGCTCGGCCATCGTCACCGGGAAATCGACCCCGGAGACCTTCTTCACCACATCGACGACCTGCCGGACCGAATAGCCGCGGCCATAGCCACAGTTCAGCGTCAGGCTGGCTCCCCCGCCGCGCAGATGGTCGAGCGCGGCGAGATGGGCGCGGGCCAGGTCGGTGACGTGGATGTAGTCGCGCACGCAGGTGCCATCGGGCGTGGCATAGTCGCTGCCGAAGATCGTCAGCCCCTCGCGCTGGCCGAGCGCGGCCTGACTCGCGACCTTGATCAGATGCGTCGCGTTCGGGGAAGACTGGCCCGAGCGGCCGCGCGGGTCCGCCCCGGCGACGTTGAAGTAGCGCAGCGCGACATAGGAAAAGCCGTGTGCCTTCGCCGCGTCCTGCAGCATCCATTCGCTCATCAGCTTGGAGCGGCCGTAGGGGTTGATCGGATCGAGCGCGATCTCCTCCGGGACGGGCGAGACGGCAGGCTCGCCATAGACCGCCGCGGTGGAGGAAAAGATGACGTGCTTCACGCCGCAGCGCACGGCGCTTTCCAGCAGCGCGCGCGTCTTCACCGTGTTGTTGTAATAATAGCCGAGAGGGTCGCTGACCGATTCAGGGACCACGATGCGCGCCGCGAAATGGGCGATCTCGCTCACCCCGTGCTCGGCTATGACGGACTCGACCAGTTGCTGGTCGCCGACATCGCCCTGCACGAAGACCGCCTCCGGCGGCACCGCCCACCAGAACCCGGTGGAGAGGTTGTCGAGCACGACGACCTTTTCACCGCGGTCGAGCAGCTCCAGCACCATATGGCTGCCGATATAGCCCGCGCCGCCCGAAACCAGCACTGCCATCCGCATCGTCCCCCATCCGCACCGGCCGGGAACCCGCCTTAACGAAAAAGCGTTGACGGGTTCTCAAGCCCTTTCTCCTATAGAGCACCATCGCCCGCTTCCGAAAGGAGAGGGCGCAACCGACCACCCGCCCGGCTTCGGCACCTGCCACGGCACCAATGGACCTTTCATGACGCAACGAATCCGCAAGGCCGTCCTGCCCGTCGCCGGACTCGGCACCCGCTTCCTGCCGGCCACCAAGGCGATCCCGAAGGAGATGCTGACCATCGTCGACCGGCCGGTCGTCCAGCATGTGGTGGACGAGGCGCGCGCGGCGGGCATCGAGCACTTCATCTTCGTGACGGGGCGCAACAAGGCGGTGATCGAAGACCATTTCGACATGGCCTACGAGCTCGACGACACGCTCGCCAAGCGCAACAAGCTCAAGGAGCTGGAGGCGCTGAAGGCCGACCTGCCGCTCGCGGGCGCAACGAGCTTCACCCGCCAGCAGGCGCCGCTGGGCCTCGGCCACGCGGTCTGGTGCGCGCGCGAGATCGTCGGCGACGAGCCTTTCGCGCTGCTGCTGCCCGACATGCTGCACTATGCCCTGTCCGGGAAGGGCTGCCTCGCCGAGATGATCGACGCCTACGAGAAGCATGGCGGCAACCACATTGCCGTCGCGCCCGTTCCCGAGGACCAGACGCATCAATACGGCATCGTCGCGGTCGAGGATGCCAATGCCAAGGTCTCGAGGATCACCGGCATGGTCGAGAAGCCGCCGAAGGGCAAGGCGCCCTCCAACCTGCATGTCAGCGGCCGCTACATCCTGCAGCCGACGATCTTCAACCTGCTCGCCAACCAGGAGCCCGGCGCGGGCGGCGAAATCCAGCTCACCGATTCGATGGTCGCCCTGTCGCGGCTGGAAAGCTTCCATGCCGTCCGCTTCGACGGGGAGATCTACGACACCGGCTCGAAGATCGGTTTCCTCACCGCCAACATCGCCTATGCGCTGGACCGCAACGATCTCGCCCCGCAGTTGCGCGCCGAGATCGAGCGGCTGCTGGATCGCTGAGATCGGGGATGGCCGGCGCTCTCCGGCGCGCGGCCGCATCGTTCGGGAGATGAGCCGTTGAGCGATCAGAGCCTCGTCTTCGATCGCGCGCTCGGCCGTTCGCGGCTGATGCGGGCGCTCGCCGGCGACTATCCGGATTTCCTGCTGCAACGGGTGGCGGGCGATCTGGAGGAGCGGCTCGGCGCCGTGCTGCGCCAGTTTGCCGTCGCGGCCGATCTGGGCACGCCGCTTCCCGTCGTCGGGTCGGTGCTGGGGGGCAAGGCACAGCAGCTCTGGCGGCTGGCGGAAGCGACGGGCGGCGCCTCGCCCGATCTCGTCGGCGATCTGGAGAGCCTGCCCTTCGGGCCAGGATCGCTCGACCTCGCGGTCTCGCTGCTCGCCCTGCAGAACGTGAACGACCTGCCGGGCGCGCTCGTCCAGATCAAGCGTGCGCTTCGGCCGGACGGGCTCTTCATCGCCTGCCTGCTCGGGGGGCGGACTTTGCAGGAGTTGCGACAGGCCCTGCTCGAAGCCGAGAGCGAGACGAGCGGTGGTGTCAGCCCCCGCGTCGCGCCCTTCGGCGACCTGCGCGATCTCGGCGGGCTCCTCCAGCGCGCGGGCTTCGCCCTGCCGGTCATCGACAGCGAGATCGTCACCGTGCGCTACCGCGACGCCTTCGGGCTGATGCGCGACCTGCGCGCGATGGGCTGGGCCAATGCGCTCATCGCCCGCCGCAAGGCTCCCTTGCGGCGCGCAACCCTGCTGCGGGCGGCCGCGATCTATGCCGAGCGCTTCGCCGATCCGGACGGGCGGGTGCGCGCGACCTTCGAATGCGTCTGGCTCTCGGGCTGGGCCCCGCATGAAAGCCAGCAGAAGCCGCTGAAGCCGGGCTCCGCCAAGGCCCGGCTGGCGGACGCGCTGGGCGTGCCGGAAATCAGGCCCGGCACCGAGCCGGGGACGCCGCGGTGAGCGAGCGGCAGCCCCGCCTCAGCCGCGCCGATCTGCGCGTCTTCCGCGTCATTCCGACGCGCTGGCACGACAATGACGCCTATGGCCACGTCAACAACGTCGTCTACTATTCCTGGTTCGACACGGCGGTGAACGCCTGGCTGATCGAGAACGGCTTTCTCGACCTTGGCGGCAGCGAGATCGTCGGGCTCGTGGTCGAGACCGCCTGTACCTATTTCGAGAGCGTCGCCTTTCCCGAGACGGTCGAGGCGGGCTTTGCGGTGGAGCGGCTCGGCACCAGCTCGGTGACCTATCGCATCGGCATCTTCCGGGAGGGCCGGGACCAGGCGGCGGCGCAGGGGCGCTTCACGCATGTCTATGTCGGCCGCGCGGACCAGAGGCCGGTGCCCGTTCCCGCTGCCTTGCGGGCGGCCCTGGCGGACATGCGCGCCTGAAAAGAAGCGGGACATCGCTCAAACGTTGTCTCGCAGCCGCACACGGGTTATGCCGCCTCCATCGCCCGCCGGACCGCCAGGAAGCCTGAGCCCGTGATTCCGAACGACATCAAGATCACCCCGCAGCTTGTGGCCGAGCACGGCCTGAAGCCGGACGAGTATCAGCGCTTCCTGCACCTGATCGGCCGCGAGCCGACGATCACCGAGCTCGGCATCGTCTCGGCGATGTGGAACGAGCACTGCTCCTACAAGTCGTCGAAGATCCATCTGAAGACGCTGCCGACCAAGGCGCCCTGGGTGATCCAGGGCCCGGGCGAGAATGCCGGCGTCATCGACATCGGCGACGGCACCGCGATCGTCTTCAAGATGGAGAGCCACAACCACCCCTCCTTCATCGAGCCCTATCAGGGGGCCACGACGGGCGTTGGCGGCATCCTGCGCGACGTCTTCACCATGGGCGCGCGACCGATCGCGGTGCTCGACGCGCTGCGCTTCGGCTCGCCGGAGCATCCGCGCACGCGCCATCTCGTCTCCGGCGTCGTCGCCGGCATCGGCGGCTACGGCAATTCCTTCGGCGTGCCGAATGTCGGCGGCGCAACGGGCTTCCACAGCCGCTATGACGGCAACATCCTGGTCAACGCCATGGCGGTCGGCATCGCCCGGGCCGACGAAATCTTCTACGCCAAGGCCTCGGGCGTCGGGAAGGCGATCGTCTATCTCGGCTCCAAGACCGGCCGCGACGGCATCCACGGCGCGACCATGGCCTCGGCCGAATTCGACGACAAGTCGGAGGAGAAGCGCCCGACCGTGCAGGTCGGCGACCCCTTCGCCGAGAAGCTGCTGCTCGAGGCCTGCCTCGAGATCATGGCCGCCGGCCATGTCGATGCGATCCAGGACATGGGCGCGGCGGGCCTGACCTGCTCGGCCGTGGAGATGGGCGCCAAGGGCGACCTCGGCGTCGAGCTCGACCTCGACAAGGTGCCCTGCCGCGAGGAGGGCATGAGCGCCTATGAGATGATGCTCTCCGAGAGCCAGGAGCGCATGCTCATGGTGATCAAGCCGGGGCATGAGGACGCCGCCGAGGCGATCTTCCGCAAATGGGGGCTCGATTTCGCCGTCATCGGCCACACCACCGACAGCCTCCGCTTCGTCGTGAAGCACCAGGGCGAGGTCATGGCCGACCTGCCGATCAAGGAGCTCGGCGACGAGGCGCCCGAATATGACCGGCCCTGGATCGAGACCCCGCCGCAGCAGCGCGTCGCGCCCGAGAGCGTGACCCCGCCTTGCGGGAACGCCGACGCGCTCAGGAAGCTGATCGGCTCGCCGGACCTGTCGTCCAAGCGCTGGATCTGGGAGCAGTACGACACGCTGATCCTCGGCAATTCCGTGGTGACGCCCGGCGGCGATGCCGGCGTGATCCGCATCGAGGACGGGCCCAAGGGCCTCGCCATGACGGCCGACGTCACCCCGCGCTACTGCGAGGCCGACCCGTTCGAGGGCGGCAAGCAGGCGGTGGCGGAAGCCTGGCGCAACCTCACCGCCACCGGCGCCAGGCCGCTCGCGATCACCGACAACCTGAACTTCGGCAATCCGGAGAAGCCCGAGGTGATGGGCCAGCTCGTCGGCTGCATCAAGGGCATCGGCGAGGCCTGCACGGCGCTCGACTTCCCGGTCGTCTCCGGCAACGTCTCACTCTACAACGAGACCAACGGCGTCTCGATCCTGCCCACCCCGACCATCGGCGGCGTCGGCGTCATGGCCGATGTGACGAAGCATGCGACCGTCGCCTTCAAGGCCGAGGGCGAGGCGATCATCCTGATCGGCGAGACCGCGGGCTGGCTCGGCCAGAGCGCCTATCTCGCCACCGTCTGCGGCCGTGAGGAAGGCGCCCCGCCGCCGGTCGACCTCACCATCGAGCGCCGCAACGGCGATTTCGTCCGCGGGCTGATCGAGTCCGGCAAGGTCACGACCTGTCATGACCTGTCGGATGGCGGGCTCGCCGTGGCGCTCGCCGAGATGGCGATGGCGAAAGGCATCGGCGCGACGATCGAGACGCTGCCGGCCGGCCCGGCTCATGCCGTGCTCTTCGGCGAAGACCAGGCGCGCTATGTCCTGGCGGTGCCTGCCGCCGAGGCGGACGCGCTCCTCGCAGCGGCGAAGGCGGCCAGCGTGCCGGCGCTTGCCATCGGCCGGACGGGCGGCGTTTCGCTCAGCCTGCCGGGCGAGCCGGCGCTGGCGATCACCGATCTGCGCAGCATCCACGAAGACTGGCTGCCGTCCTACATGGCCGGCAAGGCCGCCTGAGGAGAACCGCCATGGCGATGGATGCCCACGACATCGAGGCGATGATCAAGGCGGCGCTGCCGGACGCGATCGTCGAGATCAAGGATCTCGCCGGCGACGGCGACCACTATGCGGCGACCGTGACCTCGGCCGCCTTCAAGGGCAAGACCCGGGTGCAGCAGCACCAGATGGTCTATGCCGCGCTGCAGGGGAACATGGGCGGCGTCCTGCACGCCCTTGCGCTGACGACCTCGGTTCCCCAGAATTAGGGGACGAGTTTCCGCGGAGGCTGCCATGCCGGCCGATACGCTTTACGAGGACGACATCGTCGCCTGGGCCGAGCAGCAGTCTCAGGCCATTCGCGAACTCGTGCGCGCTCGGCCTGAGCTTTCGAACTCCATCGACTGGCAGAACATTGTCGAGGAGATCGAGACCTTGGGGCGAAGCGAGTTGAAGGCCGTTGCATCGCATATGCGCGTCGCGCTCAAGCACATCCTCAAGGCCTATTGCGATCCCGATGCGCTGTCCTGCCGAGTCTGGGAGGGCGAGACCAACCGGGCGCTCGCCGAGGCGCGCGAGGATTACCGCCCGTCGATGCGGCAACATCTCGACATCGACGCGATCTGGCAGGGTGCTTTCAGGTTCGCTGCCGACACGCTTCGAATCTACGGTATTCGTATCCCGCCGGGGATTCCGACGAAGAGCCCCTTCGAACTCGACCAGCTTCTGGACGCGGCTTTCGATCATCGCAGCGGCCTCGAAACGCTGCTCGGCAAGCCGTCTTCAAGCCACTGACTCAACACAGGATCAAGCTCATGTCCGACACCAACGCCCGCATCGATGCCGAGGTGAAGTCCGCCGATGTCGTGCTCTTCATGAAGGGCACGCCGCAATTCCCGATGTGTGGCTTCTCGGGGCAGGTGGTGCAGATCCTGTCCTATGTCGGCGTGCCGTTCAAAGGCGTGAACGTGCTCGAGGATCAGGAGATCCGCGAGGGCATCAAGACCTATTCGAACTGGCCGACGATCCCGCAGCTCTACGTCAAGGGCGAGTTTGTCGGCGGCTGCGACATCACCCGCGAGATGTTCCAGGCTGGCGAGCTGCAGGCGCTCTTCGAGGAGAAGGGCATCGCGGTGAAGCAGGCGAGCTGAGGCCGGCGTCACGCTTCGCAACGAGGCCGGCGTCAGCCGGCCTTTTCATTTGAGAAGCAGCCAGTCCTCCACCACCAGCGCGTCGAGCCCGCTGGTGTAGAACATCAGGATCGCGTCTTCCGCCGTGTGCAGGATCGGCTTGCCCATGATGTTGAAGGAGGTGTTCAGGACGACCGGCACGCCGGTCAGTTCGTGGAAGGCCGAGATCAGGGCGTGATAGCGCGGGTTGCGCTCGGCCGTGACACTCTGCAGGCGGCCGGTCGCGTCTTCATGCACCACGGCCGGCACACGGTCGCGCACCGCTTCCTTCCAGACCAGCGTGCGCTCCATATAGGGCGCGTCCTGATAGTTCTCGAACCAGTCGGCGGCGTGCTCCGCCAGGATCGAGGGTGCGAAGGGGCGGAAGGCCTCGCGGTATTTCACCTTGGCGTTGAGGATGTCCTTGGCATCGGCGGGGCGGGGATCGGCGATGATCGAGCGGTTCCCGAGCGCGCGCGGGCCGAACTCGGCGCGGCCCTGCACCCAGCCGATCAGCTTGCCTTCGGTGAGGAGCTTTGCCGTCACCGGCGCGATCTCGTCAGGGGAGAGCTTTCGCAGGCGTTTTTCCCAACGCTGCATGCGCTCGAAGGGCTCGGTCGAGACGGTCGAGCCGAGATAGGGCGTGAGCGGTCCCTTCGGCGCGCGCCAGTCGGGGTTAGCTTCCGCGTGGGCGAGCCAGGCGGCGCCGATGGCGTTGCCGTCATCGGCGGGGGCGGAGGGCACGAAGACGCTCGTGAAGCCGTGGCGGCCCGCGATCCTGCCGTTGAAGGAGGAATTGAGCGCGCAGCCGCCGGCAAGCACGAGGTTTTCGCTCGGGACCAGCACCGCGGCTTCGCCGAGCAGCGCCTCCATCATCTCGGCGAAAACATCCTGCCCGCAGCGGGCAAGGTCCGCCCAGCCCTGGTCGAGCGCGTCGGCCGGGCGTTTCGCGAGAATCTCGGCGGCGACGGCCTGCACGACATCCGCCTTGGCGAAGGCAAGCTTGTGGCCCTCGATGCTGTAGAGCTTGCGCAGCAGCGCCATCAGCTCCGGGTCGGTCTTGCCATAGGGGGCAAGCCCCATGATCTTCCATTCCTCGCCCTTGGCCTGGTCGAAACCGGCGAGATCGGTGACGAGCCCGAAATAGAAGCCGATCGATTCCCGGCCGCGATGGCGCTTCACTTCGCGCAGCTTGCCGCCCTCGAGGGCGAAGATGGCGGAGGCGCCGGTCTCGCCCATGCCGTCGACGACGAGGCAGGCGGCGTTGTCGAAAGGCGAGGACCAGCAGGCATAGGCGGCGTGGCTGAGATGGTGGCCATAACGCTTCAGGCCGGTGACGTTGGCCTCGCCATAGGCCCGGTCGAGCCCGAGCAGGACACCCATGCCGGCGCGCTGCTGGCCCAGATGGAGCGAGGCGATCAGCGCCCGTTCCGTCCGCTCCGGCACCAGCGAGCGGTTCAGCTCGGGCGAGAGCTTGAGCAAGGCTTCCAGCGTGAAGGAGCCGGCCCGCGCCATCTGGTCGAGGAAGCCGGTGAAATCCTCGCCCCAGCTCGTGGCGATGCGGACCCCGGCGCCCTTGGGAATGTAGCGCTTCAGCAGCCCTTCCATGCGCGGCGCCGAATCCGGCTCGCAGTTCGGCGCGCGCTTGTATTGCAGGTAGCGCTCGGTGGCCTCGGCAAAGAGCACCTCGCCATCGGGCCCGATGATGGCGAGGGCGGGGTCGTGGAAGGTGGTGGCGAGGCCGATCGTATAGGTCATGGGCCGCAGGATATGGCGCAGGGGGACGCGGCAGGCAATCGCGAGCTGTCATTCCGGGGCTCGCGCAGCGAGAACCCGGAACCCACGGCCGGGCGAGCCGCCAGGCTTGATCCTCACCGGCCGTGGTTTCCCGGTTAAGGCCTATGGCCGCCCTGGCCGTTCAGCGGCCGGTCGCGGCCGCCATCAAAGCCTTCGAATCCGCGCTGGCCCAGTCGGCCGGTCCCTGGAGAATGCCGAGTTCGCAGCCTTGCCTGTCGACGATGATGCTGACCGGCATGCCCTCGACCTTGTGCGCGGCGCGCAGCGCCTGGAAGGTCGCGGCCTGCGGATCGCCATAGAAGGGCAGGGCAGTGACCTTGTTCTCGGCGAGCCAGGCCTTCGGCTTGTCGAGATTGCGGGTGTCGATGTTGATCGCGACCACGGCGAAGTCCGGCCCGCCCATCGCCTTCTGCAGCGCATCGAGGGCCGGCATTTCCTTGAGGCAGGGCGCGCACCAGGTCGCCCAGAGATTGACGAGCAGGGTCTTGCCCTTGAGCGCGGCGAGCGTCATCGGCTGGCCGTCCGGCCCCGTGAAGGCGAGCTCAGGCGCCGGCTGAGGGTCCTTGCGGATCTCGACAGCCGCGACCTCGCCCTTCGCCAGCGGCGTCATGCGCGCGGCTGTCTGGCGCGCGGCCTTGCATGATCCGTTGCCGGCATCGCCCGCGAGGGAGTAGAAGGCCGCCACGCCTGCGAGGCCGAGCGCCGCCACGACCCCGAGGGCCACACCGATCTTCGTTCCTGACGTCATCGCGCGTCCTCAAAAGCAGGAAAGACCGCCGTGAGCAATCGCATGTGGGGTGGGCGTTTCGCCACAGGTCCCGACGCCATCATGGAGGAGATCAACGCCTCGATCGACTTCGACAAGACGCTCTGGCGGCAGGATATCCGCGGCTCTCTGGCGCATGCGGCGATGCTGGCGGAGACCGGGATCCTGACCAGGGACGATGTGGCGACGATCACCGAAGGGCTGAAGAGCGTCGAAGGCGAGATCGAGGCCGGGACCTTCACCTTCTCGCGGGCGCTCGAAGACGTGCATATGAACGTCGAGTCCAGTCTCAAGGACAGGATCGGCCTCGCCGCCGGCCGGCTCCACACGGCCCGCTCGCGCAACGACCAGGTCGCGACCGACATGCGGCTGTGGGTGCGCGACACGCTCGACGAGCTCGACGGGCAGATGCGCGACCTCCAGCAGGCGCTGGCCGAGAAGGCCGACATCTATGCCGGCGCGGTGATGCCGGGCTTCACCCATCTGCAATCGGCGCAGCCGGTCACCTTCGGCCACCATCTCCTCGCCTATGTCGAGATGCTCGGCCGCGACCGCGGCCGCGTCCGCGATGCCCGCGCCCGCCTCAACGAATGTCCGCTGGGTGCCGCCGCGCTGGCCGGTACCTCCTTCCCGATCGACCGGCACATGACGGCGAAGGCGCTCGGCTTCGACCGGCCGACGGCGAATTCGCTCGATTCGGTCTCGGACCGCGATTTCGTGCTGGAGACGCTCTCGGCGGCCTCGATCTGCGCGATGCACCTCTCCCGGCTGGCCGAGGAGATCGTGCTGTGGGCGACGCCGCAATTCGGCTTCATCAGGCTCTCGGACGCCTTCTCGACCGGCTCCTCGATCATGCCGCAGAAGCGCAATCCGGATGCGGCCGAGCTGGTGCGCGGCAAGGCGGGGCGCGTCTTCGGGGCGCTGCAGGCGCTGCTGACGATGATGAAGGGCCTGCCGCTGAGCTATTCCAAGGACATGCAGGAGGACAAGGAAGGCACCTTCGACGCCCTGCAGACGATCTCGCTCTGCCTGGCCGCCATGACCGGCATGGTCCGCGACATGCAGCCCGACCTGAAGACGATGAAGAAGGCTGCCGGATTCGGCTATGCCACCGCGACCGATCTCGCCGACTGGCTGGTGCGGGTGCTGAAGATGCCGTTCCGCGACGCTCACCATGTCACCGGCCGGCTCGTCGGCATCGCCTCGGAGAAGAAGGTGGGGCTTGAGAAGCTCTCGCTCGCCGAGATGCAGGCGGTCGAGCCGCAGATCACGGAGGCGGTCTTCGCGGTGCTCGGCGTCGACCAGTCGGTCAAGAGCCGCACGAGCTATGGCGGCACGGCGCCGGCCAATGTCCGCAAGCAGGCGCGGCGCTGGCTGAAGCAGCTGTCCAGATAGCGCGTCATGCTCGGGCTCGATCCGAGCCTCTCGAAAGCCGGTGGCTTCGTGTCACGATTTTCTCGGGCGAAGCCCCGTTTCGCCCGAGAATGACGCAGCCGAGAGCCTCGCACTCGGCCGCGTCCTCCGCTACAGTCCCGCCACGCTTCGTCCGAGGGTTCGTCTTCGTGCTTCAACCAGGTTTGAAATTCGGCCGTGCCCTGCTGGTCGTCGGCCTTCTCGGCGTCGCGCTTGGCGCCTGCGGTCGCAAGGGTCCGCTCGAGCCGCCGCCGAATGTCAGCGGCGCGGTCGATCTGCCGGACAACCAGGTCGGCGCGCAGCCCAGCGACGTGCCCGAGATCGGCTCGGCCTCCGTGCTCGCCAAGCCGGCCAAGGCCAACCGCGCGATCACCGTGCCGAACAAGCCGTTCATCCTCGATCCGCTGATGTGAACCGAACCACGCCGTCATCCCGGGCGACCGTCAGGGAGACCCGGGATCCATGCCGGAGCGCCTGCCGGCGGCGTTCAGGCATGGATCCCCGATCTCCGCTTCGCTCCGTCCGGGATGACGGAGCGGGTTTGAGTCGATCTTCTCAAAGTTGGTATCCATGCATCATTTCGCCTATCGCGACGGTTCCCTCCATGCCGAAGGCGTCGATCTCGCCCGGATCGCGGCGGAGGTCGGCACGCCGGTCTATGTCTATTCCAGCGCGACGATCGAGCGGCATTACACGCTCTTTGCCGAGGCGGTGAAGCGCGCCGCGCCGGCCGGCAAGGCGCATGTCTTCTACGCGATGAAGGCGAACGGCAATCTCGGCGTGCTGAAGACGCTGGGCGCGCTCGGGGCCGGCGTCGACACGGTCTCGGAGGGCGAGGTGCGCAAGGCGCTGGCCGCCGGCATTCCCGCGAGCAGGATCGTGTTCTCCGGCGTCGGCAAGAGCGAGCAGGAGCTGCGTTTCGCGGTCGAGGCCGGGATCTACCAGGTCAATATCGAGACCGAGGGCGAGCTCGAGCTGCTCTCGAGGGTCGCGGCGTCGCTCGGCAAGCGGCAGGAGGCGGTATTCCGCGTCAATCCGGATATCGGCGCCGGCGGCCACGCCAAGATCACGACCGGATCGTCCGAGAACAAGTTCGGCGTCTCCTTCGAGGAGGTCGGGCGGCTCTATGCGCGCGCGGCCAATCTTCCCGGCGTGCGCATCATGGGACTGGCCGTCCATATCGGCAGCCAGATCCGGGAAACGGACGCTTTCGAGGCCGCCTATACGAAAATGGTGGCGCTGGTCGGCGATTTGCGCGGCGAAGGGCACCGCGTGGACCGGCTCGATCTCGGCGGCGGGCTCGGCATTCCCTACGACGTGCCCCATGATTTCGATCATGGCCCCGAGCTGATCGAGGCCTATGCGGCAATGGTCGGCAAGGTGACCAAGGGGCTCGATGTCGAGCTCGGTTTCGAGCCCGGGCGCCTGATCGTCGGCAATGCGGGCATCCTGCTGACCAGGGTGCTGCATCTCAATCCGCGCCCCACCAAGCAGTTCCTCGTCGTCGATGCGGCGATGAACGACCTCGTCCGGCCGGCGATGTACGAGGCCTATCACGAGATCTGGCCGGTGGCGGAACAGCCGGCGGATGCGCCAAGCGTCGCCTATGACGTGGTCGGGCCGATCTGCGAATCGGGCGATACCTTCACCACCGGCCGCAGCCTGCCGAGGATGGCGCCGGGCGACCTCATCGCCTTCATGACGGCGGGGGCCTATGGCGCCTCGATGTCCTCCACCTACAACCAGCGCCTGCTCGTGCCAGAGGTGCTGGTGAAGGGCGACCGATACGCCGTCACGCGCCCGCGCCAGAGCTATGACGAGCTGATCGGGATGGACCGGCTGCCGGGGTGGCTGGCGTGAACCGCCTCGTTTTCTCTCCGGAAGGGGCACGGGAAATCCCTCTCCTGTAAAGACAGGGGCAGGGGTGAGGTGTCGGCCCGTGGACCGGCGAGGCAACTCCTCACCGCCAGCGGTTTGGGGAGTGCCCAAGCGTCCAACGGCCTACCCTCACGCTGCCCTTTCCCTCCGGGAGAGGGTTCCGAGCGGTTGCCGTTCACGAAACGTGGAGCAGGGTGCAAAGCCGGACGGGCTGAGACCGATCATCATGGTCGCCTCCTATCGGATGCGTGATGATCGGGGGGCTGGTCACGCCACATTCCCGTGCTAGCCTGAGATCATTGCGATACCGAACGGCGAATGGGGGCTGCCCGGAGCGATGGCATGAGCGAGGCAGAGCGCCGCAAGGCGCCCGACACGATCGACGGCGTCCGGCTCCGGCTGCGCCGTCTCGCGCTGGCTTCGCGGGTGTCGCTCGGCTGGGAGCGGCTGTGGCCGCGGATCTGGCTGCCGCTCGGCGTCGTGCTCGCCTTCCTCGCCGTCTCCTGGTTCGGCCTGTGGACGCATCTGCCCTGGTTTGGGCGTATCGCCGGCGTCGTTCTCTTCCTCGCCGCGCTCGCGGCGAGCCTCTGGCAGGTGGCGCGGACGGTGCTGCCGACCTATCGCGAGAGTCTGGCCCGGCTCGACAGCTCGTTCTCCGGCGGCCATCGGCCCGCCTCGACGCTGGACGACAGCCTCGCCGTCGGTTCGGCCGACCCTGTTTCCCAGGCGCTGTGGAAGCTGCATGTCGAGCGCCAGAGCCGGCATGTCGCCGGGCTCAAGGTTGCCGCGCCGCAGCCGCGCATGGCCGCCCACGACAAGCTCGCCCTGCGCGCCGTGCCGCTGCTCGCGGCCGTCGCTGCCTTCTTCGTCGCCGGGCCTGAGGCGACGCAGCGCCTCTCCGCCGCCTTCGACTGGCAGGGGCCGCCCGGCGTCACGCCCTCGACCCGCATCGACGCCTGGATCGATCCGCCGGCCTATACGCGGCTGCCGCCGGTCCTGATCGACTTCGCCAAGCTGGCGAGCTCCACCATCAGCGCGCCGGAGAAGTCGGTGATCGTCGTGCGCGTTGCCGGCAGGACCGGGATCGACGTCGCGACCACGGGCCGTCTCGACCTGGTCAAGCCGGAGGAGAAGGACAGGCAGCAGGCCAAGGGCGCGTCCGGCGACAAGGCCGCCGCGGCGCCCGCCCAGCCGGCGCCCGGCCAGCAGCAGGCCGTGCTGGAGCGGCGCTACACCCTCGCCGGCAACGGCACGCTGAAGCTCACCGGCAGCGGGGCCCCCGGCACGACGCTGACCCTCACCGCCATCGCCGACCAGCCGCCGACGATTCGCTTTTCCGAGCCGCCCAAGGCCATCGTCGGCGCGCAGTCCGGCGGACTGGGCATCATTTACCGGGCCAGGGACGATTACGGCCTCGCCTCGATCGAGGTGAACGTCTCGCGGCCGGATGCCGGGGCCAAGGCGGGCCGGGCGCTGGTCGAGCCGCCGAAGCAGAACCTCGCCGTGCCGTCCTCCGCCTCCGGCGACGAGGACCAGAAGGGCACGGTGGATTTCTCCGCCCATCCCTGGGCCGGCGCCAGGGTTCGCATGGTGCTCGTCGCCAAGGACGAGGCCGGGCAGGAAGGCCGCAGCGAGCCGGTCGAGATCGTGCTGCCGCAGCGCACCTTCACCAACCCGCTCGCCAAGGCGCTGGTCGAGCAGCGGCGCAAGCTGGTGATGAATGTCGACGACCGCCGGCTCGTGCAGCTCGGCATGGACGCGCTGATGATCGAGCCCGATCTCTTCATGAAGGAGAAGGGCACCTATCTCGGCATGCGGATGCTGACCGAGCGCCTGCGCAAGGCCGGCAGCGACGCCGAGCTGGTCGAGGTTTCCGAGCTGATGTGGGCGCTGGCGCTCCAGCTCGAGGATGGCGGCATGACCGATGCCGAGCGGGCACTGCGCCAGGCGCAGGAGAATTTGCAGCAGGCGCTGGAGCGCGGCGCGTCCGAGGAGGACATCAAGAAGCTGACCGACGAGATGCGCAAGGCGATGGACAACTACATGCGCCAGCTCGCCGAGCAGATGATGCGCCAGCAGCAGCAGAACGGCGACCGCGACCAGGCGCAGCTGCCTGAGAACTTCCGCACGGTGACGCCGCGCGACCTGCAGAACATGCTCGACCGCATCGAGGAGCTGTCGAAGCGCGGCGACATGGCCGAGGCGCAGCGGCTGATGGAGCAGCTCAACCAGATGCTCAACAATCTCCAGATGGCGCGGCCGGGCCAGCAGCGCCAGAACGAGATGGGGCAGGCGCTGGGCGATCTCGACCGGATGACGCGCGACCAGCAGAACCTGCGCGACGAGACCTACCGGAACGAGCAACGCCGGCAGGGCCAGACGCAGCGCGGCCAGCGCCCCGGCCAGCAGCAGGCGCGGCCCGGCCAGCGCGGCCAGCAGGGACAGCAGGGCCAACGCGGACAGCAGGGGCAAAGGGGCCAGGGCCAGCAAGGCGAGCAGGGGCAGGACGGCGAAGACGGCGAGGGCATGCAGGGCCAGAACGGACAGGGCCAAGGTGGGCAAGGCCTGTCCCAGCGCCAGCAGGCCCTGCGCGAACGCCTGCAGGACCTCCAGCGCAAGATGCGCGGGATGGGCGCGCCGCAGAATGGCGAGCTCGGCGAGGCCGAGGAGGCGATGCGCGAGGCCGAGCGGCAGCTCGGGCAGGGGCAGGGCGACGGCGCGCTCGACGCACAGGGCAAGGCTCTCGATGCCCTTCGCCGCGGCGGCCAGAAGCTGGCCCAGCAGATGCAGGAAGGCCAGCCCGGCGAGGGCGAGGGCCAGGCCTATGGCGAGCCCGACGGGCGCCCCGCTGGCCGGCCTTCCGCCCAGCAGCGCGGCAGCGAGGACCCGCTCGGCCGGCCGCAGCGCCAGCGCGACTGGTCGGATGGTCGGGTCAAGGTGCCCGGTGCCGACGAGGGCGCGACCCAGCGCGCACGCCGCATCCTCGAGGAGCTGCGCAAGCGGCTCGGCGACCCGCTGCGCCCGCAGGAGGAGCTGGATTATCTGGAGCGGCTGCTCAGGCGGAACTGACGGAAGCCCGTACCTTTCGAAGCGCGGGGAACCCGCGCCTTCTCAGGCGTCCGATGTCCGCCCGGCCCCGCTCGCCACCAGCGCCCCGATGACGATCATCGCGCAGGAGGCCGCCAGCATCAGGCTCGCCGGGGCATAGCCGAACAGGACCAGGATCAGCGTCGAGAGCACCGGAGCGGCATAGGAGGCGACGCCGAGCAAGGCGACGTCGCCCTGCTTCATGCCGATGTCCCAGACCACGAAGGCGAGCCCGATCGAGCCCAGCCCGAGCCCGAAGACACCGGCCCATTCGACGATGCTCGGCGCCCACAGCGTGGTCTCGAAGGCGGCGTGGCAGGCAAAGGCGAGGCCGGCGCAGACCAGCATGGTGACGCAGAGGCTTTCCGAGGGCACGGCAGCGAAACGCCGCGAGGCCACCGAATAGCTCGCCCAGACGAAGGCGCCGAGCGCGGCGAAGACATGGCCGGGGGCGAGCCCGGTTCCGCCGGTCAGCCCGCCCGAGACGAGAAGCGCGGTGGCGACGAGGCCGATGAGCGCGCCGACGAGATGGCGCGGCTTCAGGCCCGCGCCCGGCAGCAGCGCGGCGAAGAGGACGATCAGCAGCGGCCAGAGGTAATGGATCAGGTTCGCTTCCGCAGGCGGCGCCGTCTTTACCGCGGCGTAGTAGAGCGCGGTGTCGCCGAACAGGCCGTAGATGCCGAGCGCGAGCGAGGCCGGCGTCGGGCGGATGCGGGAGAGCTGCCCGCGCAGGCCCGCGACAGCGAGGATCAGCAATCCGCCGATCAGGAAGGTCAGCCCGACGAGCTGGAAGGGCGGGACCCGGCCCGACATCGCCGTGAACAGGGCCAAGGTCGACCAGAGCAGGATGGCGCAGAAGCCGATGAGGGTGGCGGTGCGGATGGTCATGAGCGCTCGTCGGCTTGCCTTGTCTGTCCGATAGCAGCTTCGGCAGGCGATGCCAGCCATCGCCGCGGCCAAACCGGCATTTTGCGCCGCAGCACGGCTTGCCAGCCATGGAAGCCATGCTTGCGCCCCTGTTGACCCGGGGCAAAAGGCGCAGCATGCGTCGGAGATGACCACGATCCCGCTCCAGACGATCGCCCGCCGCCCGCTGATGCCGGTGCTGGCCGCGCTCAGCCTCGCCCATCTGCTGAACGACCTCGTCCAGTCGATGATCCCGGCGCTCTATCCGCTGATCAAGGACACCTACAAGCTCGACTTCATGCAGATCGGCTTCATCACGCTGGCCTTCCAGGTAACGTCGTCGCTGCTGCAGCCGCTGCTGGGCTATGTCACCGATCGCAGGCCGTGGCCCTATGCGATGGTGGCCGGCATGTGCTCGACGCTGGCCGGGCTGCTGCTGCTTTCCTTCGCGCACAGCTATGCGCTGGTGCTGCTGGCGGCGGGGCTGATCGGGCTCGGATCGGCTGTCTTCCATCCCGAGGCCACGCGGATGGCCCGTCATGCCGCCGCGGGGCGGCAGGGGCTGGCGCAGGGCGTGTTCCAGGTCGGTGGCCATGTCGGCTATGCGGTCGGCCCGCTGCTGGCGGCGGCCGTGGTGATGCCGCGCGGGCAGGAGAGCCTGTCCTGGTTCTCCGGCGTCGTGCTGCTGGCGATGGCGCTGATGGGCTGGATCGGCTCGCGCTATGCCGCGATGCGGCGCGAGCAGGCGTCGTCCAAGGGGCATGCCGAGGATGTCGCCAGCCACGGCCTGCCCAAGGGGCGGGTGATGCTGGCCATGGCGGTTCTGATCGTCCTGCTGATCTCCAAGAACGGCTACACCGCCGCCTTCACCTCCTACTACACCTTCTACCTGATCCAGCGCTTCGGCATCGAGGTGCAGCTCTCGCAGATCATGCTGTTCCTTTATCTCGTCGTCGGCGCCGTCGGCGTCATCCTCGGCGGGATGATCGGGGACCGGATCGGCCGCGACCGGGTGATCTGGCTGTCGATTCTCGGCTCGCTGCCCTTCGCGCTGATGCTGCCCTATGCCGACCTGTTCTGGACCGGCGTGCTCAGCGTGATCGTCAGCTTCATCATGGCGAGCGCCTTCTCGGCGATCCTGATCTATGCGATCGACCTCGTGCCGCACCGCATCGGGCTGGTCGGCGGCCTGTTCTACGGGCTGTCCTTCGGCCTCGGCGGCGTGGCGGCGGCGGCCATCGGCGCGCTCGCCGACCAGATCGGCATCATCGCCGTGTTCAAGCTCTGCGCCTGGCTGCCGGCCCTCGGCCTGCTGACCTTCCTGCTGCCGAGAGGCGGCAAGCGGGTTTGATCTCGTCTTTCATTGCGAGCGAAGCGAAGACATCCAGGAGCTGTGGCGCTTTGCCGCCCCTGGATTGCTTCGTCGCTTCGCTCCTCGCAATGACGGAGAGCGGACGCGTATGAGAAGCGAGCGGGGCCTCAGGCCATATACTGCCCGCCATTGATGGCGAAGGTCGCGCCGGTGGCGAAGGCGCCCTGCTCGGAGGCGAGGAAGACGACCATCGCCGCGATCTCCTCCGGCTTGCCGAGGCGGCCGACCGGAATGCCGGCAATCACGCGCTGAAGGGCGGCTTCCGGCATCGCCGCGACCATGTCGGTGCCGATATAGCCGGGCGTGATCGCGTTGACGGTGATGCCCTTGTTGGCGTTCTCCTGCGCCAGCGCCTTGACGAAGCCGATATCGCCGGCCTTCGCGGCGGAATAGTTCACCTGGCCCATCTGGCCCTTCGAACCGTTGATCGAGGAGATCACGACGATGCGGCCGAAATTGCGGGCGCGCATGCCCTCGATCACCGGGCGCGTCATGTTGAAGAGCGAGTCGAGATTGGTGCGGATCACGTCCGACCAGTGCTCCTTCGTCATCTTGTGGAAGAAGCCGTCGCGGGTGATGCCGGCATTGTTGACGAGGATGTCGATGGGGCCGAGTTCGGCCTCGACCTTGGCGATGCCCGCCGCGCAGGCGTCGTAGTCGCCGACATCCCACTTGAACACCGGGATGCCGGTCTCGGCCTTGAACTTGGCGGCGGCCTCGTCGTTGCCGGCATAGCTGGCGGCGACCTTATGGCCGGCCTCCTGCAGCGCCTTGCTGATCGCCGCGCCGATGCCGCGCGTGCCCCCCGTGACCAGTGCAACCTTCGTCATGGCCGTCTCCCTCTCGCCTGCTTCTTGATGGAACGGGACGCCCCGGTTCGAGCCGGGGCGTCTGTCGTCGGTACTGTGGCGCTGCGCTCAGCGCTCGATGGCCATGGCGACGCCCATGCCGCCGCCGATGCAGAGCGTGGCGAGGCCCTTCTTGGCGTCGCGCTTTTCCATCTCGTGCAGCAGCGTCACCAGCACGCGCGCGCCCGAGGCGCCGATCGGGTGGCCGATGGCGATGGCCCCGCCATTGACGTTGACGATGTCGGTGCTCCAGCCGAGGTCCTTGTTGACCGCGATCGCCTGCGCCGCGAAGGCCTCATTGGCCTCGACGAGATCAAGGTCGGAGACGCTCCAGCCGGCCTTCTCCAGGGCCTTGCGGGTCGCCGGGATCGGCCCCGTGCCCATGATGGCGGGATCGACGCCGGCGGTGGCCCAGCCCTTGATCGTCGCGAGCGGCTTCAGCCCGCGCTTGGCGGCCTCCCTGGCGCTCATGATCACCAGGGCGGCGGCGCCGTCATTGATGCCCGAGGCGTTGCCGGCCGTGACCGTGCCGTCCTTGGAGAAGGCGGGCTTCAGCTTGGCCATCGCCTCGGCGGTCGCGCCGTGGCGGGGGTACTCGTCCTGGTCGACGACGATGTCGCCCTTGCGGGTCGAAACGGTGAAGGGAACGATCTCGTCCTTGAAGCGGCCGGCCTTCTGCGCCGCCTCGGCCTTGTTCTGCGACTTCACCGCGAACTCGTCCTGCTCCTGCCGGCTGATCTGCCATTTGGTCGCGACGTTCTCGGCGGTGGTGCCCATGTGGTAGCCGTGGAAGGCGTCCCAGAGCCCGTCCTTGATCATCGTGTCGATGAATTTGAGGTCGCCCATCTTGGTGCCAGAGCGCAGATGCGCGGCGTGCTGCGCCATCGACATCGATTCCTGGCCGCCGGCGACGATGATGTCGGCATCGCCATTGGCGATCTGCTGCAGGCCGATGGCCACCGCGCGCAGGCCCGAGCCGCAAAGCTGGTTCAGCCCCCAGGCGGTCTTCTCCTGCGGGATGCCGGCGGCCATCGCGGCCTGGCGGGCCGGGTTCTGGCCCTGACCGGCGGTCAGGATCTGGCCCATGATGACCTCGTCGACATCGGCGGGGTCGACCTTGGCGCGCTTCAGCGCCTCCTTGATCGCGGCGGCGCCCAGCTCATGGGCCGGGGTGTTGGCGAAGGCGCCGTTGAAGGCGCCGACCGCCGTGCGCGCCGCGCCGACGATCACGATATCCGAATCTGCCATGAGAGAGTTCCTCGCTGTTGTCTGGCCTGCTCCGCTCCCGCCGAAGCAGGCCCTTCCGCGTCACCTTCGAAGGCCGATGTGACCGCGTCAAGTCAGCCTTACTGCCCAAACCTCATGGGCGGGCCGGTTCGGCGGCGTTGCCGGGATGCGCGGCAGGCGGCCCTACCTTGGGCGGATTTTTGCGCCGCAACCGCGAAAAACCTTGCGGCGCAGCAGCGAAAAGCTATCGTTTCTCCCTGGGGAGAACGTTCCGCATCGCTTCGGCCAATGATCGGAGGGGGCGGATCAACGTCAAGCAGGGCACGATGGCCAGCGACAAAGAACCGACCGTCATCAAGAAATACGCCAATCGGCGCCTCTACCACACCGGAACGAGTTCCTACGTCACGCTGGAAGACCTGGCCACGCTGGTGCGCGGTGGCGAGGATTTCGTCGTCTACGACGCCAAGTCGGGCGAGGACATCACGCGCTCCGTGCTGGCGCAGATCATCTTCGACGAGGAGGCCAAGGACGGCCAGAACCTCCTGCCGATCACCTTCCTGCGCCAGCTCATCCGCCTCTATGGCGACAGCATGCAGGCGGTCGTGCCGCGCTTCCTGGAGTTCTCGATGGAGAACTTCGCGCAGGAGCAGAACAAGATGCGCGAGCAGATGAGCAAGGCCTTCGGCGGCTCGGCCTTCGGCGGTCCGGCCATCGACGCGCTGCAGGCGCAGACGCGGGCGAACATGCAGATGTTCACCGAGGCGTTCCGGCTGTTCAACCCCTTCACGGCCACGGCCGCCGCGGCGCAGGCCAGCCAGGAGGGCGGCGCACAGCCGGTGAAGAACGATGATCTCGGGGATCTCAAGCGCGAGCTCAGCGAGATGCGCGAAAGGCTGGACAAGCTCTCCCGCTCGAAATGAGCCGCCGCTGGACAGCTTGCACCTGACGGGCAGCGCTCGAGGGCGCTGCTCCTAAGGAGCCGCGAGCCACGCTGCGCCGCAGCACTTCGGGCGAGTGAGGCAGACGGGGCTGACGGCGTCAGCCTGCGGCCCGCTGCAGCGGCAGCGGGGATGCCTCGACAGGAGGGCCGAGTTCGGCCCGGCCGACGAGGTGGCCCTGCAGATAGGTCACGCCCCAGTCGCGCAGCATCGTCGCCTGCCACTCGTCATCGACCCATTCCGCCACCGTCTCGACGCCGAGATGGCCGGCAAGGTCGATCAGCGTGCGCACATAGAAGCGGTCGTCGGTCGAGCGACGCAGATTCTGGGTGAAGGCCCCGTCGATCTTGAGCAGGTCGATCGGAAAGGCGCGCAGGTGCTTCAGCGAGGTGTGGCCGGCGCCGAAATCATCGATCGCGATGCGGCAGCCATGGCTCTTGATGCGCCCGAGAAGCTTGGCCACCCGGGCCGGGTGCTCGATCGTGGCGGTCTCGGTCACCTCCACGATGAGGCGTCGTGCCGCGGCCGGGGCTGCTCCCGTGCAGGCGAGGAAGGCATCGATCCATTCCGGATCGCCGAGCGAGCGCGGCGAGACGTTGACCGACAGCGACAGGTCGGGGTCCGCCATCAGCCGCTCGAGCGCAAGCTCCAGCACGCGGTGATCGAACAGCCGCACCAGCCCGCGCCGTTCCAGCAGCGGGATGAGCTCGGCCGAGGCGAAGTACAGGCCCGATTCGGGCTGGCCGACGCGCAGCAGGGCCTCATGGAAGGCCGTTTCGCGAGAGACGGCGCTGACGATCGGCTGGAGGGCGAGGCGGACGCGCCGCTCGTTCAGCGCCGCGATCGCCTGCACGTCGAGATTGACGCGTTCGACCTTGTCGTTGCTGCGCCGCCTCGGCTTTGCGAGCACGGCATCGTCCACCGCGCCCGCGCGCGCCTCGGCGAGGGCGCCTTCGGCGGCGGTCAGCAGCTGGCCGGCATGGTTCGTCAGTTCGGGGGCGATGGCGGCGCCGACGCGCAGCCGCACCAGGGCGATGCCGCGGCCGGTCTCGATCGCCGATTCGGCCACGACCTTGATGAAGCGCTTGGCCGCGGCGTCGATCTGGTCGCGCGGGCAGCCGGAGAGCAGGATCGCGAAGCTGTTGCCGGCATAGCGGACCAGATGATCGCGCCGGCGCGTCACCGAGCGCAGCCGCTCATGCACCGTGGCGATGATCTCGTCGGTCGCCTCATGGCCGAAATCGTCATTGAGGCGGGCGAGTTCGTCGATCGCGGCGACGAGAATCACGACGCTGCGCTCCTGCGGCAACTGCTCCTGCAGGGCGGCATGGATCTGCTCGACCAGGGCCGGGCGATCGCAGAGGTCGGGGCCGGAGACGACCAGTTCCTCGGCGCGGGCGGCCCGTTCCAGGCGCAGCACGCCGCGGGCACAGGCCGGGCGGCCGTCGCTGCCGGCGAACCAGCGGCCGGTATCCTCCACCCACATCTTGCGGCCGGCGAGATCGACCGCGTAGCGCGTGCGATAGACGACGCCCTCGCCCTGGTCGTGCTCGCTGGAGCCGAAGATCGCGTCATAGCGGCTGGGGCCGCTGCCGGGCTCGACGAGCGCGGCAAAGCCGATGCCGCGCTTCATCGCCTTCTCGGGCAGGCGGCCGAGGACCGTGGCGGCGTTGGGGCCCCAGCTCAGCGCGTCGCCCTGGATCTCCCAGGAATAGACCACCTCACCGATCGAGGACAGCAAGCCGCGCGGGTCGATCGCGCTGCCGTTGCCGAAGGTGAAGAGCGACGGGGAGGGCATCGCGAGCGGCCTCGATCAGACAGCGCGTGCCGCACCGTCCTGGTGCCATCCCGCACTGTCCGGGTTTGCGGGGTGCATCGAAGATGGGAGCATTTTGCTTAACGGCCCGTTAACGTGGCGAGGCGCTTGCAAGGAGAATCACTCAAAAGCGCATTTGTGCCGGAGTGGGACATGTTTGAGGCAAGGGAGGACGGCCGAACCGGGCGCCATGCCGACAGCGCCCCCTCGCTTGTCCTGCTGCAGGCGGCGGCGGCACAGGCGGGCATCGGCAGCTTTGCGCTGCGGGGTGAGGGAACCGCGCAGGCGGCGGCCCTGCGCTACCGGGCCGCTGCGCAGCTCTTGCGGCGCGCAGGCGGGCGCTGAGACGGCGCGCCCATCACAGACAAAGAAAAACCGGCCTCGCGGCCGGTTCGTTCGTCTCGGGGCTTGCGCCGATCCGTCGAGGATCAGGCCTCGGCCTTGACCTTCAGCACCTGGCGGCCACGATACATGCCGCTCTTCAGGTCGACATGGTGCGGGCGGCGCAGCTCGCCGGAGTTCTTGTCCTCGATATAGGTGGGCTGCTTCAGCGCGTCGGCCGAGCGGCGCATGCCGCGCTTCGACGGCGACGTCTTCTTCTTCGGAACGGCCATTGTACTCTCCATCGTGCCGCCGTCAGGATACGCGGCTTCAAAGCCACGCCTCCGCCACGGCGACGGATCAATCTCGTGAGGCGATGCCCTTACACGCTCGGCGCCGGGATGGCTAGAGCGGATCGCCAATTTCTTGCGGGTGGCGCGCCTCAGCCGGGCAGGGCGCAGTCCCCGAGCGCGCCGAGCTGCGCCAGGCGCCGCTGAACCCGGCCCGAAGCCGTCTGCAGCGCCCGGCTCGGACGGGCCGGGTTGCGCAGGATGGGATTCGGCAGGGCACCCGCGAGCCGCGCCGCCTCGGCCGGCGTCAGCCGCGCCGCCGGCTTGCCGAAATAGCGCTGGGCCGCCGCTTCCGCCCCATAGAGGCCGTCGCCCCATTCGGCAACGTTGAGATAGACCTCGATGACGCGCCTCTTGCCCCAGACGAAATCGATCGCCGTCGCGAGCGGGATTTCCAGGCCCTTGCGGAGATAGCTCCGGCCGGGCCAGAGGAAGACGTTCTTGGCCGTCTGCATGGTAAGCGTCGAGGCGCCGCGGCTCGGTCCGTCCTCATCCTCCATCACCGCGTTGAGCTCGACCCAGTCGACGCCGCGATGGCTGCAATAACGCTGGTCCTCGGAGGCGATGACCGCGCGGATGAGATTGGGCGAGATCCTGTCGAGGGAGACCCATGTCCGGTCGACCGGCTGGAAGGTCAGCCAGCGCCCGAGCATCAGCGTCGAGGGCACGGGCACGGCCATGTAGAGGATGAGAGCCGCGATGAGGATCAGCAGCCCGCCGACGACGAGGCGCAACGTCCAATCGACCGCCCGGCGCAGCAGGCCACGTCGTCTTCCTCGCGCTTCGGCCGTCACGCTCAAGCCGCCTCCTGCGCTGGCCCGTCATGGGCGCGCACCTTGACGATGCGGCTTGCCTCCGGCAAGGCCCCCCGGCAGCGAACGCGAGGCAGGCCGCATGAGTTCCGTTCCGACCGCAGCCCGCGAGGGCGAGCTCGAGGCCAGGCTGGCGCAGACCGCCGGCGCGATCGAGCGGCTGCTCGAGACGCTGCTGGAGAGCGTGCCGGCCGAGGGCGAGATCGCCCGGCCGGAGCGGCTGCTGGCGGCGATGCGCCATGGCGCGCTGGCCGGCGGCAAGCGGCTGAGGCCCTTCCTGACGGTGGAGACGGCGCGGCTCCTGGGCGCTGCCGGGGATGGCGCCTTGCGGGCGGGCGCCGCGGTCGAGCTGCTGCATTGCTATTCGCTGGTGCATGACGACCTGCCCGCGATGGATGATGACGACCTGCGCCGCGGCCGCCCCACCGTGCACAGGGCCTATGACGAGGCCACTGCCATCCTTGCAGGGGACGCGCTGCTGACGCTCGCCTTCGACGTGCTGGCCGATCCGGCCACGCATCCCTCCGGCGACATCCGGGCTGCGCTGGTGCGCTGTCTTGCGCGTGCCGCGGGGCCGGGCGGCATGGTCGGCGGGCAGATGCTCGATCTTGCGGCGGAAGGGCGCTTCGATGCGCTCCGTCAAGAGCTCGGAGAGACCGAGATCAGGCGGTTGCAGGCGATGAAGACCGGTGCGCTGCTGGCAGCGAGCGTCGAGATCGGCGCGCGGCTGGGCGAGGCCGACAAGGCTGCGCTCGCGGCGCTCACCGCCTATGGGCGAGCCCTGGGCGCGACCTTCCAGGTGGCCGACGACATCCTCGATGTCGAGGCCGACGCCGCCCAGCTGGGCAAGGCGACGGCCAAGGACGAGGACAAGGGGAAGGCGACGCTGATCGGTGCGCTGGGGCTCGCCGGCGCCAAGCGCGAGCGCGACCGGCTGAGCGCCGAGGCCGTGGAGGCGTTGTCAGGCTTCGGCCCGGCGGCGGACATGCTGCGGGCCGCGGCGCGGTTCGCGGCCGAGCGCAAGAGCTGAGGCGTCTGGGTCCCCGCGCTATCCCGACTTCACTTTCGCGCCTCGGCCCTACTGCCAGCGGCCGAAGGCGTCGGCCAGCGTCTGGCCGCCGGAGACGCCCTTCTCGAAGGTGATGATGCCGCGGCGGCCCGAGGCGAGCAGGATCGGGATGTCGATCCAGCTGCGGTTGAGGATGAGGTCGGTGTTGCGCTCGACTTCGACCGGCACGTTCGACATGGCCGCCACGAACAGCCCGTCGCCGAGGGCCGAGTTGATCGCCGAGAGCGGGGCGCCACGCTCGCCTTCCTCGGTCTTGAACTGCGGCACGCCGACTTCCTTGATGCCCTGCGCTGCCGGATCGACCGTGCTGGTGAAGCGCATGCCGATAATGTGCGAGGCGGGAAAGGCCGGATCGGTGTTGCGGCGGATGGTGAAATCGAGGCTCAGGCCGAATTCGGCGATCTCGACACTGGCGCGCACGATGGTCTCGACCGGGCGGCCCTGGCCGACGCTCTCGCTGTCGAGGCGCCAGAAGACGCGGCCCTGGACCGTGCGCGGCTGCTGCGGGTTCTCCGGCGATTCGATGTAGAGGATGGCGCGCTGGGCGACCGCGACCTCGCCGCCGGGCTGCGGCACCGGCGTGCCGGGCGTGCCGCCCGCATTGCCGGCCGGCCGGTTCTGGCGACCGCCTGCCTGGTCGCCGCCGATGCGGTCGCCGATCTTGCCGTTGCCTTCAGGCTGGGCCGGCTGGTTCTGAGCGCTCTGGGCCGCCGGGCGCGGGCCCTCCTGCGGGCGCAGCTTGTGGACATAGATCGCGGTGCCGGCGATGGCGGCGACGGCGATGGCAACGATGCCGCCGACCACCACCGTGCGGATATGGCCGGGCTTCACCCGCGGCTCGCGCGGCGGCATGACCCGCGGCCGGACCGGCTGGGGCTCCATCGGCTCGGGCAGCGGCTCATCCTCGCCGGGACCCGTGGCCGGCAGCGGCGCGAAATCGGGCTGGCGGCGCGTCTCGGACGGGGGGGCGGAGGCCGGGGGCGGCTCCACCGGGCGGATCACCGGCCCGCTCGCCGCCGGCTGGGGCGCAGGAGCCTCGTCGTAATCGGCCTCGATGCGGGCGACGGCCTCGTCCAGCGACAGCCGCTCGCGCATGATCTCGGCCTCGCCCAGCGGCGGGTCGAGCCCGCGCAACTGGGAGACCAGCGCCGTCTTCGCCCGCTCGTAGAGCGCACGGCGCGCCTCCGGGGAGTTGTCGGAGAGCCCCGCGACGGCGCGCGACAGGATCGGATAGAAGTCGGCCATTGGCCTCACTTGTCCCGTGGGGGAGGGTGCGTCAACCCTTCAAGAGCAGCGTTCAGGTCTTGCGGAGGCAAGGTGGCCTTCGCAAGGCAGGCTCAGCCCTCGAAGGGGTTGTGCACCAGGATGGTATCGTCGCGCTCCGGACTGGTCGACAGCACGGCGACGGTCGCGCCGATCAGCTCCTCGATGCGGCGGACATATTTGATCGCCTGCGCGGGCAGCTCGGCCCAGGAGCGGGCATTTGCAGTCGAGCCCTCCCAGCCCTCGATCGTCTCGTAGACGGGCTCGACGCGGGCCTGGTCGCTCTGGCCGGCCGGCAGATGCTCGATGACCTGCCCGTCCAGCCTGTAGCCGACGCAGACCTTGATCTCCTCGAAGCCGTCGAGGATGTCGAGCTTGGTCAGCGCGATGCCGTCGATGCCGGAGGTCTTGACGGTCTGGCGGACCAGGCAGGCGTCGAACCAGCCGCAGCGGCGCTTGCGCCCGGTGACGACGCCGAATTCCTTGCCCTTCTGGCCGATCAGCTCGCCGATCTCGTCGAAAAGCTCGGTCGGGAACGGACCCTCGCCGACGCGGGTGGTGTAGGCCTTGGCGATGCCCAGCACATAGCCGACGGCGGAGGGACCGAGGCCCGAGCCGGTGGCGGCCTGGCCGGCGACGATGTTGGAGGAGGTGACGAAGGGATAGGTGCCATGGTCGACGTCGAGCAGCGCGCCCTGCGCACCCTCGAACAGGATGCGCTTGCCGGCGCGGCGCTGCGCATCGAGCAGGGCCCAGACGGTGTCGGCGAAGGGCAGGATCTCGGGCGCGATCGCCTTGAGCTGGCCGAGCAGCTCGGCCCCGTCCACCTCGGCGATGCCGAGGCCGCGGCGCAAGGCGTTGTGGTGGGCCAGCAGGCGCTCGATCTTGGCCTCGAGCAGCGCCTCGTCCTTCAGGTCGACGACGCGGATGGCGCGGCGGCCGACCTTGTCCTCATAGGCCGGGCCGATGCCGCGCTTGGTGGTGCCGATCTTCATGCCGGCATTGGCGGTCTCGCGGAAATGGTCCAGCTCGCGGTGCAGCGGCAGGATCAGCGTCGCATTGTCGGCGATGCGCAGATTGTCCGGGGTGATCGCGACGCCCTGGCCGCGCAGCTTGGCGATCTCCTCGACGAGATGCCAAGGATCGACGACGACGCCATTGCCGATGACCGAGAGCTTGCCCGGCCGCACGATGCCCGAGGGCAGCAGCGAGAGCTTGTAGACATTGCCGTCGATGACCAGCGTGTGGCCGGCATTGTGCCCGCCCTGGAACCGCACCACGACATCGGCCTGGCTGGAGAGCCAGTCGACGATCTTGCCCTTGCCCTCGTCGCCCCACTGGGCGCCGACCACAACCACATTCGCCATGAGCGAGGTGTCCCTGCTGTTTACAACCGCATTGCCGTGCAAGCGGCCCGCGCAAACGCAAAACCCCGGCGCAAGGCCGGGGTTTCGGGGCAGGTCCTTGCAAGCCCTCTTGGGCCAATGCGGGCGGAAGGTCAAGTTTCGCTGGCGAAAAGCGACGCTCCCGTCCGCCGCCCGGCCGGCCTCGCGGCGGGTCCCCCGCGGGCGCGGGGAGCTTGCGGAGAGCTTCCGGCATGGCCGCCCTGCAGGATGCGCGCGGGAATCCTGCCACAATCGAGGATAAAGGCTAGGGTCGCACGGGCCTCAGCCCGAGGCGCAAGGGGACCTATCGCCATCATGACCAAGCTCGATTCCTGGCTCGACCAGCACCACGCCGCCTTCACCGCCATCCGCCGCGACATCCATGCCCATCCGGAGCTGGGGCTGGAGGAGGTGCGCACCGCGAAGCTGGTCGCGGAGAAGCTGCGGGAATGGGGCGTCGAGGTCACCGAGAATGTCGGCCAGACCGGCGTCGTCGGGGTAATCCGCGGCAAGCAGCCGGGGACGCGGGCGATCGGCCTGCGCGCCGACATGGACTGCCTGGCGCTGGAGGAGACGACGAACCTGCCCTATTCGTCGAAGAATCCCGGCCGGATGCATGCCTGCGGCCATGACGGCCACACCACCATGCTGCTGGCCGCGGCGCGCTACCTCGCCGAGAACCGCGACTTCGCCGGAACGGTCAACCTGATCTTCCAGCCGGCCGAGGAAGGCCGCGGCGGCGCCAACGCCATGCTGGCCGACGGCCTCTTCGAGCGCTTCCCCTGCGATGCGATCTACGGCCTGCACAACACGCCCGGCATGCCGACCGGCAGCTTCGGCACCACGGTCGGGCCGTTCCTGGCAGCGGCCGATAGCTGGAAGGTGACTTTCCGCGGCGTCGGCGGCCATGGCGGCTCGCAGCCGCATCGCTCGACCGACATCACCTATGCGCAGGCGCATTTCGTGCTCGGGCTGCAGGGCATCGTCGGTCGCAACGTCGCCCCGCTCGACACCGCCGTGATCAGCGTCGGCTACATCCATGGCGGTGATGTCGCCGCCTCCAACGTCATCCCCTCGGAGCTGGTCATCGGCGGCACGGCGCGCACCTATTCGCAGGAGGTGCGCGACACGGTCGAGCGCCGCATCGCCGAACTGGCCCTGGCGACGGCGCAGGCCTGGGGCTGCCAGGCGGAGCCCTATTACCATCGCGGCACCAGCCCGCTGGTGAACGAGGCCGAGCAGGTCAGGGTCGCGGTCGCGGCGGCCACGCAGGCAGCGGGGGCCGAGCACGTCAACGGCCAGCTTCGGCCCGGCACGGGCGGCGAGGATTTCGCCGAGATGATGCTGGTGCGCCCCGGCGCCTTCATGCGGATCGGCAACGGCGTCAATCCGGACGGCTCCTTCACCGGCCTGCATACGCCACTCTACGACTTCAATGACGCGATCATCCCGGCCGGCGTGCGCTACTGGGTCGGCCTCGTCGACCAGGAGCTCGGCCAGGACTGGCAGGCGATGGCCGCGGAGTAACCTCGCGCCTCTTGAGGGAACGCTTGTCATCCCGGGCGACCGAAGGGAGAGCCGGGATTCATGCCTGAACCGCTCCGGCATGGAACCCGGGTCTTCGCTTCGCCGCGCCCGGGAATGACCGCTCTCTTCGCCATGGGACACATACGATGAAAACCCTCGCCATCTCGACGCTGACGATCTGCGGCATCGACGAATTGCCGGACAACAGCGCCCGCGAGGTGACGCATGTGCTCTCGGTGCTCGATCCGGACCGGCCGGAGATCGAAGCCTTCGGCAGCTATGGCGCCCATCACCGCGTCACGCTGCGCTTCCACGACATCATCGACCCGCGGCCGGGCCAGGTGATGCCGGCGCCGGAGCATGTCGGCGAGATCCTGCGCTTCGGCGCAGATTTGCGCGAGACGGCGACGGGGCGTGCGAGCGGCCATCTGCTGGTGCATTGCCATATGGGCATCTCGCGCTCGACGGCGGCGATGCTGGCGCTGATGGCGCAGGCGGACCCTGACGAGCATGAGGACGGGCTGTTCGCGCGGCTGCGCGAGATCCGCCCGCAGGCCTGGCCCAATTCGGTGATGGTCGGCTTCGCCGACGAGCAGCTTGGGCGCAAGGGTCGGCTCACCGAGGCGCTGCGCCGGCATTACGCGCGGCAGCTCGAGGTGCAGCCCAAGTACCGGACCTGGATGAGCGAACTCGGCCGCGGCCGCGAGGTCGAGCTGGCCCTGTGAGGCGGCAATGCAGGCCGCGCGGCCTGCACAAGCAAAAGGCTCCGCCGGAGCGGAGCCTTCCGTAAACCAGGGGAAGCGAATCGCGCCGCTACACCCTCGGCCTGGTCACTTGGACCAGCGGCCCTCATACTTGAACGCCGGCGCGGCCTTGAGCGCGTCCTTCGTGGTCTCCATCATGGCGGACCACTTCTTGTCGCTCTCATTATAGGTGACCTTCAGCGCGGCCGGGGAGACGACCACATAATGGTCGCCCATGCCGAGGAAGCCGCCGACCGAGAGGATGTATCCGCTCACCTGGCCGTTCGACATCACGACGTCCTCGATTTCGCCGATATTCTCCTTGGCGGAGTTCATGACGTTGACGTCTTCGAGGTTGCTGCTCAGCACATCGGTCGGCTTCGCCGTGACGTAGACTTCCTTCACCGCCGTGCTCGTGGTCGCGGTCTGCGCGTAGGCGGCCGTCGAAAGAACAGCGGCAGACGCAATGGCGATGATCATGGTGCGCATCAGGCAAAACTCCAAGTTCAGATAACCCCAGCCCGAGAGGGTAACGTTCCCGCGGAGCCGATGTTCCTGTTCAGGGAGCCATTTCTTCTCTCCTATGCGCGGCCTTCGCAAATGCACATCTGATGGGGCGGAGCCTCAAGCCCTGCCGCGTGTGCTGGCATGCGGCTTGACGCGATGCTCGATGAAGTTGCGCAGCTCGGTGACGCGGCGCTCATCCTCGAGCACCTCGCGGTCGAGTCCATGCGCCCAGGCGAGGTCGCCCCGGCCACGGTCGGCATCGAGCGTGCGCAGGTCCTCGAGCCAGGCATGGGCTCCTTGCTCGTCCTTGCGGAATCCCTCGGCGATCAGGATAGGGACCATGCGGCCCAGGATCGAGGCGACCTGCCGCAGCGGGAATTCCGGGTGATACTGCACGCCCCAGAACGTGCCGCCATTGTGCCGGATCTCGGCGGCCTGGACCTGGCTGTAGGCGTTCGAGGCCAGGATGGTCGTGCCGTGCGGCGGCAGCGCGATCGTGTCGAGATGGATCGCCGGCGCGTCGTAACAGGCCGGGCGCCCCGCGAGCAGAGCGTGGTTACGGCCGGCCTCGGTGCGGGCGATGCGGCGGGCGAAGCCGACCTCGCGGCCATTGGGATTGGCGATGACGGTGCCGCCGGCCGCGACAGAGCCCATCTGGATGCCCCAGCAGGAGCCGAAGCAGGGCGTGCCGCTGGCATAGATCGCGCGCATCAGCTCGATCTGGCGGGTGACGGCCGGCTCGAGCTGGTAGATGTGCAGGGCCGAGCCGGTCAGCACGATCCCGTCATAGGATTGCAGGCCGGCGCCGTCCGGCAGGTTCGCGCCTTCATCGGCCGGCAGGCAGATATCGAAGACGAGATCGGGCGTGATGGCCGCGATTTCTGCCGCATAGGACTCGGCCGGGCTCTGCCCTCCATAGCTGCCCGCATGGGCCTGCCGCTGCTCGCGCGTGTTCCCGTCGACGAAGAGCAGGCGCAGCGGGCGGCGGACGGTTTCGATCATGGTGCAGGTCCGAGGGATGCATGGGGCGACGGGCGGGTGTGCGCCCACTCTCATAGGAGAGGCGCCATGCGCAAGGCTATGGCAGACGACATGCCCTCGCGACAGGCCGACAATGTGCACCCAGACCCGATGGCGACGCCGAGCCTGGCCCGGCGGCTATGGGGGAACGCCTATCTCCTGATGATCCTGACGACGCTGATCTGGGGCGGCAACGCCGTCGCCAGCCGGATGGCCGTCGGCAACATCACGCCGATGGCGCTGACCAGCCTGCGCTGGGTCGCGGTCTGCATGCTGATGCCACTGCTGATCCGGCGCGATCTCGTCACCTACTGGCCGCAGATCAGGGAGCGCTGGCGGTTCATCGCGCTGCTCGGCATCGCCGGCTTCACCGGCTTCAACACGCTGATGTATCTCGCCGCCTATTCGACCTCGGCGATCAATATCGGCATCCTGCAGGGCTCGATCCCGGTCATCGTGCTGGTCGGCGCCTTCTTCGCCTATCGGATTCCGATTACCGGCATGCAGGCGCTTGGCGTCGTGGTGACATTGCTGGGCGTGGCGGTGACGGCGAGCCGCGGCGATATCGAGGTGCTGACCGGCTTTCGCTTCGTGCCGGGCGACCTGCTGATGATCCTCGCCTGCGTGTTCTATGCCAGCTACACCGTCGGCGTGCGCAACCGGCCTGCGGTGCCGGCGCTCGTCTTCTTCACGGCGGCGGCGGGTTTCGCCTGCCTGTTCTCGCTGCCGCTCTTCGCCGCCGAGATCGCGCTCGGCGCCTTCCATTGGCCGACGGCGACCGGCTGGGGCGTGCTCGCCTTCACCGTGATCATGCCCTCGATCGTCTCGCAGCTCACCTTCATGCGCGCGATCGAGCTGATCGGCCCCGGCCGCGCCGGGCTCTTCGTCAATCTCGTGCCGGTCTTCGCGCCGCTGCTGGCCGTCCTGATCCTGGGCGAGCCCTTCGGGCTCTACCACGCGGTGGCGCTGGTGCTCGTGCTCGGCGGCATCTTCATCGCCGAGCGGCTGGGGCGATAGCTAGCGCTGCGCCGACACCGCCAGCTTGGCCACCTCCGCCAGCGCGGCCTCCCGCTCGTTTGCATCGACGCGGGAACCGGCGAGATAGATCGCGATGACGAAGCGGCGCCCGTCCGGCAAAGCGGCGATGCCAATGTCGTTGGTGGCGTGGTTGATCCCGTCCGTCGTCAGCCCCGCTCCGGTGCGATGGGCCAGCGTCGAACCGGCCGGCAGGCCCGCCTTGATGCGGTCGGCCCCGATCGGCGTCTCGGTGATGATCTTGGTCAGGAAGGCGGTGTGCGCCGGGTCCCGCAGCCAGTTGCCCTCGGCGAAGCCCTCGAGAAAGCGCGCGCTGGCTTCCGGCGTCGAGGCGTCGCGCTTGTCCTTCAGCGCCTCGGCCAGCGCCGTGAGGCGCTTGTCCGGCTTCAGCGCCCTCAGCTCGGCGCGGAAGCGCTGCTCATCCACCAGCTCGTCCCAGCCGAAACCCTCGAGCCCGTAGATCTCGGGCTGGAACTGGCGCTCGTAGCGGTCGACGGACAGGCCTTGCACGCCGCCTGCGCGCAGCATCGCGGTGACCACCTGCGGCCCGCCGATCTCGCGCATCAGCCGGTCGGCGGCGGTGTTGTCGCTCATGCCCGCGGCGAGCCGGATCAGCTCCTGCACGGGGTAGGTCGCGCTCTCGCCCTTGAACTGCCTGGCGAGCGGGCTGTGGAACAGCGAGAGGTCCTTGCGGGTGACGCTGACCGGCTGGTCGAGCCTGAGCTTGCCGGCCTCGACCTGCTGCAGCACGGCGACCGCCAGCGGCAGCTTGAAGACGCTCTGCATCGGGAAGGTCTCGGCGCCCCGATACGACCAGAGCTTGTGGTCCTTCAGGTCGATCAGCGCGACGCCGAGCCGCCCTTTCGCCCGCCGCTCGATCTTGGCGACGCCCTTGTCGAGCGCCGCCTTGTCCCAGTCGGCAAGGGCCGGCGAGGTGGCGAGCAGGCCGAGAGCGACGGCGGCGGCGATGCGAAGCATGAAAAATCCCCTCTGACGGAGCCAGAGGGGACTGCGATTGCGGCGCGGTGTGGGCGGATCAGAACTTCAGCCGCCGGGCGCGCTTGACCATCGGGATCTCGTGGATCTGGTCGAGGAGCTCGTCCGAGATCGCCTCGTCCAGCGCGACATAGCAGATCGCGTCGCCGCCCGGCTTGTCGCGGCCGAGCGCGAAGGTCGCGACATTGACGCCGGCTTGCCCGAGCAGGGAGCCGAACTGGCCGATGAAGCCCGGCTTGTCGGCGTTGCGGACATAGAGCATGTGCGGGGCGAATTCGGCATCGACCTGGATGTCGCGGATCTCGACGATGCGCGGCTTGCCGTCCTGGAAGACGGTGCCGGCGGCGTGGCGCGGCATGTCCTGCGCATCGACGACGATGCGGATCAGGCTTTCCAGATTGCCGGCGATCTCGCGCGTCAGCTCCTCGACGACGATGCCCTTCTCCTTCGCCACCATGGCGGAGTTGACCATGTTGATCTCGGGCAGGAAGGGCCTGAGCACGCCGGTGATGGCGGCTGCCGAGATCGCCTTCAGGTTCAGGCCCGCGACGGCGCCCTCATACTCGATGCGGATGCCCTTGACCGGCGCCTCGGTGAGCTGGCCGAGGAAGGAGCCGAGCTTCTCGGCGAGGTCCACGAAGGGCTTCACCCGCGGGGCTTCCTCGGCGGTGATCGAGGGGAAGTTGACCGCGTTGGTGATCGCGCCCTTGAGCAGGTAGTCGCTCATCTGCTCGGCGACCTGCAGGGCGACGTTCTCCTGCGCCTCGTTGGTCGCGGCGCCGAGATGGGGCGTGCAGACCACGTTGTCGAGGCCGAAGAGCGGGTTGCTCTCCGCCGGCTCCACTGAGAACACGTCGAAGGCGGCGCCCGCGACATGGCCGGACCTGATGAGGTCCGCCAGCGCCTGCTCGTCGACGAGGCCGCCGCGGGCGCAGTTGACGATGCGCACGCCCTTCTTCGTCTTCGCCAGCGCCTCGGCCGAGAGGATGTTCTTCGTCTTCTCGGTCATCGGGACGTGGAGCGTGATGAAGTCGGCGCGCTTCAGGAGGTCGTCGAGCTCGACCTTCTCGACGCCGAGCTGCACGGCGCGTTCGGCCGAGAGATAGGGGTCGTAGGCGATGACGCGCATCTTGAGGCCGATGGCGCGCTCGGCGACGATGGAGCCGATATTGCCGGCGCCGATCAGCCCCAGCGTCTTGGCCGTGATCTCCACGCCCATGAAGCGGTTCTTCTCCCACTTGCCGGCCTGCGTCGAGGCATCGGCCGCCGGGATCTGGCGGGCGAGCGCGAACATCATCGCGATCGCATGCTCGGCGGTGGTGATCGAGTTGCCGAAGGGCGTGTTCATCACGATCACGCCGCGGGCGGTCGCGGCCGGAATCTCGACATTGTCGACGCCGATGCCGGCGCGGCCGATGACCTTGAGGTTCTTGGCGGCCTCCAGCAGCCTGGCGGTGACCTTGGTGGCCGAGCGGATGGCGAGGCCGTCATACTCGCCGATGATCGCGGCGAGCCTGTCCTTGTCCTTGCCCAGCGCAGGATCGAAGGTCACCTCGATGCCGCGATCCTTGAAGATCTGCACGGCGGCGGGGGAGAGGGCGTCGGAAATCAGGACTTTTGGTGCGGACATGGGGATGGCTTTCGGCTGGCGCGGCGCGTCGGCGCTCTGCGCGGGACAGGGGTCAGCACGTCATGGCCGGGCTTGACCCGGCCATCTCGGGACGCGGAGGCGCAGGACGGCGCCTCTTCTTGGAGGAGATGGTCGGGTCAAGCCCGACCATGACGCAGGGTGTCAGGCCGCCTTCTTGCCCAGCCCGGCCTTCGCCTCGGCAAAGGCATAGGCCACCCACGGCATCAGCGCCTTCAGGTCGCGCGACTGGACGGTCGCGCCGCACCAGATGCGCAGGCCGGGAGGGGCGTCGCGGTAGTGGCCGAGATCGTAGCCGGCGCCGGCCTTCTCGATGATCGAGGCGACCTGCTTGGCGAAGGCGGCCTGCGCCTCCGCTGAAAGCGCCGTGACAGCCGGGTCGGTGAAGGTCAGGCAGACCGAGGTGTTCGAGCGCGTCTTCGGCTTCACCGCGAGGAAGTCGATGCCGTCGGTCTCGCGCACGAATTTGGCGACGACGCGGGCATTGGCGTCGGCGCGCTTCACCAGCCCGTCGAGCCCGCCGACCTTCTTGGCCCAGAGCAGCGCGTCGAGATAGTCCTCGACCGCGAGCATGGAGGGGGTGTTGATCGTCTCGCCGACGAAGATGCCCTCGATCAGCTTGCCGCCGCTCGTCATGCGGAAGATCTTCGGCAGCGGCCAGGCCGGCTTGTAGGTCAGGAGCCGCTCGACCGCGCGGGGCGAGAGCACGATCATGCCATGCGCGGCCTCGCCGCCGAGCACCTTCTGCCAGGAGAAGGTGACGACATCGAGCTTGGGCCAATCCAGCCTCTGCGCGAAGGCGGCGGAGGTGGCGTCGCAGATCGTCAGCCCCTCGCGGTCCTCGGCGATCCAGTCGGCATCCGGCACGCGCACGCCGGAGGTGGTGCCGTTCCAGGTGAAGACGACGTCGCGGGTTTTCGTGTCGACCTTCTTCAGGTTCGGCAATTCGCCATAGGGGGCATCGAAGGTGCGGACGTCTTCCAGCTTGAGCTGCTTGACGACATCGGTGACCCAGCCGGCGCCGAAGCTTTCCCAGCTCAGCATGTCGACGCCGCGGGCGCCGAGCATGGACCACAGCGCCATCTCGACGGCGCCGGTGTCGGAGGCCGGCACGATGCCGATGCGGTAATCGGCCGGGACCTGCAGCACCTCGCGCGTCAGATCGATCGCGGCTTTAAGCTTGTCCTTGCCGACCTTCGCGCGATGCGAGCGGCCGAGCGGCGCGTCAGAGAGATTTTTGAGAGCCCAGCCCGGGCGCTTGGCGCAGGGGCCCGACGAGAAATTCGGCACGCGCGGACGCATGCTCGGAGCGGTATTCACCATCGATGTCTCCATCCTTACAGATGGGCGCGCCCCGTTGGGGGGGCGTGTCCCGTCGATGGGGGTAAGGCGGAGGGGGTGGGGGAGTCAAGGTGGAGCTTCTTGTGACCCGAACAATCACATGGCACTAGGCGGGATTAACCGGGAATAAGCGGGATCAGGTTGCGCTTCGTATGAGGTAAGTCACGGAAGAGTTACTCTGTAACCCTTCCGCTAGGCGTGGGATCGGATTTATCAATGCCCAAGCTGTCAAGCCAGCGTGCCACAGAATATCGGCCCAGGACTGTGTATATCCCACCACCACCACAATGCAGCGAGGCAGATTGTTGATCGCTGCCCATTCCTCGCGACGTCACGCCGACTAGCCGCGCTTTCGGATCTCCTGGCAATTGAGCCATGATCGGCCCACCACTGTCTCCCCCGCATGTATCGGACACAGCAGTTCCGGAGGGGCGTCGGTCTGCCAAGATCATCTCGACGAACGGGGTGCAGCCTCGTTTAGTGAACTGCTTGTCTGCGCAATTGATTGATAGCACCGGGATATGCGCCTCTAGCCTCAACCCCCAGCCGGATTTTTCCGTAAGGCCGTAGCCAAGAGCTCGGAATGTCGCCGGCCACGATGCTACGCTTGCCATTGGGTGAGGTATGAGGTGACGCAGCCTATGCGTGGGCCCCTTCGGATCCGCGTTTAAAATCAGTATTGCGAGGTCGTTTCCTATAATTTTATCATTCCCGCAATAATATCCATCAAATAATAGAACTTCCTTTACTGAAAACCATTTAGATGCAGATCTAATGTTTGCTGAATTAGTTACCTGATAGCTGCTTTTTATCCCGCATCCGCAATGTCCTGCGGTAATGATCTGATGCGGGCCGATCAACGTTCCGCTGCAAATATAGTTCAGGCCGTCTTCTTTCTTGTAACTAATTCCAAATACATCGTCATAATGGGATGGTTTGCCATTGAAAATATATGGAGTTATACGGTCTTTTCCGATGGCGCCCCCTGGAACGTAGGTGTGCTTTGAGTCGCGCCTGCCGTAAAATCCATCCTCAGTTGAAACGTTGATCTGAGCGGAAGCATTTTGTGAAACCGCACGATCAATGCCGATTGCGCTCGCTATATAGAGCGTGGATAGCGCCAAAGCTATTCGCAAAAATGTCGTCATCGGCTGTATTGGGCCCACGCCTTTTCGCAGGAGGGCTGGTCCATTCCAATATCGCCACAATACTTCATGAATTTGAGGTGATCAGGCGCTCCAGATGTTTCTCTTAACGATGCGGATGGTTCGCCTGTTGCTACCAATCCATAGGGCGCTGACCGCTCAACGCCGGTGGCGGCAGCGATATCATGGCCGGCAGGCATATCTTGCCGTTTCTTCAAGGCCTCGGTCGCGGCATCAAGATAAGCGGTCCGCGCCTGTAGCAACTCGGTTTGCGCAGTAATCTCTTTCTTTCGCTCTTGGAGCACGCTGACATTCCGAGCTATGCTCCCAACCACAGCGTCATTGGCGGCTTCGATGACCTTGAGCGGCAGTGAAGCCAGACCCACGGCTTCGGCTGGTTTTACGACTTGCACTTCTGTCGGAATACCGCCCGCAAACGTCAATGTGGTTTCGCGCTTCACGAATGCGGTTCGTTGCACATCCAGTCGCAAAGCAGGCGATAGGTTCGCCATTTCAATCATTTGAGAGCGTTCTAGGATATACCCCCCGCGCACCCGGCGGAAAACTCGAACCCGGTGGCTTTGCGGTCGCCGATAATAGATGCCGGGGGCCTTTTGAACCGCTCGTATGTCGAAGCTCACGTAGCTGGAGCGCTCCAGAGCATCGGCGGTGGCAGAGCAAGCTGTCTTCGCCCCCTCAACTGCTAGGCAGAGTCCGTGCGGCTGCAGCCAACGGTTGGTTTCTGCCATCTCGGCATCACGAAATGGATCGAATGAATGGCTAGCAACCACGGTGGGGACTTGGCCTCCGACTGCGGCCTCCCGGAGCATCGAGACAACAGATTTGGTTAAAGCCTGAACGACTTCCGTGGTCTTGTCGTCATTGATCGAACCAATTCGCGTAAGTAAGCCTTTTTCAGAAATCGAGACTTTGACGTCATCGCTGGAAAGAGGTGAAAGATCTAAGCCAATGTCGATGTGCCCTGAGCGGTCCGGAACAACTTCACTGACAATCGCTACTGAGCTGTTCGCGCCTTGCTTTTGGAGCGAAACTGTCAAAACATGCTTCGGTAGATAGTATGATCCTGCTGACTGACCACTCGTATAGGCTCCGACGCCATTCGATGCATCATAGCTGTTCACGACTGAACAACCAGCAAGGAGCATCGCCGCCACTGCGGCAGCAGGCAGAGAATTTGTGATCATCTAGCCTGCCCCCGTATTTTACGTCGGCAGGCTGTCCAACTGAGGCATCTGGGTCAAGAGTAGCCGCTTCCCTTAAGACAGTTCTCCACACCTTTAGATTGCATTGCGTGAAAGAGACATCGCGCACTGCGGATCTCCAGCGACGGACGGCGCGGAATTGCGCCAATCATGGGTCGAAGAATCGGGAGATGACCGAGAGGAAGCTGACTTTCGCGCTCGCGCCTAGCCGTCACGGAGCCGCTGCACCTCCTTGCTGCAACGGCAGGCCCTCATCCGGCGCTCCGTGCCATCGTCTCCCATCTGGGAGAAGGAAGAGCGTCGCGGTTGCTGTCATCGTCATGCTCTGGCTTGTCCCGAGCATCCCCGTCTTGAACACGACTTCCGACCCGTGAAGACGTGGAGGGTCGCCACAGGGGCGGCCCTGACGGGTGGGGGGCGGCACGCTCCGGTTTTTCGTGATAGGCAGCGGGTCTCTCCTTCAGACAACGAGACGACGACCCGCCATGGCCAAGAAGACCCCCGAACAGCTCGCCCGTGAATTCGAGGGGCGCAAGGCCAAGGGGCTGGCCAAGGGCGGGGCGGCGTTCTGGCCGAATTTTCTCGCCAATGCCGTGCTGAAGCTCACCGCGCAGCGCGAGGCGATCACGCCCGAGGCGCTGATCGCGCTCGTCGAGCGCGAGGGCGAGAGCGCCGACATCCACGTCAGGACCGGCGCGGCGGAGGCCGTCGCCCGGCTGAAGCAGGCCATCGCCAAGGGAAGCTGAGGGGCGGCGAGGGGCGCGCGCGGCCTTCTGTCATTCCGGGGCGGCCGGCAGGCCGAACCCGGAACCCACGACCGGGTGGGCGCCTGCGAGGGGCGGAACCGCTTGTGCGGCAAGGCGGTCCCTGCTCGTGGGTTCCGGGTTCTCGCTGCGCGAGCCCCGGAATGACAGAGGAAAAAGCCTCTCCAAAACTTATCCCCGCCCCTCACCGCGCCCTTAATCTGCGACCACCTCGTCCCCGAGGGGCAGCCATCCGGAGGTGTGCCGTTGGTGTGGGCGAGGTCGGCGCCTGCGGGTGGAGTCACGATCCACTCCCGGGAGGCTGCGGGGCACCGCCCTGGGGGTAATACGGCCCCTGCGCGAGGAGCTCGCTGGACGGAGAGCGGCGCGGAAGGGTTTCGCGAGCGCGGTGGTGAAGAGGCCGTGCCGGGCCGGCGAGGGACAGGCCCCTCCCGCAACCCGGCGCCAGCGGCCGGAGCGCTGCCGGGCGGACGGAACGCCGGACGCGGCGCCTTCCTTACAAGCGCGGCCCGTGGCTTGAAAATCGCCGGAAGCGGAGCGCCACGGGGCGTGCGGAGGGTGGCTCAATCCCTCCGCGCCGCATCCTGGCTCAATGGAAGCGGCCCGATACCCCTGCGCCTCGCGGCGCTCCGCTGCCCCTCATCCTCGACGAACGTGCCACCGGCGCGGGCGGCGAAGGCGCTTGCGCGGTCCCCGGCCGTGCGCCGCGGCCCCGCCCTCACGCCCGCCAGGGCTTGCGGCCGCGCCGCTCCAGATAGACCCGCTCCGCAGTGCCGCCGAAGATCGCGGCCTTTTCGCCGGCCGAGAGGGTTTCGGTCAGCCGCTCGGCCGCTTCCAGCCAGCGCCGATAGGGCGCGCGCAAGGTCACGACCGGCCAGTCGCTGCCGAAGAGCAGGCGCTGCGGCCCGAAACAGGCCAGCAGGTGGTCGAAAGCGGGCTTCAGCGTCTCCAGCGACCAGTCCGGCGCGGCTTCGGTGACGAGGCCGGAGAGCTTGCAGATTGTGTTGGGCCGCGCCGCGATCGCGGCGATGCCGGCACGCCATCCGGCGAGATCGCCGCGGATGAGATCGGGCTTGGCGCCGTGGTCGAGCACGACGGGGCGCTCAGTCTCGCGCTCCAGCAGGGCGAGCAGGGCGGGGATCTGCGGCGGCTTCACCAGCGCGTCGAAGACGAGGCCGTGCTGCCGCATCGCCGCGAAGGCGGGGGCGAGACCGGGGCGGGCGAGCCAGTCCGGATCGGGAAGGTCCTGCACCATCGGGCGCAAGCCGACCAGCAGCGGGTCGGCGGCGAGCGCGGCGATGCGGGCGGGGGCGCCCGGCGCCTCGAAATCGGCCCAGCCGACGACGCCGGCGACGAAGGGCGTTCCGGCCGCGGTCTCGAGCAGGAAGCGGGTCTCCGCCTCGGTCGGCGCGGCCTGGACGAGGAGGGTGGCGTCGATGCCGCCGGCGGCGAGAAGGGGCGCGAGGTCGGCGGGCGTGAAGTCGCGGTAGAGCGGGGCGAGACCCGGCGTCAGCCAGCCATAGTCGCCGCGGGCGAGCCGCCAGAGATGCTGGTGGGAATCGATGCGCGGGGCGCGGTTCGCGGGGGCGGTCATGCGGCGGCTCCGGGCGTGGCGGCTGGGTTCTGCCGCCCTGTCTGCACGCCAACATGTCAGCTTGCAACCGCCGTGAAAGCGAGCTAGCGTCCGGCCCGATCGCAGGGGTCCTGACGATAAGTCAGGTGTCCTTCTGCGCAGCAAAGCCCGGCAAGGGCGAAGATCAAGCGGTCCGATCATGGCCGCGCAGATGTCCGTGGGAGGACGCCGATGACCGATCACCTTCTCAAGCCGACCCGTCGTGTCCTGCTCGCGGGCGGCACCGCCGCGATCGCCGCGCCGCTGGTGCTGCGCAAGGCGCAGGCGCAGGGCGCGTTCGACTGGAAGAAGTTCTCCGGCCAGTCGATCGACGTGCTGCTGGTGAAGAACCCGCGCTCGGACCTGATGCAGCAGGCGGAGAAGGAATTCACCGAGCTCACCGGCATCAAGGTCTCGTCGGAGCAGGTGCCGGAGCAGCAGCAGCGCCAGAAGGCGGTGATCGAATTCGCCTCGGGCAAGCCCTCCTTCGACGTCAGCGGCATCTCGCTGCATGTCCAGAAGCGCATGGCCGCGAAGGGCAAGTGGTTCGAGAACCTCGACCCCTTCATCAAGAACGCGGCGCTGACCGCGCCTGATTTCGACTTCGCAGATTTCGGCGCCGGCCCGGTCGCCTATGCGCGGCAGGCGGACGGGGCCCTCGATACGGTCCCGTTCTTCGTCGACTACTGGATCGTCTACTACAACAAGGAGCTCTTCGAGGCGAAGGGCGTGGCCTATCCGAAGTCGATGGACGAGATGTTCACGGCGGCGCAGAAGCTGCACGATCCCGCCAAGGGCATCGCCGGCTTCGTCTCGCGCGGGCTGAAGAACGCCAACGTCCCCGTCTGGACCTCGCTGATGCTCGGCCAGGGCGTGGAGACGGTGACGCCGGACGGCAAGCTCGCCACCGACACGCCCGAGGCGATCTGGGCGGCCGAGCTCTACAAGAAGCTCAACAAGGAGACCGGCCCGGTCGGCTCCGTCGGCTTCAACTGGAACGAGTGCCAGACCACCTTCATGCAGGGCCGCGCCGCGATGTGGCTCGACGGCGTCGGCTTCGCCACGCCGCTGGAGGACCCGACCAAGTCGCGCATCGTCGGCAAGGTCGGCTACGGCATCACGCCGCCGGGGCCGAAGGCTCACCATGCCGGCATGTTCGCCGACGGAATGGGCATCTCGCGCGGCTCCTCCAAGAAGGAGGCGGCCTGGCTCTACATCCAGTTCATGACCAACAAGAAGAACCAGCTCGCCATGCTGAAGGCCGGCGCCGGCGCGCCGGGCCGCTCCTCGGCCTATCTCGACAAGGCGACGATCGAGGCCTCCAAGTTCGGCAAGCAGTATTTCGACTGCCTGCTGGGCTCGGCCAAGATCGCGCGGGCCGGCCTGCCGCAGATCGTGCCGGTGACCGAGTTCCGCGACGTGTTCGGCGTGGCGCTGACCAATGCGATCGGCGGCGCGGATGTCGCGGCCGAGCTCAAGAAGGCAACCGAGACCTTCGCCCCGGTGCTCGCCAAGAGCGAGCAGGGCTGACGAGACGACCGTCCTGGCCGGGCTCGTCCCGGCCAGGACGGGGATCAGCACGCGGTTTCCAGAAGATGCCCGGGCCAGGCCCGTGCATGACGGTTCAGGCGCATGACGACGACCTCCCTGCCGGCCAGCCTTGATGATGTGACCGCGACGGCGGCCAGGGAATCGGCCGATTTCACGCCGCGTTACTGGCTGTTCTCGCTGCCGGCGGTGCTGGTCATCGCGGCGGTGATCGTCTTCCCGTGGATCTACACGCTGTTCATGTCCTTGCAGGACTGGAAGATCGGCGGCGGGTCGGAATTCGTCGGGCTCGGCAATTTCATGGATCTGGCGAAGGATCAGCGCTTCGTCGAATCGATGGGGCACACGGTCTATTTCACCGTGCTGGCGGTGGTGCTGCCGATTGTCTTCGGCACGGCGGCGGCCCTTGTCTTCCACCGCGAATTCCCCGCGCGCGGGCTGCTGCGGACGATCTTCATCATGCCGATGATGGCGACGCCGGTCGCGGTGGCGCTGGTCTGGACGATGATGTTCCATCCCCAGCTCGGCGTGCTGAACTACCTGCTCTCGCTGGTCGGCATCGGGCCCTCGGCCTGGGTCTACGATCCCGGCACGGTGATCCCGACGCTCGTCATGGTCGAGGTCTGGCACTGGACGCCGCTCGTCATGCTGATCGTGCTCGGCGGTCTCGCCGGGCTGCCGAAGGAGCCCTATGAATCGGCCCTGATCGACGGCGCCAACGACTGGCACATGTTCCGGCACATCACGCTGCCGCTGGTCTGGCCCTTCATCATGGTGGCGATCGTGATCCGCACCATCGACGCGCTGAAGGCCTTCGACACGATCTTCGTCATCACGCAGGGCGGGCCGGGCACCGCGTCCGAGACGATGAACATCTTCCTCTATCTGCAGGCGTTCCAGTTCTACAAGATCGGCTACGCCTCCGCCGTCGTGGTGATCTTCTTCATCATCATCATCATGCTCTCGCTGCTGCTGCTCTATGCACGGCAGAAGTCGAAGTGGAACGCGTGATGGCGAACCCTTCCATGGCAACCACGCCGCCATCCCGGGCGACCGAAGGGAGACCGCTGCGCTCCGTCCGGGATGACGCCGAGGGCATGGCAAGCGGAAGGCGAGCTTTCCCATGAACCGTATCGCCAAAAAGGTCGGCTTCTGGCTCTCGGTCTTCGTGCTGGTCTCTCCGGCGGTGCTGGTCTTCCTCTGGATGATCTCGCTGTCGCTGAAGAACGAGCTCGACAACACCGCCTTTCCGCCGGTCTTCATCCCGAACCCGCCGACGCTGGCGAACTATGTCGACGTGTTCGCGAAGAACAATTTCGCGCTCTATCTCTGGAACTCGATCCTCGTCACGGGCGGGGCGGTGCTGTTCGGGCTTCTGGTCGGCGTGCCGGCCGGCTACGGCATCGCGCGCGGCAAGGCGCACAAATTCGCCGTGCTGATCCTGGTGGCGCGGATGACGCCGGCCCTGTCCTATCTGATCCCGCTCTTCCTGCTCTTTCAGATCACGGGGCTGGTGGGCTCCATCACGGCGCTGGTCATCACGCATCTCGTCATCACCATCCCGATCATCGTCTGGATCATGATCGGGTACTTCGAAAATGTTCCCATGGAACTCGAGGACGCGTCGCGCATCGACGGCGCCACGACCTGGCAGGCCTTTCGCCATGTGGCGCTGCCGCTGGCCAAGCCCGGCATCGTGGTCGGCGGCATCCTCGCCTTCATCTTCTCCTGGAACAACTTCATCTTCTCGGTGGTGCTCGGCGGCAAGGCGAGTCGCACGCTGCCCTCGGCGGTCTACAACTCGCTCACCTTCGAGCAGATCTCCTGGGGGCCGCTGGCAGCGGCCGCGCTGCTGGTCACGCTGCCGGTCCTGCTCGTCACCGTCATCGCCCAACGCCAGATCGTCGCCGGCCTCTCGGCAGGCGGCCTGAAGGACGGCTAGCCGACCCACGCTGCACCGACCGCGCCTGCAGCGGGCCAAACCTTGCTTCGTTCAACATGTCAGTCGCCACTCAGTCCACGAAAGTCAGCTCCATGGCCCTCTCGCCCAACCGCTTCGGCCTCTCCTGCGCCATCACCACGCCGATGAGGGAAGGCGGCGCGGTCGATCTTCCTCGCCTCGTCCATCACGCCCGGCACGTCCTGGCCAATGGCTGCGACACGGTCACGCTCTACGGCACGACGGGGGAGGGCGCGGCGCTCGGCCTGCCGGCGCGCACGGCGATGATGGGCGCGCTGATGGGGGCGGGGATCGACCCGGCCACGCAGATCTATGCCGGCATCGCCGCCTCTTCTCTGCATGAGGCGATCGAGCAGGCGCGTGTCGCGCTCGACGCGGGCGCCAAGGGCCTGCTGGTGGCGCCGCCCTTCTACTTCAAGGGCGTGAGCGATGACGGGCTCTATGCCTGGTTCGTGCAGTTCATCGAGAAGCTCGGCGCCTCGGCGCGCAACATCATCCTCTACCATATCCCGTCGGTCACGGCGGTCGACATCAGCGTCGATCTGGTCCAGCGCCTCAAGACGGCGTTTCCCGGCATCATTGCCGGAGTGAAGGATTCCTCCGGGAGCTACGCCAATACCGAGGCGCTGCTGAAGGCGCATGGCGAGCTCGCCATCCTGGTCGGCGACGAGCGCCAGCTCGCCAAGGCCGTGCGCAACGGCGCCCAGGGCTCGATCTGCGGCGTCGCCAATCTCGTGCCGCATCTGCTGCGGCCCATGGTCTATGAGGGCAAGGACAGCCCCGTGATCAACGCGCTGGTGGACGAGATCTGCTCGGGCCCGGTGATCGCCTCGGTGAAGGCGCTGACCGGCCATGTCCATGGCGATGCCGGCTTCGGCCCGATGCGCGCGCCGCTGCAGGCGCTTGACGACGGCTGCCGCAAGCGTCTGTTCGCGGCGTTCGATTCGATCACGCAGGCCAAGGCCGCCTGAGAGGCGGCCGAAGGAGGCAAGGTGGACCAGCCGGAGCAGGAGACGCGGGACGGCGAGCCGCTGAAGCTGAGGGAGCGTGCCTATGCCTCCTTCACGGAGAGGCTCCTGGCGCGCGAGATCAAGCCCGGCCAGTTCGTCACCCAGCGCGAGCTCGTGGCGATGACGGGCTTCCCGCTCGGCGCCATCCGCGAGCTCGTGCCGCGGCTGGAGGCGGAGGGGCTGATCAAGACCGTGCCGCAGCGCGGCATGCAGGTCGCGCATGTGGACCTCAACCTGATCCGCAACGCGTTCCAGTTCCGGCTCTTCCTCGAGCGGGAGGCGACGGCGCTCTACGCGGCCAGTGCCACGGATGCCGAGATCGCCGAGCAGCGCGCCCGGCACGAGGCCATCATCGCGCGCGCCGAGGCCGGCGGCGACGACAGCCTGATCGAGGATGCGGAAGACACCGACCGCCTGCTGCACGAGGCGATCATCGACCATCTCGACAACGACATCGTCAGCCAGGCCTTCCGGGTGACCTGGCTCAAGATCAGGCTGATCCGCCAGTACGAGACGCGCATCCAGAACCACATCCTGGTGCCGGTGATGCGCGACCACCTGAAGATCATCGCCGCGATCGAGAGCCGCGACCCGGTACGCGCGGCCGAAGAGATGAGCATCCATATCGGCAACGCCCGCACGCGGGCGATGCAGTACTGATCCGCCGCACCAGCGGCATCACGGACGAGCCCGGAGACCGGGCCGGTTCCTGGGAGGGGAAACCATGATCACCAAGACCAGACGCGATGTCCTCGCGGCCGCTGCGGCCGGCGCGACCACGATCGCGATGCCGTCGATCCTGCGGGCGCAGCAGCTCGTGCTGCGCTGGGCCGACGGTCAGCCGGCGAGCCATCCTTCGCCGCAAAGCGCGGTCCGTGCCGCCGCCGAGATCAAGGAGAAGACAGGTGGGCGCATCGACGTCCAGTCCTTCCCGAACGGGCAGCTCGGTTCCTCGCGCGACATGGTGGAATCGGTCGCCAGCGGCGCGCTGACGATGGTCACCGAGGGCGCGGCCCAGCTCGGCCAGTTCGTGCCGCAGATCTCGATCATCGAGGCACCCTATATCTGGAAGGACGCGGCCCATATGACGCGGGCGCTGAAATCCCCGCTGATGGACGAGCTCAATGCCGCGCTGGTCGCCAAGCGCGGCATGCGCATGATCGGCGTGAACTATTACGGCGTGCGCCACCTCACCAGCGGCAAGAAGCCGATCAACTCGGTCGAGGACATGAAGGGCTTCAAGCTGCGCGTGCCGGAGGTCGATACCTTCCGCGCCATGGCGGAGGCCTGGGGCGCGCGGCCGACGCCGCTCAACTTCTCCGAACTCTATCTCGCTTTGTCGCAGGGCGCGGTCGACGGGCAGGAAAATCCGCTGCCGACCATCGCCTCGGCCAAGCTCGCCGAGGTCCAGAAATATCTCGTGCTGACGGCGCATATCATCACGCCGCGCCTCGTCATCGTGAACGAGGCCGCCTGGAAGGGCATCCCGGAAGCCGACCGGGCCATCGTCAAGGCTGCGATCGACAAGGCGGCGGCCTGGCAGGACAACGAGATTCTCGAACAGGAGAAGGGCCTGGCCGACAGTCTCGCCAAATCCGGCATGACCGTGGTGAAGCCCGACAACGAGGCCTTCCGCAAGCCGGTGCTCGCCAGCGTGCCGGCCAAGTTCGAGAGCAAATGGGGCAAGGGCCTCTGGGACCGTATCCAGGCGCTCTGAGGGGTTTGGCAGAGACGCCGTTACCCCGGGCGCAGCGAAGCACCCGGGATCCATGCCGGAACGGTTCAGGCATGGGTCCCGGATCGACGCCGCTCACGCGGCTGGTCCGGGATGACTACGCAGAAATGTGAACCTTGTCGCCGAAAGCATCCGCATGACCTGGACCCGAGTTTTCGACCGCGCGATGGAGGCCGTCGCCGCCCTTCTCATCGTCGCGCTGCTCGTGACGGTGACGCTCGGCATCGTCACCAGGGCGATGGGCGAGCCCCTGATCTGGACCGACGAGGTCTCGCGCTTCCTGATGCTGTGGGTCGCCGTCGTCGGCTGGGTGATGGCGAGCCGCCGCCGCGTCCATATCCGCATCCGCTTCTTCCACGACATGATGCCGGCGAGGGGCTGGCGCACGGCGGAGGCGCTGATGCAGCTCGCCATGATGCTCTTCGGCGCGCTGACGCTCTGGTATTCGATCCATCTCGTGCAGGCGAACTACGATCTCGAAGCGACGACGGTGCCGCTCTCGATGGGGCTGCTTTACGCGCCGATGGTTCTGGCCGGCCTCGTCACTTTGCTGCAGGGGCTCGCCGAGTTGGTCGAGAACCTGCGGAACTGGGGCCGCTCGCCCTATCCGCCGATGGCGACCGACCTCCAGGAGCCGGCGGAATGAGCGCGCTGATCTTCAAGATCTCGGCCGTCTGGCTGCTCTCGATCCTGGCAGGCTTCCCGCTCTTCGCCTCGATGGGTCTTGCCGCCTTCGCCTTCGTGCTGATCGGCGATTTCTCGGCCTCGATCGTGCCGCAGAAGATGGCGCAGGCGATGAACTCCTTCCCGATCGTCGCGGCGCCGCTCTTCATCCTGATGGGCAATATCCTCGCGGCGGCGCGCATCACCGACCGCATCGTCGCCTTCGCCACGGCGGTGATCGGCTGGGTGCGGGGCGGCTATGCCCATGCCTCGATCCTGACCAGCATGATCTTCGCCGGCATGGTCGGCTCGGCCGTGGCCGATGCCGCAGGCTCGGGCGCGATCGAGATCAGGGCGATGAAGAAGGCCGGCTACCGGCCCGAGACCGCGGCTGCGATCACCGCGGCGGCGGCGACGATCGGCCCGATCATCCCGCCCTCGCTGCCGATGGTGATCTATGGCGTGACGGCGGATGTCTCGATCGGCCGGCTGTTCATCGGCGGCGTCGTGCCCGGCGTGCTGATGGGGTTGTCGCTGATGGCGATGGTCACGGTGATCGCCAGGCGTCAGGGCTTCCGCAAGGAGCCGTTCAAGGGCTTCCGCGAGATCGGCCGCAGCTTCGTCAACGGCTTCTTCGCACTGATGACGCCGCCGCTGATCCTTGGCGGCATGTTCTCCGGCATCGTCACCCCGACGGAGGCTGCGGCGGTCGCGTGCCTCTATGCGCTGTTCCTCGGCTTCTTCGTCTACCGCACGCTGGAGGTGAAGCAGCTCTGGCCGATCCTGATCGACACGGTCGAGACCATGGGGCTGGTCGCGGTGCTGGTGATGGCGGCGGGCGCGCTCGGCTGGTGCATGTCGATCTCGCGCGTGCCGCAGACGCTGACGCCGCTGATCGTCGACACGATCGCGCATCCGCTCGTCTTCCTGCTGGTCTGCAACCTGATCCTGCTCGTCGTCGGCTGCTTCATGGAGGCGCTGGCGGCGATGCTGATCCTGATCCCGATCCTGGTGCCGGCGGCCAACAGCTTCGGCATCGATCCGGTGCAGTTCGGCATCATCATGATCCTGAACCTGATCCTGGGGACGATCCATCCGCCGATCGGGGTCGTGCTGTTCGTGGTCACGCGCATCGCCAACGTCTCCTTCGAGACGATGTCGCGCGCCATCCTGCCCTGGCTGGTGCCGCTGCTGGTCGTGCTGGCCATGATCACGCTGTGGCCGCCTCTGACGACCTGGCTGCCCGATCACGTGATGGGAAAATGAGAGGGCGTCAGCCTTCCGGTTCGCCGCCCTTGGCGAGATAGCGGCTGACCGAGACAAGGATATCGGTGTCGAGGACGCCGATCGCCTTCTCGTCCTTGCCCTCATAGGGGATCGACAGGAGGACATGACGGATGGCGTTCAGGCGGGCCCTCAGCTTGTCGTTGCTGCGCACGACGTGCCAGGGCGCCTCGCCCGAGCTGCGGCCCAGCATCTCGTCGAAGGCGCGGGAGTAGTCGTCGAAGCGCGGGATCGCCTCGAAATCGATCGGCGAGAGCTTCCAGCGCTTCAGCGGATCATGCCAGCGCGCATGCAGGCGCTGCATCTGCATCTCGCGGCCGATGGTCAGGAAGAGCTTGATCATGCGGATGCCGTCGCGCACCAGCATGCCCTCGAAGACCGGGGCCTCGCGCAGGAAGGATTCGGTCTGCTCCGGCGTGCAAAAGCCCATGACGCGCTCGACACCGGCGCGATTGTACCAGGAGCGGTCGAAGAAGACGATCTCGCCCGCCGCGGGCATCGCCGCCGCATAACGTTGGAAATACCACTGCCCCTTCTCGGTGTCGGACGGCTTGGGCAAGGCGACGATGCGCGCCTGCCTCGGCGGCAGGTGCTGGATGAAGCGGGCGATGGTGCCACCCTTTCCGGCGCCGTCGCGGCCCTCGAAGACGATCACGACGCGCTCGCCGTTCTTGTGAACCCAGTTCATCAGCTTCTGCAGCTCGATCTGCAGCCGCTCCATCTCGCGGTTGTAGCGCTTGCGTTTCATCCGCCTGCCGTAAGGATAGTCGCCGCTGTGATAGGCGGCGTCGATGATCGCCTCGGGCAGGGTGTCGGCCTCGAGATCGAAAGCCTTCGCCTTGGCAGGCCTGGAGGATCCGGGCTTGGACCCGGACGCTTTCTCCGGGCCGGAAGCGCTCGCCGCCGGCCGGACCGCGTCCTTCATCTGCGAGTCGGAGAATTTCTTCGTCATCGTCGTCTCCTCGTCCCCGTTCCCGGTTGAAAGCCTAGCCGGCTCGCCGACGCAAGGGAATTGACGCCTCGTCCGCTTATGCGCAGGAAAGGCTCGCCGACAACAGCCGGCTCCATCGGGCGTTCCATGATCGATACCGCCATTCTTCCTCCCGCGACCGCCCGCAGCCTGATCGACGCAATCGGCGCGCCGGTGGTGCTGCTCGACGAGCAGGCCGTCGCGCTGGCGCTGAGCCCGGCCATGAAGGCCCTCATTCCGGGGCTGGAGGTCGGCAAGCTGCTGACGCTCGTGCTGCGCGACCCCGACCTGATCGAGGCGATCGACCAGGTGTCGCGGATCGGCGGGCGCGAGGTCATCGAGCTGATCGAGCGCGTGCCTGTCGAGCGCACCTTCCGCATCCATATCGCGCCGTTTCCGGGCGGCGCCGGCCGGCGCAACGCGACGCTGCTGACCTTCCAGGACCTCAGCGAGCAGCGCGTGATCGAGCGCATGCGGGTCGATTTCGTCGCCAATGCCAGCCATGAGCTGCGCACACCGCTGGCTTCGCTGCTGGGCTTCGTCGAGACGCTTCAGGGCCCGGCGCGCAACGACGAGAAGGCGCGCGGGCGATTCCTCGGCATCATGCGCGAGCAGGGCTTGCGGATGGCGCGGCTGGTCGACGATCTTCTCTCGCTCTCGCGCATCGAGCAGCGCGCGCATGTCGCGCCCGATTCCCCCGTCGACCTCGCCGGCATCTCGCGCGAGATCGTGGATTCGCTGGCGCTGATGGCGAGCGAGCGCGAGGTGACGCTCAAGCTTACTGGGCCGGCTGAGCCGCTGCAGGTGCCGGGCGATCGTGACGAATTGCTGCGCCTGATGGAAAACCTCGTCGAGAACGCGATCAAATACGGAAAACGCGGCGGCGCAGTCTCGATCACGGTCGCGGCGCTGGACGGCGAGGCCAGTGTCTGCGTGCGCGATGACGGGCCGGGCATCGCCCCCGAGCACCTGCCGCGCCTGACGGAGCGCTTCTACCGTGTCGACACGGCCGCCAGCCGCGAAGCCGGCGGGACGGGGCTCGGCCTCGCCATCGTCAAGCACATCGTCCTGCGCCATCGCGGGCGCCTGACGATCGAGAGCAAGCCCGGCGAGGGGGCGACCTTCAAGGCGATCCTGCCTCGCTTCGAGGCGCGCCGCGCCGGCTGAGGCAGGAGCGGTTCCCGCTTCATGACAGCCTTCGTGACGAAATGTCATGTGGCTGTCATATAGAAGGTGTTCTGACAGGGCGCTGAATGCAGCGACCCAAAGAGGATACCTCAATGCGCAAGATTCTGGTTCTCGCGGCCTTGGCCGCCGGGATTGCCGGCACCGCCCAGGCTGCCGACATCACCGGCGCCGGTGCGACATTCCCTTTCCCGATCTATTCCAAGTGGGCTGAGGCCTATCAGAAGGAAACCGGCATCGGCCTGAACTACCAGTCGATCGGTTCCGGCGGCGGTATCCGTCAGATCAAGTCCAAGACCGTCGATTTCGGCGCTTCCGACATGCCCCTGAAGGGTGAAGACCTTGAGAAGGACGGCCTGCTGCAGTTCCCGGCCGTGATGGGCGCTCTCGTTCCGGCGATCAACATCGCCGGCGTCGAGGCTCGCCAGCTCAAGTTCACCGGTCCGATGCTTGCCGACATCTACCAGGGCAACATCAAGAAGTGGAACGATCCCAAGATCGTCGCGATCAACCCCGGCGTGAAGCTGCCGGACGCCAACATCACCGTCGTCTATCGCTCGGACGGATCGGGCACGACCTTCGTCTGGACGGACTATCTCTCGCGCGTCTCGCCGGACTGGAAGTCCAAGATCGGCGCCAACACCTCGGTGCAGTTCCCGGCCGGCATCGGCGGCAAGGGCAATGAGGGCGTCTCGGCTTCGGTGAAGCAGATCGCCAACTCGATCGGCTATGTCGAGTACGCCTATGCCAAGCAGAACAAGCTGTCCTACGGCCTCGTTCAGAACCGCGACGGCAAGTTCCCGGTTCCGGATGACAAGTCTTTCCAGGCTGCCGCCGCCAACGCCAACTGGAACGAGGCGCCCGGTTTCGGCATCATCATCAACAACCAGCCCGGTGCCGAGGCCTGGCCGATCACCTCGGCGACCTTCATCCTGATGCACAAGAAGGCCGACAAGCCCGAGCAGTCCGCTGCCGCGCTGAAGTTCTTCGACTGGGCCTACAAGAATGGCGACAAGCTCGCCACCGATCTCGAGTATGTTCCGCTTCCCGCCAACGTGAAGGACATGGTCCGCGCGAGCTGGAAGGGCATCACCGACGCCTCCAGCAAGCCCGTCTTCTGATCGAGCTGCGCCAACATCGCGAAGCAGGGCGAGACCCTGCTTCGCACCTTTCCGACCCCCATCCCGAGCGGCGGCATGCCTCCCATCCGCCGCTGGGGATGACGATCGGTTCCCTTGAAAACGATCCTTCCGCCTCCCGCTAAGCCCGGAGTTCCACGGATGACAGCCGTGACCGACCCTATGAGCATTCCGGCCGCGCGCCCTCAGCGCAAGACGCCAAAGGGCACCTTCGACATCGTCTTCCGCAATGCCAGTTTCGGCTCGGCCTTGCTGGTCCTGGTGCTGCTCGCCGGAATCATGATTTCGATGATCATCGGCGGCTGGCCGGCGTTCCGGGAGATGGGGCTTGGCTTCATCACATCCAGTGTCTGGGACACCCAGAACGACCAGTACGGTGCCTGGCCGGCGATCGTCGGTACGCTCTCGACGGCATTGATCGCGCTGCTGGTCGGTGTTCCGCTCTCGCTCGGCATCGCGGTTTTTCTGACGCAGCTCGCGCCGCCCTGGTTCAAGCAGCCGGTCTCGACGACCATCGAGCTGCTCGCCGCGGTTCCCTCGATCATCTACGGCATGTGGGGTCTGTTCGTCTTCGTGCCGCTGTTTGCCGCCTATGTGCAGCAGCCGGTGTCGCGCGTCGTCGAAGGAATGCCGATCGTCGGAACAATCTTCTATGCCGCTTCGCCATCCGGCCTGGGCATCCTGTCGGCCGGCATCATCCTGGCCTTCATGATCATCCCTTTCATCGCCTCGATCGTGCGCGACATGCTCGACCAGATTCCTTCCGTGCTGCGTGAAAGCGCCTACGGGATCGGCGCGACCACATGGGAGGTCGTGCGCCATGTGCTGGTGCCGCAGGCCGGCGTCTCGATCATCGGCGCGATCATGCTGGGGCTGGGCCGCGCGCTCGGCGAAACGATGGCGGTGACCTTCGTCGTCGGCAACGCGAACCGGCTCTCCGCGTCGATCATGGATCCGGGCTCGACCATCGCCTCGCGCATCGCCAACGAGTTCAACGAGGCCATCGGCCTGCAGCTCAACGCCCTGATCGCGCTCGGCTGCATCCTGTTCTTCGTCACCTTCGTCGTCCTCGTCATCGCGCGCATCCTTGTGGCGCGCGTCAAAGCCTTCTGAGGGGGTTCAAGATCATGAGCATGGCGACACCCTCCACCGTTCGTGCGCTGCCGCCCTCGACCTGGGGCCGCGTGCGCCAGTCACGCCGCGCCGCCGATCGGGCGATGAAGATTATCGCGACCGGCTTCACGCTGCTGGCCATCACCGTCCTGTTCTGGATTCTCGGCATGCTGATCGTGAAGGGCGTCGGTGGCCTCTCCATCGCGACCTTCACCCAGACGATGCCGGGTCCCGGTTCCGAAGGGGGCGGCCTGGCCAACGCCATCGTCGGTTCGGTCGTGCTGACCTTCCTGGGCATCGCCGTGGCGACGCCGGTCGGCGTGCTCGCCGGAACCTATCTCGCCGAATACGGCAAAGGTTCCAAGCTCGCCGACCTGATCCGCTTCATCAACGACATCCTGCTCTCGGCGCCCTCGATCCTGATCGGCCTGTTCGTCTACGTCATCCTGGTCGAGCCGCTGGGCGGCTATTCCGGCTGGGCCGGCGGCGTCGCGCTCGGCATCATCGCCATCCCCGTGATCGTGCGCACCACCGAGGACATGCTGCGCCTGGTGCCCGGCCCGCTGCGGGAGGCCGGCTCGGCGCTCGGGGCGCCGCCCTCCGTGGTGATCACCTCCATCACCTGGAAGGCGGCGAAGTCCGGCATGGTCACCGGCATCCTGCTGGCGCTGGCCCGCATCGCCGGCGAAACCGCGCCGCTGATCTTCACTGCGCTGAACAACTCGTTCTGGTTCTCGCCGACCCTGCTCGGCGGTGTTTCCAACCTGCCGGTGACGATCTACCAGTTCGCCTCGGCCCCTTACGAGAACTGGCAGCAGCTCGCCTGGGCCGGCTCGCTGATCATCACGCTCTCGATCCTCGTCCTCTCGCTTGTCGCCCGGCGCATCGTCGCCGGCGGCAAGTGAGAACCGAAATCCCAACCTCGCCCCGTTCCTGAGGGACCACGTCGATGCTCTCGACCCTTGAACTCTCCCCGCAGACGCTCGATGCCGCTGCTCCCGTCCGGATCGCGGTGAAGAACCTCGATTTCTACTACGGCGAGCACAAGGCGCTGAAGAATATCAATCTCGACTTCCGTGACCGGCACGTCACCGCGCTGATCGGCCCCTCGGGCTGCGGCAAGTCGACCCTGCTGCGCATCTTCAACCGCATCTATTCGCTCTATCCGGAGCAGAGGGCGACGGGCGAGATCCTGCTCGACGGGCGCAACATCATCTCCAACGAGGTCGACGTGAACGAGCTGCGCTCGCGCGTCGGCATGGTGTTCCAGAAGCCGACGCCGTTCCCGATGTCGATCTACGACAACGTCGCCTTCGGCATCCGCCTCTACGAGAAGCCGCCGAAGTCCGAGCTCGACGACCGCGTCGAGGGTGCGCTGCGCCGCGCCGCGCTCTGGGATGAGGTCAAGGACAAGCTGAAGAGCTCCGGCATGGGCCTCTCCGGCGGTCAGCAGCAGCGTCTGTGCATCGCGCGCACCATCGCCCAGAAGCCGGAGGTGATCCTGTTCGACGAGCCGACCTCGGCGCTCGACCCGATCTCGACCGGCAAGATCGAGGATTTGCTGGAGCAGTTGAAGAGCGACTTCACCATCGCGATCGTGACCCACAACATGCAGCAGGCGGCCCGCATCTCGCAGTACACCGCCTTCATGTATCTTGGCGAGGTGATCGAGTTCGCGCCGACCAACACCATCTTCATGAACCCGGCGAAGAAGCAGACGCAGGACTACGTCACCGGCCGTTTCGGCTGACGCAGATACTGGGCATCGACCATCCCGAAAACCGCATCGCACGTTTCGGGCCGATGCAGCGGAGGACCACATCATGACCGAACACATCGTCCGTTCCTACGACGCCGATCTCGAAGGCATCCGCCGCAGCCTCGCCGAAATGGGCGGCATGGCCGAACGCATGCTGGGGGATTCGACGGTGGCGCTGGTGCGCCGCGACACCGCCCTCGCCCAGAAGATCATCTCCGCCGACCAGCGCCTGGACAACCTCCAGCGCGATGTCGAGGAGAAGGCGGTGCTGACCATCGCCCGCCGGCAGCCGCTCGCCAACGATCTGCGCGAGCTGATCTCGGCCATTCGCATCGCGGCCGATATCGAGCGTGTCGGCGATCTCGCCAAGAACATCGCCAAGCGGGCCGTCGCCATCGCCGGGCAGTTCCAGCCGCCGCACCGCGCCGTGGTCGGCCTGGAGCACATCAGCCGCCTGGTCCAGGCGCAGCTCAAGGACGTGCTCGACGCCTATGCCGCCGGAAACGAGCAGAAGGCGCTCGAGGTCTGGCGCCGCGACGACGAGATCGACGCGCTCTACACCTCGCTGTTCCGCGAGCTCCTGACCTATATGATGGAGGACCCGCGCAACATCACCTTCTGCACGCATCTGCTGTTCTGCGCCAAGAACATCGAGCGCATCGGCGACCACACCACCAACATCGCCGAGACGATCCACTATCTGGTGACCGGCGACTCGCTCGACGCGAACCGCCCGAAGCTCGACACGACCAATATCGAGCTCGAAGCGGTGACGGGAAACTGAACGAACGCAAGGTGCCGTAGCCTTTCCGTCGTGGCCGGGCCTGTCCCGGCCATCCACCTCCTCGCTTCTCTAGGCGCTGCGCGAGATGTGGATGCCGCCGCACGGGCGAGCATGACGGCGGGTTCGGAGGACGGACGGAAAAGAAGCATGGCCGCACGCATCCTGATCGTCGAGGACGAGGAGCCCCTGACCCTGTTGCTGCGCTACAATCTCGAGGCCGAGGGCTTCGAGGTCGACAGCGTGGCGCGAGGGGACGATGCCGAGCTGCATCTGCGTGATTCGACGCCTGATCTCGTCCTGCTCGACTGGATGCTGCCGGGCCTCTCCGGCATCGAGCTGTGCCGGCGGCTGCGCTCGCGGCGCGACACCGAGCGGGTGCCGATCATCATGCTCACGGCCCGCGGCGAGGAGACCGAACGTGTGCGCGGCCTCGCCACCGGCGCCGACGACTATGTCGTGAAGCCGTTCTCGCTGCCGGAGCTGATCGCGCGAATCCAGGCGCTTCTTCGCAGGGCGAAGCCAGGTCACGTCGCGGGTCTGCTCGCGGCCGGCGACCTGGAGCTCGACCGCACCACGCGGCGCGTGCGCCGGGCGGGCAGCGAGCTGCATCTGGGCCCGACCGAATTCAGGCTGCTGGAGTTCCTGATGCAGGCGCCGGGGCGGGTCTACTCCCGCGCCCAGCTGCTCGACGCCGTCTGGGGCCGCGACGTCTACATCGACGAGCGCACCGTCGACGTCCATGTCGGGCGGCTGCGCAAGGCGATCACGCCAGGCGATGCCAAGGACCCGCTGCGGACCGTCCGCGGCGCCGGCTACGCCTTCGACGAGACGTTCGCCCGAGGCTGACCGCGCGACCCGGCGAGGTCCCTACGCGTTCGGGCCGCCCTCGATATCGGCGGCCCAGGCAAGGGCGGCCTCGCGCTGCGCCGGCGGGAACGAACGGATCTCGACGAAGGGGACGACCGGCGCGAAGAACCGGGTCGTGCGGTCGAGCCAGCCCGGCCCGACGATCAGCGCCTCCCTGGGAAAGCGCCTGAGCTCCCAGAGCTTGCCGAAGCCGTAGCGCGCGTCCCGCCAGGCGGCGGCCAGCGTCATCTCCTCGAAGGCGCTGAGATCGGCCAGGACCGAGACCTTCTCGTGCCGGCTCAGCCGAAGCTCAAGATTGGCGATGACGCGCTCGATGTCGTCCGGCTCGATCGTGCCGCTGAGCGCGAAGGCGCAGACATGCTCGGGTGCCGGCAGCAGGGTCATCATGGCGCGCGTCCTCCTGCCGGCCCAACGCGGAAGGCCGCACGAGGTTGCCGTCGCTCAGGCCGCGCTGGTCCGCGCATCGAAGGCGGCGGCCTCGCTCAGGAGCCAGCCCAGCAGGGCGTCGAGCCCGGGGCGCCGATGGGCGTCGGGCTTCAGCGTAAGCCAGCACCCGGTGGCGCTGGCGAAGCCGAGATCGAGCGGGTTCACCAGTGCGCCCGAGGCCAGCTCCTCGGCGACATAGCAACGCGGCGCGAGCGCGACCCCGAGGCCGGCGACGGCGGCCCGCGTGATCACCGAGTAATAGCCGTAGCGCACGGTGTGGGCCGGCACGGCGCCGCGCAGGCCATGCGCCTCGGTGAACTCGGCCCAGAAGGTCGGCATCTGGAAATGCTGCAGCAGCGTCATCTTCTGGATGTCGGCGGCACGCCGGAACCCGCCCATGCGCTCGATCAGCTCGGGCGCCGCCACCAGGGCCACGTCGCGGCCGAAGAGGTAGTGCGCTTCCCTGTCGGGCCAGGGGGGCGTGCCGTGCGCGATCTCGATATCTGGCTCTTCCGTCTCGCTCTCGCTGACATAATTGGTGAACTGCACGTCGATGCCGGGATGGGCCCCGGCAAAGGCCGGGAAGCGTTCCATCAGCCAGCGCTCCCCGGCGACGGCGACGAGATGCAGCCGGATCGGACGGGCGATGGCGGCGCGCTCCGCCAGGCGCATCGCGCCGCGGCCCATCTGCTCCAGCGCGGCCTCGGCATAGGGCAGGTAGATCGCGCCAGCCTCGGTGAGCTTGAGCCCAAGCGGGCTGCGATCGAACAGCACGACGCCGAGGTGATGTTCCAGCGCGAGCACCTGCTTGGAGACCGCGCTCTGGGTCAAATTGACCTCGGCGGCCGCACGGGCGGTGGAGCCGAGGCGGGCGACGGTGGCGAAAGCGCGCAAAGCGGTCGATGAAGGCGGCGGCCGGCCGACGGCCATAGGGTATTCCTTTTACGACTAGGGCAGCGGAGATCGTTTCGTTTGCTGGCTCGCCGGTCAAGAGGACATTCTGCCCGAAGGGCAGGGACCAGAAGCATGAACCAGACGACGCGCCTGTGGGGCGGACGCTTCCGCAAGCCGCCCGATCCACGGTTGATGAAGCTGTCGAGCGCAGCCGGCGAGCATGCCCGGCTGGTGCCGCAGGACATCGCCGGCAGCCGGGCCCATGCGGCCGAGCTCGAGCGGGCGGGACTGCTCAGCGCGGCCGAACGGGCTGCGATCGTCGGGGCGCTCGACAGCATCGCGGCCGATGCCGCCGCCGGAAGGCTCGTGCCGACCGAGGCGGACGAGGATGTCCACACCTTCATCGAGCGCGTGCTGACAGAGCGGGCCGGGCCCGTCGGCGCCAAGCTCCGGGCCGGGCGCTCCCGCAACGACCAGGCCGCGAACAACCTCAAGCTCTATCTGCGGCAGAAGGCACGCCCGCTCGCCGGCATGCTGGCCGAGCTGCTCGGAGCCATCGCCGACCAGGCCGAGGCGCATGCCGCAACCGTCTGCCCCGGTTTCACCCATCTCCAGAACGCCCAGCCGGTGACCTTCGGCCATTGGCTGATGGCCCATGGCCAGGTCCTGCTGCGCGACGCTTCCCGGCTCGCCGATTGGGAAAAGCGGGCAGGCCAGTCGCCGCTGGGTGCGGCGGCCTTCGCGGGTTCCGCCATCACGCTACAGCCGGCGCTGAGCGCGGAGGCGCTCGGCTACGAGTCGCCCTTCGAGAATTCCGTGGATGCGGTGGCGGCACGCGACCATGTCGCCGAGTTCCTGTTCGTCGCAGCCCTGACGCTGACCAACCTCTCGCGCCTGGCGGAGGAGGTGACGCTGTGGACCTCGCGCCAGTTCGGCTGGGTGACGCTGGATGACGGTTTCGCCACCGGCTCGTCGATCATGCCGCAGAAGAAGAACCCCGACATCGCCGAAATCTCGCGCGGGCGGGCCGCGCGGCTCGCCGGCGACGTCGTGACGATGCTGGGCGCGTTGAAGGGGCTGCCGCTTTCCTATAACCGCGATCTGGCGGAGGATAAGCGCGCCGCCTTCGACGCGGTCGACGTGCTGGAGGAGGTGCTGCCGGCCTTCGCCGGGCTGATCGCCAGCATGGAGGTTCATCCCGGGCCGATGCGGGCGCAGGCGGGGCTTGGCTTCACGCTGGCGACGGAGGTCGCCGACCATCTCGCGCGCAAGGGCATCCCCTTCGCCGAGGCGCATGAGATCACGGGGGCGCTGGTGCGCTATTGCGAGGATATGGGGCGCGAGCTGGAATCGCTCGATGCCGTCGATCTGAGGGCGGTCGATCCGCGGCTCGATGCCGGCGTGCTCGACTGCCTGACGCTCGACGCCGCCGTCGCGGCGCGCAGCGGCCATGGTGGCACGGCACCCTCGCGCGTGATCGAGCAGGTCGGCCGGTTCCGCGAGACGCTGTCCGGCGTGTCGCGCTGGAGCCGCGAGGGCGCGCCATGACCGTGACCTCCTCCCGGATCGACGCCGGCGATCTCGCGCAGGTCGCTGGCCTGCGGATCGTGCCGAAGCGCTTCTACGGGCGCTGGGTCGCGGCGGCGCTGATCGTCGCGGTGCTCATCTGGCTCGGCGTCGCCTTCGCCAAGGGCGATATCGCCTGGCCGGTGGTGGCGCAGTTCTTCACCGCCCCGGCGATCCTCTCCGGCCTGACGAACACGCTGATCATGACGGTCTGCGCGATGGCGCTGGGCATCGTGCTCGGTGTCGTCTTCGCGATCATGTACATGTCGCCGAACCCGGTGCTGCGCGGGGTGGCGCTGTTCTACATCTGGTTCTTCCGCGGCACGCCGCTGCTGCTGCAACTGCTGATCTGGTTCAACCTGGCGCTGGTGTTCCCGACCATCGGCATCCCCGGCCTGTTCTCCTGGCGCACCATCGACATCATCGGGCCGTTCATGGCGACGCTGCTCGGCCTCGGCATGAACCAGGGCGCCTATACGGCCGAAGTGGTCCGCGGCGGCATCCTCTCCGTCGACACCGGCCAGACCGAAGCCGCCAAGGCGATCGGCATGACGCGTCTGACGACCTTGCGGCGGATCGTGCTGCCGCAGGCGATGCGCGTCATCATCCCGCCGGTCGGCAATGAGGTGATCAGCATGGTGAAGCTGACCTCTGTGGCCAGCGTGATCCAGTATGCCGAGATCCTGCGCAACGCGCAGACGATCTACTATGCCAATGCCCGCGTCATCGAATTGCTGATCGTGGCCGCCGGCTGGTATCTGCTCGTGGTGACCCTGCTGCAGATCGGCCAGTATTTCCTCGAGCGGCACTTCTCGAAGGGCAGAGGCGTGCGGCGCAAGGTGAAGCGCGCCGCCGCGCAGGAGGAGCCGGCATGAGCGCGGCCGAGATGAAGGCACCTGCGATCGTCACGGTCGCGCATGTCAGCAAGGTCTTCGGCGAGCTGAAGGCCCTCAATGACGTCTCGCTTGCGGTCGCTTCGGGGGCCGTGCAGTGCATCATCGGGCCGTCGGGCTCGGGCAAGTCGACGCTGCTGCGCTGCATCAACCAGCTTGAGAAGATCGACAGGGGCGCGATCAGCGTCGATGGGGAACTGATCGGCTATCGCCGCGCCGGCGACGAGCTGCACGAACTGAACGATGCCGAGATCGCGCGCCAGCGCCTTGCGACGGGCATGGTCTTCCAGCGCTTCAACCTGTTCAACCACATGACGGCGCTGCAGAACATCATCGAGGGGCCGCTGACGGTGCTGAAGCAGCCGCGCAAGCAGATCGTCGCCGAGGCGATGGCGCTTCTGGAGCGCGTCGGCCTCGCCGACAAGCGCGACGCCTATCCGAGCGAATTGTCGGGCGGGCAGCAGCAGCGCATCGCCATCGCCCGTGCGCTGGCGATGAAGCCCAAGCTCATGCTGTTCGACGAGCCGACCTCGGCGCTCGACCCGGAGCTGGTCGGCGAGGTGCTGACGGTGATGCGCGATCTGGCGGCCTCCGGCATGACGATGATCGTCGTCACGCACGAGCTCGGCTTCGCACGCGAGGTGGCGAGCGACGTCGTCTTCATGGACAAGGGCGAGATCGTCGAGCAAGGACCACCGCAGACGGTTCTGGTGGCGCCGCGCCAGCAGCGCACCCGCGACTTCATTGCCGCCGTGCTCAAGTGAGCGTGTCGGCGAGATCGATTTTCAGAACGTTCATCAAAGGGAGAGACCCATGCTTCGCACCACACTGACGGCGGCCCTGCTCGCCGCCACCACGCTCGCCGCGCAGGCGCAGGCCCTGCCGGAGCGGATCAAGACCGCCGGCAAGCTCGTCATCGCGACGCAGCCGAACTATCCGCCGATCGCCTTCAAGGACCCGGCGACCAACCAGCTCTCCGGCTTCGACATCGAGCTCGGCGAGGCGATCGGCAAGGAGCTCGGCGTCAAGGTCGAGTGGCAGGAAACCGCCTTCGCCCAGATGCTGCCCTCGATCCAGACCGGCCGCGTCGACATGGCGATGGCGGGGATGAGCGACCTGCCGGCCCGCCGCGAGCAGGTCGATTTCGTCGACTACATGGTCTCGGGCGCGCAGTTCTATACGGTCACGGCCTTCAAGGACCAGATCAAGGCTGCCGAAGACCTCTGCGGCAAGAGCGTTGGCGCCAGCCGCTCGACCAACTGGCCGGTCCAGATCGGCGAGTGGAGCCAGGCCAATTGCGTCGCCAAGGGCAAGCCGGCGATCAACGTGGTCGGCACCGAGGGCTCCGTCGATGCCCGCACGCAGATCAAGACGCAGCGCCTGCAGGGCGCGGTCCAGGGCAGCGAGACGATGGGTCATTTCCAGAAGCTCGAGCCCAACACCTATATCCCGCTTGGCAAGCCCTTCACGACGACGCTGGTCGGCATTCCGGTCGCCAAGACCGCCGAGGGCGCGCAGCTGCGTGACGCGGTGAAGGCCGCTCTCGACAAGCTGCAGGCCAATGGCGGCTATCAGGCGCTGATCCAGAAATACGGGCTGGTGGACAACCCGCTGAAGCCGATCTCGATCAACAAGGGCCAGTGACCGTTTAGGCGAGGACAGCGCGGGGAGCCCTCTCCCGAATGGGAGAGGGCAGGGTGAGGGGATGGCCCTTGGGCGCTTTGCTGTGACCTGACCGCTGCTGCGGTGAGCGCCTTGCTCCGCTGGTCCGGGGCCGACACCTCACCCCTGCCCCTCTCACTGATCCCGGACTTGCCCGAGATCAGCGGTTCAAGTGTCGAAGTCGGCAACAGCCGACTTCGAGCCAGGAGAGGGGCTTCCCGCGACGCCGTTTCCCGCGACGCCCTTGCCCGCGCCGCGGCGCTGCCGTAACCGGGAGGGGCTTTCTCTCCGGACCGCACCTCCCGCACCATGACCGCCTCGATCACCGACCGTTATGCCGCGCTCGTGGAGTCCGGCGCCATCGAGCGCGATCCGGCGCAGGTCGCGGTGGTGAAGACGCTGCAGGGGCTGAGCGAGACGCTGGCGGCGCGGCGGCTCGCCCGCAAGGGCAGCGCGCTCGGCTGGCTCTTCGGCCGCAAGGCGGACACGGCGCAGGCTCCCAAGGGCCTCTACATCTGGGGTTCGGTCGGCCGCGGCAAGACCATGCTGATGGACCTGTTCTTCGAGGCTGCGCCGGTGAGGCGCAAGCGCCGCGTCCATTTCCACGAGTTCCTGGCCGATGTGCATGGCCGCATCGGGGTCTACCGCCAGAAGATCAAGAGCGGCGAGGTCAAGGACGCCGATCCGATCGCGCCGGTGGCGGCTGAACTGGCCGAGGACGCTTATCTGCTCTGCTTCGACGAGTTCACCGTCACCGACATCGCCGATGCGATGATCCTGGGGCGGCTGTTCACGGCGCTCTTCGCCGCCGGCGTCGTCGTGGTGGCGACCTCCAATGTCGAGCCGTCGCGGCTCTATGAAGGCGGGCTAAACCGCGCGCTGTTCCTGCCCTTCATCGAGTTGCTGCAGACGAAGGTCACGGTGCTGAAACTCGATGCGCGCACCGATTTCCGGTTGGAGAAGCTGGGCGGGGCGCCCGTCTATCATGTCCCGGCCGACGACAAGGCGAGAGCGGCCCTCGATGCCGCCTTCAAGGCCCTGTCCGGCGCGGCCGAAGGCAAGCGCAGGGTGCTGACCGTGCAGGGGCACGATCTCATCCTGCCCCAAGCGGCCGCCGGCGTGGCGCGGGCGAGCTTCGCCGATCTCTGCGCGCAGGCCTATGGGGCCTCGGACTACATCGCGTTGGCGCAGCGTTTCCACACGCTGGTGCTCGACGACATCCCGATCCTGGATTTCGACCGCCGCAACGAGGCCAAGCGTTTCATCATCCTGATCGACACGCTCTACGAGCATCATGTGAAGCTGGTCGCGTCGGCCGCGGCGGAGCCGCACGAGCTCTACCGAGCCGCGCGGGGGAGGGAGGCGTTCGAGTTCGACCGCACCGTCTCGCGGCTGATCGAGATGCGCTCGGAGGAGTATCTCGCCAAGCCGCATGGCCGGCCGGATTCGACGGCCAGCGGTGATACCACCGGGCTGGTGGAGACGTGAGCTGCGCTGTCTCTGATCATGGCGCTGTCATTGCGGGCAAGCCACGACGCTGGGCCGATCCGGTATCCATGCCTGACCCCTTGCCGGAGGCGCTCTGCCACGGATCCCGGGGCAAGCCCGGGATGAGGGTGCGTTTCCGGGGCCAGTCACAGCAGGGGCAGGGCTGACCCATGCCGCAGCGCGAGCCGAGCGAGACCCGCATCCTCTCGGTCGCCGGCGAGCATCTGCGCCGGTTCGGCCTGAAGCGCTTCACCGTCGTCGCCGTCGCCGAGGAGGCGGGGATGACGCATGCCAATGTCTATCGCTATTTCCCGTCGCGGGTGGCGCTGGTCGATGCCGTCGTCGATGTCTGGCTGAAGGCGACCGAGCGCAAGCTCGCCGACATCGCCGACGGGCCTGATCCGGCCGACGACAAGCTGGAGCGGTTGATCCTCGGCCTCGCCAAGGCCAATCGCGACCTGCTGCACGAGGAACCGCATCTCTTCGCGGCGCTCTCGCTGGCAGTGGCGAAGCGCCATGCCATCAGCCGGCGCAACCGCACGCGGGTGAGGGCGCTGTTCGAGCGGGTCGTCGACGAGGGGATCGCGACCGGCGTGTTCGAGCCGCGCGACCGGGACCGGGCGATCGCCTTCGTGATCGACGCCACGCACCGGTTCATCCACCCGGCTTCGCTGGCGCTCGAAGGCGATGTGCCGCAGGCTTCCGTCGATGCCCGGCTCTCGACCCTGATCCGCGTGATCCTGCGGGTGCTCGGCAGCGGCATCGTCTGAAATCAGGTTACGAATTACAGAATTCGTAGATTGTCATCGGGGCTTTTTGGAGCCTTTCGACGCGAAAGATGGCTCGGAGGCCTCCGCAAGTCATTGAAAAATAGAGGCATGGTCTCGCGCGCGCGTTCGGGCGCGCGTAGCGCCGCGGAAAAGCCGCTTTTTTCGCAAGGCTTGCGGCAAAAGCCCGGTCTGGGCCAAAGGAACGCACGGTTTCGCCGGCTTGCCGGCTTCTCGCCTGGCCATGTCTCCCATGGCCCCGAACATGAAGGACACGCCATGGCCCGCAAGAAGATCGCCCTCATCGGTTCCGGCCAGATCGGCGGCACGCTCGCCCACCTCGCCGGCCTCAAGGAACTGGGCGACGTCGTGCTGTTCGACATCGCCGAGGGCATTCCGCAGGGCAAGGGTCTCGACATCGCCGAGTCGTCGCCGGTGGATGGCTTCGATGCCGGCTATCGCGGCACCAACACCTATGAGGATATCAAGGGCGCCGACGTGATCATCGTCACCGCCGGCGTGCCGCGCAAGCCCGGCATGAGCCGCGACGACCTGATCGGCATCAACCTCAAGGTGATGAAGGCCGTCGGCGAGGGCATCAAGCAATATGCGCCGAAGGCCTTCGTGATCTGCATCACCAACCCGCTCGACGCGATGGTCTGGGCGCTGCAGAAGTTCTCCGGCATCAAGCCGAACATGATCTGCGGCATGGCCGGCGTGCTCGACTCGGCCCGGTTCCGCTACTTCCTCGCCGAGGAGTTCCAGGTCTCGGTCAAGGACGTCTCGGCCTTCGTGCTCGGCGGCCATGGCGACGACATGGTGCCGCTGGTCCGTTACTCGGGCGTCGCCGGCATTCCGCTGCCGGATCTCGTCAAGATGAAGTGGACCACCCAGGAGCGCCTGGACGCGATCGTCGAGCGCACCCGCAAGGGCGGCGGCGAGATCGTCAACCTGCTCAAGACCGGCTCGGCCTTCTATGCCCCGGCGGCCTCCGCGATCGCCATGGCCGAAAGCTATCTCAAGGACCAGAAGCGCGTCCTGCCGGCCGCGGCCTATCTGCGCAACCAGTATGGCGTGAAGGACATGTTCGTCGGCGTGCCGGTGGTGATCGGCGCCAAGGGCGTCGAGCGTGTCGTCAAGATCCGCCTCAACGGCGCCGAGAAGGAGATGCTGGCGAAGTCGGTGGCGTCGGTCCAGACGCTGATCGACGCCTGCAAGTCGGTCGACTCGTCGCTGGCGTGAGCCGGGGGCAGGCAGTCGGCAACAGGCAGTCGGAAACGGCCGCCCTTCACCCGACTGCCTCTTGCCGACTGCCTACTGCCTGAGAATTTCCCCTCATCAAGGGACCGGAGCACATGAACATCCACGAATACCAGGGCAAGGCCATCCTCAAGGAGTTCGGCGCGCCCGTCTCGGCCGGTTTCCCGGCGCTGACGGTGGCGGAAGCCGTCGAGGCCGCCAAGAAGCTGCCCGGCCCGCTTTATGTGGTGAAGAGCCAGATCCATGCGGGCGGCCGCGGCAAGGGCAAGTTCAAGGAACTCGGCCCCGACGCCAAGGGCGGCGTGCGTCTCGCCAAGTCGGTCGAAGAGGTCGAGAGCCACGCCAAAGAGATGCTCGGCAACACGCTGGTGACCGTGCAGACCGGCGAGGCCGGCAAGCAGGTCAACCGCCTCTATATCGAGGACGGCTCGGACATCGAGAAGGAGTTCTACCTCTCGGCCCTGGTCGACCGCGCGACCTCGCGCATCGCCTTCGTGATCTCGACCGAAGGCGGCATGGACATCGAGACCGTCGCCCATGACACCCCCGAGAAGATCGAGACCTTCTCGGTCGACCCGGCCACCGGCATCATGCCGCATCACGGCCGCGCCATGGCGCGCATCCTCGGCCTCTCGGGCGATCTCGCCAAGCAGGCCGGCACCGTCCTCAGCCAGATCTATGCGGCCTTCGTGGCCAAGGACATGGACATGCTGGAGATCAACCCGCTGATCGTGACGACGCAGGGCCAGATCAAGTGCCTGGATGCCAAGGTCTCGTTCGATTCCAACGCGCTCTACCGTCATCCCGAGATCGTCGCGCTGCGCGACACCACGGAAGAGGACGAGAAGGAGATCGAGGCCTCGAAGTATGACCTCGCCTATATCGCGCTCGACGGCACGATCGGCTGCATGGTCAACGGCGCGGGCCTGGCCATGGCGACGCTCGACATCATCCAGCTCTATGGCGAGAGCCCTGCGAACTTCCTCGACGTGGGCGGCGGCGCCTCCGAAGAGAAGGTGACGGCGGCGTTCAAGATCATCACCGCCGACCCGAAGGTGAAGGGTATCCTGGTCAACATCTTCGGCGGCATCATGAAGTGCGACGTCATCGCGCGCGGCGTCATCGCCGCGGTGAAGGCGGTGGGCCTTCAGGTTCCGCTGGTGGTGCGCCTCGAGGGCACCAATGTCGAGGAAGGCAAGCAGATCATCCGCGACTCCGGCCTCAACGTCATTCCCGCCGACGACCTCGACGATGCGGCGCAGAAGATCGTCGCTGCGGTCAAGAAGGCCTGAGGAGCAGACATGTCCATCCTGATCGACAAGAACACCAAGGTCATCTGCCAGGGCTTCACCGGCAAGAACGGGACCTTCCACTCCGAGCAGGCGATCGCCTATGGCACGCAGATGGTCGGCGGCACCTCCCCGGGGAAGGGCGGCTCGCTCCATCTCGGCCTGCCGGTCTTCGACAGCGTCCATGAGGCGAAGGCCAAGACCGGCGCGACCGCGTCGGTCGTCTATGTGCCGCCTCCGGGCGCGGCCGATGCGATCTGCGAGGCGATCGACGCCGAGATCCCGCTGATCATCTGCATCACCGAGGGCATTCCGGTGCTCGACATGGTCAAGGTCAAGCGCTCGCTCGTTGGCTCCAAGTCGCGGCTGATCGGGCCCAACTGCCCCGGCGTCGTCACGGCGGGCGAGAGCAAGATCGGCATCATGCCGGCCAACATCTTCAAGCCGGGTTCGGTCGGCATCGTCTCGCGCTCGGGGACGCTGACCTATGAGGCGGTGTTCCAGACCACGAATGAGGGCCTCGGCCAGACCACAGCCGTCGGCATCGGCGGCGACCCGGTCAAGGGCACCGAGTTCATCGACATGCTCGAGATGTTCCTGGCTGATCCGAAGACCGAGTCGATCGTGATGATCGGCGAGATCGGCGGCTCGGCCGAAGAGGATGCGGCGCAGTTCATCAAGGACGAGGCCAAGCGCGGTCGCAAGAAGCCGATGGTCGGCTTCATCGCCGGCCGCACGGCCCCTCCCGGCCGCCGCATGGGCCATGCCGGCGCGATCATCTCGGGCGGCAAGGGCGGCGCCGAGGACAAGATCGCGGCGATGGAAGCGGCGGGCATCAAGGTCTCGCCCTCGCCGGCGCGCCTTGGAAAGACCTTGGTCGAGGTGTTGAAGGGCTGACCCGCCTCGCGGGCATGGGGCCGGCCTTGAGCCGGCCCTTCAGCAGCACCAATTTCCGGGTCTCGGCACGGGCCATCTCCCGTGCGTGACGCCAACCAGGACGACCGGGCGATGGCTCCGGTCGTCGAAGAACCAGAGGTTCGGGCAGGGGTCCGGGCCTGACGCAGCGGCGAAGGAAGGCAGGAGCATCATGGCTCGCCAGGACAATAACGAGGCTCTCGCGCAGACCGCGTTCCTCTACGGCGGAAACGCGGCCTATATCGAGGATCTCTATGCCCGCTACGAGGCCGATCCCACCTCGGTCGACCCGCAGTGGCAGAGCTTCTTCGGCGCGCTGCAGGACGACAAGCAGTCGGTGCTGCAGAACGCCAAGGGCGCGTCCTGGAAGAAGCCGAACTGGCCGATCGCCGCCAATGGCGAACTCGTCTCGGCGCTCGACGGCAACTGGGCGCAGGTCGAGAAGGCCGTGGGCGACAAGCTCGGCGCCAAGGCCAAGGCCGCAGGTGCCGCGATCTCGCCGTCCGACGTGCAGCAGGCGACGCGCGATTCCGTCCGCGCCATCATGCTGATCCGGGCCTATCGCATGCGCGGACACCTGCATGCCAAGCTCGATCCGCTCGGCATCGAGAGCCGCAATGATTCCGAGGAACTGGCACCGGCCGCCTTCGGCTTCACCGAGGCGGATCTCGACCGCAAGATCTTCATCGACAACGTGCTCGGCATGGAGTTCGCCACCGTCCGCGAGATGGTCTCGATCCTGCAGCGGACCTATTGCGGCACGGTGGGCGTCGAGTTCATGCACATCTCCGATCCCGAGCAGAAGGCCTGGCTGCAGGAGCGCATCGAGGGGCCGGACAAGGAGATCGCCTTCACCAAGGAAGGCAAGAAGGCGATCCTGAACAAGCTGGTCGAGGCCGAGGGCTTCGAGAAGTTCCTCGACCTCAAGTTCACCGGCACCAAGCGCTTCGGCCTGGATGGCGGCGAGGCGCTGGTTCCGGCGCTGGAGCAGATCATCAAGCGCGGCGGCGCGCTCGGCCTGCGCGACATCGTCTTCGGCATGGCCCATCGCGGCCGCCTCAACGTGCTGACGCAGGTGCTGGGCAAGCCGCACCGCGCGCTGTTCCACGAGTTCAAGGGCGGCTCCTACGCTCCCGACGACGTCGAGGGCTCTGGCGACGTGAAGTACCATCTGGGTGCCTCGTCCGACCGCGAGTTCGATGGCAACAACGTCCATATCTCGCTGACGGCCAACCCGTCGCATCTCGAGATCGTCGACCCCGTCGTGCTCGGCAAGGTCCGCGCCAAGCAGGACCAGTTCGGCGACGTCGTCGAGCGCACGAAGGTGCTGCCGCTGCTGATCCACGGCGATGCGGCCTTCGCCGGCCAGGGGGTGGTGGCGGAATGCCTCGGCCTCTCGGGGCTGAAGGGCCACCGCACCGGCGGCTCGATCCACTTCATCATCAACAACCAGATCGGCTTCACCACCTATCCGCGCTATTCACGCTCCTCGCCCTATCCGTCCGACGTGGCGAAGATGGTCGAGGCCCCGGTCTTCCATGTGAACGGCGACGACCCGGAAGCGGTGGTCTTCGCCGCGAAGGTCGCCATCGAGTTCCGGCAGAAGTTCCACAAGCCGGTCGTGATCGACATGTTCTGCTATCGCCGCTTCGGCCATAACGAGGGCGACGAGCCGGGCTTCACCCAGCCGCTGATGTACCGCAAGATCCGCGGCCACAAGACGACGCTGGAGCTCTATGCCGCCAAGCTCGAGGCGGAGGGCGTGATCAGCGCCGCCGAGCTCGACGAGGCGCGCGCGGCCTGGAAGGCGAAGCTCGAGATCGAGTTCGATGCCGGCCAGAGCTTCAAGCCCAACAAGGCGGACTGGCTGGACGGCCGCTGGGCCGGGATGAAGGCGATCCGCGCCGACGAGGACGATCCGCGCCGCGGCGCCACCGGCGTTCCGGCGGAGACGCTGAAGGAGATCGCCGAGAAGATCACGGCCGTGCCGGCGGGCTTCAACGTCCACCGCACGATCCAGCGCTTCCTCGACAACCGCAAGAAGGCGGTCGAGAGCGGCGAGGGGATCGACTGGGCGACCGGCGAGGCGCTGGCCTTCGGCTCGCTGCTGCTCGACGGCAATCCGGTCCGCCTGTCCGGCCAGGATTGCGAGCGCGGCACCTTCAGCCAACGCCATTCGGTGCTGATCGACCAGGAGACGGAAGCCCGCCACACCTCGCTGAACCATATCCGCGAGGACCAGGCGCGCTACGAGGTCATCAACTCGATGCTCTCGGAAGAGGCGGTGCTGGGCTTCGAATACGGCTATTCGCTGTCGGAGCCGAACGCGCTGACCTGCTGGGAAGCGCAGTTCGGCGACTTCGCCAACGGTGCGCAGGTGGTGTTCGACCAGTTCATCTCCTCGGGCGAGCGCAAGTGGTTGCGCATGTCCGGCCTCGTCTGCCTGCTGCCGCACGGCTATGAGGGCCAGGGGCCGGAGCACTCTTCCGCCCGCCTGGAGCGCTTCCTGCAGATGTGCGCCGAGGACAACATGCAGGTGGCGAACTGCTCGACGCCTGCGAGCTACTTCCACATCCTGCGCCGCCAGCTGAAGCGCGATTTCCGCAAGCCGCTGATCCTGATGACGCCGAAGTCGCTGCTGCGCCACAAGCGCTGCGTCTCCGACCTGGCCGACCTCGCCGAGGGCTCGACCTTCCACCGCGTGCTGGCGGACGATGCCGAGCGCGGCAAGTCGACCACCAAGCTGGTCAAGGACTCGAAGATCCGCCGCGTCGTGCTGTGCTCGGGCAAGGTCTATTACGACCTGCTGGAGGAGCGCGAGAAGCGCGGCATCGACGACGTCTACCTGATGCGCGTCGAGCAGCTCTATCCCTTCCCGCTCAAGACGCTGGCGCAGGAACTGTCGCGCTTCAAGGGCGCGGACGTGGCCTGGTGCCAGGAGGAACCCAAGAACATGGGCTCCTGGACCTTCGTCGAACCTTACCTGGAATGGGTGCTGGGTCATGCCGGCGTGAAGTCGAAGCGGCCGCGCTATGTCGGCCGCGCCGCCTCGGCCGCGACCGCGACGGGCCTGATGTCGAAGCACGCTGCCCAGCTTGCCGCCTTCCTCGACGAGGCTTTCGCGGCCTGATCCGATCTGCCGCTGCGGTCTGCCGCGGCGGCATCTTTCCCAGCTAGCGGCGTTCCGGAAAGCGGATTAGCGTTTCCGGTCGATGCATCCGACCGCCAGAGAACGAGACAACAGAGGCCTGACATGGCGACCGAAATCCGCGTACCCACCCTCGGCGAATCCGTTACCGAGGCGACCATCGGCAAGTGGTTCAAGAAGCCGGGCGAGGCGGTGAAGGCCGACGAGCCCCTCGTCGAGCTCGAAACCGACAAGGTGACGCTGGAGGTCAACGCGCCGGCCGACGGCGTGCTGGGCGAGATCGTCGCCAAGGAAGGCGACACGGTCGGCGTCAGCGCCCTGCTCGGCATGATCGGCGAGGGCGGCGGTGCCGCCGCCTCCGCCGCGCCCAAGAAGGACGAGACCGCCGTCGCGCAGCCTGCCGGCAAGACCGGCGGCAGCAGCTCGGCCGATGCGCAGGCCAAGTCCGGCGCCGTCGCCGGCGACACGCAGGTGGCGCCGAAGGCGGGGGCCTCGAACGCCGCCGCCTCCGGCCCGGCCGTGTCGCGCATCGCGGCAGAAAGCGGCGTCGATCCCTCGACCGTTCCGGCGTCAGGCAAGGATGGCCGCGTCACCAAGGGCGACATGCTGGCGGCGATCGCGACCGGCGGTGCCGCCGCGCCGGCGGCCGCGCCCGCCCCGGTGCAGGTCCGTGCCCCGTCCCCGGCCGATGACGGAGCCCGCGAAGAGCGGGTCAAGATGACCAAGCTGCGCCAGACCATCGCGCGCCGCCTCAAGGAGGCCCAGGCCAACGCCGCGATGCTGACCACCTTCAACGAGGTGGACATGACCAACGTCATGGCGCTGCGCACGCAGTACAAGGACGCCTTCGAGAAGAAGCACGGCGTCAAGCTCGGCTTCATGGGCTTCTTCGTGAAGGCCGCGGTGCAGGCGCTGAAGGAGATCCCGGCCGTCAACGCCGAGATCGACGGCACCGACATCATCTACAAGAACTACTACCACATCGGCGTCGCCGTCGGCACCGACAAGGGCCTGGTGGTTCCGGTGGTGCGCGATGCCGACCAGCTCTCTATCGCTGGCGTCGAGAAGAAGATCGGCGAGTTCGGCAAGAAGGCCCGCGACGGCAAGCTCTCCATCGAGGAGATGCAGGGCGGCACCTTCACCATCTCGAATGGCGGCGTCTACGGCTCGCTGATGTCGACCCCGATCCTGAACGCGCCGCAATCGGCGATCCTGGGCATGCACAAGATCCAGGAGCGCCCGATGGTGGTGAACGGCAAGATCGAGATCCGGCCGATGATGTATCTGGCGGTCAGCTACGACCACCGCATCATCGACGGCAAGGAGGCCGTGACCTTCCTCGTGCGCCTGAAGGAAGGCCTGGAGGATCCGGCGCGTCTCGTGCTCGATCTCTGATCGCTATCGACCCTTGTGCCCGGGCTCGTCCCGGGCATTCACGACTTTCCTTCCGGCCTCCAGAGATGCGGATGGCCGGGACAAGCCCGACAATGACGGGCTGCTGAGAGGCTTTAAGTGATGTCCTACGATCTCGTCGTCATCGGTACCGGCCCCGGCGGCTATGTCTGTGCCATCCGCGCCGCCCAGCTCGGCCTCAAGGTCGCGGTGGTGGAGAAGCGCAAGACCTTCGGCGGCACCTGCCTGAACATCGGCTGCATCCCCTCCAAGGCGCTGCTCCATGCCTCCGAGATGTTCGAGGAGGCCGCGCACACCTTCCCCAAGCTGGGTGTCGTGGTGGGGGAGCCCAAGCTCGACCTGCCCGCGATGATGGCCCACAAGCAGGAGACGGTGGACGCCAACGTCAACGGCGTCGCCTTCCTGCTGAAGAAGAACAAGGTCGAGCCCTTCCACGGAACGGCCTCCATTCCGGCCGCGGGCAAGGTCGTCGTCACCTCCGAGGACGGCAAGACTCAGGAACTCACGACCAAGAGCATCGTCATCGCGACGGGCTCGGAATCGGCGCCGCTGCCCGGCGTGACGATCGACGAGAAGGTCGTCGTGACCTCGACCGGCGCGCTCGAGATCGGCGCCGTGCCGAAGGAGCTCGTCGTGGTGGGTGCCGGCGTGATCGGGCTCGAGATCGGCTCGGTCTGGAGCCGGCTCGGCGCCAAGGTCACCGTGGTCGAATATCTCGACCGCATCCTGCCCGGCATGGATGGCGAGGTCGCCAAGCAGTTCCAGCGCATCCTGGAGAAGCAGGGCTTCAGCTTCATGCTCGGCTCCAAGGTCACCAAGGTCGAGACGGCCGGCCAGGGCGCGACCGTGACGGTGGAGCCCGCCGCGGGCGGCGAGGCCAAGACGCTGAATGCCGACATCGTGCTGGTCGCGATCGGCCGCCGGCCGAACACGGACGGCCTCGGCCTCGACAAGGCCGGCGTCGCCATGGAGAAGGGCCGCGTCGTCATCGACGATCATTTCAAGACCAATGTCGCCGGCATCTATGCGATCGGCGACGTGGTGCGCGGGCCGATGCTGGCGCACAAGGCCGAGGATGAGGGCGTCGCGGTCGCCGAGATCATCGCCGGCAAGCACGGGCATGTGAACTACGACGCGATCCCCGGCGTGGTCTACACCTCGCCGGAGGTGGCTTCGCTCGGCAAGACCGAGGAAGAGCTGAAGGCCGCCGGCGTCGCCTACAAGATCGGCAAGTTCCCCTTCAGCGCCAATGGCCGCGCCCGCGCCATCCGCCACACGGACGGTTTCGTGAAGGTGCTGGCCGATGCCACGACCGACCGCGTGCTGGGCTGCCACATCATCGGCCCGCATGCCGGCGACCTGATCGCGGAAGTGACCGTGCTGATGGAGTTCGGCGGCTCGTCCGAGGACCTCGCCCGCACCTGCCACGCGCATCCGACTTTGGCCGAGACGGTCAAGGAAGCGGCAATGGCGGTCGAGAAGCGCCAGATCCATATGTGATCTGGCAGAGACGCGGACTACCCGCGAGCTGGTCGCGGGGCCGGTTCATGCCAAAATGGGGCCATGACGAGAGGTCATGGCCGGTTTCGAAATCGCGCGGCGCACCGATGCGGCGCGCGCCCGCGGAGCCGAGGCTACGTTTCTCTTCGGCTCGACCGCCCGGGACGAGGCAACCGACGGCAGCGATATCGATGTCTTCATCGACGTTTTTCCCGGGCGGAAGTTCTCGCTGATCGACCTCGCGGCGATGCACGCGCTTCTGGCCGATGAATTCGGGATCGCGATCGAGCTGACCACGCGGAAGAGCCTTCATCCGACGATCTCCTTGCCCAGCGGCCGGAGATCGCCTGGCCCGGTATCCGCGCCATCGGCAGTCTGATGCGGCACGAATACTGGCGGAGCGATCCAGACATCGTCTGGAATGTCCTCAGCGATGATTTACCGTCTTTGCGGGCGGCGATTGAGGGTCTTTTGGGCGGAGAGCCTTGATCGCGACGCGACCGGTCAGCCCCGCCGCGCCTTGAACGCGGTCAGCGTGTTCCGCAGCAGGCAGGCGATCGTCATCGGGCCGACGCCGCCCGGGACCGGGGTGATCGCACCCGCGACCTGCGCGGCTTCCGCGAAATCGACGTCGCCGGCGAGCTTGCCGTCCGGCATGCGGTTGATGCCGACATCGATCACCGTGGCGCCGGGCTTGATCCAGTCGCCCTTGACCATGCGCGGGCGTCCGACGGCCGCGACGACGATGTCGGCCCGCTTCACCACGGCGGGCAGATCGCGCGTGCGCGAATGGGCGATGGTGACGGTGCAGTCGGCCTGGAGCAGGAGCTGCGCGACCGGGCGGCCGACCAGTTCGGAACGGCCGATCACCACCGCTTCGAGACCCGCCAGCGAGGGCAGGGCCTGTTTCAGCAGCAGCATGCAGCCCAGCGGGGTGCAGGGGACCAGCAGATGCTCGCCGCTCGCCTTGCCGCCGGCGAGCAGGCCGGCGTTGACGGGCGTGAGTCCATCGACATCCCTGGCGGGGTCGATCGCATCGATGATGCGCGCGGTGTCGATGTGTTTCGGAAGCGGCAGCTGCACGAGAATGCCGTCCACGGCGTCGTCACCGTTAAGCTCGGCGAGCTTGGCGAGGAGGTCCTCCTCCGTCGTCTCGGCCGGCAGCCTGTGCGCGACGGAGGCCATGCCGACCTCGACGGCGAGCTTTTCCTTGGAGGCGACATAGACCTTGCTCGCCGGGTCGTCGCCGACGAGGACGACGTGCAGGCCGGGCACCAGCCCGCGCTCGGCCTTGATCGCCGCGACCTCGCGCGCGATGCCGGCGCGCAGCTCCGCCGCTGCCGCCTTGCCGTCGATGATGCGTGCCTGCCCGGTCATGTCCCGTCCCCGTCTCTGGCGAGAGCCGCCGTCTTGCGCGATCGGGACGTCGCGGACAAGTCCGAATACGTCATCTTCTGTGCCTGCCGCGCCGGCTGCGCGACAGCCATCGGAGCCCGCGCAGGACGCCGCTCTCGCACAGACGACAAGGAAGTGTCATCTGTCTGTCATGTTGTCGGGCCAGTCAGCAGCCGGCGAAGCGTCTTCGTTATCCGGGCAAGCACTGCGGGCCATGATCGCCCGCCCGGACACGGGCGATGATCGCGAAACAGGATAGGCCAAGGGACCGACCCATGACCAAGGCTATCGAGAAAAGCGTCGGACGCGCCCTGCTCGTCGCGGCGAGGCTGCACCGGTCGCGCATGGGCGAGAGGCTGACGGCGCTCGGCCTGTTTCCTGGCCAGGAGCAGGCGCTGAAGGCCCTGCAGCCGGCGCCGATGACGATGGGGGAGCTCGCCTCCCTGCTGCGGGTCAAGCCTCCGACGGTATCGAAGACCATTGGCCGGCTATCCTTGCAGGGGCTGGTGATGCGCGAAGGCGGCAACCGCGACGGCCGGCTCGTCCAGGTCGCGCTGACCGAGGCCGGCCAGCAGAAGGCAGCGGAACTCGACGAGCTCTGGAACGAGGTCGAGGAAGAGCTGCTCGACCGGCTCGACGGCAAGGAGCGCAAGCAGCTGCGCAAGCTCCTGCGCAAGGCCGCCAAGGGGCTGTCGAAGGCCGGAGCCGAGCAGGACGAGGCCGAGGCCGATCCCGACGAGGTCGACAGCGACGCCTGAACGCGCATGCACTGCATGCGTTCACATGCTGGCGGGCGCATTCAAATCGGTTAAATCTGGTCTCGCCATTCGCCCGAAGCATGACGAGGCCGCTCCTGCCTGCCCCTTCACCCTCTCCCGACGAGGCGGGCCGCCAGCGCCTGACCGCGATTGCGCTGATGTGCGCGGCGGTCGTCTGCTTCGCTCTGCTCGACACCCATGCCAAGTGGCTGGGGCTGCATGGGATGGACCCGCTGCTGGTGTCCTTCGCCCGCTACAGCGTCAGTGTCGTGCTGGTCTCCTTCCTGATCAATCCATGGAGCCATCCGGGGGTGCTGCGGGCGCGGCGACCCTGGCTGCAATTGCTGCGCTCGCTGCTGCTGCTCGGCTCGACCGTCCTGAACTTCTTCGCGCTGCGGTATCTCCAACTCGCGGAAACGATCTCGATCGCGTTCGCGACGCCGCTGATCGTGGCGCTGGTGTCCGGCCCGCTGCTCGGTGAATGGCCCGGGCCGCGCCGGCTGGCAGCGATCGGCGTCGGCTTTCTCGGGGTGCTGCTGGTGACGCGGCCGGGGGCCGGGGGGATTCACCCGGCTGCGCTGCTCTCGGTGGTGGGCTGCGTCTGCTACGCCTTTTACGTGCTGACGACGCGGGTGCTGGCGACTTCCGACAGCTCCGAGACCACGATGGCCTATTCGGGCCTCGCCGGCACGGTCGCCCTGCTGCCGACGCTGCCTTTCGTGTTCAGCTGGCCGTCATCGCCCTATGCCTGGGTGGCGCTCGTGGCGATCGGCTTCTTCGGCGCGCTGGGCCATTGGCTGCTGATCGTGGCGCATCGGCTGGCACCGGCGACCGTGCTGGCGCCGTTCATCTATTCGCAACTGATCTGGATGGTGCTGCTGGGCTGGCTCGTCTTCGACCAGCTGCCCGATCGCTGGACCTTCGCCGGCGGCGCGATCGTCGTCTCGTCGGGACTCTATCTGCTCTATCGCGAGCGGGTGCGGAAGGTGCCCGACGCCGCGGCGCGGATGGACTGATAGCAACCGCCCGCATCCCTGACCGACATGTCTCGCATTCCGATTCATGTGATGGCCCTGGGTCGATTTGATGTCGTTCGAGGCAGGCGGTCATCGTCGACTCGAAGCAGTCGGCAGAAACGTGCCGCTACCCGGCAGATTTCTCCATCCGGCCTGAGGGCCTGCTGTGCGCCCGGAGCGACCAAAGCCTAGAAAGCTCTATCGGGCCCCCATGGGAGGCATCGGGAAATACTGGCACGGGCCTTGCTGCCAGAGCGATCGATCTGAGGCATGAATGCTGGTGCGAAGAGGCTCCATATGAGGATCGACAGCAACGCGAGCTACGCCCTCGCGATAAAGACCACAGCGAACAACGCGGCCATCAAGAGCGGCGATGCGACAAACACTGGCGGTCAAACGGGTTCGACGGGAGCGTCTGCGACCCGTTCCTCAAGGAGCGGAGCGACACCGACCGACTTCTCCCACATGACACGCAAGGGTCTTGCCGATTGGATGAACAGCAAGATCAGGAGCGGCGAGATGTCGCTCGATGACAGCACCGTCTTCCTTGGCATGACCATGAAGATCCCGGTTGGAGCGGGTCGGGGAGACTGGATCGGGCTCGATGATCAGGAGCCGGTGAACTTCGTGCAGAATGCGCAGGATGGCATCGTTTGGGCTCGGCAAAACAATGACACCGGCTTGCTGAAGCGGTTGGAAACCGCGCTCAGCTTCATGCGGCAAGATCAGGGCCAGGTGAGGGGCATCGACATCACGGTCTGATCCCCCGGCTTGCCGATCCTGCGTTTCGCCAGGACGGCAAAAGGGCCGGCTCGCAAGGAGCCGCTACACCGTGACCTGCGTCCCCACCTCGACGACGCGCCCGGTCGGGATCTGGAAGAAGTTCGTGGCGTCGGTGGCGCTCTTGGTCAGGCTGATGAAGAGATTGTCCTGCCAGACCGGCATGCCCGATTGCGGCGAGGCCTTGATCGAGCGGCGGGAGAGGAAGAACGAGGTCGACATGATGTCGAACTTGAAGCCCTGCTTGCGCAGCATGGCCAGCCCCTTCGGCACATTCGGGCTTTCCATGTAGCCGTAGACCATGTCGACGCGCCAGAAATCGTCGGTGATGCGGGCGAGGCGCACGCGCTCCTCCTCCGCCACGCGCGGCGTGTCGGCCGAGCGGACGGTCAGGATCACGTTGCGCTCGTGCAGCACCTTGTTGTGCTTGAGGTTGTGCAGCAGGGAGGCCGGCGCGGTTTCCGGGTCGCTGGTCAGGAAGACGGCCATGCCCTTCACCCGCGCCGGGGGGCTCTTGGAGAGCATCCCGACCAGTTCGAGCAGGGGCACGTCGGTCTTGCGGGTCTTGTCGAACAGGATCTTGGTGCCGCGCATCCAGGTGCCCATCACCACCACCAGCGCCATGGCGAGCAGCACCGGCACATAGCCGCCATGGAACAGCTTCAGCATGTTGGCGGAGAAGAAGGCGACGTCGACCGTCAGGAAGGGCAAGATGATCGCCGCCGTGGCCGGCAGGCTCCAGCCCCAATGCCGGCGGATGACGACCGCCGCCAGCAGCGAGGAGACCACCATCGTCCCGAAGACGGAGATGCCATAGGCGTGGGAGAGGCTGGACGAGGTCCGGAAGGACCAGACCAGGATCAGCACGATCACCAGCAGCATCAGGTTGACGCGCGGCACATAGATCTGGCCGGAGGTCTGCTCGGAGGTGTGACGGATCTCCATGCGCGGCAGCATGCCGAGCTGGATCGCCTGACGGGTCAGGGAGAAGGCGCCGGTGATGACGGCCTGGCTCGCGATGATGGTGGCGACGGTGGCCAGCACGACGAAGGCCGGCAGCAGTGCCGGCGGTGCCAGGCGGTAGAACGGATTGTCGATGGCGGAGGGGTCGGCAAGGATCAGCGCGCCCTGGCCGAGATAGTTCAGCCAGAGGGCGGGGAAGACGACATAGAGCCACGCGCCGCGGATCGGCCCACGACCGAAATGGCCCATGTCGCCATAGAGCGCCTCGGCGCCCGTGACCGCCAGGCAGACCGAGCCCAGCACCGCCAGCGAGACGCCGGCATGGTCCCGGAAGAAGGTCAGAGCGTAATACGGGTTGACCGATTTGAAGATCGAGAGGTCGTCGGCGATGTGATAGACGCCGAGCGCGGCCAGCGTCAGAAACCAGAGCATCATCACCGGCCCGAAGAAGGTCGCGACCTTCTGCGTGCCGTGGCTCTGCACGAGGAACAGGCCGATCAGGATCACCGACGAGATCCAGAGAATATAGTCGTTGAGGGCCGGCGTGATCAGCTTGATGCCCTCCACCGCCGAGAGCACCGAGATGGCCGGCGTGATGACGGTGTCGCCGTAGAACAGGCCGGCGCCGATCATGCCGAGCAGCAGCACGGAGCGGCTCTTGTTGCGGCCGAGGCTGCGCTGGGCCAGCGCGACGAGCGTCAGGATGCCGCCTTCGCCGTTGTTGTCGGCCCGCATCAGCAGGACGACATATTTCAGCGTGACGACGACGACGAGCGACCACAGGATCAGCGACAGAACGCCGATCACCACCGAGGGCGGAACGACCGCATGCTCGTCGCCGCCTGTTGCAGCCAGGATCGTCTCGCGCAACGCATAGAGCGGGCTGGTGCCGATATCGCCGAAGACGACGCCGAGCGCGCCGAGCGCCAATGCGGCCGCCCCCGTGCTGCCATGCCCGTGAGGATGGCCGCCGGCGGCGCCGTGGCCGTCATCCAGCCCGAAGCGGGAATCCTCCGGCCGCACGGTCGAGGGATTCGGCTTGTCATGCCCCATAGGGGATCTCCGCGGGTGCTGCGATGCAGCGAAAGGCCGGCGCCTCTACCACAATGCGGGCGGCTGGCAAAGGTTGCCGCTCACCCGGCGGCCGGCAGGCCGGCACCATAGCGCCGGGTGACATAGTCCGCGACCATGGTCTTGAATTCGTCCGCGATGCCGGCACCGCGCAGGGTGGCGACCTTCTCGCCGTCGACGAAGACCGGCGCGGTCGGGGTCTCGCCCGTGCCGGGAAGCGAGATGCCGATATCGGCATGCTTGGACTCGCCGGGGCCGTTGACGATGCAGCCCATGACCGCGACGTTGAGATTCTCGACGCCGGGATAGCGCGTCTTCCATTCGGGCATGGACGTCGAGATCCAGTCCTGGATATCGCGGGCGAGCTCCTGGAAGACCGTCGAGGTGGTGCGCCCGCAGCCGGGGCAGGCCGCGACCAAGGGCACGAAGGCGCGAAAGCCCATGGTCTGGAGCAGCTCCTGCGCGGCCTTGACCTCGAGCGTGCGGTCGCCGCCCGGTTCCGGCGTCAGCGAGAAGCGGATCGTGTCGCCGATGCCTTCCTGCAGCAGGATGCCGAGCGCGGCGGAGGAGGCGACGATGCCCTTCGAGCCCATCCCGGCCTCGGTCAGGCCGAGATGGATGGCGTAGTTCGCCCGGCTCGCCAGCATCCGATAGACGGTGATCAGGTCCTGCACGCCGGAGACCTTGGCGGAGAGGATGATGAATTCGCGGCCGAGGCCGATTTCCTCGGCCCGCTCGGCCGAGAGCAGCGCGGACTGAACCATCGCCTCGCGCATCACGGCGCGCGCCTCCAGCGGCTGGGCGGAGCGGGCGTTCTCGTCCATCAGCGCTGTCAGCAACTCCTGGTCCAGCGAGCCCCAATTGGCGCCGATGCGGACGGGCTTGGCGTAGCGGATCGCGGTCTCGACGATCTGGCCGAACTGCCGGTCCTTCTTGTCCTTGAAGCCGACATTGCCGGGGTTGATGCGGTATTTCGCCAGCGCCTCGGCGCAGGCCGGATGATCGGCGAGCAGCTTGTGGCCGATATAGTGGAAGTCGCCGACCAGCGGCACGTCGATGCCGACACGGTCGAGCCGCTCGCGAATCCGGGGGACGGCGGCGGCCGCCTCGTCGCGATCGACCGTGATGCGGACGAGCTCGGAGCCCTGGCGGGCGAGGGCGGCGACCTGCTTCACCGTGGCATCGATATCGGCCGTGTCGGTGTTGGTCATCGATTGGACGACGATCGGTGCGCCGCCGCCGACCGTGACATTGCCGACCTGCACCGGGACGGTGAGCCGGCGCGCCAGCGGTCCGGAACGTTCGGGCGCCAGGCAGGGCGAGAGGCTGGGCGAGACGCGCTCGTTCATGCGGGCTGCTCTGTCAGGACGCGGCTTGTTGCAAGGCGGATTGGCGGCAATGCTCGCAGCGGCCGACGATCTCGACCATCTGGTGCGTGGGCGAGAAATGCCGGGTTTCGGCGATGGCCGCCACGGCTTTCTTCATGGCGGGCGAGGAATCCTCATCCACACCGCCGCAGACCTCGCAGATCAGGAAGGCGACGACCTCGTCAGCCCCGTGCCCGTGCAGACAGGCGACATAGGCATTCTTCGAGGAGAGCCGGTGAACGAAGCCCTGCTCGACCAGGAAATCGAGCGCGCGGTAGATCGAGATCGGCGCGAGGCGGCGTCCGCCCTCCGGCGAGATCCGGTCGGCGAGGTCATAGGCGCCGACGGGGCGATGGTCGGCATGCAGCGCCTCCAGCGCCTTCCGGCGGATCGGCGTCAGCCTCAGGCCGCGCTCGCGGCAGACGCGCTCGGCCCGTGCGAGGGCCTCCTCGGCATGGAGGGCGTGCTCATGCGCGTGGCGGCAGCCGCCTTCGCCATGGGCGTGCGCTTCATGAGCGTGGCCTGAGGACATTCGATCATGCCCGGCGTGGTCGTGCGCGTCTGGCTGCATTTTCGTCATGTTGCGCTGCAAAGACTCATCGGGCAACGTGCTGCGATCGTTGATCGCCCCACGGCCGCGTTCGGACCGAACCTAAGCATTTTTCCCCCGATTGTCAGGAGCCTCGACGCTCATGTTTCTCAAAGATCGCACAGCCGCCATCACCGGCTCGACCTCCGGCATCGGCCTCGCCTATGCCCGCGCCCTCGCCGCGGAGGGCGCAAACCTCGTGATCAACGGCATCATGCCGCCGGCCGATGCCGAAAAGCTGCGCACCGATCTTGAAGGCGAATTCGGCGTCAAGGTGGTGTTCTCGGGCGCCGACATGACGAAGCCCGCCGAGATCGCCGGCTTCATCGCGGAGGGCGAGAAGGTCTTCGGTGCGATCGACATCCTGATCAACAATGCCGGCATCCAGTATGTCGCGCCGATCGACGAGTTCCCCATCGAGAAATGGGACCAGATCATCGCGATCAACCTGTCCTCGGCCTTCCACACCATCCGCGCGGCGCTGCCGAAGATGAAGGAGAAGGGCTGGGGCCGGATCATCAACACGGCTTCGGCGCATGCCTTCGTCGCCTCGCCGTTCAAATCGGCCTATGTCGCGGCCAAGCACGGCATTGCCGGCCTGACCAAGACGGTGGCGCTGGAAGTCGCGACCAAGGGCATCACGGTGAACGCGATCGCGCCTGGCTATGTCTGGACGCCGCTGGTCGAGAAGCAGATCCCCGACACGATGAAGGCGCGCAACATGACCAAGGAGCAGGTCATGAACGATGTTCTGCTCGCCGCGCAGCCGACCAAGGAATTCGTCACGGTGGAGCAGGTCGCGGCGCTGGCCGTCTTCCTCTGCACTGACGGCGCCAAGTCGATCACCGGCACGACCCTGCCGATGGATGGCGGCTGGACCGCGGCGTGACCGGGCGCGCGGGTCGCAAGCCGGAGCCGGCCAGGGGTCTCGCCGGGCCGAAGGCCGAGAAGACCGTTTCGCTGGCGCTGCAGGGCGGAGGCGCGCATGGCGCCTTCACCTGGGGCGTGCTGGACGCCATCCTGGAGGATGGACGCCTCGCGATCGAGGCCCTGACCGGCACGAGCGCCGGCGCGATGAACGCCGTCGTGCTGGCCGAAGGCTGGCTCGATGGCGGGGCCGACGGTGCGCGCACCAAGCTCGAGCAGTTCTGGCGGGCGATCAGCGTCGACGGGAAATATGGCGGCTCGGAGCGCTCCCTGCTCGATACGATGCTCGGCGCCTGGGGCAACAGCAACGGCACGCCGCCGGGGCTGCTGTTCTTCGAGATGTTCGCGAAGGTGGCGAGCCCCTACGACGTCAACCCGCTCAACATCAACCCCCTGCGCGGCGTCGTCTCCGAGCTGATCGACTTCGAGAAGGTGCGGTCCCACGACGCGGTGAAGCTGTTCATCGCGGCGACCAATGTCCGCACCGGCAAGATCGCGGTGTTCGAACGGAACAAGCTGACCGCGGACCACGTCATGGCGTCGGCCTGCCTGCCGATGGTGTTCCAGGCGGTGGAGATCGGCGGGGAGGCCTATTGGGACGGCGGCTATATGGGCAATCCGGCGCTGTTCCCGCTGTTCTACGAAGCGCATTGCGACGACATCCTGCTGGTGCAGATCAACCCGCTCCAGCGCAAGGAACTGCCGACCAAGGCCCGCGAGATCCAGGACAGGTTGAACGAGATCACCTTCAATGCGTCGCTGCTGCGCGAGCTCAGGGCGATCGATTTCGTCAACCGCCTGGTCGATTCCGGCAAGCTGCCGAAGGACGAATACAAGCGGGTGCTGATGCATCGGATCGATGGCGGACCGCCCCTGGCGGAACTCACATCGTCCTCGCGAATGAACGCCGAATGGTCCTTCCTGCTCAAGCTTCGCGACATGGGCCGCAGCGCGGGCAAGCGCTGGCTGAAGCGGAATTACGAGGCGATCGGGAAGACGGGGACGCTCGATCTGCGGGAAGCGATCGGCTGAACTGCTCTGCGGTGACGCCTCCGACCGCCTGAACCGTCATGGCGAGCAGCGAAGCGACGAAGCCATCCAGAGGCCGGCTGAAGCGCTCCATTCGGTCGCCCTGGATGGCTTGGCTGCGCGCGCAATGACGCTTCAGCCCGGCCGCGTGGTCTGGAGCCTGATAGCGAGCGTGCGTGCCGCCCCATCCTTCCCGTTCCGGCGACGCACTTGTTCCTGCGGCGCACTTGCGCGCGAACCGGGCGCGGTGCCATTCAACGTGTCGAGGCATTGCCTGAGCGAGGGGATTTCATGAGCAAGCTGATCGTCACCGCGGGTCCGTACACCTTCGACGCGAAGTTCGAGGAGGAGGCCGCGCCGAAGACCTGCGCTGCCTTCCGCAAGCAGATGCCCTTCATCAGCAAGATGGTGCATGTGCGCTGGAGCGGAGAGGGCGTGTGGATGCCGCTCGGCGATCTCGATTTCGGCGTCGGCTACGAGAACAACACCGCATATCCGGCGCCGGGCCACATCATCCTCTATCCGGGCGGCGTCAGCGAGACCGAGATCCTGCTCGCCTATGGCGGCGTGCAGTTCGCCAGCAAGGCCGGCGTGCTCTCCGGGAACCACTTCATCACCCTGACCTCGGGGCTGGAGAACCTCTACGCTCTCGGTCGCAAGACGCTTTATGAGGGCGTGCAGGACGTGCGCTTCGACCTGGTCGACTGAAGCGGCGTCCGTCTCGGTCCTGTGTGAGGTCATCCCGGACCAGCGGCGCCAACCGCGCCGATCCGGGATGATGCCTGGTTCAGGCGGCCGTCGACGGGTCGGTCGAGGGCGGCTGCAGGCGCGCCGGTGGCTGGGCCGACTCCGGACGGTCCGCTTCGCGACTCGCGGTTTTTGCGTCGGCCGCAGGCGCGGGGTCCGCGCCACTGGCGGGCTGCTCGCGCTCGCCCCGCAGGTTGCTGCACATCGACAGCATGGCGCGGGCGATCTCGGCTTCGCCCATGATCGTCAGCGTCGCGCCGCATTTGGAGAGGTGCTCGACCTCGGCATCGGAATGGGCACGGGCGACGATCGGCAGCGTGCCGTTCTCGCCGCGCGCCTGCTGGCAGACCTGCCCCGCCTCGAAGCTGCCGGGGATGGCGATGAAGAGGCGGATCGCGCGGTCGAGCCCGGCCGCGGCGAGCACCTCCGGATCGGCGGCATTGCCGACGAGCAGCTCGGCCCCGTCGCGCCTCGCGGTTTCGACGGCCTCGGGATTGTCCTCGATCACCAGCAGCTTGGCGCCCTGCGAGAGCAGTCCGGCTCCGAGCAGACTGCCGACGCGGCCATAGCCGACCACGACGATATGGCCGGCCAGGGTGGTCGGGACGACGTCCCGCTCCGGCTCGGTCGCTGTCGCCGTGGGTGCGGGCGCCGCCGGGGGGGCTTCCGGGGCGGGGCCTGCCGCGGCGGGCGTGTCGGGCCTGGGTTTGGCCGTCGGCGCTTCTCCGGTCTTCAGGCGATCGACGAGGGCGAACATCACCGGGTTCAGCAGGATCGACAGGATGGCGCCGGCCAGGATCAGGTCGCGCCCCTCTGCCGGCAGGATGCCGAGCGCGGTGCCGAGCCCCGCCAGGATGAAGGAGAACTCGCCGATCTGCGCCAGCGAGGCCGAGATCGTCAGCGCGACTGCGTTGGAGCGGCCGAAGGCGCGCACGATCAGCCAGGCGGCGAGCGACTTGCCGATCAGGATGATCGCCAGAGTGCCCAGCAGCGGCCAGGGCGAGCGCAGCAGGATTCCGGGGTCGAACAGCATGCCCACGGAAACGAAGAACAGGACAGCGAAGGCGTCCCGCAACGGAAGCGTCTCCTCGGCGGCGCGCTGCGACAGCGGCGATTCCGAAAGGATCATGCCGGCGAAGAAGGCACCGAGCGCGAAGGAGACGCCGAACAGCGTCGCAGCCGCGAAGGCGACACCGAGAGCCAGGGCCAGTACGGCCAGCCGGAAGAGCTCGCGCGAGCCGGTATGGGCGACCCAATGCAACGCCCAGGGAATGACGCGGCGGCCGACGATCAGCATGAAGGCGACAAAGGCGACGACCTTGGCGAGGGTGAGCCCGAGCACGCCCCAGAGCCCGAGGTCGAACTGCGTCGAGAGCGGCGAGGGCGTGCCCGGCTGCGGCCCGTTCAACGCGTCCGCGATCGCCGGCAGCGCGACCAGCGCGAGCACCATGGCGAGGTCCTCGACGATCAGCCAGCCGACGGCGATGCGCCCCTTTTCGGTCTGCACGAGCCGCCGCTCCTGCAGGGCCCGCAGCAGCACGACCGTGCTCGCGACCGACAAAGCGAGGCCGAAGACGAGACCGGAGATCCAGCCCCAGCCGAGCAGCAGGGCCAGGCCCAGCCCGAGTGCGGTTGCGACCGCGATCTGGACCAGGGCGCCGGGCACGGCGATGGTTTTGACGGAGAGCAGCTCCTTCAGCGAGAAGTGCAGGCCGACGCCGAACATCAGCAGGATGACGCCGATTTCGGCGAGTTCGTTGGCGAGATTCTGGTCGGCGACGAAGCCGGGGGTAAACGGCCCGACCGCAACGCCCGCGACGAGATAACCGACGAGGGGCGAAATCCGGAGTTTCTGGGCAAGCGCCCCGAAGACGAAGGCAAGGCCGAGGCCCGCGACGATGATGGCGATCAGCGGGCCGTGGTGCATGTCTCTCCCGAATCGAAAAGCTCAAGTAAACGAGGCTGTTGGAACCGGGCACAGGATGAAGCCTCGGGGCCGCGAATTCAACCGAAAGTCGTAAGACTCTTGCCGGCCAGACTGTTGCCGGCCAGACGGCCAGACTCGTGCCGGCCGACGCTTGCCGGCGCGCGGCGAGCCGTCTCAGGCGGAAGGAGGCGCTGAAACTCAGGCCTTCGGCTTGTCGAGCAGGATCTGCCCCTGCTTCTGGACGCCGACCTTGATCTTCTCGGCGAAGGCAGCCAGCAGCCAAGGCAGCATGACCTCGATACGAACAAGATCATCCGCGATGTCGAGCCGTCCACGGACCGTCTGCCCCAGCGCGGCGACGCCGAAATGCAGGCTGTCACCTTCCCAGCGTTCCTCCACGAGCTGCATCTTCACCATGCCCAGCCGGTCACGGACACGGTCGAGGCCGCCGCGCAGCCTGTCCGTTGCGCCCTGACGGCCGAGGTCGTGAGAGATCGTGATGGAAACCGGCTTCGCCATGGGGCCCCGCTTGCGACTGCAAGGTCCTGACATGGCGACGGCGCCGGACGATGTCCAGCGCCGTCAGGACGGTTTCGCGTGACTGGCCGCGCGGTTCAGTCGCGCTCGATCAAGCGCCGGCGGCCCGTCTTGGTCACCCGCCACTGGCCCCCGTCGGTCTCGACGAGACCGCGATCCTTCAGAGCGAAGAGCATCGTCTCGTCGAAGATGAAGTGCCGGGTCTTTTCCTCGATGCTTTCGAGCGCGATCCATTCCGGATCCGACAGCACAGAGGGATGTGCGATCTGGAGTTGCTGAACGTCCATAAGCGTCTCCTTCTCGTTGACTGGCCCCTATGAGCCTTTGGATCACACCGAATCATGTCCCGGATAAGGCCGGGAGACGACGAAACGACAAAGCGGGAGACGTGTGTGATGGTCCGGAGCGGCCGAGCGTTTTCGTCGCAGCAGGGAACCCGCCCCGGACTCGATTGTTCACTGGTCGAGACTGAATTTCGCCGGACGTGTTCGGCGTGCCTGCAACCCCATTCATCAACGGAGTGCCCCGCCATGGCGAGCAGCAACCCTTCCTTCCCGCCCGACGTTCCCAAGGACTGGGACGAGGCTCGCGACGAGGCCGGCGCCACGGTGCGTTCGCTCCGCGAAAAGGCCAGCGACATGGCCGAGAAGGCCACCGAGACCGTCAAGGACGGCTATGAGCGTGCCAAGGAGACCTGGGACGAGACCGACCCGGTGGAGATGGCGAAGGAAGGCGGCCGCGCAGTCGTCGACGCCGTGGAGCGGCATCCGCTGGCAGCCTTCGGCCTTGGCGCTCTCAGCGTCGGCCTGATCGCCTGGGCGGCCATGCGCGACACTTCCTCGTCGCGCTGGGATCGCTACCAGCCGGATTACGGACGCCTGCGCGGCCTCTTCCACGACTATGGCTCGCAAGCCGCGGAGATGCGCGACCGCGCCATGAAGGAAGGCAGCAAATGGTTCCGATCGCACCGCAACGACGCCGACGAGTACACGGATCGGGCGGCCGAGTACGCTGCCCGGGCGCGTGACTATGCCGATATGGGGGGGCGCATGATCGCCAAGCGGGCGGAGCGCGAGCCGATCGCAGCCCTGCTGGGCGTCGGCATCGCGGTGTATTTTATCGGCTCGATGCTGAGTTCCGCGGCAGCTTCCGCGAATTCCGGCGACGGCTCGCGGTCGCAGACGCGCCGCCGGTCCTCGCGCCGCTCATAAGCGCGGTCGGTGAAAAGAAAAGCCCTGCCGAGCAGCGCTCGGCAGGGCTTGTTCGCGTCTGGCCGGTGCCGATCGGTCAGACCGATCTCACCACCAGTAGCCGGGGCCGTAATAGCCGGGGCCATAATAGTAGCGCGGGCGAGCGCTCGCCGCGATGGCGCCACCGACGACACCGGCGGCCACGCCGGCCGCGACCGCGCTGCCAGCCTCGTTCGAGGCGCGACGGTTCTCGACATAGTTCGCCGAGCGGCACTGCTGGTAGGCGCGGGTGCCCGGACGGAAGCCCTGAGCCTGGCAGCTGACCTCGGCATCGGCCATCGATTCCTGCGCGGTCTGGCAACCGGCGAGCAGGGCGGCCAGCGCCCCAACGATCATAATGCTACGCATCGTTTTTCCTTTGCAGCCTCCCATTGGCCTGATCGGACTTAAATGCAGCCGCGATGACCGGTCAAGAACGGGTTTGGCGTTGGGGTTAAGCATACACGGCTGAGTTATCGAAGGATTGTCGGTCAGCGGCAACTTCGCCTCTCGGCGGGGCTTGCCTTTGCGGCGCCGGAGAGGATCATGGCGCAAGCCTTCCGAGAGACCGCTTGCCCATGAAACCCCCCCGCCTCATCGTCCTGCTGCCGGCTCTGCTGCTCGGAGCCTGCGCCTACCATGACTCGCGCAGCAGCAGGGTCGTCGTGACCGATGCCGACAAGGTGGTCGAGAGCTGCACCAAGCTCGGCGAGATCGACGGAACGTCCGGATATGTCGGCTTCGTTCCGATCGACAAGGCGCGCGACACGGTGATGACACGCCTCAAGATCAGAGGCGCCGAACTGGGCGGGACGCATGTTCTGTCCGGCGTGGCCGACATCAATTGGAAGGGGCCGAAGACCACCGGCACCGTCTACAAGTGCAATCCGGGCTGAGCCGGCGAACGCTATCGTGCTTGACCTCGACATTGCGCGCAGGATCGCCCCGATGGGCGGCCGGATGCGTCCTGCGTTCGCATGATGGCGCGGTGCCGCCGTTCGTCGGCGGTCAGGCCTTCAGCAGCCATTCGTGCTCCGCGGCGTTGTGGAACTTCCAGCTCCGCTTCGGCCCGGCCATCACGTTGAGATAGTACAGATCGTAGCCGTGGCAGGTGGCACAGGGATGGTAGCCCCTCGGCACCAGCACCACGTCGCCATCCTCGATCGCCATGGCTTCGTCCAGGCTGCGATCATCGGTGTAGACGCGCTGGAAGCCGAAGCCCTGCGGCGGGTTCAGCCGGTGGTAGTATGTCTCCTCGAGATAGCTTTCGTGCGGCAGGTCGTCCTGGTCGTGCTTGTGCGGCGGATAGCTCGAGGTGTTGCCGGCCGGCGTGATCACCTCGACGACGAGGAGCGAATCCGCCGGCTCGGTCTCGGGGAGGATGTTGGTGACGTGGCGGACATTCGAGCCCTTGCCGCGGATTTCCTGGCCGAGCGCGTCGGGGCCGATCACCCGCACCGGCAGGCCGCCGCCAAGTCCGGGCGCGGTGCAGACCGCGAGCTCCAGATCGGTGGTCGCCGTCACCGACCAGCCCGACCCTTGCGGGACATAGACCGACCAGGGCTTGCCCTCGAAGGGGCTCATGCGCTGGCCGAGCTCGCCGAGAGCCTGCCCGTCGGCCGTGACCTGCCCTTTGCCGGTGACGAAGACGAGGCAGGCTTCGCGATCTTCCGTCGGCGCCGACACGCTCTCGCCGGCTTGGAGCCGGTGCAGCTCGAAGCCGACATAGGTCCAGCCGGCGCTCTGCGGCGTGACGCGGGTGACGCGGCCGTGGCTGCCGGAGGGGCGGATCTTGAGGTGGGACATGGGGCGTGCGTCCTTGAGGTCTGCAGAGCGTGCCGAAAGCACTGCCGTCATTCCGGGCAAGCGAAGCGTAGACCCGGAATCCATGCCTGAGCCTCTCCGGCAAGCGATCCGGCATGGATTCCGGATCGGCGCCGCTTCGCGGCTTGTCCGGAATGACGGTCGAGTGCGTTAGTTTAGCTCCGCCTCCCTGATGAAGCGGCTGAGATTGGCGTGGCCGAGCCTGGCGTAGGTCGCGGGCTCTGCCTTCTTCGGGTCCTGCTCGGCCTCGACGACGATCCAGCCGGAATAGCCCTGCAGTTCCTTGAGCACGCGGACATAGTCGATCAGCCCGTCGCCCGGCACGGTGTAGACGCCGGCCAGCACCGACTGCAGGAAGGACCAGTCCTCCTTGTTGGACTGCCACATCACGGCTTCTCGGATGTCCTTGCAGTGGACATGGTGAATGCGAGGCTTCCAGTGGCGGGCGATGCGGGCGGGATCGCCGCCGCCCCAGGTGGCGTGGCCGGTGTCGAGCAGGAGCCCGACGGCGTCGCCGGTGACGGCCATGAAGCGGTCGATCTCCGACTCTGTCTGCACCACCGTGCCCATATGGTGATGGTAGACGAGCTGGAGGCCGTATTCGGCTTTCAGGCCTTCAGCAAAGTTGGTGCAGCGCGCGCCGAACTGCGCCCAGTCGTCCTTTGCCAGCACCGGGCGGGCCGAGAGCGGCTTGGCCATATCGGAATGGATGGCGTTCGAGGTCTCGGCTGCGATCAGCACCGTGCAGCCCATGTCGCGCAGCAGGGTGGCGTGAGCCTTCACGGCCGCCATCTCCGCGGCGACGTCGCGGATCAGCAGCTCGGTCGAGTACCAGCCCGAGACGAGCGCATGGCCATGCGCGGCGAGGATCGGCTTCAGCGCGGCGGCGGTGCGCGGGAACTTGTTGCCGAGCTCCATGCCGGTGAAGCCGGCCGTGCGGGCCTCGCTCAGGCAGGTCTCGAGCGGGATGTCGCCGCCGATCTCGAGCATGTCGTCATTCGACCAGCCGATGGGGTTTGCGCCGATGCGGATCATGTGTGGGGTCTTTCCCATGCTGTTGTTAATGGAAACACGCCGTCATCCCGGACAAGCCGCGCAGCGGCGCCGATCCGGGAACCATGCCTGACCGTTCCGGCATGGTCCCCGGATCTCCGCTGCGCTGCGCCCGGGATGACGGCGCGCTTATTCCCCGACACGCTGGTGCTGCCGTTTGATGTCGTACTGCGCCCGCGCCGCGCGGACCTCGGCGCGCTCGCTGACCTCCGGCACCGCGACGTCCCACCAGGCGCCGCCCGCGCCGGTCGAGACCAGCGGGTCGGTGTCGATGACGACGACGGTGGTCCGGGTGTTCGCCTTGGCCTGGGCGAGCGCGGCTTCGAGTTCCGCGATCGAGGCGGCCTTGAGCGCGATCGCGCCGAGGCTTCCCGCATGGGCGACGAAGTCGATCTCGGGCAGGGTCTCGTGCCGGGCGTCCTTCAGCAGATTGTTGAAGGAGGCGCTGCCGGTCGCGTTCTGCAGGCGGTTGATGCAGCCATAGCCGCGATTGTCGAGCAGCACGATGGTGAGCTTGAGCCCGAGCATCACCGAGGTCGCGATCTCGGAGTTCATCATCAGATAGGAGCCGTCGCCGACCATGACGACGACCTCGCGCTCGGGCCGCGCCATCTTGGCACCGAGCCCGCCGGCGATCTCGTAGCCCATGCAGGAGAAGCCGTATTCGGCATGGTAGGAGCCGGGCGGGCCCGCCTGCCAGAGCTTGTGCAACTCACCCGGCAGGCCGCCGGCCGCATGCAGCAGGATGACCTCCGAGCCGAGGCTGCGCTGCACGGCGCCGATGACCTGCGCATCCGAGGGCAGCGCCGCATTGGTCGCGGCGGTGACGGCCTGCGCCTCCTGGCGCCAGGTGGCCTTGCCGGCCTTGGCGTCGGCGGCCCAGCTTTCGGGAGCCTGCCAGTTGCCGAGGGCGGCATAGAGTTCAGTCAGACCTTCGCGGGCGTCAGCGACCAGCGGCAAGGCACGATGCTTGCCGGCGTCGAAGGGCTGGACGTTGAGGCCGATGATCGCTTTTTCCGAAGCACCGAACAGGGCCCAGGAGCCAGTGGTGAAATCCTGCAGGCGTGTGCCGACGGCGAGGATGAGGTCGGCCTCGGCGGCGAGGCGGTTGGCGGCCGAAGTGCCGGTGACGCCGATCGCGGCCATGTTGAGGGGCGCGTCGTCGGGCAGGGCCGATTTGCCGCCTTGCGTCTCGCAGACGGGGATGCCGGTCGCGGTCGCGAAGCGGGCGAGGTCCTCGCAGGCTCCGGAATAGAGCACGCCGCCGCCGGCGATGATCAGCGGCTTTTTCGCGGCCTTGAGGGCGGCGGCTGCCGCTGCGAGCTCGCCGCGGTCCGGGCGCGCGCGGCGTGGGCACCAGAGGCGTTCCTCGAAGAAGCTCTCGGGGTAGTCACAGGCTTCCGCCTGCACGTCCTGGCAGAGCGCGAGCGTCACGGGCCCGCATTCGGCCGGGTCGGTCAGCACCTGCATGGCGCGCTGCAGCGCCGGGATGATCTGCTCGGGGCGGGTGATGCGGTCGAAATAGCGTGAGACGGGCTTGAAGCAGTCATTGGCGGAGACCGTGCCATCCCCGAACGACTCGACCTGCTGGAGCACGGGGTCGGGGATGCGGTTGGCGAAGACGTCGCCCGGCAGCAGCAGCACCGGCAGGCGGTTGACATGGGCGAGTGCGGCGGCGGTGACGAGATTGGTCGCGCCGGGGCCGATCGAGGTCGTCGCCGCCATGAAGCGGCGGCGCATGTTGGTCTTGGCATAGGCAATGGCGGCATGGGCCATGGCCTGCTCGTTATGGGCGCGGAAGGTCGGCAGGCGCTCGCGCTCCTGCCAGAGCGCCTCGCCGATCCCGGCGACATTGCCGTGCCCGAAGATGCCCCAGACGCCGCCGAGGATCGGCAGGCGCTGCCCGTCGATCTCGGTCATCTGGCGGCTCAGATAGCGCGTCAGCGCCTGCGCCATGGTGAGGCGGATGGTGGCGGTCATGTCGCGTTTCGACTCTCTGTAAGATAACCGGCTGTCATCCCGGGCGACCGGAGGGAGACCCGGGGTCCATTCCGGAGCCTAACCCGCAAAGGCTCGGGAATGGATCCCGGATCTCCGCTGCGCTCCGTCCGGGATGACCCGCGCGGGTGGGAGGTCGGCATGGAGCTTACGCCGCCTTGCGGTCGCGGGTGGCCATCCATAGCCCTGTCAACGCCTCGAAGCGCCTGGCCATGTCCGTGACGGCGGCCTCGTCGTCCATGCGGCCGGACAGCCAGCCTTCGGCCGCGCTCATGAAGATCGTGCGGCCGACCGCAAAGCCCTTGACGATCGGGGCGCCCGCAGTGGCGGCGAAACCCGCTTCCAGTTCCTCGGTGGGCGCGTCGAGACCGAGCAGCAGGACGCCGCGGCACCAGGGGTCGTTGCGGGCGATGGTCTGCTCGATGGCGCTCCATGCGGCGGGCGAGGATTGCGGTTCCAGCTTCCACCAATCGGGCTTGATGCCGAGCGCGTAGATCTCGTCCAGCGCGCGGGCGAGGGTATCGGGTCCGAGCGGGCCATTCTTGCCGGCGATGATCTCGATCAGCAATTCGCGACCGATCTTGCGGGCTGCCTCGAACAGGCCGCGCAGCCTCTCCTGCTGCTCGCGCTTCAGATTGCCCGGATCATCGGGGTGATAGAAGCAGAGCGCCTTGATGCAGTGATCGACCGGCCATTCCGGCAGCAGCGATCCGATGTCCTGGCTCACCTCGAAGCGCAGCGGCCGCGAGCCCGGCAGTTCGACCGGGCGGCCGAGCCAGGTAAAGGGGTGGCGGGCGAATTCGAACATCGCCTCGCGGCCATGCTTCTCGTCGAGCAGCATGCCGTAGCCTGGGCGGCCCTTCGCGACGCGAGCGGCAGCCTTGACGGCCAGAACCTTGAAGACGCGAATGCGGGCGGGATCGGCGCCGAGCCTGGCGGCGAGGTCCTCCAGTTGCGAGCGATGGTCGCAGGCGAAGGCCATCAGGGCCGGGATGTCGCGACGGCGCGTCGTCGCCCAGTGGATATGGTTGATCGCCTCGTCCTTGCGCAGCGCCCGATGCGGGCTGCCGTGCTTCAGAAAATACTGCAGTTCCTCGAAGGTCGGGCTTTCCGGCGAGCAGAGCAGGCGCGAGACGGCGAAGGCGCCGCAGGCATTCGCCCAGGTGGCCGCCGTGGCGAGGCTCTCCCCGCCCAGCCAGCCGCGCAGGAAGCCGGACATGAAGGCGTCGCCGGCGCCGAGCACATTGTAGACCTCGATCGGGAAGCCCTTGCCGACGATTCCGTCCTCCAGGTCGTCGGAGATGGCGCCCTCATAGACGATGCAGCCCATCGGCCCACGCTTGAGCACGATCGTCGCCGGCGTCAGCGCGCGGATCATCTTCAGCGCGGGCAGCAGCTCGCTCTCTCCGGAGGCGATCAGCACCTCCTCCTCCGTGCCGACGATCAGGTCGCAGCCGGGCAGGACGCTCTTCATCCGCTCCGAGACCGCCCGGGAGGCGATGTAGCGGTTGTCGCCGGCATCATGGCCGGCGAGCCCCCAGAGATTGGGCCGGTAGTCGATGTCGAGCACGACCTTGCCGCCGTTCTCTCGCATCAGCTTCATCGCCTTGCGCTGGGCCGCCTCGGGCTTGGGCCTCGCGAAATGGGTGCCGGTGACGACGATGGCGCGGGCCCTGGCGATGAAGGCCGGTTCGACATCGCCTTCCTCCAGCGCCATGTCCGCGCAGTTCTCGCGATAAAACAGCAGCGGGAAGGAAGTGTCGCTTTCGACCGAGAGAATGGCGAGCGCGGTGAGGCGTTCCGGGTCTGTCTTGAGGCCGTCCCCATTCACGCCCTCGCGGGCGAGCTGCTCGCGCAGGAAGCGGCCGAACTGCTCGTTGCCGACGCGGGTCAGCAGCGCCGAGCGGAGGCCGAGCCGCGCCGTGCCGATGGCGATGTTGGCGGGGCAGCCGCCGACCGACTTGGCGAAGGAGGTGACATCCTCCAGCCGCGAGCCGATCTGCTGCCCGTAGAGATCGACCGATGCTCGGCCGATGGTGATGACGTCGAGCGCCTCGGCCGGGCCCGCGCGCATGTCCGTCATGAAATCCTCCCGGAAAACCCGTCGTCGCGGCATTCGAGCGGACAATGCCGCTTCGTGCCGACATGAAATAATAATTCCATTATTTCGTCAACGCGGAACGTTCGTTCCTAAGGCGCTGCGGATCGCGCACGGCGCCTCGGCGCGGGAGCGGCACGGCGGGCCTCGCCGACGCCGACCGCCAGCGCCATGGCGAGCGCCAGGGTGGAGGCGAGGGTCCGGAAGCCACCGAAATCGGCCTCTGCCACCTCGAACCAGATGCTGGCGAAGCCTGCGAGCGGCGAGAAGGCGCTGTCGGTGATCGCGACGACCGGCACCCCGCGCTCGGCCAGATCGCGCGCATCCTCGATCGTCGCGGGGGTGTAGGGCGAGAAGCTGACGACCAGCGCAACATCCCTCGGGGTGGCGAAGGAGGTGATTTCGGCGTTGAGGCCGGCTGCCGATTCGACGAGCTGGGCGCGCACCTCGAGCTTCGCCAGCACATAGGCAAGATAACTCGCGACCGGGTAGGAGCGGCGGCGCGCCAGGATATAGATCGTCTCGGCGCCCGCCAGCATCGCGATCGCGCGGTCGAGCGTCTCCTCGTCGATGCTGCGGCTCATCACGTCGAGCGATTTGCGCGACGCGGTCAGGAAGCCGTCGAGGATGCGATGGTTGCCGGGTACTGCCCCATCATTCTCGCGCAGTGTCGCCAGCCGTTCCTCATAGCTGGAATTGCGCTCGCGCAGCCGCTCGCGGAAGACGCCCTGCAGGCTGGTGAAGCCGTCGAAGCCGAGATGCTGGGCGAAGCGGATCAGCGTCGAGGGCTGAACCCCGGCGGAAACGGCGATGCTGGCGGCGGTGCCGAAGGCGATCTCGTCGGGGTTGTCGAGCGCGTAGGCGGCGATCTGGGCGATGCGCTTGGGCAAGCTCTCGCGCCTGCCCAGGATCAGGGCGCGCAAGCTGTCGAAGTCGCGCGGCAGCTCGACGGTCGTCATCTCGTCCATCTGTGACCGTTCCCGCAGCGGATTCGCGTTCTTCGCCTTTCTGGCAGCGAAGGCCGGGCGGAGCAAGCGTTCCAGGACGGGAATGCACGCTCGGCAGGAGGCGATCAGCCCAGCGGGGCGGTGGCGCAGCTCTGGCCGCCATCGACCGGCAGGCAGACCCCGGTGATGAACCTGGCCTCGTCGGAAGCCAGGAAGACGGCGGCGTTGGCGATGTCCCAGGCGGTGCCCATCTTGCCCATCGGCACCTGCGCATCGCGGGCCGCGACCATCTCCGCGACGGAGCCATATTGGGCCGAGATCTGCTTGTAGATCAGCGGTGTGTCGATCAGGCCCGGCATGATGCAGTTGGCGCGGATGTTCTGCCGGGCATATTGCATCGCGAGCGCGACCGTCGCCTGGTTCACCGCTGCCTTGGTGGCGTAATAGGCGAAATAGGGGTAGCCGGTCCAGCGGATGGCGGCGAGCGAGGAGATGTTGACGATGGCGCCGCCGCCGCCCTTCAGCATCTCCGGAATCGCCGCCTTGGCGCAGCGATAGACCGAGCCGAGATTGAGCTGGAGAGAGGCCTCGAACTGCGCCTCCGAGAGCTCGACCGGGCCGCCCATATGGGTGACGCCGACATTGTTGTGCAGGATGTCGAGGCGGCCGAACTGCTGGGCGGTCGCTGCGACGCAGGCTTCGACGGAAGCGAGATCGGTGACATCGGCGGCGAGCGCCAGAGCCTGCCCGCCTTCGCCCAGGATGATCTGGGCCGTCTCATCTGCGGCGTTGCGGTTCAGGTCGATGCAGGCGACCGCGGCGCCCTCGCGCGCATAGGCGACGGCGGCCGCCTTGCCGTTGCCCCAGCCGGGGCCGGAGGAGCCGGCACCGAAGACGATGGCGGTCTTGCCGTTGAGCCGGGCGGGCATGACGATCAGTCTTTCGAGAAGCAGAAACAGATGCGGGTCATCCCGGGCGGAGCAAAGCGGGCCCCGGGATCCATGCCGGAACGGTTCGGGCATGGATCCCGGGTCGGCGCCGCTTCGCTGCTGGTCCGGGATGACCCGCGCGCGTGGATTAGTGGATCAGCTCAGCGAGCTGCCGACGGCCTTCTCCAGGATGCCCCAGGCCTCGTCGCCATACTTCTTCTTCCAGTCGGCATAGAAGCCGGCCTTGCGCAGGGTGTCGCGGAAGGCGTCGGCCTTGGTCTCGTTGATGACCATGCCCTTGGACTGCAGCTCGCCCTGCAGGCCGGCATTGAGCTTGGCGACGTCGTCGCGCTCCAGCAGGGCGGCGGCGTTGATGTTCCTGGCGACGATGGCGCGCAGGTCCTCCGGCAGCTTCTCCCAGGCGCGGCGGTTGGCCAGGAACCAGAAGCCGTCCCACATGTGGTTGGTGATCGAGAGGTACTTCTGCACCTCGAAGAGCTTGGCGGTGGAGATGATCGCCAGCGGGTTCTCCTGGCCGTCGACCACCTTGGTCTGCAGGGCGCTGTAAGTCTCGGCGAAGTTGATCGAGGCCGGAGCCGACTGGAAGGCCGAGAACATCGAGGTCCAGAGCGGCGACACCGGCACGCGGATCTTGAAGCCCTTGAGGTCGTCCGGGGTGTTGATCGGGCCCTTGGACGAGGTGATCTGGCGGAAGCCGTTGTCCCAGATCTTGTCCATGACGACGAGGTTCGCCTTCTGGATCTGGCCGCGGACATAGGCGCCGAGATCGCCGTCCATCGCCTTCCAGACGGCGTCATAGTTCGGGAAGGCGAAGCCGATGCCGGACAGCGAGGCGTTGGCGACCAGCGTCGAAAGGATCAGCGGCGAAAGCGTGAAGAACTCGACGCCGCCGGACCGGACCTGGCTCAGCATGTCGGTGTCGGAGCCGAGCTGGTTGTTCGGGAAGATCTGGATATCGACCCGGCCCTTGGTCTCTTCCTTGATCTTCGCCACCGCCGCATTGGCGCGCACGTTCAGCGGATGCGCGACGGGCAGGTTGTTGGCGTATTTATAGGTGAACTCGGCGCTCTGCGCATTGGCGCGGCCGATCTGGAAAGTGCCGATGGCGGAGGCTGCGGCTGTCGCCTTGAGCAGCGTGCGGCGCGAGAGGGTCATGAGCGTTTCTCCTTGGACGATCTGTTTTTGTTGATGGTCTTGGGCTTCACAGCACCCAGGTCGACAGGCCGGGGACGAGGGCGATGATGACGAGGCCGATGATCAGGGCGATGAGATAGGGCCAGATCGCCCCCATCGCCTCGTCGGGCGAGACGTTGCCGATCTTACAGGCGATGTAGAAGCCGATGCCGATCGGCGGTGCCATCAGGCCGATATTCATCGCGGTCACCACGACCATCGCATAGTGCACGTCGTTGATGCCGAGGTTCTTGGCGATCGGGAACATCAGCGGGGCCATCAGCACGATCGCCGGCAGACCTTCCAGCACGCAGCCGAGGATCATGAAGACGACGATGGTGACCGCCATGAAGGTCAGCCAGCCACCCGGCAGGCCCGCCATGAAGACGGCGAGGTCGCGGGCGAAGCCGGTCTGGGTCAGCGCCCAGGCCATGGCGAGCGCGGTGCCGAGAATGACCAGGATCGCGCCGGAGAGCGCGGCGGTCTCGACCAGCATGCTGTAGAACTTGCGCAGGCCGATGCCGCCATAGAGCACCATGCCGATGACAAGCGCGTAGAGCACCGCGATGGTGGAGACCTCGGTTGCGGTGGCGATGCCACCGCCGACAGCCGCACGAATGATGAAGGGCAGGACGAGGGCGGGAGCGGCGACCAGCGCGACCTTGCCGATCACCGCGAGCGGGGCCCGGCGCACGCCCTTCATGTCCTCCGCCGCCGCCTTCCAGCGGGCGAGGCCGGCCAGCGCGACCAGCAGCACGCCGGCGATGACGAAGCCGGCATTGAACAGCCCGGCGATCGAGACGCCCGCGACCGAGCCCAGCACGATCAGGACAATCGACGGCGGCACGGTGTCGGCCATGGCGGCGCCGGTGGAGAGCAGCGCGATCAGGTCCTTCGGCTTGTAGCCGCGTCGCTTCATCTCCGGGAACAGGGCCGGCGCGACGGTCGCCATGTCCGAGACCTTGGAGCCGGAGATGCCCGAGACGAGATAGAGCGAGCCCAGCAGCACATAGGACATGCCGGCGCGGACATGGCCGAGCAGCGAGGCGAGGAAATCGACGATCGCCTTGCCCATGCCGGTGGCGTCGAGGATGCACCCGAGCAGCACGAAGATCGGCACCGAGAGCAGGATCAGGCTCGACATGCCCTCGTCCATGCGACCGACCATGACGATGATCGGGACATTGGTGGAGAAGGCCAGGAAGGCGAGGGTGCCGAGGCCGAAGCAGAAGGCGATGGGCACGCCCGCCACCAGGCAGGCTGCGACGACGCCGATCAGGAAGATCAGGATGTTGTAGTAGCCCAGCCCCTTCAGCGTCGGGCCTAGCAGCCAGAAGGCGAGGCCGAACCCGCCGACAACGACGGCAGCGGCCGCAATGTCGACGAGGCGCGCCGTCTTGAAGAGATAGCGCAGGGTGAGAAGCCCCATCAGCACGATGCCGACGGCGAGCGCCGAGACGCGCCAGCTCACGGGGATGTTGAGCGCGGCCGAGGTGACGTAGCTCTCCTCGACCGCGTATTCGACGGCCGGATCGACCATGGCGGCCAGGAAGGCGGCGACGGCGGCGAGCGCGAGCGCCTCGACGAACTCGCGCAGGCGCGGCGGCATCATCCCAACGAAGAGCGTCAACCGCAGATGCTCGTTGCGATCGACCGCGATCGCCGCGCCGAGCATGGCGAGCCAGATGAAGGCGATGGAGGCGACCTCGTCGACCCAGACGAAGGGCAGGGCGAAGACATAGCGCGAGACAACCCCGAGCAGCAGCACGCCGATGATGAACGCGACCAGTGCGGCGGCGACGGCCTCGACCGGCCGCATGATCGCGGAGCCTGGGCGTGCGTCCTCGTTCTCGCTGAGGCTTTCGGGAATGTGCAGCGTGTCGGCGGCATTGCTCATGCGGCGGCCTTAGATGCCGGTCGCAGGGCGCAATACGCCTGTGATGTGGAGAGCCCTGAGGGGCATCGTTCCGTTCCTCCCTCCGCGCCGATCTTGTCATCCGTCGGCGTCGATTGCGGTCCACACTGTGAATGATCAGCAGCCCGGACGACAGCGAGATTACACGAGGCAGACGGCATTGCAATCCGCCAAGGCGCTCTCTAGGCTCAGGATATAATAACAAGGTCCATATCGTGGACTTCCTGGAGGAACGCTTGCCGCAGCACTCTTCCGCGCCGGGGGCCGGCCTGTCCGGCTCGCAGAGCGTCGACCGTGCGCTCGGGCTGCTCTCGCTGATCGGGCGCGAGCCGGCGCAGGGGTTGCCGCTCGGCGAGATCGTGTCCGCGAGCGGGCTCAACAAGCCGACGGTGCGGCGCCTGCTGCTCGCGCTGATGCGGGCCGGGCTGGTCGAGCAGGAGCCGCAGACACGCCATTACGGGCTGGGCGAGGAGGCCTTCGTGCTGGGCGTGCTGGCGGCGCGGCGCCATGGCCTGCTCGAGATGGCGATGGAGGGGCTGCGCCGCCTGGCGCAGGAGACGCAGGACACCAGCTTCCTGACGATACGCCGCGACCGGTACGCCGTCTGCCTGCACCGGGAAGAGGGCAGCTATCCGGTGCGGACCCATGCCCTGCAGACCGGCGACCAGCACCCGCTCGGGGTCGGGGCCGGCTCGCTCGCCATCCTGGCCGCCTTGCCGGACGATGATGTGGACCGGGTCGTCGCCAGCAATGCGGCGGTGCTGGCGGAGCGTTACCCGGCCTTCGGGCCGCAGACCCTGCTGGATGAGGTGGCGGCGACGCGCGCTCAGGGTTTCGCAGTCAATCCCGGACGGGTGGTCGCGAGTTCCTGGGGCATCGGGGCGGCCTTCCGCTATCCGGATGGGCGGGTCGCCGGGGCCTTCTCGGTTGCGGCCATCGACAGCCGGATGGCGCCCCCGCGCCAGGCCGAGATCGGCGCGCTGCTGAGGCGGGAGACCGCGCGGCTGGAAGCGTCGCTCGCCGGGATTTTTCGATCGAAGCGGGCGCCGGCGCCCGCCACCGGGGCGGCGCCTGTCGCCCTTGCAAGAAGGAGTGGCTGAGATGGTGAGCGCTGAACGGGCGCCGGTCGGCGGTGTCGTGCCGATGTCGCGGCGGGTGATGAATCTCGGCCATGTCGCCAGCCAGAACGCCCGGCGCCTGCCCGGCCATCCGGCCTTCATCTGGGGCGAGACGACGCTCGACTGGGCCGAGCTCGATGCCCGGGTTTCGGCGCTGGCGGCGGGCCTGCGCGCGCGGGGCATCGGCAAGGGCGACCGGCTGCTCGTCCATTCCAAGAACTGCGACGCGATGTTCGTCTCCATGTTCGCGACCTTCCGGCTCGGCGCCGTCTGGGTGCCGACGAACTTCCGCCTGCTGCCGGACGAAGTCGCCTATCTCGCGACGGCTTCGGGAGCGAAGGGCTTCCTCTGCCATGGCGATTTCCCCGAGCATGCCGCTGCGGTGCAGGCCGCCGCGCCGGCCCCGGATTTCATCTGGCGCATCGGCGAGGGCGGCTTCGGCGAGGACGAGGTCGGGGCCGTGATCGCCCGCCATGGCGGCGAGACGGTCGAGAACGTCGCCGTCGAGCATGACGACCCATGCTGGTTCTTCTTCACCTCCGGCACGACCGGGCGCTCGAAGGCCGCCGTGCTGACCCATGGCCAGATGGGCTTCGTCATCACCAACCATCTCTGCGACCTTCTGCCCGGCTCGACGGAAAAGGACGCTTCGCTGGTGGTGGCGCCGCTCTCGCATGGGGCGGGCGTGCATCAGCTGGTGATGTCGGCGCGCGGCGCGACCTCGATCCTGCTGCCGACCGAGCGCTTCGACATCGACGAGGCCTACCGGCTGATCGAAAAGCACCGGATCACCAACATCTTCACGGTGCCGACCATCCTGAAAATGCTGGTCGAGCATCCGGCTGCCGACGCCCATGACCATTCGAGCCTGCGCCACATCATCTATGCGGGCGCGCCGATGTATCGCGAGGACCAGAAGGCGGCGCTGAAGAAGCTCGGCAAGGTGATCGTGCAGTATTTCGGCCTGGGGGAGGTCACCGGCAACATCACCGTGCTGCCGCCGGCGCTGCACGAGCCGGAAGACGGGCCCCATGCCCGGATCGGGACCTGTGGCTTCGAGCGCACCGGGATGCAGGTGCAGATCCAGGACGAAAACGGCCAGGAGGTCGAGGCGAACGTCCAGGGCGAGATCTGCGTGATCGGCCCCGCCGTCTTCGCCGGCTATTACGACAACCCGGAAGCCAATGCGAAGTCGTTCCGGAACGGCTGGTTCCGCACCGGCGATCTCGGCCATATGGACGAGCAGGGCTTCGTCTACATCACCGGCCGTGCCTCGGACATGTACATCTCCGGCGGCTCGAACATCTATCCGCGCGAGATCGAGGAGAAGATCCTGACCCATCCGGCCATCGCGGAGGTCGCGGTGGTGGGCGTGCCCGATCCCGTCTGGGGCGAGATCGGCATTGCCGTCTGCGTCCACAGGCCCGGGCAGGGGGCGAGCGAGGCGGAGATCGCGGAGTTCCTGGCGCCCAAGATCGCCCGCTACAAGATGCCCAAACGCATCCTGTTCTGGGAGGCGCTGCCGAAATCGGGCTATGGCAAGGTGCCCAAGCGCATGGTCAAGGACGAGCTCGAAGCGCGGGGCGAACTCGCGCGGATGGCGGGGACGGCATCGTGAGGCGCATCGAGCAGCCGGGCGCCGGCACGCCCGCGCGCATCCAGTGGGCGGAGTGCCACGGCCTCGCCTTTCCGATGACGCTGGAGGCCGGGTTGCCGCTGCTGGAGGCGGTGCGGCGCAGCTTCGCGGCGGCCGGCTTCGTCTCGGGCGTGGCGAAGCTCGAGGGGCTCGCGCTCTCGCCCTTCGCCTATGTGATGCCGGCCCTGTCCAAGACGCCCGAGCACGCGGCCTTCTACAGCGACACGTTCCGGCCGGGCGGCATCGCGCGCGTCGAGGCTGGTGCGATGACGTTCGGCCAGCGTGACGGCGGGCCCTTCTTCCATGCCCATGCGCTCTGGGCGGAAGCATCCGGCAAGCGCAATGGCGGCCATATCCTGCCGGACGAGACGGTCGTGGCGGAGACGATCACGCTGCCGGCTGTCGGGCTCGACGGTGCGGCCTTCATGGCCGAGGCGGACGGCGAGACCAACTTCAAGCTGTTCGGGCCGAAGCCCGCGCCCTTCCTGGAGGCGACGCGCAACGGGCGGTTCTTCGCCTTGCGGGTCAAGCCCAACGTCGATTTCTGCGGGGCACTCGAGGCCTTCTGTGCCGAGCAGGGCATCCGCGAGGCGGTGATCCACGGCGGCGTCGGCTCGACCATCGGCGCGCGGTTCGAGGGAGGCAGGCCCGTGGACAACTTCGCGACCGAGGTGGCGATCACCGAGGGACGAATCGCGGATGGCGAAGACGGATTGCGGGCCGCGGTCGACGTCGCCCTGGTGGATTATCGCGGCGGGCTGGCGAGCGGCCGGCTCCTGCGCGGCGACAACCCGGTTCTGATGACGTTCGAGCTCGTGCTGGAGGCGCTCTGACCGCCTCCGACGCGTGTCCAGCGTCTCCGCAAAGCGACTGAATCGGCCACGCTCGATACCATCGGCGGGCGCGCAAAGGATTTATGCGATGAGCAAACGGATCTGGGTCGAGGCGGCGATCAACGGCGCGTGGGGCAAGGAACGCCAGCCGGGCATTCCGATCACGATTCCGGAGATCGTCGCCGACGGGATCGCGGCGGTCGAGGCCGGGGCGGCGATCGTTCATCTCCACGTCTACGACGTCGAAACCGGCCGGCAGCGAGACGACTGGGAGCTTTACGCCCAGGCGATCGAGGGGATCCGCGCCAAGGTCGACGCGATCGTCTACCCGACCATCCCGATCCTCGGTTCCGGCTATGCGGGCGACATCGTCGGCTCCGGCCGCTATACGCATCTGGAGAAGCTGGCCAAGCGCGGCCTTGCCGAATGGGGCGTGCTCGATCCCGGCTCCTGCAACTGGACGACCTTCGGCGGTATTCCGGACGGCGAGCCCGGCTTCATCTACCAGAATCCAGGCGAGCATATCCGCGAGGGCATGGAGGTCGCGCAGCGCCACAAGGTCCATCCGAGCTACGCGATCTACGAGCCGGGCTTCACGCGGCTCGGTGCGGCGCTGGCAAAGGCCTATCCGGCCATGCCTCAGGCGATTTACCGGCTGATGTTCTCCGATGCTTTCGCCTGGGGCTTTCCGCCACGTGAATGGGCGCTGGAGGCGCATCTCAGGCTGCTTGCCGAGGATGCCGCCGAGGCGCCGGTGATGATCGCGGGGCTTGGCGTCGATCTGCGGGATCTCATCGGACCTGCGGTGGCGCGTGGCGTCCATGTTCGCGGCGGGCTGGAGGATGCGCCCTTCGGCTGCGAAAAGAGCAACGCGGCGCTCATCGCCGACACGGTCCGTTTGGTCGAGGCGGCCGGCGGTCAACCCGCGAGTGCGGCCGAGGTGCGGGCCGCGCTTGCAACGATGGAAAAGAGCGAGAGACGATGACCCTTCGGGACGATCTGCTGGACCGCTTCTTCCGCTATGTGGCGGTCGAGAGCCAGAGCGATGCGACGGCGACGACGCTTCCGAGCACGCCGGGCCAGCAGGTGCTGGCAAACCTGCTGGCCGATGAGCTGCGCGCGCTCGGGCTGGAGGATGTCGTCGTCGACGATCATGCCACGGTGACGGCGCTGAAGCGCGGCACGAGGCCCGGCGCCCCGCGCATCGGCTTCATCGCGCATCTCGATACGGTCGATGTCGGGCTGTCCCCGGTGGTGAAGGCCCAATTGCTGCGATTCGCCGGCGAGGACCTTTGCCTCAATGCGGAAAAGGACATCTGGCTGCGTGTCGCCGAGCATCCGGAAATCGCGCCATGGAAGGGGCACGACATTGTCTTCAGCGACGGGACCAGCGTGCTCGGAGCCGACAACAAGGCTGCGGTCGCGATCGTGATGACGCTGCTGTCGCGGCTGGCGCCCGAGGACGGGCATGGCGACATCCATATCGCCTTCGTCCCCGACGAGGAAATCGGCCTGCGTGGCGCGAAGGCGCTCGATCTCGCGCGTTTTCCCTGCGATTTCGCCTATACCATCGACAGTTGCGAGCTGGGTGAGGTGGTCTACGAGAATTTCAACGCCGCCGGCGCCGAGGTCGTCTTCACCGGCGTCACCGCCCATCCGATGTCGGCCAAGGGCGTGCTGGTGAACCCGCTGCTGATGGCGCAGGACTTCATCGCCGCCTTCGACCGGGCGCAGACGCCGGAGAACACGGCAGGGCGCGAGGGCTATGTCTGGTTCACCGGGATGAACGCCAATGCCTCGCAAGCCGTGCTGACGGCGAATATCCGGGATTTCGACCGCGGCTCCTTCGAGGCACGCAAGCGCAGCATCGGCGAAATCGGGGAGGAGATCGCGCGGCGCTACCCCACCGGCAAGGTGAGCTGGACCGTCACCGACACCTACGGCAACATCAGCGACAGCCTGGGCGGCGACCGCCGTTCGGTCGATCTGCTGATGACGGCGCTGAGCGAGCTGCAGATCGCGCCGAAGGTCATCCCGATGCGCGGCGGCACGGATGGGGCGGCTCTCTCGGCGCGAGGGCTGCCGACGCCGAACTTCTTCACCGGCGGGCTGAACTTCCACTCCCGCTTCGAGTTCCTGCCCGTGCCGGCCTTCGAGGCTTCCTATGAGGTGGCGCGGCGCATCTGCCTGCTGGCGGGGCAGGAGGCCGGCTCGGCCTGAGGCGCATGCGGGCCAGATGACGCATTGGCGTGGCCGGGGCGGCTGCCTACATCACGGTGCAGCAACAGCGAGACTCCGCCCATGTCCGACAATGACAGCGAAGCCAACCGATTCTCCGCCCGCGCGGCGCGCTATGCGCGGGTCGGTGCCAATGTCGGTGGTGTCGCCGCCCGCATGGCGGGGGCGCGGCTGTTCGGCATGGAGGGCCGCGACGCTTCCAATGCGGAGGCGCTGGCCAAGGCTCTCGGCGGGCTGAAGGGCCCGATCATGAAGGTGGCGCAGCTCGTCGCCACGATTCCCGACGTGGTACCGCCGGAATACGCCGCCGAGCTGCAGAAGCTCCAGTCGCAGGCGCCGCCGATGGGCGCGGCCTTCGTCAAGCGCCGGATGATGGCCGAACTCGGCGCCGGCTGGCGCGAGCGCTTCGGCGAATTCGACCTCAGGCCCGCGGCTGCGGCCTCGCTCGGCCAGGTCCATCGCGCCACGACGCTGGAGGGCGCGCCGCTCGCCTGCAAGCTGCAATATCCGGACATGGAATCGGCGGTCGAGGCCGACCTCTCCCAGCTCGACGTGCTGTTCTCGCTGCACCGGCGCATGGGCGCGGTGATCGACACCAGCGAGATCGTGCAGGAGATCGGCGCGCGGGTGCGCGAGGAACTGGACTACCGCCGCGAGGCCCAGCATGCCGCGCTCTACCGGATCATGCTCGGCCAGACGCCGGAAGTGCGCGTGCCGGCGGTCGAGGACGCGCTGTCGACCAAGCGGCTGCTCAGCATGCACTGGCTGGAAGGCACGCCGATCCTCTCGCACAAGCAGGACGGGCAAGCGGTGCGGGACCGCATTTCGACCGCGATGTTCAAGGCGTGGTGGCGCCCGTTCAGCCATCACGGCGTGATCCATGGCGATCCGCATCTGGGAAACTACACCGTCTTCTCCGATGGAGGCGAGGCGCAGGGCATCAACCTGCTGGATTATGGCTGCATCCGCATCTTTCCGCCGAGCTTCGTCGGCGGTGTCGTCGATCTCTATCGCGGCTTGCAGACGGGCGACGATGCGCGTGTCGTCCACGCCTACGAGACCTGGGGCTTCAAGGGGCTGAGCAAGGAGCTCGTCGACACGCTGAACATCTGGGCGCGCTTCATCTACGGGCCGCTGCTGGAGGACCGCGTCCGGCGCATCGCCGAGGGCGTCAGCCCGGCCGAATACGGCCGCAAGCAGGCCTTCCAGGTGCATCAGGCCCTGAAGGCGCGCGGGCCGGTCAAGGTGCCGCGCGAATTCGTCTTCATGGACCGCGCCGCGATCGGCCTCGGCGGCGTCTTCCTTCATCTCGACGCCGAACTGAACTTCCACAGGCTGTTCGAGGCGGAGATCGAGGGCTTCTCGGTCGAGCAGGTGGCCCGGCGGCAGGGGGAAGCACTGCTGCAGGTCGGACTGCAGGGCAAGGGTTAGGGCGGCTCAGTCGCCGCCATCTCCGCCGCCGCCATCTCCGCCGCAGCCGATGCTGCTGGCGCTCCCGCCGCCTCCGCCGTCGCCCGCCGGGCGGCTGTCGTGGCGCCGGCCGGCAACCCCTTCGCCGTCCTTCCGCGTCTGCTCGCGCGCCTCCGCAAACCAGCGCCGGGCGCGGTCCCTCAGCTCCGGCGGAAGCGAAAATCGGGGATCGCCTTCGCGTGTATCGTCCACGAACGGCCTCCGGCTGCCTCACGGGCCGGATGATGCCAGAAGGCGACTCAATCGCAATGGCCCCGGCTACGAGACGCAGGAAGCGCTGCAGGCATGCTCGAAACTTCCAGCGGTGAAATTTCACCGCGATTTTAATCGATTGAAATTTCTTGCCCGGCCCGTTAGGAAAGGCCCCCGCGAAAGGGCTGCGGGGATGGCCGAGGTGCGCCTCAGACGCGTTGCTCGAAGGTCTCCGGTGCGCTACACGCGTGAGAGACTGTGTCTTTTTTCAGGATCGAGATCATGGCCGACCACGCCCACCACGCCGACACGCCAGCCATGGACTACCCCGAGCACGAGCGCACCTATACCGGCTTCGTGCATATGTCCGAGGTCGGCACCGTGGCTTGCCTGGCGATCGTCGCTGCGCTCGCCGTCGGCGGCACCAAGCATGCCTGGGGCACGGCTCTGATCGGGACATTGCTCGCGGTCATCGGCACGGGCGTCGGCATCGCTGCGAAGAGCATCGCCTGGCGCGCGCCGCTGGTCGCGCTGGTGCTGATGCTGCTCGCGCTGCTCCTTTACTGATCCGCCTCCCATAACGCCGGAAAGGCTTCACCCCGCCATGCGCATTGCTGTTCCAGCCGAAACGCAAGGGGCGGAGACCCGCGTCGCCGCCACGCCGGAAACCGTCCGCAAGTTCAAGGCGCTCGGCGCCGAAGTCTCGGTCGAGACGGGGGCGGGCAAAGCCTCCGGCATCCTCGATGCCGAGTATGAGGCCGCCGGCGCGACCGTCGCCGCGAATGCTGCGGCGGCGCTGGCCGGGGCGGACATCGTGCTGAAGGTGCGTCGTCCTTCCGAGGCCGAGATCGCCGGCCTGCCTGCAGGCGCGCTCGTCATCGCGACGATGGACCCTTACGGCAACGAGGCGCAGGTCGAGGCGTTGGCGAAGGCGAACGTCGCCGCCTTCGCGATGGAGTTCATGCCGCGCATCACCCGTGCGCAGGTGATGGACGTGTTGTCGTCCCAGGCCAACCTCGCCGGCTACCGCGCCGTGGTCGACGGAGCCGCCGAATATGGCCGGGCACTGCCGATGATGATGACCGCCGCCGGCACGGTGCCCGCGGCCAAGATCTTCATCATGGGCGTCGGCGTCGCCGGCCTGCAGGCGATCGCCACCGCGCGGCGCATGGGCGCCATCGTGACCGCGACCGACGTGCGGCCCGCCACCAAGGAACAGGTCGAATCGCTCGGCGCCAAGTTTCTCGCCGTCGAGGACGAGGAGTTCAAGCAGGCGCAGACGGCCGGCGGCTACGCCAAGGAGATGTCCAAGGAGTACCAGGCGAAGCAGGCGGAGCTGACCGCCAGCCACATCGCCAAGCAGGACATCGTCATCACCACCGCGCTGATCCCCGGCCGCCCCGCGCCGAAGCTGATCACCGCCGCGATGGTGGAGAGCATGAAGCCCGGCTCCGTCATCGTCGATCTTGCGGTGGAGCGCGGCGGCAATTGCGAGCTCGCCAAGCCTGGCGAGGTCGTGACCACGGAGAACGGCGTCAAGATCGTCGGCCATCTCAACGTGCCCGGCCGGCTGCCTGCGACCGCGTCCTCACTCTACGCGAAGAATCTCTACGCCTTCGTCGAGACGCTGATCGACAAGGCCGAGAAGAAGCTCGCGGTGAATTGGGACGACGAGCTGGTGAAAGCCACCGCCCTGACCAGGGACGGCGCCGTCATCCACCCGAATTTCGCAGCCAAGGCCTGAGCGAAGGAATTCCCACCATGGCAACTCCCTCTCCCGAACAGGCTCTCGACCAGGCCCGCAACGCCGCGGCCCTCGCCCGGCAGGCGGCCGAGCTCGCCGAGCGCTATGCCGACCAGGCCGCCGCGGCTGCCAGCCTCGCCACCGGCGGCATCGACCCGACGATCTACCGCCTCGCCATCTTCGTGCTGGCCGTCTTCGTCGGCTATTACGTCGTCTGGTCGGTGACGCCGGCGCTGCACACGCCGCTGATGTCGGTCACCAACGCGATCTCCTCGGTCATCGTCGTCGGCGCGCTGCTGGCCGTCGGCGTCGAAGCGCTGCCGGCGCTCGGCGACGGGCCGATCTGGGCCAAGGTCTTCGGCTTCGTCGCGCTCGTGCTCGCCTCGGTGAACATCTTCGGCGGCTTCCTCGTCACAGAGCGCATGCTCGCGATGTACAAGAAGAAGGGCTGAGCGCATGGCCGCGAACCTGTCAGCCCTGCTGTACGTCGTCTCGGGCGTCCTGTTCATCATGGCCCTGCGGGGCCTCTCGCATCCGACCACGTCGCGGCAGGGCAACCGCTACGGCATGATCGGCATGGCGATCGCCATCGTGACCACGGTGGTGTTCTTCCCGCCCTCCGGCTTCTCCGGCTGGCTGCTGGTCATCCTCGGCATCGCGATGGGCGGCGGCATCGGCGCCGTCATGGCCAAGCGCGTGCAGATGACGCAGATGCCGCAGCTCGTCGCCTTCTTCCACTCGCTGGTGGGCCTGGCGGCGGTGCTGGTGGCGGCCGCGGCGCTCTATGCGCCGGAGGCCTTCGGCATCGGCCATGTCGGCACCATCCACGGCTCCAGCCTGTTCGAGATGGGGCTGGGCGTCGCCATCGGCGCGATCACCTTCACCGGCTCGATCATCGCCTTCCTCAAGCTCGACGGACGCATGAGCGGCAAGCCGATCATGCTGCCGCAGCGCCATGGCATCAATATCGGGCTCGGCATCGCGCTCGTCGTGCTGCTGGCGATCTTCCTGAAGAGCGAGAGCCATGTCGTCTTCTGGCTGATCGTGCTGGTCTCCTTCGCGCTCGGCGTGCTGCTGATCATCCCGATCGGCGGCGCGGACATGCCTGTCGTCGTCTCGATGCTGAACTCCTATTCCGGCTGGGCCGCCGCCGGCATCGGCTTCACGCTCGGCAACATGGCGCTGATCATCACCGGTGCGCTGGTGGGCTCCTCGGGCGCGATCCTGTCCTACATCATGTGCAAGGCGATGAACCGGAGCTTCATCTCCGTCATCCTCGGCGGCTTCGGCGGGGATGATGCGGCGGCCGGCCCGGCCGGCGCGGTCGAGGCGCGGCCGGTCAAGCAGGGCTCGCCGGACGATGCGGCCTACATCATGAAGAACGCCGGCAAGGTCATCATCGTGCCGGGCTACGGCATGGCGGTGGCGCAGGCCCAGCACACGCTGCGCGAGATGGCCGACCTCCTCAAGAAGGAAGGCGTCGAGGTCAAATACGCCATCCACCCGGTGGCGGGCCGCATGCCCGGGCACATGAACGTGCTGCTGGCGGAGGCCAACGTGCCCTATGACGAGGTCTTCGAGCTCGAGGACATCAACTCGGAATTCGGCCAGGCCGACGTCGCCTTCGTCATCGGCGCCAACGACGTCACCAATCCGGCCGCCAAGACCGACAAGTCCTCGCCGATCTACGGCATGCCGATCCTGGACGTCGAGAAGGCCAAGACCGTGCTCTTCATCAAGCGCGGCATGGCCGCCGGCTATGCCGGCGTCGAGAACGAGCTGTTCTTCCGCCCCAACACGATGATGCTGTTCGGCGACGCCAAGAAGGTCACCGACGAGATCGTCAAGGCGATGGCGCACTGAGCGCCCGCGCCACGCGACGGACATGCAAAAGGCCGGCGTGAGCCGGCCTTTTCGTTTGGGCGCTTCATCCGGCTTGCGGTCGGTGGCACTGCGCCGTCATCCCCGACGCAGCAAAGCGGAAACCCGGACTCCATCGTCGAGTGTCGGCGCCTCCGAGAGATCCCGGGGCAAGCCCCGGATGACCGTGTCGATGACATCAGCGCCGGCGAGCAGCAGGCTGTTACAGCCTGAACAGACCGCCGCCGCTGCCGCCACCCCCGCCGAGGCGCGAGAGACCGGCGCGGGCCTCGGCGTTGTTGCCGTCGAGGCCGATGGCGCGCTGATAGGCCTGCTGGGCCTCCGATTTCTGGCCGAGCTTCTCCTGGGCGAAGCCGCGGCCGGCCCAGGCCTCCGCGCTGCGGTTGTCGACGTTCAGCGCGGCGGTGAAGTCCTCCAGCGCCGAATCGTACTTGCCGAGCGCGTTCAGGCTCTGGCCGCGGGCGATATAGGGCGGGGCGGTATAGGGGTTGCGGTCGATGACCGAATCGAAATCGGTGACCGCCTGCTGGTTCTGGCCCTGCTTCTGGTAGACGAGGCCGCGCGAATGGAAGGCCTCGGCCGATTCCGGGTTGAGGCGGATCGCGGTGTTGAGGTCGGCCAGGGCGCCGGGCAGGTTGTTCTGCTGGCGCAGCAGGTTGGCGCGGGCGATATAGGCCGGCGCGTAATTCGGGTTGGCTGTGATGGCGCGGCCGAAATCCGCGTTGGCCGCGTCATTCTTGCCGGTCTGCCGCAGGGCGAGGCCGCGATTGGTGTAGGCCGAAGCGAGGTTCGGGTCGATCTGGACGGCCTTGCTGAAGTCGGAGATCGCGTCCGAGAAGCGACCGATGCGGGCATAGGCCGCGCCGCGGGTGTTGTAGGCGCCGGCATCGTTCGGGTTGCGGCTGATGACCTCGCTCAGCGAGCCGATATTGACGCTGGCGTCGGCTGCCGCGCTGGTGTCGAGCACCGCGACATTGGCCTGCGACGAAAGGCCGGAGACGGATTCGCAGCCCGCCAGCATCAGCGCCACGCCGGATACGGCCAACCAGGTACTGCCACGGATCATGCTCAAGTCCTTTGGTTTCTGTCGTGCCTGTCGCGATACGGGCCGCGCAGGGCTGAGCCCTGCCGCACATGACCGCGATTCCCCAACCGAACAGCGTCTCACCGGAGAAACGCCGGAAACCCGCCAAAACTTGGTTAACATCCCTGAAAAGCAAGAGCGCCCGGAGCTGACCCCAGGCGCCTTCGCTATCGGCCCTTCCCAGGCGGCATTTGCCGCCCGAAACGGATCAGGGGCGCTTCGGCTTCACCGGCGCGGGCAGCAGGCCTTCGCGCTGGAGCTTCTTGCGCTGCAACTTGCGGGCGCGGCGAACGGCCTCGGCCGACTCGCGGGCCTTCTTCTCGGAGGGCTTCTCGTAATGGCCGCGGAGCTTCATCTCGCGGAAAATGCCTTCGCGCTGCATCTTCTTCTTGAGGGCGCGGAGAGCCTGATCGACATTGTTGTCGCGAACGAGAACCTGCACGTGAAACGTCCGTTAGTGAGCGGTTGATCCAAAAAAGTCGGGCCGGCGATACGCGACGCGCATCGCTCGAAGGTGCGTGCGGATAACAGAATTCCGCATGCCTGTCCACGCTGCGTCAGCGCGAAAATGCAGGGCCTGCCTGCTTTTCCCGAGGAGCGTGCGTCAGGCCCGTTCGGGCCAGACGCGGGTGACGTGGCCCATCTTGCGGCCGGGCCGGGCATCGCGCTTGCCGTAGAGGTGCAGATGCGCGCCGGGCTCGGCGAGAATCGCCCGCCAGCGCAGGGCGGCCTCGCCGATCAGGTTCTCCATCTCGACGCGGCCGTGGCGGGCGGCGGAGCCAAGCGGAAAGCCGCAGACGGCGCGGACATGCTGGTGGAACTGCGAGGTGTCGGCACCCTCGCTGGTCCAGTGGCCGGAATTATGGACGCGCGGGGCGATCTCGTTGACGACGATGCGCTCGGCCCCCGCTTCCTCCAGCACGAACAGCTCGACGGCGAAGACGCCGACATAGCCCAGTGCCTCGCCGATGCGGCGCGCGGCCTCGATTGCGGCCTGCGAGGCCTCGACGCCGAGCGCCGCCGGAATGCGGGTGAAGGCGAGGATGTGGTCGCGGTGCTCGTTCTCGCAGACGTCGAAGGCGGCGAAGGCGCCATCGAGCCCGCGGGCAGCCACGACCGAGACCTCGCGGATGAAGGGCACGAAGCCTTCCAGGATGGCCGGGAAGCGGCCGATCGCCTCATAGGCCTCGGCGAGGTCGGTACCCGGCGCGATCTTGACCTGCCCCTTGCCGTCATAGCCGAAGCGGCGGGTCTTCAGGATGGCGGGGCGGCCGATCTCGGCCGCCGCCGCTTCCAGATCGCCCAGCGAATCGACGGCGCGGAAGGGTGCGACCTCGAGGCCGAGGCCGGAGACGAAGCTCTTCTCGCTGAGCCGGTCCTGGGTCACGGCCAGTGCGCGGGCCCCGGGATGCAGCGGTGTGCGCGCGCCGAGAAAGGCGGCGGTCGATGCCGGGACATTCTCGAATTCGTAGGTGACCACGTCGACGCCGTCTGCGAACTGCGCCAGCGCCGCCTCGTCCTCGTATTCAGCCACGGTGTGCCGGGCGGCGACATCGAAGGCCGGGTTGTCGCCCTCCGGCGCGAGGACGTGGCAACGCACGCCAAGGTCGGCTGCGGCCAGCACCATCATGCGGGCGAGCTGTCCGCCGCCCAGGATGCCGAGAACGGCGCCGGGCGCGAGACCGGTGGGGACAGGTGCGCTCATGCGTCGTCCCGGTTCGGCCGCTCGGCGATGCCGGCGCTCTGGCGGGCCCGGTAGGCGTCGAGGCGGCCGGCAAGCGCCTCGTCCGACAAAGCCAGCACCGCGGCGGCGAGCAGGGCGGCGTTGACGGCCCCCGCGCGGCCGATCGCCAGCGTGCCGACCGGGATGCCGGCCGGCATCTGCACGATGGAGAGCAGGCTGTCCTGGCCGGAGAGCGCCTTGGATTCGACCGGCACGCCGAAGACCGGCAGCGACGTCAGCGCAGCGGTCATGCCAGGCAGATGGGCGGCGCCGCCGGCGCCTGCGATCACGACCTTGAAGCCCTCGGCCTTCGCACCCTTGGCGAAGGCGAAGAGCCGGTCCGGCGTGCGGTGAGCCGAGACGATGCGGGCGTCATAGGGAATGGCGAGGGCGTCCAGCGCCTCCGCGGCATGACGCATCGTCGCCCAGTCGGACTGGCTGCCCATGATGATGGCGACGGGTGGCTTGGTCTCGGCCATGGATTACGCGTGCGCTCCGCCTCGGAAAGCGCGCGATCTAGACCGTGCCAGCGCCGATAAGCAAGGGCGAATCGGCCAAAAGCGCGCCGTTGCCGTTCGTCTTTCAGGCAATGATGTCCGGCGTCAGCGCATCCTCGATCTGCGAGATGCGGTCCTTCAGGTAGAGCTTGCGCTTCTTCAGGCGCTGGACCTGGACCTGGTTGATCGACCCGACGCGCTCCAGCGCATCGATCGCGCTGTCGAGATCGCGGTGCTCCTCGCGCAGGCGGGCCAGCTCGGCGGTGAAGGTCTCGACCTCTTCCGGGCTCAGTTCGAATCCCATGGCCCATCTCATCATCGCCGCAGTTGGTCGCGACTATGCCTTCGCGGCGATGCGCATCGCAAGAGCGTGCACCGCCGCGCCGAAGCCCGAAAGCCGTCTATTCACGGCTTCGGGGAAAGGAGCCGGTGAGGATCACAGAATCTCATGAATGCCGTGTGACGACGCAGGGCAGACGTGAAGCCGGCTTTCTGTCAGATTGGTCCACGTCAACAGCTCATCAGGAGGATCCAGATGTCGTTGCAGACCCGCCTTGCCGAACTCGAGCGCAAGCACCGCCAACTCGAGGACGCCATCGCAAAAGCCGCGGGAAGCCCGTCCGCCGACGATCTCGACGTCGCCGAGCTCAAGCGGAAGAAGTTGCAACTCAAGGACGAGATCGAGCGTGTGAGACTGACCATGCCGGAGCGAACGCTTCACTGAAGCGCTTCGGCGAGGGGCGCGTAACCTGCCCCGGAGAACAACAGATGCGGATCAGGCCGGTCCTTCGGGGCCGGCCTTTTTCATGTCGGGCTCCGAAGAAGGTGCCGCTGCTGGAACTTTGCGCCGGGCCGGCGGGTTTGATCCGCGCTCTTACCGCTGGAGGGATAGCTATGGGCATCATCTGGACCATCATCATCGGCTTTGTCGCGGGCTTGATCGCGAAGTTCATCACGCCGGGTTCCAACGAGCCGTCGGGCTTCATCCTGACGACCATCCTCGGCATCATCGGCGCCTTCGTCGCGACCTGGCTCGGGCAGCGCATGGGCTGGTATGCGCCCGGCGAGGGCGCGGGCCTGATCGGGGCCGTCGTCGGCGCGATCATCGTGCTCGTCATCTGGGGTGCGGTCGCCGGCCGGCGCGCCTGATGTCAGCTGGTCTGACCCACGGAGAACGATCATGAGCGACAACAATCGCGGCTTCCCGTCGCTGACGGCGCTGCTCGGCCTGCTGGCCGTCGCCGGCTACCAGAATCGCGACAAGATCGCCGATTGGCTCAACAGCCGGGGCGCGGCTCAGCAGGGCTCCGTGCCGCCCGTCGGTCAGCCCGGCGTCGAGCCGGAGCAGGCCGGCGGGATGCCGGGAGGGCTCGGCGGCCTGCTCGGTGCCGGCGGCATCGGCGCGATGCTGAACAACGGCATCGGCGAGCTGGTCGACCGCTTCAACCAGGCGGGGCAGGGCGACAAGGCCAATTCCTGGGTCAACCAGGGGCCGAACCAGCAATTGGCACCCGGCGATCTGGAACAGGCACTGGGACCCGAGATGCTGGACAGGCTGGCTCAGCACACCGGGCTCTCCCGCCAGGACTTGCTCGACCGGCTGTCGACCGTCCTGCCGGATGCCGTCGATCGCTATACGCCGGACGGCCGTCTCGCCCGCTCATAGCGGCTTTCAAAGCGTCATTTTCGGGCGAAGCGGAACTTCGCCCGAACACTTCTGTCCGGCAACCCAGGATCGACGCTCGGATCGAGCGCAGCATGACGTGCGCGGTCAGAGCGCCTTGGCCATCTCGCGCAGCCTGAATTTCTGGATCTTGCCGGTCGAGGTCTTCGGCACCTCGGCGAAAACGATGGTCCGGGGGCATTTGAACGAGGCAAGGTGCTCCTTGCACCAGGCCATGATGTCCGCCTCCGTCGCTGCCTTGCCGGGCTTGAGCTCGATGAAGGCGCAGGGCGTCTCGCCCCATTTCTCGTCCGGCCGTGCCACCACGGCCGCCGCCTGCACGGCGGGGTGCTTGTAGAGCGCGTCCTCGACCTCGATCGAGGAGATGTTCTCGCCGCCGGAGATGATGATGTCCTTCGAGCGGTCCTTGAGCTGGATGTAGCCGTCCGGATAGCGCACCCCGAGATCGCCGGTATGAAACCAGCCGCCTGCGAAAGCGGCTTGAGTGGATTTCGGGTTCTTCAGATAGCCCTTCATCACGACATTGCCGCGCATCATCACCTCGCCCAGCGTCGCCCCGTCGCGCGGGACCGGCTGCAGCGTGTCGGGGTCGAGCACGTCGAGATCCTCGAGCGCCGGGTATCTCACGCCCTGACGCGCCTTGCGCGCGGCCTGCTCGGCCGGCGCCAGCGCGTCCCAGTCGTCGTTCCACTCGTTGACGACGGAGGGGCCATAGCATTCCGTCAGGCCGTAAAGATGCGTCACCTCGAAGCCGGCCTGCTTCATCCCCGCGAGCACCGCCTCTGGCGGCGGGGCGGCGGCGGTGAAGAAGGAGACCGTCTGCGGGAAGTCTCGGCGTTCGGCCTCGGGCGCGTTGAGCAGCGTCGACATGACGATGGGCGCGCCGCACAGATGGGTGACGCCATGGTCGGCCAGCGCGTCGTACATCGCCTTGGCGCGGACCTGGCGCAGGCAGACATGGGTGCCGGCGACGATCGAGATCGTCCATGGGAAACACCAGCCATTGCAGTGGAACATCGGCAGCGTCCACAGATAGACCGGATGGCGGCCGAGGTTTCCGGTGATGACGTTCGAGGTCGCAAGCAGATTGGCGCCGCGGTGGTGATAGACCACGCCCTTGGGATCGCCTGTCGTGCCGGAGGTGTAGTTCAGCGCGATCGCGTCCCACTCGTCGTCCGGCATGCGCCAGGCGAAGTCCGGATCGCCCGAGGCGACGAACTCCTCGTAATCGATCGTGCCCAGCCGCTCTCCCGGCCCGTCATGGACGGGGTCGTCATAGTCGATCACCAGCGGCCTCGCCTTGCAGAGCGTGAGCGCCTCCTTGATCGTCTTCGAGAATTCCCGGTCGGTGATGATGACCTTGGCTTCGCCATGGTCGAGAGAGAAGGCGATGATCGCCGCGTCGAGTCGCGTATTCAGGGTGTTGAGCACGGCGCCGGCCATCGGCACGCCGTAATGGCATTCGAGCATCGCCGGCGTGTTCGGCAGCATGACCGCGACGGTGTCGTTCTTGCCGATGCCGTGCCGCGTCAAAGCGGAGGCCAGGCGGCGCGAGCGCGCATAGAACTCGGCATAGGAGCGCCGCAGCGGCCCGTGGATGATCGCGGTGCGCTCCGGGAAGATCGCCGCGGCGCGCTCCAGGAAGGGCAGGGGCGTCAGCGGCTGATGGTTGGCCGGATTGCGGTCGAGATCGGTATCGTAGGGCGAGCGGGTCATCGGAAAACCTCTACGGAAGCCGCACAGCCTTAGCGGCTGACGCGCCCCTGCGTAATCCATCCCTTTTTCCGATACAGCACAATTGCCCGGGTGCTTTCAGCCGAAGATGGGCAGGTGCCGCATGCCGTCCCAGATCAGCCTGGCGCCGACCAGCAGCAGCAGCCAGTAGATGATGCCGTAGAAGCGCTCTGCGGGCACCCGCCGCACCAGCCAGACGCCGGCGAAGGTCGCCGCGACCGCGACCGGCAGGAGGGCGGCCGAAGCCAGCAGGTTCTGCGGGCTGAACTGGCCGAGCGCAAGATAGGGCAGGACCTTCACCCAGTTGATCGCGGCGAAGAAGATCGCGCCCGTGCCGACGAAGACGGCCGGAGGCAGCTTCTGCGGCATGACGTAGATCTGGAAGGGCGGGCCGCCGGCATGGGCGATCATGCTGGTGAAGCCGCAGATGAAGCCCCAGAGGCTGCCGCCGCTCCAGCTCGGACGACGGACCCGGCGCTCGGCCTGCCCGCCGGAGAGCAGGCGCCGGAGCGCGAAGCCGATCGAGATGGCGCCGACGGCCAGCCCCACCGCCGCATCCGAGACCTTCGCCGCCAGCAGATAGCCGGCGAGGACGCCGAGCAGCGCGCCGGGGGCCAGCGTCAGCAGGTTGCGCCGGTCGAATTCGCGCCGATAGGACCAGACGGTCACCACATCCTGCGCGATCAGCAGCGGCAGCATGATCGCCGCCGCCGTCACCGGCGAGACGACCAGCGCCATCAGCGGCAGGGAGAGCAGGCCGAGGCCCGAGAAGCCGCCCTTCGACAGCCCCATCAGGATGACGGCGGGGACCATGGCCGCGAAGAAGGCGCCGTCGAGAAGCATGCTGGGCGGGTGTTCCGGCGAAAGTCTTAGGGGCTCGGCGCTTGCGCGGCGCCGCGGCCTTACGCAGATTCCGCGCAATTCCGCTTCGCGATGTCGCCCGCCAGCGAGGCTTATGACGAAAACAAGCGGAGAGGAACGCAGCCCATGAATGCCCCCCATGCTTCGCCCGGCAGCGGCGGATCGCGCTATCACGCGACCTATGCGCGATGGCAGGCCGATCCGGAGGCCTACTGGCTCGACATCGCCAAGGGCATCGACTGGATCAGGCCGCCGCAGAAGGCCTTCGACGCGCAGGCGGGGATCTATGGCCGCTGGTTTCCCGATGCGAGCTGCAACACCTGCTTCAATGCGCTGGACCGCCATGTCCGCGACGGGCGCGGCGAGCAGACGGCGCTGATCCATGACAGCCCCGTCACGGGCGCCAAGGCACGCTATACCTATGCGCAGATGCTGGAGGAGGTGGCGACGCTCGCCGCCGTGCTCCAGGACCTTGGCGTTGCCAAGGGCGACCGCGTGCTGATCTACATGCCGATGGTGCCGGAGGCGGCCTTCGCCATGCTGGCCTGCGCACGCATCGGCGCCGTGCATTCGGTGGTGTTCGGCGGCTTTGCCGCCAAGGAACTGGCGACCCGTATCGAGGACGCGCAACCCAAGGTGATCCTGACCGCGACCTGCGGCGTCGAGCCCTCCCGGATCGTCGAATACAAGCCGCTGCTCGATGGCGCGATCGGAATGGCCGCGCACAAGCCGCAGGCCTGCGTCGTGCTGCAGCGGCCGCAGGCGGAAGCCTCGATGACCGCCGGGCGCGACAAGAACTGGCGCATGCTGGTGGCCGCGGCCAAGGCGGCTGGGCGCAGGGCGGAATGCGTCGAGGTCGCGGCCACGGACCCGCTCTACATCCTCTACACCTCCGGCACGACGGGCCGGCCGAAGGGCGTGGTGCGCGACAATGGCGGGCACATGGTCGTGCTCAAGGCGACGATGGAGCAGCTCTTCGACGTGAAGCCGGGCGAGGTGATGTTCTGCGCCTCGGATGTCGGCTGGGTCGTCGGCCATGGCTATATCGTCTATGCGCCGCTGATCCAGGGCGCGACCAGCGTGCTCTATGAGGGCAAGCCGGTCGGCACGCCCGATCCTGGCGCGTTCTGGCGGGTCATCGCCGAGCATGGCGTCAAGGTGCTGTTCACGGCCCCGACCGCCTTCCGCGCCATCCGCAAGGAGGATCCGGAGGGCAAGCATCTCGCGGGACATGATCTCTCGCGCTTCCGGGCGCTGTTCCTCGCCGGGGAGCGGGCCGATCCCGAGACGCTGAAATGGGCCGAGGATCTGCTGAAGGTGCCGGTCATCGACCATTGGTGGCAGACCGAGAGCGGCTCGCCCATCGTCGGCAACCCGCTGGGGCTGGGCATTTTGCCGGTCAAGCACGGCTCGCCGACCGTGTCGCTGCCGGGCTGGGACGTGCAGTGCCTCGACGAGGGCGGCCGGCAGGTCGCGCCGGGCACCATGGGCGCCATCGCGATCAAGCTGCCGCTGCCGCCCGGCGCGCTGCCGACTCTCTGGCAGGACGACGGGCGCTTCCGACAGGCTTATCTCGAGACCTATCCCGGCTACTACAACACCTCGGATGCCGGCTTCATCGACGCGGACGGCTATGTCTTCATCATGGGCCGCACCGACGACATCATCAACGTCGCCGGGCACCGCCTCTCGACCGGCGGGATGGAGGAGGTGCTGGCGGCGCATCCTGCGGTGGCGGAATGTGCCGTGGTCGGCATCCACGACGCGCTCAAGGGCGAGCAGCCCTGCGGCTTCGTGGTGCTGAAGGCGGGCGTGACGCAATCTCCGGTCGAGATCGAGAAGGAGCTGGTGGCGCTGGTGCGCGAACGCATCGGCCCGGTCGCGGCCTTCAAGCTCGCGCTGACGGTGGCGCGCCTGCCGAAGACCCGCTCCGGCAAGATCCTGCGCGCGACGATGAAGAAGATCGCCGACGGTCAGGACTATGCCGTGCCGGCGACGATCGAGGATGCCAGCGTTCTGGGCGAGATCGGCGAGGCGCTGAAGGGAAGAGGGATCGGCTGAAGATCCCGTCCTTATGTGTTCATGCGAGACTTTGTGAGGATTGCTAGATTGGGCGCATGAAATCCGATGCGATGCGCCCCCTCACCATCTCGCTGACCCCCAAGCAGCCGGCGCGACTCAGCCGCGCGGTCGAAAGCGGGGCCTATGCCTCCAACAGCGAGGTCGTTCACGATGCGCTGCGCCTTTGGGAGCAGCGCGAAGAGACCCGCGAACTCGAGGCCGCGATGTCGAAGGCCGTTATGTCATGATCTACGGACCGCAACCCGATGGGATTGCGGTGATCGCGGTCGTTCATGGCGCGCGGGCGCCCGAAACCTGGCTGAGCTGACGGCTGCCACGGCGGCGCGGGGAACCGGCGATCTGATCGATCGCCGGCCTTCCAGCGGGTTCTCAGCCCTCGTCTTCGTCGTCTTCCGCCGGGCGCTTCATCTGCTTCAGCTTGGCGAAGACCGAATCGACGTCGATGGCAGCTTCCTCCTCGCGCTTCGGCCGGCTCATATCGGCGAAGGGCTGGGTCTCGGTGCGGACGGGCGCCGTGGTCTCCTCGGCCGGCAGCAGTGTCGAGCCGACCTCGGCCATGGCAGCCGGGCGATCCTTGGCGGCGCGGCCGACCTCGAAATCGAGATCGATCTGCGAGCACAGGCCGAGGCTGACCGGGTCGATCGGGCTGAGCTGCTGGGCGTTCCAGTGGGTCCGCTCGCGGATCTGCGCGATGGTCGCCTTGGTGGTGCCGATCAGGCGGATGACCTGCGCATCCTTCAATTCAGGATGGTTACGCAGCAGCCAGAGGATGGCGTTGGGGCGGTCCTGGCGCTTCGAGACCGGGGTGTAGCGCGGGCCCTTGGCCTTCTTCATCTCCGGCACCTTCACCTTGCGCTCGGCGAGGCGCAGATGGTGGTTCGGGTTGCCGGCGGCGCGCTCCAGCTCCTCGCGGGTGAGCTGGCCGGAGGTGATCGGGTCGAGGCCCTTGATCCCGGCGGCGACCTCGCCATCGGCGATGCCGCGCACTTCCAGCGGGTGGAGTTTGCAGAACTCGGCGATCTGCTCGAAGGTGAGCGAGGTATTCTCGACCAGCCAGACCGCGGTGGCCTTCGGCATCAGCGGGGGTTGTGACACGGGCGTCTCCTGAAAGGCCCTGGCGCCGTCAAAGGCTCGGCAGGGCTAAAGATCGCGGACAAAAGCTCTCATGCGCCGACCGGCCTCCCCGGCCGGCCATCCAAATCATCGACGATGAGCAGGATGGCGCGCGTTATAGGCGAGGGCGAGGGGGCTGTCCATCGGATTGGCGGCTGAACCATGCCGGAGGCTCACCGACCCCGCGAAGCAAGGCCGCCAGCGGGCATCGTCCGAGGGGGAGGGACCGGCCCGACCCGCGCCTGCATGATGCGGCGCAGCTTGGCGCCAGCAGGCGTCCCGTTTAGCCTGCGTCTCGCTTTCGATGAAAGGAGCCGGCCATGTCCCTGTTCCCGGAGGATGACAGCCCGAAAAAGAAGGCGGTGCATGAGATCGGCCAGGATCTCTCGGCGCTGTCGCTGGAGGAGATCGATGCGCGCATCGCGCTGCTGAAGGCGGAGATCGAGCGGCTCACCGAAGCCCGTGCGGGCAAGAGCGCTTCGCGCCTCGCCGCCGATGCTTTTTTCCGCAAGCCGGCCTGAAGGAGGGCTCTGCCCGCCTCGCATTAAGACGGCATTAAAGATTCCAAAGTATGAATCATCTCGTCCAGTTTCGCTGGATCGAGTGGCTCCTGCCATCTCTGTTTGACGCCTCCCTGTTTTGACTTTCACGAGCCGCCTCTGGCGGCTCTTTTTTTGTCTCCGGCCCGAGCCGCCTCGGGCGGCGCCTTTCGTCCCGGGCGCCGGGCGCGGCTGCGCGACAGCAGGCGCAGTGCTTCCGCCGCAAGTCCTAGCTTCGTTAAGGTTAACCACATCTTACCGGGGCCGAAACCGCGGGACGGCGTTATCCTTGCGATGTCGGTGGCATGGTCCGCGTCACGTTCCGAAGGAACACGCGGTTGTGCCGATGGGAGACACTGCATGAACGACGCCCAGCTGCTCGAAGCCCCGGTCCAGGATGGTGCCATCTCCTTCGCGCGCAGCTTCGTGCGCTCGGATGCCTTCATGACGCTGTTCCGCGAGGGGATGGGCCTCGTCGAGCAGACGGCCGCCTATCTCGACGGCGACGGGCGCAAGGAATCGGCGGCGCTGCCGCGCGAGGTCGCGCTGACCTATGCCACCGAGAGCATGCGTCTGACCACGCGACTGATGCAGATCGCATCCTGGCTGCTGGTGCAGCGCGCCGTCGCAGAGGGCGAGATGACCGCCGAGCAGGCGCGGGCCGAGCACAACAAGGTCAAGATCGCCGACCCGATCTCGGCGCCCGCTGCCGGCATTTTTGCCCAGTTGCCGCAGAGCCTGCGCGATCTGATGGAGCATTCGCTGCGCCTGCAGGGCCGCATCCGCCGGCTGGAAGATCAGATGTCGGGCACCGCCCCGGTCGAGGCGCGGGCCAATCCGGTGCAGGATCAGCTGGCGGGGCTGAAGGCGCGGCTCGGGCTCTGAAGCCGAGGACCCGGATGGAAGCCGCGCCCGGGCTGGCCCCGATCTTTGCGGAAGCCGCCGCGCGCTTGTCCCGCGGTGTCCGGCCGGAACGATGTTCCGCTTGAGAACGCCCCGCTGGCCACGGGCAACCACGCAAACAAAAACCCGGCCGCGAGGCCGGGTTTTTGCTGTTCAGGAAGGGCGGCGCCGAAGCGGCCGGCCTCACTTCTTGCCGATCGTTCCCAGGCCGGCGAAGCGCGTGTTGAAGCGCGAGACGCGGCCACCGCGGTCCAGCATGTGCTGGGTGCCGCCGGTCCAGGCCGGGTGGGTCTTGGGGTCGATGTCGAGGTTCAGCGTGTCGCCTTCCTTGCCGTAGGTCGAACGCGTCATGTACTCGGTGCCATCGGTCATGACGACCTTGATGGCGTGATATTCGGGGTGGATGCCGGTCTTGGCCATGGCGAAGTCCTCGAAACCTATAAAAAACGGGCATGTCGACAAGCAGGCGAGCCTGCCCGGCCCGTCGAAAGAATTCGGATGAGCCTGTCGTGAAGTCGCGTGCACATATCGCACACGCGGCCGCGGCGCAAGTTCGCGATGGGGCGAGATGGCCGGCCGATGCTTTTCTCCCGGCATCGCGCAGCTTCGCAGAAGGCCTTCGTCTGGCTCTTCAGCGTGAATGCGGGCGGGAAAAGCCGTGATCTTCGTGAGATGATCCGCCTGCGGCGATGCGGCATTTGCCAAGCGGGGCCGGATCGGGTTTGACCGCTCGCATCTTTTTCCTGTTCCAGCTTGGGCTGCACGGGAAGGCAGTTGGGAGGCCGAGGCGTGGCCGGGACCGAAGGCGTCGACAAGAAGGACCGGGCCGATCTGCGCTCGCTCGCGACATTCCTGCCCTACGCGCGCGCGCAGAAGGGGCGGATCATCGCGGCGCTGATCGCGCTGGTGATCGCCTCGCTTGCGACGCTGGCACTGCCCACCGCCGTGCGCCGGGTGATCGATGTCGGCTTCGCCGGCGGAGAGCGGCAGCTCGCCAACAGCTATTTCATCCTGCTGATCGGCGTCGTCGCGGTGCTGGCGCTGGCAAGCTCGGCGCGATTCTATCTGGTCATGACGGTGGGCGAGCGCATCGTCGCCTCGCTGCGTGCCGACGTCTTCCGCCACCTCACCCGGCTGGAGCCGGCCTTCTTCGATGCGAGCAAGGCGGGTGACCTCGTCTCGCGGCTCACTGCCGACACGACGCAGATCAAGTCGACCTTCGCCTCCACCGCCTCGATCGCGCTGCGCAACGCCATCATGGCGCTGGGCGCGGTGGCGATGATGCTGGCCACGAGCCCCTGGCTCTCGGCCATCGTCATCGGGGTGATCCCGCTGATCGTGATTCCGCTCGTGCTCTCGGGCCGCTCGGTGCGGCAGCGGGCGCGGGCGGCGCAGGACCGGCTGGCGGATGCCTCGGCCTTCGCGGCGGAGGCGGTCGGAGCGATCCGCACCATGCAGTCCTTCGGAGCCGCCGGCCAGACAGCGATGCGCTTCGAAGCGGCGTCCGACGAGGCCTACGGCGCCTCACGGGGGGCAACCGCCTCGCGCGCTCTTTTGTCCGGCGTCGCGATCTTCCTGGTGTCCGCCAGCGTGGTCTGCGTGCTCTGGGTTGGCGCGACCGAGGTGTTCGACGGGCGCATGACCGGCGGGCGGCTGTCGCAGTTCATTCTCTATGCGGTGCTGGCGGCGAGCTCGCTGGGCCAGCTCTCGGAGGTCTATGGCGACATCAGCGCGGCGGCGGGCGCCTCGGGCCGGCTCGGGGAGATCCTGGCGACGCAGCCTGCGATCGCCGCGCCGCCTCATCCCAAGGCGATGCCGCAGCCCTCGCGCGGGGAGATCGCCTTCGACGAGGTCTCCTTCTCCTATCCCGGCCGTCATGCGTCGGCGCTGAAGCAGCTGTCCTTCGCCATCCGTCCCGGCGAGCGTGTCGCGCTGGTCGGCCCGTCAGGCGCGGGCAAGAGCACGGTGCTGCAACTGGCCCTGCGCTTCTACGATCCGCAGGGCGGGCGCGTGCTGGTCGATGGCGTGGCGGGGCCCGAGGCCGATCCGGAGGCCTGGCGCGAGCGCTTCGCGCTGGTGCCGCAGGAGCCGACGGTCTTCGGCGTCTCGGTGCGCGACAACATCGCCTATGGCCGGCCGGGGGCCAGTATCGAGGATATCGAGGCGGCGGCGCGGCTGGCGGCGGCGGATGGTTTCATCCGCTCCCTGCCGCAGGGCTACGACACCGTCGTCGGCGAGCGCGGCGTGACGCTGTCCGGCGGGCAGCGCCAGCGGCTCGCCATCGCCCGCGCGGTGCTGAAGGACGCGCCGATCCTGCTGCTCGACGAGGCGACCTCGGCGCTGGATTCGGAAAGCGAGCGGGCGGTGCAGGATGCGCTCGACCGGCTGATGCAGGGGCGGACGACGCTGGTGGTGGCGCACCGCCTCGCGACCATCCTCTCGGCCGACCGCATCCTGGTGATGGAGGAAGGCCGCATCGTCGAGCAGGGCACCCATGCCGAGCTCAAGGCGCGCGGCGGCCTCTATGCCCGGCTGGCGGCGCTGCAGTTCGGGCTGGAGGCGGCGTGAGGCTGCCTCAGCGCGGTGGAAGGGCGGCGTAGTAGGCCGCCAGCGCCGCCATCTCCTCCACGGACATGGAGCGCGCCATGTAGCGCATCTCCTTGTGGACGCGCTTGCCGTTGTGGAAGGCCATGATCTGGTTGAACAGATAGCGCTCGTTCTGGCCGGCGAGATTGGGCACTTCGGAATCGCGCGCGATCCCGTCCGGGCCGTGACAGGCCGCACATTCCTCGACCGAAACCGGCCGCTTCTGGGCATGGGCCTCTCGCGCCGCCAGCGGAAGCAGCGCCACGAGTGCCAGAGCGACGAGGAGAGGCCGGCGCACCGCTTAGCGCTCCGTGATCTTGAACTCGATGCGGCGGTTGCGGCGGTGGGCCTCGTCGGTGTTGGCGACGTCGAGGGGCTGGTATTCGCCGAAGCCGGTCGCGGCGAGGCGGTCCGTCGGGAGGCCGCGCGTGGCGAGATATTCGACGACCGCGATGGCGCGTGCCGATGAGAGATACCAGTTCGAGGGGAATTGCGCGGTCCTGATCGGGCGGTTGTCGGTATGGCCGTCGACGCGCAGGATCCAGGGCAGGTCGGGCGGGATTTCCTTCGAGAGATCGAGCAGGACGGTGGCGAACTTGTCCAGCTCAGCCTGGCCCTCGGGCTTCAGCACGGCCTGGCCGGCGTCGAAGAACAGCTCCGACTGGAAGACAAAGCGGTCGCCAACGGTGCGGATGTCGGGCCGGGTGCCGAGGACCTGCCGCAGCCGGCCGAAGAAGTCCGAACGATAGCGCGCCAGCTCCTGCACCCGCTGCGCCAGCGCCACGTTGAGGCGCGAGCCGAGATCGGAGATGCGGGCCTGCGAATCCTTGTCCCTGGCTTCGGAGGCGGCGAGCGCCTCTTCCAGCGCGGCGAGCTGGCGGCGCATGGCCTGGATCTGCTGGTTGACGAGGTCGACGGTGGCCTGGGCCCGGGCCGAGAGCTGCTTCTCGCTCTCCAGCGCCTTCTGCGTCTCGGCAAGCTGGGCGCCGGCATTGCCGTTCTGCTGGGCCGCGAGCTGCCCCTGCAGCCGGTCCCGCTCGGACTGGGCGCTGCCGAGGGTGGATTGCATCAATTGCAGACTCTCCTGCGCCTGGCGATTTTGCGAGCGCTCCAGCGCGAGCAGGTCGGTCAGCTCGGAAATCTGCCGGTTCAGGCGCTCCAGCGCGGTGTCCTTGCCGGTCAGTTCCTGCGAAAGGAAGAACTGGCCGAGCACGAAGACCGTCAGCAGGAAGACGATGCCGATCAGCATCGTCGACAGCGCGTCGACGAAGCCGGGCCAGAAATTCACGTCCTCGCGGCGATGGGCGCGGGAGAGGGCCATGATCCGTGTCCTGCTACGAGCTCGGGGCCGGGCGCATCAAGGCTCCCGGACATGGTCGGCGGCGAGGCGGTCCAGCAGTCTTTTCAGGTCCTTCTCGCGCGAGGCCTGGGCCTCGACCCAATCGCGGATCATCTGCTGCTCGGAGCGCATGTGCTGGACGAGGCCCTGGATGCCCTCCGCCAGATTGGCGAGCGCCTGCGTCGCGGCCCGGTTGTTGGCGGCGCCTTCCGCCATGGCGGCGCTCATCTGCTCGAAGCGGTCGATCCCCGGGCCGGCGGCCGGCAGCATCGCGGCGGCCTCGCCGGCGAGCATCGAGCGCGTGCCGAGCCAGCTCTCGATCTCGTTGCGGAAGCGGCGCTGCGCTTGCGCGACCTGCAGATCGAGAAAGCCGAGGATCAGCGAGCCGGCGATGCCGAAGAGCGAGGAGGAAAAGGACAGGCCCATGCCGGCGAGCGGCGCCGAGAGGCCGGCTTTCAGCTCGTCGAACAGCACGCCGGATTCGGCGCCGGTGCGCAGCGAATTGATGACGGTGCCGACCGAGCCCACCGTGTCGAGCAGGCCCCAGAAGGTGCCGAGCAGGCCGAGGAAGACCAGAAGCCCGGCGAGGTAGCGCAGCACCTCGCGCCCGTCGTCGAGACGGACCGCGATCGATTCGACGATCGATGTCGCCTGGGCCGGGTTGAGGCTGCGCCGGTCGAGCGCCGGCAGGACCGTGCCAAGCGGCGCGATGACGTCGCTGCGCCGGATCTCGGCGGAAAGGGGGGCGGTGGCGAGGCGCGTCGCGGCACGCGCCTCGGCATGCAGCCTCCAGAGCTCGCGCAGCGCCACCAGCACGCCGACCAGCAGCGCGCCAAGGATGAGGCCGTTCAGCCCCGGATTGGTCATGAAGGCCTTGGCGAGGCCGTCTTGCAGGATGAAGCCGAGGAAGCCGATCAGCGCCAGGAAGACGAGGGCGCGGATCACATAGCGGAGCGGACGGGAAAAGCGGGTATCGTCGCTTCGGGAAGCGGCACTGTGCTCAGCGGCCGCACTATCCTCATTCGCCATGCTTCGACTTCCGTTCGCCTCGGGCAGCGCGGCGACTGTCGCCTCCCATGCTGCCGCAATCAAGCGCGAAAGCGCGCCGAGCTACGCCGCGGCGGTCTTCAGCGCGGCGCGCAGCGCCGACTCGCAGGTCTCGTTGCCGCAGATGATGTCCTTGGCCGAGGTCACCGGCTTGCCGTCGAGCGTGCCGAAGGTGCCGCCCGCCTCCCGGATCAGCACGGCGCCGGCGGCGAAGTCCCAAGTGTTGAGCCCGCGCTCCCAATAGCCGTCGAGGCGGCCGGCGGCGACATAGGCGATGTCGAGCGCGGCCGAGCCCATCCGGCGCACATTGGAAAAGCGAGGCATCACAGCCGCGAGCTCGCGCAGGAACTGGCCGTGGCCGCCCTTGCCGATATGCGGGATGCCGGTCCCGACCAGCATCTCGGTCACCTCGCTGCGGCCCGAGACGCGCAGGCGGCGGTTGTTGACATAGGCGCCCTTGCCCTTCTCGGCCATGAACATCTCATCCTTGGCGGCATCATAGACGATGCCTGCGATGAACTGGTTGTCGCGCTCCAGCGCGACCGAGATGTTCCAGTGCGGAATGCCGCGCAGGAAGTTGTGCGTACCGTCGAGCGGGTCGATGTGCCAGCGGTTGCTCTCGTCGGTGCCGTGGACGACGCCGCTCTCCTCCATCACGAAGCCGTATCCCGGCCGCGCCTTCTCCAGCGACTCGCGCAGGATAGCTTCAGCCTTGTGATCCGCCTTCGAGACGAAGTCGCCCGGGCCCTTCGACAGCACCTGCAGGTTGTCGACCTCGCCGAAATCGCGCTTCAGGGAGCGGGACGCCTTCATCACGGCGTCGGTCATCACGGTCATCAGGGGCGAGCGGATCATTCTGGAACCTCTTGCGCGCCGCAGAGGGCGCGATGAGCCGGCGGCAGCGGGCGCGCGCGGCGAAAATAGCGAGCCGTCGTTTGCGCGACGATCTAGGGCGCCGTCAAGGCGAAGCTGCTGATTCGGGTCGCTGCCATCGACGCCGCACGCGTCTTCTGCTCGGGGTTGAGCTTGTCGAAGAGCGCGTCGAGCCCGGCATCCTGCAGCCCCTGCGAGCGCGCGGCGAGATGCCAGGCGGCGGCCTCGATCGTATCGGGCGGGATGCCGAGGCCGAACTGGTAGAGCTTGGCGAGGCGGTTCTGGGCGATCGCGTTGCCCTGCTCGGCAGCCTGCCGGAACAGGTGTGCCGCCGCCTTCTCGTCCTTCGGTGCGCCCGTGCCGTTGAACAGCATGATCGCATATTCGACCTGGGCCGAGACGTTGCCGCCCTCGGCCGCCTGCTTCATCCAGCGCGCGGCTGTTTCCTCGCTCCGGGGCAGGCCACGGCCCTGCTGGGCGAGGATACCGAGCGCATAGGCCGCATCGGGGACCTGCGCCTTCGCCGCCAGCTCCAGACAGGCCACGGCGCGCTGTTCGTCGGTGCCGCTGCCGGTGGCGAGCAGAGCGAGGGCGAAATTGTAATTGGCGGAGGGGTGGCCCGCCGCCGCGGCCTTCTCGAGCAGTTTTCCGGCGCGAACCGGATCGCGCTTGCCGCTGGCCTCGTCGAGCAGTTCGGTGGCCAGAGCGAAGGTGGCGTTGATGTCGCCGCGCGCATCCGCTTGCTCATACCACTCGGTCGCGACCTTCTGGTCGGGGGCGACGCCGAGGCCCTGGCGGTAGATCTCGCCAAGCAGCGTCATCGCCGCGGCATCGTTGTTGTCGGCCTCGATGCGCTTCAGCGCCTCGCTCTGGGCGCGGCGGTAATGGCCGGTCTGATAGGCGCCATAGGCCAGATCCTCGAAAGGCTTGTCGGCCGCCAGGGCGGTGCCTGCGCCGAACAGGGCCGCCAGAAGAACGGCGCGGCCGGCGCGTCTCATCGCGCGGCCTTCCTTGCCGTCCAGGCGCCGATGCTGGCATTGGCGGCCTCGACCAGCGCGCGGATGTCCTGCCCCTCGGCGAAGGCCCATTCGCCGAGCGCGACGAATTCCGCGCCCGTCTCGACCAGCGCCGCAACCGATTCCGCATCCGGCGCATAGGCGACGCAAGGGGTCTCGAAGATCTCGGCCCACCAGCCGGCGCGCTCGACCACGGCGGACAGGGGCGGGATGCTGCCATCGGCGCGCGGTTCGCCGAACATCACATAGTCGACGCCGGCCTCGCCGACATCCATCGCATCGTGCCGGGCGCGCAGGCCACCGGCGCCGATGATGCGCTCGCCCTTGAGGCTGGAGCGCGCCTCGGCGACGGCGGCGGGCCCGCCGGTCAGATGGACGCCGTCGGCGCCGCCGCGCGCGGCGACCATGGCATTGTCCTCGACGACCAGCGCGACGCCGTTGCCCTGCACGGGGCCGGCGAGCCGCTTGACGCGCTCGATGCGGCTGCGGTCGTCGCCGGGCGCGAGCTTGAGCAGGATGGCGGCGATATCGCCGCCCGCCATCGCCTGCATCAGGCGGAAGGCCATGGCCTCCGCATCCGCGACGGGAGGGGTGACGAGCATCAGGCGGGTGGTGGGAGCTTGCGTGGTCATGATCGGCTGCGCAAACGGCCCGCGACCGCGTCCAATGTCAAGACCAGGAGCCCCGCAATGAGGCTCCAGAAGGCCGAGCCGACGCCGAAGAGCGAGAGGCTCGACGCCGCGACGGCGAAGGCGACGGCCGCCGCGAAGCGCTCGCGCCCCGAACCTACGGCCTGTCCCAGAGCGCCGGTGAAGGAGCCGAGCAGGCCGAGGCCCGCCACCGTGACGATCAATGCCTTGGGAAGCGCGAGCAGAAGCGCGATCAAAAGGCCGGCGCATGCGGCGATCACGAGGTAACAGGTGCCGTAGATGACGCCGGCCTTCCAGCGCTGGCCGGGCTCGGGATGGGTGTCCGGGCCGGTGCAGATCGACGCGCTGATGGCGGCGAGGTTCGACATATGAGCGCCGAAGGGTGCGGTGACGAGGGAGGCGAGGCCGGTCCAAAGCAGGATCGGCGCGGTCGGCGGGGTGTAACCGGCTGCCCTCAGCACCGCGAAGCCCGGCAGGTTCTGGGCGGCCATGGTGACGAGATAAAGCGGTACGCCGATGCCGAGCATGGCGGCCATATCCCAGCGCGGCGTGACGATTTGGAGGCTGGTCCAGGCGATGTCGCCGGCCGGCCAATGGGCGAGGCCGCCGACGAAGCTGATCGCGATGCCGACCAGGAGCGCGGCGATGACGCCGAGGAAGGGGCTGACGAGCCTTGCAACGAGGAAGATCGCCAGCAGCGGGAGCACGAGCCCCGGCGAAACGCGCATTTCGTCGAACACCGCCACCACGAAGCGGAAGATCACGCCTGCCAGCATGGCCGAGGCGATGGGCATCGGGATGCGCTCGATCAGCCGGCCGAGCGGGCTGAACGCGGCGGTCAGCATCATCAGCAGCGCCGCGAGGAGGAAGGCCCCGACACCGGCCGCAAGGTCGAAGCCGCTCGCGGCCGCGATCAGGGCGGCGCCAGGCGTCGACCAGGCGCAGATCATCGGCTGGCGGTAGCGCCAGGACAGCCAGATGCTGGGCAGCCCGGTCCCGATGGCGAGCGCCGCGACCCAGGAGACGGTCTGGACCGGCGTCGCGCCCATGGCCTGCGCGGCCGAGAGGATGACCGCGATCGAAGCGGCAAAGCCGACAAAGACCGCGACCAGGGCTGAGAAAAGGATGGACATGATCAGCTCTGCCGTCCGGCGGGGCGAGGAGAACGCGCCTTGAACCAGAAATCACCGGGAGCGGAAAGCGCAGCCGACGCAGGCCGGGTTGCCGCAGGCGGGACCCGAGGCCCCGGCCCCGGCCGCGTTCCATGGCCTCGCGCCGTCACAGGCTTGTCAACCAGCAGGCCTAGCTGCTGATTGTTCCGGTTCGAAAGAAGAGGGCGCCATGCGCGACGACCAGCACGAATCCACCTTCGGAGCCAGCCTGCTGGAGCATGAGGATGCCGAGCCGCGCAACCTGACCGACAACCCGACGATGGGTGAGCTGATCTCCCAGCGCTTCTCGCGCCGCGGGCTCCTGAAGGGCGCGCTCGCGGTCTCGGCCATCTCGGCCACGGTCGGCACCCTGGCCCTGGAGACGGCGGAACAGGCCCAGGCGCAAGGCGCGAAATCGGCTTTCTCCTTCAAGGAAGTCGAGGTCGGCGTCGATGCCGATCATCACGTCGCCGAAGGCTACGACGCGCAGGTCCTGCTCAGATGGGGCGACCCGCTGACGGCGGACGCGCCGGAGTTCGACCCGACGAAGCAGACGCCGCAAGCGCAGGCCAAGCAGTTCGGCTACAACAACGACTTCGTCGGCTATGTGCCGATGCCGGGCGCGGCCGATCCCTCGGCGCACGGGCTGCTCTTCGTCAATCACGAATACACCAACCCGCATCTGATGTTCCCCGGCGTCGTCGAGATGAAGGACGGCAAGCCGGTACTGAAGAACGCGACGCCCGAGCGCTTCGCGATCGAGGCGATGGCGCATGGCGCGACGGTCGCGGAGATCCGCAAGACCGGCAGCCAATGGGCGCTGGTGAAGGACTCCAAGTACAACCGCCGCATCACCGTCGCGACCGAGATGCAGCTTTCAGGGCCGGTCGCCGGAACCGATCGCGTCAAGACGCAGGCGGATGCGAGCGGGCGCAAGGTTCTGGGCACGCTCAACAATTGTTCGGGCGCTCTGACGCCATGGGGCACCTTCGTCTCCGGCGAGGAGAATTTCCACGGCTACTTCTCGGGCAAGCTGCCCGAGGGGCACCGCGAGGAGGCGAACTACAAGCGCCTCGCCATCCCGTCCTCGCCCTATGCCTGGGGCCGGTTCGAGGAGCGGTTCGACCTGGCGAAGGAGCCGAACGAGGCCAACCGCTTCGGCTGGGTGGTCGAGGTCGATCCGTTCGACCCGAATTCGGTGCCGAAGAAGCGCACGGCGCTGGGTCGCTTCAAGCATGAGGGCGCCGACATGATCGTCGCCAAGAACGGCCGGGTGGTCGCCTATCTCGGCGACGACGAACGCTTCGACTACGTCTACAAATTCGTCACGGCGGGCCGCTTCGACCCCGCCAATCGCGCGGCCAATCTCGACCTGCTCGACTCCGGCACGCTTTATGTCGCGAAGTTCTCGGCGGACGGTTCGCTGGAGTGGCTGCCGCTGGTCTTCGGCCAGGGGCCGCTGACCGCCGCGAATGGCTTCCAGAGCCAGGCCGACGTGCTGATCGAGGCGCGCCGCGCTGGCGACCTGCTGGGCGCGACGAAGATGGACCGGCCCGAGGACATTACGCCCAACCCGGTGACGGGCAAGGTCTATGTGATGCTGACCAACAATACGCGCCGGACCGAGGAGCAGGTCGATGGCGCCAATCCGCGTGCGAAAAACGCCTTCGGCCACATCATCGAGATCGTCGAAGAGGGCGGCGACCACACGGCGACGATGGGGCGCTGGGAAATCCTGCTGAAATGCGGTGACCCTTCCGTGGCCGCCGTCGGCGCGACCTTCTCGACCGACACGACCAAGAGCGGCTGGTTCGGCATGCCCGACAATGCCGTCGTCGATTCCGCCGGACGTCTCTGGGTCGCGACCGACGGCAACGGCCCCAAGGCGACCGGGCGCACCGACGGGCTCTGGGCGGTCGATACCGAGGGTAGCGCACGCCGGACGTCGAAGCTGTTCTACCGCGTGCCGCATGGCGCGGAGATGTGCGGCCCCTGCTTCACGCCGGACGACACCACGGCCTTCGTCGCGGTGCAGCATCCGGGCGACGATGGCCCGGACTGGCCGGAATTCGGTCGCCGTTCCTATTACGAGGATCTCTCGACCCGCTGGCCGGACTTCAAGCCCGACATGCCGGTGCGGCCCTCCGTGGTGGCGATCACCAGGAAGGGCGGCGGCAAGATCGGCGTCTGATCGCTAATATCTTGGTCGGGCCTGACCCGACCATCCTCGAAAAGGAAACGCCCGGTCGCGCAGACCGGGCGTTTCCCATTCCAGCATCATCATCGAGACATCCTCGGGTTCGCGCGTCGCGCGACCCGAGGATGACGGCTTGGTTTCAGGCCGCCTTGCCGAAGGTGGGGTCGAGCTCGCCCTTGGCGTAGCGCTTGGCCATCTCGGCGGTGGTGAGCACGCGCTTGATCTTGCTGGCCTGGCCGGCGGTGTTGAACTCCTGCAGGCGCTGCTTGCAGAGCTTCGTCATCGCCTCCATGGCGGGCTTGAGATATTTGCGCGGGTCGAACTCGCCGGGGTGCTCGGAGAGGATCTTCCGGATCTGGCCGGTCATCGCCATGCGGTTGTCGGTGTCGATGTTGATCTTGCGGACGCCGTGCTTGATGCCGCGCTGGATCTCCTCGACCGGCACGCCCCAGGTCTGGGGCATCTTGCCGCCATACTGGTTGATGATGTCCTGGAGGTCCTGCGGCACCGAGGAGGAGCCGTGCATGACGAGATGCATGCTCGGCAGCTTCTTGTGGATCTCCTCGATGACATGCATCGCCAGGATCGCGCCGTCGGGCTTGCGGGTGAACTTGTAGGCGCCGTGCGAGGTGCCCATCGCGATGGCGAGCGCATCGACCTTGGTCTCGGCGACGAATTTCACCGCCTCGTCCGGGTTGGTCAGGAGCTGGTCGTGGGAGAGCTTGCCCTCGAAGCCGTGGCCGTCCTCCTTCTCGCCCTCGCCGGATTCCAGCGAGCCGAGCACGCCGAGCTCGCCCTCGACCGAGATGCCGCCGAGATGGGCCATCTCGGTCACGGTGCGGGTGACGCCGACATTGTAGTCCCAGTCGCCGGGGGTCTTGCCGTCGGCCTTGAGCGAGCCGTCCATCATGACGGAGGTGAAGCCGGCCTGGATCGCGGTCATGCAGGTCGCCGGCTCGTTGCCGTGGTCGAGATGCACGCAGACGGGGATGTGCGGGTAGATCTCGGTGACCGCGTCCATCATGTGCTTGAGCATGATGTCGTTGGCGTAGGAGCGCGCGCCGCGCGAGGCCTGGATGATGACGGGCGCGTCGGTGGCATCCGCCGCAGCCATGATCGCCAGCGCCTGCTCCATGTTGTTGATGTTGAAGGCGGGCACGCCGTAGTCGTTCTCGGCGGCATGATCGAGCAGTTGGCGAAGCGTGATACGGGCCACGTTGGCACTCCCCTTAAGGCAAATGGACTGGGGAGGATGTAGTGCGAGCCCGGCGAAATCGCAAAGCGAAAGCGGCAAAAAGGCTTAAAGCAGCGCGGCTTTCGACCGCGTGAAAGCAGGCGGTCATCCCGGACGAGCGGCGGAGCCGCGATGATCCGGGATCCATGCCAGAACCTCGGCCATGAGCGTTCCGGAATGGAATCCCGGGTCTCCCTTCGGTCGCCCGGGATGACGGCGTGGTTCAAGCCGCTACCGCTATGCCCGCGGACGCTCAGCCCTTTCGCAGCGCCTCGACGCCCGGCAGGGGCTTGCCTTCCATCCATTCGAGGAAGGCGCCGCCCGCTGTCGAGACATAGGTCAGGTCGCCTGCGACGCCGGCATGGTTCATCGCGGAGACGGTGTCGCCGCCGCCGGCGACGGCCACGAGTTCGCCCGCCTTCACCCGCCTGGCCACGGCCTTTGCGACCGCGACGGTGGCGGTGTCGAAGGGCGGCAGCTCGAAGGCGCCGAAGGGGCCGTTCCAGACCAGCGTCTTCATCGTCTCCAGCCGCAGCACGACCTCCGCGATCGAGAGCGGGCCGGCATCGAGGATCATCTCGTCGGAGGCGACCTCGCCGACCGGCACGACGCGGTGGCCGGGATGGGCCTTGAACTCGCGGGCGACCAGCGCATCGACCGGAAGCAGGATCTCGCAGCCGGCCGCCTTGGCCTTCTGCTCGATCTCGCGGGCGGTCGCGGCGAGATCATGCTCGCAAAGCGACTTGCCGACATCGAGGCCCCGCGCGGCGAGGAAGGTGTTGGCCATGCCGCCGCCGATGACGAGGACATCGACCTTCTTCACCAGGTTGCCGAGCAGGTCGAGCTTGGTCGAGACCTTGGCGCCGCCGACGATCGCCATCACCGGCCGGGCCGGGTGGTCGAGGCCGGCGGAGAGCGCCTCCAGCTCCGCCTGCATGGTGCGGCCGGCATAGGCCGGCAGCACATGGGCGAGGCCCTCGGTCGAGGCATGGGCGCGATGGGCCGCCGAGAAGGCGTCGTTGACGTAGAGGTCGCCATTGGCGGCGAGCGCCCTGACGAACTCCGGGTCGTTCTTCTCGTCGCCGGCGTGGAAGCGGGTGTTCTCCAGCAGCAGCACCTCGCCGTTCTTCGCGGCTGCGACGGCCTTGGCGACATCCGCGCCGATGCAGTCCTCGACGAAGGTCACAGGGCGGCCCAGCGCATGGGCCAGCGCCGGCACGACCTGGCGCAGGCTGTTCTTGTCGTCGCGGCCCTTCGGCCGGCCGAAATGCGCGAGCAGGATGACCTTGCCGCCCTTGTCGGCGATCTCGCGGATGGTCGGCAGGATACGGTCGATGCGGGTGGTGTCGCTGACGGTGCCGTTGTCCATCGGCACGTTGAGATCGACGCGGACGAGGACGCGCTTTCCGGCGAGATCGGCGTCGTCGAGAGTGCGGAAGGCGCTCATCGGACCAGCAGGCTCCCGAACAGGCCCGGCACGCCGAAGCGCAGGACGAGGACGGTCAGGGCGACGCTGAGCACCGCGGTGACGATCGCGGTCATGAAGAGGGTGCCGACGCGCGGCGTCGAGTCGATGCGGGCGCGCAGGGCGGCGACCTCACCGCGAATGGCCGCGAAATCCATCGTTCCGGCGGCGGCGTCGACCTTGTGCGCGCTGCGCTCCAGCGAGGCCTCGGCGCGGGTCAGGACGGCCTCGTAGCGGGCGAACTTTTCCTCGATGCGGGCGGTCTTGTCCTCGATGCGGGCGAGCTGGTCGAGCTTGCGCGGATCGCTGGCCGGGGCCTGCTCCGCACGGATCGCGGCCTCGGCCATCGTCGGCGCGGGAGGCTGCGGCGCCGGGGCCATCTCGGTCGGCAGCGGGGCGGCGGAGGCCGGGGCGGATGCGGGGGGCGTCACGAGCGGCTTGTCGGCATTGGCCGCGGGCATGACGGTCGGCTCGATCTTGGCCATGGTCTCTCCGTGGGTCGAAATCGGTCGAGGCCGTGCCCCCTGGACACGGCCTCGTTTCAAAGGTCGATCAGAGCAGCTTGCCCATGGCGACGGCGGTGTCGCTCATGCGGTTCGAGAAGCCCCACTCGTTGTCATACCAGGCGACGACGCTGACGAACTTGTCGTCCATGACCTTGGTCTGGTCGAGGGCGAAGGTCGAGGATGCCGGGTCGTGGTTGAAGTCGATCGAGACGTTGGGCTGGTCGGTGACGGCGAGGATGCCCTTCAGCGGACCGCGCCGGCTGGCCTTGAGGATCGCCTCGTTGACCTTCTCGACCGTGGTCTTGCGCTTCGCCAGGAACTTGAAGTCGACCATCGAGACGTTGGGGGTCGGCACGCGCACCGAGGAGCCGTCGAGACGGCCCTTCAGCTCGGGGATGACGAGGCCGATCGCCTTGGCGGCACCGGTCGAGGTCGGGATCATCGAGAGCGCGGCGGCGCGGGCGCGGTAGAGATCCTTGTGCATGGTGTCGAGCGTCGGCTGGTCGCCGGTATAGGCATGGATCGTGGTCATGAAGCCCTTGTCGATGCCGACGGCGTCATGAAGCACGCGCACGACCGGCGCGAGGCAGTTGGTGGTGCAGGAGGCATTGGACACGACGACATGGTCGCTGGTCAGCATCCCGTTGTTGACGCCGAAGACGACGGTGAGGTCGGCGCCGTCGCAGGGGGCCGAGACCAGCACGCGCTTGGCGCCGGCGGCGAGATGGGCCGAGGCCTTCTCCTTGGTGGTGAAGATGCCGGTGCATTCCAGCGCGATGTCGACACCCAGCGCCTTGTGCGGCAGCTCCTTGGGATCGCGCACGGCGGTGACCTTGATCGGGCCGCGGCCGACATCGATCGTGTCGCCGGAGACGGTCACCTGGCCGGGGAAGCGGCCATGCACGGAGTCGAAGCGGAAGAGATGGGCGTTGGTCTCGACCGGGCCGAGATCGTTGATCGCCACGACCTCGATGTCCTTGCGCTTCGACTCGATGATCGCGCGCAGAACGTTGCGTCCGATGCGGCCGAAGCCGTTGATCGCCACCTTGACCGTCATCTTACCACCTCTTCCTAGCCAGACCGGGCACTTGCGCGCCATTCACGCGGGCAATTCGGCCAAAGCATGGCCGATTGCAAGAGCTGCCGGGGCTTTTGCGCCCCGACGGGCATAAAATCAGCCGTTGTGCTTGCGCATCGCTGCATCGACGACCGCTTCCGGCGTGATGCCGAAATGCTGGTAGACCTCCTTGTAGGGGCCGCTCGCGCCGAAGGAGTGCATGCCGACGAAGCCGCCATCATGGCCGATGACCGCGTCCCAGCCGAAGCGCACACCGGCCTCGACGGCGATCTTGACCGGCGCGGTGCCGACGATCTGGGCCTGCGTCGCCTCGTCCTGGGCCAGCAGCAATTCGAGCGAGGGCACCGAGACGACGCGGGCGCGCACGCCCTTCTCGGCCAGCAGCTTGCGCGCGTTCACCGCGATCTCGACCTCGGAGCCCGAGGCGAAGAGCGAGACCTGCGCCTTGCCGCCCTCGGCCGCGAAGAGCTCGTAGGCACCGGTGGCGAGCCTGTTCTTCGGCGAGGCGTCGGTGCGCAGCTGCGCGAGGTTCTGGCGCGAGAGGGCGAGCACGGTCGGCCCGTCGAGGCGCTCCAGCGCGATCTGCCAGGCCTCCGCCGTCTCGACCGCATCGGCCGGGCGGAAGACGCGCATGTTCGGCATCGCACGCAAGCTGGCGATCTGCTCGACCGGCTGGTGGGTCGGCCCGTCCTCGCCAAGGCCGATCGAGTCATGGGTCATGACGTAGACGACCGGCAGGCCCATCAGCGCAGCCAGCCGCATCGAGGGGCGGGCATAGTCGGCGAAGACGAGGAAGGTGCCGCCGGCGGTGCGGAAGCCGCCATGCAGCGTGATGCCGTTCATCGCCGCCGCCATGCCGTGCTCGCGGATGCCATAGCGGACATAGCGGCCCTTCGGGGTCTTCGGCGTGAAGTCCTCGGCCGCCTTGACGCGGGTGTTGTTGGAGGGGGTGAGATCCGCCGAGCCCATCACCAGCTCAGGCATGACCGGGATGATGGCCTCCAGCGCCAGCTCCGAGGCCTTGCGGGTGGCGATGGTCTGAGGGTTGGCGATCAGGCCTTTCTTGTGGGCGAGGACCGCCTTGTCGAGCCTGGCGGGGACGGTGTGCGAGAGGCGGCGCTCGAAATCGGCGCGCTTGCGCTCGGACAGCGTCGCGAAGCGCTCCTTCCAGTCGGCATGGGCCTTGGCACCGGCCGCGCCGAAGCTGCGCCAGGCCTTCAGCACCTCGGCCGGCACCTCGAAGGGGCCGCCAGTGATGCCGAGCGCCTGCTTGGCGGCGGCGAGCTCCTCGGCGCCGAGCGCCTCGCCATGGGCCTTGGAGGTGCCCTGTTTCTTGGGCGCGCCGAAGCCGATGATCGTCTTGCAGGCGATCATGGTGGGCTTGTTGGACTTCTGGGCGCGGCGGATCGCGGCTTCGATGGCGTCGGGGTCATGGCCGTCGACGCGCTCGGAGCGCCAGCCGCAGGCCTTGAAGCGGGCGACCTGGTCGACATTGTCGGTGATGGTCAGGGGCCCATCGATCGAGATGCCGTTGTCGTCCCAGAGCACGATCAGCTTGTTGAGCTTCTGGTGGCCGGCCAGCGCGATCGCCTCCTGGCTGATGCCTTCCATCAGGTCGCCGTCGGAGGCGAGCACATAGGTGTGGTGGTCGACGACCTTCCTGCCGAACTCGGCGGCGAGCATGCGCTCGGCCATCGCCATGCCGACGGCTGTGGCGAGACCCTGGCCCAGCGGGCCGGTGGTCGTCTCGACACCGAGCGTCTGGAAGTTCTCGGGATGGCCGGGCGTCTTCGATTCGAGCGCGCGGAACTTCTTCAGGTCCTCCAGCTCGAGATTGCCGTTGCCGGTGAGATAGAGCACCGAATAGAGCAGCATCGAGCCGTGGCCGGCCGAGAGCACGAAGCGGTCGCGGTCGGGCCAGCGCGGATCGGCCGCATCATAGGTCATGATGCGGGTAAACAGCACGGTGGCGATGTCGGCCGCGCCCATCGGCAGGCCGGGGTGGCCGGACTTGGCCTTCTCGACGCCGTCCATCGCCAAACCGCGGATGGCGTTGGCGAGCTTGTCGTGCTGGGCGCGGTCGGTGGTGGTCATCGTCTCTTGGCTCCGTCTGGCGGGCGGCAGGCCGGCCTTGCGTGCTGCATGGGCAGGGCGGCCGGGCTGGGCATGGCCGCGAGGACTTCGAAAGGACGGGTGGATTAGGCCCGCGGCGGAACCCGAGTCAATTCGCCGGAGGCTATTTTGAGCGGGTTGCACGCCTCTTCGGCACAGCGATTTCGCGCTTTTGCGAGAAGCGGTGGGGACAAGTCCTTGCAACACAACATGGCCGGCCGGAGGCGATTCCATTTCTGCGACGCGATGCTGTAAATTCGGGCAGCGAATCGTGTGAGCCGGCTTCGGTCCGAAAAGGAGAGCGATGGTGGCGAGCCTGATGCTGGACAATGCGCTGGCGCGCCTCGACGGCGCGCTCGGGCAGCTGGAGGCCGCGGCGCGGCGTCGGATCGAGGCCGAGCGCGGGCGGGGCAATCTCGAAACCGAACTCGCCCTGATGCAGGACGACCGGGCCCGGCTCGCGGCCGAACTCGACGGCGCGATGGCGCGGCTCGGCCATGTCGAGACGGCCGCCGCCGATGTCGACCAGCGTCTGCAGCGCGCGCTCGGCGTGATCGGCGCCGTGATCGACCGCGTGCAGGAGCAGCAGCCGGTCGAGGAAGAGGCAGCAGCCGAGACGGAGTGACGCTTTCCGCGCAAGGAAGCGAAAGAGGGAGTTCCCATGCCGCAAGTCAACGTCATGATCGCCGGCAAGGCCTACCGCATGGCCTGCGGCGAGGGCGAGGAGGCGCATCTTGAAGGGCTCGCGCGCTTCTACGACGAGAAGATCGGCGAGATGCGGCAGGCCTTCGGCGAAATCGGCGATATGCGCCTGCACGTCATGGCCGCGCTGATGGTGGCCGACGATCTGCACGAGGCGAAGAAGCGCGCCGAGAAGCTCGAAGCCGAGCTCGCGGCGATCCGGGGCGATGCCGGCGCGGCCGACCAGCGGCTCACCGAGGTCGAGGACCGGGCCGCCGAGGCGCTGGTGGCGGCTGCCGAGCGCATCGAGGGCGTGGCGAAGAGCCTGGTGCCGGCGCCAGCGGGGTGAGCGGTGCGGGGGAGCCCTTTGCCTTGACAGGAGGGGCTCCCCCCGAGCCTCTCCGCAAAAAAAGCCCCGGACGTTGCCGTCCGGGGCTTTTCACTGTCAGGCCTTGCCTTGCGCCGATCAGACGCCCGGCGAACCCGGGGCGCCGTCCAGCACCGTGACCGAGCGGCGGTTCTGCGACCAGCAGGAGATGTCGTTGCAGACCGCGACCGGGCGCTCCTTGCCGTAGGAGATGGTGCGGATGCGGTTGGCAGCGATGCCGCGCGAGGCGAGATAGTCGCGCACCGTCTGGGCGCGGCGGGCGCCGAGGGAGTAGTTGTATTCGCGCGTGCCGCGCTCGTCGGCATGGCCTTCGACGGTGAAGGAGTAGCGCGGATAGCGCTGCAGCCAGCCGGCCTGCTTGTCGAGCGTGGCGGTCGCGGTCGAGGTCAGGTCCGTCGAGTCGGTCTCGAAGAAGACGCGGTCGCCGACATTGACGACGAAATCCTGGGCGCTGCCGGGGGTGGCGGCGCCGCCGGCGCCGAAGCCCGAGCCGCCATTGGCGTCGGCGTTCTGGTCCTTGGCGCAGGCGCCAAGCGCCAGCGTGCAGGCGAGGGCGGCGGCGAAGCGGACGGCACGGCCGCCGGAAAAGAGGGTGGTCAACATGGCTGAACTCCGGGCGTTCTGATCGCGGGTGCTTCTGAGCTTGGGTTCTTGTCGGCGCCTGCTTCGAGGAGGGCGTTGAAAATCGAACCCATCAATGAAGCGTCAACCTAAACGAGACCTTGCCAGAACAAGGCGAAGTGGCGGCATTGCGGCATATGGTTAACCAAGTCTGAGACAATCCGTTCCCGGGGCTTGGCCGTGTTAGATCGGCAACACCACAGGGCGGCGGGCCGCTTAGCGGCCACCGCTCAGCAGGGGCGACCAGGTCGGATCCGAGGCGTAGGCCGGGGTCGGTACGGGCACTTCGACGCGGCCGGTGATGTCGACCATGTAGAGCTTGCCGCCGGTCTCGCCGCCCGGGTCGCGGAAGAACATGATGTACTGGCCGTTCGGCGCCCAGTTCGGGGCCTCGTTGTGGAAGCCCTCGGTCAGGATGCGCTCGCCCGAGCCGTCGGGGCGCATCACGCCGATGCCGAAGCCGTTGGCGCTCTGGCGGGTGAAGGCGATCAGGTCGCCGCGCGGCGACCAGCTCGGCTGGGAATAGCGGCCCTGGCCGAAGGAGATGCGCTGGCCCTCGCCGCCGCCGGCGCCCATCACATAGAGCTGCTGGGTGCCGCCGCGATCGCTCTCGAACACGATCTTCGAGCCATCGGGCGCATAGGAGGGGGAGGTGTCGATCGCCGCGGTCGAGGTCAGGCGCTGGGTGGTGCGCGAGCCGATATCGATGGCGTAGAGATTGGCGTTGCCGCCCTGCTGGAGCGACAGCACGACGCGCTGGCCGTTGGGTGCGAAGCGCGGGCTGGAGGTCATGTCGGGGAAGTTGCCGACGATCTGGCGCTGGCCCGTCTCGATATTGAGCACCTGCACCCGCGGCTGCTCGCCAAGGCGCTGCGTCATGAACGCCACCTCCTGGCTCACCGGCGAGTAGCGCGGCGTCACGACCGAGGTGTCGCCATTGGTGAGGTAGCGCACATTGGCGCCGTCCTGGTCCATGATCGCCAGGCGCTTGCGGCGGTTCTCCTTGGTGCCGGATTCATCGACGAACACCACGCGCGTGTCGAAGAAGCCGCCGAGTCCGGTGACCTTGCTGAAGATCGCGTCCGAGATGATGTGGCCGACGCGGCGCGAATTGCTGGGGTCGGTGAAATATTGCTGGCCATCGGTCTGCGTGCCGGTGGCGACGTCCCAGAGGCGGAACTCGGCGCGGATGCGCCCGGCCTCGCGCGAGACGCGGCCGGTGACGAGCGCCTGGACGCCCGCGGCCTGCCAGGCCTGGAATTGCGGGGCGGCGTCGAAGGGCGGGTTCTTCTCGGGGAAGCGGGCCTTGTCGACGGGCAGGAAATAGCCGCAGCGCTTCAGGTTGTTGGAGATCACGCCCGAGACGAGGATGCCGCCTTCGCCCGCGAAATCGGCGATGGCGATCGGCATCGGCTGGAACGTGCCGCCGCGCAGGTCGATGACGAGTTCCGCTTTCGCGGCGGCCGGCACCAGCAGGCTCGCGCCCGTCATGGCGAGAAGGCCGCGGCGCGTCGGCGCCGCAGAGAGGAAGGTGAGAGGGTTGCGGTCGATCAGGGTCACAGCACGTCCCTTGCGTCGAAATTGACGACGACATCACGCCAGTCGTCATAATAAGCGGCGAATTGAGCCGGGATGCGCAAAGGCGCGCAGCGGCGGGTGGCGGTCAGCGCCGAATCGGCGGCGACACGAAAGAGCGGATCGGCGGAGGAGTTCACCACGCCGGGCTGGCCGGCGAGCGAGCCGTCCGTGTTCAGCCTCATGCGCACGGTCGGCACGACATTGGCGCCGCCATGGGCGTTTGCGAGCGCGATCGGCACGTTCCAGCATTTCAGCAACTGGTCCTGGATGATGCCGATCAATTGTGCCTTGAGCGAGGGGCTGAGCTTCTGCGAGGAGCCGGTCTGCGTCCCCAGCGAGGCGGTGCGATTGACCTGCGGCGCGGAGGAGCCGGTCGACTGGGCCTTCTCCTTGGACTGGAGCAGGCGCTCGATATCGGTGGCGTTGAAGTTCTTGGCGATCTGCGCCTCCTTCTTCGCCTTCGCCTCGGCCTCCTGCTTGGCCTTTGCCTCGGCAGCGAGCTTGGCCTGCTTCTCCGCTTCGGCCTTCGCCTTGGCGGCGGCTTCGGCCTGCTGCTTGGCGAGCTTCTCCGCCTCGGCCTTGGCGAGCGCATCGGCCTTGGCCTTGGCCTCCGCCTTCGCCTTTGCCTGCTGCGCGTCGGCCTCGGCCTTCGCCCTGGCGGCGGCCTTCGCCTCCTCCTCGGCCTGCTTGGCCTTGGAGGCGAGCTCGGCGTCGGCGGCGAGCTTGGCCAGCTCCTCGCGCTTCTGCTCGGCCTCGCGCGCGGCGGCGGCCTCGCTCTTCTGCGGGGGCTGCTTGGGCGGCTCCGGCGGCTTGACGTCGGGCTTGGGCTGCTCGACCGGGCGGGCGGGCGGCAGCGGTGCCGAGGCGCTATCGTCGGCGGTCTTCAACTCGACGGGGCGCGATGGCGGGGCAGGCGCATCGACCTTGGCCTCGCCAGCCTCCTTGCGCTCGACGACCTCGGACTGGCGCTCGGCCCGCGGGGTCGGCTTCTCCTGAACCTTCTCGGCGTTGCGTTCGCCGCGCGTGATCTGGTTCAGCGCGTTGGGGTCGATCAGCTCGACGGCGATCGCCTCCTGATGCTCCGGCAGCGGCGCAGGCGACGAGAACGCCAGAAGCCCCACGACGAGCGCCGTCGTATGGCCCAGCGCCGACACCAGCCAGCCAGGTTCGGAGGTCGAAAGCTTCACGCGACGAATATCCTTGGCGATCCTCTGGCCGTTCAGCGGGAACTCGGTTCGGTCACCAGCGCGACGCGCTTGAAACCGGCGGCGGTGATGGTCGACATGACCGAGGCGACGCGGCCGTAATCGACCTGCTTGTCGCCGCGGACATAGATGCGCTCGTCAAAGCCCTGCTTGGCCATCGCCTGCAGCTTGGCGGCGAGGTCCGGCTCCAGCGTCGGCTCGTCCTGCAGGAAGATCTGGCCCTTGCTGTCGATCGCGACGGTCACCGGCTTCTGGTCGACATTGATCGGCTTGGCGCCCGTCTGCGGCAGATCGAGCGGGACGCCTGTCGCAATCAGCGGCGCGGCGACCATGAAGATGATGAGCAACACCAGCATGACGTCGATGAACGGCGTCATGTTGATCTCGGCGATGGCGCGATGGCGGCGGGAGCGCCGGCCACGGCGACCTCCGCCCTGCGCGCCCGAGGCAGCGGACATACCCATCGGTCAGGTCCTCACGCGGCCATGCGTTCGTCGATCTGCCGCGACAGGATCGCGGAGAATTCGTCGGCGAAGGCTTCCAGGCGCCCCTGCGCCTTGGCGACGTCGGCCTGCAGCCGGTTATAGGCGATGAGCGCGGGAATCGCGGCGAAGAGACCGATGGCGGTGGCGAAGAGCGCTTCGGCAATGCCCGGCGCCACGACGGCCAGCGAGGAGTTCTTGGACACCGCGATGGCGGTGAACGAGGTCATGATACCCCACACGGTGCCGAACAGGCCAATGAAGGGCGCGGCCGAAGCGATGGTCGAGAGCACGAGGAGCCGCGACTCCAGCCGCTCGGTCTCGCGCTGGATGGTGACGTCCAGCACCTTGTCGATGCGCTGGGAGAGGCTTGCGATCGAGCGCGTGCCGTTCTCGAAGGAGCGCTTCCATTCGCGCATCGCCGCGACGAAGACGGCCGCCATGTCGTTGACCGGCCGGCTGGCGAGGTCTCGATAGAGCTCCTCCAGCGAACGGCCCGACCAGAACACCTCCTCGAAGGCGTCCATGTCGCGACGGGTGCGGCGATAGAGCAGCGTCTTGTCGACGATGATGGACCAGCACCAGATCGAGGCGCCGATCAGCCCTATCATCACCAGCTTGACGACGATGTGTGCGTGCCAGAACAGCGTCCAGAACGACATGTCGATCTGCGGCGCGGCCTGCGCGACATCCGCGGGGTTCATTCTGTCGTCCTTTTTTGCCTGGCGATACCGGCCGGTCTCCCGGCCCATACCCTGCCATACGCGCCACGGGGCACCCCGCGACGCCGCCCGATCCACGATCCGGGGAATGCCGTGTCCTTCAATCGCCTTTGAATCCGGCGAAAGATGGGCCAAACCGGGGTTTCCTGCGAACCGCATGCACGCGATCGAGTTAAGCCTCCGGCAAGGTTAATGCCGGGTATACGCATGCGCGTCGGACGGCGTTTCGAGCCCTGGGGGTGCAGCGATCTCCCGCCATTCGCCGGAGAGCCTTGTTTTCTCGGCATCATGTAATTATAGAAGTTACATGAAAAGAGACAGCCGCCTGTCGGGCCTTCTCCACGTTCTGCTGCATATGGCGGGGCGCGACGTCCCGGTCACGTCCGAGCACCTCGCCCGCATCATGCAGACCAACCCGGTGGTCATCCGGCGGATCATGGCGGGCTTGCGCAAGCGCGGCTATGTCAGCTCCGGCAAGGGCCACGGGGGCGGCTGGGTCCTGGCCCGCGACCTCGCCGAGATCACCCTGCGGGACGTCCATGAAGCGCTCGGCGAGCCCGAACTCCTCGCGATCGGACACCGAACCGAAGCGCCCTCCTGCCTGATCGAACAAGCGGTCAACGCGGCGCTCGCGGACAGCTTCCGCGAGGCCGAGGCCATGCTGCTGGCGCGTCTCGGCACCGTGACGCTCGCCATGCTCCACGCCGATTTCAGTGCGCGTCTCGCCCTGCGAGGACGCGCGGAAGGGTCCTGCCCATGACGACCGGCTGCGTCCAGCCTGCCCGCAATGCCGCCAACAGCTTCAAGAATCCGGAAGCCATCGCCAATTATGCCGAAGGTCCGCCGCGCTTCGTTCCGGGCTTCGAGGCGCTGCACCGCATGACGGGAGTCCTGCTTGCGGAAACCGCGCCCGCCCAGGCGCGCGTGCTGGTGCTGGGAGCCGGCGGCGGGCTCGAACTCGGGGCCCTTGCCCAGGCGCAGCCCGATTGGCGCTTCGTCGGCGTCGATCCATCCGATCCGATGCTCGACATGGCCCGGCGGACGCTCGGGCCACTGATGCAGCGCATCGAATTGGTGCATGGTTATATCGACGATGCGCCGGCCGGTCCGTTCGATGCGGCGACCTGCCTGCTGACGCTGCATTTCCTCGATGCGGCCGAGCGCCTGCGCACAATGCAAGCCCTCCACTCGCGGCTCAAGCCCGGTGCGCCACTCGTCACCGCGCATAGCAGCTTCCCGCAAGATCCGGCGTCGCGACCAACCTGGCTGTCGCGGTACGCCGCCTATGCGGTCGCAGCGGGCGCCAATCCCGAGCAGGCTGCCTCGGCGCGCGCTGCGGTCGACGCGCATCTCAACCTGCTCGATCCCGGCGAGGACGAGGATATTCTGCGCGATGCGGGGTTCTCCGACATCGCGATGTTCTACGCCGCCTTCACGTGGCGGGGTTGGATCGCCCGCGCCTGAAGAGCCTTTGCCTGGCAACCCGTGTGCGGTCGCACGGAGAACGCCCGCCCCGGTTGCCCGGGGCGGGCGCTTGAGATGCTGTAGTTTTTTGAACTCGGCAGCTTCAGCCGGCGCTCGCCTGCGGCTCGGGCCTGTCGCCGGTCTGCCGGTCGCCGCGGCGCTCGGCCATGAACTGGTCGAACTCGGCCTTGTCGCGGGCCATTCGCAGCCGGGCCAGGAAGTCCTGGAACTCCTTCTGCTCGTCCTCGAGGCGGCGCAGCGTCTCCTGACGGTACTCGTCGAAGGCGCTGTTGCCGCTGGAGGGGCCGCGGCCCCATCCGCCGAAGCCACCACCGAAGCCTTCGCGGCCGGCCATGCGCTCGCGCATGCGGTCCATCTTGGCCTGCAGCCGGCTCATCCGGTGTTCGTAACGGTCTCCGCCGAAACCACAACCCATGCGTCCACTCCAGAACAGAAAGGCCAGGGTCGCGAGACCCAGAGGCCAGAACACGATGAAGCCGAGAACCGCGAAGGCGATCCAGGCTCCCTTTCCATATTCGTCAAGCTTGGCGACGATCGGCATTGTCCTCCTCCAGGTGATCTCGTGAATGTAAATCACATTTACATATCTGGATCCGGCAAGCCCGGTTGTCAAGATCGGGCGCCAGCGGCTCAGCAGGATGTGGGAGCAGCGCCGTCCGTCACAATAGCGCCTGCCGAAAGATCGCAGGCGCGATTCGATCACGCCGGCGGGCGGTTATCGGCGGATGGGGCTCCCTGCCCCTATTCCGGCGGGCGACGGTCGAGGCCGAGGCCCTGCAGGTAGATCAGCATGCCGGCCTCCAGCAGCTCGGCGGCCGACATCGGCAAGGGGCGGCGACCGCCATCGGCACGGCCGAACAGGGCAGCGATGCCGTGGGACATCGCCCAGATGTGCAGCGCCATCATCAGGGCAGGCGGGCGCTTGCCCTGCGGCAGCCGCGCGATCAGCGCCTCGGCGGCCTGGCGCAGATCGGCGAAGGCAAGGTCGGCGGCGGCGCGCAGCGCGGGGCTGGCATCGAGCGGAACGCCGGCCTCGAACATCGCGGAATAATAGGCCGGCTCGTCATGGGCGAAGGCGAGATAGGCGCGTCCGAGGCGGTGGAACGCGGTCTCGGGGTCGGGGCGGCCCTGGTCCCAGGCCTTTGACAGCGCCGTCTGGAAGGCCTCGAAGCCGCGGGTGGCGACATCGGCGAGCAACTCGTCCCGGTCGCGGAAATGCCGGTAGGGCGCGGCGGGGCTGACGCCGGCCATGCGGGCGGCCTCGGCGAAGGTGAAGCCGTTGGGGCCCTTTTCGCCGATCAGGCCGAGCGCGGCCTTCACCAGCTCCTCCTTCAGGTTGCCGTGGTGATAGCCGCGGGGCGTATCGGGGCGGTCGCGCTTCCAGCTCATGTGAGGAGCGCTAACATGGCGCCACGCGCAGCGTCGAGGCCGCCGGTTCCCGTGCGACGGGTCATTCGTCGAGCATGAGTCGCTTGCGCAGTCCGTCCGGGATGCGGCGGGCCCGGCCGCCGCCGACGCAGGCGACCTTCACCTGCGCCGTGATCAGCACCTCCTCGCCGCGCAGCACGCGCTGCTCGAGTTCCATCGTCGCCCCGCGCGCCTCGACCGAGCGCGTCTCGACAGTGAGCAGATCGTCCATCACGGCGGGGCGCAGGAAATCGATGGTCATCTTGCGCACCGCGAAGCCGAGCGCGGTCTCCCCGTCGAAGAGCTCGCGCTGCTCGATCCCGAGCGCGCGGATCAACTCGGTCCGGCCACGCTCCATGAAGCGAAGATAGGAGGCGTGGTAGACGACGCCGGAAAAATCCGTGTCCTCGTAATAGACGCGGACGGGGAGGCGGTGGGTCTGGCTCATGCTGGTTCTCTTTCGCCGGAAGGCCATAGCCCATCCCGGCGTGCCTGGGAAAGCGTGCCGCCTGCGACGATCCTTCCCGGAACGGTCCCGCCGCGAGCGGCGTTGCCCAAGAGCACCAAGCTCAGGCGCTACCACCGAAAAGGAGGCTGATCATGGCTCAATCCACCAGGGCGACCGCGAGGCTGCTCGACAAGACCGAAGCCGAGTTCGTCGAGCGCACGCAGCGGGCCGTGATCGTGACGCTCTCCGATCAGGACCTGCGGGAGTTGGGCATGCAGTTGCGGCAGCGGCGCGACAAGGCTCGCGATGCGGCACGCCGGCAGAAGCGCGAGATGCGCGGCAAGGCGGAGCCCAGGGGCGCCCGTCCCGCGAGCGACAACAGCGGCACGAAGCAAAAGGCCGACGCGCTGACGGGGGCGTTGAAGCGAATCGGCGCGGAGAGCACCCGGCGGACCGAGAAGGAGAGGGGGCCGAGCCAGCGCAGCCTCGCCCGCAAGGCGCTCGCCGCCAAGCAGCGCCAAACCGCGCGGGAACGGCCCACAAACCGCACGGCGGGAGAAGGGATGCGGCCGATCGGCAATCCGAAGGCGGCGAAATCAGGCGCGCTGAACGATGCCGGCGCCCGCCCGGCGATGATGCGCGCGAAGATCGCGCGGCGCTGAGCGCAGGAGAAATCGGACCACCAGCCCTGCCTGCGCTCAGCGTTTGCAGGGCTTGTTCATGAAGGAGCCGCAGTCATAGGGCTGCGAAAGCTGTTCGCGGACCGAATAATCCTTGCCCTCGAAGCTATTGACGATGTCGTCGATGCGCCAGCCGCCGTTCTCTCGTAGCATCTTGAACGCGACGACCGTCGGCTTGCCGAAACTTCGGAAATTGGCGAGCACCGTCGCCTTGCCAGCCGCGACCGGGATCGTGTCGAAGCTCAGCTTTTTCACCTCGCCGTCCTGGCCGTTGAGGAAGGGATCGGCGCCAATCTGGCCCATCTCGCCGCTCTCCTCCTGATAGAGGTCGTCGCGGGCGAAGAGGGCGGCAAGGCTCCTGGTCATCAGCTTGTCGCGATGCGGCGGGCGCCAGGCCGGCGGCGGGGCCTTGCCCTTGGCCGAGAGCGTCTTGATCGTGACCGCGTAGGCCTCTTCGACCGGGCCGCGCGGAACTTCGTCGCCGGCGCGGGCCGAGGCCGCCATGAAGGCGCAGAGACCCGTCAGGGCAAGTGCCAGTGCAACATTGCGAAGGATCTTCGTCACGCTTCTTCCTCCCCCTCCCCGAACAGCCCGAACTGCGCGCTCTCCCGCGAGGGCTCGGGCATGCCGAGATGGCGGAAGGCGTGGGGCGTCAGGAGCCGTCCACGCGGCGTGCGCTGGATGAAGCCCTGCTGGAGCAGGAACGGCTCGATGATCTCCTCGATCGCATCGCGCGGCTCGGAGAGCGAGGCGGCGATGGTCTCGATCCCGACCGGCCCGCCGCCGAAATTCACCGCGACGGTTGTGAGATAGCGCCGGTCCATCTGGTCGAGGCCGATGGCGTCGACATCGAGCAGCGACAGCGCCTTGTCGGCGACCTTGCGGGTGACGATCGGGTCGCCGTCGACGATGGCGAAATCGCGCACGCGCCTGAGCAGGCGGCCGGCGATGCGGGGCGTGCCGCGGGAGCGCTTGGCGATCTCGTTGGCGCCATCATCCGACATCGGCACGCCGAGCACGCGGGCGCCGCGCGCGACGATGCCCTGCAGTTCCTCGACCGTGTAGAACTGGAGGCGGATCGGAATGCCGAAGCGGTCCCGCAGCGGCGTCGTCAGCAGGCCGGCGCGGGTGGTGGCGCCGACGAGCGTGAACTTCGGCAGGTCGATCTTGACCGAACGCGCCGCCGGGCCCTCGCCGATGATGAGATCGAGCTGATAGTCCTCCATCGCGGGATAGAGGATCTCCTCCACCGCCGGATTGAGGCGGTGGATCTCGTCGATGAAGAGCACGTCGCGCTCTTCGAGATTGGTGAGCTGGGCGGCGAGGTCGCCGGCCTTGGCGATGACGGGACCCGAGGTCGAGCGGAAATTGACGCCGAGCTCGCGCGCGACGATCTGCGCCAGCGTCGTTTTGCCCAGGCCGGGCGGACCGACGAAGAGCACATGGTCGAGGGCATCGCCGCGGCTTTTGGCAGCATTGATGAAGACCTGGAGGTTGGCGCGCGCTGCCGCCTGGCCGGTGAAATCCGACAGCGACAGCGGCCGCAGCGAGCTTTCGCTGTCGTCGTCGCGGCGTTCGGCCGTCATCAGCCCGGAGCGCTTCGGCTCGCTCACAGAACGATCTCCAGTTCCAGTGCGTCGTGGATCGGGATGCCCTTGTATCCCGTCTCGATGATCGTCGGAACGATGGAGCGATAGGCATCGATGGCGTCGAGATAAAGCCCCGAGAGACGGAATCCGCGGCGTTGATAGAAGGTCAGGCCGGGCATGTTGTCGTTCGTCACCATCGCCTTGAGCCGGCCGGCCCCGGCCTTGCGGGCGGCCGCGACGACCTCGTCGAGCATTCGGATCGCGATGCCTTCGCCGGGCTTCAGCGAGTGGAGCGCGCAGAGATAGGCGTTCTCGCCGCGCAGCGTCCAGCTCGCCAGCGCGGCCGTGCTGCCGTCGGGAGCGTACAGGCCGAGCGCGTCGATCTCCGCCACGTCGTAGACATGGAGACCGATCATCATGCTGTGCGAGCCCCATGTCGCCAGCATGATCGCGAGAAGCTCGCTCTTGTCGGTGACGAGACGCAGTTCGAGCCTGCCGATGGCGATCTCGCCGGCCTCGCGCAGCGGGCTCACTTGGCCAGCTCCTTGAGGCCCAGCCGGATGAGCTGGGCGGTGCCGGCTCCGTCGCCGGCCGCCCTTGCGGCAGCGGCCACCGCAGCAACCGCCTGCGCCTGCGGGTAGCCGAGATTGGCGAGAGCCGAGACGGCGTCGGCAACCGGCTGCGGCAGCGTCCGGTCTTCCAGGGCGCCTGAGAGCTGGGCGAGGCTGGGATCGACATGGCCGAAAGCGGGCGCCTTGTCCTTGAGCTCTGCGCAGATGCGCTGCGCCAGCTTGGGGCCGACGCCGGGCGAGCGCGCAATCGCAGCCTTGTCGTTGGTGGCGATGGCGGTGGCGAGCCCGCCGGGATCGAGAGTCGAGAGGATCGCGAGCGCGACCTTGGCGCCGACGCCCTGCACCGCCTGCATCAGCCGGAACCAGTCCCGCTCATTGTCCGACATGAAGCCGTAGAGCCGGATCGCATCCTCGCGCACATGGGTCTCGATCGCGAGCACGGCCGCCTCGCCGGGCTTGGGAAGCCGCTGCAGCGTGCGTGCCGAGCATTGCACGACATAGCCGACGCCCTGGACGTCGATGATGACGTGATCCTCGCCATAGGAATCGATCACGCCCTTGAGCTTGCCGATCATTGCAACACCCCTCCGCGGGTCGTCCCGGGCGACCGCAGGGAGGCCCGGGATCCATTCCGGAACCTAACCCAGCGGCGCTCCGGAATGGATCCCGGATCTCCGCTACGCTGCGTCCGGGATGACACGGAGGGTGCTGAGATCCTGCGGTGGCTCATCACGACCTCACCCCGCCCGCATCTGCGCGACCAGCGCGCGCATGCCGCGATGCTGGGCGTGGCAGATCGCGACGGCAAGCGCATCTGCTGCGTCTGCCGAACTGGTCTCGGCCTTGGGCAGCAATACGCGGATCATCGCCTGGACCTGCTTCTTGTCGGCATGGCCGACGCCGACCACCGTCTTCTTGACGAGGTTGGCGGCATATTCGGCGACGTCGAGCCCCGCCAGCGCAGGCACGACCAGCGCGATGCCGCGCGCCTGGCCGAGCTTCAGGGCCGATTGCGGGTCGCGGTTGATGAAGGTTTCCTCCACCGCCGCCTCGTGAGGCTTCTGCGTGGCGAGAACCCGTTGCAGCCCCTCGTGGAGCTGGCGCAGGCGCTCGCCGAGCGGGGCCGCGCCGTCGCTCTCGATGCAGCCGCAGGCGACGAAGGAGAGCCTGCTGCCCTCCGAGACGACGACGCCCCAGCCGGTCTTCCGAAGACCGGGGTCGATGCCGAGAATGCGAATCGGTGGGTTCATGTCGGGCGCAGCCTAAACCTTGGACACGCTTTGTTCCATGCGGTGCCCTAACGTTTCCTTCCCGACTTCGGTCTTCCGATGAGCGGCGTGCATCGGTCGCATCACGCGGACGGGGGTTGTCGCAGGCGCCGCTTTGACAGCTGGTGACCGCCTGCTCCCATTTCGAGCCCTCTGACCCGGACAGTATGACCGAACTCCTGGCCTTCCTGTTTCCCGCCGTCTCGACGGCCGGGCTCGCCGTCCTGATCCTGGCGACGCTGCTCGGCGGGCTCGTGCGCGGCTTCACCGGCTTCGGCTTCGCGATGGTGTTCATGCCGCTGGCCTCGATGGTGATCGGCCCGGTCGCTGCGCTCGGGCTGATCTGGTGCATCGACGCGCCCTTCGCCCTGCCGATCGCGCTGCGCAACGCCCGGCAGGCGGAATGGCGGGAGGTGGCGCCGCTGCTGCTGACCGCGACGCTGGCGCTGCCGGCCGGCATCTGGCTGCTGATCTGGCTCGACCGCGAGACGATGCGCTGGATCCTCGCCGGGCTGATCCTCACCGCCGTCGCCCTGATGGCCTCGGGCTGGCGCTATCACGGGCGGCCGGGCATCCCGCTCTCGCTCGGCGTCGGCGTGCTCTCGGGGTTGTTCAACGGCATGGCCTCGATCGGCGGCATGCCGCTCGCCGTGTTCTGGCTCGGCGCCCAGCGCAACGACCGGCACAAGACCCGCGCCAATCTGCAGACTTTCTTCGGCGTCTCGACCCTGATCTCAGGCACCATCCTCTGGCGCAACGACATCCTGACGATGACCGCGCTGACGATGGCCCTGCCGCTGATGGCGGTCTATGGCGCCGGCATGTGGGCGGGCACGCATGGCTTCCGCCTGGCCGACGAGTCCACCTTCCGCCGCATCGCCTATGCGGTGATCCTGCTGAGTGCGCTGGTCAGCCTGCCGCTTTGGGACGGGTTCGTGGGGCGATAAGCACCGCTCCCGTCATTAATGACGGTGGAGACGTCCTCAGCCGAGCTTGGCCATGATCTCGTCGGATATCTCGAAATTGGCGAAGACGTTCTGGACGTCGTCGTCATTGTCGAGGGCTTCCATCAGCCGCATCATCGAGGCGGCCTTGTCCTCGTCGAGCGGGGCGCTGGTGGTGGGGCGCCAGACCGGCTTGGCCGAGGCCGGCGCGCCGAGGGAGGCTTCCAGCGCCTTGGAGACCTCGTTCAGGCTGTCGAAGGCGCACAGGATGGTGTGCCCGTTCTCGTCCGAGATCACGTCGTCGGCGCCGGCCTCGATCGCCGCTTCCATGACCTTGTTGGCGTCGCCGGCCTCCGGCGGATAGGTGATCTCGCCGACGCGGTTGAACATGAAGGAGACCGAGTTGCTCTCGCCCAGCGCGCCGCCCGATTTGGTGAAGTAGGAGCGGACGGCGGAGGCGGTGCGGTTGCGGTTGTCGGTCAGGGCCTCGACGATGACGGCGGCGCCGCCCGGGCCGTAACCCTCGTAGCGGACCTCGTCATAGTTCTCGCCCTCGGCGCCGGAAGCCTTGTTGATGGCGCGCTGGATGTTGTCCTTGGGCATGTTCTCGGCCCGCGCGGCGAGCACCGCCATGCGCAGGCGCGGATTCATGTTGATGTCGGGCATGCCCATCTTGGCGGCGACGGTGATTTCGCGGGCCAGTTTCGAGAACAGCTTGGAGCGCACCGCGTCCTGCTTGCCCTTGCGGTGCATGATGTTCTTGAACTGAGAATGGCCGGCCATGGGACTCCGTTGCCTTCTTGCGAGGTTGCGGATGGAAACGCTGCTGGAAGCCGGGCCTTATAGGCGCCGGGCGCGGCTGCGCGCAAGCGGCGCGCATCCGGCCTGAAAACTCAGGAAATCCAGGCTTCGGGCCATGCCTGGCCAAGATGGGGGCCGACCCGCACCGGCCAGACCGCCTTCGCCAGCCCCGTGGCATCGTCGATCTCGACCGCGACGCCCGAAAGCGTGCCTTCGCCCGTGGAGGGCTCGAGCCGCGCCCCGGGGGTCTTCTGGAGGAAGCGGCGCACCGGCTCGTCCTTCTGCATGCCGAGGATGGAATCGTAATCGCCGCACATGCCGGCATCCGACTGATATGCGGTGCCGCCCGGCAGGATGCGCGTGTCCGAGGTCGGGACATGAGTATGCGTGCCGACGACGAGGCTGGCGCGCCCGTCGAGGAAATAGCCCATCGCCTGCTTCTCGCTCGTCGCCTCGGCATGGACATCGACGACCACGGCATCGGCAACTTCGCCGAGGGGGCAGGCGGACAGTTCGCGCTCGACCGCCGCGAAGGGGTCGTCGAGGGCGTCCATGAACAGCCGCCCCATCACGTTGACGACGAGGATGCGGGCGCCGTTGCGGGCCTCGATCACGGCGGCCCCGCGGCCGGGCGTGCCGGGCGGATAATTCGCCGGGCGAACCAGACGGTCCTGCCGCGCGATGAAGACCAGCGCCTCGCGCTGGTCCCAGGAATGATTGCCGAGGGTGACGACATCGGCGCCGGCGGCCAGGATCTCGTCGCAGATCGCCTCGGTGATGCCGAAGCCGCCGGCCGAGTTCTCGCCGTTGATGATCACGCAGTCGAGCCGCCACTCCTCGCGCAGGGCCGGCAGGCGCTCCTGAACCGCGATCCGGCCCGGGCGGCCGACGATGTCACCGAGGAAGAGAAGTCGCATGAACGGGGTCCGGGGGCAGGAAGACCCTCTCCCTCGCGCGAAAGCCCGGCGGAATCAACCGCAGCGGATGGTTTCCCGCTCGGTCACGATCCAGTCGAGGCGCTTGTCGTGCGGCTCCTCGGGAACCGTGCCGATCTCCTGCGCCGCGTAACCGATGCCGATGCTGACGGTCTGCCCGAGGTCCGAAAGCGCGCGGTCGTAATAGCCCTTGCCGTAGCCGATCCGGTAGCCGCGCCGGTCGAAGGCGGCGAGCGGAACCAGCAGGATGCGCGGCTGCACCTCCGGCTGCTGCGGCGGCGGGACGAGCGTGCCGAAGCCGCCGGGCACGATCGGCTCATAGGGCGCCCATTGCCGGAAGATCATCCGGCCGCCGACGATGGCCGGCAGGCACAAAAGCAGGGCGCGACGGTTCAGCTCTTCGAGAATCGGCCGGGGGTCGGCCTCCGAGCGCATCGGCCAATAGGCGGAGACCGGTCCGCCCTGTCCCCAGACCGGCAGTTCCAGCACCTGCCGGGCGATGTCGGGGTCCCATTCGAGCCGGTCGTCGATCTCGAGCGCATCGCGTCTCGCGAGGGCGGCATCGCGCAGCGCTGCCTTGCGGAGCGCCGCCTCGGAGCGCGGTTGAGCGGAGAGATCGGTCATGAAGGTTGCGGAGCCACCTCGGCCGTGGAGTTTTGAATCCCGGGACACCTACAGAAGTAGGTGGGCGCCGTGTGCCCGGCTCCAAGGATCCGGGCAGGGACAGCTCCCTAGGGAGTCGTATGGGCCCGGGGAATGCTGTCTCGCACGCACCAGGCAGCCCCGCTTCGCCAATGTAGGCGCCGCGCCGGCAAAGCGCCAGAGCGATCTTGGGAGGCCGCAGCCGATTTTTCCGGCCCGGACGCAATTTCGTTCATATTTTGGCCGCGGAGACCGCGCCTATATGATAACCGGCAATATTATCAGGAGACCGATTTCGTCCATGACCCGCCCAAGCCTCGCCCGCTTCCTCGTCCGGCCGGCCTTGCCGGCCCTTGCGCTCGCGGCCGGCCTTCTGGGCGCGAGCCTGCCGGCTTCCGCGCAGGATGCCGCCGATCTCCTGGTGCGCGTCACGCGCTTGGAAAACCAGCTGCGCCAGCTCTCGGGGCAGATCGAGCAGCTGACCTTCGAAAACAAGCGGCTGACCGACCAGCTCGGCCGCTTCCAGCAGGATGTCGATTTCCGCCTCAACGAGAAGGGTGGCGGCAGGGCTCCCGCGGCCACGCCTCCGGCCGGCGGTGCGCCGGCCGGCACGCAGCAGCGCCAGCGCCGCGGCGACGTCTTCGACCCGAGCACGCAGCGGGGCGCGGCAGGCGCTCCCCAGCCTCTGGGCGGCGGGATCGCCGGCATCATCGAGGAGGAGGGCCCGGCCACCGGCCAGCCGCTCGATCTCCAGGGCGTCGGCCGCCCGGTCCAGAACGGCGTCGCGGTCGCGCCGCGCGGCCAGAGCGTCGCTGCGGCGAGCGGCCCCACCACCGCCAAGGAAGCCTATGATTCCGCCTATGCTTCCCTCCAGCGCCGGGAGTACGAGCAGGCCGAAATGGGCTTTCGCCAGTTCCTGCAGGCCTATCCGCGCGACCGGCTGGCCGTGGATGCCACCTACTGGCTTGGGGAGAGCTACATGCAGCGCCAGCGCTATCGCGAGGCGGCCGAGCAGTTCCTGAAGATCTCGAAGGAATCGCCTCGCGCCACCAAGGCTCCCGACAGCCTGCTGCGCCTCGGCATGGCGCTGAACGGGCTGGGCGCCAAGGAACAGGCCTGCGCCACCTATGCGAAGGTCGGCGTCGACTACCCGCAGGCCTCGACCTCGGTGCGCTCCGCCGTGGCACGCGAGCGCCGCCGCTCCGGCTGCGCTTGAGCGCGCTGCCGGAACGGGCAGGGGAGGCCGCCGGCGCGATCGCTGCCGACGAGGCGGCGGCGTTCTTCGCGCCTCTTGCCCGGGAAACCCGCCTGCTCGTCGCGGTGTCGGGCGGGCCGGATTCCGTTGCGCTCACGGGCCTGCTCGCGGCCTGGGCGCTGGGCGAAGGCCGTCCGGCGCTGCATGCCGCGACCGTCGATCACGGGCTGAGGGCCGAATCCGCCGATGAGGCGGCCGCGGCGGGCTTCTTGTGCGAGCGCCTCGGGGTGCCCCACCGCATCCTGCGGTGGGAGGCGCCGAAGCCGGCGAACGGGGTGCAGGCCGCGGCCCGCGCCGCGCGTTACGACCTGCTGGCGCGGGAGGCGTGCCGTCTCGGCGGTGCGGCGATCGTCACCGCGCACACGCTCGACGACCAGGCGGAGACGCTGCTGATGCGCATGGCGCACGGTTCGGGGCCGGCCGGTCTCGCGGGCATGCGTTTCCGCAGCCGCCGCGGCGAGGCCGAGATCCTGCGCCCGCTGCTCGATGTCGCAAAGGCTCGGCTGATCGCGACGGCGCAGGCGCGCGGGCTGCCATTCGTGCATGATCCGAGCAACGCCAATCCACGCTTCGAGCGGGTGCGGTGGCGGGCAGCAGCCGCTTTCCTGTCCGAGCATGGCCTGGATGCGGCGAGGCTCGGCCTCCTGGCGCGGCGCATGACGCGGCAGGAGGAGGCGCTTGATGCCCTTGCCGCCGCGGCGCTGGAGCGTGTCCGCATGGTGTCGCCCGTCGAGGGCATGATGCGGCTCGGGCTCGGCGCGATCGCCACGGAGCCCGACGAGATCCTGCTGCGGGTCGTTGCGAAAGCCCTGGCGGAGATGGCCGATGCCGCCGAGAGCTATGGCCGGCTCGAGCGGCTGGAGGCCTGCGCCGCTGCCCTGCGCGCCGCCCTGCGGGAGGGCGTCGCCATGCGGCGGACATTATCCGGCTTCATCCTGTCGCTCGATCCCGGTGGGCTGCTGACGATCCGGCCGGAGGGCCGGCGCAGACGCGGCGTTCACCCTGCGACATCATAGTGCTGCTGCGCATGCGCTTTCCCTAGCGTTTCTCTTGGCAAGGGCCTGCGCCGCACCTAAGTTGATCATGAATGAAATCCAGGCCTCTTCCGGTTGGTCCCGGCAGGCCCGATCGGACTGGTGATGAATCCGAACTTTCGCAATTTCGCCCTCTGGGTGGTGATCTTCCTGCTGGTCCTGGCGCTCGTCACGCTGTTCCAGAGCCCGAGCCAGCGCTCGAACACCAACGAGATCCCCTATAGCCAGCTGATCAACGAATCCGAATCCGGCCGCATCTCCAGCGTGGTCGTGGCGGGGCAGGAGATCACCGGCACCTTCTCCGACGGCCGCAGCTTCGTGACCTACGCCCCCTACGGCGACCCGACGCTGCTGCGCACGCTGGCGCAGAAGGGCGTGCAGGTTTCCGCCAAGGCGCCTTCGGAAGGCACGCCCTGGTTCATGGCGCTGCTGGTCAATTCGCTGCCCTTCGTCATCTTCATCGGCCTGTGGATCTTCATGTCCCGCCAGATGCAGAACGGCGCCGGCCGGGCGATGGGCTTCGGCAAGTCGAAGGCCAAGCTCCTCACCGAGGCGCATGGCCGCGTCACCTTCGAGGACGTCGCCGGCATCGACGAGGCCAAGGAGGACCTGACCGAGATCGTCGAATTCCTGCGCGATCCGCAGAAGTTCCAGCGGCTGGGCGGGCGTATTCCGCGCGGCGTCTTGCTGGTCGGCCCTCCCGGCACCGGCAAGACGCTGACGGCTCGGGCCGTGGCGGGCGAGGCGAACGTGCCGTTCTTCACGATCTCCGGCTCGGATTTCGTCGAGATGTTCGTCGGCGTCGGCGCCAGCCGCGTGCGCGACATGTTCGAGCAGGCCAAGAAGAACGCCCCCTGCATCATCTTCATCGACGAGATCGACGCAGTCGGCCGCCATCGCGGCGCCGGCCTCGGCGGCGGCAATGACGAGCGCGAGCAGACGCTGAACCAGCTGCTCGTCGAGATGGACGGCTTCGAGCCGAACGAGGGCGTCATCATCATCGCCGCCACAAACCGTCCGGATGTGCTCGACCCGGCGCTGCTGCGCCCGGGCCGCTTCGACCGCCAGATCGTCGTCCCGAATCCGGACGTCGCCGGCCGCGAGAAGATCCTCAAGGTCCATGTCCGCAAGGTGCCGCTGGCACCGGATGTCGATCTGCGCATTCTCGCCCGCGGCACGCCCGGCTTCTCCGGCGCCGATCTGATGAACCTCGTCAACGAGGCGGCGCTGCTGGCGGCGCGGCGCGGTAAGCGCATGGTCACCCATGCCGAGTTCGAGGACGCCAAGGACAAGGTCATGATGGGCGCCGAGCGCAAATCCATGGCGATGTCCGAGGAGGAGAAGAAGCTCACCGCCTATCACGAGGCCGGCCATGCCATCGTCGGGCTCTATGTCCCGGCCGGCATCCCGGTTCACAAGGCCACGATCATCCCGCGCGGCCGCGCGCTCGGCATGGTGAAGTTCCTGCCGGAGGGCGATCGCTACTCGATGAAGTTCAAGGAGTTCACCTCGCAGCTCGCGGTCGCCATGGGCGGGCGCGTGGCGGAGGAGATGACCTTCGGCCGCGAGAACGTCACCTCGGGCGCCACAGGCGATATCCAGCAGGCGACCAAGATGGCCAAGGCCATGGTCACGCAGATGGGTTATTCGGACGAGCTGGGACTGGTCGCCTATGGCGACAACCAGGAAGAGGTCTTCCTAGGCATGTCGATGGGCCGCAGCCAGAACATCTCCGAATCGACGGCGCAGAAGATCGATGCCGAGGTGAAGCGCCTCGTCGACGAGGGTTATCGCGACGCCAAGGAAATCCTCACCAAGCACCACACCGAATTCGTGCAGGTCGCCGAGGCCCTGCTCGAATTCGAGACGCTGACCGGCGAGGAAATCCGCGATCTGATCGCCGGCAAGCGCCCCTCGCGCGACATCGACGACACTCCCTCGGCGCCGCGCGGTTCGGCCGTGCCGAGCGCCGGCAAGGGCCGCAAGCGCGACGAGCCCGACGCCGGGCTGGAGCCGCAGCCGCAGGTCTGAAGCGGACCGGTGAAGGATCAAAAAGGGCGGCCGCAAGGCCGCCCTTTTTGCGTCGCCAGCCGCTCCGTCGTTGCGAGGAGCGGCGACGAGCCAACCCGGCGGGACGGCCCCGGACGGTTCAGCCCAGCCCTCCTGGATTGCTTCGCCGTGCTCGCAATGACGAGGTGCTTGATGCAAGCGGCCAATTCCTGTGGTTGGCCGCTGCCCACTTGTCACCCTCCGTCACAATTTGTGAGAAGGCGGTGAGGCGTTTTGGCTATAGAAGGCAGGAAACCGGGCACGATGCCTGCTGGAATCACATCGGAATGACACGCAAATATTTCGGGACGGACGGCATTCGCGGGCGGGCCAACGGCGTGATCACGCCGGACCTTGCCCTGAAGGTCGGCCAGGCGACGGGGCTCGCTTTCAGCCGCGGCGACCACCGCCACCGGGTGGTGATCGGCAAGGATACGCGGCTCTCCGGCTACATGATCGAATACGCGATGGTGGCCGGCTTCACCTCGGTCGGCATGGACGTGATGCTGCTCGGGCCGATGCCGACGCCCGCGGTGGCGATGCTGACGCGCTCGATGCGGGCCGATCTCGGCGTGATGATCTCGGCCTCCCACAACGCCTATGAGGATAACGGCATCAAGCTGTTCGGTCCCGACGGCTACAAGCTCAACGACGAGGTCGAGCGCGAGATCGAGGCGCTGATCGATGCCGATCTCGGGCCCCGGCTTTCGACCTCGCAAGATCTCGGCAGGGCCAAGCGCATCGACAGCGCCGCCGCCCGCTATGTCGAATTCGCCAAGCGCACCATGCCGCGCAACATGAGCCTGGAGGGCCTGCGCATCGTGCTCGATTGCGCCAACGGCGCCGGCTACAAGGTCGCGCCCGAGGCTCTGTGGGAGCTGGGGGCGGAGGTCATCACCATCGGCGTCGAGCCGGACGGCTTCAACATCAACCGCGAGGTCGGCTCGACCCATCCCGCCACGCTGGTGAACAAGGTGCGCGAGCTGCGCGCCGATGTGGGCATCGCGCTCGACGGCGACGCGGACCGGGTGCTGATCGTCGACGAGCAGGGCCAGGTCGTCGACGGCGACCAGTTGATGGCGGTCATCGCCCGCTCATGGCTGGAGGATGGCAGGCTTTCGGCGCCAGGCATCGTCGCCACCGTGATGTCCAATCTCGGGCTGGAGCGCTACCTGGCCGGCCTGGGGCTCTCGCTGGCCCGTACCGCGGTCGGCGACCGCTATGTGCTGGAGCACATGCGCAACCACGGCTTCAACCTCGGCGGCGAACAGTCCGGCCACATCATCCTCTCCGATTTCGGCACGACCGGCGATGGGCTGGTGGCGGCGCTGCAATTGCTCGCCGTGGTGAAGCGGATGGACAAGCCCGTTTCCGAGGTCTGCCACTGCTTCGAGCCGCTGCCGCAGATCCTGAAGAATGTCCGCTACAGGGCCGGCAAGCCGCTGGAGCAGCAGCCCGTGCTGAGCGCCATCGAAGCGGCCAAGCAGCTGCTCGGGGCCAGCGGGCGCCTCGTGATCCGCCCCTCCGGCACCGAGCCGCTGATCCGGGTGATGGCGGAGGGCGACGACCGCGACCTCGTCGAGCGCGCGGTGGACGATGTCGTCGAGGCGGTGACGAAGGCGGCGGCCTGATCAGGCTGCGTCATGCTCGGGCTCGACCCGAGCATCATTCCTGCTGAGATTCTCGGGTCTGCGCTTTGCTTCGCCCGAGAATGACGCCTGACTTGCTCACACCACCGCGGTCAGCCCGCCATCGACCATCAGCAGATGTCCGTTGACGTAGTCCGATGCGGCCGAGGAGAGGAAGATCGCGGCGCCGATCAGCTCCCTGGTCTCGCCCCAGCGGCCGGCCGGCGTGCGGTTGCAGAGCCAGCTCGAGAAGGCCTCGTCCGCCATCAGGGCGGCGTTGAGCTCGGTCGCGAAATAGCCGGGGCCGATGGCGTTGGACTGGATGTTGTGCTTGCCGAGTTCGGCAGCGAGCCCGCGGGTCATCATCTTCACGGCGCCCTTCGAGGCCGTGTAGGGGATGATGGTCGGCCGGCCGAGTTCGCTCTGAACCGAGCCGATATTGACGATCTTGCCGCGCCTGCGCGGCACCATCCGCTTCGTCACAGCCTGGGTGACGTAGAACACCGCGTGAAGATTGGTGTTCATCAGTTCGTGCCAGCCCTCGACGGGGAATTCCGTGATCGGCGCGCGCTTCTGCATGCCGGCATTGTTGATCAGGATGTCGATCGGACCGATCTCCGCCTCGATCGCGGCGATGCCCGCCTCGACTGCCGGCTGGTCCGTCACGTCGAAGGCCGCGACCGAGACCTTGCGGCCTGCGCCGGCGAGGCTGTTACGGGCCCGTTCGAGCTTGGTCTTGTCGCGGCCGTTCAGGACGACATGGGCGCCGGCCTCCGACAGCCCTTCCGCCATGGCGAGCCCGATGCCCTGGCCCGATCCGGTGATCAGGGCGATCTTGCCTTCCAGGCTGAACAGCGACAGTGACATGACCGGTCCCTCAGGAATGCCGTCTTCGGATGGCAGTTTGGATTTGCGCTCTGAGCGCCTGCTTGGGTAAGCAGCTTTCAATCGATTAGACAACGATGCGGCAGTCGTCATCCCCGCATCATCGGGAGGCCTGAAACCATGCGCGCCGTCGTCATCCACGCCGAGAAGGATCTGCGCGTCGAGCAGACCACCGCCCCGGGGCTCAAGCCCCATGACGTGCGCGTGCGGATCGAGGCCGGCGGCATCTGCGGCTCAGACCTGCACTATTATCTGCACGGCGGCTTCGGCACGATCCGGGTGCGCGAGCCGCTGATCCTCGGCCACGAGATCGCCGGCCGGGTCGAGGCGGTGGGCGAGGAGGTCTCGCGGGTGAAGCCGGGCGACCGCGTCGCGGTCAATCCCAGCCGCGCCTGCGGCCATTGCCGCTATTGCCAGATGGGCCTGCAGCAGCATTGCACCGACATGCTGTTCTACGGCTCAGCGATGCGCTTTCCGCATGTGCAGGGCGGCTTCCGCGACGTGCTGGTGGTGGAAGAGCGGCAGGCGGTGAAGGTGGCGCCGGGCGTGACCTCGTCCCAGGCTGCTTTCGCCGAGCCACTGGCGGTGTGCCTGCATGCCGCCAAGCGCGCGGGCTCGCTCCTCGGCAAGCGCGTGCTGGTCACCGGGGCCGGGCCGATCGGCGCGCTCACCATCGTCGCGGCCAAGGCGGCAGGCGCGGCCGAGATCGTCGCGACCGACGTGGTCGACGGGCCGCTGCCGGTGGCGCTCAAGATGGGCGCCAAGGCTGCGATCAACGTCATGGCCGAGCCCGATCGGCTCAAGGAAGAATACGGGGCCGAGAAGGGCGCCTTCGACGTGATGTTCGAGGCCTCTGGCAACCAGCACGCGCTGACGGGCGCCTTCGACGTGGTCCGCTCGGGCGGGACGATCGTTCAGATCGGCAATGGCGGCCAGTTCACGCTGCCGATGAACGTCGTCGTCGCAAAGGAGTTCGAGCTGCGCGGCTCCTTCCGCTTCCACGAGGAGTTCGCCTGGGCGGTCGACATGATCGGTTCGGGCACGATCGACCTGTCGCCGCTGCTCACCGCCACGGTGCCGGTCGAGCGGGCCGTCGAGGCCTTCGACCTCGCCGCCGACAAGTCGAAGGCGATCAAGGTTCAGCTGGATTTCGCCTGAGGTACAGCCGCCATTCTCGGACGCCATGAAACGGCGACCCGAGAATGGCGGAAAGAGAGGCGCCGGAGCCGCGTCCGGCACGAGATGCTCGGGTCAAGCCCGGGCATGACGGTCGCGAGCCGCCCTCAGAACAGCCCCTCGATCTGCCCCTGGGCATCGATATGGATGCGCTCGGCGGCCGGCTCTCGCGGCAGGCCGGGCATGGTCATGATGTCCCCGCAGATCGCGACGACGAAGCCGGCGCCGGCCGAGAGCCGCAGTTCGCGCAGCGGCACGGTGTGGCCCGACGGAGCGCCGCGCAGCGCCGGGTCGGCCGAGAAGGAGTACTGGGTTTTCGCGACGCAGACCGGCAGGTCGCCGAAGCCGGCCTCCTCCAGCTCGGCGAAACGGGCTTCCAGTTTTGCCGGGACGCTGACGCCTTCGGCGCCGTAGATCTCGCGGGCGACCGTTTCGAGCTTCTGGCGCAGCGGCATCGCATCGGGGTAGAGCGGCGCGAAGTCGGCCTCGCCTTCGTCGGCGAGTGCGGCGACCTTGCGGGCAAGCTCCTCGGTACCGGCGCTGCCGTCCGCCCAATGGCGGCAGATCACGGCTTCGACGCCGAGATGATTGCGGCAGAAGGAGCGGATCAATTCGTGCTCGGCGGCGGTGTCGCTGGTGAAGTTGTTGATCGCCACGATCGGCGGCACCCCGAACTTGCGGATGTTGCCGACATGGCGGGCGAGGTTGGCGAGCCCCGCCTCCAGCGCCTTGAGGTCTTCGCCGCCGAGCGCGTCCCTGGCGAGGCCGCCATGCATCTTGAGCGCACGCACCGTGGCGACGACGACCGCGGCGGCCGGCTTCAGGCCCGCCTTGCGGCACTTGATGTCGAAGAACTTCTCGGCGCCGAGGTCGGCCCCGAAGCCCGCTTCGGTCACGACGTAGTCGGCGAGCTTGAGCGCCGCCTTCGTCGCGATCACCGAATTGCAGCCATGGGCGATGTTGGCGAAGGGGCCGCCATGGACGAAAGCGGGCGTGCCCTCCAGCGTCTGGACGAGGTTCGGCATCAGCGCGTCCTTGAGCAGGACGCTCATGGCCCCGGTGGCCTTGAGGTCGGCGGCGGTGACGAGGCGCTTGTCGCGGGTGCGGCCGATGACGATGCGCCCGAGGCGCGCCTCCAGATCGGCGGCGTCCCTGGCAAGGCAGAAGATCGCCATCACCTCCGAGGCGACGGTGATGTCGAAGCCGTCCTCGCGCGGGAAGCCGTTGCCGGCTCCGCCGAGCGATGAGACGATGGAGCGCAGGGCGCGGTCGTTCATGTCAAGCACGCGGCGCCAGGCGACGTGGCGCGTGTCCAGGCCCAGGCCGTTGCCCCAGTAGACATGGTTGTCGATCAGGGCGGCGAGCAGGTTGTGCGCGCTGGTGATGGCATGGAAGTCGCCGGTGAAGTGCAGGTTGATCTGCTCCATCGGCACGACCTGGGCATAGCCCCCGCCGGCCGCGCCGCCCTTGATGCCGAAGCAGGGGCCGAGCGAGGGCTCGCGCAGCGCGATCATCGTCTTGCGGCCGATGCGCTTCAGGCCGTCGCCGAGGCCGACCGTGGTGGTGGTCTTGCCTTCGCCGGCTGGTGTCGGGCTGATGGCGGTGACCAGGATCAGCTTGCCGTCAGGACGTGATGCGAAATCCGGGATCGCGCCGGTCTCCACCTTGGCGATGAAGCGGCCATAGGGGTTGAGCGCTTCGTCCGGAATGCCGGCTGTCTCGGCGATCGCGGCAATGGGCTTCAGCGTCGCGGCGCGCGCGATCTCGATATCGGTCGGCATCCGTCCCTCGGGTCGATGTGAGGCTCCGTCGCTCCCGGGGCGAAGCCGCGGCGACACTGGCCGAAGGCGTGAGCCTCGCCAAGAGGTTTCAGCAGCGTGGCGGCTGCGATGCACAGCAGAAGCGGCGATGTTCCCGGTCTGTCTTTTGACAGGGGATCCTCTGGCCGATGCTGCTAACCCTGCGGCAAAAGCTGGTGGCGCGCGTCTTGCGGATGAAGGCCACTGGCGGCTACGAAAGATGTGCCGGCAACAGGCGATGACCGATCTCCGTGCCCCCGAGGAAGCGACCATGGATCAGCGGATCTGGCCAGCCGGGGACAGCGCGGTCGCTAACCTCCTGCGCGGCTGGACGGGTGCCGAGACGGCGCTCGGTGCGCCAGCCGACTGGCCGGTGGTGCTGCGCAAGGCGCTCCAGCTGATCCTGCCGTCGCCGTCGCCGATGGTGCTGCTCTGGGGCGAGCAGGCGCTGATGTTCTACAATGACGGCTATGCCGCGATCGCCGGGGCACGGCATCCGCAAATCCTCGGGATGAGCGCCTATGAAGGCTGGCCGGAAGTCGCGGATTACAACCGCGAAGTCGTGACGCGCGTCTTCGCCGGCGAGACCTTGTCCTACCGCGATCTCTCCTTCGTGCTCTATCGCAATGAGCGCCCGGAAGAGGTCTGGCTCGATATCGACTACAGCCCGATCCCCAACGAAACCGGGGTGACCGTGGGTGTACTCGCCATCCTGACCGAGACCACCGAGCGGGTGAAGGCCGAGGAACTGCTGCGCCGGCGCGAGCGGGAACTGGCGCAGGTGCAGAGGATCGGGCGAATCGGCGGGCTGGAAGTCGATCTGCGGTCGGGCTTCCGAAACCGCCGTTCGCCCGAATATCTCACGATCCACGGCCTGCCGCCGGATGCGGCGCAGGAGAGCCATGAGGCGTGGGTCGCGCGGATCCATCCGGAAGACCGCGCCGCCGTCGACAAGCATTTCCGCGATACGCTGGCTGGCGATGCGATGGAGTACCAGGCCGAATACCGGATCGTCAGGCCCTCCGACGGGCAGGTGCGCTGGATCTCGGCGGTTGCGCAGATCGAGCGTGACGCGCAGGGCCGGGCGCAGCGCCTCGTCGGCGCCCATCGCGACGTCACCGAGCGGCGGGAGGCGGAAGCCGAGCAGCGGCTGCTGATGCAGGAGCTGGCCCACCGCGTGAAGAACACGATGGCGATGATCCAGGCCATCGCCTCGCAGACCCTGCGCAGCGCCGCATCGCTGGAGGCCGCCAACGAGTCCTTCACCGCCCGCCTCGGAGCCCTCGCCCGGGCGCATGACCTGCTGGTCAGCGGCCAGCGCGCGGACGCCAACATCGTCGATATCGTGCGCAGCATCATGGGCATCCAGGGCGACAGCAGGCGCTTCGACGTCGAGGGCGGCGATATCGTGCTGGGGCCGAAAGCGGCGCTGGCGCTGACGCTGATCCTGCACGAGCTGACCACCAATGCGGTGAAGTACGGCGCCTTGTCGAATGCCACCGGGCGCGTCGGACTGAGCTGGCGCGTCGACGAAATCGAGGGCGTGCACCAGTTCCGCCTGCGCTGGCAGGAGAGCGGCGGACCGCCGGTCACGCCGCCTTCGCGCAGCGGCTTCGGCTCGCGGCTGATCGCCCGCTCCTTTCCCGGCGCACGGGAAGGGACGGCCAGCGTCTTTCTGCCGGGCGGACTGCTGTTCACGCTCGACGCGCCGTTCGACGCTCTGGCCGGCGGGCGGGAGGAGGGCTTTCTTCCAAGCGCCGCGTCGCCATAGCGCTCGCGTCGGCTGCTCCTGGCGTGGTATCGGCAGCGGGACTTGGTCCAGACAGGGTTCCGCCGATGCCGCCTCGTCCCGTAATGCTGATGATCCTCGACGGCTGGGGCTGGCGCGAGGAGTCCGAGAACAACGCGATCAAGCTGGCCAGGACACCGAATTTCGACCGGTTCTGGGCCTCGTCGCCACGCGCTTTCCTGCGCACCTCCGGCCTCGATGTCGGGCTGCCAGAAGGGCAGATGGGCAATTCCGAGGTCGGCCATCTCAATCTCGGGGCGGGCCGGGTGGTGATGCAGGACCTGCCGCGGATCAACCAGGCGATCACGGACGGTTCGATCGCGCAGGCTCTGGCGGGGAGCGGGCTGATCGCGGCGCTGAAGGCCAGCAGCGGCGCCTGCCATCTGCTCGGCCTCGTTTCACCCGGCGGCGTCCATGCGCATCAGGATCATGCCGTCGCGCTTGCCCGGATCGTCACCGCGCAGGGCATCGCGGTGAAGGTCCACGTCTTTACCGACGGGCGCGATACGCCGCCGCAATCGGCGGCCGATTATGTCAGGACCTTCGAGGCGGCGCTGCCCGCGGGCGCGGCCATCGCCAGCCTTTCGGGCCGCTATTACGCGATGGACCGGGACAATCGCTGGGAGCGCGTCGAGCAGGCCTGGCGGGCGATGGTTCTGGGCGAGGGACAGCGTTTCGCCGATGCGCAGGCCGCGATCGCTGCCGCCTACGCCGGCAACGTCACCGACGAGTTCATCCTGCCGGCCGCGATCGGCAGCTATGACGGCATGAAGGACGGCGACGGGATTCTCAGCTTCAACTTCCGCTCCGACCGCATCCGCGAGATTCTCAACGCGGTCCTGGAGCCGGACTTCGCCGGCTTCGCGCGGCCGCGGGTGCCGCATCTCGCCAAGGCTGTCAGCATGACCTCCTACAGCGCCGAGCTGGACAAGGTGATGCCGGCGCTGTTTCCGCCGCAGACGCTCGGGAACGGGCTGGGCGAGACGGTGGCCAAGGCCGGGCTCAGGCAGATCCGCATGGCGGAGACGGAGAAGTATCCGCACGTCACCTATTTCTTCAACGGAGGCGAGGAGACGCCCTATCCGGGGGAAGACCGGGTGATGGCGCCTTCGCCCAAGGTCGCGACCTATGATCTGCAGCCGGAGATGTCGGCACCGGAACTGACGGCCAAGGCCGTGGAGGCGATCGAGTCAGGCCGCTACGATCTCGTGATCCTCAATTTCGCCAACACCGACATGGTCGGCCACACCGGCATGCTCGCCGCCGCGATCAAGGCTGCCGAGGCGGTGGATACGGGACTCGGGGCCATCGCGGCCGCGGTGCTGCGGCAGGGCGGGGCGCTGCTGGTCACGGCCGATCACGGCAATGCGGAGCTGATGGTCGATCCCGTCACGGGCAAGCCTCATACGGCCCACACGACCAACCCGGTGCCGCTGATGCTGATCGAGGGCCAAGAGCAAGGATCGCAGGCGCACGCCCTGGCCGATGGGCGCCTCGCCGACATCGCGCCGACCCTGCTGGCGCTGATGGGCCTGCCGCAGCCGGCGGAGATGACCGGGCAGTCGCTGCTGCGCTGAGCGCGAACAAAAACGGCGCGGAGATGATCCGCGCCGCTTCGCTGTTCTGATCCGGTTGCCCGGCTCAGTATTTGCGCACCACCGGCGCCGGCGCGTAGGCGACCGGCTCGGGCGTGCCGCAGCAATTCGGATCGCCGAAGTTCCAGCGCATGCCGATGCGGAAATCGTGGCTGTCGATGTCCTTGGCCTTGAGCGGGGCGTAGGTCTCGGCGGCGAAGGCGTTGGTGATCCGGCCCGAGCGGGCATCGCCGAGGTTCAGGTAGCGATAGCCGAATTCGAGGGTCAGGTTCTTGTTCACCTCGTAGCCGACGCCGGCCATCAGGGCCCAGGCGAGGCCGGTCTTGGAGCCGCTGGCGGCGCTGCCCAGCGTCGGCGAGATCGGGCCGTTCGGGTAGTTGGCGTAGACGATGCCCTGGTCGGTCAGCCCTTCGATGCGGTTGTTGGCGAAGCCGATGCCGCCGCCGATATAGGGCGTCAGGCAGTTCCAGGTTCCAAGGTCGATGTAGCCGTTGAACAGCGTGACCAGCGAGGTCAGGTTGCCCTTGTAGGTGTTGGTCTGCGGGCCGCGGGCGAAGGGGTTGTAGATCGTGTCGTTGACGCCGATCGAGGACGAGCCGCGATACTCGCCCGTGATGTCGGCGCGGAACCAGTTGTTGAAGCGATAGCCGATGCCGAGGCCGCCGAAGAAGGCTGCGTTGCTCTTCGAGCCGCCGAAGAAGCTGCCGCCATACTGCGTGACATCATCCTGCTGGTACTTGCCGATGCTCTGGACGCCGACACCGATGTCGCCGCGCAGGTAGACGCCGCTGGTGATCGTGCCCTTGAGGCCGAGCGGCTCCGGGGGCGGGGGAGGCGGAGCGTAGGCGAGGTCGGCGGCCTGGGCCGCTGCGGATGCGCCGAGAGCCAGGGCTCCCGCCAGCGCAAGAGATTTCAGGCTGCCCATGGCAGTGTCCTTCGCGTTTGCGCGGCGCAAAGAACGCAAGGCCGCGCGAGTTACCCAACGCGAAGACGGTGGCAGCAATTTCCTAACCGACACTTAACCTTAAGCGCTAACCTTACTTTTCGCTGAAAGCTCCGACCGGGCTCTTGTCAGGGCTGAGCGGCCGCCTGCGTCGTAGTCTCCCGCGAAGCCTGGCGGGCCTTGCCGGCCAGCGCCTCGAACTCCTTGCGGATCTCCTCGATCTTGTCGGCGTCGAGCTCCTCCAGATCGAGCAACTCGTTGCGCGCGCCCTCGATGCGGTTGATCAGCTCGTCGAGCTTGATCTGCATCGCCGCGGTGTCGCGGTTCTGGCTGTTCTGGATGATGAAGACCATCAGGAAGGTGACGATGGTCGTCGAGGTGTTGATCACCAGCTGCCAGGTGTCGTTGAAGCCGAAGATCGGGCCCGACAAGCCCCAGACCACGATCAGACCTGCCGCGACCACGAAGGTCTGCGGCTTGCCCGCCCATTGAGAGACCGCCTGCGACAGGCGCGTGAAAAACGAGCGGTCGCTCTGCGGCAGTCTGCGCTTGGCCATGATGTGTTCCCCAGCGTGTCGGCGTCTTCACCGAAACGCGAGGAAACGCGGGGCGTTCCCGGCCTGCTAGGCGCTCAAGCGTTCCGCATGCCAGGCAATGTGCTGGGCCATGAAGGTCGAGACGAAGTTGTAGGAGTGGTCGTAGCCCTCCCGCATCGTGAGCTGCAGCGGGATGCCGGCCGCAGCGCAGGCGACCTCCAGCAATTGCGGGCGCAGGCCTTCCTCGAGAAAGCCGTCCGCAGTGCCCTGGTCGACGAGCAGGTCCCGGACGCGATGACCGTCCGCGATCAGCAGCGTCGCGTCATAGGCGCGCCAGCCGGCTTCGTCGGTGCCGAGATATTTCTCGAAGGCGGGGCGGGACCAGCCGGCGGTCGAGGGCTGGCTGATCGGCGCGAAGGCGGAGACTGAAGCGTAGCGGCCGGGGTTCTTCAGCGCCAGCGTGATCGCGCCGTGGCCGCCCATGGAATGGCCGAAAATGCCCTGGCGCGTCATGTCGAGCGGGAAGTTTTTGGTGACCAGTGCCGGCAGCTCGTCGCGGATATAGCTCTCCATGCGGTAGTTCTTGGCATAGGGCTCCTGCGTGGCGTCGAGGTAGAAGCCGGCGCCCGAGCCGAACTGCCAGTTCCCGGGCTCGTCGGGCACGCCCTCGCCGCGCGGGGAGGTGTCGGGGCAGATCACGGCAAAGCCGTTGGCGGCGGCCGCGGCGCGATACTCGCCCTTGTCCATCACGTTCTGATGGCTGCAGGTGAGCCCCGAGAGATACCACAGCACCGGAACCGGGCCCTCCTCCGCCTGATGGGGCAGGTAGATCGCAAAGGTCATCGGGCAGGCGCAGGCCTCGCTGTCATGGCGATAGACGCGCTGCGAGCCGCCGAAGGCCTTCGAGGCCGAGAGGAGTTCCATGGGGCGTTCCTTCTGCTTGCGCGACCTTTGTCATTCCGGGGCTTCGCGAAGCGAAGAACCCGGAACCCATGACCGGGCGATTGTCCCCGGTTGCGTTGTCAAAGGTCACACTGGTCGTGGGTTCCGGGTTCAGCGCTATGCGCTGCCCCGGAATGACAGGGTGTATTGCCCTGCTGATGCGGCGGTAACGCGGCGCCTCAATAGACCACGACCGACCGGATCGACTTGCCCTCGTGCATCAGGTCGAAGCCGTGGTTGATCTCGTCGAGGCTGAGCTTGTGGGTGATCAGGTCGTCGATGTTGATCTTGCCCTCCATGTACCAGTCGACGATCTTGGGCACATCGGTGCGGCCCCGCGCGCCGCCGAAGGCCGTGCCCTTCCAGACGCGGCCGGTGACGAGCTGGAACGGGCGCGTCGCGATCTCCTTGCCGGCCTCGGCGACGCCGATGATGATCGACTCGCCCCAGCCGCGATGGCAGCATTCCAGCGCCTGGCGCATGACGTTGACGTTGCCGGTGGCGTCGAAGGAGAAGTCGGCGCCGCCGCCGGTGAGATCGACGATCGCCTGGACGACCTTGTCGTTGCCGACCTCCTTCGGGTTGATGAAGTCGGTCATGCCGAACTTGCGCGCCATCTCCTGCTTGGCCGGGTTGATGTCGACGCCGATGATCTTGTCGGCGCCGACCATGCGGGCGCCCTGGATCACGTTGAGACCGATGCCGCCGAGCCCGAAGACCACGACATTGGCGCCCGGCCAGACCTTGGCGGTGTAGATCACCGCGCCGATGCCGGTGGTGACCCCGCAGCCGATATAGCAGATCTTGTCGAAGGGGGCGTCCTCGCGGACCTTGGCGAGTGCGATCTCGGGCAGGACGGTGAAGTTGGAGAAGGTCGAGCAGCCCATATAGTGGAACACCTCGCCGCCGTCGCAGGAGAAGCGACTGGTCCCGTCGGGCATTACGCCCTGGCCCTGCGTCGAGCGGATCGAGGTGCAGAGATTGGTCCGGCGCGACAGGCAGGACTTACAGCTGCGGCATTCGGGCGTGTAGAGCGGGATGACATGGTCGCCCGGCTTCAGCGAGGTCACGCCGGCGCCGACCTCGCGGACGATGCCGGCGCCCTCATGGCCGAGGATCGCGGGAAACTTGCCTTCCGAATCCAGCCCGGAGAGCGTGTAGGCGTCGGTGTGGCAGATGCCGGTCGCCATCACCTCGACCAGGACCTCGCCGGCCTTCGGGCCGCCGATCTCGATGGTCTCGATGGTGAGCGGCTTGCCGGCTTCCCAGGCGACGGCGGCGCGGGTCTTCATCGGGCGGTTCCTTCCTCGGTTTCTCGGGTCATTTCAGATAGGGGCGGATCACGCGCATGATCTCGCCGATCTCGGCCGGCTCGCTCGCCGGTGCATGGTCACGGGCGACGTGGTCTCCGCAGGCCTGGCCCATCAGCGTCTCGCGCAGATGGCTTTCCAGCACCTCGGCCATCAGCCCGGTGGCGGCGCCGCGCAGGGCCGAGAGCTGCTGCAGCAGGGCGCCGCAAGGCTCGCCGCGCTCGACGGCGGCGATAAGCGCATCGGCCTGGCCGCGAATGCGCCTGAGCCGCGTCACGGCGCGCTTCTTCTCTTCGGGCGTATGCGGCATCGGCGCTCTGATACTGGGGTGGAGTATCTGCGCACAGTTCTAGGATGCCGGGCCGGAGCCGTCAACGCGGCCGCGATGCCGCAGCCCTCAGCCCGCCGGCGTGAGGCTGCGGATCCGCGCCAGCCCGAGCGGGGCAATGTCGGCGAGTTCGGCCAGCGGCTTCCAGGCGGCGGCATGGACCTCCTCGATCTGGGCGACGAGCGGGGCGTCCGGATCGGCGAGGAAGAGATATTGCAGGTCGTGATGGACATGGGCCGGCTCGCCGCGCGCGGGCTTGCCGGGGACGTCGTGGCTGTCGATGACGAAGGGCAGGTCGCTGTCCCCATGCCAGGGATGCAGCCGCAGCCCCTGCACGCCGGTCTCCTCCAGCGCTTCGCGCGCGGCCGAGGCGTGGAAGCTCTCGGCATCCTCCCAATGCCCGCCGGGCTGGAGCCAGCGGCCGATCACGACATGGTCGATCAGCAGGATGCGGGCATGGTCGGGCGAGAGCACATAGGCGCTGGTGGTGACATGGCCGGGAAAGGTGTCGCGCGAGTCGAGCGCATGGCCTTGATCGATCTGCCAGCGCAGCAGCGAGAGATGTTCGCGCGGGCCGGCCACCTCGGCGCGATAGCGCGCGACGGCGGCGGCGAGGCGGGCGGGGAAGGGCTGGGTCATGGGGTGGGTCTAGCCGATTCGAGGGCGGGTCGGCAGCAGGGCGCCAACCCGGCGCGTCCTGCCCGGGCTCGACCCAAGCATCCCGGGACGAGGCCGCGCCGGAAGCGCGACGCGATCCCCTCCCGCTTGTGGGGAGGGCTTCGCGCTCCGCCCGGGAAGGACGGGCAGGACAAATCCCCGCCCATGCCCCAGGCATGGCGGATGTGACGAGGGGCAGCGGAGCGCCGCGAGGCGCGTGGGTATCAGGTCCGCATCCGTTGAGCCAGGACGCGGCGCGACAGGATTGAGCCACCCGTCGCACGCCCCGTGGCGCTCCGCTTCCGGCGTTCTTCAGTCTCCGGGCCGCGCTTATCGGGCTGGCGTCGCATCCGCTGTTTCGTCCGCCTGGTGGCGCTTTCAGCCGCTGGCGCCGGGTTGCGGGAGGGGCCTGTCCCTCGCCGGCCCGACACGGCCTCGTCGTCCCCTGGCTCGCGAAACCCTTGCGCGCCACCTTGCCGTCCAGCGAGCTCCTCGCGCAGGGGCCGTATTACCCCCAGGGCGGTGCCCCGAAGCCTCCCGAGTCCGGCTTGTGAGACCGGCCGCAGGCGCCGCCCCCACCCCCACCAACGGCACACCTCCGGATGGCTGCCCCTCGGGGATGAGGTGGTGGCAGATTAAGGGCGGTGCGGGAGGCGGGGATTAGTCTTGCGCGGGACGCGCGGGGAACCCCTCTCCCGGATGGGAGAGGGGCAGGGGTGAGGGACCGCCGTTGATCGTCGATGCGATCGGCGGCAGCATCACGGCCATGGCATCCGAACAGCGCCATTTCGCGAGACGACTCCGGCGCCAAGCCACCGAGCCCGAGGACATCCTCTGGTCGCTGCTGCGCAACCGCCGGCTCGACGGGCTCAAGTTCCGCCTGCAGGTTTCGCTGCTCGGCTACACCCTCGATTTCCTCTGCCTCCAGCGCAAGCTCGTCATCGAACTCGACGGCGCCCAGCATGACGCCGAACGCGACCACGACGCGGCGCGCACGCAGGAGATCGAGCGCCACGGCTTCACGGTGATCCGGTTTCGGAATGAGATGGTGCTGAACGACCGCGACGCTGTCATCGCCGCCATCCGCGGGGGGCTCGGAACCTCAACAGAGAACCCTCTCCTGTAAGGAGAGGGCAGGGAGAGGTGTCGGCCGTTTTCCGCTTGAGGCTCAGCATGGCAGCGGTGAGGTCTGCGCCCCGCTGGTCCAGGGGCCGACACCTCTCCCCTGCCCCTCTCCTTACAGGAGAGGGGTTCTTCCAGCGTTTGGTCCAGTTTGGGCGGTGCCCCGAAACCTGCCGAGTTTGGCGTTCAAAGCCAGCCGCATGCGCCGCGCCTTTCCCCGCCAATGACTTGCCTTCCGATGGCCGTCCCGGGGGGTGGAAGGGGGCGGGGATTATTTCGTCGTTCGTACCCGTCATGGTCGCCCTTGTGGCGACCGTCCCAGTCTTAGCTGATTGAAGGTTGCGTTCAAGGCTTGGATGTCGGGATAAGCCCGAACATAACGGGTGGGCCTTCGCCTGATATCTGACTATGAGTATACGGATAAGTGCAACGTTTGGGGATGTTATGGCGCAGCTTTTTAAGCCTGATATGCCGGCGGTGCTGGAACGTACCCATCTTGCTGGACACGCCGACGCTTTCCTGCTGCCTGTCTATGAGGCGGGCTCGAATGCAATCCACTCTTTGCTCGACATCCACGGGGGCGCTAAGATCGCAGCCGAAGGCAAACTTGTGTTCTCGTTTTCCCTAGGCACAACGCCGGAAGAGTTCACCGTTACGATTTCCGACAACGGCTGCGGTCTCGATGACTCAAACTACAAAGCTTTCCTCACACCTTTCACCGGTCACAAACTCAAGCGAGGCGGCAAGGGTTTTGGGCGCTTCGTGGCCTTCAAAGTGTTCAATGACGTCCTTTACCGCTCGAAATCGAAGGGGCCAAATGGCTCTATTGTCACCCGCAATTTCAAGTTCGATGTCTATGCCGACGAAGAGATCATCGATTTAATTGGCGGGAATGGTCCCGAATTCGATACGGGCTGTGCAGTCACTTTCAAGCAAATCAAGCCTTCCTATCATAAGAAGTGGGAAGAGCTGAATGCAGAGCGGATTTTGAATCATCTCTCTAGCAATTTCCTGACTTACCTCGTCGACGGCCGCATGCCCGATACAAGAGTCTTTATTGGCGCAGAGGAGTTCGATCTACGTTCGCATTTCGCAAGCGTCTTTAGCCACGAAAAGACGCACGAGTTCCCGGTTGAGCTCAGAGATGCGTCATATCAATTCAAATGTGATGTATCACGCGTCGCCCGGGGGAAGCCGTTCGCCCGACATGCCCTGATGTTCTTTGCTGATAACCGATTGCTCGGCGCGGGGCGCGCTATTGAAAACAAACTTGGAAAATCAGCGTTCCAGAAATCAGACGGCAGTGAGTACGTTGTAATAGCTAGCTTGTCCGGCGAATTCTTCGACGAAAATGCAAACCAAGCGCGCACCTCATTGGAGGCAAGTGACGATGAGATCCTAGAAATCGTTGATAAAGCCTGCCAAGCGATATTGGCTACAGAAAGCGAACAGCATGATAAGATAAAAAAGGACCAACGCGACGAGGTTGTTCAGTTAATTGCGCGGCATCCCCTATTACGGTATGGGCTTAATGGGATAACGATTGCCGACTACGTGAAGTCAAAGCCAAACAATTGGCGACAAGAGAACTTTGTCTCTGATCTTGCTGTTCAGCGTCTACGCGAAGAGAGGCGCTGGACGAGCTTTGTGCAAACTACCATCGCGAACAAGGAGCTTTTTGCTCAGCGGAAGGCGCAGCTTTTGCAGCGCGTCTCTGATACCTATCGTGACGCTCTTGCCGAATACATTGTGCATCGCAAGGCGGTTATCGAGGTAGCCGATCGCCTTCGAGGCGCGGATGACGCGGGCGATATGACGCGAGAGGACGCATTCCACCAACTGATGTTTCCGCGGCTTACAGATTCTGCGACTACTAAGTATTTCCAACACAATCTTTGGCTACTCGACGAGCGTCTGGCGTTCGTGTCTTACATATCGAGCGACCGCACGCTGCATGGAGGGCGACGCCAGTTAGGCGACAAAGTCACTGACGTCGCATTTTACGATGAGTGTTATGTCGCCGGCGGTCAAGGCAATACCTCCGTGGTTATTGTTGAGTTCAAGCGACCTGGGCGCGATGACTACAGTTTCGGACGCGAGGGGCAGGACCCGGTAAAACAAATACATGACACAGTTGAGTTTATTCGTGAGCGAAAATCATTCGTAACATCTTCTGGTAAGACAATAGATATACCACCTTCGACACCTATCACGGCGATCATTGTTGCGGATATGGAGCCTACTCTGCGAAATTTGGCGCGGCGATACGATTTTGATGAAACGTGGGATAAAAAGGGCCTATTTAAGTACCATGAAGATTTCGATGTTTTTATCGAAATCCTTGGTTTCGATAAATTGATTTCCGATGCCGAGAAGCGCAATGCGGCATTCTTTGAGATACTATTAAACGACATGGGAAATTAGTAGATTATCGATGCTAATTTTGAGCATTCAGATGTTTCGAATGCAATAGATTCCATGCTCGCAATTAGCAGAGGGCGCAGCCTTTCGGCGGCGCCCTTCATTCTCAAACCCTCGCCCCCTCACAGCTTCCCATAGGCCGGTAGCGTCAGGAAATCTTCGAACTGCGGCGCCAGCGAGAGCTCCGAGAACAGGGCGATCGCCTCGGGGAAGCGGCCCTTGTCGTAGGTCTCCGCGCCAAGTTCGGTCTTCACGCGCGCCATCTCCTCGGTCAGGCAGCGCCTGAACAGGTCGGGGGTGACCCTGGTGCCGCCTTCGAGTTCGACGCCATAGCTGACGAACTGCCAGATCTGGGCGCGGCTGATCTCGGCCGTCGCGGCGTCCTCCATCATGTTGTAGATCGGCACCGCGCCGCGGCCGCGCAGCCAGGCTTCGAGATACTGCACGCCGACGCGGATGTTCTCGCGGAAGCCCTCTTCGGTGCGCGTGCCCTGATGGACCTCGAGAAGGTCCTTCGCCGTGACGTTGACGTCCTCGCGCTTCTTGTCGAGCTGGTTGGCCTGCGGCATCAGCCGGTCGAAGACCTCCATCGCGACGGGGACGAGGTCGGGATGGGCGACCCAGGTGCCGTCATGCCCGTTGCCGGCCTCGCGCTCCTTGTCGGCCTTGACCTTGGCAAAGGCGGCGGCGTTGGCCTCCGGGTTGTTCTTGACCGGGATCTGCGCGGCCATGCCGCCCATGGCGAAGGCGCCGCGGCGGTGGCAGGTCTTGATCAGCAGCAGCGAATAGGCGTTCAGGAAGGCCTTCGTCATCACGACCTGCGAGCGGTCGGGCAGGACATAGGCCGGGTTGCGGGCGAGCTTCTTGATGAAGGAGAAGATGTAGTCCCAGCGGCCGCAGTTGAGGCCGGCCATGTGGTCGCGCAGCTCGTAGAGGATCTCGTCCATCTCGAAGGCGGCCGGCAGGGTCTCGATCAGGACGGTGGCCTTGATCGTGCCGGTCTTCAGGCCGAGCGCGGCCTGCGCCGCGACGAAGACGTCGTTCCAGAGCCGGGCTTCGAGATGGCTCTCGAGCTTGGGCAGGTAGAAATAGGGGCCGGAGCCGGCTGCGAGCGCGGCTTTCGCGTTGTGGAAGAGATAGAGCCCGAAATCGACCAGGGAGCCCGAAGCCTCCTCTCCATCAATCAGAATATGCCGCTCCGGCAGGTGCCAGCCGCGCGGACGGATGATCAGCACGGCGGGGTTGGGCTTCAGCGCATAGGCCTTGCCGGTGGTCGGATCGGTGAAGTCGATCGTGTTGGCCCAGCGATCCTTCAGGTTGATCTGGCCCTCGACCATATTGGCCCAGACCGGCGAGGAGGCATCCTCGAAATCGGCCATGAAGACCTTGGCGCCGCAGTTGAGCGCGTTGACGATCATCTTGCGGTCGACCGGGCCGGTGATCTCGACGCGGCGGTCCTGAAGGTCGGCGGGGATCGGCGCCACCGTCCAGTCGCCCTCGCGGATATGGCGGGTCTCGGCCAGGAAGTCCGGCGTCTCGCCGGCGTCGAAGCGCTTCTGACGCTCGGCGCGCAGCGCCAGCAGCCGCTTGCGCGTCTCGTTGAAGCGGCGGTGCAGCTCGGCGACGAAGGCGAGCGCGTCATGGCTCAGCACCTCGTCGAAGCGAGGCTGGACGGCGCCTTTGACAGCGACGCCGGTCGGCAGGTCGAGAACAGGCGTTCCGGTCATGGTCATCCTCCGCATCGGGTGAAGCCATGCTCTCCCAAATCGATTGTTCCCGAAATGCCCGATTTCGGCGATCACTTGTTCCATATCGGAAAAGATGCGCGTGCAAAGACGGGGGTTCGGATCGCGCCGCAGCGCCGATTCAGACTGCGCTCGGGCCGCTGCATCGGCGGATTTTCACTCAAAATGCATAGATGCAGCGAGATTCTGCGGATCGGCTTCAGCAATTCGTAAGCCGGCGGCCTCATGGCTAAGGCCGAACGTGCCCTTCGGGATCAAGACCATGTGCAAGAGAGGCCTCTTCCGCCGCTGGCTCGCCCGCTTCCGCGACGATCAGCGCGGCAATGTCATCATGATCTTCGGGCTCTCGCTCGTCCCGCTGATGGGCGTGATCGGCGTAGCGGTGGACTACTCGCGCGCCAGCCGGGTACGGCAGACATTGTCCTCCGCCGTCGATTCCGCGGCGCTGATGGCGGCCCGCGACGCGCAGACGCTGACGGACGCCCAGCTCACCGACCGCATCAACAACTGGCTGAAGGCCAACCTGCCGGCGGACGTTCAGGACCAGTTCACGGGCGCCACCGTGGCGATCGATCGCAAGGCGCGGACCGTCAAGATCGTCGCGAACGGGAATGTCCCCGCGACGGTGGCGCAGGTCCTCGGCACGACCAATCTGCCCGTCTCCACCATGAGCCAGTCGACCTGGGGCACGAACACGATCGAGCTCGCGCTGGTGCTGGACAACACCGGCTCCATGTCGTCGAACAACAAGATGACGGCGCTGAAGCAGGCATCCAAGGATCTCGTGAAGATCATGCAGGACGCCACGCAGGAGACGGACCAGATCAGGATCTCGATCGTTCCCTTCGCCACGCAGGTCCGGATCGACCGCAGTTTCCAGAACGAGCCGTGGATGCGATATGGCGCGACGCGAAATTGCAAGCAGGTCTGGAACTACCAGACCTGGCAGTACGAACAGCAGTGCGAAACCATGACCAAAGCGACCTGGGCCAAGTCGACCGGGGGCTGCATCCAGGACCGGGACCAGAGCTACGACACGAACGACAGTTACTCTTTCGGTTCCCAGGATCAGCAATACCCGGCCTATTGGTGCGCCGTGTCCTCGCTGGCTGAGATCATGCCGCTGACATCCAACTGGAGCGCTTTGAATTCGCGCATCGACGCGATGACTCCGAGCGGCAACACCAACGTCACCATCGGTGCGGTCTGGGGCTGGACAACGCTGTCGCCGAACGCCCCGTTTACCGAGGCGAAGCCTTATGGCGAGCCGCGGCTGAAGAAATACATGATCCTGCTGACCGACGGCGACAACACGCAGAACCGCTATACCTCGAACCAGTCCCAGATCGACAGCCGGACGGCGCTGGCCTGCACCAATATCAAGGCCAGCGGCATCCAGCTCTACACGATCCGCGTCATGGACGGGAACGCGACATTGCTGCGCAACTGCGCGTCCTCGGCCAATATGTACTATGAGGTGACATCGGCCTCGCAGCTCAGCCCGATCTTCAAGTCGATCGCCGCCGAGATCAGCCAGGTCCGCCTGACGCAGTGAGTTCAGCCGGCGCCGGCAGGCCGGACAGGGCTGCGCAGCGCGCCAGGAAGTGCGCCTGCGCCGCCTCGGTCTCCAGCGGATCGAGCCAGGCGAGCACGTCGGCCGGCAGCGCCTTGGGGCGGCCGAAATAGGTCAGCGCCTCCTCCCGCGAAAAGCCCGCCAGACGTGTTGCCTCGAAGAAGGCGGCGATGGTGTCGGCCTCCTTCGTCTTCTTCTTCAGGATGGCCGGCGTCGTCGCCGGCAGGCCGAAGCGCAAATGGATCGCCGTGAGCAGGCGCAGTTCCACGCTCTTGTAGGCGTCGCCCATCACCACCTTGAACGGCGAGATCATGTCGCCGATGACATATTCGGGCGCGTCGTGCAGCAGGGCCATCAGGCGCCAGCCATCGCTCCAACCGGGGTTGAGGTGGCTCGCGATCGCCTCGACCAGCAGCGAGTGCTGCGCGACAGAGAAGGAATGGGCGCCGCGCGTCTGCCCGTTCCAGCGCGCGACGCGGGCGAGACCATGGGCGATGTCCTCGATCTCGACATCGAGCGGGGAGGGGTCGAGCAGGTCGAGCCGGCGGCCGGACAGCATGCGCTGCCATGCGCGGGGCGGGGACGGCGTACGGGCCATCGTCAGGCGGCCGGGCGCACGTCGCGCGCCAGGGCGGCGCATTCCTCGTAGCGGAAGCAGCCGGTGAGGTGATCGTTGACCAGCCCGCAGGCCTGCATGAAGGCATAGACGATCGTCGGGCCGCAGAAGGTGAAGCCGGCCTGCTTGAGCTCCTTCGACATCGCCTCGGAGAGCTTCGTCTGGGCGGGGACCTGCCCTTGCGTGCGGAAGCTGTTCTGCAACACGCGGCCGTCGAGATGCTTCCAGAGGAAATCGGCGAAGGGCTCGCGCTCGCTGATCCTGAGATAGGCCTGGGCGCTCCTGATCGTGCCCTCGATCTTGCCGCGATGGCGGATGATGCCGGGGTCGGCGAGCAGGCGGGCGACATCGGCCTCGCCGAAGCGCGCCACGACCTCCGGCTCGAAGCCGGCGAAGCCGGCGCGGAAGGCGTCGCGCTTGCGCAGGATCGTGATCCAGGACAGGCCGGCCTGGAAGCCGTCGAGGATCAGCTTCTCCCAGAGTGCACGGGAGTCATATTCGGGCACGCCCCATTCGGTGTCGTGATAGGCAAGATAGAGCGGGTCGGTGCCCGGCCAGCGGCAGCGGAACTTGCCGTCCGGCCCTTCGATGGCGATCCGCTCTTCGCTCACGGCCATGCTCTCGCTCATGCGGCGGCTCCGAAGCCCGGCTCGCCGGGGAAGGGGAAACGGATGAAGCCTGGCTTTTCGGCGAGATGGAACGCCAGCCCGCCCCCCAGCGGCGTCTCGCCCGCAGCGAGCGCATCCGCCAGCCGGTCGAGCCTCAGCATCGCAAGCGCCTTGCCGTCCGCCGTGGAGCCGATGGCGCCGAGGACCTTGCCGCCCGCCACGGCCTGGGCGCCCGTTTCCGTCGCGACGCCCTGATCGAACAGCACGGGCACGACGCGCGTGCGGGCTGTGCCACGGTGCTGCATCCGCGAGACCACCTCCTGCCCGATATAGCAGCCTTTCTTGAAGGAAACGCCGCCGAGCTGGTCGAGCAGCGCCTCATGCGGAAAGGTGTCGCCATAGGCGAAATCGCGCCCGCCGGCCGGCACGCCCAGCCCGACACGGCGGGCGTGATAGCTTTCGGCCCCGGCGTCGATGAGGCTTTCGACGCCCGCCACATCGACGACCGCCCGCTGGCCAAGGGCGGGCAGGCGCGGATCGTCATAGACAAGGCCCGCTTCCGCGGGCAGCGGCGCGCCATCGGCCGAGGCGAGCACGGCGCTCCGCTCCGTGAGGTCTTCGAGCGCGACCTTGGCGCGCAGCTTGTAGAGTTTCAGGCGTTTCATCAGATCGGGAATCTGGAGCAGGGGCGTGTCGAGCAGGAAGCCGCCACCATCCTCTTCGGACAGGGCGACGATCAGGAAATCGCAGATGATCTTGCCCTGCGGAGTCAGCAGCGCGCCGTAACCGGCATGGCCAGGCGTCACCGCCTCCATGTCGTTGGTGACGAGGTTCTGCAGGAAGTCGCGCGCCTCCTCGCCGCTGACGCGGATGATGCCGCGGTCGATCAATCGGGTGGCGGACATGGTTTCGGACTCCTGCGGGCAGGGGCGATAGGTAGGCGCATCGCTCCGTCTTCTCAACTCGCGTCGGCGCACGGTTTCGGCTAATCGCGTTGCATCCGTTCAACCGCGCCGTCATCCCGGGCGACCGAAGGGACACCCGGGATCCATGCCAGAACGGTTCAGGCATGGATCCCGGATCGGCGCCGCTTTCGCGGCTTGTCCGGGATGACGGCGTGGTTCCGCATTTCCTTTGCAAAGCAACCCACCGGGAGCCCCGCCATGCCGCAGATTTTCGACGTGATCCTCAAGGGCGGCACGGTGGTGAATCAGGACGGGCGGGTGCAGCGCGACCTCGGCATCGTCGGCGGGAAGATCATGGCGCTGGGCGATCTCTCGATGGCCTCGGCCGGGGAGGTGGTGGATTGCACGGGGCTGCACATCCTGCCCGGCGTGATCGATTCCCAGGTGCATTTCCGCGAGCCGGGGCTCGATCACAAGGAGGATCTGGAGACCGGCTCGCGCGCGGCGGTTCTGGGCGGCGTCACAACCGTCTTCGAGATGCCCAACACCATTCCCCAGACCACGAGCCCCGAGGCGCTGGCCGACAAGATCGCGCGCGGGCGGCACCGCATGCATTGCGACTTCGCCTTCTGGGTCGGCGGCACGCATGAGAATGTCAGGGACGTGCCCGATCTTGAGCGCCTGCCGGGCGCGGCCGGGATCAAGGTGTTCATGGGCTCCTCGACAGGCGATCTGCTGGTCGAGGACGACAAGGGCGTCGCCGAGATCCTGAAGCGCACGCGCCGGCGCGCCGCCTTCCATTCCGAAGACGAGATGATGCTGCGCGAGCGGATGAACCTGCGGGTCGAGGGCGATCCGTCGAGCCACCCGGTCTGGCGCTCGCCGGAGGTGGCGCTGACCTGCACGAAGCGGCTGGTCCGCATCGCGCGGGAGACCGGGGCGCGTGTCCACATCCTGCACATCTCGACGGGCGAGGAGATGGTCTTCCTCAGGGATCACAAGGATGTCGCGACGGTCGAGGTGCTGCCGAACCATCTGACGCTGGTGGCGCCCGATTGCTATGAGCGGCTCGGCACCTATGCCCAGATGAACCCGCCGATCCGCGACGACAGCCACCGCCAGCGCATCTGGTGGGGCGTCGAGCAGGGCATCGTGGACGTGCTGGGCTCCGACCATGCGCCGCATACGCATGAGGAGAAGCACCACGCTTATCCCGCCAGCCATTCCGGCATGCCGGGCGTGCAGACGCTGGTGCCGATCATGCTCGACCATGTGAATGCCGGGCGGCTGACGCTGGAGCGTTTCGTCGACCTGTCGAGCGCCGGGCCGCAGCGCATCTTCGGGCTGGAAGGCAAGGGGCGGATCGCGGTCGGCTACGATGCCGATTTCACCATCGTCGACCTCAAGCGCCGCGAGACGATCACCAACGCCTGGGGCGCCTCGAAATGCGGCTGGACGCCCTATGACGGCGTCACCGTGACCGGCTGGCCGGTCGGCACCTATGTGCGCGGCCAGAAGGTGATGTGGGAAGCCGAGATTGTGACGCCATCGCAGGGCGAGCCGGCGCGCTTCCTGGAAGCGCTGCCGCAGGGCTGAGCAGGCCCGGCGACGGCTTGCCCATTCTCCCGGGAACCATTCGGTCATCCCGGACAAGCGGCAAAGCAACGCAGCTCCGGAATCCATTGTAGAGCCTTGCGCCCTTCGATGGGTCCGGGGTCAAGCGTGGGGCGAGAAATTGGGGGGCGAGAAATCCGATTCGGATTCTCAGGCCGCGTCTCTAGTGCCGCGTACCGCTGGTGAAGGCCCCGCAGCGGATCTTCTCCGGCAGCGCCTCGGCGAACACCGCGGTGGCTTCCTCGCCATAGGTCTCGACGAGGGTGCGCAAGCCCGCGAACAGAGCAGCGTGGGCGACGGCGTCGGAATCGAGCCCGTCCTGCTGCGCCTCCGCGAAGGCGTCCTCGACATAGCCATAGGCAACGCGGCGCGCATCGCCGTGATCATCGGCCAGATTCGGGTCGAGCATCGAGTCTTCGGGCTGGATTGACATCAAAAGGGTCTCTGCGGCCTTCGATCTGATGCGAATCGCGGCGGTTATGCCCCGGATCGCGACGGTTGAGCGACCCTAAAAGCTTAGGACGTGCCAGTGCGGCACGCCAGCGCGGTGTTTAAGAAAGGTTAACGCGACCGGACGAATGCGCCTGAGCCGCGCATTCCGGCAACAGCTGTTGCCTATCCGCCATAGCGGCCGGCGAGGGCCCGCGACAACTGCTCGCCCTCTCCCGCCAGCCGCGCGGCGGCCTCCTGGCTGGCATCGGTGCAGGACCGATGCGTCAGCGCATAAGCCTTGAAGCCGCGGTTGAACGCGGCCGTCAGGCGGTTGCGGCGTTGCGGCGTGCGGCCCTCTGCCTCGACGAGGGCGGTCATGCGGTCATGCCAGTGCTGCGCCTCCGCAGCGCCGCAGAGCGTGCGCAGATAGGCCAGCGACCCGATGATTTCCGACAGCTTGAGCAACTGCGGTTCGTAGACCGGCCCCTCCGGCTCGGCCGGAGGGGGCTCCTGCCTTGGAGGGACTGGCTTGGCAGGCGCCGCCGGTCTCGGCTGCGCCGTTGCGCCCAGCGGCGCCAAGGCGAGCAGGATGGCGGCGATCAGCGCGCCTCGCTTCATGAGCCGTCCGCCGCCAGGAAGAGGCGGTGGGCCTGCCTCAGCACCTCGCCGAGCTCGCGCGTCGTGGCGAGCCCGCCGAGCTTCAGCGGATCGGCCCACATGATCGCCCCGGCTTCGGGCCCCGGCTTCGGCTCGCCGGAGAGCCAGGCGCCGACGAAGGAGGCGACGACGAAGTGATGGGTGATCGCGCCCGAGCCGTCGCGCCCGAAAATCTCGACATGACGGTTGAAGCCGAGGATGCGGGCGCTGACGCCGACCTCCTCCTCCAATTCGCGCAAGGCGGCCTGCTCGAGCGTCTCGCCGGCCTCGACCTTGCCGCCCGGCAGGGACCAGAGCCGATCGGCGGGTGGCTTCGTGCGTGTGGCGAGCAGGACCTTCCCGTCCCGAAAGACGGCGACCGATGCCGCGAGCACCGGCCGGGCCGCGGCCTTACCCGTCGAGGGAAAGCGAATGACCTGGCCGCCGCCGGAGCTCATCGGGACAGCGCGCCGATCAAACGTGCTGCCCGCCATTGATATGCAGCTCCGAGCCGGTGACGTAGCTCGAGGCATCGGTGCAGAGGAAGTAGATCGCCTTGGCGACCTCGTCGGTCTTGCCGAGGCGCCCCAGAGGCAAGGTCGCGACGATCTTTTCGGTGCCGGGCGAAAGGATCGCGGTGTCGATCTCGCCGGGCGAGATCGAGTTCACGCGGATCCCGAACGGGCCGAAATCGGCGGCCATCTCGCGGGTCAGGCTGGCGAGCGCCGCCTTCGAGGTCGCATAGGCGGCTCCGGCGAAAGGATGAACGCGGGAGCCCGCGATCGAGGTGACGTTGACGATGGCGCCCTTCGCCGCGGTGAGCTCGTCGAGCAGGCCACGCGCCAGCATGATCGGGGCGAAGAAATTGACCTGGAAAACCTTGTGCCAGTCGTTGAAGGAGGTGGTGGCGGCGCCGAGCCGGCTGCCATCGCGCCCCTTGGGCGAGATCCCGGCATTGTTCACCAGCGCATGCAGCTTTCCGCCCTCGACCTGCAGGCGCTTCTTGATCTCGGCGATGCCGCGCATCGTGTCCTCGGGGTCTCCGAGATCGATCTGGACGTGGTCGTCCGCGCCGGAGGGCCAGGGACATTTGTCGGAGAAGGCCTGCCGGGAGCAGGACAGGATGCGCCAGCCCGCCATGGCGAACTCCATCACCGTCGCATGACCGATGCCGCGGCTGGCGCCCGTCAGCAGCATGACCGGGCGCTGGCCGGGTTCCGTCTTGGGGAAATCGAATTTGGGCATCGCCATCGGCGGGGTTTCCTCAAGGGTAGAAGCGCGTCTTCGTCCACCCGGACGAGGCCGTTTCGCGGCGGAAGATCACGCGGTCATGCAGGCGGAAGGCACCATCCTTCCAGAACTCGATATAGACCGGGGTGATGCGAAAGCCACGCCAATAGGGCGGGCGCGGAATCTCGCCGACACCGAACTTCAGCGTGTAGCTGGCCACGGCCTTTTCCAGCGCGAAGCGGCTCTCCAGCGGGCGCGATTGCTGCGAGGCCCAGGCGCCGATGCGGCTGTCACGCGGGCGGGACTGGAAATAGGCGTCCGATTCGGCATCCGACACGAGCGTGACCGTGCCGCGGATGCGCACCTGCCGTCGCAGGCTCTTCCAGTGGAACAGCAGGGCGGCCTTGGGCTGGCCGAGCAGTTCCTCGCCCTTCTGGCTTTCCGTGTTGGTGTAGAACACGAAACCGTCCGGATCATGGCCCTTCAGCAGGACCATGCGGCTGTTGGGCAGCCCGTCGGCATCGACCGTGGACAGCGCCATGCCGTTGGGATCGTTCGGCTCGGACTTCGTCGCCTCGTCGAGCCAGTCCTGGAACAGCGTGAAAGGCTCGTCGGCCTGCGTAAAGTCACCGCTCGTTAACCGTTCCACGTTTCTAATCCTTTGCGAACGACAAGGGGTTGGGCGAGCGGGTGGTAATCCGGTTCCGGAAGGCTGGTCTATATAGGGCAGGGGCAAAGCCGCGCCAAAGCCTTCCTGCGCGCCGGGCGGCCATGCGCCGACATGCCGCGCTGGGCGCGGCTCTGCTCGGCCTGTTCTGTGCCGGCTGCTCGGTCTCGTTCCCGATCATCGGCCTGTCGAGCAAGGCCGAGGACGAGGTCGCGACCACCTCCTCGGTGTTGCCGGCGCGCGCGCCCGACAAGGCGGCGGGGCTGGCCACGCTCGCCAGCGAGCTCGGGCCGGAGGATCTGCGCCGGGCGGATGCGGCGATGTCGGTGGCGCTCGACCCGCAGGGCAACGGCGCCGCGGTGTCATGGGACAATCCGCAGAGCGGCATCAAGGGCTCCTTCGTCCCCGTCGGCGGGCCCTTCCTGCGCGCCGACGAGATCTGCCGCGCCTTCATCGCCAGCGTGCAGACGCAATCCAAGCCGCTCAAGCTGCAGGGCACGGCCTGCCGCCCGTCCGGCGGCGAATGGGCCGTGAAGGACATGGCCGCCTGGAAGGGCCTCGGCTGAACCGCAGGCTTCGACGGTTGTCGCCTCGGGTGTTGCGCACGGGCCACACCGTTCCCAGATAGAAGCCGAAGGATGGTCCGCGCGATGGGCTGTCCCGATATCGTATGGAAACGAGGTTCTTCCGGATGCGCGACCCGTATCAGGTTCTGGGCGTTGCCCGCGGCGCCAGCGAAGCCGAGATCAAGAAGGCGTTCCGCAAACACGCCAAGCAGCTGCATCCCGACGCCAACCGGGACGATCCGAAGGCGCAGGACCGCTTTGCCGAGCTGAACTCGGCCTATGAGATCCTGGGCGACGACACCAAGCGCAAGCAGTTCGACCGCGGCGAGATCGACGCCGAGGGCAAGCCGCGCTTCCAGGGCTTCGAAGGCATGGGCGGTGCCGGCGCCCGCGGCGGCCGGGCCGGCGGCTTCGAGTTCAATTTCGGCCAGGGCGGCTCGCCCTTCGGCCGTGCCTCGGCCGGCGGCGGGGAGGCCGGCTTCGACGCTTCAGAGATCTTCTCCTCGCTCTTCGGCGAGCAGGCGCGGCGCCAGCGCGGCCGGCCGGAGCCGCAGAAGCCGGCGGAGCAGAGCTTCACGCTCGAGGTGGCGTTGGCCGAGGCGGCGAACGGTGGCACGCGGCGCGTCAAGCTGCCGGGCGGGCGCGAGGTCGAGATCACCATTCCGGAAGGCGTCAGCGACGGCAAGGTGATGCGGCTGCGCGGTCTCGGCCAGACGGACCCGTTCTCGGGCGAGACCGGCGACGTGCTGATGACCATCAAGGTCAAGCCCGACTCCCGTTTCGTCGTGGACGGCAAGGATCTGCGCACGCGGGTCGCCGTGCCGCTCGCCAAGGCGGTGCTCGGCGGGCCGTTGCATGTGCCCACGCTGACGGGGGCTGTCGAGATGAGCATTCCGCCGCTGACCGGCACCACCAAGCAGTTCCGCCTGCGCGGCAAGGGGCTCAAAGGCGAGAAGGGGAGCGTCGGCGATCTCTTCGTGGCGATCGACATCGAAATGCCGGCGAGCGATGCAGAGCTGACGGCGCTGATGAAGGCCCGCGCGGAATCCTGACGCGTCGGTGCCGGCGGGTGCCGGAGCCGACGATTCAGCCGGGGAGACCGCTCTCGAAAGCGGTTCCCGTTTCGCCGGGACTGTTCTAAGAGACCTGCTCAATCGTTCATTCGCGGGTTTCCCATGCCTGATTCCAACGCCTCTTCGCCGACCGCCAATCTGCTCAAGGGCAAGCGCGGGCTCGTGATGGGCGTGGCGAACAACCGCTCCATCGCCTGGGGCATCGCCAAGGCGGCCGCGGACGCCGGTGCCGAACTCGCCTTCACCTATCAGGGCGATGCGCTGAAGAAGCGGGTCGAGCCCTTGGCCAAGCAGCTCGGCGGCCACCTCGTCGGCCATTGCGACGTCACCGATGCCGCGACGATCGACGCCGTTTTCGCCGAGGTCGAGAAGCTCTGGGGCAAGCTCGACTTCGTCGTCCACTGCATCGCCTTTTCCGACAAGGACGAGCTGACCGGCCGCTATGTCGACACGACAGAGGGGAATTTCTCCAAGTCGCTGCTGATCTCGGCCTATTCCTTCACGGCCATCGCCCAGCGGGCCGAGAAGCTGATGAAGGACGGCGGCGCGCTGCTGACGCTGACCTATTACGGCGCCGAGAAGTGGATGCCGCATTACAACGTCATGGGCGTGGCCAAGGCCGCGCTCGAGACCAGCGTCCAGTATCTCGCCGCCGATCTCGGGCCGGACAAGATCCGCGTCAATGCGATCTCGGCGGGACCGATCAAGACCCTCGCGGCATCGGGCATCGGCGATTTCCGCTATATCCTCAAGTGGAACGAGTACAACTCGCCGCTGCGCCGCACCGTGACGATCGAGGAGGTCGGCGAGACGGCGGTGTTCCTCGTCTCCGACATGTCGCGCGGCATCACCGGCGAGGTTCTGCATGTCGATGCCGGCTATCATGTCGTCGGCATGAAGGTGCCGACCGCGCCGGACATCACGCTCGACAAGGGCGAGTGATCAGGCCGCCAGCAGCGCGCTGAGTCGTTCGGTCGCTGCCTCGTCACGCCGGATTCCGTCATCGGGCAGCAGAGCCAGATGTGCCGCGACGGCCCTGCCGGCGACCAGGCGTTCGGGGTCGATCTCCGCCAGCGGGGCCAGAACGAAGGCCCGCTCGGACATGCGGGGATGCGGGATCTGCAGGCCCTCGCGGTCGATCGTCTGGGTGCCGTAGGTCAGGATATCGATGTCGAGCGTGCGCGGCCCCCAGCGTTCGCCGCGCTCGCGCCGGGCCGCCTGTTCGAGGGCGAGGCAGAGCGAGAGCAGGTCCTCCGGCGAAAGCGTCGTCGCCATGGCCGCCGCCATGTTCAGGAATTCCGGCTGGTCGGTCCTGCCCCAGGGAGCCGTGCGCCAGACCGAGGAGAGTCGACCCAGCGCAATGCCCGGGTGGGTCCGCAGGCTGCGCAGCGCCGCGGCGAAGGCGGCGACGGGATCGCCCAGATTGCCGCCGAAGGCGAGGGTCGCCTCAGTCGCCACGCTGGAAGCCCAGACGGATGCCCGCCGCCGCGAGCGTCGCCGGGATGGGCGGCGAGGGCTTGCGCAGCGTGACGACGACGCGCGTGACCGGCGGGAAGGCGGCGAACAGCGCATCGGCCACGGCCTTGGCCGCGGCCTCCAGCAGCTGGAAGCGGCGGCCCGTGAAGGCCTCGCTGACGATGGCGACGGCGCGGCCGTAGTCGACGGTGTCGGCAAGGTCGTCGCTGCTGGCAGCGGCGCGCAGATCGGCGTCGAGGACGAGATCGATCACGAAGCGCTGGCCGAGCCGCTCCTCCTCGGCGAAGACGCCGTGATAGGCGTAGATGTCCAGCTTCTCGATCAGGATCTGGCCGGCATCGTGCGCTGGGCGGGCGTCATGCGCTGCGCGAGCTTGGCTCATCAGAACACCTGCGTTTCGTCGGCGATGGCACGCCACACCTTCAGCGCATCGACATGCGGCGCGACGTCATGGACGCGGATGAGGGCGGCGCCACGGCTGGCGCCGTAAAGATGCGCGGAGAGGCTGGCCGCAAGCCGCTCGGCCGGAACCTGCCGGCCGGTCACCAGCCCCAGCGTCGATTTGCGCGAGGCGCCGAGCAGGACCGGGCAGCCGAGGACGGCGAGGCGGTCGAGGTTCCGGATCAGGTCGAGGTTCTGGCGCGGCGTCTTGCCGAAGCCGATGCCGGGGTCGATCACGATCTGCCCCTGCGGCACGCCGGCCTGGCGCGCGATCGCGACGGAGCGCTCGAGGAAGCGCATCACCTCGGCCAGGATGTCCAGCGCGGCATCGATCGAGTCGCGGTTGTGCATCAGGACGATCGGTGCGCCGGCTGCCGCCGCGACGGCCGCGATCCGCGGGTCGCGCTGGGCGCCCCAGACGTCGTTGACGATGGTGGCGCCAGCGGCCAGCGCGGCCTCGGCGACCTCGGCCTTCCAGCTGTCGATCGAGATCGGCGTGTCGCCGCGCGCCTTCAGCCCGCCGATGACCGGCAGCACGCGGGCGAGCTCCGTCGCGGCATCGATGACGGCATGGCCGGGCCTGGTCGATTCGCCGCCGATATCGAGGATTGCGGCCCCTTCCTCGGCGAGCTTCAGGCCATGGGCGATGGCCGCGTCGGCATCGGGGAGGAGGCCGCCATCGGAGAAGGAATCCGGCGTGACGTTGACGATGCCCATCACCAGCGGGGCGTCCAGCGCCAGCGTGCGGCCGTCCGGCAGGGTGAGGGAGGGTGGCATCTGGAGGCGGTCCGGGCGGTCGAGGGTTGCAGGTCGTTGCGGCTGCGCTGCCCGCTATACACGACAGCGTTGCCGATCGGCCACCCGCCGCAGCCGAATGCAACCTGCATGGCCGGATGGGTTCCCGGCGCGTCCGAAGCTTTTGACGAAGGCGCCGGCAGAGTGCAGAAGCCGGGCATGGTCCCGCTCACGCTCCCGCACCGGCTCATCCTCGTCCGTCACGGCGAAACCGACTGGAATCGCGAAGGCCGGCTTCAGGGCGGGCAGGACATTCCCCTCAACCCGCTCGGGCGCGAGCAGGCGACCGAGGCGGCGGGGCGCCTGAAGGCGCTGGAACCCGGCTTCGGCGGGCTCGACTACATCTGCTCGCCGATGCAGCGGGCGCGCGAGACCATGGATATCCTGCGCCGCGAACTCGATATGGCGGCGGGCGAATACCGCATCGACGACCGGCTCAAGGAGCTCACCTTCGGGAGCTGGGAGGGCTTCACCTGGCGCGACATCCGCAAGGCGGAGCGCGAGCAGGCGGGCCTGCGCGAGCGCGACAAATGGGGCTTCGTGCCGCCGGGCGGAGAGAGCTACCGCATGCTCGCCGAGCGCGTGCGGCCGGTGCTGGAAGGCCTGACCCGCGAGACCGTGATCGTCAGCCATGGCGGCGTGGCGCGGGCCGTCCTCGCGCTGGTCGGCGCGGTCTCCCCGCGGAAGGCGTCCATGGTCGAGATCTGGCAGGGCAAGCTGCTCGTCGTCCGGGGCGACAAGGCCGACTGGCTCTGACGGCGTTCCGCCGCATTCATGCCGGGTTCACGCACGATACGGCAGGACGATCATGCCAGTCAGGCCGCGCATGACCGGCGGGTTGCCTGTCCGGGAGATCGACCGGACGACGCAACGTCAAGCGGCAATACCGGTTCGTTTAGAGGTGCGTGCTAGGAACAGTCTCCTTCTGCCGCCCGTGATGCGGGATGCGGGGTCGTGGCTGTCGAAGCGCAGCGGGGCGCGATGAACGATATGACGAAGCCGGGGGCGGCAGAGGCGGCCTTCGCCCATGCTCTCGGCATGCTGGCGGGCGACAAGCGCCCCGACCTGCTGCTTGACGAGGTTCTCGCCGAGATTTTCGCCGCAACGGTCGCCGAGCGGCCGCTGCACCCGGCGCTCGTCGTTCCCGGCCGCTCGCTGAGCTATGCCGAGGTCTGGGCGGCCGCCGGCCGGCAGGCGCGGGGCCTGCAGCTCGCGGGCGTCGGGCCAGGAGACATGGTCGGCCTGTGGATGCCGCGCGGCATCGACCTTCTGGTGGCGCAGATCGCGATCACGCGGGTCGGCGCGGCGTGGGTGCCCTTCGATGCTGAGGCGCCGGTCGAGCGTATTGCGACCTGCCTGAACGACGCTGCCGCCAAGGGCATCGTCACCTCTGCGGGCTGGACGGTGCGTGCCGAAGAAACGGAGCGCACGGTCTGGACGCCGGAAGCGCTCGATGCGGCCGCCGACGAGGTCGAACCGCCTGCGCGCGCACCTAGCCTCACCAAGGACCACCCGGCCTATCTGATCTACACCTCCGGCTCGACGGGGGTGCCCAAGGCGGTCGTCATCAGCCATCGCAACATCTGCCATTTCCTGCGCTCGGGGAACGCGTTCTACGGCATCGGGCCCGAGGATGTGGTGTTCCAGGGCGCCTCGGTCGCCTTCGACCTGTCGATGGAAGAGATCTGGACGCCCTATCTCGTCGGCGCGACGCTGTTCGTCGCCTCGCCCGAGATGATGGGCGATGCGGAGAGGCTGCCGGCCATCCTGAGCGAGGCCGGCGTCACCGTCATCGACACCGTTCCGACGCTGCTCGGCATCCTGCCGGCGGATGTGCCCTCGCTGAAGCTGATCCTGCTCGGGGGCGAGGCGCTGCCTCCCGCCATCGTCCAGAAATGGTCGCGGCCGGGCCGGCGCATCCTGAACACCTATGGGCCGACGGAGGCGACGGTGGTCGCCACCGCGGCCGAAGTCGTTCCCGGCGAGGTCGTCACGATCGGAACGCCGATCGCGAACTACACCGCCTATGTGGTCAGCGAGGATCTGCGGCTGGTGCAGCCGGGCGAGCAGGGAGAGCTGCTGATCGGCGGCCCCGGCGTCGCCAAGGGCTATCACGGCCGTCCCGAGCTGACGGCCGAGAAATTCATCGCCAACCCCTTCTCCAGCGTCGCCGGCGGAGACGATCCCGTTCTCTACCGCTCGGGCGATGCCGTCAGCCTCGACGCGAACGGCAACATCGTCTTCCACGGCCGCATCGACGACCAGATCAAGATCCGCGGTTTCCGGGTCGAGCTCGGCGAGATCGAATCCAAGCTCGCCGACGAGCCGGGCGTCGCCCAGGCGGCGGTCGTGCTGCGGACCGATGACGGCATCGAACGGCTGGTCGCCTTCGTCGTGCCGGAGCCGGGTGTGGGAGTCGACGGGCCGGCGCTGCGGGCCGCGCTGCGCGAGAAGCTGCCGCCCTACATGGTGCCGGCGCATTTCGAGGCGGCCGGATCGCTGCCGCGCATGGTCTCCGGCAAGGTCGACCGCAAGATGCTGAAGGCGGCGCCGCTGACAGCGCCGAGCTCGGACGGCGAGCAGGAGCCGCCGCGCAACGCCACCGAGGCCGCGCTGCTGGAGGCGGCCAAGCGTGTGCTCGGCGCATCCAGCCTGCCGCTGGAAGCGGATTTCTTCATGGATCTCGGCGGGCATTCGCTGCTCGCCGCCCGCTTCATCTCGATCGTGCGCGAGACGCCGGCCTATGCCGGCATCACGCTGCAGGACGTCTATGGCGCGCGCACGCTGCGGGGGATGGCCGCGCTGCTCGAGGAGCGCGGCGTCGCCGCGACCGAGGACCTCTCCTTCACGCCGCCGCCCTTCCTGCGCCGCTTCCTGTGCGGGCTGGCTCAGGCGGCGGTGCTGCCGGTCATCATCGGGCTGTCGACGGCGCAATGGCTCGGCGTCTTCGTCACCTACATGATCATGTCGGGCGAGGACCTCTCGCTGGCCGGGCAGATCGCGGCGCTGCTCGGCGTCTACGTGCTGATCGTCCTTGCCACCGGCTTCATCGCGATCGCCCTGAAATGGCTGGTGCTCGGGCGCACGAAGCCGGGCGTCTACCCGCTCTGGGGCGTCTACTACTTCCGCTGGTGGTTCGCGGCACGCGTCGCGGGGCTGGTCCATATCAAGTGGCTGCAGGGCACGCCGGTGATGCGCTTCTACTGGCGCCTGCTTGGCGCCAAGGTCGGGCGCGACGTCATCATCTCCGACTACGAGGCCGGCGCCATCGACCTCATCACGATCGGGGACGGCGCGAGCTTCGGCACCAAGACGACCTTCGCCAATGGCGAGGCGATCGGCGACAAGCTCGTCATCGGCCGCATCACCGTCGGCAAGGACGTGTCTGCCGGGGCCTCCGTGGTGCTCGGCCATGGCTCGGTGATCGGCGACAATGCCGAGATCGGCGACCTGAGCTCGATCGCGCCCGGCACGCAGGTCGGCGAGGCCGAGATCTGGGACGGGACCCCCGGCCGCAAGGTCGGCACGGTCGATCTCGCCACGCTGCCGGCGCGGGCGGAGGCCTCGGCCGGCAGGCGTGCGCTGCTGACGGCGTTCTACATCTTCATGCTGATCGTCGTGCCGCCGGTCAGCCTGCTGCCGATCTTCCCGGCCTTCTGGCTGTTCGACAAGATCGACAACTGGATCGCGAGCTGGACCGATATTTCCTATCTCTGGTTCCTGCCGATCCTGACCTGGCCGACCGCGATCGGCCTGATCGCCTTTACCGTCATCCTGATGGCGGGCTTGCGCTGGGTGATCCTGCCGCGCGTCAGCACCGGCACCTACTCGATCCATTCCGGCTTCTACGCCCGCAAATGGACGGTGGCGCTGGCGACCGAGGTGACGCTGGAGACGCTCTCGTCGCTCTTCGCCACCATCTACATGCGGGCCTGGTACCGGCTGATGGGCGCGCATATCGGGCGTGGCGCGGAGATTTCCACCAACCTCTCCGGCCGCTACGACGTGACGGGCATCGGCGCCGGCAACTTCATCGCCGACGAGGTCGTCTTCGGCGACGAGGAGATGCGCCGCGGCTATATGCGCCTCGACCAGACGCGCACGGGCGAACAGGTCTTCGTCGGCAACGATGCCGTTGTGCCGCCGGGCTCGGTCATTCCCGACCGGGTCCTCATCGGCATCAAGTCGAAGCCGCCGGCCAATGACCGGATGCAGCCCGGGGACACCTGGTTCGGCTCACCGCCGATCAAGCTGCCGACGCGGCAGAAGGTCGATCTCGGGGACGACTGGACCTACAAGCCCTCGATGCTGAAGCAGGTCGGCCGCGGCCTGTTCGAGGCGCTGCACACCTCCTTCCCCTCGATGCTGTTCATCACCTTCGGCACCATCGCCGTCGACCTCGTGCTGCAGCAGCGCATCAACGAGGGCGACTGGATCGGCCTCGTGGTCTCCTTCATGGGCGTCGCGATGCTGATCGCGATCGTGCAGGCGCTGATCTGCGCGGCCGTGAAGTGGGCGATGATGGGCGTCTACAAGCCGGTGATGAAGCCGATGTGGTCCTGGTGGGCGATGCGCACCGAGGCCGTGGCCGTGATGTATTGGGGCCTGGGCGGCAAGGTGCTGTTCGACTATCTGCGCGGCACGCCGTTCCTGCCCTGGTTCCTGATGCTGTTCGGCGCGAAATACGGCAAGGGCGTCTGGCTGGACTCGACCGACATCACCGAGTTCGACTGCATACGAGTCGGCGATTTCTGCACCATCAACGCCCATTCGGCGCTGCAGACGCATCTCTACGAGGACCGGGTGATGAAGGTCGGCCGCGTGCGGCTCGGCAAGGGCGTCTGCGTCGGCGCGGGTGCCACCGTGCTCTACGACACCCATGTCGGGGACTACGCGCAGATCGGCCAGCTCACCGTGATCATGAAGGGCGAGAACCTGCCGGCGCATACGCGCTGGGAAGGGGCTCCGGCGGTCCCGGCAGCGGCGCCCTTGCGGCACTGAGCGCGTGAGGGCCGGTTTGACCGCCGGTCCCGCCGCGGACTAAGACCCTGCGCAGCATCCTGCGCAGGCGTCCATGTCCCATAATTCCTTCGGCCATCTCTTCCGCGTCACCACCTTCGGCGAGAGCCATGGACCCGCCATCGGCTGCGTGGTGGATGGCTGCCCGCCGCTGATCCCGCTGACGGAAGCCGATATCCAGGGCGATCTCGACCGGCGCCGGCCGGGCCAGTCGCGCTTCACCACGCAGCGCCAGGAGCCGGACCAGGTGCGCATCGTCTCGGGCGTCTTCGCGCGCGAGAGCGACGGCGTGCAGGTGACGACCGGGACTTCGATCGGGCTGATGATCGACAATGTCGATCAGCGCTCGAAGGACTACTCCGACATCAAGGACAAGTACCGGCCGGGCCACGCCGACTTCACCTATGACGTGAAATACGGCATCCGCGACTATCGCGGCGGGGGGCGTTCCTCGGCGCGCGAGACGGCGATGCGGGTCGCGGCGGGTGCCATCGCCCGCAAGGTCGTGCCCGGCATGGTCGTGCGCGGCGCTCTCGTCCAGATGGGACCGCACAAGATCGATCGCGCGAACTGGGATTGGGAAGAGGTCGGCCGCAACCCCTTCTTCTGCCCCGATGCGAAGGCTGCTTCCCTGTTCGAAAACTATCTCGACGGGGTGCGCAAATCCGGCTCCTCGATCGGTGCGGTGCTGGAGATCGTCGCCGAGGGCGTGCCGGCGGGGCTCGGCGCGCCGATCTACGGCAAGCTCGATTCCGAGATCGCGGCGGCGCTGATGAGCATCAATGCGGTGAAGGGCGTCGAGATCGGGGACGGCTTCGGCGCGGCGGAGCTCTCCGGCGAGGAGAATGCCGACGAGATGCGCGCCGGCAATGACGGGCGCCCGCTGTTCCTCTCCAACCATGCCGGCGGCATCCTCGGCGGCATCTCGACCGGGCAGCCGATCGTCGCCCGCTTCGCGGTGAAGCCGACCTCCTCGATCCTGGCGACGCGGGCGACGGTGACGCGCAGCGGCGGCGAGGCCGAGATGTTTACCAGGGGCCGCCATGACCCCTGCGTCGGCATCCGTGCGGTGCCGGTGGGCGAGGCGATGGTCGCCTGCGTGCTGGCGGATCATTTCCTGCGGCACCGGGCGCAGGTCGGCGCGGTGGAGCCGCGCTGGCCTTTTCAAGATTGAAGGCAGCCGTCATTCTCGGGCGGAGCGGAGCGCAGACCCGGGAATCTCCAACCGGACGAGGCGCCGAAGCAGCATCCGGTACGAGATGCTCGGGTCAAGCCCGAGCATGACGCGCGGACTTATGCATTTCAGCCATACTGAAATTGCGCGACTGCTTCATTGCGGATGAAGAGGGGCTGCCTTAGCTTGTCGGCATGAAGCTCGACGCCTTTCTCCGGCAGAACAAGATCGCGCGCAGCGCCTTCGCCCGCCAGGTCGGCCTGTCGCCGGCCAGCGTGACCGCGCTGTGCAACGACCAGTCCGCCTGGATTTCCCGCGAAAGCGCCGAGCGCATCGCCGCCGCCACCAAAGGCGCTGTCACTCCCAATGATTTTCTCGGCCTTTCGGGGTCGCGCGAGGCTGCCATGTCCAACACTGTTGCAGAGACCATCGAAGCCTTCGCCCGCGGCGAGATCGTGATCGTCACCGATGACGACGACCGCGAGAACGAGGGCGATCTCATCGTCGCCGCCTCGCTGTGCACGCCGGAGAAGATGGCCTTCATCATCCGCAACACCTGCGGCATCGTCTGCGCGCCGCTGACCCCGAGCGAGGCGCGGCGCCTGCGCCTCGACCCGATGGTGTCGTCGAACGACGCGCCGCTCGGCACCGCCTTCACGATCACCGTCGACGTCAAGCACGGGCTGACCACCGGCATCTCGGCCGAGCAGCGCTGCAACACGGTGCGCGCGCTGGCGAACGGCAATATGGGCGCGACCGATTTCGTCCGGCCTGGCCATGTCTTCCCGCTGATCGCCAAGGAGGGCGGGGTGCTGATGCGCTCCGGCCATACCGAGGCCGCTGTGGATCTCTGCAAGCTCGCGGAGCTGCCGCCGGTCGGCGTGATCTGCGAACTCGCCAATGACGACGGCACCGTGATGAAGGGGCCGCAGATCGTGGCCTTCGCCGAGAAGCACGGGCTGAAGCAGATCACGGTGGCGGATCTCATCGCCTATCGCCAGTCGCGCGAGAAGCTGGTCGAGCGGGTGCATTCCTTCCCGGTCAAGACCGAATTCGGCGAGATGACGGGGCATGTCTATGTCACCCCCTTCGACGACACGCAGCATTTCGCCTTCGTCATGGGCAAGCTCGGGGACGGGGCAAAGGTGCCGGCTCGGCTGCACCGTGCCGATGTCGTGGCCGATGTCCTCGGCGGCTCCGGGGCGATCCAGTGCGTGCTGAGGCGCTTCCAGGAGGAGGGGCGCGGTGTCCTCGTCTATCTCCGGGACGGCAGTGCCGGCGTGCCGATCAAGAGCGTCGACGAGGGCGATTCCGATTCGCTTCGCAACCAGCAATGGCGCGAGGTCGGGCTGGGCGCGCAGATCCTGCGCGATCTCGGTGTCGGCTCGATCGTCAACCTGGCGTCCTCGACCCGCTCCTATGTCGGCCTGAGCGGCTTCGGCATCGAGATCGTCGGCACGCAGCCGCTGGAGTGAGGGCTGCGCCGCTCACTGCAGCGGCGAGAAGAAGGTCGGCTTGATGATGCGGTTCTCCATCTTCTCGATGAAGGCCCGCGTCTTCGGGATGAAGGCGAGCCACTCCGGATCGGCCGCGAGACGGTCCCGCCGGATTTCGCGATCTCGGTAGTCGTCGTATCGCCAGATCATCATGACCTGGTTGAGTTCGCCGATGTCGGATTGAAACCAGGCGATGCAGGGCCCCAGGCAACGGCAATGCGGCCCGTAGCCTTCGGCGTGATACAGAGCGAGGTAATCCTGCACGAGCCCGACGCGGATCGTGTAGGTGCGCATCTCGAAGATCGCCATCGCAGCCGTCCTCAACTGCCCATCAGCGCGCCGACATGGGCGGCCGTCGAGAGCGTCAGGGCCTGGAGATCGTAGCCGCCTTCCAGCACCGAGACGATGCGCCCGCCGCAGCGCCGGTCGGCAATCTCCATCAGCTTCGAGGTCGCCCAGGCGAAATCAGCCTCGCGCAGGTTGATGTCGGCCAGCGGATCGCGCCAATGCGCGTCGAAGCCGGCCGAGATGACGATGAGGTCGGGGCGGAAGGCATCGACCCGCGGCAGCACGGCGAGGTCGAAGGCTTCGCGAAAGGCGTCCGAGCCGTCGCCGGCGCCGAGCGCGACATTGACGATGGTGTCCTGCGTGCCACGCTCGGAGGGCGCGCCCGTGCCGGGATAGAGCGGCATTTCGTGGATCGAGGCATAGAGCACGCTGGCGTCGTTCCAGAAGATGTCCTGCGTGCCGTTGCCGTGGTGGACATCCCAGTCGACGATGGCGACACGCCTGGCGCCGTGGGCCTGCTGGGCGTGACGCGCGGCGATCGCCGCCTGGTTGAAGAAGCAGAAGCCCATCGCCTTTTCCCGCTCGGCATGGTGGCCCGGGGGGCGCATGGCGCTGAAGGCGTTTCGGGCGCGGCCGGTCATCACCTCGTCGACCGCGAGGATCGCGCCGCCCACGCCGCGCAGTGCCGCCTCGACGGTTCCCGGTGACATCACCGTATCGGGGTCGAGCGCGACGAGGCCTTCCTCGGGGGCGGCGTCGAGCAGTTTCCGGATATGGGCCGGGGGGTGGCAGAGCGCGACCTGCTCGAGCGTTGCCTGCGGTGCCTCGAGCCGAATCAGCGCGGCGAAGGCCTCCGCTTCCAGCGCGCGCTCGACGGCCCTCAGCCGGTCCGGGCGCTCGGGATGGCCCTCGGGCATTTCATGGCGCAGGCCGGCTGGATGCGTGATAAAGAGTGTGGTCAAAGCTGTCTCAACCGGCGTTCCGGCGCGCGGGCTGGCAGAACGTGGCGCGATTGCCACGCTGCCGCAGGGAAAAGCCGCCGCCGCAGGAACAAGATTGCACCATTATCTGTTGCGGCCTAGTCCTTCGCCGGAACAGCGCCCCCGCGCGTCCAGCAGCGACCGCGCCGACGCTACGAAGCGTTAACCATCGATTCATCATAATGGCAGCCTTCGGCTCGCTCTGGTGGAACCTATGCAGAAGACCGTCTTCGTCGCCCTGGCCGCCGCGAGCCTGCTCGGCGCCTGCCAATACAGAAGCGTCGCCGCTCCGGAGCTTTCGGCGCGCGATGCCGAGTACATCGCGCTGGTGCCGAAGTTCGATACCTATCTGCCCTATCTTCCCTACGAGATCGCCGACCCGACCGGACAGCCTCCCGGCACGATCTACATCGATACGAAGGCCAAGTTCCTCTACCTCGTTCTGCCGAACAAGAAGGCGATCCGCTACGGCGTCGCGACCGGCGACGAGGCCTATGGCTGGACGGGCGAGGCCGTCATCCAGCGCAAGGCCGAATGGCCGCGCTGGACGCCCCCGGCGGAGATGATCAAGCGCTGGCCCCATCTGAAGCCTGTCGCGGGCGGCATGACCGGCGGGCCGGACAACCCGCTGGGCGCTCGCGCGCTGTATCTCTACCAGAACGGCAACGACACGCTCTATCGCATCCACGGCACCAACGAGCCGGAGACGATCGGCCGGGGCGCTTCCTCGGGCTGCATCCGGATGCGCAACATCGACGTGATCGACCTCTACAACCGCGTCCCCGCCGGGGCGAAGGTGATCGTCGTCTGATCGCCATCGGTCATCCGTAATGACCGGGCGGGGGCTACGGCTCCCGCTTTTTATTCGGCCGGGCGTTTCAAGCCGGCCGGCGCCTCGGGACGGATATCGGGCAAGAAAAAAGGCCGGCGGGAGAAACTCCACGCCGGCCAGTGATTGGGTCTCGAAGGGAGGCTTCAGTCGCAAACCGTGGCTGGGAACGGCTGGCCCGGAGGCCTTTCGTTCAGCATCCCGATCTTCGAACGCGCCAGCATCTCATCCGGTTCCCGCTGCGGTCGCCTGAATCGCAGGCTCTCGAAGGGCAGGTGCTTCCGGCGCCGAGGCTCCATGAAGCTGGTGAAGATGCTGTTGGGTCGCGCGGTCGCGATCACGGCTCCCTGGCTGATGTCTCGTGCCGAGGGGTCTCGATCCCGGCGCCGGCATCTAGGGCTGCCATCGCGACGCTTGCGGGGCGCGATCGTGATCTGTTCGTGGCAAGCCGGCGCCGAACCGGGCCCGCTTTGCCACAATCAAGACGCAAAGAGCCAGGCTTGCGCCCGGCTCTTCCAGTCATGCGCTGGGTCTCTGGTCAGGCGGCGAGGAGCCCCTCGGCCTTGGCCCAATCCAGTGTCTTGTTCAGGGCGCGTTCGGTGCGGTCGAACATCTCATTGATTTCCGCCTCGTTGATGATGAGCGGCGGGCAGAAGGCGAGGCGGTCGCCCATCGCGCGGATCATCAGGCCTTCCTGAAGCGCGAAGGCCATGGCCTTGGCGCCGACGCCCTTCTTCACCTCGAAGGCAGCCTTGGTCTGCTTGTCGCGGACGAGCTCCGCGCCGCCGATCAGGCCGACGCCGCGCGCCTCGCCGACGAGCGGATGCTCGACGAGCTTCTCCAGGCGCCTGATGAAGGTCGGCGAGACCTTCTTGACGTGATCGACGATCTTGTCGCGCTGGTAGATTTCCAGCGTCTTGACGGCCACCGCGCAGCCGACCGGGTGCCCGGCATAGGTGTTGCCGTGGCCGAAGGTGCCGATCTTGCGGCTCTGGTCGACGAGCACGTCATAGATCTTGTCGTTCATCATCACCGCGCTGAGCGGGAAGTAGGCGGAGGTGATCTGCTTGGCGAGCGAGATCGAATCCGCAGCCATGCCGTAGGTGGCGGTGCCGAACATCTCGCCGGTGCGGCCGAAGCCGGTGATGACCTCGTCCGAGATGAAGAGCACGTCGTATTTGGCGAGGACGGCGTTGATCTTCTCGAAATAGCCCTCGGGCGGCGTGATCGCGCCGCCGGCGCCCATCACCGGCTCGGCAATGAAGGCGGCGACCGTGTCCGGCCCCTCGCGCAGGATCATTTCCTCGAGTTCGGCGGCCATGCGCGAGGAGAAATCCTGCTCGCTCTCGCCAGGCTCGGCGAAGCGGTAGTGGTGCGGGCAGGAGGTGTGCAGGATGCCGGGCAGCGGCAGGTCGAAGTCGATATGGTTGTTGGGCAGGCCGGTCAGCGAGGCCGAGGCGACCGTGACGCCGTGATAGCCCTTCAGCCGCGAGATGATCTTCTTCTTCTGCGGCCGGCCGAGCGCGTTGTTGAGATACCAGACGATCTTGACCTGGGTGTCGTTGGCGTCGGAGCCGGAGGCGCCGTAGAACACCTTCGAGATCGGGACCGGGGCGATCTCCTTCAGCTTCTCGGCGAGCTCGATCGCCGGATCATGGCTGCGGCCGCCGAAGATGTGCTGGAAGGGCAGCTTCTTCATCTGCTCGTAGGCGGTCTCGATCAGCTCCTGGTTGGAGAACCCGAGCGAGGTGCACCAGAGCCCGGCCATGCCCTCGATATAGTCCTTGCCGGCGCTGTCGGTGACATAGATGCCCTTGCCGCTCTCCAGCACGAGGGGACCGTTCTCGCGATGGGTCGCGAGGTTCGTGTAGGGGTGAACCAGGGTCTCGATATCCCTGACGGCCAGATTCGACAGCATGGTGGGCTCCCGGTCCCTGTTGAATATACTTGCCACTCTACGCCGAATTGCCCGCAAATGTTGAGCGATTTTCTCGCGGCGCACGACAGACTCTGGCGCGGCCCGCTTGTGGCGGCAAGCCCCCGGCAGCCCTGTCGCAGCGCCAAGGCGGGTGCCGCGCCGCGGCTCCCGGCTTCAGTCCTTATCGGCTGCGCGTGCGAAATCGCGCCAGCGGATGACAAGGCGGTCGAGCTCGGCGAGCTCCGCGGGCGGAAGCCTGCCCAGGGTGTTGGCGACGAAATCCCGCTGGATGGCGAGGCCGGTCTCGGCGAGGCGCCGGCCTTCCGGCGTCAGATGCATGGCATAGGAACGCCGGTCGCCCGCAATCGCGCGGCGCTCGACCAGCCCGGCCTGGACCAGCCGGTCGACGAGGCCGGAGACGTTGCCCTTGGTGACGTAGAGGCGCTCGGCAAGCTCGCTCTGGCTGATGCCCTCCTGCTCCGTCAGCGTCGAGAGCAGGTCGAATTGCGGGATCGACAGGCCGATCGCACGGATGCGGGCGGTCATCTGCACCAGCATGCGCTGGTGCAGCCGCATGACGCGGAACCAGACGCGATCAGGGTCCGATGCGGGATACGGTGCGGGCATGGGCGCGGCCAAGCGGGGTTCCCCAGGCGAAGGACGGATCACAGCTAAACCATTCCGCCCGCGGAGGCGAGCCTGCCGAAGGTCGGCTTCCCTTCGACGAAGCGCGCCCGCTATCCTGCCGAAAACCACTATTGCTCGGGAGGAACGACATGCTCGGCCTGATGCAGAACTGGCCCCTTCTTCTCCACCGGATCATCGACCATGCCGCGATCCAGCACGGGACGCGCGAGGTCGTCACCCGTGCCGTCGAGGATGGCGGCTTGCGGCGGCGCAGCTATGCGCAGATCCGCAACCGGGCCCTGCGCGCCGCCAAGCGCCTGACCAGGGACGGGATCGGTCCGGGCGACCGCGTCGCGACGCTGGCCTGGAACAGCGACCGCCATCTTGAGCTCTGGTATGCGATCAGCGGCATCGGGGCGATCACGCATACGGTCAATCCGCGGCTGTTTCCCGAGCAGATCGTCTGGATCGTCAACCATGCCGAGGACCGACTGCTCTTCCTCGATCTCAGCTTCGTGCCGCTGGTCGAGTCGCTGCAGGACAAGCTGCAGAGCATCGAGCGCTACGTCGTGCTGACCGGTGCGGCGCACATGCCGCAGACCACCCTGCGGGGCGCCGTGCCCTATGAGGACTGGCTTGCCGAAGCGGACGATGACTTCGCCTGGGCCGCGCTCGACGAGAACACGGCCGCGGGGCTCTGCTACACCTCCGGCACGACCGGCGGGCCCAAGGGCGTGCTCTATTCCCACCGCTCCAACGTGCTGCACGCGCTCGCCTGTGCGGCGCCGGACTTCATGGGCCTGTCCTCGCGGGACACGGTGATGCCGGTGGTCCCGCTGTTCCACGCCAACAGCTGGTCGCTGGCCTATTCGGCGCCGATGACAGGGGCCAAGCTGGTGATGCCCGGCGCCAAGCTCGACGGCGCCTCGCTGCACGCCCTGCTGGAAGGGGAGGGCGTCACGATGACGGCGGCGGTGCCCACGGTCTGGCTCGGCCTGCTGCAGCATCTGGAGAAAACCGGAGCGGGGCTTTCGACGCTCCAGCGCGTCGTCATCGGCGGCTCGGCCTGCCCGCGCGCGATGACGGAGGCCTTCGAGCGCAAATATGGCGTCACCGTCGCCCATGCCTGGGGCATGACCGAGATGAGCCCGCTCGGCTCCTTCTGTTCGTTGAAACCGGCTCAGGCCCATCTGGAAGGCGAGGCGCTCTACGACCTGAAGACGAAGCAGGGCCATCCGCCCTTCACGGTCGAGTTCAGACTGACCGACGATGCGGGCCGCGACCTGCCCTGGGACGGCAAGACGTTCGGGCGGCTGAAGGTGCGCGGGCCGGCGGTCGCAGGCGCCTATTACCGGCGTGCCGAGGACGAGATTCTGGACGCGCAGGGCTTCTTCGACACCGGCGACGTCGCCACGATCGATCCGGCCGGCTACATGCAGATCACCGACCGCTCGAAGGATGTCATCAAGTCGGGCGGCGAGTGGATTTCCTCCATCGATCTCGAGAACCTCGCCGTCGGCCATCCCGATGTCGCCGAGGCGGCCGTGATCGGTGTCGCCCATCCGAAATGGGACGAGCGGCCGCTTCTGGTGATCGTCCCCAAGGAAGGCCGGCAGCCCGGCAAGGAAGAGCTTTTGGCCTATATGCAGGGCAAGATCGCGAAATGGTGGCTGCCGGACGATGTCGTGCTGGTCGAGGCGATCCCGCATACGGCGACCGGCAAGATCCAGAAGACGGCGCTGCGCGAGATGTTCAAGGATTACCGATTGCCGGGATGAAGGCAGCGAGCGAACCTGCCCCATCGCGCGGTCGATGAAGCGCACCTGGGAGAGACCGCCATGGCTGAACGACGACGGCGCCCCTTCGGGCGCCGTTCATGCTTCGAGCCTTGCGGCTATTCGCGCTCTGTCAGAACTCTTCCCATCCATGGTCCTGGGCGCGGCCGGCTGGGGAGGCTTTCGCGGGAGCTGCGGCCCTGGCGGGAGCTGCGGCCTTGGTCTGTGCGAAGGCGGCTTCGGCGAGCTGGCGCAGGCGTTCGGGTTCGCCGCCGCCATCCTGCGTGGTCATGCCGGC
>NZ_FTMO01000030.1 GCF_900156025.1 Allobosea sp. TND4EK4
CCCGAACCATCGCCATGACCTTAAAGCTAGACTTAAGGTCACACCGTTCGGGAAATGCCGCCCACCGCGCAAGGCGGCCGAGACCGGACGGTTACTTTTCGGCGGCGGTCTTCGGTTGGGCAAACCGGCTTATGCATACGTTGGGCGAGCCGGACGCCGACTAAAGCGGCCCGACGCGTCAAAGTCGCTCGAGGGTTGCAGCCCGCATCAACGGCTGTGCGCTCGTTGCACCATGGAGTTGCATCAAGCGATCTGCCTTTGAGGATCGGCGCCATCGGTCGAATATCCGGAAGGGGCATTGGGCTGGCGACCCTTGATTTGATCCGCTTTCGACAAAGTGATCGTTACGCATAAGCCGCCAGCCGCCCGATTGGTCAAACTGACATGCCCGCCGTGAGTCCGGATCACTGATGCTGCAATGGTGAGCCCCAAGCCCGTGCCGCCAGTCTCGCGTCCGCGGGACTCCTCGAGCCGGACGAAAGGCTGAAACACGCGCTCCATATCGGCTTGCGGAATGCCGGGGCCTTCGTCTTCAACGGCGATAATGAGGTGATCATCGATCTCCGAGATCGTAACGCTCGCTGTCTCGCCGTATTTGATGGCATTGCTGATAACGTTGGAGAAGGCACGCTTTAGGGATAGGACACGTCCCAACACCGGAGCGGAGGCGAGCCCCATCAATGAGACGTGATGCCCCTGATCGATATGCTCGTCCACGATTGTCTCAATGACCGAAGCGAGGTCGATCGGCCGGATCATTTCACTGGAGACACCGCCACGCAAATATTCCAGCGTGGAGTCGATCATTGCCTCCATCTCCCCGAGATCGGCGTCGATCAGATCGCGGGTCGCGTCGTCGTCGAGGAGCTCTGAACGGAGCCGAAGTCGCGTGATCGGCGTGCGGAGATCATGCGAGACCGCTGCCATCGCCTGCATGCGCTCGGTGACGAGGCGCTGGATGCGCTCGCGCATGGTGTTGAAGGCGCGCGCCGCGCGGCGTACTTCGATCGGTCCGTTTTCGGGAAGCGGCTGCGGCGTCTGATCAAGGCTAAAGCGCTCCGCCGCGATGGCAAGATCACGCAATGGTCGGGTTGCCCACCGCAGTAGTAGCAGCGCGACGACAACGATGCCGACTCCGAAGCAGATCGTGACCGCGATCACGCTCCAGTCGATGCTCTGGTGCGCTCCGAGAGCCGAGGAGGAGAAATTTACCCAGGAGCCGTCGGCCAGTTGGACCGAGACCAGCATCATGTGCCGGTAGGCATCGGCATTCCCGCTGCCCAAAGCCCCGTCATCGGCAAACCCGACGCGGAATGACTCCGCCGCGAGTTCGGGCGCAAGCTCTTTGAGCCGAGCATCCATCGTCTTGGTTCGTTCTGTCATCGGCGCTGAGCCGAGGATCAGACTGACCTTACTCCAATGGACTTCAAGGCTGGCGCTCGACAGGTCATGCGCGGCGCGGTCCCGTTCTGGCCCGGCGGGGGCGCTGGCAATCGCGCGCTTGATCGAGACGATATGCTCGGCGAGGCCGCGATCGCGCGCCGCGGTAGCGAGGCTCTCGACGCCGACGCGATAAGCCCAGAAGCCGAGGAGATGAAAGGCCAGGAGTGCCGCCACCAACACCATGATGGCACGGCTGGCGACCGTATCGGGCCACAGGCGTTCGACCAGCTTCTTCAAGCGGATTGCCCTTCTTGCACGCCGACGTTGGACACAAACATGTAGCCCGAGCCACGGACGGTCTTGATGAGCTGGCCGCCGCTGGCGTCGGCTTCCAACTTGCGCCGCAGCCGGCTGATCTGGACGTCGATGGTGCGGTCGAACGGATCGCCGCTGTTTCGCGCCTTTGCAAACTGCATCAGTGCTTCTCGCGACAGGACGCGGTTGGGATGCTCCACAAAGGCCACGAGAAGGTCGAACTCACCGGTTGAGAGGTCGATCAGTGTGCCCGTAGGAGATTGAAGCTCTCTACGGCGGAGATCCAGCGACCAGCCATCAAACACGACGATCTCGGAACGTCGGGTTTCGCTGGTATTGCGCGCCGTACGAGATCGGCGCAGGACGGCGCGAATGCGCGCCACCAATTCGCGCGGGCTGAACGGCTTGGTCACATAATCGTCAGCGCCGCCGTCGAGGCCGATGATCCGGTCGCTCTCCTCGCTGCGGGCGGTCAGCATCACGATGGGAACCTGGGACGTCATGCGGACGTCGCGGCAGAGCTCGACGCCCGAGCGTCCGGGCAGCATCAGATCGAGCACGACCAGATCGATCGTGGTGCGGGCCAAGACATCCATCATGACGCGCCCGTCCGGTGCTCCGGTGACCTGATAGCCATGGCGCTGAAGAAAGCGCGAAACCAGGAGCCTGATCTGCGGATCATCGTCTACGACGAGAATATGCCCATGATCTTCGGCTATGATCTTGATTGGATCTTGGTCCATGTTTCGCTCGGCTTCCCAGAACAAGCCTGTTTGTGTGGCGCCGCTTCTTCTTTTGCGGCGATTGAACAATAGCGCGCTTATCGCCGTGCCGCCCGTGTTGCTTTGATACAATTTGTAACGGACGCCGATGGCGGAGCGCTGCTACCCGTATGCCGTCGAAACACGGGGAGCCGAATCGTGACGTTCGTGAAGATGCCGATCCTGGCAGGCATAGGGCTGGCGTTGGGAGCCTGTTCGTTGACACCCGTTCCGGACCATCTAGCCAGGCCGGCCGATCCGAGCGCTCGCGTTCCCGCGGTCTCCTATCGCAGCGTGACGGCTGGCGGGGCGACTTTCCGGCCGGTTGATCCGAAGGACTGGCGCGAACTCAATCGTGACGTCGGTCCCAAGTCATGACGTCGTCTGCCGTGTCCATTTCAGCGATCGATTCTACCCGGGGAAGGACAGCCTTGACCGCTCCAGCAAAATTGCATCCTCGACGCCTGCTCCGTTTCGGGCTGCTCGCCGGCGCCGCGGCTTTTCTGGGAGGCTGCGCGAGTTTCTCCGCTGACGGCGGCATGGGCTCCGTCCAGAGTGCCGCCTATACCGACATCGGCAAGGATGTGGTCAAGATCGGTGATGATCAGGCAGCGCTCACGGCGAAATCGCGCGTCAATCAGCTGCTGCGCAAGCCATTGACGGCGGACGCGGCCGTACAGGTCGCGCTGCTTAACAATCGCGGCCTGCAGGCGGCGTTCAATGAGCTCGGCATTGCCGAGGCCCAGATGGTTGCGGCGAGCTTGCCACCCAACCCGAGCATCGGCATCTCCAAGCTCTCCGGCCGCTTCGAACTCGAAATCGAGCGGCAGATCATCGGCAGCCTCCTGGCCCTTGCGACTCTGCCGGCGCGCGCCGAGATTGCCCGCGATCAGTTCGGGGCAGCGCAGTTGCGGACCGCCGAGGCGGTTCTGAGACTCGCGGCCGATACCCGCCGCCAGTACTATCGCGCTGCTGCGGCGAATACCCAGGTTGTTTTCTATCAAGAGGCGAAAGCGTCTGCCGATGCGGCTTCCGAGCTGTTCAAGCGGCTCGGCGAAAGCGGCGGCGTCAACAAGCTCGACCAAGCTCGCGAATTCGCCTTTGAGGCTGAACTGACCGTGCAACTCGCCCAAGCGCGCCAACTGCAGCGCCAGGAGCGTGAGCGCCTTGTTCGGCAACTGGGGATCTGGGGCGACGACCTGAAATTCCAACTGGGCAGCCTGCCGCCGCTACCGCGTCTGCAATCGGGCAAGGCGATCGAGGCGGAGGCCCTGCGCAAGCGCGTCGATCTCAGGATCGCGCGGGCCGAGCTCGACGTTCTGGCGAAGTCGCTCGGGCTGGAGCAGGCGACGCGCATTATTAACGCGGCCGATCTGCAAGGTACTCGCAAATACGCCCGGAGCCGCTCTATTACTGAAGATGGCGTCGTTGAACGAAATTCAATTCGCAGCCGAACGCTCGCCCTCGACCTCGAGATACCGATTTACGATTTCGGCCAGTCGAAGGTCGCGTTGGCCGAGCAGACCTACATGCGGGCTGCCAACAAGCTGGCGGAGAAGGCGGTCAATATCCGCTCCGAAGCGCGCGAGGCATACACGGCCTACCGCGCTAATTACGACATCACGCGGCAGTACCAGACGAATGTCCTGCCACTGCGCAAGATCATCCAGGACCAGTCGCTGCTGCAGTACAGCGGCATGCTCAACGACGTGACGGATCTGATCACCGATGCCCGCAGCCGCATCCTCTCGAACGTCGCCGCGATCAATGCCCGCCGCGATTTCTGGATCGCCCATACCGACTTCAAGCATGCCCTGATCGGCGGCGGTAGTGGCGGTGGTTCTGTCGCTGTGGCGGCAGCTGGTGGCGGTGGCGGCGGCGACTGAAGGAGTTGCACAGATGACCAATCTATCCCGTAGAGGCTTCATCGGCTCGTCCGGGCTCGTGCTGGCCGGTGCGGCCGCCGTCTCGGGGCGGAGCGCCTTCGCCGCCGTGCCGGAGGCGCCGACCATGACGGAGGCTGCGACCCAGGCGCCGCTCGTGCCGACCACCGGACCGGACTATCAGCCGGTCGCGACGCTCAACGGCTGGTCGCTGCCCTGGCGGATGAACGGCGACTGGAAGGAGTTCCATCTCGTCGCCGAGCCGGTGGTGCGCGAGATGGCACCGGGCATGAAGGCCAATCTCTGGGGCTACAATGGCCAGTCGCCGGGCCCGACGATCGAGGCGGTCGAGGGCGACAAGGTCCGCATCTACGTCACCAACAAGCTGCCGGAGAACACGGCGGTGCACTGGCACGGCCAACGCCTGCCCAATGGCATGGACGGCGTCGGCGGGCTGACCCAGCCGCATATCCCGCCGGGCAAGACCTTCGTCTATGAGTTTCAGCTGCGGCGCTCGGGCACCTACATGTACCATCCGCATTCGGACGAGATGGTCCAGATGGCGATGGGCATGATGGGCTTCTTCGTCGTCCATCCGAAGGACCCGACCTTCCGCCGCGTCGATCGCGATTTCGTCTTCCTGCTCAACGCCTTCGACATTGAGGCCGGCTCCTATGTGCCGAAGGTCAACACCATGACGAATTTCAACCTGTGGTGCTGGAACAGCAGGGTCTTCCCCGGCATCGATCCCTTCGTCGTCGGCAAGAATGACAAGGTCCGTATCCGCTTCGGCAATCTGACCATGACGAACCACCCGATCCACATGCACGGCTACGAGTTCAAGGTCTCCTGCACCGATGGCGGCTGGGTCGATCCAGCCGCGGCCTGGGACGAGGTCTCGATCGACGTTGCCGTCGGCCAGATGCGCGCCTTCGACTTCGTCGCCGACGAGCCGGGCGACTGGGCGATCCACTGCCATAAGTCCCATCACACCATGAATGCCATGGGGCATTCGGTGAAGACCTATATCGGCGTGAACAAGAAGGACCTGGCGAAGCGCATCGCGAAGATCGCGCCCGGCTACATGCCGATGGGCTCGAACGGCATGGGCGAGATGGGCGGAATGGAGATGCCGCTGCCAGACAACACCCTGCCGATGATGACCGGCTTCGCCCAGTTCGGGCCTGTCGAGATGGGCGGCATGTTCTCGGTGGTAAAGGTCCGCGATGGCCTGGCGAAGAACGACTACAAGGACCCCGGCTGGTTCAAGCACCCCAAGGGAACCGTCGCTTACGAGCTTAAAGGGCAGAAGCTCGGCGAAGCCCCGCGGGCAACGTCCCCGGATAGCGGTGTCAAATCGGCCGAATGGCGGGCCAAAGACCCGCGCAAGCCGAGCCTCGGGCCGGACGGCAAGCCACGCCCAGCCGTCAAGAACGCGCATTCCGATCACTGAAATGGCGACAAACTGAGCTCACCCCTGGAGAGATAAATGAAGATTGCAACGTTCAAACTTGCCGCAATCGCTTTTGCGATGTCAGCCGGTGCTGCCTTGGCCGGCCCCGGTGCGGCCGGTCACGGCCATGGCGGCGAGACAGCCTATGGCAAGGTGGGCGACCCGAAGAAGCCTGCCCGGCCCGTCCAGGTCGTGATGAGCGAGAAGGACGGCAAGATGTCCTTCATCCCTGACCGGGTCGAGATTCGCCGCGGCGAGCAGATCCGTTTCCAGCTGCGCAACAACGGCGAGCTCGACCACGAGATCGTCCTGGCGACGCTGGAAGAGAACCTCAAGCACGCCGTCGAGATGCAGAAGAACCCCGACATGGAACATGATGATCCGAACGCCAAGCGGCTCGCGCCGAAGAAGACCGGCGAGATCGTCTGGGCCTTCACCAAGGCCGGCGAATTCGACTTTTCCTGCCTGATCCCCGGTCATCGTGAAGCCGGGATGACCGGCAAGATCATCGTCAAGTGAACGATCTCAGCGAAAGGAGCATCCCATGCTGAAGACTGCCGCCACCCTCGCGTTCCTCGTCGTTGCCCTGCCGGCCGCCGCCCAATCGGTCAGCGGCACCGTGACCAAGGTCGACGAGGCCCAGGGCAAGCTCACCATCAACCACGGCCCGATCAAGAACCTCGACATGGACGGAATGACCATGGTGTTCAAAGCTGGCGACGCCGCCATGCTGAAGGACCTCAAGGCCGGCACCAAGATCAAGTTCGACGCCGACCGCGTAAATGGTCAGCTCACGGTGACCAAGCTGCAAAAGTCGAAATAATCCTAATGTGTGGCAAGGCGTGAAGACGCCTTGCCACACATTGCGCCGCTCGCGGCGATCGTTTCGGCCCAACTGGTTTTCCGTCACCGTATCTAGGTGACGAAGTTTGCGTCGTCGGGCGATTATTGGTCGAGAATCGCTGTTTGCGGCCAAAAGAGGCATCACGCCCGGACATATCGACAGCGAGATGAGTTTGAAAGGTGAGCCATGCGATTGGTCTTGCTAACGATTCCTCTTGCGCTTGTGGCCCTCCAGGCGCGAGCGGACGACGGCGATCTGCAGCGCGCTCTGATCGAAGCGTCCTGTCCTAGTGCGAAGGTTACGCGCCTCAACCCCATCGGCAAAAGTGATGTCTATGAAGCGAATTGCTTCGGCAGGCGCATCAAGATCGTCTGCATAAACGGCCGCTGCTCCGCTGATGATCCGTCTCGTAGTCGAGATGATCCGGAATGAAGTCCCAGTGAAAACTCACTGCAGTGGCGAGAGGCCATTTCATGATTGGAAGCGACTTGAGCTTACGGCGAATTCTGGTGACCTCGGCACTTTGTGCTGTGGCAGCAGGGACGCTGTTCGTTGGGCAGGCGGAAGCACAATCGGTCAAGATAGTTGGAATTGGCGCATCAAGTTGTCAGTTTTTCCTTCAGGAGATCAACGGAAAGCCGGAAGTTGAAAAGAATTTCTTCGCCTGGGCCCAGGGCTACATGAGCGGCCTACTGCTGCGGGCGCCTCCGGGGAAGGATGAGGATCTAGACCTTGAGCCAGGTGTCTATCCATTACTGAAGCAGGCCGAGTTCCTGCGGGGCTTCTGTACGCGCAATCCCGATGCCGACTTCAGCGATGGTGTGAACGACCTCTATCGGACGCTTCGCGCACCGCCAAGCTAAACTGCCCACCCCTTTCCGAAATTAACACAGATGACGCTCGTATAGGCGGCGTCGCTACCGAAGGTCGAGTTCAACAGTCGTGACCGCGTTGTTTCAGTTTATCCATGATCTCGGTCACCGGATCATGGGCCTCGATTATCCGCACGGCCACTGGCTTATCAATGTTGCGGCTGCGCTGTTGTTTGTTGTTGCGCCGGCATGGACAGTCTGGATTGCCTTGCGGTTCACCTATCGGCGCTTCAGCGCGAAGCGCCGCCAGCGCGCCCGGTTTGTGGCCGCGACGTCGCGCGTTCCAGAGCAACCAGTCGCCCGAGAGCGCGAGCGTTCGCTTGAGAACTACATCATCCGTGCGACTGCAAGACCGCAGGCGAAGCTCGTGATCATCTCAATTTTGACGCTTCCGACGGCGTGGCTTCTGCTCGAAGTCCCCAAGCACATTATCAATCATGCTCTTTCCGACGCCGGCGATAGTGGCCACGTCGACATGACGCTTTTTGGCTTGCCGTTGGATCGCATGACGCTCCTGTTTGCACTTTGCGCAGGTTACCTCGGTGCGCTCACGTTGAACGGGCTCGTCAAATACGCGGCCATGCGGATCCGCGGTCGCGTGAGTGAGCGGCTGGTTCGCCGGCTTCGGTTAGGTGTCTTGCGTCGAGCCCGTGCAGGCGCGAGTGCGGAACAGCGGGCGCATCTCTCCGCGGTAGTTGTCCAGGAAGTCGAACCTATCGGGTATTTTGGCGGAAGCCTTGCTGTTGTTCCCGTCATCCAGGGTGGGGCTCTCCTGACCAGTATCCTGTTCTTGCTGATGCAGAACCCTGCCTTGGCTCTCGCGGCAATGCTGATGTTGCCCCTACAGCTTACGCTCTTGCCGGGTTTGCAGAAGCGGCTCAATGCGAAGGTCCGCGACAGGGTCCGTTCGACCCGTAAACTCGGCGGCCTCATGGTAGCCGAGGGCCCGGCTTCTGGCGCCAATGGTTCGCATCCAGTCGCCACGCGGGCAAACCTGTCTGTCTTGCGCCATCAGATGCGAACGACCGCTGTCCTCGAAACGATCCGGGTCGAGATCAACGATCTCAAGGGCAGGATCAAGGGTCTGTACAACTACACGTCCAACCTGACGCCTTTCTTTTTCTTCACGATCGGAGGCTACCTCGTTGTCAGGGGGCAGTTGTCGCTCGGGGCGCTTGTCGCCGCCCTTGCCGCCTATCGAGAGATTTCGCCGGCGCTGCGGGAGCTGTTTGATTTCATGCAGAACTGGTCGGATGCGAAAGCCCGCTTCAGCGAGGTCACCAGAGCCATGGGCCACGTTCGTACCGTTCCGGTGGTGATCGATGCTTCTCAAATCCCGCTTCGTCGTGAGCGGCAGGCGGGCTGAGGTGTTGCCGACCGGCTTTTCTCAACGCCGTTATCCGATCTGGATCAAATCCACTGCGGGCAAAGCATACTGCAAGACTGAGAGGGCTGGGCCGTAGCATGCGGCCCAGCCCTCAAGAAACAGCGCCACGGCGGGACCATTTCGGCATACCCGACTATGCCGGCTCGGTTCATCGAAACACTACTCAGATGGCGCGCGACGTGCGGCCAGCTTGGTTTCGCGTCGCCTACGCTCGGCCAGAATCTGGCAACGCTTGTGGTCAGTGAGCTTGCGCCACCGGCGGATCTCATCGGTCGTACGCAAGCACCCGACGCACAGCTCCGCCTTGCGATCGAATTTGCACATATCGAGACATGGCGACGCTATAGCCAAGGTCACACCTGCGCAGGTTCGGGCTTCAGCTCCGGCGTCGCAGAGACAGTCTTCTCCGGCGTTGGGAGGAGGCGGGCCGAATTAAGGATGAACACCAGTTCCGAAACGACATGGATGCCGGCTGCTAGCAGTGGGTTCAAGAAACCGAAGGCTGCCAGCGCGATACCAAGCGTATCCACTCCGATCGTGCCGACGAAATTCTGCCAGATAATACCGCGGGTGCGCCGGGCCACGGCGACCGTCTCAACGAAGCGCTCTAGGTCATTGCCTAGCAGCACCACATCGGCGCTCTCGTGCGCGACATCGGTACCTGAACCCATCGCAACGCCGACATTGGCTTCGGCAAGCGCCGGGGCATCGTTGACGCCATCGCCGACCATGGCGACCTTGCGATTATCCGCGACGAGGGCCCGGACGCGTGCCAGCTTGTCTTCCGGCAGCAGTTGCGCTTCGACCTCCTTGATGCCGAGCGCCGCACCGACAGTGTCCGCGACGCGACGCGCATCGCCCGTGAGCAGCACCGTTCGGATACCCATGCGGTGCAAGGTTTCCACCGCTCGCTTTGCCTCGGGCCGCACGGTATCTGCGACTGCGATGGAGCCCAGCAAGCGCCCGTCAAGGGCGACAAAGACTTCCGAGCCAGCCAAGCCGAATGGGCCGGAAATTCCCGCTGGTACGCTGATCCCGTTGTCGGTCATCCAGGCTTGGCTGCCGACAAGGATCGTGGCGTCAGCAGTTTTCGCGGTGATGCCGCGACCGGGCGTGTAGGCAAAGCTCAAGGGCTCGATCGCATCGCGCCCCTGCTTGCGGGCATGGGCGACGATCGCCTTGCCCAGCGGATGCTCGGAGCGCAATTCGGCCGTAGCTGCGGCATGGAGCAGTTCATCAGCGCTCACGCCCGCGACGGGGAAAACCTCCTGCACCTCAGGGCGACCGAAGGTCAGCGTCCCCGTCTTGTCCAGCACGACCGTGTCGACCTGACCGAGGGTCTCAAGGTGGACGCCGCCCTTGACGATAGCGCCAAGGCGCGCGGACCGGCCGATGCCTCCAAGGATGGCAAGTGGCGTGCCCGCGGCGATACCGCAGGCGCCGGCAACGATGATAACGGAGATCGTGGAATAGATGTCGCGGGTGATCAGGAAGGTCAGGATGGCGGCGCCGAGCGCAAAATAGACGAGATAGCCCGCCATGCGATCCGCCAGACGCTGGACCGGCGCGCGGGATTTCTCGGCCCTTTCGACCGCCTCGATGATCTTGCCGTAGCTTGTGTCGCGTCCAATTCTCTCCGCGGCTACCTCAAGCGCGCCGGACTGATTGATGGAGCCGGCGAAGACGTGTGTGCCGGCCGTCTTCTCGACCGGCATGGATTCGCCGGTGATGCGGGACTCGTCGACAAAGGAGTGACCGGATAGCACCGCCCCGTCGACGGGGATGCGTCCACCCGGAGCGACCATGATGGCGTCGCCGGCCGACAGCTCTTCGGCGGAGATCGACTGGATCGAACCGGCGCGGCGCACCGAGACCTCGCGCGGCAGGAATTCCAAGAGGTCGCGGATCGCTTTGCGACCGCGGCCGACGGTCAGGCCCTCCAAGACCTCGGCGATCAGGACAAACAGGGTGATGATGAGCGCCGTGAAGAATTCGCCGATGGCTGCGGCCGCAACGATCGCGATCGTCATCGACAGTTCCATGGTCATTCGTCGTTCTACGACGTTCTTGACGGCTTCCTTGAGGATGGGCCAGCCGCCGATCACAAGGCCGATGACGCCGATTATGCTGATTGCTGCGAATGGCTCCCATATGCGCAACCACACGGCCGCCGCCGCGACAGCGACGACCGCGATGCGAACGGCCTCTGACCATTCGAAGGGATGGTCGTGATCATGCCCATGCTCGTGGTCATGATCGTCATGGTCATGCTGATGTGCCTCGGTGGCCGGTGCAATCGGGCATGCCTCTGCAGCATCCGCAAGCGTCTGGCTTTGGGTATTTTGGACTGTCATGACGGCAGCCTCCGATCTTATTTGAGATATGCGCGTACGACGTCGATGAGTTCGGCCGCGCCTTCATTGCGTTCGTTCTGCGCCAGGGCGTGGTCCGCCACGTGCAGCAGGATGTGGTCTTCGACGACTTCGGCCATCAGACCGTTGATGGCGCCTCGAACGCCCGCGATCAGTTGCAGCACCTCGGCGCAGCCCTTCTCGTCTTCAAGCGCGCGCTCAACGGCTTCCATCTGGCCGCGGATGCGGCGCACCCGGTTCAACAGCTTTGTTTTCTCGCGGGTGGTGTGCGACATGCGGGTCTCCTGTGTCCCTCCAAATAGGGTACCCCACTATATTATTTAATAGCCATTTTGCCGATCGGCTTGATAAGCGCTATCGAGATACCTTGGCGCCGGAGGCCGACGTCGGATCTTGAGCTGCGAGCGTCCAGGCCACCGCACGGTAATGCGCTAGCCCGGCTCAATCGGAGTGAGATCGAGTGTAGTGCTCGTCGAGGCCACGGTGTCGGCGTTCGCGAGAAGCTATCTCGCGCTCTCCTCCGAAACGGCAAAGGCGTTGCGGACCGCATAGAGCTCGGCAACGAACGCCGAGACGAGGCGAGAGTTCGCGCTGCCGGGCGGCTTGAGCAGGAGCGCTCTGAAATGCACAGCCGGCTCGAAAGGCCGGACGACGATGCCCTGGATCATCTTGTCGGCGATGATGAACGGGTTGACGAGGCCTATGCCGAGGCCCTGCGCAGCCAGAATGGCGATGGTCACGCCATAGGGTGTCTCCACCAGAATGCGGGGCTGGACGCCGTGTTCCGCAAAGATCCTGTCCATGGCGAGCCGCACGGTGTCCTCCGGCGCGAGCGCCAGGAAGCCCTCGTTGCTCAGGTCCGCCGGCACAATGACGTCTCGGCTTGCCAGAGGATGTCCTTGGGGCATGACGCAGACCGCGCGAGGCGTGGTGAACACGCTGTGCAGGACACCGTCGGTGTCGATCTCGTCGGCTGCCAAGCCGATGTCGAAGCTGCCGGAAGCGACCAGGTCGCGAACGACGTTCGAAGTGCGGACCTGGTAGCTGATCCGCACCTGCGGGTGCTTGCGCGAGAACGCCGTGATCGCCCGCGGGACCAGGCCATGTCCAAGAGCGGACAGGCTGGCAACCCGAATCGTCCCGGCGCCCACCTCCTTGATCTGAGCAGCCCGTAGTTTGAGCCGATCAAGACCGACCAGATTGGCCTTCACCTCGGCGTGGAAGAGCAGCGCTTCGCGGGTCGGCACCAGGCGGCCACGGATCCGATCGAACAGACTGAACCCGAGCTCGGACTCAAGCTTCGCAAGCGAACGGCTGATGGCCGGCTGCGACGTGTTGAGCAGGGCAGCCGCCGCTCCAGCGCCACCGCTGATCATGATCGCATGAAAGACGTCGATGTCGCGCAGGTTCATAGAGTAGCCATATCAAGAATGGATCGACTCTATCGAAATAGCCATAGATGGCAATGTCAGCGCGAGCTAGCGTTGGCCCATGACGAAATCCGACGACACCTTCCATATCCATCCGCCCGAGCGTTCGCGGCAGCCGTTTCAAGCGGTGGCAATGCCGGTCGAACGCGCTTCGACCATCGTCTTCGACGATCTCGAGGCGTTCGAAACCCGGGCGGAGCGCGTCTATGACGGCTTCAGCTACGGGCTTTATGGGACGCCCACGAGCCGGCTTCTCGAGGACCACATCGCCCAGCTCGAAGGGGCGGCGAGGGCTCTGGTCGTGCCGTCCGGCATGGCGGCGATGACGCTGGCGACGATGGCGGTGTGCCGCAGCGGCGATCGCATCCTGATGCCCGAGACGCTCTACGGCCCGGCTCGGGACATGATCCTGCGCTTCCTGGGGCCGCTCGGCATCGCGGCGCAGTCCTACGATCCGCGTCTTGATGCCGGGATCGCGGAGCTTCTCGACGAGCGGACACGGCTGGTCTGGGTGGAATCGCCGGGTTCCGCGACCTTCGAGGTACAGGACGTGCCGGCGATCGTCGCGGCGGCCCACAAGGTCGGGGCGCTGGTCGCCGCCGACAACACCTGGGCCTCCCACCTCCTGTTCAAGCCGCTGGCCCATGGCGTCGATATCAGCATGCAGGCACTGTCGAAGCATGCCGGGGGGCATGGCGACCTGCTGATGGGTTCGCTCGCCGTGCGGGACGAAGGGCTGTTCCGGCGTCTGAAGGATAGCGCGCGCTTCCTCGGCTATGGGGTCTCGCCCGAAGATTGCGCATTGTGCGAGCGCGGCTTGATGACCATGCCGGTCCGTATGCGCCATGCCGCCGCAAGCGCGACCGAGATCCTGGCCTGGCTGTCACAGCGCCCTGAGATCGCGCGGATTTTGCATCCGGCCATGCCGGACCATCCCGGCCATGTGGTGTGGGAGCGGGATTTTTCGGGCGCGGCCGCGGTGTTCTCGGTCGTGCTCCGGCCCGAGCTTGCGCCCTTGCAGAACGAGGTCCTACGGCGGATGCGCCTATTCAGGCTCGGCGCGAGCTGGGGCGGCGTCCATTCGCTGATCGCCGTCAATGATCCACGGAAAGGTCGGACCAGCCTCGACTGGCTGCCATCGGGGCCGGTCTGGCGATTGTCGATCGGATTGGAAGCACTCGAGGACCTGATCGGCGATCTGGAGCAGGCCTTCGTCCCATTTGCCGAATTCGCGACGGCGTCGAAGGCGGTGGGCCGTACGGCGGCGGAATAACAGAACCAACGTCACAAAACAGGGGAACGGAGATAACCATGACAAGATTGAAAATGCTGCTCGGAACGGCGCTTGCCGCCGCCGGCCTGACGACGGGTATCGGCGATGCGAGCGCGCAAAGCGTCGTGAACAAGATCAAGCAGCGCGGCTATGTCAGCTGCGGTGCGAGCCAGGGCGTGCCCGGCCTCTCCCGGCCTGACGAGAATGGCTATTATCGCGGCTTCGATTCCGACATCTGCCGGACCTTCGCCGCTGCCATCCTCGGTGACAAGGACAAGATCCGTTTCGTCCCGCTTAATGCCGGTCAGCGGTTCCCGGCGCTGCAGACCGGCGAAATCGATGTGCTTTCACGAACCTCGACCATCACTCTCTCGCGTGACACGGTGGTCCGCTTTGTCTGGATCACGCTCTACGACACCGACGGCCTGCTCGTGCGCAAAGCCGACAAGATCACCGATCCCAAGCAGCTCGCCGGCAAGACGGTATGCCTGCAGGGCGGCGGTAGCCTGACCGAGAAGGCGATCGAGGAGACCGAGGAAGAGCACGGGATCACGATGAAGAAGGTCTACTTCGACTCGACGATCCAGGCGCGCGATGCATTCTTCGGCGGCCGTTGCGACACTTACGTGACCGATGGTACGGCGGCGGCCGGGCAACGCGCCTCGGTAGCGAAGAATCCGGACGACTTCGACATCATCAAGGTGGGCCATGCGGCCGAGCCGAACGGGGTCGCGGTGGCGCGCGGAGACGATCAGCTCTTCGACATCACGCGGTGGACGGTCAATGCCCTGCTCTGGGCCGAGCTTCACGGCATCACCGCCAAGAACATCGACGAGAAGCTGAAGTCCGGGTCGAGCGAGATCAAGCGGGTGCTCGGTCAGGAGCCGGGCTTCGGCAAGCCGCTCGGGCTTGACGACAAATGGGTCTACAACGTCGTCAAGCAGATGGGGAACTACGCCGAGATCTGGGACAACAATCTCGGGAGAAACAGCCCCCTCAAGGTCGACCGCGGGCTGAATGCACTCTGGAAGGACGGCGGCCTGAACTATCCCTACCCCTGGGACTAGGTGCTGCCGAGGGGAGCGTGGCGAACGCTCCCCTTTTCGATGACGGATAAAAATGGGGAGAGCGGCATGCTGAGCAATGCCAGGACGAGGTCGATCGTCATTCAATGCGCACTGGCGGCTGCCGTCATTGGCACAGCGACGCTGCTCGTCAACACGACCTTCGCGAACTTGCAGACCCGCGGGATTCCAATCGGGTTCGACTTCCTGACGACGCCGTCCCGGATCGTGATCTCCGAGGCGATCCTCTCCTACAAGTCGCGCGACCCCTATTATTGGGCGATCGTCGTCGGGCTGGCGAATACGGTCTTCATCTCCGCGCTGGTCATCGTCTTCTCGTCGGTACTCGGCCTGATCGTCGGCGTGACCCGGCTGAGCAGCAATCCGCTCGCCGCCGGCACTTGCCGGGTCTGGGTCGAGATCGCCCGCAACTCGCCGCCGATCGTTCTGCTGATCTTCCTCTATTCGCTCTGGTGGAAAGTCCTCCCGCCGGTCGCCGAGGCGCTCAATCCGATACCCGGCGTATTCGCCTCGATGCGCGGCGTCATGGTGCCGAGCGTGCATGTCAACATGGACACGGCGGGCGTCACCTTGATCCTCGTTGCCGGGCTGATCTTCCTCGCTGCTCGGGTTGTAGGTTCGCTGCGCAGATTCCGGCCTACCCTGAGCTGGGCCGCGGCTGCCGTGCTTTTGCTCGGCTTTTCGTTCGCCGATGCCAGGGTCTCGATTGACTGGCCGGTCTTCGCGGGTTCGAATTTCCAGGGTGGACTGGAATTGACGCCAGAACTCAGCACGATCCTGATCGGCCTGACGATCTATACGACGGGATTCATCGCCGAGATTGTGCGTGGCGGCGTGCTGTCGGTCGGGCCTGGGCAATGGGATGCCGGCCGCTCGGTCGGCCTGTCCCGCAGCCAGATCCTGCGGCTGATCGTGATCCCGCAAATGCTGCGGGTGATCGTGCCGCCGCTCAACAGCCAGTACATCAACGTCGTCAAGAATTCGACGCTGGCGATCGCTGTCGGCTATCCGGATTTCCTTGCGGTAATGAACACCATCATCAGCAAGTCCAGCCATTCGATCGAAGGCGTCTTCATCATCCTGGGCGTCTATCTCGTCCTGAACCTGACCCTGTCGAGCGCGGCCAATTGGTACAACCGCCGCATCGCCATCGTGGAACGCTGATCCCGTGAAGACGATTTCGCTCCCTCTCGCCGAGGCTCCCGTGCCGGCGCAGGCCTGGTCCGCGCCGCTCCTGGCCTCGCTGCGCCGGACCGCCGGGTTGCTGTTCGGCTCGCCGCTGAATGCCGCCCTGACGCTGGCTTTCGGCGCCATGCTCACTGTTGCCCTGCCGCCGATGCTGCGCTGGCTGGTGCTCGACGCCGTCCTCTTCAATCCGGACCCCGCCGCCTGCCGCGCCGCGTCCGGGGCCTGCTGGAGCTTCATCTACGCCAAATCGGGCCAGCTGCTGTTCGGCATCTACCCGGTCGGGGAGCGCTGGCGGCCTGCTCTGGTCTGCCTCATGATCCTGGCCTTGCTCGGCTGGTCGGTCCGGCCGGCGAGTTGGACGCCGCGTCTGCTCGGGCTCTGGATCGGGGCGCTCGCGCTGATCGCTTGGCTGATGGGCGGCGGCCTCGGCCTCGAAGAGGTCCCGACCTCGGCCTGGGGCGGCCTGCCGGTGACGCTGATCCTCACCGTTGTGGCGATCGGCATCGCCTTTCCGGTCGGGATCCTGCTCGCGCTGGGGCGCCGGTCGACGATGCCTGCCGTCCGGATCGCCGCGGTCATCACGATTGAGTCCGTCCGTGGCCTGCCGCTGCTCTCGATCCTGTTCGTGGCCTCGATCATGCTGCCGCTGTTCCTGCCGGAGGCGCTGCTGCCCGACAAGTTTGTGCGCGCCCTCGTCGCCTTGACGATCTTCGCGGCTGCCTATCTTGCCGAAGTCATTCGCGGTGGGCTGCAGGCGGTCCCGAAGGGCCAGTACGAGGCAGCCGCGGCTCTCGGCCTGCCGTTCTGGCGTACGCAGTACCTCGTCATCCTGCCGCAGGCGATCAGGGTGGTGATCCCGGCCTTGGCCAACACCATCATCGTGATGATCAAGAACACCAGCCTCGTGCTCGTGGTCGGGCTGTTCGACCTGATCAGCTCCGGCAAGGCGGCGCTGGCCGATCCGGCTTGGCCGTCGCCGGCGGCCGAAACCTTTCTCTTCATCGGCGCGATTTTCTTCGCCCTGTCCTTCTCATTCGCCCGCTTTGCCGATTTCCTGGAGCGGCGCGGCCCCGCTGCTCGCTAGGAGACGCCTCCATGACCATGGCAATGGCAGAAACCAAGACGACCGACTCCCGCCCCGCGGCCCTGAAGCAGACCTCGCTGAACACGGCCACCGCCGTTGAGATGATCGGCGTCAACAAGTGGTACGGCGAGTTCCACGTGCTGCGCGACATCAACCTGAAGGTCGGCCGCGGCGAGAAGCTGGTGATCTGCGGGCCTTCGGGCTCGGGCAAGTCGACGATGATCCGCTGCATCAACCGGCTGGAGGAGCACCAGAAGGGCCAGATCATCGTCGACGGCACGGAGCTGACCAACGACCTCAAGAAGATCGACGAGATCCGCCGCGACGTCGGCATGGCCTTCCAGCACTTCAACCTGTTCCCGCATCTGACGATCCTCGAGAACCTGACGCTGGCGCCGATCTGGGTGCGCAAGATGCCGAAGAAGGATGCCGAGGAGATCGGCATGCACTATCTCAAGCGCGTCAAGATCCCCGAGCAGGCTCACAAATATCCGGGCCAGCTCTCGGGCGGCCAGCAGCAGCGCGTGGCCATTGCCCGTTCGCTCTGCATGAGCCCGAAGATCATGCTGTTCGACGAGCCGACCTCGGCGCTCGATCCGGAGATGGTCAAGGAGGTGCTCGACACCATGGTCTCGCTGGCTGAGGAGGGCATGACCATGCTCTGCGTCACCCATGAGATGGGCTTCGCCCGCCAGGTCGCCGACCGCGTCATCTTCATGGATGCCGGCCAGATCGTCGAGATGAACACCCCCAACGAGTTCTTCAAGAACCCGCAGCACGAGCGCACCAAGCTCTTCCTCTCGCAGATCCTGCACTGACGAGGAGCGTGCGAAAGGTGCTTGACCTTCCCATTATGGGAAGCCGTAGGCTGCTGTGATCGTCAACGAGGGACATTGCAGTTATGTGCGCCTGCCAGCAACATTCTGATACTGCCGCCAAGGCGACAACCTCTCCTGAGGGCGCGATCAGCTTCCGCGTCGAGGACATGACCTGTGGCCATTGCGCCGGCACGATCAAGAAGGCGATCGAGGACCAGATTCCGGGAACGGCGGTCACCGCCGATCCGGCTTCGAAGCTCGTCAGTGTCGTCGGAGCAGCTGACTTTTCCGCTATCAGGTCGATTGTGGCGGGTGCTGGATACACGCCCGGCGCGGATCGCATCGGCTGATCGCAGGCGGCCGGCGCGAACCCGCCGGCCGCTCATGCATTGGCAAGGCAAAGGGGCAGGAGCGCAGAGCGGCGAGCCATGGCAGATCATCAGCGTCACGCCGGTCATCAGCACGATGACCATTCGCATCACCATGGCCATTCCCATGGCGCAAAGGAGAGTGTGAAGGACCCGGTCTGCGGAATGACCGTCGATCCCACCACCGCAAAGTATCGCGCCGCCCATGCCGGGGAGACCTATTTCTTCTGTTCCGCCGGATGCCACGGCAAGTTTGAGGCGGATCCGGAGGCCTATATCGGGGAGAAGCCGACAGCGCCTGCGGCAAAACATGCGTCCGAAGGCACGATCTATACCTGCCCGATGCATCCCCAGATCCGCCAGTCGGGGCCTGGCAACTGCCCGATCTGCGGCATGGCGCTCGAACCGGAAGTCGCGACGGCTCAGGAAGGACCCAGCGCCGAGCTCGTCGATATGACACGCCGATTCTGGGTAGGGCTCGCGCTCGCCCTACCGGTGTTCGCGCTGGAGATGGGTGGGCATGTCGTCGACCTACACATGCTGCTTAACCAGCAGAGCTCGAACTGGCTGCAGCTGATCTTAGCGACGCCGGTCGTGCTCTGGGCTGGCTGGCCGTTCTTCCAGCGGGCCTGGGCCTCGCTGGTTAACCGCAGCCTGAACATGTTCACGCTGATCGCGATGGGTACCGGTGTCGCTTGGGCCTACAGCGTCGTCGCGACCGTCGCTCCGAACCTGTTCCCGGAAACGCTCCGCTCCACGGAAGGAGCGGTCGCAGTCTATTTCGAGGCGGCGGCCGTGATCACCGTCCTGGTGTTGCTGGGCCAGGTCCTCGAATTGCGAGCCCGGGAGCAGACTGGCGGTGCTATCCGGGCCTTGCTCGACCTCGTGCCGAAGACCGCCCAGCGGGTGCGCAACGACGGCGAGGACGAGGACATCAATCTGGACGCTGTCCATGTCGGGGACCGCCTGCGGGTCCGCCCGGGCGAAACGGTTCCGGTCGATGGCGAACTGATCGAAGGCCGCAGCTCGATCGACGAATCCATGGTCACGGGCGAATCGATGCCGGTCACCAAGGAGGTCGGCGCGGCCCTGATCGGCGGCACGCTCAATACCACCGGCGGTTTCATCATGCGCGCCGGCAAGGTCGGCAGTGACACCATGCTGGCTCGGATCGTCTCGATGGTGGCGGAGGCTCAGCGTTCGCGAGCACCGATCCAGCGCCTGGCCGACCAGGTGTCCGGCTGGTTCGTTCCGCTCGTCATCGTCATTGCCATCGTCGCTTTCGCCGCCTGGATGGCGTTCGGGCCGGAGCCTCGCTTCGCGCATGGGCTCGTCGCTGCCGTCGCCGTGCTGATTATAGCCTGTCCCTGCGCGCTCGGCCTGGCGACGCCGATGTCGATCATGGTTGGGGTCGGACGTGGCGCACATCTCGGCGTGCTGATCAAGAATGCCGAAGCGCTGGAGCGCTTCGAGAAGGTCGATACCCTCGTGGTCGACAAGACCGGCACGCTGACCGAAGGCAAGCCGCGGCTGATCGGGCTGAAGCCGGTCGGTGCGATCACCGAGAGCGAGCTGCTGCGGCTTGCGGCCTCGCTTGAGCGGGCGAGCGAGCATCCGCTCGCCGCAGCGATTGTCGACGCTGCGAAGGAGCGCGGCCTTACCCTGGCCGAGGCGCAGGATTTCGACAGCCCGGTCGGCAAGGGGGTGACCGGGACGGTCGAGGGCCGTGCGCTGGTGATCGGCAGCCACCGGATCATGAGCGAAGCCGGCATCGGCACGGCTGCGCAGGCCGCCGAGGCGGAGGCGCTGCGTGCGGAGGGCGGCACCGTGATCTTCGTCGCTATCGATGGCCGCGTCGCCGGGCTGCTGGTGATCGCCGATCCGGTCAAGCAGACCACCCCGAGGGCGATCGAGTTCCTCAAGGGCGCCGGTATTCGGGTGGTGATGCTGACAGGCGACAACCGGACGACGGCCCAGGCGGTGGCGCGCCGGCTTGGCATCGACGAGGTCGAGGCCGAGGTCCTGCCTGAGGACAAGAGCGCGGTCGTCAACAAGCTGCGTGCCCAGGGCAGGGTGGTCGCGATGGCCGGCGACGGCGTGAATGACGCGCCGGCTCTGGCGGCGGCGGATGTCGGCATCGCCATGGGCACGGGCACCGACGTTGCGATCGAAAGCGCAGGGGTGACGCTGCTCAAGGGTGATCTGGAGGGGATCGTGCGGGCGCTTCAGCTCAGCCGGGCCACGATGAGCAACATCCGGCAGAACCTGTTCTTCGCCTTCATCTACAATGCTGCGGGCGTACCCGTCGCGGCCGGCGTGCTCTATCCGATATTCGGATTGCTGCTGTCCCCGATCATCGCGGCGGCGGCGATGGCGCTGTCCTCGGTCAGCGTGATCGCCAATGCGCTGCGCCTGAGAACGGCGTCTCTCCAATAGGGGGCGATGCCATTCGAATGAACGGGTTTGCATCGTGAGCTTGTTGCAAAGCATCCTTATTCCCAAGGTCAGCCTGGGCAGGTCTTTTGGCGTCTACCAGCGCTGGATCCACTGGCTTGTGCCGTTGTTGTGCATCGCCCAGGTTCCGACTTCCTGGGCGATCCAGCGCACCCATATGGCGCATGGCTTCACGAAGCCCGCCCCCTTTGATCTGTTCCTGCATCAGGTCCACGCTTGGATGGGATGGCTGATCATGGGGCTCGCGCTGACTCAGATCGCATTGCGCTACATCTATGGCCGCCCCTCGCTTGAAGACTTGTCTCCACGCGAACGATGGGCCGCAACGGGCGTTCACATCTGTCTGTATGGCCTCCTGCTCCTGTTGCCGTTCACGGGTACGGTTGCGATGTATCTCAGCTTCCGCGCCGCGCCCTTGCATCGATGGCTCAGCTGGGCGCTGCTAGTGCTCGCGTTGATCCATGTCGCCGGGGCGCTTTGGCATCACTTCTACCGGCGCGACGACATCTTGCGCCGCATGCTGAGGCACCAAGCTTGAGATCACGAAGCAGCGATTTTGGTTGCTTCCGGTCAAACAGCCGCAGTTCTCGCCCTTTTGCGATCCCTGTCGGTATGTCAGAACGGGTGCCATGAAGTTTCGACTTCTCACGCACACACTGATCCTGGGGCTGTTCGTTACAGCCACGATGTTGGCTGCCTTGGTCTCGCCGGCGCGGGCTGGCTATGTCCGCATGGAACGTGAGGCGATGACAGAGATGTCGCCTGACATGCCGTGCTGCCCCAATCCGAAGGACAAACAACCCGATTGCACGACCAATTGCCCTGCCGCGAGCTTCTGTCTGGCCAAGTGCTTCGCGAGTGAACCAACGGTTTTCGCCACGCTTGTTCAACCAGTTGTCGTGACGCTCGGGCGTGTGGGCGATGAGGCGCTGCGCATTTCGCGACCGGGCGAGCCTCCGGCCCGACCACCACGAAGCTGAGACATCGCCGGCACTGATGTGCCGGCTGCGATCGCGCGGTCATGCCGCGCGATCGGTGGGCCGTGGCTAGCGCCACGCTTTGAGCTGCCCCGCGGGCGCGGCAGCCTCACTGTCTCAGGATTCGACAATGATTATCACCCATACGCTGCGCGCGCTCGTCGCCGCGCTTCCGCTCGCCGCCGTCACATTGCCGGCCTTGGCGGATATCAAGGATTATGAATTCCAGCTCGCCCAGAGTGAATTCAAGCAAGGCAATGGCGTCGTCATGACCGTCAAGCTGATCGACAAGCGATCAGGCAAGCCGGTGCCGGATGCCGTCATCTTCGCCAAGCGGATCGACATGGAGCCGGAGGGCATGGCCACGATGGCCTCTCCCATCGAAGCCCTCCCAGCTTCGGAGACGGGGGCCTACAGCTTCAGGACGAATTTGGTCATGGAAGGCAGTTGGCGCTTGTCGCTTGGCGCCAAGGTCCAGGGCGAAACCGGCACGCTTGAAAACAAACTGATCCTCAAGGCCCTGCCATGAAACGCATCGCCCTCACGGGCCTGGCGCTCGCTGCCGTTCTGGCGGCGGGAGGGGCGGGCTATTGGGCCGGTCATCGCGGTATCGCGGTGCCTGGCCTGCAGAATTGGCTCGGCATCGAAGGTTCGCTCGCAGCGAACGCGCCCGCCGGAACAGGACCGGTGATCTACTACCAGGAGCCGGATCGGAAACCGGTCTATTCGGCTGAGCCACACCAGACGGCAGACGGTCGGCCGTTCAAAGCCGTGCGCACCAGCGAAGATACCAGCTTCGAGGAGAAGCCGCCGGTCGAGAAACCGGCGGCCCAAGCCGAGAAGGGGCGCATCCTCTACTATCGCAATCCGATGGGCCTTCCGGATACGTCGCCGGTGCCCAAGAAGGACTCGATGGGGATGGACTATCTCCCCGTCTATGAAGGCGAGGGGAGCGAGGACGGAATCATCAAGCTCTCGCCCGGGCGCATCCAGCGTAGCGGTGTCCGTTCCGAACCGGTCCGTCGCCAGACCATTGCCCAGACCGTTCGTGTTCCTGGCGTGGTGCAACTCGACGAGCGGCGGATTTCCGTGGTGGCGATACGTGCTGACGCCTTCGTCCAGGAGGTCGCGCCGGTCACGACCGGCGACCGTGTCGCGAAGGGTACGCGACTTGCGCGCATCTACTCGCCCGAAATCAGCACGGCTGGCGCCCAGTTCATCACCGAGCTGAACGCTGCAGCACGAGGCGTGCCCGAAGGGGGCGCAAGGCAGCGCCTCGAAAACCTCGGTGTTCCCGCCGAAATCATCGCCGAGATCGAGCGCAGCCGGAAGGTGCCGCCGACGGTGAATTGGACGGCACCGCGTGATGGCATCGTGCTGGAGCGCAACGTCAGCGACGGCATGAAGATGGCTGCCGGAGGCAGCCTGTTCCGGCTTGCGGATATCTCGACGATTTGGGTCCTGGCCGACGTGCCGGAGCGTGATCTGGCCGAGATCCGGATCGGAGCGCCGGCGACGGTTCGGCTCCGCGGCCGCCCCGGCATGAGTTTCGAAGGGCGCGTCGGCGTGATCTACCCACAGATCGCCGAGGCGACGCGCACGGCAAAGGTCCGTATCGAACTAGCCAATCCGGACGGTGTCCTGCTGCCGAACATGTATGCCGACGTCGAGATCGGCGCTGGTGATGCGACCGCAGAACTGGCGGTTCCCAGGAGTGCCGTCATCGATAGCGGCACACGAAGCGTCGTCATCCTCGATCGCGGCGAAGGCCGCTTCGAGCCCCGCGAGGTCAAGCTTGGCCGGCGTGGCGACGGCATGGTCGCGATCACCGAAGGTGTTTCCGAAAGCGACCGTGTCGTCGTCTCCGCCAATTTCCTGATCGATGCGGAGAGCAACCTCAAGGCCGCCCTGAGTGGCTTCGCCCAGCCGGAGGCCAAGCCATGATCGCCCGCCTGATCGCCTGGTCGGCGCGCAATCTCATCCTCGTCTTCGTCGCCACGGCCTTCGTCGTTGCCGCCGGGCTCTACGCGCTCAGGACTTTGCCGCTCGACGCCATCCCCGACCTCTCCGATGTCCAGGTCATCGTCTACACCGAATATCCCGGCCAGGCGCCGCAGGTGATCGAGGACCAAGTCACCTATCCGTTGACGACCTCGATGTTGACGGTGCCGAAGGCGCGCGTCGTGCGCGGCTTCTCGTTCTTCGGGGTCTCCTTTGTCTATGTGATCTTCGAGGACGGCACCGATCCCTATTGGGCGCGCTCGCGCGTGCTCGAATACCTCAACACCGCCGCGCGCCGTCTGCCATCGGGCGTGACGCCGACGCTCGGGCCGGACGCGACCGGCGTCGGCTGGGTTTACCAATATGCGGTGATGGCCAAGGACATGTCCCTGGCCGAACTCCGTTCTCTGCAGGATTGGAAGATCCGCTTTGCGGCTTCGCGTGCGGAGGGCGTCGCCGAGGTCGCCAGCGTCGGCGGCTTCGTCAAGCAATACGCCATCGTCGTCGATCCGGTACGGCTGCGCGCCCAAGGCGTCTCGCTGGCTGCGCTGCGCGAGGCGGTCCGCGCCAGCAACCTGGATGTGGGCGGCCGCACGGTCGAGCTCAGCGAATTCGAATTCATGGTGCGCGGCCGCGGCTATCTGAAGTCGATCGCCGACATCGAGAACATCGTCCTGAAGAGCGAGCGCGGCGCAGCCTTGCGCCTTTCCGATGTCGCCCGCGTCGAGCTCGGCCCGGATGAGCGGCGCGGCATCACCGAGCTCAACGGCGAGGGCGAGGTCGCGAGCGGAATCGTCCTGCAGCGTTTCGGCGCCAATGCACTTGCCGTGATCGAGCGCGCCAAGGCGCGGCTTGCCGAGATCACCTCGAGCCTGCCAGGCGGGGCCGAGATCGTGCCGGTCTATGACCGCTCCGGGCTGATCGAGCGGGCAATCGAGACGCTAAAGGGCACATTGATCGAAGAGAGCATCATCGTCGCTCTGGTCTGCATCGTCTTCCTGCTGCACCTGCGCAGCGCGCTGGTGGCGATCATCATGCTGCCGGTCGGCATCCTGATGGCCTTCGCCGCGATGAAGGCGCTCGGCCTCGGCTCCAACATCATGAGCTTGGGCGGGATTGCCATTGCGGTCGGCGCCATGATCGACGCCGCCATTGTCATGATCGAGAATGCCCACAAGCACCTCGAACGAGCGCGGCCGGATAAACCGCGCGTCGAGATCCTGATCGAGGCGGCAAGCGAGGTCGGGCCAGCACTGTTCTTCAGCCTGCTCGTCATCACCGTCTCTTTCCTGCCGATCTTCACGCTGGAAGCGGAGGAAGGCAGGCTGTTCGGGCCGCTCGCCTACACCAAGACCTTCGCCATGGCGGCTGCAGCCTTGCTCTCGGTGACCCTGGTTCCGGCGCTGATGGTCATCTTCGTCAGGGGCCGGATCATTCCGGAGGCCAGGAATCCGATCAACCGGATATTGATCGCGCTCTACCGCCCGCTCATCCGCGTCGTGCTCAGGGCGAAGACATTGACGATCGTTCTGGCGGTCGCGGTGCTGGGCCTCAGCCTCTGGCCGGCGCGGCAGCTCGGCTCCGAGTTCATGCCGACTCTCGACGAAGGCACGCTGATGTACATGCCTACCACCTTGCCCGGCATCTCCGTCACCAAGGCGGCCGAGCTGCTTCAGACCCAGAACCGGATCATCCGCTCCTTCCCGGAGGTCGCCTCGGTCTACGGCAAGGCCGGACGCGCCCAGACCGCCACGGACCCGGCGCCGACCGAGATGTTCGAGACGATTATCAACCTGAAGCCCAAGGCGGAATGGCGCGAGGGCGTCACGCTCGACAGCCTCAAGGCGGAGATGGACAAAGCTCTCCAGTTCCCCGGCGTCTCCAACGCCTGGACGCAGCCGATCCGGGCTCGCATCGACATGCTGGCGACTGGCATCCGCACGCCGATCGGGGTCAAGGTGTTCGGCACCGATCTCGGGCAGATGGAGGCGATCTCGCGCCAGGTCGAGACCGTGCTGAAAGCCGTTCCGGGGACGAGCAGTGCCTATGCCGAGCGCGTCATCGGCGGCTATTTCCTCGACATCGTGCCGGACCGTATCGCACTGGGACGCTACGGGCTTTCCGTTGGCGACGTCCAGAATGCGGTCGTGATGGCGATGGGCGGCGAGACTGTAACGACGACGGTCGAGGGCCGCGAGCGCTACGGGGTCGCCATCCGCTATCCCCGCGACCTGCGCTCCGACCCGCAAGCGATTGCCCGCGAGGTGCAGGTCTCGACGCCGTCCGGCGCCAGTGTGCCACTCGGCGAGGTCGCGAGCATCGAACGCAAGCGTGGCGCCACCTCGATCCGCACCGAGAACGGCGAACTGGCCGTCTATATCTTCGTCGACACCGCCGGACGCGACCTCGGTGGCTATGTCCGCGATGCCCAGGACGCGATCTCACAAAGCGTCAAGCTGCCTGCGGGCTACCGCGTCGCCTGGAGCGGCCAGTTCGAATATCTCGAACGGGCCGAGGCTCGGCTCAAGCTGGTCGTACCCGTAACCCTCGCGATCATCTTTCTGCTGCTTTACCTGAATTTCCGCAGATTGACCGAGACCATCATCGTCATGCTCTCGCTGCCCTTCGCATTGGTCGGTGGCGTTTGGTTGCTCTGGTGGCTCGGCTTCAACATGTCGGTCGCCGTCACCGTCGGTTTCATTGCACTCGCAGGCGTCGCCGCCGAAACCGGTGTGATCATGCTGATCTATCTCGACCATGCGCTGGTCGAGATCCGGGAGCATCGATCGCTGGAGGGCAAGGCGTTCACTCGTGCGGATCTGCAGGAAGCGATCATGCTCGGCGCGGTCGAGCGGGTGCGGCCGAAGATCATGACCGTGGTCGCAATCATGGCGGGCCTGCTGCCGATCCTCTGGAACACCGGAACCGGTTCCGAGGTGATGCAGCGCATCGCCGTGCCGATGATCGGCGGCATGGTCTCATCGACCGTGCTGACGTTGCTGGTGATCCCGGCGATCTACGGGCTGATCAAGGGTTGGCGGCTCCCGCCGGCCGAGGAAACCGGCAGCGTGGCAGCCCGGCCCGCGCCGGTGCAGCGGCAAGCTGCGGTCGTTGAATAGGTGGATAGACCGAGATGCACGACATGATGAACGGCATGGGCTGGAGCATGGGAGCGCTGCATTGGCTCATCGTCGCAGTGCCGCTGTTGGTGATCGCCGCCTTGGTAAAATACGTCTTCTTTCGGTGAAGACGCAGTCGAGATTGAAGGAGAACAGCCATGCAAATCGATATTTCGCCCACTCGCCGCGCGCTGATGCTCGGAACGGCGCAAGCTTTCACAGCCATCGTCCTGGCCGGGCCGGTAGCAGCGACGGAAACATTGCCCAGGATGACCGTGACCCGCGATCCGAACTGCGGTTGTTGCGGCAATTGGGTCGAGCATATCAAGTCCGCCGGTTTTCCGGTCGATGTGATCCAGGTCGATGACGTGCTGCCACTCAAGGCCAAGCTTGGCGTGCCGGAGGCCCTGATGTCATGCCACACGGCCGAGATTGGCGGTTATGTCATTGAAGGGCATGTCCCGGCCGAGGCGGTGAAGCGCCTGCTTATCGAGCGCCCGAAGGCGATCGGCATTGCGGTTCCCGGCATGCCGGTCGGCTCGCCCGGGATGGAGGTGTCTGGCCAGACGCCGCAGCCCTACGAAATCGCCATTTTCTCAGCCGGCAAGCAGCACGTGTTTGCTCGCTATCGCGGGCTGCAGCAGGTCTGATCTCGTCCGGGAGGAGTGGAAGCCGGGCGAAATGAAGCCGCCCGGCTCAACGTCTGCGTTATTGCTTCGCAGTGCAGAGAATGCGGGTTTGTTCCATGTAGAGCGCGCCGTCCCGCTTGGAGATTTCAAAAGCGCGCTGAAGGCCGCTGTCGAACGTTACGACTACCGCGTTATCGGCAAGCGTGAAGCTTCCGCTGCTTTGCCAGAGGCCGTCATAAGAGAAGCGCCCATCATTATCGAACGTGAAATGCGCTCCTCCTGCTGTCGCGCAGACCTTGCCGTTGATCGCGCTAGTGACCTCTTTAATCCCCGGGGCCAGATTGGCACGGTGAGCCGCCGCCGGCGCAAGGGGAGCCAGGATAAGCAAGCAGGTCGCCGACAGGGCGATTTGGCGGAACATCCTCATCACAGCCTCCCCTGGTTTGCCCAGAGGGAAACCCGCTCGGGGCTTGCGTAGCTAAGCTTGAGATGGGGATGACGACTTCAGATGTGAAGTGTTTCACTTCTGTCGGGCGAGGATCGCCTCCATTTGCGCGATTTCCCGATATTGCGATTTGGTGATGTCCTGACAAAGCGCAATGATCTCAAGATCGGTGATACGTAAGCGCCACGCCGGTCCCCTCGTGCGGTTCATGAGCTGCATGTGGCAGCATCCTCCGATTGGCGAGACGGAGGATCGGGATGGAAGCAGACG
>NZ_FTMO01000010.1 GCF_900156025.1 Allobosea sp. TND4EK4
GCACTCAAATCCACGCTGGAAAAACAGGCCGCTTAGCGCCAGAAATCAAACTCAGGACTCTCCCTCAGACCGGAGGAGAAAAGGGTCTCAGGTCACCGATCTTGCATCCTGAGCCAACGCCGGTCGCAAATCGGCGGTCGCGCCGCGGAGACTCATCGGCTACGGCATTGCCTCTGCAGGACAGCAACGGCCGTGACGGATCGTCACCGATCATGCGGGCGGAACGCGGGTTTCCCATCGTATCGTTCCTGAGCGTATTTCCTTGAACCCCGCCGCCCTAACGACAGAAATCGGCGCAGCCGGCTTCCCAGAACGGGGCATCGGTGCGTGGAGCCGGGATGGACGGCCGCGGCTTGCCGCCGGGCAGGTCGGGCGGCGTCGGCACGACGAAGTCCCACCAGCCATGGGCGCATTGCGAGCGAAACGCCATCTGATCGGCGATGGAGGTACCTTCCTGCGCCAGTGCGGCCTCGAGCCCCTGGGCCGTGGCGGCGACGCGCGCATCATGGGCGTCGCTAGGATCGTTGGCGTAGTCGTGGAAGGCCTCGGTGAAGGCCTCCATCTCGCGGGCGATATGGGGCCAGTCGCCGCGGCCGAGATTCCAGGCATCCATCCATTCGCGCACGACCGTCTCGACGGCCTCCGCCTTCGGCCGGTCCTTGACCTTGCGGGTCGTGGTCAGCATGTGGCGCATCAGCTCGGCGCGGGCATGCAGGCGGCGGGCCTCGAACGCGGCCTCGCGCATGCGGGCGATCGCACTGGCGGCTTCCTGCTGCAGCGTCTCGACGAAATGGGGCATGACGATCTCCGTCGATCTCAGGGCAGCGTCGCGAAGCGGGCGATCATGCGCTCGAACAGCTCATGAGCCTGCACCGTCGCGACGACATGGGCGTTGGGCTGCCGCTTCAGCCGGCCGTTCCAGTCGATGGTGGTGCGGCCGCGCAGCGGGCCGGCGCCGGTCTCGACCTCGACGAAGCAGTCGCGCCCCGCAAACAGCTCGGGCCAGAGCAGGAAGGCGATGACGCACGGGTCGTGCATCGGGTGGCCGGCCGTGCCGAGCCCACCGGGGCGTGGGCGAGTCAGCATGCCGTGGACCGCCCGGCCGGTAGCCGTGCCGAGCGCCCCGATCCGCGCCACCTGTTCATGGCTGGCGATGGCCTGCAGCGTCACGCCGAGCCCGAACATCACGACCGGACGGCCCGAATCGAAGACGATGGCGGCGGCGTGCGGATCGACATGCACATTGAACTCGGCCGCCGGCGTCATGTTGCCGAGGCCGATCGCGCCGCCCATCAGCACGATTCGCTTTACTTTGGGCAGGATGTCGGGCGCCAGCCTGAACGCCAGAGCCAGATTGGTCAGCGGCCCGAGCGGGCAGAGCGTGATGCCGTCATCGGGTGCGGCGCGGCAGATGGCGATGATCGCCTCCACCGCATGACCGGCCGCCGGCTCGCTGCGAGGCGGCGGCAGCTCGGCGCCAGCGAGGCCATCCGGCCCGCAGACGAATTCGGCCGTCTCAAGCGGGAAGAGCAGCGGCCCCTCGGCACCGGCATGGACGGGCACGCCAGCCGCCTCGGCCCCGGCGAGATCGCGGATGCGCAGCGCGTTGGCGGTGGTCTGCGCCACCGGGACATTGCCGGCGACCGTGGTAATGGCGCGCAGATCGAGCCGGTCCGCGCTCGCGAAGGCGAGCAGCAGTGCGACGGCGTCGTCCTGCCCTGGATCGGTGTCGATGATGATGGCTTCGCGCATCGTCACGCCGCCTTGGCGTTGCCCGCCATGATCATATGCGCGATGTCGTCGGCCGTGAGGTCGCCCACCGGCCGGTCCACATATTTGCGGCCCGCGCCCATGATCACGACACGGTCGGCGAGCGCGACCACATCGCGCATGTTGTGGCTGATCAGGATGACGGTGCGCCGGTCGGCCTTGAGCTTGCGGATCAGGTCGAGCACCAGCGCGCTTTCCTTGACGCCGAGCGCCGCCGTCGGCTCGTCCATGATGATGATCTCGGCATTCCAGCGCAGGGCGCGCGAGATTGCCACCGCCTGGCGCTGGCCGCCCGAGAGCCGCTCGACCGGGCGCGTCATGTCGGTGACGGCGGCCGAAAGCTGCGAGAGGTAGCGCTGCGACTCGGAGATCATCCGCTTCTTGTCGAGGATGCGCAGGAAGGGCAGCAGGACCGGCCTCGTCAGCTCCGAGCCCATGAACACGTTCTGGGCGATGGAGAGCCGGGGGGCCAGCGCGAGGTCCTGGTAGATCGTGGCGACGCCCTGCTCCAGCGCATCATGCGGCGATGCGAAGGAGACCGGCTTGCCACGCATGCTCATCGCGCCCGCCGTCGGCTCCTCGGCGCCCGAGATCACCTTGATCAGGCTCGACTTGCCGGCGCCGTTGTCCCCGCAGATCGCGACGACCTCGCCCGGGAAGATGTCGAGATCGACCTCGCGCACGGCGACGACGGGGCCGTAAGCCTTGCCGATCCCGCGCAGGGAGAGGAGGGGGGTGGGGTCGCTCATGATCTGTCCGTCCGGCTACGGGGCCACGCGGCGTCAGTCTCGGGCGGAGCGAAGCTCCGACCCGAGAACCTCAGGCCGGGAAGGCGCTGTTTTCCGAGATGCTCGGGTCTTCGCCCGAGCATGACGCGGCTGGCTTCACTTCAGGAACTGCTGGACATTCGTTTTGTCGACCAGCACCGCGTCCGTGAACAGATACGGCCCGCTGGTGATGCTCTCCTTCGGCTTCTTGTCGACGACGATGGCCTGGATCGCGTCGACCGCCTGCTTGCCCATCTCCTCGAAGGGAATGGCGACGGTCGCCATGAAGGTCGAGGCCGGGTCGGCGATGCGGGCATAGGTCTCCTTGCCGCCATCGACCGAGACGAGCGGGATCTGCCCCTTCTTCACACCCTGGGCCTGCAGCAGGTCGTCGATGATGTAGGCCTGGCCGTCGAAGGAGGCCCAGATGCCGTTGATCTTGCCCTGGTTCTGCAGCAGTAGCGCCTGCATGCCGGCGCGGACGTCGTCGCGCCAGCTCTGGGTGCGCGCCATCGAGAACTTGCCGACATCCTTCACGGCCTGGTTCTCGGACAGCACGATGTCGAGCACCTTGCCCCGGATGCGCGAAGCGACGTTGAGGTCGAAACGGGCGGTGAGGATGTTGCCCTGATAGCCGAGCTGGCCGAGCAGATAGAGCGCGGCATCGGCGCTGATCTTGTACTCGTTGCTCTGGATGTCGAACAGCGCATGGGGGCTGGCGCCCGACTGGACGGTGATCACCGGGATCTTCGCATCCTTGGCGGCCTTGAACTGGGCGTCGGCCTCGACCGGCTTGCCCATGGCGATGATGATGGCATCGACCTTCTTGGCGATCAGCGCGTCGAACTGCTCGGCATGCTTGGGCAGCGCGCCCTCGGAGTTCAGCAGCGTCACGCCCCAGCCCTTGGCCTTGGCGGCGGCCGCGGCCGCATTGGCGACGCGCGCATGCGTCTCCGAGGAGAACTGGAAGCCGATGATGCCGACCTCGAAGGCCTGCGCCGAATGGCCGAGCCCGAGCAGCGCCGCGCCCACGACCAGCATTTTCCTGAACCCGAACATGATGATGTCTCCCCTCTTATTGTGATGGTCAGCGAAACCGTCAGACCTTGAACGCCGCCTTTTTCATCGCGCTGGCCGAGAATGCGACCGAGCCGATGATGATGACGCCGAGCACGATGTCCTGGATGTAATAGGGCGCGCCGAGCAGGACCAAGCCGTTGCCCAGCACCTTCAGCACCAGCGCGGCGAAGACCGTGCCGGGAATATTGGGCTTGCCCGGTTCGAACATGGTCATGCCGAGCAGAACGGCGGCGATCGCGTAGAGCAGGTAGTCGCCGGCCATGTTCGGTGCGGCCGAGGACAGGTTGGCCGCGAGCAGCGCCGCCATCAGACCCGCGAAGACACCGGACAGGAGCAGGCCGATGCGCTTCATGCGGGCAGTCGCGATGCCGGCGAGCCGCGCGGCCTCGTCAGCCTCTCCGGTCGCGACCATATGCGCGCCGGTGCGCGTCCATTTCACCAGCCCCCAGGCGAAGAGGGTGGCCGCCGTCATCCAGAGCACGAGATTGGGGATGCCGAAGGTGTAGCCGCGCGCCAGCCCGGTGAAGCCGACCGGCCAGCGCCCGACGAAAGCGACGCCCTGCGTGATCATGAAGGCGAGGCCCTTGGCGATGGCGGCGGTCCCCAGCGTCATGATCAGCGAGGGGATGCGCAGCACGGTGACGCCGTAGCCGTTCAGCCCGCCTAGCACGACGCCGACGCCGAGCGCCGCCGCAACCGCGACCGCCGGCGGATATTGCGCATGCACCATCCAGCCGCAGACCACCGCCGCCAGGCTCGCCATCTCCGCGATCGAGAGGTCGAGTTCCGCGACGGTGAAGGCGAGGGCAAAGCCGAGCGCGAGGATGGCGAGGAAGCTCGTATCCTTCAGCACGTTGACGATGTTGGTCGTGCTGGCGAAATTCGGCGCGAAGATCAGAAAGAACAGGATCAGCGCGAGCCCGGCCAAGGCCGTGCCGTAATGGCCGATCAGGCTGCGCGCATCGATTCGGCTCATGCCCGTCAGGCTCCCTTCGCGATGGTCGAGATCGGCGACAGGATCTCGATGCCGCCCGTGATCGGGATCAGCGCGCCGGTGACGAAGGCCGCGCCGGCTGAGAGCAGGAAGGCGATCACGGCAGCGACATCCTCCGGTTGGCCCAAACGCCCCAGCGGCGTGCGCACCGCGGCGCCCTCGACCAGCGCATTGAACTGCGCGGCGAAGCCACGACGCACCATTGGCGTATCGATGATGCCGGGCGCAACCGCATTCACGCGAATCCCATGCGGTCCGAGCTGCTGGGCCATGCCATAGGTGAGGGTCGCGACGCCGCCCTTGGCCGAGCCATAGGCGAGGTTGGCGCCGCCATTGGCATGGGCGATCGAGGAAATGTGGACGATCGCGCCGCCTTCGCCCTGAGCGATCATCCGGCGTGCGGCCGCCTTGGAGATGCGGAAGACGGCGGAGAGGTTGATGTCGACGAGCTTGTCCCACTCCTCATCGTCCATCTCCACCAGCGGCACGGGCCTGGAGGCGCCGGCCCCGGTGACGAGGTTGTCAAGGCGTCCGAAGCGCCCGGCCGCGAGGTCAATGCAGGCCTGGGCGAGATCGCGGTCGCGCACGTCGCCTGCGATCGTTTCGACCTCGCCGCCGCAGGACCGGACCTCCTCGGCAACGGCATCGAGCCCCTCCTGATCGAGACCCGAGAGCGCGAGACGGTGCCCCTGCCGCGCCAGCATGACGGCGAGAACCCCGCCGATACCACCCGAAGCGCCGGTGACGAGCGTGACGGGGCCGGCCATCAGGCCGCCTGCCTATGTTCATAGGCGCGCACCAGCGCCTGGGCGCGGCGCGGCTCGACCGGATTCAGCGTTTGGCGGTCGTATTTGATCGAGGTGCCGACGATGAAGATCTCGGCGGCCTCGGCGAGGCGCGCGATGTTCTCCTCCGAGACGCCGGTGCCGACCGCGACAGGTGTATCGGGCACCTGCCTGGCGACGCGCTCGATGACCGAGATATCGGCCTCCTTGCCGGCGGCCGGGCCGCCGACGCAGACGACATCCGCGAGGCCGATGAAGACCGCGCCCGAGGCCTGCTGCTCGACGGAGCGGGTATCGAGATTGATCGAGAAGCCGGGGGTGACGTTGCAGATGATGCGGATGTGCTCGGCGCCGAGATTGGCGCGCAGGCGCAGCGCGCGGGCGCCGTCCGGCGTCATCATGCCGATGTCGCCGGTCAGCGCGCCGGTCAGGAAGGCGCGCACGAAGCGCCCGCCGGTGGCATGGGCGACCGCGATCGAGGCCGGCGGGTCGATCAGCATGTTGACGCCGTGCGGCAGCGTGGTCTGCGCCTGGCATTCGGCGATCACCTCGGTCATCGCGGCGACAACCTCGATCGGCATGTTCGCCTCGTAGGGCATGTCCGATTCATTGGTGTAGAGCAGGGCGTGGAAGCCGGCCTCCTCGAGGATCTTCGACTCCTCCTTCGCCTGCTTCACGATCTTCCGCATGCCGCCGCTGCGGTCGTAGAGCGGAGTCCCCGGCAGGGCGAGGGTGTGGACGCAGCCGACCAGGAGATGGTCGCGGCCAAAATCGGTCTGGACGAGGGTCTTCATGCAGGTCGGTCCTTCGAGACGGGTGACATCGGGGCGCGGACACCCGGCAGGGCTCCGGCGCCGCGCGACAGGGCGGCAAGATCGGCCGAGATCGGCGCCAGCGCGGCCTCGCTGCGCCGATACAGCGCGAAGAGCGCTGCGTAGGCCGCCTTCCGGGACGGGTCCGGCGCGAAGCGCGCCGCGGGCCTGACCAGCGCGTCCTGCGCCTGGGCAAGCGAGGCGAAGCGGCCAAGTCCCGTCCAGGCCACGATGGCCGCTCCGAGAAGGCCCGGCTCCTTCGAGGCGCCGACCACGACGGGGCGCCCGCAGATATCCGCCTTGATCTGGCTCCAGACGGGATTGGCGGCCGCGCCGCCGCCGAACCGGATCTCACCGACGGGTACGCCCAGCGCCGCTTCCGCCCGATCGAGCACGATACGGTTGAGGAAGCCGACCCCTTCCAGCACGGCGAAGGCGACGTCCGTCGCGCCGTGCTGCCGGTTCAGACCGACCAGCGCGCCACGCAGCGATGGGTTCCAGTAGGGCACGCGCTCGCCCTGCAGATAGGGCAGGAACAGCAGAGGCTGCGGATGTCGCCGGCCGGCCAGAAGCGCGCCGATCTCGCGGCCGATCGCGCCGGCCTCTCCGCTGTTGCGTCCCAACAGCGAGAGCAGCCAGGAGACGGTGTCCGCGCCGTTCTGGCTGGGGCCGCCGATCTGCCAGAGCCCACGCCAATCGACCGTCAGCAACCCTTCGGCTTCGACAGGCTCGGGCCCGACGGCGCCCAGGACTTCGGTGGTGCCCGAGATGTTGTAGGCATAGCCCTCGCGCAGCGCTCCGAGGCCCGCGACCGCGACCCAGGTGTCGCTCGAGGAGCAGAACACGGGCACGCCGGCCAGCCGGTCGAGCGGTGCGGGCAAACCCCGGAGAACCGGGCCGACCGCGTCGGTCGGCTCGATCACGGCCGGCAGGATCGAAGGAGCGAGGCCGAGCGCAGCGAAGGGATCGATGCCGGCGGCCGGCTCGCGCGAGGCCATCAGCCGGGCCATCGAGACCGGATCGCCGGCCTGCCGGCCGGTCAGCCGGGCGTTGAGATAGTCCTTCGGCTCCAGCACGCAGGCGAGGGCACGGAAACAGGCTTCCTCCTCCTCGCGCAGCCAGGCAAGGCGCGCCAGCGGGTGGAAGGCATTGATCCGGCCGGTTTCGGGATGGGCGTCGGACAATTGTTCGCGCAGCCTTGCGGCAGCGGCCTCAGCGCGGCTGTCCTTCCAGGTCATGGCGGGTCGGAGCTGGTTCCCGTCGCGCCCGATGAAGACCTGCGTGCGGGTCACGCCGCAGATCGCAATGGCCTCGACAGCGCCGAACAGGTCGGGCTCGGCCTGCGCCAGACGACCTGCTGCGGCGACCAGGATGCGCCACCATTCGGTCGCGTCGATCTCCGACCAGCCCAGGCGGTCGGCCGCCATCGGCCCCAGGATCACCGTTTCGGCGCGCGTCGCGCCCTGCGCGTCGATCAGCGCCGCACGGAAACTGGTGCCGCCGAGGTCGCAGGCCAGGACGACGCTCACGACAAGGCTCCCGTGTTCTGTCCAGCCGATCCATCGGCCGCGGAGCTGTCGACAGAGCGGTGGAAGGTGAAGCGGTAGATGTCGCCACGGATCAGGTTGTCGCTGACCTCGATCACCGCGCCGGCGAGATCGCGGGCGATGCGCCGGGAGCGGAAGACGGCGGTGCCGGCTGCGATCTTCAGATGGTCGGCGGCGTCGGCGTCGATGGCGAGGGGCTCCAGCGTCTCCTCGACGGTCGCGACATGGATCGACCGGGATGCGGCGAGGTAGCGGTAGAGCGAGGTGTCCACGAGGTCCCGGGCCGAGACCTCGCCGAGAACCGAGGCGCCCAGGCGCGAGCGCTGCAGCACCGCCGGCTCGTCATCCAGGCAGCGGAGGCGCACGAGATCGACGATTCCCCGAGACGCGATGGCTTTGCCGAAGAGCGCGGCCTCGTCGGGCGTTGCCGTGCGGGCCGACAGCGACACCACCCGCGTCGTGGGCAGCCGGCCGGCCATCCGGGCCTCGCTGTGAAAATCGACGAGGCTGCCGAGATGCTTGGCGATATGCCGCGGCCGGTAGAAGGTGCCTTGGCCCTGCCGGCGTTCGATCAGGCCCTGGTCCTGCAACTGCTTCAGCGCGGCGCGGATCGTCGTGCGGCTCGCGCCATAGCGCTCGCAGAGCTCGTGTTCGGACGGAATCGCACGGGAAACGCCGCCTGCGGCCGCAAGGCCCAGTTCGAGGCTATGAGCGATTTCCTGGTAGCGAACCACGCGGCACCCTCGTCGAGAAGGGCGATGAAAGATACAAATTCAATACAAGTCAAGCCGCGGTTGGCCGGCAACCTCTGCTCGGTCGGCGGCCTTCCGATGCGTCCACATCTCAGCTGCCGGGTTTCGCGCTCATCTCGCCACGCCGCCTGCGATCGCAAGGTTCGCTTGCCGCCAGAGGTCGCTGATTAGGCCGAGCCTGGAGGAGGCGCTTGTCAGGACTGCGGTGTCTTGAGCTCGCTGAAGAAGCCCCGGTAGCTCGCTTCGAGGATTTTGGCGCCGCCGAGCTGCTTCAGCTTTTCGGCGACCGCTAGCCCCAGCTCCTTCGCCCGGCCCGCCGGCTCTTCCTGCGCCGCGACGACACGATCGGTGCCGTCGAGCGAGGTCACCTGGGCCTGCAGGCTCAGGCGGTCGCCCTGCCATTCGCAGAAGGCTCCCACCGGCAGGCTGCAGCCGGCCCCCAGTGCATGAAGCATCTCGCGCTCGGCATCGACCTCCGCCCGGGAGGTCGGGCATTCGATCGCGCGCAGGATCTCGCGAAGCTTGGTGTCTTCGGCGCGCGCCTCGATGCCCAGCGCGCCCTGTCCGACCGCGTAGGGAAAACGGCGCGGATCAAGGAAGTCCGATGTCCGCTCGCCGAGGCCCAGGCGCTCCAGGCCCGCATGAGCGAGAATGACGGCGTCGAGGCCGTCCTCGCCTTCGATCCGGGCCAGCCGCGGGCCGACATTGCCGCGGATCGGGACGACGCTGACGTCGGGACGCAGGCTCTGGATCTGGGCGCGGCGGCGCAACGACCCGGTTCCCACCTTCGCGCCCTGCGGCAGCGCGTCCAGCGTCGAACCACAGAGCACATCGCGCGGATCCTCGCGCCTGGGCACCGCGGCCAGCACGAGCCCGTCCCGCAGCAGGGTCGGCAGGTCCTTGAGGGAATGCACGACGAGATCGACCTCGCTGCGCAGCAGCTGCTCCTCATGCTCCGAGGTGAAGACGCCGATCATCTTGAACTGATGGAATTCCGAGACCCTGTCCCGGTCGGCGACGCTCGCCAGCGGGCGCAGCTCGAACTCGATCTCCGGGAACTTCTCCCGGATCGCGCCAATGACGAAGTTCGTCTGCGTCATGGCAAGAGGGCTGCGGCGTGTCCCGACACGAAGAAGCATGATTTTTTCGGCCTTTGGGCGCCGCATCCGCGCGGCGTTGCTGCCGTGTAGCAGCTACGCCATGGGCAAGAAAGTGCGGCGCTTTGCCTTTGCGGTGGCTGTGCGCCGCCGCCGGCCCTTTTACCGGTCGAGCGGGAAGATCGGCCGCCGGGCGCGCCGGTAAGGCAACTTGGAGAGGTCCGGCGTGCAGAGCGCCCCGCTGTCGCAGACGATGACCTTGCCGGCGATGGGCTCGAAGGCGGCGCGGAAATGCTGCATCGACTTCAGTCCGACGACACGCTTTTTGGCCGGGTCGATGCCGAAGGCACGGAACTGCTGGAGGTCGTTCATCTGCGCGCGGATGGTGGTGACGAGAATCTCGATCCCGCCGACGCGCAGCACGGCGCAGGGTCCCCAGCTCGACCGCAGCCCGCCCATCATCGGGCCGTCGCCGACATAGTCGCCGTCGCTGACGCTCACCAGCGTCCCGGTGAGCAAAAGCGGCCCGCCGCCGATCTGCGGATTGACCTTCCCGCCGAGCCTGACGGAGACCGTGGAGCCGGGCTGTGTCCTGCGCAGATCGGCGGCGACCTCGGGATCGACCATCGGGCCGAAGCAGGCGTCGTCGAGATCGGCCGCGATCATGGCCGCGAGCAGGCCGGTGGCGTCGCCATAGCCGCCACCGCCGGGGTTGTCGGCATAGTCGGCGATGATGAGCGGGCCGGAGGTCGCGACATAGGATGCCGCCTCGGCCACGGCCTGCTCCACGGAGAGGAAGTCCGTCACGGTGTCGAAGCGGCGGACCCACATATCCTCGGCCATTTCTTCGGCGAAGGCGCGGTGGCGCTCGATTTCGCCCTCGCAGGTGACCAGCACCGTCGGGCCCACCTCCGCGATGTCGGCATTGCCGAAGCCGCCATTGACGCTGACCGCGAAGACGCCCGGCTCCTGCTCATAGGCCTTGGCCCTGGCAATGCGCTCGACCATCGGGCCGATATCGGTCCGCCCGCCATTGACCTCCTCGAGCATCGGCCTGTCGGCGCGCAGCGTCACCGGGCTGATCTCGCCGGCCATGGTCCGCTGCAGGATGCCGGCCGCAAGGCGCCCGGTCTCGCGGATGTCGACATGCGGATAGGTCTTGTAGGAGACGACGATCTGGGCGAGCTCCGTCATCCTGCGGGTGACGTTGGCGTGGGGGTCGAGCGTCACGCCGATCGGGATCGCCGGGCCGAGGACCGCGCGCAACCGCGCCAGAAGCTCGCCTTCGCCGTCCTCGCAGAACTCGGTGACCATGGCGCCGTGCAGGCCGAGCAGGACGCCGTCGATCTGCCCCGCATGGGCCTTGGCCGCCGCGACGATGACGCCGGCGATGCGGTCGAAGGCATCGCGCGTCACCGGGCCGGAGGGCTGTGCGGCGGCGCTGATCGCGTGGATGATCCGCCAGCCGGCGGGACGGCCGATGTCGAGAAAGCCGGCGAGCGGCGTGTTCGCCGCGCCGCGCGCCGCGATCGCCGCTTCCCCTTCGCTGACGCCGCGATCCTCGAAGGCGGCATAATCGGCCGGGCAACGGCTGAAGGTGTTGCTCTCATGCGAGAACTCGGCGGTGAGCACGGTGAAGGTCATGGCATGGTCCCGGATGCGTCGGACGGCCTCAGCCGTCGCGAAGGGGGCGGCGGATATCGAGCGCCTCGATCAAGGCGTCGCCGAAGAGGTTGATGGCGATGACGGTCGTCGCGATGACGAGGCCGGGGAAGATGATGATCCAGGGGGCGATGAAGATCTGGGCCGTGCCCGAGCTCATCATTGCTCCCCAGCTCGGGACGGGCGGCTGCGCGCCGAGCCCGAAGAAGCCGAGTGTCGCCTCCAGCACGATGGCGTCCCCGGTTGCCAGCATGCCGGCGACGATGACCGGCGTCATCGCATTGGGCAGGAGGTGCAGGAACAGCACCCGCATCGGCCTCGCGCCGGCTGTCACGGCGGCATCGACGAAGAGCTCGCCCTTCAGCGCCATCACCTGAGCCCGCGTCAGGCGGGTGAACTGGGCGAGATAGGCGATGGCGATGGCGATGGCTGTCGAGTGCAGGCCGGGGCCGAGGATAGCGATCAGCAGCAGCGCCAGCAGGATTTCCGGAAACGACCAGGTCAGGTCGACGACCATCGTGACGATGCGGTCGAAGATGCCGCCGAAATAGCCGGCGGCCGCGCCCAGAGCCGCCCCCGCCAGCACCGACAGCGCAATCGACAGCACGCTGACGCTCAGCGATGTCCTGGCCCCCTGGATGATGCGCGAGAGCAGGTCGCGTCCGAACTCGTCGGTGCCGAGCCAATGGGCGGCCGAGGGCGGCGTGTTGGCGATGGAAAGCTTTTGCGCGGCGTAGTCATAGGGCGCGATCCAGGGGGCGAAGACCGCACAGAGGACAAGCGCGGCGAGGAACAGCGCGCAGAGCAGGCCGCGCGGCGAGCGGGCGATGCGGCCGATCAGAGAGGTCCGGTTCATCGGCCCCCCATTGCTTCGCGCAGCCGCGGATCGAGCGCCGCTTGTGCCAGATCGCCGAGCAGCGTGCCGAGCATCACCGCGATCGCCAGCATCAGGAGGCAGCCCTGCACCAGCGGATAGTCGCGCTGGCCGAGCGCGGTGATCAGCAGGGAGCCCAGGCCCGGACGGGCGAAGACATATTCGACCGTGACGGCGCCGCCGAGGATCCAGCCGATGCGCAGACCCAGGATGGTCATGACCGGCAGCATTGCCTGCTGCAGCACGTGACGAAGCTGGATGCGCCAGAACGGCAGGCCCTTGGCCTGCAGCACGCGCACGAAGTCGCGCCCCGCGATCTCGACCATGGCGGCGCGGGTGACGCGGGCGATCAGCGCCGTGCCGCCGGTGCCGATGGTGAGCGCCGGCAGCACCAGCGCATCCCAGCTTCTCGCCCCCGAGACCGGAAACCATTCGAACTGGACGGCGAATATCAGGATCATCAGCAGCGCCAGCCAGAAGCTCGGCAGCGTCGAGCCGAGCAGGATGAAGCCCATCACCGCCCGGTCGAACAGGCTGTCGCGGAAGGAGGCGGCGAGCACGCCGGTCGTGATCCCCACCAGCGTCGAGAAGGCGAGGGCGGTCAGGCCCAGCGCCAGGCTGTGGGGCAGGTTCTCGGCGATGAGGTGCGCCACAGGCTGGCGCATCACGATGGCCTCACCGAGATCGCCGGTCAGGATCTTGCCGAGCCAGCGCCCGTACTGCACCAGCAGCGGCTGGTCGAGGCCGTAGCGGGCGATCATCTGCGCCCGCTGCTCCGGCGTAGAGCCGACCTGGATCAGATGCTCCAGCGGGTCACCGGGCACGAGGTGGATGACCATGAAGATCACCAGCGAGACGGCGAGGAACACCGGCAAGAGCATGGCGAGCCGCCGGATCGCGAAGCGCAGCACAGGGTCCTCCCGCCTCCCGTCGCCTCCGCCTCAGTTGGCCGGGGCGATGTCGATGAGCGACTGGCTGGAGAAGCCGACGCCGCGGATCGTCTCCGGCATCGTCACGCGCTTGCCGTAGGCGAGGCTCTGCACCGGCTGGTAGATCGGCGCGAAGGCGTACCGCGACAGCACGTATTCATGGTATTTGGTGAAGTTCGCGACGCGCTCGTCCCAAGTCTTGGACTGGTTCATCGCCACGTCGTTGAGCCGCTCGGCTTCCGGATCGTTCAGCATCGACACGTTGGGATAGCCCAGCCGCTTGGCGCTGAAGAACCAGTCGATGATGTCGGCATTGGACCACTGATAGGAGCGCACGGCGAGCTGGTGCTCGGTCTTCTTGCGATATTGCGCGTTGATCGAGCCGGAATCGACGATGCTGATTTCGGCCTGCATGCCGACCGCCTTGAGCTGCGCCTGCACGATCTCGGCGAGGCGCTTGAACTCGGTGCCGTTCTGGGCCCAGAGCTTGACCTCCAGCCGCTTGCCGTCCTTGACGCGGATGCCGTCCGGCCCCGGCTTCCAGCCGGCCGCCTCGAACGCCTTTCTCGAGCGCTCGGGATCGTAGGAAATCTTGTATTTGGGGTCGACCTGCGCCTCCTTCAGCGTGGAGATCAGGAAGGTGTCCGCCACCGCGCCATTGCCGCCATAGAGGCTGGTCAGCACGTCCTTCTGGTTGACGGCGAAGACGGCTCCCTCGCGAACCTTGATATCGGTGAAGGGCTCGACGCTGGTGTTGACCGGCATGTAGACCACCTCGTTGCCGGGGATGGTCACGAGCTTCACCGCCTTGTCGGCCTGGATGCGCGGCAGGAAGTCGGTCGGGACGTTCACCAGCACGTCGGCGCCGCCGGTCTTGAGCTCGAGATAGGCCGTCGATTCCTCGCCGATCTCGCGGAAGGTCAGCTTCTTGAACTTGGCCGGCCCCTGGTTCTTCGACAGGTCTGAGGCCGATTTGTAATCGTCGTTGCGCACGAGGACGGTCTGCTGGCCGACCGTGAAAGACTGCATCTTGTAGGGCCCGGTGCCGACCGCCTCGGTCACGCCGAACTTGTCGCCCAGCGCTTCGTAGGATTTCGGCTCCGGAATGCACATGAAGGAGCTGGCGAGGTTGAACAGCAGGTTCGGGTCCGGCCGCTTCATCCGGAAGCGCACCGTCAGATCGTCGACGACCTCGACCTTGTCGATCGCCTCGACGGTGAAGGCGTTCTCCGTCCCCTTGAACTGGGGCACCCACCATTCGATCGTCTTGGCGTTGAAGGGCTCGCCATTGTGGAACTTGACGCCGGGCTTGAGCTTGAAGGTCCAGAGCATGCCGTCCGGGCTCGATTCCCAGGAACTGGCGAGTTGGCCATGGAAGCTCTGGTCGGCATCCTGCACGACGAGCCGATCATAGATCAGCGTCGTCGCCGTATTGAGCTTGGTCGCCTTGATCGGGTTGTAGGTCGGTGCGCCGACGAGGCGCGCGGTCATCACGAACGTCGCCTCCTGCGCAAGGGCCGTAGTCGTGGCGAGCGCCGTCAGGCCCAGCGCCAGGAGGCTCCCCTTCATCATCGTCTTCATCTCTTATCCCCTCTTGTTCGAGATGCTGCGAAAGCTGCGGCAGGTCAGGTGAGCGGCCCGGAGCCGTCGCCGACATGTCCCGTGAAGCGGCCATAGAGCGTCGCCATGCGGTCGAGGCGCCGCTCGACCTGCGGCCCCATCTCGACGAACACCGCATTGACCAGCAGCGTGCTGAGGCTCGCCATATGGGCGGTCGAATCCCAGAACTGGTTGAAGTCGGTCGAGACCACGAGCATCTCGTCCACCAGCCCCCGGCCCCAGTCGCAGAAGGAGTCGGTGACCAGCGTGGTCGGGATGCCGGCCTGCTTGGCCTGCTCGGCCAGGACCTTGGCCATGCGCGAATAGCGCCGCGCCTCGAAGATCACGAGGCAGCGGCCCTCCTCCTCGGAGAGCAGGACTTCGGAGAAGTTTCCCGCGGCGAGATCGACGAGGTGCACGCCATCGCGCAGATACTGGAGCTGGTTGGCGAGATACTGCGCCAGGCCGCGCTCGGTCTGGAAGCCGGTGACATAGACGCGCGGGGTCTGCGCCAGTCGGCGGGCGACGCGCTTCCATTCCTCGCTCTGCGCCAGTTCATAGAGCCGCACCAGCCCCGCGATCTCGAGCTGGAGGCTGCGCGCGATCTGGTCGTCGCCGGCGAGGCTGCGCTGCTGGAAGTCGCGCAGTCGGTCGCTGATCAGCCAGGGCCGGTCGCCGATCTCCTCGGCGAGGCTGGCCTTGAGGTCCTTCAGGCTCCGGTAGCCGAGCGTGCGGCAGAAGCGTCCGACGGTGGGCTCGCTGACTGCGACCTTCTCGGCCAGGCTCGCGGCGGTCTCGAAAGGCAGGCTCGCCATCTGCGCCAGCATGTAGCTCGCCAGCGCCTTGTCGGCCTTCGAGCCGGTGGCGAGGCAGGCCTGCAATCTCTGGCGTAGCGTCTGCGGCATCGGGCCTCCAACTGGCTCAATCAAGAAATCTTTCTGTCATTGAGTCAACGCATTTTTATTTTCTTGCAAAAAAGGCGGGTTACTGTTGGGTTGACCGGATCGCCTCCGGCCAAGGGACAGGCTTGCCTCGACGATGACGACAGCAGAACGAGCCGACGTGATGGTGCTGGGCGCCGGCATCATCGGCGTCAGCATCGCCCTTCATCTGCAGGAGCGCGGGCGCACGGTCATCCTCGTCGAGCGGGGCGAGCCGGGCGGCGAGACCAGCCACGGTAATGCCGGGCTGATCGAGCGCTCTTCGGTCGTGCCCTACGCCTTCCCGCGCGATCTGACGACGCTGGCCGCATTCGCCTCCAACCGTTCGATCGCCGTCCGCTACAGCCCTGCGACCTTGCTGCGCATGGCGCCCTGGCTTGCACGCTATTGGTGGAACTCGGCACCGGCGCGGCTCGGCAGCCTCGGCCGGTCGATCCTGCCGCTGATCGAGCGCAGCATCGCCGAGCACCAGCGCTGGACGCGCGACGCCGGTACGCAGGATCTGTTGCGCGAGGGCGGGTGGATCGACCTCTACCGCCGCAAGGCTGGGCTGGAGCAGGCGCTGCGCTCCGCCAAGGCGCTGGCCTGCCACGGGCTCGCCTATGACGTGCTCGGGCCGGGCGAGCTGGCGGCCCGCGAGCCGGGGCTCATGCAAGGCGCGGCGGAGGGCGCGATCCACTGGCGCGATCCGGTCACGGTCAGCGACCCCGGCGGGGTGACGCGTGCCTATGCGGCGCTGTTCGTCGCGCGAGGTGGCAGGCTCGCCCGGGGGGACGCGCTTTCGGCGCGGCAAGGCGATAAGGGCTGGCAGATCGAGGCGGACGGGCGCGACTGGCGCGCGGGCGACGCCGTGCTCGCCCTCGGGCCCTGGTCGAAGGAGTTCTACGAGCGTCTGGGCTATCGGTTTCCGCTCGGCTTCAAGCGCGGCTACCACATGCATTACGAGGTCGCGCCGGAGAGCGCGCCGCGCCACCCCATCTGCGATGCGCAGGCCGGTTTCGTGCTGACGCAGATGCAGCGCGGGGTGCGCCTGACGACGGGCATCGAGCTCGCCGACCGCGATGCGCGCTCCGACCCCTGGCAACTCGACCGGGCCGAGCAGGTCGCACGGCGCCTCATCCCGCTCGGGCGGCGCCTCGATGCCGAGCCCTGGCGCGGCGCTCGGCCCTGCCTGCCCGACATGCTCCCCGTGATCGGCCGGGCGCCGCGGCACCCGAACCTCTGGTTCGCCTTCGGCCATGCCCATCACGGTTTCACGCTGGGTCCCGCGACCGGGCGGCTGCTCGCCGAGGCCATGACCGGCGAGCCGACCTTCTGCGACATGACGCCTTTCGAGGCGGCCCGTTTTTCGCCGGGCCATCGCGCCTGATGACCGGGCTTACCGCCCTCCAGGCCAAAGCGCAGCGCTTCCGATAATCTCGCCCATCCGATGGCTGGCGCTCACGAGAGACGCCGTCTAAGAGCTGTCGCTATAAGAAGATTGGGAGGATCGTCATGAAGAGTTACGCAGTGTTGCTCGGCGTCGCTTTCGCGCTGTCGGCAGGTGCCCCGGCGCAGGCCGCCGATACCATCAAGCTCGGCATGGTGGCGGAACTGTCCGGTGCCGGCGCGCCGGCCGGAACCAACTGGCGCGACGGCGCCAAGCTCGCCGTTTCCGAGATCAACGCCGCCGGCGGCATCCTCGGCAAGAAGGTCGAGATGCCGGAGTTCGACACGCAGACCGATCCGCAGGTGTCCCGCGCGCTGGTGCAGAAGGCGATCGACGACGGCGTCGTCGCGATCATCGGCACGGTCTATTCGGGCTCGACCATGGTCAACATGCTGGTCGCCAAGCAGAACAGCATCCCGCAATTCGTCGGCTCCGAAGCGCCTGCCATCGTCGAGAAGGGCAATCCCTTCGTCTACCGCACCTCTTCGGGCGCGCAGAAGGGCGTGCCGGCGCTGACGCCCTATTTCAAGGATACGCTGAAGGCCAAGAAGGTCGGCGTGGCCTGGGTCAACAACGAGTTCGGCAAGGGCGGACGCACCGTCTTCCTCGCCGAGATGAAGAAGGCCGGCATCGAGGTGGTCGCCGACGTCGCCTCCGAGCAGGCGCAGACGGACTATGCCGCCGACATCGCCAAGCTGAAGAGCGCCGGCCCGGACGCCGTCTTCGTCTACATGAACCAGGAGGAATCCGCCCGCTTCCTGATCGAGGCCAGGAAGCAGGCGCTGCCGATGCCGCTCGTCGGCGAGGTGACGCTGACGGAGGCCAAGGTCATCGAGCTCGCCGGCCCGGCCGCGGAGGGCGCCATCGCCCATGTCGGCGTCACCGCCACGGCCACCGAGGTCCCCGGCATCGCGGCCTTCTCCAAGGCCTTCGAGGAGAGCTTCAAGCGCAAGCCGACCCATGATGCGATCAAGGGCTATGTCGGCGTCTGGGCGACGAAATACGTCACCGAGAAGGTCGGCAAGGTGGATGGCGAAGCCTTCGCCAAGGCGATGAGCGGGCTGTGCCTCAAGGTCGCCGACCATCCGAAGATGCTGCTCGACACCTGCTGGGACAATCGCGGGGAAATGTCCCGCCCCAGCTTCATGGTGCAGGTGAAGAACGGCGCGCCCGTCGTGATCGGCACCGTGCCGGCGAACTGAGGGCCTTCCTCTCCGGCCGCGGCAGCCGAAGCCGCGGCCTTTCGGGCGAGAAGACGCGATGTCCCAATTCCTGCAGGTCCTGCTCTCCGGCCTCGCGACCGGCGCCGTCTACGCGCTCGTCGCGATCGGCTTCACGCTCGTCTGGCAGGCCGCCCAGACGGTGAATTTCGCGCAGGGCGAGTTCGTCATGCTGCCCGCCTTCTTCGTGCTGGTCGGCATGAACTGGCTCGGCCTGTCCTTCTGGATCTCGCTTCTGTTCGGGCTTGCGGTGTCGGTGCTGCTGCTCGGCCTCGTCTTCAAGAAGCTGGTCGTCGAGCCGATCCTGCCTCATGGCGGCATCACGCTGATCATCGCGACGATGGCGCTCGGCATCCTGCTGAAGGAGAGCGCCAAGGAATTCTACGGCGCCGAGGCGCAGCCCTTCCCGGCGCTGTTTCCCGGCGATCCCATCAACATCCTCGGCGCCGCCGTCTCCCTGCGCGACCTGATGAATCTCGCGATCTCGCTGGGTGTCGTGATGCTGCTGACGCTCTTCCTCAACCGTACGCGCACCGGCCGCTGCATGCAGGCCACGGCGCAAAACCCGGGCGTCGCAGAAATCCTCGGCGTCGATGTCAAGCGGATGGTGCTCTACACCTTCCTGATCAACGCCGCGCTCGCCGCGCTGGCCTCATTCCTGATCACGCCGGTCTATCTCGCCAAGTTCTCCAACGGAGAGACGCTGGGGCTGATCGCCTTCATCGCGGCCATCGTCGGCGGCTTCAACCAGATTCGCGGCGCGCTCGTCGGCGGCCTGCTGATCGGCGTGCTCGACAATCTGACGGCGACCTATGTCACCGCGCAGTACCGTGCAGCCCTGCCGCTGATCCTGCTCATTGCGATCATCCTGCTGCGTCCGCAAGGCATCATGGGCACCTCCGAGGGGAGGACCGTCTGATGCGCGTTCCCTGGCGGCTGCTCGCGGTCCTGCTGCTGCTGGCTGCGGCGATCCTGATCCCGCTCGGCCAGAAGAACTATCTGATCTATGTGCTGACCTCCTGGCTGATCTTCTCGATCGCGGCGATGGGCCTGAACCTGACGCTCGGCTATGCCGGGCAGATCTCGCTGGCGCAGGCCTCCTTCATGGCGATCGGCGCCTATACGACGGCGCTGATGACCCTGGCCGGCTGGCACTGGCTGGTGGCGCTGCCGATCGGGCTCGTGCTGTGCTTCGTCGTGGGGCTCGTGCTCGGCTACCCTGCGCTGCGGGTGAAGGGCCATTTCCTCGCCTTCGTGACGCTGGCCTTCAACACGCTGGTCTTCCTCCTGCTGCGCAACGAGGAGTGGCTGACGGGCGGGACCTATGGCCTCTCCGGCATGCCGAGGCCGGATCTTGGCCTGTTCTCCACCGACAAGCAGCTCTCGTTCTATTACTTCACGCTCGGCGTCGCGGTCATCGCGGCCCTGGCCATGTGGGGCATCGTGCGCTCGCCCTGGGGGCGGGCCTTCAAGGCCTTGCGCGAGAACCCGGTGCGGGCGGAAAGCCTGGGCGTCGATACGCGGCGGGTGACGCTGCTCGCCTTCGCGATCGGCTCGGCCTATGGCGGGCTTGCGGGCGCGCTGGTCACGCCGCTCGTGCAGTTCATCGAGCCCGGCTCGTTCGGCCTCGCCCATTCGCTGCGCGTCCTGCTGATGGTCGTGGTCGGCGGCGCGGGCTCTTTCTTCGGGCCCTTTATCGGCGCGGCCGTGGTGATCCTGCTGCCCGAGGTGCTGCGCTTCACCGAGGGCTACTACCTCATCATCTATTCGGGCCTCGTCATCGTCATGCTGGTCTTCGTGCCCTCGGGCCTGATCGGCATCTGGGGCCGGCTGCGCGACAGGTTCCGGCCGCAGCGCCAGATGCGCGGCGACATGCCGGAGGGGGCGCGCCTGCCATGACCGGCCCGGTCCTCTCCGTCCGCAACATCGAGAAGAGCTTCGGCGGCATCCGCGCCGTGCGCGGCGTCTCCTTCGACGTGCGCAAGGGCGAGGTGCTGGGGCTGATCGGCCCCAACGGCTCGGGCAAGTCGACCCTGTTCAACTGCATCCTTGGGCAATTGCTGCCGGATGCCGGCGAAGTCTCGGTGAATGGCCGGCCGGTCTCGGGCCTGCGGGCTTCTCACCTCAACCGCCTCGGTGTCGGCCGCACCTTCCAGCAATTGTCGGTGTTTCCGAAGATGACGGTGCTCGACAACATCATCCTGGCCGGGCAGGAGCACCATGGCACGATGCTCTCGCGCCTGTTCGGGGCCCCGGATGCCGGGTTGACGCAGGAAGCGGAGCGCATGATCGCGTTCTTCCGCCTCAATCACCTGCGCGACGAGCTCGCCGGCTCGCTCTCCTACGGGCAGCAGAAGCTGGTCGATGCGGCGATGGCCTTCATGGCGGGCCCGAGCCTCGTGCTGCTCGACGAGCCGGCGGGCGGCGTCAACCTGACGATGCTGTCGCATTTCAAGGACCGGCTCGCCGCCTACAACGCCGAGCACGGGACGACCTTCGTGGTAATCGAGCACAACATGGAATTCGTGATGAGCCTGTGCACGCGCATCATCGTGCTCGCGGAAGGCGCGATCATCGCCGAGGGCACGCCCGAGGAGATCCGGTCGAACCCGACCGTCATCGACGCCTATCTCGGGGGCTGAGCCATGCTCGAACTCCGCGATGTCCATGGCGGCTACGGCAAGATCACCATCCTGAACGGGGTCTCCTTCGCCATTCCGAAGGCCTCGATCACCACCGTGATCGGCCCGAACGGCGCCGGCAAATCGACCGTGTTCAAGGCGATCTTCGGCCTTCTCGCCATCCAGTCCGGGCAGATCCTGCTGGAGGGGCAGGATGTCACGCGCCAGACGCCGCGCCAGATGATCGCCCGCGGGGTCACCTACGTGCCGCAGGGCCGCAACGTCGTCCCGCAGCTCTCGGTTTACCACAATCTGGAGCTGGGCGGCATCACGGCGCCCGATCAGGGCAAGGTCAAGGCCCGGATCGAGCAGGTGATGGACCAGTTCCCGATGCTGCGCGAATTCAAGGATCGCAAGGCGGTCGAATTGTCCGGCGGGCAGCAGAAGCAGCTCGAAGTCGCGCGCGCCCTGCTGCTCGACCCCAAGCTCATCCTGATCGACGAGCCCTCTATCGGCCTCTCGCCCAATCTCGTTCAGGAGGTGTTCCGCACCCTGACGCGCCTGCGCGACCAGGGCGTCTCGGTGCTGATGGTCGAGCAGAACGCCAAGGCCGCCCTCGCCATGTCCGATTACGGGCTCGTGCTCGAGCTCGGTCAGACGCGCCTGCACGACAGGGCCGACAAGCTGCTTGCCGACCCACGCGTGGGGCAGCTTTTCCTCGGCGGCCATGTCGCCGCCGCCGACGCGGCTGAAGGCGTCTAGTCCATCACCTCGGTGCCTGCGGCTGCCCGCCCGCCCGCTGTCGCGTGCAGCCGAGGCAGGCGAGGCGTCACCGCGGCAAGGTCCCGATGGCGAAGGGGCGAAATCACCAGGGTTGCAGAGCGGGGGTGGGCCGGGGGCGGGCTCCAGGCATCCGGCGGATCCAAAAAACCCGGCTTCCTTTGCGGCAGGCGTGTCGCCGGTCATCAGACCATCTCCGCGGAGCGAGCCGCTGGCACGAAATGGCAAGTCCCGGCGAAGGCTGGAGGCTAATCGCAAGGCGGGCCCTACCGCTTCTCAAGAGGATGCCGTTTCATGAAAATCTCGACCACCGGATGGAGCGCCGCTGCGCTGATCTGCGCCATCATGTTCGCCTCTGGTGCCTCGGCGCAGGTGCGTTACGACATGAGCAAGGCCACCTGCTCGGACTACGAGGCTATGGCGCCGGGGGCCAAGCGCGACTTTGCTGCCTGGATGAGCGGCTGGTTCAACGGCAAGGCCGGGCGGACCGAGATCAATCTTCAGGTCTACCATGCGAATATCACCACGATGCAGCAATGGTGCGCGTCCAACCGCTCCGCTCCCGTGATGTCGCTGATCGAAGCGGCGTCCCGCAATGCCAAGCCGAGCCAGGGCGGCCCGGCCTCGATCGACGTTGCGGCGATTTCCTGCGGGGACTTCCTCGGCACCGATCCCGAAGCCCAGCTGATCGTCACGGCCTGGACGGCGGGCTATGCCGCCGCGAACAGGAATGCCGCTGTGATCGACGCGAAGGGCTTCGCCAAGCAGGAAAAGGCCGTCCACACAGCCTGTGCCAAGAACAAGAAGCAGTTGCTGCTGACGGCCGTCGGCAAGAACTGGAAGTAGCAGCCCCGTTCCAGGGCGCGTGCCGCGCCGCCCTCCTACTCGAGGGGTGACGATCGAGCCGGGCCGGCCTTGATGCCGGCTCGGTTCATCTGCCGAGCCGGCCGGCGAGGTCCTTGAAGCGCGGGTCGTCGGGCCGCAGCGCAGCCAGGCGCCGGGCAAGATCGAGCGCCTGCGTTCTGTCCTGGCGCTGCAAGGCCTCCTGAAGCAGAGCCGACAAGATGTCGACGTCGGCCGGGTGACGCGTGGCTGCCGCGGCCAGCAGTCGGCTCGCCAGCTCCGGCTGGCCGAGCGATCGCAGCGCGACCGCATAGATGAAGGCAAAACGCGCATTGGCCGGGTCGGCCTCGGCGGCGGCCTTCAGGTCGATCAGCGCCTCCCGCGGCCTCTTCTGGCGGATCAGGGAGAGGCCGAGCGCATGACGCGCACCGGCTGAACCGGGGTCGACGGCGAGGACAGCCCGCAACACGCGCTCGGCATCGGTCTCGCGCCCCGTGCGGCGATAGAGGTCGGCGAGTTGTGCGGCAATGGCGGCTGCGGCGGGATCGAGCCTGAGCGCGGCGAGGTATTCGCTCTCGGCATCGGCGGGCCGCTGCTGCTTCAGCCGCAGCAGGGCACGGTTCGCGCGTGCCTCGGGCCGGTCGAGATCGATCGCCAGGGCCGCTTCGAACTCGGCGATGGCAGCCGACAGCGCCTCGCGCAGGTGCTGCGGCAGCGTCTCGAAAGACAGGTCCGCGAGCAGGTAGCCTGCGGCGATCCGCACCAGCCTGACCGGATCCGCCAGGAGCGGCAGGGCGATCCGCCGTCGCTCGGCCGGCTGGCCTTCGAGATGTCGCAGCGCTGTGGCCCGCACCACGGGATCGGGGTCGTCCAGCGCCCTGGTGACGGCGCGTTCGCTCGCTGCGGCGGGCCATGAGGATAGCTCTTCCACCGCGGTGGCTCGGGCCGGTGCCGGCACAAGGTTGTCGGTGGCCAGGCGTTGCAAGGTGTCGCGGGAGGACGGATCGCCGGTTCGCGAGCGATGGAAAGCGTCAGCATAGGTCTGAAAACCCTTGCGCTGCGGGCCGTGCCAGCGCTCCACCGCCGCCGCAGCCCAGTTCGCCGGCTTGTCGGCATGGCAGGCGGAGCAGGTGTTCGGGACACCCAGGGCCGCGCTGAGGTCCGGCCGTGGAGTGCGGAAGGAATGATCGTGGCGGCGGTCGACCTGCATGTAGGTCCGCGCCGGCATGTGGCAGCCGATGCAGTCCGGCGCGCCCGGACCGGGCGCGTGGCCGGTGTGGCCGATCGCGGCGAACCGCTCGGGCTGATGGCATTGGGCGCAGATCGCTGCCCCCTCGGCCCTGACCTTTCCGGAATGCGGCTCATGGCAGTCGCTGCAAACGACGCCCTTGGCGTACATCAGGCTCTGCTTGAAGGCGTGGTCGTTGAAGACCTCGTCCTTCATCTGCCCATCGTCCTCGAACAGGCCGGCGGCCAGGGTAACGGGGCTGTGCGTCTGGGCGATGGGCTGGCCCGGACGCCAGTCCGTGCCGATCTGCCCGCGCCTGGAATGGCAGCGCGCGCAGGTCTCGACCTCGTCTCCCGGCGGGCGGGCCACACCTGCGGCCGGGCTGCCCGTCCCTGGGTCCGGCGACCAGTCCGGCGCGGGGCGCCGGTGGGCGAGGGCGGCGAAACCCCTCGTCGCGTTCCCGCCATCCGCGCCCGCCCTCGCCCAGGCGATATGGCCGCTGCCGGCACCGTGGCAGCCCTCGCAGCCGACTCCGAGTTCGGACCAGCGGGTCCGGAAGCTGTCGGCCTGCGCGTCATAGCCCTTGCGCAGGTCGGTGGTGTGGCACTCGGCGCACATATGGTTCCAGTTCTGCTGGAGCCTGGTCCAGTAGCGGCTGTCAGCCGGGCCGATCGGCTCGTCGCCATAGACCAGGAACCAGCGCTGCCCGCCTTCGGTCGCCGGCCGGGTATCCCAGGCCCAGGGCAGGGTCTGGATGCGCCCGTCCGGGAAGGTCACCAGATACTGCTGCAGGGGCTCCCAGCCGAGGCTGTGACTGATGGTGAAGACCGCCTGCTTGCCATCGCTGCCCGCTGTCTCGACGAGATAGGCGCCGCCTTCGCGGAAGAACCGGGCACGGATGCCAGCCGCTTCGGCCGACCGGCCTGCGAAGTCGCCCCGCATCGTCTCCGGACGGGCATGATCCATGGCGTGGGCGTGATGGGATGCCGCCCAGGATGCCGCCTGCGACGCGTGGCAGCCGGCACAGGCCTGGGAACCGACATGGACAGGCGCGCCGGCCCCCTGTGCTACCGTCGTGATCGGAGCGCCGGACTTGACCCAGGCCGTCGCCAGAAAGGCTATGGTCACCAGCGCCATGACCGGCGCCAGGAAACGCCATTCGATATCGCTTCTGGTCGAATTGCGCCCCATTTCGGCCGGATAGCACGGCACGGACCGCGTGTCGTGCCGGCCGCAATCAGGAACGCGCGCAGCGGTTTGGCGCGAAATGGCAAGTCTTGAGCGCCGCTCGCCGCTAGGAATCGGGCTCGCACTGCACCCGCCACGGCCTTCGATGACATATAGCCTCTCGCCCAAGCGATCCGGCATCCTGCTGCTCGCAGCCATCACTTTTTCAGGGCCGCCCGCTGCCGATATCGCGGTTGCGCAGGCCGTCTATCCCCGCGCGCACCACCGCGCTGTCCGGCACGCGCCGCCTCGGACGGTCCATCATCATCGCACCGTCGTCGTCGCGCCGGTCAGGCCCGTGCCGGCGGTGCGGCCCTGGTATTGGGGCCGGGTCGTGGCCGGCGTGACCATCGGCACGATCATCACGGTGGCCGCCGTCAACAGCGTGCCGAAGGCGCCGTCACCGGAGCTCTGCTGGAACTGGTCCGATTCCAGCAAGACGCGCGGTTACTGGAACTATTGCGTCGCGCCCAAGCAACCCTGATGGAATGACTTTACGGCATACAAGGTTCGATCGAATGATCCTGCGCATCTCTCGCATCCGGCACGCCGGCTTGGCACTCGCCGCTCTGCTTCCGGCCGGTCTCGCCCAGGCGGCGGACCTGCCGTCGACGAAGCTCGAGCCGGCGCCGCCCATGCCGGTGCCGCCGAGCTTCACCTTCACCGCGGCCGCATATCTCTGGGCGACCGGGCTGCAGGGCCGTCTGCGGACCCTGCCGCCGCTGCCGGCGGCCAGGGTTTCGATCGGCTTCGACCAGGTCATGAAGAATTTCGACGGCGGGATCATGGGCGCCGGCGAGCTGAAATACGACCGCTACCTGATGTTCTTCGACCTCATCGCCTCGAAGATCTCACCGAACAAGACGGTTTATCCCGTCGGTTACCCGGCCGGGGTGAAGGTCGATAGCGGCTCCTTCATCGGGCTGGCCGCCGGCGGCTACCGCCTGATCGACGCCCCTGCCTACAGTCTCGACGCCTTCGCCGGCATTCGCGGCTTCGCGATGAAGAACACGCTGCGCGTGCAGCTTATGCCGGCGACATTGAAGCTCGCCGAAAGCGAGCAGTGGGTCGACGGCGTCCTCGGCGCGCGGCTCAAGGTCAACATGACCAAGTCGTTCTACGCCACGACGATCGGCTTCGTCGGCAAGGGCGGCTCCCGTTACGAATGGGACGTCTTCGGCGGGCTCGGCTACGCCTTCACCGACAAGGTCTCGGCTTTCGCCGGTTACCGCGCAATGAAGGTCAGCTATCGCAACGGCAACTTCGTCTACAACGCGCTTCAGCAGGGCCCGGTGCTCGGCGTGAACGCCAGCTTCTGACCGCATCGACAGGACACGCTCCGATGTTTCGTTCCCTCCGTTCAGCCTGCGTCGCCCTCGCGCTGCTCGTTCCTGCCGCGGCCATGGCGCAGTCCGCCCAGAAGCCGACCGCCCAGAAGCCGAATATCCTCTATATCGTCGCCGACGACCTGGGCTGGGCCGATGTCGGCTTCCACGGCTCGGAGATCAGCACGCCGACGATCGACCAACTCGCCAATGAAGGCGCGGCGCTCGACCAGTTCTACGTCCAGCCGATGTGTACGCCGACGCGCGCCGCGCTGCTGACCGGCCGCTACCCCATGCGCTACGGGCTGCAGAGCTTCGTCATCCTGCCCGAACAGACTTACGGCATCCCGCTCGACGAGAAATTGCTGCCGCAATTGCTGAAGGAGGCCGGCTACGACACGGCCATCATCGGAAAGTGGCATCTCGGCCATGCCGACCGCAAGCTCTGGCCGAGCCAGCGCGGGTTCGACTACCAATATGGCGGCCTGATCGGCGAGATCGATTACAACACGCACAAGATCCAGGGCGTGACCGACTGGTATCGCAACGAGAAGAAGGTGGACGAGCCGGGATACGTCACCACCCTGCTGGGCAAGGACGCGGTGCGCTACATCCAGGCTCATGATACCGCCAGGCCGATGTTCATGTATCTCGCCTTCACGGCGCCTCACACGCCATTCCAGGCGCCGAAGGAGTATGTCGATCGCTTCAAGTCGATCGGCGACCCGAACCGCCGCACCTATGCCGCGATGGTCAACGCCATGGACGACCAGATCAAGGCCGTCCTCGCCGCCCTGCAGAAGAAGGGCATGCGCGAGAATACGCTGATCGTCTTCCACAGCGACAATGGCGGAACGCGTTCGGCAACTTTTGCAGGACAGATCCATACCGAAGGAAAGCTCCCGGCGAGCAACGCGCCGTTCCGGGACGGCAAGGGCTCGCTCTACGAGGGCGGCACCCGCGCGGTCGCACTGGCCAACTGGCCGGGCCATATCAAGGCGGGCAAGGTCGATCAGCCGCTGCATGTCGTCGACATGCTGCCGACGCTCGTCGCCCGTGCCGGGGCCAGCACTGCGGGGACCAAGCCGCTCGACGGCAGCGATGTCTGGCAGACGATCAGCACGGGCGCGCCGTCGCCGCGCAAGGAGATCGTCTACAATATCGAGATGTTCCGCGGCGCCGTCCGTCAGGGCGACTGGAAGCTGTTCTGGCGCACTACGCTGCCTTCTCAGGTTGAGCTCTACAACATCGCCAAGGATCCCGGCGAGACGAAGAACCTCGCCGCAGAGAATCAGCCGATCGTCGCCGAACTGCAAAAGCGCATCGACGATCTCGCCAAGGAGATGAAGCCCTCGCTGTTCTTCCAGGCGACGTTCAAGTCCTATCTCGGCCGCAACGCCCCCGCTCCGGCCTTCCCCAACGACGATGCCTTCTTCACCCAGGGAGACTGACGGCGAGCGCCCGGCTGACCAGCGAAACAACGCTGTGAAATTTACTTTGCATCCCTGTCCGGATGAACGATGATGAATGCCTGCCTCTGCGTCAGCGGAGGCAGGCATTCATGCGACGGCATGGGCCGGGGGGCCGCCAGAATGTCACGCGCCGTAGCTCGTGCGGCCTTGCTTCATATGCTGCCGGATTATCTGGCGTCGGCCGGCGTCAGTCCCGACAGCATTTTCCGACAGGCCGGGATGAGCCTGGACGACGTGGCTTCGGCAGCCGTCGTCTCGCGATCGCAGATCCATCACGCTCTGGCGCTGTCGGCGCGCTGCGTCGGGATCGCCGAAGTCGGGTTGTTGCTCGCCCGATCCGCCGATCCGGCCAAGCTCGGTCCGATCGGCAAGGTCCTGGCGACGGCGAGGGGAGCGACGGCCGAAGCCTGTCTGCAGGCACAGATCGATCTGATGCCGACCATGCAGTCGCATGTGTCCATCGCGCTGTTGAAACGCGACACTGAGATGATCTGGACCCATCGGCTCGTCGGTGACGATGAGACCGCATGGCTTCTTAACGAGGGAGCGGTCGCCTTCAATGTTGGCATGCTGCGCAACCTCATGGGTGCTGACTGGGCCCCGGAGCATGTGAGCTTTCCTCACGCCTGCAAGGGCCTGCGCAGGAGCTATGAAGACCACTTCCAGGCGCCCGTGAGTTTCGGAGACCAGGGCGAAGCGCGTATCCACATGGCGCGCTCCCCGCTGTCCAGGCCTCTTCAGAGGGCGAGCCACCCCGACCGTGAGCGGGACGTCGGCCCTGCCAGCACCGGGCCTGTCACGACCATTCGGCGAGGTGCCAGCGATATCGAGAGCGCGGTCGAGCGGATGATCGACGCGACGCTGGCCGATCGGCCGGTGACCCTGCAGATGGCTGCGCGCATTCTCGGCCTGTCTCCCCGCACCTTGCAACGGCGACTCGATGACAATGGCCGGCCCTTCGAGCAACTCCTCGACGACCGGCGGCGGGTCTTGGCGATGAGCTGGCTCAAGGATGGAGGGACGAGTGTCACCGGCGTCGCGATGCGACTCGGCTACTCGGACGTTGCGCATTTCAACCGCGCATTTCGGCGCTGGGAGGGACGATCGCCGATGGGCTTTCGAAGGGCGAGCAAGGCTCTCGCCTGAAGCCCACGAGAGAGCCGGCACCAATGGACCGGCGCGCCTCCGGGAGCCTCGCAGCCTGGCGAGCGATGTCCTTGCCCGGCAGCGGGTGGGTTACGAATCAATCTCCAGGATGATCTTCCCGAGATGAGCGCTCGATTCCATCAGCGCATGCGCCTCCCGCGCGCGCTCGAGCGGGAAGGTGGCGTGGACGATCGGCTTGACCGCGCCAGCTTCCAGCAGCGGCCAGACATGGCGGCGCAACTCCTCGGCGATCTGCGTCTTCAACGCGACGGAGCGGGCTCGCAGGGTCGAGCCGGTGATGGTAAGCCGGCGCAGCATTACGTTCATCAGGTCGAGATCGACCTTGCTGGTCTGCAGGAATGCGATCTGCACGAGCCGCCCCTCGACGGCCAGGATGTTGAGATTGCGCTGGACATAGGGACCGCCGACCATGTCGAGCACGACGTCCACTCCCTTGCCGCCGGTCAGCCGCTTGGCCTCCGCGACGAAGTCCTGCGCCCGGTAATCGATGGCTTCGTCGGCGCCGAGCGACAGGCAAAAGGCGCATTTCTCGGCCGAGCCGGCGGTTGCATAGACCGTCGCACCGGCCTCCTTGGCGAGCTGGATCGCGGTCGATCCGATGCCGCTGGAGCCGCCATGGACCAGGATCGTCTCGCCCTTGCGCAGCCGGCCGCGCGTGAAGACGTTGTCGTAGACCGTGAAGTAAGTCTCCGGCAGGCCACCGGCTTCGACGAGCGAGAGGGGCTTGGGCACCGGCAGGCAGAGTGCGTCGTCCGCGACGGCGTATTCGGCATAGCCTCCGCTGATCACAAGCGCGCACACAGCTTCGCCGATCCGGCTCTGCGGAACGCCGTTGCCGACGGCGACGACATGGCCGGCGATCTCGAGACCCGGGACAGCAGTCGCGCCCGGCGGCGGCGGGTAGCCCCCGGCCCGCTGAAGGCAGTCCGGCCGGTTCACGCCAGCGGCCGCGACCTTGATCAGGACCTGGCCGTCACCTGGGCTGGGAACCGGTGCGGTTTCGATCTCGATCACTTCGGGGCCGCCCGCGCCGGAAAAGCGGACCTGCTTCATCGTCTGCGGCCAAGTCATCGTCATCACTCCCATCAGCGGCATCGTGCTGGAACGTTGGGCAGCCTGCAAGGATCCGTCTTGCCTGAAGTGAGGCGTCTTGCCTGAAGTGAGGCGCTCGGCTCGCAGCGAGGCGATGGCGATATCGTCCCGAGCTGCCGCCGCATGTTTCGGAGCATACGTGCAGGTCCCCGTGTGCGGGCGGTCGGCTTGGCGGCCGGTCCGCTTACTCGGCCAATTCGTCCGAAAAATTCTTGGCCACCAGCTCCACCAGCGCGACCGCGTGGCCCCGCGCCTTGCGCGACCGGATGCGCGAAAAGGCCTGGTCCAGCCGTGCCGCGTCGCTCAGCGAGGCCGGCTGCGTTCCGTAGGGCGCCGGTTGCTCGGCGAAGCCCGCCGCGCCCGCGGCATGGCCGGTGAGCCCTTCGAAGAAATAGGCCACGTCGACGCCGAGGCGCCGGGAGAGCAGGAAGAGCGCTTCTGCGCTCAGGCGGACGGCGCCGCTCTCGTATTTCTGCGCCTGCTGGTAGGTCACGTCGAGGATCGCACCGAGCTCGGTCTGGTTAAGCCCCAGCTTCTCCCTCAGGAGCCGCAGCCGCGCGCCGATATGCCTGTTGATGGGGCTGGTGTCCTTCATCGCCCGCATTCCCCCTGCGTTGTCTCAGGCCTCCCTGACCGCCGGGTCGCATCGACACTGTCGCAGTCCCGGACCCGACGTCGCGCACCCTAGAGGCCGGCCTCCTCTTTCACATAGGCCGCGATCTCGGCATGGGTCGCGAACCAGCAGTCGCCCTTGGCCTTTGCCAGCCGGACCAGTTCCTCGACGATCCAGAAGCGCGAGCGGTACGTGATGACATGCGGATGCATGGTCAGCAGGAAGAGGCCGCCTTCAGCGTAGGCGCCCTCGAATTCGCGCCGGAAGATGTCGAACACCGCTTCCGGCGACGTGTAGGGGCGCAGGGCCTGGAAGCGGTTCATGCTCAGATAGGGCGCGTCGTCGCGGATCCATTCGACCGGCAATTCGACGATGCCCGTCGGCTCGCCCTTCTCGACGATCTCGTAGGGGTCGTCATCGGCGAAGAGGGAGGAATCGTAGAGCAGCCCGAGTTCGCGCTCGATCGACAGAGTCACATCCGAGAAATCCCAGGACGGTGTGCGCATGCCCACCGGACGGATGCCGGTCACTTTTTCCAGCGTGTCCGCGGAGCGCAGGTGCAGCTCGCGCTCGTCGGCGGGCGGCACGGCCGTGTTCACCTCGTGGATCCAACCATGGAGGCCGATCTCGTGGCCCTCGGCGACGATGCGGCGCTGCTCGTCAGGGTAGAGCAGGGCGGTGACGGCCGGGACGAAGAAGCTCGCAGGGATGTCCTGCCGCTTGAGGAGGTCGAGGATGCGCGGGATGCCGACGCGGTTGCCGTACTGCCCCCAGGAGAGGCGGCCGACCGATTTGCCGCCGTCGCGCAGTTCGTTGGTCTCGTGGTCGACGTCGAAGGAGAGAGCCACGGCGCATCGGGCGCCGTTCTTCCATCTGGCCGGCTTGAGGTTGCGCCCGGCCCGCACCTGCTCGACCTTGCCGCGCCAGATGTCCTCGGGCCATTGCCAGGGAAGAAGCTCGTCCGGACGGGTCATGCGGCTCTCCTCAATTCGTCACCGGGGCCGGCAGGACCGGCACGGCGGCGAGCAGGCGCTTGGTGTAGTCGTGCTGCGGGTGATCGTAGATCGCGCCGGCGGGGCCGCTTTCCACGATCTGGCCGCGATACATGATCGCGACGCGGTCGCAGAGATGGCGCACCACCGAAAGGTCGTGCGAGATGAAGATCAGCGTCAGGTCGAGCTCCTGCCGCAGGCGGATCAGCAGGTTGATGATCTGCGCCTGGATCGAGACGTCGAGCGAGGCCACCGGCTCGTCGCAGACCACGACATCGGGCTGCATCGCCAGGGCGCGGGCGATGGCGACGCGCTGGCGCTGGCCGCCCGAGAACTGGTGCGGGTAGCGCACCGCGAAGCTCGGGTCGAGACCGACCGCCGCCAGCCACTGCGCGACATAGGCCTTGGCGCCGGCGCGATCGACGAGCCCATGGGCGAGCGGGCCCTCGGCGATGCTGTCGCCGACCGTCATGCGCGGGTTCAGCGAGGCAAAGGGGTCCTGGAAGATGGTCTGGACCTGGGTCGTGATCTTGTGCGGATTGCCGCCGCTGCTCATCACCGGCGCCCCGGCGATCCGGACGCTGCCGCTGTCGGGCGCATAGATGCCGGCGGCGATGCGCCCCAGCGTCGACTTGCCCGACCCGGATTCGCCAACGAGCCCCAGGGCCTCGCCGCGCTTGAGTTCGAGCGTCACCCCGCCGACGGCCTGAACCGCGGCTGGCGGCCTGGAAAGCCCGGCCTTCTGCGCGAGCTTGCGGAACAAGCCGGGCGTCTGGCTGAAGCGCTTCGCGACATGATCGATCACGACGTAATGCGTCGCATTAGCAACTGGCGTGGTCTCAGCGCGAGGCTTGCGCGGCGGCGGCGCGACATCGGCGCCGATCCCGCCAGCCAGCAGGGTGCCCGGCGCGGCCCGCGAGGGCAGGGCGTCCAGCAGCGCGCGGGTATAGGGGTGCTCCGGCCGGGTGAGGACGGCGAGCGTCGGCCCTGCCTCGACGATCTTGCCGTGGCGCATGACGCAGACATGGTCAGCGAGCGCGGAGACGACGGCGAGATCGTGGCTGATCCAGATCAGCGAGGTGCCGAGCTCCGCGACCAGCTCCTTCATCTCCGAGAGGATCTCGGCCTGCACCGAGACGTCGAGCGCCGTGGTCGGCTCGTCGCAGATGATGAGCCTCGGCCGGTGCAGCAGGGCGATGGCGATGGCCACGCGCTGGCGCATGCCGCCGGAGAACTGGTGCGGATAGAAGTCGACCTTGCCCTCGGGGTCGGGAATGCGAACCTGGGCGAGGGCCGCGACGGCGCGCCGGCGCGCCTCGCCTCCCGAGACCGTCTCGTGGGCTTCCAGAGCCAGCCGGATCTGCGTTCCGATGGTCAGCATCGGGTTCAGCGTCATCATCGGGTCCTGGAAGACCATCGCGATCTGCCGCCCGCGGATCTTGCGCAATTCGGCGCCGGACAGGCCGACGAGCTCGCGGCCCTCCAGCGTCACCGACGAGCCGGGCTCGACGCGTCCGGGCGCGTCGATCAAACCGATGATGGAGAAGCCGGTGATGCTCTTACCGGAGCCGGACTCGCCGACGAGGCCCATCACCTGCCCGCGCTTCAGCGCGAAGGACACCCCGTCCACCGCCTTCACCACCCCGGCGCGGGTGTGGAAATAGGTGGCGAGGTTCGAGACCTGGAGAAGAGGCGTCTCGCTCATCGCTTCAGCCTCGGGTTGACCTGATCGCGGATGCGGTCGCCGACGAGGTTGATCGCGACAATGAGGATGATCAGGGCGATGCCGGGGTAGAACGAGATCCAGTAGCGGCCAGAGAGCATGTACTGGAAGCCGTTGGCGATCAGCATGCCGAGCGAGGGCTCGGTCACCGGCAGTCCGACGCCGAGGAAGGAGAGCGTCGCCTCCAGCGCGATGGCATTGGCGACCTGCACGGTGGCGACCACGATCAATGGCGGCAGGCAGTTGGGGAAGATGTGGCGCCAGACCACGCGCCAGCCCGGCAGCGGGGTCGAGAGCACGGCCTCGACATAGTCCTTGCCGCGTTCGGCCGAGGCCGCGCCATGGGCGGCACGGGCGAAGTACGCGTATTGCGCGGCGGCGAGCGCCGCGATGAGCTGCAGCTTGCCCTGGCCGAGCAGGGCCGAGAGCACCAGCGCCAGAAGTATTGCCGGGAAGGCGAGCTGGAGGTCGATGACGCGCATGATGAAGGCTTCCCAGCGCCCGCCGATATAGGCGGCGCCGATGCCGAGCGTCACGCCGAGCGCGAAGGCGAAGGCGCCCGCCACCAGGCCCATCTCCAGCGAGATGCGCAGTCCGTAGAGGATGGCGGAGAGCAGGTCGCGCCCCTGCGCGTCGGTGCCCAGCCAGTGTGTATAGCCGCCCTCGCCGACGAAACCCGGCGCACGGCGCGCATCGGAGAGGGCAAGATTGGCGAGGTCATACGGGTCCTGCGGGGCGACGAGCGGCGCCAGCACCGCGATGCCGATCATCAGCACGACGACCGCGAGCGCCACGACCGCGACCTTGCTCTCGCAAAACTCGGCCCAGAAGCGGGCGGCGGGGGAGGCATCCTTCATCGGGCACCTCCTTTGCGCAGGCGCGGATCGAGCCCGACATAGGCGAGGTCGACCAGGAAGTTGATGGCGATGAAAACGAAGGAGACGAGCATCAGATAGGCGACCATCACCGGCCGGTCGAGCGACTGGATCGAGTCGATGATGAGCTTACCGATGCCGGGCCAGGAGAAGATCGTCTCGGTGACGACCGCAAAGGCCAGTGTCGAGGCGAATTCCAGGCCGAAGACGGTGACGAGCGGGATCGCGATCAGCCGCAGCACATGGCGGCGCAACACGGTCCATTCCGAAAGGCCGGCGGCGCGCGCGAACTTCACCGTGTCCGACAGCATCGCCTCGCGGGTGCCGGCGCGGGCGAGGCGCGTCATCAAGGCGAGCTTGAACAAGGAGAGGTTGAGCGCCGGCAGCAACAGGTGGTTCAGCCCGTCCAGCGTCAGGAAGCTCCAGGGCACGCCGAACAGGCTCACCGTCTCGCCGCGCCCTCCGGCCGGCAGCCATTGCAACTGCACCGCGAAGGCCATGATCAGCACGAGGCCGATCCAGAAGGTCGGCACCGAGAAGCCGAGGATCGACAGCGTCATGATCGCCCGCGCCGGCAGGCTGTTCGGGCGGTATCCGGCATAGATGCCGGCGGGAATGCCGACCAACGCCGCGCCGCAGACGGCGGCGAGCGTCAGCTCAAGCGTGGCCGGCAGGCGTGACAGGATCAGATCCATCACCGGGATGCCGAAGACGAAGGAGCGCCCGAAATCGCCGTGCAGCACGCGGCCGAGGAAGGTGAAATACTGCTGCCACAGGGGCTGGTCGAGGCCGTAGCGGGCAATGGTCTGAAGGCGCAGTTCCTGGCTGACATCGGGGCCGATCAGCACGTCGATCGGGTTACCGATCGCATAGACGCCGACGAAGACAAGTGCCGACATGACGAGCATGACGACGAGCGACTGCGCCAGCCGGACGGCGACATGGCCTAGCATGCCGGGTGCTCCGGGCGCGTCACGGCCAGTTTTCCGTCATCGCGGCGCGGGTTTCCTCGACGCCGACCTTCCAGACATGCAGCATCTCGTCGTCGGGCCTCTGGTAGAGGCCGTGGAAATTGCCATCGCCGAGGATCGCGCGGCGCTTGGCCGGGCTCGCCGCCTGATACTCCGCGGCGTTGAAGGGTGCCTTCAGCGTGTCAGGCATGGCGACGCCGGCAAGCCGGGTCCAGGGGAAGTTCTCCATCCAGGACGCATGCGAGGCGGCGGGGTCGATCGCCTTCACCGCTGCCTGGAATTGCGGCGCCGCCCACCAGTTGTGCAGGCGGATGCTCGCATCGGGGTGGCCATCCAGCCACTCGGTGGCGAAGTTCAGAGCCGGTGAATTGCCGCCATGGCCGTTGACCAGCACGATGCGGCGAAAGCCCGAGCGGTAAAAACCGTCGAAGATGTCGCCGAGGAGCGCCGCATAGGTGCTCATCTTCAGCGAGATGCTGCCGGGGAAATTCAGGAAGCCCGGCGTCAGCCCATAGGCGAGAACCGGAAAAACGGGGATGCCGAGCGGCTCGGCTGCCTCGCGGGCGACGCGCTCGGAGAGGATGACGTCGGTGGCGAGGCTCAAATAGGCGTGCTGCTCGACGCTGCCGAGCGGCAGGACGCAGCGGTCGTCCCGCCTGGCCTGCTCCTCGATCTGCATCCAGTTCATCTCGGCGACCAGCACGGCGCGATCCTTGCTTAAGGCGGAAATACGGTGATCAATAGCGATGCCACCGCGCTGGCGAATGACCGGCACGCCATCCTTGACTTCAACCTCCCGGAGCGTCAAGTTCCATTTGGAACCAAACGGGGGACCGCATGGCGCGCTCGCCGACATCGTTGTCACAGGTGGATCCCGTGCGTGTCGAGGCGCTGACCGCGCTCGATCCGCTGATCGTGACCAAGCTGTGGGACAATCCCTGCTGGCTCTCGTTTCGGCTGAATTTCGTCGCCTTCCGCTTCAACGATCCGGTCTATCGCTGGATCGAGACCCGCTACGGGCTGGTGCGGCCTGATTTCGTGGCGCTCTATGCGGTGGGCCTGCGCGAGGGCGTCGCCGCCAAGAACATCGTCGCCTCGGCCGGCCTGCCGAAGAACACGCTGTCGCGCGCGATCCAGAAGCTGCTGCAAAGGCGCCTTCTCAAACGCGAGAGCGACCCGACCGATCTGCGCAGCTATGTGCTGCACCTGACGCCGGCCGGCCGCCAGATCTTCGACGAGACGATGCCGCTGATGCAGCAGCAGCAGAAGGCCATGCTCGCCTGCCTCAGCGACGACGAACAGCGCCAGCTCTGCGCGCTGATGGACAAGATGGTCATCGCCTCGCCGGCCTGGCCGCATGAACTCGAACGAGAGGGGACCACCACATGACCATCGCCCGCAGCTTCCGCCTTGCCGCCTTCGCGGCGTTCCTCGGCGCCGCCGTCTCCACCGGCGCGCTCGCCCAGACGCTTACCATCGGCGTGCGCGCCGGGCCGGAATCGATCGATCCGCACTACACCGCGACCGGCACCCATGCCGAGGCGCTGAAGCATGTCTTCGACACGCTGATCTGGTCGGGCGACCAGCTCCAGCTCGAGCCGCGGCTGGCGACGAGCTGGAAGGCGATCGAGCCCAGCGTCTGGGAGTTCAAGCTGCGCCCCGGCGTGAAATTCCATGACGGCTCGGACTTCACCGCCGAGGACGTCAAGTTCTCGATCGAGCGCATTCCGACCGTCGCCGGCCCCAACCCGACGACGATCTATGTCCGCCGCGTCAAGGAGGTGAAGATCATCGATCCGCTCACCGTCCAGGTCGTTACCGACGGGCCGGCGCCGAACCTGCCGAACGACTTCATCCGGCTCTTCATCGTCTCGCACAAGGCGGCGGCCGGCCTGACCAAGGACAATGCGAACGAGGCTTTCAACACCGGCAAGGCGGCGATCGGCACCGGGCCTTACAAGTTCGTCTCGTGGACCCCGAAGGACCAGCTCGTGCTCGACCGCTTCGACGGCTATTGGGGCGAAAAGCAGCCTTGGGCCAAGGTTCTGCGCAAGGAGCTGCCCAACGACGCCGCCCGCGTCGCGCAGCTCAAGGCGGGTCAGGTCGATATCATCGTGCGCGCCCCGGCCTCGGACGTGCCGACGCTGAAGCGCGATCCGAAGCTCACCGTGGCGACGGTCGACAGCGTCTATCTGTTCAACCTGGAGCTCGACCTGCGCGACAAGGCTCCGCAGGTGACGGCCAAGGACGGTTCGGCCCTGCCGAAGAACCCGCTGCAGGACGCCAAGGTGCGCGAGGCGATCGACACCGCCATCGACCGGCCGACCCTGGTCGAGATCGCGATGGAAGGGCTGGGCGCCACCGCCAACCAGCTCGTCACCCCGACCATCGCGGGCTTCAACAAGTCGCTTCCGGCGCTCAAGCCGGATGTCGCCAAGGCCAGGAAGCTGATGGAGGAGGCCGGCTACGCCAATGGCTTCAAGGTGACCTTCTCCTTCACCAACGACCGCCTGCCCGGCGACCGCCAGGTCGGCACCTCGATCGCGCAGATGCTGGCGCGCATCGGCATCGAAGTGGTCGCGAATGCCCAGCCGGGCGCGGTGTTCTTCCCGGCCCGCGCCCGCGCCGAATACTCGATGGCGATGTCCGGCTGGGGCACGCTGACGGGCGAGGCGAACTACACCCTGTCCTCGCTGGTCCATTCCAACGATCCGGCCAAGAAGCTCGGCGCCTTCAACCTGCTCGGCTATAAGAACGCCGAGGTCGACAAGCTGATCGAGGATGCCGGCATCGAGATGGACGAGGCCAAGCGCAACAAGATGCTCTCGGACGTCGCCGCGATCGTCGCCAAGGAGCGCCCGCGCCTGTCCATCGCCTCGGTCGGCTCGGCCTGGGCGATGCAGAAGGACAAGGTGACGATCAAGCCGCGCGTCGACGAGGACACGCTGGCGATGGACATCAAGCCCGCGAAGTAACGCACGGCCGGGAAGGCCATCCCTTGCGGGCGCCGTGATCCGGCGCCCGTTTCATCATCCGGGGCATGAGACGGCCATGAGCGAACCGATCCTGATCTGGGGCGCAGGCGCCATCGGCGGCACGCTCGGTGCCTATTGGGCGCGCGCGGGCGTGCCGGTTCTGATGGTCGACATCGTGCCGGGCCATGTCGAGGCCTGCCGCACAAGCGGGCTTTCGATCTCGGGCCCGGTCGAGACATTCCGGCAGGTCGTGCCGGCGGTGACGCCGCAGGAGTTGAGCGGCACCTATTCGCGCATCGTGCTCGCGGTGAAGGCGGGTGCGACCGAGGCGGCGCTGGCGCAGCTGAAGCGGCATCTCGCCGAGGACGGCTATGTGCTCTCGGCCCAGAACGGCCTGAACGAACTTGCGATTTCGCGCGAGGTCGGCGCGGCGCGCACCATGGGCTGCTTCGTCAATTTCGGAGCGGACTGGCTCGGCGACGGCGAGATCCTCTACGGCAATCGCGGCGCCGTCGTCGTGGGCGAACTCGACGGTGCCAGAACCGAGCGCGTGGCCGAGATGCACCGGCTGCTCAAGCTGTTCGATCCCGCTTCCATCCTGACCGACAACATCTTCGGCTATCTCTGGGGCAAGCTCGCCTATGGCGCGATGCTGTTCGGCACGGCGCTGACAGAGGATTCGATGTCGGCGAACTTCGCCGATCCGCAGCGGCTTCCGGTCTGGCTCGCGCTGGGGCGGGAGGTTGGCGCGGTCGCCGCGGCGCGCGGCGTGACCTCGCTCGGATTCGGGCAGTTCGATCCCATGGTGTTCGCACCCGGGGCCCCCGAAGGCCCGCAGATCGACACCATCGCCTGGCTGGCCGGCTACACCTCGCAGACCGCCAAGACGCATTCCGGCATCTGGCGCGATCTTGCCGTGCGCAAGCGCAAGACCGAGGTCGATCCTCAGATCGGCGTCATCGCCACCCTCGGCCGCGAGGCCGGCGTCGCGACGCCCGTGATCGAGACGCTGGTCTCGCTCATCCACGACATCGAGGAAGGCCGTCGCCCGATGGCCTTCGAGACGCTGAAGGCTCTGGTCGACACATGCACAACCGCTTCGACGGCCGCGTAGCCCTCGTCACTGGCGCCGCTCAGGGTATTGGCCGCGCCATCGCCACCGCGCTGGTGGAAGCCGGCGCCAGCGTCCATCTTGCCGATATCGATGCGGCCGGCGTAAGTGCGACGGCAGCCGAGATCGGCGCGACAGCGCATGCCGCCGATCTCGGCTCGCCGGAAGCGGCGCAGGCGCTGGTCCGGGAGATCGTTGAGACCGATGACGGGCTCGATCTGCTCGTCCATGCGGCGGGCGGCGTGCGCGGACAGGTCGGCCGGCCGATCGAGGAGATTTCCGAGGAGGACTGGCGCGTCATCTTCGCGGCCAATGTCGATGCCGCCTTCTTCCTCGCGCAGGCCGCCGCCCCGGTGATGCGCAAGGCGCGTTATGGCCGCATCGTCACCATCTCGTCCGGCGCCGGGCTGCGCCCGAGTCTCACCGGCATCCAGGCCTATGCCAGCGCCAAGCACGCGCTGGTGGGGCTCACCAAGCAGCTCGCCTGGGAGTTCGGGCCGCACGGCATCACCGTGAACTCGGTGGCGCCAGGCTTCGTGCGCTCGAACCCCGCGACCGAGCGGCAATGGGAGAGCTATGGACCCGAAGGGCAGAAGCGGCTCATCGACGGCATCCATACCCGCCGCCTCGGCACGCCGCAGGATATCGCCCATGCGGCGCTGTTCTTCCTCGGCGAGCAGGCAGGCTGGGTGACCGGTCAGGTGCTCTCGGTGGATGGCGGGCGGTCTTAGATCGTGATCGGAACCTCGCCGTCGTCCCGGGCTTGACCCGGGACCCATTCCGGAACCGTTCAGGCGTGGATCCCGGGTCTCCGCTTCGCTTCACCCGGGATGACACGCGCTCTCTTCAAGACCAGCGGTGGTTTCAACGCATTACACCACCAGATCGAGCGGCGGCACGGGCTCGCCGCGCGAGACGTGCTGCATGTTGGCGAACATGCGCTTCACGGTAGGCGCGAAATTGTCGGCCGCCATGGCGGCGAGGTGCGGCGTCACCACCAGATTGTCGAGCGTCAGAAGTTCGCTCTCCGGCGGCAGCGGCTCGACCGCGTAAACGTCCATCGCCGCGCCGGCGATCTCCCGTGCCCGCAGCGCATCGACCAGATCCGCCTCGTTGACGACACCGCCTCTAGCGCAGTTGACCAGGACGGCGGTCTTCTTCATCGCCTTGAAGGCGGCGGCGTCGATGAGGTTCGTGGTCTCCGGCGTCAGCGGGCAGTGGAGCGAGACGACGTCGGCCTGGCTCAGGATTTCGGCCATCGTCGCGTGGCGGACGCCGAGTTCCGCCTCCTCGGCGGCGCTGAGCGGGGTGCGCTTCGAATAGAGGATCGTGCAGCCGAAGCCCTTCAGCAGCCTGGCGACGTTCTTGCCGATGGCGCCGAAGCCGACGACGCCGACCGTCTTGCCCGAGAGCATGTAGGTGTCGCCCGGCAGCTTGCCGGTGGCCCAGTGGCCCTTCTTCAGCTCCTCATGGCCATAGGCGATGAAGCGCAGCGAGGACAGCATCAGGCCGAGCGTGAATTCAGCCACGGGCAGAGCGTTGGAGCCGGTGGTGCGTGCCACCTTGATGCCGAGCTCCCTGGCGGTGTCGATGTCGATATTGTCGTAGCCGACGCCCCATTTGTGCAGGAGCTTCAGCTTCTTGCCGGCGCGCAGGACATCGCCCGAGACGGGCACCTGCCCGGCGATGGCGTAATCGGCCTCGGCGATGATCTCCTTCATGTGCTCGTCGCCGCGGGCGGTGCCGTGTGTCAGCACGAAGCCCTCGGGCAGCAACTCGCGCAGGCGGTCGGCGCGCTGGGGCGTCGTCATATCGAGCAGAACGATGGTCTCGGGCATTGTCGGTGTTCCGGTGTGAAGAAGCGTCGGACGAGGAGAGGGCCGGCTCAGCCGTTCTGGGCCAGCGCGTCGAGCACCATCCTGGTGGCGCCGGAGATATCGCCGAGCTTCTCGCCGGCCTTGACGCGGTCCTGCGTCTTCTCGCCGCGCTCCTGGCGCGCGATGGCGGCGTCGGCGATGGCCTCGGCCTCGTCACGGGGCAGCACCAGCACGCCGGATTCATCGGCGAGGATGACGTCGCCCGCCTTCACCGGCACGTTGCCGCAGGAGATGGGGTGGTTGAGCGTGCCGCCGAGATTGTAGAGGCGGGTGGTGATCGGCGACATGCCGCGGCACCACATCGGGAAATCGGAATCCTGGATCTCGGTGAGGTCCGTGCAGGGCCCGTCGACGATGCCGCCGGCCGCGCCGGCAGCCTTGGCCGCGACGGTGACGCCGCCGCCCCAGCAGGCGTGCTTGTCGTCACCGAGGCGGTCGACGACCAGGATGTCGCCGGGGCGCAGCAGGCCGAGGGTGTGGTGCAGCAGCGTCGAATCCTGCCCGGGGATCGCGAGCGTCACCGCGACGCCGGCGATGCGCTTGGTGCGCAGCAGCGGCTGGATGCCGCGATCCATGAAACCCCAGTGCTGGGAATGGCCGACGGTCGCGGTCTCGACCTTGAGCAGCTTCTCGACCAGTGCCGCGGGAAGCGGCTCGGGCATGGGGGCGATGCGATAGTCGGGCATATCTCTTCTCCTATTTGCCGACGGCGCGGGCGACGCCGACAAGGCGTTCGACCGCGACGACGACGATCAGCGTGGCGATGATGAGGACGACGGACAAGGCCGCGATCAGCGGGTCGGTGCGGCCTTCGACATAGCGCACCATCTCGACCGGCAGCGTGGAGGCGCGCGGGCCGGAGATGAACAGCGAGATCACCGTCTCGTCGAAGGAGAGCAGGAAGGAGAGGCAGGCGCAGGCGATGAGCCCCGGCGCCGCCAGCGGCAGCGTGACACGCCGCACGACCCGCCAGGGCGTGGCGCCGAGGGTGGCGGCCGCCGCCTCGATGTCGTGGGGAAGATTGGCGAGCGCCGTCGTCATCATCCGGATGACGAAGGGCACCGTCACCGTCATGTGGCCGAGCACGAGGCCGGGCAGCGTCGCGGTCAGCCGCAGCGGCGTGAAGAAGAGCAGCAAGGCGAGACCGGTAATCAGCGTCGGCAGCAGGAGCGGGGCGAGGAAGAAGCCGGTCAGCGCGTCCTTGCCGCGGAACTCGCCCTTCGCGAGAGCCAGCGCCGCCGGCACGCCGACCAGCAGCGAACACAAGGTGACCACGGATGCGACCTGCACGCTCAGCCACAGCGATGCCAGCAGCGGGCCGTGATGCCCGAGCGCCTGGAACCAGCGCAGCGAATAGCCCGAAGGCGGGAACAGGATGAAATTGTCGGCTGAGAAGGCGAGCGCGAAGACGACGACGATCGGCGCCAGGATCAGCGCATAGACGATGCCCGCCAGCGTCGAGAGGAGAGGGCCGGCGCCGTTCATCGCCTGAGCCTCCGGGCGAGGAGATTTGACAGGGCGAGAAGCACCAGCAGCAGGGCGAGCGTGTAGAGCGCCAGAACGGCCGCGACCGGCCAGTTGGTGTTGGTCGTCGCCTGCTCGAAGATCTCCGTCGCGAGCACGAAGACGCGGCCGCCGCCGAGAAGCTTCGGCGTGATGTAGGCCGACATGGAGAGGACGAAGCCAAGGCCCGCCGCCAGCACGATGGCGGGCAGGCTGAGCGGCAGCGTCACGCGCAGGAAGGTGCGGGCCGGCGAGGCCCCGAGCGAGCGGGAAGCCTCTTCCAGCGTGCGGTCGAGCTGGCCGAAGCCGGCGAGCAGCGCCAGGATCATGTAGGGCATGATGCTCTCGGCGAGGCCGATGGTGACGCCCGTCCAGTTGAAGACCAGTTTCAGCGGCGCCGAGATCAGCCCGAGCGATTGCAGCAGCCCGTTGACGAGGCCGCGGTCGCCGAGGATCGCGAGCCAGCCGAAGACGCGCACCACGCCTGAGATCAGCATCGGCAGGATCGCGATGACGGCGAGGATGCCGCGCCAGCGCGAGGTGGTGCGGAAGAGGAAGAGCGAGAGCGGATAGGATAAGGCGAGCGCGATCGTCGTCGCCGTCGCCGAGAGCCAGAGCGAGTTCCAGGTCAGCTCGAAGGTGAAGCCGTCCGCGAAGGTCTCCGTCGCGGTCTTCAGCGACATGGCCTCGACCATCGCCCCGGTCGGGCCGACCTCGTTGAAGGCGTTGCGCAGCAACAGCAGCGTCGGCCAAGCATAGATGCCCAGCACGAAGAGCCCGGCCGGGAGCAGCAGCCAGGGCAGCCGGCGCGTCGCGCTCATGGCGCCTCGCGCGCGAAGACGCGGCTCTCAGTGGCGGGCCAGACCACGGCGACCTCGCTGCCCTCCGCCGGAGCCGGCGAGCCCGAGGGCATCTCGACCGTGAGCTGCCCTCCCGCGCCCTCGATCAGCACCTCGACATGATCGCCGACGAAGACGCTGCGCAGGACGCGGCCGGACACACGGGCGGTATCAGGCCCGGCAGGCTCGGAAACCGGCACGATGCGCATGCGCTGCGGCCTGACAAAGACGTCGAAGGAGCCGTCCGCCGGTGCCGCGAGCGCCAGAGTCTCGTTCCAGAGCCGCACCTGTCCGTCCGGGCCGCGTTCGGCCGGCAGGGCATTGGCGCGGCCGACGAATTCGGCGACGAAGCGGGTGGCCGGCTTTTCGTAGATCTCTTCCGGGGCGCCGATCTGGGCGATGCGGCCGCGATGCATCACCGCAATCCGGTCGCACATCGTCAGCGCCTCGACCTGGTCATGGGTGACGAAGAGCGTGGTGATGCCGAGCGCCCGCTGGATCGAGCGGATCTCGTGGCGCATCGCGTCGCGCAGCTTGGCATCGAGATTCGACAGCGACTCGTCGAGCAGCAGCACGGACGGGTGGATGACCAGCGCTCGCGCCAGCGCCACCCGCTGCTGCTGGCCGCCCGAGAGCTCGCGCGGCCGGCGCGCGTCCAGCCCCGAGAGCCGCACCAGCGCCAGCGCCTCCTCGACCTGCCGGGCGATCTCGGCCTTGGGACGGCCGCGCTCCTCCAGCCCGAAGGCGACGTTGCGCGCGACCGAGAGGTGCGGGAACAGCGCATAGGACTGGAAGACATAGCCCATATTGCGCCTGTGGGCCGGCAGGCGGGTGATCTCGGCCCCATCGATCCGGATCGTGCCCCTGTCGGGCTCGATCAGCCCGGCCAGCATCCGCAGCGTCGTCGTCTTGCCGCAGCCGGAGGGGCCGAGCAGCGCGACGGCCTCGCCCTTGGCGACGCTCAATGAGACGTCGTCCACGGCAGTGGCGTTGCCGAAGCGCTTCTGCAGGCCGGCGAGTTCGAGATAGCTCATCGATCCGGCCGTTCAGCGACCCGCCTGGGCGATGACTTCACGCCGCCAGCGGTTGTTCCACTGGTCGCGGACCTTGAGGATGTCGTTCCAGTCCACCCCGATCATGCGGGCGCGGTTCTCGGGCGAGGCCGCGGTGCGGGCGGCCGCCTTGGGGTCGATCTGCGCCTTCCCGTTCGCCGGCGCGTAGAACATGCGCTCGGTGAAGGCCTTCTGCGCCGGCTGGGACAGGGCGTGCTTGATGAAGGCGGCCGCCGCGGCACGGTTCTTGGAGCCGGCCGTGAGGTTGATGGTGTTGATCTGGAAGACCGAGCCTTCCGGCGGCAGCAGCGAAACGAGCTTGCCGTTCGACTGGTCGCCGTAGATCTGCGAGCGTGCGTTCCAGCCAGTCGCCACCTTCACCACGCCGTTGAGGATCAGGGAGTAGCCGTCCGGATTGGGCTCGAAGGTGTTGACCGAAGGGGCGAGCGCCCTGAGCTTCTTCATCGCCGCGTCGATGGATTTGCGATAGTCGCCGCCCTCCATCTTCTCGACCATCGCCGTCAGTGCCAGCCCCTGGATGTTCGGCGGGGCCGCGAGCGCGATCTGGCCCTTGAGATCGGGGCGCCAGAGGTCGGCGAGCTTCGTCAGCGGCGGGGTCAGCGCGGAATCATAGACCAGCACGAGGTTGTCGAAGGTCACGGCCGGACCGTATTCTCCGCCGGCGGCACGCGCCTCGGGCAGCAATTCGTCAAGCACCGGGAATTCGGCCGGCGTCAGCTTGTCGAACAGGCCTTCGATGTTGCCGATGGTCGAGGTGGTGACGTCCATGATGGTGACGTCGACCTGAGGATCGGCCTTCTGCGCCCGGATGGTGCCAACCATCTGCGCCGAGCTGCCACCCGGTGCGTAATTCACCTTCACGCCCGGATGGGCGGCCATGAAGGGCTCGATCACCGTCTTGGTGTAGTTGTCCTGGAAGATGCCCGAATAGGACATCAGCGTGATCTGCCCGCTCAGGGACTGTGCGCGCAGCACGGCGGGCATCGCGATGGTGGCAAGGCCGGTCTTGAGGATGAGGCGGCGGGTCGGCATCGGGATTCTCCTGCAGCGACGACAGCGGGCGAAGTGGCCTGCCGCGGACATGCCGCGGCAGGCCAAGTGGATCAGGCCGGGATCTTGCTGGCGAAATGCGCGATGAAGCGGGCGCAGATGTCGGTCAGCTTCTCGGTGAGCTGGGCACCCGTCTCCGCCGAGCACAGGCGCGGATCGCCCTTGGCGACGCCGAGATTGTAGACCTCGTCATATTCGTTGGGCATCGCGACCTCATGGCCGTCGAAGCTCGCCGTGCCCAGACCCGTGAAGGGCAGGCCGAGCACCGGGTCCTTCTTCAGCGGCTTGCCCTCGGGAATCAAGTCCTTGCGGATCAGCTCGGGGAAGAGGTGCAGGCCGATGGAGGTCAGCGGGTCCGAGCCATGGCCGGCGACGGCGGCGGCCTTGTCGGCTCCGCCGAGGATGCCCGGCAGCAGCCCGTAGCCGATGCGCCAGAGATAAAGGCTCGGCAGCACGATCTCCTCGCGCAGATAGAGGTCGCGGGCGACCTCGGCGATCGGGCCGACATTGCCGCCATGGCCGTTGATGACGATGACGCGGGTCAGGCCGTTCCGGTGCAGGGATTCGACCATCTCGGCGATGACCTGAGTCAGCGTTGCCTGCGAGATGGCGATGCCGCCCTTCATCGAGCCGAACCAGTCATTGCCGCCGAAGGGCAGGACGGGGGCGACGAGGGTGCGCGTGCCGGCCTTGCTGGCGCGGATGGCGGCGAGCTCGGCGATCTTCTCGGCCAGCAGGTAGTCGCCCATCGGCGCATGCGGGCCCTGGTCCTCATGGCTGCCCATCGGCAGCAGGATGACCGGGTTGGCGTCGAGGATCTGGCGGGCTTCGCCGCCGGTGATGGTGCCCATATGGACCAGCGGTTCGGTCTTGGCTGCCATGATGCGTCGTCCTTCCTTCAAGCTCGTCGGTAATTGCAGGCTGGTTCAGTGGTCCGTGGTGCGCGGGTCGAGCCAGTCGCGCAGCGCGTCGCAAAGCAGGTTCATCGCGAGGATGGTGAGGGTCAGCGCCGCGCAGGGCCAGAGCAGCAGCAGCGGCGCCTGCTCCATGGTGGCGCGCGCGCCGCGGATCATCAGGCCCCAGGAGGGGGCGGGGGGCACGACGCCGAGGCCTAGGAAGGAGAGGCCGCTTTCCAGCACCACCGCCGCCGCGACCGCCAGCGAGAACTGGACCAGCAACGGGCCGGCGATGTTCGGCAGCACGGTGCGGAACAGGATGCGGCTCGGCCGGGCGCCCAGGGCGCGGGCGGCCTCGACATATTCGCGCCCCTTCACCGCCAGCACCTCAGCATAGGTGACGCGGGCGAAGCCGGGCACATAGAGCACCGAGAGCACGAGGATGAGCGTGGCGGCGCCGGGGCCAAGCAGCGTGACCACCAGCAAAGCGAGCAGCACCGGCGGGAAGCACATGATGATCTCGACGCCGCGCACCGTGAAGGACGCGCTCCAGCTGCGGCTCCAGCCGCCGATCAGACCCAGCGTCACGCCGACCAGCCCGGCGAAGAGCGCCGAGGCGAAGGCGACCGAGAGGCTCGTCCGCGCGCCCCAGATCAGGCGCGAAAGGACGTCCCGGCCGAATTCGTCGCGGCCGAGCCAGGAGCCCGGCATCGGGCCCGCGAGCCGGCGCGCAATGTCCTGACGGATCGGATCCGGCATCGGCAGCAGCGGCGCCGCGACCGCCAGCAGCAGGATGAGCGCGACGAAGGCCCCGGGGATCGCAAGCCTGGCGAGACCGCGGCGCTTCATGACTGCACCCGGGGATCGATCGCGGCGTGCACAAGCTCGACCACGAGGTTGATCAGGAGGAACAGAACCGAGATCGTCAGCACGATGCCGACGACCATCGGGTAGTCGCGGCCCTCGACCGCGCGCAGCAGCGGCGTCGACAGGCCGGGCCAGTTGAAGACGTATTCGACGAGGACGGTGCCGCCGAGCAGCGTGCCCATCTGGAGACCCAGCACGGTCACCACCGGGTTCATGGCGTTGCGCAGGACATGAACCGCGAGCACGCGGCCCGGCGAAAGCCCCTTAGCGCGGGCGGTGCGGACATAATCATGGGCGAGCGCATCGAGCGTGGCAGCCCGCGTCATGCGGAAGAGCACGGCCGCCAGCCCCTTGGCGATGGCGACGGCCGGGAGAGCGAGCAGCTTGAGATGCTGCGCGGGATCCTGCGCGAAGGGCGTGAAGCCGCCCGCCGGCATCAGCCGCAAGGTCTGAGCGAAGAGCAGCACCAGCAGCGTGCCGACGACGAAGACCGGGACGGCGAGAAGAAGCGCCGTCACCCAGGAGGCGGCCCGGTCGAAGATGCCGCCGCGATGGATCGCGGCATAGACGCCGGCCGGAATGCCGAAGATGACGGCGATCAGCGTCCCGGCGATGATCAGCTCCAGCGTGCGGGGCAGCCTGAGCGCGATCTCCTGCAGCACGGGATAGTCATCGACCAGCGAATTTCCGAGATCGCCCCGGACCAGTCCCGCGAGGAAGCGGCCATATTGCGTCATGATCGACTGATCGAGGCCGAGGCGCTCCCTGAGCTCCGCCACGGCAGCAGGGTCGGGCATCGCGCCCGAGGTCGAGAGCAGCAGCTCGGCGGGGTCTCCCGGCACCATGTGCAGCGCCATGAAGACGATGGTGGCGACAAGCCAGGCCGTCAGGATGGTCAGCAGGACCCGCCGTGTGAGCCAGGCCGCGCTCATGCGAAGAAGGTCTGCTCGAGCATGTTGCCTGAGGAGTTGGACAGCGCTCCCGGCAGGTTGACGAAGCCGGAGACGTTCTTGGCCATGCCATAGCCCTGCTGGCGCCATGCGAGGCCGACGAGCGGCACCTCCTCCAGTGCCGCCGCCTGCATCTCCTTGTAGATCGCGACGCGCTTGGCCTGGTCGAACTCGGCGCGACCCTTCGCCAGAGCCGCGATGGTGCGCGGGGCATCGACCTTGAAGGAGCGGCCATGCGTCGGCGAGAGCGAGGTGTCGAGCACCACGCTCAGGCCGTCGGGATCGTTGTTGTCGGCCGAGACGCCGTGGATCGCCATGTCGTACTGGCCGCGCGTGCCGCGGCTGACGCGGGTCGACCAGTCGGGCAGCTGGAGCTCGCACTGGATGCCGACCTCGGCCAGATGCTGCTGCACGACCTCCGCCGTGTCCTTGTGCATGCCGAACTGGGCGGTGGCGAGCAGCGTCGACTGGAAGCCGTTGGCGAAGCCGGCCTCGGCCAGCAGCGCCTTGGCGCGCGCCGGATCGTAGTTCCAGCCATGGGCGAGCTTGTCGTCGTACCAAGGCGTGCCCTCGACGATCGGCACCCCTTCCAGCGGCTTGCCGCGGCCGAAGAAGGCGACCTTGACGATGTCCTCGCGGCGGATCGCATGGGCAATGGCGCGGCGCACACGCGGGTCGTTGAAGGGCGGCTTGGTGCCGTTGAAGAGCACGTCCATGAACGGGCCCTCCTGAGTGTCGAGCTTCAATCGCTGATCGGCCTCGACGGCGGCCATCGACTGCCAGGGCACGTATTCGATCATGTCGACGTCGCCGGACATCAGGGCGGCGTTGCGCAGGTTCTCATCGGCATAGACGATGAACTTGATGCCCTTCACCTTCGGCATGCCGGGCTTGTAGAACTTGTCGAAGGGCGCGACCTCGATGGACGAGCCACGCTCCTGACCGACGAGGCGGAAGGGACCGGCGCCGATCGGCTCGTTGGCCTGCGATTTCCGCCAGATGATGAAGGTGTTGTAGTTGCCGAACCAGCTCGGCAGCGTCGCCTGCGGCTCCTTGGTATAGAGCTTCACCGTCGCGGGGTCGGGGATCTCGATCCGCTCGATCTGCTGGAACTGGGTGCGCATATAGGCGGTCGATTTCTCGCCGGCGATCTGCTCGATCGACCATTTCACGTCGTCGGCGGTGACCGGCTCGCCGTTCTGGAAGACGCAGCCCTTCCGCAGCTTGAAGACCCAGGCCCCGTCCGCTTCATGCGCCCAGGATTCGGCGAGCTCGCCGCGCAGGTTTCCGTCCGGCCCATAGGAGACGAGGCTGCGGTGGAGCAGCATCTTGACCGTGCCCGCCGAGGCGCCGGTCGAGACCCAGGGCTGGAGGTTCGGCGGGAAGGCGGAGAGGCCGTAGCGGATGATGCCGGCCGAAGCCTGGGCGCGGGCCGCGCGGCCCAGCATGGGGGAGACGAGGATCGGGGCAGCAAGGAGAGGAGAGACCAGACCCGCACCAAGGAGAGAACGCCGGGAGATGCTCATCGTCTGATCCTCTGCTGCTGGTCGCCGTTGTCAGGCTGCGGCGGCTGTCGGCCGCGGGTGCAGGGACGAGCGTACATCGATAGCAAGGATGATGCCGCGACAGGCTCCCGCGCGGCGGCCCTCGGGCCTCCCGCGACAGCTCCGCTCCTGCGCAATCATCTTCGACAACGGCACGATTCGTTCCCGGGCGTGGGTCGCGCAACCGTCTCTGGACGCGCGCCCCGCTTCTGATGCATCATGTATACGTGGCGGATTTTTGGGAGTCTACCACCAAAGTCGCAAGGCGCGGCAAGACGGGGCGAGGCGGCCATGGCGATGATCGACCAGCAGGACGACGCCGGTAGCGAGCGCGGGCGCCCGACGCGCGAGCGCGTCTATCTTTATGTGCGCGAGCAGATTCTGCGCGGCCGTTTCGCCGGAGGTTCCTTCGTCGAGGAGGAGGAAATTTCGTCGGCCCTCGGCGTCTCGCGCACGCCGGTGCGCGAAGCGTTCCACCGCCTCGAGGCCGAGCGCTTCATCGATCTGCTGCCGCGGCGCGGCGCGCTGGTCCGGCAGGTCACGGCACAGGAACTCCTCGACCTCTACGAGGCGCGGCGGATGATCGAGGGGCATGCCATCCAGCGGATCTGCCGGGAGGAGATCCCGATCCCGCCGCAGATGGCGACGATCCTTCATGCGATCGAGGCGCTGCCGCAGGACGACTACTTCGAGCGGATCGAACTCAACCGGCGCTTCCATTTCGTGATGGTGGCGGCGGTCGGGAACGTGGTGCTGTCGGAACTCTACCAGTCCCTCGGCGCAAGGCAGCAGCGTGTCGCGATGACGGCGATCAGCACCGACCCCACCCGGACGGCGCGGATCAGCCGCGAGCACCAGGCGCTGCTCTCCGCCCTGTCCCTCTGGGACGAGGCCGGGGCGCTTGCCATCCTCGAGCAGCATCTGAGGCCGATCGTCGGCGTGGTTTCCCGTCTGCCGCACGCTCCCTGACAGAATGGGCCCGGCACCTGATGCGCCGCCCGCGAGACCCGGGATGCGAGCCGCCCGATCAATAGTCAAACAATATGACTATTCACGACGCCGGGACTGTGTAACAGTCGCGATGGAAGCGCTCGCAGAAGCGCAGTGATCCATCGGAGAGGCGCCCATGTCGATACCGAGCATCGCCAGAAAGAGCGGCGTCATCGTTTCACGGCCGGCCGCATGAGCCCGGTGCCGGCGCCATGACCTCGCGCATCGTCTCCATTCCCGCCCGGCGCGGCCAGTCGAACCATGCCGAGATCGCGCGCAGCATCGGGATCGACATCATCACCGGGCGTTATGGCGAGGGCGCCAAGCTGCCCGGCGACGCCGAGCTGACGCTCGCCTTCCGCGTTTCGCGGCCGGTTCTGCGCGAGGCGGTGAAGACCCTCGTCGCGAAAGGGCTGCTCAGCACCAAGGCCCGGGTGGGCACGGTGGTGCGCCCCCGCTCATCCTGGAACATGTTCGATCCCGATATCCTCGCCTGGCATCTCGACGCCGGCGTCGACCGGAGCTTCCTTGTCGCCATCGCAGAGATCAGGCAGGCGATCGAGCCGCGGGCCGCGAGCCTTGCCGCGCAGCGCCGGACGGACGCCGACCTGAAGGCGATGCAGGCGGCGGTCGACCGGATGTGGCGCGAGGCCGAGCACCAGACCTCGGCCTTTGCCGAGGCGGATGTCGCGCTGCATGTCGCGGTGGCGAACGCCGCCGGCAATCCCTTCATGCGCTCGATCGGCGCCATGATCGAGGCGGCGCTGCGGGCGTCGTTCCAGCTCAGTGCGCCGGGCGATCCCAAGGACTACGCGTTCACGGTCGAATCGCACCAGCGCATCGTCGACGCCATCGCGGCGGGCGACCCCGCCACCGCCGCCGACGCCATGACGCATGTGATCGTCTACGGCTTGCGGCGCCACGGCCCCGTCGCCTGACGGCCAGACTGAACGGCCCGAACGGGCTTTCGACACAGGGAAACGCCTATGACGACCTCGACCACCGCGCCCCGCTACAAGGGGGTCTTCCCCGTCGCCCCGACCGTGTTCGATGCGGAAGGGCGCCTCGACCTCGAAGGGCAGAAGCGGGCGATCGATTTCATGATCGATGCCGGCTCGCATGGCCTGTGCATCCTGGCCAATTTCTCCGAGCAGTTCGTGCTGACCGACGAGGAGCGCGAGCGCGTGATGGAAACGGTGCTGGCGCATGTCGGCGGCCGCGTGCCCGTCATCGTCACCACGACGCATTTCTCGACGGCGATCTGCGCCGAGCGCTCGCGCCGGGCGCAGGACCTGGGCGCAGCCATGGTGATGGTGATGCCGCCCTATCACGGTGCCACCTTCCGCGTGCCGGAGGGCTCGATCTACGATTTCTACCGCGGCGTCTCGGATGCGATCTCGATCCCGATCATGGTGCAGGACGCGCCTGTCGCCGGCACGCCGCTGTCCGTACCGTTCCTGGCGCGAATGGCCCGCGAGATCGAGAACCTGGCCTATTTCAAGGTCGAGGTGCCGCAGGCGGCCGCCAAGCTGCGGGCGCTGCTCGAGGCGGGCGGCGATGCGATCGAGGGTCCGTGGGACGGGGAGGAGGCGATCACGCTGATGGCCGATCTCGATGCCGGCGCGACCGGCGCCATGACGGGCGGTGGCTATCCGGACGGCATCCGCCAGATCACCGACCCCTACTTCGCGGGAGACCGCGAGGCGGCGATGGCCGCCTATGAGCGCTGGCTGCCATTGATCAATTACGAGAACCGGCAATGCGGGCTCGCGGCCTGCAAGGTGCTGATGAAGGAAGGCGGCGTGATCGCGCATGAAACGGTGCGTGCGCCCTTGCCGGTGATGCATCCGGCGACCCGGGCCGGCCTGATCGAGATCGCCCGGCGGCTCGACCCCGTCGTGCTGCGCTGGGGGCGCTGAGAGGTGGCGGCCCTGCGCCTGGCTATCGTCGGGCTCGGCAAGATCGCGCGCGACCAGCATCTGCCGGCCATCGCGGCGACTGAAGGCGCCGAACTCGTCGCCGTGGCCAGCCGCAATGCGAGCCTCGAAGGCGTGGCGCATTTTGCCACGCTGGAGGAACTGCTCGCCAGCGATCTGCCCGTCGATGCGGTCGCGCTCTGCACGCCGCCCCAGGTGCGGCGGGCTCAGGCGGCCTTGGCGCTCGCCGCCGGCAAGCATGTGCTGCTGGAAAAGCCGCCCGGCGCGACCGTGAGCGAGCTTTCGCCGCTCATTGCGGCGGCCGCACAGGCGGGACTGACGCTGTTCGCGACCTGGCATTCGCGTTTCGCTCCGGCCGTCGAGCCTGCGCGCGTCTTCCTGGCACAGCACAGGCCGCGCTCGGTCGCGGTCACCTGGAAGGAGGATGTCAGGGTCTGGCATCCGGGGCAGGGCTGGATCTTCGAGCCGGGGGGACTCGGCGTCTTCGACCCAGGCATCAATGCCTTGTCGATTCTGACGGCGATCCTGCCGGAGCCGGTCTTCGTCACCGCGGCCGATCTCGCTTTCCCGTCCAACCGGCAGGCGCCGATCGCGGCCGATCTCACGCTCGCGACGCCGTCCGGGTTGCCGCTCACGGCCGCATTCGACTTCCGGCAGACGGGCGAGCAGAGCTGGGACATCCGGGTCGAAACCGATGGCGGGATGCTGCTGATGTCCGGTGGCGGCGCCAGACTCTTCCATGACGGGCGCAGCCTGATCGACGAGCCAGAGCGCGAATATCCCGGCCTCTACCGGCGTTTCGTCGGACTGGTCGGCGCGGGCCGTTCCGAGGTCGATCTTGCGCCGCTGGCGCTCGTCGCAGACGCCTTCCTGCTGGGCCGGCGCCGCAGCGTCGATGCGTTCGAGGGCTGAGCATGGACGCGAGGGTGCGCCTTTGCCGCGACATCTTCGGCCGGATGCCGGACGACAGGCCCGTCGAGCGCATCACCTTGCGAGGGACGGCCGGCTTCGAGGTCGCGGTCATCACCTGGGGTGCGAGCGTGCAGGCGCTGCATGTGCCTGACCGGCATGGCGAGCCGGCCGATATCGTGCTCGGCTTCGATACGCTGGCACCCTATCTCGCCTCGCGAAGCTTCTTCGGAGCGACGGTCGGGCGTTACGCCAACCGCATCGCCGACGCCGCCTTCATGCTGGACGGAACCCGTTGCCGATTGCCCCCCAATGACGGCGCGAACTGCCTGCATGGCGGGGCCGCCGGCTTCGATCATGCGCTCTGGACGGTGGAGGATGCAGGCGACGGCCCCGAGCCCTTCGTGACGCTGGGCCATGTCAGCCCGGACGACGACCAGGGTTTTCCGGGCAGGCTGACGACGCGGCTGACCTATCGGGTGGTGAACGGGCATTCGCTCGCCGTCACATTCGAGGCCGTGACCGACCGCCCGACCGTCGTCAACCTGACCCATCACGGCTTCTTCAATCTCGCCGGTGCCGCAGCCGGCGAGAGCATTCTCGACCACGAGCTGACGATCCTCGCCGACAGCTTCCTGCCGGTGGACGCCGGACTCATCCCGAACGGCGCCCCTGCGCCGGTCGCCGGCACGCCTTTCGACTTCCGCGACGGCGCCCGTATCGGTGCGCGCATCCGCGAGGCCGACGCGCAACTGCGTTTCGGCCTTGGCTACGACCATTGCTATTGCCTTCACAATGCCCGGGAGGGCGATGTCCGCCTCGTTGCTCGCGTCCTGCACCGTGAAAGCGGCCGCGGCTTGGAGCTGATGACCGACCAGCCCGGCCTGCAGCTCTATACCGGCAACAGGCTGGATGGGACTGTGGCCGGCAAGCATGGGCGCCTGCATCGGCAATCGGACGCCTTCTGCCTGGAGCCGCAAGGCTTTCCGGATGCGCCGAACCGGCCGGATTTTCCCCCCTCGCGCCTCGATCCGGGCGGGACCTACCGGCATCGCTCCGTCTTCCGTTTCTTCACGGCTCGAGAGGGCGCCCGATGACTCAGCCCGTGCCGCCGGCCCCGATGTCCCCCCCGCCGCTGGAGCATCTGCCGCTGAGGCTTCTCGACATGACGCCCTGCCATCTCGGCGAAGGGCCGACCTATGATCCGGCGAGCGGCACCGCCTGGTGGTTCGACATCCTCGAGCGGCGACTCTTCGAGGCCGATCTGGCGAACTTCGCCGTCAAGCTCCATGAGCTGCCGGTGATGGCGAGCGCGCTGGCCGGCGTGGGCGACGGGAGGCAACTCCTCGTCGCGGAAGACGGCCTTTATCTGCGCGACCGGAGCAATGGAGCGCTTTCTCTCTACCGGGAGCTGCCTGCGGCGGAGGTTCCCTTCCGCTCGAACGATGCCCGGGTGCATCCGAGCGGGACGCTCTGGTTCTCGACCATGGGGCGCAAGGCCGAGGCCGGGCAGGCGGTCATCTGGGCGCTGTCCGGCGGGCGGATCCAAAGGCTGTTCGACGGCCTCACCATTCCCAACGCGATCTGCTTCTCGCCCGATGGTACGGCGGGCTATTTCGCGGATACGCGGGCGAAGAAGCTGATGCGCGTCCCGCTTGATGCTGCGACGGGCCTGCCGCTGGCCGCACCGGAGACTCTGCTGCGGCATGAGGGGCCGGGCGGGCTCGACGGGGCGGTGACGGATGCGGAAGGCACGATCTGGTGCGCCCACTGGGGCGGGGGCTGCGTCGTCGCCTACAGCCCTTCGGGCGAAGCGCTGCGCCGGATCGCGGTGCCGGCGCGACAGCCGAGCTGCCCCGTCTTCGTCGGCCCGGACTTCCGCCAGCTTCTCGTCACCTCAGCCTTTGAGGGCATGGACGAGGCGGCGAGGGCAGGCGATCCTCACCACGGACGCACCGTCCTGATCGACCTCGGGATCACGGGCAAGGCCGAGCCCCGGGTCACGCTGGAGGCGCCGTGACAGCAGAGCTCCGCAGACGACCGCCCTGACGCTCAAGTGGGCGGCGAAACAATCAAAAGACCCAAGGAAAGAACAGGGAGACTCCAGATGAAACGCCTGACGACATTCCTTTCCGCCCTCGCGCTCGGCGCCGTCGCGCTGACCGGCGCGGCCTCGGCCCAGAGCAAGCCGACCGTCGGCATCGCGATGCCGACGAAATCCTCCGCCCGCTGGATCTCGGACGGCGACAACATCGTGAAGGTGCTGAAGGAGCGCGGCTACAACACCGACCTGCAATATGCCGAGGACGATATCCCCAACCAGCTCTCGCAGATCGAGAACATGGTGACCAAGGGGGCCAAGGTGCTGGTCATCGCCTCGATCGACGGCACGACCCTGTCGGACGTGCTGAAGCAGGCCAAGAGCCAGGGCATCACCGTCGTCGCCTATGATCGGCTGATCCGGAACTCCCCGAATGTCGACTACTACGCGACCTTCGACAATTTCCAGGTCGGCGTGCTGCAGGCGCAGTCGCTGGTGAAGGGGCTCGGCATCCCGGAGAAGAAGGGGCCGTTCAACATCGAGCTGTTCGGCGGCTCTCCGGACGACAACAACGCCTATTTCTTCTATAACGGCGCGATGTCGGTGCTGAAGCCGCTGATGGACCAGGGCGTGCTCAAGGTCGCCTCCGGCCAGATGGGCATGGACAAGGTCTCGACCCTGCGCTGGGACCCGGCCACCGCCCAGGCCCGCATGGATAACCTGCTCAGCGCCTTCTACAACGACAAGAAGGTCGACGGTGTGCTCTCGCCCTATGACGGGCTGTCGATCGGCATCCTGTCCTCGCTCAAGGGCGTCGGCTACGGCAGCGGCAACATGAAGATGCCGATCGTCACCGGGCAGGACGCCGAGGTGCCCTCGGTCAAGTCGATCCTCGCCGGCGAGCAGTACTCGACCATCTTCAAGGACACGCGCGACCTCGCCAAGGTCACCGCCGACATGGTCGATGCGGCCCTGAGCGGCAAGACGGTCGAGGTCAACGACACCAAGACCTACGAGAACGGCGCCAAGACGGTGCCGTCCTACCTGCTGAAACCCGTCGTGGTCGACAAGAGCAACTGGGAGAAGGTGCTGGTCGAGAGCGGCTACTACAAGAAGAGCCAGATCAACTGATCGCGCGACAACAGGCGGCGTCCGGGGCTTCGCTCGCCCCGGGCGCGCGCCGTCTGGAAAGGGAGGACGGCATGAGCCCGATCCTGGAAATGCGCGGCATCAGCAAGAGCTTCGGCCCGGTCAAGGCGCTGACCGATGTGACCTTCACGGTCGAGCCCGGCGAGATCCACGCGCTGGTCGGCGAGAACGGCGCGGGCAAATCGACCCTGATGAAGGTGCTGAGCGGGGTCTATCCGCACGGCTCCTATGAGGGCCAGATCGTCTATGAAGGCGCCGAGCAGCGCTTCCGCGACATCACCGATTCCGAGGCGAAGGGGATCATCATCATCCATCAGGAGCTGGCGCTGATCCCGCTGCTCTCGATCGCCGAGAACATCTTCATCGCCAACCCGCCCTCGCGCTTCGGCGTCATCGACCGCGATGCCGTGCATCGGCGCACGCTCGCCTTGGTGGCCAAGGTCGGCTTGCGCGAGGACCCCGACACGCTGGTGACGCATCTGGGCGTCGGCAAGCAGCAACTGGTCGAGATCGCCAAGGCGCTGTCGAAGGAGGTGAAGCTGCTGATCCTCGACGAGCCGACGGCGAGCCTCAACGAGACCGACAGCGCGGCCCTGCTCGACCTGCTGATGGAGTTCCGGGCGCAGGGCATCTCCTCCATCCTGATCTCGCACAAGCTGAACGAGGTCTCGCGCGTCGCCGACCGCATCACCGTGCTGCGCGACGGACGGACGGTCGATACGCTGGATTGCCGGCAGGGCGAGATCGAGGAGGACCGGATCATCGTGAAGATGGTCGATCGCGATCTGGAGCACCGCTATCCCCAGCGCGAGCCCAGGATCGGCGAGGTGATCTTCAAGGTGGAGGACTGGTCGGTCTTTCACCCGCTCCATGCCGACCGGCAAATGGTCCGCAATGTCGATTTCGAGGTCCGGCGCGGCGAGATCGTCGGCATCGCCGGGCTGATGGGCGCCGGCCGCACCGAATTCGCGATGAGCCTGTTCGGCCGCTCCTATGGCCAGAAGATCAGCGGCCGGGTCTGGCTCGAGGGCAAGCCGGTCGAGCTGTCGAGCGTGCGCCGCGCGATCGATGCGGGGCTGGCCTATGTCACCGAGGACCGCAAGGAACTCGGCCTGATCCTCGCCGAGGACATCCGCCGCAACATCTCGCTCGCCCATCTCGACGCCATCGCCTCTGCGCGCGTCATCGACGAGATGAAGGAACTCAAGGTCGCGAACGACTATCGGGGGCGCATGCGCATCCGCTCCTCCAGCGTCTATCAGGAGGCCGGCAAGCTCTCCGGCGGCAACCAGCAGAAGGTGGTGCTGTCGAAATGGCTGTTCACCGACCCGAAGCTGCTGATCCTCGACGAGCCGACGCGCGGCATCGATGTCGGCGCGAAATACGAGATCTACACCATCATCAACGCCCTCGCCGATGCCGGGAAGGGCGTCGTGGTGATCTCCTCGGAGATGCCCGAACTGCTCGGCATCTGCGACCGCATCTGCGTGATGAACGAGGGCGCCTTCGTCGGCGAGTTTCCCGCCAAGGAAGCCACGCAGGAAAAGATCATGCGCGCCATCATGCGCCAGGACGGACGGCAAACGAGGCAGGGAGGGCTTGGCCCATGACGGACAACACCTCCGCGGATACGACACCGGCACTCGCCGCGCGCGCCGGCCATGGCGCCTTCTGGAAGAACAACCTGCGCGAATACGGCATGGCGCTGTCGCTCGTCGCGATCATGGTGTTCTTCCAGGTGGTCACGGACGGCACGCTGCTGAGGCCGCTCAACCTCACCAATCTGGTGCTGCAGAACAGTTATATCGTCATCATGGCGCTGGGCATGCTGCTGGTCATCGTCACCGGCCATATCGACCTGTCGGTCGGCTCGGTGGCCGGCTTCGTCGGCGCGGTCGCGGCGGTGCTGATGGTCAAGCTCGGGATGCATTTCATCCCGGCGACGTTGATCTGCCTGGCCGTCGGCGGGGCGATCGGCGCGATGCAGGGCTATTGGGTCGCCTATTTCAAGATCCCGTCCTTCATCGTCACGCTGGCCGGCATGCTGGTGTTCAAGGGGCTGGCGCTGGCGCTGCTGCAGGGCCAGTCGGTCGGGCCCTTCGCGCCGGAGTTCCAGAAGCTCTCCTCCGGCTTCATCCCCGAGGCCTTCCCGGGCGTCGGCGTGCTCTATCCGACGACGCTGGCGATCGGCATCGCGCTGGCGGCGGGCCTGATCTATATGGGCTTCAAGGCACGCTCCCGGCACGAGCGGCACGGCATCGAGGTCGAGCCCTACGGGCTCTTCGTCGCCAAGAACCTCGTCTTCGCCGGCCTCGTCACCTATGTCGCCTATCTGATCTCGTCCTATCGTGGCCTGCCGAACGTGCTGGTCATCATGGCGCTGCTGATCGCGCTCTACGGCTTCGTGACGCGGCGTACGACCATCGGCCGGCAGGTCTATGCAGTGGGCGGCAACGAGCGCGCCGCCAAGCTCTCCGGCATCAAGACGGAGCGGCTGACCTTCCTGACCTTCGTCAATATGGGCGTTCTGGCGGCCCTCGCCGGCCTGATCTTCGCGGCGCGGCTCAACACCGCGACGCCGAAGGCCGGGCTCGGCTTCGAGCTGGACGTCATCGCCGCCTGCTTCATCGGAGGTGCCTCGGCCTATGGCGGCGTCGGCAAGGTCGGCGGGGCGGTGATCGGCGCCCTGATCATGGGCGTGATGAACAATGGCATGTCGATCATGGGCATCGGCATCGACTACCAGCAGGTCATCAAAGGCATCGTGCTGCTCGGAGCGGTCTGTCTCGACGTCTACAACCAGCGCCGCGCCTGATCGGATGCCGGGACGCGGCGGCGGCCATGAAGGGCAGATGGGCGACGTGCGTCCTTCTGCATTGCAATCGCCCTGCGAAAAAGCCATACTTATTCTCAAGCATTGAAAATATTGATGAATTCGCGAAATCTGCGGTCGTCATGACAGTGAATCAACGGGTGAATTCGACGAAGGTATAAATCGATTTAGCAATGCAAGGCCGGGCGCCAAGACCTGGGCCAGCAAGGGAGGAATGACATGCTGTTGACCCGCCGCGGTTTTACCACCGCGTTGACCGGAGCCGTCGCCGCTCCGGCCCTCATCCGCAGTTCCTTCGCGCAGGGCGCGACCGTGAAGATCGGCATGGTGGTGCCGATGACGGGCGCTGCCGCCGAATCCGGCTCCTTTGCCCAGACCGGCGCCAAGATCGCGCTGGAGCAGGTCAACAAGGCCGGCGGCGTGCTCGGAAAGCCACTCGAACTCGTCTTCGAGGACGACCAGACCACCAATCCCGGCGCGGTGCTGGCCTTCTCCAAGCTGGCCAGCCAGCCGGAGATCGTCGCCTTCCTCGGCTCCATCCGCTCGACGCAGATGCACGCCATGGCGCCGGACATGCTGAAGATCGGCAAGCCGGTGGGCTTCGGCGGCACCGATCCGAACCTCACCAAGCTCGGCAACCCCTGGCTCTTCCGCTTCCGCCCGAACGATTCCTATTCCGGCAAGGTGATCGCGCAATACGGCGGCAAGGAACTCGGCAAGAAGAAGTGGGCGATCGTCCATTCGACGGACGCCTTCGGCACGGCCGGCGCGAAGGCGCTGGAGGATTCGCTCGGAGACAATGGCGGCACGCTTGCGCTCAAGCAGGGCTATGCCAACCAGAGCCAGGACTTCACCCCGGTGGTTCTGGCGGTGCGGCAGTCCGGCGCCGATGTGCTCGGCACCTACTTCACCTTCGAGACCGATCTCGGCATCTTCGCGCGCCAGCTGCGCCAGCTCGGCGTCAACATTCCCTGGGTGGGCTCGCCCTCCATCGTCAACGTCTCGGCGCTGAAGCTCGCGGGACCGGCGCTCTACAACACTTATGGCGTCGCCGACTACGCCGAGGATTCCAGCGAAGCCTCGAAGGCCTTCGGCAAGGCCTATCGCGAGGTCCGCAAGGTCGCGCCGGACAACCAGTCCTCCTGGACCTTCGACGCGGTCACGTGCCTCGCTCTGGCGATGAACAAGGCCGGTTCCACCGAGCCGGAGAAGGTGCGCCAGGCGATGCTCGCCATCCGCGGGCACAAGGGCGCCGAGGGCGAATACAACTTCGACAAGAACGGTGACGGCCTGCACGGCTACAACATCGTCAAGAACGACAAGGGCGAGATCAAGTTCGACAAGCGGATCGACTTCACGCCCAATCTCGGCTGATCCAGCGACTCTCGCGGCAGCGCAGCGGCCGCCTCGGACCATCGGCCTCCCCGCGACAAGGCGGGGAGGGACAGTCTCCCTGCAGCAGCGGACACCAGATGGATCTCGTCCTCCAGCTTCTCTTTACCGGGATCGGTATCGGCTCGGTCTATGCGCTCGTCGCGCTCGGCTTCGTCCTGATCTTCCGCGCCACGAATGTGGTGAACTTCGCCCAGGGCGAGTTCTCGATGGTCGCCGCCTTCTTGATGGTCGTGTTCTCGGTCAAGATGGGGCTGCCCTACTGGGTCGCCTTCATCTTCGCGCTGCTCGGCATGGCGTGCCTCGGCGCGGTCTTCAACCTTGCGGTCTATTATCCGCTGCGGCACCGGACCTATCTGCCGGTCATCATCTCGACGATCGGCGCCTCGATCTTCATGGCCAACACGACGCTGGCGGTCCATGGGCCGGAGCCGGAGGTTCTGTCCGGCTGGTTCGACACGCCCGGCTTCATGCTGGGGCCGGTCTATCTCGACAACCAGTACGTCCTGATCATCGTCGTCACCGCGTTGCTGGTGGCGCTGCAATACTGGTTCTTCGAGCACACCTTGCTCGGCAAGAAGCTGCAGGCGACCTCGCAGGACAAGGAGATGGCCTCGCTGCTCGGCATTCCCGTCGCGGTGATGATCATGATCACCTTCATCTACTCGGCGGTGATCGGCGGCATCGCCGGCATCCTGGTGGCACCTGTCCTTTTCGTCTCGATCGGCATGGGAGCGACCATCGCCCTCAAGGCCTTCGCGGCGACGATCATCGGGGGCTTCGGCGACGTCACGGGAGCGATCATCGGAGGGCTTGCGCTCGGCGTGATCGAGACCTTCGGCGCGGCCTATGTCTCCGTGCCCTACAAGGACGGCTTCGCCTTCCTGGTGCTGATCGCCTTCCTGATCTTCAGGCCGCAGGGCATCTTCGGCGAGCGCGTGGCGGAGAAGGCATGAGCATGACCGCGACCACCGAGGGTGCCGCGGTGCGCCCGCGTCTTCGCTGGGGCCTGCCGGCCTATGTCGTGCTGGTGCTGGTGGCGATGACGCTGGCGCTCGTCGTGCCGAAGACCGGCTACGTCCTCAACATCTCGCTCCAGGCCACGACCTATGCGATCGCGGTGCTGGGTCTCACGATCGTGCTCGGGCTCTGCGGCCAGATCAATCTGGCGCAAGCGGCGTTCTTCGGGCTCGGCGCCTATGCAGTCGGCATCGGGCAGACCGAATACGGTGTCAATTTCTGGGTCTGCCTGCTCCTGGGCACCTGCATGGCCGCCGGGTTCGGCGCCCTGCTTGGCGCCTCCACCCTCAGGCTCGGCGGGCACTACCTCGCGATGGTGACGATCTCCTTCCAGCAGATCGTCACGCTCGTGTTGATCAACTGGATTCCGGTGACCAAGGGGCCGGACGGGGTGCGCGCCATCCCGCGTCCCGGTTTTCTCGCCGATGGTTCGACCTATCTGGCCTTCTGCATCTTCATGCTCGCTCTGCTCGGCTTCCTGGTCTGGAAGCTGCGGGACACAAGGCTCGGCAGGGCGATGCGGGCCGTGCGCGACAACGAACTGGCGGCGGGAGTCGCGGGCATCGACGTCTATCGCACCAAGGTCACGGCGTTCGCGCTCTCGGCCGTGCTCGGCGGAATCGGCGGGGCGCTGTTCGCGGGCGGCTTCTCCTATGTCAGCCCGGACCAGTTCTCCTTCGCGGAATCGGTGGTGTTCCTGACGATGGTGCTGCTCGGCGGCGTCGCCTCTCCGATCGGCGCGGCGATCGGCACCGGGCTCCTGATCCTGATCCCGGAATGGCTGCGTTTCCTGAAGAGCATCCCGGGGCTCTACCTCGCCATCTACGGTGCGGCGGTGATCCTGATCGTGCTGTTCATGCCGGACGGCATCTGGGGCTTCGTGCGCAACCAGTTCGACCGCTTCAAGCGCGCCGCGGGCTCAGTCCTCGGCGGGGACACGCTGCAGCTCAGCGGCGGCGGGACGGGCTCGGACATGGTGATGGAGGTGCGCGGCCTCTCCAAGCATTTCGGTGGGCTGAAGGCCGTGGACGAGGTGGATCTGACGATCAGGCGCGGGGGGGTGCATGCGCTGATCGGGCCCAACGGCTCGGGCAAGACCACGACGCTCAATGTGCTGTCGGGGCTCTATCGCGCCACCTCCGGCACGATCATGCTCAATGGCCGCGACGTCACCAATCTGCCGCCGCATGCGCGCACCGCGGCGGGGCTGGGGCGCACCTTCCAGAACATCCGCCTCTGGCGCTCGATGACGGCGCTGGAGAACGTGATGGTGGGTGCCGAGCGTCCGGGCAATCCGGTCGGCGGCGACTCGGCGGCCCTGCTGGCGCGCTCGCGCGCCGCGCTTGCCTTCGTCGGGCTGGAGGATCGCGCCGACGAGGTCGTGGCGAACTTCTCCTACGGCCACCAGCGCGCGGTGGAAATCGCGCGGGCGCTCGCCGGCGATCCGGCGCTGCTGCTGCTGGACGAGCCGGGCGCCGGCCTGAACTCCTCGGAGAAGGTGGAGCTGCGCGACCTGCTCAAGCGCATCTCGGCGCGCGGCCTCACCATCCTCATCATCGACCACGACATGACGCTGGTCAGCGAGGTGGCGCAGCACATCACCGTGCTGAATTTCGGCCGCCGCATCGCTGACGGCTATTCGGCCGACGTGCTGAAGCACCCGGACGTGATCGCGGCCTATCTCGGAACGGCTCCCGATGTCGCTGCTTGAACTGAAATCCCTGGTCGTCCGCTACGGCGAGGTCGAGGCCGTCGACGGCATCTCGCTGACCGTCGAGGCCGGCGAGGTCGTGACGCTGCTCGGCTCCAACGGCGCCGGCAAATCCACGACGCTGCGCGCGATCTCGGGGTTGGCGAAGCCGACCTCGGGCGACATCCTGTTCGACGGGCAGTCGATCGCGGGCCTGAAGCCGGAGGAAATCGTCAAGCGCGGCATCGCGCATGTGCCGGAGGGACGGCGCGTCTTTCCGGGCCTCAGCGTTCGCGAGAACATCATGCTCGGCGCCTCGAACCGGAAGGGCCTCGCGACGTCCCAGATCCGGCGCGAGGCGGACGAGATGTTCGATCTCTTCCCCGACATCCGCCGCTTCGCCGATGCGCTGGGCTGGACCTTGTCCGGGGGCCAGCAGCAGATGGTCGCGGTCGCCCGCGGGCTGATGGCCAAGCCGCGCATCCTGCTGCTCGACGAGCCCTCACTGGGGCTTGCGCCCGTGATCGTGCAGGCAGTCTTCGCGATCATCGCCGAGATCAGGCGGCGCGGCACGACGGTGCTCCTGGTCGAGCAGAATGCCCGCATGGGGCTCTCGGTGGCCGATCGCGGCTATGTGCTGGAGACCGGCAAGCTGGTGCTTTCCGGCTCGCCCGACCAGCTCTGGTCGAACGAGGAGATCCGGGCGGCCTATCTCGGCGGGCGCACGGCTGCCGCGTAGACGGCCCGTGCCTTGCGGGCTCAGAGCCTGAGCGTCACGCTGCCCGGCCATTCGGCGACACCGTGGCTCGACAGCACGACGATGCGGTCGCTCAGCCGTTCGAGCAGGCGGGTGAGGATGCGCCGGCCCTGCAAGGGGTCGAGATGCTCGGTCGGCTCGTCGAGCAGCACCAGCGACTTGTCCGAAAGCCAGGCGCGCGCGAGATTCAGGCGCTGGGCCTCGCCCAGCGAGAGCGCATCCTGCGTGATCCAGCCGTCGAGGCCGCCTGCCTCCTGGATGCGCCCTGCCAGTTCCACCGCCTCAAGCGCCTGCCAAAGCTCCGCGTCGCAGCGCCCCTGCGCAAAGAGATTGGCCCTTACGGTATCGGCGAGGATGGCGGCATCGTGCGGGCAGAGCATGGCGGAAGCCGCGCGTTGCGCCGGGCAAAGCGGCCCGGCCTGGCCGGTCAGCGCATCGTCTCCGATCCAGCCCGCGATCTGCTTGAGCAGGCTCGTCTTGCCGACGCCGCTCGGGCCGATGAGGAGCGTCGGGCGGCCCGCCTTCAACTCGATGAACAGCGGATCGCCGAGCGGCCGGCCATCGGGCGCGCGGCGGCGCAGGCTGTGGCGGTGCAGATGGGTCATGTGAGCCGGGGCGAACGCGGCTGCACCGGTGCCGACTTCGTCCGGCGCAGCCCAGCTGTCGATCTCGGCCTGGGCGGTCTTGCGGCGCAGCGCCGCGACGGCCATGCGGGAAACGGACTGGACGGCCTCGCCCAGGGCGAGCCAGGCGAAAGCGAGGAAGGCGGGCACGAGTAGCTCGGCGCCCCGCGCGCCGGCGATCCAGGCGGCGGCCATCACGCTCACCGCGGCGCCGGGGCCGAGCAGGAAGGCCAGCGCATCGGTCCGGGCCTGCGCCAGGCGCAGCGCCGCGAGCGCATCTTCCGCCTGCGAAAACAGGTCCAGCGCGGCGGCGCAGCGCCCCGGCCACGCGCCTTCGGCCTGAAGCGGCACGACCGAGGGCAGGATGCGGCCGAAGGCTTCCGCGCCCTGGCGCCGCCTGTCGCGCACCGCCTGCCAGCAGGCTTCTCCTTCCCGCAGCAACCGGCGCAGGCCGAGCCCCATCACCCCGATCAGGAGCGCGATCGGGGCAAGAGCCAGCGGTGCGAGCACGGCGGTGGCGACAACCGCGACCGTCAGCCCGGCGAGCAGCAGCCGCGCCGGAAGGTCGGTCCGCAGCGTGGCGAAGTCGAGATCCTCGACGTCGTCGAGATAGTCCGCAAGGCGCGCGGGGTCGGCGAGCTGCCAGCCCGCCGACCGCGCCGCCGGCCCATGCGCCAGCGCGCCGAACAATGCGATGCGCCGGCTGGTCTGGTCGGCGAGGGCCGCCTTATGGCCGAGCAGGCGTTCGCCATAGCGGGTGGCTGTCCTGCCGAGCGCAAAGAGCCTGACGAAGGCGGCCGGTACGTGGAAGTTGAAGGTGAGGGCGGCCGCCGACAGGCCGGCGATCGCGACCGAGCCGAGGAACCAGGCCGACAGCCCGCCGAGCAGGATGGCGCAGGCGAGCCCCGCGGCTCCCAGAAGAATGGTCAGGCGCCAAAGCGTCGCCGTGTCGCGCCGTTCAGGCATGGCGGTATGGGAGGTCATGCCGCGAGCTCCGTCACGCCGGCCGGCGACAGTGCCAGATGCCGGTCGGCGAGGGCGATCAGCGCCGGGTCGTGGCTCGCCGCGATGACGAGGCGGGACGAGGCGATCTCGCGCAGCCCCTGCCGCACCGAGCGCGCGGTCGCGGGGTCGAGCTTGGCGGTCGGCTCGTCGGCGATGACGGTGCCGGTGCCGAGCAGGGCGCGGGCGACCGCAATGCGCAGCCGCTGGCCCCCGGAGAGCGCGACACCGCCCGGCCCGATCGGCGCAGCAAGGCCGCCGCGCAGGAGCTCGTCGTCGAGCAGGCCGATCCTGCCGGCTACTTCGCTCACCCGCGCGATCGCCTGATCGCCAAGGCCTTCGCCGATCGCCTCCTCGAGGGTCGCACCGGGCACAAAGCTGTCCATGCCTATCCAGGCGCAGGAACCTGCGGGGATGACGGCGCCGTTGGCCGCCCCCTCCTCGATGCCGACGATCCGGCGCAGCAGCGTCGACTTGCCGGTGCCGCTGCTGCCGCTGATGACGACCAAGCCGTGTGGCGGCAGGTCCGCCAGCTCGGCCAGGGCATGGTCGACCGCAGGCAAGACCGGCGGGTCGGCCGTGATGTCGAGCAGATCGTCGAGCCCCGCCGCGGCGGCCAGCCCCTCCGCCTTGGCGTGATATTGCTCGGAGAAGCGGCGGAAGTGCCCGAAATACTCCGGCGCGATCATCAGGATGAAGAGGCTCTGCCAGAGCGCGAGATGCGAAAAGCCGGGGATGGTCGCCAGGCCGAGATGGCCGAGGCCGAGGAAGACGGCGAGCATCGCGATCGAGAGCGCGGCGAAGAAGTCGATCAAGCCGGCGTTGAGGAAGGCCAGGCGCAGCACCCCCATGGTGCGCCCGACGTAGACATCGAGACGCTCGGCCAGCTTCGCCTGTTCCCGGGCGACCGCGTCGTTGCCGACGATGGTCGGCAGCGTGCGGACCCGGTCGGCGAACTGGGCGGCGAGATGCCCGAAGGCCTGCTCCTGCGCCCTCGCGCTTTGCCGGATCGCGCCACCGACCAGCGCGAAGAACAGGATCATCACCGGGGTGAGCCCCAGCACCAGCAGCGCCGCCTGCCAGGAAACCAGAGCAAGGGCAGCTGCGGCAAGGAGCGGGCCGGCCGCCATCATCATGGTGGCGGCGCGGTGCCCGACGACGAGGGCGGCAATGGCCTCGGGATGGCGCTGGATCGCGACGGCAGCGCTGCCGGGGGAAAGCTTGCGCTGCAAGCCTGCCGGCATGGCCTGCAGCCGCTCGCGCAGGGCGACGCGAAGGGCCTTGGACACGCTCGTCTCCGCGAGGGCCTGGCAGCGATCGGCCATCAGGCTCGCCAGCGCTGCGGCGGCGACGAGGGCGGCGACGGCGACGACCAGGGCAGGGGTGACCGACTCGCCCATGATGAGCGCGCCGAAGAGCAAGGCCAGCGAACCGGCGCTGCCGATGCGGACTGCACTGCGGACGAGCTGCCAGGCCAGCAGGCGCCGCAGCCCGCTCTTTCCGAGGCTGTTTGCCTTGTCGAGCGCTGCGAAGCCGGCTGCGCCTGCGGCCGGCGATGTCAGGGCGGGAGCGGATGCTTTGCTCTGGATCATGCACTTCTGTCGCATGTCCCCGGGAGTCCGGATTTGATTCAGATCAAGAACATTGCGAGGGACCGGGTCTAGACCGCGAGCAGCCCGAAAGGAACCTGCCCATGGTCGATCCGCTTCTCGTCGAGCTGTCGCGCCTGCAATTTGCGCTGACGGCGCTCTATCATTTCCTCTTTGTGCCGCTGACGCTCGGCCTCTCGATCCTGATCGCGATGATGGAGACGGTGTACGTCATGACGCGCCGGCCGATCTGGCGCGACATGACCAAATTCTGGGGCGTGCTGTTCGGCATCAATTTCGTGCTCGGCGTCGCGACCGGCATCACCATGGAATTCCAGTTCGGCATGAACTGGGCCTACTACTCGCACTATGTCGGCGACGTCTTCGGCGCACCGCTGGCGATCGAGGGCCTGATGGCCTTCTTCCTCGAGGCCACTTTCGTCGGGCTGTTCTTCTTCGGATGGGACAGGCTGTCGCCGCGCGCGCACCTGATCGTGACCTGGCTGATGGCGCTGGGCACCAATCTCTCCGCGTTGTGGATCCTCGTCGCGAATGGCTGGATGCAGAACCCGGTGGGAGCCGCCTTCAACCCTGAGACGATGCGGATGGAGGTCACCGACTTCATGGCGGTGATCTTCAACCCCGTGGCGCAGGCGAAGTTCGTGCACACGGTCTCGGCGGGCTATGTCTGCGGCGCGACCTTCATGCTCGGCGTCTCCGGCTGGTACCTGCTGCGCGGCCGGCACATCGAGCTCGCCAAGCGCTCCTTCGTCATCGCTTCCGCCTTCGGCCTCGCCTCGGCGCTGTCCGTCGTCGTGCTGGGCGACGAGAGCGGCTATGCCCTGACCGACAACCAGAAGATGAAGCTCGCCGCGATCGAGGCGATGTGGAAGACGGAGCCGGCGCCAGCCGCCTTCACGGCGATCGGCATCCCGAGCCTGAAGGACCGCGAGACCCATTTCGCCATCCATATCCCCTGGGTGATGGGGCTGATCGGCACCCGTTCGATCGATACGCCGATCCCCGGAATCGAGGAGCTGGTCGCCAAGGCCGAGCAGCGGATCCGCTCCGGCGTGCTCGCCTATGACGCGCTGGAGAAGATCAAGGCCAACCGCAACGACGGCGTGGCCCGGGCGGCCTTCGCCGAGCATTCCGCCGATATGGGCTATGCCTTGCTGCTGAAGCAGTACCTGCCCGATCCGCGGCAGGCGAGCGAACAGCAGATCAAGGACGCCGCCTGGTCGACGGTCCCGGGCGTGCCCTGGCTGTTCTTCGGGTTCCGCCTGATGGTGCTGTGCGGCTTCGTGCTGATCGTCGTGTTCGCACTCTCGCTCTGGCACACCGCCCGCGAGCAGGAGGCGCCGCGCTGGCTCTTCCGGATGGCGCTGCTGGCGCTGCCGCTGCCCTGGCTCGCGATCGAGATCGGCTGGTTCGTCGCCGAGTTCGGCCGCCAGCCCTGGATCATCGAAGGTGTGCTGCCGACCTTCCTGGCGACCTCCGAGCTGGGCGCCTGGAACCTGATGCTCACCATCGCGGGCTTCACGCTGCTTTATGGGACGCTTGCCGTGATCGAGGTCAGGCTCCTGCTGGCGGCGATCCGCAAGGGCCCGGAGATCGCCGCGGTGATCGACGCTGCCGCGCCCGGCCGCTCGCAACCTGCCCTGCAGCCGGCCGAGTGAAGCCCAGAAACAAGGATCGAGACGATGATCGAGTTTCTATTTTCCTATGAGACGCTCCGGCTCGCCTGGTGGGCTCTGCTTGGGGTGCTGCTGGTCGGCTTTGCCGCCATGGACGGGTTCGACATGGGCGTCGGCGCGCTGCTGCCCTTTGTCGCCAAGACGGATATCGAGCGGCGCGTGGCGATCAACACCGTCGGGCCGGTCTGGGAAGGCAACCAGGTCTGGTTCATCCTCGGGGGCGGGGCGATCTTCGCTGCCTGGCCCGCCCTCTATGCGTTGAGCTTCTCCGGCTTCTATCTCGCCATGTTCCTGGTCCTGGCGGCTCTGATCCTGCGTCCGGTGGGCTTCAAATACCGTTCGAAGAAGCCCGATCCGGCCTGGCGCGCGCGCTGGGATTGGGCCCTGTTCATCGGCGGGGCGGTGCCGGCGCTGATCTTCGGTGTCGCCATCGGCAATACGCTTCAGGGCGTTCCCTTCCACTTCACGCCCGATCTGCGCCCGATCTATGAGGGCAACCTCTTCGGCCTGCTCAACCCGCTGGCGCTGTTCTGCGGTCTGGTCTCGCTGGTGATGATCGTGATGCACGGCGCCGCCTGGCTTGCCTTCAAGGCCGATGGCATCGTCTCGCTGCGCGCCAAGGCTTTCGGGTTCTGGGCCGCGCTGCTGACGGCGATCCTGTTCGCGCTCGGCGGCGTGCTGGTCTGGTCCGGCCTGCTGGGCGGCTACAGCGTGACCTCCGCCATCGTCTGGGACGGGCCTTCCAACCCGCTCGGCAAGACGGTGGTCGCCGATGGGGCGGCCTGGCTCGCCAATTTCCGCGCCCACCCGCTGCTCTGGGCCGTTCCGGGGCTGGGCGTTGCGGCGCCGCTGCTGGCGGCGATCGGGTTCAAGGCAGGCAGCGAAGGGCTGACCTTCCTCGCCTCCAAGCTGGCGGTGGCGGCCATCATCGCCACGGTCGGCGTCGCGATGTTCCCGATCCTGCTGCCCTCGAGCTCCAACCCGGCCCATTCGCTGACGGTGTTCGACGCCTCGTCGAGTCGCGCGACGCTGCGCAACATGCTGGTGGTGACCGCGATCTTCATGCCGGTGGTCCTCGCCTACACCGCCTGGGTCTACCGGGTGCTGTGGGGCAAGGTCAGCGAGAGAAGCGTCGAGGAAGCCGGGCATTCGGCCTACTGACATCAGAGAGGGAGATGCGCCATGTGGTATTTCGCTTGGGTGCTGGGCCTCGGCCTGGCCGCCACCGTCGGCATCCTGAACGCGCTCTGGTACGAGCTGCGCACCGTGCGCGAGGAGCCGGCCCATCCGACGGTCCGGTTGCCGACACCGTGATCGAGCGGCGATGAAGCGCCAACGGCCGGAGGGAAGCGCGTCCGAGCCGCGCCCCGTGACCGCCAGCGTCGGAGCGGCTTCCGACGCTGGCTACATGCCGCGTATCGACATGGAGCGCGGGCACCGGCAGATGCTGCAGGCATGCGAGGCGCTGGAGGCGCTCGCCGACCAGCTGCCGGGTGATGTCGACAGGCTCGGCTGCCTGATGCTGGCGAGCACGCTGATCCCGCTGCTCGATGCCTGTCACGGCTTCGAGGAGGCGGTGGTGCTGCCGGCCTTCGCCCGCACGCAGCGCGATGTCGCAATCGTCGCGCGGCTGAAGGCGGAGCACCTCCAGGATCGTTGCGCCGCCGAGGATCTCGTCGAGGCGCTCTCGGCCCATGGCCACGGCCGGCCGATCAGCAATCCCGAGGCCTTCGGCTACATGCTGCGGGCCTTCTTCGATTCCATGCGCCGGCACATCGCCTTCGAGCGGGACCATGTCCTGCCGGCGCTGGCGCCCGAGGGCTGATCAGTCCCCGGCACGGGCGGCAAGCTTGGCCATGTCGTCGATGACGACCCTGCGGTTATGCTCGATGCCGATGACGCCGTCCGAGCGCAGCCGCGTGAACTGGCGGCTGACCGTCTCGATGGTGAGGCCGAGGAAATCGGCGATCTCGCCCCGCGAGAGGGGAAGGTCGAAGGACACGCCGTGGCGGGCGGGCGCCGCGGCCGGATCGATGTTGCGGGCAATCATCAGGAGGAAGCTCGCGACCTTCTCGGCCGCGGTCTTGCGGCCGAGCGTGATCATCCAGTCGCGGGCCTGGTCGAGCTCCTTCAGCGTCTGCTGCAGCATCACGTGCTCGAGCTCTGGCCGCTCGGCCATCATCCGCTCGATCGTCTTGCGGGGAAAGGCACAAAGCTCGACATCCGTCGCGGCCTCGGCCCCGACCGTGCTTTCGACCTTGAAGGGGCGGCCGAGGAAATCGGGAGCGAATTGCAGGCCGACGATCTGCTGCCGTCCGTCCGACAGCATTTTGGTCAGCTTGACCACGCCGGAAAGCACATTGGCGTAGCTCTCGACGCTCTCGGCATCGGCCACCAGCTCATCGCCGGCCATGGCCTTGCGCTTCGTCGTCGTCCGGGACAGCGCGACGAGCTGCTCGGGCGTCAGCGCGCCGCAAATGCCGCGATGCCGCGCCTCGCAAGAGGCGCAGAGCACGGGTATCCCGGTGCTGTGGACGTCTTCGCGTATCATGGGCCTGCTATAGCGGCTCCCTGACGCAGGGCCAATCGCGGTCGAACCTTCCGTGATGTCGCAGGCCGGGCAGGGTTTCAGATGTCGCATGCTCGGCAAGGTGCTGCGCGATGAGCTCCGCCAGCTGCTCCGGCTGCTCGACGGGCGGGATGTGGCCGCAGCCGGCGACAAGTTCGAAGCGGGCGCCGGGAATCCGGCTGGCCATGGCCCTGACCAGATCGGGCGGCGTCGATTGGTCGCCGTCGCCGCAGACCACCAGCGTCGGGGCTGCGATACCCACCAGATCACCCGTCAGGTCGGCGTCGCGCAGGGCTTCGCAGGTGGCGACATAGCCTTCGGCCGGCTGCCGCAGCAGCAGGTTGCGCCAGCCGGCGAGTTCATCCGGCTTCAGGCTGTGGAAGGCGGGGGTGAACCAGCGCTCCATCACCGCATCGGCGATGGCGGTCATGCCGTTCTTGCGTACGGCACCGATCCGCGCGGTCCAGCTCTCGACCGTGCCGACCTTCGGCGCGGTGTCCGCGAGCACGAGGGCGGCCAGCCGATCGGGGTGGCGGATGGCGAGGTCCTGCCCGATCAACCCGCCGATCGAGAGCCCGACCAGCGAGAAGCGCCGGAGCCCGATCGCATCGGCGAGCGAGATGAGATCCCTGGTGAAATCCGCGATGCGATAAGGGCCGGGCGGCACGTCCGAGAGGCCGTGCCCGCGCTTGTCGTAGCAGATGACGCGGTGGGATCCGGCGAGCCGGGCGGCAACGTCATCCCAGATGCGGCAATCCGTGCCGAGCGAGTTGACGAGAACGACGGCCGGCGCGTCGCGCGGCCCGCCTTCCTGCCAATGGACGAGGCCGCTGCCGATGCGCGAGAACGTCATGGGAATTCCTTGAAGCGTCGAGGCTACAGGTATCGCTTCTGGCAGGGCGCTTGTTAAGCCACTTTCGGCCGCCTCTGCATGACCCGCGATGGTCCCGCTTCTCGTGCGGCAGGGCATGCGGCTGTGCGAAGCAGACAGTCGCGGAACCACGGCGGGCTCGCCCGAATTTTGACCAGCACCGGGTCCATGACGACCCCGGCCGATCCAATCGGTCTTGCCCCGCCACCAGCCTCTCCTATATCGCCCGCATGGTCATGCCTACGCCCACGATTCCCGGCCCGAATTTCAGCTTCCCAGGTGTGCTGAATTCCAAGCAGCTTCTTGTCGCGGAGGCTGTGCAGGCGCGGGCCTGGGCTTCGCTCGAGGAAGAGGTTCGATTGGGCCTGGAGACCGAAGCCGATGCCAAGGCCCGGCTCGGGCGCATCGTGGTCAGGCTGATCGCCGACAACGACGCATCGGTCTCCGATCTGACGACCGCCGTGGTCGATGATTTCCGAAAGACCGGCCCCTCAATCAGCGCCCGCCGCTGAGCTTCTTTCGGCTTTTGGTGATTATCGCCATGGATCGGGCCCGCACTGGTCGAAATCGCCAGGGCAGTGGCCTGCCAAGCTCAGATTTGGTTCGTGCTGCTACGCGATCCGTGCATCATCTCAGCTTCCGGGGAGCCTGGGCTAATAACAATGACGAACGATCCGCGCCTGCCTTTTCTCGCCGAGCTGGAGAAGAAGATCCTCTGGCTCGCTTCGTGGACGATCCACAACGCCAACCATATCCGCCAGAACGATGATGGGATGAAGGTGGGTGGGCACCAGGCCTCCTCCGCCTCGCTCGCCACGATCATGACCGCGCTCTACATGGCGGCGCTGAAACCGCAGGACCGGGTGGCGGTGAAGCCGCACGCCTCGCCGATCTTCCACGCCATCAATTACCTGATGGGGCTGCAGACGCGCGAGAAGCTGGAGAATTTCCGCGGCTTCAAGGGCGCGCAGAGCTATCCTTCACGCACGAAGGATATCGACGACGTGGATTTCTCGACCGGTTCGGTCGGCCTGGGCGTCGCGCAGACTTTGTTCTCGTCGCTGACGCAGGATTATGTGAAGGCGCATGGCTGGGCGAAGGACCGGCCTGAGGGCCGCATGGTCTCGCTGATCGGCGATGCCGAGCTCGACGAAGGCAACATCTTCGAGGCCCTGATGGAGGGCTGGAAGCACGGCCTGCGCAACACCTGGTGGGTGATCGACTACAACCGACAGTCGCTCGATGCGGTGATCCGCGAAGGGCTTTACGACCGCTTCGAGACGATGTTCCGCAATTTCGGCTGGGATGTCGTGACGCTGAAATACGGGTCGCTGCAGCAGGCCGCCTTCAGGGAACAGGGCGGCGAGCGGCTTAAGAGCTGGATCGATTCCTGCCCGAACCAGCTTTATTCGGCCCTGACCTTCCAGGGCGGCGCGGCCTGGCGCAGGCGGCTGATGGACGATCTCGGCGACCAGGGCCCGGTGACGAGCCTGATCGAGAAGCGCTCCGACGCCGAGCTTTCGGCGCTGATGTGCAACCTCGGCGGGCACGACCTGCCGTCGATTCTGGAGGCCTTCGAGAGCATCGATCACGACCGGCCGGTCTGCTTCCTGGCCTATACGGTGAAGGGCTTCGGCCTGCCGCTCGCGGGCCACAAGGACAACCATGCCGGGCTGATGACCAAGGAGCAGCTCGACGGCTTCCGCAAGGCCTGCAAGGTCCGGCCCGGGCACGAATGGGATCTGTTCGAGGGCTTGAGTCTGCCGGAGAGCGAGGTTCGCGCCTTCCTCGACAAGGTCCCGTTCTTCGCGGAAGGGCGCAGGCGGCTGTCGGCGCCGAAACTTCCGGTGCCGGCCAAGCTGGACGCCGGAATCCAGGCGACGATGTCGACGCAGATGGGCTTCGGCAAGATCCTCGACGAGATCGCCAAGGCGGGCGGGCCATTGGCCGACCGCATCGTGACGACGGCGCCGGACGTCACCGTCTCGACCAATCTCGGCCCCTGGGTGAACCGCCGCGGGCTCTTCGCCAAGGCCTCGATGGCCGACACCTTCAAGGACGAGCGCATCCCCTCGATGCAGAAATGGGAATTCTCGCCCAAGGGCCAGCATGTCGAGCTCGGCATCGCCGAGATGAACCTGTTCATCAATCTCTCGGCGCTCGGCCTGTCGCATTCGATCTTCGGCGAGCGGCTGATCCCGATCGGCACGCTCTACGACCCCTTCATCTCGCGCGGGCTCGATGCGCTGAACTATGCCTGCTACCAGGATGCGCGGTTCATGGTGGTGGCGACGCCGTCGGGCGTGACGCTGGCGCCGGAGGGCGGGGCGCATCAGTCGATCGCGACGCCGCTGATCGGCATGAGCCAGGACGGCCTCTGCGCCTTCGAGCCGGCTTTCGTCGACGAGCTTGCCGTGATGATGCGCTGGTCCTTCGAGTACATGCAGAAGGATGGCGAGGGCGATCCCGACGAGCGCACCTGGCTGCGCGACGAGACCGGCGGCTCGGTCTATCTGCGGCTTTCGACGCGGCAGGTCGAGCAGCCGAGCCGTGCGATGATGCCGGAACTGGAGCGCGACATCATCGACGGCGCCTACTGGCTTCGCAAGCCGGGGCCGAACGCCTCGGTCGTCATCGCTTATACCGGGGCAGTGGCACCCGAGGCGATCGAGGCGGTCGGGCTGCTGGGCGAGGACCGGCGCGATGTCGGCTTGCTGGCGATCACTTCGGCAGACCGGCTCAATGCCGGCTGGCAGGCGGCGGAGCGGGCGCGCCAGCGCGGCAACACGCAGGCGACCAGCCATGTCGAGCGGCTGCTCGGCGATCTGTCACGCGATTGCGGCATCGTTTCGGTGCTGGACGGCCATCCGGCGACCTTGGCCTGGCTCGGCAGCGTGCACGGGCACAAGCAGAAGGCGCTTGGCGTCGAGCATTTCGGCCAGACCGGAACGGTCGCCGATCTCTATCGCCATTTCGGGATCGACGCGAACGCCATCGTCCACGCAGCCAATGCCGCGGCGCCGGGCCGGCCGGTGCGCTATCTGAAGGCGCTGCCGTAAGGCAGTCGAGCGTCATTCTCGGGCGGCGCGCCGCGCCGACCCGAGAATCTCATGACACGAACGAGCCGGTTTCGGAGATGGTCGGGCCAGGCCGACCATGACGCGTCAATCAGTAGCGCGGCGTCGCGAAGGTGTTGGCGAAGGGGTTGCTGCCAGCGCCGATGCGGCCTGGCAGGGCGCCCTCGCCATAAAGATCGCCGCTGCCGGCATAGACCGGGGTCGCCGCCATATGCTGGCTCGCATAGCGGTTGAGCGAGCCGACCGGGACGACGTTGCCGGGGTCGAGATAGCTGCGCTTTTGCACCGTGATCCGCAGCGGCCCACGGCGGTTCTGGGCTTCGGCAATGGTCGCCAGCACGGTCGAGGTCGCCATGGCGAGGGTGAGGACGGCTGCAAGGCGCTTGAACGACGTCATGGCGAGGTCTCCGGAGGCGGGTTTCATTCACATAGCAATGCAGGGGAGGCGCCGAAAGATGCCCGGTGCCCGTCACAATCTCGTCAGGTTTCCGCGGGGCCAGGCACCGTTCGCCGCCCGCTGAGCTTTGCCGGCTTTTTGCGGGGCCGGGGCAAGGCCTTGGCCGGTTCGGGCTCCGCCTTCTTCACCTTCAGTGCCGGAGCGGCGGCTTCCGCGTCGAGCCAGGAGGCCTTGCGCCCGCTGGAGGCGAGATGGGCGCGCTCGCAGGATCCCGTGCGCCGCAGTTCCGAGGCGGCAAAGGCGGCGCGAAGCTGCTGGTCGCCGGCGGCGTTCACCAGGTCCAGCCGCTCGATCAGGCAGGTCAGCTGGCGCCGGTCGCTCGGCTTGCCTGCGGCGCACCACCAGCCGCGCAAGGCGAAGCCCGCCACGCCGCTCGTGGAGCGGAAGGCGATGCAACTGCGGCTGGCCTGACCATCGCCGAGCTCGACATCGGCGGTTTCCAGCAGGCCAAAGCGAGTCTCGACCGGCACGGGGGCGCTGCTGCGGGTGACCGACAGGGCAAGCTCGGCCGCCTCGCGCGCCAGGGCCACGGTGAAGGACCGCGCGGGGGCCGCGGCCATGTCTCCCGTGCGCAACGCCAGCAGGAGATGCGGTTTTGGCTCCGCGAGGCTGCCATAGCTCAACAGGTCTTCGCGGGCGCCGTCGCTGCTGCGGGCCGCGAGCGAGGGGCTGGCTCGGCCCAGTTCGGGCGCGTCCAGATTGAACATGGCGATCGGACGGGTGACGGGAATCCAGGAGAGGTGCGAGGGGACGGTCTGCTCCGCCGCCGCGGTGGAGCGCCCGGCATCGGGCATCGCCAGGGCGGCCAAGCGCGATTTGGAATCGTCCCGCGCCGACAGTCCCGTCACCAGCGTCGCGGCAAAGCCGATGCCGGCGAGCGCGGCCGCGCTGCGCCAGAGCAGCGCCCCGGTGAGGCCCATGCCCCGGCTCGGCGCCAACCAGCGCAGCGCCTGCCAGATCTTGCCTGCCGCAAATTCGATCGCATCGGCTGCCGCGATCAGGGCGGGAACCGCATCGATCCGCCCGGCGCGTGCCAGGCCGGCGCGGAAAGCTGCCCATGCTCTCGACGAGGCCGGCCCGAACCGAGCCACCCCAGCCCGAAGGCAGGCCTTGGCGTTTTCCGAAACCCGAAACAACCCGTTACTCCCGCGCAGCCTGGGCGCGCTCCCGGTGAACCAGGCCAGGGTGAGGGCGAAGTCTGGCTTGCCGGTTACCGGGCCCGGGCAAATGCCAGTCAGCGTGAACGGCGGGTCAAGAAGCAGGGTTAACCGCGGCTGTGATGCCCGGCGATTGACTTTTTCAGCGCGGGGGTGTTCTCACACGGTGCGGCGCCTCGCGTGCCGGCCTTGCGAAGTTTCAGCCCTTCGGGATTGGTTCCGTGACCCTGCGTCCGACGACGACGAAACGCACGACCAAAACGACGTCCGGGAAAGCCGGCACGTCGCGCTGACGCTTCGCCTCGGTTCCGGGTCCATCTCCCCCCGGCGGGGGCAGATCGCCGAACCGGCCCGCAGACGCGGCCGGGCGGCTCCCCAAGGGAGATCCGAACCGAGCCATCCGCAAAGGATAAGATCAGATGAGTTTCAAGGTCGCAGTCGCCGGGGCCACCGGCAATGTGGGCCGCGAGATGCTGGACATTCTCGCCGAGCGCGCCTTCCCCGTGTCCGAGGTCGTGGCGCTGGCCTCCTCCCGCTCGGTCGGCACCGAGGTCTCGTTCGGCGACAGGACGCTGAAGGTGAAGGCGCTCGAGCATCACGATTTCTCCGACACCGACATCTGCCTGATGTCGGCCGGAGGCGAGGTTTCGAAGGAGTGGTCGCCGAAGATCGGTGCGCAGGGCTGCGTCGTGATCGACAACTCCTCGGCCTGGCGGACCCATCCGGACGTGCCGCTGATCGTGCCCGAGGTGAACGCCGCCGCGGCCGCCGGCTTCACCAAGATGAACATCATCGCCAATCCGAACTGCTCGACCGCGCAGCTCGTCGTGGCGTTGAAGCCGCTGCATGACAAGTATGGGGTCAAGCGTGTCGTCGTCTCGACCTATCAGTCGGTCTCCGGCGCCGGCAAGGAGGGCATGGACGAGCTCTTCAACCAGACCCGGGCCGTGTTCTCGGCCGGCGAAGTGACGACCAAGAAGTTCCCCAAGCGCATCTCCTTCAACCTGATCCCGCAGATCGACGTCTTCATGGAGGACGGCTACACGAAGGAAGAGTGGAAGATGATGGTCGAGACCAAGAAGATCCTCGACCCGAAGATCAAGCTGACCGCGACCTGCGTGCGCGTGCCGGTCTTCATTGGCCATTCGGAAAGCGTGAACATCGAGTGCGAGAAGCCGATCACGGCCGATGAGGCGCGCGAGGTGCTGCGCAGGGCCCCCGGCATCCTGGTGATCGACAAGCACGAGCCCGGCGGCTACATCACCCCGCATGAGGCGGCCGGCGAGGACGCGACCTATATCTCGCGCATCCGCGAGGATGCGACCGTCGAGAACGGCCTCGCCTTCTGGTGCGTGTCCGACAATCTGCGCAAGGGCGCTGCGCTGAACGCGATCCAGATCGCTGAAGTGCTGGTCAATCGCAAGCTGATCCAGCCGCGCAAGCAGGCTGCCTGAGACCTATCGCGCGTTCCAGCGCTGCCCAAGATCGGGCCGGTCGCCCGTCCATGCCCCCGTGCATGGGCGGGAGACCGTCTTTGCGCGTGGATGCGTCTGGCAAACCGGCTAAGGCTTGCGCATTCCCGCGTGCGAACCGAGCCCTTGCCCAACGCTCCCCTGCCTGAACCACCTGTCATCCCTTCGCAGCCAGGCGGGCCGCTTCGCATCGACAATTCCGCCCGCGGCATCGCGCTCGTGCTGCTCGCCTCCATTTTCATGTGCAGCGGGGACATCGCCTCCAAATATCTCGCGACCAGCCTGCCCGCGCTCCAGATCACCTGGATGCGGTACGGGACCTTTGCCGCGATCATGCTCGCCACCGTCTGCTTCACCGGCGGCTTCCACCGGATGAAGACCCGCCGGCCCGGCCTGCAGGTGGTGCGGGCCCTTGGCGTCACGGTGTCCTCGATCCTGTTCGTGGCGGCCCTGCGCGACCTGCCGATGGCGGACGCGACCGCCACCTCCTTCGTGTCGCCGCTGTTCGTGACGGCTCTTTCCATTCCGATCCTGGGCGAAGTCGTCGGCTGGCGGCGTTGGCTGGCGACCATCGTCGGGCTGGTCGGCGTGCTGGTCGTGGTGCGTCCCGGCGGCGACGGCTTCCATGGCGCGTCGCTTTTCGTGCTCGGCTCGTCGTTCTTCTGGGCGCTCTCCCTGATCACGACCCGCATGATGAGCCGGACCGAGATTCCCGTGGTGACACTGGCCTATTCCGCCACGATCGGCTTCGTCCTGCTCTCGCTGGCGGTGCCGTTCAGCTGGCAGGCGCTGGATCTCAAGGCGGTTCTGGTCGGCGCGTTCGTCGGCGGCATCTCGACGATCGGGCACATCTTCCTGATCCAGGCTTTCCGCTATGCGGACGCCTCGCTGCTGGCGCCCTTTGCCTATTCGCAACTGCTCTGGGCCTCGATCTTCGGCTATCTCGTATTCGCCGCCATGCCGGATATCTGGACCTATGTCGGCGCGGCGATCATCGCCGGGTCGGGACTCTATACCGCCCACAGGGAGCGTCTCCGCGCGCGCCGGGTCGCCACCGGCAGCCAGGCACGGCGATAAGGCGACGCAGGAGAAAGAGCCGCTTTCGATCGATGATCCAGACGGGGGCGCTTCAGCGCCCGTAGCGCGCCATGAACATGGCGGTCGCTTCCTCGACGACATGGTCGATCTCCGCCTCGCTCGGCGCGGTGCGGATGGCATTGAACAGGCGTGGACGCGTCAGCGTCGACTGGCACAGATCGAGGAACTGCACCGCAGCGAGATAGGTGTCGTCGATGGCGAGCTTGCCTTCGGCGGTCATGCGGTCGAGATAGCGCGCAAGCTGCTGGGAGCCCAGCACCGGGCCTTTCTCATAGAAGTCACGGCCGAGCTCCGGCATGCGCTCGGCCACGCCGATCACGACGCGATGAGCACTGACGGCCAGTTCGCTGTTGATCATGCGAGCGAGGCAACGTCCGAAATTGCCGAGAGCGCGGACGGGATCGGGGTCCTCGTTCAGCGCCTCCATCGCCGCGCTCTTCTGCGCCTCGCGCTCGCGCTGGATCAGCGCGACGAAGAGATGCTCCTTGTCCTCGAAATAGACGTAGAGCGTGCCTTTCGAGACCTTCGCGGCCGCGGCGATGTCGCTCATGCTGGCCGCGTCGAAGCCGCGCGCGGTAAAGACGTGCTGGGCACCATCGAGGATCTGACGGTGCTTTTCCGGATCGGCCCCGGCGATACGGCGATTTCGGGGGCCCGATTTCACGATTGTTTTGGAATTCGCCTGCATGATCAACGCTGGGGTGCGACTCCTCGCCGCAGGTCCAAGAAAGAATCGAACCAGTTGGTTCGATCTGACTTGATATGCGTCAAAGCCCGCGCTATTTCAAGCGCAATCGAACCGTTTGGTTCGAATTGAACGCAGGACGCATCATGTCTGCCGAGACCGCCTCCGAACCGCGCCGCGACCGACTGAAGCTGGTCGATCCTCATGCCGCCACCCAGCAGGCCGAGCCCGAATCCGTGACGGCCCGGGAGGCGCCCCGCGCCCCGGCGCAGGAGGCGCCTCCCCCGGAGGTCTCTGCTGCTGCGGAGAAGCCGAAGGGCAAGAGCCCCCTCAAGCGCGGCGCCCTGATGCTCGTCGCCGCCGCCGCACTCGGTGCCGGCGTCTGGTACGGTATCGACTGGTGGCGCAATGGCCGCTTCATCGTCTCGACCGACGACGCCTATGTCGGCGCGGAGATGGCCACGGTTTCGGCCAAGCTCGCCGCGAACATTGCATCGGTCTCGATCGTGCAGAACCAGGAGGTCAAGGCAGGGCAGCCGCTGGTCGCGCTCGACGATGGCGACTGGCGCATCGCGCTCGACAGCGCCCGCGCCAAGACGGCCACCGCACAGGCGACGCTGGCACGCATCGACAGCCAGATCGAGGCCGGCCGCGCCGGGCTGACGCAGGCGCAGGCCCAGCAGGTTTCGGCCGAGGCCGCCGTCACGCGTACCGCGGCCGATTACGAGCGTGCCAACAGCCTGGCCGCCAAATCCTATGGTTCACAGGCGACGCTGGATGCCGCGACGGCCGGCCGCGACCAGGCCGCCGCCGCGCTCGCCAGCGCCAAGGCCGGCGTGGCGCAGGCCGACGCCAACATCAAGGTGTTGCAGGCGCAGCGCGTCGAAGCGGCCCGCCAGATCGACGAGCTCAAGGTGGCCGAGCAGAAGGCGGAGCGCGATCTGAGCTTCACCAGGATCAACGCGCCGATCGACGGCATCGTCGCCAACACCAATGTCCAGCTCGGCGATCTCGTCAGCGCGGGCAAGCGGCTGATGTCGATCGTTCCGCTCGATCAGGTCTATGTCGATGCGAACTTCAAGGAGACGCAGGTCGCGCCGCTCAAGATCGGGGACCGGGCGAAGATCACGGTCGATGCGCTGCCGGACCAGGTCTTTCACGGCACGGTCAGCGGCATCGCCGGCGGCACCGGCTCGGTCTTCACCTTGCTGCCGCCCGACAATGCCACCGGCAATTTCACCAAGATCGTCCAGCGCGTGCCGATCCGCCTGACGCTCGACAAGGCCGATACCGCGCGGCATGTGCTGCGGCCCGGCATGTCGGTCGTCGTCTCGATCGATCCGCGGCCTGCTGCGCAGCGCTGAGAACGACCGAAACCGCACCATCGTCCCGGTCGACCGACAGGAAGGCCGGGACCCAGTCCTGAACCTCGCCGGGTCGCTCCGGCATCGTCCGGGCCGGCGCCGCCCCCGGCAACGACCCGCCCGCCGTCAGGTTCACGAGAAGGATCGGCCGCCATGGCCACCGCGACGCTCGATATGCCGGCTGCCAGGCCAGCCGAAGAGGCCATCCCGATTCGGCGCATCCTCGCCTTCGTCGCGATGGTGTTCGGCATGTTCATGGCGATCCTGGACATCCAGATCGTCTCGGCCTCGCTCGCCGAGATCCAGGCCGGGCTCTCGGCCTCCTCTGACGAGATCGCCTGGGTCCAGACGGCGTATCTGATCGCGGAAGTGATCATGATCCCGCTCTCGGGCTATCTCAGCCGGGCCCTCTCGACCCGGGTCTTCTTCTCGATCGCCGCAGCGGGCTTCACCATTTCCAGCGTGCTCTGCGCGATGTCGTCCTCGATCAACGAGATGATCCTGTGGCGCGCCGTGCAGGGTTTCATCGGCGGCGGCATGATCCCCGGCGTCTTCGCCGCGGCCTTCACCATCTTCCCGCCTTCGAAGCGACCGATCGTCTCGCCGATCATCGGGCTCGTCGCCACGCTGGCACCGACGATCGGCCCCACCGTCGGCGGTTATCTCAGCAACGCCTTCTCCTGGCACTGGCTGTTCCTGGTCAATGTCGTGCCCGGGATCGGCGTCACGCTCGCGGCCTGGACGCTGATCGATTTCGACAAGCCCGACCACGGCCTGCTCAAGCGGTTCGACTGGCTGGGGCTCGCCAGCATGGCGGCCTTCCTCGGCAGCCTGGAATTCGTGCTCGAGGAGGGGACGCGGCTCGACTGGTTCGAGAGCGAGGAGATCGTGATCTTCTCCGGCGTGATGGTGGTGGGCGCGGCCGCGTTCTTCTGGCGTGCGCTGACGCGGGACGATCCGCTCGTCGATCTCCATGCGTTCAAGGACCGCAACTTCGCCTTCGGCTCCCTGTTCTCCTTCTGCATGGGTATCGGCCTCTACGGGCTGACCTATCTCTACCCGGTCTATCTCGGGCGCATCCGCGGCTATGACGCGCTGATGATCGGCGAGACGATGTTCGTCACCGGCCTGTGCATGTTCCTGACCGCGCCCATTGCCGGCCGGCTCTCGGCCAAGCTCGACCCGCGCGTGATGATGATGATCGGCTTCAGCGCCTTCGGACTGGGGACCTGGATCGCGTCGCACATCACCTCGGACTGGGATTTCCACGAGTTGCTGTGGCCGCAGGTGCTGCGCGGCTGCGGGCTGATGCTGTGCATGGTGCCGATCAACAACATCGCGCTGGGCTCGCTGCCGCCGCATCTGCTCAAGAACGCCTCCGGCCTCTACAACCTCACCCGCAATCTCGGCGGGGCGGTGGGGCTGGCGGTGATCAACACCATGCTGAACACGCGGACCGACCTGCATATCACGCGGCTGCATTCCATGGTCGCAGCCGGCCGGCAGGTGGCGGAGGAGGCGATCGCGAACACGACCCGCAGTTTTGCCGATTTCGGCGATGCGGCCCAGACGATGGCGCTGCAGGTCATCAGCCAGCGGGCCCACAAGCAGGCGATGATCCTGGCCTTTGGCGACGTCTTTCTGGCGCTGACGGCAATCTTCGTGGTTCTCGTCGTGCTGACGCTGTTCCTGCGCAAGCCGCCGGCGCCGAAGCCGGGCGCCGCTGGCGCCGGGCACTGAGCCCGTCTCCGACCGCGCCGGAACTGGGCCGCGCGTCCCGGGCATGGCTGCCTGCGCACAGCCTGCGACCTCGCCTCCATTGACTTCAGGCAAGGCATTCGGCAAATATGATAGCAATATCAGTAGTTTAGATATTTTCTAAACTACGCAGCCGGGCGGCCGGCGCAGTGGAAGGCGTTTGGAATGAGCATTTTGGGCGGAAAGGATCGCGAGCGGCAGGCTGTGACGGCGGAGCAGATTCCGTGGCCGCAGAAGAGCCCGACCTCGTGCCCCATCAGCTCCGTGAAGGCGCGGCTGCGCTCCGCCGGCCTGCGGCCGACGCGGCAGCGCATGGCGCTGGGCTGGCTGCTCTTCGCCAAGGGCGACCGGCATGTCAGCGCCGAGATGCTCTATGAGGAGGCGCTGCGGGCGCGCGAGCCGCTTTCGCTCGCCACCGTCTACAACACGCTGCGCCAGTTCTCGGAAGCAGGGCTGCTGCGCCAGGTTTCGGTCTCCGGCCCGAAGACCTTCTTCGACACCAACGTCTCCGAGCATCACCATTTCTACAACGAGGACGACGAGACGGTCACCGATATCCCCGGCTCGATGATCCATGTTTCCGGGCTGCCAGAGGCGCCGGAAGGCATGGAGATCTCATCGGTCGAGGTCATCGTCCGCCTGCGCCAGGCCGACGGCACCGTCGTCGAGCGGAAGCGGGTTTCGAACCACCACGCGTGATCGTCTGCGCATCATGATCGTCTGCTCCTGCAACGTCCTTTCCTGCCGCCAGATCAAGGGCACGATCGCCCCTGACGGCAGCGGTCCCACGACCGCAGGGGAAGCCTATGACTGCCTGGGATGCAGCCCTGATTGCGGTCGCTGCGCCCGCGAGGTCCGGGCCATCCTGGCGGAGGCGCGCGCCGCCTGTGCCACGCAGTGCGGCAGCTGCGCCAACCGCGACATCGAGTGCGCAGTCCATGTCAGCGTCGGGCGTATGCTGGACGGCCTGGAACTGCCTCTGGACGCGGCGGCGGCCTGAGGCGCCCACGGCTCGGCCGCTGCATCCGGCCCGTCGCCATTTTCCGCTTCCCAAGCCTTGCAAGCCCGTCTACATTAGGATCATTCTAATGTAGAGCGCGAGGAGCCGCACGATGCAGGGCGACAAGAAGGTCATCGACTATCTCAACAAGGGGCTGCGCTCCGAGCTCACCGCGATCAACCAGTACTGGCTGCACTACCGGATGCTCGACAATTGGGGGCTGAAGGAGATGGCCAAGACCTGGAAGAAGGAGTCGATCGAGGAGATGGTCCATGCCGACCGCTTCGTCGACCGCATCCTGTTCCTCGAGGGCTTCCCCAATCTGCAGACGCTCGACCAGCTCCGCATCGGCGAGAACGTCAAGGAGGTGATCGAGTGCGACCTCAAGGCCGAGGTCGAGGCGCGGGCCCTGTATCAGGAAGCCGCCCGTTATTGCCGCGAGGTCGGGGACTATCCGTCCGAGGACCTGTTCAAGGCGCTGATGAAGGACGAGGAAGGACATATCGACTTCCTCGAAACGCAGCTCGACCTGATCGGCCGCATCGGCCTGGAACTCTATACGCAGAAGCACATGGGCGGCCTGGAGGGCGACGATCACGCGCACTAGCGCCTGATCGATCCGGCGGCCGCCTTGGGGCGGTGCAGTCCGCGAACGATTGCCTGGGACCGTTCGGAGCGTTTCCGAACCGCCGGGCTTGAAAACGAGATGCGAAGCCGGCCCCGAAAGCGGCCGGCTTTGTCGTCACCCGACTGTCGGCCCCGTTCTTCTTGCCGGGAGCCCGTTCTTTGGAGAGGGCAGGATGATGACAGCCATGGTGATGTCGGTCAGCGCGGATGCAGGGCATCGCTTCAGCAAGCCCGTGGTGGATTCGATCCGGCTTCTGAAAGGCGTGGGCGTCGAGGGCGACGCGCATTGCGGCGAGACGGTGAAGCATCGCTCGCGTGTCGCCGTCGATCCGACCCAGCCCAATCTGCGCCAGGTCCATCTCCTTCATGCCGAACTGCTGGACGAGGTGAACGCCGCGGGGTTCCGCGTCGCGCCGGGCCAGATGGGCGAGAACATCCTCATACGCGGGCTCGATCTTCTCGCCCTGCCGACGGGCGTCCAGCTGAGGCTCGGGCGAACGGCAGTGGTCGAGATCACAGGGCTGCGCAACCCCTGCGCCCAGATCGATGCGTTCCGGCCGGGGCTTCTCAAGGCCGTGCTCGGGCGCGACGCGGAAGGCCGCATCGTCCGCAAGGCGGGGATCATGGGAATCGTGCTGGAAGGCGGCGACGTACGCCGGGGCGATATGGTCACGGTGACGCTGCCCGCGCCGCCTCACCGGCCACTGGAGCGGGTCTGAGCCCGCGAAAAAGCCCGCCGGCCGAAGCCGACGGGCCTGAATAATGCGAGTCTGCCTGCTTCAGATGAAGCTGACGTTCGCCGCTTCCGGACCCTTGCGGCCGGCACGGATCGAGAAGCGCACGCGCTGCCCGTCCATCGGCGCCTGCAGGCCGCTGCGGCCGAGCGAGGAGACGTGCAGGAACACGTCCGGCCCGCCCTGGTCCGGCGCGATGAAGCCGAAGCCGCGGTCGGAGTTGAAGAACTTCACGGCACCGTCATAGGGGCCTTCGAGCGGGCCGCTGTCGCGGTCCTGGAAGCCGCCGCCACGCGGGCCACGATCGCCACCGCCGAAGCCGCCGCGGTCGAAGCCGCCGCGATCGCCACCGCGGTCGAACCCGCCACGGTCACCGCCGCGATCGAAGCCGCCGCCACCGAACTGATCCCGCGGAGGGCGAGGAGCGAAGCTGCGCGGAGCGGCCGCCGGCGAAGCCGTCGAGGCGTCGATCTCGTGGACCGCCACGACCTGCAATCCGCGCCGGCCTTCGCCGAGGTCTGCGACAATCGTCGCGCCGGGCTGCAAATCCTGCTGATCGAGCGGGCCGATCGCCGAAACGTGGAGAAACACGTCCGGCGAACCGTCGGACGGCGAGGCAAAACCGAACCCCTTCTCGGGGTCGAACCACTTGATCTTGGCTTCGATATTTTCGTGCGTGACGAAGGGCTGAGCAGCAGCAGGCTTGCGACGATCGAACATGGAGCTTCAGGTATGAGTGACCGGGAGCCCGCAACTTAGCTCATGCCGCGCGCGCCGTCATCGGGGTCACGCTGAAATTATTGCACGCCATTTACGCTCGGACAGTGCTTTTTTTGGCGCCTTCCCCAGCTCAGTTTCCGGTTGCGCGCCATGTTCTTGCGCGAATTCTTGGCCGATTGCATGATCTCGCGGCATCATGCACCACATTTGGAGTGTCCAAGGCCTTGCATTTGCCGTGATCAGGCGCGATCTGACGGCAGCTAGGGAAAAACGCCTCCTGTTCGACAGCGCCAAGCGCGTTACGGGAGATGAACATGGTTCGCTCGACGATGGCCGGCTTGTCCGGCAAAGGCGAGATCCGCAGGCTCTGGTTGTCCGAGCGCGATCTCTTCATGCAGCACCTGTTGCGCCTCGACCCGCTCACGCGCCGGCAGCGCTTCGGCACAGCCGTCAATGACGGGTTCCTCGAGCATTACGCCGCGACCACCTTCGGCGTCGGCGGGATGGTCTATGCCTATGTCGAGGATGGCGTGGTGCGGGGCGCGGCCGAATTGCGCGGTCTCGACGACCTCGTCGCGCAGACGGGAGAGGCGGCCTTCAGCGTGGAAGATGGCTGGCGGCGCATGGGCATTGGCGGCGCCCTGTTTTCCCGGCTGATCACGGCGGCGCGCAATCGCGGCATCCGCACGCTCTACATGACCTGCCTGCCGCAGAACGCGGCGATGCGCCGCCTCGCCGCGAAGTTCGAGGCCGATGTCGTGAGCGGCTATAGCGATCTCGAAGGGGTCATCGCGACCGGCGGGCCGACGCCTTTCACCGTGCTCGACGAGGCGCTCGACCACGCCCAGAGCTTTGCGACGCTGGCGCTGACGATCCAGAGATCCCTCTGGCCCACCCGGCTGTTGGCGCGCGCTTTCGGTGCGTGAAGGCTGCCTCAGCGGCTGAGCGACAACGAGGCGCCCGACTTCGTCACCGCGCCATCCAGCGAGCCGCCCGACGAGCGCAACCGGGCGGCGACCGTGCCACCCTGCTGGTAGAGATAGACTTCGCCGTCGCGGTAATCCCAGGCTGAGATCTTCTGCAGGTCGCGGTTGGTGCAGCCTGAAGCGCTGGCGCGATAGAGATCGAGCGTCGGCGTGCTGGAGAGGACGACGCGGCAGGTGCCTCCCGTCGCCTCGCGGGCGGTCCAGCCTCCGACCATGCCGTCGCGGCTGGCCGGGCGGGGGCTCGCAGGCGTGCTCGACGGCGCCGGGCCGAGGCCGGCGACCTGGTTGCCGCCCGGCGCGGGAGCCGCTGGCGCAGGTGCCGCGCCGGGCTGGCCGGCGAGCGAGGGCTGGCCCTGCGGTGGCATTCCCGGTGCGGGCGTATAATAGGGATCCTGCGGCGGGGGCAGCGCGCCGCCGGTCGTGGGGGACGGCGAAGAAGGATAGCCGCCCGGTGGCGGAAGCGGCTCGGAGGTGACGGGCGAGGAGCTGATCGCCGGTGCGGCCGGCAGCGGCTGGCTGTAGGCGGGCGCGTTCGCGACCGGACCCGAAAGCCTCTGCGAGCCGGCGCAGGCGCTCAGCGCCAGCAAGGGAAGCAGCGCGAAGGTCTTGCCGAGCTTCAGGCTCTTCGCAGTTATCGTCATGCGGCGCATCCGGTCCCACCAGCCAAACGTTGCGTTACTCTCGTGCCATCACGATGAACGCGGCATGAGCACGCTGTAGCGCACACCACCCCGCTTGCGAACCCGCCGCGGGCCATGATGTTCCGCTCGCCGTTCGAAAAGACAGGGGGCGCCGAGACCGGCGCGCCCCGTCGCCGGGTGCCGGGCGTCTGGCTCAGTCGACCTTGTGCCTGTTCTGCCGGTTCTCGATGAGGTCCTCGACCACGGCCGGATCGGCCAGCGTCGAGGTGTCGCCCAGCGCGCCGAACTCATCCTCGGCGATCTTGCGCAGGATGCGGCGCATGATCTTGCCGGAGCGGGTCTTGGGCAGACCGGGTGCGAACTGGACGAGATCGGGGGAGGCGATCGGGCCGATATCCTTGCGGACCCAGGCGACGAGCTCCTTGCGCAGCGCTTCGGTCGGCTCCTCGCCGGCCATCAGCGTGACATAGGCGTAGATGCCCTGGCCCTTGATGTCGTGCGGATAGCCAACGACCGCCGCTTCCGACACCTTGGGATGGGCGACGAGCGAGGATTCCACCTCGGCCGTGCCCATGCGGTGGCCGGAGACGTTGATGACGTCGTCGACGCGTCCGGTGATCCAGTAATAGCCGTCCGCGTCGCGCCGGCAGCCATCGCCGGTGAAGTACTTGTTCGGATAGGTCGCGAAATAGGTCTCCTCGAAGCGCTTGTGGTCGCCATAGACCGTGCGCATCTGGCCGGGCCAGCTCTCGGCGATGACGAGATTGCCCTCGGTCGCGCCCTCCAGCACCTTGCCCTCGGCATCGACGATCTGCGGCTGCACGCCGAAGAACGGGCGCGTGGCCGAGCCGGGCTTGAGCTTGGTGGCGCCGGGCAGCGGCGTGATCAGGATGCCGCCGGTCTCGGTCTGCCACCAGGTGTCGACGATCGGGCAGCGGTCGTCGCCGACGACGCGGTGATACCACTCCCACGCCTCGGGGTTGATCGGCTCGCCGACCGAGCCCAGCAGCCGCAGCGAGGCGCGGCTGGTTTTCTTCACGGGCTCCTCGCCTGCACCCATCAGGGAACGGATCGCTGTCGGCGCGGTGTAGAAGATGTTGACCTTGTGCTTGTCGATCACCTCCCAGAAGCGGGAGTTCGAGGGATAGGTCGGGATGCCCTCGAACATCAGCGTCGTCGCGCCGTTGGCGAGCGGTCCGTAGAGGATGTAGCTGTGGCCGGTCACCCAGCCGACATCGGCGGTGCACCAGTAGATGTCGCCGTCATGGTAGTCGAACACGTATTGATGCGTGATCGAGGCATAGACGAGATAGCCGCCGGTGGTATGGAGCACGCCCTTGGGCTTGCCGGTCGAGCCCGAGGTGTAGAGGATGAAGAGCGGGTCTTCCGCGCTCATCGGCTCCGCCGGGCAGTCTGCCGATACCTTCGCCGCCTCCTCGTGGTACCAGACGTCGCGGCCTTCCTTCATCGCGACGGTGCCGCCCGTCCGGCGCACCACGATGATGGTCTCGACCGGGGTCTTTTCCGCCGCAGCGTCGACATTGGCCTTGAGCGGCACCTTGCGGCCGCCGCGCAGGCCCTCGTCGGCGGTGATCACCACGGCCGATTCGGCACCCTCGATGCGCCCCGAAAGCGAATCCGGCGAGAAGCCGCCGAAGACGACGGAATGAACGGCGCCGATGCGGGCGCAGGCCAGCATCGCATAGGCCGCCTCGGGGATCATCGGCATGTAGATGGTGACGCGGTCGCCCTTCCTGACGCCCTTCGTCTTCAGGACATTGGCGAACTTGCCGACCTCGGCATGCAGCTCGCGATAGGTGATCCTCCTCGATTCGGACGGATCGTCGCCCTCCCAGACGATCGCGACCTGGTCGCCACGCTTGTCGAGATGCCGATCGATGCAATTGTGGGCGACGTTGGTGACGCCGTCCTCGAACCATTTGATCGAGACCGCGCCCGGCGCGAAGCTGGCGTTACGGACCCTGGTGTAGGGCGTGAACCAGTCGATGCGCCGGCCATGCTCGCCCCAGAAGGTGTCCGGATCGGCGATCGAGGCGGCGTAGAGCTCCTGGTACTTGGCGTCGTCCAGATAGGCCTTTCGCGCCCACTCGGCGGGGACGTCGTAGATCTTCTCGGACATGAACGCTTCTCCTCGGCCCTAGTCATCGGACGAGGCACGGGGCTTCAGCCGCCGCCCGGCCTCATCGCTTTTTGCGCGCCGCGCCATCGACGCGCGCGTTGGAATTGGCGGCATCATAATCCGCGTCGCCGAGGCGGCAAGGCGGAGCGCCCTCGCACTTTGGTGTCACAGACTTTCGGCGGTGCAGCATGAGGCCGTTTGCGGCTGCTCAGCAGCGAGATATCGAGCCTGCGCCTCAGAGACCGCCCATCTTGCAGACGATGTCCCATTCCTCGTCTGTCACCGGCTGGACGGAGAGGCGGAACGAAGTCACCAGCGACATCTTGGCGAGCTTCGGCTCCGCCTTGACCTGCGCCAGCGACACCGGCTTCGGCAGCGTCTTCACGGCCTTGAAATCGACCAGCACCCAGGGCGGGCCCGCCTCGTCCCAGGCATAGGCCTCCTTGATGACCTCGACGATGCCGACGACCTCCAGCCCCTCGTTGGAATGGTAGAAGAAGACCTGCTCGCCCTGCTTCATCGCCATCAGGTTGAGCTTGGCGGTGTGGTTCTTCACCCCGTCCCAATGCGTGCCCTTCGGCCCCGCGGCGACCTGCTGGTCCCAGGACCATTTCGAAGGTTCTGATTTGATCAGCCAGTGAGCCATCGGGACCTCGGCAGTGGGCAATAGGCAGTTGGCAGTCGGATTAGCCGAGATGGCACCGGCTGCCTACTCCCCGTCCTCCTGCGGCACCGGCGGCTGCGATGCGGCCTCGCCCTGCTCGTTCCAGAACCGGACCATCTCGCGGGTCAGCGCGGCGTAGTCCTTCGGCTCGAGCTCGACCCGGACCTCGCCCTCGCCGAAGGGCAGGATCAGCACGAAGCGATGCGTTCCCTCGGCGCGGCGCTTGCGATGCTGGATCACCGGCGTGGCGATGCGGCCGGCGAGCGGAACGGGGCCGCTTTCGGCGACGAGCTCGGAGCCCGTGGTCTTCTTCACCTCGGCGATGCCGCGGGCGATGCGCTTGCCGATATCGGAGAGGTCTCCGGCCATGCTGGTCTCCTAGATTTCCGCGCGGATCGGGCGGGCAAGCAGGGCCGCCACCGCGTCGCGCACGCCAGTCTGCCCGGCTATGATCGCGGCCACGGCCGCGGCGATCGGCATGTCCACGCCCTTGGCGCGCGCCATTTCCGCCAGGATCGGCGCGGTGAAGGCGCCTTCCGCCAGCCTGCCGCCGGACGCTTCGGCCGGCGTGCGGCCCTGGCCCAGAGCGAGCCCATAGGCGAAGTTGCGCGATTGCGGCGAGGCGCAGCTGAGTACGACATCGCCGAGGCCGGACAGGCCCATCAGCGTCTCCGGCTCGGCGCCGTGAGCCTCGCCGAAGCGGCGCAGCTCGGCGAAACCGCGCGCCACCAGCGCGGCCCGCGCGCTCTCGCCGAAGCCGAGCCCGATCGCGATTCCGGCCGCGATGGCGAGGACATTCTTGGCCGCGCCGCCGATCTCGACGCCGCGCACGTCGCTGGCGTGGTAGATGCGGAAGGCCGAAGAGTTCAGGCTCTCCGCCAGGCCCCGGGCCAGAGCGGCGTCTGCCGCGGCGAGGGTCACCGCGGTGGGCAGGCCGCGGCCGATATCCTCGGCGAAGCTCGGACCGGAGAGGATCGCGGTCGCGACCCCCGTCCAGGCTCGCGCGATGATGTCCGTGGCGAAGAGGCCGGTGGCGCGCTCGATGCCCTTGGCGGCGGAGACGACCGGCGCGCCGCGCGGCAGCACGGCGGCCATGGCGACACAGGCCTCACGCAGATGCTGCGTCGGCACGGCGACGATCAGTGCATCGCAGGCGGCGAGATCGCTCAGATTGTCGGTGGCGCGGATGGCCTCTGGCAGAGCGATGCCCGGCAGGCGCGGCGCCTCCCGGTCCCGCTGGATCGCGGCGACGGTGGCGCCGTCCCGGGCCCAGAGCCGGACGCCGCGTCCGGCGCGCGCGGCTGCCAGCGCCAGAGCCGCGCCATAGGCGCCGCCGCCGACGATGCCGATCTCGGCGAAGGCCGGGCCTGTCGTCATGCCGCTGTCGCGGGCTCGGACGGCGACGGGGCGGGGGATGCCGGCTTCGAAGTCAGGCTGTCGAGCGGCCAGCGCGGGCGGGCCACGGCCGACATGTCGTCGACGAGGCCGAGCTTCAGACGCTCCAGCCCGGCCCAGGCGATCATCGCGCCATTGTCACCGCAGAGATTGAGCGGCGGCGCGACCATCGGCAGGCCAGCCTCCGTCGCCAGCCGCGAGAGACCGGCGCGGATCGCCTGGTTGGCCGCGACACCGCCGGCGACGACCAGCGTCGAGGGCGCGATGCCGGCCGTCTTGCAGGCGCGCAGGCCGGCGCGGGTGCGGTCCACCATCACATCGACGATGGCGGCCTGGAAGGAGGCGCAAAGGTCGGCGACATCGTTGTCGGACAGGGGCGCGATGCGCTCGGCGACGAGGCGCACGGCGGTCTTGAGGCCCGACAGCGAGAAATCCGGGTTCGGCCGGCCCTGCATCGGGCGGGGGAAATCGAACCGCTCCGGATCGCCCTTGGCCGCCTCGCGCTCGACCGAGGGGCCGCCCGGATAGGGCAGGCCGAGCATCTTCGCGATCTTGTCGAAGGCCTCTCCCACCGCGTCGTCGATCGTGCCGCCGAGCTTCAGGTAGTCGCCGACCCCGCGCACGGCGAGAAGCTGGGTGTGGCCGCCCGAGACCAGCAGCAGCAGATAGGGGAAGGAGAGGTTGTCGGTGAGCCGCGCGGTCAGGGCATGCGCCTCGAGATGGTTGATCGCGATGAAGGGCTTGCCGGTCGCCAGCGCGATGGCCTTGCCCGCCGTGAGGCCGACCATGACCCCGCCGACGAGGCCCGGTCCGGCAGCGGCCGCGACCGCGTCGATCTCGCCCGGCTTCAGCCCGGCATGGGCGAAGGCGCGGGCGATGATGCGGTCGATCGCCTCGACATGGGCCCGCGCCGCGATCTCCGGGACGACTCCGCCATAGGCCGCATGCGCGGCGATCTGGCTCAGCACCTCGTTGGACAGGATCCTGCTTTCGCCCGAGCGTTCGAGCGAAACGATCGCGGCTGCCGTCTCGTCGCAGGTCGTTTCTATCCCGAGTACGCGCATGGTGGGGCGATCTGTCCTGCTGGAAGGCTGGGCTGAGACACGAAACTCGCAAGCCGGCGGTGGTCCCCCGGCAATTCATCCGTATAGTGCGTGGCAGGCGGGAAGGCCAAGGGCCAAGCGGAAGCCGACGGCTTGGGCTTGGGCTCGCGGCCCCCGCGGAAATGAAGAGAAGGGATGGCGCTCATCATCGTTCCGCCGCAATGCGACCCGATCGCGGGAACCGATCCGGTTCGCGGCACGTCCTGTGATTGTCCGCCCTTCCGTCAGGAGCTGTGAATGCGCGTTCTCGTCTTCCGTCCCCAGAGCGATGCGGAAAAGACCGCGCAGGCGATCTCCGGCCATGGCTTCGAGCCGCTCGTCGCGCCGCTGTTCAAGGTGGTGCCGCTGAACGCGGAGGCGCCCCAGGGCGACTTCGCGGCGATCGTGGTGACCAGCGGCAATGCCGTGCCGATGCTCGCCGGCGGCCCGGCGGCCTGGCGCGCGCTGCCTGTGTTCACGGTCGGGACGCGGACGGCGGCGAAGGTCCGGGCGGCCGGGATGGAGGACGCCCGCAGCGCCGATGGCGACCGCAACGACCTCATCGCCCTGATCGAGCGCACCTTGCCGGCGCCGTCGGCGATCCTGCTTGTCGTCGGGCGCGATCGCAAGGAGGACGTGGCGCAGCGGCTGAGCGATGCCGGCTATGAGGTCTCGGTCTGGGAGGCCTATGCGGCAGAGGCTCTCGATGCCTTGCCGGAGGAGGCTCGCGCCGCCTTGCAGGACGGCAAGGCCGATGCAGCGCTGCATTATTCGGCGCGCGGCGCGGGCACCTTTCTGGACCTCGCCCGCAAGGCCGGCGTCTTCGAACCGGCGCTGGAGCTGACCCATGTGGTGATTTCCGCCGATGCCGCCGCACCCCTGATCGCGGCGGGCGCCAGCACGGTGCTCGTCGCCGAGCATCCGGAGGAAGCCGGCATGCTCGCGGCGCTGGAGCAGGTTTCGCAGCGTGGGGCCGCGACGGAGGCCCCCCGCGCGAGCCCGCAGCGCACTCCGCCGACGATCGATCTTCAGGCCGAGCCCGCGACGGAGGAACCGGCGAAGCCGGAGGATGCAGGTGACCATCCGCCGGAAGCCGTGGCGCCGACCGAGGCGCTGCCGCGCGAGTTCACCCCGCCACCGCCGCGAAGTGCGACCGAGCCGCCTGCGGCTTCGACGCGGGAAGAGCGCCGCCTGCCCTGGGGCGCGATCGCGGCGGCGGGCGTGATCGGCGGCGTCGTCGGCGCGGGGCTCATGCTGTTCGCGCTGCGCGCGAGCTCGCCCGCCATCACGCCGGAGCAGCTCGCGGATATCAGCGGGCGGGTCGATGGTCTGCAGGCCGGCATCGCCGCCAGCGACCGCAAGGCGAGCAGCGCTGCGGAGGCGGCGGGCAAGGCGGGCTCGGAGGTCCAGGCGCTCGCCGGGCGCATCGGTTCGCTGGCGCAGGGCGGCGATCCGGCGGCGATCCAGCGTGCCCAGGCCGCCGCGACGGCGGCCGGTCAGAAGGTCGACCAGCTGGCGGCGCGGCTCGGCACCGTCGAGACCCAGGCGAAGACGGCCGCCGCCGCGAGCCCCGAGGCAATGGCGGCGGCGCGGATCGTCCTGGCCGAGCGCGTGGCCCGGGCGCTCGATGAGGGCAAGGCCTTCGCGGGCGACGTCGCGGCGCTCGCCAGGGGCGGGATCGCTCAGGCCGATCTGGCGCCGCTTTCCGCGGTGGCGAGCACGGGCGCAGCGACGCGCAGCGCCTTGCAGGCGGGATTCCGCAAACACGGCGCGATGTTCCAGCGCGAGGTCACGCCGCAATCGGGAAGCTGGAGCGACAGGCTCTGGGGTCTGGCGAGCCGGATCGTGACGGTGCGTCCCGTCGGCGACAACGGCTCGAACGACCCCGCGACGCTGCCGCTCCGGATCGAGAGCGCCATCGCGTCCGGCGACATGCCGAAGGCCGCGGCGCTCTGGGCGCAGTTGCCCGAGCCGGCGCGGCGTGCGAGTGCCGAATTCGGCGAGGCGCTGCAAAAACGTGCGGCGGCGGATGCCGCCATCGCCAAGATCGGCCAGGATGCCGTCGCCGCGCTCGGCGCGGCCGGCTGAGAGGGGTAGAAGAGGTCCATGGTCCGCGTTCTGGTCTATCTCGCCATCTTTGCCTGCCTTGCCGTGGGCGCCGTCTGGCTGGCCGACCGGCCGGGCGAAATCTCGATGGTCTGGCAGGGCTATCGCATCGACACCAGCGTCGCGATCGGCGCGATCGGCGTCGTGCTGCTCGCCTTCCTGGTGATCCTGCTCTGGGCGATCCTGCGCTTCGTCTTCGGCCTGCCGACGGCGTTCAGCCTGTCGTCGCGCTCGCGCCGCCGCGCCCGGGGCTTCGAGGCCGTTTCGCGCGGCATGGTCGCCATCGGCGCGGGCGACCCCATCGCGGCCGGGCGCTACACCAACGAGGCGCGCCGCTTCGTGCCGAACGAGCCGCTGACCCTGCTGCTCGAGGCGCAGACGGCGCAGCTCTCCGGCAACCGGCCGCAGGCGGAAGCGGCCTTCAAGGCGATGCTCGACCGCTCGGAAACGCGGGTTCTGGGCCTGCGCGGGCTTTTCGTCGAGGCGAAGCGACGCGGCGACATGGCGGCGGCGCGCGCCTTCGCCGACGATGCGGTGCGCCGCTCCCCCTCGCTCGCCTGGGCCAATGACGCGCTGCTCGATTTCCACACCAATGCCGGCGACTGGCAGTCGGCGCGCACCGCCGTGGAGCGCCGCGCCGCCCTGCGCCTGGCCGACAAGGCCGAGGCGCGCCGCCAGCGGGCCGTGCTGCTCGCGGCCGAGGCGATCGAGGCGCGCGATTCGGAGCCCGAGCGGGCGCTCGCAGCGGCGCTGGAGGCCGTCAAGCTTGCGCCTGGCCTGACCCCGGCTGCGACGCTGGCGGGCCGGATGCTCTCCGAGAGGGGGGACATCCGCAAGGCGGCGAAGATCCTGGAAGCTGCCTGGCGCGAGGCCCCGCATCCCGACGTCGCCGCCGCCTATCTCGACGTGCGCCCCGGCGATTCTGCGCTCGATCGCCTGAACAGGGCCAATGCGCTGGCGAAGGTCCGACCGGCCGATCCGGAGAGCGTGCTGGTCGTTGCCGGTGCCGCGATTCATGCCAGGGAATTCCAGAAGGCGCGCGAGACGCTGAAGCCGCTTCTCGCCGGTGGCCCCTCGGTGCGGGCCTGCCTGCTGATGGCGGAGCTGGAAGAAGCCGAGCATGGCGCGGCGGGCCGGGTGCGCGAATGGCTGGCGCGGGCGACACGGGCACCCCATGATGCGGCCTGGGTCGCGGACGGGCTGGTCTCGGACCACTGGATGCCGGTTTCGCCGCTGAGCGGCCGGCTCGACGCCTTCGTCTGGACGGTGCCGCCGGCGACGCTGGGCGGTCGCCCGACGGCGATCGACGACGTGCTCGCCGATCTCGACGATTCGACCCGGCTGATCGAGGCGAAGGCCGACAGCGTGACGACGGTGGAGCCGGTGGCGGTCACTCCGGCGCCAGCGGCTCCCGAGCCGAAGCCGGCCGCGATCGAGACCGCGCCGGCTGCCGCGAGCGAAGAGCCGAAGCCGGAGGCTGCTTCAGGGGGGGCAAGCGCTGCCGGCGCCGAGGCAGTGCCGGCTCCGCCGAAGGTCCACGATCCTGCTCCGGCGAAACCCGTAACGGCCCAGGCCGAGAGCAGCGCTGCTCCGCCGGCCGTCGCCGCCAAGCCGGTGATCTTCCCGGTGGCGCATGCGCCGGACGATCCGGGGCCGGAGACGGAGCCGCCCGGAGAGCCCAGAAAAAGCGGCTTCCGATTGTTCGGGTGAGGCTTGGCCGGGCCGGCCCGGCCGAAAAGGCGTGCGATTCCCGCGCGTGGCGCTTATAGCCACGGCATGATCCCAGATATCGACCAGCCGGCCCAGGGCCCGGGCCACGACGCGGTGACCCTGAACGTGACCGCCGACCAGGCAGGCCTGCGGCTGGACAAGGCGCTTGCCCTGCTGGCCGGCGAGATTTCGCGGGCGCGGCTGCAGCAGGTGGTGAAGGAAGGCGGCGTTCGGCTCAACGGCGCCGTCGCCACCGATGGCAGCCGCAAGGTCGTCGAAGGCGACGCCATCAGCCTCGCCATGCCGGCCGCCAGGCCACCCGATCCGATCGGGCAGGATATCCCGCTCGACGTCGTCTATGAGGACGAGCACCTGATCGTCATCGACAAGCCGGCCGGCCTCGTCGTGCATCCGGCCGGGGGCCATGAGGACGGCACGCTGGTCAATGCGCTGATCGCGCATTGCGGGGAGAGCCTCTCCGGGATCGGCGGCGTCAGGCGGCCGGGCATCGTCCACCGGCTCGACAAGGACACCAGCGGGCTGCTCGTGGTCGCCAAGAACGACCGGGCGCATCAGAAACTGGCCAAGCAGTTCGCCGATCATGGCCGGACCGGGCCGCTGCAGCGCGCTTACGTCGCGCTCGTCTGGGGCGCGCCGCGCCTGCGCGAGGGCACCATCGACGCGCCGATCGAACGCTCGACCCGCAACCGCGAGAAGATGACGGTGGTGAAGGAGGGGCGCGGGCGCGAGGCGATCACCCACATCACCCTGGTCGAGCGCTATCCGGCGCTGCTGAAGGGGCTGGACGAGACCGTGCCGCTGGCGAGCCTGGTCGAATGCCGGCTGGAGACGGGGCGCACGCACCAGATCCGCGTGCATATGAGCCATATCGGCCATCCCCTGCTCGGCGACCAGCTCTATGGCTCGGGCTTCGCCACAAAGGCGGTACGGCTGCCCGTGGAGGCGCAGGAGGCGCTTGCCGCTCTCGGGCGGCAGGCGCTGCATGCCGCGATTCTCGGCTTTGCCCACCCCGCCACCGGCGAGGAGATGCTGTTCGAGTCGGAGCCGCCGGCCGAGTTTGCGAATCTGCAAGCAGCGCTCGCGAGGCTGTGAGCCGATCTGGCTCCTCTGCCATCTTTCCGTCAGAGTGGAATGGCATATACTGGCGCTGTCGGATGCGGATGGCCAAGGGGGCGCCGCACGCGGCCGGTCCAGCCGAACTTTTGCGCCGGAGGCGCGTTGGACCAGCTTGCATCATCCGAAACCTGCGCGAAGGTTGATCGCGCGGTGGGTCTGCCGCTTCGCGGGGGCCACGATGAGGAGACACGCGCATGGCGAGTGCTTCGCTGCCCGTCCTGTCCGCCGAAGGCGGGCTGTCACGGTATCTCGATGAAATCCGCAAGTTCCCGATGCTGGAACCGAGCGAGGAATACATGCTGGCCAAGCGCTGGCGCGAGCATGGCGACCGCGACGCGGCCCACAAGCTCGTGACCTCGCATCTTCGCCTCGTCGCCAAGATCGCCATGGGCTATCGCGGCTACGGCCTGCCGATCGGCGAGGTCGTGTCTGAGGGCAATGTCGGCCTGATGCAGGCTGTGAAGCGATTCGAGCCGGAGAAGGGCTTCCGCCTGGCCACCTACGCCATGTGGTGGATCAAGGCCTCGATTCAAGAGTACATCCTGCGGTCCTGGTCGCTCGTGAAGATGGGCACCACGGCCAACCAGAAGAAGCTGTTCTTCAACCTGCGCAAGGCGAAGAGCAAGATCTCCGCGCTGGGCGAGGGCGATCTGCGTCCCGACCAGGTCAAGCAGATCGCGACCAAGCTCGGCGTCAACGAGCAGGACGTGATCGACATGAACCGCCGCCTCGGCGGCGACGCCTCGCTCAACACTGCCGTCCGCGAGGATGGCGATGGCGAGTGGCAGGACTGGCTGGTCGACGATTCCGAAAGCCAGGAGCGCCGCTTCGCCGATTCGCAGGAGGCGAGCAATCGCCATACGGCGCTGCGTGAAGCGCTCGACGTGCTGAACCCGCGCGAGCGGCGCATCTTCGAGGCGCGGCGCCTGGCCGAGGATCCGATCACGCTGGAGGAGCTCTCCGAGGAGTTCGGCGTCTCCCGCGAGCGTGTCCGACAGATCGAGGTCCGTGCCTTCGAGAAGGTGCAGGAAGCGGTGAAGAAGGCGATCACGCGGATCGAGGCGCCGCGGGCGGCGCTACCGGCGGCGTAAGCCCGGATCCATCGTACGAGATTTGAAAGGGGCGCTTCGGCGCCCCTTTTTCTTTGCTGTTCTTCCTGCGCCGTCCAGCCGCGACGGGAGAGCACTCGCCGAACACAGCAAGGCAGCTCTGCGTCAAGAGATGGACGGGGCCCGACGAACGCGGTCAATACAGCGGCAGCAACGGCTTCAGCGGCAGGCGCAGGGGCCCGAGGAAGACACGGCCGCCGCGCAGCGAGACGGGCGGCAGCGGCGTCAGGCCGGGGGCCGCGGCTGCGGCAGGCGGGCGCCCTCCGAGCAGGCCGCCCAGCCCGCCGAGCAGGTTGCCGACCCGGATGCCGCCGATCTGCTCGATGCCGGCCGCGGCGAGCTGGAGATCGCCGCCGACCTGATGCGTCGGCTCGAGCAGGAGCTGGCCACTGCCCCCGATGCGGGCGGCGCCCTTGGTGGCGGCGATCCGGCCGAGGTCGAGGGTGCCGTTGGCATTGCGCCAGCTTTCCAGCGCATCCGGGTTGAAGCCCTTCCGAAAGGCCTCCGATTGCGTCAGCGTGCCTTCGAGGTCGACCGTGCCGGCATCCGGCGTGCCCAGAAGGGCGTCGATCAGCGGCAGCACCGTGCCCTTGGCCGATACGGCGAAGTCGACCGCCTGGTCGGTGGCGGGACGTGTGGGGTTGCGGCGCAGATGCAGTTCGAGCGCGCTCGCGCGCCAGTTCTCGGCGCCGATGCCGGGCGTGGTCAGGGTGAGGTTCGGCTCGGCCGCGACGAGGGCGAAGCGTTCGGGCTGGCGCCAGGCGAGACTGGCGTCGAGCTGCTTCCAGGTCACGTCGAGTGTGCGGCCCTCGGTCAGCGTGGCGCGGGCCGGGCTCGTTGCCTCGAGGATCACGAGGCCCGGCGAGTAGATCTGGCCGACGACGACCGCCGGGCCGCTCGTGACCTTCACCGCCTCGCCCCAACGCGTGGAGGTGAGCGTCAGCGAGGTGCAGCGAACCTCGATCCGGAAGGGGAAGCCGCCGACGGAGCGGTCGGCGCAGGTCCAGGTGCGTCCTTGCGAGACCTCCCGCGCCAGCGCCTTGTCGATCTCCGCGACGACCCGGCCGTGAACATGGAACCAGAAGCCCGACCAGGCCGCCGCCAGCACGACGAGCAGGACGAAGGGCGCGTAGAGCCAGAAGCGGCTGCGGCGGCGCGTCGGGAGGGTGTCGGTCATGCGGCGGGCGTTCCTTGCGCGGATGCGGCCGGATTGTTAGCTCGCCACAGGGGCCAGAGCCAGTGCCGCAGCCGCGGTGATCCGCCTTGGCAGGCCGTCATGGCCAAATGATGGGTCTGGCCAAACGATGGGACGACGGGAAGGGACTGCGATGGCGGGCAGCGACGAGGCGGCCGATCTCTGGGTTTTCGGCTATGGCTCGCTGATCTGGCGGCCCGGCTTTGCCTTCGCGGACAGCGTCCCCGCGCGCCTCTACGGCTATCACCGCTCGCTGTGCGTCTTCTCCCATGTCCATCGCGGCACGCCTGAGCAGCCCGGGCTGGTGCTCGGGCTCGATCGCGGCGGGGTTTGCCGCGGGCTCGCCTTTCGCGTTCTGGCCGCGCATGCCGCCGAGACGGTGGACTATCTGAGGGCGCGCGAGCAGGCGACGGCCGTCTATGTCGAAAAGCATGTGCCGCTGCGGCTGGACGATGGCCGGCAGGTGCGGGCGCTGGTCTATGTCGCCGACCGCAAGCATCTGCAATATGCCGGGAAGCTGCCGCCCGAGGATCTGCTCCGGCTGGTGCGGCAGGGCCGGGGGCAGTCGGGCGAGAATCCCGACTACGTGCTGCAGACGAACGAGCATCTGCGCAAGATGGGCGTCTATGACCCGGTGCTGACGTCGCTGGCGCAGGAACTGGCGCCCGGGCTGGGGGCGCCGCACCCGCCGGTCGGCCGCTGACTCAGGCGGCTTCCGGCATCAGGTCCAGCAAGGCGGCGCGGCGGCTCATGCCGTCCTCGGCGAGCAGGTGGACATGGATCTCGCAGGCGCCCGCCTCCATCACCGCGCGCTGCCAGCGCCCCAGGGCGGCTTCGACCCCGAAGGGGCCGGAATCGCGCGCGGCGATGATCTTGCGCTCCGACGAGACGGCGAGCAGGACCCCATCGGTGAAGCCCAGCGCATGGACGTCGTCCACGGAGAAGACGGACGCGACATAGCGCCGGCCGGAGCGGCCGCGCCAGGCGGTGAAGCGGCGCTCGGCGAGCTTGGCCGTGCTGCGCAGCGGCGTCTCGCGGACGGCAGCGGCTTCGTCGAACAGGTCGGGCGTGTAACGGTAGGCGACAGTAGCCATGTCCGTTCCTCCTTTGCTGTGAACAAAATGGGAACACGGTAGGGGCAAGTCAAGCGGTGCCGGCGCCGGCGGCCTCCGCTGCTGTCAGTCGGTGTCAGGAGCCCGCGAGGGGGTCGAGTCCCTGCCTGGCCAGTTCGGCGCGGCCGTCCGCCAGCAGCCTGTCGCTGGCGGTCTCGATCTGCTCCTGAAGCGTCCGCTGGAAATCGACCTTGGACAGGCCGGGCATGATCGGAGGCAGGATCTCGATGACGATGGTGCCGGGCCGGCGAAGAACATGGCGCCGGGGCCAGTACAGCCCGGAGTTCAGCGCCACCGGCAGGCAGGGAACGCCCAGCTCATGATAGAGATGGGCGACGCCGAACTTGTAGGCCGGCGGAGCTCCGGGCGGGCGACGCGTTCCTTCCGGGAAGATGATGAGCTGGCGCCCGTTCTGGCCAAGCTCGACCTTGGCGCGGCGGGTGACATCGGCCAGGGCCCGGGCCCGGCCGCCACGGTCGACCGGAATCATCCGCAGCTTGCCGAGGCTCCAGCCGAACACCGGAATGGTTGTCAGCTCGCGCTTCAGGATGAAGACGGGATTGTCGAAGAGCGTCACCAGGGCGAAGGTTTCCCAGAAGGACTGGTGCTTGGCCGCGACGATGAGACCGCCGGCCGGAATGTGCTCCCGGCCCCTGATTTCGTAGCGCGTGCGCGCGACGACGCGCTGCAGCCAGAGCGCGCTGCGGGCCCAGCCGCGGGCGACTTTCCACATCACGCCCCATGGCAGCAGCAGCGCGGGCAGTGCGCCGAAGAGCAGCCAGCCGATCAGGTTGGCGTAGAACAGGATGTTGAAGGCGAGCGAGCGCAGGAGCAGCATGGCGGGCAAAAAGCGCGAGACCGGGCGGCGGTCAAGCACTGTGCGCCGGCCTCGTTCGCCCGTCAGCCCTGAGGTGGCGAGCCGCCGCGCAGGTGCGAGCGCTTCTCGGCCTCCGGCCCGATGGCATCCGGCGGCTTGGGCGAGACCGGCTTGCGGCCCCCGATGATGACGGAGAGCCGCGAACTCTCCGGGTCGCTCTCGAACAAACTGCGCAGCCGCGAGACGCGGAACTTCACATATTCGGGAACCAGCACTTTCACCGTTGCCCAGCGGCGCCACCAGCCGGTCGAATCAAGCTGGTCGGTCACGACCGGGTGGGCGACGAGGCGCACGCCCGGCATGGCATGGGCGAACTCGGCCAGGGTGCGCGGCATATGGTAGTTCGACGTGACCACCAGCAGGGACTGGAAGCGGTGCTGGCGCACCCAGCGGCGCGTCTCGATGGCGTTGCCGATGGTGTTTCGGGCCCGATAGTCGAGATCGACGCAGCAGGCGAGCAGATCGCGTGCCGCCGGGTTCAGCCGCGCCAGCTCCTCGCGGCTCGTCTTCTCGTTGACGCCGCTGATCAGCAGGCGCGCACCGCGATCGGCGCCGAGTAGCCCGATCGCGTCGCCGACGCGCTGCGAGCCGCCGGTCACGACGACGATGGCATCGGTTCGCGGAGTCGCGACGGGCTCGCGGGCCTCGATCCCGCCGACGAAGCGCACATAATCCCAGCCGGTGCCGATCGCTGCCGCAGCCAGGGCGACCAGCATCGCACGGCCGAACAGGCGCCCCCAGGAGGGCCGCTCCTTGCGGGACGGTTCACCCGCCATCCGTGCGCTCAGGCGATCGTTGCCGCTGCCGATCATGACCATGACGTTGCTGGCATAGCGCGGCAATCGGGCATGATCACGGCGCTTCCATGCCGGCAACCGCCCCAGGTCTTGCGCATTCGTTGCCATTCGCGACGCATGGCGAGGATCATGTCAGCGCCCGCAGGTAATGCCGAACGGTAATGCGGGAGACCAGCCCTGCGATGGCCGCAACGATGATGGCCACGAGGAAGACGGCGCCATAGCCGGCCCAGCCGATCTCGAAGGCCCCGAACAGCGCCTGCAGCTGCTCGGCCTCCGGGGCGGTGTTCCAGTAGGAGGCGAGCAGGCCGAGGATCGCGATGGCGAAGATCGCCGCGACGCCGCCGAAGGCCCCGCCGCGCAGGCCGAGGCGGATGAAGCGGCTCTGGAACTCGCGGGCGATGAAGTCGTCGTCGGCGCCGACGAAATGCAGCACCTCGACACTCTCGCGGCTGCCCGCCATGGCCCCGCGCGTCGCGAAGGCGACGGCGAGCGCCGCCGCGGTCAGCACCAGCAGGACGATGACGAAGCCGGAGACGATGATGGTGCCGGCCATGGCCGAAAGCCGCCTGACCCAGACGCGGTGATCGTCGAGGATGGCGCCGGGCACCTCCTTGCGCAATTCGGGGCCGAAGCGGGTGATGTCCGGCGAAGCGCCGGATTTCAGCGTCAGCACGATCAGCCGCGGCACCGGCAGCTCAACGAGGTCGAGTCCCGTGCCGAGCCAGGGCTCGAGCAGCTTGTCGGATTCCGCTTTGGGCACCGCGCGCACGCTGGCGATGCCGTCGAGCCCCTGGGCCATCCGCACGGCACGGGCGACGTCGGCCTCGATGTCGCGCTGCGACTCCGGCCGGACCTGGATGGTCATCTCGTTGGAGATGGCGCCGCGCCACTGCTCGGAGGCGCGCGCCGCGAGGACGGCCGCGCCGGCGCTGATCGAGGCGAGGAAGGTCAGGATGGCGATGACGGCCATCAGGGCGCGGCCGGCGACGCCGTCGACCGGTACGAGCGGCTGGTCGCGCCGCAGATTGCTCGGCAGCGCACGCTCCTCGCGCAGGTCCGGCCCGTCGTCGTCCGCTTCAGCCATCGACATGCAGATGCCCGTCGGCCAGGACGAGACGCGGCGCGTCGTAGATGTCCATCAGGTTGAGATCGTGCGTGGCGATGATGACGGCCGTGCCGAGCTGCTGCAGCTCCATGAACAGCCGCAACAGGCGCCGGCCGAGCCCGGGATCGACATTGCCCGTGGGCTCGTCGGCGAGCAGCAGTTCCGGGCGGGCGATCAGCGCGCGCGCAATGGCGGCGCGCTGCTTCTCTCCGCCCGAGAGGACGGCCGGGACCGCGTGCATGCGCTCGCCGAGGCCGACCCAGCGCAACAATTCGACCACCTCGGCCCGGTAGCTCGCCTCTTCCTTGCCGATGACGCGCAGGGGGAGCGCGACGTTCTCGTAGACGGTGAGGTGGTCGAGCAGGCGGAAATCCTGAAACACGACGCCCATGCGGCGGCGGAAGGCCGTCAGCGTCTGCCCGTCGAGGCGCGAGGCGTCCTGCCCGAACAGGTCGACGAGGCCGCGTGTCGGCTTGAGTGCCATCAGGATCAGGCGCATCAGCGTGGTCTTGCCGGCGCCCGAAGGGCCGGTGAGATACTGGAACGAGCGCGGCGCGATGCTGAAGTTGATGTCCTTCAGCACCTCTGGTCCCATGCCGTAACGCAGGCCGACATTCTCGAAACGAACCAACTGGTTGCCTCTTCAGGATCTGACACGAATCGCGCCGCGGATCCGCATCGCGGTGCCTCAGCCTAGCTTGAGCGGACGGCACGCGCGCGACCGAGCCAGCATGCCCCCACAATTCTTCACGAGCCGTTAACCATAAAGCGCGTCAATGCGATGGCTCGCCCTGGTCCGGCGGGCTCGCGACGACCCCGTCGCTTGCCGGCCCCGGACCGAAGCGCGCAGGATCCGGCCAGCGCCAGGCGCTGCCGTATGAGGGGCCGGGGACCAAGCCGCGTCATGCTGATCGTCTGTCCGTCATGTGCGAGCCAATACGAGCTCGACGCGGCCAAACTGGGGCCGGAAGGGCGCAAGGTGCGCTGTGCCCGCTGCCAGACGCAATGGCATGTCGATGCCAGCGCCGAGATGCCGCCGGTGCCCAGCGCCGAGGAGACGCAGGCCCTGCTCGCGGAGGAACTGGAGCGCGCTGCCGCGATCGACGCCGAGGTCACGGCGGTTGCCGCTGAAGCCGAGCGCCTGATCGCAAATTCCGAGGCCGTGCCGGAAGAGCCGCCGCCGGTCGAAGTCGAGCGTCGCAAGCCCCCCCGCGGCAAAGGCCGGGCCAAGCAACCCGCCTCGAAGTCGCTTCCCAAGGGCACTGTCATACCCGCCGCTGCCGCAGTCGCCGGAGCGCTCCTGCTCGGCGGGCTGGTCTGGCAGCGCAACGCGGTCGTGCGGGCCGCGCCGCAGCTCGCCTCGCTGTTCGAGAAGGCGGGGTTGCCGGTCAATGTCCGGGGGCTCAGCCTGAGTTCGATCGAGAGCGGGCTGGTTGAGGACGGCACCAACCGCTTCCTCGTCGTCGAGGGCGACGTCACCAATATCGCCAAGCGCAAGACGGATGTTCCGCTGATCCAGGTTTCGGTGCGGGACGAGGCCGGCCAGGCACTCTACACCTGGACCACCGAGCCGCCGCGCGGAATCCTCGAGCCGTCCGAGCTGATGCGTTTCCGTGCGAGGCTTGCCTCGCCCCCGGAGAAGGGGCGCTCCGTACAGGTGCGCTTCGTCTCCACGGCCGCGGCGGGGGCGGCCGCTGCGGCGCACTGACGGTCCTGTTGCGCGCCGAGGCCGCGATATCCTCATTCCATTCGCAGGCGCGAGGTTTGCCGCGGGCCGGTGCTGGGCTATCAACCTAACGACCGGTGCAGCGGCCTTGCCGCGGTGTCGCGACCAGAACTCGATGAGAACAGGATCAACCATGCCGGAACGGCGGATCAGGGTGCTTTATGACGAGGCGGCGATCGCACGCCGCAACGAGGAGATCGCCCAGGCGGTCGCCGCCACGAACCCCAAGGACCTGCTCGTCGTCGCTGTGCTGAAGGGCAGCTTCATGTTCGCGGCCGACCTGATCCGCGCGATGCACCGGGCCGGTCTCGCGCCGCAGGTGGAATTCGTGCATCTGTCGAGCTACCGGACGGGAACCGTCTCGACTGGCCAGGTCGAGATCCTGCGTGACGTGCAGAGCGAGGTGCGCGGGCGCGACGTGCTGCTCGTCGATGACATCCTGGAATCGGGCCGGACGCTGGCCTTCGCCAAGGATCTGCTGGCGGCGCGGGGGGCAGGGTCCGTCTCGACGGCGGTGCTGCTTGAAAAGCCAGGCAAGCGGGCGGTCAATATCCGCGCCGACCATGTCGGCTTCGAATGCCCGGACTATTTCGTCGTCGGCTACGGCATGGACGTCGCCCATTCCTACCGGCAGCTGCCTTTCGTCGGCGTCATCGAAACCGAGGATCAGGCCGGCCTGCCCGGCATCTAGGACTGTCCCATGTCGCGCATTCTGGTGGTTGATGACGAGGAGCCGCTTCGCACGCTGGTCGCACGCGGGCTGGGCATGGACGGCCATTCCTGCGTCACGGCCTCGGACGGGGCCGAGGCGCTCGACGTCCTCGTTGCCGAGCAGGGGCGCTTCGACCTGCTGCTGACCGATATCCGCATGCCGTTGATGGACGGCATCGCGCTGGCGCTCGCCGCCAAGGCGCAGTTTCCCGAGCTGACGATCATGCTGATGACGGGCTATGCCGAGCAGCGCGAGCGGGCCAAGAGCCTGGAGGCGATCGTCGAGGAGGTGATGACCAAGCCCTTCACCATCGCCGAATTGCGCGAGACGGTGATGAAGGTGATCGAGCGCTCGATCGGCTGAGCCTCAGCGGTTCAGCCACCAGATCGAGCTGTTGAGCAGCGTCGCGAAGCCGACCCAGGCGAGGTAGGGCCAGAGCAGGTTCGCTGCCAGGCGATCCAGCGGCCGGAAGACCAGGATGGTCGCGATGATCGCCACCAGCAGCGGCAGGATGACCACGAGGCCGCCGACCGGGCTATTGGCCCCGAAGAAGGCGAAGGACCAGCCGATATTGAGCAGAAGCTGCAGGTGATAGACCAGCAGCGCGCGCCGGCGACCGGGCGTGCCGACGGGCAAGCGCAGGATGCGGAAGACCGCGAAGGCCATCAGCGCGTAGAGCGTCGTCCAGACCGGGCCGAAGATCCAGTTGGGCGGGTTGAAGGACGGCTTGATCAACCCCGCATACCAGGTCGGAATCTGCGGAATGGTCGCGGCACTCCCCGCCAGGGAGGCGGCAACCACCGGCAGGATCGCGATGGCGAGGGCCGCCCAGACGGACGGGCGGCGGTCGAGGGTGGTCGTTCCGGGCAGGGCTGTCATGAGCGGAAGATGTAGGATGCGTGGGCTCATCGCAAGGCAACCGGCTTGCGCCGCGCATGCGCCTTGCGTCAGATGGCATGTCAGTCCCTCATGGAACTTTTCAGCCGATGTTGCAGCGCCCGCTCCATCCCCGCTCCCTGGCCGCGCAGGCGATGGGCAAGATCGACCGTGAGACGAAGGCGGTGGTTCCGCCGATCCATGTCTCGACGACCTATCTCCGCGACGAGGACAATGGCTATTCGACGGGCTTCGTCTATGGCCGGCCGGACAACGAGACGATCCGCGAGGCCGAGAGCGTGCTGGCCATGCTGGA
>NZ_FTMO01000005.1 GCF_900156025.1 Allobosea sp. TND4EK4
CTCAAGGCGATCTTCGAGGAACGCGGCCTCACCGAAGGCAACACCGGAGAACCCGGCGACTACGTCATCGAAAAGGCCTTCGTCGAGAAGTGAGGGCGGCGGGGAGGACGTCGAGCTCTGCCGACTCTGGATTGCTTCGCTGTGCGCGCAGTGACTCCGGTCACTCCGCGCGGGCCCCTTTCTCAGGCCCCCCCACCCGCAGGATCTCCGGATCCGCCTCGCGGTCGCTCTCGTCCTTGAGCTGCGTCCCGCTGAGCTGCAGCGCGAAGGCCTGCCTCACCAGCCAGGCGATCTTGTAGGCTGCCGCAACGGCATCGAGTCCGCCGGACCGGATGTTGGAGACGCAGTTGCGGTCGGCGTCGGTCGCCCCGACGCGCGGGCCGAAGGTCATGTAGGCGCCGAGGCTGTCCGGCGCCGACAGCCCCGGCCGCTCGCCGATCAGCATGATGCAGAGCCGTGCGCCGAGGCGCTGGCCGATCTCGTCGCCCAGCGCCACCCGCGCTCCCTGCGCCAGCACCACCGGCGCGAGACTGAGGCCCCAATGAGCCGCATAGGCCTTGAGATGCGCGAGGAGCGGAACGGCGTTGGCCGCGACCGCGCGCGAGGACAGTCCGTCGCCGATGACGATGACGATGTCGCAGCCCTTGGCCTCGTCGCCGAGAGCCCTCGCACTCTCCGGCGCCAGCCGCCGGCCGAGATCGGGCCGGCGCAGATAGACCGAGCGCTCCGTCGCATCCGAGCGGACGGACAGGCTGCGGCAGCCCAGCGCCGCGACCTCGGCCTCGAGGCTCGCGAGATCGAGCGGCACATGAATCGCGTCGCGGGCGGCGGCATGGGCGAGCTGGAAGCGCAGCACCTCCCGCGTCGGCTGGCTCGCGCCGGTGCGGCCGAGGCCGATCCGGGCCGGAGTCAGATCGGCGAGCCGCGCCCAGAGCGTCTCGGCCGGGTTGGGGGGGCGGTCGGGAGGGCTCATGCCGCAAGCCCCAGCGTGCGGGTGAGCTGCGGCAGCGCCGCCGCCTCCCCGCGCAGCCGGCCGGCGGCGTCGACGATGCCCGCCCGCTCCAGCCAGGCCTCGAACTCGGGCGCGCGGCGCAGACCAAGCACCTCGCGGATATAGAGCTGGTCGTGGAAGGAGGTGGACTGGTAGTTCAGCATCACGTCGTCGGCACCCGGAATGCCCATGATGAAATTGATCCCGGCCGTGCCCAGCAGGGTCAGGAGCGTGTCCATGTCGTCCTGATCGGCCTCGGCATGGTTGGTGTAGCAGATGTCGCAGCCCATCGGCAGGCCGAGCAGCTTGCCGCAGAAATGGTCCTCCAGCCCGGCCCTGATGATCTGCTTGCCGTCATAGAGATATTCCGGGCCGATGAAGCCGACCACGGTGTTGACGAGCAGCGGCGCGAACTGGCGCGCCACGCCATAGGCCCGCGCCTCCAGCGTCTGCTGGTCGACGCCGTGATGGGCGCCGGCCGAGAGGGCCGAGCCCTGCCCGGTCTCGAAATACATCACATTGTCGCCGACCGTGCCGCGCTTCAGCGAAAGCCCCGCCTCGTGACCTTCCTTCAGCACGGCAAGATCGATCCCGAAGGAGCGGTTCGCGCTCTCCGTTCCCGCGATCGACTGGAAGACGAGGTCGATCGGCAGCCCCTGCTCGATCAGCGCGATGGTGGTGGTGACATGGGTCAGGATGCAGGATTGCGTCGGCATCTCGAGCTTGGCGATCAGCCCGTCGAAGAGCCGCGCCAGATCGGCCATGACCTCAACGGAATCGGAGGCCGGATTGACGCCGATCACCGCATCGCCGCAGCCATACATCAGCCCGTCCACCACGGACGCCGCGATGCCGGCCCGGTCGTCGGTCGGGTGGTTGGGCTGCAACCGGACCGAAAGCCGCCCGGCCAGCCCGATCGTGTTGCGAAAGCGCGTGACCACGCTGGCCTTGCGCGCAGCGAGGATGAGGTCCTGGTTGCGCATCAGCTTGGAAACGGCCGCCGCCATTTCGGGCGTGATGCCGCGGGCGATCCGAGCCAGCACGGCGGCATCGACCGCATCGGATAGCAGCCAGTCGCGAAAGCCGCCGACCGTCAGATGCGCGATCGGCGCGAAGGCCTGCGCATCGTGGCCGTCGATGATGAGGCGGGTGACTTCATCCTGCTCATAGGGAACGAAGGTCTCGCTGAGGAAGGCCTTGAGCGGCACATCGGCGAGGCAAAGCTTGGCAGCGACGTTCTCCTGCGCCGAGCCGGCGGCAATGCCGGCCAGCATGTCGCCGGAGCGCAGCGGCGTGGCCTTCGCCATCACCTCCTTGAGGTCGGCGAAGTGCCAGCTCTGCTGCCCGATGATGGTGCGGTAGGCCATGGCGCTGGTCGTGTCCTGCTGGAGCTCGATATTACGAATGCCGATCGGTCGCATCGTCATGGCGAGGCGCGGAGCGACGAAGCAGTCCAGGGGGCTGGGTCGAACGGCCAGCCAAGTCCCCTGAATTGCTTCGCTGCGCTCGCAATGACGGGCCGTACCGGCAGCACCATCACTAGCACGAACGATGCCAGATCGTTCTACCCGGCCGCCACATGCACGCCCGGCCGGCGCCCGTCATTCCACTTCCCGCCAAGCGCGCGCTCGATCTGGGCCGCCAGTTGCAGCAGCAGCCCGTCCTGCGCCTGCGCGGCCTGCGCGTGGATGCCGAAGGGCAGCCCGTTCTCCTGCCGGCCCATCGGCAACGAGATCGCCGGGATGCCGCAGAGATTGGAGAGCGGCGTATAGGCGAAGAACTCCCAGAGATGGCCGAACCAGTCGAGCACGTCGGGATTGTCGCTCGTCGTCAGATATTCGCTCGTCCCGATTGTCGGCGTCGGCAGCGCCGTGATCGGGGTCAGGATGATGTCCCAGTCCTGGAAGAAGGCGCCGAAGCCGCGCGCCGTCGTGTTGAACACGCCCTGCATGCGGTGGCGCTCGGCATAGGCGATGTCCTTGCCCGCCTCCCAGATGCGGATGTTCATCGGCTCGATCAGCGCTTCCGGCGGCCGGGTGAGCCCGCGCGTTTCCAGAAGGCCGGCAATGACCTGCGCGAAATTGCTGATGTAGCAGGTCGTCTGCGCCGCGAAGGCGGCCCGCAGATCGACCGCCGGCAGCGCCCAGTCGACATGGTGGCCGAGCCCTTCCAGGAAGCGCCCGGCCTTTTCCAGCTCGGCCACGATGGCCGGCGTGGCGCGATAGCCGCCCCACTCATGCGAGAGCGCGATCCGCAGCCGGCCGGGGTCGCGCCGGATCAGCTGCGTGTAGGGCTCGGGCGCCGTCCAATAGGGCATGAACTCGCCGGGCGCACCGCCCCGGCAGGCATCGACGAAGGCTGCCGTGTCGCGCACCGTGCGGCTGTGGCAACCCTGCGCGGAGACATAACCGCTGATGTCGGAGAGGTTCGGGCCGATCGAGAAGACGCCCCGCGAGGGTTTAAGCCCGATATTGCCGTTGAACCCGGCCGGGATGCGGATCGAGCCACCGCCATCCGTGGCATGCGACATCGGCACGACGCCGGCCGCGACCATCGCCGCGGTGCCGGCCGAGGAGCCACAGGTGGTGTAGTCGGTGTTCCAGGGATTGCGGGTGACATAGAGCGCCGGGTTCTCGGCCGAGCTGCAGACGCCGAATTCCGGCGTCGTCGTGCGCCCCATCAGATTGAGGCCCGCCTTGCGCATCTGCCCGGTGAGGAAGGCGTCTGCCACAGGCCGGTTGCCGCGCATGAACAGCGAACCCTGCTCCTGCAGCCGGCCCTTCAGCGTCGGGCCGAGATCCTTCATCAGGAACGGCACGCCGCCGAGCGGGCCGGACGGGTCGAGCCCATCCTTCAGCGGATCGGCCACGACATCCTCGAAGACCTCGACGACGGCGCTCAGCGCCGGGTTGGTCTTCGCGATACCGGCGGCGGCCTGCGCCGCGAGCTCGGCCGCCGTCACCTCGCCTTGGCGCACCCGCTCCGCCAGAGCCACCGCGTCATGGCAGGCCCACTCCTCCCAACTCATCGCGAGCGTCATGACTCGTCCTCAGGCCGCGGACCGCGTCTCGACGAGACGCGCCAGCAGGCTCGCACCCACCGGGAGGATGCCGTCGTCGAGCACATAGGCGGGGTTGTGCACCGGCACGTCGCCGGCATGGCCGACCCAGGCATAGGCACCCGGCACCACCTGCAGCATGTCCGCGAAATCCTCGCTGCCCATCATCGCCTTGGGCTCGGTCAGCACGTTGTCCGCCCCGACGATCTCGGCCGCGGCCTCGATCACCGCCTGCGTCGGCGCCTCGTGATTGACCAGCACGTTGAAGATGTTGCGGATATCGACGTCGATCGTCACGCCGAAGGTCGCAGCCGTTCCCGCCGCGATCTCGCGCATGCGGCTGCGGATCAGGTCGCCGGTCGCCTCCGAGAAGGTGCGGATGGTGCCGGCCAGCACCGCCTCCTCCGGAATGACGTTATACGCCGAGCCGGCATGCATCTGCGTGATCGAGAGCACGGCCGCCTCGCGCGGGTCGGCGTTGCGGCTGACGATGGTCTGCAGCGCGGCTGCGAGGCTCATCGCCACGACGATCGGATCGCGCCCCATCTGGGGCATCGCGCCATGGCTGCCCTTGCCGGTGATCCTGATGTCGAAGAAGTCGGCGCCGGCCATGGCCGGTCCGGGGAAGACCGAGATCTGGCCGGGCGCGAGCTGCGGGGCGTTGTGCAGCCCGTAGATCTCGTCGCAGGGGAAGCGCTCGAACAACTTCTCCGCGATCATGCGGCGGGCGCCGCCGAGCCCCTCCTCGGCCGGCTGGAAGACGAAGATCGCCGTGCCCTTGAAGCCGCGGTTCTCGGAGAGGTAGCGCGCCGCGCCCAGCAACATCGTCGTGTGCCCGTCATGGCCGCAGGCATGCATGGTGCCGGCCACGGTGGAACGCCAGGGCAGGTTCGTGATCTCCTGGATCGGCAGCGCGTCCATGTCGGCACGCAGGCCGATGCGCTTTCCGGAACCGCCCGTTCCGTGCAGCACGCCGACCACGCCGGTCGTGCCGATGCCGCGATGCACCTCGATGCCCCAGCCCGCCAGCTTCTCGGCGACGATGCCGGAGGTGCGGACCTCCTCGAAACCGATCTCGGGATGGGCATGAAGATCGCGCCGGATCGCGGTCAGCTCATCCGTGAAGGCATCGATCTGGGGCAGGACAGGCATGGCGGCTCCGGAGGCGGACGGCGAAGGAGAGTCGGGCGAGGCGATCGGCCCGCGCCGAGGTAATCACGCAGCGCTGGCCCCTCCAAGCTGCAATTTCGCGCCCCCGCTGCGCCTTCAGCGGGCAGCTCGGCCCGGCTTGCGCGCCGAGACGATGAAGCGGTCCTGGCTCGCGCGCTCCAGCCGCTGGTGCAGCGGCATGAACTTGCCTTGCGCCCGGTGGATCGCGGAGAGGTCGCGGTCGATGCGCGCTTCCGCGAAACCCGCCTCCCCCAGCAGGCGTACGATCTCTTCCGGCCGGCAGCCTTGCGAGAAGTAGACCCTCGAGACGATGTCGTTATGGACTGCGACATGAGCGGCCGGCGGCGGCAGGTCGACGAAGCGCTTCGCCAGCTTCGCCGCGAACCGAAGCAACGCGCCGTTGCCCGGCCGCGGATTGATCATGTCGACATCGACGATCGCGACACGTCCGCCGGGCTTCAGCACCCGGAACCATTCGCGGAAGGCCCCGGGCGGGTCCGGCAGCGTCCAGACCAGATGGCGCGTGGCGACGACGTCGTAGGTCTCGGAGGGCTCGAGCGTGTCCTCGGCATCGCCCGCATAGAGGCGGATCGGCTTGCCGGCCGTCTTCGCCCGTGCGCGTGCCAGCATCGCGTCCGAAAGATCGAGCCCGGTGACCTGATAGCCCAGCTCGGCGAGGAGCAGAGAAATGACGCCCGTGCCGCTGGCGAGGTCGAGCGCCTTCGCGCCGGTCCCGACATCGCCCAGATGCCGGCGGAACAGTGCCAGCCAGCCCTGCCGCTCATCGGCCGAGAAGATCTCATGCCCCGGCATCGTATCGAAGGTTGCGGACCGGGAGGACCAGTAATCGCGGATCTCGTCCTTGAGGCTGCTGTTGTGACGCAGTGTCGGCATGGTCGTGAAGGTCCGTCTGGCGGGTCGTGCGGGCTGACCACGGCTGCGTTGCGATAAGCAAGATCGAGATGTCCGACAAGTCGATAACTTGCTTTGGAATAATTCCAGACAAGCAGATCTTGCTGGTTACAAGCATTCTAAAAGATAGTTGTTGACCCTTTCCCGCCGCTCGACCTAGAGCCGCCGCTGTCAGGCTTCGCGGCCGGCGGCAAATGTCGCCCCGGCCCGCGGAGCCCTCTTCGATCGTCCGGAAAGGCCCGAATCATGTCCCTGCGCGCCCTCGCCACTGCCGCTGCGCTCGGCCTGTCTCTGTTCGGCGTGGCCTTCCCGGCCCATGCCGAGAAGGTGAAGGTCACCGACGTGCTCGGCCGTACGGTCGAGGTCGAGGCCCCGGTCCAGCGCGTCATCCTCGGCGAAGGCCGGCAGATGTATTTCGTCGCCGCGCTCGACCGCGAGGACCCGTTCAAGCGCGTCGTGGGCTGGCGCGACGATCTGCCCAAGGCCGATCCGGACAGCTACAAGGCCTATCTCGCGCGCTATCCGCAGATCGCCAAGATCCCCACCTTCGGCGGCATCAAGGACGGCGCCTTCGATATCGAGCAGGCGATCGCGCTGAAGCCCGACGTGCTGCTGATGAACATCGAGTCGAAGGTCGCCAGCGACGAGGCGCAACTCGTCGACAAGCTCGCCTCCCTCGGAATCCCGGTCGCCTATGTCGACTTCCGCGAAAAGCCCTTCCAGAACACCGAGCCCTCGATGCGGCTGATCGGCAAGCTCTTCGGCAAGGAGAAGCTGGCCGAGGACTTCATCGCCTTCCGCTCCGCCGAGATCGCCCGCGTCACCGACCGGCTGGCCAAGGTCAAGGACCTCAAGCGCCCGCTCGTCATGATGGAGCGCGCCGGCGGCTATTCCGACGATTGCTGCATGTCCTTCGGCAACGAGAATTTCGGCAAGATGGTCGATATCGCCGGCGGCAAGAATTTCGCCAGCGATCTCATCCCCGGCACCTTCGGCACGGTGAACCCTGAGGCGGTCGTCGCCTCGAACCCCGACGTGGTGATCATCACCGGCGGCAATTGGGGCGCCTATGTCCCCGGCGGCGCCTGGGTCGGCCTCGGACCGGGCTCGGACCTGATCGAGGCCCGCCGCAAGCTCGTCAACCTGGCGCAGCGCCCGGCCTTCGCGCAGACCAAAGCCGTCAAGGACAACCGCGTCCACGCGATCTGGCACCAGTTCTACAACAGCCCCTACCAGTTCGTCGCGATCCAGGAGATGGCGAAGTGGATCCATCCGGAGTTGTTCAAGGATATCGACGCCGGCGCCACGCTGAAGACGCTTCACGAGCGCTTCCTGCCCCTGCCCTACGAGCCGGGCTACTGGGTCTCGCTCGAGCGCAAGTGAGAACCCCGTGAGCATCGCCTTGGGAACGCAGGGAGCGGCCAGCGCCCGGGAGACCTATCGGGCCCTGACCTGGCGGCGCTGCCTGATCCTGACAGGGCTCGGTGGGCTGCTGCTGGCGAGCTTCGTCGTCGACATGATGCTCGGTCCGGCACGCTTTAGCGCCAGCCAGGTGCTGAGCGCCCTGTTCGACCCTGCCGGCGTCGCCCCGGCCCTGCGCGTGGTAATCTGGGACATCCGCCTGCCCGTCGCGCTGATGGCGGTCGTCACCGGCGCCTCGCTCGCGATCGCCGGCGCCCAGATGCAGACGATCCTGAACAACCCGCTCGCCAGCCCCTTCACGCTCGGCATCTCGGCCGCGGCGAGCTTCGGCGCGGCGCTGGCCCTGGTCTTCGGGGTCGGCATCCTGCCCTTCGCGATCGACTACATCGTGCCGATGAACGCCTTCATCGTGGCGATGGGCGCCGCGCTCCTGATCCATCTGCTGAGCCAGCGCCGCGGCGTCACCACCGAGACGGTGGTGCTGCTCGGGATCGCGCTGGTCTTCACCTTCAACGCCCTGCTCTCGCTGCTGCAGTTCTTCGCCAGCGAGCAGGCACTGGGCGCGGTGGTGTTCTGGATGATGGGCTCGCTGACCAAGGCGAGCTGGCAGAAGCTCGCCATCACCTCGACCGTGCTGCTCGTCACCCTGCCCTTCTTCATCAACCGTGCCTGGGCGATGACGACGTTGCGGCTGGGAGACGACAAGGCCGCGAGCTTCGGCATCAATGTCAGGCGCCTGCGCCTGGAGGTGATGCTGCTCGTCAGCCTGCTGGCCGCGGTACCGGTCTCCTTCGTCGGCACCATCGGCTTCATCGGCCTGGTCGGCCCGCACATCGCCCGCATGGTGATCGGCGAGGACCAGCGCTTCTTCCTGCCCGCCTCGGCGCTGGCGGGCGCGGCGATCCTTTCGGCCTCCTCGGTCGTCTCGAAGTCTTTGATCCCGGGCCTGATCTTCCCGATCAGCATCGTCACGGCGCTGATCGGCGTGCCCTTCTTCTTCAGCCTGATCATGACCAGCCGGAAGCGCTCATGGTAACGCTCGCGCTCGACGAGGTCGGCGTCGCCTATGGCCGCAACATGGTCCTGCGCGGCATCACGACGCCCGCGCCGCTGCAAGGCGGCGAGATCGTCGCGGTGATCGGGCCGAACGCCGCCGGCAAGTCCAGCCTGTTCCGCCGCATCGCAGGCCTCGCCTCCGGCCCCGGCTCCGTGACGGTCGGCGGCGACAGCCTCGTGGCGGGCCGTGCCCAGCCGCGCATCTGCTACCTGCCGCAGGACACGGCGGTGAACGCCGTGCTCAGCGTCTATGAATCGATCCTGCTCGCCTTCAAGCAGGGCGGCTCCTGGTCGGTCAGCGACGCGGAACTCGCCCGCATCGACCATGTGCTGCGCGCGCTCGACATCGAGCACCTCGCCTTTCGGGGCCTGGGCGAATTGTCGGGCGGCCAGCGCCAGCTCGTCTCCATCGCGCAGACCCTGGCGCGCGAGCCCGACATCGTCCTGCTCGATGAGCCGACAAGCGCGCTCGACCTGCACCGCCAGTTCGACGTGCTGACGCTGATGTCCCGCCTCACCCGCGAGCGCGGCATCCTGACCCTGGTCTCGATCCACGACCTCAACCAGGCGCTGCGCTTCGCCGACAAGGTCATGGTGCTGGCGGATTCGACGCTGAAGGCGCTCGGCACTCCGCGCGAGGTGGTGACCTCGCAGCTTCTGGCCGATGTCTACCGCGTCAGCGCCCGGATCGAGGGCCAGCACGCATCGACCTATGTGGTGGTCGAAGGCGCGCTCTGAGCGAGAGCGCGCATCGTCTCAAGGCTTGATCAGCCCGGCCGTCTTCGGCAGCCAGAGCGCGAGCTCCGGGAAGAAGGTCACCGCCAGCACGATGCCGAGCATCGCGACGATGAAGGGCGGCACCTCGCGGAAGATCTCGGAGAGCGGCGTGCCCGTCAGCCCCGCCATGACGAACAGCAGCAGCCCGTGCGGCGGCAGCGTCAACCCCACCATCATGTTGAGCACGACGACGATGCCGAAATGCACGAGGTCGATGCCGAGCCCCTGCGCCACCGGCACGATCAGCGGCACGATGACGAGCAGGATCGTCACCTCATCGAGCACGATCGCCAGGAACAGCATCAGCAGGTCGACGATCAGCAGGAACTGCGTCGCGGTCAGGTGCCAGCCGAGCAGGGTCGACTGGATGAGCTGCGGGACGCCCTCATTGGCGACCGCATAGTTGAAGACGAAGGCGCCGCTCATGATCAGGGTGATCATCGCGGTCGCCTTCACCGTCTCGCCCATGACGTCGAGGAGCTGGCCGAGTTTCAGCGTGCGGTAGACCACGAAGGCGAGGATCAGCGCATAGCTCGCCGCGATGGCAGCCGCCTCCGTCGGCGTCGTCACGCCCGAATAGATCAGGCCGAGCAGGATGCCGGGCAGCGCGAGCGGCGCCAGCGCCCGGCCGAAGATCGCCGGCATCGCGCTCCACGGCACCCGCGCTTCGCGCGGGAAGTCGCGGCGCCGCGCGATGATGCCGATCACGAGCATGAGCGCCAGCGCCATCATGCCGGCCGGCACCAGCCCGCCGAGGAACATCGCGCCGACCGAGGCATTCGCGATCAGCGCGTAGAAGATCATCGGGATCGAGGTCGGCATCAGCGGGCCGAGCGTCGCCGAGACCACCGATGTCGCAGCGGCGAAGCCGCGCGGATAGCGGCCGTTCTTCGTCATCATCCGCGCCACGACCAGCCCGGGGCCGGAGGCGTCCGCGACGGCCGAGCCGCTCATGCCTGAGAAGATCAGGTTCGAGACGACATTCACCTGGGCGAGCCCGCCCGGCAGATGCCCCACCATGGCCGAGCCGAAGCCGAGCAGCCGCTCGATCACGCCGCTCGCGTTCATCACATTGGCGACGAAGATGAAGAGCGGCACCGCGATCAGCAGGTAGGAATTGTAGAGCCCGTTCATCGTCTGGTCGACGACGAGCCCGACATCCTGATGCGTCGAGACCATATAGGCAAAGCCCGCCGCCAGCATCGACAGGCCGAGCGGCGCGCCAAGCACGGCCGCGACCGTGAACACGCCGAGGAGAACCCAGAGACCTTCGGACATTCTCTGTGCCTCAGATGAAGGAACGCCAGCGCGGTCCCAGCAGCCGCAGCACGAGCCAGAGGCTGCGCAGGACGACCGCGACCAGGAACAGGCCGAAGCAGGAATAGATGAGGTCGAGCCTGAGGTTCAGCACAGGCGTGCGCTCGCGCCACAGGAACATCAGGTAATCGAGCGAGCCCGGAAGCGACCAGGCGAAGATGCCGCCGATAAAGAGCGCCCGCGCCAGGGCGACCCAGCGCTTCCAGCCTTCGCCGAGCGGCCGGTAGACCAGATCGAAGGTGATCTGCTCGCGGTCGCGCACGACGAAGGCGTTGGCCCAGAAGATGATCCAGATGAACAGGATCACCGAGACCTCGTCCGCCCAGGCCGCCTCGTCATGCTCCAGATAGCGCGTCACGATCTTGTAGTTGAAGATCAGGAAGACGAGCGCGAAGAGCAGCGCCGGCACGAGTGCCGCGAAGCGGCGCAGGCCGGCTTGCCAGCCCGCCTGCGCGAGGTCCTCGGTATGCCGGCCGGGCTGCATCGGCTCAGGCCCCGGCGACGCGCTTCAGCCAGGCCATGTCCCAGGCCTTGGTGATGTCGGCGCCCGCATAGGCCTTGTCGGCCGCCTCCCGGAACGGTCCGAGATCGATCTTGTCGACGCTGAGCCCCCGGCCCTGCAGCGCGTCGATGATGCCGGCCTCGTCGGCAAGCCGGCCTTCGTCGCCGGCCTTGGCCGCCTTGCGCGCCGCGGCCTGGAAGCCGTCCTGCTGCGCCTTCGACATTCTGGCCCAGACCGGCTTCGCCACCGCGAAAAACACCGGCTGCACCATATGCGAGGTCATCACGACCTGCTCCGAGACCTCGTAGAGCTTGGCCGCGTTGAAGATCGAGAGCGGGTTTTCCTGCCCGTCGACCGTGCCCGTCTTCAGCGCCAGGTAGACCTCGGGCATGCCGAGCGGCAGCGGGCTGACGCCCAGCGTGCGGCCGAGCAGCAGCCATTCCGGCCCGGCCGGCATCCTGAGCTTGACGCCCGCCAGATCGGCCGGGCCCTTTACCGCCCGCCTGGTGCGCAGCGAAACCTGCCGCGTTCCGAGATAATGCGTCGCGACGATCTCGATGCCCATCTTGTCGGCGACGATCTTGCGATAGGCCTCGCCCTCCGGCCCGTCGAAGACGCGCCTCAGCTGGGCGTAGTCCTTGAACAGATAGGCGCGGTTGAGGAAGCCCACCTCGGGGATCTGCTGCGCCACCTCGAAGGTGGTCATCGTGCTCATCTCGAGATTGCCGCGCTGCAAGGCGGGCACCTCGGTCCCCTGCTTGAACAGCGTCGACGCCGTATGCACGGCGACGTTGATCCCGAGCGAGGCCGCGGCGACCTCGCTCTTGAGCTGCTCCAGGGCCTTGGCGAGGAAATCGCTCGGCGGGGCCGCCGTCGAAATCCGGATGGTGAGCGGCGCCTGCGCTTGCGCCGGTACCTTGGCGCCCGCTCCGAGCGCCGCCAGCGCCAGCCCTGCCGTCATGCTGCGTCGTGTGATCATCGCCTCATTCCCCTCGTTGTTTGAATGCGGCCGGAGCCGGTGACAGGTCGATCAGCGCGGCTCCCGGATCTCGACCGACAACGTGCCGATGCCCTCGATCGCGGCCTCGACGCTGTCGCCCACCGCAAGGAACGTGCCCTTCGGCACGCCGACGCCTGCGGGCGTGCCGGTCAGGATCAGGTCGCCCGGATCGAGCGTCATGATCCGCGACGCGGTGGCGATCTGCTCGGCGAGCGAGAAGATCATGTCGGTGGAACGGCCGTCCTGCTTGGTCTCGCCATTGACGGAGAGCTTCAGCCCGATGTTCTGCGGATCGGGGATGGCCGAGGCCGGCACGATGCGCGGGCCGATCGGGCAGCAGGTGTCGTTCGCCTTCCCGGCCACCCAGTCGAGCTTGTAGAAGGTCTCGGGCGCCCGGTTGTGGTCGCGGGCGGAAAAGTCGATCGCGACGGTGTAGCCCGCGACATGCTGCATCGCCTGATCGACGGAAACGTTGCGCGCCGTCTTGCCGATGACGGCGGCGAGCTCGATCTCCCAGTCGAACTTCTCCGTGCCGATCGGCATGTGCACCGTCGCGCCCTCGCCGACGATGGCGTTGCGCGGCGGCTTCATGAAGAAGAACAGCCGCTGCTCCTCCTTCTTCGCGCCCGGCATGCCCATCTCGGCGAGGTGGTCGAAATAATTGGCGCCGGCGCAGAGGATCTTGCCGGGATAGAGCAGCGGCGCGAGACGGCGCGAAGGCTCGAGCCGGTCCGTCTCGTCCAGCATCCCGGCCGCACGCCCGAGCGCCGCTTCGGCCCTGCCCCAATCGGCGAACAGCCCGGCGATACTCGTCTGGCCGGCCAACCCGGCGCGCGCCAGCGAGGGCTCCAGCCGATACAGCGCACCTCGCGCCTCGATGCAGGCAACGGCCGCGCCGCCGACCTCGACCGTGGCCAGAGCCCATTCCATCGCACCTGCCGGCATGTCCGTTCCTCATTCGCGGCTTGCTATGAGATCAGACTGATTTTATAAAATGGTCAAGTCAACATGAAATCGGAGCGGCCGCCCCGCATGAGCGACACGCTCACCGACATCCGCTCGCAGGCCGAGCGGGCCTATCAGCGCCTCAGGGGCGAGATCCTGCATGGCGACCTGATGCCGGGCGAGCGACTGCGCGCCAACGATCTGCAGGACCGCTTCCAGCTCGGCCTGACGCCGATCCGCGAGGCGCTCATGCGCCTGTCGAGCGAAGGGCTGGTCTCGGCGGAGACGCATCGCGGCTCGCGCGTCAGCGAAACCTCTCTGCCGGAATTCTCGGACTTGATGGCGACGCGCCGCCAGATCGAGCGGCTGTGCCTGACGCAGGCCATCGCGCGCGGCGACGCCGCCTGGGAGGCAGAGATCGTCGCTGCGATGCACCTGTTGTCGCGCACCCCGCTGCCCGCCTCGCCCGACGACCGCGAGGCGGCGGCGCTGTGGGAGGCCCATCACCGCCGCTTCCACCAGGCGCTGGTCTCCGCCTGTGGCTCCGACTGGCTGCTGCGCTTCTGGTCGATGCTCGCCGACCATTCCGAGCGCTACCGCAAGCTCAGGCTGCTCCACCGGCACGAGGCGCAGGCCGAGGTCCGCGACGTCAACAGCGAGCATGCCGCGATCATGGATGCCGTGCTCGCGCGCGATGCCGACAAGGCCTGCGCGCTGCTCGACGCGCACCTGGCCGCCACCGAAACCAGCGTGCTGCGCCTGCTGCGGGCCGGAACAAGCGAAGAGGAGACCGCAGGATGATCATCCGTTCCGCCGTGCTCGAAGGCGATGTGCCGGAGGCCGACCGCGCCCATTTCGACCGGCAGATGGTCGAAACCGTGCTGCCCGCGATTCGCCGCTATCCCGGCATCCGCGACGTGACGATCCGCTGGCGTGCCGAGCAGGAGGACGGCGCCCCGCCGGTCTACCTGACCTTCGATCTCGTCTTCGGCAGCCTGGAGGCGATGCATGCGGCGCTCGCCAGCGAAATCCGGCAGGAGGTCCGCGCCGAGCTCGGCACGATCATGCCGTTGTTCAAGGGCCGGGTCTATCATCTGATCCTGCGGCAGGACTGACCGCCCTCCGGAAGCCCTGCGGCCCTGCCATGTGTCGGCTGCGCTTCTGCGGCCGGCCCCTTATGCCTAGCATCCATTCAGGCACCGAAGGACCGCGATTCACGCTGCCCTCTCGCTCTGGATGATGTTGATGACCAATCCGCTCGCACCCGTTCTCGATCACATCGATACGCAGCGTGACGCCTTCCTCGGCCGCCTGATCGATTACCTGCGCCACCCCAGCATCAGCGCGGAGAATATCGGGATCAACGAAGTCGGGACCCTGCTCGTCGAGATGCTGACCGGGATCGGACTGGACGCGCAGCTCGCGCCGAGCGAAGGCCACCCGATGGTGATCGGCCGCTGGGAGAAGGCGCCCGGCAAGCCGACCGTGCTGCTCTACGGCCATTACGACGTGCAGCCTGCGGACCCGCTCGACAAATGGGTCTCGCCGCCCTTCGAGCCGACGATCCGCGACGGGCGGCTCTATGCGCGCGGCGTCGGCGACAACAAGGGCCAGCATTTCGCCCAGATCCTGGCGCTCGAATCGCATCTCAAGGTCAACGGCACCCTGCCCTGCAACGTCATCCTGCTGCTGGAGGGCGAGGAGGAGATCGGCAGCCCGCATATCGCGGCCTTCGCACGCAAGAACCGCCATCTGCTCGAGGCGGACCTCTCCATCACCGCCGACGGGCCGCGCCATGCCAGCGGTGCGCCGACCATCAAGTTCGGCTCGCGCGGGGTGATCTCCTTCGAGCTGCGCTGCCGCCACGCCAGCCGCGACGTCCATTCCGGCAATTTCGGCGGCGTTGTCCCCAACCCGATCTGGACGCTCGTCCACCTGCTCGGCACCATGAAGAACGCCGAGGGCGAGATCACCATCGACGGCTTCAACGATGGCATCGAGCCGCCCGCGGCTGAAGAGCTGGCAGCGGTCGAGCGCCTGCCGCTCGATCTCGAAGCCTTCAAGCAGGGCCTCGGCCTGTCCCGCCTCGACGCGCCGGCCGACCGCCCCTTCTACGAGCGCCTCTGCTTCCGCCCGACGCTGACGATCAACGGTTTCCACGGCGGCTATGGCGGGCCGGGCAGCAAGACCGTGCTGCCGAACGAGGCCTTCGTGAAATGCGATATCCGTCTGGTGGAGGCGCAGGACCCGGTCGATATCCTGAACAAGGTCAGGGCCCATGTCGGCAAGCATGCCCCGGAGGTCGAGCTGATCGCCGAGGAGAACGGCATGCAGCCTTCCAAGACGCCGATCGCTTCCCCCTATACCGCGCCGCTCAGGCGCGCCTTCGTCGCGGCGCAGGGCCGCGAGCCGTTGCTGATGCCGGCCGGCTTCGGCAGCCTGCCGAATTACGTCTTCACCAAGATCCTCGGCATCCCGGCCTTCGTCACGCCCTATGCAAACCATGACGAGGCCAATCACGCCCCCAACGAGAACATGACGCTGGACTGCTTCCACGAGGGCGTGCGCACCGGCGCGGCCGTGCTGCACGAACTGGGGGCACTGGCAGAGCGGGACTGACCCTCGAGGCCTCGGCCTGGTCGAGCAGCCTTGCGAACGCGGTCATTCCGGACAAGCCGCCTTAGCGGCGCCGATCCGGGATCCATGCCTGAACCTTCATCGGCAACGCTCCGGCCTGGATCCCGGGTCAAGCCCAGAATGACCGAGCGCTCCCGGGCCCTTAGACACGGCGTCAGACGTCCACATCACCTCTGCGGCCGCGCCAGACGAATCCGAGCGCCCACAGGCTCATCGCCATCAGCGCGAACCAGGTCAGCGCATAGATGAGATGGGTGTTGCGGAAGGCGATGACCGTCATGCCGCCCTGCGGCGAGGGGCCGGGCTCGGACGCCGCGTCGGCATCGACGAAATAGGGCGCGACCTCGCCAGGTCCTTGCTCTCCCAGGCCCCGCGCCTGTGCGATCGCGGCGACATCGCGCGAATACCAGCGCCCAGCCGCGGGGTCGTTGCTGCGCAGGAAGCCGCCGCCGGGCTCGCTGAGGCGCAGCAGGCCGGTGACGCGCCTCGCGCTCGATGGTCCAGCAGGCGCCATCTGCCCCTCGGGCAGGAAGCCGCGATTGACCAGCACGGTGAAGCCGCGCTCGTCGCGGAACGGAGCGATCAGCCAGAAACCGGGTCCGCGCCCGGTGACGGCCTTGGTCAAGGTGCCGGCGGCGGGCAGATACCGGCCCGAAAGCGACACCCGCCGATACTCGCTGCTGGCGGCGCTGATCGAGGGCCACACCGTCGGGCCGGGCGCCGGCACAGGGTCGGCGTGGACGCGGGCATCGACGCGGGCGATCAGATCGAGCTTCCAGGCCCGCCGCTCCACCTGCCAGAAGCCGAGCACGGCAAAGGCGAATGGAAGAAGCGCCAGCAGGGCGAGAAGCGCCATGCGCGCCATGCCCCGCTTAGGCGGCATGGCGGCCGCCTCGGCCACCGCCGCCTCACATCGGATGGTTGCCGGGCGCCATCGGCATCATGTTGCTGTTGAGGTGGTACATCACCCACAGCGACCCTGCGAGCATGATCACCACGATGACGACGGTGAAGATCAGCGCCATCATCGACCATCCGCCTTCCGAGCGCGTGTTCATGTGCAGGAAGTAGATCATGTGCACCACGATCTGCGCCGCGGCGAACAGCATGATCACGATGGCGGTGGTGGTCGCGTTGCCGAGCACGTCGCCCATCACCAGCCAGAACGGGATCGCGGTCAGGATGACCGAGAGGATGAAACCCGTCAGGTAGCTTCGAAAGCTGCCGTGAGAGGCACCGCCGTGATCGTCATGGCCATGCCCGTGATCGCCATGGAGGTCATGGGCAAGGCTGCTATGGGCCTGCGTCGCGCCCACGTCGTTGTGAGATCCGCTCATTTCAGCACGCCCATCAGATAGACGAAGGTGAAGACGCCGATCCAGATGACGTCGAGGAAGTGCCAGAACATCGACAGGCACATCAGCCGGCGGCGATTCTCCGGAATGAGCCCCCGCTGGCCGACCTGGACCAGCAGCACAGTGAGCCAGATCAGGCCGAAGGTGACGTGCAGCCCGTGCGTGCCGACCAGCGTGAAGAAGGACGACAGGAAGGCGCTGCGCATCGGCGTCGCGCCTTCGGCGATCATGTGATGGAACTCGTAGAGCTCGATGCTGAGGAAGGCGAGGCCGAACAGCGCCGTGACCACGAGCCAGCCCTGGACCGCCGCCTTGCGGCCCTTCTCCATCGCCAGCATGGCGAAGCCATAGGTGATGGACGAGAACAGCAGCATGGCGGTGTTCACCGCCACCAGCTTCAGGTCGAAGAGATCGGCGCCCGAGGGGCCGGCGGCGTAGTTGCGGCCGAGCACGCCATAGGTCGCGAAGAGGACTGCGAAGATCAGGCAGTCGCTCATCAGGTACATCCAGAACCCGAGCATGGTCGAGTCGCCGGGGTGGTGGACCTCCTTGTCCTCGAAGACGTGGAAGACGGGCACGCCGCCGTCGGTCTGGTGGGCTGTCGCCTTGCTCATCGTCGGCCCCTCAGACCCGCGCCGCAGCGAGTGCGCGGCTGCGCCGCTCTTCTTCGCGCACCACCTCCTCGGCCGGAATGTTGTAGTCGCGGTCGTAGTTGAAGCTGTGGGCAATGGCCGTGACGATGATCGCGAGGAAGCTCAGCGCCGCCAGCCACCAGACATACCAGACCAGCGCCAGCCCGCAGATCGTGGCGAACGCCGAGATGATCACGCCCGCGCCGGTGTTCTTCGGCATGTGGATCGGCCTGAACCCTTCGAGCGGGCGCTGGTAGCCGCGCTTCTTCATGTCCGCCCAGCTGTCATGGTCGTGCACCATCGGCGTGAAGGCGAAGTTGTAGGCTGGCGGCGGCGAGGACGTCGCCCATTCCAGCGTGCGCCCGTTCCAGGGGTCGCCGGTGACGTCGCGCAGCTTCTCGCGGTTCATCACGCTGACGACGATCTGCACCAGGAAGCTCAGGATGCCGAACAGGATCAGAACCGCGCCGATGGCCGCGATCACGAACCAGATCTGCAGCGAGGGATCGTCGAAATGGTTCACCCGGCGCGTCACGCCCATCAGGCCGAGCACGTAGAGCGGCATGAAGGCGACGTAGAAGCCGATGACCCAGAACCAGAAGGACATCTTCCCCCAGAAGTCGTCGAGCTTGAAGCCGAACGCCTTGGGGAACCAGTAGTTGATGCCGGCGAAGGCGCCGAACACGACGCCGCCGATGATGACGTTGTGGAAATGCGCGATCAGGAACAGGCTGTTGTGCAGCACGAAGTCGGCCGGCGGAACCGCGAGCATCACGCCGGTCATGCCGCCGATGACGAAGGTGATCATGAAGGCGAGCAGCCACATCATCGGCAGCTCGAAGCGGATGCGTCCGCGATACATCGTGAACAGCCAGTTGAAGATCTTCGCCCCCGTCGGGATCGAGATGATCATCGTCGTGATGCCGAAGAAGGAGTTCACGCTCGCGCCCGAGCCCATCGTGAAGAAGTGATGCAGCCAGACGAGATAGGACAGGATGGTGATGACCACCGTCGCATAGACCATCGAGGCGTAGCCGAAGAGGCGCTTGCCGCAGAAGGTCGAGGCCACCTCCGAATAGATGCCGAAGCAGGGCAGGATCAGGATGTAGACCTCGGGGTGGCCCCAGATCCAGATCAGGTTCACGTACATCATCGGGTTGCCGCCGAGATCGTTCGTGAAGAAGTTCGTGCCGACATAGCGATCGAGCGTCAGCAGCGCGACGGTGCCGGCGAGGACCGGGAAGCTCGCCACGATCAGGACGTTGGTGCACAGCGCCGTCCAGGTGAAGACGGGCATCTTCATCATGTCCATGCCGGGCGCGCGCATCTTCACGATGGTCGCGATCAGGTTGATGCCCGACAGTGTCGTGCCGACGCCCGCGATCTGCAGCGCCCATAGATAGTAGTCCATCCCCACCCCGGGCGAGTAGGCCTTGCCCGAGAGCGGCGGATAGGCGAGCCAGCCGACCTTGGCGAACTCGCCGACGAACAGCGAGGCCATGACGAGCACGACGCCGCCGACGGTCATCCAGAACGAGAAATTGTTGAGGAACGGAAAGGCCACGTCCCGCGCGCCGATCTGCAGCGGCACCACATAGTTCATCAGCCCCGTGACGAGCGGCATCGCCACGAAGAAGATCATGATCACGCCATGGGCGGTGAAGATCTGGTCGTAGTGATGCGGCGGCAGATAGCCCTCATTGGCGCCGAAGGCGATCGCCTGCTGGCCGCGCATCATCAGCGCGTCGGCGAAGCCGCGCAGCAGCATGACGATGCCCAGCACCATGTACATGATGCCGATCTTCTTGTGGTCCACGCTGGTGAACCACTCGCGCCAGAGATAGCCCCAGGCGCCCAGCTTGGTGATGAGCGCAAAGAGGCCGAGGCCGCCGATCGCCACGGCCGCGAAGGTCGCGACCAGGATCGGCTCATGATACGGGATCGCCTCGAAGGTGAAGCGTCCGAAGACGAGAGGCCACCAGTCGGGATAGGAATTCATCGTAACCTCGGATCGCTAGTCGCAGAGCCCGCCAGCCCGGAGGCGGCGGCCCGTCGATGGTCCAGCATCTCAGTTGGCAGCGCGGGCGGGCAGGCCGTCCTTGCCGTAGACGTCGGTCGGCGAGCAGATCGCGGTGACGAAAGGCCGCGGGCCGAGCGGCTCGCCGCCGCGGCGCGTCGTCTTGTCGTAGTGGAGCGCCATCACCGTGTGGATGCCCTCCTTGCCGCCGCCGCCCTTGGCATCCATCGCCATCATGTCGCGCATGCACATCTTGGTGCGGTCGACGCACATATTGAGGACGGCGTCGAAGAGATCGGGCGCGACCGTGCCGAACTGGCGCGGCTTCTCCCGCTCGCTCGGCCGCTCCAGCACGAGATATTCCTCGCGGCCGAGCTTCTCGGTCTTTTCGCGTGCCTGCCTGACCCAGTCGTCGAAGCCGCCGCCTTCCAGCCCTTTGAAGCGGAAGCGCATGCCGGAGAAGCCTTCGCCGCTGTAATTGGCCGAGAAGCCGTCGAAATCGCCGGCGTGGTTGATGACCGCATTCAGCTTCGTCTGCATGCCGGGCATGGCGTAGATCTGCCCCGCGAGCGCCGGGATGAAGAGCGAGTTCATCACCGAGGACGAGGTGATGTGGAACTCGATCGGCTGGTTCACCGGAGCCACCACCTCGTTGACCGAGGCCACGCCCTGCTCCGGGTAGATGAACAGCCACTTCCAATCCAGCGCCACGACCTGGATGATCAGAGGCTTGCGCTCCCTGCCCTGCGCCGCCTGCTGCGAGGTCTGGATCGGCTGGCTCGCGCTGATGCGGTTGAGCGGCCGGTAGGGGTCGAGCAGATGCGTGCCCATCCAGGTGATCGCGCCCAGGATGATGACGATCAGCAGCGGGATCGCCCAGATCACCACCTCGAGCGGCAGCGAATGATGCCAGTCGGGATCGTATTCGCTTTCCGCCGCCGCCCGATAGCGCCAGGCGAAGAACACCGTCAGCGCCATCACCGGGATGATGATCGCCAGCATCAGCGCGACAGAGATCAGCATGATGTTCCGCTGCTGCAGTGCAACGTCGCCGGATGGCGAAAGGAGCACCGCCTGGCACCCGCCGAGCAGGGCAAAAAGCGGCAAAACAGCGAGAATGCGGCAGGTTCTCACAGAACCAGTCCCCCGTTTCCGGATTATTGACGGCCGTTCTAGCTCAATATCTTGCACTGCACAGAGGACAGAATGTCCCATTGGCAGTGTTTGACGCTCCGGTCATATGCGCCGTATTCATGACTCAGGTCACACCCGCAGACTACCCGGTTTCGGCGCGAACGAGGAAGCCCCTGATGAGCGCGCAAGCAGCGTCCCCCTTGGAAACGCACCTCACCGACGAAAAGGGCCGGGACCATGTCTCGCCGGGCGAGATCGCCATCGGCGTGATCATCGGCCGCACCTCCGAGTATTTCGACTTCTTCGTCTTCGGCCTGGGCTGCGTGCTCGTCTTTCCGCAACTGGTCTTCCCGATGGAAGACCGGCTGACCGGGACCATCTATTCCTTTGCGATCTTCGCGCTGGCCTTCCTGACCCGCCCGATCGGCTCGGTCCTGTTCATGGAGATCGACCGGCGTTACGGGCGGGCGACCAAGCTGACGATCTCGCTCTTCCTGCTCGGCGGCTCGACGGCCGCGATCGCCTTCCTGCCGGGCTACGAGACCATCGGTGCCTGGTCCGCGATCATTCTCTCGGTCTTCCGGCTGCTGCAAGGCATCGCGCTCGGCGGCGCCTGGGACGGGCTGTCCTCCCTGCTGGCGCTCAACGCCCCGACCGAGCGGCGCGGCTGGTACGCGATGTTGCCGCAGCTCGGGGCGCCCATCGGCTTCATCCTCGCGGCCGGCCTCTTCGCCTTCTTCGAGGGGGCGCTGTCGACGCAGGACTTCATCGGCTGGGGCTGGCGCTACCCCTTCTTCGTCGCGCTGACCATCAACGTCGTGGCGCTGTTCGCCCGGCTGCGCATGGTCTCGACCCATGAATTCGCGCAATTGATGGAGACGCGCGAGCTGATGCCGACGCCGGTCCTCCAGCTGGTGCGCAAGCGCGGCAGCGCGCTGGTGCTGGGAGCCTTCGTGCCGCTGGCCAGCTTCGCGCTGTTCCACCTCGTCACGATCTTCCCGGTGAGCTGGATCAACCTCTTCACCAACCGCTCGGTCTCCGAGTTCATGATCGTGCAGATGGCGGGCGGCGTCGTCTGCGCGGGCGCCATCGTGACCTCCGGCCTGATCGCCGACCAGATCGGCCGCCGCAAGGAGCTGATCCTGTCGGCGGGGCTCGTCGCGCTGTTCAGCGTCAGCAGCATCGTCGCCCCGCTCCTCTTCGGCGACAGCCTCGCCGGTCAGACGGTCTACGTCATCATCGGCTTCGGCCTGCTCGGTCTCTCCTACGGCCAGACGGCCGGCGCCGTCGCCTCGAGCTTCGGTGTCCAGTACCGCTATACGGGCGCGGCGCTGACGCACGACCTCGCCTGGCTGATCGGCGCGGGCTTCGCCCCCCTGGTCGCCCTGACGCTGTCGAGTCAGTTCGGCCTGGCCTGGGTCGGGGTCTACCTGCTGTCGGGCGCGGTCTGCACCCTCGTGGCGCTCTGGCTCGACCGCCGCATCGAGGCTCGCTACGGCTAAAGCTCTGAGGCGGGTCAGCGCCCGCGCCACACGGGCGGGCGCTTGGCGAGGAAGGCTTCCATCCCCTCGCGGAAATCGGCGCTGGTGTAGCAAAGGCCCACCAGATCGTCGCCGTCGAGGCCCTGTGCGGAGGCCGCAACAAGCCGGCGCATCGCCTCCTTCGTCGCTCGCAATGTCAGCGGCGCATGACCTGCGATCACCGTCGCAAGCTCGCGTGAGCGCCTCATCAGCGCCGCGTGATCGGCCAGAAGCTCGCTGTAGAGCCCGATGCGCCGCCCCTCCTCCGCCTCGACGAGCCGGGCAGTGAAGACGATGTCCTTCACCAGGGCCGGGCCGAGCAGCGCGGCGAGACGCGCATAATTCGCCATCGACAGGCAGTTGCCGAGCGTGCGCGCGATCGGGAAGCCGAAGCGGGCGCTCTCGGCCGCGATCCGCAGGTCGCAGGCAAGCGCGATCGCCGCGCCTCCACCCGTGACCGCCCCGGCGATCGCCGCGAGCGTCGGCACCGGACAGCGCTCGATCGCATCGATCACCGCCTCGATCTTCTGCTCATAGGCCAGCGCGTCCTCGGCCGTCGCGAAGCTGCGGAACTGCGCGATGTCCGTCCCGGCCGCGAAAGCCTTGTCGCCCGCCCCGGTGACGACGATGACGCGCGGGTCCCCATGCGCCTGCGGCGCCCGGCAGATCGCGGCCAGCCCGTCATACATGCCGTAGGTCAGCGCATTGCGCGCCTGCGGCCGGTTCAGGGTGACCGTGCCGATTCCATCCGCGACCTCGTAAAGAATTTCCGCATCCATCCCGGCCATCTCCCTCAGCTGCGGCCAGCGGAACCTCCCGACCGGCATCGCGCAAGACAAAAGTGATCCGTGGGCGCCCCCAGCGGCCGGAGGCGAAGGTCACCCGGCGAACGAAGCTCGCCTGCGAAACAGGCTCAAAGGCCTGGGCGACAGCACGCACAGCGGAGTGATCGATTGCAGCTCGGCCATCCAGGGTGCGTCATTTTGCAATGCGGGATGATCTGGCCACGGCCAGTGCTCTTCAACGGCGCCAAGATGGCGTCGTTTTCAGCAGGGCTATGATCGACCACAGCCGGATTGGCATAAACGCCTACCAAAAAGGCATAAAATTCGTCTCATTTGAAACCAGATACCCGCTGGACGCAGGCAGCTCCCACATTTCTGACCTGTTCCTTAAGGTCGTATGCGCAAGGCGCATAACGGAACTGAAATGGGGCCTCTGTAAAAGGCAGGCCGCCTGAGTTATATGCAGTGCACAACGAAATTATCGCTGTGGGCGCCGCCCCGGTCCGGAATTCGCAAGGAAGACCAACATGTTCGTCACCATGATCGCCGCCAAGATCCGCGCTTACCTCCGCTATCGCGAGACGGTTCGCGAGCTCTCCCGCCTGACCGATCGCGAGCTCGACGATCTCGGCCTGTCGCGTTCGGAAATCAGCTTCATCGCCCGCACCCACGCCGCGGTCTGAAGACTTCGATCTGAACCGCCGCGCAAGGGTGCGTCGCGTTCCGTGTAGTTTCTCCTGAGGCTCGTTTCCCCCTCCCCTCGAGCTTCGGTCGAAGAGCGAATGCCCGCCTCACGGCGGGCATTTTGCGTTTCCGGGGTCGCTTTTGCTTGACCTTCCGCCCGGCTGCGGACACATCCCGGCCATGACAGCCCAGACCCCCAAGCCCGTTCATGTCGTCGGCGGCGGCCTCGCCGGTTCGGAAGCCGCCTGGCAGATCGCCAGCGCCGGCGTTCCGGTGATTCTGCACGAGATGCGCCCCGTCCGGGGGACCGACGCCCACAAGACGCACGGGCTGGCCGAGCTCGTCTGCTCCAACTCGTTCCGCTCGGACGACTCGTCCAGCAATGCGGTGGGCCAGTTGCATTGGGAGATGCGCCGGCTCGATTCGCTGATCATGGCGAAGGGCGATGCCCATCAGGTGCCGGCAGGCGGCGCGCTCGCCGTCGACCGCGACGGCTTCTCGGAAGCGGTGACGGCAACGCTCGAAGCTCATCCGCTGGTCACGATCGAACGCGGCGAGATCGAAGGCCTGCCCCCGGCCGACTGGGACAATGTCGTCGTCGCCACCGGCCCGCTGACCTCGCCAGCGCTCGCCCAGGGCATCCTCTCGCTGACGGGCGCGGATGCGCTCGCCTTCTTCGACGCGATCGCCCCCATCGTCCATTTCGAATCGATCGACATGGACACCGCCTGGTTCCAGTCGCGCTACGACAAGGCGGGCCCGGGCGGCACCGGGGCCGACTACATCAACTGCCCGCTCGACCGCGACCAGTACGAGGCCTTCATCGACGCGCTGCTCGCCGCCGAGAAGACCGAGTTCAAGGAGTGGGAGGGCACACCCTATTTCGACGCCTGCCTGCCGATCGAGGTCATGGCCGAGCGCGGCCGGGAGACCTTGCGCTGGGGCCCGATGAAGCCGGTCGGCCTCACCAACAGGCACAATCCCTCGGTGAAGGCCTACGCCGTGGTTCAGCTGCGGCAGGACAATGCGCTGGGCACGCTGTTCAACATGACCGGCTTCCAGACCAAGCTGAAATATGGCGAGCAGGCCCGCATCTTCCGGATGATTCCCGGGCTGCAGAACGCCGAATTCGCCCGTCTCGGCGGCATCCACCGCAACACCTATCTCGATTCGCCGAAGCTGCTGGACGAACGGCTGCGCCTCAAGGCCGATCCGCGCCTGCGCTTCGCCGGCCAGATCACCGGCTGCGAGGGTTATGTCGAGAGCGCGGCCATCGGCCTGCTTGCCGGCCGAATGGCGGCGTCAGAGCGGTTGGGCCGCGAGTTGCCCCTGCCGCCGGCCACGACGGCGCTGGGTGCACTCGTCAACCACATCACCGGCGGCCATATCCAGACGATCGACGAGGGGCCGCGCTCCTTCCAGCCGATGAACATCAATTTCGGCCTGTTCCCGCCGATCGAGGGCGTCGCCAAGACAGGGCCGGACGGCAAGCGTCTGAAGGGCCCCGCCAAGAGCCTCGCGCGCAAGCAGGCACTCACCGTGCGGGCCAAGCAGGTCATGGATGAGTGGGCTGGGAGCGGACAGGCGGAAGCGGCCGAGTGAAGCGCTTCTCCGTCTTGGCGAGGAGCAAAGCGACGAAGCAACCCAGGCAGACCGGGTGGAACGCTCAACGCGGTCTGCCTGGGTTGCTTCGCCTCGCTCGCAATGCCGGCCTCGGCCGGCCCTAGCTCCGCCGCGCCGCTCGCCAGACGATCCATTGCCGCCGCCAGGCCGGCAGGGTGATGATGCTGCGATACGGGTCGTAGCCCGACCGCTCCATCTGCCGCAGATAGGGCTCGACCAGCGCGACGGGCAGGAAGGCGGATTTCACCGCCGCCGGAATCGTGTCCGTCAGGCTCGTCAACCGCGTCAGATGATTGCGCGCGATCTCCCGCAGCTCCTTCAGCGTGTAGAGCACGCCCGGGCCCCCTCGCCCGCGGACGATGTCGTCGCGGATGACGCCGTTGCGGGCCAGGATGTCGGCCGGCAGATAGACCTGCCCCTCCGCCGCATGCCACGGGAAGGCGCGCATCAGCCCGGTCAGCGCATAGGCCACGCCGGCATGGCCGGAGGCCGTCGCCCCGCCGGGGTCGCGCCCGCCCGCCAGCACGATGCAGGCGAGCCTGATCAGAGCGCTCGCTGTCTCTCCCGCATAGCCCTCCAGGTCGCGCAGCGAGGGCATCGGGTCGTCATAGAGGTCGAAGGTGCGGGCATCGATCAGGTTCGTCAGCGGCGCGATCGGCAGGCGATAGCGCTTGACCGTGTCGAGCAGAGCCGCTGCGACCGGGTGAGCTTGCACCTCGCCGTTCGGCTGCCCTTCGAGCAGGTCGCGCCACCATTGCAGCCTGACCTCGCCGGGCAAAGGCTCGCTGACCAGCGCCCTCACCCGAGCGATCTCGAGGCTGAAGGCATAGAGCGCGAAGAGCCCGTGGCGCCGTGCCTCGGGCGCATAGAGGCAGGTGATGTAGCGGTCATGGTCCTGCTCGCGGACCAGCGACGCGCAATGGGCGTAGGCGTCGGGCAGGCGCGCCGGAAGCGCCTCGTCGGGCTGGACGGTCTCGATCTTGGGCGTGGTCTCGCCTGGACCCGTCATCGCGGCATCGCTTTCATCGTCCCAGTCTAGGACAACGGCGCCCGCTTCGCTACGGTTGCGGAAACCGGACGGGCGAAACGTCGCAGGGCGGCTCAATCGACCGCGATCAGCGCCGCCGCCACCCGCCTGTCCTCGGCCACCAGTACATTGTAGGTCCGCGCCGCCGCCCCGGTCGCCATGCCCTCGACCGTGATGCCTGCGGCCTTCAGAGGCTCGCGCAGAGCCGGCGGGATGAAGGCGATGTCCGCGCCGGTCCCGATGATCAGGAAGTCGATGGCGCCGGCTTCGTCGAGCACCGGCTGCAGGCTCTCGACCGTGACCTCCGAGAACAGCGCCGGCGTCCAGATGCGGATGCCGGCCGGCGTCGCCAGGATCGAACCCTTGTGGCTCATCTCGGCGAAGCGGAAGCCACCGGCGCCGATCGCATCGAGCGGCCAGCGGCCAGGAACGAAGCCCTCGAAGCGCGCCATCCCGGCGCCGCCTCAGCCGGCCTTCGGCTTGGCGCCGGCCGGGGGCTTCCCGCTGGCCTTCTCGCGGGCTTCCTCGCGCGCCCCCTGGCTGCGGACGTCCATGTAGAGCAGCACCGGCGTCGAGATGAACATCGCCGAATAGGTGCAGACCACGACGCCGAACAGCATCACCAGCGCGAAGCCCTCGATCGCGGTGCCGCCGAAGATCACCAGCGCCAGCAGCGAGAGGAAGGTCGTCGTCGCCGTCATCGCCGTGCGCGACAGCGTCGAGTTCACCGAAAGGTCGAGCAGCTCGGGGATCGGCATCGTCTTGTAGCGGCGCAGCAGCTCGCGCGTGCGGTCGAACACCACGACCGTCTCGTTCAGCGAATAGCCGACGATGGTCAGGATAGCCGCGATCGAGGTCAGGTTGAATTCGAGCTGCGTGATCAGGAAGAAGCCGATCGTCAGCACGATGTCGTGCAGCGTGCCGACGATCGCGCCGATCGCGAGCGGCATCTCGAAGCGGAACCAGAGATAGACCAGCACGCCCATGATCGCGAGGACGACGCCGAGCGTGCCGGCCTGCACCAGTTCGCCCGAGACGCGCGGCCCGACCGTCTCGACGCGGCGGAAATCATACTCGGCCGAGAACGCGTCGCGCGCCTTCTGGACCACCGCCTGCTGGGCGCTTTCGCCGCCCGGCTGCAGCGCGAAGCGCATCGACAATTCGTTGCCGCCGCCAAACTCCTGCACCTCGCTCTCGCCGAAGCCGAGGCCGTTCGCGGTCTGGCGGACCTTGGCGATGTCGACCGCGCCGGACTTCGCCTGCATCTCGATCAGCGTGCCGCCCTTGAAGTCGATGCCGAAATTCAGCCCGACGGTCAGGAAGAGCACGATCACCAGGATCGAATAGGCGGCCGACAGCGGGTAGCTGAACCGCCGGAACCAGACGAATTTGAAGCGGGTATTGTCGGGAACGATGCGAAGCAGGCGCATGGCCGATCTCCTCGGAGCATTTTCAAGCGAAGTGGCGGCCGGTTCGCGTGAAGAAAATGCGATAAATCAAAAGGGCTTGCGTCAGAACGGAAGATGCTTGGGCTTGGCCCAGCGATACCAGAGCGCGATCAGCATCCGCGTCAGCGTCACCGCCGTGATGACGGTGGTCAGGATGCCGAGGATGAAGACGACCGCGAAGCCGCGCACCGGGCCGGAGCCGAGCGAGAACAGCGCGACAGCCGCGATCAGCATGGTCACGTTGGAGTCGATGATCGTCGCGAACGCGCGCTGGAATCCGGCCTCGAGCGCCGAGACCAGGCTGCGGCCGGCGTGCTCCTCCTCGCGCATGCGCTCGTAGATCAGCACGTTGGAGTCCACCGCCGTGCCGATGGTCAGCACGATGCCGGCGATGCCAGGCAGCGTCATCGTGGCTCCGAGCAGCGACATCAGGCCGAAGATCAGGCAGACATGGACCAGCAGCGCGATGCTGGCGATCAGGCCGAACACGCCATAGGTCGCCAGCATATAGATCACCACCAGCACGGTCGCGATCAGCGTCGCGAGCTTGCCGGCATGGATCGAGTCGGCCCCGAGGCCCGGGCCGACCGTGCGCTCCTCGACGATGGTCATCTTGGCGGGCAGCGCGCCGGCGCGCAGCAGGATCGACAGGTTGTTGACCTGCTGGACGGTAAAGTTGCCCGAGATCTGGCCGGAGCCGCCGGTGATCGGCGACTGGATGACCGGGGACGAGATCACCTTGTTGTCGAGCACGATCGCAAGCGGCCGGCCGAGATTCTCGGTGGTGATCTGGCCGAAACGCTGGGCGCCGCGGATGTTGAAGCGGAAATTCACGATCGGCTGGCCGGTGCGCGAATCGAAGGAGGGCTGCGCATCGACGAGGTCGGCGCCATCCACCACGGGCTGGCGCAGCACCGGAACCGGCTGGCCGCCGGCATCCTGGGAAGGCAGCATGTCGACATCCGAGCTGGTGGCGTCGCCGACGAGGCGGAATTCCAGCTTGGCGGTGTCGCCGAGGATCTCCTTCAGGCGCTGCGAATCCTGCAGACCCGGCACCTGCACCAGGATGCGGTCGAGGCCCTGGCGCTGGATGTTCGGCTCGGTCGTTCCCAGCGCGTCGACGCGCCGGCGCAGCACTTCCATCGCCTGCTCGACGGCGCGGCGGATGCGCTCGTTGGAGCCGGCTTCCGTGACACCGAGCTGGACCAGCCCGTCCGGCTGCTCCGTGATTGCGATGGACTGGTTCCCCGAGGGTCCGAAGGCGCCCAGGGTCCCGACCGGCTGCGCGAGCTCGCGCAGCTTCGGCATTACGCGGGCCCGCTCGTTGGCGTCGGGAATGCGGACCTGCACGCCACGCGTCGTGGTCTGGATGCCGCCGGGGATGCTGACGCGTTCCTCGCGCAGGATTCGGCGCGTGTCGTCGCGCAGCTGCGTCACCTGGCTCCGGACGAGATCGGCCCGGTCGATCTCGAGCAGCACATGCGAGCCGCCCTGCAGGTCGAGGCCCAGCACCACCGCGTGGGTCGGCAGCAGGAAGCGCGGGATCCAGGACGGAGCATTGGCCTCGATCGACCTGCGCGTCTCCGGCGAGAACAGGTTCGGCACGGCGAGCCCGCAGCCGAAGATCAGCACGAGCAGGACGAGAATGACCTTGCGGGCCTGGAGACGGAGCATCTGCGGATCAAGCCTTGTTGAAAGGCCGGCTCTTCAAGGAGCCGGCGGTCGTCTCTTGCAGTCGGCTCAGCTCTTGACCGGCTCGGTCTTCGAGCGGACGTCCTGGATCATGCCGCGCACGATGCGCACCCGCACGCCCTCGGCGATCTCGGCCTCGACTTCCGCATCGTCGATGACCTTCGAGACCTTGGCGATCAGCCCGCCCGAAGTGACGATGGTGTCGCCGCGGCGAACGTTCTTGATCAGCTCCTGATGGGCCTTGGCCCGGCGCTGCTGCGGACGGATGATCAGGAACCACATGATGACGAAGATCAGCAGGAACGGCACCAGCTGGATCAGCATGTCGGTGCCGCCACCGGCGCCCGGGACCTGGGCAAAAGCGGGAGTGATCACAAAAGGCTCCTTAGGGTACGGCGGCTGATGCCGCCGGCCACGGTTCGGTCGAATTCGGTGAAGCGCGGGCGAACGCCTGCCCCGGCCGCAAAATCGCGCGGACTATAGCCAGCAACGCCGTGAAATCAATCGGACATGCCTCGGAGTCGAGGCCGCATCTCACCTATGGCCTCGGCTCTCGCCGCGCAATGCTCTTGCGCAGGACGCTCGACAGGATTTATCTGGTCGCTCAGCCGTACCGGACGGTACGGTACGGTTGACCGAACCGCGGAACTGCTCCTGATGACATTGACCGCCGACGCCGCCAGCGACCCCACGCTCGCCGCCCTGTTGCGCATTGCCGCCGCGCTGGAGCGGCTGGCCCCGCCCGCGCGCAAGCCGCTCGACCTTTCAGCCGCCGACGCTTTCGTCTGGCATGCCGGCTCCGCCGAGCTCGTGCCGGTGCAAAGGGTCAACCGCGTCGCGCTTTCGCTGCTGCGCGGCGTCGATCGCGTCCGCGACACCCTGGCCGAGAATACCGAGCGCTTCGCCAGGGGGCTGCCCGCCAACAACGTGCTGCTCTGGGGCGCGCGCGGCATGGGCAAGTCCTCGCTGGTCAAGGCGGTGCACGCCGACACGAACCAGCATCTTGCGGTCGGCGAAAGGCCGCTCAAGCTGATCGAGATCCACCGCGAGGACATCGAGAGCCTGCCCGCCCTGATGGGTCAGCTCCGCAGCGATCCGCACCGCGCCATCGTCTTCTGCGACGATCTGTCCTTCGATGGCGACGACACCTCCTACAAATCGCTGAAGGCGGCGCTCGACGGCGGCGTCGAGGGCCGGCCCGACAATGTCGTGTTCTACGCCACCTCGAACCGTCGCCACCTGCTGCCGCGCGACATGATGGACAATGAGCGCGCCACCTCGATCAACCCCGGCGAGGCGATCGAGGAAAAGGTCTCGCTCTCCGACCGTTTCGGACTCTGGCTCGGCTTCCACAAATGCAGCCAGGACGAGTATCTGGCGATGATCGACGGCTATGTCGCGCATTTCGGCCTCGCCATCGCGGCCGAGGAATTGCGCCGCGACGCGCTCGAATGGGCGACGACCCGCGGCTCCCGCTCCGGCCGCACGGCGTGGCAATATATTCAGGACCTCGCCGGCCGGCTGGGGAAGCGGCTGGAGGGCTGAGGCCTCGCCGTCATTCTCGGGCGAAGCCCAGCTTCGACCCGGGATTCTCAGGCTGCAGCACTTCCGGCCGGAGGTGCTCGGGCCGAGCCCGAGCATGACGCCCCTTCACGGCTGGCGAAAAAGCAAAACGGGGCGAGCCATCCTTGGCTCGCCCCGTTCCGATTCGATCGGGAGGGTCTCGCGATACCGACCGAAGATCCAGGCTCCTGGGAGCCGTCGATGCTCAGTTGTTGAGGTAGGGCGTCGGGTCGACCGGGGTCGAGCCCTTGCGCAGTTCGAAATGGAGCTGCGGCGAGGAGACGTTGCCGGTCTGGCCGGAACTGGCGACGACCTGGCCACGCTTGACCGTGTCGCCGCGCTTCACCTTGAGCTCGCCATTATGCGCATAGGCCGAGACATAGCCGTTCGGATGGCGGATCAGCACGAGATTGCCATAGCCCTTCAGCTCGCTGCCGGCATAGGCGACGGTGCCGGCCTCGGCGGCCTTCACGGGGGTGCCGTCCGGCACGGCGATGTTGAGGCCCTCATTGCCGCCCTTGCCGGCAAAGCCGGTGATCACGCGGCCACGCACCGGCCAGCGGAAATCGGCCTTGTCGCCGCTGGAGCCGGCATCGTCCTGCTTGGGCAGGCTGGCAGTGGTCTTCGGGTCGGCGGCCGGCGCAGCCTCCGCCTTGGGCGCGGCAGCGGGTGCCGGCGTCGCCGCAGGCTTGGGCTCGACGGCCGGGGCGCTCGCAACCGCCACCGCTTTGGCCGGCTTCTCGGCGGGCACGGCGGCGACCTTGGCGGGCTTGGGCTCGGCCAGGGGCTTGGTCGTCGCGGCATGGGTCATGGGAGCAGCCTTGCGCGCCTCTGCCTTGGCCTTGGCCTCGGCGGCGAAGCGGGCTCGCGAATCCCTCATTGCCTGCGCATCGGCGGCGGCCTTGGCCTTCGCCTCGGCCTCGCCGGCCGCCTTGGCCTCCCTCGGCGAAGGCGCCTGAGCGGCGGCGACGGGACGCTGGGCCGGAGCCGCACCGCGCACGAACCCGCGCGGCTCGGCGGAAGCGACGCGCGGGGCCGGCGTGGCCGGGGCAGCGGCGACGGCGCTTGAAGCGCTCGCATTATAGACGGGAATGGTGATGCGGGTGCCCGGCGCGACATTGCCGTTCGAGAGACCGTTGGCGGAGAGCAGCGCAGCCCGCGGCACGCCATAGCGCGAGGAGATCATGTCGATCGTCTCGCCCTGCGCGATCACGACAGGCGTACCGCCCTGCGCGGTCCAGCCTGCGGCGCCGCCGCCGGACGGCTGCGGTGCCGCCATCGGCGCAGGCGCGGCCGGCGCCGGGATCGGGGCACTGGCGACCGCCTGCGGCGGAGGCAGCGCCTGCGAGCGCACGACGGGCGAAGACGGCACGGCCTGCACCGGCGCGGAGCCGATCGATCCGGTGGTCGCCGGATCGCGCATCGTCGCCGGGGCCTGCGCGGTCCGGAACGGATTGTCGAAAGGGGTTTCGGTGAAGCGCACAGCATCCGACGAGCAGGCGCTGACGCCGAGGGCAAGCAGGCACACCGTGGAAAGGCGGCTGAGGATGCGGATATCGACCGATCCGGCTTGTCTGAACATGGGCAGAGTACTCGCGAACGACGCAACTCGATGACCGCGATTAAAGTCCTGTTCAGGTTACGAAAGGGTTTCCCCGCGGAAAGGCCGATTCATTTTTCCGGATTTTTTTGCCGCTCGCGAGCAGGCAGGCGGATGACCGCTACAGAGCCTGGGCGCGGCCGGGAATCAGCGGCGGCAGGCGCACGGCCGGACCCAGCGCATGGTCGAAATGGTCCTCGTCCAGCCGGGTCACCACCACACGCCGGGCAGCGCCCTCGACCCGCAGCGCCCCGACCAGACGCCCGCCGGGCGAAAGCCGGGCCAGCAGCGCCTCCGGCACCGAGTTGGTGACGCCGTTGACGAGGATCCGGTCGAAACGCCCGAGCGTCCGGTCCGGCTGGAAGCCGTCGGCGTGGCGCATGTCGACCGTCTTGCCGAAGCCGCTGCCGGAGACGCGCTCATGCGCCGCCAGCGCCAGCGAGCGATAGCGCTCCAGCGAAACCACCTCGCCACCGAGGGCGGCCAGCAGCGCCGAGACATAACCGGAGCCGGTCCCGACCTCGAGCACCCGCGCGCCGGGCTGCATGTCGAGCGCGATGAGGAGATTCGCGACTGTGAACGGCGCCGTCATCGTCTGTCCGCAAGGCAGCGGCACGGACACGTCCTGCCGCGCGAGGTCGGCGAAGCGTGAGGGCGCGAATCGGTCCCGCGGCACCCGTTCCATCGCCCGCAGCAGCGGCAGGTCGCGCACGCCCCTCGCCCGTAATGACAGCAGGAAGGCGACGGTGCGCTCGCCCTCGCTGGCGGGCAACTCCTCGGTCATGGAGGACCCCGTTTGCGTCATTGCGAGCGCAGCGAAACAGTCCTGGAGGACCGGGCTGAACTGGCCGCCTCGGTCCCCTGGATTGCTTCCTCGCTGCGCTCCTCGCAATGACGGGGAGCCATCACCCGAAGACCCGCGCGAAGCGTGTCAGCGTCGGCTCATGCGTCAGGTCGAGTTCGAGCGGCGTCACCGAGATGCGGCTTTCCGCGAGCGCCTTCAGGTCGGTGCCGTTGCCCGGCTCCCTGCGGCTGCGCTGGAAGGCGATCCAGTAATAGGGATTGCCGCGCCCGTCCTGCCGCGGCTGCAGTTGCAGCAGCTCCTGGTCGCGCCGCCCCTGCACCGTCACCGCCACGCCCTTGACCGCGTCGGGGGCCACGTTCGGGAAGTTCAGGTTGAACAGCACATCGGCCGGAATGCCCTCCGCCAGCAGCTTGCGCAGGATTGCGGGCGCATGCTGCTCGGCGCAGTCCCAGCGGATCTGGTTGCGGTCGCCGGGGCCATAGGCCTGGCTCATCGCCACCGAGGGAACTCCCAGCAGCGTGCCCTCCATCGCCGCGGCGATGGTGCCCGAATAGGTCACGTCCTCGGCGACGTTGGAGCCGCGATTCACGCCGGAGAGCACGAGGTCGGGCCGCGCCTCGACCATCACCGAGCGCACCGCCATGATCACGCAATCGGTTGGCGTGCCGGCGACGGCATAGCGCTTCTCGGCGATCTGCCGCAGCCGCAGCGGGTTCGACAGCGACAGCGAATGCGCGACGCCGGACTGGTCGGTCTCCGGCGCCACGACCCAGACATCGTCGGAGAGCTGGCGCGCGATGCGCTCCAGCACCTCGAGGCCCTCGGCATGGATGCCGTCATCATTGGTGACGAGGATGCGCATGGCTTCAGGCCGCCTTCTCGATGCGGGTCACGCCGCGCATATAGGGCACCAGCACGTCGGGCACGGTGATCGAGCCATCGGCGTTCTGGTAGTTCTCCATCACCGCGATCAGAGCGCGGCCGACCGCCGTGCCCGAGCCGTTGAGGGTGTGGACGAAGAACGGCCCCTTGCCGTCCTTCGTCTTGTAGCGGGCGTTCATGCGCCGGGCCTGGAAATCCCCGCAGACCGAGCAGGACGAGATCTCGCGATAGGTCTTCTGCCCCGGCAGCCAGGCCTCGATGTCCCAGGTCTTCTGCGAGGCGAAGCCCATATCGCCGGTGCAGAGCGTCATGACGCGATAATGCAGGTCGAGCTTCTTCAGCACGGCCTCGGCGCAGGCGAGCATGCGCTCATGCTCCTCGCGGGATTTGTCCGGCGTCGTGATCGAGACCAATTCGACCTTCTCGAACTGGTGCTGGCGCAGCATGCCGCGCGTATCGCGCCCGGCCGAGCCCGCTTCGGCGCGGAAGCACGGGGTCAGCGCCGTGTAGCGGCGCGGCAGTTCCTCCTCGGAGAGGATCGATTCGCGGACGAGGTTCGTGAGCGGGACTTCGGCTGTGGGGATGAGCCAAAACTGTTCGCTGGTATCCGCGTGCTCAAGCAGGCTCTGCACAGTGGCCAGCGCCGAGCCGCCCGCGGGGATCTCCTGATCAAGATTAGCAAGAATCTCATTCAGTCGGTTGCCGCGCCACTCCATATCGGCCGCCATGAACTGGTCGTCCCGGAACTTCGGCAGCTGCGCGGTTCCGAACATGACCTCGTCGCGCACCATCAGCGGAGGCATCACCTCGGTATAGCCATGCTCTCCCGTGTGCGTGTCGAGCATGAACTGCCCGATCGCCCGCGAGAGCCGCGCGATCTGGTTCTGGAGCACGACGAAGCGCGAGCCGGAGAGCTTGGCCGCCGTCTCGAAATCCATCTGGCCGAGCGCCTCGCCCAGCTCGAAATGCTGCTTGGGATCGTTGACGCCCCGCAGCAGCCCACGCTCCTCCGGCTTCACGCCATGGACATGCAGCACGACATTGTCGTGCTCGTCGGCACCATCCGGCACGTCGTCGAAGGGAATGTTCGGGATCGCGGCGAGCTGCTGCTCCAACGCGTCCTTGGCGGCCTTCTCGTCGGCTTCCAGCGCTGGCTGCGCGTCCTTCAGCGCCGCGACCTCGGCCTTGAGCTGGTCGGCGAGCGCGACATCCTTCGCGCCCATCGCCCTGCCGATTTCCTTGGAGAGGGCGTTGCGGCGCTCCTGCGTGGCTTGCGCCTTGCCGATGGCGGCGCGGCGCTCATCGTCGAGCGCGAGCAGCGACGACGACAGCGGCTCCAGCCCCCTGCGCGCGAGCCCCTTGTCGAACGCCTCGGCGTTCTCGCGAATCCAGCGGATGTCGTACATCGTCTTCGGCCATTCAGCGCTGCGGAGTGCAGCGCTGATGCTCTAGACCGGGAGCGCGCGGGAGGGAACAGGCAACCTCTCTCGCCAATGGCTCCGGAACCTCCTCGTCATCCCGGCCGGAGCGAAGCGGAGCACCGGAAACCATCTTACGGGCGGCGAGCTCGACGATGGATCCCGGATCGGCGCCGCTTCGCGGCTTGTCCGGGATGCCGGTGCGGTTCCACCTCCCTGAAGAGATCGGATGTCGGGACCCGCCGCTACTGCGCCGCCGTCTCGTCCGGCTGCGGCTTGCGCTCGACCCGGCGCACCGAGAAGATCGAGAGCTCGTAGAGCAGCAGCATCGGCACGGCGAGCATCAGCTGCGAGATCACGTCGGGCGGGGTCAGCACCGCCGCGACGACGAAGACGAAGACGATCGCGTAGCGCCGCTTGTCCTTCAGGAACTGCGAATCGATGATGCCCGCCTGCCCCAGCAGCGTCAGGATCACCGGCAGCTGGAAGGCGACGCCGAAGGCGAAGATCAGCGTCATGATCAGCGAGAGATATTCGCTGACCTTGGGCAGCAGCGCGATGCCGGCCTGGGTCTCGGTCGCGGCCTGCTGCATGCCGAGCGAGAACTTCATCAGCACCGGCATGGCGAAGAAGAACACCAGCAGCGCGCCCGCCGTGAAGAACACCGGCGTCGCCACCAGATAGGGCGCGAAGGCCTGCTTTTCGTTCTTGTAGAGGCCGGGCGCGACGAATTTGTAGACCTGCGTCGCAATCACCGGAAAGGCGAAGAAGCCGGCGCCGAAGGCAGCCACCTTGATATGGGTGAACAGCAGCTCCAGCGGGCCGGTATAGATCAGCTGCGCGTTGGCCGCGTTCCCGGCCGCCCAGACATAGGGCATCACCAGGATGTTGTAGATCTGCGTCGAGAAGCCGAAGCAGATGAAGAACATGATCAGGAAGGCGATCAGCGACTTGATCAGCCGCGAGCGCAGCTCGATCAGATGGTCGAGCAGCGGCGCGCGGGAGGCCTCGACCTCGTCCTCGCCGTCCCGTGGATTGGCGACGCTCATGCCGAGTTCTCCTCGTTCTTGGTCTCGGCAGAGGTGTCGGCCTTCGGCTTGCGCCTGCGCACCGGCTTGGCCGGGGCGGGTTCGGCCACGGCCGTGACCTCCGGAAAGGGCGTGTCCGCCTCTTCCGGCGCATCGGTGACGACCTTGACGCTGCGCTTGCGCGCCGGCTTGGCCGGCGCCTCGGGCTCGGGGCTTGCCGCGGCGGCCTGCTCCGGTTGAGCCAGCTCCGGCGCCGGCTCCTCGGCCTTCGCCTTGCGGGCGCGCTTGGGCTTGGCGGCCGGCAGCGCGTCCACCTCCGGCGTCGGGGTCTCGGCTGCGATATCCAGCGGCGGCAGCTCCGGCATCGGCAGGTCGGCGAGCTTCGCCTCGGCCTGCTTCAGAGCCTCTTCCTCGGCCTTGGCGGTTTCGGCCGTGCTGGGCGCGGCGAATTCCTTCGGCTGATCGATCGGCTTGTAATCGCTGTTGAAATTGTTCGAGACGGAGCCGCCGACGTCCTCGACCTGCTTCTTCAGGTCGGCGAGCTCGGCCTCGCGCATCGCCTCGTTGAACTGGCCCTGGAACTCGGTTGCCATGCGGCGGACCTTGCCGATGGTCTGGCCGACCGTGCGCAGGACTTTCGGCAGGTCTTTGGGGCCGATCACGACCAGCGCCACCGCGCCGATCAGCACCATCTCGCTCCAGGCGATGTCGAACATCGACGGTTCTTCCTATCGGCGCGCCGCCCTCCGGTCCCCATTCGGACCGGCGAGCGGCATCAGCGCATCAGCGACGAGAGCGGCCCGGCGGGCCGCAAGGGCATCAGGCCTTGTGCTCGGCCTTGGCCTGGGCCTCGGCCTGCGCGTTGCTGGCCTTGACGTTGTCGATCACCTTGGGATCGACGGTGGCGCCCGGCGTCGGCTCGTCATCCTCCGCCATGCCCTTCTTGAAGGATTTGATGCCCTTGGCGACATCGCCCATCAACTCGGACACCTTGCCGCGACCGAACAGCAGCATCACGATGACGCCGACGACGATCCAGTGCCAAATGCTCACGCCACCCATGGCGAACTCCTCCGAAAATGGGTTTCAAAGGGGCTGGCACCAACCCGATCGCCGGCCCCGGTCGATCGTTCGGCGGCGGAACCTATTGATCCGCCGCCGGAAACACAAGGACTTCCTCGGGCGCGATCACGACGCCGACCTCATCGCCGACGATCATGGTTTCCGGCAGCGAGGTCCGCACCGCCAGGGGCCGCTCCAGCCCCTCGACCGCGACGAGCGCATGGTCGGCCTCGCCGAGGAAACGCCGCCCGGTCAGGCGACCCGCCAGCCCCTGCCCTGCAGCCGTGATCCGCACCCGATGCGGCCGGATGCACGCCACCGCGGCCGAGCCCTCTCCGAGATGCGGCACCGGCCAGCGGCCGAAGGGCAGCGAGACGGCGCCGCCCGAGACACGCGCCTCGATCTCGTTGAAGTCGCAGAAAAATCGGGCGGCAAAGAGGCTTTCCGGGCGGCGATAGAGATTCTCGGCGGTCCCCATCTGGACGATCCCGCCCGCCCTCATCAGCACGATCCGGTCGGCGATGCGCATGGCGTCCTCCGGGTCGTGGGTCACGATCATCGCGGTGGCGCCGGTCTCCCGCAGCAGCGCCGCCGTCTCCTCGCGCACGGCGTCGCGCAGCCGCCGGTCGAGATTGGAGAAGGGCTCGTCCATCAGCAGGACGCCCGGGCGCGGCGCGATCGCGCGCGCCAGCGCCACGCGCTGCTGCTCGCCGCCGGAGAGCATATGCGGGTAGGATTCGCTCAGATGCGCGAGGCCGACACGGTCGAGCGCGCGCATCGCCACCCGCTGCGCCTCCGCCGCCCGGTCGCCGCGCAGGCCGAAACGAACGTTCTCGATGACGCTGAGGTGCGGAAACAGGGCATAATCCTGGAAGACGAAGCCGATACCGCGATGCTCGGGTTCGACGAAGGCGGCCGGCGCCGAGACCTCGCGCCCGTCCAGCAGCACCCGGCCCTCGGTCGGCCGCTCGACGCCCGCGGCGAGCCGCAGCAGCGTCGTCTTGCCGCAGCCGGATTGGCCGAGAAGCGCGACGATCTCGCCCGGCTTCACCGAGAGCGAGAGATTCGACAGGGCCGTCACCGAGCCGAAGCGCTGCGTCAGAGCCTCGAAGCCGAGCGCCCGGGGGATCGCAGCGCCCATCGTGCCGCGCTGTCCCCAGCTCCGCCACCCGCTCGTCTTCACGCTGCTCGACGCCATCGTTTCCCTGAGGTCTTAAGGCCGTCACCCCTGTTGCGGGCCGCCCTCGCCATCGTCAAGCGGCGAGAACAGGTCCCCCAGAGGGTCCTCGTCGTCGCGCAGGGAGGGATCGTCGTCGGGGACCGGCACGCCGAGGTCGCGCGTCAGGCGCCCCTCGACGAGCCCTGCCCCCTTCAACTCGTCGAGCCCCGGCAGGTCGTCGATCCGGTCGAGCCCGAAATGGTCGAGGAAGCCGGGCGTCGTGCCGTAGGTTACCGGCCGCCCGGGCGAGCGCCGCCGCCCGCGCAGCCGCACCCAGCCCGCCTCCAGCAGGATGTCGAGCGTGCCCTTGGCGGTGGCGACACCGCGAATCTCCTCGATCTCGGCCCGGGTCACCGGCTGGTGATAAGCGATGATCGAGAGCACCTCGAGCGCGGCGCGCGACAATTTGCGGGGCGGCTCGGCCTCGGCCGCGAGGAGATAGCCGAGGTCCGGCGCCGTCCGGAAGGCCCAGCCGCCGGCGACCTGCCGCAGATTGACGCCGCGCGGCCGGTAGAGCGCCGCGAGATGCGCCAGCACGGGCTCGACCGCGATGCCGGCCGGCACCGAGCGCGAGAGCACCTCCGCCGAAAGCGGCACGGCCGAGGCGAACAGCAGGGCCTCGACGATGCGCAGCGCCAGAGCGAAGGCCTCGTCCTCGGCATCGCCCTGCGGTTCTCGCTGCCCTGCCGCTGCCCCGTTCATGGCGTCTCTCCGCCCGCGAAGGGCAAGGCCGGCGGCCGCGCCGAGCGGCGGCGGATGCGGATCGGCGCGAAGGGCTGATCCTGCCGCAGGTCGAGCAGGCCCTCGCGCGCCATCTCCAGCATCGCCGACAACGCCGAGGCTCGCACGGTGGCGGCCATCGCCTTGGGCGGCAGGCCGTGACGCTGCATGTATTGCATCAGATAGGGGTCGATCTCGGTCCAGTCACCGGCCTCGCCGACGAGCCGCTGCAGCGCCTCGCGCGCCTCGACGAGCGACCAGACGACGCGATGGCCGACCGAGAGATGCCCCTGCACCCGCTTCATCCGCTGCTGCGCATAGGCGGCCAGCAGGTCGTAGAGCTCGGCTTCCCAGACGGGCCGTGCGCCGGCCACGACCTCCTCCGGCGCCCCCCGTGCGAAGACGTCCTGCCCCAGCCGCTCACGCGCCGAGAGCCTGTTCGCGGCCGCGCGGATGGCTTCCAGCCGCCTGAGCCGCAGCGCCAGCGCGGTCGCCAGATCGGCCGCGCTCGGCTCGTCCGCCTTGGGCGGCTCGGGCAGCAGGAGCCGCGATTTGAGATAGGCAAGCCAAGCCGCCATCACGAGATAATCGGCGGCGAGTTCGAGCCTCAGCGCGCGCGCCTCCTCGACGAAGGTGAGATACTGCTCGGCCAGCGCCAGGATCGAGATGCGGTGGAGGTCGACCTTCTGCCGGCGCGCCAGGTCGAGCAGCAGGTCGAGCGGTCCTTCATAGCCATCGACATCGACGAGCAGCGCCGGCTCGTCCCCGGGGCGCGCGCGATCCTCCTCGAATGGCAGTTCGGCCGTCATGCTGGCCTTAGCTCCCCTTGCCCGGCAGGCAGGTTCGGCGGTTCAGGTTCCCTAGGCAAGCACCGCCGCGATCTCGGCCCTCGCCGCGTCAAGATCGACCGGCTCCGGCTCGTGCCGGATTCGGCCGAGGGCGGTGGCCGCGCGGCGGGCGCGCGCACCCGTCATCTCCGGAACCGCCCCGGCGATGGCGACCATTTCCTCCATGATGCCGTGGCAATGCAGCACGACATCGACACCCGCGCGGATCGCCGCCCTCGCCTTCGCCTCGAAGGAGCCCGACAGCGCCTTCATCGAGATGTCGTCGGTCATGATCAGCCCGTCGAAGCCGATCTCGCCCCGCATGATGTCGCGGACGATCCGCCTGGAGACGGTCGCGGGGTGTTTGGGATCGAGGGCGGTGAAGACGACATGCGCCGTCATCGCCAGCGGCATGTCGGCGAGATGGCGGAAGGGGCGGAAATCCTGCGCCCGCAGTTCCTCCAGCGTCGCATCCACCACAGGCAGGTCGTGATGGCTGTCGGCGCGCGCGCGGCCATGGCCGGGCATGTGCTTGACCACCGGCAGCACCCCGCCGGCGATCAGCCCCTCCGCCGCGGCGCGGCCGAGCCGGGTCACCTCGTCGGGGTCATGTGCATAGGCACGGTCGCCGATCACGTCATGGCTGCCGGCGGCGGGCACGTCGAGCACGGGCAGGCAGTCGACATCGATGCCGACCTGTCTGAGGTCATGCGCCATCAGCCGCGCGGAGAGACGGACCAGCTCGCGCCGCCGCAGCGGATCGTTGATGCCGAGAAACGCGCGCGCCGACGGGTATTTCGGCCAGTTCGGGGGAGCCATGCGCTGCACGCGCCCGCCCTCCTGGTCGATCAGGATCGGCGCATGCCACCCGACCGCCTCGCGCATCTCGGCGGTCAGCGCGGCGACCTGCTCCGGCGTCTGCGTGTTCCGCCGGAACAGGATGAAGCCCCAGGGGCGGGCATCCCGGAAGAACGCCCGCTCGTCGGCGGAGAGGCTCGTGCCGAGGCAGCCGGCGATGAAGGCGCGTGAGGTCATGGTCGAGGGGTAGGAAGCGTCGCGGGCGCGGTCAAGCGCGACCCGTCATTGCGAGGAGCAGAGCCACGAAGCAATCCAGGGCCGCGTCTGTCGGTCTGGATTGCTTCGCTGCGCTCGCAATGACGATGCGTATCAGCGCATCTGCTGCGCCATCTGGGCGTTGAACGCGTCGAAGGGCAGCTCGGCGACACGGAACCAGAGGTTCTCCTTCTTCCAGTACGGCAGGAAGGAATCATAGAACGTCTTGAACTCGGCGTTCTTCGCGGCGAGGTCGGCATACATGGCGAAGGCCTCCTTGAAGGCCGCCGCCATCACCTCCTGCGGGAAGGGCCGCAATTCGGCCCCCGTACCGGCAAGCCGGACCAGCGCGTCGGGGTTGCCGTGATCGTATTTGGCGACGCACAGCGCATTGGCCTCGGCGCAAGCGGCCTCGACGATCGCCTTGTAAGCGGCCGGCAGCGCGTTCCACTTCTCCAGGTTGACGAGGAAGCTGACATTGGCGTTCCCCTCCCAGAAGCCGGGATAGTAGTAGTACTTCGCGACCTTCTGGAAGCCGAGCTTCTCGTCGTCATAGGGCCCGGAGAACTCGACGGCATCGAGCGTGCCGCGCTCCAGCGCCGGATAGATGTCGCCGCCCGCGATCTGTTGGGGCACCACGCCGAGCTTGGACATGATCTGCCCGCCGAGGCCGGCAATGCGCATCTTGAGGCCCTTCAGGTCCTCCAGCGACTTGATCTCCTTGCGGAACCAGCCGCCCATCTGCGCGCCGGTATTGCCCGAGGGAATCGTGTAGAGGCCCTGCTTCTTCATGAAGGCGCGGCACAGTTCGAGCCCGCCGCCGGCATAGAGCCAGGCGTTCTGCTGGCGGGTGTTGAAGCCGAAGGGCAGCGAGGTCTCGAAGGCGAAGGCGGGGTCCTTGCCGATATAGAAGCTTGAGAGCGTATGGCTGCATTCGACCGTGCCGTTCTGCACGGCGTCGAGCGCCTGCAGGCCGGGCACGATCTCGCCCGGCGCGAAGACCTGGATCTGGAAATTCCCGTCAGTCGCCTCGGAGACGCGCTTGGCGACCTGGGTCGAGAGGCCGAACAGCGTATCGAGGCTCTTCGGATAGCTCGACGTCAGCCGCCAGCTTACCTTCGGCTGAGACTGTGCGATCGCTGGCGCTGCGATCGCTGCGCTGCCGGCGGCCCCTGCCCCGGCGACCTTGACGAATTGACGGCGATCCATGGCGTCCTCCTGAATCGGCGCGCGCTCCGATTGCGGCGGCGCCTGTTGAAGGCTTCGTCGCATGAGGAGGTCGCGCGCCGCAAGGCCGGGGCCGCCAATGAAAAAGGCGGCGCCTGGGCGCCGCCTCCATATTCGACCGACAGGGCGATCAGTTCTTGGCGATGAAGCACTGGCCGCCGGCGGCCTGAAGCTGCGTGCACATCGAGGTCGCATCCTCGCGCGAATACGGGCCGACGCGCAGACGGTAGACCGTCTTGCCCCCGGCGAGATCGGTCTTGCGGACGATCGGCGAGGTTCCGCCGAGCACGCTGCCATATTTCTTCTGCAGGGCCGCGAACGTGGCACGGGCCTCCGCCTCGCTGCCCGGCGCGGCGAGCTGGACGACGAAGTCACCGGTCCCCGCGCGGGCGGCCGGCGCCGCCGGAGCCTGGGCCGGCGGCGCGCTGGCGAGCCGCGTCGGCGCAGCCGGCGTGGTCGCGGCCGAAGGGGTCGTCGCAGGTGCGGACCGAGGCGCGGCAGGCGCCGCATTGGCCGTCGCGTTCGGCAGGGTCGCCAGGCCGCGCTGGCCGGTCGAGCCGGTGGCGAGCGGCTGGCTCGGCAGGGGCGCAGCGTTGGCGGCAGGCGCCGGCGTGCCGTCCGGGCGAATCGCAACCGTACGAACCTTGCGCGGCTCACCGAGCCCCGGCACCGCCGGCATGGGGGTCAAGGCCGGCTCCGGCTGAACGATGCTGCGTTCCGGTGCGGCCGGAGCGGCGGCGAGCGCCGTGCCCGCCGTTCCCGGGCCTGGCATCACCACCCGCGGCGGCAGCGAGCGCGCCGCCTGCTGCACGTCGACAGGCTGCTCCTCGTTGCTGACGACCTTTGTCTGGCCCTGCGGCTGCTCCGCCGTGCGCTCGTAGATCTGCTTGTTCTGGTTCGGAATCTCGGTGCCGCCCGGATTGGTCGGCTCGACCTTCACCGGCCCCTTGTCGGCAGTGATGACGGGCGGCGCGCCGTTCGTGGTGCTGGAGCCGCCACGCAGCGCCATCCAGCCGCCGACGCCGAGCACGCCGACCGCGATCACCGCGGCGGCCGCCCAGAGCCCCTTGCGGGAGCGGCGCGGCTCCAGCTCCGGAAGCTCGTCCTCGGCATAACCCTCTTCGCCGGCCTGTCCCGGCTCGTAGCCATGCCCGGAACGGGCCTCGGCATAGACCGGCTGCTGGTAGTAGCTCTGCCCGTCGTCGAGATCGCGCGCCTGGTGCAGCATGTCGGGCGTCGGCGGAGCCGGCCGCCCATATCCCGCCGGCTGCGACGCGGTCTGCCGATAATCGTCATAGGCACCGGCGTCTTCGTGCCGCTGTTCCGGCTCCGCCTCATAATGGCCTTGAGCCTGGGCCGGAGCCTCTACAGGCCGCCTCGGCTCGGTGCGGCGCAGCAAAGCCTCGAATTCATCGAGCGCGCCGCGCATCTCGGCGGGCGGCATCGTCGGCGCCGCCGCAGGCGCCCGGGGCGGAACGACGCTGAAACCCGGCTCCTGACGGGCCGGCTGCGGCGCGGGCGCGCGCCGCTCGGAGAAGATGTCCTTCAGGGGATCGTCCTGACCGACGATGCGCGTCAGCTCGGCGAGCGGATCGCTCTGCTGGCCGGGGCGCGGCGCCTGCCCCGCGGAACGGAGCTGACGCTCCAGATCCTCGAGGTCGAGCGCAAAACGGTTTCTTGCTGGCTCACTCATGGCACGATCCATTCCAGCACGAGCCGCTGCTCGATCACGAGACAAGCGAAAACCCGCGCGGTCAACCTGACCTTGTGCGCGCCGGCGGAAAATCGCCCGTCAGCGCATCTCTTCCGGCGCCGCAACTCCGGCGACAGCCAGACCGGAAGCAAGAACGCCGCGCACTGCATGCACGAACGCCAATCTCGCCAAGGTCGACTTTCGATCAGTTTGATTAACGAACCGTAATTGCGGCGAGTCTTTGCCCTTGTTCCAGAGCGAGTGGAACGCGCTGGCCAGTTCATGAACGAAAAAACCGACGCGATGCGGCTCATGAGCAGCCGCTGCGCCTTCGATCACCCGCGGGTAAGCCGCGATGATCTTGAGGATACCGACCTCCGCCTCGTCCGTCAGGATCGAAAGATCGGCCTGCGACAATGCGGCAGGCGACAGGTCGAGATCGGGAAACGCCTCGCGCGCCTGCCGGAAGATCGAGGCACAGCGCGCATGGGCGTACTGCACATAGAAGACGGGATTGTCCTTCGACTGCTCGACCACTTTAGCAAGGTCGAAATCCAGGGTCGCGTCGTTCTTGCGGAAGATCATCATGAAGCGGACCGCGTCGCGGCCGACCTCGTCGATCACCTCGCGCAGGGTGACGAAGTCGCCCGAGCGCTTCGACATCCGCACCTGCTCGCCGTTGCGCAGCAGCCGGACGAGCTGGCACAGCTTCACATCCAGCGCCCCCTGGCCGTCCGTCACCGCCTTCACCGCCGCCTGCATGCGCTTGACGTAGCCGCCATGGTCGGCGCCCCAGACGTCGATCATCTCGGCATAGCCGCGGGTAAACTTCGAGCGGTGATAGGCGATGTCGTTGGCGAAATAGGTGTAGCTGCCGTCGGATTTCAGCAGCGGCCGGTCGACATCGTCGCCGAACTGCGTGGCACGGAAGAGCGTCTGCTCGCGGTCTTCCCAATCCTCGTCCCTCTGGCCCTTGGGCGGCGGCAGACGGCCCTCATAGACGAGGTCGCGCGCCCGCAGATCGGCGATCGTTTCCCCGACGGCATCCTTGTTGCAGTCAACGGCCTGCAGCGAGCGCTCGGAAAAGAAGACGTCGTGCACGACGCCGAGCGCGGCGAGATCGTCGCGGATCATCGCCATCATGCCGTCGATCGCCGCCTGCCGGACGAGCGGCAGCCATTCGGCCTCCGGCTTGTCCTTGAGCGAGGGGCCATGGGCCTTCGCCAGAGTCTCGCCGACCGATTTGAGGTAGTCGCCGGGATAGAGCCCCTCGGGGATCGTGATCGTCTCGCCCAGCGCCTCGCGGTAGCGCAGGAAGGCGGAGCGGGCGAGCACGTCGACCTGCGCCCCGGCATCGTTGATGTAATATTCGCGGGTGACGTCATGGCCGGCGAAGGCGAGAATGTTGGCCAGCGCATCGCCGAAGACGGCGCCGCGGCCATGGCCGACATGCATCGGCCCGGTCGGATTGGCGGAAACGTATTCGACGTTGATCCTGGGCTGCGGCTTGGCGCGGCCACGCCCGTAATCGGCCCCCGCCTCGATCGCCGTCTTCAGGATGGCGGTGAAGACGGCCGGCTGTAGCGTCAGGTTGATGAAGCCGGGGCCCGCGATCTCGGCCTTGACGATCTCGGCGTCCTTCGCGAGTTCCTCGACCAGGAGCCCCGCCAGCGCGCGCGGATTGGTGCCCGCTTCCTTGGCGAGAACCATCGCCGCATTGGTGGCGAGATCGCCATGCGCCGGATCCTTGGTGGGCTCGACCACCACACGCGAGAGGTTCAAGCCAGCGGGCAGCGCCCCACGTTCCGCCAGCGCGGCGAGAGCGGCATGGATGCGGGCGGAATAGGTCTCGAACAGGTTCATCGCGGTCATCTTCGGGCTCGGCCAGTGCGGCCCTCGCCGGCGGCGAGCAGCCTCTCCTCAGCCCTCATCCTGAGGAGCGAGCTCAAGCTCGCGTCTCGAAGGATGGTCCAGGAGGCTCCGCAGCTGGCTGGAGCATCCTTCGAGACGCAACCTCCGGCCGCTCCTCAGGATGAGGGCTGTTCTTCGGAACGCGTACCTCGGTACGGCTGCCCGGCCCTATCGCAGCGCGGGAGTGGCGTCAAACAGACGGCGGTGCTCGTCGAGCGCGTACCAGTCGGTCATGCCGGCGATATAGTCGGCGATGCGCCGCATCCGCCGGGGTTCGTCGAGCCCGTCGCAGCCCGCGGCCCACTCGGCCGGCATGGTCCCGGGCTCGGCTGCGAAGCGCGTGAAAAGGTCCCGCACCACCTGCGCCGCCTTCTCCCGGATCGGCGTGATCCGAGGGTGCCGGTACATGTTGGGATAGAGAAAGCCCTTGATGTCGCGGTCGGCCGTCTCGATCGCCGGCGAGAAGGCGACGACCGGTGCGTCCGCCCGCCGGATCGCATCGGCATCGGCCGGCGCCAGCGCCGCGAGCCGGAGCTGCGCCTCCCCGATCACGTCCTCGACGAAGCGGGTGATGACGCGCCGCACCAGCTCGTTCGTCAACCGCGGCGTCTCCAGCCCCGGGTGCAGCCGCTCGATCTCCTCGAGCAGATCGCGCAGGAACGGCACCGAGCGCAATTCGGCATGCCCGAACAGTCCCGCCCGCAGCCCGTCATCGATGTCGTGGGCATTGTAGGCGATGTCGTCGGCAAGCGCCGCGGCCTGCGCTTCGGCCGAGGCGTAGCTGTCGAGCCAGAGGTCCTGCCGGTGCTGGTATTCGACGATCGCGGCCGGGATCCCGGCTTTGGCGTAACGGGCCAGCGGTTGCCCGTCATGTCCGAGCAGCGGCCCGTTGTGCTTCACCAGCCCTTCCAGCGTCTCCCAGCTCAGGTTCAGCCCGTCGAAATCGGCATAGCGCCGCTCAAGCCGCGTCACGATCCTCAGCGTCTGGGCGTTGTGGTCGAAGCCGCCATAGGCCGCCATGCAGTCTTCCAGCGCATCCTCGCCGGTATGGCCGAAGGGCGTGTGGCCGAGGTCATGGGCCAGCGCCAGCGCCTCCGCCAGATCCTCGTCCAGACCCAGCGCGCGGGCCAGGGCGCGGGCGATCTGCGCCACCTCGATCGTGTGCGTCAGCCGCGTGCGATAATGGTCCCCCTCATGCGAGACGAAGACCTGCGTCTTGTGCTTCAGCCGGCGAAAGGCGGTGGAGTGGATGATCCGGTCCCGGTCACGCTGGAATTCGCCGCGCGTGGCGGAAGCGGGCTCCCCGACGAGCCGGCCGCGACTTTGGCTCGAGCGGCAGGCATAGGGCGCACGCCAGCGCTCGCCGGGCTCCAGGCCTTCCGGCGGCAGGGCGCCCCTCGGCGGCGATTGGCTTTGAGAATGCGGCATGGCGGCCCCGTCGCGCCCGCCTGCTTGTAGCGGCGCTGGCGCGGCATTACCTTTGGCAGAGACCTGGGTGCAAGGCGCATCCGCACGAGGAGCAGAGAATGTCGACCGATCTCGCGATCAACCGGCGCGGCATCGAGGTGACCGATCAGGCCGCGAAACGCATCGTCTCGGTGATGGCGAGCGAGCCGCCCGGCTCGATGCTGCGCGTCAGCGTCGCCGGGGGCGGCTGCTCCGGCTTCCAGTACATCTTCGACGTCGATCGGGAAAAGGCGCCGGACGATCTCGTGATCGAGCGGGACGGCGCGACCGTCCTGATCGACGAGACCTCGCTCGACCTGCTGGAAGGCTGCACCATCGATTTCATCGACGATCTGGTCGGACAGTCCTTCCGCATCACCAACCCGAACGCGTCGAGCTCCTGCGGCTGCGGGACCTCCTTCGCCGTCTAGGCGGCCCGAACCGGCTTGCGCGCCCTTGGGTCGGACAAGGTTCCGAGCCCGGCGGTCGCGGCGCCGAGAACGACCTCGCCGAAGGCGCGCACAAGGTCCATGTCCAGCTTGTCGCCCATCCCGACGAGGATGCCGAACGCGTCCTCGGGGGCCATCGCCGGCTTGTAAGGCCGTCGTTCGATCAGCGCGCCGTAAATGTCGCAGATCGTGATCATTCGCACGAGATCGGGCAGCTGGTCGCCACCGATTCCGTGGGGATAGCCGGAGCCGTCGAGCAGCTCATGGTGCGAGAGCACCGCCGCCAGCGTCAGCGGCGTGAACCCGCCCTGGGCGACGAGCAGCTCGTACCCGATCTCGGGGTGGCGCCGCATCACGGCCTGCTGCCCGGGATCGAGCGGTCCCTCCTTGCGCAGGATATCGAGCGGCACCCGGGCCTTGCCGATATCGTGGAGCAGGGCCGCTCCGGCCACCTGCGCGCGGTCGGCCTCGCTGAAGCCGAGCCGCTGCGCGAAGGCGGCCGCGAGGCCGGAGACCAGCAGGCAGTGCTGGTAGGTGGCGTCGTCATGCTGCCAGACGAGGTCGAGCCACGCCCCGAGATTGCCGCCATCCGCAGCGCGGTTGAGCGCCTCGATGCTCTGCCCGATGGCGGCGACAGGCAGAGCCCGCCCCGCGCCCGCAGCATCCAGCAGATCGGCAGTGCCGGCCGAGGCTGCGATAAAGCGCTGCTGCACCGCTGCGGCCGGGCTGCCGGGGTCGATCCGCCCGAGCAGCATGCCCACCCTGTCGAGCAGGACGGGGTGCGGCGTATCGACCGGCAGGAGCAGTTTCGCCCCGAGCGCATTCGCCTGGATCTGCGCCCGCGGAGACATGTCGCGCAACAGGAACAGGCACGGTGCGCCGGAGCGGCGATGAGGTGCGAGGGCGAACCGCGCCGCGGCAATCGTGTCGCGATTGGTCAGGTCGAGATCGACGACGAACACCTGGTCCGAAGCCGCGCCGATGCCGTCGACATCGGCGGGATCGAACGCGTCGCACGCGCCCCAGATCGAGAGCGCGCGCTGCAGCGACTGGCGGTGCTGATGACGATCGCTGACGAGGACGACGATGGGACACGAACTCCGGCAAGAAGCCCCGACGGTGTCACCCGGCCATTGACGAAGCGTAAAACCGAAATCCGACAAACCGCGGCATTGTTACGCGGCCAGGTTGAAATGACGGCCGAGAACCGCGATCGCTGTGGTTGTGCCTAACAGATCCGGTCCAATTTAGTGAGAAACCGACGGACCGCCCTGCTCGAGGTGAATCTCGGCGGCCATCAGGCCCTTGGGCCCGGGCCCGTAGCGAACCAGCACGGTCTGTCCCGGCACGAGCTCGACCAGCCCGTAGCGGCGCATCGTCTCCATATGCACGAAGATGTCCGGAGCACCCTCGCCCTTGGAGACGAAGCCGAAGCCGCGGAGCCGGTTGAACCACTTCACGACCATCCGCTCGAGCCCGCTCGTCGGCGTCACCGCGACATTCGTGCGCGCCAGCGGCATCTCGGAGGGATGGCGCCCGGCCGAGGTGTCGATCGAGATCACCCGCACCGCCTGCCGGCCGCGCGGCTTCTCGACCGCTTCAAGCACGATACGAGCACCTTCCGCTATCGCGTTGAAACCGTCCCGCTTCAGGATCGTGACATGGAGCAGCACATCGGCGCCGCCGGCTTCCGGCACGACGAAGCCGTAGCCCTTGGAGACGTCGAACCACTTGACGTACCCCGCCACTTCGACGGGCACTTCCGAAGCATGGCCGCTGGGAGCATCGAGGCGCAGGACGCGATTGAGCGACTGGATGGGACCCATCGGTGGCCGCCCGCTCTCACCGAAATCGTCCGACATGTGCCGCTCACCCCAACGCCGACATTCTGATTCGCCTGAATACGATACCATCAGGGGCAAAGGGGAAAACAGCCCGGAGCAGCCCGTCCACACTCTGGGCCGGCCGGAGACGGCCGGCCGGACGTCGACGACGGCATTTTGGCGGATCGTGGCAGAAAGGTGACAGCGGCCAGGCACCGCCGGAGCCGGGAGGAGAATCACCGTCCGCACTGCTAAGGTTCTATCGCTGTCCACCTCAGCCTGAGTCTTCCATGCCCGAGACCACGACCCTCATCGTCTTCGCAGCCGCCTGCGTCGCGCTGACCATCACCCCAGGTCCGGACATGATGCTGATCGCTTCGCGAAGCCTGAGCCAGGGGCGCCTCGCCGGCCTGTTGACCTATGCCGGGATCGCGACCGGATGTTATCTTCAGGCGCTCGCTGTCGCGCTCGGGCTGTCGCAGCTCTTCCTGCTCGTCCCAGCGGCCTATGACATCCTTCGATGGATCGGGGCGGCCTACCTCGCCTGGCTGGCCTGGACGACGCTCCGCGCCGGCTCGTCGCTGTTCGCGCCGTCGGCGGATGCAGCGCGGATGCCGAGCCGGACGATCTTCCTGCAGGGCATCCTGAGCAATGTCCTCAATCCCAAGATGGCGTTGTTCATGCTCGCACTCCTACCGCAGTTCATCGAGCCGGAGGCTGGCTCCGTGGTGACGCAGGTGGTTGTGCTCGCCACGATCTTGAATGCGATCGGCTTCATTCCGAACGGCATCGTCATCTTGATGGCAGGGCGGCTCGGACGGGCCGTGGCGGCAAGACCTCGTCTCGCCCGCCTGCCACAAAAGCTGCTCGGCGCCGTATTCGGCGCCCTGGCCTTGAGGCTGGCGCTCGCCTCCAGGGACTAGGACGCGTTATTGCAGCAGCGGCGCCAGCGCCGGGCCGATCTCTGCGCGGATCACGAGATCCGCGATCGGGTCGAGTTCGGTCGGTTCGCGGTTGAGGATGACGAGCTTCGCCCCCTGCCGCCTGGCGATCACCGGCAGCGTCGCAGCCGGGAAGACCACCAGCGAGGAGCCGGCCACGAGGAACAGGTCGCATTCCAGCGCCAGCGCCTGCGCGCGCATCATCGCCTCCTGCGGCATCGCCTGTCCGAAGGAGATCGTGGCCGACTTCACCGGCCCGGTGCACATGATGCAGGACGGGGGCTCGCCGGAGGCCTCGAAGACGGGCCGGATCGCAGCGAGCTCGTGCCGCCAGCCGCAGGCGAGGCAGGTCGCGTAGGTGCCGTTGCCGTGCAGCTCGACGACCTGCTCCGAGGACACGCCGGAAGCCTGGTGCAGCCCGTCGATGTTCTGGGTCACGATGGCGGGCGAGCGGCCTTCTTGCACCAGCCTGGCGAGGGCCCGGTGCCCGATATTCGGCTGAGCCTCGCGGTAATGGTCGTCCATCGCGAATTTGCGCCGCCAGGCCTCGATCCGGGCCTCGGGACTGCTGACGAAGGCATCGAACGGGATCGGCTTGTTGGCCATCCAGGGAGAGCCGGGCGTGCGGAAATCCGGCACGCCGGATTCGGTCGAGATACCGGCACCGGTGAAGCTGACGATCCGATCCGCCCGGCCGAGCATGGCATGCAGTTCGGCGATGGCATCCTCGGTCTCGTCCTGCATCGGCCCATCCCAGGTTTCATTGGAAGCATCGGAATATGGTACCGGTCTGCGACGCTTCCAAGGCAGCCGCCTGCCCGGCGATTGACGAGCGCGCGCGGCCGCCGCAAAGCAGGAGAACCATGCCGAGCGCTCCCTCTCCCGTCCTGAACCCCGACCTCCTCGATACCGGGACGCCGCCGATTCCGCAGGCGCAGGGCTGGGCGAAGGCTTATGACGGCAGCCATGGGCCGCTGATCGACCTGTCGCAGGCGGTGCCCGGCGCGCCGCCGCCCGACGCTCTCCTGCACAGGCTCGCGGACGCCGCCGCGGACCCGGCGAACACGCGCTATGGCGCGATCACCGGCGACCTCGCGCTGCGGGAGGCTTATGCCGCCGAGATCGGCCGCGTCTACGGCGCCCCCTTCGCCGCCGGCAACGTCACCATCACCTCAGGCTGCAACCAGGCCTATGTCGTGACGATGATGGCGGTCGCACGGGCCGGCGACAACGTCCTGCTGCCGACACCCTGGTACTTCAACCACGAGATGACGCTGACCATGCTCGGCGTCGAGCCGCGCGCCTTGCCTTGTGATCCGGCTGCCGGCTTCGTGCCGGATGTCGCGACGGCGGAGGCGTTGATCGACGCGCGCACCCGGGCGATCGTCCTCGTGACGCCGAACAACCCGACCGGCGCGGTCTATCCTCCGCAGACCATCGCGGCCTTCGCCGCGCTCTGTGCCCGCCGCGGGCTGTGGCTGGTGCTGGACGAGACCTATCGCGACTTCCTGCCGGAAGGTGTTGAGAGGCCGCACGAGGTTTTCGCTACAAGCGGCTGGGAGGACTCCGTGATCGGCCTCTACAGCTTCTCGAAGGCCTATGCCGTTCCAGGCTGGCGTCTCGGCGCGATCACGGCCGGCGAGACCGTGCTCGGTGAGATCGGCAAGGTCTTGGACTGCGTCCAGATCAGCCCCGTGCGCGCCGGGCAGGCGGCGGTCACCTGGGGCATCGACGGCATCCGCAGCTGGCGCGAGGGCAACCGAACCGAGATCAACAGCCGCGCCGGCCTGTTCCGGCAGGCCATGGCGCCGTTGAACGGCTGGCGCGTGCTCTCGGCCGGCGCCTATTTCGCCTATGTCTCCCATCCGTTCGAAGGCGCCCCTGCGGCCGAGGTCGCTCGCGCGCTGGCCCTGCAGCGTGGCGTGCTCGCTTTGCCCGGGCCGTATTTCGGACCGGGCCAGGAAGGGCATCTGCGCATCGCGATCGCCAATGTCGCTGCCGACCGGATCGGTATCCTGGGCGAGAGGCTGACCGGCTTCTCGGTCTGACCGAAAACCCGGCTACATCGTCATGCTCGCCCTTGTGGCGAGCATCCACGTCCTGAACACCGCCATCGCCGGAGGCAGACGTGGATGGCCGGGACAAGCCCGGCCATGACGCGAGAGCGCTTCAGTCACGGTCAGCGGAACAGAGCCGCGTAGCGCTCGCGATAGGCCCAGAGCAGCAGCGAGCCCAGCACCACGAGCAGCACCGCGACCGGCAGGCCCTGCGGATTGATCGTCAGGTGGAACAGCACGATCACCGCCATGACGGGCGCGATCAGCGCGAGGCCGAAAGCCGGAGCGACATTCGAGATCAGGCTCAGCCCTCCGGTGAGATTGATCGCCTTGAGGAAGGGCCAGAAGAAGCCGGAATCCTGCAATGCCGTCTCGAAGACGACTCCGCGCGGGCTGGTCGGCGGATGGATCAGGTTCACGCCGGTGGCGAGCCACCAGAAGCCGTCGACGGCGCTGATGAGGAAGATGACCCCGAGCAGGACGCGAGGGATCGTGACGAGGAAAAGCGTCTTCATGGAAATTCCGGGCCGATGACAGGATGGCCCCGGCATGCGCCGGAGCCATCCTTTGTCGCAGCGGCCCTGCTCCGGGTTCAAGCGGCGCGCCGGAAAACTACATCGTCGCGCCGATCTGCCAGGGCACGTACTCGGCATCGCCATAGCCGAGCTGTTCCGACTTGCTGCGCTCGCCCGAGGCGACCTTCAGCAAGGTGTCGAAGATCTCGCGGCCCTTCTGCTCCAGCGAGACCCCGTCCAGCACGTCGCCGCAATTGATGTCCATGTCGTCGATCATGCGCTCGTAGATCGGCGTGTTGGTCGCAAGCTTCACAGAGGGCGTCGGCTTGCAGCCATAGGCCGAGCCGCGGCCAGTGGTGAAGGCGAGGATGTTGGCGCCGCCCGCCACCTGCCCCGTCGCCGCCACGGGGTCATAGCCGGGTGTGTCCATGTAGACGAAACCCTTGGATTTGACGGGTTCGGCATAGTGATAGACTGCGGCAAGCGTCTTGGTGCCGCCCTTGGCCGCGGCTCCGAGCGACTTCTCAAGGATCGTCGTCAGACCGCCCGCCTTGTTCCCCGGCGAGGGGTTGTTGTTCATGTCCATCCGGGCGCGGGCGGTGTAATCCTCCCACCACCTGATGATGCCGACGAGCTTCTCGCCGACCTCGCGGGTCGCGGCCCGGCGCGTCAGCAGATGCTCCGCGCCATAGATCTCCGGCGTTTCGGAGAGGATCGCGGTTCCCCCCTGCTCGACCAGGATGTCGACGGCCGCGCCCAGCGCCGGGTTGGCGGTGATGCCGGAATACCCGTCCGAGCCGCCGCATTGCAGCGCCAGCATCAGCTCGGAGGCCGGCACCGTCTCGCGCACCGCCCTGTTGGCGATCGGCAGCATCACCTTCAACGCGTCGATGCCGGCAGCGACGGCCTTGCGGGTGCCGCCCGTCTCCTGGATCGTCAGCGTGCGGAAGACGTCGCTTTCGGTCACGCCGTAGGCTTCCTTCATCCGGCTGATCTGGAAGCCCTCGCAGCCCAGCCCGACGACGAGGACCGCCGCCATGTTCGGATTGCAGGCATAGCCCCAGGTGGTGCGCTTCAGCACCTCGAAGCTCTCGCCATTGTAGTCGATGCCGCAACCCGTGCCGTGCGTCAGCGCGATCACGCCGTCGACATTCGGATAATCGGCCAGCAGCCCGGAGCGCTTGACCTCCTCGGCCATGAAGCGCGCGGCCGAGGCCGAGCAGTTCACCGAGGTCAGGATGCCGACATAATTGCGCGTGCCGGCCTTGCCATTGGCGCGCCGGAAGCCCTCGAAGGTCGCTTGGCTCTCGACCGGCAGGACGAATTCCGGCTTGGCCTCGGCGGCATAGGCGTAGTCGCGCTCGAAGGCATGGAAGCCGGTATTGTGCTCGTGCACCCACTCGCCCGGCACGATATCGCTGGTCGCGAAGCCGATGATCTGGCCGAATTTGCGGATCGGCTGATCCTTGGCGATCGGCGCGATCGCCATCTTGTGCCCGCGCGGGACGCGCTTCAGCGCTTCGACCCCGGCGGCTGTGACGCCGAGATCGATCGGGTCGACCGCGACGACGACATTGTCGGCGGCATTGAGCTTCAGCGTGCGGGGTGGAGCGGATTTGTCGAGCATCGAACCGGAACCTCTGGCCGCCGCGATCACGAGGCGCGCCCTAGAGATGCGCCGATCCGTCGGCCTTTTCAATCGTTTCAAGGAGCGCGGCCAGCACCGGTTCAGTCCTCGACATTCGGAATCTGAAGAACCTGGCCGCAAGCTTTGCAATGCACCGCATCGGGTTCGTGCCGCATCAGGGCACAGCGGGGACAGCGATAGGTCACCTTCCGCGGCCTGAATACAGCCTGGGCCAGGCGGACGAACAGCGAGATGCCGACGATCATCGCGATCACCGAGGCGATCCGGCCCCATGGCCCTGGCAGGGTGATGTCCCCGAACCCGGTGGTCGTAACGGTCGCCACCGTGAAATAGAGCGCGTCGAGATACCCCTCGATCCCGGGCACGCGATAGGCGAAGGCGGTGTAGACGAACCCGGTCATGACGAACAGGAAGGTGACCAGATTGACCACCGCCCGGATCATCTCCTCCCAGCGATCGAGTCCGTAGGCCCTCAGCCGGCGCCAGACGATGGGACTCCGGAACAGGGTCCAGAGCCGCAGCACGCGCAGGAAGGCCAGGTTGACGATCCACATCGGCGCCAGCAGCGCGATGAGGATGACGAGATCGACCCAGACATCCGGCCGCAGCAGCCAGCGCCTGAGATCCCGCGCCGCGAAGCCCCGCGCGATCATGTCGAAGCCGACAAGCACAGCGACGCTGTAATCGATGGCGAGGAACCAGGGATGATCGCTGAGCAGCGGGCTCGCCAGGAAGAAGGCGATGACCGCAAGATCCACGGCGATGAAGCCGGCCTGGAACCGCCGTGCCAACGGCGTATCGCCATGATACATGAGATGCAGCCGGCGCCGCAGTCTCGCCAGGGTGAGCCGGGGCTTTTGAAGAGGCCGCGATGTCATCGGCCGGTATGTAGCGCCCCCCGACGATGGCCGCCACCGAAACCGGCCACGCTGCAGCACGGCCGAACCAGAAGCGCCCCAGCCTTTGGGCCGGGGCTCGAGACTCGGCTGAGCATTCGCCTCAGCGGCAGCCCGAACCGCCTGCCGAATTCACGCCTTCGGCGCGGCCGGAGCGGCCCTGGCGATCGGCGCGATCGCCGGGTTGGGCATGCGCGCGACGCGCCTCCCGCGCTGCGCGGCGGCCCATAGGGGGCAAGATGCGCCTATCCGGCCCTCTTTTCGATCGTCTCGAGAGGCAGCGCTTCGGCCGGGCCTGAGAGCATGTCGTCGTTCCCGCGTCGCCCGAAAAGCGGCGAATTGCATCCCCGACCGGAGCGGCTCGGCGGAGCGAAACCGGTCGAACGAGCAGCCCCCTGCCGCACACGGAACGCATGGAAGCCGCATCATGACGCAAGGTCCCGCGACCGCGGCCCAGCGGCGTTAACAATCGATTAAAATTAGCGTTTCGAGCGCTGGACGACCAGTCCACGGGCTGTTACATCTGCGTCACGGAAATATAACGACTCAAGTCGACCCTTCGCCTCTGCTTTTCACCGCGTTCCGAAAGCTTTCCTGCCGGAAAGTCAGCCGAGCATTGTTCGCCGGCCTTTCCGCTCGGGATAGTGAATCCGTGATCGCGAATCCGCCATTGTCGCAGATGATGGCTGGAAGGCGGTGGTCCGGCGGGCCGCACCCGGAACGGGCGACATCATGGCGTGGAAAACCTTCCGCAGTGTTCTTTCCGGTGCTTCCACCGCGCGAGCCGAGGCTGGGCCCGAGACGCTCAGCGACAGCCGGGCCTCCGTGCCGCATCAGAATCCGACCGCCCATCAGCAACCTTTGACTCTCGACGCCATCGGTCAGCGTGACGAGCTGGTGAGGCAGCGCATCAGCGCGATGCTGGACCGGCTCGACGATCTGCGCAGCCTGCGGGACGACTTCTCGTCGATTCTCGAGCCCCTTGTGCAGATCAGCGACGAATTGCCCCGTTCCGGGATGCGGATCGCCGAGCTGGAATCGTCACTGGCCCAGGAGCGCCAGTCCCACGCGACCGTCAGGCAGGACCTGAGCGGCGCCCTGCTGAAGTCGGGCGCGCTGGCCAATGAACTGGCCGATGCGCTGGCCCGCGCCGACAAGGCCGAGGAAGACCTCATCGAGCGCGAGCGGACGGTTGCGGAGCAGGCGATCGCCTTGCGCGACAAGCTGCTCGCCGTCGAGAACCTCGAGCGTCAGCTTTTCGGCGAGAGCGAGCAGAACAGGGCGCTGACCGGCGAGAACAAGGCCTTGCGGCTGGAGGCGCAGGCCGCCGATTCGGCGCTGTCGCGTTCCGAGCACGAGCTTCTCACGGCCCGCGAGCGCCTGGCCATCCTCGACCAGGACAGCCGCAAGCTTCAGATCCTCAGCGAGGAGCAGAGCGCTCATCTCGCCGAGCTCACGGCGCGCCACAAGGACCTCGAGGCGACGGCAGATGCCAACCGGCAGAGGCTGCGTGCGGTCGAGAGCGAATTGGTGGCGGAGAAGGAAGCGCGGGAGCGGGCCGAGGCGCAGTACGAGGTCGAGCTCGGAAGCTACAAGAGCGAGCGGGCAGCGCTCTTAATGAAGCTCGAAGCTGCCGAGAACCGCGCCGGGACCAACGAGCAGCTGCTTGCCCAGACGCGCAATCTCCTGCGCGAGAAGGACGAGGCGCACCGGATCGCGGAGCGAAACCTCAAGGAGGCGAGCATTGCGCGCGCGACGGCGGAACGGCGCGTCGAAGCCCTGCAGGCAGACCTTCTGCGCCAGACCGAGCGTTTCCAGGAGGCGCAACGCGTCAGGGCGGAGCTCGACAGCCGTGCCGCCATGATCAACAAGGCGCTGGCGGCCAAGGATTCGGCTCTGGAGCAGGCCGTCATCCGCAACACGAACCTGACCGACCGTATTGCCGAGTTGACCCGCAAGCACGAAACGGTGCGCAGCGAGCTGGAGTTCGGCAACAGGCGCCTGGCGGAGGAGCTCGAGAACGAGCGATCCGAGCGGGCCCTGCTCCAGGGTGCGCTCGACATCGCGCGGGAAACCCGGGTGGCGCTTCAAAAGCAGCACGAGGCATTGAAGCGCTCGGGCAGAACCTGGCGTAGCGACGCGAAGGCAGAGGCCGACGGCGAGATCGAACCGGCCGAAAGCGACAGCAATGTCCACCCCTTCGCACCGCCAGGCAAGCCCGCCTGAAGATGTCCAGCCCCCGTCCCAACCGATTCCAGAGCAGGGTTAGACCGTGACAGATCAAGCGCCCAAGGGCATCGCCGCCCCCCTTTCCGCCGGTACCACCACGGTGTTGCGCGCCCGACCGGTACCGTCGCTGAATCTGGGCGACAAGGTGGTTTCCCTGGCCCTGCCCGCCATCGATGAATTTGTGGCGAAGGTGGAGCAGCCTGCCGTCCGCGACTGGGCCTCCGCTCTCGAGCTCGTCCGCGAAGCCAGCGAGGCGATCCGTGTGGGCGAGGAGCGGGCCGACCAGCTCGAGGAGCATCTCGCCGAGGTTGTGAGGGAGGCCAGCGCCGAGATCAAGCGTCTCAGCGATCTTCTCGCGGAGAGTGAACAGAAGGTCGCTCAGACCGAGGCCAAGGCGGATGCGGCCGAGGCCCGCGCCGTGGAAGCCGAGCGGTGGCTGGCCAAGCTGCACGATGCTGTCGTCGAGTCGTTCACGCCTGTTTTGGGCAGGAACCAGGCGGCGCGCGTCTCGGAGGATGAGCGACGTTCGGCTGTGAGCGGCTGAAAGATCCGGGCTCGCCGTCTCGGCGGGCAGGTCAACGCCGTCTCCGATCGATGGGGGAAGCGCGGCGCCGCGTTTCCTCTCTCCCAAGTTCTTTGAACGACGTCACGATATTGGCTGCGGTAAACGATATGGCCGAGAGCGCGAGATCCCTGGCACTGGTGCCCGAAGCGGTACCTGCAGCTGAACCAGCCGATGGAAACGCGGCTACGAACGCGGCCAAGCTACGCAAGGATCCGGCCTTTCACGCCACGCTTGTCTGCGTCGAGCGCGCAGCGGAGATGATCCGCACCTTGCAGCGGGACAACGAGACGGCCAGCCGCCAGATCGCCAGTCTGCGCGAACAGCTGCGCCGCGAGCAGAATGAAAGACAAGCCGAGGCCGACAAGCTCGAGCAGTTGATCAGGGACTGGCACGGCAAGGTCAAAGCCGCAGAAAGCGGCAGGGCCGAAGCGAATGCCCTGGCGGTGGCGGCCGTCACGCGCTGTGAGGAGATGGCTGCGAACGAAGCGGAATTGCTGAAGCGGCTCTCAAGGGCGCAGGCGCGCACAGCGGAGGCAGAAAATTACTTGGTCGGATTGCAGAAGGCGATCGAGTTCGAGCTCTCCGACATCGTGAAATGACCGGCCGATGAGTCTCGATCGACCCGAGCCATCCGCGACGTTTCCCCTGCTGGGCCGCGAAGAGGCCGACGTCTTCGCCCGCTTTGCCAAGCTGGTCGCGCGATCGGCAGATCCGACCGGCCCGTCATCCGAGCCTCCGCCGTTGCAGCCGAACTGGTCGGCTTCGCTGGACCTCATCCGTGATGTCGGCCACCGCCTTCGCGAAACCCAACGGCGCTCCGATCAGATGATGCGCAATGCCTTGGAGATCGCGCAGAAGGCCGTCACCGCGATGCACGAGGCCGAAGAGCGGGCCCAGCTCGCCGAAGCCGAAGCCGCATCCGCATCGGCGAGAGCACAGGCTGCGGAAAGCGAGCTGGAGGCGATGATGAGGCGCCAGCGCGAACCGGGCGAGCCGCTCATCACCGAAGTGGATCAATGGCTTCGCCAGGCCCATCGTCAGCTGCAGCAGGCGCGGGACGCGCGGACGGACCTATAGCGCCCGACTCGCCGAAGGCCCCTGTCTGGCCATACCGAACCGACATGCCTCAGGCCCGCGAGTTGCCTGGCAAGCGAAAGCCCCGGCCTGACGGACCGGGGCTCCCGAACATCGTAGAACGCGCCAGCGGCAAAACCGCCGGCAGTCGCCATCACGCCTTCGTCGTGGCCGGGATGGCCTTGGCGACGATGCCTTCGAACGGCTTGTAGGCGTCCTTGGCCATCGCCTGGTAAAGCTCGCCCATCTTGGTGAACTGGGCGACAGCGCCCTCGAAGGCGGTCTTGACGTAGTCGGCCTGGATCTCGAGGGCCTTGTCGAAGGTCTTCACGCCGGCGAGCTTCTCGAGCGTCGCGGTGGACGCCTCGAACGACTTCTTGGCATAGTCCGAGGCCTCGACGGCGATGGTCTGCACACCCTTGGAGGTGGCGCCGAAAGCCTTCAGAGCGGCGTCGACATTCTCCTTGGAGGCCTTCTGGAACGTTTCGAACTGCGGGATCATGATCGTCTCCTTGGTACGCTCGGGTCGTTGTTGAACAGGCGGGATAGGGTCCAGCCCGCTGCCCCGACTCGGATGAGAGCTCACCAACGGGGTCTGGCCTCATATTGTGCACTGCAACATGAATGTCAAGAGCATGCCGCAATGCACCAGACGCAGATCGTTCCGATCGCAACGATTCAAGTTTTAACCGCTCCGTAACCGCACGCTCCTAACCTCTCCAACTGTGTCCTTCTCGCCACGTCACCAAGGCGGAAGGGGCGGACTTTAGGTTGTGAGTTCGGGGCGTTTCATGGTGTTGGGTTGCGTTGTGTTCCGGCGGCCGCGTCTGCGGGCCGTCGTCGGGTTGATTGGCATCGCCGCCCTCGCGGCGACGATGGCGACCTCCCCCGCCGAGGCGCGCAAGCGCCGGCATCATGCCGGCGGCGGCTATACCCCTCCCTATGCCGCCATGGTCGTGGACGCCCGCACGGGGCGCACGCTCCATGCCGTCAACGAGGATGCGCCGCGCATCCCGGCCTCCCTGACCAAGGTGATGACGCTCTACATGCTCTTCGAGCAGATGGAGCGCGGCCGCTTCGACATGGATACGCAGCTCAAGGTCTCATCCTATGCCGCCTCGCAGCCGCCGACCAAGATCGGCCTTCGCCCGGGCTCGACCATCTCGGTCAGCGATGCGATCAAGAGCATGATCACGCTCTCGGCCAACGACGCCTCCGTCGTCGTCGCCGAGAACATCGCCGGCTCCGAGGAGGCCTTCGCCGATCAGATGACGCGCAAGGCGCGCTCGCTCGGCATGAGCCAGACCCGCTTTTCCAACGCCAACGGCCTGCCGGCGTCGCCGCCGAACATCACCACGGCGCGCGACCTCACGGTGCTCGCCCGCGCCATTCAGGAGCGCTTCCCGAAATACTACCCGATGTTCTCGATGCGCGCCTTCCAGTACGGCAGCCGCACGATCCGCGGGCATAACCGCCTGCTCGGCAAGGTCGAGGGTGTCGACGGCATCAAGACCGGCTACACCCGCGCCTCGGGCTTCAACCTGATGACCTCGGCCAGGTCGGAAGGCCGCCACATCGTCTCCGTCGTGCTCGGCGGGCGCTCCGGCGCCTCGCGCGACAAGATCATGACCGATCTCGTGCTCGCCAGCCTGCCCCGCGCCGCCACCTCCGGCCGCGCCATGGTCGCGGAAGCTGCCGAGCGGGAAGCTCCCGAGGAACGCCTGAAGCCGGTCGAGCGGCCGCGCATCGCCGCCGCCGAGCCTGCGCCGATCCCGGTTCCGCGCCCGGAGGCCGTCGCCGCGGCTCCGCAGCCGATCCCGGCCGCCGCCCGCGCCTATGCGCCGATGCCGACGCAGACCCCGATGGCTCCGCCGCGCCCGGTGGCCGCCGCCGGCCAGCCGCTGCAGCTCTCCGGCATGCGTCCGGTCACCGCCACCACGACGCCGTCGGCCATGCGCTGGTCGATCGGCGCCCAGCCGGCCGACGCCAAGGTCCTGCGCCCGCCGGCGAATGTCGACACCACCTCCTCGATCGCCAAGGTTGCCGAGCCCGCGCCGCAGCCCGTGCAGGTCGCCGAGGCCAAGGCCGTGCCCGAGAAAGCCGACACCACCGCCAGCATCGCCCGCAAGAGCGAGGCTGCGGCCAAGTCCGCCGCGGCCGAGCCCGCCGCGGTCTCGCATCAGGCAGCCGTCGTCGCCTCGGGGAAGTGGGTGATCCAGCTCGGCGCAACCGACGACGAGGCCAAGGCCAGGGAAATCCTGGCCCGCGCCAAGGCGGCTGCTCCGCTCGGCGGCGTCGCCGGGTTCACGGAGAAGGTCGCCAAGGGTGGTTCCACCCTGTTTCGCGCCCGCTTTGCCGGCTTCGACGACTCGAAGGAAGCCCAGAGCGCCTGCGCCAAGTTGAAGCGGGGCGGCTTCTCCTGCTTCGCCACCAAGAGCTGACGCGAACGGATCAGGAGAGGAGTCCACGCCATGTCGCAGACGTACTCCGGCCACCCCGCGCTATCGCCGCTTCAGCAGGACGTCCTTGGCCTCGTTGACGCGAGCGGCAAGGCCACTCGTTCCCCCCGTATCCGGGTGGATGCGCTTCATCAGGGACCGATGGGCCTCGCGGATCGCCTCCTCGCCCGCCCCCGGCTGAAGCCCCAGGATCTCGTGGGCCTCCTTTTGCGACATCGCGCCCGGGCGCGCCGCGCGGCCCTGCCCCGCGTCGCCGTGACGCTCAGCGTCTTCACCCCAGCCGGGCGGCCGGCGGTGGAGATATGCCTGTAGCAGCCGCGCGCCTTCGGGGTCCTGCGCCAGCAACTCCCGCATCAGCGCTGTCATCTCGGCGGCGCCGAGCCCGTCGAGATCACGCCCGGCAAAGGCGCCTTTCTTGACCCGGCCGCCCTGCGCACTGCCATCCGGCGCCAGATCGACCACGAGCAAGGCCGATTCCGCTACGGACGGCGCGCCGCCCCAGGGAAAGCGAATGCCGCCCGGCCCGGTGGCGCTCCAGCCGAGCAGCCAGGCGCCGACGCCGCCCAGCACCATCGCCATATCCATCCGCCCCCTTAGCATCAGCAGCCCGGCGGCCCCCAAAGCGGCGAAGCCGCCGCCGGTCTTGGCCACCTTGGCGAGCTTTTTCGGGTCGCTCCCGGCGAAGAACTTGAGCACCCACCAGATCAGGATGAGGGTGGCCACGCCATAAAGCAGACCCATCAGCGGCACCCGGTCCCGTGCGGGCGAACCGACCGTCCGCACCGTCGCCCGGCTCCCTGTCCCATCGACCTGCCCATATCCGCCTGAATCGCTTTCATCGCCAAGATATTGGCCATCGGCAGCGCATTTGCTAGCCAGCGCCGCCCCGGGAGACCGGCATGACCGCCATCGCGATCCCGGCACCGTCGCGGCCCTGCGCATGGCGATCACCGGCCGGCGCTACAGCAGCCCAAGCCCCGCCAGTTCGCGCCGCAGCGCCTCCGGCATCTCGCCGAAATCGCTATCCTCGCCGGACAGGTCGCGCGGCGCCTCCTGGTCCAGCAGGTAGCGCCAGCCCTGGAACGGGCGGAACGGACGCGGCGCCACCGGCACGACCACCGGTTCGAGCACCAGATGGCAGCGGCCGATACCGTCGGCATCCTTGAACGGGCGGATATCCGTCAAACGCTGCCGGGCGGCGATCTGCCCCTTGATCACCCAGTAGAGCGAGCCGCCGGCGAGGATCTCCTCGACTTTCTTTGGCACCATCCGCGTCGTGTGGAACTGCTCGAGCGGCTCGCCGCAGGCGCGGCGGAGCGCCATCCGTTCATCGATCCAGCCTTCGAGATCGCCGATCGATTCGGCGCCGACGCAAAGCTTGAGAAGATGAAGCGGCATGATCGCGGCAAACTAGCGCCGCCGCGCGCGGCAGGCCAGCCTGACAGGCCCTTCTCCACAAGCACAGCGTCGACAGCAGCCGATGCGGGGGTGCCCGGCATCCTTGCCGGTGCGAAACGGTTTCGTCGCCGCGGGCATCGCCGCTAGCATGGTCGCATGCGAGCGGCGCCCGGCGCCGACACCATCTGACGGATAACCGATCATGCGCGGACTAGCAGGCAAGGCCATTCTGGTGACGGGCTCCTCCAGCGGCATCGGCCTTGCCATGGCCGAGCGGCTGGTCGCCGAAGGCGCCCGTGTCCTGGTTCATGGCCGCGATCAGTCCGAGATCGACAGTGTGGTCGCCCGGCTCGGCCCCTCCAGCAGCGGCTTCGCCGCCGATCTCGCCGAGTCGGAGACCGCGCAGGAGCTCGTGGACGCCACCATCGCCGCCTTTGGCCGCATCGATGGCCTCGTCAACAATGCCGGCATCTATCCGCGCGGCGTGCTGGGGGAGACGACGGCATCCTTCTTCGACCATGTCTTCGCCATCAACACCCGCGCCCCGCTGCTCTGCGCGGAGGCTGCGATCAGCGCTTTCCGCGCCCAAGGCTCGGGCGGCGCCATCGTCACCGTCGGCTCGATCAACGCCTGGTGCGGCCTCTCGACGCTGACGGTCTATTCGATGTCGAAGGGCGCGCTGATGACGATGACGCGCAACATCGCGGATGCGGTCGGGACCGAACACATCCGCGCCAACCAGCTCAATGTCGGCTGGACCTGGACCGCCAACGAGGACGCGACCCAGCAGAAGGAGGGCAAGCCGCCCGGCTGGGAAAAGAACGTGCCCAAGCGCAATGCGCCGACCGGCCGCATCATGCAGCCGGAGGAAATCGCCGCGCACACCGCCTTCTGGCTCTCGGACGACAGCGCCCCCGTCTCGGGTCAGATCTATGAGGTCGAACAGTTCCCGGTGATCGGGCGCGGCTGACGCCGGCGGTGACATTGACGCATCCCGGCGAAAGGCTACGGTCGAGACCATGTCGTAAGGGAAGGACTGTCTCAGATGCACCATTTGATTGTACTCGTTGCCGCAGGCGTCCTGTGCACCAGCCCCGCACTCGCCAGCGACAAGCCTGTTGCCAAGTCGGAGCTTCAAAAGCTGGTCTCTGGGAATACGATGAGGGTCGGCAGTTCATCAGCGTCTTATGGCGCAGATGGCAAATACTCGTTCAATGGCGGAAGCCTCGGCAGATACCGGGTTGATACCGGCCGCATCTGTGTCGATTTTGATTCCGGACAGGCCCGTTGCGACAAAATCGTCAAGGACGCCGGGAATTATTATCTGATCAACGCACAGGGCCAGCGCTACCAGTTCAGGCCTTGATCCCGGCTTCGCGCTTCACTCCCCCAGCACCACGACCTTCGCGCCTTCGGCGACCTGCATGCCGGGCTCGCCGGCAACCTCGGTGACCGTGCCGTCGCGCGGGGCGGTCAGCACATGTTCCATCTTCATCGCCTCGACGATGGCGAGGCGCTGCCCTTTGACCACCGCCTCGCCGGCCGCGACGAACAGTGCGACCAGCTTGCCGTGCATCGGTGCCTTGATGACACCGCCAGCGCCCGCCGCCGCGTCGAGGTCGACGCCGAACGGGTCGAACAGCGCAACGGCGGTCTGTCGGCCGCGATGCAGCGCGTACCAGGTGCCGCGCTCGCCTTCCGCCAGCGCGACCTCGTGCTCGCCCTCCCCGATCTCATGGCCCGGAAGGGTGACGCGCGCGTCTCCTTCGTGCCATTCGATCCGCGCCTCGATCCGCTCGCCATCGACCGCCAGCGGCAGGCCGAGCGGCAGGCGCGGCATCAGCGAAAAGGCGTCCGCCTCGAGCCAGGGCGAGCGCGCCTCGCCATCCGCCCGCTCGGCAGCGCGCATCAGGCCGCTCATCTGCCGCTCCTCCTCGAGTTGCAGGGCCGCCGCTGCCACCGCCGCCGCATCGAGCGGTTGCGCCTCGGCCCCGAGCGCCGACATGTTGCGGTCGATGAAGCCGGTGTCGAAGGGGCCGTTCCGGAAACCCTCGGCCTCGGTCAGCTTCTTCAGGAAGGCGAGATTGGTCCGCGGGCCGGCGACCACCGTCTCGCCCAGAGCCACGCCCAACCGGTCGAGCGCCTGTTCGCGTGTCGATCCATGGGCGATCACCTTGGCGATCATCGGATCGTAGAATGGCGTCACCGTATCGCCGGCCTCGACACCGGCGTCGATGCGGATACCCTCGCCGGCCGGGAATTGCAGCGCCCAGAGCTTGCCGGTCGAGGGCAGGAAGCCTTTTTCGGGATCCTCGGCATAGAGCCGTGCCTCGACGGCATGGCCGTTTGCATGAACATCGGCCTGCGCGAAGCCGAGCGGCTCGCCCGCTGCGACCTTCAACTGCAACTCGACGAGATCGAGCCCCGTGATCGCCTCCGTCACCGGATGCTCGACCTGCAGGCGCGTGTTCATCTCCATGAACCAGAAGCCGTCCGGCTTCAGCCCGTCGCGGCCATCGGCGATGAACTCCACCGTGCCGGCCCCGACATAGCCGACCGCCCGCGCCGCCTCGGTCGCAGCCTTGCCCATGGCGGCACGGACTTCCGGCGTCATGCCGGGCGCCGGCGCCTCCTCGACCACCTTCTGGTGGCGCCGCTGCAGCGAGCAGTCGCGCTCGTAGAGATGGACGACGTTGCCGTGGCCGTCGCCGAAGACCTGGATTTCGACATGGCGCGGCGAGAGGACGTATTTCTCGACCAGCACCCGCGCATCGCCGAAGGCGCTGGCCGCCTCGCGCTGGGCGCTGCTCAGCGCATCGGCGAAGTCTTCCGGCCGGTCGACCTTCTTCATGCCCTTGCCGCCACCGCCGGCGACGGCCTTGATCAGCACGGGATAGCCGATGCGGTGCGCCTCTCCCCGCAGGAAGTCGGCGCCCTGCTCGGCCCCATGATAACCCGGCACCACCGGCACGCCGGCCTTTTCGACCAGCGCCTTGGCGGCATCCTTCAGGCCCATCGCCCTGATGGCGGAGGCCGGCGGGCCGACGAAGACGATCCCGGCGGCCGCACAGGCCTCGGCGAAATCGGCATTTTCGGACAGGAAGCCATATCCCGGATGGATGCAGGCCGCGCCCGTCTTCTTTGCCACGGCCAGGATCGTCGCGGCGTCGAGATAGCTCTCGCGCGCCGGGGCAGGGCCGATGCGCCACGCCTCGTCCGCCATCTGCACGAACAGCGCCTCGGCATCGGCATCAGAGTGCACCGCGATGGTGCGCAAGCCCAGCCGCCGCGCCGTGCGGATGACGCGGCAGGCGATCTCGCCGCGATTGGCGATCAGGATGGAAGGCAGCTTGGCGGCGATCGTCATCGGCGGCGTCATCCTTGGAAGCGTGACTTTCGGTTATAGCCCGGCCGCCGCGCCTGTCTGCGCGGCGTTGCGCACATCCGGCTGGGAAGCCGCCCTCAGCCTCGCCCGACGAAGGGCGCCTTGGTCGCCATCACCGTGACGAAGAGCACATTCGCCTCCGGCGGCAGCGACGCCATGTGGAGCACCGTGGAGGCAACGTTCTCCACATCCATCACCGCCTCGACCTTGGTCGAACCGTCCGCCTGCGGCACGCCGGTGGTCATCTTGCGTGCCATTTCGGTCAGCGCGTTGCCGATATCGACCTGGCCGACCGCGATGTCGTATTTGCGCCCGTCGAGCGAGGCCGTCTTGGTCAGGCCGGTGATGGCGTGCTTGGTGGCGGTATAGGCGACGGAATTCGGCCGCGGCGCATGGGCCGAGATCGAGCCGTTGTTGATGATACGGCCGCCCTGCGGGCTCTGCTCCTTCATCGCCTGGAAGGCGGCCTGCGTGCACAGGAAGGGGCCGGTCAGGTTGGTGTCGACCACCTTCTGCCAATCCTCCAGCGAGAGGTCCTCCAGCAGAACTCCGCCCGGCGCGTTGACGCCGGCATTGTTGAACAGAACGTCCACCCGGCCGAAGGCCTCCTTCGTTCGCGCGAAGAGATTGGCGACCGAGGCCTTGTCGGTGACATCGGTCGGGACCGCCAGCGCCTGGCCGGACTGCGCGCCGGAGAGCGCGATGGTCTCCTCCAGCGCATCGGGCCGGCGGCCGGCCAGGACGACGCGATAGCCGTCCTTCAGAAAGGCGATCGCGACGGCGCGTCCCACGCCCGAACCGGCGCCGGTGATGATCGCGACCTTGTTGTGTCCGGACATGCGTTTCCTCGGTGTTTTGTTGGATTTAATCGTTTCAGGCCGAAATTCCCGGCTGGCTCAGCATAGCAGGCGGCCGACACAAGGGAAGCGCGCGCCATGCATCGGTCAGGCACGGCACTGCCTGCCGCCTACATCCGGAACACGCCGAATTTCGTCTCGGGAATCGGCGCATTCAGGGTCGCGGAAAAGGCGAGCGCCAGAACGCGGCGCGTCTCGGAGGGCAGGATGATGCCGTCGTCCCAGAGCCGCGCCGTGGCGAAATAGGGCGAGCCTTCCGCCTCGATCTTGTCGCGGATCGGCTTCTTGAAGGCCTCCTCCTCCTCCGCGCTCCAGGGCTTGCCCTCGGCCTCGATATTGTCGCGGCGCACGGTGGCGAGCACGCTCGCCGCCTGCTCGTGCCCCATCACCGAGACCCGCGAGTTCGGCCAGGAGAACAGGAAGCGCGGCGAATAGGCCCGTCCGCACATGCCGTAATTGCCGGCGCCGAACGACCCGCCGACCAGCACGGTGATCTTGGGCACCCGCGCCGAGGCCACCGCCGTGACGAGCTTGGCGCCATCCCGGGCGATCCCCCGCGTCTCCACGTCGCGCCCGACCATGAAGCCGGTGATGTTCTGCAGGAACAGGAGCGGGATGCGCCGCTGGCAGCAGAGCTCGATGAAATGCGCGCCCTTCAGGGCGCTCTCCGAGAACAGGATGCCGTTATTGCCGATGATGCCGACCGGGATGCCGTGGATGCGGGCGAAGCCCGTGACCAGCGTCGTGGCGTAGAGCTTCTTGAACTCGTCGAATTCCGAGCCGTCGACGAGCCGCGCGATCACCTCGCGGATGTCGTACTGCTTCTTGAGGTCGGTCGGCACCACCGCCTCGAGCTCGGCCGGATCGTAGAGCGGCTCCACCGCCTCGGCGATGTCGATATCCGGCCGCTTCACGCTGTTGAGATTGCCCGCGATGCGCCGCGCGATGGCGAGGGCATGGGTGTCGTCGCCGGCATAGTGGTCGGCGACGCCGGAGAGCCGCGCATGGACATCGGCGCCGCCGAGGTCCTCGGCCGAGACAACCTCGCCGGTCGCCGCCTTCACCAGCGGCGGGCCGCCGAGAAAGATCGTGCCCTGCTTCCTGACGATGATCGTCTCGTCCGACATTGCCGGCATGTAAGCGCCGCCGGCAGTGCAGGAGCCCATGACCACGGCGATCTGCGGAATGCCCTCCGCGGACAGCGTCGCCTGATTGTAGAAGATGCGTCCGAAATGCTCGCGATCGGGGAAGACCTCGGTCTGGTGCGGCAGGTTCGCTCCGCCCGAGTCGACCAGATAGAGGCAGGGCAGCCGGTTCTCGCGCGCGATCTCCTGCGCCCGCAGATGCTTCTTCACCGTCATCGGGTAGTAGGTGCCGCCCTTGATCGTCGCGTCGTTGCAGACGATCATGCATTCGCGGCCCGCGACCCGGCCGATGCCGGCGATCATGCCGGCGCCGTGGACATCGCCCTCATACATCCCGTAGGCGGCGAGAGAGCCGATCTCGAGGAAGGGCGAACCCGGATCGGTCAGCCGCAGCACGCGCTCGCGGGGCAGGAGCTTGCCGCGCGCCGTGTGGCGCTCGCGCGAGCGGGCGTTGCCGCCAAGGGCCGCTGCCGCACGGCGCTCTTTCAGTTCATCCCGCAACCCGGCCCAGGCGTCGGCATTGGCGCGCGTCTCGGCGGAGTTGAGATCGACCTTGCTCTCGATGATCGGCACCGGCGCACTCCCTTGGGCTTCTTTGGACCAAGGTTATGGCCCGGCCTCGGCGAAAGGCCAACCGGCGCGGACGCCATGACGCGACCGCGCAATTGCGCGCAGGATGGGCGCGGGGTCAGGCCGAAACGGTCGGGCCGAAGACGCGCTCGAAACTCTCCCGGAGCATCGAATCGACCTCCGGCATCGTCACCGGCAATCCGAGGTCGACGAGCGAGGTCACCCCATGACGGCTGACGCCGCAGGGCACGATGCCATCGAAATGCGTCAGGTCCGGATCCACGTTGAGCGAGATGCCGTGAAACGACACCCAGCGCCGGACACGGATGCCGATGGCTGCGATCTTGTCCTCGACCTCGGCGCCCTTCTCCGGCCGGCGCACCCAGACGCCGACGCGGTCCTCGCGTCGTTCGCCCCGGATGTTGGCCTCGTCGAGCGTGCCGATCAGCCAGCTTTCCAGCGCGGCGACGAAGCGGCGCAGATCGGGCTGCCGGCGCTTCAGGTCGAGCATGACATAGGCCACGCGCTGGCCGGGTCCGTGATAGGTGAACTGCCCGCCCCGACCGGAACGATGCACCGGAAATCGCTCGGGCGCGATCAGGTCCTCGTCCTTCGCGGATGTCCCGGCGGTGTAGAGCGGCGGGTGCTCGACCAGCCAGATCCGCTCCCGCGCCTGCCCGTCGGCGATCAGGGCCGCGCGCGCCTCCATCTCGGCGACCGCCGCGTCATAGCCGGTCAGCCCGTCGCTCACGACCCACTCGACCGGCTCGGAGCCGGGCTCCGGCAGGAAGGTGACCGCAAGGTCCTCGCGCAAATTCACCATGGCTTAACCATGTTCCGTTCAAGCTCGTCTTGTCGGTTCGATGACCGGCCGATCCCTGCGATGCCTCTTGCGCCCAAATCCGGCGGACAGGCAAGTTTCGTTGGTCGAATGTCGAAGTAGGGTCCCGGAGGCAGGGTTTGAAGGCCGATCTCGATCTCGTTCCCGTCGAGCTGACCGTCGTGCTGGGGCAGACGGAGATGCCGATCTACAAGCTGCTGCGACTCGGCCGCGGCGCGATCATCGAGCTCAATGCGAGCGAGACCGACGAGGTCCAGATTCTCGCCAACAACCATCCCTTCGCCAAGGGAATCGTCGTCGTCAGCGGCTCGAAGATCTCGGTCGAGATCACGCAGATGCTGAAGCGCCCCACCGTCTACACCATGCAGACGGTCGCCGAGGCCGCCTGAGCCCGTTTTTTCGCAGCTTTCGACGGAAAGCGAAGAAGCCGGCTCTTTTCCTCGCGCTTGCTCTTGTGGTCGCGGAATCGATTTGCTAGATCGACGCCGCTCCCGGTGGCTCTGCCCGCTGCCGGAACCGAGCTGCGGTCGTGGCGGAACTGGTAGACGCACTACCTTGAGGTGGTAGCGGGGAGACCCGTGGAGGTTCGAGTCCTCTCGACCGCACCAAATTCGGACGACAAGTCCCTGAAACGGCGACCCTCGCGGGTCGCCGTTTTCGTTTGCGCGCTGGCGCCCTGAAAAAGTCACGCAGCCCTGCCACTGGCGCCGTCACAGCCTGGACAAGATGCGGCTCAACGAGGCGCGGGGAGGCCGATTCGCAACCGCCCGACGCCAGGAGCCGAACGCATCCGCGGCTCGTCAGAACTTTGGTAACGTAAATCGGCCATTTCATAGTCACGACGAACCCGAGACGATCGCCCCGCCCGATGCTCCGCCTCCGCGCCCTGCCCTTCCTGGCCGCCGCCGCCTTCGCGATCATCGGAGGCTGCACCGCCATCGATCATCTCGGCGATGCGCGTCCCCATTCCGGCGTCGCGGAAGCGCACAGCTACCCGATCCACGGCATCGACATCTCGCGCTGGCAGGGGAACATCGACTGGGCTTCGGTCAAGGCTTCCGGCGTGCGCTTCGTCTACATGAAGGCGACCGAGGGCGGCGACCATGTCGACCCGTCCTTCCGGCGCAACTGGGAAGGGGCCCGCCAGGCCGGCATTGCGCGCGGTGCCTATCACTTCGTCTATTGGTGCCGCCCTGCCCATGAGCAGGCGATCTGGTTCAAGCAGCAGATCCCGAACGATCCCGACGCGCTGCCGCCGGTGCTCGACGTCGAATGGAACGGCCACTCGAAGACCTGTCCCCGGAAGGTCAGCCGCGAACTCGCGCTGGAGAAGATCCAGCTCATGCTCACCGAGCTGGAGCAGCTGACCGGCAAGAAGCCGGTGATCTACACCGACATCACCTTCCATCGGGAGGTCCTGGAAGGCCAGTTCAACGACTACCCCTACTGGATCCGCTCGACGGCGGCGAAGCCGGAGACGCGCTACAACAACCGGACCTGGTCGTTCTGGCAGTTCACCACCACCGGGCGCGTACCGGGAATCCGGGGCGACGTCGATCGCAACGCCTTCTTCGGCACCGAAAGCCAGTTCCATGGCTGGCGCCGCGGCGAGTTCGACATTGCGACCCGCCGCTGGGAGCGCCGCCAGCAGGAACAGCCGACGCCCGCTCCCGCCATGCCGGCGGCCCCGGCTCCCTCGCCCTTCACGCCCCCGGCCTCCTCCCCGCCCGACAATCTCGAGGAGGTGCCGGTGGCCCGCATGCCGGGCAGCGCGCCGGCCGTCGCGTCGGCCTTCCAGCCGCTCGGCGACCCCGAGGTGACCGACTGACCATCGCGTGCATGGCCGCGCCGGTTAACCAAACCTGAAAAACATCGATCGAAGCCCGCGCGACTCTAACGACCGCTTAACCGACATCTCCGCATCTGGACCTGTGATGCAGGAGAGCCACATGCCAGCGCGCGAGCTGACCACGCAGCAGAGCCCCCGGAAGCACCCTGTCGGCGCCGCCGCCGTGCTGGCCTTCCTCGCCACCCTCTTCTGCCTGGCGGAGCCATCGCTCGCCTACTACCCCAAGAAGGGCGACAGCGCCCCGCATCACGGCGTGCGCGATGCGCGCCGCAAGGTCATCCAGGGCATCGACGTCTCGCGCTGGCAGGGCGAGATCGACTGGGAAAAGGTCAAGGGTGCGGGCACGCGCTTCGCCTTCATCAAGGCGACCGAGGGCGGCGACCATCTCGATCCGAATTTCCGCCGCAACTGGGCCGAGGCGAAGCGGCACGGCATCCCGCGTAGCGCCTATCATTTCGTCTGGTGGTGCCGCTCGGCCAAGGATCAGGTCCGCTGGATCAAGAAGCACATCCCGCGCGACCCCGACGCGCTGCCGCCGGTGCTGGACGTCGAATGGCAGAACGGCTCGCAATGCGCCAAGCGCATTTCACGGCAGGAGGCGCTGGACAAGATCGAGGTGATGCTCAAGGGCCTGCGCGAGCACACCGGCAAGAAGCCGGTGATCTACACCGACATCAACTTCCATGAGGATATCCTGGAGGGGCAGTACAACGACCACCCCTACTGGCTGCGCTCCACCGCCGCTCCGCTGGCCAAGCGCTATGCCCGCGACCGTTGGGAATTCTGGCAGTTCACCACGACGGGCCGCGTGCCCGGCATCACCGGCGACGTCGACCGGAACGCCTTCTTCGGCACCGAGCGTGAGTTCGAGGCCTGGCGGCAGGGCCGCTTCGACATCGGCACCCGGACCTGGCACGGCGGCGGACCGAAGACCAAGGTCGCCAGCCGCATTCCGCCGGCAACGCCCGCCGGCCTGCGCGCGCCCAAGGGAGCCGGCGGAACCAAGCTGAAATTCGCGCCGCCCGGCCGCATCCCCGCCCGCACCGCCGATAACCGCGACGTCGAGCGTACCGGCACCGTCCGGCGCAACTGAACATCGCGCGGGAGTGTCACGCGCCTGTCATATCACCGTCGCCTTGTCCGGCCGATTTTGGAAGGCGGACGCGATGCCGAGTGACCAGCAGGGCGATCTTCAATCCCGCTACGGAATCATCTGGGCCTACCGCTTCGATGACGATGGTCGCCCTGCGCTTGTCGAGAGAGAGCTGCTGCCCGAACTGGCGCCGACGGAAGGCTTCGTCTGGCTCCATCTCGACCTGGTCCATACCCGCGCCCAGAGCTGGATCGGCGAACAGGACCTGCCGGATGCGGCGCAGGAGGTCTTCCTCTCTCAGGAGGCGCATCAGCGGCTCGACCATTCCGCCAGCCTCGCCTGGGGCGTCTCGCACGATCTGACCCGCGGTGTCGCCGAGAAGTCGGACAGCGTCGGCGCGCTGCGCTGGATCGTCGGCGAGCGCTTCCTGCTGACGGGCCGGCGCGAAGCGCTGCAGGCGATCCGCATGATGGCGGAGGCGCTGAATCGCGGTGAACCCGCCGAGAGCCCGAGCGTGCTCTTCGAGCAGATCATCGAGTACATCATCGACGACGTGACCGACAGCGTGGTGCGCCTCGTGGAGGAAACCGACACGGTCGAGGACCATATCCTGCTCGACAGGCTGCATAACGGGCCCGGCCGCGTCGGCTCGGTCAGGCGCACCGCCGTGCGGCTTCATCGCCAGCTCAGCGGGCTGCATGTCCTGTTCCGCCGCTTTGCCGAGACCCATTCCGGCCGCAGCGCGCCTGATGCGGTCAAGGCGACGGCGCTGCGCCTGCTCCAGCGCGTCGATACGCTGCATCACGACGTCCAGTCGGTGCAGGACCGGGCGCGACTGCTGCAGGACGAGATCGCGGCCCGTTCCGTCAGCCGCACCAACCGCCAGCTCTATGTGCTCTCGATCCTGACGGCGCTGTTCATGCCGGCGACCTTCATCACCGGCCTGTTCGGCATCAATGTGAAGGGCCTGCCCTGGGTCGAATCGGAGATCGGCGCCTTCAATGTCGCGCTGGCCTGCATCGGCGCTGCTGTTTTGACGCTCGTCATGCTGCGGCGGCGTGGCGTGATCGGCGACTGAATCGCGAAGACAAGGGCGGGCCTTCTGCCCAGCCGGACGTTGCGATTTTCGCACGCTCCGGCGCCGCGCGCTTCTGGGCTATGATGGGCGGCAGAACGGCCATAGTCGCCGCATAGCCCCGGGAGGTCTCCATGCTCGCCAACGCGCCCCGCCCCTTCGATTTCGATCTTGGCGAAACCGCCGACGCGATCCGCGACACCGTCCATGCCTTCGCCCAGGAAAAGATCGCCCCGCGCGCCGAGGAGATCGACCGCACCAACCAGTTCCCGCGCGATCTCTGGCCGCAAATGGGGGAGCTCGGCCTGCATGGCATCACGGTCGAGGAGGAACTGGGCGGTGCCGGCCTCGGCTATCTCGAGCACTGCGTCGCGGTGGAGGAGATTTCCCGCGCCTCGGCCTCGGTCGGTCTCTCCTACGGCGCCCATTCCAATCTCTGCATCAACCAGATCCGCCGCAACGGCAGCGAGGCGCAGAAGCGCAAATACCTGCCCAAGCTGATCTCCGGCGAGCATGTCGGCGCGCTTGCGATGTCCGAGCCGGGTGCGGGCTCCGACGTCGTCTCGATGAAGACGCGGGCCGAGAGGCGTGGTGACCGTTACGTCCTCAACGGCAACAAGATGTGGATCACCAACGGCCCGATCGCCGAGACGCTGGTGGTCTACGCCAAGACCGATCCGGAGGCCGGCTCGCGCGGCATCACCGCCTTCCTGATCGAGAAGGGGATGAAGGGCTTCTCGACCCACCAGAAGCTCGACAAGCTCGGCATGCGCGGCTCCGACACCTGCGAGCTCGTCTTCCAGGACTGCGAGGTGCCGGAGGAGAACGTGCTCGGCCAGGTCGGGCGCGGCGTCAACGTGCTGATGAGCGGGCTCGACTACGAGCGCGTGGTGCTGGCGGCCGGCCCGCTCGGCATCATGCAGGCGGCGCTCGACGTGGTGATGCCCTATGTCCACGAGCGCAAGCAGTTCGGCCAGAGCATCGGCGAGTTCCAGCTCGTCCAGGGCAAGCTCGCCGACATGTATGTCGCGCTGAACTCCTGCCGAGCCTATGTCTACGCCGTCGCCAAGGCCTGCGATCGCGGCCAGACCACGCGCGAGGACGCCGCCGGCGCGATCCTGCTCGCGGCCGAGAAGGCAACGCAGGTCGCGCTCGACGCCATCCAGCTGCTCGGCGGCAACGGCTACATCAACGACTACCCGACGGGGCGCCTGCTCCGCGACGCCAAGCTCTACGAGATCGGCGCCGGCACCAGCGAGATCCGGCGCATGCTGATCGGGCGGGAATTGTTTCAGAAGACGAAGTAGGATGAGAACACAACCACGTCGTCATTCCGGACAAGCCGCGAAGCGGCGCAGATCCGGAATCCATGCCTGAACTGTTCCGGCATGGAATCCCGGGTCTCCGCTTCGCTCCGCCCGGGATGACGGCGTCTTTGATCAGCCCCCTGCACGAAACACCAAGCCGCTTCCATGCCCCTCTACTTCGCCTACGGCCTCAACATGGACCCCGCCGGGATGGCGCAGCGCTGCCCGCGCGCCCGCGCGATTGGCCCGGCCCGGCTGCCGCGCCACCGCTTCATCGTCACGCGGGACGGCTACGCCTCGGTGACCCGCGATGCGCGCGAGGAGGTCCATGGCGTGCTCTGGGACTGCACGCTCGCCGACATCCGCGTGCTCGATAAGTTCGAGGACGTCGCCAGCGGCCTCTACGTCAAGATCAACCAGCCCGTGATCGTGCCGGGAGGGGCCAAGCGCGCGCTCATCTATATCGGCCGCTCGGGAGAGCCCGGAAAGCCGAAGCCAGGCTATATGGAGACCGTGATCGAAAGCGCCAAACACTGGTCCCTGCCAGAGAGTTATGTAGCCGGCTTGAATCGTTTTCTCAGCAAGCCGAATCTGGATGTGAAGTCGCTGAACCCGAGCGCGGGCGATCTCCCTCCGGGGCCGGTGAAGGGCGTGCGGCCGCGGGCGCTGGCGCCGAAGTGACGGCGCGTGTACCAAGCAAGCAGCCGGAACGGGCCAATGCTGCCGTGTGGCAAAGCTCCTGCCCATCCACGGTGATGGCGAACGAACACAGCAAAGTACTGATTTCAATCAGCCGCAAGGAGTGCCCGTGAACGCTGCTCGTGACTTCTTTCTCGACGGTCTCAGGCGGAAGTGGTGGGTTTGGCCGATGGCTGCAAGCGTTGGCTTTGTCGTATCCATCTCAAGCTGGAGGGACGGTGCGCGGATCCAGCAGATCGCGGTCGAAGGCATCAAGGCGCAGGCCTCCGTCGAAAGGATCTCCCGAAAGCGCACACGCAGTGGAACCGAGTACGCATTGGACCTAGCCTGGACAGACACCGCCGGCCAACCGCGAAAGGCCGCGACGGTCTCAATCTCAGGGCACCTGGCACAACGCATCCTTCCCAATGACAAGCTGGCGGTGGACACGCTGCCCGTCCGATACCTACCCGGCGAAACGTCCGAATCCAGCGCCGTCCTCGAGGATGACGCTGAAACTCAGCGCAAGCATCAGGACGTTCTGACCAACTGGGGAATTGCCTTGAGCGCGGTCGGGCTCAGTGGGTTGGCCGTAATCTTTTTCATTAGGCGGCGGCATGTCGTGAGCAAGGAAACGGCCTGACGAGACGACGCGCCACTGGGGGAGGCGCCGGGGTGAGGTGCGGTCACTTGCCGCTGCGAAAGAGGATGGCAGCGCGAAGCGCTGACGGATGAGGGCAGAACCACACCGGACAAAGGAAAAGGGCCGCTCGCACGGCCCTTCCCTCATCCGTCTGCTCCGCAGACACCTTCTCCCCCCGAGGAGAGAAGGACATCGCTACATCGCCAGCCCCTTGGCCAGTTCGCTGACCTGCTTCTCGAACAGCCCGCGATAGGCGCCGTTCTCCTTGGTCAGCAGCGCCTCGTGCGGCCCCTCCTCCACCACCCGGCCGCGGTCGAAGACCAGGATCCGGTCCATCGCCCGCACCGTCGAGAGCCGGTGCGCGATCACGATGGTGGTGCGGCCTTCCATCAGCCGCTCCACCGCCTGCTGGATCAGCGCCTCCGATTCCGAATCGAGGCTGGAGGTCGCCTCGTCCAGGATCAGGATCGGTGCATCCGCCAGGAAGGCGCGCGCGAGCGCGACGCGCTGGCGCTCGCCGCCGGAGAGCTTGATGCCGCGCTCGCCAACGAGCGTGGCATAGCCCTTGGGCAGGCGCATGATGAACTCATGCGCATTGGCGAGCCGCGCCGCCTGCTCGATCTGCGCCATCGAGGCCCCGGGCCGGCCATAGGCGATGTTCTCCGCCAGCGAGCGGTGGAACAGCACCGGCTCCTGCTGCACGATCGCGATCTGCCGGCGCAGGCTCTCCTGCGTCACGGCCGCGATGTCCTGCCCGTCGATCGCGATGCGTCCGCCCGTGACGTCGTAGAGCCGCTGCACGAGCTTGACGAAGGTCGTCTTGCCCGAGCCGGAGCGCCCGACGAGCCCCACCTTCTCGCCGCCGCGAATGGTCAGCGAGAAGTCGCGATAGAGCGGGTCGGCATGGCCGCCATAGTGGAAGGTCACGCCATCGAAGGCGATTTCGCCCGCCGTCACGCCCATCTCCCGAGCGGCCTTCCGATCCGGGACGCCATAGGGAAGATCGTGCATCGCGACGAGCTCCTCCATGTCGTTGACCGAGCGCTGCAGGTTGTGGATGTGCTGGCCGACATCGCGCAGATAGCCATGCACGACAGCGTAGGCCGTCAGCACGAAGGCGACGTCTCCTGCGCCGGCTCGCCCCTCGATCCACAGCCAGATCACCAGCCCGATCACGGCCGCGCGCAGGGCGAGCAGCACCGCCAGTTGCGCGGTCCCCGACCAGGTGCCGCGCAGCCAGCCGCGCCGTGTCCTCAGGCTCCATTTCGCCAGCACGGTCGCCAGCCTCAGATCCTCGCGGTTTTCGGCGCCATAGGCCTTGACCACGGGGTTGCAGGTGATGGCATCGGCCAGCGCCCCGCCGACGCGCGTGTCCCAAGCATTGCCGAGCCGCGAGGCAGGGGCGACATAGCGCAGCGAAAGCCCGAGCGTGAGCGCGATATAGGCGATCGCGCCAGCCGCCACGACCAGCCCCATCACCGGCCAGTGCCACGCCAGCACCACCGTCATGCCGAGCAGGATCACGAGCGAGGGCAGCAGCGCGATCAGGATCGTATCGGTCAGCAGGTCGAGCGCCCACATGCCGCGCGTGATCTTGCGCACCGTTGAGCCGGCAAAGTTGTTCGCATGCCAGTCCGTCGAGAAGCGCTGCAGCCGTGCGAAGGCCTCGCGCGCGACGTTGCCCATCGTGAACAGGGTCAGCCCCGTCAGGCCGACGAAGGCGAAATGCCGCCCCGCCACCGTCACGGCCGCGAGCGCCATCATCGCCGCAAGCGCGGCGAGCGCCATCGGCACCCCCTCGCCTGCTCCGACGGCAACGGCATCGACGAGCCGGCCGGCATAGAGCGGGATGAACAGTTCCGCGAGCGTCGCGGCGATGGTGACGCCTGCGATCCAGGCGACATAACCCGGCCGGCGCGCCCAATGCTGGAAGGTAAAGCCGAGAACGGCGCGGAACGGCTCCCGCCGCCCGGTCTTGAGATCGAGAGACATGATGTCATTCGGTGCGAGGCACCGACTCCAAATCAGGCGGAGACCGCGCCGAGGCGGGGCTCCGGAAAACGAACAGGTGTTGAAAGAAGGCTCTGGAGGCCGCCGGTGGCGGGCCTCGGGCGAGGCCGGCCTAGTGGCGGGCTGGTCGCATGGGAGGAGCGATGGTCATGAACGTCATTCAGCCCTCCCTTTCCTGAGTTGGAGCCAAGGCTGAAGAAGATGCCCGAGTTGACGCGGCAGCGCAAGTCGGGTCGCGCTGCGGTCGTGATGCCTCCTACCAGAACAGGGCGAGCAGCCGCAGCGCGATCACCAACAGGAAGGCGGCGATGACGGTTCCCATCACCTGCTGGCGCTTGGCGCGGTTGGGGAACTGCCGCGCCAGCAGCCGGCCGAGCGGCTTGCGGAAGATGAAGGCGGCGACCAGAAGGACGATGACGATATGGGACAAGGCGCTCTCGGGTCCTTCGACGTCGCAATGCGGTCTCGATCCGCTCGGCAATCTCTTGCTAGGGCATGGCCGACAGCGCAAGCTGCTTGCCTCGGCGGGCCATGGAATGGCAGAGCGGCGGCATGATCGGATTCACCAATCTCGACCTGATCGCGCTGGTCTTCTTCGGCGCCTCCTGGCTCGGCTATCACTATGCCGTCGAGCTCGGCCCGCACGCGGCCAAGAGCCTCAACATGCGGATGAACCTGCGCCGCGCCCGCTGGATTCGCGAATCGCTCGGCCGCGACAACCGCATCGTCGACACGCAGGTGATGAACGGCCTGCAGAACGGCACCGCCTTCTTCGCCTCGACCTCGATGATCGCGATCGGCGGCACCCTCGCCCTGCTGCAATCGGCCGAGCGCGTCGTCGCGATCTTCGCCGACTTGCCGCTGAACGGCACGCCGACACGCGGGGTGTGGGAGCTCAAGGTGATCGGGCTCGCGATGATCTTCGGCTACGCCTTCTTCAAATTTGCCTGGTCCTACCGGCTGTTCAACTACTGCGTCATCCTGATCGGCGCGCTGCCGCCCGCGCGCGGGCATGATCCGGAGGATGCGCAGCGGGCCGTCCACGAGACGGTCGAGATGAATCTCGCCGCCGGCCGTCACTTCAACCGCGGCCAGCGCGCCTTCTTCTTCGCGCTCGCCTATATGGGCTGGTTCCTCGGCCCGGTGAGTTTCATCCTCTTCACGGGCGCCGTGCTGGTCGCGATGTATCGCCGCCAGTTCGCCTCGGACGCGGCCCGCGTCTTCCGCTATCCGGGCAGCACCGGCCCGTCGGAAAAGCCATGAACGATCGCGAGACCGACCTCGAGACGGCGATGCTGCGGCTGGTGACGGAGCGCGGCGCCGGCAAGACCGTCTGCCCCTCGGAGGCCGCGCGGGCAGTGGGCGGAGACCACCCAGATGGCTGGGGCCCGCTGATGCAGCCGGCGCGAAAAGTCGCCGTGCGGCTGATGAAGGAGGGCCGCCTCGTGATCACCCGCAAGGGCCGGCCGGTCGACCCGGACGATTTTCGCGGCGTCTATCGGCTGAGGCTGCCGGATGGCACGCCTTCCGAGGACTGATGTCTCACGGTTTCGGAAAAAGCTCGTCGCTGTAGCCGGCGAGCCGGTAGGCCAGAAGCCCGACCCATTCCTTGAAGCCGTTATCGGCAATCTCGAGCGCACGCGGCGCACGGCTATAGGGACGCAGGAAATCGTCGGGCTTGCCGCGCGACCAGTAGTCGACTGGAAAGGCCTCGATCGGAAAGCCCGCCTTGCGGAACACACCGATGGCGCGGGGCATGTGCCAGGCGGAGGTCACGAGCAGCCAGCGCTCGCCGGGCTTGGGCTCGACGAGGCGGCGGGTGAAGGTGGCATTCTCCCAGGTGTTGCGGGACTTGTCCTCCATCACCAACCGCGCCGGTTCGAGGCCGAGCCCTTCGAACAGCCGGCGCGCGCCATCGGCCTCGGTGTACTGCACCGCCGAGACGAGATTGGCCGCTCCGCCGGTGAAGACGACCTTGGCCTGAGGATGCAGCCGCGCCAGTTCCACCGCCTTCGTCATGCGCGACGCCGAGGCATTGAGCACCACATCGCCACGGGCCATGCCGACCGCGCCGCCGAGCACGACGATGCCGGTCACCGGCCCCTTGGCCGCGTCCTGCTGCGGGAAGCGATCCTCCAGCGGGCGGATCACCGCGCGCGGCAGCGGACTGAAGGCCAGCAGGACCAGCACCGCCATCGCCACGGCGCCGAGCCACCGCGCGAGGCGGGCGAAGCGCGTGAAAGCCAGGACGGCGGCAAGCCCGGCGGCCAGGATCGCGCAATTGACCGGCGAGCCGAAGAACCAGACGATCTTGGACAGGACGAAGAACATCGCGGCTCCGCTGCGGCACCCGGCGGCAAGGCCGCGTCAGGCTCCATAGACCGCGAATGCTGACAGGCCGCTAACGCATCCGCTTACCGAGCGCTCGGGGCCCATCGGCGCCACGGGACCACACCCATGGCAGAGCGGCTTCCGAGCCCTCAGGCCACCGGCAGCGGCAAGGCGACTTGTGCCGCCGGCCGCGCCATGAGCGTCGCATACCACCGCTCGACCGACGGCCGCGCGATCCGCTCGACCGGCATGTTGAGCCAGCGATGGGCGCCGCAGCCGACCGTGATGTCGGCGACGCCGAAACGCTCGCCGCCGAGAAAGGGCCGGTCGGCGAGCTGGTCTTCGAGGATCGCGATCTTGGCCTCGGCGCGCGCGACCGCCGCCGCGATCTGCGCGGGCTCGGTATAGCCCGGCAGCTTGCGGACAGTGCCGAACAGCACTGGCGCCATCGCCGGCTGCAATTCGGAGAGCATCCAGTCCATCCAGCGCTCGGCCTGCGCCCGGCCGACCGGATCGGCGTCGATCAGCCCCTCGCCGTAGCGGGCGGCAAGATAGCGTACGATGGTGTTCGATTCCCACAAGGTGACGTCGCCGTCGCGCAGCACCGGGATCTGCCGGTTGGGGTTCATCGCGCCATAGTCCGGCGTGTCGAGCCCTCCGAACGGACCGCCGACATCGATGCGCTCGAACGCCTGCCCGACTTCGCCGGCAGCCCAGACCGCCTTCTGCACGTTGACCGAGCTCAGCCGGCCCCAGATCGTCAGCATCGGCGTCTCCCGCTCACGCGAATTCCATGATCACGGCATCGACGGCCAGCGAATCACCTTCCTTGGCGAGAATCTTGGCGATCGTCACGTCCTTCTCGGCGCGCAGCACGTTTTCCATCTTCATCGCCTCGACCATGGCCAGCGGCTCGCCGGCCTTGACCTCCTGGCCTTGGGTGACCGCGATCGACTTCACCAGCCCCGGCATCGGGCAGAGCAGCACCTTGCCCGTGTCAGCTGCGGCCTTCTCCGGCATCAGCGCGGCGAGCTCGGCTTCGCGCGGCGTGTAGACCCGCGCCTGCGCATAGGCGCCGGCATGGCCGAGCGAGACGCCGTTGAGAATCGGCCGCACCTGCGCTGCCACCTTCACCCCGTCCAGCGCGCCGTGCCAGACCGGCTCGCCCGGCACCCAGTCGCTGACGACGCTGATACTGCGCTCCGACAAGGCGACGGTGATCGCTTCGCCCTGCTCCGTGACCTCGCCCTCGAAGCGCTGCCCAGCGAGCTGGACGACGCGCTGGCGGTCGAAGGCGACCCTGCGCCAGCCCTCCATCTGCGCCGAGACGTTGCGCTTGCGCTGGTTCATCCGGTGGTCGCAGGCGATGGCGATCGCCGCCATGCGCAGCGCCGTCTCGCCCTGCGGCGCCGGCAGCGAGAAGCCCTCCGGAAACTCCTCCGCGATGAAGCCGGTCGAGAGGTTTCCGGCGATCCAGCGTGGATGCTGCATCACCGCTGCGACGAAGGGGATGTTGTGGCGGATGCCGTCGATGGCGAAGGCATCGAGCGCGCGCGACTGCGCCTTGATCGCCGCCTCGCGCGTCGGGGCATGGGTCACGAGCTTGGCGATCATCGGGTCGTAATAGATCGAGATCTCGCCGCCCTCGAAGACGCCGGTGTCGTTGCGCACCATCGCCTCGCCATCCGGCCCCTCGCTCGGCGGGCGGTAGGTGACCAGCCGCCCGGTCGAGGGCAGGAAGTTGCGGGTCGGATCCTCGGCATAGACCCTGGATTCGACCGCCCAGCCGTCGAGCTTCACATCCTCCTGCCGGATGGCGAGCGTCTCGCCATAGGCGACGCGGATCATCTGCTCGACGAGGTCGATGCCGGTGATCATCTCCGTCACCGGGTGCTCGACCTGGAGGCGGGTGTTCATCTCGAGGAAATAGAAGGACTTGTCCTGCCCGGCGACGAACTCGACCGTGCCGGCGGAATCGTAGTTGACCGCCTTGGCCAGCGCGACCGCCTGCTCGCCCATCGTCCTGCGGGTGGCCTCGTCGAGCAGTGGGGAAGGCGCCTCCTCCAGCACCTTCTGGTTGCGGCGCTGGATCGAGCATTCGCGCTCGCCGAGATAGATGACGTTGCCGTGCTTGTCGCCGAGGACCTGGATCTCGATATGGCGCGGATCGACGATGAACTTCTCGACGAAGACCCGGTCGTCGCCGAAGGACGACGCCGCTTCCGACTTCGCCCGCGCGAAGCCTTCTGCCACCTCGCCCGAAGAATGGGCGATGCGCATGCCCTTGCCACCGCCACCGGCCGAGGCCTTGATCATCACCGGATAGCCGATCTCATCGGCGATCGTGACGGCGTGCTCCGGGCTCTCGATGATGCCGAGGAAGCCCGGCACGGTCGAAACCTTGGCTGCGGCAGCCGCCTTCTTCGATTCGATCTTGTCGCCCATCGCGGCGATGGCGCCGGGATTGGGACCGATGAAGACGATGCCGTTATCCTTCAGCGCCTGGGCGAACGCCTCGCGCTCGGAGAGGAAGCCGTAGCCCGGATGAACGGCCTGCGCGCCCGTCTGCTTGCAGGCGGCGACGATCTTGTCGATCTGGAGATAGGATTCAGCGGCGGGCGCGGCGCCGATATGCACCGCTTCGTCGGCCATCTCGACATGCAGCGCGTCGCGGTCCGCGTCGGAATAGACGGCGACCGTCTGGATGCCCATGCGCCGTGCCGTCTTGATGACCCGGCAGGCGATCTCGCCCCGGTTCGCGATCAGGATCTTCGTGAACATGGGCGGCGGCCCCCGGCTTCGACCACATTGGAATAGCCGGGGTGTATGGGACACAGCAACCGGCGTCCACCGATGCGAAAGTCGTGGCCTCGCCTTTCCGATGTGCAGCGATGCGCAGATCGGGAAAGCGGCGGCTCAGCTCGCCAGCAGCATCCGCTGGGCGGAGGCGGCGACGGACTGGCCCGCGCCCTTGGCGAAGGCGAAGGCAAGGAGGGTCTCGTCGCAATGCTCGGCCTCGCGAGCGATCTCGAAGGCGATGCGCTGGGCCGTCGCCGTGGGCCCCTCGCCGACCGACAGCGTCGCGACCAGCCAATGCGCCTTGTCGCGATCGATCACGCCGGTCGGACGGTTCTCCCAGACCGCGAAGTCGACGACGAGCGCCACCAGATAATCCGAAAACGCAGCGCAGGCCTTCGGCACGGCACGGTCGAGGGCAATCAGCACATCCACCATGTCGCGTGTCATCACGGTGTCGCTCAAGATGTCATGCTGGAGAAGCTTGACGTCCTGATCGTCGATCGCGTGACAATCCATCACGCGATCGACGAATTCACGAAGCTCATGTCCCATCATCTTCGCACCTCTGTCCGGCGTTGTTTTGTGCCGGTGTTTCCCTGTTGTGGGAACACCATGAACCCGCGCCGGGCAGTAGGTGGTTAACGCGCAAAGCTGAACGGTTATTCAGGTTAAACGGTCCTGAGTCGATGTGGTTGCGGGGATATTACCGCGCAGGCCGTAGGCAGACACCGGGCGACGGCCCGCACGGGCGGGCCGATCGCGCGCGCCACTCGGAAGACCTCGTGCCGAGCCAGAAAGCGGGTGGCGGATCGGGGCCGCCGCCGAGCTTATCGCATCCTGTCGTTTCCAAAAGCCGCCGAGCGAGCCAGCCATGACCTCCCCCGCCCCGACCGCTCTGCCACCGGCCTTCCGCCGCATCGGCTGGTCCAATCTTGCCGCCCAGTTTTCCGAACAGATCGCGCTCGCGGCGGCGCCGCTGGCCGCCGTGCTCCTTCTTGGTGCGGGGGCGGCGGAAACCGGTTGGCTCCAGACCGCGCAGACCCTGCCGTTCCTGCTGCTCTCGATCCCCGCGGGGCTCGCTGTCGATCGCATGTCGCGGCGAGGGCTCATGGTCGGGGCGGAGGCAATCCGCGCTCTTTCGCTGCTCGCGATCCTGGCGTTGCTGGGCCTCGGCAACCTGTCCATGCCCTGGCTCGCGGCACTCGGCTTCCTCGGCGCGATCGGCACGGTCGTCTACAGCGTCGCGGCGCCCGCCCTTCTGCCGACACTCGTGCCACGCGCCCAGCTGGCCGCGGCCAACCGCTGGCTCGAGCTCGCCCGCAGCACCGCCTATGCCGGCGGGCCGGCGCTCGGCGGCGCCCTCGTCGGCTGGACCGGGGCACCGGCTGCCTATTCGCTGGCGACGACGCTGTCCGTCCTCGCGGTCATGCTGCTGGCGGGTCTGCCGCGAGAGCCCGCACAGCCCCATGCCAGGCGAAAGCTCGTGCATGACATCGCGGAGGGCGCCCGCTTCGTCGCAGGCCATGCGCTGCTGCGGCCGATCGTGCTGACCGCGATCCTCTTCAACACCGGCTGGTTCGTGCTGCAGGCCGTCTATGTCGCCTATGCCGTGCAGCACCTGGACATGAGCGCGACCGAGGTCGGTGTCTCGCTCGGCATCTATGGCGGCGGGATGGTACTCGGCGCCTTGGGCGCGCCCCTGCTCGCGTCCCGCATCTCCTTTGGTACGACGATCGCGATCGGCCCCCTCGCCGCCCTCTGCGCGGCAAGCGCGATGGCGCTGACGATCCATTGGCCGAGCCCGGCGCTCGCCTATCTCGGCTTCTTCCTGTTCGGGGCCGGCCCCGTGCTCTGGTCGATCACCACGATGACGCTGCGCCAGGCGGTGACACCATCGGGCATGCTCGGGCGGGTGTCCGCCTTGATCATGACCGCAACCTTCGGCACTCGCCCGCTCGGGGCCGCGATCGGCGCCCTGGTCGCCCAGCGCTTCGGCGCACCGGCATGCCTGCTGGTATCCCTCGCCGGCTTCGCGGCCCAGTTCCTCGTCATCATGGCCTCCAGGGTGCCGCAGCTCCGCGCAGTGCCCGACGCGGAGCCGGCGTGACAGCCCGCCAGCATCCGGAACCCGGCGGGAATGGACGTCAGTCGGTACCGGCCATGCCCAGCGCTGCCGGCAGCTCATCCATCCGCTGCAGCACATGCCGCGCGCCGAGCGCGACCAGGCTCGCCGCCGGCTGGAAGCCCCAGGACACCGCGACCGGGACCGCTCCGGCGGCAACCGCCATCTCGATGTCGAAGGAGCTGTCACCAACCATCGCCGTGCGCTCCGGCGAGGCGCCAGCCGCCGCCATCGCGTTCAGGATCATGCCGGGGTGCGGCTTGGACGGAGCATCGTCGGCTGATTGCACGACATGGAAGAGGTCCTCCCAGCCATGCCGCGCCACGATGAACTCCGCTCCCTTCCGCGACTTGCCGGTCGCGATACCGAGCTTCACGCCCGGCATTGCCCGGAGCGCCGCCATCGTCTCGGCCACTCCGGGAAAAAGCGGCTCATCCAGTGACGGGTCGGTCAGGGCCTGCTGACGCATCGCGGTGAACACCTCGCGATAGGTCTGCGTGAGCCTGTCGTCCGGGACCTCCAGCCCCGCAAGACGGGCCAGCGCGATATCGAGCGAGAGCCCGACGATGCCCAGCCCCGCCTCGCGGCCCGGATGCGGAATGCCGCAGCGTCCGAAGGTCTCGTATTGCGCACCGAGGATGATCGCCTCGGAGTTGATCAGCGTGCCGTCGAGATCGAAGATGATGAGGTCCATGCCGGCGCTTTAACCCGAACCTCGCGGCTCGGCCACCTCCGCATCGGCATGACGCCCTCCCATCCCCGCCTCGGCCGATCTCGCCGGCTCAGCCCCTGCCGTCGCGCGCACAGGCCTCGACGGCCTTGCGCAGATCCGTCCCGTCGAGCCCCTTGGCGCGCGCGTCCTTGCGGCACTCGGCCCGCTGCGCGAGGTCCGGACGCTTGCCGTTGAAGCAGGCCGTCAGCGCCGCGACGCGCTCCGATCCCTGCAGCCCCCGGCCATCGACCTCGTCCTTGCAAAGCTTCCGCGCCGCGACCGCGGTCGGCTTGCCGTCCCGCGTCAGGCCGTCCTTGGCGTAGAGCTGCACGCCCGGAAACTTGCCCTCCATGCACAGCCGCATCGCGGCCCGCAGGTCGTCACCGGAGAGCGCGACGTTCTCGGAAAGGCAATCCTGCCGGGCCTTGGCCCGCTCGGCGCGAGGAATCGGCCCTTCGGCCATCGGGGCCGCCGGAGCAGCCTGCGCCGCGATGGCGGCGGGCGCCGGCTTCGGCGCCGAGGCGCCTTGCGCCTGGGCCGCCCCGGCCAGCATCAGACACGACATGGATGCGATAACGATGGAACGCATGAGACCCTCCCTGCCCAAAAGAGAACATAGTTAGAACAGAATTGAATCTGTTCCGCAACTGTTCTCATACGGGCCGGCGAGGATTCGCCTCTACTCGTCCGGGGCCTCGACGATGGGATCGTAAGGCGCGTCGTCGAAGCCGAGCAGGTTCCAGCTCTGGCGCATATGTGGCGGCAACGGCGCGCTGACGTCGATCGTGCCCTTGCCGCGCGGATGCGGCACGACGATGCGCCGCGCCAGCAGATGCAGCTTGTTCTGGATGCCGCCGGGCAGCTCCCAGTTCTGGATGTTGAAATATTTCGGGTCGCCGACGATCGGATGGCCGATATGGGCCGCATGGGCGCGCAGCTGGTGGGTGCGCCCCGTCACCGGCTTCAGCGAGAGCCAGCCGAGCTTCTGTGCCGCCGTCTCGACCACGGCGTAATAGGTCACCGCATGCATGGCGCCGTCCTCGCCATGCTGGGCCACCGCCATGCGCTGGTCGCCGTCATAGGCCTCCTCCCGCGCGAGATAGGTGGAGATGCGTCCCTGCTTGACGCGGGGCACGCCGGCGACGAGAGCCCAATAGACCTTGCGGGCCGATCGCGAGCGGAAGGTCTTGGCCAGCGTCGCTGCAGCAAAACGCGACTTGGCGATGACGAGGCAACCTGCCGTATCCTTGTCGAGCCGATGGACGAGACGCGGCTTCTGCCCGTCCTTGTCGGTCAGCGCTGACAGCATCTGGTCGACATGGCGGGTCGTGCCCGATCCGCCCTGCACCGCCAGCCCCGCCGGCTTGTTGAGGACCATGACGTCGTCGTCCTCATAGAGCGTGATCGAGTGCAGGAAGCCGATCGTGTCGGCATCGGCCTTGTGGGAGCGCGGCCGCTCCGCCTGCTGCTCGAGCTTGAGCGGCGGGATGCGCACGGTCTGGCCTTCGGCGAGCCGGTCCTTGCTGTCGGCGCGCTTGCCATCGACGCGCAGCTCGCCCTTCCGGACGATGCGCTGGATGTGGCTGAAGGAGAGCTGCGGAAACCGGGTTTCGAGGAAGCGGTCGATCCGCATCTCGTTCTCGTCCGCCGTCACCACGAGCTGCTGAACGCCGGTCGCGAGAACCTGGGAGGCCTCGGCCTTCACCTCGGCGCGCGTGCGCTTGGGCGCCTCCGTGGCCCGTTCCGGGCGCGGAGCGCGAACCGGCTTCTCGCCGGCGACAATGGAGATGGCGCCTGGCTTCTTGCGCGCGGCGGCCTGCCGGCGCGCGTCATGGCTCGGCCGTTTGCCGCGCGGCGCATCCGCGACGGGCGCCCGGCCCTTGCGAGGGCCGTTGCCGCCCCTGCCTGTTCGATTGCTGGTCATGGCGTCGGCATAGAATGGCGGCGCGCCGCGCACAAACGAAATCCGCCGTCAGCGCCCCCGCCGCAGCCGGGGGACCACATAGAGTTCCACGGCAATGGTCAGCACCACGAAGACCAGCGCGATCGCAAACGCGATCACCCAATAGGCGACGTCGTCGGGCGAGACGAACCAGCCGGCGATCAGTGAGGGAACGATCAGCAGGAGACGTGCCAGCAGGGCCATGACCGGGTTCCACGAGAGCGGCGGATGAAAAGCCATCCTATGCCGGCCCGCGCCCGACCGGAACGACTTTGATGTCGGAATGCCGCGCTCACCTCGCCTCTGCATGGCGTCCGCGCCCTTGCGGGCGGGCGATGAAGCTGAAAGGTGTAGCCTCATGGAATCGGGATCGGCCGGGGGGCGACCGAAAGCAATGGGGCGGGCTGCCGAAGCCATCGGGACCGGGCGAAGCGGCCTGTACAGCTCGCTGCTCGCGCTGGCCGTCGCGGTGGCCAGCCTGCCTGGCGCCGCCGCCACGACGCGCCCGGCCAAAGCCAGAGCGCCTGAATTCGCCCGCAGCTGCCGGGTCGAGCCGCCGGATCTCGGGCCGGTGTGGCAGAGCGAGACAGCCCGGAAGAGCGCCGACGAGGATGACGAGGACGACGGAAAGCCGGACGGCAGCGCCGACTCGGACGGCGACGACGACGACGACACGGTTCCCGGGCTGATCGTTCCGGGCTCCGCCACCTGTCTCGCCATCTCGGGCACGGTGACGGCCGGGCTCCAGTTCGACAGTTACCGCGTGCCCAAGGCGGGCGATGCCGTTCCCCGCCCCAGCTTTTCCTGGCCGACCACCGCCAATCTGCGGATTGCCACCGCGCAGCTGCTTCCATCGGGCCTCTATGTCGGCACGGCTTTCGAGGTCTCCACCGCACCCGCCGCGGGACAGCCCGACACATCGACGATCCAGGAGGCGACGGTGAGCGTCGGCCCGATGCTGTTTGGCCTCGCCGGCTCCCGCTTCAGCTTCTGGACGGGCGAGGATTTCGCCTTCAGCGCCCGCTCGCCCGGTCGCAATGTCGGGCTGATCGCCTGGGAAAGGGACCTGACCGAGCGCTGGAACCTGGCGCTGGCGCTGGAGGACCCGACCGCGGCGACGACCACCAGCATCCCGGTCAGCCGGGGCCGCGTGCCCGATGGCGTCGCCCGCCTGGTCTATACGCAGGGCGCCCTCACCTTGCATCTCGCCGGCGCGCTGCGCGACGTGCCGGGCCAGCCGGCGAAGCTCGGCCGCGCCGGGATCGTGGGAGCAACCTACAAGGTCACGGCCCTCGGCCGGCCCGGCGAGGTCACCGCCCAGATCGCGCGGGCCGTCGATGCCGCCGCCTATATCGGCTCGTCGCTGGATACGACGATCGTGCGGCAGGTCCTGGCCCCGGCTGATTCCGCACGCGGCTTCTCGGCCGTCCTCGCCGCGAAGCGGGAATGGACCGACGAGCTGGCCAGCAATATCTATGTCAGCCGCTACCAGATCGCCGTGCCCTTCACCGATGCGAGCAAGGGCAAGCTGCGCATCGACCGGCTCAGCGCCAACCTCGTCTGGACGCCGGTGGAAGGCTTCAAGGCGGGTATCGAGGGCTCGATCGCGCAGACACGGGCCGCCTTTCAGAGCCGCGCCCTGCCCGCGACGATCGGCGGCCGGTTGCTCTCCGGCCAGATCTTCATCGAACGGTCGTTCTGAGGAGAGCTGGCAGCCGATCGCCGTCTCTCATCGCCTCGTCGGCCGCTCGCCCAATCAAGCCGCCAGGGGCCAGCGGCCTCAGCTCTTCCGGAGATTGGTGAAGACGGGGACGCCGCTCAGCATTCCCGTGATGCCTTTGCGGTAGGCGACAGGCTGGAAATACTGCCCAGCCGGGACATAAGGCACGTCCTGCATCGCCTGGATCTGGATTTTCGCGGCGATTGCCCGCTGCGCGACAAGGTCCGGCGCCTCGAGCCATTGCGCCCGCAACGCCTCGATCTCGGGGCTGGTCGGCCAGCCCGGGCTGGCCTTCGCGCCATTGCCGCGCAGCGGCGAATTGGTCGCCGGCGAGCCGAGATCCAGCCCCGACCAATAGGTGACATAGCAGCTCCAGCCGCCCGCTTCGACGGGGTCGCGCTTGGTGATGCGCTGCAGGACGGTGCCCCAGTCGGCGGCGACGAAATCGACATTCGCGCCGAGCTTGCGCAGCATGTCGGCCGCGACTTCCGCCACCTGCGAAATGCGCGGCACGTCCTGCCCCGAGAGAAAGACGATCCGCTCGCCCTTGTAGCCAGCGTCCGCCAACTCCCGTTTGAGTGCGGCATAGTCCTTCGGCGCCTTCAGCGCCTCGATGCCGGCGTCGTTCGCCATCGGCGAGCCGGACGGAAAGAACCCCATCGTCGAACGCCGCACCTCCGGATCGCCGCCGCAGACCGCGTCCATGCAGGCCGTCTGGTCGAGCGCCTTGAGGACCACGCGCCGGATCGCGGGATTGTTGAACGGCGCCTGCAGGTGATTGAGGCGGACCTGCCCCGCCATGCCGGTCGGGTCCTTGACCTCAACCACGATGTTCGGGTCCTTGCGGAGGATCGGCAGCATGTCGATCAGCGGCTGCTCGACCCAATCGACCTCGCCGGCCTGCAGCGCGCTCACCGCGGTCGCCGGATCGGGCATCACCGTGAATTCGACACGGTCGAGATAGGCGATGCGCGGCCCCGCGGTGAAGCTCGGCGTGCCGCTCGCGCGCGGCACATAGCCGGCATGGCGCGCATAGACATGCCGTGCGCCCGGAACCCGCTCCTCCTTCACATAACGGAACGGCCCGGAACCGATCGCCTCGGGAATCTGCTTGAACGGGTCGGTCTGCGCCAGATGCTCGGGCATGATCGCCGCGACGAGCGCGCTCGGCCGCGCCAGCGCCGCAGGCAGGTTCGGGAACGGCCTGTTCAGCCGGAAGACGATCGTGCGGTCGTCCGGCGCGGTGAGCTCGTCGGTCGCCGTCATCAGCGCCTGCCCGAACGTGTCCCGCGCGCCCCAGCGCTTGATCGAGGCGACCGCATCGCGCGCCAGAACCTTGCTGCCGTCATGGAAGACGAGACCGGGCCGCAGCGTCAGCGTCCAGCGCCTGCCGGCATCCTCGACGACATGTCCCTCGACCATTTGCGGCTGCGGCTGCAGCCTCTCGTCGAGGCCGTAGAGCGTATCCCACACCAGAAGCGCGTGGGTGCGGGTGGAGTAGCCGGTCGTCCAGATCGGGTCGATGATCGCGACGTCCGAATAGGGAACGAACCGCAGGGTCTGCCCGGCCTGCGCACGGGCTGCGCAAGGCAGAGACAGCATCGCGCCGGCTGCGGCCGAAGCCTTCAGGAACTGGCGTCTGTCCATTCCGATCACTCCCGGTGGCATCGGCGACCGCCCGGCCGCCAGCTTCGTCCACATTGCGATGGGAATGATGCAGAACCGGCGCCGGGCCTCAAGGGCCGGTCTGCCGCAATGCTGCGCGGCTGCGCCCGAATTTTGGCGGGATCGCTGAACTCTGCCCCGGATGGAGGCACCGGGTGCGGGGTCCCGTCCCCGTCGCGCGAGGGTGGGAGTGGCGACCCGCCTCGGATGGGATCCCGCAGGCGGCCTACGGCTGGCCGCCGCGCTCCAGCCTGAGCTTCTCCCAATACTCCAGCCGCTTGCGGAGCTCGCGCTCGAAGCCGCGCTCCGGAGGATCGTAGAAGCGCTGGCGACCGAGCAGGTCGGGCCAGTAGTTCTGGCCGGAGAAGGCCTCCGGCTGGTCGTGGTCATAGGCGTAATCGGCGCCGTAGCCCTCGTCCTTCATCAGCCGCGTCGGCGCATTGAGGATGGTCTTGGGCGGCATCAGCGAGCCGCGGTCCTTCGCAACGCGGACGGCGGCCTTGTAGGCCTTGTAGGCCGCATTCGATTTCGGCGCGGTCGCCAGGTAGATCACGCAATTGGCCAGCGCCAGCTCGCCCTCGGGAGTGCCGAGCTGCTCATAGGTCTCGGCGGCGGCGCGGGCATGGATCAGCGCCTGTGGATCGGCCAGCCCGATATCCTCGACCGCCATCCGGACCAACCGCCGCGCCAGGAAGCGCGGATCCTCGCCGGCGTCGAGCATGCGGGCGAAATAGTAGAGCGCCGCATCGGGGTCGGAGCCACGAATCGTCTTGTGCAGCGCGGAGATCAGGTTGTAGTGGCCGTCCTGCGCCTTGTCGTAGATCGGCGCGCGGCGCTGGATCACCTCGGACAGGCCATGCTCGTCGAGGATCTCGCCGGGCTTGGCGGCGCGCCAGAGCTCCTCGGCCAGTGTCAGCACTGCGCGGCCGTCGCCATCGGCGAAGCGGGCGAGCGCGAGCCTCGCCTCCGGCGTCAGCGGCAGCTCCCGGTTCTCCAGCACCTCGGCCCGGCCGAGCAGGAAGAGCAGCGAGCCCTCGTCCAGCGCCTTGAAGGTCATCACGCGGGCCCGCGACAAGAGCGCGGCATTGAGCGCGAAGGATGGGTTCTCGGTCGTGGCGCCGATCAGCGTGATCGTGCCATCCTCCATCACCGGCAGGAAGGCGTCGAGCTGCGCCCGGTTGAAGCGGTGAATCTCGTCGACGAAGAGCAGGGTGCCCTTGCCGCCGAGCCGGCGCCCGCGCGCCGCCTCGAACACCTTCTTGAGGTCGGCGACGCCGGAAAAGATCGCGCTGATCTGCTCGAAGCCGAGATCGACCTGCCCGGCGAGCAACCGCGCCACCGTCGTCTTGCCGGTCCCCGGCGGCCCCCAGAAGATCAGGCTGCCGAGCGTACCCGACGCAACGAGCCGCGTCAGGGCGCCATCCGGCCCCGTCAGGTGCTCCTGTCCCGCCACCTCGGCGAGCGTCGTCGGCCGCAGCCGGTCTGCGAGCGGGCGCGGGCCTGACTTGTCCAGCCCCGAAGCGGAAAACAGATCGCTCACCCGGGGAAGACCGAGGTGATCGTCTGGCCGCCGCGCGTGATCGTCACCTCCCAGGCGCGCCGGCGCTCCTTCAGCGCTGCCTCGACATCGCGGGAGCTCAGCATCTTCTCGCCGTTGAGCGCCTTGATCAGGTCGCCCTTCTGGAAGCCGACCTGCGCCGCGGTGCTGCCCTCCTCGATCTCGGCGACGATGACGCCTTCATTGCCGGTCTCGACCGAGAGCTCTTCGGCGAGCGCAGGCGAGAGATTCGCCACGGTCAGCCCCGCCAGCGGCGAGCGGCTGGTCAGCTTCACCATCTCGCGCGGCCGCGTCTCGGGCGCCGGGACGAGCTTGACCGGCACCGAGATGCGCTTGCCGCCGCGCAGCACGGTGAGCATCGTGGTGCCGCCGATCGGCCGCGTCGCGAAGCGGTAGCCGAAAGCCTCCGGATCGTCCGCCGGCACCCCATCGACCGCCAGGATGACGTCCGAGCGCCGCAGGCCCGCCTGATCTGCCGGCCCCCTCTCGACCACGCTGGCGACGACCGAACCCGCCGGGCGGTCGAGGCCGAGCCCATCGGCGACATCCGCAGTGAGCGCCTGCAGCCGTGCGCCGAACCAGGGGCGGCGCACCGTCTTGGCGCCGGCCTTCGCGCTGTCCACGACGAGGCGCACCATCGCCGAAGGAATGGCGAAGCCAATGCCGACGCTGCCGCCCGAGCGCGAATAGATCGCCGTGTTGATGCCGACCACGCGCCCCTTCATGTCGATCAGCGCGCCGCCGGAATTGCCCGGATTGATCGCGGCATCCGTCTGGATGAAGGACTGCGCGTCGCCCACGCCGATCTGCGTGCGCGCCAGCGCCGAGACGATGCCCTGCGTGACCGTCTGGCCGACGCCGAAGGGATTGCCCATCGCCAGCACGATGTCGCCCACCTCCAGCTCGTCGGCATCGGCAAGCTCGATCGCCGTCAGGTTCTTCGTGTCCGCGACCTTGAGCACCGCAAGGTCGCTGCGTGGATCGCGCAGCAGGATCTTCGCCTCGACCTCGCGCTTGTCGGCGAAGGCGACCTTCACCTCGCTCATGTTCTCGATGACGTGGTTGTTGGTGACGACCAGCCCGGCAGCCGCGTCCACCACCACGCCCGACCCGAGCGAGCGCTGCACCCGCTCGCGCTCGACGCCGAAACCGCGGTCGCCGAAGAAGCGGCGGAAGAAGGGATCGTCCATGAACGGGTTCTGCGGGCGCTTCTCGACGCGCGCGCCATAGACGTTCACCACGGCGGGAGCCGTGCGCTTGACCAGAGGCGAAAAGGAGAGCGTGACCTGCTCGCGACTTTCCGGAACCTGCCGTGCCGGGGCCTGCGCAACGGCAGGGCCGGTCAAAGCCAGCGTCGCGAGCAGGACAACGGCAAGGGGGCGGCGGGCGGCCATGATGTCTCTCCGGCGAAGCAGTCTCCGGAGAGATAGGTCAGCGGCCGCGCTTTGACCAGCGAGCCTATATGTCGGTGCTGCGCGACGCGGCGAAATCAAGCGCAAGATTGATCAGCCCCTCGCCGTCGAGCTTCCGCTGCCACCCTTTGGAATCGAGTCCGCGCCGCAGCAGGATCTCGCGATCGTGGATGGCCTCGATCATGGCGCCGCCCATCGCCCAGCCCTCGAACTGCCTCACCCGCCGTTCCCGATAGCCGAGCAAGACGATGTCGCGATGCCGTGGGTCATCCTTGATGCGCGCGATGGTCGCATCCACCACCCTGGGGTCGCCCTCGAGCACCTGTGCGAAATAGTGCCTGTCGAAGAGCAGGTAGCCACTCAGTCCGTTTGCGCGGTTGTTGCGCTGGGATACCGTGAGGATATCGCGGAACATGGAGAGGACACGCCCATCCGCGCCCGCTTGGCACAGGCTGACATAACAGGTCTGCTTGATCATCTCGCTGTCTACCGCCTCTGCCCCGCCTGTGCATGGCCCCCTCGCCAACGACGCCGTCTCAAATGCTAACGCCGAAGTAAAAAAGGCGGCCCGGAGGCCGCCTTTCTCTCATTCGTGAACAAGGCCGGGCCGATCAGGCCGCCTCGTCGTCCGCCGTGAACACCGGGCCCGAATCCTGTCCCTTGGCGTCAACGTCGCGATCCACGAACTCGATGATCGCCATCGGAGCGTTGTCGCCGAAGCGGAAGCCCGCCTTCATGATGCGCAGATAGCCGCCATTCCGCTCCTTGTAGCGCGGGCCGAGCACCGCGAAGAGCTTGCCGACGAGAGCGGCGTCCTTGATTTGCGCGATCGCCTGGCGGCGGGCATGCAGGTCGCCGCGCTTGCCGAGCGTCACCAGCTTCTCGACGACGGGACGCAGGTCCTTGGCCTTCGGCAGCGTGGTGGTGATCTGCTCGTGCTTGATCAGGGCCTGGGCCATGTTGGCGAACATCGCCTGGCGATGCTCGACCGAGCGGTTGAAACGACGACCGCGGAAACCGTGACGCATTTGGCTCTCCTATGATTTTCCGGTCGCCGTGCCACGGAACGACCGGTCGTTGTGATGGTGGGCAATCGGCAACAGGCAATGGGCAGTCGGGAAAGGCGCCGGAAACCGACTGCCTAGGGCCGACTGCCCACCGCCGTTCTCAGTAGTGCTCCTCGAAGCGCTTCGCGAGCTCTTCGATGTTCTCCGGCGGCCAGCCCTGGACGTCCATGCCCAGATGCAGGCCCATGGTGGCGAGCACTTCCTTGATCTCGTTCAGCGACTTGCGGCCGAAGTTCGGGGTGCGCAGCATCTCGCCTTCCGACTTCTGGATGAGGTCGCCGATATAGACGATGTTGTCGTTCTTCAGGCAGTTCGCCGAGCGGACGGACAGCTCCAGCTCGTCGACCTTCTTGAGAAGAGCCGGGTTGAACGGAAGCTGCGGCGCGGTCGAGACGGCCTCTTCCTTGCGCGGCTCCTCGAAGGTGATGAACACCGCGAGTTGGTCCTGAAGGATGCGGGCGGCCAGCGCCAGCGCGTCCTCGGGCGTGACCGAACCATTGGTCTCGATCTGCAGCGTCAGCGAGTCCTTGTCGAGGTTCTGGCCCTCGCGGGTGTTCTCGACGCGGTAGGAAACCTTCTTGACCGGCGAATACAGGCTGTCGACCGGAATAAGGCCGATCGGCGCATCCTCGGGCCGGTTCTGCTCGGACGGAACATAGCCCTTGCCGGTGTTGACCGTGAACTCCATGCGGATCTCGGCGCCCTCGTCGAGCGTGCACAGCACCAGCTCCGGATTGAGGATCGAGACGTCGCCGACCGTGTTGATGTCGCCCGCGGTGACGGTGCCGGGGCCGGACTTGCGCAGGGTCATGCGCTTGGGGCCCTCGCCCTGCATCTTGACCGCGATGGCCTTGATGTTGAGCACGATGTCCGTCACGTCCTCGCGGACGCCGGGGATCGAGGAGAACTCGTGGAGAACGCCGTCGATCTGGACGGCGGTCACGGCCGCGCCCTGGAGCGAGGAGAGCAGCACGCGGCGCAGCGCGTTGCCGAGCGTCATGCCGAAGCCGCGCTCGAGCGGGCGTGCCACCACGGTCGCCTGACGCTTCGGATCGTCGCCGACCTTCACTTCGAGCTTGTTGGGCTTGGAAAGATCCTGCCAGTTCTTGCTGATCACGACCGCACTCCTGGTGCTGAATTCATCTGGCGGCCACCGCCGCCCCGGACAGGCGCCCGCCCTTGCGGGCGCCTCATGCAATGGCGGGCGTCAGACGCGGCGACGCTTGCGCGGACGGCAGCCATTGTGCGGGATCGGAGTCACGTCCCGGATCGAGGTCACGGTGAAGCCCGCGGCCTGCAGAGCGCGCAGCGCCGATTCGCGGCCCGAACCCGGACCGGTCACTTCGACCTCGAGGGTGCGCATGCCGTGCTCGGCAGCCTTGCGGGCGGCGTCCTCGGCAGCGACCTGAGCGGCATAGGGGGTCGACTTGCGCGAACCCTTGAAACCCATCGTGCCGGCGGACGACCACGAGATCGTGTTGCCCTGCGCGTCGGTGATGGTGATCATGGTGTTGTTGAACGAGGCGTTCACATGCGCGACGCCGGAGACGATGTTCTTGCGTTCGCGACGACGGACGCGCTGGGCTTCCTTGGCCATGTCTTCTCTTGTCCTTCAGGCGCGCCCGTCATGCCAGGCGCTGGGGAATAGATCGGCAGTCGGCAATTGGCAGCCGGCAATCGCAAAACGACTGCCTGTTGCCGACTGCCAACTGCCCGAAAATTACTTCTTCTTGCCGGCGATCGGCTTCGCCTTACCCTTGCGGGTGCGGGCGTTGGTATGGGTGCGCTGGCCGCGGACCGGCAGCGAACGGCGATGGCGAAGGCCGCGATAGCAGCCGAGGTCCATCAGGCGCTTGATGTTCATCGAGACTTCGCGACGCAGGTCGCCCTCGACGAGGTAGTCGCGGTCGATCGTCTCGCGGATCTGAAGCACTTCGGCGTCGGTCAGCTGGTTGACCCGGCGCTCATCGGCAATACCGACCTTCTGGCAGATTTCCTGGGCCTTGGCCGCGCCGATGCCGTGGATGTACTGCAAGCCGATGACGACGCGCTTGCCGGTAGGAATGTTGACGCCTGCGATACGAGCCATGCTCTCGTCTCCATGTTGGCCCCAGCGCCCGATGGCCCTGCGGCTCGTGAAAGAAGCCCCGCGCCGGTGGAGGCCGGCCCTTGCGAGGCGTTGAACGGCTCCATGCAGTAACGCGACGTCGTCCCTTCTCGCGAAGGCAACGGCATCGCTCCCATGAAACCGGATGGCGGGTCGTTAACGGCTGGACCGCCGCGAGTCAACCCGTCTACCCAAGAAACATGCCAGACGAGGCATGCTGCCGAAAGGAGGTCGAAACCTCCTTCCCAGGTGGATCAGCGGGTCTCGGCCGCCGCGCTGAGCGCCGTCTCGATCGCAATCGTGACCTCGTCGATCGGCTTCATGCCGTCGATCTTGGTCAGCTGGCCGCGCTTCTCGTAATAGGGAGCCACGATCGCGGTATCGCGGTTGTAGGCGTCGAGCCGGGTCTTGAAGACCTCCGGATCGTCGTCCTTGCGCACTGGCTGGCCGGCGGCCTTCGCCTCTTCGGCGCGCTTGACGATACGATCGACGAGCTTGCTCTGGTCGACGACCAGCTCGAGCACGGCGTCGATCTTCAGGCCCTTGCTCTCGAGCATGCCGTCGAGCGCCTCGGCCTGGGCCAAAGTGCGCGGGAAGCCGTCGAGGATGAAGCCCTTCCGGGCGTCCGCCTCCTCGATCCGGTCGGCGACGATCCCGATGACGATCTCGTCCGAGACGAGCCCGCCCGAATCCATCACCGCCTTGGCCTTCTGGCCGACCGGCGTGCCGGCCGCCACCGCGGCCCGCAGCATGTCCCCGGTGGAGAGCTGCGGAATGCCGTGCTTCGCGACGATGCGCGTCGCCTGAGTGCCTTTGCCCGCCCCCGGCGGCCCCAGGAAAATCAGTCGCATCTTACCTTCGCGCTCCTCGCAGCTTGGCCTTCTTGACAAGGCCTTCGTATTGATGGGCCAGCAGATGGCCGTGCACCTGCGCCACGGTATCCATCGTCGTCGTCACCACGATGAGCAGCGAGGTGCCGCCCAGCAGGATGATCGGGATCTGAGCATAGGTGATCATGAACTCGGGGATAAGGCAGACGATCGTCAGGTAGCCTGCGCCCAGAACCGTGATGCGGGTCAGCACGCGGTCGATATGCTCGGCCGTGCGCTCGCCGGGGCGAATGCCCGGCATGAAGCCGCCATGCTTCTTCAGATTGTCGGCGGTCTCGACCGGGTTGAACACGATCGCGGTGTAGAAGAAGCAGAAGAAGATGATCAGCGCGGCGTAGAGCACCATGAACAGCGGCCGGCCATGCGCGAGATAGGTCGCCACGGTCGACAGGAAGCCGGTGCCGCCCTGCGCCTGCGAGAAGCTGGCGATCGTCGTCGGCAGCAGCAGCAGCGAGGAGGCGAAGATCGGGGGAATGACGCCCGAGGTGTTGAGCTTCAGCGGCAGGAACGAGGTCTGGCCCTCATACATGCGGTTGCCGACCTGGCGCTTGGGATAGTTGATCAGCAGGCGGCGCTGCGCGCGCTCCATGAACACGCAGAAGGCGATGACGCAGATCGCCATCAGCAGGATGCCGAGCAGCAGGCCGGTCGAGATCGCACCCTGGCGGCCGAGTTCAAGGGTCTGGGCGAGCTGCGAAGGGAACTCCGCGATGATGCCGGCGAAGATGATCATCGAGGTGCCGTTGCCGATGCCGCGGCTGGTGATCTGTTCGCCGAGCCACAGCAGGAACATCGTGCCACCGACCAGCGTGATCGTGGTCGAGACCAGGAAGAACGGGCCGGGCTCGAGCACAAGGTTGCCGGAGCCCTGCAGGCCGACGCCGATCGCGTAGGCCTGGAACACCGCCAGCACGAGCGTCAGGTATCGGGTGTACTGGTTCAGGATCTTGCGGCCCTGCTCGCCTTCCTTCTTCAGGTTCTCGAAGGTCGGGATCACGCTGGAGAGCAGCTGGACGATGATCGAGGCCGAAATATACGGCATGATCGCCAGCGCGAAGATCGCGAGCCGGCCGACCGCGCCGCCCGAGAACATGTTGAACATGCCGAGCATGCCGGACTGCGTCTGCCGGAAGAGATCGGCGACGGCATCGGGGTTCATCCCGGGCAGCGGGATATAGGTTCCCAGGCGATAGACGATCAGCGCGCCCAGCGTGAACCAGATCCGCTTCTTGAGTTCGTCAGCCTTGGCGAGCGCCCCGAAGTTGAGGTTCGCCGCGAGCTGTTCAGCCGCCGATGCCATGCGTCTGGTCCCTGAATCTCGTCAGTGAAGCACGCCGTCATCCGGATCCGCTCTGCGAATCGCGGGGGCATGCCTTGCGTCAAACAGTCGAACGGCGGCCGAGGCGCAAGGGCCTGGCCGCCGTTCGCTAACATCATTTAAGCGTCAGGCTCACGCCTGTGAAGCGGCAGCCAGGATCTTGACCGAACCGCCGGCCTTCTCGATCGCCTCGACGGCCGATTTCGACGCACCGGCGACCTCGAAGGCAAGCTTCGTCTTGAGCTCGCCCTGGCCGAGGATCTTCACGCCGTCCTTGGCCTGACGGGTGATCACACCGGCGGCGACGAGCGCCTCGATGGTCACGGGGCCCTTGGCGTCCAGCTTGCCGGCTTCCACCGCCTGCTGGATGCGCCCGAGGTTCACCTCGTTCAAATCCTTGGCGAAGAGGTTGGTGAAGCCGCGCTTCGGCAGGCGACGATACAGCGGCATCTGGCCGCCTTCGAAGCCCTTGACCGCCACGCCGGCGCGGGCCTTCTGACCCTTGACGCCGCGCCCACCGGTCTTGCCTTTGCCGGAGCCAATGCCACGGCCGACGCGGATGCGCGACTTGGCCGCGCCTTCGTTGTCACGAATCTCATTGAGTTTCATGTGTCTGCCTCCTCACTTCGCGTCGACGACGCGCACGAGGTGCTTGACCTTCTCGACCATGCCACGCACCGCGGGGGTGTCCTGGAGGGTCGAGCGGCGGCGAATCTTGTTCAGCCCCAGACCGATCAGGGTCTGGCGCTGGCTGGCGTCGCGGCGGATCGGGGAGCCGATCTGCTCGACGGTCACGGTGGTGTTCTCAGACTTTGCCATCGAACCCCTCCTCACGCTTCCGCAGCCGCATCCGTGCCGGCATCGCGGCGACGGGTCTGCAGGGCCGAAACCTTGAGCGAGCGACGAGCCGCGACCGAGCGCGGGCTGTCTTCGTTCTTCAACGCGTCGAAGGTGGCGCGCACGAGGTTGTACGGGTTGGAGGAGCCGAGCGACTTCGACACGACGTCCTGCATGCCGACCGCTTCGAAGACAGCGCGCATCGGGCCGCCGGCGATGATGCCGGTACCCGCGGGCGCCGCACGCAGCACGACCTTGCCGGCGCCGTGGCGGCCCTGGACGTCGTGATGGAGGGTACGGCCCTCGCGCAGCGGAACGCGGACGAGGCCGCGCTTGGCAGCTTCCGTCGCCTTGCGGATCGCCTCGGGAACTTCACGGGCCTTGCCATGGCCGAAGCCGACGCGGCCCTTCTGGTCGCCGACGACGACGAGGGCGGCAAAGCCGAAGCGACGGCCACCCTTCACCACCTTGGCGACGCGGTTGATGTGGACGAGCTTGTCCACGAACTCGGAAACCTCTTGTTCCCGGTCCCTACGCTCACGCGGCTCTCTAGCCATGTCTGTCCTCTTACTTGCGCGGACGAGGCTGCTGCCCCGCCGCTCGCTCGAGCCTGTCCCCTCGCCTCATTGCGCGGGGAAGCCTGAAAACGGGCGCCGCCCGGCCGGCAGCGAATGCCGGGCCGGGCGGAACCCGAAAACCTCAGAAGCTGAGGCCGCCCTCGCGGGCCGCATCGGCCAGCGCCTTGACGCGGCCGTGATAGCGGTAGGAGCCGCGGTCGAAGACCACGTCCGTCACGCCGGCCTTGACCGCGCGCTCGGCGAGGACCTTGCCGATCTGGCCGGCTGCCTCGACATTCGCGCCGGACTTGATGTCCTTGCGCAGGTCCTTGTCCAGCGACGACGCCGACACCAGGGTCACCCCCTTCACGTCGTCGATCACCTGGGCGTAGATCTGCTTGCCGGTGCGGTGCACCGAGAGGCGCGGACGGCCGTTGGCGACCGCCTTGATCGCGCGCCGGACGCGAGCCTTGCGGCGCGCAGTCACATCGTTCTGCTTGCTCATGGCTGGCGTCCTTACTTCTTCTTGCCTTCCTTGCGGAAGATGAACTCGCCGGCGTACTTGACGCCCTTGCCCTTGTAGGGCTCGGGGCCGCGGTAGTCGCGGATCTCGGCGGCGATCTGTCCGACGACCTGCTTGTCGATACCGGCGACGACGATCTCGGTCGGCTTCGGCACCGTGATCGAAATGCCCTCCGGGATGGGGTAGTCGATGTCGTGGCTGTAGCCCAGCGACAGCTTCAGCACCTTGCCGGCCAGAGCGGCGCGATAACCGACGCCGTTGATCTCGAGGCGCTTTTCGTAACCGGCGGTCGTGCCGATCACGAGGTTGTTGATGCGGGCGCGCGAGGTGCCCCAGAGCGAGCGGGCGCGCTTCGACTGCGAACGCGGCTGAACCGCGATCGAGCCGTTCTCCATGGCCACCGAGACATCCTCGGGAACCAGGAAGGAGAGCTCGCCCTTGGAGCCCTTGATCTTGACCAGCTGGCCGTCGACGTTGGCGGTGACGCCAGCGGGAACGGGAACCGGCTTTTTACCGATACGAGACATTGGATCTCTCCTGAAAATGAGCGGCGTCCGAAAGGTCAGAAGACCTTGCAGAGCACTTCGCCGCCCACGTTCTGCTCGCGGGCCACATGATCGGCCATGACGCCCTTCGGGGTCGAGACAATCGTCACGCCAAGGCCGTCGGCCACGCGCGGCATGGTCTCGACCGACGAATAGACGCGTCGGCCGGGCTTCGAGACACGGGAGATCGACCGGATGACCGGCTGGCCCTCGTGATACTTCAGCTCGATGTCGAACTCGGTCCGGCCATTGCCGAACTCGGTCGTCGAGTAGCCGCGGATGTAGCCCTCGGACTGGAGGACATCGAGCACGCGGCCCCGCAGCTTCGAACCGGGGGTGGACACGCGGGACTTGCGGCGCATCTGCGCATTGCGGATGCGGGTCAGCAGATCGCCGAGCGGATCAATGATCGTCATTGTCCTGTCTCCTTACCAGCTCGACTTCACGAGGCCGGGAACCAGCCCCTTGTTACCGAGCTCACGCAGCGCGATACGCGACATCTTGAGCTTGCGATAGAAAGCGCGGGGACGGCCCGTCACCTCGCACCGATTGCGGATGCGGGTCTTGGCCGAATTGCGCGGCAGTTCGGCGAGCTTCAGGCGAGCGAGGAAACGCTCGTCCATGGGCTGGTTTTCGTCATTGGCGATCGCGAGAAGGCGTGCGCGGCGGCCGGCGAATTTCTTCACCAGCTCCCTGCGGCGCTCGTTCGTCTCGACGGAGCTTTTCTTAGCCATCGATCTCTCCTGGTTTCCGCGTTTGAACGGTCAGTTCACTGCCGGAACGGGAAGTTGAAGTGCTTGAGCAGAGCGCGTGCCTCGTCGTCCGACTTCGCAGTCGTGCAGACGATCACGTCCATGCCCCAGACCTGGTCGACCTTGTCGTAGTTGATCTCGGGGAACACGATGTGCTCCTTGATCCCGAGCGCGAAATTGCCGCGCCCGTCGAACGACTTCGGGTTGAGACCACGGAAGTCGCGCACGCGGGGCAAGGCGATGGTGACGAGCCGGTCGACGAACTCGAACATCTTGGTCTTGCGCAGCGTGACCTTGCAGCCGACCGCCATGTTCTCGCGCAGCTTGAAGCCGGCGATCGCGAGGCGGGACTTGGTGATGACGGGCTTCTGCCCGGCGATCATGGCAAGGTCCCCGGCAGCGTTGTCGACCTTCTTGCGGTCGGCAGTCGCTTCACCAACGCCCATGTTGATGACGATCTTCTCGATCGTCGGCACTTCCATGGCGTTCTTGTAGCCGAATTCCTTGATCATCGCGGGACGAACGACGTCCTCGTAATGCTGCTTCATGCGCGGCGTAAGCGCGCTGGTCTGAGCCTCAGCCATCGATCAGATCCCCCGAACGCTTGGCGAAACGAACCTTGCGGCCGTCATCGAGCACCTTGAATCCCACGCGGGTCGCCTTGCCGTCCTTGGGATCGGCGACGGCGATGTTCGACAGGTCGATGGTGGCCTCTTTCGAGATGATGCCGCCTTCGGACGTCTGCGACTGCTTGGTATGACGCTTCACCAGGTTGACGCCACGCACCACGGCGCGGGCATCCTTCGGCATCACCTGCAGGACTTCACCGGTCTTGCCCTTGTCGCGACCAGCGAGCACGACGACCTTGTCGCCCTTCTTGATCTTCGCAGCCATTACAGCACCTCCGGCGCCAGCGAGATGATCTTCATGTGGTTCTTGGCGCGCAGCTCGCGCGGAACCGGTCCGAAGATACGCGTGCCGACAGGCTCTTTCTGGTTGTTGATCAGCACGGCCGCATTGCGGTCGAAGCGGATCACCGAACCGTCGGCGCGCTTCACGTCCTTGGCGGTGCGAACGACGACCGCCTTCATGACGTCGCCCTTCTTCACGCGACCGCGCGGGATGGCTTCCTTGATCGAAACGACGATGATGTCACCGACACCCGCGTATTTGCGCTTCGATCCGCCGAGAACCTTGATGCACATCACGCGGCGCGCGCCCGAATTGTCGGCGACGTCGAGATTCGTCTGCACCTGGATCATGGCCTTGATCCTTCCTAGTGGTATCAGGCGGTTTCCCGCGCGGCATCAGCGCCGGCGGGACTACGACTGACGGGGGTCGATCGCCCCCTGGCCTCAAAACAAAACATGATCCGCAAAAGTGCGTGGCACCTTTGCGGAGACACATGCCCGGCTTCTTTCCGCCCCGCCCTGCCCCGTGATTCGGGGCCGGACGAAGCCGTCCCGAATCACGCCTTGGGGGCGTCCTCGAGCACAACCCAGCTTTTCAGCTTGGAAATCGGCTTGGACTCCTCGATCCACACCGTGTCGCCGATCTTGAACACACCCGCCTCATCATGGGCGTGGTAGTTCTTGGTGCGGCGAACCGTCTTCTTGAGGAGCGGGTGCGTATAACGCCGCTCGACCTTCACGACAACAGTTTTGTTTTGCTTGTCGCTGACGACGACGCCTTGCAGGACGCGCTTCGGCATTTCTCTCTCCTCACGCGCTCGCGGCGACGGTCTTCGACCGCTGCAGCGTCCGGATGCGCGCGATGTCCTTGCGGACCTCGGTGACGCGGGCGGTGTTTTCCAGCTGGCCGGTGGCGCGCTGGAAACGCAGGTTGAACTGCTCCTTCTTGAGCTTCAGAAGCTCGTCATGGAGCTGATCGGTGCTCATGCCCTTCAGGTCGGACAGACGCTGTGTGCTTTTCATGTCGTCCTCCCTTACTCGGCGATGCGCTGGATGAAGCGCGTCTTGATCGGCAGCTTGGCGGCACCGAGACGAAGCGCCTCGCGGGCGATCTCCTCGGACACGCCGTCGAGCTCGAACATGATCCGGCCGGGCTTGACCTTGGCGGCCCAGAACTCGGGCGAACCCTTGCCCTTACCCATGCGGACTTCGGTCGGCTTGGCGGAGACCGGCACGTCCGGGAACACCCGGATCCAGACACGGCCGACACGCTTCATGGCGCGGGTGATCGCGCGGCGGGCCGCCTCGATCTGCCGGGCGGTGATCCGCTCCGGCTCCTGGGCCTTCAGGCCGAACTGGCCGAAGTTGAGGTCCGTGCCGCCCTTGGCGACGCCGTGGATGCGTCCCTTGAACTGCTTGCGGAACTTGGTGCGTTTTGGTTGCAGCATGGCTCTTCTCGATCAGCCTTACGCAGCCTGTTCGCGACGATCGCGATCGCGGTGGTCGCGATCACGGCCGCCGGAGCGGCTGCCTTCGTCGGAAAGGCGCTTGTCCTGGGCCATCGGGTCGTGTTCGAGGATCTCGCCCTTGAAGATCCAGACCTTGATGCCGCACGTCCCATAGGTCGTGAAGGCGGTGGCGACGCCGTAATCGACGTCGGCGCGCAGCGTGTGAAGCGGCACGCGGCCCTCGCGATACCATTCGAGGCGCGCGATCTCGGCGCCGCCGAGACGGCCCGAGCAGTTGATGCGGATGCCCTCGGCGCCCAGACGCATCGCCGACTGAACGGCGCGCTTCATGGCGCGACGGAAAGCGACGCGGCGCTCGAGCTGCTGGGCGATCGAGTCGGCGACCAGCGTGGCGTCGATCTCGGGCTTGCGCACCTCGACGATGTTGATCGTCACGTCGGCCTTGGTGAGCTTCGAGACTTCCTTGCGGAGCTTCTCGATGTCGGCGCCCTTCTTGCCGATCACCACGCCCGGACGCGCCGAGTGGATGGTGACGCGGCACTTCTTGTGCGGGCGTTCGATGATGATCTTCGAGACCGCGGCCTGCTTCAGCAGCTTCATGAGGGCGGCGCGGATGGCCATGTCCTCATGCAGCAGCTTGCCGTACTCGCCCTTCTGGGCGAACCAGCGCGAATCCCAGGTGCGGTTGATCCCGAGGCGCAGGCCGATCGGATTGATTTTCTGACCCATCGTTCTCTCCTCAGGCCTGCGCAGCCTGGACTTCGCGCACCACGATCGTGATGTTCGAGAACGGCTTCATGATACGGGCGCCACGGCCGCGGGCGCGGGCGTGGAAGCGCTTCATGACGAGCGCCTTGCCGACGAAGGCCTGGGCGACGACGAGATCGTCGACGTCGAGGTCATGGTTGTTCTCGGCATTGGCGATCGCGCTCTGCAGGCACTTGCGAACGTCGGTCGCGATGCGCTTGCGGGAGAACTCGAGATCGGCCAGCGCCGTCCCGACCTTCTTGCCGCGGATGAGCTGAGCGACGAGGTTCAGCTTCTGCGGCGAGACGCGAAGATTGCGGGCGACCGCTTTGGCTTCGTTCTCCGGCAGCGCACGGGGGGCGGATGCTTTACCCATGGCTTACTTCCTCTTCGCCTTCTTGTCGGCGGCATGGCCGTGGAAGGTGCGCGTCGGCGAGAACTCACCGAACTTGTGGCCCACCATCTCCTCGGACACGGCCACCGGCACGTGCTTCTGTCCGTTGTAAACGCCGAACGTCAGACCGACGAACTGCGGCAGGATCGTGGAGCGACGGCTCCAGATCTTGATCACTTCATTACGGCTCGAGGTCCTGGCGACCTCGGCCTTCTTCAGGAGGTATCCGTCGACAAACGGACCTTTCCAAAGCGAACGCGCCATGACGGACCTCAGTTCTTCTTCTTGCGGGCGTGACGGCTCGACACGATGAACGTATCGGTCCGCTTGTTCGAGCGGGTCTTCTTGCCCTTGGTCGGCAGACCCCAGGGCGTGACCGGATGACGGCCACCCGAGGTGCGGCCTTCGCCGCCGCCATGGGGATGGTCGACCGGGTTCATCGAGACACCGCGGTTATGCGGACGGCGGCCGAGCCAGCGAGAGCGACCTGCCTTGCCGTCGTTGCGGTTCATGTGATCCGGATTCGAGACCGCGCCGACCGTAGCGTAGCACAGACCCGAGATCAGGCGCTGCTCGCCCGAGTTGAGGCGGACGATGACGTAGCCCTGGTCGCGGCCGACGATCTGGGCGTAGTTGCCCGCGGACCGCGCCAGAGCGCCGCCCTTGCCGATCTTCAGCTCGACATTGTGGACGATCGTGCCGATCGGCAGCGTGCCCATGGGGGCGGCGTTGCCGGGCTTCACGTCCACGCTGTCACCGGCGACGATGCTGTCGCCGACGGCCAAGCGCTGCGGCGCCAGGATATAGGCCTGCTCGCCGTCCTGATAGTTGATCAGGGCGATGAACGCGGTGCGGTTGGGATCATACTCGATCCGCTCGACCGTGCCCGGGATCCCGGCCTTGCCGCGACGCTTGAAGTCGACGAGGCGCAGCGTGCGCTTGTGACCACCGCCGCGGAAGCGGACGGTGATGCGGCCCAGGTTGTTACGACCGCCCGAGGAGCTCTTGCCCTCGGTCAGCTTCTTGACCGGCTTGCCCTTGTAGAGCTCGCTGCGGTCGACGATCACGAGCTGGCGAAGGCTCGGCGTGATCGGCTTGAAATGCTTCAAAGCCATTGTGCTTCCCTCACAGGCCCGTGGTCACGTCGATCGAATGGCCCTCTTCGAGGGTCACGACCGCTTTCTTGATGTCCGAGCGCTGGCCGAGACGGCCGCGGAACACCTTGACCTTGCCTTCGGTGACGATCGTATTGACGCTCTTCACCTTCACGTCGAACAGCTTCTCCACCGCAGCCTTGATCTGCGGCTTCGTCGCGGTCTTGGCGACCTTGAAGACGACCTTGTTGTGCTCGGAGAGCATCGTCGCCTTTTCGGTAATAACCGGCGCCACGATCACATCGTAGTGGCGCGGGTCGAGGTTCTTGGCGGACTGGCTCATTTGAAGCGCGCCTCCAGCGCATCGACGGCGGCGCGCGTCAGGACGAGCTTGTCGCGACGCAGGATGTCATAGACGTTGATGCCCTGAACCGGCAGCACATCGACATTCGGGATCGCACGAGCGGCCAGGCCGAAATTGGTGTCGATCTCGGCGCCGCCGACAATCAGCGCGCTCGACAGGTCGAGCTTGCCGAAATGGCCGAGCAGCACCTTGGTCTTCGGCTCGGACAGCGTGACGTCGTCGATGATGACGATGCCGGCGTCCTTCGCCTTGGCCGAGAGCGCATGGCGCAGAGCCAGCGCGCGGACCTTCTTGGGCAGGTCGTGCGAGTGATCGCGCACCACCGGACCGAAGGCCTTGCCGCCGCCGCGGAACTGCGGAGCGGAAGCCGCGCCGTGGCGAGCGCCGCCGGTGCCCTTCTGCTTGTAGATCTTCTTGCGGGTGCGGTCGACTTCCGAACGGCCCTTCGACTTGTGCGTGCCGGCGCGCTTCTTGGCGAGCTGGTAGCGCACCATGCGGGCGAGCAGGTCGGCGCGCGGCTCGAGGCCGAACACCGAATCCGACAACTCGACCGAACCGGCGTTGCCGCCTTCGAGAGTGACGATATCGAGTTTCATCACACGTTCTCCTCAGCCGCGGCCGCAGGAGCCTCAACGGTCTCGGCCTTGCTCTCGCCGGCCGCCTTGAACTTGCCCGGGAGCGGCGCATCCTTCGGAAGCGGCCGCTTGACGGCGTCGCGGACATGGATCCAGCCGCCGGCGACGCCGGGGACCGCACCCTCGACCAGGATCAGGCCGCGCTCGACGTCCGTCTGGACGACGCGCAGGTTCTGCGTGGTCACGCGCTCGGCGCCAAGATGGCCGGGCATCTTCTTGTTCTTGAAGGTCTTGCCAGGGTCCTGACGACCACCGGTCGAACCGATCGAGCGGTGCGACACCGAGACGCCGTGGGTGGCGCGCAGACCGCCGAAGTTCCAGCGCTTCATGCCGCCGGCGAAGCCCTTGCCGGTCGTGGTGCCGGAGACGTCGACGAACTGGCCGACCACGAAATGGTCGGCGGTCAGCTCGGCGCCAACCGGGATCAGCGCATCGTCGGACACGCGGAACTCGACGAGCTTCTGCTTCGGCTCGACCTTGGCGACGGCGAAGTGGCCGCGCTGCGCCTTCGAGACGTTCTTGACCTTGGCCAAGCCCGACCCGAGCTGAACGGCGGCATAGCCATTCTTTTCGACCGTGCGATGCGCGACGACCTGACAGTTGTCGAGCTTCAGCACGGTGACGGGAATGTGCTCGCCGGCATCCGTGAAGATGCGGGTCATCCCGACTTTCTGTGCAATCACACCGGAACGCATCGGTGCATACCTTCCCTTGGGGTCATGTCCATCCGGGGATGCCGGAAACAGAGGACCCGTTGAAACTGGATCCGAAGATGGTCCTGACGAAGCGGATCGTGCCTCGTCAGATGGACCAGCTCCGACTTAGAGCTTGATCTCGACGTCGACGCCGGCGGCGAGATCGAGCTTCATGAGGGCGTCGACCGTCTGGGGGGTCGGGTCGACGATGTCGAGAACCCGCTTGTGGGTCCGCATCTCGAACTGCTCGCGCGACTTCTTGTCGATGTGGGGCGAGCGGTTGACCGTGAACTTCTCGATGAGCGTCGGCAGCGGGATCGGGCCGCGCACCTGGGCGCCGGTCCGCTTCGCCGTCGACACGATCTCGCGGGTCGACGCGTCGAGGACACGGTGATCGAACGCCTTGAGGCGGATCCGAATGTTCTGACCGTTCATGGTCTCATGTTCTCCGTGACGTGAAAAGGCGAAGGCCCGAAAGGGCCCTCGCCCTCACGAAAACGCGTTACGCGATGATGCTTGCGACGACGCCGGCGCCGACGGTGCGGCCGCCTTCGCGGATGGCGAAGCGCAGCTTCTCTTCCATCGCGATCGGGGCGATCAGCGTCACCTCCATCGAGATGTTGTCGCCCGGCATCACCATCTCCGTGCCTTCCGGCAGCGAGACCACGCCGGTCACGTCCGTCGTGCGGAAGTAGAACTGCGGCCGGTAGTTGGTGAAGAACGGCGTGTGGCGCCCGCCCTCTTCCTTCGTCAGGATGTAGGCCTCGGCCTTGAACTTCGTGTGCGGCTTCACCGAACCCGGCTTGCACAGCACCTGGCCGCGCTCCACGTCCTCGCGCTTCGTGCCGCGCAGCAGCGCGCCGATGTTGTCGCCAGCCTGGCCCTGGTCCAGAAGCTTGCGGAACATCTCCACCCCCGTCACCGTCGTCTTGACCGTGTCCTTCAGGCCGACGATCTCGATTTCCTCGCCGACCTTCACGATGCCGCGCTCGACGCGGCCCGTCACCACCGTGCCGCGGCCCGAGATCGAGAACACGTCCTCGACCGGCATCAGGAACGGCTGGTCGATCGGACGCTCCGGCTGCGGGATGTACTCGTCCACCGTCTTCATCAGCGCGACCACCGCGTCATGGCCGATCGCCTTGTCGCCGTTGTCCAGCGCGACCTTCGCCGAGCCCTTGGTGATCGGGATGTCGTCGCCCGGGAAATCGTACTTCGACAGAAGCTCGCGGATCTCCATCTCGACCAGCTCGAGCAGCTCGGCATCGTCGACCAGGTCCACCTTGTTCATGAACACCACAAGCGCCGGAACGCCGACCTGGCGCGCCAGAAGGATGTGCTCGCGCGTCTGAGGCATCGGCCCGTCAGCCGCCGACACAACCAGGATCGCGCCGTCCATCTGCGCCGCGCCCGTGATCATGTTCTTCACATAGTCGGCGTGGCCGGGGCAGTCGACATGCGCATAGTGACGGTTCGCCGTCTCGTACTCCACATGCGCCGTCGAGATCGTGATCCCGCGAGCCTTCTCCTCCGGAGCCTTGTCGATCTGGTCATACGCCGTGAACGACGCGCCGCCCGTCTCCGCCAGAACCTTCGTGATCGCAGCCGTCAAAGACGTCTTGCCATGGTCAACGTGACCAATCGTTCCAATGTTGCAGTGCGGCTTCGTCCGCGAAAACTTCTCTTTGGCCATCGTAGCCTCCGTTCGATTCTTCAGTGTTCAGTCGATGGTTCCGGTCAGGCGTACTTGGCCTGGACCTCGGCGGCGACCGCCGACGGAACCTGCTCGTAATGGTCGAACTGCATCGTGTAGTTCGCGCGGCCCTGCGAAAACGAGCGCAGCTGGTTCACATAGCCGAACATGTTCGCCAGCGGGACCATCGCGTTGATCACGACGGCATTGCCGCGCATGTCCTGGCCCTGGATCTGGCCACGGCGCGAGTTCAGGTCGCCGATGACCGAACCGGTGTAGTCTTCCGGGGTCACGACCTCGACCTTCATGATCGGCTCGAGAAGGACCGAACCGGCCTTCTGCAGGCCTTCGCGAAGACCGGCGCGCGAGGCGATTTCGAAGGCCAGGGCCGACGAGTCGACTTCGTGGAAGGCGCCGTCAACCAGCGAGACCTTGACGTCCACCACCGGGAAGCCGGCGAGGACACCCGACGAGATGACCGAGTTGAGGCCCTTCTCGACGCCCGGGATGTACTCCTTCGGCACCGCGCCGCCGACGATCTTCGACTCGAACTCGAAGCCCTTGCCGGTCTCGTTCGGCTCGACCGTGAACTTGACGCGGGCGAACTGGCCCGTGCCGCCGGTCTGCTTCTTGTGGGTGTAATCGATATCGACCTTCTTGGTGATCGTCTCGCGATAGGCGACCTGCGGAGCGCCGATATTGGCGTCGACCTTGTAGGTGCGCTTCAGGATGTCGACCTTGATGTCGAGGTGGAGCTCGCCCATCCCCTTCAGGATGGTCTGGCCGCTCTCCTGGTCGGTCGACACGCGGAAGGACGGATCCTCGTTCGCGAGCTTCGACAGGGCGAGGCCGAGCTTCTCCTGGTCGGCCTTGGACTTCGGCTCGATCGCGATCGTGATGACCGGCTCGGGGAACTCCATGCGCTCCAGGATCACGGCCTGAGCCGGATCACACAGCGTGTCGCCGGTGCGGACATCCTTCAGGCCGGCCAGGGCGACGATGTCGCCGGCGAAAGCCTCCTTGATGTCTTCGCGGTTGTTCGCGTGCATCAGCAGCATGCGACCGACGCGCTCTTTCTTGTCGCGCGTCGAGTTGATGACGCCCTGCCCGGTCTCGACCTTGCCGGAATAGACCCGGCAGAAGGTGATCGTGCCGACGAAGGGGTCGTCCATGATCTTGAAGGCGAGCATGGAGAAGGGATCTTCGTCAGTCGGGTGACGAACGGTCTCTTCCTCGGTCTTGAAGTCGATGCCCTTGATGTCGCCGCGATCGATCGGCGACGGCAGGAAGTCGACCACCGCGTCCAGCAGCGGCTGCACGCCCTTGTTCTTGAAGGCAGAACCGCAGAGGACAGGATGGAAGGCGCGGCGCTGGACGGCCGTGCGGACCAGCTTGCGCAGCGTCTCGGCGTCGGGCTCGGTGCCTTCGAGATAGGCCTCCATCGCCGCGTCGTCCATCTCGACGGCGGCCTCGACCAGCTTGTTGCGATACTCGGCAGCCTTGTCGGCGAGGTCGGCCGGGATGTCCTTCTCCTCGAAGGACGCGCCCAGCGCTTCGCCGTTCCAGACGATCGCCTTCATCTTGATGAGGTCGATCACGCCAGCGAAATCGGACTCCGATCCAATCGGAATCTGAAGGCAAACGGGCTTGCCGGCGACGCGGTCGATGATGTCCTGAACGCAGCGATAGAAATCGGCGCCGATCTTGTCCATCTTGTTGACGAACACGACGCGCGGGACGTCGTATTTGTCGGCCTGGCGCCAGACCGTCTCGGTCTGCGGCTCCACACCCTGGTTTCCGTCGAGCACGCACACCGCGCCATCGAGCACGCGCAGCGAACGCTCGACCTCGATGGTGAAGTCGACGTGGCCGGGGGTGTCGATGATGTTCAGGCGATGGTCACGCCACAGGCAGGTCGTCGCGGCGGAGGTGATCGTGATGCCACGCTCCTGCTCCTGCGTCATCCAGTCCATGGTCGCGGCGCCGTCATGGACTTCGCCGATCTTATGCGACTTGCCGGTATAGTAGAGAATGCGCTCGGTCGTCGTCGTCTTGCCCGCATCGATGTGGGCCATGATGCCGAAGTTGCGATAACGATCGATGGGATGGGAACGGGCCATGGTCGTGCTCTGTCTCTCGGTTCAGCCGGCCGCTTACCAGCGGTAGTGCGAGAAGGCGCGGTTGGCTTCCGCCATCCGGTGCGTGTCTTCACGCTTCTTGACGGCGTTGCCGCGGTTGTTCGCGGCGTCCATCAGCTCGGCCGAGAGGCGCTCGACCATCGTCTTGTCGTTGCGGCCGCGGGCGGCCGTGATCAGCCAGCGAATGGCCAGCGCCTGGCGGCGCTCCGTGCGAACCTCGACCGGGACCTGATAGGTGGCACCGCCCACGCGGCGCGAACGAACCTCGATCGCCGGGGCGACGTTCTCGAGAGCCGTCTTGAAGACGCCGAGCGGCTCGGCCTTGGTCTTGGCCTCGATGATGTCGAAGGCACCGTAGACGATCCGCTCGGCGGTCGACTTCTTGCCTTCGTACATGACCGAGTTCATGAACTTGGTCACGACGATATCACCGAACTTCGGGTCCGGGATAACTTCACGCTTTTCGGCACTGTGGCGGCGGGACATCGTCTAGTCTCCGGTCAATCTGGAACGCTGCGGACCGGCCCGGGTCTCAAGACCCAGCCGGTCGGGCAGAAAATTACTTCGGACGCTTGGCGCCGTACTTCGAGCGGCGCTGCTTGCGGTTCTTGACGCCCTGCGTATCGAGGACGCCGCGCAGGATGTGATAACGCACGCCGGGAAGGTCCTTCACGCGGCCACCACGGATCATGACGACCGAGTGCTCCTGAAGGTTGTGACCCTCGCCCGGGATATAGCCGATCACCTCGAAGCCGTTCGTCAGGCGAACCTTGGCCACCTTGCGGAGCGCGGAGTTCGGCTTCTTCGGGGTCGTCGTGTAGACGCGCGTGCACACGCCGCGCTTCTGCGGGCACGACTCGAGCGCCGGGGCGGTGTTACGCGCCTTCACGGGCGAGCGCGGCTTGCGGATGAGCTGGCTGATTGTCGGCATTCTGGCCTCTCGCCCCACTGAGCGTTTGGAAATTCGTGGTCTCGATATCCAGATCGGCAAAAGCCATGACATAAACGAAGCCGCGCCATCGGCGCCCTGTTCGGGGCCTCAGGCGCGCTCGCCAGCAGAGGAACACGGAACCTCCGCGTTCATGCATCTTGCCATGTCGTCGTTCGACGCTGGAATTCCGACGGAGTTTCGGTCGCGAAACTCGCTTGCGAACGATGCGCAGGCGACAGACGTGTCCGACAACCGTCGACAGTGGCGCGCTTATGACTCACAGGGAGATTCGCGTCAACCCCGAAACCACCGGCAGCACCGCAGTTTCGCCGGGTGCGGCAGGCGCGCGCCCTCTCCTGCCCCACGACGCAACAAAAAGGCCGCCCGAAGGGGGCGGCCTTTCCGATCGTTGCCTGACCGTTAGCCTTACTCGGCAGCCGGAAGCACCGCCGCGGCCTGGGCAGCGGCCTTGGCCGCCGCATCCGCCTTCTGCCCGACGATGAGGTCGTCGCGGCGCGTAGCCACCTGCTTGATGCGGGCGACCTGGGCGCCGGTGCCGGCCGGGATGAGCGAGCCGACGATGACGTTCTCCTTGAGGCCCTCAAGCATGTCCGACTTGCCGTTGACCGCCGCCTCGGTGAGGACGCGGGTGGTCTCCTGGAAGGACGCCGCCGAGATGAAGGAGCGGGTCTGCAGCGAGGCCTTGGTGATGCCGAGAAGGACCGGCACCCCGGAGGCGGGCTTCTTGCCCTCCTCCCGCAGCTTCGCATTGACCTCTTCCAGCTCGATCCGGTCGATCTGGTCGCCGGTCAGGATGTCGCTGTCTCCCGACTCGGTGATCTCGACCTTCTGCAGCATCTGCCGGACGATGACCTCGATGTGCTTGTCGTTGATGGTCACGCCCTGGAGGCGATAGACCTCCTGGATTTCGTTCACCAGATAAGCCGCCAGCTCCTCGACGCCCTTGATCGCGAGGATGTCGTGCGGGGCCGGGTTGCCGTCGAGGATGTAGTCGCCCGTCTCCACGACGTCGCCGTCCTGGAGATGGATGTGCTTGCCCTTCGGGATCAGGTACTCGAGCCCGTCGGAGCCGTCATGCGGCGTCAGCGTGACGCGACGCTTGTTCTTGTAGTCCTTGCCGAAGCCGATGACGCCGGACTTCTCGGCGATGATCGCCGCATCCTTCGGACGACGCGCCTCGAACAGCTCCGCCACGCGCGGCAGACCGCCCGTGATGTCGCGGGTCTTGGCCGAGTCGGTCGAGACACGGGCGAGCACGTCGCCGGCCTTGATCGCGTGGCCAGGCTCCACCGAGATGATGCCCTCGACCGGCAGGATGTAGCGGGCATCGCCGCCACGGGCGAGCTTCGCGATCTTGCCGTCCGTCCCGAAGATCACCATCGCCGGCTTGAGGTCGGCCGTACGGGCCGAGCCGCGCCAGTCGATGACGACGCGCTTGGAGATGCCCGTCGCCTCGTCGGTCGTCTCGGTGATCGACATGCCGTCCACGAGGTCCTCGTAGCCGACGGTGCCGTCGACCTCCGCCAGGATCGGGCGGGAATAGGGATCCCACTCGATCAGGCGCTGGCCGCGCTTGACCTTGTCGCCCTCGTCGACCCGCAGCTTCGAGCCGAACTGGACGCGATGGACCGCGCGCTCGGCACCGTCTGGCCCGACGATCACGATGGCGATGTTGCGCGCCATGGCGATGAGGTCGCCATCGGAGTTCCGCGCGACGTTGCGGTTGCGCATCTTGACCGTGCCTTCGAAGTTCGACTCGACGAAGGACTGGTCGGCGATGGTGGCCGCGCCGCCGATGTGGAAGGTGCGCATGGTGAGCTGCGTACCCGGCTCGCCGATCGACTGCGCCGCGATGACGCCGACCGCCTCGCCCATGTTGACGGGCGTGCCGCGGGCCAGATCGCGCCCGTAACAGGTGGCGCAGACGCCGTTCTTGGTCTCGCAGGTGAGGACCGAACGGATCTTCACCTCCTGGACGCCGGCGGCGTTGATCTTCGCGATGTCGCTTTCCTCGATCACGATGCCCTTGGCGACGATGACCTTGCCCTCGACATCGACGATGTCTTCGGCGGTCGCGCGGCCCAGGATGCGCATGCCGAGCGAGGCCACGACCTGGCCGGCATCGACGATGGCGCGCATCTTGATGCCGTTGTCGGAGCCGCAATCCACCTCGGAGATGATCGCGTCCTGCGCCACGTCGACGAGACGGCGGGTGAGATAGCCGGAGTTGGCCGTCTTGAGCGCCGTGTCGGCGAGCCCCTTGCGGGCGCCGTGGGTCGAGTTGAAGTACTCGAGAACGTCGAGGCCTTCCTTGAAGTTCGAGATGATGGGCGACTCGATGATCTCGCCCGACGGCTTGGCCATCAGGCCGCGCATGGCGGCAAGCTGGCGCATCTGCGCCGGCGAGCCACGGGCACCGGAGTGCGACATCATGTAGATCGAGTTGATCTGCTTGTCGCGGCCGAGATCGTCCTTCTGGACGGTCGAGATGCGGGCCATCATCTCCTGGGCGAGCTTGTCGGAGCACTTCGCCCAGGCGTCGACGACCTTGTTGTACTTCTCGCCCTGGGTGATCAGGCCGTCCTGGTACTGCTGCTCGTAGTCCTTGGCGAGCGCGCGGGTCGTGTCGACGATCTCCCACTTGTTCTCCGGCACGACCATGTCGTCCTTGCCGAAGGAGATGCCGGCCTTGAAGGCGTGCTTGAAGCCCAGCCCCATGACGCGGTCGCAGAAGATCACCGATTCCTTCTGACCGCAGCCGCGATAGACGGCGTCGATCATTCCGGAGATTTCCTTCTTCGTCATCAGCTTGTTGACGACGTCGAAGGACACGGCCGGGTGCTCCGGCAGCGCGGTCGAGAGGATCACGCGGCCCGGGGTGGTGTCGTAGATCTTGGTGTACGGCTTGCCGTCCTGACCGACGCCGGTCCAGCGATATTTGATCTTCGAGTGCAGCGTGATGACCTTCTCATGCAGCGCGTGCTCGAGTTCGCCGAAATCACCGAAGGCCTTGCCCTGGCCGGGCTCGCCGTCCGAGACGATCGAGAGGTAGTACAGGCCGAGCACGATGTCCTGCGAGGGCACGATGATCGGCATGCCGTTCGCGGGGTGCAGGATGTTGTTGGTCGACATCATCAGCACGCGCGCTTCCAGCTGCGCCTCGAGCGACAGCGGGACGTGCACGGCCATCTGGTCGCCGTCGAAGTCCGCGTTGAACGCGGCGCAGACCAGCGGATGCAGCTGGATCGCCTTGCCCTCGATCAGCACGGGCTCGAAGGCCTGGATGCCGAGGCGGTGCAGCGTCGGGGCGCGGTTCAGCATCACCGGATGCTCGCGGATGACCTCGTCCAGGATATCCCAGACCTCGGGCTTCTCCTTCTCGACGAGCTTCTTGGCCTGCTTGACCGTGGTCGAGTAGCCCTTGGCGTCGAGGCGCGCATAGATGAACGGCTTGAACAGCTCCAGCGCCATCTTCTTCGGCAGGCCGCACTGGTGCAGCTTCATCTCCGGGCCGACGACGATGACCGAGCGGCCGGAATAGTCGACGCGCTTGCCGAGCAGGTTCTGCCGGAAGCGGCCCTGCTTGCCCTTCAGCATGTCGGCGAGCGACTTCAGCGGGCGCTTGTTGGCACCCGTGATGACGCGGCCGCGGCGGCCGTTGTCGAACAGCGCATCGACGGATTCCTGCAGCATCCGCTTCTCGTTGCGGATGATGATGTCCGGCGCGCGCAGCTCGATGAGGCGCTTCAGGCGGTTGTTGCGGTTGATGACGCGGCGATAGAGATCGTTCAGGTCCGAGGTGGCGAAGCGGCCGCCATCGAGCGGAACGAGCGGACGCAGATCCGGCGGGATGACCGGAATCTGGGTCATCACCATCCATTCCGGCTTGTTGCCCGACTCCTGGAACGCCTCGATGATCTTGAGGCGCTTCATCAGCTTCTTGGGCTTCAGCTCCGACGTCGTCGTCGCGATCTCATGCTTGAGATCGGCGTTGATCTGGTCGAGGTCGAGCGCGCGCAGCATCTCGCGGATGGCTTCCGCGCCGATCATGGCAGTGAAGGTGTCCGCGCCGTACTCTTCCTGCGCCCGGACGTACTCCTCCTCCGACAGCAGCTGCCGGTCCTTGAGCGGGGTCAGGCCCGGCTCGATGACGACGTAGCTTTCGAAATAGAGGATGCGCTCCAGGTCCTTGAGCGGCATATCCATGAGCAGGCCGATGCGCGAGGGCAGCGACTTCAGGAACCAGATATGCGCCACCGGGGCGGCGAGCTCGATATGGCCCATGCGCTCGCGCCGGACGCGGGCGAGCGTCACCTCGACGCCGCACTTCTCGCAGATGACGCCCTTGAACTTCATGCGCTTGTACTTGCCGCACAGGCACTCGTAGTCCTTGATCGGCCCGAAGATGCGCGCGCAGAACAGGCCGTCACGCTCCGGCTTGAACGTGCGGTAGTTGATCGTCTCGGGCTTCTTGATCTCGCCAAACGACCAGGACAGGATCTTCTCCGGGCTCGCGATCGAGATCTTGATCGCGTCGAAGGCCTGCTGGACCGGCTGCTGGCCGAAAAGGTTCATGACCTCTTGCTTCATCGCCTGTCTCCTTCCGCCGGCGGGGGCGAAGGCCACCCTGCCCGGCTCGTCAATTCCGTCTGCCGGCGGCGTGAGTGCCGCCGGCGAATGTCCAAGGTTCGTCTAGCGGCTCACTCGGCCGCTTCGGCCGGCGGCAACTCGCCCGGCTTCACCTTGTTGTTGATCAGCTCGACGTTGAGGCCGAGCGAGCGCATTTCCTTGACGAGAACGTTGAAGCTCTCGGGGATGCCCGCCTCGAAGTTGTCCTCGCCGCGCACGATCGACTCGTAGACCTTGGTGCGGCCCGCGACGTCGTCCGACTTCACCGTCAGCATCTCCTGCAGCGTGTAGGCGGCGCCATAGGCTTCGAGCGCCCAGACCTCCATTTCGCCGAAGCGCTGGCCGCCGAACTGCGCCTTGCCGCCCAGCGGCTGCTGGGTGACGAGCGAGTAAGGACCGATCGAACGCGCGTGGATCTTGTCGTCCACGAGATGGTGCAGCTTGAGCATGTAGATGTAGCCCATCGTCACCTTGCGGTCGAAAGGCTCGCCCGTGCGTCCGTCATAGAGGGTCGACTGGCCCGACGAATGCAGCCCGGCCTGCTCCAGAAGCCGCTCGATGTCGGCCTCCTTGGCGCCGTTGAACACCGGCGTCGCGACGGGAACGCCGCGGCGCAGGTTCTGGCCCATCTCGACGAGTTCCTTCTCGTCCATCGAGGCGATGATCTCGTTGTCCTCGTAGACGGCATCGAACTCGGCCTTCAGCGCCTTGAAGTCGTTCGACTTCTTGTACGCGTCGAGCGCCTTGCCGATCTGCTTGCCCAGGCCCGCAGCCGCCCAGCCCAGATGGGTCTCCAGGATCTGGCCGACATTCATGCGCGAGGGCACGCCGAGCGGGTTCAGCACGATGTCGGCATGGGTGCCGTCCTCGAGGAACGGCATGTCCTCCACCGGCACGATGCGCGAGACCACGCCCTTGTTGCCGTGGCGGCCCGCCATCTTGTCGCCGGGCTGGATCTTGCGCTTCACCGCGACGAAGACCTTGACCATCTTCATCACGCCCGGAGGCAGCTCGTCGCCGCGCTGCAGCTTCTCGACCTTGTCGAGGAAGCGCTGCTCGAGGCGCTTCTTCGACTCGTCGTACTGCTTCCGCATCGCCTCGATCTCGGTCATCAGCGAGTCTTCGGCGGTGGCGAACAGCCACCACTGCGAGCGCGGGAACTCGCTCATCACCTCGCGGGTGATGACCGTGTCCTTCTTGAAGCCCTTCGGGCCGGCGAGGCCCGTCTTGCCCGTCAGGATCTCGGCGAGGCGGGCGAAGGTGTTGCGGTCGAGGATCGCCTGCTCGTCGTCTCGGTCCTTGGCGAGACGCTCGATCTCCTCGCGCTCGATCGCCTGGGCACGCTCGTCCTTGTCGACGCCGTGGCGGTTGAACACGCGCACTTCGACGATCGTGCCCTGCACGCCCGGGGGGACGCGCAGCGAGGTGTCGCGAACATCCGAAGCCTTCTCGCCGAAGATGGCGCGCAGCAGCTTCTCTTCCGGCGTCATCGGGCTCTCGCCCTTCGGCGTGATCTTGCCGCAGAGGATGTCTCCGGCTGCCACTTCCGCGCCGATATAGACGATGCCGGCTTCGTCGAGGTTCTTCAGAGCCTCTTCCGACACGTTCGGGATGTCGCGGGTGATCTCCTCAGGCCCGAGCTTGGTATCGCGCGCCATGACCTCGAACTCCTCGATATGGATCGAGGTGAAGATGTCCTGGGAGACGATGTTCTCGGAGAGAAGGATCGAGTCCTCGAAGTTGTAGCCGTTCCACGGCATGAACGCGACCAGCACGTTGCGGCCGAGCGCAAGCTCGCCGAACTCGGTCGACGGGCCGTCCGCGACGATGTCGCCCTTCTTGACGACGTCGCCGACGCGCACCAGCGGGCGCTGCGTGATGCAGGTCGACTGGTTGGAGCGCTGGAACTTCTGCAGCCGGTAGATGTCGACGCCCGGCTTGGTCGGGTCCGTCTCGCCGGTGGCGCGGATGACGATACGGGTCGCATCGACCTGGTCGACGATGCCGGCGCGGCGGGCCGCGATCGCGGCGCCCGAGTCACGGGCGACGACCGCTTCCATGCCGGTGCCGACGAAGGGCGCGTCCGCGCGAACCAGCGGCACCGCCTGGCGCTGCATGTTCGAGCCCATCAAGGCGCGGTTGGCGTCGTCGTTCTCGAGGAACGGGATCAGCGCCGCGGCAACCGAGACGAGCTGCTTGGGCGAGACGTCCTGGAAATCGACCTTGTCGACCGGCGTGACGACGACTTCACCCGCGCGGCGGCAGACGACGAGGTCGTCCGTCAGGCGGCCTTCCTTGTCGACGGCGGCATTCGCCTGCGCGACGTTGTACTTCATCTCCTCCATGGCGGAGAGATAGATCACCTCGTCGGTAACCTTGCCGTCGCGGATGCGGCGATAGGGGCTCTCGATGAAGCCGTACTTGTTCACCCGCGCGAAGGTGGCGAGCGAGTTGATCAGGCCGATGTTCGGGCCTTCCGGCGTCTCGATCGGGCAGATGCGGCCGTAATGGGTCGGGTGCACGTCGCGCACCTCGAAGCCGGCGCGCTCGCGGGTGAGACCGCCCGGGCCAAGCGCCGAAAGACGGCGCTTATGCGTGACTTCCGACAGCGGGTTCGTCTGGTCCATGAACTGCGAGAGCTGCGAGGAGCCGAAGAACTCGCGCACGGCGGCGGCCGCCGGCTTCGCGTTGATCAGGTCCTGCGGCATGACCGTGTCGATATCGACCGAGCTCATGCGCTCCTTGATGGCGCGCTCCATGCGCAGGAGACCCAGGCGATACTGGTTCTCCATCAGCTCGCCGACCGAACGGACGCGGCGGTTGCCGAGATGGTCGATGTCGTCGATCTCGCCCTTGCCGTCGCGCAGGTCGACCAGCGCCTTGACGACCGCGAAGATGTCCTCCTTGCGGAGGATGCGGACAGTGTCCTCGGCATCGAGATCGAGGCGCATGTTCATCTTCACGCGGCCAACGGCCGAGAGGTCGTAGCGCTCCGGGTCGAAGAACAGCGACTGGAACATGTTCTCGGCGGTCTCGAGCGTCGGCGGCTCGCCAGGACGCATCACGCGATAGATGTCGAACAGGGCTTCCTCGCGGCGCGAGTTCTTGTCGACGGCGAGCGTGTTGCGAATATAGGGGCCGACCGTGATGTGATCGATGTCGAGCACCGGGATCTCGGTATAGCCCTTGGCGATCAGGTCGACGAGATTGCCCTTCATCTCGCCGGTCTTGGCCTCCGCCGCCATGACCAGCTCTTCGCCGGCCTCGGCGTGGACCTCGCCCGTCTCCGGATCGACGATATCCTCGGCGACATACTGGCCGACAAGATCCTCGTCGGAGGCGCGCAGGAACTTCAGCCCCTTCTCGGCCAGCTGGCGAGCAGTGCGGGCGACAAGCTTCTTGCCGGCCTCGACCACGACCTCGCCGGTATCGGCATCGATCAGATCGACGGTCGCCTTGAAGCCCTTCATGCGCTCCGGGTCGTAGGGAACGCGCCATCCGTCGCCGTCACGGACATAGGTGATGTGGTTGTAGAAGCGGCCGAGGATCTCCTCGCCGTCCATGCCGAGCGCGAACAGCAGCGAGGTGACCGGAATCTTCCGCTTCCGGTCGATACGCGCATAGACAATGTCCTTGGCGTCGAACTCGATGTCGAGCCACGAGCCGCGATAGGGAATGATGCGCGCGGCGAAGAGCAGCTTGCCCGAGGAATGGGTCTTGCCCTTGTCGTGGTCGAAGAAGACGCCCGGCGAACGGTGCATCTGGGAGACGATGACGCGCTCGGTGCCGTTGACGATGAAGGTGCCGTTGTCGGTCATGAGCGGCATGTCGCCCATGTAGACATCCTGCTCCTTGATATCTTTCACCGACTTCGCCTGGGTGTCCGGATCGATATCGAACACGATCAGGCGCAGCGTCACCTTGAGCGGCGCAGAATAGGTCATGCCGCGCTGGCGGCACTCGTCGACGTCGTATTTCGGCGGTTCGAAGGTGTACTTGACGAACTCCAGCAGCGAGGCGCCGGAGAAATCGCCGATCGGAAACACCGACCTGAAGACGGACTGAAGGCCCTCGTCGGCGCGGCCGCCCTTGGGCTCGTCGACCATCAGGAACTGGTCATAGGACGCCTTCTGAACCTCGATGAGGTTCGGCATCTGAGCCACTTCCTTGAGCTTGCCGAAGAACTTGCGGACGCGCCTGCGGCCCTGAAGCGAATTGACCATGTTGTTCCTCGCGTTCTCTGGCACCGTCCGACGCAGGGCGACCACGAGGCCACCATGTTCCGGCAGATACCGACCTCTCCGTTCAGAACCGGCCCCGGCGCATCCCTTCGGGCGCCCCGGCTTCGGCTCCATGGACGGCTCACCGGGCGGTCGGCACAGCATGCGCTGGCCGCCGGGTGAACCGTTTGGCGCTTGATGCGCCGCCCTCAACTCGTTGTCGAAAGCCTCGCCGCGCGGTTGCAGCGGGCCTCCTGCGACAACTCCCGCGCAAATCCGCGGAAACGACGCAACAGCCCCGGAGGCAAGGCGCCCCCGGGACTGTCTGTTTTGCTAGAGCAGGACCGGCACCAGCCGGCCCGGGCTCACTTGAGCTCGACCTTGGCGCCGACGGCCTCGAGCTGCTTCTTGAGCTTCTCGGCCTCGTCCTTGCCAACGCCTTCCTTGACGGGCTTCGGAGCGCCTTCGACCAGGTCCTTGGCTTCCTTGAGGCCCAGGCCGGTGATGGCGCGGACTTCCTTGATGACTTCGATCTTCTTGTCGCCGGCCGAGGCCAGGACAACGGTGAACTCAGTCTGCTCCTCGGCGGCGGCAGCCGGGGCGCCGGCGGCCGGGCCAGCCGCAACGGCGACGGCGGCGGCGGCGGAGACGCCCCACTTCTCTTCGAGCATCTTGGCGAGGTCAGCGGCCTCGAGAACGGTGAGCGACGACAGCTCGTCGACGAGCTTGGCGAGATCGGCCATGGTTTAACTTCCTGTCTTAAGAGGTTCGAACGATAAGGGTTTGCTGGCTATCAAGCCGCATTCTTGTCGGCATAGGCCTGAACCACGCGAGCCAGCTTGCCGGCGGGCGCGTTCGTGAGCTGCGCGAGCTTCGTAGCCGGGGCCTGGACAAGGCCGATGAGCTTGGCGCGCAGTTCGTCGAGCGAGGGCATCGTGGCCAGGGCCTTGACACCATCGGGGTTCAGGGCGGTCGTGCCCATCGCGCCGCCCAGGATGACGAGCTTGTCGTTCTCCTTGGCGAAAGCGGTGGCGACCTTCGGCGCCGCGACCGGATCGTTGGAATAGGCGATCAGGGTGGGACCCGTCAGCAGCTTGCTGATGGACGCGACGTCGGTGCCTTCAAGAGCGATCTTGGCCAAGCGGTTCTTTGCGACCTTAACAGTGGCGCCATTCGCCTTCATCTCGCGACGAAGCTTCTGGAACTGGGCCACGGTCAAACCCGCATAGTGGGCCACGACGACGACCGACGTGTTCGCAAACACGTCGTTCAGCGAAGCGACGGCATCTTTTTTTGCCGCTTTATCCACTGGGCTCTCTCCGGTTGACGACGAGCATGACACTCGCCGCCGGTTGCAAATGCCGCTTCCAGAACCCCGGTTGACACCGGCGTGCCGTGAAGCGACGCTTGGTGCCCTGTCCCCGCTCGAAGACCTCTTGATGAGGCTGCGACCGGGCGAGATGGTTCGAACCGTCTTCTTCCGGATCCTGCGATCCGGGACTAAGCTCTTGCACCGTCTATGCAGGCCTCTTGGCGAAATTATGCCCGCAGCCGAAGCTCCGGAGCACCTGCAGTCTCAGACAGGACTGGGTGATTCCATGCCGCAAGATCGCTCTTTCGGCCCCGAAACACCCATTTTTCAGCGGAATTCCGCCAAAAAACGCGAAATAGACCCCTGCGCGCGAAGCGCGCCGGAGCCCTGTGACTCATGGAAACAGGCGAGCGTCATAACGTCTTCACCCGCTCCTGCCAAGTAGCCTCTCGATTCCTTGAAATCAAGAGCGACCGGAGCGGGGCGGGCCTGGCGGCCTGCCCCGCTCGGGCGAATTACGCACCCATGACGGTGTTCGGCTCGATCTTGACGCCCGGGCCCATCGTCGAGGACAGCGCGACGCGCTGGATATAGGTGCCCTTGGCGCCGGCCGGCTTGGCCTTGGCGACCGAGTCGACGAACGCCTTGATGTTCTCGGCGAGCTTCTCGGCCGAGAACGAGGCCTTGCCGACCGCGGCATGCACGATACCGGCCTTCTCGACGCGGAACTCGACCGAACCGCCCTTCGAGGCGGCGACGGCGGCGGTCACGTCCATGGTGACGGTGCCGACACGCGGGTTCGGCATCAGGCCGCGCGGGCCGAGCACCTTACCGAGGCGGCCGACGAGGCCCATCATGTCCGGGGTCGCGATGCAGCGGTCGAAGTTGATCTCGCCCTTCTGGACGGACTCGACCAGATCCTCGGCACCGACGATGTCCGCACCGGCCTTCTTGGCCTCCTCGGCCTTGGGGCCGCGGGCGAAGACGGCGACGCGCAGCGTCCGGCCCGAGCCGTTCGGCAGGTTGCAGACGCCGCGGACCATCTGGTCGGCGTGACGCGGATCGACGCCGAGATTCATCGCGATCTCGACCGTCTCGTCGAACTTGGCGTTGGCGCGCTCCTTGATGAAGGTCACGGCCTGATCGAGCGTGTAGAGCTTGGTGCGGTCAATGCCTTCACGGCCCTTGACGACGCGCTTTCCCACATGTGCCATTGTCAGATCTCCCTCAGCCCACGACTTCCAGGCCCATCGACCGGGCGGAGCCCTTGATCATGGACGCTGCGGATTCGACGGTGCTGCAGTTGAGATCGGCCATCTTCTTCTCGGCGATCTCATTGATCTGAGCGACGGTCACCTTGCCGACATTGCCGCCGCGGCCCGGGGTCTTGGAGCCCGAGGTCAGGCCGGCGGCCTTCTTCAGCCAGTACGAGACCGGCGGCTGCTTCATTTCGAAGGTGAAGGAGCGATCCGCATAGGCGGTGATGATCACCGGGATCGGCATGCCCTTTTCCATCTGCTGGGTCTTCGCGTTGAAGGCCTTGCAGAATTCCATGATGTTGAGGCCGCGCTGACCCAGCGCCGGACCGATCGGCGGCGACGGATTGGCCGCGCCCGCCGGAACCTGAAGCTTCACGTAGCCCGTGATCTTCTTCGCCATGATGGCTGCTCCTGCCGCCTGCCCCGCTGCCTGGCGGAACGACGACGCCCCTGCCCGTGGAAGCTCTCCAGGGGGGCCGGGGTGGTTGCAGTGCGTGGTGCGGCGCCTGTGATCCGGCTGGCGACCGGCACGCCTCCCACGCGGTTGAGGCGCGCCCTATGGCACAGAAGGCGCGACAGTGGAAGTCCCTTTCGCGGGCGCCCGCTGACTCGTCAGGCCGCTTCGCCCTCCGGCTGGGCCTGCCGCGTCTGCGCGATGAAGCTCTCGACCACCTCGCGCAGGCCTGCCGCCTGCCGATCGAGGTCGGTGGAAGCCTGCATGGCAGCCTCCGCCGTCCGGCGCCACTGCTCGGTCATGGCGGCCACCTGCTCGACCTGCTCGGCGACGAGGCGCACATCCCCTGCCGTGCTGGCCGTGCTCTCGGCGATGGCGGAGGAATTGGCTTCCTGCTGGCGGGTCAGCTCGGCGATCGAATCCGCGGCCGCCTCGACATCGTCGATCGAGTCCACCAGCGTGCCGACGCGGCAGGTGAGCCGGTCCGCAGCCACGCGGATCAGGTCGAGACCGCTCTGCACCTCCACCGTCGCCTGCGCCGTGCGCTGCGACAGCTGCTTGACCTCGGAGGCGACGATCATGAAGCCTCGCCCGGCTTCGCCCGCACGCGCGGCCTCGATCGTGGCGTTGAGCGCCAGCAGATTGGTCTGGCTGGCGACGGAGGAGATGATGTCGATGATGCTGGAAATGCGCCCCACGGCCTCGTGCAGCGCGCCCGTATCCGCCCTCGCCTCTCCGACCAGAGCCTTGGCCCCGATGCTGACCTCGGCGCTGCGCTGCGCCTCGCGGGCCGCTTCCCTGACCAGGGCGGTGATCTCGCCGATGGTCGACGCGACGTCGCCGACATGGGCAGCGACACGCTGCGTCGATTGGGCGGCGGCGCTGGCGCGGCGATCGACATCTCCGGAATAACCGCCGAGTTCACGAGCGGCCTGCGACATCCGGCTGGAATGGGTCTCGAGCGCGGCCCCGATCGCCGCGATGCGATCCTGGAAGGCAAGGCTCTGGGTTCTGGCCTCCTCTCGCCGCTGGATATCGTCGGCCATCGCAGCCATGCGCTGGACCGCAGCCTCCTGCCCGGCCTTTTGATCATTCAGATGAGCGCTTAGCGCCCTGGCTAAGGCACCGATCTCGTCGCTGCGCGCAGCCACGCCGGACAGCCAGGACGTGCTGCCCGGCCCCTCGCGCAGCACCCGCGCCATCTCGATGATCGGCCGGACGAGCCAGCGGTATTCCAGCCCGACGATCAGGAAAAGGGCCAACAGACCGGCAGCCCCGAGCACGGCCTCGATCCGCTCGGATTCGTCGATCTGGCTTCTGAGCCGCGCGCCGATATCCATCAGCGCACCGTTCAGGGCGAGATGCATGTCCTCGTGGATCGCCGGCCACTGGCGGAACACGGCGAGGTTTTCGCTGCCCTCGGGCGCTTGCTGGCGCGCCGTGCCGAGGAGGACCTCGGACTGGCGGGCACGATCACGGACCTCGCCTTTCGTCCAGGCGCCGATGTCGGCTATGGCCCGCGCCATCTCGTCGATCGGCGTCGTGCTGGTAGCATGAGCCGGATCGCCATGCAGCACCGTGTGCAGCTTCTCGAAAGCCGCAGCGGCCTCTTCAAGCCGCACCAACGCCCGCCCGCTCGTCGATAGCTCGCTTGCGATATGGTCCAGCCGCTCCGAGCGGAGGACTTCGTTGATCGTGTATGCGCCGAGGAGGGGGCCGAGAATGGCACCCCAGAGCACCATGCGCTGGCCGACCGTCGCTTTGAAATGCTGCAGAACCATGTCGACCAAAAGGAGCTCTTTTGACGACTCACTGTCAGCCCGACCCCTTAAAGTCGGCTTAACGCAACGTCACATAGTACTATGGGATAGTGATCGCGGCGATCAGAGCTTCTCGACCTGGCTGTATTCAAGCTCGACCGGCGTGGCGCGGCCGAAGATCGAGACCGCGACCTTGAGCCGCGCGCGGCCATGGTCGACATCCTCGACGACGCCGTTGAACGAGGCGAACGGACCATCCGCGACCTTCACCTGCTCGCCGACCTCGAACACGATCGTCGGCTTCGGGCGCTCGACGCCCTCGGCGACCTGACCCTTGATGCGCATCGCCTCGCTCTCGGGGATCGGCATGGGCTTGGCCTTGTCGGCGCCCAGGAAGCCGGTGACCTTCGGCGTATTCTTGATGAGGTGGTAGACCTCGTCGGTCATCTCGCACTTCACCAGCACATAGCCCGGGAAGAACTTGCGCTCGGCCTCGACCTTGCGGCCGCGGCGAACCTCGACGACCTTCTCGGTCGGCACCAGCACCTCGTCGAACTTGTCGGCCAGGTTGCGCTGTTGCGCCTGGTCGCGGATCGACTGGGCGACCTTGTTCTCGAAGTTCGAATAGGCGTGGACGATGTACCAGCGGGTGCTCACGTTCTCAATTCCGTTCAACGGGCGCCGAGGATGAGGCCGAGACCCCAGCGGATGAGGGTATCGGCGAAGAGGAAAAACAGGCTGGAGACGACGACCATCGCCAGCACGAGGCCGGTGGTGATCAGCGTCTCGCGGCGCGAAGGCCAGGTGACCTTGCCGGCCTCGGTGCGCACGTCCTGCAGGAACTGGAAAGGATTGGATTTCGCCATGGACCACCTTGGATTCCGATCCGCTCCACGACCCCTGCCGCAGGCCGAATCGGCCGTCCTGAAACATTCGCGGCGCGGGACCCGGGAGGGTCGCGCGCCGTCATCGAGAGCCCTCTTACATCGCCGCAGGCCTTAAGCCAAGACCCTTCGAACGAGAGCTGTTTGCCTGCGCGCGGGCCGATGATCCGCAGCGGACTCAATCCCGCTGCGCCGCGATCAGCAGGAAGAGCGGTCGCGCCCTCTCCTTCGCCCAGGACGGCTCCGCGGCGACCTGTTGCGGGCTCGGCCCCCATTCGACCAGCCGCCGCAACGAAAAGCCCGCACCGCGCAGCAGGTCGAGATAGGTCGCGATCGTGCGGTGCTGCTTTATCACGCCGTCGGCCAGCCAGTTGCTGACCCGCGGTCCCTCGTCGAGGTAGCCGTTGACCGGCCAGGTGGGGCGACCATCCGCATCTGCGAGCCAGCTCTGCCGCGCCGGTGCCGTCAGGAGAGGATGCTCGACGGAGCAGACCAGCACCCCGCCCGGCGCCAGGCCGGTATGGATCCGGGCAAGCACGGCAGCGAGATCGACGATGTAATGGAAAGCCAGCGAGCTGTGAGCGAGGTCGAAACCGGCTGCATCGGGCGCGAAGCTCTCGAGATCGGCGCGCCGATAGCCGATACAGGTATCCGGCGTCTCGCGCCGCGCCCGCTCCAACATCCTCTCGGACACGTCGACGCCAAGCACGCTCGCCGCCCCCTCGCCTGCCGCGAAACGGGCGAACCAGCCGAAGCCGCAGCCGAGATCGAGCACCCGCGTCCCTGCGAGCGGCGGCAGCATCGCCCGCAGTTCCGGCCACTCAGGCGCTCCCGCAAGCCCCTGAACGGAGCGCGGAAGGCGACTGTAGCCCGCAAAGAAAGTCTCGTCGTCGTAGATGTTCTGGGTCATGGCGCCGGAGGATCCGCATTGCGGACTGCACGCGCCTCGCCGAAAGGCGACTGGCAGGGGCGGTAGGGCTCGAACCTACGACAACCGGTTTTGGAGACCGGTACTCTACCAACTGAGCTACACCCCTGCAGGTGCGCGTCATGTGCCCCAAGGCGGCACGCATTTCAAGTCGAAATTGTACCGACCCTTTGAAAATTCCACGGATCCGGCAGGACGCGGAGGGTCCGAAAAACAGAAAAAGGGCGGTGTCGCCACCGCCCTTTCCCAAATCAATGCGCAGCAGTCGCCGTGATCAGGCGATGATGCTTGCGACGACGCCGGCGCCGACGGTGCGGCCGCCTTCGCGGATGGCGAAGCGCAGCTTCTCTTCCATCGCGATCGGGGCGATCAGCGTCACCTCCATCGAGATGTTGTCGCCCGGCATCACCATCTCCGTGCCTTCCGGCAGCGAGACCACGCCGGTCACGTCCGTCGTGCGGAAGTAGAACTGCGGCCGGTAGTTGGTGAAGAACGGCGTGTGGCGCCCGCCCTCTTCCTTCGTCAGGATGTAGGCCTCGGCCTTGAACTTCGTGTGCGGCTTCACAGAGCCCGGCTTGCACAGCACCTGGCCGCGCTCCACGTCCTCGCGCTTCGTGCCGCGCAGCAGCGCGCCGATGTTGTCGCCAGCCTGGCCCTGGTCCAGAAGCTTGCGGAACATCTCCACCCCCGTCACCGTCGTCTTCACGGTGTCCTTCAGGCCGACGATCTCGATTTCCTCGCCCACCTTCACGATGCCGCGCTCGACGCGGCCCGTCACCACCGTGCCGCGGCCCGAGATCGAGAACACGTCCTCGACCGGCATCAGGAACGGCTGGTCGATCGGACGCTCCGGCTGCGGGATGTACTCGTCCACCGTCTTCATCAGCGCGACCACCGCGTCATGGCCGATCGCCTTGTCGCCGTTGTCCAGCGCGACCTTCGCCGAGCCCTTGGTGATCGGGATGTCGTCGCCCGGGAAATCGTACTTCGACAGAAGCTCGCGGATCTCCATCTCGACCAGCTCGAGCAGCTCGGCATCGTCGACCAGGTCCACCTTGTTCATGAACACCACAAGCGCCGGAACGCCGACCTGGCGCGCCAGAAGGATGTGCTCGCGCGTCTGCGGCATCGGCCCGTCAGCCGCCGACACAACCAGGATCGCGCCGTCCATCTGCGCCGCGCCCGTGATCATGTTCTTCACATAGTCGGCGTGGCCGGGGCAGTCGACATGCGCATAGTGACGGTTCGCCGTCTCGTACTCCACATGCGCCGTCGAGATCGTGATCCCGCGAGCCTTCTCCTCCGGAGCCTTGTCGATCTGGTCATACGCCGTGAACGACGCGCCGCCTGTCTCCGCCAGAACCTTCGTGATCGCAGCCGTCAAAGACGTCTTGCCATGGTCAACGTGACCAATCGTTCCAATGTTGCAGTGCGGCTTCGTCCGCGAAAACTTCTCTTTGGCCATGACACCCTTGTCCTCGAAGGCGGCCCTTCGGGCCTAGAAACGCGGGTCGCATTAGGAGGTTTTGCGCGAGGATGCAAGGTTCCCCGCTTCCCGAGTCGCTCCGAGGCCGTGACGCCGCGGCATCCCGCGGCGCCAGAGCAAGCGCAGCTCGGCGGCCGTCGCGGATTCGCACCGCGAGGCTCGGGGCATCGCGGCGAAGCCCTGCGGGCCCAGCTTGTAGAGCAGCTTGCTAACCGGAAAGCCCCCGTCGGGCGCTTTCGTCAGCCCCCAGCGCGGCAACCACCTCGGCGTCGTCCGCGTCTTCGAATGCAAGGATGGCGCACAGCAGCATGCGCCGGAAGCGTATCATGCCGGGTCCCCCAACCCGCGAGCGACATCGCGAATCGCAAACATGACGGCGAAATACTTCCTTAACGGCTGTCGGCGGCCCCGAACACCCGCCGATAGCGCGCCACCGTCTCCGGATCGCCCGAGACCTTCTCGGGATTGTCCGACAGCTTCACCGCCGGCCGGCCGTTGGCCTTCGTCACCTTGCAGACCAGCGACATCGGGTCGAGCGCGCGCGAGCCGTCGGGCGAGCAGCCGACCAGGTCGTTGGTGAGGTCGGTACCCCAGCCGAAGGCCATGCGCACCTTGCCGTCGAAATGCCGGTAGACGCGCTCGATCGCATCGACATCGAGCCCGTCCGAGAAGACGAGCAGCTTCTCGCGCGGGTCGCGCCCATGGTCGCGCCACCACGCCATGATCGTCTCGCCCGCCGGGATCGGCGGCGCGCTGTCGGGCCTGAAGCCGGTCCAGTCCGCCACCCAGTCGGGCGCGTGGCGCAGGAAGCTCTGTGTGCCGAAGGCATCGGGCAGCGCGATCAGCAGGTTGCCGCCATAGACCTGCCGCCACTCGTCGAGCACGCGATAGGGCGCGCGCAGCAGCGCCTCGTCGGACTCGGCGAGCGCCGCCAGCACCATCGGCAGCTCATGCGCATTGGTGCCGATCGCTTCGAGATCGGTGTCCATCGCCAGAAGCACATTGGACGTGCCGGTGAAGGCGGGGCCCAGCCCTTCCTTCAGCGCCTCCACGCACCAGCGCTGCCAGAGATGGCCATGGCGCCGCCGCGTGCCGAAGTCGGAGAGCTTCAGGTTCGGCAGCTTCTGCAGCCGCTCGACCTTGTCCCACATCTTGGCCTTCGCACGGGCATAGAGCACATCGAGCGAGAAGCGCTTCTGCCCCACCATGACCCGCCGAGCCCTGAGTTCGTTGATGATGGCGAGCGCCGGCACCTCCCACATGGTGGTGTGGGTCCATGGCCCGTCGAAATGCAGCTCGTACTGGCCGTCGACCTTGCGCAGGTCGTATTCGGGCAACTGGAACGAGGCCAGCCAGCCCATGAAGTCCGGCGAGAACATCTGCGTCTTGCCGTAGAAGCTGTTGCCCGCCAGCCAGATCAGCTCGTTCTTGGTGAAACGCAGCGAGCGCGCATGGTCGAGCTGCGCCCTGAGCTCCCCCTCATCGACGATGTCGCCGAGGCGGATATGCTTCGAGCGATTGATCAGCGAGAAGGTAACCTGCACCTCCGGGTGGAAGGCCCGGATCATCTGCAGCATCAGCAGCTTGTAGAAATCGGTGTCGAGCAGGCTCCGGATGATGGGGTCCAGCCGCCAGCCATGATTGTAGGTCCGGGTCGCGATGTCGGTGTAGATCATGTCGGCATCAGGTCCGGGTCAGGCGATCGGCAGCCGACGCATTGAGCGCCGGCGAGGCAAGCTGCGCATCAGAACAATGCCGCGAGCGAAGGCGCAAGCGCCGGCCACGCAGCCATGCCCAGCGACAGCGCCATGAGCGCGATCAGCAGCACCCCGAGCAGCGGCAGCACCGCCCGGAACACATCCGCGGCCGGCACGCGCATGATGCCGGAGACGACATAGACCAGGATGCCGAGCGGCGGCGTCAGTCCATGGATCATCAGATTGACGACGAGCACCACGCCGAACTGGATGGGATCGAGCCCCGCCGCGATCGCCACAGGCAGAAGCAGAGGCGCCAGCAGCAGGATCGCCGCGCCGATATCGAGGAAGAGACCGGCGGCCAGCAGCACCAGATTCGCCAGCAGCGTAACCGCGAGCGGCCCCGCCCCCAGCGCCGTGACGACACCGGCCATCTGCTCCGAGACGCGATCGACCGCGAGCAGGAAGGCGAAGGGCGCGGACGCTCCGATCAGCAGGCCGATCGCCGCCGCTTCAGCCGCGGATTTTCGCAGTGCGGTCACGACCCCGCGCCCGTCCAGGCTCCGCAGCGCCAGGCAGGCGAGCCCGGCATAGGCCACCGCCAGAGCGGACGCCTCCGTCACCGTCACAACGCCGAAACGGATGCCGACCACGACCACGATACCCAGTCCGATCGCAGGCATGGCTCCGATCAGCGCCCTGCCCCGCTCTGCCGCGCTCGCCTTGGGCGAAGCGTCCACCACCCCGCGCACCGACACATGGATGCCGATGGCCAGCGCCAGGGCCAGAACGCCGCCGGCGACGAAGCCGCCCACCAGCAGCGAGCCGACCGAGAGATTGGTCGCGCTCGCCAGGATCAGGAAGGCGATCGAGGGCGGGATGATGTTGTCCAGCATCGAGACCCCGGCGACGATGGCGGCCGCGTTGGCCGGCGGATAGCCGCGCGCCACCAGCGTCGGCGCCATCACCTTGGCGCCGAAGGCTGCGTTCGCGATCGAGGAGCCCGATGCGCCCGAGAAAAGAACGCTGGACACCAGCGCCGTCTGCGCCAGCCCTGCCCGCCGGTGCCCGACCAGCGTCGCGGCGAAGCGGATCAGCCGCTCGGCCAGCCCCCCTTCGGTCAGCAGTTCGCCGGCCAGCAGGAAGAACGGGATCGCCAGCAGCAGGAACTTGCCGGCGCCGCCGACCATGGTCTGCACGATCGCCGGCTCCGGCATCAGCCCGCCGAACGGCCCTGTCATCGAGACCCCCGCCAGCAACGCGAAGGGCAAGGGCGCGCCGAGGAGCAGCCCCGTACCCGCAAACAGCGTCGCGACCAGGCTTGGCGCCATCCCAATGTCGAGGGAGAGCTGCGCAACGCCGTAGAGCGCAACCCCCACCAGCAGCGACGCGGCGGCGGCGGCGAGGCCGCGCTCCCGCATGGCGCTGAGGAGCAGCGTCAGGATCGTCAGCGCCCCGCCGCCGGCGAAGGCAGCGAAGCGCAGCCATTCCGGCAGGCCGAGCACTGTCGAATGCCCGCCGACAAGCGCGGCGACGCTGGCCCCGCCGCTGGCCAGCACGAGCGCGCCGTGAAAGGCGATACCGTCTGCCAACACGGCAGCGATCCGGCCGAGCCCTTGCGGCAGCGAACGCACGAGAACGTCGAGCCGCATCGCCAGCACGCCGTTCGCCGCGAGCGGCATGCCGATGGCCACGAGCGCGAGGAAGAGCCAGGTCGCGAGTTCATCGGACCAGACGAACCCCGCTCCGGCGACATAACGCGCGACGACAGCCGTCATGACGAGGGCGAACAAGGCCGCCAGGAGAAGCGCGCCGGCGCCTTCCAGCAGCCTGCGCAGCCGGGCTTCGATGCGGGCAAGCGGCCGCCGCGTTCGGTTCTCCTTCCGCATCCGATCCCGTGCCATCGCGCCTTTCCGCATCCCCGGCCTGCTGTGGCGAGCCGGTAGCCCTATCGTCAAGCGATCTCGCCGCTCGGAGCTCTGGCGCTCCGGACAGCGCCTCGCCATTGCCGGGCTACCCCCTCCCGCGCTATGGCCCGGTGCGACAGGATCGAATGCCCATGCCACCCGAATCGCCCTCTTCCGCCGGCTTCGGCACGAGTCCCGCCGCGCCCTGCGACCTCGCCGTCATCGGCGGCGGCATCAATGGCTGCGGCATCGCGCGCGATGCGGCCGGGCGCGGCGCCTCGGTGGTGCTGTTCGAAAAGGACGACCTGGCGGGCGCCACCTCCTCGCGCTCCACCAAGCTCATCCATGGCGGGCTGCGTTATCTCGAACACTACGAATTCCGGCTGGTGCGCGAGGCTCTGATGGAGCGCGAGCGGCTCTGGGCGATCGCGCCGCACATCATCTGGCCGCTGCGCTTCGTTCTCCCGCACCACAAGGGGCTGCGTCCGGCCTGGCTGCTGAGGCTGGGCCTTTTCCTCTACGACCATATCGGCGGCCGCAAGCGACTGCCGCCGACACGCACGCTCGACCTCGCCCACGATGCGGCCGGCAAGCCGCTGAAGGACGACCAGGCCAAGGCCTTCGAATACTCCGATTGCTGGGTCGAGGACGCCCGCCTCGTCGTGCTGAACGCGATGGATGCGGCCGTGCGCGGCGCCTCCGTCCACACCCGCACGCGCGTCGTCTCGGCCAGCCGCGAGAACGGCCTCTGGCATGTGACCACCCAGAACGAGACGGGGCGCTCCGATGTCTGGGCACGCTCGCTCGTCAACGCCGCCGGCCCCTGGGTCGGCGAGGTGCTGAACGGCGTCGTCCACAACAACGCCAAAGCCAGCGTACGCATGGTGCAGGGCAGCCACATCGTCGTGCCGAAGCTCTACGAGCACGACCGCTGCTACATCTTCCAGAACGCCGACGGGCGGATCATCTTCGCGATCCCCTACGAGCAGGACTTCACCCTGATCGGCACCACCGACCGGGACTATCAGGGCGACCCGGCGGACGTCTCCGCCACGCCCGAGGAGATCGCCTATCTATGCTCGGCGGCGAGCGAATATTTTCGGCAGCAGGTCGCGCCTGAATCGGTGGTCTGGACCTATTCCGGCGTGCGCCCGCTCTATGACGACGGCGCCTCCAAGGCTCAGGAGGCGACGCGCGATTACGTCCTGACGCTGGACGCCCCGCAAGGCGAAGCGCCGCTTCTTTCCGTCTTCGGCGGCAAGATCACCACCTATCGCCGCCTCGCCGAGGCGGCTATCGGCAAGCTCGCGCCGCATGCACCCTGGGCCGCCCGCGCACCCTGGACCGTGAGCGGCGCGCTGCCGGGCGGCGATTTCGCGATCGACGGTTTCGAGGGGCTCGTCTCCCAGATCGCGCAGGCTCACCCCTGGCTGGAGCCTCGCACCGTCACCCGGCTCGTGCGCCTTTATGGCACCCGCGCCCGCGAGGTCCTGGCCGGAGCCAGGGACCATGCCGGCCTCGGTCGCCATTTCGGCGCCGATCTCTATGAGAACGAGGTCCGGTATCTGATGCGGGCGGAGTGGGCTTGCCGCGCCGAGGACGTGCTCTGGCGACGCAGCAAGCTCGGCCTGCGGCTTGATCAGGCGCAGCGCGAGGCGCTCGACGCCTTCATGCTGGGCGCCTGACGATCAGCGCGCTCAGATCTTGGCGGCGACGGCGGTGATCTCGATGCCGTAGCCGGGCGAGGCCAGCCGTGCCTCGACGGTTGCCCGTGCCGGCGCGTGGCCCGGCGCCACCCAACTGTCCCAGACCGCGTTCATCTCGCCGATGCGCGAGATGTCGCTGAGAAAGATCTGGACGCTGAGGATGCGCTCCTTGCTGCTGCCGGCCTGTGCCAGCGTGTCCTCGAGCAATGCGAGCACCTCCGCCGTCTGCTCGGCAAGCGGGCGGCCCTCCGTCTGCTCCGGGACATGCCCCGCGAGAAAGACGATGCCGTTGAAGATCGCGGCGTCGCACCAGCGGGCGGTCAGCCCGATGCGGTCGATGGTCATGGCGTTTCCTGTCTGATGAGGCGGGGCCGCCCGCTTCGCCCGCGGCCCGCGCTCCGTCAACCCTCGGATCGACGGCGCGATCGCGCTGGCAGGCGATTTGCCACCAGAGCTCGAAGGCCCCGCTCGGAGTATCGGTGTGAGACGAATCGGACAGGCACTGCGCCAAAATGAGATCGAAGGCTTCGGCGATCTGGCCCGGCTGGCCGGCGCGGTTGCGCTCGCCTCGGGAGCGGCCGCAAGCGGCATCGCCCTGCTGATGGTGATAAACTTCCGCTGAGGCGGTGGCCCTTCGCCTGAGAAGGCGGAGGCGGTGGAGCGGGTACCGGGAATCGAACCCGGGTATTCAGCTTGGAAGGCATGAGGGTTTCCGAGCGAACACAACGGGCGTTCCAACTTCGGAGCCGGCAAGAGCGGGCGATTTTGACGCCCTAGTTGGAATGCTCCACGCTGGTCGCCGCTGGCAACCCTCGGCGCCATGGAGCGGCAGGATGCAACTTCGTGCTCTTGTGATCGGGGCCATGCTCGCGTCGACGGCAGGGCCCGCGCCTGCCGCGGAGATTCGTCACCGGCCCCTCAGCGAGGGGGCGGGTTTCATCTCCATCGAAGGCCAGATCCACCTCGGCGACGAGATAGCTTTTGCCGAAGCCGCCTCCCAGTATCAGCGCGCAGCCGTCCTGCTCGTCAGCCCTGGCGGCAGTGCGGTTGCAGGAATGGCGATGGGCGAGACAATCCGCACAAGGCGCTTCTCCACTGGCGTTGCTCCGGGAACGGTGTGCGCGTCGGCTTGCGCGTTGGCGTGGCTCGGCGGCGTCAGCCGCGTCATGTCCGCCACCTCTCGCATAGGTTTTCATGCGGTCTTCCAGGAGGACCGCGGCGGCCCGCGTGTCAGCAGCGTCGGCAATGCCCTCGCCGGCGCCTACGCCCAGAAGATGGGGCTGCCGGTCGAAGCGATCGCGTTGATCGTCCGCGCGGATCCGAGCGGGATGGAGTGGCTGACGCCCGCCAAGGCCAAGGCGGCAGGCATCGCACTCTCGATCCTCGAGATCGAGCCGCCCTCGGGAAATGCGGCCCCCGAGGCGCAGCCTCGCCAGCACTTTGTGACTGGCCTTGATCCAAGCGGAGATAACTGGCTAGCGTTGAAGGCAGCGCCAGATATTCGCTCCCCTCGCTTGGCGAAGCTGCCGCCTGGAACGGGGCTTCGCGTAAAGCAGCGCGCCGCACGCTGGCTACTCCACGAGCTCGATGATGGGCGATCGGGCTGGGTTGCGAGCGAATATGTCGGGTGCTGCCGGTGAGACTCACATGCCGCATCCACAGCCAGAGAGTGCTCTGCCTGACATCTGGCTGGGGCGCGCATGCTGGAGCGAGGTTGACGCCAACTCAGACCTGCAGGCACCTGCAATGCGCTGTTCGATCACGTCCATAAGGCAAACGTGCAGAAAGCCACGCTGTGCGTACTGCAAGCAGCGGGGGCACGGACACGATGACGCGGTATCACAGGTTTGACAGCCGCCATCCTTTCCATTGTAGTGCGGACTCATCGGGGCTATTTGCCCGGGGAACGCGCTTCAGTCAGATGTTGAGTGCTACGTCGGCGTTGTGTCGACCTCTAGTTGCCCCCCGCCCAGGCCCTCCGCCTGCTGCGGGAACTGGTGTCGGACAGGAAGCGTTAACCTCGGGTATGGTATTGGGAGACGACACCATGTCTGCCGCATTGGATATGAGGATGAACTTCCGCCCTCGAGCTCACACACGCACTGAGCAGGAATACTCTCGCGCCGTGGCCGAGGCTGCAGCTGCGCGCGCAGTAGATGACATCCTGATTGCCCTCGTCCGCGCGGGAAATTCACCGGAGGTCGCAAAGAGCGTTGCCTACGCCGCTCAAGAATTTCTGGTTGGGGCAGAGGGCTATGAAGATCGCGCGCGTCAGATTTTGATAGGCGCGGGCTTTCGCAATGGCGAGCTGGGTTCATTGATTGATCAGCTTCGGAGCTTGCTTCTAGAGCACGCGTGATTCCTGCGGCGAGCGACTATGTCTGACAGCCAGTCTAGCTCGCCTACCTCAGGCGATCCGAACTCGACGCCGCCAGCTTCTGAGCTAGCGAAGCAACTTGCTGCGACGCTCGGTTCGGTTCGGTCACGGTTTAACCGGGAAAGCGCGCGTGTTGATAAGGAATCGAGCAGCGGCGGAATAGGTCGGTGGATTGGCGATGCTTCTCACCATCCAGGAAGCATTGCCTTCATCGCAGTTATCGGTCTGCTTATCTGCCTATTCACTTGCCTCATTATCTTCGCTTTCGCCCCAACAGCGCGTCTTGCCGTTATCATTGACAAGATTCACACCACCGGCGCCGCTTTAATTGCGCTCCTTGGCACCATTCTCGGTTACATCTTCGGCAAAGCAAACTCCCGATAGCGTTCCCACCAAGCAGCTGGGAGAAGACTTCGGGCTTCTCGCCGCGCTTCGATCGATCAGAGAGGATCGCGCGCCGGCGACGCGGCCTAACGATGTCTGGGCAATGGATTTCGTCCATGACCAGCTCGCCACGGGCCGCAAGATCCGGGTTCTGACGGTGGTCGACACCTTCTCGCGCTTCTCGCCGGCGGTCGATCCCCGCTTCAGCTACCGGGCCGAGGACGTCGTCGCCACGCTGGAAAGGGTCTGCGCGAAACTGGGCTATCCGAAGACGATCCGGGTCGATCAGGGCTCCGAGTTTGTCAGTCGCGACCTCGACCTGTGGGCCTTTGCCAAGGGCGTCACCCTGGACTTCTCTCGGCCGGGCAAGCCGACCGACAACGCCTTCATCGAGGCGTTCAACGGGCGCTTCCGCAGCGAGTGTCTGAACACCCACTGGTTCCTGACACTTGCGGACGCCGCGGAAAAGATGGAGGCTTGGCTCAGATACTACAACGAGGATCGGCCGCACGGGGCCATCGGCAACAAGCCTCCGATCCTGCTGCAGAATCGCGGCGGAGCACCCAGCCCACCGCCGTGACCGAAGGCCGGAAACTCTACCGTTCGGCGGTCCAGTAGATGGTCTCGGATCACTTGAGTGACGGACTCTACTCAAATCTGGAGGAAGATCAGGGTCTCAGGTCACCCACTCAATCTCGATTTCGAAACTGCGATACGACACGGCGGGCCGTGGTGCTTGACGAGCGCGCCGCCTCCGATTTCGGCGTCCTGCAGAAGGCGCTCGGCGACCGTAGGGCAAATGCCATGACCGAGGACGATCCTCGGACGTTCAGGCAGATTCCGAGACAGATCAACACTACCGCGATTGCGGCGAGCCAAAGCCAGTACTCGAGCAGATGCGTCAGGGCATGAGTGTCCAAGTCACCCGGCCCGCCGATGTTCCAGCTACCGCTTCACGCCCTGCTCGTCGCGAGCAATGACACGAGCGCCGTTCGTCTTTGCCATCTTGGCTGCGGCGGCCTCGACCTTCGCCCGACTGGCATCCGTATTCCAGAACAAGCCGCTTTGGTCCTTGACCGCCCAGTTCGGACCGAGCCGGCACACCTTCAGAACTTCCACCATGACGCCACCTGCACGCTACGCACCGTGTGACTCAACGGCATGCGATGAGCGGTGTTCCGAACCTTCCAAGGCCGCACGCAGCGTTCAGCGATGGGTGATGCCGTGGAGAGACCGTACGATGCAGATCAGCACCGCTGTGGTTTGATCCCGGTCGTCGAACAATTCGTCTTGATCGACGCTCCCCACATAGCTTTTCAGGGCTGCCATGTCGCTGAAGGACGGCCGTGGCCAGGCTGCCTGCATGCCGTTCTCATTCTCGCCCGCGACGTCGGCTGACCCCTCTGGTGGGCTAACGGTTCTCGCCAGGTGGTCCAACGACAATTCGATCGTCTCGAACGCCTGCCGTATCTGGGTGTCGCTGCCATAGATCTCGAACTTGATCAGCATGGATATATAGACGATCAGTCCCTCGATCGTGACGGGGACAACCTTGGCCGCCTTCTCGAAACAGCAGGTGGCGATGTCGCAATAGAGGTCGTTGGCCAGATCGAGCTCGGCGCTGGTACGCAGTCGACTATGCTCGAGTGTTCTGGTCCAGGCGTCGTAGCAAGATGCCCAGACGACGTATTCTTTCAGGAACGGATCCTGTCCAAAGGCCCTGTCAGGCATAGAGCCGCCTCCGGGTTGGGACGATGGGAGCCTTCGGCACTTCGATCACAGGGCTCTGGATGCCTTTGAAGGCGAGAGTTCTCCGCCACGCCTCCTCGGTGACGCTGATCATCGTGCCGACGCAGTTCATTCCGTCGATGTCCGCGGGGAGGCCAAGCGGGCGGACCTCCCAGCCGAGCTCCAGAAAGCGCGGCAGCCACCAGGTCTCCATCACGACGGTAATCGCGCGGTAGTCCTGCCGCAGGCAGTATTCCAGCATCGCCGCAAGAACGGTGTGGAGCGTCTTGCTGCCCGGCCCGCGGCGATCGGGCACGACGAAGATGCGTGTCCATTCGACGATGTCGGCCCCGCGCTGGATGCCTTCGACATTGGCGAGGAATGGAAAGACGTCGGCCATCAGGTGCGGCTTGAGAGTGGGCACCAGCCGGGTTCCGCCGATCACGCGGCCGTGGTCGAGGTCGAGCAGGTAAACGGCTTCTTCGGTGTCGAACTGATCGACCTCCCGGCCATCCGGTCTTCGCAACTGCTCCCAGCGGCGCTCATCGACATAGATCCGATGGCGGAGCCGGTAGTGCTGCTCAAGCTCGTCGCCATACAGGTGCTTGTTGTCCCGATCGATGACGTGAACCATCGGCCCCTCCCGCGTTAACGCAGGGGAAGCGTGCGGCCGCCATCTGTGGGCTGGTATCCCGGAATCCCGGTATATTTGAACTAAAGTGTAATTTCCTGTCGGCGCATGGCCTCGACGACTGTGTGGGTGCGCCCCCTGACGCTGAGTTTGCGGGCCGCACTCCTGTAGTGAGCCTCGACCGTCTCACCACTGATGCCGAGCCGCTCGGCGACGGCCTGGGTGTTCCTGCCCAGTGCGAACCAGGTCAGCACCTCGCGTTCTCGCGTCGTCAGGCGCCGGGCCAGCGAGGGTGCAGCGCTGCACGCCTTGGCCTTGCTGTGCGCATAGATCGACATCAGGTTGATCGCGGCCCTGGCCTCCCTCGTCAGGTCCGGCCGATCTCCCGCCATCGTCACGACGGCCTGAAACCCGTCCTGATTGTGGATCGGCACGCAAAACCCGTGAACCATCGAGAAATCCCGGGCTCGCTGCATGACCTCGCGCTGATACTTCGTGGCAAGCTCGTCACGGTAGATGTCTGACCATGCGAATGGATCGATCGACTGCTTGCAGTGGGCCGCGATCGGGTCGTGGTCAGCAAAGGATCGCGCGACATAGAGATCGAACCAGCCGCTGGGCCATCCGTTGATCAGGACGAGGGGATCGATGCGGTCTCCCGTGTCCGGCAAGCCGGTGATCAGGAAAGCGTGATAGCCGAAGGAGGCGAGCTTGTCCCGAAGGGCACCGACGACGCTTTCCGCGTTCGTCAGCGCGCTGAGCTGCGAGATGAAATCGAGTGCGTCCCGCCCTGTTTCGAAGCGCCGTCCTGGCATGCTCGCTCCTGGCCGTTCTGGCCGATTTGATCTCGCGCTCGCTCCAGCGCGGCCTTGAAGTTTTCGTGGAGATTGGACAGCGGCCCTGTATGGACGAGCCTGGCGTAGCCGCGCTTGATGCAGGCATCGATCTCGGCGGCCGGCACACCCTCGCTCTCCATTGCGAGCACGGCCTGCAGGAGCGCCGTGAGACGCCGATCGAAGGCCGGCAAACTCTCCAGATCGACGATCACCACCTGACGATCACCCGTTCGACTTCCCAGCCTTCCGGATCAAGTCACGCCTCGGACCGATTGACAACGGCAGATCGTGAAATGCCAGCTCAAGTCATCCTAAGGCCACGCTTCCGCGCGGGGGGGGGCGGCGATGCGCTCCAAGGCTCGATGTGGTGCGCCCGTGGAGCGAGCAGGGCTCACAGCGCCCGGATCTGCTCCTCGAATTCCTCCGGGATCGCACCATGGCGCGCCAGGACCTCGAGCGCCGCCACCTCGCCGGTCTCGTCGTCGGCCGAGACATGGATGACCGCGACGCCCTCGGCCGTTCTCCCCAGCCTTTCGCCGTCCATCAGGGCATGGTGCTTCGTCTTGGCCGGCACGCGCTGGCCGGGCACGAGCCGCTTCCGGTGCGTCTTGAACGGCTGGAGGAAGAAGGTGTCGACGTTAGCCACGGCTTGACTCCCGAGAGCGATTTGTTCTCATTCCGTTCTCATAACCGAGAGCGCAGCCGATGTCAGCCCAGCAAGCCGAGCCGTCCGCAGAAGACACCACAATCGATGCCGAAATCACGGGCGTGATCGCCGACCTGCTGGAAGAGCACGGCTCGGAAATGGCCGCGCTGCGGGCCCTCGCCCACGATTTCATCGTGCTGATGGCGGATGCCGATCGCTCGGTCTCGCGCGGCTATCTGCGCGGGCTGTTCTCGCAGGGCGCCCGGCCGGTCCGCGAGCCGGACGCGTGAGCGAGCCGCCGGGCCCGCACACCACGCTGGAGTTCTATCCCTGGATCGTGGTGCGCTTCCGCTGTACGCGCTGCCGGCGCTATGGCGATGCGAGGCTGGCAAAGCTGGCCGAGAAGTTCGGATCGCAGGAGACGATGGCAGAGCTGATCGCGCGCTTCCATGCGACCTGCCCGGGCCGGCCGACGACGAAAAGCGGCCGCATCGTCCACGATCGCGACATGGCCTGCGGCGGCTATTGCCCCGATCTCGCGACCAATCCACCGCCGGACCTGCCGCCCCGCATGCGCAGCTTCACCTTGATCAAGGGCGGGGCCGGAGACATGCTGCCGGGCGAGGCAGCGCCAGCAGAGCGCCGCCGGCGGGTTGGCGGAGACGAGTGACGGCTGGGCGCCACAAGCTGCCCCACGGCTGTCGCCGAAAGCCGGACGCTGGACGCGCTCAACCGACTTCGCGCACCTCGCAGACCCGCCGCGATGCCAGCCATCGCGCCGTCAGGCCAGTTCGGACCCAGGATCGTCGTGATGTCGGGCCGGATCATGCCGAGGGCAGGCAAACTTTCGGACCGCGTCCGCTTCATCCCGAAGCCGTACCGGCCCGCGCCGATTGAGGAAGCCTTGCGTCAGGCAGCCTAGTACTTCGCCCTACCGACAAGCTTGAACCGAACGCCTTCCGGCCTAAAGTCCAGGTGGCCCTCGCCTTCGAAGTAGGCCGCCACGATCCGCTCGATCAGCTTCGAGCCGAAACCACGATTGGAGGGCGGCGCAACAGGCGGTCCGTCGTTCTCGATCCACTCGAAAACGAACGCGCCGCCGGGCCGCGCCCACTTCATCGCCACCCGACCGGTCTCGCCGGACAGAGCGCCGTACTTGATAGCATTGGTGGCCAGTTCGTGGATCGCGAGCGATAGTCCCAGAGCCTCTTGGGGGGTTAGCTTGTCGCCGTCGCCGGCGACGTCAATGCGATGCTCGGCATGCCGGTGCGGCATCATCGCAGCATCGACGACCTCCTTAACGTCGGCCTCGGTGAAGTTCGTCTGCGTGAGGATGTTCTGCGCCCTCGCCAAAGCTTCAAGACGCGCGCTGATGGCAACTTGGCCTTCCTCGATCGAGGATGCGTTCCGCAGGGTCTGGCTGACGATCGCCTGCACGATGGCAAGCGTATTTTTCATCCGGTGCGCGAGTTCAAGGTTGAGCACCCGCTGTGCTTCCTCGGCACTCTTCGCCCGCGTAATGTCGGATGCCGCGCCCATCCAGCTGACGATAGCGCCAGTCTCGTCGAACAGGGGAACAGCTCGCGACAGAGCCCATCCGACCGTGCCGTCCGCGCGATTGACCTTGTGTTCGATATTGTACGTGTCGCGTTGCTCTATCGAGCGATGTATCTCGGCGCGGACGAGGTCCCGATGCTCCTCCGGAATGTACTCTTCGAGCCAGTTGCGGTTTCCGCTCGCGCTATCGGGAATGAAGCCGCCGCCCTGGAGCTGATCCAGGACGCTCCAGTCGCCGTTCAACCGGTAACGAACTTCGGATGACGAGCGAATAAGCGCGTCCAGGATCGCGGTGGCTTCCTCCAGTTCCCGGCGGTTCGACTTGCGAAGTGCTTCCAGTGCCTCTTCCTGTTCCGCGCATCGCGCCAGGAGCTGCGCGATCTCGGCCGGATCGCTTACGGCGAGCGTGCTGTCAGTCAAGAGGTTGCTGCTTTTCGCGCGGGAAAGAGAGTCCACATTTTACCGGGCGAGTCTGACGATGTCACCTTGCAGCGTGGCCTCCCGCTGCGGATCGATCGCCGTCCAGCCTCGCGGGTGAATTTTGCCGGCACGACCTTCGCCGTGCGGCTTTGCCCTACAGCGGACTCTGGGAGTGTCTGCTAGGGCCAACGGCAGACACATCGAGCAACAGCCGCTAGCATAGCGAAATGTGCAACCTCTACAGCCACACCCGCAACGTCGATGCGATGCGGAAGCTTTTTGCTGCCTTCGACGTGATGGCGCAGGTGGTGCCTCAGCCGGGGATATTCCCCGACTATGAAGCGCCGATCATCCGGAACGAGGGCGAAGGCCCGCCGCGGCTGACGATGACGCGCTGGGGCATGCCGTCGTCGAAGAAGGCGATCCTCGACGCAGCGACCAAGCGGGCCGACAAGCTGCGGGCGAAGGGGAAGCCGGTCGACTTCGACGAACTGCTGAAGATGGAGCCGGACGGCGGCACGACCAACGTCCGCAACACCTCGAGCTCGCACTGGAAACGCTGGCTCGGCGTCGAGAGCCGTTGCCTCGTCCCCTTCACCTCCTTCAGCGAATTCGACTGGGGCTCGAAGCAGGACATCTGGTTCGCCTTCGGGGAGGAGCGGCCGACCGCGTTCTTCGCCGGCATCTGGGCGCCGCAATGGACCAGCGTGCGCAAGATCAAGACCGGCCTGGAGACGATCGACCTCTATGGCTTCCTGACGACAGAGCCGAATGCTGAGGTCGGTGCCGTCCACCCCAAGGCCATGCCGGTGATCCTGACCACACCGGAAGACTGCGAGACCTGGATGACGGCGCCGTGGGATGTCGCGAAGGAGCTGCAGCGCCCGCTTCCGGATGGTTCGCTCGATGTCGTGGCGCGGGGCGTGAAGAATGATGGCGAGTCGCTCGGCTAGCGAGCCCTCGCCTCGGCCATCAGTTCCCTCAAGAGCTCCTCGATCTTCTCGTCGCTGAACTGATCGATCGCTTCCGGCCCGCCGGGAGGGCCGCTCGGCCGAAATCCGTTGGCGATCAGAAGCTGGTTGAAGCGCGGAATGGCTGCCTTAAGGACCTCTCGTCGCACTTCAGGAGGTTGCTCCAGAACCCGATCGACCGTCAGCCTCGGCAGACGCATTTGGCCGGCTTGAGTCAGCGCCTCGTGCAGCAGGGCCTGAGGGACCGTCGTTGATGGCGGCTTTTCCTGATGAGCTTCAGCTGCGGTTGCGACGGCGTAGCTCAAGCCGGTACCGGGCAGTGATGCCGTAATGCGCTTCGTGGGTGAGCCGCCGAAAAGCCGGAACGAGAGGGATAGAGGCGACCCACCAACCTGGCCTCGCACTCCGCGATGCGAGAGGTTCAAGCGGAACCCTGGAAAGATCCTCAAGGACTTGCGCCACCGAAAGCCCATCTCTCACACGCCCGTCAAGATCCACCTCGGCCCGTATCAGCCGATCGTCGTCCACAAAACGAAAACTACTGCTCGGCGCGCAGTCGAGCGCCAACGATCTTATCGATCTCGGCGGCGCTGAAAGCGCCGGGTGGGGGCTGCTGACCTAGACCGACTTTTATGATGCGGACGTAGGCGTCCTGGCCGGGCTTCACGACCGTTTCACTGTAGCCAGGACTGGTCGTAATGAAGGCAGAATTGCCGATGCGATTTACAGTCGAGGTTCCGGGCGTGGTGATGATGCCAACCGAAGCTTGGTCTTGAGATCCAGCTATCACGAAATGCGTGCCGCCTTGGGCGAGCGTCAGCTCGGCCGACTTCAGCAGCACGAAGTCCTGAACTCGCGAGGAAGCGGTGTAGCCATTTCCACGGGCGACCACCCTCCAGATATCTGATGTTACCTGCTCTGCCTTGACGCCGCCCGCATACCCCATTTCCCCGTATTTGGTCGCGCAGGATGCTAGGGCCACGCTCAACGCGGCGACCATCACGAGCTTCTTCATTTTCCCCTCCAGACTCGACCTTCAGATCAGCACACGCATGGCGCGCCAGTCGAGTCGGCCTTTCGCCTATGGCTAAACGCTCATGGACTAATGACGGCGTCGCGGGCTGCGGCTCTCACGGTCGCTGCAGGAACCGGATCGCGGGCCGGCTGCTGCCGTCCCGCTTCTGCCGGAGGTCGCCGCGGACTTTCTCCTGCCCCTCCGTGTGCTCGGGCGCCCCAACCGCGACGCTCTCTGAGGTGCAGTGGGTCCTGGGAGGGGAGCCACAGACGCGGCCGAGTTGGCCCCAACCGACGCATCGGCCATTCGGGCCGCGGTAGCCAGGTCCGCCACGCGACCCGCAGCCCGAAGCGGCCTCTACATCGTACCCTGCCAGGGTAAGGGACGCGGCGAGAAGCCCTACCCTCGCCAGCCGGCGCATTTGCCATTGGCCTTCCGGTAGCCGGGGCCGCCCTTCGATCCGCAGCCTCCGCGGGCCAGTTGGAACGCCTCAGCCGTAATCGCGACGGCGGTCTCCCTCACCTGCTGGGTCGGCGCCGATGCCTGTACCGGCATCGCGATCCAAGCGGTTACGGCCACAGCTGCCAAACGGTAGATCATGTGCATCATTCCCTCCCGCGGGTTTACTCCGCCATCCCGATCATCTGCCGGGCAGCAGCGCTGGCGTTCGTCAGCGCCTTCTCCCGCTCCTTCGCCAGGTCGCCATCCTTAGCCGCCAGGAAGGAAGCTCGTGCCGCGGCCTCAATCTCCGGCCGGCAGAGCTCCAGCATGCCCTCGTAGAGCTTCCGCTGCTCGATGAACTTGCCATTGCGGGCCGCGGCGAAGGTCGACAGGCACTCCCGGAGATCCTTCGGCAGCGCTGCCGCAGCGCTACCGACATTGCTCGGAGATGGAGCGGGTTGTGGGGTGACTGCCGCTGGCGTCGTGGGGTTAGGGGCCGCCTGAGGGCGACCACCCTGCCCGGCCTTCAACTGCACCGCATTGGTGACCACGTTGTTCCGGACGACCTTCCGCAGCTCCTCGCGCAGGTCGGGCTCGGCCGCCGCCGAATAGTTTTGCCCCATCCTTGTGCGGACGAGGTCGACCCGGGCCTGAAGCGCGTCATCGATCTCCTTCCGGCAGATCGTCATCGCGGCAGTGGAGAGAACCTCTGCGGTCTCTGACGATGAAATGAGCTTTCCCAACTGGTCGGTGGTGCAATCATATGCCCTGTCACGGAGGGTGTCGGCCGCTCGCTCGAGCCTTTCGATATTCTGCTGCCGCTCGACCTCGCGCCGGGCCTGTTCCGCCCTGGCGGCGGCCTCGGCCTGGTCCAAAGCAGCGATGCGGCGATCCATGTCCGGCTGCAGCCTTGACCGCACCGCCCTGGGCAGGTCGTCGCTATAGGCCCCCTTCACGAACACCAAGCCGGTGCCGGATCCATGTAGATTGTCGTGCGCCACTGCGATCTCGACCAGAGCATTGGTGCAGGCACGCCAGCCTTCGGCGATCATTGGGCCGAGGTTGTTTTGCCGGTAGCCATTCACGACGTCAGGGTGACGCGCCGCCTCCCGGGCGATGCAATCTGTGGCTGCCCTGATGGTCGGCAACAGCAGGCGGCGCTTCTGCTGCTCAGTCATCTGAGCCCACGCGCTCGAGGCAGCGAGACCTGCTGCCGCTATCAGAGCGATACGCGCCGACCACATTTGCCACGACCTCGACACAATCGCTCAACTAAAGCGCGAGAATGGGGACGTGACAAGCGGCTTGGTCACGTCGGGAGTAGCGGTCCCCTCCATCTACTCGGGCAGGGCTGTCGAAGACATGGCCGCGGCTAGGGTCGCTGCTAGCTGGCACGCCGCTTCGAGCAAGCTCGCACGCGACGCCCCAGAACTCATCGTTCCCAGGGCTTTTTCGCGGGGCCCTTCAGCGCGAAAAGCTGCCTAAGTAACCGGGTTTTGCGCGCGAACGCCACTGGCGAAAGGCCGTCGCTTTCTCGCGGGATCCATAATCTGCCCCCGCGGGCTCGGTTATACTTAGGACTAAAGTCCTCGATTTGCTCACTCGAGTAGTAGACGCGACCCGCAGTTGAGATTGGCGCGATCCGCCCATCGGCGACATAGCGCTGGAGGGTTCGCGTGGAGATGCCGCAGAGTCGAGCGAACTCGGTCTGGTTCAAGATTCTTTTTTTTCGACGGGCTTGGCAGCACCGACCAGCTTGAGAATATCGAGAGCGACGTCGTAAGGCAGCACCAGATCCATCGTGAGACGGTAAGATCCGTCGGGCTGGGCCACCAGGTTGGGGCCAGACTGTGACGCCTCCACCTTAGCCGGAATCAACTCCTGCGGCGGAATCTCTAGGACAGCAGCGAGCGCTTGAACAACCTCCGGGCGCGGCAGGTTTTGGCCCGACTCGTAGCGAGACATGCTGGCTCGGTCCAACTTGACGTCGTTGGTCAGCATAGCCCTGACGCGGCGGGTGAGCTCAGCCTGGTTGAGGCCTAGCTCTTGTCGCCGCCGGGCCAACGTCTGCGCAAACCGCATCGCCCTCAAGCGGTCGTCCTGACTCTTCATGCCCAAGCGCCTCGCGTGACCGTTGAAAACGGTTACGCAAGCTGTGCATGAAATTCAAGCCGGTCCTATGCGCTGGCCCTTGGGAGCCGGACGAGGAGCCCGCACCCCTCCCCCTCTTTCGTCTTCGCCACTCAACTGGCGCGCCGCCTCGCCCCGCCGCAGGATCTTGCCGACGGCCGGGTTGCTGGCCGGCGCAGGAACCTTGCCGGCGTCGGCGCTGAGCAACTGCTTGGCGAGCTTCGGGTCAAACATCGCCCGCGCCAGCAGGCGATCGGCCGCGGCCGCGCTGCCGTCGTCGAGTTGCGAAGCCAGCAGCCTCGCGGTGCGGGTGATGCCGCCGCCCTTCAGCATGCCGAAATAGAGCTTCGCGCCGGCCTCGAAGGTCCGCCAGTAGTCGGCGCCGGCCTCGGCCGTCTTCGATCCGACGCCCGCCTGCTGCGCGCGCTTGGCGAGAGGCGCGAGCACCTTCTGCGCGCTCTGCAGCGAGTTCATCTCCTCGGGGCTGTACAGCTTCGCCAGGGTGCCGCGGTTCTGCTCGAAGAACTTGGTGAGCTGCGCGAAATTGACGTTCTGCGCGCCCTCGCTGACGTTCTGCGGCGCGACGCCGGAGACTTTCGTGGCGATATGCTCGGCCACGGCCGCCTTCAGCCCGTCGCGCGCCGCCGGGTTCTTCCCGACGCTGGCGACGAGATCGGCCATCGCCTGCTCCGGGTTCTCGGCGGAGAAGACGGCGGCCGCCGCGTTGTCGGGGCTCTTGTTGCGCACCGCGCCGAGGATGCCGCCCTCGGCCTCGCTGCGGACCGTCCCGGCCCGGCGCTCGGCGTCGGCCAGTTGCGTCGCGTATTCGCCCTTCAGCGCCGTGCCGCGCCGGGCGTCGCGCACGAGGCCGTCGATCTCCTGGCGCAGGCCGGGGACGGCTTCGACGAGTTCGCTGTTGCGGTTGCGCCAGAGCGCGAGCTTCTCGCCGTCGATCGCGCCGCCCTTGGCGACGCCGCGCGAGGCGAGCTGATCGAAAAGCCAGGTGCGGGCGTTGGCCGCGACCGCGTCGCGGTTGCCGCCGAGCTCGGCGATCCGCATCAACGCTTGCGCGTCCTCCGGCCTCGTCAGGAAGTTGCCGGCCATCTCCGACGGCAGGACGCTCGGGCTGTTGGGGTTGCTCTTCAGCGTGGCGTCGACGCGGCCGCCGGCGCCCTCGCGGAAGTTCGGCTGCACGCGGGTCGCGAAGTTCTCGCTGGCGGCGCGCGCGGCCTCGCCGGCGGGGCTGCCCTCGGCGGCCAGCCGCTCGGCGTAGCGGGCGGTTTCGTCCTTGAACTGGCGAAGCTGCTGCACGACCGCGCCATTGTCGAGGTTCGCCTTGATGTCGGCCTCGATCTCCGCCCGCAGGCGGTTGACGTCGGCCATCGTGGCGTTGCCCTCCATCTCCGCGAAACGGGTCGTGTACTTCTGCACGGCCGGGTTGAGCGGCGCGACGGCGCTGCCCTGTCCGGAGACCGCCTGCGCAGTGTCCGCCAGCGGCTGCACCGGCACTTCCGCCTGGGCGATGGCCGGGTCGTTGTAGAGCGCCGCCGAACGCTGCTGCTCGGCCTGGCGCGTGGTGCGGTAGGTCTCGTCGATGTTGCGTGAAGCTGCACTCCCCCGCCCGATGTTGGCGTTGAAGTCGTCGGCGATCGGGCGCTGCGCGGTCTCGACCGCGCGGATCTCGCCGGCCGCCTTGTCGACGGGGCGCTGCGCCTGCTCCAGCCGCATGTCGACGATGTCGCCGGCGCGCTGCGGGAAAGCGCCCGGGTCGGCATTCGTCGGCCGCAGGCTGTTGACCTCGCCCACGGCGGCATCACGCAGCGCCGTGTCGCGGTCGACGAAGCTGAAGCGCGACTTCACGGACGGGTCGACGCCGGCGGCCTCACAGGGTAGCGCAGTGCCGCCAAAAGGCGGCGCGGTACTCCGCCGACCAGGGCGGGTCGGCGAGCGCGGCGAAGGCCTCAGCCAGTGGGTGGGCGAACTCGAAGCGCGTCGCGCCCCGCAGGAGCATGCGGGCCGCAAAGCGCTGCCCGACCGGCAACAGATCGACCAGCGCAATGAGCGGTGCGGGCAGTGCGCCAGCAGCAACCCATTCTTCCGCTTCGTCCTCGGAGATCAGGCCGGCCTCGGCCAGCCCCTGCGCGAACTGACGATCCGAGATCGCGCCGGGCGGCAGCTCGACGACGGGCGACGGTGGCTCGAAGCCAAGCGCCTGGCCCAGCTCCGCCGCCTGTTCGGCAGCGTCTTCCCAAAGCGGATCACCGGGGATGACATGATAGGGAAGACCGCCGACACGCGCGACGAAGCTGCCATCTTCACGACGGAATAGGAGCTCAACCATCAAGCGATCCTCCAAGCAAAGCCGACCCAAGTGACGTTCGCGGCTGGAGCAACGAGCGCGGAGCCGCCTGCTCCCACAGTTGCGGCGATGCCCGAAGCGTAGGCCCCGGTTGATGCGTTGAAGCCCGATACGAAGCCCCACCAAGTCCCCCCGGATGGGAAATTGTAGCCGTTGCTCGCAGCCGTCCCGACTGGCACCAACTGCCCCACGCCCGATGCACTCGATGGGCTGGCGGGCGCTGACAGCGCCGCTCGCCCCGCCGCCGCATCGGCCGCGACGAGCAGGTCCTGGCCAGTGGCAGTCGCAATCAGGGTACGGATGTCGCTTGCGGAAAGCTCCTCAACGACGCCTGCGCCCGCCGTCTTGCGGCCCAGCACGATGCCCGTCGGAACGTCAACCAGCTTGGCGAACGTCACCAGCTTGTCGGCGAGCTTGGCCCGCCCGTCCGCATCCGCCGACAGGAAGCCATCCGCCACTTTCGCCGTCGTGACAAACCCATCGGACATCTTGGCCCAGCCGGTCGCATCGCCGCTGAGCGCACCGTCGGCGATCTTGGCGGTCGTGACAAACCCATCGGTCATTTTGGCCCAGCCGGTCGCGTCGGCGCTGAGCGCACCGTCGGCGATCTTGGCGGTCGTCACGGCCTCGTCTTCCAGCGCGTCGGTCGCGAGCCGGTCGAAGACCAGCGCGTCGGCCTTGCGCTGCAACACGCGGTTGTTGGCGCCTGCGGCGATGTCTGTGGGTGTTCCTACCGAGTTGGCCGAGCGGCCGATGACGCTCACGCCGACCGAATTTCGGAGCTTGGCGTCCGTGACGGACCTGTCCGGGATGAAAGCTGGCGCGAGATCGGTGAAATCGGCCACCGAGAGCCACAGCGTCGGCTCGACGTTGGGCGTCTCGCCGATGACCGACAGATGGGACACGAGCGCGCGGTAGAACACGCTGTCGTAGGTCACGCCGTCGCCGGCGACGTAGTTCTCGGGGGCGGTCCAGCCTCCGCGAAGGGTGAACCCGACGCTCAGCGAGTCCGCGAGCTGGTCCTGCCCAACGGAGCCGTTGGCGAGCCGGCCGTCGTCGCGCTGGATGAGCGCGAGATTGGCCTGGGTCTGGTCGAGGGACAGCTTGACGGCGCCGAACTCGGCGTCGAGCGACGCTCCGGGCGTCTTGCCCGTCGGGTTCAACGTCTCCTCGTTGCTGAAATTGGCCTGGCGATCGTAGGGGGTCGGTTGCGCCATCTCGGTTTCTCGATAAGTCATTATCCAACTAGGAGACGTTCAAGATAATATGTTGCGATTTGATTTGCAATTATTTTCACCATAGGCTGGCGAGTTTCCTGAGCCCGAAAAAATTGGGCGGCATAGCATGACCTCTGCGGCCGCCGCGCGCGCCGCCCCCCTACCCGGGGGTGGTGTGGGGGGGGGGGAATCCAGCGTTGCCGGCTCAGCGCACTGCCGGCCGCCTCGGGCCAACCTGCACTCTCGTCGCCTAGGGAAGGCGCAGACTATGCAGCCTGACCAATGGCTTGACCCGGCATCGCTTGCGCGTTTGGCGCGCTAACGTCCTTCGCGCGGCTTGCGCGCTCCTGCTCGAGCTTCTCCACCAGGCTCGCGAGCTCCTCGGCTGTCATGGCGGATATGGACTTCTCGGCCGCCTCTTGGATCTGCGCCCGCGGCGCGACGTAGCCGGCGCGCTCGAGCAGAAAGCGAGCGGCTTGGACGCGGACCTTAGGCGATGCAGACTCGTCGTCCAGGATCCGTCCGAGCAGCCGGATGGCTTTGGGTGCGAGCTCGTTACGGATGACGCTGCGCATGCGCCACTCGACACGACGTGAAACGCGAGGGCTCTGGAGGAGGCCAATATATGACCTGGCTGGGTAACCCGCCCCGCTCGCCGCGTCGCCCGGACTGAGGCCCTCGCAAAGGAGTTCCACGAAGGCATCCTCGCGCTCTGTCAGGTTCGTCGTGAGCGTCGCCATGGCCGCGGGCCTCTTCGAAATGCGTTGCGCCGCTGCTGCTTTGCGTTGCGCGATTGTGCATGATAGTGAATTTTGATCACAATCGCCACCAGCCGGGGGCGCGATGGCGCTGTAACGCCGCAAAATCACACTCTAGAAGTAATGGTTCTGTCGCAACACAAATCTACACTCTTCACAAGCAAGTAGTTTTGGATTATTACTTGACAGATTTAGCGTATGGCGCGATATTCGTTGCGGGTCTGAACAGCCCGACAGTGAACCGCTACATTTCCGGGGTCTCCGTGTGCATGTCCAGGGCGCAAGCCTAAAGACACGCGAGGGCCGACTACTGCCGGCTGTTCAGCCCCGGATCTGAAACCGCGCCCTGAACAGGCGCTCGCCGAAAGCAGTAGCCATGACCGACGCATGCATCAGCGCCATCTCGCTCGATCCGACCGCCCTCCCCGACTTCGACTATGTCAGCCTCGGATTTGAGGCCTCGACCGCGGCAGGCGAATATCTGGAATTCCGCGCTGTCGCGGATCCGGTGAACGGCTGGAATCTGCTGGTCACCTGCCCCGACGATCTGATGCGCGAGATCGGCGAACTCATCCAGGCGCGAGTGGGGTTCCGTCAGTGACTTTCCGGACGTCAGCGGCGGCCCGGCGAAGGTGGTCGAAAACCGCTCCTGACGGTTTAGCGTCCCACGGCAACCCATCCCCGTCCCGCCATGCACTGGTCGTGCAGCGTATCGAAGTGAATGCCGGGCCGCAGCGCGTTCGTCGCGAAGTCACACGCCGCACTGTCCGCTGAGAGCACAGCCTGGGGGCGCTCAACGCCCCCGGGCTTCAGTGTGTCCTGGAACACGGTCGGCTTGGAGGCGCAGCCCCCCAACACTACAACCATGATAATCGCAAGCTTCATCGCTTCTCGTCCTCCGCGAAGTAGGCATAGCGCGCGCACGGGCGCCGCGCTATGTCGACCCAAACGGGCGCCGCCTCACGTTCTGAGTTGATCGGCCTCAGCGACCGCCTGCGCCTCTGCTGCGCCCTTCTCCGTCAGGCGGTACAGCCAGCGTATCGGCGACTGCTGCGGGGCCCCGTGATCCAATGGCCCGCGATGGGCCATCCCTGGTGGCGCTGGCACGCGCTCAAGATAGCCGTAGCGGATGAACTTGACGCCGATGAACCCATGAACGGCGCCGCGGCTCAGCTGCGGGCAAGCCCGCCGCAAATCCGCCATGACGTAGCACTTGCCGGGCTCCATGAGCCGCAGGAGGTGATCCATCCTGCGGCCGCCGGCGGCGGGCCGCGGCAGCGGGTGCGCGCGCGCCAGCGAGCGTAGGTGCGCGACCTGGGCGGGCGACGGTGGGCGCCTGGCTTTACTCCGAGAGGGCTTGGACGTCGCCGGGCGCTCGTCGACCTCAGCGACAATGTCGCCGAGGCCCATGGCGGCCAACACGGCGCGATCGGACGATGCCTGTCTTAAATCTGGATTTGCCAAGGTCGACCTTTTTCCCCGATTCATTTTCCGGATCGCTTTTGGGGTTTCGGGCTCAGCCGTCGGTCGAACGGTGGCCAGACGCGAACACCGGGCTTGCGGTGCATTTTGCAGCGGCGGCTGGGCATGAACTTCCTGTGCGATACCGGCAGGCGAAAGACGAACGGCCCCCCGCACTCGGCACAGGCACTGCGCCAGACGGCAAGCCGGGTCTCCCGCCCGTCACGGCAGGTGTGCGGCTCAACGTCGATGCAAAGGTAGACCTGGCCTTGGAACGTCTTCGTTTTGCCGATCAACGTGTTCTTTCTGCCTATCGCGGTCACGGTGTTTCTCACTTCCGTTTCGAGTTTCGTCCGGCCGTGCCTTCATGTCGTTCGTTTCCCAGTTCGATCGGCCTCGCCGATGTTTGTTGCAGTTGCGCCACCGCAGCAGCGGGGCCACCCCTCGGGGGGCTCCTCCTCAGAGAGCCTCCCCCGGAGGGGAGGAGGTGAGGAGGTTCCCTAACCTATTGAAAACGCTGATTTTTTGATCTACCTCCTCAGGCTGTTTTCGGAAACTTTGAGGAGGTTCCCGAAATATTCAACAATCGCAGCCACTTAGACCCCTCCTCCTCAAAATTTCGAGGCGTGAGGAGGTCCATCCTCCTCAGCAGAAGAACGCTTCTGAGGAGGCCGCATCGAGCCGCAGAAATGAGCCGACGCTATCCTCGACGCGCAGGTGCATCTGCCCCCGATCGGTCTCGACCGTGGCCGCACCGGCGAACAGTTCCTTGATTGCTCGTGCTCTGTTGCGGGTGTCCGCGAACGGCCCGCGGAGCGCCGGGTCCACCTCGTTCGCCACCGCGGCCAGCTTGTGCTCCCCGGGGCCGAGGTTCGTCAGCGCCTCAGCCAGGATGTTCAGGAGCCCCTCATCGGTCTGGCCCGTCAGCAACGTCACCGGCGCCAGTATGCCGATTTTCTGCCCGTCCAATCCGCCGACCGGCACCGAGGTGCGCTTGTACCAAGTGGCCCCAGGCTTCTTGAGGAAAAGGTTCGTCTTGGCGTCGTCCAGCCGGACATAGAGATGCCGGTCCTTGAGATTGACGCCGTGCTCCTTGGCCGCCTTCTCGGACATCTCGAAGAGGGTGACGCTGGTGCGCATGACACCCGCCTGCGAGCCGCCGCCGCGCAGAGTGTCGACGTTCCCGACATGCCCCTCCGAGGACGCTCCATCGGGCTTGCGGGTATGCGCGCCGGCGGCCGTGGCGCATTGGCACTCGACGGCGATACGCCTCAGGACGCCCCACACCTGACGCATCTGCTCGTTGGAGTTCTCGGTGACCTTGTGGAGCTCGGCCAACGGATCGGCGATGAAGAGCCCGATGCCCTTGTCGTTGATCTGCCGGATGATCTGGCCGACCTGGGGCGTCGCGACGACGTCTTCTTCCGAGCTGCCACGAGTGGCGAGGGTCAGCGGCCGCTCGACGCCCGAACTAAGGAACAGCATCTGCCGCCCGTCGAGTTCGGTATCAGCCCAGGAGACGCCGAAATGCTGCATGGCGGCTGCAAGGCGACGATCGAGCTCGTCCATGTCGTCTTCCTGGTTCCAGTACCAGACCGGGACGCGCTCCAGGACTGGCCGCCCGATGATGTCGCTGCGCCCCGTCGCAACCGCCAAAGCCGCCTGGATCGCGAATTGGGTCTTCCCGGTGCCCCCGGGAGCGATGATGCCGGACGTGAAGTTGCGGGCGAACGTGTTGCCGACGATCCAGCGACGGACAGGTATGGCCGCAGGATCCCGGCGACGCGGCGGCTCCGCCAACGGCCATCCCGGCTTCGGCGACGCGCTCTCCGGCTTGTCAAGATCCTCCGCCTCGAAGTCGGCCATCGGGTGCAGCACGCCAGGCGTCAGCCGGCCATGCCGATACGCATTGGACGCTTTCGCCTCCCAGAACTCCTCTCCCTGCGGCGGGTGAGACTTTTCCTCGTCGAAATGCTCAAGGCAAAGGGCGACGATCTCGGATTCGCTGACGCCGAAGTCCTTCAGCCGGCAAGCGACCTGATAGCCCGTGTGGTCGCCGTTGCCACTGTCCGCGATGACGAGAGGCGCCTCGTTCCTGAGCCAGGCGGTCGCACGCTCGATCGCATCCGGGGTGTCGAGATCCACCATCGGCTGGGTCGACCCGGTTTTCGCAGTGTGTACCCCGCAAAGCGACGCGAACCACGGCGCGATCGGCTTGGCTGGAAGATCAGATTGGACCTCGTAGGTGCCTTCGCCGACTGTGCTGCCCGGTCCGACCACGAGGCCCCCCTCACTGCGGATATCAATAGCGGCCGCGATCCTGGATGCACTGCATCGGACCTCGAAGCCGGTGCTGTCGTAGTACAGGTGGAGACCGCCCGACGGCGTTCTCACCGTGAAGGTCGCAACGTCGAGTCGAAGCCGCGACTTGAGATCCTCAAGGCTCTCCAGCCCTAGCCGATCGCCCTTCACATCGACGTCGACGACTGTCAGGCCGTCGCCCGTCGCGATGCCAATGTTGTAGGGGATCGGCTCGCCGAAGGGATCGCGCCACATTGCGTCAATCCGCGTGGGATCGGTGGTCGCCTGATCCTCCCAGCCCTCGTGCGCCGGCTTCTTCTGGTCGACCTGCAGCGGGAAGACCCGGAAGCCTCGGCGGCCAAGTTCGACCGCCGACCCGAGCAGTTGCTCGGCCATCGACTGTGTTGCGACTTCGACGGCCATCGGGCCTCCAGTGCGTACCCCGCAGCAGATGCCTGCTGCAAACTTGTTGCATTTATATATGCAACAATATACACATTACCGCAACGGTTTTCGATGGGATGAGGGAGCAAGATGGCTAGGAAACGGATTCCGGACGTTGCGCGGCTCCATGAGATCAGGCAGCAGGCCGCAGAGATGCTCGCCGCGCTGAACTCGTTCGATGATGTCGTCGAGGCCTATCTCAGCAGCAATCCCGAACGGATCGACCGGTTCGGCATGATGGCCGCTGACCGACCCGATTTCGTCCACCGCATGCGTAAAGGGCAAGACTTCCGCCGCAGCACCCTTCAGAGGGTGGCCGCGTACATCGGACGCGATGATGAAAATGCGTGAGCGCATGGTCCACATCGCAGCCCGTCCAAGCATTTCGTCTCGTCATCGTCCGCGGTGAGGACAGCTGCTCGTGGCCCGCGCCGAAATGCTCATGCCAGACCTCAAGCTCAGCACCGTGGCGCGGCTCCTGGGCTTCGCCAGCGAGCGAGAACTCGCGGGCCTGCTCGACGAGTATCTGGCGCGAGGTATGCCGGCGCCAGATCCCATCACGAGGCGGATCGATCCGGTAGCCTTCGAGCGCTGGCGCCGACTGCGGGCGCCGCATCTCTTTCCGGAGCTCTGCGAGACAAGCGCCGCGCTGGACCCGAGGCGGCTTTGGGCCGAGCGGAGGGCCGCATGGCGGGGCGACGCGGCGTAAAAATCCCCTACTCCAGGGTGAAGAAGAACGGCCGCCGCTACTGGGAGCCGACTCCCGAGATGCAGAAGGCGGGCTTCCTGCCAAAGCCACTCGGTGAAGAGGATCCCGACAGCCGCGCCGCGGCGCTGCGGCTGTATCAGGCCTGGGAAGCATACCGAACCGGCAAGCCTGCGCCGACGCCCGCCATCCTGCCAAAAGGGCGCGAGGCTGCAGAGGTTGCCCGAGTGTGGCCCAGGGGTTCAATCGGCGAGGCTTATGTCCGGTTCATGCGAACTGCCGAATGGGGCAAGCTCGCCCATTCGACGAGGAACCGGGACATCCTGCCGAGCTGGGCCTACATCCGTGACCAATGGGGCGCCACCGATCCCAACCTAATGACCCTCGACATCCTGTCGGAGTGGCGCCAGGAGCTCGAGGAGCACCACGGGCCGAACGTCGCGCATAAGGTGACCAAGGAGTGGCGCAGGCACTGGCGCGTCATGACAGCGCTGAAGGTCGCGACCTGCGCCGACCCTTCAATGGGAATCCGCAACAACGCACCGCCGCCGCGGTGGCAGACCTGGACTGCCGGCGAGGTCGTCCGCCTGGTCAAGGCAGCAATCCGCCTCAGGCGTCTCCGCCTGGCCGTCACGATCGCATCCATCTGGGATACGCAATTCCAGCCCGGAGACGTCCGCACGCTGAAGGCTCGGCATCTACGGTACGTCGGCGCTGCTGGCGACGAAGCGATTTTTGACCGGACGGTCGACGGTCGCCAGAAGACGGGCAAGCCGGCGATCGGCACGCTGTCGCGTCGCACGCGCCGGCTGCTGGCGGCCTACGTTCGGACGATGCCGGCCTCGACGCCGGAGGCTTGGCTTCTGCCACTCTCGACAGGGCGTGTGCCATCGATCAGCGAGCTGACCCGCGAGTTTCGCGAGCTCTGCGAGACGGTCTTTCCGGGAGACGCGCGGCAGCTGCGCGACATGCGTCGTTCCGGCACCGTGGAGGCCTTCGCCGGCGGAGCGAGCCCAGCGGACGTCGGCACCAAAATGGCGAACTCGATCGGCCGCTCGAACACCCTGATGGCGACCTATAATCCAGTCGACCTCGCGAGTGTCCGACGTGCCGATGCCGCCAGGCGAATCGGGCGAGCCAAGCGCCGCGACGAGACATGAAGTGAACGGAAGTTGGAATTCCAACCCGGTCAGCAGCCCGGATAGTTGGAACGCTGAAACGGGGTCGGCGCCAAGTGATTGCAATGGCGAGCAAAAATTGGAGCGGGTACCGGGAATCGAACCCGGGTATTCAGCTTGGAAGGCTGCTGCTCTACCATTGAGCTACACCCGCGACGGCGCCAAATTCCCCATGGCGCCGGTGGAAGTCAAGCCTCGCGCGCTGCCGTCCAGCGATCTTCGGCGCTTTTGCCGAGCTCCCGCGATCGGCCGAGCCGGGTCAGCGCCCCTTTTCCTGCCGCCAGGCGGCGAAATCGGTCTTCGACTGCTCGTCCGTCGGAGGATAGAGCCCGAGGATGGAGCGGCCTTCCAGCACCTTCTCGGTGACGAAATCCTCGAAGGCGGTCATCTCGGTCGCCTCCTCGGCGATCTCGTCGGCGAGATGGGCGGGAATCACGACCACGCCCTCGCCATCGCCGACCACCACGTCTCCGGGGAACACCGGAGCATCGCCGCAGCCGATCGGGCCGTTGATCTCGATCGCCTGATGCGCGGTCAGATTGGTCGGGGCCGAGGGCCGCTGGTGATAGGCCGGCATGGCGAGCTCCGCGATCTCGGGGCTGTCGCGAAAGCCGCCATCGGTGACGATGCCGGCAGCGCCCCTGACCATCAGCCGCGACACCAGGATCGAACCGGCCGAGGCGGCGCGGGCATCCTTGCGGCTGTCGACGACGAAGACAGAGCCCGGCGGGCACTCCTCGACCGCCTTGCGCTGAGGATGAGCCCGGTCGAGGAAGACGCTGAGTTGATTCAGGTCTTCCCGCGCCGGGATGTAGCGCAGGGTGAAGGCAGGCCCGACCATGTTCTCGCCCTTGAAGCCGAGCGGGTGCACGTTCTGGATGAACTGGTTGCGCAGGCCGCGCTTGAACAGCGCCGTGCAGAGCGTCGCCGTGCTGACGGCCTTCAGCTTCTCGCGGGTCTGGTCGGACAGCATCGTCTTGGCTCCGGTCTAGAAAATCACGGGTTCGGAAACGGGCGCGCCGAAATCGGTGCGCAGGAAATCGAAATCGCAGCCCTCGTCGGCCTGGCCGATATGGCGCGAGAACATCCAGCCATAGCCTCGCTCGTAGCGCGGTGGCTCGGGCTTCAGCGCGGCCTGGCGCCGCGCCAGCTCCTCGTCGGAGACCTCCATCCGGATCGACCGGTTCGGCACGTCGACAGTGACGATGTCCCCGGTCTGAACCAGCGCGAGCGGGCCGCCGACATAGGATTCCGGCGAGACGTGCAGGATGCAGGCGCCATAGGAGGTGCCGCTCATGCGGGCGTCGGAGATGCGCACCATGTCGCGCACGCCCTGCCTCACCAGCTTCCTGGGGATCGGCAGCATGCCCCATTCCGGCATGCCGGGGCCGCCGAGCGGGCCGGCATTTCGAAGCACCAGGACGGTATCGGCGGTGACGTCGAGATCTTCGCGATCGATATTGGCCTTGAGCATCGGATAGTCGTCGAAGACGAGCGCCGGGCCGGAATGCTTCAGCAGATGCGGCGAGGCGGCCGAGGGCTTCATCACGCAGCCGCGCGGGGCCAGATTGCCCTTGAGCAGCGCGAGCGCCCCTTCCGCATAGATCGGATTGTCGAGCGGGCGGATGACGTCGTCATTGTAGATTTCGGCGCCGACCAGGCTCTCCCGCCAGGTCTTTCCCGACGCGTTGATCTGGTCGAGGTCGAGGAAGCCGGTCAGCCGCGTCAGGAGGCCGAGCAGCCCGCCGGCATAGTAGAAGTCCTCCATCAGGTAGGTGTCGCCGCTCGGCCGGACATTGGCGATGACCGGGACCTTCCGGCTGGCCGCGTCGAAATCCTCCAGCCCGATGGCGTGGCCGGCCCGGCGGGCCATCGCGACGATGTGGATGACCGCATTGGTCGAGCAACCCATCGCCATCGCGACGGCGATCACGTTGCGGAAGGCGGCCTCGGTCTGGATCTTGGCCGGTGTCAGGCCTTCATGGACCATTGCGACGATGCGCCGGCCGGTCGCCGCCGCCATCCGGATGTGGTTGGCATCGGCGGCGAGGATCGACGAGGCGCCGGGCAGCGTCATGCCGAGCGTGTCGGCAAGGGCCGTCATGGTCGAGGCTGTGCCCATGGTCATGCAGACGCCGTAGGACCGCGCGATGCCGACCTCCATCTCCGACCAGTCCTTGTCGGAGATGTTGCCGGCCCGGCGCTCGTCCCAGTATTTGAAGGCGTCGGAGCCCGAGCCCAGCACCTTGCCGTGCCAGTTGCCGCGCAGCATCGGCCCCGCCGGCATGAAGATCGCCGGCACGCCGGCGCTGGTCGCGCCGAGCAGCAGGCCTGGCGTGGTCTTGTCGCAGCCGCCCATCAGCACCGCGCCGTCGACCGGGTGAGAGCGGATCAGCTCTTCGGTCTCCATCGCCAGGAAGTTGCGATAGAGCATGGTGGTCGGCTTCACCTTGCTCTCGGAGAGCGAGATCGCCGGCAGCTCGACCGGGAAGCCCCCCGCCTGCAGGATGCCGCGCTTCACGTCCTCGACGCGCTGCTTGAAATGGGCATGGCACTGGTTGAGGTCGGACCAGGTGTTGATGATCGCGATGACGGGCTTGCCGCGATACTCCTCCGGCGCATAGCCCATCTGGCTCATGCGGGAGCGGTGCCCGAAGGAGCGGAAATCGTCCGGCTCGAAATAGCGCGCGCTGCGCTCGTTGGTGGGCTTGTCGGTCATCGGCAGTTCCCCGAGGGGTGATGGATGGGCCTCAATGCTGCAGGCCCCATTTGAGCACAGTCCGAGCCTCGATCGTCCGGAAGATCAGGTTCTCGACGACGAGCCCGATCAGGATGACGGTCAGTAGGCCGGCGAAGACCGCCGGAATCTCCAGCAGGTTGCGGTTCTCGAAAATGAACCACCCCAGGCCTCCCTGCCCCGACGAGACGCCGAAGACGAGCTCGGCTGCGACGAGCGTGCGCCAGGCGAAGGCCCAGCCGATCTTGAGGCCGGTCAGGATCGACGGGAAGGCAGCCGGGATCAGGATCTTGCGGATATAGCGGAAGCCGCGAAGGTCGTAATTGCGCCCGACCATGCGCAGCGTCTCCGAAACGGAGCGAAAGCCCGAATGGGTGTTGAGCGCCACCGGCCAGAGCACCGAATGGATCAGGATGAAGACGAGGCTGCCATTGCCGAGCCCGAACCAGATCAGCGCCAGCGGCAGCAGCGCGATGGCCGGCAGCGGGCTCAGCATCGCCGTCACCGTCTCGAGGAAATCCGAGCCGATGCGTGTGTTGATGGCGACGATCGTGAGCAGGCCGGCCAAGGCGACGCCGACCACATAGCCCATCAGCAGCACCTTGAGCGAAGCCCAGGCGCGCGCCGGCAGGATGCCGTTCTCGATGTTGTCGGCGAGCGAGCGCAACGTCTCGGTCAGGCTCGGAAACAGCAGCGGATTGTCGAGATAGGCGCCATAGGCCTGCCAGATCGCAGCCAGCACCAGGATGATCGCGACCTTGCGGACGGCGCCGACATCCCAGAGCATTTCGATCCAGCCGACGCGGCGCTCCACCTCGGCGGTCGCCATGCCTTCGGACGGGCGCATGACGATGCGGGCGGTCGAAGGCGAAGCGTGAAGGGTCATGTCCAGCTCGCTCCCCTTCAATGCGCCGTCGCGCCGGCTTCGGAGAACAGCATGTCGTGGATCTCGCGCTCCAGCCGGCCCGCGCTGCCATCGCCCACCGAGGTCGTGTCGACATCGACCACCTCGGCCTTGACCCGCCCCGGATGCGGCGAAAGCAGCAGGATGCGATTGCCGATCCGGATCGCCTCCGCGATCGAATGCGTGACGAACATCACCGTAAAGCGCGTCTCCTCCCAGAGCTGGATCAACTCGTCCTGGCAGGTGCGTCGCGTCAGCGCGTCGAGCGCAGCGAAGGGCTCGTCCATCAGCAGGATATCCGGCTCCATCGCCATACCCCGGGCGATGGCGACGCGCTGCTTCATGCCGCCCGACAGCGTATGCGGATAGGAATCGAGCGCCCGCGTGAGATTGACCTTCTCGATATAATGCCGCGCCTTTTCGGCCGCCTCCTTGCGGGAGAGGCCGCGCGCCTCGACCAGCGGAAAGGTTACGTTCTCAAGCACGGTTTTCCACGGCAGGAGCTGGTCGAACTCCTGGAACACCATCATCCGATCCGGGCCGGGCGCCGTTACCGTCCGCCCCTTGATCGTCATGCTGCCCTCGCTCGGCTTGAGGTAGCCGCCGACGGCCTTGAGCAGGGTGGACTTGCCGCAGCCGGAAGGGCCGAGCAGCACGAAGCGGTCCGAAGTGTTCACCTGGAACGAGACCCGCTCCGTCGCCGTGATGACGCGGCCCGGCAGCTTGTAGCGCAGTGTCACGGAGGACACGTCGAGCAGCGGCGCGCCAGCGGCGGGCGCGGCCTGCGGCCCAGCGCCGGATGCGATGGCCGTCGTCATCGGCGTCCGTGCCAGCTCAGCTGCCGGAGAGGTCATGCGACACCGGCAGATAGTAGTCCTTCCAGGAAGCGGGCTTGGTCTTGATGCCGCCGGTGCGCGCCAGATGCTCGGCAAACTTCATCGTGCCTTGCGGATAGATGTTCCATTCCATCATGCCGGGCTGCTTCAGCATGGTGAGGATCTGCTCGCTCGGCGTCTTGTCGCCGGTCACTTCGCGATAGATCTCGATCGCCCCGGGCGTGTTGCCCTCGATGAAGGCTTTGGCCTCTTCGGCGGCATTTCGCAGCGCCTGCACGATCTTGGGATTCGCTTCGGCAAAGCCCGTCGTCGTCATGAACTGCCCTTGGCTCAGCGGCGAGCCCATGATCTCGGCCGAGCTGGCGACGACGCGCACCTCGGGGATCTGCTGCTGCTCGTAGAACTGGAAAGGCGGCGCGGCGAAATGGCTCTTCACCTCATGGCTCGGATTCTTCATCGCGATCAGCGCGTCGGGATGGCCGAGCTGCACCGTCATCGCGTCGAAATGGTTCCACTTATCCGGTCCGAAGAGCGCGGAGGCCGCGATCTGGAGCAGGATGGCCTGGGTCGAGACGCGGATGGTCGGCACAGCGATCTTGTCGCCCTCCTTGTAGTCCTTCAGCGTCTTGATGCGCGGATCGCGCGTCAGCAGCAGCGCCGGCTGGGCGGAGCTGGCGCAGATGCCCTTCACACGGCCTCGCGACTTGTCCCAGAGCACGAGCAGGGGGCCGGTACCGGTGTTGATGATGTCGACGCTGCCGGAGAGCAGCGCGTCCTGCTGGGCCCCGCCATTCGAGAAGTTCACCCATTTGGTCGAGACTCCGGGGACGCCGAGTTTCTCCGCGTGCTTCTCGACAAGCTTCTGCTTCTCGATGACATGGGTCGGCATGTAGAGGATGCCGGGCTGGCGGCTGATCGATATCTCGGTCTTGGCCTGAGCCCTGGCCCCGGTAGCGGCGGCCAGCGCCGCGGCGGTGCCCAAGGCGAGCGTGTGCCTGCGTGTGATCATTCCATCCTCCCTGCTGTTCTTGTGCGGCTGCGGCGCTGACGCCGTCGCTCGATTGGGGCGGATCAAATCACTGATGCATTAGTGCGTCAAGGTTGCTAACCTGTGTTGACGCGGCTTACGACCGGGCTCGCCGATTGCACTGCATGGCTCATTGGCCGAAAGACAGCGCGAGGGGTCGAGCGGCGACAGGCGGAACGCATGAGTGACATTCTCGATCGCTACATCGCGCAGAACGGCTCCGCGAAGCCCGCGGCGAAGGGCGGCGCCGGAGTCGTCTTCGATGTCCTGCGCGAGGAGATCATTTCGCTTGCGCTGACGCCCGGCACCATGCTCTCGCGGCAGGAGCTGCAGGAGCGCTTCGGCTTCTCCTCGACGCCGATCCGCGACGCGCTGATGCGCCTGCAGGAAGAGCGCCTTGTCGATATCTTCCCCCAGCATGCCACCGTGGTCAGCGCGATCGACCTCGATCTGGCACGCCAGGGCCAGTTCCTGCGCCGCTCTGTCGAACTGGAACTGGTACGAACCCTGGCGCTGAACCCGCAGCCCTCGGCGACCGCCCGCATGCGCAGCCTCGTGCGCCAGCAGAGCGCCTTTGCCGATCTCGGCGAGCACGAGGCCTTCGCCGCGGCCGACCAGGCTTTTCACCGCACGCTCTATGAGGCTGTGCAAGTTACGGCGCTCTGGGAACTGGTCAGGCGCCAGAGCGGCCATATCGACCGGCTGCGGCGGCTGCATCTGCCGAAGGAAGGCAAGATGCGCGAGATCCTGGCGGCGCACACCGCCATCGTCGACGCGATCGAGCGGGGCGAGCCCGACAAGGCCCAGGCCGCCTTGCGCGACCACCTCTCCCGCTCGCTCGACTTCGTGCCGTCCCTCCGGGAATCGCACCCGACCTATTTCAGGAAATGAACGTGAGGCCGCGACAGCGCTGCGCGTCGGAAGCCGACGCCGGCCACTCCCAGGTCATCGGAGGCTCTGAGGCTGGGCTAAACAGTGATCGAGAGAGAGTTGCGAAGCCGTACCGCGGTTGCGGGCGGCTGTCCGCATGTCTGATCTGAAGTGGTGGGGGAAGCAGGACTCGAACCTGCGAAGGCATAGCCAGCGGATTTACAGTCCGCCCCCTTTGCCGCTCGGGACATTCCCCCGCCTGCGCCCATGACCGGCTCATGGAGAGCCGCGGGCCGCCGATATGTCACTCGCGTGACGACCGGCAGGCGCGGCCGGACTTATGGTGACCGGGCCGCGACGTGTCAACGGCAAAAAGCCCACGCCGGAGATTTCGTTTGTGGACCGGCCGGCCCTGCCGTTCAGCCGAGGCCGAGACTGGCCTGAACGAAGGCGACGCGTTCGGCGACACCGGCCCGCGGCAGTTCCAGCAGCCGATAGCCATGGCGGGGATAGATCGACGCCATGCGCTCGAATGTCCGCCGGGCCTCGGCAAGGTCCTGCTTGCGCTCGGCGTCCTGCCGGTAAATCTCCGGCCAGTGCGGCGCGATGAAGACGGTCTCGCGGTAGCGGCAGCGCTCGATGGCGAAGGACAGCGCGTCGGGACCGGCAAGCCGCAGAGCTCCAGATAGGCGGCGATGTCGACGACGCCGCGATCGAAGAAGACGGTTCCCGGCAGCGCGAGCGCGGCCTGATGGCTGCACAGATCGGCCTCGACCATCAGCTCTGCGAATCGCGTTCGGTTCTGCCAGGGCAGACCGGAGCCGCCCGCCGCCAGCTCGGCCCGGATCACCGCACGGCCCGCCTCCGGCATCACGGCATGTCCGGCGGCGGCGAGCGCCTCGATCAATGTCGTCTTGCCGGCGCCCGGCCCGCCGGTGATCACGACGAGGCGGTGTCCATCGCTGTTCGGCATCCTTCTCTCCTTGGAAATGTGTCGATCCAGGCATCCCGCTCTGGTCAAGCGGCCGAGGCCGTGGCACGGCAGGCGTCGAAGATCGGAGACGACGATGCCCCCCTTCCGCCCCAAGCACGCACGGCCCGGTCAGGGCCGCGCCGGTGCCCGCCGCGCCGACGGCCCGCCGCCGCATCGCCCCGGCGAGATCGACGAGGCCGTGCTCTACGGTGTGCATCCCGTCATCGAGGCGCTGCGCAATCCCGCCCGCCGCCACCGGCGGCTGCTCGCCACCGAGAACGCCCTGCGCCGGCTGCAGGAGGAGATCGGCGAGCTGCCGCTCGAGGCGGAGCTTGTCCGGCCTTCCGAGATCGACCGGCTGCTCACGCCCGATTCGGTTCACCAGGGACTCTACCTGGTCTGCGATCCCCTGCCCTCGCCCGATCTCGACAGCCTGCCCGACGATGCCATCGTGCTGGCGCTCGACCAGATCACCGATCCGCACAATGTCGGCGCCATCCTGCGCTCGGCCGCAGCGTTCGGTGCGGCGGCGGTCATCGTCACCATCCGCCATTCGCCAGCCGCGACCGGCGTTCTGGCGAAATCCGCCTCCGGCGCGCTGGAGCATGTGCCGCTGATCGCGGTCCGCAATCTCGGCGATGCGCTGCACACGCTCGGCAAGCGCGACTTCCTGCGTGTCGGCTTCGATTCGGATGGCGACGTCGCGCTGGACGATGTCGCGCTGCGCCGTCCCCTCGTGATGGTGATGGGCGCGGAAGGCAAGGGCCTGCGCCAGCGAACCCGCGAGCTCTGCGACCATGTCGCGAGGCTGGAAGTCCCCGGAACCATCACCAGCCTCAACGTCTCGAACGCCACCGCGATCGCCCTCTACGCGGCGAGCCGCCGCCGCTGAGCGCCTCCCGGGCCGGGCCCGGGCCATCGGTCACGGCGCGTTTTTTTGGGGGAGCCGGCGACTGCACCGGCGTCGCCCATCTTCGCCACAGCAGCCCCCTCCTGCATCCGGCAAGGCGCTGGCCAGCCCGCCTTAGACGAAGGGTGCAAGACCAAGTGCCTGATTGCGCCGCCCCGGCGCCCCGCGCAAACCTGCCGCCGAGGCTCGGGGTGATCTTTGATCGGCCGGGCCGCGCGCAACCGCATCGACAGAATGCGCAGCGCGCCGGTTCGAGGGACACTTGAGGGGAGATTCAAACGCCATGAGCATGGCATCGCACACATCGGGGGCGCATGCGGCGCCCCGTCCGATGAGCAAGGAAGAACGCAAGGTCATCATCGCCTCGTCGGCCGGTACGGTCTTCGAGTGGTATGACTTCTACCTGGCGGGTTCGCTCGCCGCCAACATCGCCCAGACCTTCGTGCCGGGCGACAACGACACGGCCAAGTTCATCTTCGTGCTGTTCGGCTTTGCGGCCGGCTTCGCGGTCCGTCCCTTCGGCGCGCTGTTCTTCGGCCGCCTCGGCGACATGATCGGCCGCAAATACACCTTCCTCGTCACCATGGTGGTGATGGGCGTCTCGACCTTCCTGGTCGGCCTGCTGCCGAGCTTCCAGACCATCGGCTATGCGGCGCCGGTGATCTTCATCGCCTGCCGCCTGCTGCAGGGCCTCGCGCTCGGCGGCGAATATGGCGGTGCGGCGACCTATGTCGCCGAGCACGCCCCCATGGGACGGCGCGGTTTCTACACCTCCTGGATTCAGACGACCGCGACGGTCGGCCTGTTCCTGTCGCTGATTGTGATCCTGGCGCTGCGACTGAGCATGACGCCGGAGGCCTTCGCTGCCTGGGGCTGGCGCGTTCCGTTCCTGCTGTCGATCATCCTGCTCGGCTTCTCGATCTGGATTCGCCTCCAGCTCGCCGAATCGCCGGCCTTCGTGCGCATGAAGGAGGAAGGCACCCATTCCAAGGCCCCGCTCAAGGAAGCCTTCGGCAACTGGGCCAACGCCAAGATCGGCCTCATCGCGCTGTTCGGCGGCACCGCCGGCCAGGCCGTCGTCTGGTATACGGGCCAGTTCTACGCCCTGTTCTTCCTGACGCAGACGCTGAAGATGGACGGCACCACCGCCAACCTCGTCATCGCCATCTCGCTTTTGCTGGGCACGCCCTTCTTCATCCTGTTCGGCTGGCTCTCGGACAAGGTCGGCCGCAAGCCGATCCTCCTCGCCGGCTGCCTGATCGCGGCGCTGACCTACTTCCCGCTGTTCACGATGCTCGCGAACACGGTGAACCCGAAGCTGATCGCGGCGACGCAGAACGTGAAGGTCACGCTGACGTCCGATCCGGCCGAATGCAGCACGCTGTTCGACCCGGTCGGCGTGCGCACCTTCACCAAGCCCTGCGACGTCGTTCGCCGGGCCCTGGCCACCAACTCGATCCATTACGATCTGGTGTCCGGCCCCGCCGGCTCGCCGCTGAAGGCGATGATCAATAGCGCGGATGCCCCCGCCGGCACCGCCGAGCTCGTGGCCGCCGCTCAGGCCGCAGGCTATCCCAAGGCCGGTGACGCGACCATCCTGAAGAAGCCCTCCTTCGGCGAGGTCCTCAGCGACAGCCGCTCGCTGAAAGCCATCGGCATCCTGTTCATCCTCGTGCTCTTCGTCACGATGGTCTACGGGCCGATCGCCGCCCTGCTGGTCGAGCTCTTCCCGACCCGCATCCGCTACTCGGGCATGTCGCTGCCCTACCATATCGGCAACGGCTGGTTCGGCGGCTTCCTGCCTCCGACGGCCTTCGCCATCGTGGCTGCCAGCGGCAACATCTTCTCCGGCCTCTGGTATCCGATCATCGTGGCGCTCGGCACCTTCGTGATCGGCCTGCTCTTCCTGCCGGAGACCAAGAACCGCGATATCCTGAACTGACGCTCGTTCGAGCAGTGATCAGAAGCCCCGCCCGCAAGGGCGGGGCTTTTCGTTTGCGAACCCTATTTCGGCCACACGGAGCCGCGAGGGTCCGCCCGCCGCCGATCAGGGCGGAGCGTTGTCGAGGGAGAGGGCTGGCCGCGCCGGCCCCGGACCATGCAGACCATCGAAACCGACCGCCTCGTGCTGCGCCGCTTCCAACGGGATGATGCGGCGGATCTCCTCGCCTATCTGCGCGAACCGAGCGCGAGCTGCTTTCTGTCGATGAAGCTGGCCGACCTTACCGCAGCGCGGGTGGAAGCGGAGAAGCGCGGCGCCAGTCCGGACTATGTCGCCGTCATCCTGCGCGAGACGGGCCGGCTGATCGGCGACCTTTTTGCCGTTCCGGAAGACCAGGATACCTACGCGGTCGGCTGGAACTTCAATCCCTGTTTCGCCGGCAAGGGTTTCGCCGGCGAGGCCGCCCATGCGCTCTGCGAGGATCTGTTCGTCCGGCGAAAGGCACGGCGGCTCTATGCCTATGTCGAAGAGGACAACCTCGCCTCGCAGCGTCTCTGCGAGCGGCTCGGCATGCGCCGCGAAGGCCTGTTCCGCGAGTTCGTCTCGTTCAGGAACGACGAGCACGGCTCTCCGATCTACGAGAACACGATGCATTACGCCATTCTCGCCAAGGAATGGGCGCCCGGAGCCCGCAAGCCGCCCCTCACCGTCCTGCCCTCAATGTCGGTGACGGAAAACCGCGAGCCACAGGCTGCGGCCGGTCCCACGGAGCCGGCGTAGCACAGCGGTAGTGCAGCGGTTTTTTTTAACCGAAGGCAGGTCAGCCGATCACCTCGTCTGTCTCCACCAGAATCTCTTCCAAAACATTGGAAAAACTCGATTTGCAGCGGCGCTCAGCCTGGAACCTGGCAAGGGAGCGCACGCGATGGTCATGTTGAAGCCGGGTTCGAACAGCCCATAGGTGACGAGGCTTCAGCGGAGGCTTGGGACCGATCAGGCGCCCGGTGTTCCAGGCGGGACGCTGAGCAACTTTCTCCTGCTCGATAAGCAGAGTGCATCCTCATCAGAAGGCCGCATCCACCCGCACAATATCGCATCGCGATGAGGCTGCAGCGCGAGTGGCCTGCTGATCGTGCCAAGCGCCGGTAGCTCAATCTGGCGCTTGGCCCGAAAGCGCACTGGTGCGGCCGGCGGGCTAGGCAGGACCACGCTCGCGCGCCGCCATCTCGCGAGCGAGAGCCAGGAAGGCCTTCATTCCTGCCGAGAGGTTTCGGCGGCCGGGATAGTAGAGGCAGAGCCCTGGCGAGGGCGGCGTCCAATCGTCCAGGATGCGGATGAGATCGCCGCTTGCGATATCCGCGAGGATGTCTTGCTCCAGGAAGAAACCGATGCCGATGCTCTCTCGCACGGCAATCCGCGCAAGGCTGCCCTCATCCAGGATGACCGGGCCGCGAACATCCAGTTGAGCGATCTCGCCGTCCTTCTCGAAGCGCCAGCGAAACAACCCGCCATCCGGCAGCCGAACTCGGATGCAGGTATGATGGAGCAGGTCCGGCGGGACCCGAGGCTTGCCGTGGCGCGCGAAATAGCGCGGTGACCCGACGACTGCGTAGCGCTGCGGACGTCCCAGCGGCACTGCGATCATATCGCTGGGCACCAATCCGGCGACGCGCACGCCCAGATCGAACCCGTCGGCGACGACGTCGATCAGCCTGCCCTCGGTGACGATGTCGATGGTCATGTCGGGATAGCGCCGCAGAAACGCGACGACGAGCGGCGACATGATCGCGCGGGCGGCGAACGGCGCGGCGTTGATCCGGATCGTGCCCGATGGTGTCGCGCGGTGCGCCCTGACGCCCTCCAGAGCGCTGCGCATATCCTGCAGCGTCGGGCCGACCTGCTCCACGAAGACGCGACCGGCCTCGGTCAGCGATACGCTCCGGGTCGTGCGGTTGAACAGGCGCACGCCCAGATCCGCCTCCAGCTTGCCGATCGCATGGCTGAGCGCTGTGGCCGACATGCCGATATCGACGGCCGCCGCACGGAAGCTGCCCTTGCGCGCGATCGCCAGAACCGCCTCCAGATCATTGACCGCCAGTCGATCCATTGTCCCGATCCATTCATCTCAACATCCAATAATATCCCGATTATGAAAACAATCCTTGAGGCCTATCTTCGGTCGCTCAGACCATTGTTGGTCAATAGGAGTGACAAGATGGACCTGCCCAATTGCATTGCAGCCTATTTCGAGGCCGACAGCCGCAACGATGTCGAGGCGCTGATGGCGACGTTGTCACCGGAGGCGATCGTCGAGGATGAGCACCGGCGTCATGTCGGGCCCGAAGCGATCCGCGCTTGGTGGATCGAGGCGAAGCGGAAGACCCCCCATGTCAACGCGCCGATCGAGGCGACGACGACCGGCGATGTCACGCAGGTTCGCACGCGAGTCAGCGGCGACTTTCCCGGCAGCCCGGTGGCCCTGCTCTTCACCTTTACCGTCAGGAACGGCGCGATCGCGCGCCTGGAGATCGCATGATGACCGGCTTCATCTCTTTTGCGGGAAAACGCGCGCTGATCACCGGTGGCACCAAAGGCGCCGGAGCCGCCACGGCGTCGCTCTTTCGCGAGCTTGGCGCAAAGGTGCTGACCAGCGCCCGCTCCCGGCCCGATATGCTGCCCGGAGACCTTTTCGTCTCGGCCGATCTGACCACCGAAGACGGCGCGAGGACGGTCGCCGAAGCCGTTGTCGAGCGCCTCGGTGGCGTCGACATCGTTGTGCATATGTTGGGAGGCTCGTCTGCTCCGGCCGGTGGCTTTGCGGCGCTCACGGAGGAGGAGTGGCAGAAGGAATTGGCCCACAATCTCCTTCCGGCCGTTCGCCTCGACCGCCTGCTCGTGCCGGATATGGTGGCGCACGGGGGCGGCGTCGTGGTCCATGTCTCGTCGATCCAGCGGCTGCTTCCGCTGCCGGAATCGACGACCGCCTATGCCGCGGCGAAGGCTGCGCTGTCTGCCTACAGCAAGGCGCTATCCAAGGAGGTCTCGCCCAAGGGCGTCCGTGTTTTGCGGGTCTCGCCCGGATGGATCGAGACTGAAGCTGCGACACGTCTTGTCGAGCGGTTGGCGAAGGAAGCGGGCACCGATTACGAGGGCGGAAAGAAGATCATCATGGACGGGCTCGGCGGCATCCCCTTGGGGCGCCCGGCGCGGCCGGACGAGGTCGCAAGCCTCGTCGCGTTCCTTGCGTCCGATCGCGCCGGCGCGATCACCGGCTCCGAGCACATCATCGACGGCGGAACCGTGCCGACCGTCTGACAAGGCGATCGCGCTCAGGCGGGTGTCGTCCACCCGCCGAGTTGGGAATAAATCGCGTCGCGCAATCGTCTGACATCCGAATTGAGGCCGGACAGGTCGTTCGGGCTTTGAAGCGACGCGCCCAGGAGAGCATTGCCGAGACATCCCGCTTTGGACCTGATGGCAGTTCCAGCGTCCGTCAGGCTGACCACGACCTGCCGCTCGTTCTGAGGGTTCCGCGTTCTCTTCACGAGACCGGCAACCTCCAGTCGCTTCAGCAGAGGCGTGAGCGTGCTCGATTCCAGGGCGAGCTTCTCGGCGATCGCGCCAACCGTCTGCCCGTCTTCCGCCCAGAGGACGTTGAGAACGAGGTATTGCGGATAGGTCAGCCCGAGATCGTCGAGTAGCGGTTTGTAGACGCGCTGGATCGCCATGCTGGCGGAATAGAGCGCGTAGCAGAGCTGGTCATCGAGAGCGGGCGGGTTGCTGGTCTGATCGGACAAGGGAGGCCTCCACGCCCCACACATAGAGGTGCCCGCGCAAAAAACAATATCGCGATAAATGTCGCTTGACAGCCTCTGATGCGGCAATTAGACAAATATCGCGATAAATATTATCTCAATATCAAAAGGAGAGCGATCATGAATCCCCTGAGCAACAGCATCCTCGCCGCAGCGGCCGCCACCCTCCTCGGGCTCCAGCCCGCGTCGGCAGCCGGCCCTGTTCCCGCGCCCCACTCCGTCCGGAACGTCGTTCTCGTCCACGGCGCCTTCGCCGACGGCTCAGGCTGGCGCGGCGTCTACGACAATCTGACGGCGCGTGGGTACAAGGTCACCATCGTGCAGAACCCGCTGACCTCGTTGGCCGATGACGTGGCCGCAACCAGGCGCGCTCTCGCCCGGCTGGACGGCCCCGCCATCCTCGTCGGTCATTCCTGGGGCGGCACGGTGATCACCGAAGCGGGCAACGATCCCAAGGTCGCGGGCCTCGTCTATGTCTCTGCCCTGTCTCCCGATGCCGGCGAGACGACGGCCCAGCAATATGCCGGCTACACGACACCGCCCGAATTCGTCCTCGACGTCCACGCCGACGGATTTGGCTACGTCGCCCCTGCCAAGTTCAAGGCCGGTTTTGCCGCGGATACCAGCGACGCCGATGCGGCCTTCATGCGGGATGCGCAGGTGCCCATCGCCATGTCGGCCTTCGAGACGAAGCTGACCCAGGCCGCCTGGCGCAGCAAGCCGAGCTGGGCCGTCATCGCGACCGAGGACAAGGCCTTCGACCAGCGCATGCTGCACGGCATGGCGAAGAAGATCGGTGCGAAGGTGACCACCGTCGCGGCGAGCCACGCGCTCTTCATGACGCAGCCCAAGGTCGTCTCCGACGTGATCGACGAGGCCGCCCGGACATCGAGGACAGCCGGCCGCTGATGCGCGGCCGCAGTCCTCAGGCCGCTCAGCAGGCGGATTCCCGGATCCGCCTGTCGCTCCCCCCTCTCGCGCAACCTCAGAGGACGCGAGCGCCGACAAGCCTTAGGCCGCGGCTCATCGCATCGCCCCCGTGCGGCCCGGCAACCGCTCGCGGTGGGACCGGAGCCATTTCGATAATGCGGGGCTCGTCCCGCTGGAGCCGCTTCGTGAAGCACATTCTTCTGATCGACGACGACCCGACGATCCGCGATCTGCTGTCCGACTACCTGTCGCAACACGCGTTCCGCGTCACCGCGATCAGCGACAGCCGACCGCTCGCGCGGATCGTCGGCACCGATGCAGTCGACCTCGTGGTCGTCGACCTCAATCTCGGCCATGAAGACGGGCTGGAGATCGTCCGCCGCCTGTCCAGCACCTCGGATGCGCCGATCATCATCATCAGCGGCGACCGCCTGGACGAAGCCGACAAGGTCGTGGGGCTCGAACTCGGCGCCACCGACTATGTCACGAAGCCTTTCGCGATCCGCGAGTTCCTGGCTCGTGTGCGGGCATCTTTGAGGGAGAGGCCGGCGCCCAAAAGGCGGAGGGAGCGCAAGACATATCGCTTCGGCCGCTTTGAACTCGACATCGATATGCGAAGGCTCGTCGACGGCGACGGCGTGAACATCAAGCTCAGCGCCGGGGAATTCAAGCTGCTGACCGTCTTCCTGAAGGCGCCCCAGCACGTGCTGTCGCGTGAGCAACTGCTGACGGAAACGCGCAGTCACAACGACGATGTGTTTGATCGCAGCATCGATGTTTTGATCCTGAGGCTGCGGCGAAAGCTCGAGGTGGACCCGGCCCGGCCGAAGCTCATCCGAACCGAACGCGGGGCGGGCTATGTCTTGACCAGCGATGTCACGGTCAGCGACGCAGCGCGCCTGCGGACATGACCCGAAAAGGCCCGGCGGGTCGGCGCGCGGCGGTCATCTGCGTCCGCCTGGCCGGCCGGTTGCCGCTGGTGGCGCAGTTGCCGGCTGCCGCCGGGGCAAAAACCTGGCGCGGGCGCCTCAGACGAGCGCCATGTCCGTCGCGTCCCGGGCCTGCGCAGCTTCGCGGTCACGGCGCCCTTTATCCCCGATCGCGGACCGGCAGAGTGAGCCCGCCGCGATGATGCCGGCAGCCGGGTGGGACGGATGCCGGTGCGCCAGGAGCCAGCAAACGACATGGGCCCAACACGTCGTCGAACTCCTCGGTCGAATATTTCATCTGTAACGTCAAAACCGGATCTGCTCGTGTCCGTGTAACAAGGTATCCGGATAACGGCCTCATCGCAGACGATGGAGCCGTCGATGAAGTACTCCGATCCAACACATGTGAAAGATCGGGCCGATCACCTTTTGCGGCTACCCTCAACGGGCGTGAACATCATCGCGTTGCGGCGATCGAAGGGGGATCACCCGTGGCACCGATGGGGTTTCTCCCCGCGCTGTGACGCGCCAACTCCCCCGGTGATGTCGCCCGAATGCATCGGGACACGCACCCCCGTGTCTGGGGTCTCCTGGATCGAACGGCTGGTGATCGATTTCGGGATCGCCGGCAACGCCCCGGCATTCGGCAGTGCCTTCGAGCCCTGCCCAACGCGCCCGGTTCCCGCTCAGGCAAAGACCGCCCGACCGCTGCGTCCGACTCTGGCGCGCCGGTTGGGGGCGGCGGTTGCAAGCGCCTGGCATCGCATCGGGCGCGAGCTGGCGATCCGGCGCGCCTTGCAGGATCTGCGCCGGCTCGATGCGCCGATGCTGCGCGACATCGGCATCTTCGACGCCGACGCGATCGAGCTCTTCGTCCGCAACGGCGGCGAACGCTGAGCCGCGAGGTCCCGGGCGCGCCCGTCGATAGGGCCGCATCGCCGGCTGCCGCTTCAACAATCCGACCGGGATCACCGTGACGGGCAGCGTCGGGACCAGCCCGCCCACCCCATCGCCGAAGCACCGCCGCTCGTCCGGGCTCCCGAAGCGCCCGACGGGTTCGGCGCTCCAACCCGCAAGACAGAGGCACCAATGGACCATTCGACAGACATCACAGGCCGCCCTCATCCCGATGATCAGTCTGCTAAGCGGCAGGGCGATCCACAGTGGGACAGCTTCGATTTCATCGTCTGCGGCGCCGGCTCCAGCGGTTGCGTGGTCGCGGCGCGCCTGGCGGAGGACGGAAATGCCAGCGTCCTCCTGCTGGAGGCCGGCGGAGACGACGAATCCGAGACCGTGTCGGACCCCGCGCAGTGGCCTCTCAATCTCGGCAGCAGCCGCGACTGGGGCTTCGTGGGAGAACCGTCGAGCGGCCTGGGCGGCCGTCGCCTGGCCCTGAGCATGGGCAAAGGCCTCGGCGGCGGCTCCAGCATCAACGTCATGGTCTGGGCTCGCGGTCACCAGGCGGACTGGGATTACTTCGCCGCCGAGACCGGGGACGAGGCCTGGGGCTATCAGTCGGTTCTCGGCTATTATCGCCGGATCGAGGATTGGCGCGGCGCGCCCGATCCGCTGCGTCGCGGGTCCGGCGGTCCTGTCTACGTCGCTCAGCCTTCCGCGCCGCAGCCCGTCGCCTGCACGCTCGTCAAGGCTGCAGGCACGATGGGTATTCCCGTCTTCGATTCTCCCAATGGGGAGATGATGGAAAGCGCGGGCGGGGCCGCGATCGCGGAGCTGCGGGTGCGCGGCGGCAAGCGTGAATCGGTGTTCCGCTCCTATGCCCATCGCATGATGGTGCGACCGAATCTGACGGTCGTGACCGGCGCGCTGGTCACACGCGTCCTGTTGGACGGCCGGAAGGCGGTCGGTGTCGAGATCCTGCACAAGGGCGAACGGCGGCAGATCCGTGCCCGTTGCGAAACCGTGCTGTCGCTCGGAGCCGTCCAGACCCCGAAGGTCCTCATGCAGTCCGGGATCGGCCCCGAGGCCGAGCTGAAGACCCATGGCATCGACGTGGTCCAGCATCTCCCCGGCGTCGGCAGCAACCATCAGGACCATATCGCCTTCGGCTGCACCTGGGCCTACCGAAAGCCCCAGCCCGTCGGAGCGGGCGGCTGCGAAGCGGCGATCTACTGGAAGAGCGATTCCCGCCTGCCGGCGCCGGATATCCTCCAGTGCCAGCTCGAATTCGCGGTGCCTTCGCCGGCTGAGACCGGGATCGAGACGCCGGCGCATGGCTGGACGATGTTTGCAGGGCTCGCCCAGCCCAAAAGCCGCGGGCGGCTGCGCCTCTCCGGGCCCAATGCCGCCGATCCCATGCTGATCGAGCCGAACGCGCTCAGCGAACCGGAAGACATCCAAGCCGCACTGGCGGCCGTCGAGCTGTGCCGCGAGATCGGCAACGCCAGGGCCTTCGACGATCTCGTCGAACGGGAAACGGCGCCGGGCCTGCGCGACCGCGCGGGCATGCTCGATTTCATCCGCAAATCGGCGGTGACCTACTGGCACCAGTCGGGCACGGCCAAGATGGGACGCGACCGGATGTCGGTGGTCGACAGCCAGCTCAGGGTCTACGGGATCGAGGGGCTGCGGGTCGCCGATGCGTCGATCATGCCGCGCATCACGGTCGGCAACATCATGGCGCCCTGCGTCGTCATCGGTGAGCGCGCAGCCGACATGATCCGGCGACAGCACGGGCTGTCGGCGGCCGAGTGTTCCGGCATGGCGGCCGGGACAGGGGGTGAGGCTGCCCTCTGAACCGGCGCCCGTTCGCCAGCTCCTGCGCGACAACCGCCCTGGCGCCAAGACGCGCCAGGGCGCAATCGAAGCCTGGAATGCAAAGTCGCGCAGGGCCGGCCTCAAGACCATCGCGTCCACCGCCTTGCTGTCGCCCTGGCCGCAGAGCACCAGGGCGACGTCGAGGTCCTTGCGGATGATCGCGAGCAGCGTGTGACGCCTGAGCGCTTCACAGAAGCGTGAGACCGGAACCTGGATGGAATAGTTCGCTCCCCTCGCATGTCTCACTCCCGAAACAGGAGCAGAACATGTCGAGCAGAAACGCAAAAGGCCTCAGCCGCCGCGCCGTGATCCAGGCGACCGTTGCCGCCGCGGCGATGGGGTCGGTCGCAGCCCGGGCACAGACGCCGGCTGCGCAGCCGGGTCCGCGAGCGGGAGACCGGGTCTTCATCACCAACGAGGATTCCAACACGCTCAGCGTCATCGATCCGGTGTCAAACGAGCTGCTGCCGACCGTCAATCTGACCAGCTTCGACGAGGATGCGCGCCCTCCCTTCCGCTTCGTGACCGGCAACGTCACGCCGACGCATGGAGAGATGATCCAGAAGCCGCTCTATCACGGCGCAATCTCGATCCACGGCTGTGTCCCGTCCCCGGATTCGCGGATCTTCGCGACGGCGGGCCGTGGCACGAGCAATCTCTACCTCGTCGACGCGGTGACGCTGAAGGTCATCGGCAATCAGCCCAACCCGATGGCGGGCCCGACGACGGCCGCCGATTCCCTGACCTCCGGCATCCTCGTCGGTCGCGAGCCGCACGAACCCACCTTCACCAGGAACGGCAGGGAGATCTGGGTCGCACTGCGCGGCGAGAACAGGCTCGCCGTCATCGATGTCGAGCGCGCCAAGGCGGAGTCGGCGGGCGAACTGCCGCGCGGGGCGGCGATCCGCCGCTTCATGCCCGTCCTGCCAGGGCCGGCCATGGTCTGGTTCTCGGCCGGCGGCGAGACCGCCTTCGTGATCTCGCAGAAGATTCCGCGCATCGACGTCTTCAGCGTCCGATATGACGGGCAGGGTTTTTCGACGGCGGAGCGCAAGGCGACGATCGAGACCTCGGCGCAGGACCGCTTCGGCTTCGCGCCGTTCCTGAAGATCAGTCCCGATGGCCGCGAATTCTGGATATCGCAGAAGCTCGCCGATGGCCTCTCGGTCTACGACGCCGGCGCCGAGCACAAGCTTCTCGAGCATCTGCCGCTCGGCGAGCGGGCCCGTCCCAACCATGTCGAATTCGTGCAGAACGACCGTGGCAATGTCGCCTACGCGACCTTCGGCCGGGTCGACGATGACGGGCCGGACGGCCGGGCGGCCAGCCGGATCGCCATCATCGACCGGTCCGCGCCGGCCGGCCGGCGCCGCGTCGTCGGCCACTTCTTCAGTCATGGCCGCGAGGCGCACGGCATCTGGACCGACCCTTCAAACAGCAAGCTCTATGTCGCTCACGAGCTGGACGAATTGCCCGGTTCGCCGCATGCGGGACAGACGGTCTGCTGCGTGTTCGATGTGGCGGATCCGCTGCGCCCGCGCTTCGTCAGGCAGATCCCGCTCGGGACTCTCGATCTGCCGTCGGGCAAGCTGCGCAACAAGAAGTCGATCAACCTCGTCTATGTGCGCCCCGGCGCACGCAGCGCGACCGCGTGAAGGAAGCAGACAATGGCCTTCTCGCTCGGCACAATCCTGACGCGGATCACGGACGGGCCGGTGCTCGCCCAGCATCATGGGCACGCCGCCCCTCACGCTCATGGCCCGAAGGGCGGCGCGGCTCCCCCGCCGGCCACGGTCCAGGGGCCGACGGCAGGTCCGGCTCCGGCCAGCGCGACACCGCCCGCCCCGGCGGGCTATGACGTCTTCATCAGGGACATGCATGTCGGCATGGAGAAGATGATGCAGGACATGCATGCCGATCCGCCATCCGGCGATCCCGACATCGACTTCCTCGTCATGATGGTGCCGCACCATTGGGGTGCGGTCGAGATGGCGCGGCTTGTGCTGCGTCATGGGCGCGACCCGCTCGTCCGCGAAATTGCGCAGACCATCCTCGCGGGGCAGCAGACCGAAATGCAGGGCATGCGCGGACGCCTCGACGCGCTTCGGCGCGGCACGGACGACTATCCGTCGCTCAGCGGCAACCGGGGCCCCTGATCATGCTCGGCAGCGTGTCCGACCTCGAGATCGAAGCCCAGATTCCAGCCCTGAGGCGGTTTGCCCGCTCGCTTGCCCGCAACCCCGACGATGCGGACGAACTGGTTCAGGATACGCTGCTGCAGGCGCTTTCGCGCTGGCGGCAACTGCGAAAGCCGGGCAGCGTCAGGGCGTGGCTGTTCCAGATCCTGTTCAACCTGCACAGGACGCATGGGCGCCGCCGCCAGCGCGATCTCGCCCGTTTCGATCATGACGATGGGGCCGACCATGCCGACCCGTCCAGCGACCAGCATCAGGCGCTTCACCTCGGCGACGCGCTCTCGGCGCTGGCGCGGCTGCCGCAGGACCAGCGCATTGCGCTCGAACTGGTTGCGGTTCAGGGCATGACCTATGAGGAGGTCGCCAGAGTGACCGAGGTGCCGATCGGAACCGTGATGTCGCGCCTGAGCCGGGCCCGCGAACGCCTGCGTACCGAGCTGGAGGGCAGCAATGTCACCCCGTTCCGGAGGCTGAAATGATGTCGCGCTCGGGTCCGATCGGCGATGACGACATCCAGGCCTTCATCGATGGCCGCCTCGCGCCGGATCGGCTGCGCGAGGTCGAGGCTTTCCTCGCCTCGGAGCCGGCTCTGCGCAGCCGCATCGAGCAGCAGCGCGCCGACGTGCACGCCCTGAGAGCCGCCGCTCAGCTGCGGCCTCCCGAACCGATTCCGGCCTCGCTGCGATTGTCCGAGGTTCGGCGGCGACGCGCGGCTCAGACCATCTCCCGGTACCGGCAATTGGCGGCCGGCCTGTGCCTCTTTGCTGTCGGCGGTCTGCTGGGCGCGGGCCTGGTTCGGCATCAGCCGGCCCCGGTCGCGGCGCGACCCCAGATGGCCGATGCCGTCGTCGCGTTTCGCGCCTTCGCAGGCCGCTCGGTCGACATGGTCGAGTTTCCGGCGGCCCAGGTCGCGGTGATGAGGCAGATGATCTCGCGACACCTGCGGCAGGACATCGTCGTGCCCGATCTCTCGGGCGTCGGCCTCAGCTTTCGGGGCGGGCGGCTGCTTGCCAGCGACGAGGGACCGGGCGGCATGTTCGTCTATGCCGGCCCGGCGGGCGAGACGATCGCGGTTTATGTCAAGACGCTCGCCGCGGCTCGCAAGGCGGATCTGAACTCGCGCCAGGATGGCGAGGTCACAGCCTATTTCTGGTTCACCGGCGGGCTCGGCTATGCGGTCCTTGGACCATCGACGTCCCCGTATGCAAAGCGCGCAGCCGAGCAACTCAGTTCAAGGGAGTGAGAGTGGATAAGCCTGTGCAGATGATTATTCGAACGCGCCCCGCGCTGCGGCGTATCGAGCTCAGCACTCGGCAATTCCCGCGGTCATCGTCGATGAACGCGGTCGTCTTTTGAACGGGCGGCCGAGCTCCTCTCTCCTGACAAGAGTTACGCGCAGTCGCCGAAAGCGGTCTGGGCAAAACACGCCGATGCCCTGGCATGGGCCCGGCGGGCGTTCACTTCGCCTTGTCCAGAGCCCCTTTCGCTGCCACCTCGATGACATTGGCCGCAGCCTTGGGCTGTGTCAGAAAAACGACGTGACTGCCCTCGACCTCGGTCGTGGCCGCGCCGATACACCGCGCGGTGCTCCGCAACAGCTCCGGCGATGGCTCAGTCCTCGGTCGCCGCGACGTACCAGCTCGGCCTGGTCTTCCAGGCCCTGACCGTAAGAACGGTAGACCTAAGCGTAAATCGGGGCCGACAATCGCGGCTTTGAAGCGTACGGCCCCCTCGAAAGCTCTTCTCGCGCGTTGCGGCTCGGCCGCCGATCGGAACTGGACGGCGTGACAATATCGCTTTCAGGCCGGCCCGGATCGCTGATCGGGTCCCAAGGGGCGCACGCCGTCCGCCTGCGTCATGAGCCGCGCTCCGCGCTGCCATGTCAGGTAACGGGAGAGCCACTGCGTCGCCACAAGCAGCCGCCGCTCGAAGCCCGCGAGCAGATAGATGTGCACGAAGGCCCAGAGCAGCCAGGCGAGGCGGCCCTTCAACTGCCTGCCGCCGCCGAAATCGAAGATCGCGGCGTTCCGGCCGATGATCGCGGCGTTCCCGCGGTTGCGAAACCTGAAGTCAGGCACCTGAGTACCGCGCAGGGCGCCCGCGAGGCCCTTGCCGAGGAACTGCCCTTGCTGCTTGGCGACCTGGGCCAGGGCGGGCAGCGGCCTTCCATCCTCACCATCGAGGTGAGCCAGATCACCGATCGCGAAGATCCGCTTGTCAAAGCCCCGGACAGCGAGATCGCGATCGACGGGAATCCGTCCGCCCCGAGCTGCGGCGACCCCGTCCAGCCATTCCACCGCGGAGGCCGCGCGCGTTCCGGCGCCCCAGATCACCGTCGCGGAGGCGATGGACCCGTTCTGCAGTTCGACGCCCTCGGCATCGATGGTCTTCACGGCCGCTCCGAGCCGCACCTCGACCCCGAGCTTGGCGAGGCGCGCAGCGGCGTAGCGGGCGAGCGGTTCGGGGAAAGCCGCGAGCAGCCGGGCTCCCGCCTCGACCAGGATGATGCGGGCCTCGCGGGTATCGATCCGCCTGAAGTCCCGCCGCAACGAATGGTGCACGAGTTCGGCGAGCGCGCCTGCCATTTCGACTCCGGTCGGTCCTCCGCCGACGACGACGAAGGTCATCAGGCTGTGCCTGAGCGCGGGGTCTGGGCTGGTTTCGGCCCGTTCGAGTGCACCCAGCACGGCAGCCCTGATGGCCGTGGCGTCGGGCAGATCGCGCGGACACGGCGCATGGGGCGCCCAGTCGTCATGGCCGAAATAGTGGCAGACCGAGCCGGTCGCGAGCACCAGGAAGCGGTAGGGCAGCCTCCGCCCATCCTGCAACAGAACTTCATGCGCCGACGTGTCGACCCCTTCGACCGAGCCCAGTTCGACCCGCACGCTGGAATAACGGCGCAGCAGCCGGCGGATCGGCTGCGCTATGTCCGCCGGCGACAGCGCCGCAGTGGCCACCTGGTAGAGCAGCGGCACGAAAAGGTGATAATTATGCCGGTCCACCAGCACGGTCTCGACTCCGGCCGCGCCCAAGGTCTTGGCACAGGCGAGGCCGGCAAATCCGCCGCCCACGACGACCACCGGCCGCTCGCCCCGAGGCCGGCCCATCCGGTCCGGGAACGGCACCTCGGCAGCCGCTGATGTCGCTGACGGGCGGCCGGCGTCGGATGTCATCGAGGAGCCGGCTCGCGGGCAGCGCGGCGATTGCTGCGCCTCGGAGCCCTGGTCGTGCCTTCCTGATCCCCGAGCGCCGTGGGGATTGCCTGGTTCTCGACCGCGAGGACAGGCTCTCCGCCGGGCGTCGCCGCGGTCGCGGGTTCATCCGGCCCGCCCCCTGGCACCGGCGTCCTGGCGGGCGCAGGCTGCCCGGCATCCGCCGAAGCGGAGGCCCAGATTTCCTTGGCCGCGTCCCAGTGTCGAGCCTCCAGCCCGTCGGGCCGGCCTTCTTCCTCCCAAAGCCGGTAGGCGATGGCCCTGATCTCGTCGTCACGGTCGGCTGATGCGGACATGAAGGATCTCCTGTGGTGGGCCGCGCCCGCCTCTCGCTGCAAAGGCGAGAGACGGAGGAACGGATCAGGCCGAGCGCCGCCCTGCGATTGATGCGCTTGCTCGCCCGCGGTCAGAGGTTGCGCTCGATCGCGCCCTCGATCGTGCCCAGGACACCCGTCTGCCCCGAGCGGCTCGTCTGCTCGGTCTGGGCTCCGGCATCGGGCCGGGCCGGCGCCAGCACGGGTTCCTGCCCGAGCGGCTCGGAGACCCGCGACGAGAACTGGCCTTTTCCGTCGATGCTGGGGCCTTCCGTCCACCGGCCCTCCGGGATCGAGCCGTCCCGCATGTGGCCGAAATAGGCGTAGGAAAATTCCTGCTTCTCCTGATCCTGCGGGAAGCTGTTCGGGATCGGCAGGCTGGCGGCTCCGCCCATATCCTCGATGGCAGCCAGCCATTGCTGCTGATGCATGGTGTCGCGCGCGATCAGGAAGGAGAGCATGTCCTTCATCCCCGCATCGTCGGTCATGTTGTAGAGCCTGACGGCAAGGACACGGCCGGACGACTCTGCCGCGACATTGGCATACATATCAGCCGCGAGATTGCCGCTGGCATAAACATGCGAGGCGTCGAAGGGGACGCCGTTCGCATCGGCCGGCATGGCCGCCAGACCGGTCGAGAGCAGATGGCGGAAATCCATGCCGTTGATGACGGAGCCGGCGACCATGTTGGCCGACGCCTCCTCCTGCATCGACAGCGGCGCCCCTTCGAGATTGAGGGCCACGGCGGTCGCGAGCATCTCGATATGGCCGAGTTCCTCGGTCGCGGTGTTGAGCAGCAGGTCTCGGTATTTGGCCGGCCCTCGTGCGCCGAAGGCCTGGAACATGTACTGCATGCAGACGCGGATCTCGCCCTCGACGCCGCCGATCGCCTGTTGGAGGGCCCGGGCGAAGACCGGATCCGGCTTGTCGACCCGCACGGGATATTGCAGACGGCCATCGGCGTAGAACATGGGGAGGAACCTCTCGGAAAGTGATCGCCCGCGGTTTCGGGCATTGAGCGGCCAACCCGACGCCATGGTCGCCCGTTCCCGTCTGAACGGCAGCGCACCGTGAAAGAGCCGGAGTTTCGGGCGGGCGGGTCCGCGACCGCTCGGGAGCGTCTCCCGGGCGAAGACCGGAGGCGGGCCTCACTGCTACGCTCGGCATAGGCCGAGAACAGCGTGATCGCTTCCTGATGGGCCTGCCCCTGCAGCTTGACGTAAGCCATATCGGAACCGCCTTGGGGAAGCGGCTGCAAGGGCTTCGAACTGCTGGCGATGCCGGGCCTCGAGCTGCGGCGGCGGGAGCTCCATGCCGGAGTTGCGCAGCTGAAGAACCAGCGACCGAAACGTCCGCGGCGGTCATGCTCCAGCGGACTGCCATGCCGAGCCTGATGATGGGCTCCAAATAGGACGTCCTCCGGCGGGCCATTCTCATCGAAAGGGCAGCGCGATGAATCCAGCAAACCTGCAGATCGCGGCTGCTGGTCGCCCTCGCCGCGTTGTTGCGCAGCCGGAGCGCGGAGGATGGCGCGCTTTCGCCTCGGATCACGCAGGCGCTGGCAGAGGCCTCGGCCGGCCTCGCGAAGGACGGGGACAGGATGGCGCAGCTCAGCGCCGGCCAACAGGAAAGCCTGCTCTTTCCGATACGCTTCCTGAAGGCGGCGCTGGAGGCGCCGCCCGGCACGCCGCCCTCGAGCGTGATCCGGCGGGTCGGCCGGACGCTGGACCGGGAAGACTAGGCCCGCGGGCTCAGTCCTTCTTCTGAAGCCGCCCGATCAGCTGGATATGCTCCTGCACCCGCCCCTTGATCAGCATCGCGACCGCGCGCGAATGGGGGTCCTGGCCCTCGCGGAGATAGGCCTGCTGGATATCGAGCAGCCGCTGGTGCCCCTCGGCCTGAGCGGTGAGATAGGCAGCGTCGAGCTGCTCGCCGGCGTTCGTCGTGGTCAGCCGGTCGACCATCGCCCGGGTCGGGTCATCGATGGATTGCTGGGCCTGGTGACCCCGCAACTTCAGAACGGCGGCGACATCGCGCTGCTCTGCGACCTCAAACTCCGCGAACTGGCGAATGTCGCCGCTGGCCCGCCTGACCGCGACCTCGCTCATGGCCAGGGAGGACATCCCGGCCGCCAAGGTGTCGTTGGCATGACGCAACTCGGCCGGGCCGGCTGCGGGCGCTGCGGCGCGGCTGGGCTCCGCGTCGGTTGTCTTCCCCTGGGGCTGGGCCCAGGCCTGGGCAGGCAAAACGAGCCCGAGGGCGATGATCAGGTTTCGGCGCAGCATGGCATGTCCTTTCGATCGGATTCCCAGCCAATCCGACGCCCCGCCCAGCGTTCCGCAGGGAGCGCTGCCGTACCTTCGCCGGCCCCGGCGGAGCGGCCCCGCCCGATTCCTGTTGCCCTCTCAGCAACCGCAGCAAAGGCCGGATGATCGGAGAGCCCCCATGCAGACGATCCATCGCACCTACGAAACCTTCGAAGACGCCCGCAACGTGGTGGCCAGGCTGGAAGCGGAGGGCCTCCGATCCGAGCAGATCAGCCTGGTCGGCCGGAATCGGACCGGCGATGACGGCGCGGCCGAAGGCGCGGCGATCGGCGGCGCCATCGGCGGGGCAGGCGGTCTCATCGCCGCCCTCGCCGCGGTGACCGTGCCGGGGCTCGGGCCGCTCCTCGCGGCGGGCTGGCTCGGCTGCACCCTGATCGGCGCGGGAACCGGCGCGCTGGCTGGCGGGGTCCTTGGGGCGCTGGCCGATGCGGGCATCGCGCGCGGTGACGCCGAGGCCTACGCTGAAACGATCCGGGGCGGCGGGTCGCTCGTGAGCGTTCGCGCCTTGGACCTGGAAGCGCCACGCGTGCGCATGGTCATGGATGCAGCGGTGTCGGTCGAGGACTTCGGAAAGTCTGCACCTGCTCGCCCGATCGGGTGACGCTCAACCCCCGCGTCATTCCCGGGACCAGCCCGGCGGCACCGGCGTCCAACACGTCGTAGGCCCTCCCCGCCCTGGCATCGGCAATCGCCCTGCGGACACTGGCTTCGGACAGACGCTTTGCCACCGGCAACACCTCACGAACTCGGACCAGCTCGGGCGGCTCTCTGAGAATCCTCATCGTTGGAGAGGGCGAGGCGCTTCGGAGAAATCGGTCAACCATGGCGGGAACCTGAGCCTGCTTAAGTTCCTATTTCTGCGCGCTTTTCATGGGTTGCCCAGCACCCCTTGACGACGTAGAACGCCCTCACGCGCCGGCGTAGCACAGCGGTAGTGCAGCGGTTTTGTAAACCGAAGGTCGGGAGTTCGATCCTCTCCGCCGGCACCATTCTCCTCTTCAAGCCTTGCAGCGAACCAGCGATGGTTCGGCTCGGCAGGCGCAGAGGGCAAGGTGATCTCGATGCCTGGCGCCGGACCGGCGCCCTGACCGGGCCGAGAGCGCGGTACGCGGGAACGCCGGGCCCAGCCCGGCGTTCAGCAGCACGTTGATTGCAACGGACCGCCACGGAGGCACGCCATGAAGCGCCTGATCCTGCTTGCCGCCTTCCTGCTCCAAACGGGAATCGCCACCGCGCAGATCCGCGCCTCCACCGTCGATCGGCCCTGTGAGGCGAGCCGGCGAGATGTCGCCCGCAATGGCGCGATCGTGTTGGGCACCGGCGGCTATACCTATGACCGCTTCGTCGCCGACCGCCGCTTCTGCGAGCGCGACGAGTTTACCGAGCCGGCCTTCGTTCCCAGCCGGGATAGCCAATCCTGCTTCATCGGTTATCGCTGCCGGACGTCCAACCCGCTCTGGGATCGGTGAGCCGGTCGACCGGGTTCGCATGCGTCCCAGGACGCGGCCTCGCAGCAGCGTCGTCGCTTCCTCCAGCGTGCCGGAGGCCTGGCAGCAAGGCCGGATCGGCGGCCCGGCACACCCCCATCGTCTGAAGCGCGAAAGCAGCCTTCAGGCACAGATCTTCCCGCCAGGGCGGCGCGATGAGCTGGACGCCGATCGGCAGCCCGGCGCCTTGCACGGGGACCGCCGCCACGGGCAGCCCCACGCAGGATATCGGCTGCGTGAACAGCCCGAGGCTCGGGCGCAGCGGAAGCGTCTCGCCCCTCACCTCGAGGGATTTCTGGCCGATCAGCGGCGCGACACAAGGCGTCGCGGGGGCGACGATGAGGTCGACCTCGGCGAAGTGACGCATCATCTCCTCATGGAACCAGCGCCGTGCACGCTGGGCCTGCACATACCAGCCGGCCGGCAGCAACGCGCCCGCCAGGAAGCGGTCGCGCGTTTCCGGATCGAAGTCATCGGCGCGCGAGCGCAGGCGCGGCAGATGGAAGCTGGAGCTTTCCGCGTTGGTGATCAGGAAGGCGGCCGCCCGCGCGATGGGGACCCCATCGATGTCGATGATGCGCTTCGCGCCAAGCGCGCCGGCGACCTGCGCGACGGCAGCCCGAGCCTCCGGCATGCCGTCGGTGGCGAAGTATCCGCCTGCCACGCCGATGCGCAGACCGCCGATCCCGTCGCGCAGCCGAAGCACGGTCGGCTCCGCCGTCCTCTGTGCGCAGGCCGGATCGCCGGCATCGGGCCCCTGCATCAGGTCATAGGCGAGCGCAAGATCGGTCACGTCCCGTGCCAGGGGCCCGAGATGGTCGAGGGAATCGCAGAAGGGGAACGAGCGGGTGCGCGGCAAGCGGCCATAGGTCGGCTTGAGGCCGAAGATGCCGCAGAGCGAGGCCGGCACCCGGATCGAGCCGTTGGTGTCCGAGCCGAGCGTGATCGGGCTCAGGCCCGCGGCGGTCGCCGAGCCGGAGCCGGACGAGGAGCCGCCCGACATCCGCGCCGGGTCATGCGGATTGCGGCAAGCACCGTCATGGGCGTTTTCGCCCGTGAAATCATAGGCATATTCGCCCATGTTGAGCCCGCCGAGCAGCACCGCTCCCGCCGCGCTCAGCCGCTCGACCAGCACGGCGTCGCGCGTCGCTGGCGCCCGCTCCCGATTGATCATCGAGCCGGCCCGGGTCGGCAGGCCGGCAATGTCGAAGAGGTTCTTGGCGGCGAAGGGGGCGCCTGCCAGCGGCCCGAGCGGCCGGCCGGCACCGCGGTCCTTGTCGATGCTGCGCGCCTGCTCGCGCGCCCGCGCGGCGGTGATGTCGGTGAAGGCTGCTAGACGGGGGTTCAGCGTGGCGATGCGGCCGAGGAATGCCTCTGTCACGGCTTCCGCGTTTGCTTCCCCCTGCGCGACCCGCCGCGCGAGAACATGCGCGGGAGCAAAGATGTCGATGCTCATGCGGTTTCGCTCCCGCCGTTGCCCGGCCGGAACACCGGCGCAAGGCTGAACTCGGCATCGTCCAGCGGACAGGTCGCCACGATGCGCGCCATGCGCTCGGCGATGCCGAGGAACTGCAGCACGACCGGGCGCTGCTCCGCCGTGATGGTGAGGCCGATCACCGGCGCCATCGCGTCGAGATGACGCTCGGCATCGAAGGGAGGGCTTCCGCTCATGCGACTGTCTCCTGCTCGGTTGGAGCGGCGCCTGCATCGGCCGACAGTGCCGCCAGAACCTGGCTCGTGGTGGATACCCATCCGAAAATGCCGCCCTGCGCCGCGATCATCCGCAGGCCGACGGCATGGAACTCGGGGAAATAGGACGCGCAGGCATCGCCCGGCACGAGGCAGCGATAGCCGCGGTCATTGGCTTCGCGAACGGTGGTGTGAACGCAGACCTCGGTGGTGACCCCGGCGACGATCAGCGCCTCGATGCCGCGATTGCGCAGCATCAAGTCGAGGTCGGTCTGGTAGAAGGCGCCCTTCCCGGGCTTGTCGATCACCGGCTCGCCGGCCAGCGGCGACAGCTCCGGGATGATCTCGTGGCCCGGCTCGCCCCGCACCAGGATGCGGCCCATCGGCCCGCAGGCGCCGATCCGCTTCTCCGGCGGACCTCGCTGCACCTTGTTGGGCGGAGCGTCGGCCAGGTCCGGTCGATGCCCCTCGCGCGTATGGATGACCAGCAGCCCCGCCGCTCGGGCGCTCTCCAGCAACGCGCGGCAGGGCCCGATGGCGCTCCGCAGCAGCGAAACATCGTTCCCGAGCGCCGCCCCGAAGCCACCCGGCTCCAGGAAATCCCGCTGCATGTCGATGACGAGCAGCGCAGCGCGCGCGACATCGATCGCGAACGGAGAAGGATCAGCCGGAATTTCCGCGCAAGGCACCGCTCCACGCTCCATCGACGACGAACGGAACAGGCTTTGCAAAGCATGTGCCCGCCGGGGTGCCGAGGGGCGAGCCCGCTCTGACACCGGCGCGGGCGCGAAATGGGCCGAGGATCGTGACGAAACTGGACGCAACTCCATCCGAAGAGACGGGCAACGAGACGAAGAGGTGGCTCGCCCGCTGCCCGGCAAGCTCACCGGCTTGCATCTCTTTGTATGCAAGACGCGCAATGCGCCCATTTTTTAATCAGAAAGCCGACCCCGCAGCCCAAAGCGCGGTCGCCTCTTGGACATCAGGTGGAGGTTCCCCGTGCCGACCCTAGCCAGCATCCTCGCCGACCATCTCACGGGCGGGGCACAGATCGCGGACACTGTCTCGGCCTGCTATGCGCGGCTGCGAGCTCATGGCGACGAGGCGATCTTCATCGCGTTGCGCCCGGAAGCCGAGGTCGTGGCAGAAGCCGAGCGCCTTCAGGCGGAAGGCCCGCGCGGCCGCAGGCTGTGGGGCGTGCCCATCGCGGTGAAGGACAATATCGACGTCGCCGGCCTGCCGACGACCGCAGCCTGTCCGGCCTTCGCATACAGCCCGGAGCAGGATGCCAGCGCGGTGGCGCGGCTGAGAGCGCAGGGCGCCATCGTCATCGGCAAGACCAATCTCGACCAGTTCGCCACCGGTCTCAACGGGACACGATCGCCCTATGGCACGCCGCGCAACGCCATGCGCGGCGATCTCGTCCCCGGTGGGTCGAGTTCCGGCTCGGCGAGCGCGGTCGCCGCCGGCATCGTCCCGGTCGCGCTCGGCACCGACACGGCGGGCTCCGGCCGCGTCCCCGCCGGGCTGCAGAACATCGTCGGGCTGAAGCCGAGCGTGGGGCTTGTGCCGAGCGCCGGCCTGGTGCCCGCCTGCCGGACGCTGGACTGCATCTCCGTTTTCGGCCTGACGGTCGAGGACGCCTGGGCCGTCCTCGACGTGATGTCCGGGCTCGACCCGGCGGATCCGTTCTCCCGGGGCCTTCCGCTTGGACGCCCGGGCGCCGCGCCCCCCGCGATACGGCTCGGCGCGCCGCGGCCGGCGGATCGCGATTTCGCGGGAGACCCCGCCGCGAAGGCGAGTTTCGAAGCGGCGCTCGAACGCGCTCAGAGGTTGGGCGCCGAAATCGTCACGCTCGACTTCACGCCCTTCTATGAGACAGCCCGGCTTCTCTATGACGGCCCGTGGGTGGCTGAACGCTGGCTCGCCATCCGCGATCTCTACGAGCGCGAGCCGGATGCGATCCTCCCGGTGATTCGCCAGGTGATCGCTGGCCGTCCCCTGCCGGATGCCGCCGCCGCCTTTGCCGCCCGGTATCGGCTCGCCGAACTTGCGCTTGCCGCCAAGGCGACGCTCAAGAGCGTCGACGCGCTGATGGTCCCCACGGCGCCGCGCCCGGTGACCCTCGCCGAAATGGCCGCCGATCCTGTCGGCGCCAATTCCATGCTCGGCCGCTATACCAATTTCGTTAACCTGCTCGACCTGTGCGCCCTCGCTTTGCCGGCGACCCTCGCCCACGATGGCACGGCGGCGGGGGTGACGCTGATCGCACCCGCAGGCCACGACGCCGCCCTCGCCGCTTTCGGCCGCGCCTTCCAGGCGGCAAGCGGGTTGCCGCTCGGCGCGACGGAGCTGTCCTTGCCCCCGCAGGCAGATTGGCCGCCATCCGGCACGCCCGGCACGATCGAGATCGCGGTGGTCGGCGCACATCTTTCGGGCATGCCGCTCAATGGCGAGCTGACCTCCCTCGGCGGCTGCTTCGTCCGCGCGACGACCACGACCGCCGATTACCACCTCTACGCCCTGCCGGGTGGCCCGCCGATGCGGCCCGGCCTCGTCCGCACCGCCGAACGTGGCGGCGAGATCGCCGTCGAGATCTGGTCTCTGCCCCCCGAAGGCTTCGGTCGCTTCGTCGCGGGAATCCCCGCTCCTCTCGGGATCGGCACGCTTGCATTGGCGGACGGGACGCGGGTGAAAGGCTTCCTCTGCGAGCAGATCGGCACGCAAGACGCGCGGGACATCACCGGTTTCGGTGGCTGGCGCGCCTTTGTCGCGGCTCAATCGGCTGCGCGTGCCTCGGCGTAGCTGCTGAACGCGTCCCTCACCAAGCCGATATGCGCGTGCATGGCCTCGGCTGCGCCCAGCCGGTCCCCGCGCAGGATCGCCTGCACGATCACATCGTGCTCCTGCCACGAACCGCCGAGCCGCCCCGTCGTCCGGAACTGGGCCCGGCGGAACGGGGCGACGCGCCGGCGCGTCATCAGCGTCATCTCGGCGAGATAGCCATTATGCGTGCCGGCATAGATGGCACCGTGAAAGGCCTCGTTGCGTTCGTGATAGCGCAGCGGGTCGCCCCGATGGACCAGCGCCCGCAACTCCTGGTGCAGCTGCTCCAGCCCGCGCCGCTCCGCCGCCGTCATGTTGCGGGCGGAAAGCCCGGCGCAGAGGGCCTCGAGCTCCGCCATCGCCTCGAACATGTCATGGAGTTGGCGCGGCGCCGGCAAAGCGACGAGCGCGCTGCGATGTGGCCTCACCTCGACGAGGCCCGAAGCCGCGAGCTGGCGGATGGCCTCGCGGACCGGGGTACGCGAGACGCCGAAACGGCGCGCCAGCTCCTGCTCGTCCAGCGGCTGGCCCGGAGCCAGCAGGCCGGAGACGATGTCGTCGGCGAGCTGAAGGCGCAGGGCTTCCGTACGGGTGGTGGCTCTGGCCTCGCGATCCGCTGCGGCCGGTCCGTGAGACGACGCGTTCTCTTTCGGCAAAAGGCTCACCCTGAGCTCGGTCCGGCCGTGCGCCGGTCTGTGCCGCCGCTATGTCTGCGGGATGATGCTGACATGGGCCGCAACGACCCGCCAGCCCTCCGGGAAGCGCACCCAGGACTGGCTCTGCCGCCCGATCTTGCCAGGCGCGCTTGCGCGCTCGAACAGCGTGTTGGCAGTGGCGAAATCGTCTCCGTAGCTGGTGATGACAGTCCGCTGTAGCGACCGCTCCAGCCCGGCCGATGGCCGCGCTGCACGAAAGGCTGCGATCTCGTCGTAGCCGTAGAGATTCTCCGTGGCCCCATAGCGCAGCGTCTCCGGCGCCTGCCGGAACAGGCGATCGAGCGTGGCGACGTCGTTGCTTGTCAGCGCCGTCTCGTATTCGGCAAAGGCGGCCTCGACTTCAGCCAAAATGGCGGGATCGTTGATCTTCATGCTGCTCTGCTTCGGTAACGGCTCAGGCGGGCGGATGTGGAATCGCCGTCAGCAACTCCTTGGTGTACGCGGCCTTGGGCGCGCCGAGCACCTCTTCGGCGGAGCCCTGTTCGACGATCTGGCCACTGCGCATGACGATGACCCGGTCGCAGAGCAGGCGGACCACATTGAGATCGTGCGAGACGAAGATGTAGCTCATGCCGAGCCGTTGCTTCAGATCATCCAGCAGGTTCAGCACCACCGCCTGCACCGAGACGTCGAGCGCCGCGGTCGGCTCGTCGAGGATGACGAGATCGGGATCGAGCGCGATCGCCCGCGCGATGCCGACGCGCGCTTTCTGCCCGCCCGAGAGCTGGTGCGGGAACCGGTCGAGAAGCTCGACCGGCAGCCCGACCAGTTGCGCCAGTTCCTCGCAGCGAGCGCGCAACGCCGCGCCGCCGCGGATCGCGCCCATGCGCAGGATCGGGTCGAGGATTGCCCGCTCAGCCGTAAAGCGGGGATTGAGGCTGTCGGTCGGGTCCTGGAACACCATCTGGATGCGTCGCCGGAAGGGCGAAGCGGCGAAGCGCCTGGCGGGAATCGCCCCAATATCCTCGCCGTCGAACAGGATGCGCCCGCTCGTGGGATCGAGCAGCCGGTTGAGCATCATCGACGTCGTCGATTTTCCGCAGCCGGATTCGCCGACGAGGCCGAGGGTCTCGCCCCGCTCGACGCTGAAGCCGATGCCGTCCACCGCCCGGAACGGCTCGGCCGGCTTCTCCGCCTTTCCGGCGAGCCGAGCGAGAAAGCTGCCCTGCGCGGGCCGCGGATATTCCTTCACCAGGTTCTCGACCAGGAGAAGCGGCCCGGCACCCGGCGCACGGGCCGGCGCAGAAGCGGCAGCCGTGCCGGACGCCGGAGCGCCTTCTGGCAGAAGATCGTGCAGGCTCATGCCGACCCGCGGCGTCGCCTTCATCAGCTTGCGTGTGTACGGGTGCTGCGGATGGCGGAATATCTCGGCGGCCCCCGCCGTCTCGACCACGCGCCCCTTCTCCATCACCACCACCCGGTCGCAATAGGCGGCGGCGAGGCCGAGGTCATGGGTGATCAGGATCGTCGACATCCCGCGCTCGCGCGTCAGCTCGACGATGAGATCCATCACCGCCTTCTGCGTCGTGACGTCGAGCCCCGTCGTCGGCTCGTCGGCGATCAGCAGCTGCGGCTGGCAGGCGAGCGCGAGCGCGATGACGACGCGCTGGCACATGCCGCCCGAGAGCTCGAAGGGATAGGCGTCATAGCGCTCCTGCGGCCGCGCGATCCGGACCTTCTCCAGCGCCTCGATCGCCTTCTCGCGCGCCGTCGCCCGGGTGGCCCGCACATGCTGGAGCAGCACGTCCTCGATCTGCCTGCCGACCTTGCGAATCGGGTTCAGCGCCGCACGCGGATTCTGGAAGATCATCGAGATCTCGCGCCCGCGAATGTCGCGCATCTGCGCCTCGCTGGCGCCAACGAGATCGATGCCGGAGAAGCTGATCGAGCCGTCTGCGACCCTGCCCGCCCGATCAAGGATGCGCACCACCGCATAGGAAGTCACGGACTTGCCCGAGCCCGACTCGCCGACGATGGCAACCGTCTCGCCCTTGCCGACGCTGATGTCGATCGCCTTCACCGCCTGCACGGTACCCCGGCGGGTGGCGAACTCGACCGTGAGGTTGCGGATGTCGAGGAGCGGGGGCGCATTCATGGACGGGCGCTCCCCTTGTCATTCCGGGGCTCGCGCAGCGAGAATCCGGAACTCGCGACCGGGTGAGAGTCGACGACACAATCGGTCTTGCGCCCGCACGTGGATTCCGGGCTCCCTGCTTCGCAGGGCCCCGGAGTGACAGTGGCGGTTCCACTCATCCTCAATTCCTCCGCTGCGGGTCGACGAGATCGCGCACGCCGTCGCCGAGCAGGTTGAAGCAGAAGACGGCGGTCATCAGCGCGAGCCCGGGGAAGAAGGCAACCCACCATTCGCCCGAGACGATGAAGCTCGCCCCTTCGGCGACCATGATGCCCCATTCAGGCGTCGGAGGGCGCACGCCGAGCCCGATGAAGGAGAGGCCTGCCGCGTTGAGGATGGCGTAGCCCATCGTCAGCGACATCTGCACGGCCATGATCGGCATGATGTTCGGCACGATCTGCGTCAGCAGCAGCCGCCATTCCGAATTGCCCGAGAGCCGCGCCGCCTGCACGAATCCGGCCTCGCGCCGCACATTCGCCTCGGCCCGCGCGACGCGGGCATAGAGCGGGAAATTGATGATCGCGGTCGCGATGACGATGTTGGTGACGCTGTTGCCGAGCGCCGCGACGATGCCCATCGCCAGCACGAAGAGCGGAAAGGCCATGATCGTGTCGGCAATGCGCCCGACCAACGTATCGACCCAGCCGCCGAAGAAGCCGGCCATGACTCCGGCGAGTCCACCGAGCAGGAAGACCAGGGCGACAGAGGCGACGGCGATCGAGAAATCCAGCCGCGTCGCCGCCACCACCCGGCTGAAGATGTCGCGGCCGAGTTGGTCGGTGCCGAACCAGTGGGCTGCGCTCGGACCCTGCAGGGCGGAGTTCGTATTGGAGGCCAGCGGATCATAGGGCACCAGCCAGGGGCCGAAGATCGCGGCGAGCAGGATCAAGGCGAACAGCCCGAAGGCAAAGCCGGTGACGGGGTTTTCGGCGACGACGTGCCGGGCATGCGCGAGAAGCGATGTCGACGGCGGCGCCTCGAAGCGCAGGGCGGCGGGCTCGATCTTGCTGATCTCGTTCATCGCTCAGCCCTCCATCCGGACGCGGGGGTCGATCACGCCGTAGAGGATGTCGATCAGCAGGTTCAGCGCGACATAGAGGATCGCCATCGTCAGGACGAAGCCCTGGATCGGCGCATAATCGGAGGCCAGCAGCGCCTCGACCGCATAGGAGCCGACGCCGGGCCAGGCGAAGACCTTCTCGACCAGGACATTGGCGCCGAGCAGAAAGGAGAACACCATGCCGAGCGTCGTCACCACGGGCAGCATGGCGTTGCGGAAGGCATAGGTGCCGATGACCTTGCGGCTGGAGAGGCCGCTGGCACGCGCGGTGCGGACGAAATCCGCGCCGAGCACCGCGAGCATGGAAGCGCGCGTCATGCGGGTGATCGGCGCCAGCGAGAAGATCGCCAGCGTCACGGCCGGGAGAAGGATTTGCGAAAGCGCCGCCCGGAAGGTCTCGCCATCGCCTGCGACCAGGCTGTCGACGAGCAGCAGGCCGGTGACCCGTGGCGGCTCCGAGAGAAAGGCGTCGAGCCGCCCCAGCGGAGCCGGCGCCCAGCCCAGAATGAAGTAGAAGACATAGACCAGCAGCAGGCCGGTGAAGAACACCGGCAGCGACACGCCGGCGGTGGCGACGATGCGACAGAGATGGTCGATCCACGATCCCTGCCGCACCGCCGCCAGCACGCCGAGCGGCAGCGCGATTGCCATGGAAATCAGAAGCCCGAGCAAGGTCAGCTCGGCCGAGGCCGGCAGCCGCTGCGCCAGATCGGCCGTCACGGCCTGCCCGGTCGTCAGCGAGGTGCCCAGATCGCCCTTCACCAGCGCTGAGACATAGGAAACGAACTGCACCGGCAGGGGCTGGTCCAGCCCGAGCTTGCTGCGGATCTCGGCGATGGCCTGCGGCGTCGCCGCCGGGCCGGCGAAATAGGCCGCCGTATCGCCCGGCAGCACCCGGGTCAGCAGGAAGGTGACGATGATGACTCCGATCACCGAGGGGATCGTGGTCTTCAGGCGCTGTCCGATCAGGCTGAGCATGGCTGGTTCTGCTCCGTGGCATCCGCCTCGCCGTCATTCTCGGGCGCAGCGGAGCGAAGACCCGAGAATCTCGGGCAGGAGATGCTCGGGTCTTCGCCCGAGCATGAGGTTCCTCGGCTCACGCCCCCTTGGTCAGGTAGCGGAAGTCCGGCTCGCGGCAGGGCTGGAACTGATAGCCGCCGATCGACTTCTGCATCGCGACATCATGGGTCGGCTGCGAGATCGGGATCATCGGCACCTCGCGCTCGACCAGCGAGACGAAGTCGACGACGTATTTCTCGTAGGCCGCCTTGTCAGTGGTGAAGCGCGCGGCGTCGATCAGCTTGTCCAGATCGGGGTTCTGGTAGTTGGCGATGTTGAAGATCGAATTATTGCCGTGCATCGTCCAAAACAGGTAGTAATCCGGATAGTCCAGCCAGCCCGCGAAGCGGTTCAGGGTCATCGGATTGGTCTTCTTGGCGATCTCGGTGCGGAAGTTCGCGCCGGGTACCTTGGTGATCTCGACCTCGATGCCGATCGAGGCCAGCGCCTCCTTGATCAGCACGGACATCGGCTCCGCCACAGTCGCATTGCCGGCGTCGAACTGCAGCGTCGTCGAGAAGCCGCCGCCGGCCGCGGCGACGAGCGCCTTGGCCTTCTCGACATTGGTCTTGTAGGGGAACGGTGTCGGCCAGGCCGGCTTCGGCGTCTCGGGGCCGCCGGACATGTCGACGCCGCGGCCGAAGAGCGAGGCCTGCAGCATCTTCTCATAGGGCAGCACCCAGGCCACCGCCTGCCGCAGGCGAACATCCTTGAAGGGGCCGACCTGGCTGTTGAGATACAGTCCCCAGACGCCATTGGGGATCGGCACGCCGACGACGTTGATCTTGCCGCCATCGGCCAGATCCTTGAAATCCTTCGGCGGCAGGCCGTAGGAGATGTCGGCGTCGCCGCGCTCGATCAGGGCCCGCCGGGTCGAGGGCGAGGCGATGTCGCGGGCGATGACGCGGCGCAGCTTCGGCAGCGGGCCGCAGGCCCAGTCATCGTTGCGGACATAGATCGTCTCGACGCCGGGCTTCCAGCTCTCGACCTTGAAGGCACCAGACCCGGCGACATTGTTTTTCAGCCACTCCTTGGCGAGCGGATCGCCGCCGCTGTTCTTGATCGCAAGTTCGGAGTCGAAGACGAAGGGAATGGTGACCGCCAGGTTCGGCATGGTCAGCTTGTCCTTGCGGATGAAGTCGATCCGAAAGGTCTTGTCGTCGACGACGACGAACTGCTCCGGCTTTTCCAGGGAGCCCGCATTCATCTGGGTGGTGGCAAAGCCGCCGATCGTCACCGCGCGGTCGAGCGACCATTTGACGTCCTTGGCCGTCACCTTCCGACCGGAGTGGAACTTGGCGTCCCGCAGCTTGAAGGTGCAGCTCATCCCGTCCGAGGCGATCTGCCAGCTCTCCGCCAGCTCCCCTTCCAGTTCGCCCATCGAGACCTGGTTGCCACCACCGCCCGGAATTGGGACCGGCTTGAAGCGCAGCAGCCGATCATAGCAGTTGAGCGCCACGCCATTGACCGGCTGAGAGGAGCCGATGCCCTGCATGTCGAGGCTGTTCGGCCCGTATTCCTGCACCAGCAGAAGCGTCTCGCTCCGGCTCGGCGCTTGCGCGCCGGCGCGCCCACTCATCAGAAATGGCGCAGAAAGACCTCCGGCAAGGGCGGCGCGACGCGTGATCCCCATCATCTTCTCCCGAGATTGCGGCTTTGAAGTGCCGGCGGTTCCGTTCGGGAGGGTGCAATGCAGTTAACGTGCCGAAACCGGAGCGGGGCGATATCCGCAAAAAGGCGCCTATCCGCGGGACTTCGGGTCGACTTCGTATGCAAGGTCAAGTTTTTGCCTAATAAATAGACATATTGCACGAACGCTGTAATTTTCGGCGGCAGCCCTTCAGACCCTGCGCGCAACCTCGCCCACGTCTTGGCCCCAACGATGCGAGGACCGGAACAGGAGGACCTGCATCGCGTTGATCTCAAGGGCTCAACCAACCGGAGGGTCGCATCATGCGCCGCCTTCTTCTCGCCGCTGCCGCAGCGGCGTCGCTTGCCTTCGCCATCGCACCACAGGCTTCCGCCCAGCAGATCGACGCCGCCAGCGGCATGCCGATCGGAGGGGGCGTCCGACCCGGCGGCGGAGGCTGGGGCGCGGGGGCTGCCATCAACCGCGGGCCGGGCTGGAACAGACCTGCCGGCTACTACGGACGCGGCAACGCCTGGAGGGGCTCAGGCTGGCGTGGCGGCGGCGGCTGGAGAGGCTATCCGCGCTATCGGCACGGCCGCTATCCCTATCGGGGCGTTGGAGCAGGCCTGGCGGCGGCCGCGACGATCGGAGCGCTCGCGACCTATCCGCCCTATGCCGTCTACCCTGATTACGGACCAGCCTACCCGGTCTATCCGGCTTATCAGCCGGAGCCCGTGGTTGCAGGCGATCATTGCAGCACTCCGGTCAAGATGTGCACGCTTTACCGGCCGGCCCAGCTCGGCGTGGGTTGCTCCTGCAAGGTCGCCGGCGGCCGCGCGCGCGGCACGGTCGTGCCCTGATCGCCGTTCTCTGCTGGCAGAAGGCAGCCGGTCCGCGCTAGAGGGACCAGCGGCGGCGAGACCGCCGGCAACGAACCGCCTGCGACCGGAATGACCGAAGCCCGACACCTGCTGATGCTGGCCAGACGCTGCGAAGCCTCGCAGCGACCCGATCGTGAACTCGATGCCGATATCTACGAGGCACTCGGCTTCACCGTCCGCCGCAAGCCGACGCGCTTCGCGTCGAAGCGCACGCCGGCCGGCGGCATCTACCAGCAAGGCAACTTCTGGAAGACGCTGGGCGCCGTCAGCGCCGATATCGACGTCGCGGTATCTCTGTTACGGGAGAAGGCGCCGGATTGGAGCTGGAGCCTTCAATGCCTCGTCCGCGAAGAGTCATTGCCCTTCCAGGCGCTGGTGGCGGAATGCTCCGGCCAGGGTGTCATGGGGTCGCTGGCCTTGTGCGCGGCGATGCTGCGTGCCCTGGCGAAAAGCGACCTCGTACCCCCGGGCTCACGCAAACTTGACCAGGCGGACCAAGGCGGCGGTTGAACGCGCACGGTGTCCCGCTAGGCTCCCGCGACAACCAAGGGGGATATCGTGACCGACACTGCCAATGACCGCCTCGACCTCACTCGCCGCAGCGTTTTCGCCGGCGCCGGAGCTCTGGCTGCCGGCATGACATTGAACCTGGGGACCCTGTCCCCGGCAGGCGCTCAGGCCCAGCCTGGCCAACCGCAAGGAGTGACCGTGAATCAGGCACCGGGTTTCTACCGCTACAAGATCGGCGACATCACGCTGACGGCGATCAATGACGGCTTCGGCAAGCGTCCGCTGGAAGGCTTCGTCAGGAACGCCGAACTGGCCGACGTCAAGAAGGCCATGGCCCGTGCCTTCCTGCCGGATGACGCCCTGAACATCACCTTCACGACCCTGGCTGTCCAGCACGGCGGCAAGCTGACGCTGATCGACACCGGCAACGGCGATTCCGGCGCGCCGACCTCCGGCACCTGGATGACCAATTTCAAGGCCGCCGGCCTCGACCCGAAGGATGTCTCTACCGTCGTCTTCAGCCATTTCCATGGCGACCATATCAACGGCTTTCGCCTGAAGGACGGCACCACCGTCTTCCCGAATGCCGAGGTGATGGTGCCGGCAGCCGAATGGGCGTTCTGGATGGACGACGCCAAGATGAACACAGCGCCCGAAGCCATGAAGGGCGCCTTCGCCGGGGTGCGCCGCGTCTTTTCGCCCATCGCCAAGAATGTGAAGCAGTTCGAGCCTGGCAAGGAGATCCTGCCCGGGATCACGCCGATCGCCGCGCCGGGCCACACGCCCGGCCACACCGTCTTCGCGCTGGCGTCCGGCAACGGCCGGATGATGATCATGTCCGATACCACCAACCATCCGGCGCTGTTCGTGCGCAACCCGGACTGGTCGGCCGTCTTCGACATGGATGGTCCGCAGGCGGCCGCGACGCGGCGCAAGCTGCTCGACATGGTGTCGGCCGACCGGATGCAGGTCGCGTTCTACCACGCTCCGTTCCCCGCCACCGGCCACATCGCCAAGGACGGAAACGGCTTCGAGATGGTGCCGGTTCAATGGACGCCGGCGATCTGATCCGCCTTGGCGGATAACGACAAGGGCCGGGCTCGTCCCGGCCTTTTTCTTGGGGCTGTCTCGCTCCCCTTGCCTTTGGCATGGTAAGCCCTGTGCCGTGGCCGTCCGGCCTGGCCTCTGCGGAACCCATGATGACCGAGCGATTCGGCGCGATTGCCTTCGTCGCCAGCGATACGCCCGAGGCGCAAGCCGCGCTCGATAAGCTTGTCGAGCGCTACGGTGATGCCGAGCCCTCGCAGGCGGACGTCATCGTCGCGCTCGGCGGCGACGGGCTGATGCTGCAGACCCTGCACCGCTTCCTGGGCACGGGCATCCCGATCTACGGAATGAATCGCGGCTCGGTCGGCTTCCTGATGAACGAGTTCAAGGAGCGTGGCCTGCTCAAGCGGCTGGCTGCGGCGCAGCGCAGCGTCGTCCACCCGCTCTCCATGCATGCCGTCGACAGGCAGGGCGGCCAGGTCGAGGCCAAGGCCATCAACGAGGTCTCGCTGCTGCGGCGCTCCTATCAGGCGGCGAAGCTGCGCATTTCGGTCGATGGCCAGGTCCGGCTCACCGAGCTGATCGCCGACGGCGTTTTGCTCGCGACGCCTGCCGGCTCGACCGCCTACAACCTCTCGGCCAATGGCCCGATCCTGCCGCTCGACGCGCCCCTGCTCGCCTTGACACCGATCTCCGCCTTCCGGCCCCGGCGCTGGCGCGGCGCGCTGCTGCCGGACCATGCCAAGGTGACGATCGAGGTGCTCGAGGCCGACAAGCGCCCCGTCAGCGCCGTGGCCGACCACACCCAGATCGACGAGGTTGCGGCGGTCTCGATCGAAATCGACCGCAGCGTCGATCTGGTCATGCTGCACGATCCCGGCCACAGCCTGGACGAACGCATCCTGCGGGAGCAGTTCGGCTATTGAGGCTCAGGCGGCAGCGCGCAGATCGCCGCTGGCCAGCTCCAGCAGGAACGCCGGATCGGCCTCGACCAGAAGGGCGAGCGCGGCATCGTCCGCCAGCGAATTCGCCATGTGACGGGCCTCTTCGCGCGCAGCCTCGGAATCCATCCGGCGCAGCAGAGCCATGAGCGCGTCCGCTTCCTGCCCCTGCATGGCTTCGCAAGCCAGCATGACCTCGGCGAGCAGACCCCGATCCAGTCCCGGGCGGCGGGCGCCGGCATCGAAACCGCGTGTGTTGAGAGCGAGAATGGCCGCGACGAAGGCGGGCTCCAGCGCTTGCGACAGCCCGGCCTTGCGACAGAGCGCGCGCAGCCCGGCGCCACGGCGGTCTCGCAGAAGCGCCGCCACCCGCCCCCGCGGCAACGCCGACAGCGAAACGAAGGCGGCCTCGGCGAGTGCCGGCTCGCCGCTCAGCAGCGAGCGCAGCATCAGCCCGGGGGTCAGCCGGCCGGTCTCGCGCAGCACCTCGACGATGGCGGGCGCATCCGTCGCCTGCCCACCCGCCGCGAGCGCCACGGCAACCCGTTCGGTCGACTCGCGCGCCAGCCGCGCGCTGCGCTCCGGCGTCAGCCAGCCGCAACCCGAGACGAACTGGGCGAGCGCGTCGGAGACGCGTGCCGCGATCGCCTGGCGCAGCCCGGCCGGCAGGTCGGCTCGCTCGAGCAGTGCTTCGCGCAGGGCGCCGTCGTCGCCGCACCGCTCCATCATGCGCTCGAGGGAAAACTCCGGAATATCTGCCGTGCGGTTGCTCGCCAGGGTCACCAGCGCTTCCTCGCAGCCGACCTCCGCCAGCGCAGCGGCGACGCTCGCCGGCAGGCAGCGCCTCATGGCGATGGCGCGCTGTGCGAGCACATCTCCCACGGCGGCGGCATCGACCAGATCGGCCTCGCTCAGCACCGGCGAATGCGCCAGGACCAGCGCCGCGACGTCTCCCTGCTCGGCGATCAGCCCGAGAGCGAGATTGCGTGGCGTGCGGGGTGAAGCCGCCATCTCTTCCGCGATAGCGCGCCGCACGAGCGGCGAAGGGTCGTCGATCAGGGCGATCAGCGCCGTTTCGGCCTCGCACCGGTCTTCGTCCGACATGCCGGAGCGGAGATAGGCGCTGGCCAGCGCCGCGGCGCCGGACGCGCGAGCCTCGGCCGGGGCCGTGCGGGCCCAGAGCAGGAAGCGGCGAACGATCATGCCCCGCCCCGCTGTGTCATGAAGGAAGACAGGTCGAGCGGCCCTCGTCGCGAACGGGCCCCGGCCTGGGCAGGGGCACTGGCCGGCATCGACAGATCGGCAGGCCGCGACGGCGGCAGCGGCGCAGTGGCGGCGACGGCCTGCGAGGCGGCGGCAGAGGAAGAGGCGGCATCATTCTTGACGCGCGGGAAATAGCGCTCGGCCGCATCCAGAGAGGCCAGCTTCATGCCGCCGGCTGTCGGCGTCGTCCATAGATTGGCGACCGCCTTCGACACAGGCTCGCGCGAGCCGCCGGTCGAGAACAGGCCGATCAGCCCCTTGGCGCGCTCCGGCCGCAGCGCGGCGGCAATCTCGGCGAGGGGGGCCTCCGAGGCGCCGTTGGCGGCCGCGCTGGGCTGAGCGCTCGCGGCTGCGACCTGCGTATTGGCGTGGCTGGCCGCCAGCACGCCATAGACCTCCTGCACGGTGCGCGCGCTGCCGGCCTTGTCATAGAAAATGCCGCGATTGGCCGCTGCCGCTTCGGGAAAATCCCGCGCCGCAATGCGGGTCGGGTCGCTCGTCGCGGCCTTGATCAGGTCCGAGGCGCCGCGAGAACCCAGCACATGCGCCATGTAGAGTTCGCCCGCCTGCGGCTGGCGTCCCAGCGCGCTGGCGAGCTGGTCCCGGTTCTTCTGCGTCAGCGCCCCCGCCATCACGGCCGAAACCTGCGGGTCTGTGCGCAGCTGCAGGATCCTGTCGCGCATGGCCGGGTCCGACACCGTCAGCCGACCGCCGGAATCGCTGATCGCGTCGGCGTAATTCTGCATGCCCTGCTTCGGCCCCTCCTGCTTCACCATCGAGAGCCAGGTCTGCTCGATGAACTGGAAGAGGCCCGTCGCGCTGGAGGTCTTGGCCTTGGCGTCCGGAGCCAGTGCCGATTCCCGCTGCGCCGTCTTGAGCAGGTAGTCGAAGCCCGCGCCGGTCTTCTGCGCTCCGTCGCGAATGGCGCTGACGACCGGGTTGGCGGTCGGCGTCGTCTCGCGGCTCTGCGGCGTGGTGAACAGGAACATGCGGGCTCTCGGGCGCGACTCGCCGCGACGCTGCGGAAGTGCCCGTGGAATCTCGACGATTATGGTAAGCGAAGCGTTAAGGGCACTGATGCGCAGCCTCCGCGCTCGCGCCGCTTTCCTCCGGCTCCGCAGGGGGCTAGGAATCGAAAGGTCGGGCTGGAATCGACGGCTCTGGAGGATGCGATGGCCGAGGCGATGCGCCACAAGCGCGGCGGAATCTATTTCGACGATTTTCAGGTGGGCGCCGTCATCGAGCATCGCCTGACGCGGACCGTCACGCAGATGGACAACATGCTGTTCTCCAACATGACGCTGAACCCGCAGCCGCTGCACATCGACGCCCATTTCTGCGCGACCGAGACAGAATGGGGCCGCCCGCTGATGAACTCGCTGTTCACGCTCGGGCTGATGATCGGCATCTCGGTGAACGACACCACCGTCGGCACCACCATCGCCAATCTCGGCATGACGGACGTCGCCTTCCCCGCCCCGCTTTTCGAGGGCGACACGGTGAACTGCACCACGGAGATCGTCGCCAAGCGCGAGTCGCGCTCGCGTCCCGAAGCCGGCATCGTCGATTTCCTCCACAAGGCCTACAAGCAGGACGGTACGCTCGTCGCCGAGTGCCGCCGCCAGGCCTTCATGCGCAAGCGCCCGGCGCCCGCCACGGTCGCGGTCTGAGCCGATGCGCTCGCTCCTGTTCGTCCCGGGCGACAGCCCCCGGAAGCAGCAGAAGGGTCTGGAAAGCGGAGCCGACGCGCTGATCATCGACCTGGAGGATTCGGTCGCCCTCGATGCCAAGCCGCAGGCGCGCAAGATCACGCATGATTTCCTCAGGGCCGCGCGGGAGCTGCCGACACGCCCCCTGCTGATCGTCCGGATCAACGCGCTGACCACCGGCCTCAGCGATGCCGACCTCGATGCGGTGATGCCCGGCGCCCCCGATGCGATCATGCTGCCGAAATCGGAAGGCGGCATCGATATCGGGCACCTCGCCGCCAAGATCGCTGTGCGCGAGGCAGAAGCCGACCTGCCGGACGGTGCCACGCGGATCCTCCCCATCGCGACAGAAACCGGCAAGGGCGTCTTCGGCCTAGGCACTTATGGCCGCTCCTCGCACCGTCTGATGGCGCTGACCTGGGGCGCGGAAGACCTCTCGGCCGATCTCGGCGCCGAAACCAACCGGCTGGAGGACGGCGCCTATACCGATCCCTATCGGCTCGCCCGCTCGCTCACGCTTTTCGGCGCCAGCGCGGCGCAGGTCGATGCGATCGACACCGTCTTCACCAATTTCCGGGACGATGCGGCCTTCCGCGCCGAGTGCCGGGCCGCCCGCCGCGACGGCTTCACCGGCAAGATGGCGATCCACCCCGCGCAGGTCGGTCCAATCAACGAGATATTCGCGCCCTCGGCCGAAGCGCTCGCCAAGGCGCAGCGGGTGATCGCCCTGTTCGCCGCCAATCCGGGGGCCGGCGTCATCGGTTGCGATGGCGAAATGCTCGATCGTCCCCATCTGAGGCAGGCGGAGCGGCTCGTCGCACGGGCTCGCAAGCTGGACGAATAAAACGCCGGAGGCGATTCCAATGACTCAGGTTTTCCAGGTGTCGGGCATGCATTGCAGCGGATGTTCCGCCCGCGTCCAGCGCGCGGCGGAAGCGCTGGCGCCAGGCGCGACGGTGACGCTCGAGCCGCCGCGGCTGACCCTGCCCGAGGGAGCGACCCTCGATGCCGAGACGATCAACCGCCGGCTGGCGGAGCTCGGCGATTATCGGGCTGCCGCGCTCCCCGGCTGAAGCCGGTCAGCCGCCCGGCGGCCGCTGCAGCGAGAACAGGCTCGTCACCTCGGCATAGTCGGCATAGCCGCAGCGCGCGACAGGGTTGGCGCCGGCCGTGTCGAAGCGGCCATCCTTGACGAAGGCGTCGTCGATGAAGGTGCCGACCACCTGCCCCAGGACAAACCAGCGCGGGATTTCGTTGCCGTCGAGATCGCGCAATTGCTGGATCGAGAGCAGCTTGCATTCCAGCGCAGCCGGCGTGCCGGCGACGCGCGGCGGCTTGACGAAGCGCGAGGGCGCCATCTCCAGCCCCGCATGGCGGTACTCGCTCTCTCCCCGCGGCAGAGGCGCCGACGTCGCGTTCATCGCCTGCGCCAACGCGCCGGAAACAAGCGAGCAGGTGAACTCGCCGGTCTCCTCGATGAAGCTCACCGCGTCCTTCTTCCCCTCGGACGAAAAGACCACGATATTGGGCTTGGCCGAGATGGCGTTGAAGAAGCTGTAGGGCGAGAGATTGACCTCGCCCTTGGCGCTCAGCGCCGTGATCCAGCCGATGGGGCGCGGCGCGACGATCGCCTTGAAGGGATCATGGGCGAAGCCGAGATCGTCTTTCGTCTCCGAATAATACGTCATGTCAGGCTCCGTAGGTGCTGACGATGTCGGCCATCACCGGCCGGTCGCGATCGCTGATCGGCGCCGTCGGCGTGCCCAGATGCACGAAGCCGGCGATCCGCTCGTCCTCGGCAAGGCCGAAGTCGCGCAGCACCTCGCGATCGAAGGAGAACCAGTTGGTCAGCCAGGAGCCGGCATAGCCCATCGCACAGGCCCCGATCAGCATCGTCATGCAGACGGCGCCGGCCGACAATTCCTGCTCCCAGAGCGGGATCTTGACGTGCTCGCGCGCCCGCGACACCACCGCCACGATGACCGGCGCATGCGTCAGCCTCTTGCGCTCGAACGCGACCTGATCCTCGCTCGCCTGCGGATTGCGCTCGCGGAACACGCGCGCGACCACCGCCGCCGCCTGCTCGCGCGCCTCTCCCTTGAACACGATGAAGCGCCACGGCACGAGCTTGCCATGGTCGGGGACGCGCGCGGCGATGGCCAGCAGCTCGTCGAGCTGCGCGCCTTCCGGCCCCGGCGCAGCAAGGAATTGTGGCGGCACCGAGCGGCGCTGCTTGAGCAGGGAGAGCGTATCGGTCATGGAGGCATCCGGGCGATGAAGGTCCGCCCAGACCTAGGCACTTGCCTTGATAAGGACAAGCGAGCCTGCTCAGACGTAGCCGCAACGGCGCCGAGGACGAGACGCATGTTTGAACTGGATCGGTTCGAAGCTGGCCGCAGCGCTGCCTGTGCGCTCGCCCTGCTCACCGTCCTTCTCTCGCCCCTGCCGGGCGCGGCCCAGACGCCAGCGCCGATCCCGACCCCGCCTGCGCGCGCGCCCTCCGCCCCGGCGCTGGAAACCGCCCCGCCGCCGGCACCGGCGACACCCGAGGCGCCTGCCCCTGCCCCGGACACGCTCACCCGCCTCTTCATGTCGGCCCAGTTCGCCAGCGATCGGAAGCCGATCCGCTCCGGCCTGGTCTGGCGGGTGCTGGCAGAGACCGCGGACGGCTCCCCGCCGAAGATCGTCGCGCGCTCCACAAATCCGGATGCGAGCTTCTCCTTGCCGCCCGGCAATTACGTGGTCCACGCTGCCTATGGCTTCGCCAGCGGCACGAAGCGCGTCACCCTCGGCACGCAGAGTCTCCGCGACCAGGTCCAGATCAGTGCCGGCGCGCTGACGCTTGGCGGGTCCATCGGCGATGCGCCGATTCCCGCGAACCAGCTCTCCTTCCAGGTCTTCGTGCCGCTGCAGGGCAATTCCGAAGGCCGGCTCGTCACGCGCGACGCCAAGGCGGGCGAGCTCGTCCGCCTGCCCGAGGGCACTTATCACGTCGTCTCGACCTACGGCGATTCCAACGCGATCCAGCGCGCCGATGTGCGCATCGAGACCGGCAAGGTCACCGATGCGACCCTGCATCACCGCGCTGCCAAGGTGACGCTGAAGCTGGTGGCTGCCCCGGGCGGCGAGGCTTTCGCCGGCACCGCGTTCAGCGTGCTGACGCCGGGCGGCGACGTCATCCGCGAGGCGATCGGCGCCTTTCCGCAGGTGATCCTGGCCGAAGGCGACTATGTGCTGATCGCACGCCAGGAGGGGCAGGTCTTCTCGCGCGACTTCAAGGTGGAGTCGGGCGCCGACCGCGATATCGAGGTGCTGGCCCGCTAGCTCTCGATCCCGCGCCGCTACTGCGGAACGGCCGGAGCGCTCTTGATCACATCGATGCGGACATCCCCCAGCCCGGCGGCGATCCCGTCAGCGATCCTCAGCGCCAGGCAGCGATAGCCGCCATCGACGAGATGCAACCCGTCCATCCCGACGAGATCCTCGGGGCTGAACTGGCTGGACCGCGCCCAGCCTTTCATCATCGCATAGCGCGGAAACAGCGCCACATTCTGGTCATGCGCGATGCGCGCGAGGATGCCGCGATAATCGTCGTAATGCGGGTATCGGCCCGCGCGCGGAAGCCAGGGAAGGTCCATGAGGATCATGTCGGTGCCGGCATCGCGAGCCTTGGCGATGCCCTTGCGCAGGATCTTGCCGAGCTTGTCCTCGCCAATGTCGCGGATCGCGTCGTTGACGACGGTCTGCCAGATCACGAGCGCCGGCTTCTCGTCGAACACGTCGGCATCCATGCGCAGGAGCATGTCGTAGGCCGACTGCCCGCCCACGCCCTTGTTGAGGACACGGACATCGGCCCGCGGCAGGCGGCGGCGTAGCTCGCTCTGGAGCACTGCGGGATAGCTTTTGTCCTCGGTGCTGGCGCCGGAGCCGGCCGTCGTCGAGGAACCGAGCGCGACGATGACGAGGCGGCCGGTTTCCTGCAGCGCGCGCCGCGCCGCCGGCAGCGCCGGCTGGAAGGGTTGCTGCGCCATCCCCGCACGGCAGCGCGCATCGGCGCCCGCGAACGGCGCGGCCGGCGCCGCTGCGGCTCCGCCACTCAGCGCGGCGAGAGTGAGGACGAGGGCGCAGCCGAGACCGGCGCGGGAGCGGCCCGCGCGGCGCCTGCGCGACTGGTGACCGTGCGATACCACGACAGAAAAACCCCTAGCCCGGCAGAGACTGTAACGCCGCCGGCGCACACCGCCAACTGGACGGTCAGATCGAAGGATGCCTCGGCGAGCAGCACCTGGCCGATCACCGCGAGGACGATGCCGACGCAGAAGACATGCAGGGAATTCTGCCCCGTCTTGGCCAGGATGCGCCCCAGCGCCGAGCGGGAAAGCGCATCGCCGGCCGGCAGCCATCGTACGGCAAGCCAAGTCAGAGCGCCGACATGGCCGAGCCGGCTCCAGGCGAGGTTCGTCTTGTCGGAACCGAGCTGGACCGAGTCGAACCAGTCGTTGAAAGCGGCGATACCGGTGGGATTGCTCAGCGTCACCTTCGCATAGCAGGAGAAGACGATGAATCCGATGGCGAGCGCATCCAGCCAGCGCAGCCGGGGGGCTGCGAGGCCGAGCTGGTTCGAGCGGCCGAGAACCACGCCCATCACGAAGACGACCTGCCACGCGAACGGATTGAAGAACCACGTTCCGCCCGAATTCGGAAGGTTGAGATCGAGCGCCAGCGCCCCCTGCCAGATCGCGAGCGAGAGGCCCAGCGCCAGCACGGGGCTGAACCGGACAGCGTAGTAGATGGCCGGAAACAACGCGAGCAGCACGATGTAAAGCGGCAGGATGTCGAGATAGGACGGCTGATAGGTCAGCGTCAGCGCGCCGAGCAGCGCCTCGGCCGTATCGCGGAAGAAGGGCTGGACGTTGATCAACTCGATATAGAGCGGGTTCTGCGTATGCGTCACCGCGGCAGCGATCACCCCGCAGACGATGATGAAAACGGCGATATGCGCGATGTAGAGCGTCCACAGCCGCGCTCCGAGCTTCAGCATCGCGATCGGCAGCCCTCGCCGCTCGATCAGCCCGCCATAGGCGAGCGTCGCGGAGACGCCTGCCAGCAGCACGAAGATGTCGGCAGCGTCCGAGAACCCGAAATTATGCGGCGTATAGGCCGCAACCACGTTTCCCGGCATATGGTTGATGAAGATGATCAGCAGGCACAAGCCGCGGATGACGTCGATGCGGGCGTCACGGGCCGGCTTGTCGGTCACGGCGCCTGGCCCGGCGGAGCCGGAGAGAATGAAGCGCCGAAATTGCGGAGCGACCGACACGGGGCAACGTCCTCGAAAGCCTGCAAAAGGGAACGTCGGGTCGGGACTCCTGTTCCGCTTCCGGCCGTTGAAGCTGAACGGAACCTGCCTGCTCCGTTCATCTGGCGTTCATATAGGGCGCCATGCTTAACGTCACCTTTCCGAGGCGTCACAAGCGCGTGTGAGGCTGCAGGACGATCGTGGCATTGTCGGGAGATGCGGCGCGCCTGGGACCGCAGCCACGGGATCGTGATCGGCGAGGCTCGATCGGATCGCGAGGCCTGGACGCCCGAGGTCCGTCAATAAGGCGGCTCGGAGTGGACGGGCTTCCCGTCGATCAGGAGCCTCTTGATCGCCGCATCGCCGGAGGGCGAGACTGCGGCGACGACCTCGATGCGCGCCTTCTCGGTCCGCTCGATGGCTACCCCCTGGCCCTGGGGCACGAAATAGCTCTCGATGCCATAGGACACGCCGAGGCGCCGGCGCCCGCCCGAACAATCGAGCCGTCCGTCCTCGGCCCGCGCGCAGGCGCTGGTCGAGGTCACGCGCCCTGCGATCACGGTCGCGCCCGCAACGGGCGCGGGCTTCTCCCGCGAAACGCTCTCGGCGCGCACGAAGCCGTCCGGTCCCGGCTTCAGCGTGACATAGACCTGCTCCCCGCGCCGGAAACCGCTGGCGTTGCCCGCATCGACCGTCCCGATCTCATAGGCGAAGACGACGTAATCGCCCCTGAACAGGTCGCGCGGATCGACCGGCACGGTTCGCAGCCGAACCTCCGCACCCGTCTGCAGGATGCTCGCGCGTTGTTGGACCAGTGCGAGCAGCGCCAGCGAGAGCAGGACCACCGTCGCGAAGGCACGCCAGGCGAGCGGGACTTTGCCAGCCAGCGCATCGGCCGAAAGGCGCATCACATCGCCTCCCTGGCTGGTGGGGGATTGAGCAGCGCGAAGAGACGCCTCGCGCCGGCTGCGACGGCGATCAGAACCACGCCCGCCACGAGGAAGAACAGCGACTGGTCGAGCAGCGTGCCGATCGTGCGCCAGAGCAGGACCAGGATCGCGACGCCGAACAGAAGCGAGCCGGCCAGCAGCAGCCGCCGCACCCCGCCGGCGCCGCCGGCGACCACGAGCGCCATCGCCGACAGAAGGATCAGGCTGGCGACAGCCACCTTCCCGACGATCCCTGCCGCAACCCCGCTCCAGAAGACGGCCGGCACGAGCAGGGCGCAGGCGAGTCCGGCGGCCAGGGGCCAGGCAAAGCGCCGCTCGCGGGCGATGGCAGCCAGCAGCAGGACCAGGAGGGCCGCGACCGCATAGGCCTGGAAGACGAGAGGGAAAGCCCGCCCCGCTTGCGATTCGGGCGCTTCGAGGATGCGGAACAGCTCGACATTGAGCGCCACCACGAAGCCCATCAGCCCCCAGGGGAGGCACGCCGTCAGCAGCGCCGGCTGGCCACGGTCCAGCGCCAGCGCCCCCATTGCGACGAAAGCAGCGGAGACCGCGAGCCCATAGGCCAGCAGCCCGTAATTGAAGCTGCCAAAATACCAGTGCCCGGGCAGCGTGCCGAGCCAGAACGCGGCGGCGAGCACCGCCAGATGGTGCACCATTCGGTTTTGCCGCGAGAGCGCGATCCACAGCGCCGGCAGATAGAGCACGAGGAAACCGGGATGCGGGCCCGCTTCCGCCTCGCTCCAGCGTCCGCCGCTCCAGGCCACGATCGCGACGAAGGCGATGGCAAGCGCCCCGTTCGACCTCATCAGCAGGCCGGCGACGAGTGCGCCCAGCGCCAGCAGCAAAGCTCCGCCCGGCCAATCCTGCGGCAGATGATACATCTGGCCAACGAGCGCGAGGCCCGCACCGTAGATCAGGACGCCGCAGGTGGAGGCCGCTTCCGCGCCCCCGCTCGATCCCGACTTCTGAAGCCGCCAGGCCAGGGCGAAGGTCGCAGCGATGCCTGCCACGATCAGGCCGAGCTTCGTCAAGCGCGGGATCGCTTCCCAATTCGCAGCGACGAAAGCCGCGACGCTGGCGGCGATCAGCAACCCGCCGAACAGCCCGAGCAGGGCCGGGAGGCGAAACCCTCCATCCTCGCGTGCCACATCGCGCCGGATGGCGTCCGCGGCCTGGGTCTCGAGATAGCCCGCGCCGACCCATCGCGTCAGGTCGGCGTCGAGTCGCTTGCGATAGGAGCCGGTCAGCATCGCGGGCAATCTGGCACGGCGGGCGCGATCAGGGCTAGAGGCACCTGCCAGACCTCATTCTCGGGCGAAGCATGGCTTCGACCCGGGAATCGCGTGCCGGCTGGCCGACCTGTCGAGCGATGCCCGGGGCAAGCCGAGCATGGCGCCAGCTTTGCGGCCCTCAGCCCCTGAGTGCCTTCGCCTTCGCCTTCCGTACCAGATCCGGCGCCTGCGCCTCGCCCGTCAGCACCGCCATCACCTCTGCGAGCGACATGACGGTCTGGGCCTGGCTGCCCAGGCGGCGGATCGTCACGGTCTTCTCCTCAGCCTCGCGCTTGCCGACGGCGAGGATCACCGGGACCTTCGCCAGTGAGTGCTCGCGCACCTTGTAGGAGATCTTCTCGTTGCGCAGATCGGCGCGGGCGCGCAGCCCCTCCGAGAGAAGCGCCATCGTGACTTCCTCGGCATAGGCGTCGGCGTCCGAGACGATCGGGCAGACCACCACCTGCTCGGGCGCCAGCCAGAGCGGGAAATGCCCGGCATGATGCTCGATCAGGATGCCGGTGAAGCGCTCCAGCGAGCCGCAGATCGCGCGGTGGACCATGACCGGCTGCTTCTTCTCGCCATCGGCGCCGATATAGAAGGCCCCGAAGCGCTCCGGCAGGTTGAAGTCGACCTGCGTGGTGCCGCATTGCCAGTCGCGGCCGATGGCGTCGCGCAGGACATATTCGAACTTCGGCCCGTAGAAGGCACCCTCGCCCGGATTGATCTCGGTCTTGATCCGGTTGCCGGACTGGGCCGCGATCTGTTCCAGCACCTTGCCCATCACCGCCTCGGCATGGTCCCAGACGGCGTCGGAGCCGACACGCTTCTCCGGTCGGGTCGAGAGCTTGATGACGAGATCGTCGGTGAAGCCGAAATCCTCGTAGACCGAGAGGATCAGGTCGTTGATCTTCAGGCATTCGGCCGCGAGCTGGTCCTCCGTGCAGAAGACATGCGCATCATCCTGCGTGAACCCGCGCACCCGCATCAGCCCGTGCAGCGCGCCGGAGGGCTCGTAGCGATGCACGTTCCCGAATTCGGCAAGCCGGATCGGCAGATCGCGATAGCTCTTCAGCCCATGCTTGAAGATCTGGACATGGCCCGGGCAGTTCATCGGCTTCAGGGCGAAGACCTTGTGATCCCGGTCCTTGTCGTTCGGATTCTCGAAGGCCGAGGCCGATTTTACCGCGAACATGTTGTCCTGGTACCAGCCCCAATGACCGGAGGTCTCCCAGAGCGACTTGTCGAGTACCTGCGGGGCGTTGACCTCCTCATAGTCGGCGGCGAGGCGCCGGCGCATATAGGCGATGATCTCCTGAAACAGCCGCCAGCCCTTGGAGTGCCAGAACACGACGCCCGGCCCCTCCTCCTGGAAATGGAAGAGGTCCATCTCCCGGCCGAGCTTGCGGTGATCGCGCTTCTCCGCTTCCTCGATCTGCTTGAGATAGGCGTCGAGGTCTTCCTGCTTGGCGAAGGCAGTGCCGTAGATGCGCGTCAGCATCGCGTTGTTGCTGTCGCCGCGCCAATAGGCGCCGGCCGTCTTCATCAGCTTGAAGGCGTTGCCGACCTTGCCGACCGAGGTCATGTGCGGGCCGCGGCAGAGGTCGATCCAGGCGCCCTGCGCATACATCTTCAGCGACTGGTCGGCGGGGATCGCATCGACCAGCTCGACCTTGTAGGCCTCGCCCTTCGCGGCGAAGAAATCCTTCGCCTTGTCGCGGCTCCAGATCTCCTTGGTGAAGGGTTTGTCGCGCGCGATGATCTCCCGCATCTTCTTCTCGATGACCGGGAGATCCTCGGGCGTGAAGGGCTCGTTGCGGGCGAAATCGTAGAAGAACCCATTCTCGATGACCGGGCCGATCGTCACCTGCGTGCCGGGAAAGAGCTCCTGCACGGCTTCCGCAAGCACATGGGCCGTGTCGTGGCGGATCAGTTCCAGCGCACGCGGATCCTCGCGGTTGAGGAACTCGATCCTGGCGTCGCGCTCGATCGGGTCCGCCAGATCGACGACCGTGCCGTCGAGCGCCATCGCCACCGTGCGCTTCAGGAGAGAGGGAGAAATGCCCTTGGCGATGTCGACCCCGGTGATGCCGGAGGGAAATTCGCGCTGGGCGCCATCGGGAAAGGTCAGGGAGATCGTCATGGACCTGATGTCCTGCTCACTCGGGGATACGAACCCCGTAAGACAAGGCCGGATACGTCTGCGAATGCCTTCAGGGCGCGTATCCGGTGAAGCGGCCTGAAGGGAAGTGACGGCCTATACGACGATCCCGGCCCGCGCAATCGCGGTCGCGCCGACCTTGCCGATTTGTCATGCTCCCGTCAGCGCGGCGCAACGGGGCCGCAATCATGGTCGAGCTTGCCATCGATCATCCGGAAAGGACTGCCGATCATGACCCGCATCGTTCTCGCCGCCCTCATGCTCACCGCAGCGATCCCGGCCTTCGCGCAGGACCGGGCCGCGGTACGCACCGCCTGCCAGGCTGATTTCGCCAGGAACTGCCCCGGCATCATGCCCGGCGGCGGCCGCCTGATGGCCTGCCTGAAAGAGAAGCCGGACCAGTTCTCGCAAACTTGCAGGGACGCGCTCAGGACGGCGCAGGCCCAACGCCAGGGCCGTTGAGGCCGGTCGTTTCAAGGGCGAGCGGGGCCGGCTCGTTCGTGCCCCGCCAGCGTCCGTAGGACCAGGGCCGGTACCAGCGGGAGCCAAGGGGCAAGGCCTCGCAGACGATGTCGATGCCGCTGGTTCCCCAGGGATTGCAGCGGCAAATCCGCGCGAGGCCCATCCAGCCGCCGCGCCACAGGCCGAAGCGCTGGATGGCCTCGTCCGTATAGGCCGAGCAGCTGGGCCAGTGACGGCAATGGCGGCCGACCAGCATGGACAGGCTGAGCTGATAGCCGCGGATCAGCAGGTGAGCGGAGGCGCGCGGCAGCCGCCCGATCTTTCGCCGCAGCGAAAATCTTTGCTTAACAGAGACCTGATCAAATAAAGCGTCCAGATCGTTTCGTTCAGCCTTCACCGCACCCGCTTTCCTCGACCGAAGCTTATTATGATGCGCGCCTCGCCTCTTCGCCATGCCCTCGCGGGCTGCGGCCTCCTGCTCGGCCTCGTGCTCGCCTCGTCGGCAGGTGCGCAGCAGCGTCCCTACCTGCTGTGGCTGGACGGCGCCCATATCGACGTCGCCAAGATCATCGGCCTGCCTCCGGCCCAGAACTCGCCCGAGGCGAAAGCCGAATATGAGCAGGTCCTGAAGCTCACCCTCGAGCGCACGCCCGAGCGGGAGAAGCAGGCCATCGCCGACCAGCGCCAGGGGCTCGTCAACTTCCTCAACGGCATCGACACCAAATATGTCGACAATACCCATCGCGAAGTCCGTCTGCTCTTCCGCGAGGCCCAGGTCGAGCTCGCCATCCTGCTCAAGAGCGTCCACCGCCTGACCAGCCGCCAACGCCCCTTCAGCGTCTGGAACAAGGTCCGCGTCAAGCCCTGCCCCGGCGCGCGGCCGGACGGCACCTCCTTCCCCTCCGCGCACGCGGCCACGGCAGCGCTCTACGCGGAATTGCTGAAGACCGCCGTGCCGAGCATGGCCGAGCCATTGGAAGACAGGGTCAGGAGCTATGATGAAAGCCGCCTGATCTGCGGCTTCCACTACCAGAGCGATCTCGCCGCCGGTGACAAGGTCGGCCGCGCCGTCGCCAAGGCGCTGCTCGCGGACAAGGCGTTCAAGGCCCGCTTCGACGAGACGATTCCCGAGATCAAGGTCGCGCTCGGCGTGAAGTGATCAGGCGGCCGCCTCGCGCCGCCGCGCCTCGATCTGGTCGATCGCATCGACCACAGCGTCGAAGGTGAGCATTGTCGAGGCGTGCCGCGCCTTGTAGTCGCGCACCGGCACCAGCACGGCAAGGTCCGCCCATTTGCCCTGCGGCGGCTCGCCATTCTGTTTGAGGATCGCGCGCGCCTGCTCGCGCAGCTCACGCAGCTCCTGCGCCGTCGAGCCGACGACGTGCTGCGCCATGATCGAGGACGAGGCCTGGCCGAGCGCGCAGGCCTTCACCTCATGCCCGAAGCCGGTCACGACATCGCCCTCCATCGTCAGGTCGACGGTCACGGTCGAACCACAGAGCTTGGAATGGGCGCGGGCCGTCGCGTCCGGAGATGGCAGGCGCTCCAGCAGCGGAATATTCGCTGCGAGGGAGAGAATGCGCTTGTTGTAGACGTCGTCCAGCATGGCAGCTTCCCGTCTGCGGGCTGGCAAGCCCGCTCCGCGCACCAATATAAGCTTGATCGCGATGCGGCGGGAGGGCATGGACGCTTCCTCTCGCTGCATGGCGGGATGTTGCCGCTGGCCTGCGCCGTACGAGGGCATGACAGGCACCGAATGCGAGGCGAATCATGACCTCAGTGGTCAAGACCCTGCCGGTCGGCAGGGCCTCCCCCGCCGCCGACAAGATCATCGGCAGGCGGCCGACGCGCGAGGAGGCCGAGGAGGCCGTCCGCACCCTCATCCGCTGGGCCGGAGACGACCCTGCGCGCGAGGGTCTGGCCGAGACGCCGCAGCGCGTGGTCAAGGCCTATGGCGAGCTCTATCGCGGCTATGGCGAGGACCCGCGCGACATTCTCGATCGCGTTTTCGAGGAGGTCGAGGGCTATCAGGACATGGTCCTGGTCCGCGACATTCCGTTCCATTCGCATTGCGAGCATCACATGGCGCCCTTCTTCGGCAAGGCGCATATCGGCTATTATCCGTCCGGCGGCGTGATCGGGCTCTCCAAGCTTGCCCGCGTCGTCGAGGTCTTCGCCCGCCGCCTGCAGACGCAGGAGACGATGACGGCCCAGATCGCCGATGCGATCGAGGACAGCCTGAGGCCACGCGGCATCGCCGTGCTGATCGAGGCCGAGCATATGTGCATGTCGATGCGCGGCGTGCAGAAGCAGGGGTCCTCGACCATGACCAGCCAGTATCGCGGCCTGTTCCGCGACGATCCCGCCGAGCAGGTCCGGTTCTTCACCATGGCCAAGGCGCCCGGGCTGTGACGACCCCCTTCCCGCCCGCCGCCGACAAGCACGCGCTCGAAGAGGGCACGGCGCTGAGCCCGCGCTTCGATGCCAACGGCCTCGTCACCTGCGTGACCACGGACGCCGAGTCCGGCGAACTGCTGATGGTCGCCCATATGAACGCCGAAGCGCTGCGGCGTTCGATCGAGACCGGCGAGGCCTGGTACTGGTCGCGCTCGCGAAGGGAACTCTGGCACAAGGGTGCGACCTCCGGCCAGATCCAGACCATCGTCGAGATGCGGGTCGACTGCGACCAGGACGCGCTCTGGCTCAAGGTCAAGGTAGCGGGCGACGGCGGATGCTGCCATACCGGCCGCCGCTCCTGCTTCTACCGCATCCAGCCCCTGCGCGAACAGGGCGCCGAACCGCTGCGCTTCGCCTGACGGTCCCGACCATCCGCCATGTCGCGGCTGGCCTTCACCGGATCGTCAAGGCCCGGCGATAATCGATGGCGGCCGCGGCGTTCACCATTCGCTCATCCAGTCCTGCCATCCTCGATGGACGGCGGAGGGCTGGAACCGATGTTCTGGGACGGTGTCGCGCGGCGGGCTTCTGGTCTTGGCGGAGGTGGTACCGCGATGAATGATGGAAGCGCGGCGGTAAAGCCGGTCGATTCGCGCCACTCACAGCCTCGCGGCGGCCGTCCGCGGATCGGCCTCGCGCTCGGCGGCGGCGCCGCGCGCGGCTGGGCCCATATCGGTGCGCTTGAAGTCCTGGTCGAGGCCGGATTCGCCCCGCAGGTCATCGCCGGCACCTCGATCGGCGCGGTCGTGGGCGGCTGTTATGCGGCCGGCAAGCTCGACGAACTCAAGGCCTTCGCCACCGGTTTGACCAAGCGCCGTGTCGTCGGGCTGATGGATTTCCATATCGGCGGCGCCGGACTGATCTCGGGCGGCAAGCTGAAGCGCCTGCTCGAGCGCGACCTTGCCGACATGCGGCTGGAGGATCTGCAACAGCGCTTCGTCGCCATCTCGACCGAGCTGGGCACGGGCCACGAGATCTGGCTGACCCATGGCCCGCTGATCGAGGCGCTGCGCGCCTCCTACGCCCTGCCCGGCATCTTCGACCCGGTGAAGCTCGGCGGGCGCTGGCTGATGGATGGCGCGCTCGTCAATCCGGTTCCGGTGACCGCCGCCCGCGCGCTCGGCGCCGACATCGTGATCTGCATCAACCTGAACAATGATCTCGCCGGCCGCGGCACCGTCATCCAGAATCACGGCTCCGAGCCCGATGTCGAGCCAGCGGAGGAACTCGTGCCGGAGCTCGAGGTCCGCCCCAGTTCGCACTGGTTCACGGGCATCACGGGCGCGGCCCGGCGGGTGCGCAATCTCGTTGGCCGCGCCAGCGAGAACCGTCCCGGCCTCGCCGGCGTGATGATCGACGCCTTCAACATCACGCAAGACAGAATCTCGCGCTCGCGTCTGGCCGGCGATCCGCCCGATGTGATGCTGGGGCCACGCCTCGGCCGCGTCGGCCTGTTCGATTTCCACAGGGCCGAGGAGACCATCGCCCTCGGGCGCCAGGCGGCCGAACGCGCATTGGACGAGATCGAGGCGGTGGTCGCGGCGAACTATCTCCCGGCGGGCTGAGCCGCCGGGAAACGCCGGCGCTCAGGCCATCGCGATGTATTCGCGCATCGCCTGGCTTTCGGCCTCGATCGCGGCGACGCGATGCTTCACGACGTCGCCGATCGAGACGATCCCCGTGACGCGGCCATTCTCTACCACCGGGACGTGACGGAAGCGGCCCATCGTCATGATCTCCATCAGCTCGTCGACGCTGGTCTGCGGCCGGCAGGTGACCACCTTGGCCGTCATGACGCTGGAGACGGCGCTCTCCAGCGCAGCCTCGCCCTTGGCACCCAGAGCCCGGATGATGTCGCGCTCGGACAGGATGCCCACCAGCGCCCCGTCGGCGCCCATCACCACCACGGCACCGATGCGCTTTTCGCTGAGCGTCTTGATCGCCTCGGCCAGCGTCCGGTGCGGCAGCACAGTGACGAGATCTCGGCCCTTGTCGTTGAGAAGCTGCTCGACATGCATGGAAAGTTCCTCCTGCTCGCGTGCCGTTGGCCGGCACGCTTTCCGCGGATGCTTCCCAGGCTGCCGGCGAGCTCACGATGCCGACAGGCCCGGAAACGCTTCGCAATCGCTGGCAGTGTGGGCGAAGACAGGGGCGCAGGCAAGGCGGCCGATGCCAGCCGCCGGGAGAACCTGAAGCCGGCGAGAGAGCTTCAGGCCCGTCGCGGCGCGCGGTCGAAGAGCGGGAACAGGAACAGCCCGACGAGGAAGCCGCCGATATGGGCCTGCCAGGCGATGCTGGTTTCCTCGCCGAAGATCGGCACCAGCCCGGCGCCGAACAGGATGTTGGTCACGAACCAGATCGCCGTGAACAGCAGCGCCCGCGAATTGCGCCAGAGCCGGCCGAGCGGCTCGATCGGGATAGACCGCACGACCGCGTCGTTCCCGAGCGCTCCGAAGCGCAGGCCAGGCGCGAAGACGAAGCGGATGGCCGCTGCCGTCGCCCCCGAAATGCCGGCCGAGGCACCGACCAGGGGCAGCACGTCGAGGTCGCGCGTCCACCAATGCAGCAGCGCGCCGCCGACCGTGCAGAGGGCGAGCAGGTTGAGGAAGCGGCCGGCCCCCAGCCGCCGAGCGACCGGGCTGCCGAAGGCGGCGAGCCAGAGCCCGTTCGAAGCAAGGTGCATCCAGGAGCCGTGAAGCAATCCGTAGGTCAGCAGCGTCCACAGCCTGACGCCACCATCGGCGAGCAACAGACGCACCAGTTGCAGTTTGTCCGCCACATTCTGCCCTGCGGTGGACTGAGCCAACGCGTTGACCACCTCGTCGATGCGCTCCGGTTGGGCCCACAGCGTCAGCCGGGCAGGCACGAAGGCGAGCCAGGAGATCACGGCATAATCGTCGATGTCGGAGAGCAGCCCTCGCCCGGCCTGAATCAGCGCGAGGATGACCAGGAGCCAGACGACGACGGGGGGCAGGTTGAGTGCGGGCTCGTGCGCCGGCGGGCGGGGATCATAGGGGGCCATCGGGCGCCACAGTTGCCGAAGGCGCAGGCCGGCGCAAGCGCGTTTGCAGCCGCGGCAGCCCGGCCGTCATGCCGGGCATTTTATGTTTCATCCACAGCGGCAATACTTTGTTAACCCTACCGGCCCGCTCGCCTCCCCCGACTCGGATGGGGGTGGCAAGACGGCATGGCGGATGCGTCCTCGATTCCCTGAAGGACTGTTTCGTCCCCCGAGCGTACGATTCTGCGCCATCACGGCACGCGGAGCGGCTCGCAGGGGGACGCCGGCTGAAATGGGCGATGATGAAGAACACGAGCACACGTCTGGTCTTCGACTATTGGGACAAGCTGCGCGGCGACCGCTCGGCCCCTGAGCGTGGCGAGATCGAACCCGGCGCTCTTCGCCACGCGCTGGCGGACACCTTCGTGCTGGAGAACGAGCCGATCGGCCCCGTCTTTCGCCTCGCCGGCACGCGGCTTTGTGCCCTGACCGGCCACGAGCTGCGCGGGCGCCCGTTCACGGCGCTCTGGCCCGATGTCGAATCGCAGGCCGATATGCGCCGCCTCGTCCAGACGGTGATGGACGAGAGCGCCGGCGCGGTCGCGGGCCTCTCCGGCGAGACCAGCACCGGCCTGCCGATCTATCTGGAGCTGATCCTCCTGCCGCTGCGCTATCGCGGCCGCACCCATGCTCGCGTCATGGGCGCCCTGTCCCCCGCTTTGACGCCGGACTGGCTCGGGCTCGACACGGTCGCAGGCATGCGGATGATCTCCCTGCGCATGCTCTGGCCGGCCGCCGCGTCTCGCCCGTCAACGCCGGAGCCCCAGCGTACCGCCCCCCCTCGCCTCGTCGTCCTGCCGGGCGGCCGCGCCTGATCCTTAAGCGGATTTTGCGTCACGGAACGGTCCGTTAACCGCGACTCTTCTAGACTCGGCTCGAATTCAAGCTGGTCATGATGTTGAGCGCGCTCCAAACGCCCAGAACGGCAACGATGCCGCAGGAACGCAGGCGCCACCACCGGATGAAGGTGGTGCTGCTCGGCCGCTACATGCTGCCCAATCGCATGGAGTATCCCTGCCAGAGCATCGATATCTCGCCGGGCGGCCTCCACCTGGCCGCGCCAGCCAAGGCCGCGCCGGGCGAGCGCGTCATCGTCTATCTCGAACATCTGGGCCGCATCGAGGGCACCTGCGTGCGCACCACGATGGAAGGCTTCGCGATGACCATCACCGCGACCAGCCGCAAGCGCGAGAAGTTCACCGCACAGCTCACCTGGCTCGCCAACCGCGAGGAGCTGGGCCTGCCGGAAGACCGGCGCCACGAGCGCATCGTGCCGCGCAATCCGCGCTCGCTCCTGCTCCTCGATGACGGCACGGACCACCCCGTACGCATCATCGACATCTCGCTGTCCGGAACCGCGATCTCGACCGATCTCGACCTGCCGGTCGGCACCGCGGTCAGGATCGGCAGTACGCCGGCGCGGATCGTCCGCCGTTTCGACGGCGGCCTTGGCCTGGAATTCCGCTTCCCGCTTTCGGCCGACCTGCTCGACGAGAATCTCGAGCTCTGAGCGCCCGCCGCTCGGGCGCGCTGAATCCTGACCTGAAGCAAGTCAGTATCTGCGGCGCGCGCTGTTGCTCGGCGCGCCATCCCCGACCAGCTCTGACCTGGGCGCCCGCCGGCGCCGCCGCTCCCGACGCACATCCGCGCCTCGCCCGAAAACCTCTTGAGAACCCTGTATCGGTGGCGGGCTGGACTCGCGCCGGGAGTAACACTTCAGTAAGCTAACCGTCCCCTAAACGTCTTCCGGCTATCCACCGTTAATTTTGTATTGCCGCATCGTCGAGAAAAGTTACCCGCCGATTTGATCCGAATTGATGCTGATCCTGATCGGCAGATCACGCCGCGCGAATACAGACAATTTGACGCTTTCACTTCAAGCGAATTCCATCGGCGCAGCAGCATCGTCTCCCCGGGACAGAAAGGGGACGACATGCTCCATCATCGACTTGACCTTCGCCACAAGCTGACCGGCGCCGCGCTGGCCTTCGCGTTCGGCCTCGGCGCCGCTGGCGTCGCCCAGGCGCAGAGCGCTCCCGGCATCCCGGTGGCGAGCGCGCCGGCTACAGCTTCCGGCGAAGCCCGCGCGCCCTATGCCTGGGTCGATTTCTGCAAGCGCATGCCGTCCGAGTGCCGGCTGGACACCCGCGAGCCCGAGCGCGTCGAGCTGAACGCCAAGAGCTGGAAGACGATCGTCGCGGTCAACGGCAAGGTGAATCGCGAGATCGAGCCGGTCACGGACGAGGAGCATTGGGGCGTCGTCGACCGCTGGGACATTCCGACCGACGGCAAGGGGGACTGCGAGGACTATGTCCTGCTGAAGCGCAAGCGCCTGGCCGAGGCTGGCGTGCCGCGCCGCGCCATGCTGGTCACGGTCGTGATCGACGAGGAGAATGCGGGCCACGCCGTGCTGATGATCCGCACCGACAAGGGCGACTTCATGCTCGACAACAAGCGCAACGCGATCCTGCCCTGGAGCCAGACGGGCTATGTCTACGTCAAGCGGGAGTCGCAATACCAGACCGGCTGGACCTCGCTGGGCGGCCAGCAGTCGCCGACGGTCGCCTCGGTCCAGCGCTGAGAATTCGAGCGGCGCCTCCAGGGCGCTGCTCGCCAGGACGACGAGGCCCGGTCACGTCCCCACCCACCCGTCCCAGGCCGGGCTTCGTTGAAGGGCCGGTTTCCCGCCGCAGGGAAGCCGGCCCGCTTCTTTTTTGCCCTCAGTCGATGCGGCTCAGGCCTGCAGCGAACTGCTTCCAACGGGCGACGTAGCCGCGGGCCGAGGCGGCGATCCCCTCGGCGGCCTTGTCGTCCAATGTGCGGATCGCGCGCGCGGGCGCGCCGACGATCAGCGAATTGTCGGGGAATTCCTTGCCCTCGGTCACCAGGGCATTGGCACCGACCAGGCTGTTGCGCCCGATCTTAGCGCCGTTGAGCACCGTCGCCCCCATACCGACGAGGCTGTTCTCGCCGATCGTGCAGCCATGCAGGATGGCCCGGTGCCCGATGGTGCAGCCCGCGCCAATCGTCAGCGGAAAACCCATATCGGTGTGCAGCACGCAGCCTTCCTGGATGTTGCTGTCGGGTCCGATCGCGATCCATTCATTGTCGCCGCGCAGCACCGCGCCGAACCAGATGCCGACCCCGGCCGCGATCCTCACACGGCCGACCACATGGGCATCGGGCGCCAGCCACCACTGGCCTTCGGCCGCGGTTTCAGGACGGGTCCCGTCGAGCGCATAGAGCGGCATGGGGCGTTTCTCCAGATCGCGTTTCAGCGCCGTCGAAGCGGACCGGAACGGTCGCGCCGACGCCCGAGGATTCAGGCGGAGGGCCGCCCGGTCAAGCGGTGATGACGTGAAGCAGGTCGAGCACGACGCGGCCTGACGCCATGCTCCAGACCCCGGCGATCATGCTGGCGAGCATGACGAACAGGAAAGGTCGTCCCTCGATCCGCCGGCCGCGCACCGTGTTGCGCAGGATCAGGAAGGGCGCGCTGAAGATCACGACCGGGACACTCGCGACCGCGGCGAGCCCACCCTCCTGCAGCAGCTTGAAGTCGGCCCGCCTTGCGGTGAACAACTCGAAGGCACTCGCCAGCAGGCCGGCGAAGGCAAAGCCCAGCAACAAGGACTGCAGGGCCTCCAGCACTTCGGGGCGGATGAACATGGCGTGGCCTCTGGCTGTGCGAATGCGCCGGACCCTGCCTCATGGTTTACGAACGGTGAAGAAAAGTCTTAATCAATAGTAAACGAGCATGGTTAACCGCAGGCGCAGCGCGGCGCGAATGTGCCTGGCCGCCGCGGAAGAGCAGATGCTCCTGTTGCCCCAAGGCCGCTCCACTTGCTACTATCGCTCCGGGCGAAACCGAAGCCGATCTCTGCGTCGCTCATCCTTCCGTAACGTCAGGCTTTCGGTGCATTGATCTGACGATGTCCGGTATCATCCTCCTCCTGACGCAGGCCCTGATCTATTTCGGCGTGATGGCCACGCTGTTCCGCCTGCGGCACGCGATGGGGCTGGGCGCCTTTCTCTGCGCGCTCGGCGTGATGCATTTCCTGGAGACCTATCTCGCGGCGGTCTTCTTCATCCAGCTTCCATTCGGCCTGCTCTCCCCAGGTTCGACCGTGCTGTTCTCCGGCAAGCTGGCGATCATCCTGATGTTCTATATCCGGGAGGACGCCGAGGCCGTGCGCCAGCCGATCTACGGGCTGCTGATCGGCAATTTCCTGATGGTCGCGCTGGTTCTGACGCTGCGGCTCTATGGAGCCCCCGTCTCCCTCCCCGGCTACAATCCTGATCTCGTGCTGATCGACGAGATGGGCGCGCTGATGATCTGGGGCACCTCGCTGCTCTTCATCGATGCGATCGCGATCATCCTGCTCTACGAAAAGCTGCATACCCTCCTGCCGCGTTCGGTGGTGCTGCGCGCGGGCGTGAGCCTCGCGCTGATCCTGACGTTCGACCAGGTCGGGTTCTTCATCGGCCTGCATTACATCGCGGGCACGCCCTGGGACGCGCTGGCCGGCGGCTGGATCGCCAAGATGGGTGCGGCACTGGTCTACAGCGCCCTGATGGGACTGTATCTCTCGGTCCTGGAACGCGACACGGCCGAGACCGCGCCGTTGCCGCTATCCGACATCTTCCACAAGCTGACCTACCGCCGCAAATACGAGGAGCTTCTCGGAACCAGCGGGCGCGATGCGCTGACCGGCGCGCTGACTCGCGAGCGCTTCGACAGCGTCGGCCTGGCCATGCTCGGCCGCGCGGTCGCGATGAGGCGCCCGCTGACCCTGGCCCTCGTCGATGTCGATCACTTCAAGAGTATCAATGACCGATACGGCCACATTGCGGGCGACGAGGTGCTCACCCGCATCGTCGAGTGCCTGCGGGCAGAGATGCGGGCAGAGGATCGAATCTTCCGCTATGGCGGCGAGGAGTTCGTCGTGCTGTGCGAGAACATGCCGCATCCAGCGGCGATCGCCTATGCAGAACGGTTGCGGGCCTCGGTCCAGCGCACGCTGTCGGTCGAATTCGCGGCCGCTCCCACTGTGAGCATCGGACTTGCCACCTATCCGGACGACGCCGCCAGCATGCGTGATCTCATCGCCCATGCCGACCGTCATCTGTACGAGGCCAAGCGGCTCGGGCGCGACCGCGTCGTCGGGAATGTCGGCTGAGGCCCCGGTGGGCAACGCAACTCCCGCTTCGGCGCAGTCGGGCGGGCAAGCCGGCTGATCGTTCGGAGCGGAGCTTTGTCCCGAGCCTGCCCCGGATCGCATCCGGCCGCTTATGGTTTACGCGCCGTTAAGCGCCCGGTGATTCAGTGGCGGCATGGCCGTTGCGAGACCACAGAACATGACCGCGTCGCTTCCCCATCACCTGCCCGGGCATCAGGCGACTGCCTTGACCGCCATGGTGAGGACGCGCCTGCAGCGCACCGCCCCACCGCTTCCGCGTGCCGACCTCGCCCTGGTGAAGGCCGCCTCCGCGATCATCGCCGCCGGCGTCGCCGCAACGGCGCTTGCAACCTACCTCACCCACCGAAAGCCGGAGCCTGTCGACACGCTGCAGCCGGCCCGCGTCGGCGATGTCGCGCTGATGATCCCGAAGGAGCTGACGGGGCTGGACGAGAATGACGGCACAGGTCGTCTGGTCGGCATGGTCCGCCTACGGCTCGCCTGGCCCGACCTAGGGCCGGCGCATCCGCAGGACAAGCGCCGCCTGCTGATCACGCTGAGCCCGCCCGACAAGGTCAACGAGCCGGCGCGCCAGCTCGCCACCTATGCCCGCTTCCTCACCCCGACCGTCTGGTCCAATCCCGGCGGCCTCGTCGTGCGCGGCTTCCGCAAGGGTTCGCCCTTCGAGGGCGACGAGTTTTACGTTTCGGTGCCGGACGGGCGCGGCTTTGCCGCTCGTTGCCCGGTCGACACCGGCAGCAACCTCGACGAGCCCTGCCGCGTCACCTTCCAGCACCGCGGCATGGACGTGAACATCCGCTTCCCCCGCACCATCATCGCGGATTGGGCGGTCATGCTGGGCGGCGTGCGCCGCACGCTCGACGGGCTGATGCGGTAGGACGGATCGTCATTCTCGGGCGAAGCGAAGCGCAGGCCCGAGACCGCACGCAGGATGAGGTGCCGGAACCTCATTTTCGACGATGCTCGGGTCAAGCCCGAGCATGACGGCCTTGAAGCTTCAATCCTCGAGATCGACGTCGAGGATCGCCATGGTGAAGTTGAAGGAGCGGTCGCCATCCTCGTCGTCGACATGGATGATGCCGATATACTCTTCGCCCATATAGACCTCGGCCGAATCGGTCTTCTTCATCCGCGCGCGGACGCTGATATTGGCGTTGTTGAAGGTCTTGCGCAGATAGGCCTGCAGCTTGGCGAGTTCGGTCTTGTCCACGATGCTAAGTCCTTTCGATTGGCGGGAGCGATGCCACGCCGCGCCGGAGAGGGCAAGCGAAAGCCGGCCGTCCCGCCTTGCGCCGGCGCCGCTTGCGCTGTGATCCATGACCCTTAGCATGCGGGTCGAACTGCTCCGGCATGGATCCCAACGATGAAGCCCTGGCTCTCCCCCGCCCTCGCCTATGTCGAAAGCTGGCTCGCGTTCCAGCGACGGCACCACGATCAGCCCGGCGTCTCGGTCGCGATCGCCGAAGGCACGCAGATCGTGCTGGAGGCCGCCTTCGGCAGCGCCGATCTCGCCACGGGCGAGCCGCTGACGCCCCGCCACGGCTTCCGCATCGCCTCGCATTCCAAGAGCTTCACATCGGCGGGCATCCTGCGCCTGGTCGAGGACGGCCGGCTCAGGCTCGACGACAAGGTCGGCTCCCTGATCGACGGGCTGCACCCGGAGATCGCCGCCGTCACCGTCGGCCAGGTTCTCTCCAACAGCGCCGGCCTGACCCGCGACGGGCCTGATGCCGGCCAGTTCCTCGACCGCAAGCCCTATTGCGACAAGGCCGAACTGCTGCGCGATCTGGCCGCCCCGCCGGTTTTCCCGGCAGCGCAGCGCTTCAAATACTCCAATCACGGCTTCGCCCTGCTCGGCCTCGTCATCGAGGCGGTGACCGGGCAGAGCTATCCGGAATGGATCACCGACGAGGTGATCGGCAGGGTCGGGCTGACCGAGACAAAGGCCGACATCGAACTCTGGGGCGAGCGCCCGATGGCGAAGGGGCATAGCGGCCGGCAACCGCTCGACCGGCGCGTCGTCATCCCCGGCGACAACCCCTGCCGGGCGATGATCTCGGCCGCCGGCTTCGTCTCCACGGCCGCCGATACCGCCCGCTATTTCGCGCAGCTTTCTCCGGCCGCCGGAGCCTCGATCCTCTCCCCGCTGAGCCGACGCGAGATGAGCCGCCGGCTTTGGCCGGACGAGGAATCGGCGCTCGGCCGGCATTACGGCCTCGGCACGATTTCCGGCGGCGATGGCGACTGGCGCTGGTTCGGCCATTCAGGCGGCTTCCAGGGTTTCATCACCCGCACCTGCATCTTCCCGGGCCAGAATCTCACCGTCAGCGTGCTCACCAACGCGGTCGACGGGCTCGCCCATCCCTGGCTCGACGGCATCGCCCATATCCTCAGGACCTTCGCGGAGCGCGGCGCGCCGCCGGCGTCGGCCGCCGATTGGCGCTGGCGCGGCTGGTCGATCTGGGGAGCGACCGACCTCGTGCCGGTTTCCGACCGCGTGCTCGTCGCCAACCCGGCGCTGCTTGCGCCCTTCCTCGATACGTTCGAGGTGACGCTCGAAACGCCCGACGAAGGCCGCGTGACCAAGGGATCGGGTTTCGGCAGCCCGGGTGAGTCCGTCAGGCTGGTCCGGGATCAGGCCGGCAAGATCCAAAATGTGCAGTTTGCCGGCGGCCGGTTGGTCGATGAAGACGCCATCAGGTCGGAGATGCGCGGCCGGTACGAAGCCGGCGCCGGTCGTTGAAACCCGATCGGGCTCGCCCCGGTTGAAGTGGCTGTCGGGCGATCGGGCGGGAGGTTTCGATGGAGCAGGAGAGAGGCGGTTGCCGGTGCGGCGCGGTGCGCTTCGCTGCGGAGGGCGCGCCTTATCGCGTCGGCATCTGCCATTGCATGGATTGCCGCAAGCAGCACGGCGCGCTGTTCCAGGCCTCCGCGATCTTTCCTGAGGATGCGGTCGCGATCGAAGGGGAAACCCGCGCCTACGAGGGGCGTCATTTCTGCCCCCGCTGCGGCTCGCAGGTCTTCGCCCGCAGCGCCGACGAGATCGAGCTCAATCTCGGCGCCTTCGACGACATCGACCGGTTCCAGCCGACCTATGAGCTCTGGACCATCCGCCGCGAATCCTGGCTGCCGGACTTCCCTGTGAAACATCGCTACGAGCGGGACCGCGCAGGGAGCGGCCGCAGCGAGGACTGAGCACGGCACTTCCATGGCTGGCGCGGTTCCGTTTCGGCCTGTAAGAGGCGGCACCTCCCGCCAACAGCGAATGCCATGACCGCCATCGACGACCTGATCACGCTGCGCGACCTGCTGCGCTTCGCCGTCTCGCGCTTCAATGTGGCGGGCCTCAGCTTCGGCCACGGCACCACCAATGCGCTGGACGAGGCGGCCTTCCTCCTGCTGGAGGCGCTGAAGCTGCCGGTCGACGACATCAATCCCTGGCTGGACGCGCGCCTCACCCGCCTGGAACGACAGAGCCTGCTCGACCTGATCGAGGCGCGCGTGACGACCCGCAAGCCGGCCGCCTATCTGGTCGGCAAGGCTTACATCCACGGTCTCGGCTTTCGCGTCGACGAGCGGGTGATCGTGCCGCGCTCCTATATCGGCGAACTGCTGATGCGCGGCGTGCTCGAATCGGAAGGCCTCGGCCTGGTGCCCGAGCCGGAGGCGATCGGCAGCGTGCTCGACCTCTGCACCGGCTCCGCCTGCCTTGCCATCATCGCCGCCGGCCGCTTTCCCCAGGCGCAGGTCGATGCCGTCGAACTCTCGCCGGATGCGATCGAGGTCGCGAAGCTCAACATCGCCGATTACGAGATGGGCGAGCGCGTCCATCTGCTCCGGGGCGATCTCTTCGCGCCGTTGAGGGGCCGTCGCTACGACCTGATCATCGCCAACCCGCCCTATGTCAGGGCGGAGGAGGTCGCGGCCTTCCCGCCGGAATATGGCGCCGAGCCGCAGATGGCCCATATCGCCGGCACCGACGGGCTCGACCTCGTCCGCCGCATTCTCGCAGAGGCGCACGGCCATCTGAACCCGGGCGGCGCCCTGCTCTGCGAAGTCGGCACCGGGCGCGAGGCGCTGGAAGCGGACTACGACCTGCCCTTCACCTGGCTCGACACCGAGGACAGCGAGGCGGAGGTCTTCTGGATCGCGGCGGAGGACCTGCCGGGCTGACCCCATGCGTCATTCTCGGGCTTGCCCCGAGAATCTTCCGAAGCCACGGCTCGGGAGCCGCATCTGCACGAGATGCTCGGGTCGAGCCCGCGCATGGCGGCGCGGCCATTCCGTGCTCACCGCATGAAATGCAACTCGCGGAACCGGCCGCGGAAGGCCGTCACATCCTTCGCGATGGCATCGGCGGGGCGCGAGCCGTTCAGCCCCTCGGCGATGTAGCCGGCGAGTTCCGGCATGTCGGCCGCCGTCATGCCGAAGCGCACGATCTCCGGCGTGCCGAGCCTGAGCCCGTTGACGTCTCCCGGAACCTGAGTGGCCGGCAGGCCGATGCCGCAGGAGAGGATGTTCACCCCGCGCAGCCGCTTCGCCGCCGCCTGCCCGCCGCCATAGGCGGCCGCCTCGATCGCGAACTGGTGCGAGGTCGTCATGCCGCGGTCGCGGGCGAAGACCGGCACCTGCCGCTCCGACAATGCCTCGGCCAGGGCCTTCGCCGTCCTTGCCATCTCCTGCGCATAGTCCCGGCCGAAGGCCTTCCAGTCGAGCAGCGAGATCGCCAGCGCGGCCGATTTCGCCGCGTCGAAATTCGCGGTGAGCCCGGGATAGGCGATGGCATCGAGCTTTTCGGCGATGGCGGCGTCATTGGTGACGATCAGGCCCGAAGGTGGGCCGCCGAGGCTCTTATAGGTGCTCATCGTCATCAGATGGGCGCCCTCCGCCAGCGGCTGCTGCCAGCCATGGCCCGCGATCATCCCCGACATATGCGCGGCGTCGAACAGCACCAGCGCGCCGACCTCGTCGGCGATGGCGCGGATCTCGCGGATCGGATGGGGGAAGAGGTTGAGGCTGCCGCCGATGGTGATCATCTTCGGCTTCAACCGCAGCGCGTCCGCCCGCAGCCGCTCGACATCGACGGTATACTTCACCGGATCGACGGGCGCCGGATGCGTGACGATGCCGTAGAGACCGGCCGCTCCGGCGCCGTGATGGGTCACGTGTCCGCCGATCTCGCCCGTCGGCGCGATGATGCAGTCGCCGGGCTTGGCGGCGACCATGAAGGCATAGAGATTGGCGATCGCGCCGGACGGCACCCGAATCTCGGCATATTTGGCGCCGAAGACCTCGGCCGCGAGTTCGGCAGCGACGATCTCGATCTGCTCGATCGCCTCCAGCCCCATCTCGTATTTGTCGCCGGGATAGCCGAGCGAGGGCCGCGCCCCGATTCCGGCCGAGAGCAGCGCCTCGGCCTTGGGGTTCATGACGTTGGTGGCGGGGTTGAGGTTGACGCAGTCGCGCTCGTGGATCGCGCGGTTCTCGGCGGTGAGCGTTGCGATGCGCTCGGCGATGGCGTCGAGCGGCTGGCCGGCGGTCTCGCCGGCGACCCGCTGGATGTAATCCTCACTCGCCTGCGGCACCCAGCCGCGCCGTTCCAGAGCCGTCATCGCCAATTCCCCGCCTGTCGTTCCTGGCCCTCATAACAGCGGTTTGCAGGCGAGCGCGCAAACGAGTATTCATCGTCGGAAGACTGAGGAATTCTCAGCCTCTGCCAGGAATGATCCTTGTCCGTCAGGCCGCCGCGCCCACGCCTGCCCGCGCTCAACGCCCTGCGCGCCTTCGAGGCCGCGGCGCGCCTCGAAAGCTTCGCCAAGGCCGCCGACGAACTCGGCGTGACGCCCGGCGCGGTCACGCAGCAGGTCAGGCAATTCGAGGCCTGGCTCGGCTTTCCCGTCTTCCGCCGCCTGCCGCAGGGGGTGGTGCTGACGGACGCCGCGCGCGAGGCCCTGCCGCGGCTGACGCGCGGCTTCGACATGCTGGGCCAGGGCGTTCAGGCGCTGCGGGAGGCGCGGCCGTCCCGCCCGCTCGCTATCGCCGCCCTGCCCTGCATCGCCCAGCTCTGGCTCTCGCCGCGCCTGCCCGCGCTGCAGCAGGCCTTTGCCGGCCTGCAGGTTTCGGTGGCAGCGATGGAGGAGGTCCCGGATCTGCGCCGCGAGCCTTACGATCTCACCCTGTTCTACGGACCGTCGTCCGGCACCGACGCCATCCTGCCCGTCTGCGCTCCCGCCCTGGCGACACGACTCGCCACCCCAGCGGATCTTGAGCGTGAGACGCTGCTTCACGATGCGGTCTGGCGGCACGACTGGGCGCGCTGGCTGAGCTTCGCCGCTCCGGATGCCGGCATCGATGCCGCGCGCGGTCCCGCCTTCTCGCTCTACAGCCTGGCGCTCGACGCCGCCCTGGCCGGCGCGGGCGTCCTGATGGGCCGCCTGAGCCTGATCGGTCCGCCGCTGGAGACCGGGCGTCTGGTCGCGCCCTTCCCGCACGCGATGCCGACGCCGGACGCGCTGGCGATCGCCTGCTCAAGCTCATCCGGCGCCCATCGCGAGCGGCAGGCGGTGCTGGATTGGTTGTCGGCCGCTCAGATGCAGCCGCCGCAATCGCCTTCGAGGATCTGATCCATCGAGCGCGACGGCTCGGCGCATCCGGCCTCGCCCACCACCTTGGCCGGCACGCCCGCCACGGTCTTGTTGCGCGGCACGGCCTGGAGCACCACGGAGCCCGCAGCGACGCGACTGCACTGCCCGACCTCGATATTGCCGAGGATCTTGGCACCGGCGCCGATCAGCACGCCCTTGCGAATCTTGGGGTGGCGGTCGCCCCCCTGCTTGCCCGTGCCGCCCAGGGTCACGCCGTGCAGCATCGAGACATCGTCCTCGATCACCGCCGTCTCGCCGACGACGAGCCCGGTCGCGTGGTCGAGGAAGATGCCCTTGCCGATGGTCGCGGCCGGATTGATGTCGGTCTGGAAGATCTCCGAAGACCGTCCCTGCAGGTAAAGCGCGAAATCGCGCCGCCCCCGTCCCCAGAGCCAATGTGCCAGCCGGTGGCATTGCAGGGCGTGGAAGCCCTTGAAGAACAGCACCGGCTCGAGCACGCGGTAGCAGGCCGGATCGCGATCCAGCACGGCCACGACATCCGCGCGCATGCCGGCACCGATCGCCGCATCGTCGGCGAGCGCCTCGGTGAAGGCCTGCTCGATCAGGTCGGCCGGCACGGACGGATGCCCGAGCCGTGTCGCGACGCGATGCGCCACCGCCGCCTCGAAGCTCGGCTGGTTGAGCACCGAGGCCATGATCAGCGTGCCCAGCGCCGGCTCGGCCGCCACCGCGACCTCGGCTTCCGCGCGCAGGCGCGACCAGGTCGGATCGACCCGGTCGAGACCGCTGACGGGGTCACGACGTTCTGCGACGGAGCGTCCGGCTGGCATGGTTGCTCTCCGATACGGGCCTGCGGCGGAAGGACATTCTAGCATCCGAACGGGCCTCTTGCCCAAGATGAAAGGCGCCGCTGCCCTTCACCGATATGAGATGCGCTGAATCAAAGTCAAAGCATCTCGCGACAAGTCGCGAGAAAAGAAAGATTTTCTCCGGCCAGGCCGGCAGCGGTGCACCGCGATCACAAGCGAGCGAGGAAGGCCAGGACCGCCTGCTTGTGGCTCTTGTCGCCGACGGCGAGATTGTGGTCGCGCCCTTGGATGGCGAAGGATTCCGCGTCGGGAATGAGCTTTGCCAGTTCCGGCCCGGAGCCGGAGACGGCGTCGGTCGTGCCCACGCTGACCAGAGTCGGGACCGCGATCTGCCCCACCTGCTCGGCGCTCAGCGTCTGGCGCGAGCCGCGAATGCAGGCGGCGAGTGCCTTGAGGTCGCTGCCCGTCTGCTCGGCGAAGGCGCGGAACATGCGCTGCATCGGGTCGGTCAGGGTATCGAGCGAGGGCGCCTCCATCGCGTCCGCGATCCCCAGCGGCAGCCCGACGCCCTCCACCAGATGGATGCCGAGCCCGCCGAGCAGCAGCGCATTCAGCCGGCGCGGATGCGCCAGCGCCAGATGAGCCGAAATCCGCGCGCCCATCGAATAGCCCATCACCGCCACGCGCGGGATGTCGAGATGGTCCATCAGCCGGCGGACATCCTCCGCCATCACATCGGAGGAGTACGCGGCGGGCTCGTAGAGCTTCTCGCTCTGCCCGTGGCCGCGATTGTCGAGCGCGACGACGCGGTAGCCGGCATGGGTCAGCGTCTTCGTCCACTGGGTGTTGACCCAGTTGACGGCATGGTTCGAGGCGAAACCATGGACCAGGACGATGGTCTCGTGTTTCGGCGTCTCGCCGGTCGGGGCGAGATCGACATAGGCGATCCGCACGCCATCGGAGGAAAAGCTCTGCATCGCTCGGTCAGTCCAGCCTGTCTTGCCGATGTCCCTGCCACGAGAGGGCGACTTTGGGTAGCTGCAGCCGAGCCTCTTGCGTATGAGCCGGGGCCATGGGACCCACAGCCATGACCGAGCCAGCCCCGACGCCCGCGCCACCCGCGGCGCCGCCGCCGATGCGCGGCGCGCGCTTCGCGCAGGTCGATGTCGCGCGCGGCATCGCGCTGCTGGCGATGTTCGTGTTCCATTTCGCCTATGACCTGTCGAATGCCGGCCTGATCGAGACCGACATCGCCTTCGAGCCCGGCTGGCGCTGGTTCGCGCGCTGCATCGCCGGCTCCTTCCTGACCCTCGTCGGCGTCAGTCTCGTGCTGGCGACGCGCAGGGGCCTGAACCGTGCCTCCTTCCTGAGGCGCCTCGCCATGGTCTCGGCCGCCGCTCTCCTGGTCACGGCCGGCACCGTCGTCGCGATGCCCGCCAATTTCATCTTCTTCGGCATCCTGCACCATGTCGCGGTGGCGAGCGTGCTCGCCTTGCCGTTCCTGCGCCTTCCGGTCGCCAGCGTGATCCTTTCGGCCGCGGTCGCCTTCGCCCTGCCCTCCCTCGTCGCAAGCCCGGTCCTGGATCAGAGCTGGGCGGTCTGGCTCGGCTTCTCGCGCCTTCCGCTCCAGACGGCCGACTTCGTGCCGGTCTTCCCCTGGTTCGGCTGCGTCCTCACCGGGATCGCGCTGGCGCGGATCGTTCTCCCCCGCATCGAGGACAGCGCGGTGGCGAGCTGGCGCCCGCGCCTCCTGCCCGTCCGCATCCTCGCCTGGGGCGGCCGTCACAGCCTGCTGGTCTATCTCGTGCACCAGCCGCTCTTCATCGGACTGATCATGCTGGCGGCGCAGGTAATCGCACCCGTGCCTCGCGAGGAGAGCCGGTTCCTCGGCGACTGCCAGGCGACATGCGTTCGCTCCAATGCGGACGAAACGCTCTGCCGGGATACGTGCGCCTGCACGGTGGCGGGCCTCAAGCGCGAGAACCTGTGGGGCAAAGCGCTCGCCGATCAGCTCTCGGCCGAGGAGACGGCGCGCCTCAGCCGCCTCGCCCAGGCCTGCCTGCGCGGGCCCTGACGGCCTCCATGAGGCAATTCGCGCCAGCTTCCGCCGCGATCGGCTCTGGCATCCCGCAACGCAACCGGCTAGGTTGCGCCCACATTCGAGCCTGAAGAGCGACGACCATGGCCGAGCACGGCATTCCGCATTTCCAGAACGATTCCGGCGTCGGGACGATCCATATCGGCGCGCGCGAATTCATGTGCATCGGCGCCAAGCCGCCCTTCGACCACCCGCATGTCTTCCTCGACATGGGCGCCGATTCCGAGATCGTCTGCCCCTATTGCTCGACGCTCTACAAATACGATCCGGCGCTGAAGGGCGGTGAGACGAATCCGGCCGGCTGCGCCTGGCACGACACGCCCAAGGCGGCCTGAGCCCACCGATATTTCGCCATCGCGCGGGCTCTGAGGGGCGCCCGCGCGCACTGTCAGGGCCGCGCTGTCGCGGCCGCCGCTGGAAAGGCATGATGCCGTGGCCGCTCCTCATATCGTCATCGCCGGCGCCGGCATCGGCGGCTTGACGGCGGGTCTGTGCCTCGCCCGGCGCGGCATCGCGGTCACCATCGTCGAGAAGCGCACCGGCTTCGGCGAGCTCGGGGCCGGCCTGCAGATCTCGCCGAACTCCGGCCGCGTCCTGGACGGGCTGGATCTGGCCCTGCCGCTGAAGCGCGTCGCAGTCTCCTCCCGCGGCCTGACGATTCGACGCTGGCGCAGCGGCGCCGAGCTTCTGGCGATGCCGGTTACGCAGGAGCCGGGAGAGCCGCCCTTCCGCCTGCTGAAGCGCAACGACCTCCACACCGTCCTGCTCGACGCCATCCGGGCGATGCCGAACATCCGCCTGCTGGTCGGGCGCGGGGTGCAGGACGCGGCACAGGATGCCGAAGGCGTCACGATCACGCTCGACGGCAAGAACGGCGAGCCCCTGCGCGCCATCGCGCTGATCGGCGCCGATGGCGGCCGCTCCCGCGTGCGCGAACTCGCGGGCGACACCGCCCCGCCGGTCTTCACCGGCTACGAGGCCTGGCGCACCGTGCTGCCCGCCACCGGCGCGGAGATTCCGGGCGTGACGCTGCATCTGGGGGCCGGCCGTCACGCCGTGCACTATCCGGTCGCGGCCGGCCGCGAGATCAATCTCGTCATCCTCCGGCAGGCGCAGGAGGCGCGCGAAGGCTGGTCGCGCGAGGGCGACCGCGCTTTGCTGCTCGACCATGTCGCGAAGGCCTCACCCGCCCTGCGCGACCTCGCGCGCTCGGCCCCCGGTTGGCTGGTCTGGTCGCTGTTCGACCGCGCGCCTGCGGCCATGGCGAAAGGCCGGATTGCGCTCATCGGAGACGCGGCCCACCCCGTCCTGCCCTTCCTCGCCCAGGGCGCATCGCTCGCGATCGAGGACGCGGCGGTGCTTGCGCGGCATCTCGCCACGACGCTCGCCAGCGACGGGAATGCCGGCGTGGCGACGGCCCTCGCCACCTTCGCGGCCGCCCGCGCCGGCCGTGCCGCACGCGTCCAGAGCGAAAGCCGCAGCAATGGCCGCACCTATCATCTCGGCCTTCCGCTGAGCCTCGGCCGCGATCTCGTGCTGCGCAGGCTCGGCGCCGAGGGCATGCGCGCCCGCTATCGCTGGCTCTACGACTGGCGCGAGGAGGCCTGATCTCGCGCTCGCCGCAATTCGTTCCTATCTCTGCGTCAGGGAAGGGACCTGAAACGACATGATCCGAACCAATCTGTTCGACCAGCTCAATCGCCGCCCCGCCGGCATGCCGCGTTGGGCCGCCTGGCTCGCCATGGCGGCGAGCTTCGCCGTCGGCATCACGCTGTTCCTGGTGGCGGCAAGCCTTGCGCTGATCCTGATCCCGGTCGTCGCGCTCGCCGGCGCGATCGCGATCTGGAGGCTGAAGGCCAGGCTCAAGGCCGCCGGCTTCGACGACCGCGCCGACCCCTTCGCGGGTCAGGCGAGGCCGCAGGGGCGCATCGAGATCATCGACGCCGAGTACCGGATCATCGAGCCCGGCGAGCCGCCGCGCCGCTGACGCGCCAGGACCGAAGCAAGCGGCTTTGAGACCGAAGCGGCTTGGCGCATCCCTGCTCAGTCGATCCGGCTGAGCAGGATCTTGTCGATGCGACGCCCGTCAAGATCGACGATCTCGAAGCGCCAGTGATCCTTGTCGAAGGTCTCGCCGACATTCGGCAAATGGTTCATCTCGGCCAGGATGAAGCCTGCGACGGTCTGGAAATCGGCGTCGCGCGGGACGGGAATCCCGAACTCGTGCGAGAACTCGTCGACCTGCATCCAGCCGGCGACCAGGAAGGAGCCGTCCTGCCGCTGGACGACGGCGGGCTCGCTCTCCTCTTCCTCCTGGAAGGCGCCGGTGATCGCCTCGAGCACGTCGCCGGGCGTGATGATGCCTTCGAAATGGCCGTATTCGTCGAAGACCAGCGCCATGTGCACCCGGCTCATGCGGATTTCGCGCAGCACGACGAGCGAGCTGGCCGTATCCATCACGACAGGCGCCTCATGGATCTGCTTGCGCAACGACGCGATGTCGCCGCGCCCCGCCAGGAAGTCCAGAAGCTCCTTCACGATCAGCACGCCGATGATCGCGTCGGATTCACCATCATGGACCGGCAGGCGCGAGCGGCGCGTCTCGCGCAGCTGCGTGCGGATCTCCTCAAGCTCGTCGGAGAGATCGACGGTCTCGACCTCCCGGCGCGGCGTCATCAGCGCCCTCGCCGAACGGTCCGCAAGCCGCATCACGCCGGAGATCATCTCGCGCTCGTCGCGCTCCAGCACGCCGGCCGTTTCGGCCTCGGCGATGATGGTGCGCACCTCTTCCTCGGTGACCCTCTCCTCGGATTCGCCCTTCTGCCCGAGCAGCCGCAGCACCGCCTTGCCCGAGATGTCGAGCAGGAACACGATCGGAGCCCCGACCCGCGCGATCAGAAGCATCGCCGGCGCAACACGGGCGGCGACCTTTTCCGGATCGCGCAGCGCGATCTGCTTTGGCACGAGCTCGCCAAGGATGAGCGAGAGATAGGTGATCAGGACGACGACGGCACCGACGCCGAGCGTATCGGAGACCGACTGCGAAAGCCCTTGTCCCACCAGCCATTCCGAGAGGCGCGCACCGAGCGTCGCGCCCGAAAAGGCGCCGGACAGGACGCCGACCAGCGTGATGCCGATCTGTACCGAGGACAGGAAGCGGCCGGGATCTTCCGCGAGGCGCATGGCGGTGGCGGCGCCTTTGCTACCTTGATCGCTCAGAACCTTGAGCCGCGCCGGCCTTGATGAGACCACTGCGAGTTCCGACATGGAGAGCAGACCGTTGATCACGGTCAGCGCCACGACGATCAGAATTTCGGTTAACAAAACCAGCCTGCGAACTGCGAAAGCCACAACGTCTGGCGGCCCGCTTCCGCGCTCCTTATAGCGTATTGCCGCCCCGACGCGATGGGGGGCCCATGATTATTCGCGAGGCGCCGATGGCGAGCGACAGGCCAGCATTCTGGAACCCGGCCGAACAGGGCACCGCCCCCGCGCTGGCAAAGCTCAGCGCCCCGGCCGCGGCCCGTAACCGCGACGCGATCCTCGCCATCCTGCGGGAGATCCTTCCGGCGCAGGGCCTTGTGCTGGAGGTCGCCAGCGGCTCGGGCGAGCATGTGGTGCATTTCGCCCGTTCCCTGCCCGGACTGGTCTTCCAGCCCAGCGACCCGAGCCCGCAGGCGCGGGCCAGTATTGCCGCCTGGGTGGTTGAAGCTGATATCGCCAACATCCGCCCGCCACTGGCGCTCGACGCCTCCGCCGCGGCCTGGCCGGACATCGCGCCCGACGCGGTGATCTGCATCAACATGGTCCACATCGCGCCCTGGAGCGCGGCGGAGGGCCTGTTCCGCCACGCAGGCGAAGGGCTCGCTGCGGGCGCACCGCTCTATCTCTACGGCCCCTTCAAACGCCCGGACTGCCCGCTGGAGCCGAGCAATGCGGCCTTCGATGCCAGCCTGCGCGAGCGCGACCCGCAATGGGGCCTGCGCGATCTCTCCGCCATATCCGCTCTGGCCGAAGCCAGCGGGTTCGCTGCGCCGGAGATCGCCGAGATGCCCGCCAACAATCTGAGCCTGACCTTCCGCAAGCGCTGACGGCGCTTGCGTCGGCGCCGCCTCGCCGCTACCGCTCGAAACCGTGCGGACGTGGCGAAACTGGTAGACGCAAGAGACTTAAAATCTCTCGGCCTCTGGCCGTGCGGGTTCGATCCCCGCCGTCCGCACCATTCGGCCTCCAAGCCCATCGCCTTCCCCTGCCGCGTTCGGATTGGAACGCGGAAGCCCATCCGGCGTTCGGGTCCTGAACGCCCTCAGCGGGCGCAGATGCAGAAACGGGGCAGATGGGCCGACCATGATCAAATCATCCTTGACCAGCCTGGCGGGCGTGTTCGTGGCACGCGAAGTCGGGAAAGGGGCCGTGCCCGCAGCCTTGTCCGTGCCGCTGAGCCTGCTCATCGCGCGGCTGCCGGGGCCCGTCCTTCTGCTCGGCGCCGCCGGCTACGGCGCCTACCGCCTCGCCGCAGCGTCCCGCGCCTCGCGGAAGCCCTCGCAGACGGCAGGCGAGAAGCCGCGCAGGCGTGCAGCCCGCACATCGATCGCCAAGAGCTGAACAGGACGGAGCGCGCTGAACACAACGGAAGTGTCCTTCCCGCGAATCCGTCCGGCCGCCTTTTCCCGGCGGCCGGACGCGAGATCGGGGCCGTGGCCCTGATGCCCCGGAAGACCGCCGCCGGACTGGCCTGATGGTTGCTGAATGATGAACGAAGCAACCCAGGATGTACCCGGATGGCACAGACTTCTCCCAAAACGAATGCCGGCCGCGGCAAGCGCAGCCGCCTCGCCGCTTCCCGCGCGAGGAAAAGCGCACTGGCGGGCAGCGTCTGCGCGGTCGCGCTGCTGCTTTCGCAGGAGAGCCAGGCCGACTTCCAGGTCGACACCCGCTATCATCCGGACGGTCGCACCACCGTGGTTCGCCGGATCAAGCCTCTGAACTTCTCGCTCGGCACCACGCCCGATGGCCCGGCCCCGTCGAACGACTGCCCCGGAAGCGCTTTCCAGATCGCCAATCCCCGCGATGGCGAGCCTGCCTGTGTCGGCTATGTCTACCGGCGTCGGCCGCGCTGACCCTCTGGCCCGCGTTCCTCGGAGTGCCGCTCAACGCTTGTGCGCGGGCTTGTACCATTCCACGCCATCGGGATCGACATAGAGACCCGGTGGAACATCCGCGCCGATCGATTCTTCCTTCATCGGGACGCGTTCGGTGTCATCGTGGATCCCGGCCGGCTTCGTCGCCGTCTCCGGCGTGTCCTTGATATGCCGACGCGAGCTGCGAGCCGCATGGCTGACGACGCCGACGATGCGGCCTTGCCCGACGACGCGCTCCTGCAGTTCCGCCACCGGCCGCCCGGCAAAAGCGATCTGCGTTGCACCCTCGATCACCGGCAGGGCCTTGCCGCTCGCCCCCTCGCCGGTGACGCGCACGCCGAGGAAGCGCGGCACATAGGTTGCGCCGCCCTTGCCGAACGATTCCCAGCCTCCGGCCGAAACCATCTGCGCGGCGCAGCGCTTGTGAGCGCGCTCGCAGGCCGTGCGTGAGGCATAGCGGGGAGTTTTCTGAAGAAACTCCGCCCGCGCATTGCGATAGGCGAATTCGCACTGCTCGGCCGTCAGCTTGCCGGCGGCGACGCATTCGTCGCGCCGGACATAGACGCTGCCGCCCGCCTGCGCCGCAAGATCGGACGGCCCCGCCAAAGCGAGAGCCGGGGCGAGCGTCGCCACGCGCAGCATGGACAGGGCGGATGCCGGAATCATCATGCGATGTAACAACATTACGATTATGGCTTTAAAGCAGCTATGGCTTTAAAGCAGCGAGCGGCGTGAGGCGGCGAGCTCACGAGTCGCGCCGTAATCGATCTTGCCGTTGCCGAGAACCGGGATCGCCTGCGTCACCAGAATCGCACGCGGAACCCAGAGCTCGGGAAAACCCTCTTCCTTGGCCGCCTCCTGGAGCGCGGCGCGGTCGGCGTCGGGCTTCTCGGTGATCAGCACGAGCTGCTCCCCCTTTCGCGCGTCCGGCAGGCCGACCACGACGTGGTTCTGGTCCGGCCAGAGCTTGGCGATCATCGTTTCGACGGCGGCCAGCGACACCATCTCTCCGCCGAGTTTGGCGAAGCGCTTGGCCCGCCCACGGATCGCGACGAAGCCCTCGTCCAGCACCACGATGTCGCCGGTATCGTGCCAGCCGCCTTCGGGCGGAACGATACGGCCCGGCTGTTCGGGATCGAGATAACCGGCCATGACGTTCGGGCCGCGCAGGCGCAGCCGGCCGCCCTCATGGATGCCCTCGACGGGGTCCAGCACCGCCTCCAGCCCCGGCAGAAGCTTGCCGACCGTGCCCTCGCGCATGGCTTGCGGCGTGTTGACCGCGATGACCGGCGAGCATTCGGTGCAGCCATAGCCTTCGAGGATGGTGGTGCCATAGGGCTCCCACATCCGCTTCGTCTCGGCCTTCACCCGCTCGCCTCCGGCCACGACATAGCGGACGCTCTTCAGGTCGTCCGGCGCCGCGGCGCGCGCATACCCCTGGAGAAAGGTATCGGTCGCGAGCAGGAAGGTCGCCTTCATGTCGCCGATCAGCTTGGGAACCTGCTTGTAGTGCAGCGGGCTCGGATACAGCACCACCTTCATGCCGTGCAGCAGCGGCACCAGCAGCCCCGCCGTCAGCCCGAAGGAATGAAACGCCGGCAACGGGTTCATGAACACGTCGCGCTCCGAGATGGCGCCGGCGGCATGCGCGAAGACCTGACGGGCATTGGAGACGAGGTTGGCATGGCTCAGCACGACGCCCTTCGGGATTCCCTCCGTGCCGGAGGTGAACAGGATCACGGCCGGCTCGTCCGGCTTGGCTTCGTAGCGCTGGTGAACCAGGCCGGGGGCGAGGCTGCTCAGCGCGCCCCGCGCCTTGTCGAGGCTGGTGATCTCCTTGCGGACATCTTCCAGATAGATCACGCGCCGCCCCTCTCCGAGCGCGGCGATCTCCTCGTCGAGCTCGCCCTTCTCGACGAAGCGGCGCGAGGTCACGATGGTCTTGAGCTGTGCCAACGCGCCCGCCGCGCGCAGGTTGCGCACGCCGGCCGTGAAGTTCAGCATCGCCGGCACGCGGCCATAGGCCATCAGCGCGAACACCGTCACCGCCATGCCCTGCATGTTGGGCAGCAGCACGCCGACGGTCTCGCGCTCCGAGGTCACCGCTGCGAGCTTGCGCCCCAGGACCAGCGCGCCCAGCACCAGCCGGCCATAGGTGATTGGCTGCCGTTCCGGGTCCTCCAGCGCGATGCGGCTCTTGCCGTGGCGCGAGACGGCCTGCAACAGGGCCCGGAACACGCTGATGCGCGCGCCCGCGGCGTCGAAAGGGGTGGCGGCCATGCCGGCTCGTCTCCGTCGGCGTTTCCTCGCAGGTGAACGTAGTGGCACCGGCGCCGGTTGCAATGAGGATGGGCCGCCGCGGATGAGCGGCGTCTACCCGAATGCCCCGATTTCGTGCTGGATCGCACCCGAGATTTCGCGGATCAGCGCGAAGGATTGCAGCATGGGGCCGAGCACGTCGCGGTGCAGAGCCTCATAGGTGCCGCCGTCGCGCGGACCCGCGGGCTCGCCGAAATCGAGGCCCAGCGTCGGGTCGGGATCGCGCGGGAAGATCTCGCCGAGCAGCTTGAGCGAGGCGGGCACGTCGAGCGTCAGCAGCCGCTCGACCAGGAGATCGCGCGTCATCCCGCCATGCGGCCGGAAATCGGGGATATGCGCGAAGGACAGCCAGATGCGGTGGATCGCGGCCAGTCTCAGCGCATGCAGGGCCGCCAGCCTCACCGGCATTGCCGGCACGTCGTCGGCGGCGAGCCTCAGCTTCAGCGCGTCTGACGAGAGCCGCCAGAACAGCCGCCGCAGCGCCGGGGCCAGCTCCAGCCGCGACAGCGCATCGGCCACCGCGAGCAGCTCGTCGCGGCGGTGCTCGCGCAAGGTGCGCCGCGCCCGGTCGAACCAGCTGCCCGGGTCGAGCGTGTCGAGATAGGCGCGCAGCACGTCGAGGTCGCTATGGCCCATCGCAGCGGCGGCGAGGCGATAGGCTCGGTCGAAGCGCGGTGACTGCTCGCGCATCGAGCGGAACAGGTCCGGCGCGCGGGAAGCGGCATGGCCGATGCCGTGCAGGCTGTTGGCCATCCAGCCGAGCTGCTGCAGGATCGCGTTGTTGGGAATGGCGCGCAATTCGCGGGGATGGCGGATGCGAACGGACCCGATTCCCTCCGACTGCCGCGCCGCCGGGCGCGAGCCGGTCTTGTCGAGCAGGGCCGGCCCGAAGGTACCGATCAGCGCGGCATAGCCGGGGTCGTCGACCAGCGCGTTCATCTCCTCGCGCACGGTCTGGAAGAACTCGCTGGCGAAATCCGGCTCGTCATAGATCGGGTCCGGTCCCTCGGCGGGGGCGGCGAACACGGCTTCTGCCACGCGCGCGACCGTAGCGCCTGCCAGCTCCGGCGTCCCGAAGAGCAGATAGCCATCGCTGCCCTGGAAGCTGGTCTCGCGCACGGTGCGCAGGCTCGCCCTGGCGAAGGCCGCGCGCGCATAGGCGGGATCGAGATAGGCCAGCCGGTCCGCGAGGCTGCCGGGGTGCGCGCCGCGACCGACCGATTCGCCATGGGTGTCGAAGATCACCAGCTCGATAGTGCCCAGGCCGTAGCGCGCCAGCAGCTCGGCGATGCGGATGCGCAGCCGCTCCACCCAGAAGGTCGCCGCGACCTGCCCGATATAGCGGCCGGAATCGGAATACCCGAACTGGATGCAAAGACGGCCAAGTCGCTTGAGATAGGCCCGGAAATGCGAGCTGCGCAGTGCCTCGTCGATGATGCGTGGGCCCTGCTCCAGCGCGTCCGAGGTCTCGAACAGCGGCGAGATCTCGATCTTGTCGGCGATGCCGAAGCGGCCGGCCAGCCACAGCGCGCAGAGTAGCGTGTAGCCCGTCTCCGTCTCCGCGATCAGGAATCGCACCGGCCGCGACCCGTCGAGATGCTTCACGATCTGCGTGATCGTCATCATCATCCGCGCCGCAGAGGAGCGCTCGGCAGCCAGCGCACCGAAATCGATCGCGACCGGCGAGACCGCATCGAGCGCCGCATTGGCCGCGGCGAGGAAGGCGCGCCGCTGGGCTGGCTGGGCCGGGTCCTCGTCCGACGGAATGACGCCGCGCAGCGCATTGTGGAGTTGCGAGGCGTTGAGCCGGAAATGCGGCAGCGCGATCGAGACGCCATGCGCCACGACGCCGGCCCGGATCAGCGCGAGCGAAAGCCGCGTCTGATCGTCTTTTGCCGCTGAAACGGCCTGTCCCAGTGCCGCCAGCAGCGGGGCGGAATCCGGCAGGGCCGCCTCGCGCTCATGGATGAGCGCCAGCGCGAAGGCCTGCAGGGCTCCCAGTGCCGGCTGCGTGCCGATGGGTGGCGCGAGCGCGAGCTGGCGCCTCACGGCCGCGAGCGCCTCTGCAACGAGGCCGCGCAGCGCCGCCGTCTCCGGCACGTCCGGCAGCTTCTCCAGGATACGCGCGAACTGCCCGTCCTTGGATTCGAGGCGGTAGCGCAGCGTGTCCCACCAGCCGATATCGGTGCGCCCGTCCGTGTCGCAGCCGACCCAGGAGGCGAGGATGACCGGGCGCGGCGCGAGCCTGGCCCAGTCCTGCGGCCAGCGAGCTCGCGCCTCGCTCAGGAAAGCGGCGTTGAGACGGTCGATCGCGTCGCGCGCCTGACGGACGGCAAAGCGCGCCTGCTCGAACTCGTCCTGCAGGGTGATGCGGTCATCGGGCCGAAAGCTGAGATCGGGACTTTCGACCACCGCACCGGCCGGGCGCCCGGAGGCGAGGTCGGCCAGCGCATGGGCGAGCTTGCGCTGCATGCCGAAGGTTGGGTGCGCGGTGAAGACGGCGCCGAAGCGCGTCCGCTCGACAGCCGCCGCAAAGGCCGCCAAGCCTCCCGCCTCCTCCGCCTCTTGCCTTGCGATCTCCGCGAAGGCGGGCTCGGGGTCGCGACCGAGCTCGACATAGCGGGACAGCCGCTCCGCCCGCTGTGCGATCGCCTGCTTGCCGAGCCGCCGCACCAGCTCCAGCGCAGCCTCCGCTGTCAGATCGCCCCGGTCCATCAACCGCGTCAGCCACAGCGTGACGCGCAGGATCGGGTTGCCGAAGGGATCGTCGCGGGCGTCCAGGCGCGCCTGCTCGATCTTGTCCTGCAGTTCATCGGCCAGAGCGACGATATCGATCGGCCGGCCCGGCATTCCCAGGGTCTTTGCCGCCATCGCGATCGCCTCCCCCTCGGCGCCTTCGGCGCCTGCTTGCTGCATTGCAGCATCCATCGTCGATCAGGGCAAGCATGGCCTCGCCGGAAGGCGGCGGGGGCGAGCGACTTTGCTCCTCCATGATTTCCGCAAGGGGCCGGCTGCGCCGGACAGCATTGCCGCGGCCTCGGCAGGCCGGCATAGCCGGAGCTTGTTTTTTGCCCAGAGGCTTTCCGACATGGTCCTCCGCACGCAATGGATCGGCATCCTGTGCGGCCTCGCCTGCGCGCTGATCTGGGGTGTCCAGGCCGTGGTCTCGCGGCACGCCATGCTGGTTGGCCTGGCGCCGGCCGATGTCGCGATCCTGCGCTTCGTCGCGGCGTCCATCGTGCTGCTGCCCTGGGCGCTGAAGAACGCCCGCCCCTTCCCCGTCGGGCGGCTCGGCTGGAAGCGCGGCTGGCTGATGGCCATCCTGATCGGGCCACTCTACAGCCTGATCCTCGTAGGCGGAGCCTATTTCGCCCCTGCCCTGCATTCATCCATCATCTCGCCCGGCCTCATCCCGGTCTTCACCGCGCTGCTGGTGGCCATCATCGTCGGCGAGCGCCCGGGCCCGCTGCGGCTGGCGGGACTGTTCGTCATCGTGCTGGGGATCGCCGTGTTCTCCCGCGACGCCCTGCTTTCCGTGCCCTCGCGGCCGGATGCCTGGATCGGCGATCTGCTCTTCGTCCTGATCGCGGTGCTGTGGTCCATCTTCGGCCTGCTGGCGAGGCGGTGGGGCGCCAGCTCGATGGAGATCACCGTCGCGTCCTGCATCCTGTCGCTGCCGCTCCTGGCCATCATCGCCATCGCGATGCCGATCCACATGGCCTCGGTCCCGGCCGGGGAACTGCTGCTGCAAGCGCTCTATCAGGGCGTGCTGGTCGGTGCGGTGGCGCTGTATCTCTACGCGCGCTCGGTCGAGACGCTGGGAGCGGCTCGGGCCACGCTCTTCCTGCCCCTCGTCCCGGTGATCACCGCCGCCTGCAGCGCGCTGCTGCTCTCGGAGAGCCCGACGCCGACCGAGATGATCGGGATGGCCATCGTGGTCACCGGCATGCTGGTCGCGTTCCGCTCGCCCTCGACCGGCTGAAACGGCCCTGCCCGCTCCGGATCAGCCCTTGTGCCCCTTGGCGATGGGCTCGACATAGGTCAGCGCCATGTCCCAGGGGAAATAGATCCAGGTGTCCTGGCTCACCTCGGTGACGAAGGTATCGACCACCGGCACGCCGGCCGGCTTGGCATAGACCGTGGCGAAATGCGCGTTGGGGAGCATCTCCCGCACCACGCGGGCGGTCTTGCCGGTATCGGTCAGGTCGTCGACGACGAGCACGCCCTTGCCCTTGCCGTCGCCCACCGCCTTGATGCTGGGCGCGATATCCTTCAGCACTTGGAGTTCGGTCTGGTTCTTGTAGTCGTGATAGCTCGCGATGCAGACCGTCTCGATCAGCCGCAGGCCCAGCTCGCGGCAGATGATCGCCGCCGGAACCAGCCCGCCCCGTGTGATGCAGACCATGGCCTCGAAAGGCCCCTTTTCGGCAAGTCGCCAGGCCAGCGCACGGGCGTCGCGGTGGAACTGGTCCCAGGAGACCGGGAAAGCCTTGTTCGAGGTCGGTTCGGCCATGACGGAGCGCTCCGGGACTGATCGCGCGAACAGCGCATCCCTGTCCGAAAAGCCCAAACGCGGCCGGCTGGCAAGGGCCAGCCGCCGCCATCCCCAGCGCAGGCGCCGGAAAGACCGCTAGGCTTTCGGCTGACGCTCCCGCTCGACCATCGCCTTCACCTCGTCCATCGCGGCCTGAAGCATCTGTGCATCGCGCGAGCGGACGACGATGTTGGTGTCCGGCCCGGTCTCGCTCCAGAACGGATAGGAGCCGATCGAGACGCCCGGATGCGCCTTGGCGATCTCGGCGAGAGCCCCGCCGATATCGCCCTCCTTCAGCCCGGCACGAACCGTGTCCGAGAGCACCTTGACCCCCGTCTTCAAGGTCGGGGCAACCACGTCCATCATCGCCTGCATGATCGAGGGCACGCCGGCCATCACATAGACATTGCCGATGTTGAAGCCCGGCGCCTTGGAGATCGAATTCGCGATGAGTTCGGCGCCCGCGGGAATGCGCGCCATCCGCAGCCGCGCCTCGTTGAGGTCTGCTTCCGAGAAGCGCTCGCGCAGCATCGCGACGGCGCGCGGATCGTGGTCGATCGAGACGCCGAAGGCGGCCGCCACCGCGTCCGCGGTAATATCGTCATGCGTCGGGCCGATGCCGCCGGTGGTGAAGACATAGGTGTAGCGGGCCCGCAGCGCGTTCAGCGCCGCGACGATCTCGTCGGTCACGTCCGGAACGACGCGGACCTCGCGCAATTCAATGCCGATATTGGTGAGATATTCGGCGATATAGCCGATGTTCTTGTCCTTGGTCCGCCCGGACAGGATCTCGTCGCCGATCACCAGGATCGCCGCCGTCACGATGGATTTCGGCGCTGCGGTTTCGTTCTCGGACATCTCGGCCTCCTGGCGTGCGCTCGCGCGCACGAACGCGGCAGCGATGCACAACAGCTAGTTCATCGAAGGGAAAAGACAACGCCGTCCGCACGGCCTGTCATGCGGCCAAGTCGGCCCGCATGTCAGCCGGCGTTGCGCTCGAACAGCAGGTTCAGACGGGTCTGCAGCACCAGCCGGTAGCCGCTGCGTTCGAGCAGGCCGACGAGGTCGCTCTGCCAGCGCTGGCGCGAATCCTCGATGACGATGAAGCCCGGCCAGAGGGAAGCCGGCGCATCGCGCAGGAAAGGCTCCAGAATCAGGTCCTCGGCCCCCTCGACATCGAGCTTGACCGCGTCGATGCGCTCATAGCCCTCGCCTTCGACGAGGGCGAGCAACGTCGTCGCCGGCACCTGGACGCTGCGGCCGGCACTGGAGTTGAGGATGCGCACGCTCGATTCGCCGCGATTGGCAGGGTCGATGAACAGGGTGAGCTCGCCCGGCTTGTCGGCGAGCGCGCAGGCCACGGCCTTCACCGTGCCGAACGGGTTCTGCGCGATGTTGAAAGCCAGCCGCGCGAAGACGTCGGGCTGAGGCTCGACGGCCAGGATGCGGGCGCTGCGACCGGCATGGGCCGCCACGAACAGGGAATAGGCGCCGATATTCGCGCCGATATCGATGAAGGTGAAGCCATCCCGCAGGCGCTTCAACAGCATCTCCCGCTCGACAGGATCGAAGTACTGCGGCGTGAACAGCACGCGCTTCTCGCAGACATTCCCATCGGGATAGAGCCGCATCCGCGCGCCAAGCGACTCGATGTCGACCGGCGTGCCCTGGAGCGCGCGCAATCCGATACGGCGCAGCGCATAGGCGACCTTGCGGCCGAGAAAGCTGTCGGACGCAGCCCGGGTACGGGCGATGATCCTGGAGAGGAGGGCTTTGGGCGCGAAGGCGCCGAAGGGGCGGTCTTCCACCGGATTCTGTTCGGATATGGCCATTGCGCCAGCCTGATACACCGTGGCGCAGCCGAGCACCAGCCGGGCGATGGTCCGGCGCGGCCAAGCCGCTTGCCTCCCCCTGTAAACGCAATAGATATGAGGCAGAGGAGTTTCCTGCGCGCGATGACATTCGAAGACACCATCGGCCGGTCGCGCTCGCGCGAGCCCGTCATCAAGATCCACGGGCCCGAGGCCTTCGCCGCCTTGCACAGGGCCGGTCGGCTGACCGCGGCCGGGCTCGACATGCTCGGCTCCTACGTCAAGCCCGGCGTCACCACCCAGCGCCTCGATGAGCTCGCCTTCCAGTTCGCGATGGACAATGGCGCCTATCCGGCGACCCTGTTCTACCGCGGCTATACCAAGTCGATCTGCACCTCGATCAACCATGTCGTCTGCCACGGCATCCCGGACGACAAGCCGTTGCGCGAGGGCGACGTCCTCAACATCGACTACACCCTCATCGTCGATGGCTGGCACGGCGACTCGAGCCGGATGTACGGCGTCGGCGACATCTCGCGGAAGGCCGAGCGGCTGATCGAGATCACCTATGAAAGCCTGCTGCGCGGCATCAAGGCCGTCCGCGCCGGCGCGCACACGGGCGATATCGGCTTCGCGATCCAGCGTTACGCCGAAGCCGAGCGCTGCTCCGTGGTGCGCGACTTCTGCGGCCACGGCATCGGCCGCCTCTTCCACGACGCGCCGAACATCCTGCATTACGGCAGCCCCGGCGAAGGCGTGGAGCTCAAGTCCGGCATGGTCTTCACCATCGAGCCGATGATCAACCTCGGAAAGCCGGGCGTGAAGATCCTGTCCGATGGCTGGACGGCGGTGACGCGCGACCGGTCGCTCTCGGCCCAGTTCGAGCACCAGATCGGCGTGACCGAGACAGGCTGCGAGATCTTCACCCTTTCCCCCGGCGGCCTCGACAACCCGCTCGCTCCAAAATGAGCCGGCGGGCGGGCAAGGGACAGCAAGCCGAGCCCTCGCCTGCCGGGCTGTTTGCGGAAGCCATGCCGAGACCAGCCACGGCCCAGGCGCTTCTGCCCGAGGCTCTCGCCGATCCGCTCCCGCCCGCCGGCCCCTCGTCGGCCGCCCCGCATTATCACGGCCACCGCGACCGGCTGCGCGCCCGCTTCCAGGAGGGCGGCGCGGATGCGTTGCCGGACTACGAATTGCTGGAGCTGCTGCTCTTCCGCTCGATCCCGCAGCGGGATGTGAAGCCGCTCGCCAAGGAGCTGATCCAGCGCTTCGGCTCCTTCGGAGAGGTGCTGGCCGCACCCATCCCGCGCCTGACCGAGGTGAAGGGCGTCGGCGAAGGCGTCGCTCTCGACCTCAAGATCGTCGAGGCCGCGCTGAAGCGCATGGCCAAGGGCGCGGTCGCCAAGCGGCCGGTCCTGTCCTCCTGGTCGTCGGTGCTGGACCACTGCCGCATGGCGATGGCCTTTGCGGAGCGCGAGCAGTTCCGCATCCTCTTCCTCGACAAGAAGAACGCGCTGATCGCCGACGAAGTCCAGCAGACCGGAACGGTCGATCACACGCCGGTCTATCCGCGCGAGGTGATGCGCCGCGCGCTCGAGCTCTCCGCCTCGGCGATCATTCTCGTCCACAATCACCCTTCCGGCGACCCGACGCCCTCCGGCGCCGACATGCGGATGACCCGCGAACTGGTGGACATCGCCAAGCCGCTGGGCATCGCCATCCACGACCACATCATTGTCGGCCGCGACGGCCATGCGAGCTTTCGCAGCCTGGGCCTGATCTGACCGGAGGCGCTGATGAAGCTGCCGATCAAGCGTGTCTATGACGAAACTGCGCCCGGGGATGGAACGCGCATCCTCGTCGATCGGCTCTGGCCGCGCGGCGTGCGCAAGGAGCGCGTCGATCTTTGGCTCAAGGACATCGCGCCGAGCGATGCGCTGCGTCACGCGTTCCATGGCCAACCCCAGCATTGGGAGGCCTTCTGCGCGGCCTATGCGGCCGAACTCGGCGGCGCATCGGCCCAAGCGGCGCTCAATCGTCTTCGAAACGCCGTGCAATCGGGGCCGGTGACGCTGCTCTACGCCGCCAGGGACGAGGCTCGCAACAACGCCGCCGCGCTGCGCGACTGGCTCCTCCTTCGTGAGGGTTAGGCAAGTCTGCCGCCGGGAAGCGCGAGCCTCGGCCCGACCGCCTGGTGATGGGCCGGCATGAGAGCCTGTCATCCTGCTTAAATATAAGGCAGCACGCGACATAGGGCTGATCACGCAGCCTCTTCCCCAAGGCGAGCGAATGGGCATAGGCTGGCCTAAACAGGGGACAACAGCCTAGATGGTCGCGTTCGACGAGATGACCGGCTCCGGCGCCGAATTGAGGCCGGCCTATGAAGCGCTCGACCGTTGGCTCAAGGAAACTCCCGCCGATCAACTGGCGCTGCGCCGTTCCCAGGCCGAACTGTTCTTCCGCCGCATCGGCATCACCTTCGCGGTCTATGGCGATGAAGACTCGACCGAGCGGCTGATCCCCTTCGACATCATCCCGCGCGTCCTGACCAAGCCGGAATGGACGAAGCTGGAGAAAGGCCTGCGCCAGCGCGTCACCGCGCTGAACATGTTCCTGGCGGACGTCTACGGGCCGAAGGAGTGCCTCAAGGCCGGGATCATCCCGCCCGACCTGGTGTATCGGAACGCCTGCTACCAGCTTGAAATGGTCGATTTCAAGGTGCCGCACGGCGTCTATTGCCACATCGCCGGCATCGACGTGGTCCGTGTGGACGCGGACACCTTCTACGTCCTGGAAGACAATGCGCGCACCCCTTCCGGCGTCTCCTACATGATGGAGAACCGCGAGGTGATGCTGCGGCTCTTCCCGGAGCTGTTCTCGACCCACCGTGTCGCACCGGTTGACAATTACCCGGACCAGCTTCTGGCGACGCTGCGCTCCGTCGCTCCGCGCAGCGCCCCCTCCGATCCGACGATCTGCCTGCTGACGCCCGGGCAGTTCAATTCGGCCTTCTACGAGCACTCTTTCCTTGCCGACAAGCTCGGCGTCGAACTGGTCGAGGGCTCGGACCTGCTGGTCAAGGACGACGTCGTCTACATGCGGACCACGCAGGGGCCCAAGCGCGTCGACGTGATCTATCGGCGCATCGACGACGACTTCATCGACCCGCTGGTCTTCCGCGGCGACTCCGTGCTGGGCGTGCCGGGGATCATCGGCGCCTACAAGGCCGGCAACGTCACCCTGGCGAACGCCGTCGGCACCGGCGTCGCCGACGACAAGGCGGTCTACAGCTACATGCCGGAGATCGTGAAGTTCTTCACCGGCGAGGAGCCGATCCTGAAGAACGTCCCGACCTGGCGCTGCCGCGAGCCGGAGGCCAACGCCTATGTGCTCGACAATCTGGAGCACCTCGTCGTCAAGGAGGTCAACGGCTCGGGCGGCTACGGCATGCTTGTCGGCCCGCACGCCAACAAGGCGCAGATCGAAACGTTCCGTCGCAAGCTGAAGGCCCAGCCGGAGGGCTTCATCGCGCAGCCGACGCTGGCCCTCTCGACCTGCCCGACCTTCGTGGCCTCCGGCGTAGCCCCGCGCCATGTCGACCTGCGCCCCTATGTGCTGTCCGGCGCCAACGGCATCTCCTGCGTGCCCGGCGGCCTGACCCGCGTTGCGCTGAAGGAGGGCTCCCTCGTCGTGAATTCGAGCCAGGGCGGCGGCACAAAGGACACCTGGGTACTCGATGCATGATCTGCCCGTCTCCCCTCCGCCCGCCCCGTCCTCAGGGGTGCGAGAGATCACAAGAAGGCCTGAGTTGACCATGCTTTCGCGTACTGCCGACAGCCTCTACTGGGTGTCCCGCTATGTTGAGCGGGCCGAGTATCTCGCGCGGATTCTCGATGCCACCACCCGCCTGACCAACCTGCCGCATGCCTATGGCGGCGCGGGGACCGAATGGCAGAGCGCGGTCTCCACCGCGGGCTGCGAGGACACCTTCGCCAAGGCCTATGGCGAGGCGAACGAGCGCAATGTCTGCGACTTCCTGACGTTCAACCCGGACAATCCCTCCTCCATCCGCAACTGCCTCGCCCAGGCGCGCTCCAATGCACGCGCCGTGCGCACCGCGCTGACCTCGGAGATGTGGGACGCCATCAACGGCGCCTGGCTGGAGTTGCAGCGCTTCGAGAAGACCAGGATGGATCGCGAGGAATTCGCTCGCTTTCTCGACTGGGTGAAGAACGTCTCGCTCGTCTTCGACGGCTCAGCCTACCGCACCATGCTGCGCGATGACGGCTACTGGTTCTCGCGGCTCGGCGTCTATGTCGAGCGCGCCGACAACACCGCCCGCATCCTCGACGTGAAATACCATGTGCTGCTTCCGGCCAACGAGCAGGTCGGGGGCTCGCTCGACTATTTCCAGTGGACCACCGTGCTGCGCGAGGTCTCGGCGCTGACGGCTTATCACTGGGTCTATCGCGAGGCGGTCAAGCCGATCCTCATCGCCGACCTGCTGATCCTGAACCGGCGCATGCCGCGCTCGCTGGCCGCCTGCTACGAGAGCATTTCCCGCTTCCTGGATTCGCTCGGCGACGCTTACGGGCGGCAGGGGCCGGCCCAGCGCCAGGCGCGCAAGACACTGGCCAATCTCAGCAACACGCGGATCGACGACATCTTCCAGCATGGGCTGCATGAGTTCATCGAGGACTTCATTACCGAGAACAACCGCCTCGGGAACACCATCTTCGAGCAGTATCTGCAATGAACCGCTCGCGTGGCGGGCTTCATCGGCATAGAAGCCCTCTGCGGTAACGGCCCGGACTGGATCATGCGGATCAGGATCTCTCACACGATCAGCTACGAATATGCCGAGCCGGCCCGGCACATCACCCAGATCTTGCGGCTGACGCCGCTAGATCATGACGGGCAGCATGTCATGTCCTGGCGCATCGAGCCCAGCATCGACGGCCGCATGCGCGCCACCCGGGACGCGCATGGCAACGTCGTGCACTCCTTCTATGCGGACGGGCCGATCTCCTCTCTCTCCATCCACATCGACGGGGTCGTGGAAACGACCGATCTGGCTGGCGTGGTCCGCGGCGGCATCGAGCGCGTGCCCTGCGATGTCTATCGCCGCGACACGCTGCTGACCGAGCAGGACGAGGCGTTGCGCAGCTTTGCCGAAGAGACCGCAGGGGGCGCCGGCACGGAGCTGTCGCAGATGCACGCGTTGATGGCGGCTGTGAACGGGCGCATGACCTGCGTCGACGCGACCGGGCGGACCGGCGTCGGAGCGGCAGCGGCCTTCCAGGCGAAGGAGGCGATCGCACAGGACATCGCGCATGTCTTCATGGCCTGCGCCCGGCATCTTGGGCTGCCCGCCCGTTATGTCTCGGGCTATGTCGCACAGGCCGAAGACCTGCCCCATGCCAACGGGGCCCATGCCTGGGCCGAGGTTCACTTCGACGACTATGGCTGGATCGGGTTCGACTGCGCCAACGCCATCTGTCCGATCGACACCCATGTCCGCGTCGCCGTGGGACTGGATTTCGCCGACGCCGCGCCGGTCCGCGGCGCGCGCCAGGGCGGCGAAGGGGAATTGCTCAACGTGCTCGTCAGTGCCCGCGAGGCCGAAGGCCGCCTCTCCAATCAGTGATCCCCTCCCGGCGGGAGCCCGGACAGACAGGATAACGCCCCGTGACCTATTGCGTCGGAATCCTCGTGCAGGACGGCCTCGTCATGATCGCCGACACCCGCACCAATGCCGGGCTCGACGACATCTCGACCTTCCGCAAGCTCCATGTCTTCAATTGGCCGGGCGACCGCAGCTTCGGCCTGATGACGGCCGGCAATCTCTCGATCACGCAATCGGTCGTCAGCCTGCTTCAGGAAGGCCTTCCCAATCCGGAGACGGGCGAGCTCGACACATTGCAGGCGACCAGCTCGATGTTCCGGGCCGCGCAGTTCGTCGGCCGCTGCATCCGTCACGTCCGCGAGTTCGACGGACCGGCGCTGAAGGAGGCAGGGGTCAAGTTCGAGGTCTCGATGCTGTTCGGCGGCCAGATCAAGGGGCAGCCGATGCGGCTCTTCATGGTCTATGGCGCCGGCAACTTCATCGAATGCGGCGCCGATGCGCCCTTCCTCCAGATCGGCGAGCACAAATACGGCAAGCCGATCCTCGATCGTGCCATCACCTTCAAGAGCCATCTCTACGATGCGCTCAAGGTCGGCCTGATCTCGATGGATTCCACGATGCGCTCCAATCTCGGCGTCGGCCTGCCGATCGACATGGTGGTCATGCGCCGCGACGCTGACGATCTGGAACTCAACCGCCGCATTGAGGCCGGCGAGCCCTATTTCCATGATCTGCGCGAGCGCTGGTCGGCGGCTCTTCGGGCCGCTCACACGGCGATCCCCCGCCCGCCCTATGGCCCGCCCGCCGCCTGACCTGCCATCCGGCAACGGGATGTCAATCTTTGCCCCGTTATTTCAAGACGGTGCAACGTCTCCGGACAGGGAATGCCTCAGGCTCCTTCAGCGGCGAAGATAACGAATGCGGGCTCATCGGCCCGCATGTTTGCGAGCACCGTCACAACGCTGGGCGTCGCCTTTCTGTTGCTGATGGCGGCTGGCGCGGGCGTCGTCATCGCGATCACGCGCGAGGCCAACCGCCTGGAGGCCCAGCGGCAGCACGAGCGCATCGAGGCCGCGTTTCGCCATCAGATCAGGTTCGAGGAGGCACGTCTCGAGAAGCTGGTGATCACCAGCGAGCTTCAGGAGGCGCTCGGTGCCTCAGCTCCGAGGACCGCGATCCGGACGGCGTTCGAACAGTTGCGCGGGCGTCTCGCCGAGTTCGAAGGCGCCTATCTCGTATCGCCCGGGGGAACCGTCCTGGCCGGGCTGGAGGGGGGCCTTCCGGCCACCCAGTCCGACTACACGCGGGTCCTCGGTTTCAGCCCCTTCGTCCCGGGCGCGCCTGCCGGCAGGCGCACTGTGGCCGGGGGAAAGGCCAATTGGTCCACGATTGCCGAGAATGGCCATGAGGCCGCCCTGCTGATCGTGATGGATCTCGGCCGCATCACCACGCCCCTCACCTCCCCCATCCTCGGCCCGCTTTCGCTGGTCGCCTATCGTCGCGTTTCGAGCACCACGCTCGCCGAGTTGGCCGCCGGCTACCGCATGGGCGAGATCAGGCTGGTCACGGCGCGGCCCGACGACCCGGTTGCGAGCCTGCCGATCGCCGCCCCGGACGGCGGCGTCGCGACCTGGCTGACCTGGACCCCGGCGCGCCCCGGCGATGTCATGCTCGAGCGCTTCCTGTGGGCGGTGATCGCCATCGCCGTCCTGTTTTCCGGGATCTTTATCTTCATCGTCCAGCGGCTGCGCGCCTCCGCCATCCAGATCGCCCTGCGCGAACGCGAGATTCATCGGCTCGCCGGTCAGGACGAGTTGTCCGGGCTGCCCAACCGCCGCAGCTTCGACATCGCGCTCGACACTGCCCTGTCGAAGGCCGAGAGCCCGGAGGGCGGGCTGGCCGTGCTGCTCATCGACCTCGACCGCTTCAAGGCGGTCAACGACACCTATGGTCATATCGCCGGCGACGACCTGCTCCGGCAGGTGGCGCAGAGGCTGCTCGGGCTCGTCTCCCCCGGAGACGTGGTGTCCCGCTTCGGCGGCGACGAATTCGGCATCATCCAGTCCCGCTCGCCGACGCCGGCACGCACGGCCACGCTGGCCGGCAGCATCCTCGACTCGCTGACCGAGCCGTTCCAGGTCCAGGGCGTCGAGATCACCATCGGCTGCTCGGTCGGGATCGCCTCGGCTCCGCGCGACGGCACCGACCGCCAGACGGTCCTGCGCCTGGCCGATACCGCGCTCTACGAGGCCAAGAACGGCGGGCGGAACCGCTACGCGGTGTTCCAGCAGCAGATGAACCGTTCGCTCCAGGTGAAGCGCATGGTCGAGGACGACCTGCGCAACGCGATCGAGCGCGACGAGCTGCAACTGCACTACCAGCCCCAGGTTTCGGCCGACGGCCTCACCATTGTCGGCGTCGAGGCGCTCGTGCGCTGGCCGCATCCGCGGCACGGCATGGTCCCGCCATCGGAGTTCATCGGCATCGCGGAAGAGCGCGGGCTGATCATGCCGCTGAGCGAATGGGTGCTGCGGCGCGCCTGCACCGAGGCCCAGCGCTGGCCCGGCCTGCGTCTTGCCGTCAATGTCTCGCCGATCCAGTTCCGCCACAAGGACTTCGTCGCGAACGTTCTGCGCATCATCGAAGAGACCGGCTTCGATCCGACCCGGCTTGAGCTGGAGCTGACCGAGGGCGTCCTGATCGAGGATGCCGACGCCGCCGAAGCCGCGATGATGGATATCCGCGCGCAGGGCGTGGGCCTGGCGCTGGACGATTTCGGCACCGGTTATTCGAGCCTGATCTATCTGCGCCGCTTTGCCTTCGACAAGATCAAGATCGACCGCATCTTCCTCGAATACATGGAAGCCACCGGCGAATCGGCGATCCTGGTGCACTCGATGGCGCATCTGGGCTGCGCCCTGGGCCTGCGCGTCTGCGCCGAAGGCGTCGAGACGGCGGAGCAGCACCGCTTCCTGCAGGCCGTGGGCTGCCACGAACTGCAGGGCTTCCTGTTCTCGAAGCCTGTTCCGCCCGCGCAGATCGATCAGTTGCTGCTGCAGGAAAAGCCGTTCGCCCAAATCCTCGCCGCAGCCTGAAGCGCGGATCGGCTCAGAACAACAGCTCCTGGATGCCGCTGAAGATCGCGTAGGCGAAGCCGGCGCTGAGCACGAGGCCGACGGCGCCGAGCACCGCACCGGCGAGAATGAGCACCCCATCCCGCTCGACGAGGCCGAGCCCGACAAGGCAGACCGCGACGCCCAGCGGAATCTGCCCGATGAACGGCGCCGCGACGATCAGCCCAAGCGCCAGCACCAGGATCAGCAACCCCAGCACCGGCACGGCCAGGCGGCCACCGAGCATCGTCAGCCGCGGGCGCGAGAACCGTTCCAGCCAGGTCAGCGGCGGCAGCGCCCGGCCGATCGCCCGGTTGAGTTCCGGCTTGCCGATGCTGCGTGACAACAAGGCCTGCGGCAGCCACGGGATCCGGCGGCCGAACAGCATCTGCAAGGCGACGAAAGCCAGCACGAGCCCGCAGACGAGCGGGATCGGCGGCGGCATCGGCAGGCAGTTGGGCAAGCCCAGCAGAACGACCAGCAGCGCATAGGCGCGGTCCTGCAACGCCGCCACGATCGTGCCGACGGCAACCCGCTCGCCCGGTAACTGGGCGAGCGCTTTCAGGAGTCCGGATGTGCGCAGGGGAGAAGACAACCGAGGGGGCCGTGCCGCAGGAGGCGCCTGCCGGAGGGAGAAACCGCCCTCATGGCTGTTTCGTCCCATCGATGCGGACGCATGGACCGGCCGTCACGCTTCGCGATCCGACCGGCACGTCCTCTAGCATGCCCGCACGAAGCCCAACAAGCGCGCGCCCCGCAGACGCTCATGCGGGGAGCTCAAGGCCGGTCGTTCAATGCAGCGTCAGGACACCGTTGACGTTCCTGATCTCGGCGGGCCGCAGCAGCCGAGAATGGGCGACGGTGACCGAGTGGAGCGGCCCTTCCAGTTCGCGGCGCCAGAAATCCAGGAATTTCTGAAGCACGGGGAAGCGCGGCGCCAGATCGTATTGCTGCCAGACATAGGTCTGCAGGACGCTGCGGTGGTCAGGTATTCGGTAAAGGATCGTCGCCGTCGTCAGGCCGTAGCCTTCGAGCTGCCTGATGAAATCCTCTGAAACCATCGCCAACTCCCTCGATATGCGAAAGAAAGCTTAGCCGGCCATTCCGTCAGGCTGCGCCCGCCTGGTTAACAAAGCCTTGCCAAGTCTTCGGCGAACTGTTGCAATTCAGCCTCGGCACGGCTGAGGCGTGCGTGCCGGCGCAGGCGGGGTTGGTGCGTGGCGTATGCGTGGGCAGGGGCGCGTCGGATCGGGCTGGCGATAATCGTCGCCGCCTGCCCGCTCAACGCCGCTTTTGCCGAAGACGACGAGGAAGACTCCGAGCCGTCCCCCATCTCGATGGTGATCTTCGGCTCCATGGAGACCGGGCCGCGGAAAACCTTCGCCTCAATCGGCATGAAGCGGGCGATCGGCAGCGGCGGTCTCGCACGCGATGGCTGGCGCCTCTTTCTCAAAACCGGAGCCTCGCAGGAGCCGACGCGGCGCATGAGGCCTCGCGGCACCACCTACAAGGCCGAGAGCCAGGCGATGCTGGGCTATGAATGGCGCATCGGCGACAGCTTCGTCGCGCTTTATGCCGGCTCCGACACCGAGAGCGTGCAGCACAGGCGTCCCTTCGGCGTGACGGTTACACCGACGCGCTATGGCGGCCGGATCCAGGCCGATCTCTGGTCGACGCCGATGGACGGCATGATGGTGCAAGCCGGCGCCTATGTCTCGTCGTTGGGGGGGCGCTTCTGGGCGCGTGCGGCGACGGGCTGGCAATTGCCGGCGAGCATCCCGATCGGCTCGCGCGTCTATGTCGGACCGCAGTTCTATATCGGGCCGGAGATCGAAGCCTATCGCGAGAATGGCTATTCGAAACTGCGCGCCGGGCTTCATCTGACCGGGCTGCGTGCCCTCGGTGTCGAATGGCGCGTCTCGGCAGGCTGGCAGCAAAGCAGCGCCAAGGCCTCGGAAGCCTATGCCACGATCGGCGCGCACTGGCTGCGCTGACGCTGCACATGCACTGCAACGCCCCGTCAGGGCGCACGGCCATCCTTGAGCGCCTTCAGCGCTTCCGGCGTATCGACATCGATCGCGATCGCCGGATCGTCGAACGGCACTTCGATGACGCGCTCGCCTGCTTCCTCCAGCAGGCGCCGCGCCCCTCGGTCGCCGGTCAGCAGCTCCACCGCCGGGAAAAGCTCGCGCGCCAGCAGCACTGGATTGCCGCGATTGCCCAGCAGGGTCGGAACGACCGCCCTGGCCTCGGGCTGGCTCCGGAACGTCTCGACCAAGGGCAGGATCACCTCGGCCGTGACATTGGGCATGTCGCCGAGAGACACGACGGTGGCGGCAGCCTCGCCCGGCAGCGCGGCGATACCGGCCCGGAGCGAGCCTGCGAGACCGGCAGCGTAATCGGGATTATGCACGAAAATCGCTGTCAGCCCCGCCAGCGCATCCTCGACCTGCTCACGCTGATGCCCGGTCACGACGATCACCGGGTCCAGCCCGGCCGAGAGCTGCGCCTCCACCGCATGACGCAGGATCGGCTTGCCGCGCAGGGGCTCCAGCAGCTTGTTGCTTGGCCCCATCCGCGTCGAGCGGCCGGCGGCGAGGACGATGCCGGCGACCGCGCCCACCGGGGCCTCGGCCGGCGTGCGCGGCTGCGGGCGCGAGACGATTTCCATCAGCAGCCCGCCGACGCCCATGCGCTGCACGTCGCTGCGCCCGACCGGGATGCCGGCAAGATGCCGCTGCAGCACCCAGTCGAAGCTGTTCTCCCTTGGCGAGCGCGCGCAGCCCGGAGCGCCGATCACAGGCTTTCCGGCAAGTTCGCCGAGCATCAGCAGGTTGCCGGGATCGACCGGCATGCCGAGATGGCTGACGGTCCCGCCCGCCTCCACCAGCGCCTGCGGGATCACGTCGCGCCGGTCTGTGATCGCAGAGGCGCCGAAGACGACGATGATGTCGGCCTCGCCCGCGGCCTGCTCGGCCAGCGCGGCAGCCAGCGGCGCGGCCTCGTGCGGAACGCGGATGTCGGCGCAGAGAGCGGCATCGGCCGGAGCCAGCCGCTCCTGCATCACCCGCAGCGTCTTTTCGACGACGCCGGGTTTCAACCCCGCCAGCAGCGTCGAGATCACCGCGACCTTTGACGGGCGATAGGCGGCGACCGAAACGGCCGCTCCGCGCTTCAAGGCGGCGAGCGCCGCCTCGATCTGCCCCTCTGGCACCGCATAGGGAATGATCTTGACGGTCGCGACCAGTTCGCCCGCGACGACCGCCTTCAGCGCCGGCAGCGTCGCGACGGTGATCGCCTCGTCCACCGCGTTGAAGGCATCGATCGCGGCGACATCGATCTGCAGGACGCCGGCCGTTTCCGCGAAAAGATTGACGCGCCCGGTGAACGGCTTCTCCGCGCGGATTCCGCTGCCTTCGAGCCGCCGCGCGAGCCGCTCCGCGGCCGTGTTCTCGTCGATGTCGTCCGGATCGAGCCGCACAGCCACGATCTCGCTCACGCCCGCCTCGGCAAGGCGGTCCGCGATCTCGGACGTCACCACCGCACCCTTGCGCAGGCTGATGCTGCCGGCGCGGATGCTGTGGACCGCGACGCAGCCCACCGCTTCGCCAACCGGGACCGTGCCGAATTTCATCGCCGGCTCAGGCCGGCTTGCGGCGCGGGCCGCGCAAGGTCGAGACGATCTCGGCCAGGATCGCGAGCGCGATCTCGGCCGGCGAGACGGCGCCGATATCGAGCCCGATCGGCGCATGGATGCGCGCGGTCGCAGCCTCGTCGAAGCCGGCGGCGACCAGCCGCTCCAGTCGCTTGCCATGGGTCTTCCGGCTGCCGAGCGCCCCGACATAGAAGCAGTTCGACCGCAGCGCGGAGACAAGCCCCGGATCGTCGATCTTGGGGTCGTGGGTCAGTGCGACGAAGGCGGTATAGCCGTCGAGGCCGATCCGCGAGATCGCCTCATCCGGCCACTCGGGCAACAGGGTCACGCCGGGAAAGCGCTCGGGCGTCGCAAAGGCGCTGCGCGGGTCGATGATGACGAGGTCGAGATCGAGCGCCTTCGCCATCGGCGCCATCGCCTGCGAGATATGCACCGCCCCCGTCACGACGATGCGCGGATGCGGCGCCTGGACCGTCAGGAAGAAGGACGTTCCCTCCGCCTCCACCATGCCGCTCTTGCCCATGCGCAACTGCTTGTCGAGCTGGGCCGCCAGCGGATCGGCATCGATCTCGCTTTGCCTGACGAGGCGCTGCGCTCCGCTCGCCATCTCGGTGACGAGGATGGTGGCGCGGCGAGCCTGCCGCTCGGCATTGAGCGCGGCGAGAAGGGAAAGGTCCATCTCAGCCCCGATCCGTCGCGAGCTTGAGGCCGAGCGCGATCATCAGCGAGCCGCCGATCCAGCGCCCGAAGGCGAAGCCCGCCCTCGTCTTCTTCATCGCGGCCATGACGAAGGACGCGCCGAAGACGGTGACGAGATCGGCCGAGGAAAAGGCGAAATTGACGAGCGTCCCGAGGATGAGGAACTGCGCCCAGACCGGCAGCCAGCCCGCCGGATCGACGAATTGCGGCAGGAGCGCAATGAAGAACAGCGCGACCTTCGGGTTCAGCACCTCGACGATGAAGGAATCGAGCAGCGCCCGCCTCACCGTCTTGGGGGGGGCCAGCGGCTGGTCGACGGCAGCGAGCCGGGAACGGATCATGCCGATGCCGATCCAGATCAGATAGAGCGCGCCGGCGATCTTCACCGCCACGTAAAGCTCCGGCACATGCTTGAACACGGCAGAGAGGCCGAAGGCCGCAGCCAGGACATGGACATAGCAGCCGAGATGGATGCCGAGCATCGCCATCAGCCCGGCCTTGCGACCATGGCTGATGGTCTGGGCAGCAGTGTAGAGCAGCGCCGGCCCGGGGAAATAGGCGACGAGAAGCGTCACCGTCGCGAAGGCCAGCAGGGTTTCCCAGGATGCCATCAGCCCCGCGCCTCCAAAGTGCCGGCCCGCACGGGCTCGACATAGACCTTGATGCGGCCGCCGCAGGAGAGGCCGACCTGCCAGGCGGTCTCGTCCGCGACGCCGAATTCCAGCATGCGCGGCTTGCCGTCCGCAATCACGTCGGTCGCCTCCGAGACCACCGCTCCCTCGACGCAACCGCCCGAGACCGAGCCGAGGAAGTTCCCCTCCCCGTCGATGACGAGATGCGAGCCGACCGGCCGGGGCGCCGAGCCCCAGGTCTCGACCACCGTCGCCACCGCAACCCCGCGCCCGGCCCGCGCCCATTCCTCGGCGGCACGCAGGATGTCGGTATCGGTGCTGATCATGTCTGGAACTCCGCTTGCAGACGGACCATCGCCAGCGCCAGCGCGGCGAAGCAATCCAGGGCGACCGGGCGGAGCGCTTTCACCCCGTCCCCCTTGGATGGCTTCGTTGCGTCGCTCCTCGCAATGACGAAGGAGGATATCATGCCTCAACCGGCCCGCTTCAGCCACAGGCGCGGATCGCTCTCCCGCCCTGCGTCGCGGGAAAGGGCCGCGCAAAGATCGGCCATGGCGGCGAGGTTGTGGATCGGCCGGAACGAGTCGACATGCGGCAGCATCGCCCGGATGCCGCTGGCCCGCGCCGCGAAGGCGTCATAGCGCAGCAGCGGGTTGAGCCAGACCAGCTGCCGGCAGGAGCGGTGCAGCCGGTCCATCTCGAAGCCGAGCTCGTCGTCGAGATGCCGCTCCAGCCCGTCGGTGAAGAGCAGCACGACCGCTCCGCCCGCCAGCACGCGCCGCGACCAGATGCGATTGAAATCGTGCAGCGCTGTGGCGATCCGCGTGCCGCCTTCCCAATCCGGAGCGGCCTTGCCGGCGAGAGCCAGCGCCTCGTCGGGGTCGCGCGCCTTCAGCATGCGGGTGACGTTGGTCAGCCGGGTGCCGAAGACGAAGGAATGCACATGCCGGCGCTTTTCGGTGAGCGCGTGCAGGAAATGCAGGAAGATGCGCGAATACTCCGCCATCGAGCCGGAAATATCGACCAGCGCCACGATGGGCGGATGAACCTCCCGCCGCTCGCGGAAGGCGAGATCGATCGACCCGCCCCCGCCGCGCAGCGAGCGGCGGAAGGTCCGGCGCGGATCGATACGGTCCCCTCGCGCGGCCGGCACGAAACGGCGTGTCCGTACGGCGTCGTCTGGAAGCCGCAGATCGGCCATGAGCTGCTTTGCCCGGGCGATCTCGGCAGCGCTCATCTGCGCGAAATCGCGCGATTTCAGCATTTCGCGGTCGGAGACGGTGAGCCGCGCCGTCAGCTCCGTCAGCTCGCGCGGCGGCTCCTCCTCGCGCGGCGGCGGCGCGAAGGCTTCGGCCACGCGCAGCGCGCCGGCCTCGGCCTTCTGCGGGGCGCTGTCGGCGGCGGGCGAGACCGGCGACATCTGCGCCATGATCTTCTCGATCAGGTTGCGGCGGCGCCAGAACAGCCGGAAGGCTTGCTCGTAGAGCGCGCTGTCCTCGTGCTTCTTCACGAAGATCGCATGCAGCGTCCAGTAGACGTCGTCACGCCCGCCGAGCGCCCCTGACCCAAGCGCCTCGACTGCCTCGGCGATGGCGCCCGGGCCGACCGGCAGCCCCGCCTTGCGCAGCGCGCGGGCGAAATAGGCGACGTTTTCCGGAAGCTTGCCGGTCACGGGCCGGCCGTCTCGGTCATGAACACCTTCTGGACGATCTGCCATTTGCTCTCGACCTTCAGGAAGGAGAGCAGATCGGTGAAGTAGCGTGGCGGCATCTGGCACTTGACCTTCACCAGCGCCAGCGTCGGCCCGACGAGGTCGATGGTCAGGATATGATCGCCGCGCACCATGCCGGCCGCCTTCGGCGAGGGGCGCTCGCGCACCGCCTTCAGCCATTCGTCGCGCGGGACGATCTTGATCGTGCCGTCCTCCTGCGCCGTGGTCAGCGCCGAGGTCGGATGGAAGGCGTGTTCGAGCTTGGTGGTGTCGCCCTCGTAGAGGCCGTTCAGATAGGTCCAGGTCACCGCCTCGATCGCCCTGAGATCGTTGTACATGGTCGTTCCTCCGGCTGCCTTGTGGGACAATCCTTGTCTAGCCGCACCGCCTTGCGCGATCCTTGATCTGCCGCAGCCGGATGACGGAAGCTCAGCCGCGGGCCTCGCTCCTCGCCTGATCCAGAAGTTCCTTCACCTTCGAGCCCTGCATCGTCTGGATATCGTCCTGATACTTCAGCAATGCACCGAGCGTGTCGGAGACGATGGCGGGGTCGAGCGCCACCGCGTCGAGCTCGACCAGCGCAGTCGCCCAGTCCAGCGTCTCGGCGACGCCCGGCGCCTTGAACAGCTCCTCCTTGCGGATCGCCTGCACGAAGGAGACGACCTGCTTCGAGAGCTTCTGCGGGGCGTCCGGCAGCTTCGCCTTGAGGATCGCGAGTTCGCGCGGCGCATCGGGATAATCGACCCAATGATAGAGGCAGCGGCGCTTCAGCGCGTCGTGAATCTCGCGCGTGCGGTTGGAGGTCAGGATCACGATCGGCGGCTGTTCCGCCTTGACCGTACCGAGCTCCGGAATCGTCACCTGAGCATCGGCCAGCACCTCGAGCAGGAAGGCCTCGAAGGCTTCGTCAGTCCGGTCGAGTTCGTCGATCAAGAGGATCGGCGGGCCGCCCGCCTGCGGCTCGAGCGCCTGCAGCAAGGGCCGCTTGACCAGGTATTTCTCCGAGAAGATGTCGCTTTCCAATCGCTCACGATCAGCAGCCGCGCCGCCCGCTTCCGCGAGCCGGATCGCCATCATCTGCCCGGCATAATTCCACTCGTAGACGGCGGAGGAGAGATCGAGCCCCTCATAGCATTGCAGCCGGATCAGACGGCGGCCCAGCGCCGCGGCGAGCACTTTGGCGATCTCGGTCTTGCCGGTGCCAGCCTCGCCCTCCAGCAGCAGCGGCCGCTTCATCCTGAGCGCCAGGAAGAGCACCGTCGCGAGCGGGCGGTCGGCGACATAGCCCTGGCCCTGCAGGAGCGCGAGCGTCTCGTCGATCGAGCCGGGGAGCGAGGGGGTCTCAAGCATCGCGAACTGTCCTGACATAGGCTCCTGGGATCGGCTCATCGCGTCGACCAGGCGAACCACAGCGCAACCGCGGCCATGCCGAGCGCGGCACCGCGACGGATCGCACGCTCGCGATCCGGATGGAAGAGCAGAGCCCGCGCCTGGCTGGCACCCAGAACGAGCATGGCATGGACGGCCGTGGCGATCACCACGAAGACCGCGGTCAAAAGCAGCACCTGCTGCTGCGGCGCCGGTGTCGGCAGAAACAGCGGAATCACCGCGACATAGAAGATCGCGGCCTTCGGGTTCAGCAGATTGGTGACGAGGCCGCGACGAAAGGACACCGCCATGTCCGCCGCTCCGCCCGCCGGAGCGTCGCGCCAGGAATCATAGGCCAGCCAGAGCAGATAGGCGACGCCGCACCAGCGCAGGGCGGCAGCGAGCCCGGGCACGGCATCGCTGACGAGGCCCATACCGAAAGCTGCGGCAGCACCGAGGAGGGCCAGCCCGAGCGCGACGCCGGCCACGGCGGCAAGGCCGGCGCGGCGTCCTTGCGCCAGGCTCAGCGCCACCAGATAGCCCATGTTCGGCCCCGGGGTCAGTTCGGAAATCAGGGCCGTGACCACGAATTCCCAGAACCGCACCGGCCTGCTGCGGATTACTTGCCGATCGCCTGCGCCACCGCCTGCTTCGCCATCACCCCGATCAGATGCGCGCGGTATTCGGGATCGGCGTGCATGTCGCCGTTGATGCCCTCGGCGGTGTGCTTCAGGCCCTCCAGAGACTTCGGCGCGAAACGCATCTTCAGCGCGGCCTCGGCCTCGGGCCAGCGGAAAACGCCGCCCTCGCCCGCACCCGTCACCGCCACCCGCACCTCGCCGCCGCGCTTGGCGACGAAGACGCCGACCATCGCATAACGAGAGGCCGGGTTGCGGAACTTGGCATAGCCGGCGCGCGAGGCGACCGGGAACGACACCCGCGTGACGATCTCGCCCTCTTCCAGGGCCGTCTCGTACAGCCCGGTGAAGAACTCCTCGGCAAGCAGCTTGCGCTTGTTGGTGACCACGGTCGCGCCGAGCGCCAGCAGCGCCGAGGGATAGTCCGCCGCGGGGTCGTTGTTGGCGACCGAGCCGCCGATGGTGCCGCGATGGCGCACATGCGGGTCGCCGATATGGCCGGCGAGATAGGCGAGCGCGGGAATCGCCTCCTGCACCTCCGGGGAGGCCGCCACCTCGGCATGGGTCGTCATCGCGCCGATGACGACGTTGCGTCCCTTGCGGACGATGCCCTTGAGGTCCGGGCAGGCACCGAGATCGATCAGCGCGGAGGGCGCTGCAAGCCGCTGCTTCATCGTCGGCAGGAGCGTATGTCCACCGGCGATCAGCTTGGAATCCTCCTTCTTCAGCAGAAGGGTCGCGGCCTGCCGGGCGCTTGTCGGCTTGTGGTAGGTGAAAGCGTACATCGTCCTGTCCTCTCAGCTCACTCGGCCGCCAGGCGGCTGATCGACTTCTGCGCCGCGCGCCAGACCGCCTGCGGCGTCGCCGGCATCGCGATGTCCTCATGGCCGAGCGCATCGGTGATGGCGTTGATCACGGCCGGGGGCGAGGCAATGGCACCCGCCTCCCCGCAGCCCTTGATGCCCAGCGGGTTGGAGGGGCACGGCGTCACCGTCATCCCGACATCGAAGGACGGCAGGTCGTCCGCACGCGGCATGCAGTAATCCATGAAGCTGGCGGTGACGAGCTGGCCCTCGGCGTCGTAGCGCGCGCCTTCCAGCAGCGCCTGCCCGACGCCCTGGGCGATGCCGCCATGGACCTGCCCCTCGACGATCATCGGGTTGATGATGTTGCCGAAATCGTCGACCGCCGCCCAGCGCTCGATCCTGGTCACGCCCGTCTGCGGATCGATCTCCAGCTCGCAGATATGGACACCGGCCGGGAAGGTGAAGTTGGTCGGGTCGTAGAACGCGCCCTCCTTCAGCCCCGGCTCCAGCTCCTGCCCGTTGAACTTGTGGGCGACATAGGCCTGCAGGGCGCAGGAGCCGAAATCGAGCTTGCGGTCCGTCCCCTTCACCGAGAAATGGCCGTCCGCGAAGTCGATATCGGCCTCGTCGGCCTCCAGCACATGGGCCGCGACCTTCTTGCCCTTGGCGATCACCTTGTCGATCGCCTTGAAGATCGCCGACATGCCGACCGCGCCGGAGCGGGAGCCATAGGTCCCCATGCCCATCTGCACCTTGTCGGTGTCGCCATGGATGATCGAGACATTGTCGATCGGGATGCCGAGCCTGTCGCTGACCAGCTGGGCGAAGGTCGTTTCATGCCCTTGGCCGTGGCTGTGCGAGCCGGTCAGCACCTCGACCGTCCCCACCGGGTTCACCCGGACCTCGGCCGATTCCCACAGGCCGACGCCGGCGCCGAGCGACCCGACGGCCGCCGAAGGCGCGATGCCGCAGGCCTCGATATAGGAGGAGAACCCGATGCCGCGCAGCTTGCCGCTGCGGGCAGAATCCCGCTTGCGCTTGCCGAAGCCCTTGTAGTCGATCATCTCCAGCGCCTTCTTCATCGAGGCGCCGTAATTGCCGGCGTCGTACATCATGATGACCGGGGTCTGGTGCGGGAACGACCTGATGTAGTTCTGCATCCGGAACTTGGCCGGGTCCTTGCCGAGCTGGCGGGCGGTGACCTCCATCAGCCGCTCGATCACGAAGGTCGCCTCCGGCCTCCCGGCGCCGCGATAGGCATCGACCGGGGCGGTATTGGTGTAGACCGCGTCCACCTCGCAATAGATCGCCGGGATGTTGTACTGGCCCGACAGGAGCGGCGCATACAGATAGGTCGGCACCGAGGAGGAGAAGGTCGAGAGATAGGCGCCGAGATTGGCCTTGGTATGTACCTTGAGACCGAGAATCCGCCCGTCGCCATCGGTCGCGAGTTCCGCATGGGTGACGTGGTCGCGGCCATGCGCGTCGGAGAGGAAGGCCTCGGTACGATCAGCCGTCCACTTGACCGGCCGGCCGACCTTCTTCGCCGCCCAGACGCAGACCGTCTCCTCGGCATAGATGAAGATCTTTGAGCCGAAGCCGCCGCCGACGTCCGGCGCGATCACCCTGAGCTTGTTCTCCGGCGCGATGCCGATGAAGGCCGAGAGCACCAGCCGCGCCACATGCGGATTCTGGCTGGTCGTGAACAGCGTGAACACGCCGTCGCCGGCGTCGTAGTCGCCGACCGCCGCGCGCGGCTCCATCGCATTCGGCACCAGGCGGTTGTTGACCAGGTCGAGCCTGGTAACATGGGCAGCCCCTGCGAAAGCCTTGTCGGTCGCGGCCTTGTCGCCGAGATGCCAGTTGAACACGGTGTTGTCCGGCGCCTCGTCATGGATGACGGTCCCGGCCCCGGCCGCCGTGGCGGTATCCACCACCGCCGGCAGTTCCTGGTAATCCACGACGATCGCTTCGGCGGCGTCCTTCGCCTGCGCCAGCGTCTCCGCCACCACCACGGCGACATGATCGCCGACATAGCGCACCTTGCCCTGGGCCAGCGCCGGATGGGCGCCCGCCCGCATCGGCGAGCCGTCCTTGTTGTGGATCATCCAGCCGCAGATCAGCCCGCCGATCTTGTCGGCCGCAAGGTCGGCACCGGTGAAGATCCCGAGGACACCCGGCATCGACGCTGCGGCGCCGGTGTCGATGCCGCTGATCGTGGCATGGGCATGCGGCGAGCGCAGGAAATACGCATGGGCCTGGCCCGGGCGATTCACGTCGTCGGTATAGCGACCCTGGCCGGTGATGAAGCGGTGGTCTTCCTTGCGGCGGACTGCGGCGCCGATACCTGTTGCGGACATGGTGTTCCCTCCAGAACGCCTCTTCGCGGGCGCTTCAAGCCATGGGACTCGAATAACGGAACGGAGGCCGATCCAGCGCCGCGCGCAGGGCCGGCAAGGGCGGCTTACTCGGCCGCCTGGCGAACCGGCATGCCGGTCTTGCCCATCGCCTCGGCGCCGGCGGCGATCGCCTTGACGATGTTGTGGTAGCCGGTGCAGCGGCAGATGTTGCCGTCGAGATCCTCGCGGATCGTCTTCTCGTCCAAGACGTGGCCGCGGCGGTTCACCATGTCGACGGCCGCCATGATCATGCCCGGCGTGCAATAGCCGCACTGCAGCCCGTGGTGTTCGCGGAAGGCCTCCTGCATCGGATGCAGCGTGTCTCCGGCGGCCAACCCCTCGATGGTCGTGACGGCCATCCCTTCGCAGGCGATGGCAAGCGTGGTGCAGGATTTCACCGCCTTGCCGTCGACATGGACGACACAGGCGCCGCACTGGCTCGTATCGCAGCCGACATGGGTCCCGGTCAGCCGCAGATTCTCGCGCAGGAACTGCACCAGCAAGGTGCGGGGCTCGACATTGCCGGTGACCGGCTTGCCGTTCACCGTCATCGATACGGTCGCCATCCTCTTCCTCCATAAATCCGGGTCTGCCGCCCGGCTGGTGACATCTCTGCAGTCGCCTTGATGGGCGATCCGCAAAGACCGAGCCTCTTCTTGGAACGGCTATAAATCGAATGTGGACCCGCGAAATCCCGCGGTCAAGCCGGCCCGCCTTTTTGAAGAGGCCACGTTTGGCGGCGAAATCTGCGCGTTCTGCCGTTTCCGCTACGTCCCTTGCGCAACCTCAGCGTGTGCGCGCATTTCCGTTTCCACATTTTTAAGAGAGACGGGTCAGCATGGGCTGAAATCGGATTTCTCCAGTGCCAGACCGCCCTTCGCTCTCGACAGCCGAGCAGATCCAGAGCCGCCTGCGCGCCATCGGCTGGAACGCGGGCCAGCGCGCGACATTGGCTCGCTATGGCAAGCTGGCGGACCCGTTGATCGATCCCCTCGTCGAGGAGGACTTCGAGCGGGTCTTGCGCATAAACCCCCTGGCAGACGCCAAGCTCCTGCCTGTGAGCGAGGAGCTTCGTGCCCTCGAGAAGAGCCATGCCCGGCTCGTCTTTGTCGGCGCTTTCGACGCCGAATACGTGGCGTCGGCCGAGGCGCTGTGCCAGCTGGAGCTGCGCGCCGAACTCGGACCCAAGCCCCGGGTGTCACTGGCGATGGCGCTGATGCAGCGGCTGGCCCGGATGTGCTGGCGCAGCCAGCTCTTCCAGCCGCGGCGCCTGGCGGCCGAGCTCTTCGTCGTCGAGCGCATTCTGACCTTCGACGTGACCACGGCGGTGAGCATTTCCGATGAATTCCGCGTGCACCGCGCCGAGCGTCGCGCGCGCTTGATCAACGAGGCCACCCAAACGCTCGGAACGCATATGGGCGAACTCGAGGGCAGCATCGCTGCCGCTGCGGGCCAATTCGGCTCGACGGCTGAGGAGACGGCCCACGCGACGGATTTCATCAAGACCGCGCTGGGGGAGGTTGCCGACGCCGCGACGCTGGTCCGCGAGAAATCCGTTCAGACAGCCGCCGCGACGGAAGAGATGTCAGCCAACATCGCCGAGATCGGGCAGCGCGCCCATACCAGCCTCGTCGTCGCCCAGCGGGCCGTGGCGGATGCCGATCAGATGAACCGGGTGGTGGCGCGCCTGCAGGAGGCGACGGGCAGCATCGGCGCCGTGGTCGGCATGATCGCGGACATCGCGGCGCAGACCAATCTCCTGGCCCTCAACGCAACCATCGAGGCCGCCCGTGCCGGCGAGGCCGGGCGCGGCTTCGCCGTGGTGGCGGCCGAAGTGAAGTCGCTGGCCACCCAGACGGCCAGCGCCACCAGCGACATCGCCGTGCAGATCGCGGAGCTCAAGGCGAGCGCCGAAGCCTGCGGCACCCATGCCCATTCCATTGCTGCGACCATCGGCGAGATCAGGCTCGACTCGGAGGCGATCTCCGGAGCGGTTTCTCAGCAGAGTATCGTGACATCGGGGATCGCGCGCGACGCCGCCGCCGTCGCGAAGAGTTCGGACAGGGCGATCGAACGCGCGACCGCCGTCAGCCGCAGCCTCGACACGACGGCAGAGGCGATGGACCGGGCTCACGCCGCCGCCGATGACATCGCCGTGAGGGTTCGCGCGGCGGAGACGACCGTGGCCGGCACGCTGCGCGCCTTGCGCGAAGCCTCCTGAGGCGGGGCTCAGCCTTCGCTGACGGCCTTGGCGAAATTGGCGAAGAACTCGTCGGCGAGCTTCTTCGAGACCGAATCGATCAGGCGCGAGCCGAGCTGCATCAGCTTGCCGCCGACCTGCGCCTCGACCTCGTAGCGCAGCAGCGTCTGGCCGGCTTCGGCATCCGACAGCATCACCTTGGCGCCCCCCTTGGCGAAGCCGGCGATGCCGCCCTCCCCCTCGCCCTGGATGCGGTAGCCATTCGGCGGATCGAGATCGACGAGCTCGACCTTGCCCTTGAAGGTCGCCTTCACCGGGCCGAGCTTGACCTTCACCACAGCCGAGAGATGCGTGTCGTCATCCTTGGTCAGCTGGTCGCAGCCGGGAATGCAGGCCTTCAGCACCTCGGCGTCGTTCAGCTTCGCCCAGACGACGTCCTTCGCCGCCGGCAGCGTCGCCTCGCCGCTCATCGTCATCGCCATGCCGCATCTCCCTCCCTGCCGCCGACCGCTGCGCTTGCAGCCGGTCCAGCCGCGGCGTTATCCAGTGCTTTATCCATGGTCGCAAAGCGGGCTCCCGCACAAGAGGGCTCGCGGCACGGTCGCCCGGCATCGTGACGAGGTTCGATGGTCGCTCTCACTGCCGATGAATCCGCGATCGCCGCGGGCTCGAAGGGCGACGGCGCCGCGATGGCCATGCGGATCGTCGCCGAGGCCGCCCGGCTCATGGGCGCCCCCCGCCTGATCCCGATCGCGTCCGCCCATATCGACGGCGCGCTCTATCATGGCGATTCCGGCACTCTTTTCGCGGAGGCCCTGGTGGCGGGCGGTGCCCGCACGGCCGTGCGCGCGACGCTGAATGTCGGCTCGCTCACCCCCGCCGGCTGCGCCGCCGTCCACCTGCCGCCGCACGAGCATGAGATGGCGCGCCGGATGATGCGCGCCTACGAGGCGATGGGCTGCGAGCCGAGCTGGACCTGCGCACCCTACCAGGCCGGGCACCGCCCGGCCCAGGGAAGCGATGTCGCCTGGGGCGAATCGAACGCCGTCGTCTTTTGCAACTCGGTTCTCGGGGCGCGAACGAACCGCTATGGCGATTTCCTCGACATCGCCTGCGCCATTGCCGGCCGCGCGCCTGACTACGGCCTGCACCGGCCGGAGAACAGGGTCGCGACTCTGCTGCTGGATGCAGGCGGCCTGTCAGACGCGCTGCGGCGTAGCGCGGTCCTCTACCCCGTGCTCGGGACTCTGCTGGGCCGCCGCGCCGGCAATGCCGTCGCAGTCATCGACGGCCTGCAAGGCTGCACCGACGAGGACCGGCTGAAGGCGCTCGGCGCCGCAGCCGCCTCGGCTGGCGGTGTGGGCCTCTTCCATGTCGCAGGCGTGACGCCCGAGGCGCCGGATGCCGCGGCGGCACTCGGCGGCCTGCAACCGCAGGAGCGCATCGTCGTCACGCCCGCCGAGCTGTCGGCCACGCTCGCCACGCTCTCGACCGCCGCCGACGGCGAGCGGATCGACGCGGTCGCCATCGGCTCGCCCCATCTGTCGCTGGCGGAGATCGATGCGATGGAGCAACTCCTGGCCGGCCGGCGCCTTCAGCGCCCGCTCTATGCCAACACCGGCCGGCATGTGCTCTCGGCGCTCGACCGGGCGGGGCGGCGGCGCGGCCTGGAAGAGGCGGGCGTCGTTTTCGTCGTCGATACCTGCATCGTCGTGACGCCGATCCTGCCGGAGCTTGAGGGCGCGGTGCTGATGACCAATTCCGGCAAGTTCGCTCATTATGCGCCGGGGAACACCGGCTATGCGGTCGTCTACGGCTCGCTCGGCGAATGCGTCGAGAGCGCCGTCGCCGGGCGGCTGGTCAGGGAGGCGCGGGCATGGAACTGAGATGCCAGCCGCTGCTTCCGGGCGCACCGGTCGAGGGCATCTGCCTCGCCCTCACGGCACCGATCAGCTTCTGGGGCGGCGTGAACCCGGCCAGCGGAGAGATCATCGACGCGCGCCACCCGCAGCGCGGCCTCAACATCGCCGGCACCGTCCTCGCCTTGCCCGGGACGATCGGCTCGTCCTCGGCATCGGCCGTCCTGCTCGAGCTCGTCCATGCTGGCCGCGCCCCGGCCGCCCTGTTGATGGACGCGCCCGATGCCATCCTGCTGCTCGGCATCGTCGTCGCCCGCGAGATGGGCTGGCCCGCGCCGCCCGCCTTTCGTCTCCCCGCTGCCGAACAGGCCGCGCTGGCGGGCCGGTTGCTGCGGATCTCGCAGGCCGGCGTCATCACGCTTGACGCCGAGGCACCGAGCCTGTCCACCGCGGGCAGGCCCTGAGAAGACGCGGCGAGCCGCCGGAGGACAGGATGGACGAGCAGGATCGCTACGACGCCGGGATGAAGACCCGCCGCGCTGTGCTGGGCGAGGCCTATGTCGACAAGGCAACCCAGGGAGTGACAGCCTTCAATCGCGACTTCCAGGCTTTCATCACCCGCACCGCCTGGAACGATGTTTGGAACCGGCCCGGCCTCGACCGGCGGACCCGGTCGGTGATCGTGCTGTCGGTGGCGTCCGCCCTCGGCGCCTGGGGCGAGTTCCGCATCCATGTCCGCGGCGCGCTCAACAACGGGCTGAGCCGCGAGGAGATCGGCGAGCTCCTGATCCAGGTTGGAGTTTATGCCGGTGTCCCGGCCGCCAACCATGCCTACAAGGAAGCGGCTGCCGTCTTCGCGGAGATCGATGCAGAGAGCGCCGGCTGAGCCTGGTCAGAGCGCCTCGAAACGGCGGCGGCGATAGAGCAGGCTGCCGCCCCGGCCCTGCCCGCCGAGCGCAACCACCTCGCCGATCAGCACGCGGTGGCTGGCGATGTCATGCGTCGCCACCAGCCGGCAGTCGAACGCGGCGAGCGCGTTGCGCAGCACGGGAGCGCCCGTGGCGAGTCCGCCCCACTCCGCGGTGGCGAAGCGATCCTCGCCCGCGAGACCGCGACGGCTGGCGAAGATCTCGGCCAGTTCCACGTCATGCGCCGGCAGGGTGTTGACGCAGAAGATGCCGCTCGCGACGATCGAGGCCAGCGTGCGGCTCGACCGCTCGATGCAGACCAGCACCGTCGGCGGCGCGTCGGAAACCGATGAAAAGGCCGTGGCGGTCAGGCCGAAGCGCCCGGCCGGCGTCAGAGTTGTCACCACATGCACGGCGCTCGCGACCTCCGCCATCGCCTCCCGGAACGCAGGTCCGGCAGACTGGTCGATCTCGGGCGGCATGGGGTAAACCGTCTTCGTCATGGCCTCGGTCGCATGGCCGGCGTCGGGCGCACGGCGGACAAGATGTAGGGCCTCGCCGCCGCCGGCGCCATATCGCGCCGACCGTTTCGGTCGGAAGCGTCCGGCGAACAGGCTCCCATGTAGATATATCAGACGCTCGTCAAGCGCGTGACAGCGTTCCCATCAGGCCCTCTCGCAGATGCGCCATCAAGGCATCGCACGCCGCAGCGGCCGCAGGGGCATCGGCGGCAGCGATCGCCTGGGCGAGCACGGCATGAAACCGGGCGGCCTGCGGAAGATCGTCCTGCCGCTCGAAATGGTACCAGGCCCGCCGGATCAGCGCCTGAAGCGGCTCGACGGCGCGCGAGGCATAGGGACTGCGGGCGGCCGACGCCACGGCGGCGTCGAGTTGCTTGTCGAGGCGCATATAGGCCGCTGCATCGCCCTGGTCGGCCGCCGCGCGCATGGCCCTCGCCAGATCGACGATGGCGATGCGCTCGGCCGGCCCAGCGCGTCGCGCCGCATCCGAAACCACGAGCTTTTCGAGAACCTCTCGGGCATCGAGCGCCGCCATCACGTCGATGGCGTTGATGTCGGCGACGACCACGCCCTTGCGCGGCAGGATCTCGACCATGCCGTGCTGCGACAGCCGGATCAGAGCCTCGCGGACGGGCGTGCGCCCCAATCCGACGAGCGCGATCAGCTGCGCCTCGGTCAGAGCCGAGCCGGGCTGGATCTCCAATGTGACGATCGCCTCCTCCAGCCGGCGATAGGCCGTCTCCGCCAGGCTCTGGCCGCCATCCGCTCTCCCCTCGTCCACCGCACCCTCGCTTCGCGCTCCATGGCGCCTGCCAACCGCTTGACGGTCGCTTCAAGACTGATATATCAACTGCAGTACGGCCGCGTAACGTTAATTTGCGATCTTGATCGCCGACACTGCAACAGGAGCATCCGATGACCAAGTGGACGGGCGTCCTGCCCGCTGTGACGACGAAGTTCACGGCCGACGACAAGCTCGACATCGCCGAGATGGAGCGTTGCTTCAAGTTCCAGCTCGATGCGGGCATCCACGGCCTCATCGTCGCCGGCTCGCTCGGCGAGGCCTCGACGCTGGAGCCCGAGGAGAAGATCGAGGTCCTGAAGGTCGCGCTGCGCGTCGCCGAGGGCAAGGTCCCGGTGCTGTTGACCGTCGCGCAGGGCTCGACCCGCAACGCCTGCAAGCTCGCCGAGGACGGCGCCAAGGCCGGCGCGGCCGGATTCATGGTCCTGCCGGGCATCCCCTACAAATCCGAGCCGCGCGAGACCGCCGCGCATTATCGCACCGTCGCCAAGGCCGGCGGCCTGCCGGTGATGATCTACAACAACCCGGTCGCCTACGGCGTCGACATCCCGCCGGCCATGCTGGCGGAGCTCGGCGACGAGCCGCTCTTCACCGCGATCAAGGAATCCTCCGACGACATCCGCCGCATCAGCGAGATCAAGTCGCTCTGCGGCGACCGTTTCGCCGTCCTGACCGGCGTCGACAACCTGGCTCTGGAGAGCCTCGCCATGGGCGCGGACGGCTGGGTCGCCGGTCTCGTCGTCGCCTATCCCAAGGAGACCGTCGCGATCTACGAACTCGCCAAGGCTGGCCGCATGGCCGAGGCGATCGCGATCTATCGCTGGTTCCGCCCCCTGCTGGACCTCGACGTCTCGGCCCGGCTGGTGCAGAACATCAAGCTGGTCGAGGCGGTCGCGATCGGCTCCAACGATCGCTGCCGCGCGCCGCGCATCGCGCTGGAGGGCGCCGAGAGGGCCCGCATCACCGCGATCGTCGAGGCGGCCAACGCCCGACGCCCGGCGCTGCCGAAGTTCTGAAAGGACACCGATTGGCCCCTGCCCGCTTCGCCCGCAGCGCGACCGTCCCGGCGCCGAGCGCCGGCCGCACGCATGCGGTCCATGGCGGGGGCCATCGCCTCGCAGAGACTCGGCGATGAAGATCGCCATCGTCGGGACGGGCATCGTCGGCGTCGCCATCGCCCACGCCTTGCTGGACGAGGGGCACGAGGTCCTGCTGCTCGACCGCGAGGGTCCCGCCTTTGGCCCCTCGCGGGGCAATGCCGGCTGGATCGCCCATACCGACATCCTGCCGATCGCCAGCCCGAAGATACTGCGGCAGGTGCCGAAATTCCTGGCCGACCCGCTCGGCCCGCTGAGCATCCGCCCGGCCTATCTGCCGAAACTGCTGCCCTGGCTCGCACGCTTCGTGCTGGCCTCGCGGCCCGGCCCTTATGAGCGCTCGATCTCGGGCCTCGCAGCGCTGCAGCGACTGGCCCTGCCGGCCTGGCTGGCCCGCGCCGAACAGACGGGGCTTGGGCATCTCGTCCACCGCAGGGGCGGGCTGTATGCCTTCACCGATCCCCAGGCCATGGCGGCGGCGAAGGAGATCGCGAAGCGGCAGGCCGCCTTCGGCATCGACGTCCAGATGATCGACGGCCCGGCGCTCCGGAAGTTGGAACCCGCGCTCTCGCCCCGCTTCGCCGGCGCGGCCTATCACCCCGGCACCGCCCATATCAGTGACCCGCTCGAGCTGACGATGGCGCTGTTCGAGGCGGCGCTCGAACGCGGCGCGAACTTCGAGCGGATCGGCATCGACCGGATCTCGGCCGAGACGCGCCCTGCCCTGGAAGCCAGCCATGGCTGGCGGCAGATCGTCGACCGGGTCGTGGTCGCCGCCGGTGCCTGGTCGAAGCCTCTGGCGGCTGCCCTGGGCGACCCGATCCCGCTCGACACCGAGCGAGGATACAATGTCAGTTTCCCCGGCGTGAGCGGGCTCCTCTCGCGCCCGGTCGCCTTCGAGGGCCACGGCTTCGTCGCGACGCCGCTCGATTCGGGCCTGCGCATCGGCGGCGCGGTCGAGTTCGGCGGGCTGGACGCCCCGCCCAACCACGCCCGCACGCGCAAGCTCTACGACAAGGCCGCGACGCTGGTCGAAGGCCTGCCGGCCTTCGAAAGCGGCCGGACCTGGATGGGCTTTCGCCCCTCGATCCCCGATTCCCTGCCGGTGATCGGCAGGGCACGGCGCAATCCCCACGTGCTCTACGCCTTCGGCCACGGGCACTACGGCATGACGCAATCCCACGCGACGGCCGACATCGTCGCCGCTCTGGTCGCAGGCCGGCATCCGGCCATCGACATCACGCCCTTCAGCCCCCGGCGCTTCTGAATCAGCCTGCGAGAAGACGGACCCAAGCCCATGGCGACACACACCTTCTTCTGCGTCGATGGACACACCTGTGGCAATCCGGTGCGCCTCGTCGCGGGCGGCGCCCCGCCCCTTCGGGGCGAGACCATGGTCGAGAAGCGCGCCCGCTTCCTGGCCGAATACGACTGGATCCGCACCGGGCTGATGTTCGAGCCGCGCGGCCACGACATGATGTCGGGCGCGATCCTCTACCCTCCCACCCGGCCCGACGCCGACATCGCCTTCCTCTTCATCGAAACCTCGGGCTGCCTGCCGATGTGCGGCCACGGCACCATCGGCACCGTCACCATGGCGCTGGAGCGCGGGCTGGTGACGCCGCGCGAAGAGGGCGTGCTGAAGATCGACACGCCCGCCGGCCTCGTGACCGCCCGCTATGTCCGCAACGGCCCCTATGTCGACAGCGTCCGCATCACCAATATCGCCTCCTATCTCCATGCGACGGGGCTCACGGCGGAGGTCGATGGGCTCGGCGAGGTCGTGGTCGACGTCGCCTATGGCGGCAATTTCTACGCGATCGTCGATCCGCAGGACGCGATCCGCGACATTGCCGACGTCAACCCGTCCGACCTGCTGCGCTGGAGTCCGAAGCTGCGCGCCGCGCTCAACGCGAAATACGATTTCGTCCACCCGGAGAACCACGCGATCAAGGGCCTCTCGCACGTCCTCTGGACCGGCGAGCCGACTCACCCGGAAGCCCATGCCCGCAACGCCGTGTTCTACGGCGACAAGGCGCTCGACCGCTCGCCCTGCGGCACCGGCACCTCCTCGCGCATGGCCCAGTGGGCCGCGCAGGGGAAGCTCGGTGTCGGCGACGACTTCGTGCATGAGAGCATCATCGGCACGCTGTTTCGCGGGCGGGTCGAGGCCAAGGCCCAGGTCGGCCCCTTCGAAGGCATCATCCCTTCGATCGAGGGCTGGGCCCGCATGACCGGCTACAACACCATCTTCATCGACGATCGCGACCCTCTGGCGCATGGCTTCCAGCTGGCGGATCGCGGCTGAACCAGCCCCAACCGGCGTTCCGGATCATGTTTCGGCCGAAACGCACCCTCTCCGGCCCACACCGGCGCCCGGCCTCCGGCGCAATCATCATGCGCGAAAACCACGCGGCGTCGCACAGAGTTCTGCACATTTCGAGAGCACTTCGCTCCAGATTGCTTTTGACAGAAATGAGACGCGGGGAGATTGTCGTCGCAACAAACCGTTGGTAGCTCTGCATTGCAATCGCATCCCGCATGCGCCGACGTCATGTCGGTGACGAGAACGGGAGCTGGTTCGAGGGGTCGGCGTCTTCCATGGAAGTGTTTCTCCAGCAGCTCATCAACGGGCTGACACTGGGATCGATCTACGGTCTCATCGCCATCGGCTACACGATGGTCTTCGGCATCATCGGCATGGTGAACTTCGCCCATGGCGACATTTTCATGCTCTCCGCCTTCATCGCGCTGATCTTCTTCATGCTGGTGACCGCCGTCGTCGGCACCGGCGCCGGGGTGGTGATGCTGGCGCTGCTCGTGGTGCTCGGCCTGGCGATGTTCTTCACCTCGCTCTGGAACTGGACGATCGAGCGCGTCGCCTACCGGCCGCTGCGCGGCTCCTTCCGCCTCGCCCCGCTGATCTCGGCGATCGGCATGTCGATCTTCCTGATGAACTTCGTCCAGGTCGTTCAGGGACCGCGCAACAAGTCGATCCCGCCGCTGCTCAACAAGTCGATCACGCTGATCGAGAGCACCACCTATTCGGTGCAGATCTCCTACAAGCAGATCGTCATCGTGCTCACCACGGCGATCCTGCTCGCCGCCTTCTGGTACATCGTGCAGAAGACGCCGCTTGGCCGCGCCCAGCGTGCCTGCGAGCAGGACCGCAAGATGGCCGCGCTGCTGGGCATCGACGTCGACCGCACCATCTCGATCACCTTCGTCATGGGCGCCGCGCTCGCTGCGGTCGCCGGCGTCATGTATCTCGTGCTCTACGGCGTGGTGAACTTCTCGGACGGCTTCACCCCGGGCGTGAAGGCCTTCACCGCGGCCGTGCTCGGCGGCATCGGCTCGCTGCCGGGCGCCGTGCTCGGCGGGCTCCTGATTGGTCTCATCGAGGTGATGTGGTCGGCCTATTTCACCATCGACTACAAGGACGTCGCCGCCTTCTGCATCCTCGCCATCGTGCTGGTCTTCATGCCCTCGGGCATACTGGGCCGGCCGGAAGTCGAGAAGGTCTGACGCCATGGCGACGGCAACCACCGCAAAGCCCGCCGCCGGGATCGATCTCAAGGCGGCGCTGAAGGAGGCCGGCTTCGCCGCCCTCGTCACGCTCGGCCTGTGCATCCCGATCATCGCCTGGGGCACGCGCCAGAACATGGACAATGTCCTGGTTCTCGATCCGCGCTGGGACGCTGTGGCCTGGGCGGTCGCGATCGTCTTCGTCGGCCGTTTCCTGGTGGCGCTCCGCCAGCAGCAGAAGGCTGGCAGCAAGAAGCCGCCTATCCGTCTCCTCCCCCACGGCACCCTTGCCTTTTTCCAGCGCCATTCGCGCCTGTTCTCGGTCTTCGGCCTCGGCTTCCTCGCCGCCTTCCCGGCGATTGCGATCGGGCTCGCCGGCTGGGGCGGCGCGCTGAAATGGGTCGATAATTTCGGTGTCCAGATCCTGATCTACGTCATGCTCGGCTGGGGGCTGAACATCGTCGTCGGCCTCGCCGGCCTGCTCGACCTCGGCTATGTCGCCTTCTACGCGGTCGGAGCCTATTCCTACGCTCTGCTCGCCAAGAATTTCGGGCTTTCCTTCTGGATTCTTCTGCCCATGGCCGGCATCCTCGCCGCCTTCTGGGGCATGCTGCTCGGCTTTCCGGTGCTGCGCCTGCGCGGCGACTACCTCGCCATCGTCACCCTCGCCTTCGGCGAGATCATCCGCCTCGTCCTGATCAACTGGACCGAGTTCTCGAACGGCTATGCCGGCATCTCGGGCATTCCGCGCCCGACCTTCTTCGGCATCCCCTTTACAGCGGCCGACAATGGCTTTGCGGCGGTCTTCGGGCTGGAGTTCTCCCCGCTCTACCGAACAATCTTCCTCTATTACCTGATCTTATGCCTTGCCCTGCTGACAGCCTTCGTGACGCTCCGGCTGCGACGCCTGCCCGTGGGCCGCGCCTGGGAGGCGCTGCGCGAGGATGAGATCGCCTGCCGCTCGCTCGGCATCAACACCACCAGCACCAAGCTCACCGCCTTCGCGCTGGGCGCCATGTTCGGCGGCTTCGCCGGCGCCTTCTTCTCGGCGCGGCAGGGCTTCATCTCGCCGGAATCCTTCACCTTCATGGAATCGGCCGTCATCCTCGCCATCGTCGTGCTCGGCGGCATGGGTTCGCTCTGGGGCGTCGCCATCGCCGCCATCGTGATGATCGGCGGCACCGAGCTCCTGCGCGAGCTCGAATGGATGAAGGCGATCTTCGGCGCGGACTTCGACCCGACCAAGTACCGCATGCTGATCTTCGGCTTCGCCATGGTGGTGATCATGATCTGGAAGCCGCGCGGCCTGATCTCGACCCGCGAGCCCACCGCCTTCCTCAAGGAGAAGAAGCAGATCTCGGCCGATCTCGTGCAGGAGGGCCACGGCTGATGACCATCGCCGCACCCTCGAAGGCCGCCGCCCACGGCCGGCCGCTTCTCGAGATCGAGAACGTCACCATGCGCTTCGGCGGGCTCACCGCCGTCAACGCCCTCTCCTTCGAAGCCCGCAAGGGCGAAATCACCGCGCTGATCGGCCCCAACGGCGCCGGCAAGACCACCGTGTTCAACTGCATCACCGGCTTCTACAAGCCGACGCAGGGCATGATCACGCTGACGCAGGACAGCGGCGCGAGCTACCTGCTGGAGCGCATGCCGGACTTCCGCATCTCCTGGAAGGCCAAGGTTGCCCGCACCTTCCAGAACATCCGCCTCTTCGGCGGCATGACGGTGCTGGAGAACCTGCTGATCGCCCAGCACAACCCGCTGATGCTGGCCTCCGGCTACTCCTTCCTCGGCATTCTCGGCATCTCCAGCTACAAGCTGCGCGAGCAGCAGGCGATCGAGAAGGCCAAGTTCTGGCTGGACAAGATCAACCTGACCCACCGCGCCGACGATCCGGCAGCCGACCTGCCCTATGGCGACCAGCGCCGGCTCGAGATCGCGCGCGCCATGTGCACCGACCCGGTGCTGCTCTGCCTCGACGAGCCGGCCGCCGGCCTCAACCCGCGCGAGAGCCTCGATCTCAACGAGCTGCTGCTCTCGATCCGCAAGGATCTCGGCACCGCCCTGCTGCTGATCGAGCACGACATGTCGGTGGTGATGGAAATCTCGGACCATGTCGTGGTGCTCGACTACGGCACCAAGATCGCCGACGGCACGCCAGCCGAGGTGCAGGCCGACCCCAAGGTCATCGCCGCCTATCTCGGCGTCGATGACGAGGAGGTCGAAGAGGTCGAAGCGGAGGTCGGTATCTCGTGAGTGCGACCCAGCCTCTGCTCGCCGTCCGCGGCGTCAAGACCTATTACGGCAAGATCATCGCGCTGAAGGGGGTCGATGTCGACGTCAACCCCGGCGAGATCGTCACCATGATCGGCGCCAACGGCGCCGGCAAATCGACCCTGATGATGACGATCTTCGGCAGCCCGCAGGCGCGGGAAGGCTCGATCACCTATGAGGGCCGCGACATCACCAAGATGCCCAGCCACGAGATCGCCAGGCTCGGCATCGCGCAATCGCCGGAAGGGCGCCGGATCTTCCCGCGCATGACCGTCTACGAGAACCTCCAGATGGGCGCGTCGGTGAACAACTTCGCGCATTTCGACGAGGATCTCGAGCGCATGTGCACGCTCTTCCCGCGTGTGAAGGAGCGCCTGCAGCAGCGCGGCGGCACGCTCTCGGGCGGCGAGCAGCAGATGGTGGCGATCGCGCGCGCGCTGATGGCCCGCCCGAAGCTGCTGATGCTGGACGAGCCCTCGCTCGGCCTCGCCCCGCTGATCGTGAAGCAGATCTTCGAGGCGATCCGCGAGCTCAACCGCACCGAAGGGCTCACCGTCTTCCTGGTCGAGCAGAACGCCTTCCATGCGCTGAAGCTCGCCCATCGCGGCTATGTCATGGTCAACGGCGTCATCACCATGAGCGGCTCGGGCAAGGAACTCCTCGCCAATCCGCAGGTCCAGGCGGCCTATCTCGAAGGCGGGAGGCACTGACGATGCAGGGCATCCTCTACGAAGAGCCGACGATCTGGCTCTTCCTGCTGGTCTCGGTGGTCATGGGCGGCTGGCTCGCCTGGATGGCCGGCCGTGCGATCGCGCTGACCTGGCGGCCAAGCTGGCAGCTCGTCATCTACATGCTGGTCCTCGGCCTGTTCGTGCGCTTCATCCATTTTGCGCTGTTCCAGGCGACGCTGCTGACGCTGCACTACTACATCGTCGACACGGTCGTGCTGATGGCCGTCGGCTTCGCCGGCTGGCGCTACACCCGCGCCAACCAGATGACGCGGCAATATCACTGGCTGTTCGAGCGCGCCGGCCCCTTCGCTTGGAAGCCGCGCCCCGGAGCAGTCATCAAGCCTGAACTGCTCTGAAAACGGGCAGAAAGTCGCATGAGCTTGCCGCGTGACACCCTGCCCGAAAAGCGCAAGACTGCGCTTCACCGGCAGCCTTACGCGCCGAGACGGGCGGTCCGTCCAGCCCGTTGTTAAGATCAAAACAGGGGAGTTTCCACGCATGAAGAAGTTGCTTTTGGGCGGCATCGCACTGGGCGCGGTACTCGCGTTCTCGAGCATGGCCAGCGCCCAGATCAAGCTCGGAGTCGCCGGGCCGATCACGGGACCGAACGCCGCCTTCGGCGCCCAGCTGAAGAACGGCGCCGAGCAGGCCGCCGAGGATATCAACGCCGCCGGCGGCGTTCTCGGCCAGAAGATCCAGGTCAGCGTCGGCGACGACGTCTCCGATCCCAAGCAGGGCGTCTCGGTCGCCAACAAGTTCGTCGGCGACGGCGTGAAGTGGGTCGTCGGCCCGTTCAACTCCGGCGTCGCCATGCCGGCTTCTGAAGTCTACGCCGAGAACGGCGTTCTGATGATCTCGCCTTCGGCCACCAACCCGAAGATCACCGAGCGCGGCCTCTGGAACACCTTCCGCACCTGCGGCCGTGACGACCAGCAGGGCGCCGTCGCCTCGGCCTATCTCTTGAAGAACTTCAAGGACAAGAAGATCGCCGTCGTCCACGACAAGACGACCTACGGCCAGGGCCTCGCCGACGAGACCAAGAAGGGCCTCAACGCCGGCGGCATGAAGGAAGTGCTCTACGAAGGCGTGAACGCCGGCGAAAAGGACTTCTCGGCCCTCGTCTCCAAGATCAAGGCCTCGGGCGCCGACTACCTGTATTGGGGCGGCCTGCACACCGAGGGCGGCCTGATCGTGCGCCAGATGCGCGACCAGGGCCTGAAGACCGTGCTGGTCTCGGGCGATGGCATCACCACCGACGAGTTCTCCACGATTGGCGGCCCCGGTGTCGAAGGCACGCTGATGACCTTCCCGCCGGACCCGCAGAAGCGTCCGGAGGCGGCGGCCATCGTCAAGAAGTTCGCTGCCAAGAACTTCAAGCCGGAAGCCTACACGCTCTACAGCTACGCCGCCGTCCAGATCATGGCCGAGGGCGCCAAGCGCGCCAATTCGACCGATCCCAAGAAGATCGCCGACGCGCTGCACAAGGGCGAGCCGGTGAAGACGGTGATCGGCGATATCGGCTTCGACAAGAAGGGCGACATCACCCGTCCGGACTACACCATGTACACTTGGAAGAAGGGCGCCGACGGCAAGATCACCTATGTCGAGAATTGATCTCGAAGGGTGAGCGCCTGAGCGCGTGAAACAGGACCGCCCCGGTGAAAGCCGGGGCGGTTTTCTTTTGAGAGAAGTTGCAGAGGCCCGATTCCACCGACCTCAACGGCCAGCAGCAGATTACGACAGTGCCGGGATCAGCCGCCGTGCGACCGGCTGCCCGGTCCGACGACCTCGCGCATCGCCACGAAGGTCCGATACTCAGCCACGGTCGGATCGTCGTGGAACATCTCCTTCGTGAAGGCCGCATAGGCATTCATGCTTTCCACCTGAAGGTGAAGCACGAAGTCTGCTCCACCGGTGACATAGGAAGCCTGCCGGACTTCCGGGCGACGCTGAATCTTGCGCGAAAAATCCGCGTAGGTGCGCGAGCCCTGGTTGATCGAGACCAGCACGTGAATGCTGACCGGCACGCCGAGTGTCTCGGGGCTCACGATCGCGATGTCGGCAGCGATGATTTTCTCGCCGCGAAGGCGCCGCAGCCGCCGGAGCACGGCGCTGGTCGACAATCCGACCCGCTCTGCCAGAACGCGGGCCGGTATCTGGTTGTCGATCTGGACCTCCCGCAGGAGAGCTTTGTCAAACCGATCGAGCTCGATCATTTTGGGCGCCCGGAAAGAACATTCGACGAATTTGGTTCTTAGCTAGCCAATTTCGGCGAAACGAGGCAAGCGCCTTCGTTCATCGTCTCGTTGTTGCCCAGCCATGGGCTCGAGAGAGAAGCCATCCTCATGAACGTGATCTGGAGACCCCGCTCCCTGGCCGCGCAGGCGATGGGCAAGATCGACCGTGAGACGAAGGCGGTGGTTCCGCCGATCCATGTCTCGACGACCTATCTGCGCGACGAGGACAATGGCTATTCGACGGGCTTCGTCTATGGCCGGCCGGACAACGAGACGATCCGCGAGGCCGAGAGCGTGCTGGCCATGCTGGA